>OY970283.1:0-3300104 GCA_963715995.1 uncultured Thermoleophilaceae bacterium
GATGCAACCGGCTACGGCGAGCTCGGCGCGCTCGAAACGGTCAACGGCAACGCGATCAACATGACGGCCGACCCGTTCACCATCTCCGAGTTCGACCCCACCTGCGGGTCCGGCCCACAGGTCGCCGCCGACCCCGCCAACAAGGTGGTCGTGTCGAGCGCCGGGCCGCGCTATGGCCTGATGAACATGTTCTCGGACGAGTTCCGCGGCAGCCTCTCGCTGCGCATGACCTTCGCCTCGCGCGTGCAGGACACCTGCGGCGGCGTCTTCTCCATCACGCCGACGGTCGACAACAGCGCCGCGCCGCCCATGCCGGTGAGCATGAACGGCAGGTTCTACGTCAGCCCCGCGCTCACGGCGGACGGCCAGATGCGCCTGGGCAAGATCGTCGTCGACGACTCGGTGACGCCCCAGACCTCGACCTTCGCGTACGTGCGCGCCTGCACCGGCACGGTCACCTGTGACCCGCTCGAGTTCCCGGCGCGGCTGAAGGTCAAGAAGCTCACGGCCGACGTGCTGCTGGGCGACATTCGCAGCTGACGCACCGGCACTCTCTACGAAGCTCGCACCAAAAAGAAGAGGGCCCGCGGGCAGCGGGCCCTCTTCGGGATTGGTGTACTCCTCGGAGCTAGAAGCCCGAGGCCGATTCGAACAGGCTGGCCAGTGCGGCGTAGCCCTTGTCGGTCGGATGGATGTCCGCCAACGGCGATGCCGGGTTGTACGTGCCGCCCGGGCACATGCCGGTGAGGGCGCAGATCGTCGCCACGTCGCCGGTCTCCGAGCCACCGCTCGAGATGCTCGGGTTGAACGTCGGCAGCGGGTCGACGAAGCGGGCGCCATGGTTCATGGCGATCGTCTTGATCTCCCCGTTCAGCAGTGCCGTCGCGGAGTCGCCCGTGAAGCCGCCCGTGTTGAGCAGCGTCGGGTACGGGTTGTAGAGACCCATCACGATGTAGCGGGCGTTCGGTGCGACCGCCTGCATCTGCGTGAGCGCGTTGTTGATGTTGGTCGTGATCGTCGCGAATGTCCCGTTGAGACCCGCGGAGATGCACGCCGGCGCCGATGGCGAGACCGGGAACCCACAACCTGTCAGGAAGTCGAGCAGGTCGTTCGCGCCGATGTCGATCGTGACCGGGTTGGTCGTGGTCGGACTGGCCGTGAGGACGCTCACCGCGTTCTGGAGCTGGCTGTTGCCGAACCCGTAGTTGTGGTGCAGGAATGTGTACGGGAAGCCACTGCCCTTGCCGCACAGGCCAGGACCGGTCGTCGTCATGTAGCCGGTGATCAGCGTGTTCGACTTCTCACCCGGGCAGCCATCGTTGATGACGGCCAGTGACGGGTTGATCCGCTTCAGGTAGGTCCCGAACAGATCGACGTAGCCCGTGTGGAAGTGGCTCTCGCACACGTTCCCCGGATTGCCCGCCTGCACGGCCTCACAGTCGCCGCCGGAACCGGCGTTGGCTGCGAACTTGCCGGCCTGGTAGCCGTAGGCGATCGAGTCGCCGAGCGCCAGGTACTGGCTTCCGAGTGCGGGCGTGATCGGCGCGTCGTCGACATCGCCGACCAGCACGTCGGCGCTGACCGAGGTGGTGATGTCACCGGCGACCGAGACACGCGAGCCGTCGACGGTCGTGGTGTAGCCGTTGGCAGCGTTCGCTGCCGCGAGGCCGAGCGTCGGAGCGTCCTGCACCAGCTTCGTCGGGGTGGCCCCGCAGTTGACGCTGGTCGGAGCGGCGCGTGAGACGTACTCGTTGGTGGGCAGCTGGCCACCGGAGGTGTAGCTGCCGACCGTCTGAGGCGTCACGTCGGAGCCGTTGTTCTCCGCCGTGTAGAGGCTGTACGGGTAGAGGCACGCCGACAGCGCGATGCGGGCTGGGTCAGCCGACGCAAGCGTCGCCTTTGCGATCCGCAGGTGGCCGTCGGAGGTGATCGCCGGCGAGATGTGCAGGCTGCCGGTGAGGTGAACACCGGTGATGTAGTTCTGCACCGCGCCGGAGTACGCCTGACGGCAGTCGGACCAGGTGGTGGGCCACGGGTTCGGGGAGATCAGCGGCACGAAGTCCGGATCGATCGAACGCAGGATCGAGTTGATCCGCGTGGCGAGGTTGACGGTGATGTCGATCCCGCTGCTCTTGCCCGGGATGTTCCCGAACAGGTTGGCCTGGCCGCCGGACTTGCCGATGACCACGTTCTGGGATCCCTGCGGGCCGTTGGTCGAGCTGTCGCTCTGGTTGACCTCGGTGCCCGCGGCAGCGATGTTGAGCGCCAGCGGCGCCGTGCGCAGCACGGAGTCGCCTGGGCTCGGCGGCTGGGTGAAGCCACCGGGCACGCTCGATGCGCTGTACGGGAACGGCTGCGGGTTCGGGCCGATGTTGTCGTCGACACCCACCGCGGCGGAAGCCGTCAGGCGGGCCGGATCGTCGACGCCCGGCGTGTCCGGCACGTAGCCGGCAGGAGCGTTGTTGTTGTCGAAGTCCGACTGGAGGTTCCAGTACGGGACGGTCTTGTTGCCTGAGATCGTGATCGGAGAGGCACCATGGAAGTTGCCACAGCCGGCCGTGCCCGAGCCGATGTGGAAGGTCGGCGCGATGCTGGTCGCCGGATCCGTGACGTTCGAGTTCCACAGCAGCGGAACCGACGTCGTCGTGAGGGCCTTGGAGCTCGGCGTCAGGGTGATGTCGACGTTGCCGAGCGCGCCGCCATCGTAGGCGTCGTGGAACACGATCTCGCCGGAGAGGCTGCCGCCCAGGCCGAGCGAGCGCTTGCCGAGCGATGCGCCCAGGTCGAGCGCGGCCGTGTTCGGGTTGGTGGCGACGTTCGAGCTGCGCAGCCGGATCGTGACGGGCAGCTTGAAGTTGACGAGCGATGCCTTCTTGAGGAAGGACTTCTTCCCGATCATCTTCGGGTTCTTCTTGACCATGCGCAGCAGCCGCGCGCGTTCGACGCGCTTGGCCTTCGCGCTGAGGCGCGTCTTCTTTTGAACGTGGGCCGAAGCGCCTGCTACGGGGCCAACAAGACCGACGCACATGACGGCGATCAGAAGAGCCATCCATCGATGACTGAGTCGCATCCGAATTCCCTCTCTCGTGAGTGGCGAGTCCTTGCCACTGGCGAACCTATGTCGCGAGAGTTGCGATTCGCGTCATCCCATGGGGTGATCGCTACTAGCCGAAGGGGGGATCTTTCAGCCGGTGAACTGCGGCTTGACCAGTTTCTGGCCGCAGCGCTGGAAGGTCAGGCGCAGTGTCTTGCCCTTCGTTCGCGACCCACTCGCGAAGGTGACCTTGGCCACCAGCCGGTGCACGCCAAACTTGTACGCGAGCGGGTTCACGCGCAGCTTCGCGCTGTTGTGGATCACGTTCGGAAAGCGATCGACGGTCTTGCCGTCGATCGTGAAGACCACCTTGGCAATGCTGTTGCCCTTCACCGTGACATCGAACTTCTTCGCCACGCAGCCCGTCTTGCCGACAACGCCGGCCTTGCCGGGCGTCACGCGCACGCCTGCCACCAGGCTCGCGCTCGCCTCGCCCGGGTCGAACGGCGGCGGCTGCGGGAAGTGGCCGATGATGACCTCGCCGACAAGTCGCTGCACCGTGAGGTCGCCGGCCACGGCGGCCACCGCGCCCGACTGCTCGAGCGCGGTCAGGCTGGTGGCCCCGGCGGCTGCGACGTTGAAGGGACTGCGGTTGAGCGGGCCTCCGAGCGCGTCGCAGGGAACATCGGGCGGGGCGGCGCTGGAGCTCGGATCGACCGTGGCGAACGGGTCGAAGTGCGCAGAGGTCGCGATACCGCCGATCAAATCCGGCCCGATCGGGTTGCCGCCCCACGGGTCGGCGGTGGTGAAGGCGGAGTCGCCGATGGCGTTGTTCCCGGACGCGAACAGCGCGTAAGGCACCAGGCACGCCGCAAGCGCCTGGCGCGACTGGCCGCTGCTGGCGAGGAACACCTTCGCGATTCGCAGCCGTCCGTCGGCGGTGATGGCCGGCGAGATGTGCAGGGCGCCGACGAGGTGGATGCCCATCAGGTGGTTGTCCACGTAGCCGGTCCACAGCTGGCGGCAGTCGAAATAGCCGCCGATGTGCCCAAGGGTCTCGTCAGGCAGGCCGGCGGGAGCGGGTAGCGAGGCATCCACCTCACGCAGGATCGTGCTGATCCTGGTGGCGAGGTTCACGGTCACGTCGACCGAATTGCCCGGGCCGAGACCGTCGACCGGTATGCCGAACAGGTTGGCCTTGCCTCCGCTCTTCCCAACCTGCTCGCCGGCGGCCTGATTGCCGCTGTAGTCGCCCGGCGTGTTCGAGAAGTTGCCGGCGGGGACGATCGCCTCCGCGCTGCCGTCGATGTGCAGCGTGAGCGGCCCGGTCCTGACAACGACGTCGCGCTCGTTGGTGCCGCCGAGCGGCGTCCACTGCCAGTTCGGGCCCACGTTGTTGGTCCCTGGAGTGAGCGACGGCTGCATCTTGTCGAGCGTGTCGACGTCGCTCGGCTGGCCGGTGCCGTCGAAGCCGACGCAGCCTCCGTTGCTGCCGTTCCCCGGGTCCACGTTCGCCACGCTGATCGGCGCCCCGGTGGCGTTGTTCTGGACCTGGATCGAGTTCAGGCCGCCCGGCGGCGCCGTGTACTTGCCGGAGAACTCGACTCGGTACTGACCCGTGCCGGTGGCCGTGGCGAACACGTCGTTGCCCCCGATCGCCGCCTGCAGAGCGACCGTGAGGGCGTTCGCATCGAGCCCGGCGGCGTTGATCCCCGCAGCGGTGTGGGTTGTTCCCCCAGGGTCGACCCAGGTCAGGTCGAAGCCGCCCGCGCCGGCGCCGTGCATGTCGAGCAGGTCGACGTGGTTCTGACCGGCCGCCCTCGTCGAGACGTCGGGATTGGTGAGCAGCCCGACCGAGGTCGACGTGACGGCCGCGTCGTCGGGCAGCAGTGTCAGATCGACGTTGCCGATCTGGTCGCTGTCGTAGGCGTCGTGGAAGCGCACCTCGGCGTTGACCTGGCCCCCGAGGCCAATCGCGCGCTGGCCGAGTGACTCCCCGAGGTCGAGCGTCGCGTAGTTGCCGACCACGTCGTTCGGGACGAAATGGCCCGAGCCATCGGAGGCCGGCAGCAGGCGGATCGTGACCGGGAGGACGAAGTTGACAAGGCTCGCTTTGCGCAGGAACCATGCCTTCTTCACGACCTTCGGATCGTGGTTCACGGCATGCCGAAGCTGCGCCTTGATCGCCTCGGATTCCTTCAGGGGCAAGCGTTCTGCGAACGCTCCGGATGTGGCCAGCGTCAAACCGAAGAGCACGACAACGAAGGCGGCCAGTCCGGTTCGCGTCAGCCATCCATGGCTCGCGCGCACGTTCGCAACGTAACCCGGCGCGGGGACAATGGCAACAGTGACGCCGTGTCATTGGCTGTCCGGCCCATCGATTCGTTCACGAACGACAACGCGCCGGCGGCGACGGATCTCCCATTCACCGAAGCGCTGTCTTAGGGTTCTGACGTGGCGACAGCAACTGCTCCTGTGGACGGGGGCGGATCCGTGCTCGGGCGCACCGAGACCGCACGGATCGCGCTCGTGCGTGGCGCGCCGATCGCGGCATTGTTCGCCGCTGCGGTCGCGGTCTACCTGGTGTTGACGCTGCGCTCGCCGCTGCCGGTGATGTTCCCGGACGAGTTTCGCTACGCCCACCTTGCGCGCTCGCTGGCCGACGGCAACGGCTTCGACTGGCGCGGCGACTCGATCTCCCAGCCGGCCGCGCTCTACATCTACGTGCTCACGCCGATCTGGGCGCTGTTCACCAGCACGGTCACGGCCTACGAGCTGTCGAAGACAGTCAACTGCATCCTGCTCTCGGCGCAGGTGTTCCCGGTCTACCTGCTGGCCCGCCCGCTGCTGGGCCGGCGCTTCGCGCTGATACCCGCCGCCATGTCGGTGGCGGGCACGTGGATGGTGGTGAGCGCGCATCTGATCACCGAGGACCTGGGCATCCCGCTGGGAGTGACGGCGCTCTGCCTGGCGGCGATGACGCTGTACCGGCCGAGTCGGCGCACGGGCTTCATGGCGATCGCGTTCGCCCTGCTCGCAACCTGGGCTCGGATCCAGCTGGCAGTTCTCGTCCCGGCGATCGCGCTGTCGTTCGCTCTCGACATCCTCGTGCAGCCGCGCGAGCAGCGTCGTGAGCGGCTCGACGCTCACCTCTACCACCTCGGGGCCGCTGTGGGAGTGTCTGTGGTCGGCCTGATCGTGGTGCTCGGCGCGCCGAGCCTGACCGGCGGCTACAGCGACCTGTTCGGCGACCACCCGGGCCTCACGACGGCGCTCGGCAAGACCGCGCTCGAGCTCGGCGGCCTGGTCACGGCTTCCGGCTTCGTGCCGGTGCTGCTGCTTGCGGGAGCCGGCATCGCCCGCCCGCTCGTGTGGCGCGACCAGCGGCTCGGGCCACTGCTGCTGGTGTTCTGGCCCGCGGCGCTCGCCATCTGTCTCCAGGCGGGCCTGTTCCTGGCCGGTGTCGGCACGCACCGCGACCTGTGGTGGGGCATCGAGCGCTACGTGGTGTACGCGCTCCCGATCGCGTTCGTCGCCATCTGCGTCCTGCTGGCGGACCGTCGCAGCCTGGTCGACCTGCGCGTGCTCGGCGCCGCGGCCGCGCTCGGGCTGCTGCTGCTGTTCCATCCGGGACGGGTGGCCGTCAGCGAGGAGCGTGCCGCCTGGAGCACGAGCTACCGGCTGCATCAGCTGCTCGGGCTCGGCACCGGGGTCGCGCTGGCGCTCGCAGCTGTGGCGGGACTGGCGATCGTCGCTCTGGTGATGCGCCTCAGCGCCGGGCGGCAGACCATCGCGGCCGCGCTGCTGTTGACAGCGTCCCTGCTGCTGGTACAGGACCAGGCCAGCTGGCACTACCTCACCAACGTCACGCGCACCTTCCGTCACAGCGTCCCTGCCGACCTCCAATGGGTCGATCACAACTCGCACGGCCCGGTCGCGCTGATCAACCTCACGGCGTGGGACCCGACCGTGGCCACGGTCGACTTCTTCAACCGCGACATCACGGCGTCGTACGGGCCACCGACCGGCCTGGCAGGCCGCGAGCTGCCCGGTCGCACGTGCTCGTGGGTGGTGCAGGCCGACGGGCGAATGCTGTTCCAGCCCGGCTGCGGAGTCACGCCTCACGCCTTCTTCGTGAACGACCCGTCCACGCGCCTGACCTGGCAGCACGAGATCTACAGCGTCAGCAACCCGAAGATCGGCCGCATTGCCCGGCTGGCCGCGAGCTCACCACCGCGGCTGCGGTCGCTCATCGTGCTGCCGTGCCCGCGCGCCACGCCCAGCTTCTCGCTCACGTCCACGCGCTTCATCCCGGCGAGCGCGCCGTTCAGCTGCGGGACGCAGCTCGGCGGCGAGCTGTGGCTGAGCGATCCGGGCACGCTAACGATCAGCTACGCGGGCGGCGACAGCGCACGTGCCGTGACCCTCAACGGCAAGCACTGGGCGCTGCCGGCGCACGCGCTCACGCGCGTGACCATCCCCGTGCCGCTGGGCCAGTACCGCTTCAAGGTCATCCAGAACTGGCGCCGCAACCTGGGCAACCCGAGCGTGGCCGCCATCCGGCTGAGCTCGGGCGGGTCGACGGTCCCGCTCATCTAGCGGCTGCCCGCGGTGGCACTGTCCACCGGTTGGGCTCGTCTGTGGTCTCCGCTTGGCGCTCGCGTGTCGGCTTCCGCTTGGCTCGCTCTGGCGCTGCGGTCCGCAAACTGCCTCGGCCAAGGGGTGGCTGAAGTGGCGTTCGGGCCCGTCCGCTCGCGGTGAGGTTCCCGTTTGCAACGATCGACCCCGGCGGCCGGGCGCGCTCCACCTGGGGAAGCTGTGCGACATAAACCACCGCATAGGTGGTCTATGTCGCACAGCCGACCCAAAAAAACCGCCCCGCGACCCGACCCGAACGCCGCTTCAGCCACCCCTTGGTTGAGGCAGTTTGCGCGCCGAAGCGCCAGCTAGCTTGCGCGCACGTAGGCGTCGACCACCGTATGAGGCTGGCGGTACATGTCCGCCGGTGTCGCGTACTTGAACTCGAAGCCCAGGCGGTCGAGATAGCCCGAGGTGACGAGCTGGGTCATGGTGTGGTCCTTCGTCTCGGTCTCGGCGCCCGCGATGCCGGCGGGCGGGCAGGCCACGCTCACCGTCTCCGGCGGGTCGGGCAGCTTGGGCACCTCGAGGCGAGGATCGCCGTTCCAGTCGAAGGCACGCGCGATGTTGCGCGCGTAGGCGTCGCGCTTGGTCAGCGGCTGGAGCGCGAAGCGGTACTCGATCATCTTCAGGATCGACTCGAACGAGTAGGTCGAGTGCGCCACGTTGCCGCGCTTCAGGTACGGCGAGATCCCGACAGCCGGGATGCGGAAGCCCATCTGCCCGTAGTCCTTGTTGACGTCCTGGTCGTTGCGGGCGTCCGGCACACGTGGCGGCGCCACATGGTCGAAGAACCCGCCCCACTCGTCGTAGACGATGAACAGCGCCCCGCGCTTGAACTGCGGCGACTCGAGGAAGGCGTGGACGACGTCGGCCATAAACGCCTGGCCCGCGCGAACGTCGCCGTGCGGGTGCTCGTCGGCTGACAGGCCGGGCCCCTCGCCGACGCTGCCGGCGAAGTTGGGGTCCACGAACGAGACGTGCGGGAGCGTGCCCGTCGAGCAGCGCTCGTAGTACTCGGAAACGGGGCCCGAGCGTGCGAGGCCCGGCTGGCCCCAGAGCGCCGAGACCGGGATGTCGGTGTAGAAGTAGCGGTTCGAGATGCCCTTCGCCGCGAGCGACGCGAAGATCGTCGTGTCCGGGAAGCCGGTCGTGTACTGCGTCTGCGGCGGCAGGTCGTTGTCCTGCTGGCCGTACGACTGCGCCGCGTGCATGTACTCGCGGTTGGGCAGCGTCGAGCCCATCAGCGAGCAATGGAAGTGGTCGAAGGTGGTGAACGCCTTGGCCGCGGACGGGATGAAGCCAAGGTCCTTCTCCTCGTAGTAGGAGATCGCGAAGACGTCGTTGCCGGTCTTCAAGAAGCCGTCGCAGGCGCCGCCGTCGAGCTGTCCGCGGCCGCCGTTCCACGAGTGGTCGGGGTCGGGATGGCCGCAGCCCTGCCAGTCCGGCGCGAGGCGACGCGTGGTCCACGTCTTGCCGTCGCGATCCACGTAGGAAAGCCCGGACTGGATCCCGTCCGCGTTCGGCAGCCAGCCCAGGTAGTGGTCGAACGAGCGGTTCTCCATCATCAGGACGACGAAGGTGTCGATCGGCATGTTGCGCGGGGCCGGCAGCTTCGCCCGCCGCTGCTGTCGTGCCGCCTCGGCCACGAGCGTGGTGGGCGACAGCGTGGTGGCCAGGCCTGCCGCGAGGCCGGCGGTCGCCGCCGTGCGCGCCAGGAAGTCGCGGCGCTTCAGATACTCGTCGGGGGCATCGTGGGAGAACCGCTCGGCGGTCTCCGGGTCGCGAATGTCGCTCATACGTCGGTGAACGAATCTACGCCGGAATCGCTGACGATGTTCCAGCCCGATGCCTTTTGACACCCGCTCTGACAACTGTTGGGATGGAGCGGTGCGCCGGCCCGCCGTCCTCCTCGTGTGCTTGACGGCCTTGCTGGCAGTCCCGGCGGGCGCGCGTGCGGCCGGACTGGCCGTCTCTCCGGCCCCGGGCACGCCGGATGCCTCGCCCGGCACGCAGGTGAGCATCCTCGGGGTGGCGCCCGGGCGCATCCTTGGCGTCTCGGCGCGCGGAGCCGTGAGCGGCGCGCACCACGGCGGGCTGCGCCGCTACTCCGCCGGCCGCGGGGCGAGCTTCGTGCCCGACGCTCCGTTCGACGCGGGCGAGCGGGTGCAGGTCCAGCTGCGATTGCGCGGCGAGCGAGCGCGCGAGTGGACGTTCACGGTGGCGCAGCCGGTGGCCACTCCGCCGCTCCTGACCCTGACGAGCGAGCAGCCGGACAAGCTCGAGCACCTCGTGAGCGAGCCCGCGCTGTCGCCACCCCTGCTCACCGTGCGCAAGCCCGGCGCAACCGGCTCGGGGTCGATCTTCCTCACGCCGCTGCCCTCGCCTGTCGTGCATCCGGGGAGCACCACGACGATCACGATCGCACCGGTGGGCCCAGGCGGCCCGATGATCGCCGACGCGCATGGGCGGCTCGTCTGGTTCAGGCAGCTGACCCCGCCCGAGGTGGCCGCGAACCTGCGGATCCAGAGCTACCACGGGCGGCCCGTGCTCACGTGGTGGCAGGGCGGAGTGACCGTCGCCGCCTACGGCCAGGGCGTGGGCGTGATCGCCGACAGCTCGTACCGCACGATCGCGACGGTCCATGCGGGCAACGGCTACGAGGCCGACCTGCACGACTTCTCGCTCACGGGCGACGGCGATGCGCTGCTGTCGGTGTATGCGCCGGTGCTGGTGCACGTGCCCGGCACGGCGGCCGGCAAGCAGACATTGCTACTCGATGGAATCGTCCAGGAGGTCGACATCGCAACCGGCCTGGTCGTGTGGGAGTGGCATTCGCTCGGGCACATCGCGCTGGCGGAGTCGCACGCCACGCCCGCCAACAGCGCCTACTACGACGCGTACCACGTGAACGCGATCCAGCCGCTGGCACATGGACGCGTGCTTGTGTCCGAGCGTGACACGAGCGCGGTCTACGACATCGCCCGCGCGGGTGGCCGGATTGTCTGGCGGCTGGGCGGCAAGGCCAGCGACTTCAAGCTCGGCCGCGGCGCCCGCTTCTGGTTCCAGCACGACGCCACGATGCTCGCGGGCAACCGCGTGAGCCTGTTCGACGACGAGGCGGGGCCGCCCCAGAAGGCGCCGTCCTCACGCGGGCTCGTGCTGCGCTTGGACAAGCGCCGGATGCGGGCGACCGTGGTCCGCTCCTACCGGCGCCCGGGCCAGACCTCGGCTCAGAGCGAGGGCAGCCTCCAGGAGCTCCCGAACGGCGACGTGTTCGCGGGCTTCGGCGCGCAGCCGTGGTTCTCGCAGTTCACCGCCGCCGGCAGGCTGCTCTTCGATGCGCGCCTGCCGCTGGACGACGGCAGCTATCGCGTCTACCGCTTCCCCTGGACGGCCACGCCTCGCAGCGCTCCCAAGCTGGCACTGCGTGCCGGGTCGGCAGCCGACACGGTCGACGTGTACGCGAGCTGGAATGGCGCGACCGGCGTGAAGAGCTGGCAGGTGCTGGCGGGCTCGGCGCCGGGCGCGCTCCAGAACGTCGCAGGCGCCAGCAGCACCGGCTTCGAGACGCGCATCGCCGCGCCGAGCGGATCGAGCCTCTACGCCGTGCGCGCGCTCGGCGCCGGCGGCCGCGTGCTCGCCACGTCGGCCACGGTGGCCGCGCCGTGAGCGCGAACGGAGGGCGGCCCAACCTCATACTCGTCGTGACCGACCAGCAGCGCTCGCCCCAGCACTGGCCGGAGGACCCCGCTTGGCTCGACGCGCTGATGCCGAACGACGCCGAGCTGCGGCGCACGGGCGTTTCGTTCACGCAGGCCTTCATCCCGAGCGCGATGTGCTCGCCGTGCCGGGCGAGCATCCTGACCGGCACCTACCCGTCGCACCACGGCGTGCCGCTGACCCTGACCCGCGGCGACCTGTTCCCCGACCGCCGCCACGCGCGCGACAGCCTGCGCACGGCTGCGCGCCTGGCGGCGAGCGGCGAGGTGCCGCGTGCGCGGGTGGCGCGCTCGGTGGCGCGCGGCGTGCTGCGACTGGGCGCTCGCAGCGGCAACGAGCCCGAGCTGCGACCCGGCACGCCCACGCTTGCAACGCGGCTGCGCGAGCTGGGCTACCACGTGGCGCTCAAGGGCAAGTGGCACCTGACCAAGCCCGCTGCCGGCGGCGAGTGGGGTCCGCAGGACGCCGGCCGCATCGAGCGCGAGTTCGGCTTCTCCGACTGGACGCCGTCGGAAGCCGGAGGCGACGCCAAGGCGGAGTCGTTCGGCGGCGGCATCGCCGGCCCGAGCGGCGAGGGCTGGGACGAGGACTACACGCGCCAGATGGAGGACTGGCTCGCGCAGGCCGACCTGCCAGAGCCGTTCTGCCTCGTCTGGTGCCTGATCAACCCGCATGACGTGCTCGGCTACCCGGCATCGTTCGAGGCCGGCGGCTACAGCGCGTCCGAGTTCGACGACCTTCACGTGCCGCTGCCGCCGACGATCGACGAGGACCTACGCGAGAAGCCAACCGTCCAGGCGCTCCAGAAGATCGGGCAGACCGCCTACCTGGGCGCACTGCGCGGCCGTGACCAGCAACAGCGCTACGCGGATTTCTACGCGCACCTGCACCGCGTGGTCGATCGCAAGCTCGGCCGTCTGCTCGCGGCGCTCGGCGACGCGGGCGATCCGCAATCGCTGCGCTCGCGCACCGTGATCGTGCGGACCTCCGACCACGGCGAGCTCGGCCTGGCACACGGCGGCCTGCGCCAGAAGATGTTCAACGTCTACGAGGAGGCGCTGCACGTGCCGCTGGTGGTGTCCCACCCCACGCTGTTCGGCCCTCCACGCTCGACCGACGCGCTCGTGTCGCTGGTCGACCTGGTGCCGACGATGGTCGGCCTCGCAGGCGGGGACGGCCAGGCGAACGGGCTCGACGGGATCGACCTCGCGCCGCTGCTCGACGGCTCGCGCGACGCTGTGCGCGACGCCGTGCTGTTCACCTACGACGACCACCAGGCCGGCACGGCGTTCCAGAACGCGCCGGGACAGCCCAACCGCATCCGCTGCGTGCGTGACGCGCGCTGGAAGTACGCCGTCTACTTCGATCCAAGCGGCGGCGAGCCGCCGGAGTACGAGCTCTACGACCTGGAGTCCGATCCCGACGAGGCCGTGAACCTGGTCCACAAGCGAACTGGCGAGGGCAGGACCGCCGCCGCGCGCGCGGAGCTGCCGCGCCTGCGTCAGCCGGCTCGAGGAGCTGTGCGCGCAGGTCGACGCGAAGCTGCCGTTACGGTCGTGACGTGACACGCACCCTGTTCGTGCTCGGCGGTACCGGCTTCATCGGCCGCGAAGTGGTCTCCGAAGCCGTGGCCGCGGGCTTCGAGGTGCGCGCGCTCGCCCGCTCGGACGCGAGCGTGGCCGCGCTGTCCGCCGCCGGAGCGCGCGCGATCCGCGGCGATGCCGCCACGCCGTCGGAATGGGCGGACCAGATGCGCGGCGCCGACGTGCTCGTCGACCTCCTCCAGCCCACGTTTCCCAAGCGCCTCGGCGGGCGCGCGGTCGCCGCGATCGTGCGCGAGCGAATCGCGTTCTCGCAGGCGCTCGGCCGCGAGCTCGTTGCGCTGCCTGAGGGCGAGCGGCCGCTGTGGCTCTACATCAGCGGCGCGGATGACCTGGAGCCAGCCGGTGGCGTGGTCAGCCACGCGTCTGATCTCCGCCACGAGCTGCGCGGCTTCGCGCGAATCGGCGTGCCCATCCTGCACGCCGTCGAGGGGACCGGCGCCGACATCACGCGCATCTACTTCGGCGTCATGGTCTACGGGCCCGGCAAGGCGTTCGCCGAGCACTTCGTCGACGCGCTGAAGAAGGGTCGCGCGCGGGTGATCGGCAAGGGCGACAACCGGCTGCCGATCGTGCACGTGACAGATGCGGCGCGGGCGCTGGTGCACCTGGCCGGGCTGCCGCGCGAGCAGCTCGCCGGCAAGGTGTACGTGGCCGCCGACGGCGCCGACGCCACCGGCCGCGAGCTCATGTCCGAGACGGCGCGCCTGATGGGACGCAAGCCACCGGGTTCGGCGCCAACGCCGATCGTCGCGCTGATCGCAGGCCGTGCTGCCGCCGAGGCGATGACCTTCGACGCTCACGTCGACAACTCGGCGCTGACCGAGTCGGGCTTCACCTACCGCTACCCGAGCTACCGCGAGGGTGTGCGGCAGACGCTCGCGGACCTCGGCGCGCTCGCCGAACACTGACGCGGCGCCGGCTGACTAGTTGCGGCAGCGCGCGTAGATCAGGAATGGCCCGGACGCGAACTCGAACCGCGACGCGTTCGCGGGAATGCGCGGATCCAGCGCCGAGGCCGGCCCCGGTCGGGCCTGGAAGATCACGCCGTGGGCCGGCGGGTTCAGCCCCACCTGGGAGGTGTGCACCCGTAGGTCCCACGCGAGCATCGGCACCGAGTAGTCCTCGGTCACGGGCTGGCCGCACGCACGGACGCGACTCCGGCCACCGAACACGGTGATCGCCCGCTCGAGCCCGGTGCGCATCTGCGCCTGATAGTCGAGCTGGGCGATCTGCACGCCGAGGTCGCGCGCGCTGGCCGTGGCGAACGGCACCAGTCCGGCAGCCAGCAGCCCTGAGGCGAGCGCCGCCGCGAGCGCCGGCCCCATCCGCGCGCGGCGCATGAGCCGCTGGAGCACCTCGGACGCTCGTGCGGCGCCGACACCGGCAATCACGCACACGATCGCCATCGGCGCCGTGACGTAGCGGGTGTTCCCGGAGAACCCGTGCGCGGTCATCACGGCAACGAGCGCGAGCCAGGCGATCGCCAGCGCCGCCAGCCCCACCACGAGCCAGTCCTGCGTCGTCCGCCGGCGGGCCAGAGCGAACGCAAGCCCGGCGAGTGCCGCTGCCTCGACCGGGCCGATGAGCATGGCCTGCGCGCGTTTGACGACCTCGAGCGCGGGGTCGGGCGCGAAGGTCGCGGCCGCGGCGACCGGATCGAGTGCACGGTCAGCCGAGCGCAGCAGCTGGCCGGATCCCCACAGCTCCGGCGCCAGCCAGAGAAATGCGACGAGGATGGCCGAGCCGCCGACAAGTGGCCGCGCGCGCGGGTCGCGCCAGGCGAGCCAGGCGCCGTAGAGCGCGAGGAACGGCCAGACCTCGGGCCGAAGCAGCGCCGCTGCCACGCCGAACGAGAACGCGAGGCGGCGCTGGCCTGCCGCGTGGCGTTCGACCGCCGCCAGCACGGCGGCCACCAGCAGGCCCTCCGAGCTGCCGAGCCAGGCAATCCGGTCGAAGGTCACGTTGAGCACCAGCGCCAGCGCGGCACCGACGGCCGCGACCGGGCCGGCCAGTCGCCGACCTGCCGCGTAAGCCGCCGCTATCGCGAGCAGCCCGCCTGCACGGCCGACCACAAGCCACAGTGCCGGGGCGGCCGATCCTGCAAGCGCGAACGGAGTGGTGAACAGCACCGGCAGCGGCTTCCACGACGGGCCGCCGGTCGTCCTGAGGTCGAGGTGGAGAATCTCGCGGCCCCAGACGATCCAGGCCCAGGGGTCATAGGTGGTGTCCCACGGCATCAGCAGCGAGGCCGCCGCCAGCAGCAGCGCGACGCCAACGGCGATCGCGACCCCGCGCGCGTAGCCGGAATGCGCGTTCGAGCGGCGCGGAGCGGCGAATCCCGCGGGTGCCGCGAGCAGCCGTTTGGGCGGCAGCAGGGCGGGTGATGTCTGAAACTCGGCCGGCATGCGTCCCCGAGCATCGGAACGCTATGGCCGAATCGGCGACCGCTTGTTGACGCAGCGTTACCGACTCGTGGCGATCATGCGAACGGCGCGTTCACGGGTTCGCGGACTCGCCGGCTCAGTTGCGATCGTCGGTCTCGGCGTAGCCCGCTCGATCCCGTGGTCAGCGAAGAGAGTCTGGTAGCGAGCCACCTCGGGCGCGCTGCGGTAGGCGACGAAGGCCGGCAGGTCGTCAGTGCAGAACGGCCGGAGGACGAGGCGGTCGGTGAGGATCTCCAGGGTCAGGGCAGGTCAGCGGAGGGGGAGGGATTCGAACCCTCGGTGCAGGGGTTACCCGCACAACGGTTTTCGAGACCGCCCCGTTCAACCACTCCGGCACCTCTCCAATGCAGTACGGATGCGGGATTTCGCCCGGGGCCGGCAAGGGTAGCGGAGGGTGCGCTGCAACCTGCGCTGCAATGCGGCTAACTTTTTGCCAAGAGAGGCAGCGGTTGACCTCCGTCTTGCGCGGCCATACTCGCCGGCCTTCGTGCCTAGCGCGAGCGGGATTCGAACCGAGGCACGAAGACCCCCGACGGTTCAACCTACTCCGGCGAGATCGTGCACCGGCGTAATTGCGGTCGAGAAGGGTCGCTCAACGCGGGAGCGGGGCTGGCTGTGCGCCGGGTCGGTGCCCGATCGTTTGCGCGTGATCTCTCGCGACCCCGGCTTGGCGCTTCAGCGCTCGGTCTGACGGACGAGATGTGGCGGGTTGGTCTCCGTCTGGCCGACCGCAGCAATGGTCCGCAGCGCGAGCGCGGCAGCGAGAGCATGTGGGCGCCGGAGGTCGACCAGCGAGTCGCTGGGAACAGGCGCCGGCGCGCTGAAAACGATCTCCTTCACGTCCGGCAGGGCGACGGCAGCCGAGAGGGGCGCTCCGACTTCGACAACCAACGGCACGAGCTCAGTTCGGGAGTTGGGACGCAGCCAGCGGGCGAGCCTCGCCAGACGGACCCTTCTGGCCGTACTGAAGGAGGGCGCATAACCAACGCGCGTAGGCGTCGTCGCTCGCGCGCCTCCTCGGCCCACGGTCGGGAGAGAGTCCATGGCCACTATGGACACATAACCCTGGATCACGCCAGTCCCCACTTTGGGTGAAGCTTAACCAGATTTCTGGCGGTCGAGACCCCCATGGACCAGGCGTCCGGTACTCGGCCTGGGCGTCTAGCACCTCTAACTCGAACTGGTGCTCGGCGCGCGCGTGTTCCTTCAGCTTGTTCTTCTGCCAGCCCGAACAACGTCAAACCGCCGCTGCCTGTCTGCGGGCGTTGAGGCGAATGGAGCTTGAGGCCGCCTCATAACGCGGATGCTCAGTCGTGATCTCGCCCCCGCTTGCTCTGGTGCGCAACCCAGGTTCCGATCGCGACCGGTAAGAGGAGCGCAAGGCCGCTCGGTGCGGCGATAGCAAGCAGCACGGACGCGATGACCACGCCGAGCACAAAGACGACGAGCAATGCGTGTCCGCTAGTCATGGTCTGCACGCGCTGTCGCAGATCGCGGCCTGGCGCATCAAGCGCAGCGTCGCACTTACCCCTGCCTGTCCTGACGAACCTGGCGTATGAATAGATATCCAAAGAGGACTACGCCGACTGGTGCCAGGACGGCCCCCGCCGAGTCATAGGAGTCTTGAGTTGGCACACCCGCCAGATCGGCCACGCACGAGCCAATGGCGGCGATCGTCAAGAACAGGAGGCCCTTGGCGACTCCCGACAC
Source organism: uncultured Thermoleophilaceae bacterium (assembly GCA_963715995.1). Lineage (GTDB taxonomy): Bacteria > Actinomycetota > Thermoleophilia > Solirubrobacterales > Thermoleophilaceae > DATBDN01. Next base: position 17,154 of record OY970283.1, read on the forward strand.
TCAGCGTCCGCTCCAAATATGGGTGAAGTAGGAGCGGAGCTGCAGAGACTCGTCTGCGTGCTCGCCGAATCGACGGTTGTAGAGACCTGCCACGCCCGACGTCAAGCCATCACCCACACCTTCCACCCCTCCGCCAATCGCCGCCTCTGGCGCGGCCTCGGGCGCACCGTTGACCGTTGCGAACGCAGCGCCGCCGATGCCGCCCGCGACGGCATTTCGCACGACCCTGGAACCCACGTACTCGAAGTTGTGAGCGATGTCGCCTAGCAAGCTCATCCCACCCGGATCCGCCAGATTCACCGGATCCCCGCCGGCGAAGACATAGCGGTCGGCCTGAACCGGGTCGCCGAGCTGGTCGAGCGGGTCCTGCTGGGTCCAGCGCCCGACGGTCGGGTCGTAGAAGCGCTGGCCGAAGTGGTAGAGGCCGTTGCTCACGTTGCCGGCGCCGGCGTTGCCGCCCGCCATCCGGTAGCCGCCCTGGAAGCCGAACGGAGCCGGCACCGTCTGGGTCCCGGTGCTCTTCGTGTTCTCGCCGTAGGGACCGTAGGTGAAGTCACGCACCACCGAGCCGCTCGTGTTGGTGAGGCCGATGATCGAGCCCTGTGCATCGAAGAGTGGGTTGTACCGGCCGGAGGGGGCGCGCTCGTCGACGAGCGCGCCCGCTGGCGTGCGCGCGAAGTAGCTCGTGCCGCTCGAGTCCGCCTGATCGGTGACTCCGAGCAGGCTGTTCTGGATCGCTGTGGAGCCGATGTTCACGAGCGCGTCCTGGCCGCTGCCTAGGTACTTCAGGGTCTGGAGACTCGCGCCGGGTGGCGTGAGGCCGGTCAGCTGGTTAGCAGTGTTGTAGCCGAACAGCGTCTTCGAGCTGTCGGCGAACGGGTTGATCGCGGTCTCGTTGCCGGCGCCGTCGTAGCTGTAGCCGGACAGCTCGCTGGCGCTGTTCGCCGTGCAGGAGCCCGAGACCGTCTGGCGGCACAGGAGCTGGTTGCCTGCGTTCAGCGTGTAGTAGGTCGTCGTGCCGCCACTCGATCCGCTCGTGTTGACGATCTGATCGGTGCGATTGCCATCGCCGTCGAGGTCGTAGTGGTAGCGCGACGGGCTCGCGCCGGTTGTGACCGCGTCCGTCACGCGGTCCAGCGGGTCGTAGGTGTAGCTCGTCACGTTGCCCGCCTGGTCGGTGACGGCCTGAATCAGGACCGTGTCGTTGCCAGCATGCGTGTAGGTGTAGGCATCGCTCTTAAGCGTGGCACCCGACGGCGACTTGGCGACGATGCTGGTCACGCGTCCCGTGGCCGGGTCGAGTGTGTAGTTCTCGCTCACCCCGGACGGGTAGGTGACCTTGGTCAGGCGCGCGTCGTTGTCGTAGCCGAAGGTGGTGCAAAGCGACGCCGGGCTCGTGCACTTGCCGCCAGGCTCGTACATCGAGACGAGCTCGTTGAGGCCGTTGTAGCTGTAGGTCGTCGTGCCGCCCGCGTCCGTGAACGAGGTCATGTTCGAGGCGTCGTCGTACGTGTAGGAGAACTTGACGTTGCCGGGATCGGTTTCGGCGGTGAGCCGGTTGAGACCGTCAGGCGTGTAGCTCGTGCTGCCGGTCGCGTCGGTGCGCGCCGTGATGAACCCGTCGCCGTTATAGGTGTAGCTGACCGTCGGCCCACTGCTATAGGCGACCTGCGTGATGCGGTCCATATTGTCGTAGGTGATCGTCGCCGTGTGTCCGGCACCGTCGACGATCACGTGCGGCCGGCTGTCGGCATCGGGCGTGATCGTCTCGGCCCCGAGCCCGGAGTTCGCCGGCGGGGTGATGCCGGTCCGACTGCGAGTTCAGCAGCAGCGTGCCCTGGTTGTCGATCGTCGCGCCGTTGCTCGCGTTCAGGTAGCCGTCGACGAAGGTGAGCGTGCCGAGGTTGCGCAGCGTGCGCGTGTCGAGCGTGCCGTTCGCGTAGGCCCCGCCGTTGGCGTCGAAGACGCCGGTGGCGCCGGCCGCCAGGACCGTCGTGCCGGTCCCCGACTGAGTCCCGTATTCCCAGTCGAGGTGGCTCGTGACAGTCAGCGTGGCAGCGCCGGTGAGCGTGCCGGCGTTGGTCTCGGTCAGGGTGTCGACCGACGAGGCGCTCTGGGCGTCATCCAGGCTGAGGGAGCCGTCGGCGATGCTGAGTTCGCCGGCCGAGTAGAGCGAGCCGGCGGCGGCGTCGGCGCTGACGGTCACCGACGTCGCCGCACCCGCACACGCCCGGTCTGAGCTGCCCGGCACGCGCCCCGCCGACCAGTTACCAGCGCTCGTCCACTGATTGTCCCCCGCTCGCCCGCTCCAGACGTCGCTGCACGCTCCCGAGCCCGTCGGGGTAACGACGTTCGAGGCGGCGCTGGTCGCCGAGACGACTCCGCGCGAGTTGGTCGCCGTCACGATCACGCGCAGCTCGTTGCCCTCGTCGGCTGCGGCGAGGAGATAGGTCGTCGCGGTCGCACCGGCGATGTTGGTGCAGCTCAGGCCCGCGCCATCGCAGCGGTCCCACTGGTAGGCGTAGGTGATCGGCGCCGAACCGGTCCAGCTGCCCTTGCTGGCGGTCAGCGTCTGGCCGTCGCTCACCGTGCCGGAGATCGACGGCGGGACGGTGTTCTGCGGAGGTGCCGCTGTGACGATCGCGGTCTTGCCTGAGCTCGCGCTCGCGTGGCCGACGGAGTTGGTCGCCGTCACCGTTAGCTGGATCGCGAAGCCGAGGTCAGCCGAGGTGAGGGCGTAGGTTGCTGCGGTGGCGCCGCTCACGTTGGTGCAGGTGCCACCGGATGTGCAGCGGGCCCACTGGTAGGTGTCCGTGATCGGGGTCGTACCGCCGATTGCGCCATTTCGGTGCCCGATCCGCGAAGCCGCATGACCGAGCGAGCGAACGCGCCACGGCACGCTCGATGTCGGTCGCTTACGGCATCGGCGAGCCCGTAACTACACGGCGCACGGTGTCCGTCACCGGGTCAACAAACGCCATATGGGGAACGACCGACCGGACCGTGATGCTCGCAGGCTGCTGTGCACGCGGAGGCAGGACCGGTCCAGGAACAGTCGCGGTGACTATCTCCGTACCGTCATCGAGGGCATCGTCGCTGACGGTCCATTGTGCGTTCGCCAGGGTGTCTGCCGACATACCGTCATTTGTTCTGAAGACCCGCGAAGCGTCGGCCATCAGAGCCTCGTCAGCGGCGGAGTTCGAGAGAGTCGTGTCGCACGATCGAAAGGCCGGGTTGGTGCTCTGCGCGTAAATCGGGGCCGCATCTTGGATGCCGGGGATCTGCTTGACCGTGGCCAAGTCGGTTAGCGCACCCGACGTGGTCCGCGTCTGGACGACAACTTCGTCGGAAGGGTGGGCGCCCGTTGCCGCGGCCACCTGGAGGCCGGATGAACCTAGACCCGTGATCGGCGTGCTCTGAGCGGTTTTCGCGAGGTAGGCGATGGTCGTTGGAGGCGCTCCCGCCACGCAACCCGAGGCATCAAGCGGCGGCACCACGCGCGAGGGGTGTGCTACGACTGTCGCGAGTGGTCGGCGACCGGTCCGGTCGGGCGCGGCAGCCTTACTTGCCGTCAGTGCCCCCGCGACGCTACCCACGAAGATACACAGAAGAACGCCGACGACCGGCCGTCGAAATGCGTGCCTCACCGTGTGTCCTCCTTCTGACTCATTGTGTGGTTAGTCATGGTTGTGGTTAGGCGCACTGCACGGTCCCTCGACGTAGCGCCTCGCCTGCCATTCTGGTGACTGACGCCGTGGCAAAGTTGCGGCCGCCTTGAGCTACGACTGAGATGATGCGGTCGCCTGACCGCATGTAGATGCCAACCACGTGCTCCCAGTTTCTGTTCGTGGTCATCTGCGAATAGCCGAGTGTCTGGCTTCCCAGACGCGGGAGTTGAGACAACATTCGCCCCGTCGAACCCTTGGGGATGCTGGGCGGGGTATTGAGGTGGCGCCCGAACAGCGCCTTTAACCAACTCTCCGCGGCTCCCTTGGTCTTGTACAGATCGATGCTCTCGTACAGCTCAAGGATCCGGCGGGGGTTGGCGCGAACGATCAGTCCCCGGAACGGGACGTAGGGGTACTGCATGATCGGGTAATTGAGCTTTCGTGCCTGGCGGTCGTTGTCTGCGCGGTATCGCCCGGTGAGCGACATCGTCACGATCGCGCCGGTTTCCCGGCCGGCGGCGTACTGCTGGACCCATTGGGGGGCTGACCGATCCCAGTCCAAGGTGGCTGTCCGAGAGCTTGATCGTGAATCCGCGTGAAGGCGTGTGGAGCCGCGAGCATGTCGTTGTCCGGAACCGCACATGATGGTCCCGAGCTGGGCGGCGGCGCAGTGCCGTAGGGATTCGTGGTCGTCGGCGGGGTCGCGCTGTCTTCGGCGCTGCGAGCGACGCCAACAATGACACCACGGCCGCTCGCCGCGCTCGCGGCCTGGATCACGAAAGACGTTGCGAGAAAAGCCATCGTTCCGGCCGCGAGAGCGCCGCCGGCCCAGGCAATGATGCGCGTCACTGGCCCCAGTTGCGGAACGTATACGTCCCGCTGGTCGAGAGGTGATATGTCGTGCCGAGTCCTATGGCGCTCGTGCTCTGCGAACCCCAGTAGGAGAAAATCCCGATCTGTGCCGCCGATTCGGACAGCAGATCAAAACTCTCTGCGCTCGCGCCATTCCCCATCCAGGTAGAGTTCGGCGCGCCTACACAGGAGTTCGCCTCCCCCTGCATGAAGTTCTGCCGGGGTGTCGAGACCGCATAACCGCCCCCGTTCACCGTGAAGGTCAGCGTGCCCGTACTGCCCGTGTGGATCATCAGCTGCGACGGCTGCGAGCCGTACGCCGCCTCGGTGAACATCGAGATCCCCGCGTTGGCCGGCAGCGGGTAATTCCACTCGGTCGTCCAATTGTTGCCGTTACTGACCGTCCAATACGGAACAAGGTTGTCTGTCCACGACCTGTTTAGCTGTTCACCCGTAATGAAACCGCCCTCAATTGAGGGCGAGCCGCCGCTGGGCTTGACTACCCATACCGCTTCGTTTGAGAAGCCCGCCGGGTAGCTGGCGTACCAGCTCGATGGTGTTGTCGAGAAAGCCCCGGTACCGATTGTCGACCCCGAGGTGGAGGAGTCCTCAGCATGCGCGGAAGCTCCGGGCGTGTTCTGGCTGCCGCATGGTCCGCCTTGTCCGTAAGCAGCGGCAAGAGCTGCGCCGTACCAGTTTTGCTGGCTGTAGCCGTTACAGGCCCACTGCTGCAACCTACCCCGTCGTTCGCGGAGCCGTTCGGTACGTCGAGGCACTCCTGCGGGCTCGTCAGGATGGCATTCGTGAGCTGGAACCAACCTGTGCTTTGTTGCCATACGGGCTGCCAGAGCTGCTGTGGGTTCCCGAGGCAATCCCACTCCTGAATGGGCGCCCCGTCGTTCGGGGAGCCGCCGACGACGTCCATGCATTTCCCGGTGTACTGATTGACCACCTCGTAGTACCCCGCCTGGCTTGTGCTTTGCAGTGCCCAGTTCTGCCACGGCTGGCCGTTGCAGGTCCATTGCTGAATCGGCGTGCCATTTGCGCTACTACCGGCCTGGAGGTCTAGGCAGCTATTTCCGCCGGTGTTCCCGTCGGCGATGTTCGCGTATCCGCTGGTCCAAGCCAAAGCAGTGCCGGGCACCAACCACGCCACCACCGTGAGCGTTGCGATTAGACACGCAAGGTTGGTGCAACTTCGTATCCACGGGGGCCAGCACGCAGTCCTGAGCAACGAGAACCCGTCATCCCCGCCAGTCCCCTGGTTGCGAGCCGGCGGCAATTCGCGCCTCCTTGCGATCGTACTGATCTGCATCTAGTCCCTCTGCGGCACCGCGTCCTAGCCGAGCTGCGTTGCGGTAGTCGTAATGGAAACGTCCCCCTCTGTCAAGCTGCTTGGCGACTCACGCGATCTGCGATCCCCGGCAACGTCAACGGAAGCGTGCTCCCCTACTCTCGATGCGCTGGCTCGCCAGATCCCCGTGGTCCCGCACAGCAAGAACTCAGACCGCGTGCTGCGGGTGATTCGCGGGCGCATACGTCATAAGCACGATCGCCATGTGCCGGCTACGCGCACTCTGCGCCGAGGCGCAAGACACCATAAGGGCGCCCGCCGGTTAGAAGGGGTCCCAGGCCGAGTTCGAGGCGCCCGGCGCGCCGGGATTGACCCATGGGGGACACGCGGATTAACGACAACCTGCGGGCGCACCGCTGCGGGAGTTGTGCGGCGAGGTTCGCCCGCGACCGGCTTAAGGTCCGAAGGTGCCGGCGGAGGGCTCGTGGACGCCCGGCGTCGTGCGCTGCAATTGCGCTGCAATGGAGTGCAGCGCGGAGCGGCTCAGAGGGGAGTCGGCGGTCTCGCCGTCGAGCGTCCGGAGTCTCCCGGAATGTCGCTCTGGGAGCGGAATCCCGGCTCTACAAGCGGAGGGGGAGGGATTCGAACCCTCGGTACCGCTTACGCGGTACAACGGTTTTCGAGACCGCCCCGTTCAACCACTCCGGCACCCCTCCTGGGGCCTGGGCCGGGGCCCAGACGGGGTTGCGAAGGGTAGCCGCCCTCACCGGGCCGGGATCAGCGGCCGTAGCTCTCCGAGCAGGGCGCGCGGATCGTCGAAGACGTCGTCCGAGGTGTAGCGGCGGAAGTCGTCACCGCGGGCTCGGGCCTGGCGCTCGCGCTTGCGATCCTGCTCCCAGGCGTGGCGGGTCGCGTGGTAGCGATAGCTGTCGAGCTCGACCGTGAGCTTGTGCTCTGGCCAGCGGCAGTCGACGTAGCGGCCGCCCGCGGGCTTGTTGGTTTGCGGCAGGACGAGGTTGTTCTCGCGCATGAGCCGGAGGAAGCGCTTTTCGAGGCGACTGAGCACGAGCTTGGTTTCGCCCCGGAGGACGCGGCGGAGGGTCTGGGCGCCCTTGGCGTTAGGTGTCTCGTCGAGTACGGCTTCGACGTCCTGCGGCTGGGCGCGGTACTTGATGGTCGCTTCGTGGACAGCGCGAGCGAGGGCTTCTTCGCTGAACGACTCGGCCAGGGCTACGAGGGTTGCCGCCAGGGTGGTGACTGAGATGTCGTGGCGCTTCGTGGCGTGGAGGTTGTGAACTTCATGCGCCGTGATGCCCTTGATCCGGATGCGCCTTCGGCTGACTATCTCGGGCGGCGGCTCGCCTCGAACGAGATCCCACAGTCGAGCCGCCGGAGGCCCAGCCAGCGCGGCCCCGTCACCGGCCGCAAGAACGGCTGCCAGATAGTGGGACTCGATACTCGGAGCCCAGTGGCCGACTCGGTACACGCCGGGGTACACACGGAACAGCAATCCGCCCTGTACGCGACGCCGGATCGCGGCGGCGTCAAGGCCAACAGCGATCAGCTGTTGCCACGTGATCAGGCCGTATTGGCGAGCGGCGACCGAAGCAACCGTCAATTGGTGTCGCATAGCGACAGTAAGTGACGGTTGCTTCCGGGTTCGCCCCCGCCCAGGCCGAACTCGCCCCCCTAGTCGCGCAGTTTTCGCGCCGCCCCGCGCGGTACCGCCACGCCGGACCCCTACCGTCGCGCCGCGAAGAACGCCCTCAGCAGCACCGCGGACTCCTCGGCCAACAGGCCGCCTGCCACGTCGGGGCGCCAGTTCAGGCGCGGCTCTCCGACCACGTCGAATACCGAGCCCGCCGCTCCTGCCTTCGGGTCGGTTGCGCCGAAGACCACGCGTGGCATCCGTGCGAGGACTATCGCCCCGGCGCACATCGCGCACGGCTCCAGCGTCACGTACAGCACCGCGTCCGCCGGCATCCGCCAGCCGTCGCCCACCCGGGCCGCTGCCTCGCGGATCGCCAGCACCTCGGCGTGGGCGGTCGGGTCGCCGCGGAGCTCGCGCTCGTTCGGCGCCGCGGCCACGACTTCGCCGTCGGCCACGACGACGCACCCGATCGGGACGTCCTCGTGCTCGGCCGCCCGCTCGGCCTCGCGCAGCGCCAGGCGCATGAAGTACTCGTCGCGTGGGAAGAAGTGCTCTCGGCTCAGCGGAACTCCTTGCATCGGGGCATGTTCCTGCCGACATACACTCCGTAGGCCACCGTATCCAATGAAGATTCGCTCCCTCGTGCCGGCCGCCGCTGCGGCTCTCCTGATCGCCGCCGCGCCGTCCGCGAGCGCTTCCGATCACGTGCGCGGACGGGTGATCGTCGGCTACGACTTCGGCCTGACCCAGGCCCAGCGGCACTCGGTGGCAAGCGCCGCCCGGGTGGTGGGCGGCGAGCGGCTTCCGGCCGGCGCGCGCGAGGTCCGGACGCGGCCGGGCGAGACGGTAGTCCAGGCGATCAAGCGACTGCGCAAGGACCCGCGCGTGCGCTACGCGGTGCCCAACTACGTCGCCCACGCGAGCGGGTTCATCCCCAACGACCCCGGCGTCGGCACCGCGGCGCAGGACTGGCAACAGCTCCAGTGGAACTTCGTCGGGCCCTTCGGGGTCGACGCTCCGGACGCCTGGCAGCAGTCGATCGCCGCCGGGGCCCCTGGTGGCGCGGGTGTGACGGTCGCGGTGCTCGACACCGGCGTCGCCTACCAGAACTACGGTCGCTACCGGCGCGATCCCGACCTCTACTCCACCCGCTTCGTCAAGCCTTACGACTTCGTCGACAACGACCGCCACGCCAACGACGCGAACGGCCACGGAACTCACGTGACCGGGACGATCGCGCAGAAGACCAACAACGGTCTCGGGCTGACCGGCCTGGCCTACGGGGTGAAGATCATGCCCGTCCGCGTGCTCGACGCCCACGGTGAGGGCGACGCCGGCGCGATCGCGCGCGCCATTCGCTACGCCGCGCGCGAGGGCGCGCAGGTCATCAACATGAGCCTGGAGTTCGACTCGTCGATCACGGCGTCGCAGATCCCCGACATCGTCTCGGCCATCCGCTACGCGCACTCGAAGAACGTGGTCGTGGTCGGCGCGGCCGGCAACGCCGCCGAGAGCGCGGTGGCCTACCCGGCGCGGACCAACTACGTGATCTCCGTCGGCGGCACGACCGAGCACGGCTGCGAAGCCGACTACTCGAACAGTGGCTCGGGCCTGGACGTGGTGGCGCCCGGCGGCGGTGACGACGCCCCGCTCGACGACGATCCGAGCGACATCGCCAACTGCCATCCCGACGAGCGCGGCCGCGACATCTACCAGGTCACGTTCACGCGCGACGTCCGCACCTTCGGCATCCCATCGAACTACGAGGGCACCTCGATGGCGTGCCCGCACGTGTCGGCCACCGCCGCGCTGATCATCGCCACCGGTGTGCTCGGCACCAAGCATCCGAAGCCGCAGGCCGTCGAGGCGCGCATCAAGGCGACCGCGCGCGACCTCGGGCCGCCCGGCACCGACCGCCGCTACGGCGCCGGACTCGTGAACACCTTCGCCGCCATCAACCCGGCGGCGCCGACGACCACGCCGTAGCTACGTAGTACGCACGATCATCACGTTGCAGGGAGCGTGATGAGAGACCTTGTTCGGCACGCTGCCGAGCAGGAAGCGACGCGCGCCGGTCATGCCCTTGTTACCGACCACGATCAGGTCGGCGCCCTTCTCCTCGGCGACGTCGAGGATGGCGTCGGCCGGATCGCCTTCACGGGCGAACGTCTCGACCTCCTCGACGCCCGCCTCCTTGATCCGCTCGGCCTCGCCGTCGAGCACGGCTTGGACGTCCTCGCGCGGGTTGACCATCCACGAGACGTCCTCGGGGACCTCGGTGCGCTCGTGGCGCAGCCGTCCCTCCGGCACCGGTTCATAGGCGCTGACGAGCAGCACGCTCGCGCCCATCACCTTGGCGAGCTCGGCCGTTTGCCGGACGGCCTCTTTGGCGGTGTCGGAGCCATCGGTTCCAACCACGATCGTGGCGTACATGCGCGGCATCATAAGGCCGGTCGGCGGCAACCCTTAAGGCGGGTCGAACAAACCTTTTCGCCGGGGGACCGCAACCCCAGTTACGATCGCGCCATGGCCACCAAGACTCGCTGTCTCGCTGTGGATGACCACCAGGTCGTTCGGCAGGGTCTGGAGATCCTCTTCGGCGACACAGACGACCTCGAACTGGTCGGCACTGTGAGCACTGGCGAAGACGCTGTCGAGATCATCAAGCAGAACGCGCCGCAGATCGTTCTGATGGACGTCCGGCTTCCCGGCATGGACGGGGTCTCGACGATCAAGCGGATTCACGAAGAGGCGCCGGACGTCCAGTTCGTCGTCTTCTCTGCATACGGCGACCGCCGGCTCGTCTCCGATGCAATCGCCGCAGGCGCACGCGGCTACGTGATGAAGGGCTCGCCGCCGGACGACCTGCTGCGGGCCATCCGCACGGTCGCCGGGAACAAGCCCTTCGTCGACCCGTCGCTGTCGCCCATGCTGCTGATGACCGACGCCGGCCGCGCCGAGGCGCAGCTCTCCGAGCGCGAGCGGGAGATCCTTCAGCTGCTCGCCAAGGGCTACCACACCGAAGAGGTGGCGCGCGCGATCGGCCTGAGCATGGAGACGGTCAAGTCGGACACGAAGCGCGTGATCGGCAAGCTGCAGGCAGACACGCGCACCCACGCCGTCGCGATCGCTCTGCGTCAAGCGCTGATCGAGTAGCCCTAGCTAACGTCGGCGGCGTGCAGCTGCCGCGCTTCTGGCTCGTCGTCCAGGCCCTGATCGTGATCTTCGTGATCGCCGGGATGGTCGTCGCCGCCATCAAGCTCTGAGGCGAGCGCATCGGGCGGGCCACGGCGGTCGGCCGCTTCCATCGGCTTGATCCAGAACTCCTCGATCGTGATCGTCACGAACGACAGCACCGGCACCGCCACGAACAGCCCGGCGAACCCGAGCAGCCGGCCCACCACCAGCACGCCGATCGCGATCACGGCAGGGTGCAGTTGCACGGTCCGTGACATGACGAGCGGTACGGTCACGTTGCCCTCCACCTCGTGCGCGGCGATGTAGACGACCAGCGCGAGCAACGCCTTCGTGGGCGAGTCGGCGAGCCCGAACAGCACCGGCGGGATGCCGGCGATGAACGCCCCGTAGTAGGGGATCACCACGAACAGCCCGCTCAGCATTCCGAAGACGAACGCGTAGTCCAGCCCGGCCAGGCGCAGTCCAAGCCAGACGAGCGTGGCCGTGACGAGCATGTTCACGCCGACGCCCTCCATCCAGCCGACCCAGGCGCTGCGCAGGCGCCCCATCACGTACGCGGCGTGCTCGCGCCGGTCGGGCGGGAACAGGCGCAGCATCCCGTCGAGCAGGGGCTTCGGGTTGGCCGCCATGTAGTAGGCGACGATCAGCATGATCACCAGCCCGATCGTGAGCTCGAAGACGTTCAGGCCGATCGCCGTGATCGGCCCGATCAGCTTCTCCGGGTGGTCGGTGTAGCGGCGCGCGAACTTCTGCACGCGGTCGCCGATCTCCGACTTGCTCGCGCCCGTGATCGAGTGGGCCCGGTTCTGCAGGTCGTTCGCGATGTGCGGGACGTTGTTGACGAAGCGGTCGGTCTGGTCCGCGAACGGCGGCACGACCAGCACGAGGATCGCCGCGAGCACACCGATGCCCAGCAGCAGCGTGAGCATTGCGCCGACGCGCCGCGGAATGCGGTGGCGCTCGAGCCGGCGCGCGCCGGCGTTGAGGATGATCGCGATCAGGACGGTGGCCAGGACCGCGATCGCGAGAGTGATCAGCTGGCGGAAGGCGAGCGCTGCGAGCACCAGCCCTGCGATCAGCAGAACGGTGCGAAACGCGACCCTCTCAATGGCCCTGTAGTTGACCATCCCGCCCTCCAAAGATAAGGGGGCGGGACGCTGTCGTCCCGCCCCCTTGCACGGCTTGCAGCTAAGCGGTCTTCCGCTCGAGGTCGGCGACCTCGCCGGCCTTCGCGTCCGCACGCTCCTGTGCGTTCGCGAGCTCGTCCTTCGCCTCGCCCTTGCGCTCCTCCTGGCGGCCCTCCCGCTTCAGGCTGGCGTCATCGGCGAGATCACCGGCGGCCTGCTTGGCGCGCCCGGTCAGCTTGTCGAGTAATCCCATGTCTCAGTGCCTCCTTGATTGGGTCAGTCCCCGGTCGATTCCCGGGGCCCACGAGGCGAAAACTGTTCAGACGAGGGCGGCTACGCGCTCTGTGACGCGCTCCGGGCCGCATGCTTCGAGCATGCGCCGCATCTGCTCGGCGGCGCGGTAGCGCCAGCGGCCGCTGCGGACGAGGCCGGAGAGGACGAGCCAGGCGTCGAGCAGGATCTTGTCGCGCTCGTGATCCTCGCTGTCGCGCGTGAGCAGGAGCCCCTCCGCGGCGTCGCGCAGCAGGTCACGCTCGTCGTGCTCGAGCTCCGGTGCGTCCAGCTCGTCGAGCACGGCCAGCACCCGGCGGTATGACTCGTAACGCAGGCCCGTCATCGTTGAGCCAGGTTTCCCCGGGGCGCGTGCGCCGAAAACCTGGGCCTGTCAGCGAGTCGGCCAACACAGATCGGTGACAGAATCCGGGGGGCAGCCCGTTGCCCATTCGGAGGGTTCACTCATACAAGGGGTATAGGTCTTGACTTCTCGCTTCGGCAACTTCCGTTCTGCTCTTCTGGTGGCGCTCATCGTGATCGGTGCCGGCGTCGCGGCGGTGCTCAGCATCACGAGCAGGGACGAGCACGGGAAGAGCGTCGCGAAGGCGCGCTGCCCGCACGGCTACATGCCCGCGGAGAAGGACATCGCCGAGCGCTACGAGCGCTCGAAGGAGCAGAAGCGCGAGGCCGGCAAGGGCAAGGAGGCCGACAAGGGCGAGGGTGGCGAGAAGGACCAGGAGGAAGAGGGCTCGACGGTCAACCACTCCTCCAAGTACTGCGAGAAGGTCAACCACCCGGAGATGCCGGACGACATCGAGAAGTTCGGCGAGGCCGCCGGCCTGCGCTTCGGCGGCGAGCGGCCGGGCCAGCAGCGCGCGGCGCTGCGCCAGAAGGCCCACCTCTCCGACAGCACGACGATCCCCGGCGCGAACGGCACCTGGCAGCCGCTCGGCAAGGGACCACTGGTGGCCAACGACCCCAACTACCCCTACACCTACGGCGACGGCTTCGGCGTGCTCGGCGGCCGCATCTCCGACTATGCCTACGACCCGAACACCGACCGCCTCTGGGCGACGGTGGCACAGGGCGGCGTATGGGAGTCGACCGACCACGGCAACAACTGGTTCGTGGTGAGCGACGGCCCGAACGGCCTGCCGATGCAGTCGGTGGGCGGCATCGCATGGACCCCGGCCGGTGGTGACGGCGGCACGCTGATCGTGCTGACCGGCGACCACGCCTTCTCGAACGACTACGCCGGCATGGGTGCGTACTACTCCACCGACGACGGCTCGACCTGGCATCACGCGACGGGCGTCCCCGACGGCGGCCTGAGCTTCCAGGTCGCGATCGACCCGACCAACCCGAGCCGCGCCTACGCGGCCACCGGCATCGGCCTCTACCGCAGCGACGACGCCGGCCGCAGCTGGGAGAACGTGAAGCTCCCCACCGGCGACTGCGCCGGGGACTCGTTCAAGGCGAACTGCTTCCTGGCCAACGTCGTGACGGGTGTGCAGGTGGAGGCCGCCGACAAGTTCGGCCACAAGGGCGGCGCCGTGGCGGCGGCCGTCGGCTGGCGCGCCGGCGCGCTGGCGAACTTCGCCGGCAAGCCCCAGTCGCCGAACAACGGGATGTACGTCTCGGACACGGGCAACACGGGCTCGTTCCAGAAGGTCGGCGACGACAAGGGGATCACCGCGAGCGCAGAGTTCGGCCGCACCGAGCTGGGCGCCGCTCAGGGGCCCGGGCAGAACACGGGCTTCCTCTACGCGATCGTCCAGAACTCCAAGTACTTCGTCGACGGCAGCGACACGGGCGACCCCGACGTGCCGTCGTGTGACCCGATCACCGGGAACGTCTGCCCGAACAGCGGCTCGGTGATCGACGGCGTCTACGTCTCGCCCGACTTCGGCAAGACGTGGACCGTGATGGAGAACCACCAGGAACTCGCCAACGACGTCTCGAGCGGCTCGTCCCTGACTCAGTTGCGCCCGCTCGGCATCTCGGCCGGCTACCAGACGACCTACAACGAGTGGATCAAGGTCGACCCGAGCCAGCAGGACTCGAACGGAGTCCCGACCCACCTGCTGTTCGGCATGGAGGAGATCTGGCAGAACTCGGTGCCCGGCCAGGCGCTGAACGGCCAGACCAAGTTCCAGGTCATCGCGCCGTACAACCAGGCCGGGGCGTGCCTGCTCGTGCTGCTCGCGCAGCCGTGCGGAGCCACCCAGCAGGCCAACCCGCAGGGCTACACGACGCACCCCGACCAGCACGGGGCGATCATCCTGCCCGCTGCGGGCGGCGGCAGCGACCTGGTGGCGGGCGATGACGGCGGCAACTACGTGCAGCACTCGGACGCGTCCGGCAACTTCAGCCGCAACTGGAGCGCGGGCAACGACGCCGGCTTCCACACGCTGCTGCCCTACGGCGTCGCGATGGCGAAGGACCGCACCACCTACGCCGGCCTACAGGACAACGGCGAGATGCGGATCGACGGCAAGACCGGGGTGCAGAACGAGGTCTACGGCGGCGACGGCGTCTTCACGCTCGTGAACCCGGACAACTCGAACGAGGCGATCGAGGAGTACCCGGGCGCCACGATCAGCATCACGAGCGACGGCGGCAAGAGCTGGTCGGACATGTCCCCCACGCTCGACGACGCCGACTTCGTCACGCCGCTGGTGCAGGACACCGACAACTACAAGCACGTCGTGACCGGCGGCCGCCAGATCATGGAGACGACGGACTGGATCTCCACGACGTCCAACTGCCACAAGGATCCGGGCGGTATCTCAACCGACCCGACCTGCCCGGACACGGCGACCGACTGGAAGCCCGTGTTCGACCTCGGCACGCACGCGCACCCCGGTGACGCTTCGGCGACGCCGACCGACGACGACCCGGGCAACCACGTGGTGGCCCTGCGCGACCGCGGCGCCAACGTGTACGCGGGCTTCTGCGGCTCGTGTGACCCGGTGAAGCTGCACAAGCAGTTCCACACCGGGATCGCAACCAACGTCGGCGGCAGCAAGCCGCCCAAGACGGGCACGCCCGACGGCTGGCACGTGGCCGCGGCGAACGGCCTGCCCAACCGCATCGTCACCGGCATCGAGATCGACCCGGCCGACGCGCGGACGGTGTACGTGACGCTCGGGTCGAGCGCCTCGCGGCCGTTCGCTCCAGTCGGCGCCGTCGGCGAGGACACCACCGGGACGCAGGGCGGCTTCGTCTACGTCTCGCACGACGCCGGGGAGAACTTCACCGACATCACGGGCGACCTTCCGAAGATCCAGGCCACCTGGGTGCGCGTGAAGGGCAGCCAGCTGATCGTCTCGGACGCGGTCGGCATGTTCATCTCCGGCGACACGAGCGGCAAGTCGTGGGCGCCGCTCGGCGATGGCTTCCCCAACTCGGCCGTCTACTCGTTCGAGTTCGAGCCCGCCGATGCGAACAAGATCGTCGTGGCCAGCTTCGGGCGCGGTGTCTGGGAGTACGACTTCACCAAGCGAGCCGAGGGGGCTCCGGGCGTGCTCAACACGGACGTCGCAGGCGGCAAGCGCCCGACCTGCGGCGACAACACCGGGCCGACGTCGCGCTTCTACTCGAACCTGCGCAAGGCCATACGCCATCGCGGCAAGGGACTCGCGCTCGCCGGAACCGCGTCGTACACGCGCTGCAAGGGCGGCGCGAAGGGCAAGGTCAAGCGCGTGGTCGTGCAGCTGAAGCTCCAGGTGACCAAGAAGAAGTGCCGCTACCTGACCAAGAAGGGGCGGATGAGCAAGGCCACGAGCTGCAAGAAGAAGGGCCGCTTCTTCACGGCGAAGGGCACGAAGCGCTGGAGCTACAAGGTCAAGGGGCCGCTGCCGGCCGGCAAGTACATCGGCTACGTGCTCGCGCGTGACGACCTGGGCAACAGCGAGCGCCAGTCAGCGCATCGCAACTTCCGCCACTTCCGCGTGCGCGGCAAGGCCGTGATCGCGGGCTGGCACGGGAAGCAGTCGAACAAGGTGCCGCCGCCCGGCCACTAGCGACAGTGACCGGGCGCTCGGCGTGGAGGGTAGGAGGTCCCTCTAGGAGGCCTTGACGGTCCCGACCATGCCGAGACCCTTGTGGTACTCGCAGTAGAACTGCACCGAGCCTGACTTCGGGACGGTGAGCGTGACGGTCTTCGAGTCGCCGGCCTCCACGTCGGCGTCGACGCCCTTCTGCGAGTCGATCTTGAAGTTGTGCTCGTTCGAGCCCTTGTTCACGAGCTTGACGGTGACCTTGGCACCGGGCTTGCCCGTGATCGTCTTGGTGGCGAAGTAGTTGTCGTACATCGCCTCGGAGACGGTCGAGCCGGAGCTCGACGACGCCGAAGTGGTCTTCGTGGTCGACGTCGAGCCGCCGCCGTAGGACGGTGTGCTCGAGGCCGTCGTGGAACTGCCGGTGGCCGCGGACGAGGAGCTCGTGGTGCTCGAGCTGCCCCCGCTCCCACACGCCGCGAGCGCGAGGCTGCCGATGGCCATGAGTGCGGTGATCGTCTTCATGCGCCAAGGCTCGCGCACGGCCGGTCGGCTTTACCAGTGGACGTTGGTCCTACGACCCCGCGTGGCGCTGCGCCCACAGCGCGGCCTGCGTCCGGTCGGTCACGCCGATGCGCTGGAAGATGCTGGTCAGGTGGGCCTTGACGGTCTTCTCGCTGATCTCGAGGCGGCGGGCGATGAGCTTGTTCGGCAGCCCGTCGGCCAAGAGCGCCAGTACCTCGCGCTCGCGCGGGGTGAGCTCGGGCTCCGCCTGCTGCTCGGCGCGCGCCGCAACCAGCGCCTGCGCTGCCTTCGGCGCCAGCGGAGACTCGCCGCGCGCGGCGGCCTCCAGCCCGCTGATGAGCTCCTCCGGCTCGGCGTCCTTCAGCAGGTAGCCCACTGCGCCGGCATCGATTGCGCCGAGGATGCGGCGGCGGTCCGAGAACGCCGTCAGCACCACCACGTTCACGCTCGCGTCGGCGGCGCGGATGCGACGCGTGGCCTCGATGCCGTCGATGCCCGGCATCTCCAGGTCCATCAGGACGACGTCGGGCTTGTGCTCCGCCGCGAGCGCCACGGCCTCCTCCCCGCCCGCCGCCACGCCGACCACGTCAAGGTCCTCGACCCCGCCGAGCAGCTGCACCAGGCCGCCGCGCACGACGGCGTGGTCCTCGGCGATGACAACGCGGATCACGCGACCGGCACCTCCAGCCGCAGGCGCGTCCCCTCGCCCGGCGCGGAGCTGACCGCCAGGCGGCCGCCGGCCTCCTGCGCCAGGTCGGTGAGCAGGCTCAGGCCCATGTGGTCACGTTCCCCTGTATTGCCCGCCGTGAAGCCGCGCCCGTCGTCCTCGACGGTCGCCGTGGCCAGGCCGCTCGCAACCTCCACGTTCACGCTCACGTGCTGCGCATCGGCGTGCTTGGCGACATTGCGCAGGCCTTCCTGGACCGTGCGGAAGATGAGCGCGTCGCGGTCCGCGGACAACCCGGTCGAGGCCGGCACGTGCACATCCACCGCGACGTCCAGCGAGCTCGTCAGGTCGTCGATCGCGGCCTGAAGCCCGGCGCGCTGGAGGCTGGGCGGGTAGATGTCGACGAGCGTCGAGCGCAGCTTGCGCATCGTCTGGCGTGTCTGGTCTGCAGCAGCCTCGAGCTCCGCAGACCCGTTCTGCGCGGCCGCCGCCGACAGCGAGAAGCCCAGGCCCGCGAGGTCCTGCACGACGTCGTCGTGGAGCGCCCCGGCGATCCGGCGCCGCTCGCGGTCCTGCGCGTCGATCGCACGTTCGAGCAGCTCCTCGCGCTCGCGCTGGCGCTGTTGCAGCCGGCGTGCGAGGCGCCAGGCCAGCGGCAGCGTGGCCAGCCACAGCAGCACCAGCGCGCCCACCAGGGGCAGCGCGAGCTTCTCAGCCTGGCGGCGTCCGCTTTCGGTGATCGAGCTGAAGCGCAGGTAGGACTCGAACAGCAGGCGCCGCCCGTCAGGACCGCGGATCGGCAGGTAGACCTCGAGCAGCTTCTCGTAGTTGCGCTCGAACTGGTTCTCCGGCCGGGTCAGGTCGGACACCTCGGCGTTGGTGCGGCCGGCGCGCATTGCATCGAGCTCCTCGTGGCCGAGCGGGAAGTGGCGGCCGATCAGGCGCGGCTCGTCCGACCACAGGATCCGCCCCGACTCGGTCCAGATCTTCACGCGCACGACCGGCTCGGAGAGCACCGCCGGCTCGAAGAGCCTTCTTCACCCGCGCGAGCGCCGCCGGATTGCCGCTGTAGATGCCCTTGGTCAGCGACGGCTCGGCCACCGCGCGGCCACCGAGTCGCGCAACCGCCTTCGCTTCGCTGATGGCCTCGTCGCGCGTGTTGCTTCGCAGGACCGCTGCGGCCAGGACACCCAGCAGCACCACCGCTGCCAGCGAGGCGAGCGCAAACTGGACTACCGAGCGAGCTGGGCTCAACCGCCCGTCGCAGCCGCCGGCTTCTGCGCGCGGTCGACCGCTGCCACTACCTCCTGGGGGTCCTCGACGCCCGCGAAGCTGAAGTCCGAGTCACCGCTGCCGGCAGTGTCGAAGTCGACCGTGCCCACCTGGAGCAGCCGCTCGAAGACCGACTGGTTCGTGTTCACGTTCTGGACGCGCTCGATGTCGGTCTGCTGCACGTGCCGGGAGACGATCCCGCGCTTGATGCGAAGGCGCTGGTTGGTGATCGTGTAGACGGTGGCGAAGCGGCGGATGAACCCGGCCAGCAGCGTCAGCGCGAACACGAGCAGGAAGATGCCCAGCGCGAGGCCGATGCCGTCGGCGGCATAGCCGATCGCGCCCAGGATGAGCGCCCCGACGAGGCCCTTGAGGTAGTAGCCGAGGATCGAGCGCCACGACGGGTGGCCCTCGTAGATGACCGCCTCGCCGGCATGCAGATCCAACTAGAGCCCCGGGATCAGGTTCGACGGGTCACGGCTGGCGGGGCCCGACTGCTCGGCCGGCTCGGCCTGGACCACGTCGTCCATCGTGGTGCCCACGCGGCCCTCGCCCGCCACGAGCAGCTTGAAGTCGTGCGGCCGGGTGGCTGCGTTCATCGCCGTCTCCATCGTCACCCTGCCGTCGGTGACCGCCTGGTAGAGCGCCTGGTCGAAGGTCTGCATTCCGTAGAAGGAGCCCTCCGCGATGATCTCGGGGAGCATGCTCACGTCGCCGTCCTTGATCGTGTCGGACACGCGGCCGGTCTGGCGCAGCACCTCGAGGATGGCCACGCGGCCGTCACCGTCGGCGTCCTGGACGAGGCGCTGCGAGATCACTCCCTTGAGCACGCTCGAGATCATCGAGCGGGCCTGGAGCTGCTCGTGCGGCTCGTAGAACTCGAGGATGCGGTTGATCGTCTCACCGGCGTCCGCAGTGTGCAGGGTGGAGAAGACGAGGTGCCCCGTCTCCGCCGCCGAGAGCGCCGTCTGAACGGTGATCTGGTCGCGCATCTCGCCGATCAGGATCACGTCCGGGTCCTGGCGCAGCACGCGCCGGAGCGCCTGCTGGAACGAGTCGGTGTCGGCGCCGACCTCGCGCTGGTTGATCTCGGAGCGCGCGTCGCGGTAGAGGTACTCGATCGGGTCTTCGATCGTGACGATGTGCTTCGCCATGTTCTCGTTGATGTGGCGGATCATCGCCGCCAGCGTCGTGGACTTGCCCGAGCCCGTCGTGCCGGTCACGAGCACCACCCCGCGCTCCTGCTCGGCCAGCTCGCGCACGACCGAGGGCATCCCCAGTTCTTCCAGCGACGGCGCCTCGAACGGGATCGCGCGCAGGATCAGCGAGACCGATCCGCGCTGGCGAAAGGCGTTTACGCGGAAGCGGCCGAGCCCAGGCGCGGCGTACGCGAAGTCGGCCTCGTTCTGGTTCTCGAACTCCTTGATGCGGAACTCCGGCAGCAGCTCGCGCATCATGCGCTCGGTGTCCGGCGGCATCAGGCGCTCGCCCTCGCCGTTGACCGGGCCAAGTTCGCCATCGACGCGCGCGAGCGGCAGGTTGCCTACCTTCAGATGAATGTCCGAGGCGCCCTTCTCGACTGCTTCCTTGAGAATGTCGGCGATGTCGTGAGCCATGTGGGGTCCTTTGCTTCCTGGGGTCGGTTCCACGGTAACCCCGATCAGGCTCCGCTGCCAGGATTGAGGGAATGAGCCGACAGGACGCAACAGACGCGGTCACGACCGCCCTCACCGCCGCCGCCGTGGTTCTCCAGGTGCTGATCGTGCTGGTCGTCCTGGTGGCGCTGGCCTCGATCTGGTCCGAGCGCGCCCGCGGCTGGCTCGTCGAGGCGCGCGCGAGCCTGCTCGGCGGGGAGCTGTGGTTCGCCTGGGCCCTCGCGTTGCTCGCCACGCTCGGGAGCCTGTTCTTCTCCGAGGTCTCGCAGTTCATCCCCTGCCGGCTGTGCTGGTTCCAGCGGATCGGCATGTACCCGCTCTCGGCGCTGCTGCTGATCGCGGCGCTGCGGCGCGACACCCGCGGCGGAGCGATCTATGGCCTGCCGCTGGTGGCGTTCGGCTCGATCGTCGCGATCTACCACATCTACATCGAGTACCACCCGGAAGCGGAGACGGCCGGCTGCAAGATCGGCGCGCCCTGCACCACGCTCTGGATCGACCGTCTGGGCTACATCACGATCCCGGCGCTCGCGCTGACCGCGTTCGCCGGCATCGGGGTGCTGCTGGTGACTGCGCTCACTCGCTCCCGCGCCACGTGATCCAGGCGAACACGAACTGCAGCGGCAGCCGCGCCCAGAGCGCGGCCGGCGGGATCTTCGGGTAGCGCTCGGAGCGCACGGCCATCTCCACGTTCGCCGGGTAGACGGCCGCGAGCGTGGCGAGCGTCCACCAGCGGGCGGCCCTGCGCGTGCCCTCGGGCAGGATCAGCACGCCGCCGGCGATCTCGGCGACGCCACTGGCCACGACGATCTCCTTCCGCCACTTGCGCAGCGACGCGGGAACGATCGCCTCGTACTGCTTCGGGATCACGAAGTGCATGACCCCGGCGAAGATCCAGAACCCTGAAGCGAGATAGCGCATGCGCTTTAGTGAACCGGATGAAGACGAAGAAGCTCGGCCGACAGGGCTTGGAAGTGTCGGCGGAAGGGCTCGGCTGCATGGGAATGTCCGAGTTCTACGGTCAGGCGGACGAGGACGAGGCGCTGCGCACCATCCAGCGCGCGCTCGAGCTTGGTGTCAACTTTCTTGACACAGCGGACATGTATGGGCCGTTCACGAACGAGCAGCTGGTGGGCCGCGCGATCGCCGATCGCCGCGACGACGTCGTGCTCGCCACGAAGTTCGGGAACGTGCGCGGCGAGGCCGGCGAGCGGCGCGGCATCCGCGGCGACGCTGCCTACGTGCACGAGGCCTGCGACGCGTCGCTGGAGCGGTTGGGCGTCGACCACATCGACCTCTACTACCAGCACCGCGTGGACCAGTCGGTGGAGATCGAGGAGACCGTCGGCGCCATGAAGGAACTGGTCAAGGCCGGCAAGGTGCGCTATCTGGGCCTCTCCGAAGCGGGTCCGGACACGATCCGCCGCGCGCATGCGGTGCACCCGATCTCGGCGCTCCAGACGGAATTCTCGCTCTGGTCGCGCGATCCCGAGGAGGAGATCCTGCCGACCGTCCGCGAACTGGGTATCGGCTTCGTGGCCTACAGCCCGCTCGGGCGCGGCTTCCTGTCGGGGCGCTTCCGCTCGCCGGACGACTTCGCCGACGACGACTTCCGCAAGCACCACCCGCGCTTCCAGGGCGAGAACTTCAAGAAGAACCTCGAGCTGGTCGCGCGCGTGAAGGAGATCGCCGAGGAGAAGGGCGTCACGGCGTCACAGCTGGCGCTCGCCTGGGTGATGGCGCAGGGCGACGACGTGGTGCCGATCCCGGGCACGACGCGGGTGCAGAACCTCGAGGAGAACGTCGCAGCGACCGAGATCGAGCTGAGCGACGACGACCTGAAGCGGATCGACGAGGCCGCGCCGCGCGGCGTAGCAGCCGGTGAGCGCTACGCCGACATGTCCTCAATCGATTCCTAAAGACGGGGCCAGGCCCCATGTAGCGATGGGGCCAGGGCCCATGCGGGTTTCTTAAAGACGGGGCCTGGCCCCGTCTTTGAGAAACGCCAGGACCCGCCGCCACGCGTCCGCGCTCACTTCGGCGAACTCTTCCTGCTTGCGGTCGAAGAACGAGTGCGGCGCGCCTTCGTAGACGTGGAAGTCGTGCTCGACGCCTGCTGAGTCGAGGCGCTTCGCGAACTCGTCGATCTGTTGCTGCGGGATCCCCTGGTCGGCGCCTCCGAAGAGCCCGAGCAGCGGGCCGTGCATGTCGGCCGCGCGGTCGAGCGGGCCCTCCATGCCCCAGCGCTCGCGGTTGAGGCCCGCGTAGAAGCCAACCGCGCCCGCGAGGCCGAGCTCGCGGTTGGTGGTGGCCAGAAACGACTCGCCGCCGCCGAAGCAGAACCCGACGCTGACGAACGCGTCCGTGCCGGTGCGCTCCTTCACCAGCCCCGTCGCCGCGAGCGTGTCCTGCTGGACCTGCGACGAGCGCACCTTCGGAACGTGCTCCATGTAGTCGAAGTCCTCGCCGCGCGGCCCGAGGCCCGCCGTGCGGCCGAAGAAGTCGACCACGACAGCATGGTGCCCGGCCTCGGCGAAGCGCTCGGCCAGCTCGATGTAGAACGGGTAGAGGCCGCGCACGTCCGGATAGATGACGACCGCGGGCCCGCGCTCCTCTGCCGCGCCGGCAAAGGCAGCCGAGAAGTGCGTGCCGTCCGCCGACTCGAGCTCGAGCACCTCGGCCCGCGCCCCGCCGGCCACGCGCGGGACGTCGATTGGCAGGTCCGGTGGGAGAGCGTCGAACTCGAAGCACATGGCCCGGAAACTACCGAGGCGAGTGCGTGGTCAGTCCTCGAGCTGGCCCTCGTAGATCGCGAACACCGAGCCAACGTGGTCGGCAAGCACGCCGAACGAGCCGCGCTCGCCCAGCGACGTCTTCGGCATGAGGACCTGGCCCCCACCGTCGCCCGCCTTGGCGGCGGTCGCGTCGATGTCGGTGACCGCGAAGTAGGGGAGCCAGTGCGACGGCGTGCCGGGCGGAACCTCGTCGCCGAGCTCGCGGATGCCGCCGTTCAGGTTGCCGCTGTTGGAAATCATCCAGTACTCGGGGCCCTCGTCGCCGGCGCTCTCGAAGCTCCAGCCGAGCAGCTCGGAGTAGAAGCTCTTCGCCGCCTCGGTGTCGGTCGTGGCCAGCTCGTTCCAGCAGAACGCACTTGGCGCGTTCACGAGACCCGCGCCCGTCGTCTCCTTGGCCTGCCACAGGTAGAAGACGGCACCCGTCGGATCGCTCACCGGCGCCATGCGGCCAGCCTCCATCACGTCGAACGGCTCGACATGGAGCGTCCCGCCCAGCTCCTTCACCCGGGCGGCGGCAGCGTCGACCTCGTCGACCGTGACGTAGTTGTTCCAGTGCGGCGGAACGCCCATGTCACGCTCGTTCTGCATCTGCGGCGAGATGGCGCCAACGGTGCGCCCATCGACCAACGCCATCGTGTAGACGACCTCGTCGGTCACGGGACGGTCGTCGTAGTCCCAGCCGAAGACGCTCGTGTAGAAGCGCTTGGCGCCGTCCTGATCGGTCGTGGAGTTCTCGACCCAGGAGAAGGTCCCGTGTGTGTAGGAGTCGCGTGTGCCCATGGCGGCGATCCTTGCAGACGGGTGATGGCCGCGCCGTCGCGCCCTACGGCTCCGCTCGCACCTGTGGGAACTCGGTCGTGAAGCCCGGGTAGTTGCCCTGCGGCGTACACGCCGGCCGTGCCACGTCGCGGCTCTCGGTCCGGAATCCGTACTTCGTGAACAGCTCCGGCAGCGACGCGTCGCCGAACTTTGCCGGCGGCAGTGGATCGCCGAAGCCGCAGATGTCGGCGTCGAGCACCGGCAGCCCGTCCTTCAGCTTGGTCAGCGTTCCCGGTGCCGGGTACGGGTTCAGGCGCGTCGAGCCCAGCGGGCGCGGGTAGTTCGTGGCCGCCGTCGGGCCAAGCGTCTGCGCGGTGCGCAGGAAGTGGAGCGCGTTCGGCGTCATGTCGCGGATCTCGGTCGCGGCGGCCACGTTTGCGAACAGCGCCGCCACCTCACGCTTGTTCTGGCCGACGTAGGAGACGATCGGGTTGACGTTTCGCAGCACCGGGTCGAAAGCGCCGAGCAGCGCCGGCACGCGGGCGACGATGCGGTCGAGCGCCGGCAGCCCCGCGCGCGAGGCAGCCACGACCTGGTTGAGCCGCGTGAAGAAGCCGTCGAACTGCGGGGCCAGTCGGTTGACATCCGCCAGCAGCGGGTCGGCTTCGGTGGCCGCCGGCTGGAGCCGCCTGACCACCGGCCGCGCGCTGCGGCCGAACGCGGTCAGCGCCGGCAACGTGAGCGTGGCCTCGCGCTCGAAGCGAGGCAGGGCGGTGAAAACCGCGGCCAGGTCGCGATTGCGCGCGGCGGTGGTCTGAAACAGGCCGTTGGCGTCGGTGATCAGCCCGCGCAGGTCGCCCTCGCGCTCGGAGATGGCGCTGAAGAAGTCACCGGTCGAGGAGACCAGGCGGCGCACCGCGGCCGACTGGGCGTCGAGCGTGACGAGCAAGTGGTCCGTTGAGCCGAAGAAGGCGGGCAGGCTGCCGAATGCGTCGTTGATGTCGCCACCGCGGCCCTCCACGGCATCGGCCTGCGACTGGAGCCAGGTCCGGAAGTCGGTTCGCGTGCGCGGGCTGAACGTCTTCAGCACCTCGTCGAGCTCGACGCTGCGCGCGATGTGCGAGTCGGGGATCAGCGCGCCGTCGCGCAGCCGCCCCGACGCCCGCGTCCCCGGAGTCAGCTCCACGTAGGTCTCGCCGAACAGGGTCTTCAGCCGCAGCATCGCGCGTGTGTCGCGCGGCAGTGGCGCGTAGCGCGACTTGATGTCCATCGTCACGCGCGTGCGGTTGCCTTCGCGGCGCATGCGGACCACTCGCCCGACGGGCACGCCGGAGATGCGCACGTCGGCGGTTTGCGCCAGCAGCGTGGCCTCTGGGAAGTCGGCCTGGACCTCGTAGCCCTTCGGCTTGAGCGGCGAGCTGCCGCCGAAGGTGATCCACAGGAACAGCAGAACCGCGAAGCAGCTGAGGACGAAGACCGTGATCGCGAACGTCTCGCCCCCGGTGAGTGCCTTCTTGATCACTTGCCGCTCCCTGCGGAGTTGCAGACGTCTTCGCGCTTCGGCACTCCGAGGAGCTGAACCAGCGTGGCCAGCGTCGGGTTGCGCGCCGGCGAAGCAAGCGTGTCGAGCACCTGGAGCGACGAGCACGAGACCAAGACTTCGGCGCGCCGCAGCGGCCCGATGCCGTCCTGGTTCCCGAGCACCGAGTTGGTGTCGTGGCTCGCCCACGGCACGTAGAACAACAGCGCGTTCGACGTCGGCGACTTGTAGGCAAGCTCGTTGACAATCGAGTCGAGAACATCGCTGAGCGTCTTCAGCTTCGGCGTTGCCGTGGCCAGCTGGGTGGTCGGCTGCACGAGCAGCCTGGTCTCCGAGCGCACCGCGCGCGCGAACGGGCGCACCTGATCGCGGAAGACCGGCGTCGTGGCCTTGAAGAACGGCTTCACGTCACGCAGCGCCGGGCCGAGTGCACGCGCAGCCGGGTCGAGCCCGGTGGCAGTCGCGCCGAGCGTGTCGCCCAGCCCGCTGACCTTGGCGAGCGCACGATTGCTCCTGGTGAGCGTGGACGGCAGGAGCGCGACGCTTTGCTGGAGGCTCCCGGCCTGGTCTGCGAAGCGGTGGAACACGGCCGAGCTCGAGCGGATGAAGCGGACGATGTCCTGGTCGCGGCTGCCGAGCTCGGTCGAGAGCTGCGACAGGTTGCCGACCAGCCGCCTGAGCATGACCCGCCGCTTGGCGACCAGGCGCGTGGCCTGCCCGACATGCCGCGAGAGCGGGTCGAAGCGGCGGAAGACCTTCGCCAGATCGCGTCCGCCGCCGTCGTCCAGCGCCGTCGAGCCGTCCGCCAGCAGCAGGTTCAGGTAGTCGCGGCTGTCGCGGTCGAGGCTCGCCAGGATCTCGTCCAGGTTCACGTCCGGGGCGGTGTGGTTCGTGCGCAGCAGCGCGCCGCTGCGCAGTGCGCGCCCCGAGTCCGGCGTGCCCGGGTCGATCTCGGCGACCATGTCCTTGAGCGGCGTCTTCGGCCGCAGCAGGACGGTGGCGTTGGGATAGAAGTGCGCGTAGCGCTCGTCCACCCGCAGCGTTGCGACTGCCGAGCCGTTGACCAGCTGCACGCCACCGATCTGCCCGACGCGCACGCCGGAGATCGTGACCGCCTGACCCTGCCCCGGCAGGACACCTTGCACCGAGGTCAGCTGCGCGCGCAGCGTGAACTCCTTCTTGCCGATCACCGGGACCCACGAGGGCGGGTTGATCCGCTGGTGCGAGACGATCACCGCACCGGATGTCAGCCCGCAGAGAACCACCAGCACGAGCGCCACGAAGGTCTGCAGCTGGGCCGTGAGGATCTTCCTCATGGGGCGATCCCCGCTGGAGCAGCAGGCGCGGCGCCGCCCGGGTTCGAGCCGTCGGCCGGGCCGGTGGAACCCGAGCCGTTGGGATTGGGCACAGGCTGCGTGAAGCACTTCACATCGCGGCGCAGGGGCGGCAGCTTGTTCGCGAACGCCGGGCGCGTGGCCTGCGGCGGCGTGGTCGTGGTCGCGAAGTACGACTGCTTGCCGTAGTTGGTCTTGCCGGTCTCGATCGGGATCGAGCCGGGGCTCGCGCCGAGCCTGATGAAGCTGCCGTTGCCGTCGAAGCCGCCGCCCTCGCCGGCCGAGCCGACGAACGAGTACCACAGCTCCTTGTAGTTCTCGACCGGAACCGACAGCGGGCCGTCGTCGATCTTCGTCATGCCCGACGGCAGCACAACGCCCGTGATGCAGCGGTCGAAGTCGTCGATCGACGGCAGGAACCGCTTCGTCTGCGCCGCGAGCCCGGCCAGGCCGGGCGCGACCTCGCGGAAGTCGCTCAGCCAGCCGCCAAGCTCGGCACGGCCGAGCAGCGGCGTGACCTGGGCGATCCACGGCTCGCCCGCGTCGATCGCGGCCGGAGTGGCGCTGACGCCGGGGATGAGGTCGCGCGCGAAGCGACGGGTGGGCGGCAGCGCCGCGCTCAGGCTCGCGAAGCCCTTACGCGCGTTGGCCGCCGTCGGGCCGAGCAGCTGCACCGTCTTCGCGAGCGCGGGCGCGCGGGCTGCCAGCGCGGCCATCGTCGTGTTGAGGTCGCGCACCAGCGCGGTGGCCGCGCCCTCGTTGTCGGCCACGGCCTTCGCGGCCTTGCCGAAGCCCGCGATCGCGGCGGACAGGTCATTGCGGGGCGGACCGGCGAGCGCCTGCCCCACGACCGCGGAGTCGCGCAGCGACTGCGTGCTCGTGGCGAGCGCGCGGTTGAGGGCCTGCGCGCCCGTGGGGTGCCCGGACGAGAGCGCGTCCCCCAGCCCGTGGATCGCCCCGCGCAGCGCCGAGCGCGTCGGCGCGGTCAGCGACCCGAGCACCTGGTCCAGCTGCACCGGGCGTGCCGTCTGGGTCACCGGCAGGATGCCGCCGTCGGGCAGCTCCGGCGATCCTGGTGTGCCGGGCTTGAGGTCGACGTAGAAGTTGCCCTCGAGGAACAGCCGCGGGCGGATCTTCAGCGTCGCGTCGCGATGGATCGGACGCCCGCGGTCGGCGATCCGCATCGTGACGATCGACATGCTCGTGTGGCGATAGCGCTTGACGCTGTCGACCTGGCCGACGTCGACGCCGGCGATGCGCACAGCCGAGCGTGTCTGGATGAGGTTGGCGTTCTGGACGACGAAGCGCACCTGGTAGTGGTGCTGGAGCGGCAGCGCCTTGGCGAAGGCGAAGTAGGTGCCGATCGCGATCAGCACGATGGCGATCAGCCCCGCCTGGAAGCCCGACAGCCTCGGCTCGTGCCCGCGCCTCACTTGAGGCTCCGCTTCGTCGGCTCGGTCTTGGCCGGCTGGAGCGTCGGCAGGTTGCCGATCTCCTGCGTGCCGGGGATGTAGCGCTCGTTGCCCGCCTCGCACTCGTGCGGCTGGCCCGGGGCCGCCGTGTTCGGGTACGGGTTGGAGTGCAGGAAGCTGTCGTCGCGCAGCGGCTCCTTGAAGCGGTCGGCGGCGGGGCCGTTGGCCGGAGCCGACGACGGGCCGGCCTCGCTGTTCGGGTTCTGAGGCAGGCCGAGGATCCCGAAGCGCAGGAACGTCCCGATCGAATCGCCCTCCGAGAACGAGCTCTGGAGGTTGCGGAAGAACAGCGTCAGGTAGTTGCAGCTCGTCTGCGCCGGAGTGAGGAAGTGGATCGGGTCGCGCAGGACGGTCGCGGTCTCGGCCAGCCGCCTGATTCCCGGGCTCACGCGGTCGTCGGCCGCCAGCTTGTCGAGCTGGGTGAGCGTGGCGTCGAGCTGGGTCGCCAGCCGCGGCGTCGCGCCGAGCGAGGACTGGGCCTGCGTGAAGGCCGGCGCGAGGTGCGTCGACGCCGCCGCGAGCGAGGCGAACCCTGGACGCAGGCGCCGGAAGAGCTCCGTGCTGTCGGCGAGGAACGGCTCCTCGGCGGGCAGCTCGCTCATGGCCGTGTCGAGCGCGAGCGGGCCCAGCGCGATCGTCTGCTGAATCGGCCCGGTCACGCTCGCAAGCCCGCCGAACGTCTGGTCGAGTGCACCGACGAGCGCACCGTTGGCGGCGGCCACGGGCGCCACTTCCCGGGCGGCGCGCTCGAGCGACGGGAACAGCGCTGCCAGGCGCGTGCTTGGGCGCAGCAGGTTGCGCATGACCGGCGTCAGGCGAGTCACGACCGGACCCAGGTCGGCCAACGCGCCGTTCAGCGCCTCACCGCGCCCCGCCAGGGCGGTGCCGATCTCGTTCAGGTTGCGCGTGGCGGCGCGGCGCGTGGGCGGGTCGAAGATCGAGAAGACGTCGTCGACCTCGACCGGCTTCACGGTCTTCGGCGCCAGCGGGATGTCCGCTCCGTCGACGAGTCCCTTCCGGGAGCTGCCGCGCGTGATCTCTATGTACTTCAGGCCGAGCGGCGAGCGCGGGCGGATCGCGATGCGCGAGTCGGCCGGCAGCGGCGCGACGCTCTTCACGAGCTTCAGGTGCAGCCGCGCGCCGACGCTGCCATCGCGGTTGATCACGGGGTCGAGCGAGGACATCTGCCCGACCCGCGTGCCGCCGATGCGGATCTCGTTGCCGCGGATCAGCCCCGAGGCGTTCGGAACGACCGCGTCGAGGTCGTAGACGGGCGTGAACGGCAGGCCCGCGTTGGCGTTGTAGGCCAGGAACACGGCCACGACCGTCGTGAGCACGGTGATCGCGCCCACGAGCACCGGGTTGGCTGCGAGCCCGACGAAGCCCTGGCGGCGCGGCCTCATCCGTTGCCCTTTCCGAGCAGGAAGTCGAGCAGCTGGTTCTGGCCGCTGCTCGACACCTTCGCGCCGGAGAAGTGGGCGAAATTCGACTCGCAACCCGGTGCCAGGTGCGAGACGCGTCCCGAGCAGACGTTCACCTGGAGCGCGCCGCGGATGTAGTGACCGAGCGCGTCCTCCCCGTTCAGCGAGCCCGTGTAGTAGTAGATGAAGCGCATCACGTTCTCGATGCCGCCCGTGTCGTCGAAGCTCGACGACAGCGAAGCCAGGTCCTGCGACAGCGGCAAGAGCGGCTTCGAGAGGCCGGTCAAGTCCTTGGTCGCCGGGACGAGCGCCGGGAAGGTGCGGCGTGCGTGGTCGGCGGTCTTGCCTAGCGCCACGAGCGCCGGGGTTGCCTTCGTGACCGCCGGGCCGAGCTGCTGCACGGTTGTGTTGATCGACGAAGCACGGCTCTCCAGCGACTGGAGCGCCGGTGTCATCTGGTCGGCGAGCGCGCCGAAGTCGTCGGCCGCCGGGCCGAGTCGCTGGAGAAAGCCCGGCAGCTTGTTCAGGTCACGCTCGAGGTTGTCGCCCTGGGCCGCGGTGGCCTGAGCCGTCACACCCGCCTTGTGGATGAAGCCGCCGAGCTGCTTGCGCCGCTGCGCGAGCGGGGCGAGAACGCGGTCGGACTCGCCGACCAGCCGCGCAAGCGTGCGGTTCTGCTTGGCGAGCACCGAGATGACGCGGTCGGTCTGCTCGAGGGCCGGGTCGGCACGCCGCAGCGCGGCGCGCAGCGCGGTGCCATTGCCCGCCAGGCCCGCGCCCAGCTCGTTGATGATCAGGCGCAGCCGCTGCTGCTGCGGCACGCGCGTGATGTTCTGAACGAGGTCCTGGTTCACGGGCGTGACCGTCCGGGTGACCGGCAGCAGGTACTCGCCCTTGCCCGGCCCCGAGCGGATGCGGAGCAGGGCCAGCGCCGGCTTCACGCCGGGACCGCGCGCCTGCGTTGGAGAGCAGTCCACGAACTGCTCGCCGATCAGCGACTGGAGGCCGACCTTGCAGGTGGCGTCGGCGCGGAACGGCCGGAACGCCGGATCATTGATCCGCAGGACCACCGCCGCCTTGTTGTCGCGCGTCAGGTCGAGCTTCTCGATCGTGCCGACCTTGACGCCGGCGATCTTCACGTCCTCCCCGGGGATCAGGAAGCTGGCGTTGTCGAACACCGCACGCACCCTGTAGGTCCCGCCGCCCCCGCTGCCCGCGGAGGCCACGAGCGCGCCGACCAGCGCGGCCGCGAAGAAGACGAGCAGGCCGCGCTTCACTTGACGACCTCCGACGGGTCGCAGTCCGGGTTGGCGAGCGGCCCGCTGTCGACGAACGGCGCCGACGCGTCGCTCAGCGCGGGCAGGCTGGCGCCCGGGCAGCGCTTCAGGTTGCCGCGGTGCAGGTCGGCGTTCTTGCCGCGCTGGGACGGGTCCTTCAGCGTCAGCGTTCCGCCATCGGAGTCGTCGGAGAACGAGAACGCGTCGAAGACCGGGATCGTGCGCGCGTAGTGGCCGTTGGCGTCGTAGGTCGACGCCGCCGAGCCGAAGCTGCGGGCGAACCCGACCAAGTCAGGCGCGTAGGGCCTGATGAACGACAGAACCGGCTCCGACTTGTCAAGCGTCTTGACCGCCTGTGGGAACGCCGTGTCGGCCAGCTTCCCGAGCGCGGGCAGCGTGCGCAGTGCATCCAGCAGGTCGTCCGCCTGGCCGGGCTCGTCGAACAGCAGCCGGAAATCACGGAAGGCGGGGATTGCACGGTGCACGCTCGGCCGCAGGTCGCGGAGGAACGGCGCCAGCTTGCGCGAGGCGGGGTCGGACGCGCTCACGAGCGCGTGCAGGTCGGTCAGCGCCGGGCGCACGGAGGCCAGCACGTCGCTGCCCTGGCGCAGCGCCGGCGGCAGGTTCTGGAGCGCCAGCGACAGCGAGCGGTTGTCGGAGCCGAGCGCGTGCGCCGTCGTGCGTGTGTTCGAGATCAGTGCGGTCAGCTCGCCGCGGCGGCGCGAGAGCGCGTGCAGGGCGCTGCCCGCCTGGACGATGAACTGCTGGAGCGTGCCGCTGTCGGCGTCGAGCTCGTCGAACAGGTGCGTCGCGGACTGAAGCGCCGCCGGGAAGTAGCGCGCCGACTCGTTCGCGTCGCTGCTGCGCCCGTCGTACCAGGTGGAGAAGCCGTGGATAACGCCCTGAAGCGACCTGCGCGTGGGCGGGTCGAACGTGTTCAGCAGCTGGTCGATGTCGACGATCGAGTGCGTGTGGTCGACGTCGATCGCGGCGTCGTCGGGCAGCACCGGGCGATAGCTCGGCCCCGGGCTGATGTCCACGTAGCGCCCGGTTACGGTCGCGATCCCCGACGCTCGCACCGTCACCGTCGTGCCGGCGTGCAGCCGGCCCCAGCTCTTGGCGATCGACACGCGCACCACGGCCTGCCCGTCGGGCGTCAGGTCGAGGCTCTCGACGGTGCCGGCCTGCACGCCGCCGATGCGCACGAGGTCGCCGTGCACGAGCTGCCCGGCGTTCTCCATCATCACGCGGTACTCGCGCGTGCCGCCGCCGCCGACCGTCAGCAGCAGCACGGCAAGCCCGACGGCCACGATCGCCGCCACCGCGAGCATGCGCGAGCCACCGCGGGCATGGCCCGACCGCATGCGGGGCAAGCCCGTCCGTGGGGGTTCGCGAGTCACTCTCTCCTCGTGCTCTGCCTGAGCAGCGCCTGATTCCGGGTCAGCGGTCCAGGCTTTGCCCATCGTATGCGCAGCTCTGGCCCAAATGCGGCATTGGTGACGCCGCGTCCAAAAACCCACTCGACAGCAGGCCCTAAGGTCACCTGTCGTGGAGAACGGCCCCGCCATCGAAGCCATCGACCTGGTGAAGCGCTACGGCGACACCGTTGCGCTCGACGGTGTCAGTCTCGACGTGCCACGCGGCGCGGTGCTCGCGCTGCTCGGCCCGAACGGCGCCGGCAAGACCACGACCGTGCGCGTGCTCACCACGCTGACGGTCCCAACCAGCGGACACGCACGCGTCGCCGGCTTCGACGTCGTCGAGCAGCCCGTCGAGGTCCGGCGCCGGATGGGCCTGGCCGCGCAGGATGCAACGGTCGACCAGCTGCTGACCGGGCGCGAGAACCTCGTGATGATCGGCGAGCTGCACGGGCTCGGCCGTCGCCCCTCGCACACCCGCGCCGACGAGCTGCTCGAGCGCTTCGACCTCGCCGACGCCGCCACGCGCCTGACGCGCGACTACTCGGGCGGGATGCGCCGCCGCCTCGACCTGGCGGCGACCCTGGTCGCGAAGCCGGAGATCTTGTTCCTTGACGAGCCCACAACCGGGCTCGATCCGCGCGCGCGCCAGGAGCTGTGGGGCGTGCTCGAGCATCTTGTCGAGGGTGGCGTGACGGTGCTGCTGACCACGCAGTACCTCGACGAGGCCGAGCGCCTTGCCGACGACATCGCCGTGGTGGACCACGGCCGCGTGATCGCGCGCGGCGACGCGCGCTCGCTCAAGCGCGAGGTCGGCGGCGACCAGCTGCACGTGGTCGCGACTAGGGACGACGACCTCGAGCGAATCGCACAGCTCATGGCCCGCTGCGCGCAGGCCGAGCCGACGGTCGATCAGGCCACGCGCTCGATCACCGCGCCAACCGAAGGCGGCCCCGGCGCGATCGCGACACTGGCCGGCGAGCTCGCCGCGGCGGGCATCGACGTCGAGGACCTTGGGCTGCGCCAGCCGACGCTGGACGACGTCTTCCTGACGCTGACCGGCACCCCGGCGGGCGACGCCGATGCTGACCTCGAGGAGGCGGTGGCGTGAACGAGCTGATGCGCAGCACCTGGGTCATCGCCCGCCGCGGCCTCGCTCACATGCGCCGCCAGCCTGAGGCGCTCACCGACGCGACGATCCAGCCGATCATGTTCGTGATCCTGTTCGCGTACGTCTTCGGCGGCGCCATTCACGTGCCAGGCGGCAGCTACCGCGAGTTCCTGATGGGCGGCATCTTCGCCCAGACGCTCACCTTCGGGCTCTTCGGCACGGCGATGGCTCTGGCCTACGACCGCACGAACGGCGCGGTCGACCGCTTCCGCTCGCTGCCGATTCCGCGCACCGCGCTGCTGGCCGGGCACGCGGTCGCCGGCCTGTGCCGGGCGCTCCTGCCGATCGGCTTGATGTCGATTGCCGGCCTGATCGTCGGCTGGCGCATCCACTCGAGCATCTCGCACGCCATCGCCGGCTATCTGCTGATGATCGCCTTCGCCTTCGCGGTGATCTGGGTGGGCGTGCTGCTTGCGGCGTGGGTCGGGACCCCCGAAGCCGTGCAGGGGATCGCCTTCGTCGTCGTCTTCCCGCTCACGTTCGTGGCCAGCACGTTCGTGCCGACGAGCACGTTGCCGTCGGTGCTGAAGACGGTCGCGGAGTGGAATCCGATCAGCGCCGTGGCGGGCGCGCTGCGCAGCCTGTTCGGCAACCCCGGCGCGGCCGCTCACGCGAGCTCACCGTGGTCGCTGCGGCACCCGGTCCTCTACTCGGTCATGTGGATCGTCGCGATCATCGGCGTCTGCGCACCGGTCGCCGGGCGCATGTACCAGCGCTCGATCAGCTCCTAGGACGCAGGCTTCAGGTTCCAGCGCCAGGTGCGCGACGACTTGGTGTCGTCGAACGAGTCGCGCTGCGCGTTGCTGCCCTTGATCGCACGGCCCGGCTTCCAGCCCTTCTCGCCGGCGTTGAGCAGGTCCGGCACGTCGATCTGCTTCGTGCTGGTCTGCTTCTGACCCGAGTCCGAGTCGGTGCAGAACTCGGTCGCCGCGATCCGCTTGCTGGGATCGAGCAGTCCCATGATCGAGTAGTGCCCCAGCGGGTTCTTGTCGAGCGCGAACGGCACGCTCACGGCATGCTTCGGCAGCGACCCCGCAAGCTTGAAGACCTCGTGGGCGACGTAGGAGCAGTCCTGCTCCGAGCCGCTCACGTTGAAGCTGACCTTCCCGCCGCCGACCTTGTAGATGCCCGTCCAGCCACCCTCGAACGCGCGGATCGACTTCAGACGGAACACCACCCCGGTGATCGTCCAGTTCGTATCGAGCGTCTGACCGTTCGCGCGCGTCGACGTCGTGCCCGACACGGTGCCGCGATAGGTCTTCGCGAACTTGGGCTTGCTGGTGGCGGCGCCGGCCGGAACGGCAAGGCAACACGCGAGGAGGACGCTTGCAACTGCGATTCGCATACGCCCAAACGTAGCGACGGGAGGATGGGCGTCTGGGCTAGGTTGCGCACGTGGCCGAGCCGCTGACCTTCGCCGACGCGAACCCGATTCAGCGAATGATGCGCCGGTTCGCATCGAGTGGCCCGGGCTCGTGGGTGTTCGCCAAGGTCGCCCATCACATCGACCGCCCCGTGTTCCGGCTGTCGAAGGGCAGGCGCACGTTCGGCAGCATGGTCACCGGCCTTCCCGTGGTCATGCTCACGACGACCGGCGCCAAGAGCGGCAAGCCGCGCACGGTGCCGGTGCTCGGCCTGCCCGCCGAGGGCGGCATCGCGGTGATCGCTTCCAACTTCGGCCAGCGCCGCAACCCGGGTTGGCTCTACAACCTGCGCGCCAAGCCGGAGGGCGAGTTGGCCGTGGAGGGCCTCACGCACCGCTTCCGAGCGACCGAGGTCGACGGCGAGGCGCGCGCCCGCATCTGGGAGCGGGGCCTGAAGGTCTACCCCGGCTGGACCCAGTACGAGCGGCGCGCCGCGCATCGCGACATCGTCGTTTTCCTGCTCGAGCCGGCTTAGCCGAGCGCGGCTTCCTCGCGCGCCTTGTGCGGCAGGCGGAAGACCGCCAGGAACGCGAGCCCCAGCGGGATCAGGCTCAGCAGTGAGGTGTTGGTGACCGCGGTCACCGCCGTGTGGTGATGGTCGACGTAGGAGAAGAAGATCGTCGCCAGCACCGCGATGCCGATCGCGCCGCCGAGCTGCTGGATCGCGTTCAGCACGCCGGAGGCGGAGCCGACCTCGTGTGGCTCCACGCCCGCGAGGATGAAGTCGAACAGCGGCGGCAGCGCCGCGCCCATGCCCACGCCGGCCAGGAACTCGCCCGGCACGATGGTCCAGCTCGACACGTCGGCTCCGGCGCCGTGAACCATCGCGGCCATCAGCGCGATACCGGCGCCCATGACCACGAACCCGACCTGCATGGAGATGCGCCCGAAGTGCTTGGCGAGCGGGTACGACGCCGGCGCCGAGACCACGATGCCGACTGCGAACGGCGCCAGCGTGAGCCCGGTGCGCAGCGGTGAGAAGCCCTCGCCCAACTGGCAGAAGAGCGACAGGACCAGGTTCAGGCCGATCATCGCGGCGAAGAAGCACACCGCCACGACCAGGCCGCTGGTGAAGGCCCCGTTGCGCAGGAGCGATGGCGCGATCAGCGCGTGCTCGCGGTGGCTGCGCTCCCAGAGCGCGAACGCGCCGAAGAGCAGCAGCGAGCCGGCCAGCAGCGCGAGGCACCAGGCGGGCCAGCCGAGCTCCCGGCCCTGGACGAGCGGGTAGATCAGGGCAAACGACGCCGCTGTGGCGAGCGTGGCTCCGACCGGGTCGAGGCGCGTGCCGGGCACGCCATGGGTGCGCGGCATCAGGCGGATTGCGCCGACCAGGCCGACGATTCCGAGCGGTACGTTCACCAGGAAGATCGCGCGCCAGCCCAGGCCGAAGAGGTTGCCGTCGGTGAGCGCGCCACCGAGGATCGGGGCGATGACGGCGGACAGGCCGATCACGGGACCGAACACGGCGAACGCCTTGGTCAGCTGATCGTCGTCGAAGACCTCTTTCAACATCCCGAAGCCCTGGGGAATCAGCAGCGCGCCGAAGCCGCCCTGGGCCACGCGCGCGATGATCAGCACGGTCGAGTCCGGCGCCGCGGCGCACAGGCTGGACGCCGTCGTGAAGCCGACGATGCCTGCGATGAACAGGCGCCGGCGCCCGAGCAGGTCGCCCAGGCGGGCGCCCGTGATCAGCAGCACGGCGAAGGCGAGCGTGTAGGCGGCGCCCATCCACTGAAGCGTGGAGGTGCTGCCGCCGAGGTCGGCGCGGATTGACGGCGCGGCCACGTTGACGATCGTCCCGTCGATCAGATCCATCACCTCGGCGACGAGCACGATCGCGAGAACGGCGCACGGGCGGGTGGTGCGGGACTTGGATGGGGCGGCGAGAGTGGCAGTCATGAGACGAGCTCCTGTGTGGAATGTGAGCGAACGGTGTTCGTTACGAACACTGTACGTCACGAACGCCGTTCGCGTCAAGTTAGACTCTGCTCATGCCACGGAGCACGCGTGATCGCCCGGCGAAGGAGCCACTCAGCCTCGAGTCGGTCGTCGAGGCAGGCCTGCGTGTGCTGCGCGCCGAGGGAATCGAGGCGGTGTCGATGCGCCGCGTCGCGGCTGAGCTCGATACCGGGCAGGCGTCGCTCTACGTGTACGTGGAGAACCGCCAGGACCTGCTGAACCAGATGTTCGACGCCGTGGCAGGAACGGTCGACCTTTCCGAGCCGCCCGATCCGGCGCGCTGGCGCGAACAGCTCGAGCGGATGCTCACCGCGACCCGTGATGCGATGGACCGCCACCCGGGCATCGCCCGCGTGCCGCTGGCCAACATCCCGGTCACCCCGGCCGCGACCAAGGCGGCCGACTACGTCATCGGCCTGCTGCGCGCGGGCGGGATCCCCGACCAGAGCGCGGCTTGGTTCGTGGACGTCGTCTTCCTCTACGTGAACGCCGCGTCGTTCGAGACGAGCATCTACGCGACCGAGCCGAGTGATTTCGCGGCCCACCACGAGCACGTGCACCAGGTGTTCTCGGCCCTCGATCCCGAGCAGTACCCGAACATGGTCACGATGATCCCGGAGCTGATGTCTGGGGACGGCGACCAGCGTTTTGCATTCGGCCTGCGGCTGATGATCAACGGCCTCCTGAGCACCGAGGCGCCAACGCCGCACGGCACCCCGGGCGCCTGAGCGTTTTACTGCCCGCGATGCCAAACGGTGCGCAGGCCCTGATCCGCACGCTCGTCGACGGCGACGTTACGACGTGCTTCACCAACCCCGGGACGTCGGAGATGCACTTCGTCGCTGCCCTCGACTCGGTGCCCGAGATGCGCGCGATCCTCGCGCTGTTCGAGGGCGTCGCCACGGGCGCAGCCGATGGCTATGCCCGCATGACCGACAAGCCCGGCGCGACGCTGCTCCACCTGGGACCGGGACTTGGCAACGGCCTTGCCAACCTGCACAACGCCCGCAAGGCGCGGGTGCCGATCGTGAACGTGGTGGGCGACCACGCGACCTACCACACGAAATACGACGCCCAGCTCCAGTCGGACATCGAGACGGTGGCGCGCAACTGCTCCGGCTGGGTGCGCACGTCGCAGTCGACCGAGGCGCTGGCGGGCGACGCGGCCGAGGCGATCGCCGCCGCCTACGGGCCGCCCGGCCAGATCGCAACGCTGATCCTGCCCGCCGACGTGTCGTGGTCGGACGGCGCCGAGGCCGCCACCGTGCCCCCGCGGGCCGCGCCGCCAGCGGCGTCGAGCGACGTTGTCGAGCAGATCGCCCGCACGCTGCGCGACGGCGGCCGCAGCGCCATCCTGCTCGGCGGCCACGCGCTGCGCGAGCCCGGGCTGAGCGCGGCGACCCGCGTGGCCGCCGCGACGGGAGCCACGTTGCTGGCCGAGGTCTTCCCCACCCGCATCGAGCGCGGCGCCGGCGTGCCGCCTGTCGAGCGCCTGGCCTACCTGGCCGAGCTCGCCGGAGTGCAGCTGGCTGGGCTCAAGCACCTGATCCTGGTCGACGCGAAGGCGCCCGTGTCGTTCTTCGCCTATCCCGGCAAGAAGAGCTACCTGGTGCCGGAGCGCTGCGAGGTGCACGAGCTGGGCTCGGAGTCCGACGACCCCGTGGCCAGCCTCGAGGCGCTTGCCGAGGCGCTTGGCGGAGGCGGCGCGGCGCCATCGCTTCAGGACGCCGCGCGACCGCCACTGCCGTCCGGCGAGCTGACCGCCGACAGCGTCTGCCAGGCAATCGGGGCGCTGCTGCCGGAGGGCGCGATCATCTCCGACGAGGCTCAGACCTCCGGCGTGACGCTCGCGAACCACACCGCCGGGGCACCACGGCACGACGTCCTGGCGCTCACCGGCGGCGCGATCGGCCAGGGGCTGCCGGTGGCGGTCGGCGCGGCCGTGGCGTGTCCCGACCGCCCGGTGATCGCTCTGGCCGGCGACGGCTCGGCCATGTACACGATCCAGGCGCTGTGGACGATGGCGCGCGAGGGGCTCGACGTGACCACGATCGTCTTCAACAATCGCTCGTACGCGATCCTCAACATCGAGCTGGAGCGCGTCGGTGCCGAGTCGGGCGGCGCGGAGGCGAAGGCACAGCTCGACCTGGCCGGGCCCAACCTCGACTTCGTCGCGATCGCCAAGGGCCTGGGCGTGCCCGCCGTGCGCGCAACAACGAGCGAGGAGTTCGCGACAGCGCTCCAGCGCTCGATCGCGGAGCCCGGCCCGCACCTGATCGAGGCGGTCGTGCCGAGCGTCTACTCGGGCGCGCGCCTGCGCGCGATGCCGTATGCGCTGCGCGCACTCGAGCGGATGCCGCGACCGCTGGCAAAGGCCGTGAAGCGCCGCCTCTACCCCTAGCGGCCGAGCTCGGTCAACCCGGCCACCGTGTCGCGACGGTGATCGAAGATCCGCTCGAAGATCGCGGCGCACGAGCAGGGAATGCGCAATCCGGCCGAGCGGGCCGAGCGGCAGCGCGTAGTCGACGCGGTCACGGACGAGGGTGCCGCCCTCGACCTCCTCGAACTCGTGCAGGTGGTGCCAGAGCGCGTACGGGCCGCGCAGCTGGCGGTCGACAAAGGCGCGGTTCTCGTCCCAGCGCTCGATCCGCGTGAGCCAGCGCAGCGGGATGCCGTGCAGTCGCAGCCGGTACTCGATGAGGGTGCCCGGACGCATCTCGATCGGCTCGGGCGTGACGACCCGGAAGCCAAGCCAGCCCGGCGTGATGCGCTCGAGGTTGCGTGCCGCGGCGTAGAAGGCGAAGACTTCATCGAGCGGCCGCGGGATGAACTGCTCGCGCTGTAGTACGTGGGTGCGCACGTCCTGAAGAAACGGGAGCGCGCTCGCGGCGGATCAGCGCCGCGTCAGTGCTCGTGATCGTGCGAGTGCGCGTGTGAGTGCACGTAGGAACCGTGGCTGTGCGTGTGCGCTGCCGGCTTCCTGCCCGCACCCGCGCACGCCGCGCACAGGCCTGTGATCGGGAAGTGCGTGAAGCGAGCCTCGTAGCCGAACTGCTCGCGGATCTGATCACGAAGCGCGTCGAGCTGCGAGGAGTCGACCGCATCGACGCGGTCGCACTGTTCGCAGACGAAGTACTCCTGGCTCGCGCCGCGCTCGATCTCGTAGAGGCCCGGGCCGTGCCCCAGGTGGACGTGGCGCACCACGCCCAGCTCCTCGAGCAGCTCGAGGTTGCGGTAGACGGAGCTCAGGTCGCTCGGCGTGACACTGCCGTCCATCCCCGCCGCGATGTACTCGGCCGAGACCGGGCCCTCGCTCGCGAACAGGCCCTCCAGCAGCACCCGGCGGGCGCTCGTCAGGCGGCCGCCCTGGCGGCGAATCGCCTCCGCGACCTCGTCGAGGTCG
The DNA here is from genome assembly GCA_963715995.1 of uncultured Thermoleophilaceae bacterium. GTDB lineage: Bacteria > Actinomycetota > Thermoleophilia > Solirubrobacterales > Thermoleophilaceae > DATBDN01. Next base: position 57,310 of record OY970283.1, read on the forward strand.
GCGAAGACAAGGGCTGGACGACGGGGCGCAATCGTCATCAGGAACGGAGCTTATTCCGCTCTGTTGAGACAGGGTTGCAACAACGAACGGACTGGCATAAGGTCGCGTCCGTGAAGTCAGTCGCGTCGCGACCGCGGGGAAGCCGGGCCTCTCGAGTGCGGGCCTCGCTGACGCCGGCTGAGTGGCGCCGCGCGGGCCTCCTCCTCTTCTTCATCGCCGCTCTTCACGCTCTCGGCTTCGTTCTGCTGTTCGCACTGATCGTGCCGAACCACTACGCGCTCGGCGGCGGCCGCGGCGTGTTCGGGGTCGGCGTCGGCATCACCGCCTACACGCTCGGGATGCGCCACGCGTTCGACGCCGACCACATCGGCGCGATCGACAACACCACGCGCAAGTTGATGACGGACGGTCAGCGCCCGTTGTCGGTTGGCTTCTTCTTCTCGCTCGGCCACTCGACCGTGGTGTTCCTGCTCGCAGGGCTGCTCGGGCTCGGGATCAAGGGACTGAGCGGCGATGTGGCCAGCGACGGTTCGGCGCTGCACCAGGTCACCGGCGTGATCGGGCCGTCGGTGTCGGGGAGCTTCCTCGTGATGATCGGCGTGATCAACCTGATCGTGCTGCTCGGGATCATCGGGGTGTTCCGCCGCATGCGCCGAGGCGAGTTCGACGAGGCCGCGCTGGAGGACCACCTGAACAACCGCGGCTTCATGAACCGCATCCTCAAGCGCGCGACAGCCGCGGTGCGCAAGCCGTGGCAGATGTATCCGCTCGGCTTCCTGTTCGGCCTCGGCTTCGACACCGCCACGGAGATCGCGCTGTTGGCCACGGCGGGCACGGCGGCGGCGGGAGGCCTGCCGTTCTACGCGATCCTCACACTGCCGATCCTGTTCGCCGCCGGCATGTCGCTGCTCGACACGATCGACGGGGCGTTCATGAACTTCGCCTACGGCTGGGCGTTCTCGAAGCCGGTGCGCAAGGTCTATTACAACATCGCGGTCACCGGGCTCTCGGTGGTCGTGGCGCTCGCGATCGGGACGATCGAGGTGTGCCAGGTGCTCTCCGACCGGCTCAGCCTGAGCGGCGGCTTCTGGGACTGGTGCAACAACCTCGACTTCAACGTCGTCGGCTACTGCATCGCCGCCCTGTTCGTGGTCACATGGGTGGTCGCCCTGTCGGTGTGGCGCTTCGGCCACATCGAGGAGAAGTGGGCGGCCGAATTGCGGTAGACGCCGGGGCAGTGCGGCGAGCGCGTGCAAGATCGCAACGGCGCGCGCGTTTGCCGAATGATGCGCCTGCGCTTCCTCTTCTTCGGTCTTGTCGCACTCGCGCTGGTGGTTCCGGCGGGCACCGCCGGGGCGGCTGCCAAGCGCTGTCCCGTCAGCTGGCGGCTCGTCGGCACCGACACCTTCAAGCTCCAGGACGCACTCGTTCGCTCGCAGGGCGTGACGACCGACGGCCGCAGCTGGTTCTTCTCCTGGCAGGGCGGGCTCCAGCACACGCTCAACGACTTCACTCCGATCGGCGTGAATACGCTGCCTCCCGAGCTGGCGGTCGCGCCGTCGCTCGGCGCCGACGGCAGCAATCACCTTGGCGACAACCACATCGGCGACATCGACTACTACAACGGGCTGATCTACGCGCCCGTGGAGGACGGCGGCGAGAGCGCCGGGCCGCTCAACGTGAACGATCCCGAGTATCAGGCGCCGCACATCGCGCTCTACGACGCGAAGACGCTGGCCTACACCGGCGTCAGCTATCCGCTCGACGTCGGCATCAGCGAGGCGGGCGTGCCGTGGGTCGCGGTCGACTCGCGCCACGGCCGTGTGTACACCGCAGAGTGGGAGATGCCGCACGACCGGTTGAACGTGTTCGACACGCAGATGCGCTTCAAGCGCTTCCTGCCACTGGTGTACCCGCCCGCACTCGGCGCCGGCTTCCACCTCTCACGGATTCAGGGCGCGAAGGTGCTAGGCCACACCATGTACGCGACCCGCGACGACGACGCCAAGACCGTCTTTGCGATCGACCTTCGCACCGGCGTGGTCACGAAGCTGTTCTCACTCGACCCGGGCACGAGCGACGCCGAGCTCGAGGGCATCGCGGTCCGAAAGACTCCCGACGGTGCGCTGCTGCACGTGCTGATCGTGCTCGACAACGACCTGCCCGCCGACGCGACCGAGATCCACGTCGAGTTTCGCCACTACGCGCCGGTGCGTCCGGCCAGCTGCGCCTAGACCGCGGGTGCCGCGCTAAGCGGCGATCGACTCGTCGATGTCGGGCTCGTCGATGTCCGGCTGGTCGACGATCGGCCCTTCCGGGATCCGGACGTCGAGCAGCCTCACGATGCCGAGCCTGGGCGGCCAGCGGAACGGCGTGCTCGGCGGCCAGACCTGCACCGCCGCACGTCCAACGGGCAGCCGATACCCGTGAGGAGTCCACTGCGCACCGACCCGGACCACGAGATGGCCGAGGCACAGCTCGGCGTAGTAGTGGTCCAGGACAGCGCCTGGGAAGGTCGGCTCGACGTCGAACTCACGAAGCGTGCTGGCCGAGCCCATCGATTCAAAGCGGTAGGGCCACTTGCCCTCGCGCGGGCGCAGGGCAACCGAGACCCGCAACCCATCCGGCGGCCGCCGCGTGGCGGTCAACTGGTGGTAGGCCGCGGCGGGCAGCAGCTCGACGTCCCGGTAGGCCTGTAGCGAGAGCACGGTCTTCGCGACCCAGCGCGCGAGCATCTCCTGGTTCTGCTGCCCGAGGATCACCGGCAAGCCGGCGATCATGCCCGCCATGAGCGGCCGCGAGCGCTGCTCGAGATCCTTGATCCAGCCGTCTGTGCAGTCCTTGCACGTCAGCGCGCGCTTGGCACTCAGCGGGCGGTCGTCGGGAAAGCAGCGATCCATCCATTCCGGAATCACGCGCGAGCGCACCGCACGGCCGGTGCCGCAGAACACGCAAGGACCAGCCCCTGGGGAGCGAAGACTCCAGGCCACTGCGGCGCCAGGCTATGACCCGGCCCGGACGGAGCGGCTCTACCGAGCCGTCCGCGGAATCGCACCTGCTTACGTCTGGTTGATGACAAACCTCAGCACCGAGCCGGCCGTCGCCGGGACCGCCACCGCCCACGCCTACGGCGCGCCCTCTCCCAGCGAACCTCTTGCCCCGCTCGACATCGACCGGCGCGCGGTTGGCCCGCGCGACGTCCGGATCGACATCAAGTTTTGCGGCATCTGCCATTCGGACATTCACTTCTGTCGCGGCGAGTGGGGCGAGGTGCCCTACCCGGCGGTGCCGGGCCACGAGATCGCAGGCGTGGTCGTGGAGGTCGGCGACGAGGTGACGAAGCACGCCGCCGGTGACCGAGTCGGCGTCGGCTGCATGGTCAACTCCTGCCGCGAGTGCGAGAACTGCCTCGCAGGCGAGGAGCAGTACTGCCTGCGCGGGAACACCCTGACCTACGGCTCAACCGATCGCGACGGAACGGTGACGTACGGCGGTTACTCCACTCACGTGGTGGTCGACGAGGATTTCGTCGTGCGCATCCCCGACGGCCTCGAGCTCGACGTCGCAGCGCCACTGCTGTGCGCTGGGATCACCACCTACTCGCCGCTGCGCCACTGGGGAGCGGGCCCCGGCAAGAAGGTCGCAGTGGTGGGCTTCGGAGGCCTTGGCCACATGGCCGTGAAGATCGCCCACGCGATGGGGGCCGAGGTCACCGTGCTCTCGCAGTCACTGCGCAAGCAGGACGACGGGCTCAGGCTCGGCGCAGACCACTACTACGCCACGGCCGAGCGTCAGACGTTCAAGGATCTCGCCGGCAGCTTCGATCTGATCATCAACACGGTCAGTGCCGGGATCGACATCGGGTCGTTCCTGCGGCTGCTCGGGACGGATGGCACGCTCGTGAACGTCGGCGCGCCGTCGGAGCCGCTCCCGGTGCCGGCCTTCGCGCTGATCGGGCAGCGCCGATCATTTGCGGGCTCGTCGATCGGAGGCATCCGCGAGACCCAGGAGATGCTCGACTTCTGCGCCGAGCATGGGATCGCCGCGGAGATCGAGGTGATCGGGGCCGAGCAGATCAACGACGCATGGGAGCGCGTGGTGGCCTCCGACGTCCGTTACCGCTTCGTGATCGACGTCAGCACGCTGGCCGAGTAGCGGGGCCATGAGCGCGAATGGAACCGACCAATCTCGGGGAGATAAGGGGCCTGCCCCGAACGCTCCCTGATCGGATCGACGCCTGGGCGGGCGCCCGGATCGAAGAACGCCGTTTGCTCACACCACTCACGCCGGCTGGCGCGGGCCGGGCAGTCGGCACAGTTCCAGCCTCCAGCGGATGGGCAACTGTGGGCCGCGGGTGAGCCTCCGGTGCGCGAGGGCTGCGCGCTCGAGGTTCTGATCGACGGCGCGGAGGCGCTGCCCCGGATCGCAGAGGCGATCAGGGAGGCAAAGTCCTTCGTGCACATCGCCGGCTGGCACGTGACCCCGTCTTTCGGGCTCGAGCGTGGCGATGACGCCCAGCCGCTGCGGACATTGCTGGCCGAGGCGGCTGAGCGCGTCGACGTGCGCGTCCTTCTCTGGGCCGGAGCGCCGGTGCCGGTCTTCTCGCCCAAGCGCAAGCTCGTGCGCGACGTGCGTGACGAGCTGATCGCGGGAACTCGCGTGCGCTGCGAGCTCGACGCTCGTGAGCGCCCGATGCATTGTCACCACGAGAAGCTCGTGATCGTGGATGGCGAGGTCGCCTTCGTCGGCGGCATCGACATGACCTCGCTGGCGGGCGATCGCTACGACACGTCCGACCATCAGCTTCGCGGCGGTCTGGGCTGGCACGACGTCGGCACGCGTCTGCGCGGCCCAGCGATTGCCGACGTCGATCGACACTTCCGCGCGCGCTGGAATGCGGTGACCGGTGAGGATCTGGGTCCGCCGGCCGATCCCGGCCACATCCCCGACGGCATCGCAATCCAGATCGTCCGGACGGTGCCGGAGAAGGTCTACGACTTCCTGCCGCACGGCGACTTCCGGATTCTCGAGGCGTACGTCCGCGCGCTGCGCAGCGCGCAAAGCCTCGTGTATCTCGAGAACCAGTTCCTGTGGTCGCCGGAAATCGTCAAGATCCTCGAGCGCAAGCTGCTCGAGCCGCCCTCGCCCGGCTTCCGGATCGTCGTGATGCTCCCGCGCAACCCGAACAACGGGAGCGACGACACGCGCGGTCAGGTCGGTCGCCTGATCGCGGCGGACGACGGTGCCGGCCGGTTCCTCGCGGTCACGACGCGCCAGCGAGCCGGCGCGGTCACCGGGCCCGTGTACGTGCATGCCAAGGTCGGCATCGTCGACGACCATTGGATGACGATCGGCTCGGCCAACCTGAACGAGCACTCGTTGTTCAACGACTCGGAGATGAATGTGCTGGTCTGCGACCGCGCACTCGTCCGCCAGACGCGGTTGCGACTCTGGGCCGAGCACCTCGAACGTGGTGTGGCGGAGGTGTCCGGAGAGCCCGCGGCGATCATCGACGAGCTGTGGCGGCCCATCGCACACGCCGAACGGCAGCGCGCCGCGAATGGAGAGCCGGCCCAGCACCGACTGCTCGAGCTGACGGGCGTCTCGCGGCGCTCGAAGGCGCTGCTCGGGCCGCTACAGGCGTTCCTGGTGGACGGGTAGAGCGCTCAGTCGACCCACCAGTCGCGCAGACCCTCGACGTCGTCGCGTGGGTTGTCACCAAGGTTGGGTGCGCCGAAGATGAGGATCTCGAGACCGCCGGGCCCGGCCTCGTAGCCCCGCCAGGTCCCGGGCGGGACCCGCACCGCGTCCCACTTCTCGACCTCGACGATCTCGTCGTCGAGCTTCATCCGCCCGCCCCCCTGCACCACGACGTAGACCTCCTCCTGCTCTTTGTGCGTGTGGCCGTACGGGAAGCGATAGCCGGGCGGGATGCGCTGGTAGCTCAGACCGGCGCGCTCTAGCTCGAGCGCCTTGGTCGCGGCGCGGAACTCCAGGCCCGGGTCGCCGTCGAAGTTGGACCCGAGATCGTCCAGATCCGCCTTGAGGTTCCGGAGCGTGAACGGCACGGGCGCGAATCTACCGGCCGATTTCAGGCGCGGGTGTGCAAGTTTTCGGGTGCGCCGGCCGTTGGCGGAGCAATGCCTTCCAATACCAGGAGTCCCTTCATGCTTCGATCAATCGCGGCGCTGGGCGCGGCCACGCTGGCGCTCGCGGGCGCTGCAACCGCCTCGGCCACCCCACTCTCCTCCAAGACGCCCGCCGCACGCGGGCTCGCGCCGCTGGTCGTGCAGGGCGCCACGGCGACGGGAACCTCTGCCGCCTCGAAGATCCCGGTCACGCTGGCGCTAGCGCCGCGCAACGCCGCGGCCCTGGATGCGCTCGTCGCCGCGCCGCATGCGCCGATCAGCTCGGCCGAGTACAACAGCCGCTTCGCCCCGTCAGCGACCGCCGTCAGCGCCGTCACCACGTGGGCACGCGACGCCGGCCTGGCCGTCTCGTCGGTCTCCGCCAACCACCTGCTCGTCTCCGTGACGGGCTCGCCCGCAGCCATCGGCCGCGCCTTCGGCGTCAGCCTCGTCACCTACCGCTTGCAGAACGGCTCGACCTACTACACGCCGGACCGCGCGGCAAAGCTGCCCAGCGCGATCGACGGGCTCACCAGCTCCGTGCTCGGGCTCTCGAGCCTGGGGCGGCTGAGCACGCCGCACGTCGCCCGCTCGAAGGCGGCGGCAACGCCGTCGATCACCTACCCGACCGACTACGGCCCCAAGGACTTCTGGTCGCTCTACAACGCACCCGCTGACCAGACCGGCAGCGGAGAGTCGCTTGCCGTCATCACCGCTGGCGACGTCTCGCAGCCCAAGAAGGACCTCGCGACCTTCGAGGCACAGAACGGCCTCCCGGCCGTGACTTGGAACCAGACCACGGTCGGCGCGTCGTCGACCGACACTTCAGGTGACGACGAGTGGGACCTCGACACGCAGTACTCGACCGGCTTCGCGCCGGGCGTCTCGACGCTCGACGTCTACGTCGGCACGTCGCTGTCCAACGACGACATCGCGAGCACGATCAACCGCTGGGTGACCGACAACGCCACCCACCAGGCGAGCTTCTCCGCAGGCGAGTGCGAGGTGCTGGCGTTCGCGACGGGATTCACCGACGCACTCGACACCATCCTCCAGCAGGCAGCTGCGCAGGGCCAGACGCTGTTCACCTCGAGCGGTGACACCGGCTCGTTCTGCCCGGCCGTGATCGGCGTCAACGGCGTACCCGCGGGCCTGCCAAGCGACAACTATCCGGCGTCGAGCCCGTACGCGATCGGAGTCGGCGGGACCACCGTCCTCGGGTCGGGCCCGACCGAGGTGACGTGGTACGCAGGCGGCGGTGGCTCGAGCCTCGTCGAGCCGGCGCCCGCCTATCAGGCGAACGCCGGCGGCACCTACGTCGCGGCCGCAGGCCGTGGCGTGCCCGACGTGGCGCTGGACGCCGACCCCAACAGCGGTTACCGCGTGATCGTCGGCGGCCAGGAAGAGGTCATCGGCGGCACCAGCGCGAGCGCACCGTCCTGGCAGGGGATCTGGGCACGAGCCCAGGGCGCTCACAACGGCACGCTCGGCTTCGCCGGCACCCCGATCTACAACGCACCTGCTGCCGCGTTCAACGACATCACCATCGGCGCCAACGGCTTCTATCCGACGACGCCCGGCTGGGACTACAACACCGGCCGCGGCACGCCGGACATCACGGCGTTCGTCAACGGCGCGTAAGTAGCGCGGCTCTCCGGCAGAGCACGTGGCGTTCGCGCCACGTGCTCTGCGGAGACGGAACACTCACCGTCACCCCGCGGGCCGCCGGCGGGCTCTGCGTCACGGTGCAGCTGCCCGCCGCGCCACCCCGGCAGTCCGACTAGTCACGACGGCGCCCGGTCGGCCCTCTGCAATCTCACACCGTTCGGGTGAATAAATATGCGTTTGGGGGCTGTCGGCCCGTAGAATGGAGGCCGTCCCCTCCGGCACCGAGCAGCGATCGGCGCTCCTCATGAAAGGTCGCAAGGATGCGTCGTTTGATCCTGCTGTCCGCTCTGCTTCTGAGCTTGGTCTGCGTCTTCGCCGGCAGCGCTCTCGGCGACAGCCCCAACCCGTCCGACCCATCCACGAACCCGTACGGCTCCAACCCTTACGCCAACGACCCCAGCAGTCCCTACGGCGATCAGGACGGCGACGGGGTCGCCAACTCTCAGGACTCATGCCCGGACCAGGCGGGGCCTGCTGCCACGCAAGGGTGCCCGGATGCCGACGGGGACAACATCCCCGACAGCGCGGACGCATGTCCGAATCAGGCCGGAAGCGTCAGCGCGAAGGGCTGCCCGGATGCAGACGACGACGGCGTGGTCGACAGCTCCGACGCGTGTCCGATGGCACGCGGGTTCGCAAGCGACGGCTGCCCCGTCGCCAGGGTCTGGGGCAACGGGTTCCTCGAGAACAAGGCGACGATCTATGTCGCGTGTGGGGAAAACTGCAAGCCGGCAGGCACCGTGACTCTGACGCTCCTGCGATCGTCGGCGCGGAAGCTCGGTGTGAAGTCGACGCTGGTTGGCCGTTTCAGCACGATTCACGGCTGCGGCGAAGAGACCTACTGCTGGTGGGAGGCACTGTCACCGTCCTTCACCAAGAAGCTCAAGGCCTTTTCGCGCAAGTACGACGAGTCGTACCTCTACGGCACCATCTCGGTCGCGATGACCTACCCGCGCAAGGAAACGGGCAGCGCGAAGGTCAGGTTCCGCGCGTTCGGTAACGGCGGCCGGTACGACGTGAAGGGGCTTCTCGGGGCGCAGTAGAGACGGCCAGCGCCTGGTCGTACGATGGGCCGATGGCCCTCGAGGGTGAGTACGAGCCGAGTCCCTACGGCTGGGTCCGCGAGCAGGTCGCCGAGTACGAGGCGAGCAACGGGCAACGCGCTAACACGTTGCGCGACACCGGCCTGCCGATCATCGTCATCACGACGCGCGGCCACAAGTCGGGCAAGCTCCGCAAGACCCCGTTGATGAGAGTCGAGCACGACGGCGAGTACGCCCTCGTTGCCTCCCAGGGCGGGGCCCCGACCCATCCGCTCTGGTACCACAACCTCGTCGCCGACCCCGAGGCGCTGACGCTCCAGGACGGCGCCGAGCCACACGACTTCGTCGCCCGTGAGCTGGACGGGGCCGAGCGCGACACCTGGTGGGCACGAGCGGTCGAGGCCTATCCGCCGTATGCGGACTACCAGGAGCGCGCCGACCGGCGCATTCCGGTGTTCCTCGCCTCGCCGCGTCGCTCAGACTGAGGAGCGGGAACCAGCGGGCATTGCCGCACCTGACAATTCGTGCGTGGTCACCCCGAAACGGTGTACGTTCGAATGACGCGTGGGTCACCCGACCGCGTTCCCCCAGCACGGAAGGTGGCAGGGATGACATCGAGGCGCACGGTTCAGTTGGTTGCGACATGCGGTGTGGCGGTTGTGGTTCTCGCGGCAGCGATCGGATTCACGGGCTCCGCGGGGGCGGTCGGCCCGACCACCTTTGAACCAACGACTGCGTCTTGCCCCACCACGAGTCGCTGCGTGGCTCTCGGCTCGCTCTTCTACGACGATGGCGCGACCGTTTCGTCGCGTCCGGTCGTGGAGGTCGATTTCGACCCATCCGCCCCGTCGGATCAGGCGCCCGTGCAGATCGACAGCGGCGCCTACTACAACTTCCTCGACTGCCCGAGCAGCTCGGTCTGCGTCGCGACTGGCGGGACGACCCGTCCGAAGGCCGCGGTCGCGCTCGTGTTCGATCCTGCAGCGCCGGCCGAGGCGAAGGAGATCACGCTGATGGACGGAGGCAACGCCGGCGCCATCTCCTGCTCGTCGGCCTCGCAGTGCGTTGCCGTGCTCCAGAACCTCGACGACCCGGGGCACATGCAGGCCGCGATCGTGACGTTCAACCCCAAGAGCCGTGCGGTCGCCAACCCGATCGCGCTGCCGGGAAGCGGCAGCGCTCAGCCGTTCTTCTTGAACGGTGTTGCGTGCCCGACCAGTTCACAGTGCACAGGGGTCGGCTCAGGACATGTCGTGACTTTCGACCCTGCAACCGGCACCGGGCTCGACAAACCGATGAGCCCCGCATCGCGCCAAAACATCGAAGTCTCCGGTTCGGACAAGACCTACACGGCCTATCCGAGCTACGGCGCGATCACCTGCCCGACGACGGCGCAGTGCTCGGCCACCGGCAAGTACTCGTCGTCGAGCAACCAACCGCTCACGGCGATCGCCGTCACGTTCAACCCCGTGTCGGGTGAGCCGATCGGCTCGGCGCCGGCAAAGCTCGGGGACGACGACCAATCGGGGTCGAGGTTCATCGACTGCCCGGCGACGAGCACCTGCGTCACCCAGACTGCCCCCGGGGCAACCTTCGCGACGTTCCAGACCGCGTCGGGCGACATCAGCGACGCGAAGACGTTCGATCGCAAGATGCCGGTCGGGCTCGACTGCGCGACGGTGTCTTCCTGCATGACGGTGCTCAACGGCTCGGGTGAAGGCGAGGACCACTCGAACGCGGCTCCCGAGTTCGACAAGTTCACGCCGTCATCCGGGAGCGTGACGAAGACAGCAGCAATCAAGACGACCCTCAGCTCCGGGTCCGGGTCGAGCAACTCGAAACTGAAGCCTGCGCTGGCCAAGTGCAAGAAGATCTCGAGCAAGAAGAAGCGCGCAGCCTGCGTGAAGAAGGCGAAGAAGCGCTATGGCTGACCCAGCCTGAGGTAGCGCCGCGCCGGTCAGTTGCAGACGGCGCAGCGCCCGGTCGAGCATGCGCACCCGGCGCCGGTGACCGTCGTGCGAACTGGGCGCCAACGGCTGAGCCATTCGATCGCGGCCGGCTCGCAACGATCCTCCGTGCCCGCGGGCCACGAGTTCCGGACCAGCGCGGAGGACAGGTCGTCCGACTCAGCCCGCGAACGGCCCGCGATTGCAGCAACGTGCTCGGTAACCCGGTGCGCGTGCACACAGCGGTGGTACCCGCCGGCCGTCACGTGGAATCTGACCCAAATGTGAGCGCGGCCCCGCACAGAGGTACGGGACCACGCTGTTCGTCAGGCGGTCTGCGGCACCTTCGCGCGCGCCTCCGCGTAAATCTCCATCTGCGGGGCGATCCCCTCGTTGCAGACACCGTGTAGGTGACGCAGGTCCTCGACAATCAGGCTCGCGTCCACGGTGTTGCGCGTGAACTCGTCGTCTTCCGCAAGGGCAGCGATCTGTGCCGCCGACCCGCGCAGCTGCAGATAGCCGTTCATGTCGGAGTTCGGCGAGAACAGGGCGATGTCGAAACTCTCGATACGCCCATCCTGCTGCATTCGACCGGCCAGTCCGACGGCCTCGTTGAACACCTCGAGCCCGCGGTCTTCGCGGCCTCGGACGGGCGCGCCCCAGCACACCATGAGCATGCGATCGGCCATGTGGCCTCCTCTTGCTAGCGGCTCGGCACAGGGTCCGAGCCGAAGCCGTGACCATCTCACGCCCTCCGAACCATTGCAACTGGCGCGAGCTGCGCCGCGCAGGTCGGCGTACCGCTCGAGCAACTCCGCTTGCGTCGAGCCCCGATCCGGGCGAGGATGCCTGGCAACGGAGAGGATCGACATGTACGGATGGTCTCCAGGGGTGCGCAGCACGGTCGTCGCGGGCGTCATCGCGGGCATGCTGACGATGGCGAGCGGCGCGGGCGCCGCGACGTTCAGCGTCAGCGATCCGACCGACGCGGCGCTGCAGTCGCCGACCGACACGTCGTGCGTGTCGACCGACGGCGGCCAGTGCACGCTGCGCGCGGCTATCCAGGCCGCTGACAATCTCGGCGGAGCCTCCTCGATCTCGCTGGGCGCCGGGACCTTCAAGCTGACGATCGCCGCTGTCGCGACCGGCAACCACAACGACGATCCCGCCACCGGGGACCTCGACATCGACCAGCTGAACGGCGCAGGTAGCGTGCCTGCGATCACGATCGCCGGCGCGGGGACGGAGGCGACGACGATCGACGGAAACGGGGTAGACCGCCTGTTCGCAGTCCACACCCCGGCTGCGACGCCGTCGAGCCTGTCGATCTCGGACATCACGGTCAAGGGCGGCTCCCAGCCGGGCAGCGGAGCCAGCGCAAACTCGGCGTCGCCGGGCTACGGCGGCGCGATCGACAGCTCCGGCATCCTGGCGATCAACCACAGCATCCTCACCGCCAACTCCTCGGGGCAGCAGGGCGGCGCCATCTACCAGGGGGGTTCGGGCTCCCTCACGATCACGAACAGCACGCTCCAGGGGAATACCTCGACCGTGGCGGGCGGCGGGCTCGTGTCCGCAGCGACGGCCGCTGTCACGCTCGTCAACGACACATTCGACGGCAACTACGCGGGCGCCGGCGGCGGCATCGTCTACTTCACTCAGCCGACCCCCGGCAGCAAGATGGAGCACGTGACGATCGCTCACAACTCGGCGGGGAACGGCGGCGGGATCTACGGACCGAGCTACGCCGTGACGATCGAGAACACCATCGTCGCGTCGAACCCCGGCGCCGCGGCCGCGAACTGCTACGACCCGAACGCCCTTGGCTCGACCGACCAGGCCGGCGCGGCCAACGCCGGCGGCAACGTCGACAGCGACGGCACCTGCTTCGCGCCGTCGACCACCCGCGACCTGACGAGCGTCGACCCGAAGCTCGCGTCACTCGACGACAACGGCGGTCCGACGCCGACCGACGCGCTCCTCGCGGGCTCGCCGGCGATCTTCCACGCGCTCGGGTCCGCATGTGCACCCGCCGATCAGCGCGGCGTTCCCCGCCTGAGCTCGTTCTGCGACCCGGGGGCCTACCAGACGCTCGACGCCGACCTCGCGCTCAGCGGCAGCGGACCGGACTCCGCGCGGACGAACCAGCCGTTCGCCGACACGTTCACGTTGACCAACGGCGGCCCATACACCGCCGCCGACGTCACGTTCACAAACCCCACCCTGCCAGGGACGACCGCGACCGTAGTCGCGTCGCAGGGTTCCTGCAGCGGCACGGACACCGTCCTGTGCTCGCTCGGCGCGCTGACCTCGGCCGCGTCCGCCACTGTCACCGTCACGCTCACACCGGCGCAACCCGGCACCGTGACCAACGTGGCAAGCGCGAGCACGTCCGCGATCGACCCGGCCTCGGCCAATGACTCGGCGACGGTGACCACCGGCGTCGTCGCCGGGCACCCACCCATCAACACGGCGCTGCCGACGATCTCGGGGATCGTCGCAGTCAACGCAGAGCTCACCGCCGACCCCGGATCCTGGTCGAACTCCCCGACGTCGTTCGCCTACCGGTGGCAGTCATGCGACCAGGACGGTGAAGGATGCGACGACATCCCGGGCGCAACGGGGTCGACCTACACCCCGGACAGCGGGGACCTCCACCGGACGATCCGCGTCCGGGTAACCGCCCTGAACGAGGACGGGTCGGCGACGGCGACGTCCGCCCCGACGGAGCCGATCGTCAACGAGGCGATCAGGGTGACCGTCGGCACGGCCCATACGGACGGGGCGACGGTGCTCGTCCCCGCCGAGTGCGTCAGTGGGAACGCCGCAGTCATCGCCGTCTGCGAGCTGCTGTTCGTGCTCACGGCGCAGTCGGGGAACTCGGGCGCGCAGCATGCGGCGAACAGCGCCGCGCATCACGCGAAGCCCGTCGTCGTCGGCAAGCTCAAGGCGAAGCTCCGCGTCGGCAAGCGCAAGACCGTCCGCATCTCGCTCAACCGCACGGGTCGCCGCCTGCTCGCCAAGAAGCACACGCTGAAGGTGAAGCTCACCGTCAGCCAGAACGGCAAGACGGTGCGCACCAAGACGGTCACCTTCAAGATGAAGGCCAAGAAGAAGCACCACTAGAAAGCGGAGAAAGCGGCTCGATCTCAACGGGTCTCCGTATCTGGTTGCGCAGTCATGTCTATCTAGGTAGAGTTACTGCCGATGACCCGAACTCGGCGCCCTTCCGCGCAGACCATCAAGTTGCTCGCGGCGCTCGCGCGGGACCCCGGAACGTGGCGTTACGGGTACGAGCTCGGCGCCGAGGTACAGCTGCGCTCGGGCTCGATGTATCCCATCCTCGTGCGCTTGTCCGACCGTGATCTTCTCGAGGCGCGGTGGGAATCGGACCGACCGCAGGGCCGTCCCCCGCGGCACTTGTACCGCCTAACCGCCGACGGCCTCGACTACGCGCGGGCTCACGTTCCGCGCGACGTCACCGCAGCGCGTGGTCACAGGCGCCCACAGTTCAGCGGTGCGTCATAGGGACCCTGTTCGTCTTCGCGCTCATCCTGCTCGTCGCTGGCCGCGGCGGGCGTGCGCTCCGCAGGAGCGCCGACGCGGACCGTCCAGAACGTCTGCTCGCTTTCACGGTGAGGCAGCTGCCGGCGGACCGGCAGTCCTGGGGGGCGGCGATGCTCGCGGAACTCGCCGAGGTGGACGGCAGTCGTGCGCGCTGGGCGTTCGGCCTGGGCTGCGCTCGCGCTGCCACCGGCATGCGGATCCGCGGAGCGCTAAGCGCGCCCAATCGTGGCGGCATTGCGACACGGGCGACGGTCGTCACGGCGGCCATGCTCGTCCTGGCGCTTGGCGGTTACGTCCTCGTTCACTATCCATCCCTGCGCACCGGGTTGCAGCCGTGGGCTGCCTCCGCATGCCTGCTCATCGTCGTGGCCGGCTACGTCGTGGCGGCCCTGACGGTGTCACGCGGCGGCAATCCGGGTCCGACGCGGGCACGCCGCTACGGCGTGGCGGGTGGGCTCGTGGCCGGCGCGATGTGGCTGCTGATCCTCGTCCCGCCACCGGGGCTCAAGGCGTGGGTCGCCGTACCGCTGCTCGGCGCTCTTGGCGTCCCGGCTGCGGTCGCGATGCTGGCCGCCAGGCCGACGGGAGGCGGCGCCGTCGCGGGCCGTGGCGCCGCGCTGTGGAGCGGCCTCGTCGGCGGGCTTGTTTGCTTCATCGTGCCCGTCACGGCAGCGTGCCTCACCCACGGGCGACCCTACGACCCGCAACTGGTCCGCGACTTCCACCACAGCGGCGCCCACGACCTGGCGGCCTACTCGATCAGCGGCACGATCGGCACCGCGCTAGGCCTCCTGCTGATCATTCCCACCATCGCGCTGGCGCTCGGCGACCGTGCGGCATGGCACGCCTGCCGGATCCAGAGCAAGCGGTCGTAGCGCGCCCGAGAGGATTCGAACCTCTGACCTTCGGTTCCGGCGCGCCCGAGAGGATTCGAACCTCTGACCTTCGGTTCCGTAGGCGGCAGGCGAACCACGGCGGCATCGGCCCCATCGGCCAAATGCGACCGCAATGCGACCGCAATGCGACCAAGGCAACGGCAATGAAAAATCACGGCGGGCGGCACAACGACCGATCTGCCCTTGCAAGCAGACGTGGTAGTCCACATGATTGACACGTGCCGCGCGACGACCCGGGCCTAATCCTCAGAGCGCTGGCGGCGCGTACGGCGGCAGGCGCACCAAGTAACACCGTCTTCCTGCTGGGTGGCGCGCACGAGCGGCGCGTGAACGTCCCGGCGCAGCAGCGCAGGGCGCTCAACCTTGTGTGGGCACTGCAGAGCCGTGGCCGACTCGTCTCCGGCCTTCCTATTGCCGTAATAGGCGCAGGCGTCGCGGGCACGACATTCGCGGTTGCAGCGGCCGCCCGCGGCTCCCATGTCTGGTTGATCGATGAGCACGAGGAGCCGATCACCACTCAACGCGCGAGCTCCGAGCGCTATCTAGATCCGAACCTGTTCGACTGGCCAAATGACGACTGGGACCGGACGGTCGCGGACCTGCCGTTTCTGAATTGGCGGGCGGGAATCGCAGCCGACGTACGGGCGCAGATGCTTGTCGGCGCTTCGGCGCAGGCTGACGGCGCGCGGCTGCGCTACGCGCCTCAGAACTATGTCGTAGCGATTAAGGATCCGGACGAACAGCCAAAGCGTTCGCATCCTCAGGTGTGGGGCGTTGGACTCGAGTCACTCGTAGGCGCCGCGCCTGGATCGGCTCTTCCTAAGTGGATCCTCAAAGCAGCACTCGTCGTCGTCGCGACGGGCTTCCTGCCCGAAAACCGGGTCGCGGGGACCTTCTCGGGAAGCTACTGGCGCGACGCCCGTCTCAACGAAATCGCGGGCGCCGCCTCCGCACCGGTCGTCGTCGGTGACGGCGATGGCGCGCTCACCGAGCTTTTCAGGCTGGTTCTGACCGGAGCCGGCGGTGCGCGGTTTCGCCAAGAGCAGCTTCGGCGGCTCGCCGGCGCCGGACGGGCGCCTGCAGCGCTCTACCAGCGCGTCCTCGAAATCGAAAGTCAAAGTCGGAACCGCGTAATGGCCAGCTGCGCCCACGAGTTGTCGAGTCCTGACGAGCCGCTCAACGACTTGGACCCCGAGATTCGCGCTGTGCGCAGGAGGCGAACGGTCACCGTGGTCTCGAAGGGTCCGCCACTGCGCACGAATTCTTTCTTGATCAACCGATTCATCACTGCACGACTGATCCACCTCGGCGCTGTGGCCACTGACATTCGGAACCATTACGTCGACCCGTCAGAAATCTCAGAGCTGACGGACAACCTTGTCGTGTGGCGGATAGGTCCCCCAGCCCGCGACCGGACGCAACTTTCGAAGGCCGCCGTAGACATCGTTGAGATTGCAAAACACCTCGGTGGCCAAGTCGAGCACGCGCATGTGGCGGGCCTAGTCGAGGACATGCTCGATAACACGCGTCGCCGCCTCTGGAGCAGTACCGACCTTCCGCGTAGTGCAGCCTCGGCATCGCCGATCTCGATCGCGAGAGTTCTCGATAGCTGGCGGAACCCCCTCACGCCGGGATCCCAGACCGTGCGGCCGCCGATGGAACCACCATCTCACGCCGAACGCGTCGTGCTCGCGGCGAAGGCGCTCACCGCCGCCGGCAGGATGCTGCTCGATGCGGGCGCGACGTGCTGGTGGTGCGAACGCACCGAGGAAATCCACATCAGCCTCGATGCGGTGGCAATTGCTTCCGACCTCACCGCGGCAAAGGCCGCTTGGGCAATCACTCAGCGCAACGATCCCGATGTCAACCTCAGTATGCATAGGCCGCACTACGCCAGTAGATCGCGCGTTTGGGTCCAAGCGACCGAAGCACTTCCTGGTGAGCTCAGCGCCGATGCGTGGGGTGACCTCTTCTCGGTTGCCAAGATGCCTCCGAACTGGGATCCGCGCGACGTCCAGTCCGAGTCGCTTGCTAGCGACGAAAAAAACGTGCGAAACGCCCGGATCTTCTCGACCGTCCCAGCTGAACAAATCGGCGAAAGCGTTCTCGAGGCCAAACGGATCAACAGATCTCTCGCGCACTTCTTCGACCGTGAGCCGGGCGGTGCGGCCAAACGCAGCTCGGCGCTCGAGGGTCTGCTCAGAGCGGAACCCGTGCCGCGAGGCCTGCTGTCGGAGGCGCTGATTTCCCTGCTTGGGCGCCCGACCCCAGAAGCGTCCCAGCTCGCCGTGGACCTATTCGTTCGCGGCTTGCAAAGCCGGAATGGTCGCCGGGTCCGCCTGACGCTGTACCTCTTCGGCCGCGTGGCCGCGTCCTCACCCAGTGCAGCGCTCATGGAGTGGCTCGTGGAACTGTGGCCAGAGTCGCCGAAGCCAGTGCGTTCCGAGGACATCGAGCGACGGTTCAGCCTCGCGGCGGTCACAGATCTGTATGACACGGCCTCGCGTGAGAAACCTCTCGCGGTGTATCCGGGTGAACTAAGGCGGGTCCGCCGCGCGGCTCTGGAATGGGAAGCCGTGGACCAGGAGAGTGACGCAGCGCTTGGGCACTGGCTGGAAGAAGGGAATCCTGGGCCTGTTATTGCGCTCGCCGAGCAGGTCGGACCGCCGCTCGATCTCGGATTCGCAGGGATTGCGGCGACGGGCGGCACGGCGACGCTGATCAAGCGCCAGCGCAAGCATCGCCTCGACTAGGAGGTCGTTGGCTGTAGGCCACCGACCGCAGTACGAGCAGCGGATGACATCGGCGCCTTCCTGCAGACACGCCTAGGATCTCCTTGTGTCAGAAGCCGCCCGTCTTCGACTTGCGCTGGGCAATCTCAGCGGTGGCGACTGGGAAGTTTTCGAGCGTTTTTGCAGTGCCTTCCTTGCCGATGATTTTCCGGAACTGCGCACGATCGCCGGTGTCGGGGATCAAGGCCGGGACGCGACCTTGCACTCGCCAGATCGGCCTAACGTCGTGATCCAGTACTCAATCGTGGAGAACTGGAAGAGCAAGATCGAGTCGACCCTCTCTCGACTCGCTGAGGCCGAAATCGGGGTCGCTGGCCTGGTCTATGTCACGAATCGTGACGTCGGCACACGTGCGGATTCGCTAAAGGGCGACCTGCTGAAGGACGGTGTTCTTTTAGACGTACGCGATCGCAGTTTCTTCCTCGATCGCGTGCACCTCTCGGCGGGCAAGCTCGCGGCGGCTCGCGAGCTGAATCGTCTCGTCGCCGATCCCCTCCTCGCTACCGAGGAGATCATGCGCAACAGCGCGGTGAGTGACGGCGAACTCCGCGCTGGGCTCCTCTACCTCGAGCTGCAGCTCCACGACGCCGCCGAGGCCCGGAACCTCACGAAACTCTCGTATGACGCTCTCGTGTTGGCGGCACTCGCAGATACGGAACCGGACTCCCAGCTGCCGCGCACACAAATTCGTGACGCGGTCGGTCGCCATCTGCCGGGTCACCCGCCCGACCGCGTTCGGTCGTCGGTCGATGGCGCACTGCAGCGTCTAAAGGCACGGGGGCGGATCGCGGTTACAGGGTCTACGGACTCCTTCTCGCTTCATCACCAAGAGCGCCTGCGTCAAGCGGAACGAGCCGCCGAGATTGCCGGCGAGAGAGATGCAGTGCGTCATGAGCTCGCATCGGTGCTCGTGGCCGCATGTGGAGACCTCGATCTCGAATTCCCAACCGATGGCCAAGACGCACTCGTCGACGCGCTCGACTCCGTGCTGCAGGGTGTGCTCGAACGCCAGGGGTACCGATTCGCAGATGCGGTTAGGAACCACAACGCGACGCTGAGACGCGAAGACGTCCTGCCCATTGCGGAGGACATCGTCACTCGACGCGCAGCGGCGCTCGGGCTGCTCAACCTCACGCATGACCAATTGGCGGAGCTGACGATGGAAGCCCTTCTGCGTGCTTTCGTCCTTCCGCCTGGCGCAGTGCAGGGATACCTGCGCGAGATGGCGGACGCCTACACGCTGCTCGCCTTCATGCGCGAATCGCCTGACGTGCAGAACGCGGTGAGCCATTTCTTCAGTCGCGGACAGCTCGTTCTCGACACTACGGTCCTCCTCCCGACGATCGCGGAGACGCTGCTCTCTACGGAGGATCAGCGATACACAAACCTGCTCCGCGGGGCGTCGGAGGCGGGCATGGATCTCCTCATAACCGAAGGCGTTCTCGAGGAGATCGATACGCACTTGAACCGCGCGCTGATTTGCTACCAGATGGGGAGCGGTTGGAATGGTGAACCGCCGCTCGTGCTTGACCTCTGGCGGCAATTTGGTGGCGGGGGCGACTTCCGCGCCTTCATAGAAAAGTTCCGAGGAGACGGAGGCCCCGCGGGCATCCAAGTCTTTCTTCAGTACGCGCTTCGGGCGAGCCTTACGGATCTGGACCGTACGGCGGCCGGCGCGATTCCGGGCGAAGCGCGCCACGAGTTCACCGAGGTGTGGCGACCACGGAAGAAGCTGCGGCCGGGCCGGAGCGAAGCGGAGCGCGACATCCTCCTTAGACACGACGTCGAGATGTTTCTGGGTGTCGTCGGGCTAAGAAAGCATGAGCGGCCGGACGTCTTTGGCTACGAGGCCTGGTGGGTCACGACTGATCCAACCGCACATGGGATGTTCCGCGCCGCCCGAAGTAACGGAGTCAACGTGCCATCGAATCCGTGCATGGATCCGGCGTTCCTCACGAACCTGCTCTCGATCGGCCCAACGCGGGGACGATTGGACGCGTCGAGTCGTCTCTTGTTGCCCGCGGCACTGGATATTCAGCGGCGTGGCTGGGGTGACAAAGAACTGTCTGACCTTGCCGATGCGATCCGCGGCCAGAACGATGGCGAGCCTGAATGGCTCGTCCGGCGAAGGATCCGCGATGCGGTTAACAAGGTGAAGGCGGAACGGGCAGAGATGGCGCAGGCTGAGACGCAGCTCGGCGCCGATTCTGAGGATGAGGTGCCGGCGGAGGCGTAGTTGGCTCCGGGACCGGCTATCGCGTGGCGATTGGAGAAGTGACCGTGGTCGCACCCGCCGCGAGGATGGCGCAGCCTGACCTTCGGTTCGCGACATCGAAGGTCATTCCAGGCAGCGGCTGGGTCGCAGCATCGAAATGAGACCACGATGCGACCAAGAGTTGAAATTCAGGGCCTAGTCGAGACCCACAGGCCGCCAAATCGGCTCAAGCCCGATTGCGAGGACCGGCGAGAAGCTGCAGAACAGCGCGCCCGAGAGGATTCGAACCTCTGACCTTCGGTTCCGTAGACCGACGCTCTATCCAGCTGAGCTACGGGCGCTCGCGGTCGCCTAGCGTAGCGTTCGGCTCGTCTAACGGAGAGGGAGGGATTCGAACCCTCGATGGGGTTCTAAACCCCATACTCGCTTAGCAGGCGAGTGCCTTCAGCCACTCGGCCACCTCTCCTTGGGACAGGCGATTGTATGCGTCGACTCGCGATCCGACTTGGCATCGTCGTGGCCGTCCTGGCGGTCGCTTCACAGCTGCTCCTGCCGTCCTATTACGAGCATCAGATTGCCGGCAGGCTGACCGATCACGGCGGCTCGGCGCACGTCGCGCTGCACGTTTTCCCGGCGCTTCGGCTTCTGGTGGGCCGTGCCGGACGGCTGGATGTGGTGGCGAGCGGCCTGTCGGTCGACCTGGATCAGAACCAGCAGGACGTCTTCAAGCGACTCGACGACTTCTCGAAGGTCGCGGTCGACGTCCGCTCGTCGCGCGCCGGCCCGTTCACGATCTCGCGCTTCAGCGTGCGCAGCGCGCCCGGCGATCGCACCTACAGCGTCGCCGTCGCAGGCGACGGGACCGCCCTTGATGTGGCTCGCTATGCAGGTTCTCGCCTGGCGGGTGGCTTCGGGCAGGACCTGGCTGGCCTGGCCGCTTCGGTGATCGGCGGCTTCGACCGCCCAATTCCCTTCAACGCCCGCATGGAGATCGACACTGGATCGGGCTCGCCTCGCGCGCGCGATGTAACTGGCGAGGTGGGGGGCCTGCCCGCAGGCCCGCTCGCCCAGATCGTCGCGAACGCTCTGCTGGGCGGCCTCTGAGAGCGGTAGTTGACGACCTCCGTTGCGGATAGGCTCCTCCACGGAGGGCAGGGTGTCCGCGGACGCCGTTCAAGTCATCCCTCTGTCAGCCGATAAACCATCCCAATGGACCTGCAGCTTTCTTCCACAGCTCTGAAGGTCGCCGAGGCGATGGCCGCGGGCAAGCGCGAGTACGTCGAGCAGGCGCTCGACTACCTCGTCACGAAGGGCGGCTCGGACCTGCATCTGACGGCGGGCTCCTCCCCGCTCGTCCGCCTGCACGGCGCGCTCGTCCCGATCCCGGGCACTCCCGAGCTCACGCCTGACGACACCCAGGAGGTCCTCGACTCCTTCCTCGCCGACCCCGAGAAGACCAAGGAGTTCGCCGAGGACAACGAGGTCGACTTCTCGTTCGAGCTGCCGAACGTGGCGCGCTTCCGCGTGAACGCATACCGCCAGCGCGGCTCGGTCTCGATGGTTCTGCGCGCGATCCCGTTCACCATCCGCACAATCGCGGAGCTGGACCTGCCGCCGGTGGTCAAGAAGCTCGCCACCGAGGAGCGCGGCCTCATCCTCGTGACCGGCGCGACCGGCTCGGGCAAGTCGACCACGCTCGCGGCGATCCTCGACTACATCAACACCAACACTTCGAAGCACATCGTCACGATCGAGGACCCGATCGAGTTCCTCTACTCGAACAAGCAGTCGATCATCAGCCAGCGCGAGGTCGGCGTGGACACGGCGTCATTCGGCCGCGCCCTTCGTCGCGTGCTGCGCCAGGACCCCGATGTGATCCTGATCGGCGAGATCCGCGACCAGGAGACGATGGAGACGGCGCTTGCCGCCGCCGAGACGGGCCACCTCGTCCTCTCCACGCTCCACACGCTCAACGCCTCCGAGACGATCTCGCGCATCATCAGCCTCTTCCCGCCGCACATGCAGCAGCAGGCGCGCTTCATGCTCGCCGGCACCCTGCGCGGCGTCGTCGCCCAGCGACTGGTCCCCGCCATCGACGGAACGGCCCGCGTGCCGGTCGTCGAGGCGCTTGTCTCGACCGGTCGCGTGCGTGACCTGATCCTCGAGCCCAGCCGCGCCGAGGACCTCAACCGCATCATCCACGAGGGCGAGTTCTACGGAATGCAGACCTTCGATCAGTCGCTGATCGCCCGCGTGAACCAGGGCCTGATCTCGATGGACGAGGCGCTCAAGGTCGCGAACAACCCGAGCGACATGAAGCTCCAGGCGCAGTCGTCGGCCGCGCCGACCATTCCGACCGCCTAGGTCATTCGTCCAGGCTCCGTTTCGGCCCCGATGGGCCGGGCATCTCTGCTTCAGGCAGACGGCAAGGAGGCTGGGGATTTGGCGGCAGGAGCGAGCATTCTGCTCGTGGGTGACGATCGCGAGGAGCTGTGTGCGCTCGCGGCCGTGCTCGAGCCGATCGACGCCGCGTGCGTGCTCGCCACCTCGAGCGCAGCAGCACTTGCGATTGCCCGTGAGCACGACTTGGCGGCGGTCGTGATGGACGTGGAGCTCGCCGACCGCGACGGCTTCGCCACGGCGGCCGAGATGCGCGCCGAGCCGCGCTGCGCCCACACGCCGATCGTGTTCGTGACCGACCGCCGCTTCCAGTCCACGCTGATCGCCCACGCCTACACGCTCGGTGCGCTCGACTACGTGCTGCGCCCCTACGAGCCTGCGCTGCTGCGGGCCAAGCTCGCGACGCTGGTCGCGCTCCAGCGCAAGGACGACGCGCTGCGCGCGAGCGAAGGTCGCTTCCGCATCGCGTTCGAGCACGCGCCGATCGGGATCGCGATCCTGGATCCGCAGGGCCGCTGGCTGGATGTGAACGCCAGGCTCGGCCAGATGCTCGGCCGCCCGCCCGAGGATCTGCTCGAGAACCCGCCGTTCGGGCTCGGCCACCTGACCGACGCCGACGACGATCGCGACCTCTTCACGGCGCTTGCCGCCGACTCGACCGTGACCGTCGAGCGGCGGTTGTTCTGCACCAGCGCGTCGACCCTGTGGACCGCGATCCACGTGGCGCTCGTGCGCGACCAGAACGGTGAGCCGCTGCACCTGATCTGCCAGGTCGAGGACGTGAGCGAGCGCAAGGCGGCCGAGGAGTCACTGAACAAGCGGATCGCCTATCTGGCCTATCACGACGAGCTGACCGGCCTGCCCAACCGCTCGATGTTCCGCGAGCACCTCGATCTGGCGCTCGCGCGCGGCGCGCGCCACGGCGAGTCGATCGCGATCCTGAACCTGGATCTGAACCGCTTCAAGCTCGTGAACGACAGCCTCGGGCATGCGGCCGGCGATCAGCTGCTGGCCGAGGCGGCTGCGCGGCTGGCGGGCGCGGTGAGGGCCTCCGACCTGGTCGCGCGCATGGGCGGCGACGAGTTCGTCGTGCTGCTGGCCGACATCGAGCCGGGCAACGAGCGCGCGGTCGCGGAGCGCGTGGCCGGCGCCATCCACGCCACGCTCGAGCGGCCGTTCACGATCGCTGGGACCGACTGCCAGATCGGCACGAGCATCGGGATCGCCGTCTTCCCGCACGATCCGAGTGGCATCGTCCAACCCGATCCCGAGGCGCTGCTGCGCGAGGCGGACACGGCCATGTACGAGGCCAAGCAGAGCGGCGCGGGCAGCGTGCTCTACACCGAGCCGCAGCTCGACCGGCTAGTCGGCGCGGCCGCCCCGCGCTGAGCTGCCCGCCAGCCGGCTGTGCGAGCGGCTGTAGCCGAAGTACACCACCAGGCCGACCGCCATCCACGCGAAGAAGCGCAGCCAGGTGGTGCTCGTGAGGTTGAGCATCAGGTAGAAGGACGCGAGCACCGAGAGGATCGGGATGAACGGCACGCCCGGTGTCCTGAAGGCACGCTCGAGGTTGGGACGCGTGCGGCGCAGGACGATGATGCCGGCGGCCACGACAACGAAGGCGAACAGCGTGCCGATGTTGACGAGGTCGGCCAGCGTCTTCAGGGGGACCAGCGCCGCGATCACCGCCACGACCACACCCGTGGCGAGCGTGGTCCGGTAGGGCGTGTGGAAGCGCTCTGAGATCTGCGCGAACACCGGCGGCAACAGGCGGTCGCGGCTCATCGCGAAGAACACGCGGCTCTGGCCCAACAGCAGGATCAGCGTGACCGTCGTGAGCCCGGCGAGCGCGCCCCAGGAGACGATCTGCGCGATCGTCGTGTTGCCGACAGTGTCGAAGGCCTTGGCGAGTGGGGCCTCGGTGTTGATCTTCTGGTACGGGACCATCCCGGAGATCACCAGCGACACCGCGACGTAGAGCACCGTGCAGATCGCGAGTGAGGAGAAGATGCCGATCGGCAGGTCGCGCTGCGGCTTCTTCGCCTCCTCCGCGGTCGTTGCGACCACGTCGAAGCCGATGAACGCGAAGAACACGAGCGCCGCCGCGGTGAAGATGCCGCCGACGCCGAACGTCCCGGAGCCCAGCCCGATGTCCTGGATCAGCGTCTTCTCCGACGAGCCGCCGGGCGCGGGCGTGGCACCCGACTTCGGGATGAACGGGTGCAGGTTCTTCGAGTGGACGTAGGTCAGGCCCGCGATGATCACGAGCAACACGATCGCGACCTTGATCGCGACGATGACCGCGTTGACGCGGGTGGAGACGCGGATCCCGAAGCAGAGCACCGCGGTGAGCCCGAGCACGAGCGCGGCGGCCACGAGGTTGTGGTGGTTGCCGTCGACCCACGTCGGCAGGTTCACGTGCAGCGAGTCGTGGAAGACGGTGCGGAGATAGTCCGACCAACCCGAGGCCACGGTGGCCGCCCCGAGCGCCAGCTCCAGCATCAGGTCCCAGCCGATGATCCACGCGATCAGCTCGCCAAGCGATGCGTACGAGAAGGTGTAGGCGGAGCCCGCGACCGGAACCGTGGAGGCGAACTCCGCGTAACAGAGCGCGGCGAGCGCGCACGCGATGCCCGCTACGACGAACGAGAGGCTGACCGCCGGGCCCGCGACCGTGCCGGCGGCGACGCCGGTGAGCACGAAGATGCCGGTGCCGATGACGACCCCGACGCCGACGACGGTCAGATCGATCGGCCCCAGCGCGCGGTTGAGCTGGCGACCGGGCTCGTCGGTGTCCTCGATCGACTGCTCGACCGTCTTGGTGCGGAACAGGCTCATCAGCAGGTGCCGTTATCTGCCCGAGCGCGGTGGGATCTAACCTCGATGCCATGCACGAGCGAGCGCGCGTAATCGATCACATCGGGGTGGGCGTGAGGAACTTCGAGGCCAGCCTGGAGTTCTACGAGCTCGCGCTGGGGCCGCTTGGCTTCGAGCGCGTGGGCTTCGTCGACTCCGACAACCGCTCGGCCGCGTTCGGGACGCGCGGCCGTGACGACTTCTGGATCCACGAGGGCCGCCCCGCTGGGCGCATGCACGTGGCCTTCGACGCCGAGAGCCGCGAGGCGGTGGACGCCTTCCACGCGGCGGCCGTGGAAGCGGGCGCCTCGGACAACGGCGCGCCGGGCGTGCGGCCGGAGTACAGCGGCACCTACTACGCGGCCTACGTGATCGACCCGAACGGCAACAACATCGAGGCCGTCTTCCACGGCGAGGCCCCGGGCCGGGAGGGGCACGACTCGCCGCGCTGAGGCGGAGGGGGTGGGATTCGAACCCACGGAACCCGCGAAGGCTCACCGGTTTTCAAGACCGGCCCGTTCAACCGCTCCGGCACCCCTCCGAGAGCGCTGTTGACACTATCCGGCGAAGTTGGTCAGGCCCCTATCGCGGTTGGGGCTCCATACGCGTGTAGTACCTCGGGGATCACGACGCTGCCGTCCTCCTGCTGGTGGTTCTCCGCGATGGCGATGATCGTCCGGCCGACGGCCACCGCGGTTCCGTTCAGCGTGTGCACGTGCTCGGTGCCCTTGCCGTCGAGCGGGCGGTAACGACAGTCGAGGCGCCGTGCCTGGTAGTCGGTCGTGGTCGAGCAGCTCGTGACCTCGCGGTAGCGGCCACCGGCGTCGCCCGGCAGCCACGCCTCGACGTCGTACTTCTTCGCCGCGCTGTTGCCCAGCTCGGCCACGCCGATGTTGACGATCCGGTACGGGATCTCGAGTGCCTGGAAGATCTCCTCCTCGATCGCCAGCAGCCGCTCGTGCTCCGCGTGCGAGTCCTCCGGTCGCACGAACGTGAACATCTCGACCTTGTCGAACTGGTGCACGCGGAAGATGCCGCGCGTGTCGCGGCCCGCCGCGCCGGCCTCGCGCCGGAAGCAGGTCGAGAAGCCCGCGTAGCGCAGCGGCAGCGCCGGCTCCTCCAGGATCTGGCCGGCATGCAGGTAGGACAGCGGCACTTCGCTGGTACCCGCGAGGTAGAGGTTGTCCTCGGGCACGCTGTAGATCTGCTGCTCGGTGTCGGGCAGGAAACCCGTCCCGAAGAGCGCCTCCTCGCGCACGAGCACCGGGGGGACCACGGGCACGAAGCCCTTGCCCGACAGCAGCTCGAGCGCCCAACGCACGAGCGCAAGCTCCAGGAAGACGAGCTCGCCCTTCAGGTAGGCGAAGCGCGAGCCGGCCACGCGCGCGCCCGCCTCCATGTCGATGCACCCGCCCAGCAGGTCCAGGTGGTCACGCCCGCCGCCCGGCCGCGGCTCACCCCACTCCCGCACGACCTCGTCCTCGTCGGCGGCGGTCGGAATCCGGCAGGTTGGGCAGCGTCGAGAGCTTCTCGTCGAGCCCGGCATCGGCCAGCGCCAGCTCGCCCTCGAGCGACTTGATCTGCGCGCCGACCTCGCGCATCTGCGCGATCGCCTCGGTCGAGTCCTCGCCTGATCGCTTCGCCTGGCCGATCGCCTCGCTGGCGTCGTTGCGCTGCGCCCGCAGCCCTTCGAGCTGGGGAAGGATCTCGCGCCTGCGGGCGTCGAGTGCCAGCAGCTCGTCGACCGCGTCCGCGGCGCCACGGCGTGCGAGCGCCGCGCGCGCCTGCTCGGGCTCGCGACGGAGGAGCTTCAGGTCGAGCATGGCAGCGCTACTTGGATCCGCTGCCCGCGTACTTCGCGAGGAACTCCGCGACCTTCTGGGCGTCGTCGCCGACGACGATGTTCGCGGGCATGATCGCCCCCGAGAAGCCGCCGTTGCGGATCGCGAACAGCACGTCCTGCTTCTTCTCGTGGCGAACGTTGAAATTCGGGCCGTTGGTGCGCTCGCCGCCCTTGATCTCGCGCTTGGACTTCGAACCGGAGGTGGCCGCCGCGTCCAGCGTGTGGCAGCCCGAGCAGCGCAGGTTGAACAGCTCGGCCCCAGCATGCAGGCGCGTGTCCGAGGCCGGGACCTGGATCGACTTGCCGCAGCCGGCCAGTGCCGCCACCGCCACGAGGCTGAGCAGGAATGTGCGCCTGCGCGTCACGGGCGGGCATGTTACGAGGGAGGAACCACAGGCGTCCCGGCGAAACCCAGAGCGCCCCGGCGGCGGCTGGAAGATCTTGCAGCTGCGCTTTGCACGCGAGGTCTCCTCATCGGCGGCGATTACCGCCACCGGGGCTCTAATTTCCGGTCCGGCCAATGCGCGTTTCTTCGGGCCAGGGCTCAGGCGGCGTGGTTCGCGAGCACCGACCCTCGCTGGCAGCTAAGAGGGATCGGTGCTCGCTCGCGGAGCCGCTCCTGGTCTCTCTCGCTCGTCGCTCGCGGCGCCGCCCTTGGTCGCGAGATTGACGTTAAGCCGCGTATATCGGCTCAACGTAAAACTCACGGCTTCGAGTGGGACGTTCGCCGCGCTATTCGCGGTGAAGGTGCCACTCGGGTATCGAGTGTGACCTCGACCACGCTATAGGTGGTCAACGTCACAGTCGCGGTCAGTGAGAGCGTTCGCGGAGGCGAAACGGACGGCGGGAGGGCGCAAGCGCCACTCCAGCCACCCCTTGGCCGAGGCAGTTTGCGCCGCGAAGCGAGGGGACGGCTGGCGGAGAGCGGCGAGGGGACGGCGGGCGGAGAGCGGCAAGGGGACGGCCGGCGCAGAGCAGCGAGGGACGGCCGGCGGAGAGCAGCGAGGGGACGCCTGGCGGCAGACCAGCGAGGGGACGGCCGCCGGCAGAGCGGGGTGGCGGCAGATGCGGCACGGGGCCGCGAGCCGGCCGCGCCAGCCTCAGTTGCCGAGCCGCTTGGCGAAGCGGATGACGGTTCCCTCGGGGCTCGGGTTGATGGCGACGTCGTCCATCAAGAGCTCGATGAAGCCGAGACCGCGGCCGCGCTCGTCCATGAGATGGGAGTCGTAGACCATCGACGGCTCGATGAACGTGCCGCCGTCCGAGACGTAGAAGGCCAGGGCGTCGCCCTCGTAGACCACCTGGAGCCGGATCGGGTCGTCAGGCGTTGTTGACCCGTGCTCGATGGCATTGGCGACCGCCTCGCTCATGGCGAGCTTGACCTGGAAACAGACCTCTGTCGGGAAGCCGTACGCCCGGCAGGCCGTGTCCGCAAACCGACGGACTTCCGCAAGGCGGGACAGGTCCGCCCTGATGGTCATCTCCTGACGACCGAAGCCCTCGTGCTTCTTCGTGCCGGGCGCTGCAGGCCCAATGCCTTTGTTTGCAGCTGGCGCGTTCATTTGGAATCAGTTCCTACTACTCGTCTTCCCGCCTCGGCGAAGTTTTATTCGTGACTGACAGCGCACTTGCGAGACGCTCGAAAGTCATGCCCTGCACGAGCGTGGAAACCAGCACCGCGAAGAAGACGATGTTGAAGAACTCGAGGCTGTCGGGCACGTGGTCGATGACCGGGAACGTGGCCAGCACCACCGGCACGGCGCCGCGCAGGCCGGCCCAGCCGAGCACCGTGCGCTCGGCGGGCGTGAAGCCGAAGCGGACCGTGGCCAGGTAGGTGGCAAGCGGCCGTGCGACGAACGCCAGCAGCAGCGCCAGCGCCGTCGCGTCGAGCGCGACTCCGCGCAGCTGAGACGGGAACACCAGCAGCCCGAGCACCACGAACAGGGCGATCTGCGCCACCGAGGCGACGCCCTCGTGGAAGGCGACGATCGTGCGCTGGGCCGGCAGCCGCCGGTCGCCGAGTGCGAGCCCGGCCAGATAGACCGCAAGGAAGCCCGACCCGTGCAGCGTGTCGGCAAGGCCGAACGCCAGCGCCGCAACCGTGATCGAGGCCACCGGGTACAGCCCGCGGGTGGCGAGCGGCACGCGCTGGAATGCCACGACGCCCAGGCGGCCGACCAGGAGCCCGGCCGCCGTGCCGATCCCGAGCTGGCGGACGAAGAGCCACAGCGCATCGCCGACGCCGTAATGCGGCTTGACGATCGCGTCGATGAGCGCCACCACGAGCAGCACCGCGATCGGGTCGTTCATGCCCGACTCGCCCTCGAGCGCCGCGGCCAATCGGCTCCGCAACGGCGACCCGCGCAGCAGCGCGAAGACCGCCGCGCCGTCGGTAGCGGCCAGGATCGAGCCGACGAGCATCGACTCGAGGAAGCCGTAGCCCAGAAGCAGCTTGGCCGCGAGCCCGGTGAGAGCCGCCGTGGCAAGCGTGCCGACGACGGCCAGCGACAGCGCCGGCCAGACCACCGGCCGCAGCACGCTGAAGCCCGAGGTCAGTCCGCCCTCGAACAGGATCAGCGCAAGCGCGATCACGCCGATGTTGCGCGCCACGCGGTAGTTGTCGAAGTCGACCCAGCCGAGGCCGTCCGAGCCGATCGCCATGCCCAGGCCCAGGAACAGCACCAGGCCGGGCACGCGCAGGCGCCCCGCCACCAGCGTCGAGGCGATGCCGGCAGCGAGCAGCGCGCCCGTGGCGAGGGCTGCCTGGCCCGGCGTCATCCGCCGCCCGTCATCGCCGCGCGCAGCGCAAGCGTGGTCACGAGCAGCGCCCCGATCGTCATCAGCCCCATCTCGCGCAGCACCACGCGCCGCGCGATCTCGCGCTGCTCGACCGGCGTGAGCGCCTCGACGTCGTCCACCTCGTCCAGGACCACCTGGGCCGCGCCCACGCGCATGCCCTCGGTCACGAGAGTGACCACGAGCAGCGACACGCCGTAGACGTAGTGCAGCTCGTCACCGGCGCGGTGGTCGGTGGCGAGCAGGATCAATCCGAGCGTGACCTGTGCCACGACCACGGCCTGCGCCACCCGCAGCAGGTACCAGAACCACACGGACGGGTCACGGCGCGCCCATGCGACCGCGCCCCAGACGCCCGTGAGGAGATTCGTCGCCAGAACGGCGACGCCGACTACGAGGTGCGCGTCCTTCAGATTGCGTCCTTCAGCACTATGTAGCAAGTTGTCACAAGCGGTTGTATAACCCGCTTCCCGTGCTCAAGACCTACCTGCCAGTTCTCGTCTTTCTCGTGCTCGGGCTGGTCGTCGGCGGCGTCTTCGTTCAGATGAACAAGATCCTCGGCCCGAAGAAGCCGGGCCAGGTGAAGCGCGAGCCCTACGAGTGCGGGCTGCCCTCGGATGTGACGAAGAGCTTCCGCTTCGGAGTCTCGTTCTACCTCGTGGCGATGCTCTTCATCCTCTTCGACATCGAGGTCATCTTCCTCTACCCCGTCGCACTGCTCCTGAAGTCGGTCGGGACCTTCGCGCTGGTGGAGACGATCGTGTTCATCGTGATGCTGTTCATCGGCTTCGTATACGTGTGGCGGCGAGGTGCGCTCGAATGGACCTGAGGATCGAACAGGCGCGCGCGAAGCAGCTGCTGCGCGGTGAGATGTCGGATGACGACCTTCAGGCATACGTCGAGGACAAGGTCTGGCTGACCACGCTCGACAAGGCCGCGAACTGGGCGCGCGCGAACTCGCTCTTCCCGCTCGGCTTCGGCCTGGCCTGCTGCGCGATCGAGATGATCTCGATCATCGGCTCGCCGCGGGTGGACGTTGCGCGCTTCGGCGCCGAGGCCGTTCGCGGCTCTCCGCGCCAGGCCGACATGATCATGATCTCGGGGCGCGTGTCGATCAAGATGGCGCCGGTCATCCGCCGCATCTACGACCAGATGCTGGAGCCCAAGTGGGTCATCTCGATGGGCGCCTGCGCATCGAGCGCCGGCATGTTCAACAACTACGCGCTCGTGGCCGGCGTGGACAAGTTCCTGCCGGTGGACGTCTACGTGCCGGGCTGCCCGCCGCGGCCCGAGGCGCTCGTCTACGGCATCAACAAGCTGCAGAAGAAGATCCAGGAGCGTCCCGACCTCGGTTGGCGGGCTCGCTACCGGGCGGAGGGCACCGAGGAAGTTGCCTGACGCGACCGGCCTCGAGCTGATCGCACAGGGAGTGCGCGAGAAGCTCGGCGACGAGACGGTGGTCGGCACCCATTTCGCCGCGGGCTACGCGACGCTTCAGGTGGCGCCGCAGTCGATCCGCGACGTGCTGGCGCACCTGCGCGACGACGCCGCCGACTCGTTCGAGCGCGTGATGAGCGTGCACGCGAACGACTACCTGCCGGACGAGCCGCGCTTCGGGATCCACTACGAGCTGCTGTCGATGGAGCGGATCGATCGCCTGCACGTGAAGCTGCGCGTGCCCGACGGCGAGGCGGTGCCGACGATCGCCGACGTCTTCCCCACGGCCGACTTCCAGGAGCGCGAGATCTACGACATGTTCGGCGTGGTCTTCGACGGCCACCCCGACATGCGCCGCATCCTCATGCCCGAGGACTACGAGGGGCACCCGCAGCGGCGCGACTTCCCGATCGGCGGCGAGCCGGTGCTGTTCACCTTCAACGAGCACAAGATGCCGCGCTGGTATGAGTGACGCCGAGCTGATCCAGGCGGCCGGCGAGGTCGACGAGCCGGTCTACGGCACCGAGCTCGACTCCCAGACCGAGCTGTTCACGATCAACCTCGGCCCCCATCACCCGGCCACGCACGGCGTGCTGCGCCTGATGTGCACGATGGAGGGCGAAGTCATTCGCGAGATGAAGCCGATCGTCGGCTACGTGCACACCGGCATCGAGAAGTCGTGCGAGGACCAGGCCTACTGGAAGGTCATCCCGTTCGTCGAGCGGATGGACTACCTGGCCTACTACTTCAACGCGATGGCCTACTGCTCGGCCGTCGAGAAGCTGGTGGGGCTCGAGGTGCCCACGCGCGCGCAGTACCTGCGCGTGATCCACCTGGAGCTGAACCGGATCGCATCGCACCTGTTCTGGCTCGCCACCTCCGCGCTCGACCTTGGTGCCGTGACCTTCCTCTGGTGGGGCATCCGCGAGCGCGACCTGGTGCTGGACCTGTTCGAGATGTCGAGCGGCCAGCGCATGCACACGCGCTACTTCCAGGTCGGCGGCGTGGTGGAGGACATCCCGCCGGGCTGGGAGCAGAAGTGCCGCGAGTTCATAAAGATCTTCCCCGACCGCCTGGACCAGTACGCAGCGCTGCTCGACCAGAACGAGATCTGGCTCCAGCGCACGCGCCACGTGGGCGTGCTTCCCAAGGAGCAGCTGCTCGAGCTCGGCGTGACCGGCCCGCTGCTGCGCTGCGCGGGCGTGCCGTGGGACCTGCGCAAGGCGATGCCCTACAGCTCCTACGACCATTTCGACTTCAAGGTCGCGGTCGGCACAGAGGGCGACCACTACGACCGCTACCGCGTGCGGATGGAGGAGATGCGCCAGTCGCTGCGGATCGTGGAGCAGGCGCTCGACGGGCTGCCCGAGGGCCCGTTCATCGCCGACGACCGCAAGTTCGTGCTGCCGCCGCGCCACGAACTGGCGACCTCGATGGAGGCGCTGATCCACCACTTCAAGCTCGTGACCGAGGGCTTCCGCGTGCCGCCAGGCGAGGCGTACTCGGCAATCGAGTCGCCGCGCGGCGAGCTGGGCTGCTTCGTAGTCGCCGACGGCTCGGCGAAGCCGGCGCGAGTGCACATGCGCGACCCGTCGTTCGTGAACCTCCAGTCGCTCGCGCCGATGGCCGAGGGCACGCTGCTGGCCGACTCGATCGCGTCGATCGCCATGCTCGACCCGATCCTCGGAGGCATCGACCGGTGAGCCCCGACTTCGCGCCCGGCTGGGACCAGGCGGCCGACCTGTGGAAGGACCCGGCCGAGATCCCCGATCCCGCGACCACGGATGTGCCCGCCGAGCTGCGCGCGCAGATCGAGGAGTACATGTCGCGCTACCCCGACTACCACTCGGCGTCGATCCCGGCGCTGATGGCGGCGCAGAAGTGGCACGGCTGGTGCTCCGACGACGCCATCAAGCAGGTGGCCGCGGTCATGCAGGTGACGCCCGCGTACCTGTCGTCGGTGGCCACCTTCTACGACATGCTGCGCACGAAGCCGGTGGGCTCGCGCTACGTGTACGTGTGCACGAGCGTGGCCTGCCACCTGCGCCATGCCGACGAGGTCTACGAGGCGATCAAGGAGGCCGCCGAGGTGGCCGGCCTCGAAGGCGTGGAGGTGCGCGAGTTCGAGTGTCTGGGCGCCTGCGACATGGCGCCGATGGCCTCTGTCGACGGGCGCTACGTGGGGCCGCTCACGCGCGAGGACGCACCCGAGCTGGTGCTGGCGGTCAAGGAAGGGCGCGAGGTGCTGCCGGGCCGCGGGCTCGGCGACCCGGGCTACGAGCTGCCGTGGGGAACGCGCGCCTGATGGCCGGCGAGACGCGGTTGCTCACCGCCGGCTTCGGCGAGAAGGATCTGGCCTCGATCGACGGCTACATCGAGAACGGCGGCGGCTACGCCGCGCTGCGGCGCGCGCTCGAGGGCGGCGGCATGGGGCCCGACGACGTGCTGGCGCAGATCGACGAGTCCGGTCTCCGCGGGCGCGGCGGCGCCGGCTTCGCGATGGGCAAGAAGGGCTCGTTCATCCCGAAGGGCGAGCAGACCAACTTCCTGACCTGCAACGCCGACGAGTCCGAGCCGGGCACCTTCAAGGACCGCGCGCTGATCCAGTACTGCCCGCACCGGCTCGTCGAGGGCTGCATCCTCGCCTGCTACGCGATCGGCGCGGCGTTCGGGTTCATCTACATCCGCGGCGAGTACGTGATGCAGGCGGACATCCTCGAGCAGGCCGTGCGCGAGGCATACGAGCGCGGCTTCCTCGGCGACGAGATCCTGGGCTCGCGCTTCTCGCTCGAGCTGGTCGTGCATCGCGGCGCCGGCGCCTACATCTGCGGCGAGGAGACGGGGCTGCTCGACTCGCTCGAGGGCAAGCGCGGCAACCCGCGCCTGAAGCCGCCGTTCCCCGCGATCAAGGGGCTCTACCAGGGGCCGACGCTGATCAACAACGTCGAGACGTTGTCGAACGTGCCGCTGATCGTGGAGCGCGGCGCCGACTTCTGGAAGTCGCACGGCACCGAGAAGTCACCGGGCACGAAGGTGGTGTCGGTGTCGGGCAACGTGCGCCGTCCCGGCAACTACGAGGTCGAGCTCGGCATCCCGGCGCGCGAGATCGTCGACGGCCTCGCCGGCGGTGTGGCGGAAGGACGGAAGGTGAAGTTCTGGCACCCGGGCGGCTCGTCGGCGCCGGTGCTGCTGGACGAGCACCTGGACCTGCCCTACGACTTCGACTCGATGCAGCAGGCGGGCTCGATGCTCGGCTCCGGCGCGATCATCGTGGCCGACGACACGATCCCGGTGCTGCCCTACGCGAAGCGGCTCGCCCACTTCTATCGCCACGAGTCGTGCGGCAAGTGCGTGCCGTGCCGCGAGGGCACCAACTGGACCGTGAAGATGTTCGAGCGGATCGAGCAGGGCCTGGCCACGCCGATGGACCTGGACATCATCGGCGAGGTCCAGGAGAACATCGAGGGCAACTGCCTGTGCGTGCTCGGCGACTCGATGGCCATGCCGGTGCGCTCGCTGCTGAAGCACTTCCGCTCCGAGTTCGCCGAGGCGATGGAAGCCGGCCGCTTCTCCGGCGACGAGCTGGCCGCCGCGCCCGCGGGCGAGGGCGCCATCGACATCCGCGCGGGCGAGCTTGGCTCGCTCGTGAGCGGGGCGGGCGCCTGATGCCGAAGCCCGAGCCAAAGCTGATCACCTTCGAGGTCGACGGGCGCGAGGTCACCGCGGCCGAGGGCACGATGCTGGTCGACGCCGCGAAGGAAGGCGACGTCGAGATCCCCTACTTCTGTTACGAGCCGCGCCTGGGCCAGCCGGTCGGCGCGTGCCGCATGTGCCTCGTCGAGATCGAGGGCATGCCGAAGCTCCAGACCTCCTGCTCGACCCCGGTGAAGGACGGCATGGTCGTGACGACCACCTCCGATCGCGTGAAGCACGCGCAGAACGCGATCGTGGAGTTCCTGCTGGTGAACCACCCGCTCGACTGCCCGGTCTGCGACAAGGGCGGCGAGTGCCCGCTCCAGGACATCTCGTTCGGCTGGGGCGCCGGGCGCTCGCGCGTGATCGAGCCAAAGCGCCACTTCAAGAAGCCGCTCGAGCTCTCGCCGCTGGTGGCGATCGACCGCGAGCGCTGCATCCTCTGTTACCGCTGCGTGCGCTTCTCGCAGGAGGTGGCCGAGGACCACCAGCTCGTCTTCCTCGAGCGTGGCGACCACACCTACGTCGGCACCCATCACGGCCACCCGTACGTCGCCCCGTTCAGCGGCAACATCGTGTCGCTCTGCCCCGTGGGCGCGCTCACCTCGACCGCCTACCGCTTCCGCGCGCGGCCATGGGACATCGAGAACGCCGGCACCGTCTGCACGCTGTGCCCCGCGCAGTGCAACGTGGAGTTCTCGGTGCGCGACGACACCCACGTGCTGCGCGTTTACGACGCCCGCCACAACGAGGGGGTCGACGACGGCTGGCTCTGCGACAAGGGCCGCTTCGGCTACCAGACCGTCAACTCCGCCGAGCGCGTGACGGCGCCGATCATCCGCGAGGGCGGCGCGCTCTTGGAGCGCTCGTGGGAGGCCGCGCTCGAGCGCGTGGCCGACGCGCTGAAGAAGGCTGGCTCGAAGACGGCGCTGATCGCGGGCGGCGAGACCACCAACGAGGAGGCGTTCCTGGCCCAGAAGCTGCTGCGCGACGCGCTCGGCTCGGGCGACATGGACTCGCGCGTGGCGCCGCTGGACCCCGACCAGGCGCGCGCGCTTGCGCAGCCGGGCCTGACGGCGTCGGTGCCCGACATCGAGTGGGCCGGTGCCGTGCTGGTGCTGGAGACCGAGCTGGTGGACGAGATGCCGATCCTGGAGCTGCGCGTGCGCAAGGGACGGCGGCGCAACGGCGTGCAGGTGGCGGTCGCCTCCTCGCACCCGTCCGCGCTCGACCGCGAGGCGGCCGCGACGGTGCGCTTCGCCCCCGGCTCCGGAGAGGCGCTGCTGGCAGCGCTGGCGGCCGCGCTCGGCTCCGAGCGCGCGCCCGGTGCATCCGGCGGCGGCGGCGAAGAACGCGAGCCGGAGCGCTCCGAAGGCGTGGACGAGCCGTCCGAGCTGCCGCACGGCGACCCGGTGGGGACGATCGACGAAGTGGCCACCGAGCCCGACCCGGGCGCGCCTGCGCCGGTGGCGGGACCCGATGGCCAGCCCGGCGCGATGGCAGGCGGCCCGCCCGGTGAGCAGTCGCAGGAGGGCGAGCGCCCAGCGGCCGGCGCCGACGCGTCCAGCACCGACAGCGGCTACGCCGGCGGCGAGTCGGCCCCCGAGAGCGGCGCCCAGGACGAGGCGGGCAGCGAGTCGACAGCAGCGGGCGCCGAGCGCGGCGCCGACACCGAAAACCAGCCTTCGAGAAGCCAACGGGGCCAGGCCCCGTTGGCTCGTTTGGGGGGTGATGGCCACTCTTCTGGGGTATGCGCTGGGCGTGCCGGTGCGTCGGCGGATGACGTCGATGGGCTCGCCGGCGTGCTGAG
The DNA here is from genome assembly GCA_963715995.1 of uncultured Thermoleophilaceae bacterium. GTDB lineage: Bacteria > Actinomycetota > Thermoleophilia > Solirubrobacterales > Thermoleophilaceae > DATBDN01. Next base: position 94,400 of record OY970283.1, read on the forward strand.
CGGCGCGGACTCGGTCGTGATCATCTGGGGCGAGCGGCTGGCGCACGGCCCGCGCGGCAAGCAGGCGATCGACGCTCTTCTGGCCGTGGCCCAGTCGCTGGACCTTGCCGGCACCGAGGGCTCTGGCCTGCTCGAGGTCCCGGCCGGCACGAACAGCCGCGGGCTGCGCGAGGTCGGACTGCTGCCCAACATGGGGCCTGGTCTCGCCGACGCCGAGGGCCAAGGCTCAACCGCCATCGCCGAGTCGCTCGCCGCGGGCGACACCGGCGCGCTCGTGCTGCTGCACGCCGACCCGCTGCGGACCCACCCGAACCGGCGTAAGTGGGAAGAGGCGCTCGACCGCGCCACGTTCGTCGTGGCATTCGCGGAGTTCCTCGACGGCGGCGTCGCCGAGCACGCCGACGTGATCCTGCCGGTTGAGTCCTACGCCGAGCGCGAGGGCACGGTCGTGCACCCCGACGGCCGACTCCAGCGCCTGCGCCAGACGATCGCCCACCCGGGCGAGGTTCGCCCGGTGTGGTGGCAGCTGGAGCAGATCCTCGACCGCCTCGGTCACGGCACCGGCGCCACGAGCGCGCCAATGGTCAGCGAGCAGATCTTCGAGGCCGTCCCGTTCTACGAGGGCCTGACGCTGGACGAAATCGGCGGCCGCGGCATCCGCTGGCCCGAGCGCGACGCGGCGTCCAAGCTGCCGGCCGCCGAGCTGGGCACAGGTCAGCTGCCTGATCCGCCCGAGGCACAGAGCCCGAACGGCGTGCTGCGTCTGGGCACGCGCCCGAGCCTGTGGACCGGCTACGTGACCAAGCACGCACCGGTGCTCGAGTTCCTGAGGCCTGAGCAGACGGTGGAGCTGGCACCGGCCGACGCCGAGCGCCTGGGCATCGACAGTGGCGCAGCCGTTGAGGTCGGCGTGAACGGCACGCGGCTGCGCGCGACGGCAACCGTGCGGGCGAGTATGCCCGAAGGCACCGCCTACCTGATCGAGGGCACCGACGACGAGCCCGCCGGCGCGCTGCTGAACGGCGAGCCGCAGACCGTGGAGGTCAAGCCGCGCTGATGTACCCCGTCTACGCGGACACCAACTTCGCCGAGGCCACCTGGGTGCAGATCGTCAAGGCGGTTGTCATCTTCCTGTTCATCCTCCAGGTGACGCCGCTGGTGCTGCTGCTGGAGCGCAAGCTCATGGGCCGGATGCAGTCGCGCTACGGGCCCAACCGCGTGGGGCCGTGGGGCATCGCGCAGCCGCTGGCCGACGTGATCAAGCTGCTGACGAAGGAGAACTCCACGCCGGCCACGGCCGTGCCGTGGATGATGGCGATCGCGCCGATGATCTCGGTGCTGACCGCGATCATGACCCTGGCGATCATCCCCTGGGGCGACCGCGGAACGTGGGGCGACAACCTCGGGCTCTACGGGATCGACGTGCCGATCGGGATCCTCTACATGTTCGCCTTCGGCTCGATCGCCTTCTACGGCTTCCTGCTCGGCGGCTGGGCAAGCGGGTCGAAGTTCAGCTTCCTGGGCTCGATGCGCGCCGCCGCGCAGCTGATCTCCTACGAGGTCTCGCTGGGACTGGCGCTGCTGGGCGTGGTGATCATGAGCCAGTCGCTCTCGCTCGTGACGATCGTCCACCAGCAGAGCCACATCTGGTACGTGATCCCGCAGTTCTTCGGCTTCTGCATCTTCCTCGTGGCCGGCTTCGCCGAGACGGCCCGCCCGCCGTTCGACCTTCCCGAAGCCGACGCCGAGCTGGTCGCGGGCTACAACACCGAGTACGGCGGGATGCGCTTCGGCGCGTTCTTCATGGCCGAGTACATGCACATCATCGTCTTCTCCGGCCTGGCCTCCGCCCTCTTCCTCGGCGGCTGGCACGGCCCCGGCCCGATCGGCCTCGGCCCGCTCTGGGTCACGCTCAAGATGTTCCTGGTCGTCTGCTTCTTCATCTGGGCGCGCGCCACGTTCCCGCGGCTGCGCTACGACCAACTCATGTCGTTCGGCTGGAAGGTCCTGCTGCCGCTTGCGACTGTCAATGCACTTGTCACAGCGATCCTGGTGGTGGTCACATGAGCCCGTACACCCTCCCTGACGACGAGCTGGTCGTTGTCCACGGCCCCGAGCCTGGAGGTGTCGGCGGCGCCTACCGCGCGTTCGCGGCCACCTTCAAGGGCCTGGCAACCACCTTCATGCGGCTGTTCGAGAAGCCGGTCACGGTCGAGTACCCGGAGGAGAAGATCCCGGTTTACCCGCGCTTCCGCGGGCGCCACAAGCTGCACCGCTTCGAGGACACCGGCCTGGAGAAGTGCGTCGGCTGCTCGCTGTGCGCAGCGGCGTGCCCGGCGGACTGCATCCGCGTCGTGGCCGCCGAGAACACGGCCGACAATCAGGTCTCGGCGGGCGAGCGCTACGCGGCCGTCTACGAGATCAACATGAGCCGCTGCATCTTCTGCGGCTACTGCGAGATCGCGTGCCCGTTCGACGCGATCACCATGCAGCAGGACTTCGAGCTGGCTGACTACGAGCGCGGCGACCTGATCTTCACCAAGGAGATGCTGCTCCAGGATCCCCCCGAGCGCACCCCGCTGCGGAGGCCGGGCGAGTAGGGATGCAGGTCCTCGAGGCCATCTGCTTCTTCATCGCGGGCATCGTCGCGCTGGGCGGCGCGGTCGGCGTGGTGATGCTGCGCAACCCGTTCTTCAGCGTGCTCGCACTCGTGATGCACCTGCTCGCGCTGGCGGCGCTGTTCCTGCTCCTGCACGCGCAGTTCCTCGCCGCGTCGCAGATCATCGTCTACGCGGGCGCCGTGATGGTCCTCTACGTCTTCGTTGCGGCCTATGTCGGCAACATCGAGGAGCCGACCACGCCGAGCGGGCCGATCGTCTCGCTCGGGCCGCTGTTCGCAGGCGCCCTGTTCGTGGAGCTGGTGATCGCGGCGCTTGGCACCGGCCTGAGCCAGATCAACACGCGGGGCGCCACCGTCGGGCCCGGCTTCGGCGGCCCCGCGCAGTTCGGCGAGCTGCTCCTGAAGCGCTTCCTGATCCCGTTCGAGGCCGCGTCGTACCTGCTGCTGATCGCGGCCGTCGGCGCCGTTGTGCTGGCGCGCCGGCGCCGTGGCCTGGAGCACCTCGACGAGGAGCCCGCCGCGACCGTGATGGCCCCGGGGGCCGCCGGCTGAGATGGACGTCGCCTGGTACATCGTCCTCTCGGCGCTGATCTTCTGCGTGGGCCTCGCAGGCGTGCTGTCGCGGCGCAACCCGCTGGTGGTGCTGCTGTCGCTTGAGCTGCTGCTGAACGCGGGCAACCTCGCGCTCGTCGGCTTCAGCCGCATGTGGGGCAACGCCGACGGCCAGATCTTCGCGCTGATCGTGATGGTGGTTGCCGCCTGCGAGGTCGTGGTCGGCCTGGGGCTGATCGTCGCGATGTATCGCAACCGCATCCCCATCGACGTCGACGAGATGTCGGAGCTCCGCGGATGAGCACGGGTGCGTGGGGCTGGCTCATCCTCGGCTTCCCGCTGGCGGGCAGCATCGTGATCGCGCTCGGCTGGCAGGGCTGGCGCGGCCGTACGGCCGGCTGGATCGGCACCGCCGCGATCGCGCTCGCCTTCGTGGCGTCGATCGGCGCGCTCCTGTCGCTCTTGTCGAAGGACCCGGAGCAGCGCTCGGTGGTGTCGAGCGCGTTCGACTACATCCAGATCGCGGGCGTGCACGTGCAGCTCGCCGTGCTGGTCGACCCATTGTCGGTGTTCATGTGCCTGGTGGTTACGGGCGTCTCGGCGCTCATCCACTGCTACTCGGTCGCCTACATGGACTCCGACCGCGGCTACGTGCGCTTCTTCTCGTACCTCAACTTCTTCGTGTTCTCGATGCTGCTGCTGCTGCTTGCGTCGAACTTCATCCTGCTGATCGTCGGCTGGGCGTTCGTGGGCGCGGCGTCGTACCTCTTGATCTCGTTCTGGTACCGGCGCACGACGGCCGTGCAGGCCGGGATCAAGGCGTTCGTGATGAACGTGATCGGCGACGTCGGGCTGGTCATCGCCGCCTTCCTGCTGTTCGACAAGACCGGCAAGCTCGACTACGCGGGCGTGTTCGCGCAGGCGCCGCACGTCTTCCACCACAACGACGGCGTGCTGGTGGGCGCCTGCCTGATGCTGCTGGTGGGCGCGTTCGCGAAGTCGGCCCAGCTGCCGCTGCACACGTGGCTGCCGGACGCGATGGAGGGCCCCACCCCGGTGTCGGCGCTGATCCACGCGGCGACGATGGTGACCGCCGGCGTCTACCTGATCGCACGCATGCACCCGCTGTTCGAGCTGGCGCCGACAGCCGCCGACGTGGCCGCGATCACCGGCACGGCCACGCTGTTCGTGGCCGGGACGATCGCCCTGGTGCAGACCGACCTGAAGCGCGTGATCGCCTACTCGACGATGTCGCAGATCGGCTACATGATCCTGGGCGTCTCGAGCTTCGCCTACACCGCGGGGCTCTTCCACCTGATGACGCACGCCTTCTTCAAGGCGCTGCTGTTCATGGGCGCGGGCTCGGTGATCAGCGCCATGGGCGGCGTGCAGAACATGGACCGCATGGGCGGCTTCCGGCGCGCGATGCCATTCACGTTCGCCACCTTCACCACCGGCGCGCTCGCGCTGGCCGGCTTCCCGCTGCTGTCGGGCTGGTTCTCGAAGGACTCGATCATCGGCTCCGACTTCCATCGCGGCGGCACGCTGTTCGCCGCGCTCGGCGTGATCGCGCTCGTGACCGCGCTGATCACCGCCTTCTACTCGTTCCGGATGGTGTTCCGCGTCTTCTACGGCGAGCAGGCGCCCGAGGCCGCCGAGCTCGAGGAAGGCCACCTCGCGCACGGCGACCACCTGAACCCGGTCACCGGCGAGCACGAGGACACCGACGTCGGCTTCCCGGGGGCCGACCACCACATCGCCGAACGCGACTGGCCGATGCGCGCCGCCATGGCGCCGCTGGCGGTGCTGTCGGTGGTCGGCGGCATCGTCCTGGTGCCGGGCGTGACGCACTGGCTCGAGAGCTTCCTCGAGCCGAGCTTCCGCGACTCGCACTACTACACGCACGTGCCCGCCGCCGGCTCCGAATGGGTGGGCCTGATCGTGGGCGGGCTGATCTCGATCGCCGGCATCGCGATCGCCTACGTGCTCTACATGCAGCGCCGCGGTGAGACGCTGCGGCTGCGCGACCGCATGCGCGGGCTGCACGACTTCCTCTTGCACAAGTGGTACTTCGACGAGCTCTACGACGCCGCGTTCGTGCGGCCGGTCGGCGGCTTCGGGAACTTCGGCCGGACCGTGGTCGAGAGCCGCTTCGTGCAGGGCGTGGTCGTGGGCGGCGCGGTCGGCGCGGTGCGCGCCGGATCGAGCCTGGTGCGCGCGGTCGAGACCGGCTACGTGCGCGCCTACGCGCTGCTGCTCGTGGTCGGCGTGCTGTGCCTGGGCCTCTACTTCCTGGTGCAGAGCTCGTGACGATCCACCTGTCGCTGATCGTCTTTCTGCCGCTGATCGGCGGCGCCGCGGCCGCGTTCCTGCCGGCGCGCTGGGCGGCGTCGTTCGCAACGGCTGCGGCGTTCGTGACGCTGGCCTACGTCGTGGTCGCGCTGTTCAAGTTCAGCTCGGGCGCGGGGCTTCAGTTCGTGACCGACGACATGTGGATCCGCGAGCTCGGCGTCCACTACCGGCTCGGGATCGACGGCTTGAGCCTGTGGCTGGTGGTGCTGACGGCGCTCTTGTGGGTGCCGATCACGATCATCGCCGCCGTCCGCGAATGGGATCGCCCGCGGCTGTTCTTCCTGAACCTGATGCTGGCCGAGACGGCCATCCTGGGCGTGTTCTGCGCGCAGGACCTGGCGCTGTTCGTGCTCTTCTTCGACCTGACGCTGGTGCCGTTCTACTTCCTGATCGGCGCCTGGGGCGGCGAGAACCGCGTACAGGCAACAACGAAGTTCGTCATCTACACGCTGGCCGGGTCGCTGCTGATGCTGGCCGGAGCCGTGGCGCTCGGCGTGCTCGCCACGCCGGCGGGCGGGCAGATCTCGTTCTCGTTCGCCGACCTGGCGCAGCGCTCGCTGCCCGCCGGGACGCAGAACTGGATCTTCCTGCTGTTCGCCGCCGCGTTCCTCGTGAAGGCGCCGGCGTTCCCGTTCCACGGCTGGGTTGCCGACACCTACCGCGCCACCCCGATTCCCGTTCTGATCGGGCTCTCGGCAGTGCTGTCGAAACTCGGCGTCTACGGCTTCGTGCGCATCGTGCTGCCGCTCTTGCCAGATGCGTCGGTGCACTTCCAGACGCTGATGGTCGTCATCGCGGTCGTGTCGATCATCTATGGCTCCGCGCTCGCGTTCTCCCAGGATGAGGCGCGCCTGGTTGTCGGCTACTCGTCGATCGCGCAGCTCGGATTCATCATCCTCGGCATCTTCTCGCTGGACCCGAAGGGCGTCGACGGCGCGGTGTTCCAGATGGTCAACCACGGGCTCGTGGTCGCGCCGCTGTTCCTGGTCGTCGCGGTGCTCGCGGACCGGGCCGGCGGCGGGCGCCTGTCGCAGATGGGCGGGCTGGCCATGCGCGCGCCGGTGCTGGCGGCGCTGCTGTTGATCGCCACCTTCGCGACGCTGGCCATGCCCGGCTCCGGCAACTTCGCCGGTGAGCTGTTGATCCTGTTCGGCGCCTTCAACACCAAGTTCGTGTTCGGCGTCGTGGCGACCGCGGGCGTGGTGCTGGCGTCGGTCTACATGATCCGCTTCTTCCAGCGCGCGATGCACGGGCCCGGCCTGGCCGGCGCCGAGGGACACTCGCGCGACATCCTGCCGTTCGGCCCCGACCTGGCCACGATCGCGCCGCTGATCGCCGTGATCGTCGCGCTGGGCGTGTGCCCGCAGATCGTGCTGTCGAAGCTCGACGCCGGGCAAGCCGGCGGCCCAGGCCACGCAGGTGGCGAAGCGATGAACCACCTGACCGCGCCGCACATCGACTACCAGGGCATGGCACCGCTGTTCGCGGTCGCGGGCGGTGCTCTCGTGGTGCTGATGGCCGGCCTGTTCAGGTCGCGCTTCGTGCACCGCGTGCTCATCCCGGTGCTGGCGCTGGTGGCGCTTTGCGCCGCGATCGGGCTGTCCGTCTGGAACTGGCAGACGGGCGACACGAAGCCGATCGTCGAGGGTGCCTTGGCGGTCGACACGCTCTCGCTCGGCATCTCGATGCTCTGCTACATCGCGGGCATCGGGACGGTGCTGCTCTCGCTGCGCTCGCTCGCGTTGCGACAGACGGGCGGCGGCGAGTACTTCGCGCTGCTGCTCGGCTCGATCACCGGCATGACGATCCTGGCGTCGGCCGAGAACCTGATCACGCTGTTCATCGGACTCGAGCTGCTGTCGATCCCGCTCTACGTGCTGTGTGCGACCGAGATCCTCAAGCGCATGTCGCTCGAGGCGGGGCTCAAATACCTGGTGATCGGCTCGGTCGGCTCGGGCACGCTGCTCTACGGGCTGGCGTTCGTCTACGGCGCCACCGGCGCCACCGACTTCAGCGCGATCTCGGCGGCGATCGGCAGCAAGGTCTCCGCAACCGACCCGCTGCTGCTCACCGGTATCGCGCTCGCGGCCACCGGCCTGGCGTTCAAGGTCTCGGTCGCGCCGTTCCACCAGTGGACGCCGGACGTCTACCAGGGCGCGCCAACGCCGGTGACTGCCTTCATGGCAGTGGCCACCAAGGCGGCGGCGTTCGCCGTCTTCCTGCGGCTGTTCGTGGAGGCGTTCCCGGATGTGCAGCCCACCTGGGCCGACGCGCTGACCGCCCTGGCGATGATCACGATCATCGTCGGCAACGTGGGCGCCATCCCGCAGCGCTCGCTCAAGCGAATCCTCGCCTGGTCGGGCGTGGCGCAGGCGGGCTACATCCTCACGGGCGTGATCGTCGCGACCCAGCTCGGGCTCCAGGCAATGGCGTTCTACCTGGCGGTCTACCTGGTGATGAACATGGCGGCGTTCGCCGTCGTGGTCGCCCGCGAGCGCGTCTCGCCGGCTGGTGACGACATCTCATCCTTCGACGGCCTCGGGCGGGCGGACCCGTGGCTTGCATGGCCGCTGACGATCGCAATGCTCGGCCTGGCGGGGTTCCCCGCGACGGCCGGCTTCATGGGCAAGTTCTACCTCCTGCGTGCCGCGATCGACGGTGGCTACGACTGGCTCGCGGTATTCATCGTGATCGGCTCGATCATCTCGCTCGGCTACTACCTGAGGGTGGTCGCCGCGATGTGGCTGGGCCCGATCGAGGTGACCATTCGCCCGCCGAGCGGCGGTCCAGTGCGGCGGCTGGCGCGCGTGGGCGGCTGGTCGCCCGAGGCGGAGGGACGCGCGCAGCCGGAGGTGCTGGCCGTCGCGGTCGTGATGGCGGCGGCCGTGGTCTTCTTCGGGATCATCCCGTCGCCCCTGTTCGACGTCGCCAAGGACGTCGGCACCGCGCTTCAGTCCGTCTTCAGCTGAGCGCTAGTCGACCGGGATGCCGTGGCGCATGGTGTTCTCCGACACCACGCGCGGCTCGACGAACTGCTGTAGGTAGCCGGGGCCGCCCGCCTTCGCGCCGATGCCGCTGCGGCGGTTGCCGCCGAACGGCTGGCGCGCCACCATCGCGCCGGTGATGTGGCGGTTCACGTAGAGGTTGCCGACCGGCGTGCGGCCGGCCACGTACTCGACCGTGGCCGGGCTGCGGCTGAACAGGCCGCCGGTGAGCGCGAACGGTGAGGCGTCGACGGCGTCGCAGGCGGCGGCCACGGACTTGAAGCGCTCGACGGTCAGGACGGGCCCAAAGATCTCGTCGGTGAGCACCGCCGAGTCCGAAGGGAGGTCGGTGGCGAGGGTTGGCGGGCAGAAGTTCCCGCTGCTTCGCAGCGACTCGTCCAGGGGCCGCTCGGCCGCGATCGTTCCCTCGCTGCGGGCGATCGCGATGTAGCGCTCCACCCGCTCGCGCGCCTCCTTGTCGATCACAGGCGGCACCTCGGTTCCGAACGTGTCCGCCTGGCCGACCTGGAGCACCTCGACCGCGCCCGCGAGCCGCTCGACCAGGATGTCGGCGATCGCGTCGTGTGCGAGCACGCGCGCGGCAGCGCTGCACTTCTGGCCGGCGTAGACGAAGGCGGACTTCACGAGCGCCGGGACCACCTCGTCCATGTCGGCGTCCGAGTCGACGATCACGCAATTCTTGCCGCCCATCTCCGCCACCACCCGCTTCACGTGGGTCTGCCCGGGCGGCGTCTCGGCGGCGCTGCGGATGATCTCGAGGCCCACGGCGCCCGAGCCAGTGAAGGCGATCGTGTGCACGCGCGGGTCCGAGACAAGCGCCGCGCCCGCGTCGCCGAAGCCCGTGAGCAGGCTGATCGACCCGGGAGGCGCCCCCGCCTGGAGCAGCGACTCGACGATCACCTGCCCGCAGGCGGGCGACTGCTCGGCGGGCTTGAGGACCACGGCGTTGCCGGTCACGAGGGCGGCGCTGGTCATGCCGCAGGCGATCGCGAGCGGGAAGTTCCACGGCGCGATCACGGCGGCCACGCCGCGTGGCTCGTAGCGCATCGTGTTGCGCTCGCCGGGCACCTGGAGCAGCTCGGACCCCTGGCCAAGCGCGAGCGCCTCGCGCGCGTAGTACTCGAGGAAGTCGATCGCCTCGCACACGTCGCCGTCCGCCTCGGCCCACGGCTTCGCGCACTCGCGCACAGCCAGAGCGGCCAGCTCCAGGCGGCGCTCGCGCATGATCGCGGCAGCACGCACCAGGACCGCGGCGCGTTGCTCCCACGGGGTGGCGCGCCACGCCGGCTGCGCCTCGACCGCCGCCGTGACCGCATCCTTGGCGTCTCGCTCGCCGGCTCTGGCCGCTGTCGCGACCACGCGGCCGGGCGAGCCCGGGTCGGTGCTCTCGAAGGTGGTGGGTCCGTCGCCGATTCGCAGCGGCAGGCGCTTGTCCAACTCCGTCAACGCGCCCAGCAGCGCGTCACGGTCGGCCGCGCGGCGCAGCTCCAGGATCGGCTCGTTCTGGAACGGCTTCATGGGGCGGCCAGCAGCTCCTCGAGCGGCACTCCGGTCGCCTGCTCGTAGAGGAACGACTCGTTGCTGGTGTTCTCGAGCAGGCGGCGTACCAGGTACGCCATTCCCGCCACGAGGTCGCCGACGGGGCAGTAGGCGCGCACCCGCAGGTCGAACGAGGCGAGTGCCTTCGCCAGGTCGTCGCCCAGCCCGCGGAGGATCTGGAACTCGACGTCGCCGGGGGCGCCTCCGATCGACTGGTCGTAGGCAATCGCATGCGCGACCGAGCGCAGGTTGTGCGAGGCGATCGCCACGCGCACCGCGGGCCGGGCGTCCAGCAGCCGGCGCGTGAGCTCCTCGTAGTTGCGGTCGCAGGCCGCCTTGTCCTCGAATACGGGCGCCACCCAGCCGTGCTGGCGCGCCTCGATGACCTCATGGTCCCAGTAGGCACCCTTCACCAGCCGCACCACCAGGGGCGGGCGGGCCGGCGTCGTGCCGGCCCACGCGAGGATGCGGTCGAGCATCTCCGGCGACTCGCGCAGATAGGCCTGAAGCACGATCCCGGTCGACGGACCGGCGGCGAACTCGTCCTCGGAGAGCAGGCCGAAGACCAGGTCGAGCGTGGCCTCCATCGAGTCGAGTGACTCCATGTCCACGTGCAGATGTGCCCCGAGGTCGCGTGCGCGCTGGAGCAGCGGCCGCAACCGGGCCGCGGCGTCGTCGCGGCCGATGTCGGGCGCGTCCGGGCGCAGCAGCGGCGTCAAGGCCGACACCTTCACGGACAGGTTCGCCCGCGGCAGCGGCCCGGCTGAATCGCTCTCCAGCTGTGGCTGCTCGCCCAGCCGCGCATAGGCGGCCGCCAGGACATCCAGCGCCTCCGCGCAGCGCGCTGCGTAGCGGTCGGCCTCGGCGACGGTGACCGTGGCCTCGCCGAGCAGGTCGACCGAGGAGGCCACGCCGTCGTTCCAGAGCCCGCGCAGGACCGGCACCGCGTCGGCCGGCGACGAGCCCACGATGAAGCGGTGCGCCATGTGTCGCACGCCAGCCGCCGCGGCCGCGCCGAGTGCCCGCCTGCCCGGCGCGTTGCCGGCCATCCGCATGGCCACGTCCAGAGACGGCGGGCGCTCCTCGACGTCGTCCAGGTACTCGGTGAGGTGGCGCGCCAGGTCGTCGAGCGAATGGGTCGCGGGGGTCACGTCGACCAACCGGAACAGGGCGGCGCGCAGCTCGGCATCGCGCGAGGCGAGCTCCATCGCCTTGTCGTCGAGCGCCCGCATCGGGTTGCGCGAGCGCTTCGGGAAGGCACCGTCGAGCCGGCGGCCGATCTCGAAGATCCGCTCGTCGAGACCTCCGGGGGCTGACACGCGCCTAACCTACTCCTACTCGGCGTGGAGTCTTTCCCGGAGTCACCAGAGACAGAACGCAGCCGCCCCAGCCTGCTGCGAAACACGCCGTTCATGGCGCTGGCGACCGCGCGCTCGATCTCGTTCGGCGGCGACATGGTGGCTGCGGTCGCGCTGGTGCTGCTCGTATCCCGCGACCATCCGGCGAAGGCCGTAGGCGGCCTGCTGCTGGCCGAGGCACTGCCGGGCCTGCTGTCGGTGTCCGCCGGGTCGATCACCGACCGCCTGGAGCGCCGGCAGGTGATGGTGCTCGGGCAGCTCGGGCAGGCAGTCATCTTCGCGGCGATCACCGCCTGGCTCCCTCCCTATCCCGCACTGCTTGCGCTGATCGTGCTCGCGTCGCTGCTCGGCACGCTCATGCGCTCGGCTGCGCAGAGCAGCCTGCCCGCGCTGGTCGGCGAGGACAACCTGCTTCCCGCAAACGCCCTGCTCGGCACCTCCTACAACTTCAGCTTCATCCTCGGCCCGGCGGTCGGCGGCGCGCTGGCCGGCCTGGCAGGGCCGCGGGCGGCGCTGGCCCTCGACGCGGCCACGTTCGTCGTTTCCGCCGCGACGCTTTTGCGCCTGCCGCTGCTGCCGCCCGTGACCCGCGACCCCGCGAGCGACTCGGGCGGCGCGATGGCGGCACTGCGCTTCGCGGCGCGTGACCCGGTGCTGCGCGGCGTGCTGATCGCGCTGACGCTGATCGTCGCCTTCGCGGGCATCGACAACGTGGCGCTGGTGTTCCTGATTCGCAGCACGCTTGGCGGAGGGTCGGCCGCCTACGGCGCCGCCGCTGCCGTGTTCGGCCTGGGGATGCTGATCGGGACCGGGCTGATCATGCGCTCGGCGCGGCTGTCTGCCGAGCGGCTGTTCGCGGGCAGCATCGTGGCCACCGCGGCGGGCACCGCCGGCCTCGGCGTCGTCCCCACTCTCGCCGCGGTCTACCCGGTGCAGATCATCGGAGGCATCGGGAACGGTGTCGACGTAGCGACCGGCAACACGCTGCTCCAGCGCCACGCGCCGCCGGCGATGCTCGGCCGGATCATGGGCTCCTCGCAGGTTGCGACCTCGCTCGGGTTCCTCGTCGCCTACCTCGGGGGCGGCGCGCTCGTGGATGCGACCTCGCCGCGAACCGCGTTCGTGATCGCCGGGGTTGGCACTCTCACCGCGCTGCTCGCCCTCGGGCCTGTGGTCCGAAACCGGCGCTAGGCTCGCCCGTCCGTGCAGTACCCGGTCGAAGAGTTCACCCCCGCAGAGCGCGCCGCGCTGGAGCCCCACTTCACGAACCTCGACCTGCCGGTGTTCGGCCTGGTCAATCTGCCGGAGACGGTCAAGGGAGCGCTGTTCGCCCGCTATTCGCGCTACCCGGGCACGCTGCGGCGGCTGTTCCTCGACGAGTTCGCGCAGGACATGGAGGCGGGCGTGGCCGCCACCTACGACGGCGCCGAGGGCGAGCGCGCGCGCCGGCTCTACGAGAACGTCTTCCTGGGCTACGGCGACGACTCGGTCGCGCAGCTTGGCGGCGCCCACATCGCCACCGAGTGGGTCTCGAACGTGCTGACGAAGGTGCTCCAGCGCGGGCGGCTGGCGGCCTACCTCGAGCAGTCCACGCGCTACATCCCCTACGACGGGGCCATGCCGGGCGGCGGCTACCGCTACTGGCGCGACGACGCGCTGGGGCCGGAGTACGCCGAGGCGATGGACTTCCTCTTCGACACCTACGCGGACGCGCTCCCGCGCGTGGAAGCCTGGGCCGCCGACCGCTGGCCGCGTGCCGCGGACGACGCCGAGGGGCCGTGGAAGCGCTCGATCCGCGCGAAGGCGCTCGACCTGCTGCGCGGCCTGCTGCCGGCAGCCTCGCTCTCGCACGTGGGCATCTTCGCCAGTGGGCAGGCCTACGAGCAGATGCTCCTGCGGATGCTGTCGTCGCCGCTGCCCGAGGCGCGCGAGGTCGGCTCGATGGTCCTGTCCGAGCTCCAGAAGGTCATGCCGAGCTTCGTTGCCCGCGTGGACCGCCCCGATCGCGGCGGCGAGTGGATGTCCTACCTCAGCGAGCGGCACGAGCAGGCCGGGACCTGGGCGCGCCGCCTGGGCCTCGACCGCCGCGACGAGCCCTCGGCCGGCCCATCGGTGCGTCTGCTTGCGGTCCGCGGTGACGAGGACGACCTGCTGGCGAGCCTGCTGTTCGAGGCCGCGTCCGTGTCGGAGGCGGAGGCGCGCAGCGCGCTGCACGTGCTGCCGCCCGACGAGCGCGCGCAGCTCCTGTCCGACCTGGTCGGCGAGCGCTCCAACCGCCGCCACCGCCCTGGGCGCGGCTTCGAGTCCGTTTCGTATCGCTTCGAGGTCGTCTCCGACTACGGCGCCTTCCGCGACCTCCAGCGTCATCGCTTGTTGACGGTGCAGTGGCAGGGCCTGACCCCCGACCTGGGCGCCGGCGTCCCGGCCGAGCTCGACGAGGCCGGCGTGGGCGACGACTACCGCGCGGCGCTCGAGCGGTCAGCCGCCGAATACGAGCGCATCCGCGACGGGGGCCACGCGGAGCTGGCCCCGTACGCGCTCTGCCTGGGCTACCGCATCCGCTACGTGCTCGACATGAACGCGCGCGAGGCCATGCACCTGATCGAGCTGCGCTCGGGCCGAGAGGGGCATCCGGGCTACCGGGCGGTGGCGCACGAGCTGCATGCCCAGATTGCGGCGGTCCACCCGGCCATCGCCGCGGCCATGACCTACGTCGATCGCGAGACGGAGCCGCGCCTCGAGCGGATCCTCTCCGAGATCCGAACCCAGGCGAAACTTACGGCGAGCGGACGTGCTTAGGTTCCCGTCATGCGCACCTTCAAGGCCCTCGCGGCCGTCGCCTTCGCCTGCCTGCTGACCACCGCCGCACCCGCTTTCGGCGCGGAAGGAGTGACCAGCTTCGTCTCGGCTCCCAAGCTGGGGCCGCCGGCGCTGACCGTCAACCGCAGCTCCAAGGGCCAGGCGCCGGGCTACATCTTCACCGCGATCTTCCAGAACAAGTTCTTCACCAGCCCGCTGACCGGGCAGGGCGGCCCGATGATCCTCGACAGCCAGGGTCACTACGTCTGGCTGAAGCCCGCCGTGAGCACGGCGCCCGACACGCTCAACCTCCAGGTGCAGCACTATCAGGGCAAGCCGGTGCTCACGTGGTATGCGGGCACCGTCTCGAACACGGGCGAGATGACGGGCACCTGGTACGTGGCAAATGACCACTACAAGGTCATCGCCTCGATCAAGAGCGCGGACGGCTGGGACCCGAGCGGCCACGAGTTCTTCATCACGAAGGGCGGCCACGCGCTGATCACGGGCTACAAGCACGACCCCGGCACGGACCTGAGCTCGGTCGGTGGCAGCACCAGCCAGACGCTGCTCGACGCCGGCGTGCTCGACTACGACATCAAGACGGGCAAGCTCGTGAACGCGTGGAGCGCCAACGCGCACATCCCGCTGACCGACTCCTACACGCCCGCGAACCCGAACCAGCCGAACGCCTACGACCCGTACCACATCAACTCGATCGACGTGGACTCACAGGGCAACTGGCTCGTGTCGATGCGCGGCACGTGGGCGCTCTACAAGGTCAACCCAACCACCGGCGCGATCCTGTGGACGATGGGTGGCAAGCGCAGTGACTTCGCGATTCCCGCGGACGCGCAGTTCGCTTTCCAGCACGACGCCCGCTGGCGCGCGAACGGCGAGATCAGCATCTTCGACAACGACTGCTGCGCGCTGATCCCGCAGCCGGGTGCACCGCCGAAGACGGCGCCGCCCGTGTACCAGAAGCAGTCGCGCGGTCTCGTCCTGAAGGTGGACCAGACCAAGAAGACCGTCAGCGTCGACTACGAGCGCAAGCTCTACGACCTGATCGTGGGCACCCAGGGCGACATGCAGATCCTGCCGAACGGCAACGTCTTCATGGGCTGGGGCCAGCAGCCGTTCTACTCCGAGTTCTCGAAGACCGGGAAGCTGCTGCTGTCGGTCCGCTATCCCGACCCTGACGAGTCCTACCGCGCCTACCGCTACCCGTGGGTCGGTCACCCGGGCGGCCACCCCGCCGTGGCTGCGCGCCCGGTGGGCTCGAAGACGCGCGTGTACGTCAGCTGGAACGGCGCGACGGAGGTCAGCGCCTGGCGCATCTGGGCCGGGCCGTCGAGCCGCAAGCTGAAGATCGTCGCGAAGAAGGTCGCGCACGCCGGCTTCGAGACCGCCAAGACCGTGTCGGCCAAGGGGCCGATCGTGAAGGTCCAGGCGCTCGACAAGCACGGCAAGGTCATCGGCAGCTCGCGCGCGGTCAAGCGCCAGAACACGAGCGGCAACACGCCCTCGCCCTCGTACTAGGGGTGCGCGCGCGCCTGGCGCTGGGGGTCGCGTTGGCCGCGCTGGCGGCGGCGGCCCCCGCGCGCGCGCCCGGCGATCCCGCGCGGGCGGCGACCGCGTGGGACGTGGCTGTGCACTCGGTGCCGGGCCTGGCGATCCCGCGTGTGTGGACGACCGTCAACGACGACGAGAAGGCGCCCGGCCACATCCTTCTGACCCCGCGCGCGAAGCCCGGGCAGCGGACCGGGCCGACGATGTTGGACGCGAACGGGCACGTGGTCTGGTTCCACCGCCTCACCTCCAAGCGAACGTCGATCGACCTCCAGGCGCAGACCTATCTCGGCAAGCCGGTGCTCACGTGGGGCGAGCGGCCACCGCTGCTGCACGAGGGCGACCTCTACACGGGCAACGCGCACACGGTCTACAACGTGATCGCCGACAGCAGCTACCACATCATCGGCCGGGTACGCGCGCACGGGCACGGCATCAACACCGACCTGCACGAGTTCGAGATCACGAAGCGCAACACCGCGCTGGTGCTCGGCTTTCGCGTGCTGCCGCGCAACCTCAAGCGCTACGGCGGGCCCGAGCACAGCGCGATCCTGGACAACGTCGTCCAGGAGATCGACATCAGGACCGGCAAGGTGCTGTTCGAGTGGTCCGCGGCGCGGCGTCTCTCGCCGCGCGACTCATATGTCAAGCCACCTGACACTGGAGGCTGGGACGCCTACCACGTGAATGCCGTCAGCGAGGACAGCGACGGCAACCTGCTGCTGACCGTGCGGCACATGTCACAGGTGATCAAGATCGATCGCCACAGCGGCCACGTGCTGTGGAAGCTGGGCGGCAAGCACGGCGACTTCAAGCTCAGCCGCGAGGCGCAGTTCCTCTACCCGCACGACGCGCAGCGAGCCCCGGACGGCACCCTCACGATCTTCGACAACCGCGCCACTGCCCTCGACATGACGCATGGGTCCTCGCGCGGCGTTCGCATCAAGATCAACACGCGCAGACACACAGCGAGCCTGGCGCGCGCGTACAAGCATCCAGCAGGCACCGTCCATTCGACGTCGCAGGGGAACGTCGACGAACTCTCCGGCAAGGACGTGTTCGTCGGGTGGGGAAGCTCGCCGTGGTGGTCGGAGTACGCGCCCGACGGGCACCTCGTGTTCGCCGGCCACACCCAGTCGGTCTGGAACCAGTCCTACCGCGCGTTCAAGCAGACGTGGGTGGGCAAGCCAGACGGCGGGCCATCGGTGGTGGCGAGCGTGAAGAGCGGCCGGCTGATGGCATACGTGAGCTGGAACGGCGCGACCGAGGTCAAGCAGTGGCAGGTATTGGCGGGTGCGACCAAGACAACGCTGGCGCCAATCGGGACGGCCCCCTGGCAGGACTTCGAGACGAAGCTCAGCTTCCCGGGAACGCCCGCGCTGATCCAGGTGAAGGCGCTGGACGGGAGCGGAGCGGTGCTAGGGACCTCCGCCGTGCTGGCGCCGGCGCGCTAGCGGCTTGCGGTCGCCCCAGGGCTCAGGCGGCTCAGGTTCGCGCGCACCGACCCGCTTTCGGGTGGCTCTTCCATTCAGGGCTCAGGCGGCGTGGTTCGCGAGCACCGACCCTCGCTGGGCAGCCAAGAGGGATCGGTGCTCGCTCGCGGAGCCGCTGTTGGTTGCTCTCGCTCGTCGCTCGCGGCGCCGCTCCTGGTCGCGAGTTTCACATTGAGCCGCGTATATCGGCTCAACGTAAAACTCGCGGCGATCGAGATCGACGTTGACCGCCCTATAGGCGGTGAACGTAAAACTCGCGGCATCGAGTGTGACCTCGACCACGCTATACGTCGTTAACTTCACAGTCGCGGCCGGTGAGCGCGTTCGCGGGGCCGCTAGGGCCGGGGGACGCGTTTCGCGGGCGGCGGGGGCGAGACGGCCGGCGGGAGAACACAAGCGCCAGACCAGCCACCCCTTGGCCGAGGCAGTTTCCAAGCCGAAGCGAGGGGACGGCCGGCGGCAGGGCGAGGGTGGCGGCAGAGCGGGGACGACGGCAGAACCGGTGGGCGGCAGAGCGGGGACGGCGGCAGAGCGGGGACGGCGGCAGAACGGGCGGGCGGCAGAGCCGGCGGCAGACCGCGGCCGGCGGAGGCCGCCACAGCGGGCGGAGCGCGGCCGGCCCAGCCGCCCTAGGGAGCCGCCGCCGCCCGGCAGCTGGCTCCGGCGCAGCCCTCGAGCGCCGTCAGGCGCGCGTGCAGCTCGTCGCGGCTCGGCTGGTCGAGGCGGTCGTAGAGGTTGTCCATCTCATCGGGATCGCTGTCGAGGTCGTACCACTCGCGGTCGCCCGTGTCGTACTCGACGTAGAGCATGTGCGCGCTCCGCAGCGCCTCGTACGACGGCGGGTCTCCGCTCGTGACCGCCTGATGGTCGGGGTCGCCGTTCGCCGTCGGGGGGTGGTGATGCTCGATCAGCACCTCGTCGCGCCAGTCGAACGGGGTGCTCCCGTGCAGCAGCGGCAGCAGCCCCTCGCCGTCGACGTTGGCGGACGGCGTCACGCCCGCGATGTGCATGAACGTGGGCGCCAGGTCGATGTTCTCAGCCAGCTGGGTGGTCGTCGATCCCGGTGTGATGCCAGGGCCGACCACGATCAGGGGGACGCGGACGTCACTGTCGTAGGCGGTCATCTTGCCCGCGAGCAGGCGGCGCTCGCCCATGTGGTAGCCGTTGTCAGAGCTGAAGACGATGTAGGTGTTCCTGAGCAGATGACGCTGCTTGAGAAGCCGCCGCACCTGGCCGACCAGCTCGTCGACCGCCTGCACCGACTGCGCGCGCTTGCGGAACTCGGTGTCGAGCGCCAGCTTCTCGTCGTCGCGCAGCGGCGCCCGATCGCGCAGCCAGGCGGGTGCGTTCTGTGGCTCGACGTCGAACTGAGCGTCGCGCGGCGCCTGAAGACCGGGGAAGTCGTGACTGTCGCGCGGCGCGGGCGTGGACGGCCTATGCGGCGCGAAGGTGGAGATCTCCAGCATGAACGGTGTCTTGGCCCGGGCCGCGTGGCTGATGAACGCCTTGCCCCGGCGCCGCAGCACGTCGGTCATGTAGGCGCGCCG
Source organism: uncultured Thermoleophilaceae bacterium (assembly GCA_963715995.1). Classification (GTDB taxonomy): domain Bacteria; phylum Actinomycetota; class Thermoleophilia; order Solirubrobacterales; family Thermoleophilaceae; genus DATBDN01. The sequence continues at coordinate 113,234 of OY970283.1, forward strand.
GGCGCGGCCGAAGTGGGCCAGCCAGCCGTTGGCGCTCAGGTTGTAGTTGAAGCCCTTGTAACCCCCGTCGGTGACCTGCCAGTCGCTCCAGCCCGGCGGAATCCGGTCCTCGGGCTGGTAGCCGTTCAGGTACTTGCCCATCAGCGCGGTGCGGTAGCCCGAGGCCTTGATCCCCGTTGCGAACGTGGAGCTCTGAGCGCCGCGCCGGAACGCCGAAAAGCCGCCGTACGGCGCGGTGTTGGTCAGCACCCCGTGGTTGTGCGGGTAGCGGCCGGTGAAGATCGACGCGCGCGACGGGCAGCACAGCGAGTCGGTGACGAAGTAGTTCTGGAAGGTCATGCCGTCGCGCTCCATCGCCCGCACGTTCGGCATGTACTGGACGAGGTTCCAGGACAGGTCGTCGGTCAGGATGAAGACGATGTTCGGGTGCCGCGCAGGCTTCGCGTGCACGGTCGCAGGACCAACCGAAGTAGCGGCGGTCAGCACGGCGAGCACTGTCGCGAGGGCCAATCGCACGATCAATCAGGGTAGTGGCCCGCAACTCGTTTCCCGCCGGGTTGTTCCTAAGGGCATGACACGTACGAAGCTGGTAACCGGGCTCGTGGCGGTCGCAGTCAGCGGAACGTTCTTTGCAGGGAGCGCGTTCGCGGCAGACCTCAACGGCACAAACCATCGGGACAACATCAGGGGTACAACGGGCGCCGACGTGATCGACGCAAGGGCAGGCGCGGACCTCGTGCGCGCGCGTGACGGCAACGACACAGTCACGCTCGGCGCAGGCCGCGACCTGGCCTTCCTCGGCAATGGCGACGACAGCGCGAACGGCGGAGACGGGAGCGACTGGATCTTCGGCGGCGACGGCATCGACACGATCAACGGCGGCGCCGGCAACGACCGGATCGCCGGCGGCATCGGTGACGACGTGCTGCACGGCGGCGCCGGGAACGACCGCATTTTCGCCAACAAGGGCCAGGATCAGGTGTTCGGCGACGATGGCAACGACGACCTCTGGGCTCTGTCGCGCTACGACGTCTCCGGCCCAGACGACACCGCCGGCGACACCCTCGACGGCGGCAACGGCAACGACACCTTCCACACACGCGACGGCGAGCGCGACACGGTCATCTGCGGGGCTGGGAACGACCGCGTGGTGGCCGACTTCGCCGACGTCGTGGACAACTCTTGCGAGAAGGTCATTCGCAAGGCGCCCAAGCCGCATGACGACTCGGGCGAGAACAAGACGCAATCCCCGCGCGAGGATCGCAAGGGGCTCTAGCGCAACGCAGTTGCTTCCTCCACCGAAGCGCTGAGAGGGCGCCCGCAAGGGCGCCCTCTCGCTTTTCGGTACGTTGCGGGCGATGCAGACCCAGCTTCTGCGCGAGCCCCGTGTCGCGCCGTCGATCCTCTCGGCCGATTTCTCAGCCCTCGGGCAACAGGTCGCCGACGTGCTGGACGCCGGAGCGCGCGTGATCCACTGCGACGTCATGGACGGCCACTTCGTGCCGCCGATCACGCTCGGCCCGCTGGTGGTCGGCTCGCTCGCCGACCAGGTCCACGGCGCCGGCGGGATCCTCGACGTGCACCTGATGATCGAGCAGCCGGAGCGCCAGATCGCCGAGTTCGCGAAGGCCGGCGCCGACATGATCACGGTGCACTGGGAGGCGACCGCGCACGTGCACTACACGCTCAAGGCCATCCGCGACGCCGGCTGCATGGCGGGACTGGCCCTGACGCCCGCGACGCCGCCCGAGGCCGTCGGCGACGTGCTCGACGAGCTCGACAACCTGCTCTGCATGACCGTGAACCCGGGCTGGGGCGGTCAGGCCTTCATCCCCCACTCGATCCGCAAGCTCGAGCGCCTGCGCGAGCTCCTGCCCGACGGCCTCCCGCTGGAGGTCGACGGCGGCATCGACGCCGACACGGCGCCGCGCTGCCGCGCTGCCGGCGCATCGCTGTTCGTGGCCGGATCGGCGGTGTTCGGAAGCGCCGATCCCGGGCATGCATATCTCGAGATCGCAAACGCGATAGGAGGCTGAGATGAGTGACGAGGTGGAGCCGGACCTCGACGTCCTGCTGAAGACCGAGGACACGTTCCCGCCGCCCGGCGAGTTCACCGAGCAGGCCAATGCGTCCGACCCGTCGATCTACGACGAGGGCGAGGATTACGAAGCCTGGTGGGAGAAGTGGGCGAAGGAGCTCGATTGGTTCGAGGACTGGCAGACGGTGCTCGACTGGGATCCGCCGTGGGCCAAGTGGTTCAAGGAGGGCAAGCTCAACGTCTCGCACAACTGCCTCGACCGCCACGTCGACGCCGGCAAGGGCGACAAGGTGGCCTACCACTGGATCGGCGAGGACGACGAGCGCCGCGACGTGACCTACGCCGAGCTGCTGGAGATGACCAAGCGCTTCGCGAACGCGCTCAAGGACCTCGGCGTGGAGAAGGGCGACGTGGTCGGCATCTACATGCCGATGATCCCGGAGACGCCCGCCGCCATGCTCGCTTGCGCGCGCATCGGCGCGACCCACAACGTCGTCTTCGGCGGCTTCTCGGCCGAGTCGGTCAAGGAGCGCATGGACGTCTCGGACGCCAAGGTGCTCGTGACCTGCAACACCTCCATGCGCCGCGGCAAGCCGATGCCGATGAAGGCGTCGGTCGACGAGGTGGCCGACCAGCTGCCGAAGCTCGAGCACATCGTCGTGGTCCGGCGCACCGACGACGACACGGAGATGAAGGACGGCCGCGACCACTGGTGGCACGAGCTGTGCGAGCAGGCCGACGCGGACTGCCCGGCCGAGCCGCTCGACGCCGAGCATCCGCTCTACATCCTCTACACCTCGGGCTCGACCGCCAAGCCCAAGGGCATCCTGCACACCACCGGCGGCTACCTGACCGGCGTCTACGCCACCACAAAGCTCGTCTTCGACGTCAAGCCGGAGGACGACGTCTACTGGTGCGCCGCCGACATCGGCTGGGTGACCGGCCACTCCTACATCGTCTACGGGCCGCTGGCCAACGGCCTCACGTCGGTGATGTACGAGGGCGCTCCCGACTACCCGGACAAGGACCGCTGGTGGTCGATCGTCGAGGAGCAGAAGGTGACGATCATGTACACCGCTCCGACGGCGATCCGCGCCTGCATCAAGTGGGGGCGCGAGTACCCGGAGAAGCACGACCTGAGCTCGCTGCGGCTGCTCGGATCGGTCGGCGAGCCGATCAACCCGAAGGCCTGGATCTGGTACCACAAGGTGATCGGCGGCGAGCGCTGTCCGATCGTGGACACCTGGTGGCAGACCGAGACCGGCCACATCATGATCACGCCGCTGCCCGGGATCACCGAGACCAAGCCGGGCTCGGCGACCAAGCCGTTCCCGGGCGTCGAGGCCGCGGTGGTGGACAAGGACGGCAAGGTGGTCGAGGAGGGCGGCGGCTTCCTGACGCTGCGCCGCCCGTGGCCGGGCATGGCGCGCACGTTGTTCAAGGAGGACGACCGCTACGTCGAGACCTACTGGAACAAGTGGGGCAAGGACGTCTACGTGGTCGGCGACGCCGCTCGGATCGACGAGGACGGCTACTTCTGGATCGTCGGGCGCACCGACGACGTGATCAACGTCTCGGGCCACCGCATGTCGACGATGGAGATCGAATCGGCGATCGTCTCGCACGACCGCGTGGCCGAGGCCGCCGTGATCGGGCAGAAGGACGAGGACTCGGGCCAGGCCATCGTGGCCTTCGTGACGCTCGAGGGCGGCGCGAAGGAGGGCGAGAACAACGACTCGCTCGACTCGGGCCTGCGCGAGCACGTGGCGCAGAAGATCGGCAAGCTGGCGCGCCCGAAGCGCTTCATCTACGCCGACGACCTGCCGAAGACGCGCTCGGGCAAGATCATGCGCCGCCTGCTGCGCGACATCGCCGAGGGCCGCGAGCTTGGCGACGTGACCACGTTGCGCGACCCCGCGGTCACCGAGATGATCCAGGAGCGAATGAGCGCAGGCGAAACCGAGGAGTAGGGCGCATAATCGGGGGGTGCGGACTGCGGTCCTCGCCCCCCTCCTCGCAGTGCTCATCGTGCCTGCCCCCGCGTTGGCGGGGCGACTGATCGTCACGGGCCACGATGCCGACCGCCGCTGCGCGCTGATGAAGCAGCAGTGCGGCTTCATCAAGACGGCCATCACGTACGTGCGCGCAACCGCGCCGCACCGCAAGCAGCGCGTGCTGGTACTCGACCACGCGCGCGGGCAGCTCGACGAGGCCATCACCGAGGCCTTCGCCGGCAAGGAGTACGTCTACGGCGCCGGGTTCGCCCAGGCGAGCTCCGCGCTGCTGCCGACCAAGCGGGTGGATCCGCGCTCGAAGGTCTTCAAGAAGATGAAGATCGACGTGAAGCACTTCAGCGCGATCGCGGTCGCCTCCGACCAGAGCTGCGGCGGCTGTGACCTGACGAGCGCCGACGAAGCCGCGATCTGGAAGCGGCGGGCGGTCATTCAGAAGTTCCTCAACCAGGGCGGCGGCATCTACGTGGGCGCCGGCGGCACGAACGCGGCGAGCTACTACCGCTTCCTGCCGCTGCCGGCGGCGGGCCCGGGCGACGCCGGCCCGTTCCAGCCGACCTACTACGGCCGCAAGATCGGCTTCAAGGCAAGCGACCTGCAGGGCGCCGTGGCCAACACGTTCGCTCCACCCGACGTGGGGCGCATGGACGTCGCGGCCACAAGCGCGAACCTGGTCGGCGACACCCTCATCGCAGATGGGCGCGTGCGGAAGGGCCAGCTCGTCGCCGACGCAACTATCCCTGCGGTGACCGGCACCAGCTTCGTGGTGCAGCCGGTCAACGGCACCGTGCTGGGCCACCCGCCGGACGATCCCACCTTCCGCCGCATCGTCGGCAAGGCGAACCTGGTGATGGGCTGGACGCTGGACGTGACGAAGGGCAGGGCACGGCTGACGACCCAGGACAAGTCCGTGCAGCAGTCGGTCGACGCCTATGAGGGCTTCTTCACGATCCAGCAGGCCACGTCCAGCCCGGTCACCGACCTGGTGCTGCGCAGCGGCAACTTCGACGCGGTCTGCGGATCGGGCGGCGTGGACATCGCGCGGGCGCACGGCGCCGCGAACACCACGTCCGTGCGCCACCTGTGGGCCAGCGGCAAGGGCAAGTTCCGCACCAAGGGCCGCTTCGCGGCCGCCACGGTCAGAGGCACCGAGTGGGAGACCGACGACCGCTGCGACGGCACGCTCGTGACGGTGAAGACAGGCGCGGTCTCGGTGTTCGACCAGGTGCTCCAGACCAACGTGGTCGTGAGCGCCGGCAACTCCTACCTCGCCAAGGCGCCGTAGTCCTTACGGATGATCTTGCGGGTCTGTCCTCGTTCCGGAGGACGATTTGACCCGAAAAGGGTGGCGGCGTGCCGTCAGTCGACCTACGATCGGACTGACGCCAGACCTCCTCCCTGATGTCACGGACTCGACACCTCATGGCCGCATGGACCGCGGCCCTCGCCCTCGCTGCCGTCCTGGCCGCGCCCGCCTCGGCCGACCCGCAGCCTGGCTTCGACGGCCAGTGGGTGAGCCTCTACTCCAGCGGCACAGGCCTGTTCGACGCGGCCTTCTACGCGCACCACGGCGGCCAGGAGTCGGGGCTCTACTCCCAGAACGCTCTGACCAGTGGCAAGGGCGACGCGGGGATCGCATTGACCATCTACAGCGCCGACGGCAGCGCCGCCACCGTCTACGGACTGCGCGGCAGTCAGCCGCTCACGCCATACGCGGCGCCGCACCTGCTCGATCCGCTGGCGGCCGGGACGACGATGGACCCCTACGACCTGGTGTCCTCCTACGTCGCCGGGGACTACGACATCGCGGGCAATTGCGTGGGCAACCCGTGCCTGAAGGTGACCGAGAACTTCCAGTACGGCGACGACGGCAACCCGAACTCGCAGGCCGGCGACGACGTGCTCGTGAAGTACCACGTCGACAACGAAGGAGACCAGGCCGTCCGCTTCCGGCTGACGGCAGCAGCGGACGTGGAGCCTGGCTACGACGAGGGCGGCCTCGGGCTCCACGTGGCCGGCCCGCCCCAGATCGTCGGCACCCAGAACCCGGCCTACGGCGGCGAGGTCGCGCTCCAGGAGTCGGGCGCGCGCACGTTCAGCCACTACCAGGAGGACATCGCCTACCGGGTCTGGGCACGGATCGAGCGGCCGCTCAGCTCGGGCGCAAGCGGGCTCTCCGACAGCGTGAACCCCGCCTACGGCGACAAGGCGGTCGCCGCCGAGTGGGACAACTACAACAGCGTCGCGACGCCGCTCGCGCCCGGGGCCGGCGGGGCGGACTTCCAATACCTGTTGCTGTTCCACGACTGGGACCCGCTCTCGTTCACGGACCCGCAGCCGTTCGACGCACCGAAGCTGGCGGTGAGCGGCGCCTCGGTGACCGTCCAGACGACGGCGAAGAACTACGACGGGACGAACGACACCGCTCCTGTCCGCTGGCGCGTGAACAGCGGCCCCAACGCCGCGTCCGTCTACAACGGTCCTTACACGCGTGTGCCGGCAGCGGGGGCGGCCACGGGCGGGCATGCTGACCTGACCTGGCAGAACACGGCGACTGACGTCAACCCGTTCACAGGCGACGACGCGGACGCGTTCGTGGACCTGAACGACAACGGCATCCACGACAGCTGGGAGCCGGCCGACTACCGCTTCGTCTACTGGTACGACCAGGTCGAGATCGACCCGTATGACAACAACCCCGAGATAGGCACGAACGATCCTGTCGACGTCGGCGTCTACGACTCCGGCTCCAAGAGCCCGCAGTCGCTGCCGTTCCTCTACAAGGTCTCGGGGGTGGGCAATCCACCGTCGAACAGCACGGTTGGCGCAGCGTCGTGCGACCCGATCAGCGGCCCCTGCGAGTACCCGGATATCGACGTGACGAGCAACGCACCGGGCGACGACTGGATCGACGTGTGGGTGAACCTGAACCCGGGCAGCGGCGCGGGGCAGGACAGCGACTACACCGATCCCGGCGAGCACCGGCGCATGAAGATCACCTGGCAGAACTACCAGCTCCAGCTGTTCCCGGCCGACCAGGCTGCTGTCCACGGGAGCACCGCGACGATCACGGCGCGGCTGCGGGACGAGAACTTCGACGCGGTCGAGGGCGTGAGCCTGCACTACACGGTCTCGGGACCGAATGGCTACAGCGCCTCGGGCACGACCAGCCCGACCGTGGCCGACGCCTTCGGCGAGTACGGCGCCGCCGACGTGGTGCTGGCGAGCCCGCCGACGAACGGGCAGTCGAAGGTGACCGTGTGGCAGGAGCTCGGCGGCAGTGCCAGCGCCCCGGACGCGAACGACCTGATCGCCAGCTCGACGATCGACTGGGCCGCCGCGCCAACGACTCGCTTCACCCTGAGCCCCGACGCGACCAACAAGACGGTCGGTGCCGGGGCGGCCACCGTGACCGCGACCCTGCTGGACGACAACGGCAGCGCGGACGCGACCCCTTACACGATTGTCTACCGCAACAATTCAGGCCCAGATGGCTTCCTTGGCGAGCGGACGGTCACGAACGGGGCGACCGGCCACGCGACGATCCCGCTGAACGGCGTCAGCGCGGGCACCGATCACGTCTCGGCCTACGTCGACTACAACGGCAACGACGTGGAGGACGGCAACGAGCCGACCGCGACGGCGAACGTGAACTGGAACGACCCGATCAGCGCCTACGCCGACTCGCAGACCTACGCCGAGGGCACGGAGGCGGGCGTCTATCTCCAGCTCTACAACCCCAACGGCGCGCCCGCCCCGGCCACGCACTTCACCTGGAGCGTGACGTCCGGCCCGAACGTGGGCCAGGCCGGCGCTGGCGACACGGGCAGCGGCTTCGACGCTGGGGTGGGCTCGTTCACCTACACCGGCGGCATGACCCAGGGGATCGACGTCGTGCATGTCAGCTTCACGGATGCGGGCGACACGCACTCGACCGACGTCTCGGTCGCGTGGATCGACAACCTGAGCGTGACCGGGCTGCCCAGCGACGTGTCGACCGGTGCGAAGGTGTCGGCCAGCATCACGCTGCTGAACGCGAGCACCACGGGGCCGGCCCCGACAGGCACCGCGATCGCCTACAACCTTGGCGAGGCGGCCGGCTCGGGCTACGCAAAGACCGACAGCGTCGAGACGGACGCGGCCGGCCACGCCACGATCAGCTGGACGCCGACCGTGGCGGGCACGGACTACCTGACCGCCTGGGCCGACTACAACCACAACGGCGAGTGGGACTACAGCGAGCCGATCGAATACCAGTACGTCCAGGTCCACAACCGTGTCGAGGTAACGCCGGCGATCGACTCCAAGTGGCAGGGCGACACCGAGACGGTCACCGTCAACTTCCGCGACGATCACTATCAGCCACTGGCCAACAAGCCACTGACCTACGACATCAGCGGCCCGAACGCCGTCACCGGCAAGACCGTGACCACCAACGCGGCGGGCAGCGCGCAGATCTCGTGGGTCGGCGACGAGTCCAGCGACCAGGACGGCTACAGCGTCGACCAGCTGACCGTCTTCCAGGACACCAATGCCAACGGCACTCCCGACCCTGGCGAGCATGCGAGCGATCCGATGGTCATGTACTGGAGCTCGCGCCTGACCCAGGTGAGCAGCCAGTTGTCGCGCAACACCGGCCAGCAGGAGACCGCCACCTACAAGCTGGTCGGCCTCGACGGGACGACCCCGGTGGCCAGCACGCCGCTTGCGTACTCGATCACCGGGGCGAACCCGGCGAGCGGAACGGTCACGACCAACGCGAGCGGCGTGGCGCAGCTCCAGTGGACGGGCCTGGCAGGCGGCGAGGATGACGTGACCGTCTGGCAGGACCTCGACAGCGACGGAGTCCGCGATCGCGGCGAGCCGGTCGACACCAGCGTCGCCGTTTACTGGCAGGGCCAGATCACGTTCTCGCCCACGCAGGCCTCGGCGAAGTACCAGGGCGCCGGCCAGTCGCAGGTCGTGTCGGTCTCGAACGTGGGCAACCACCCGATGCACTACGAGGTGTTCGGGGCCAACCCGGTCGCCGAGCAGGCTGTGCCCGGCTCGCACCAGATCACGCTCGATGGGGCCAGCGCAGGCACCGACAGCCTGTGGGTGTGGGCCGACGTGAACAACGACAGCGTCTACGACTCGGGCGATGCCGACGGCTACTTCAACATGGTCTGGAAGTCACGCATCGGCGTGTCCGGTGGCGGCGGCGGGCATGTCGCCGGCGGCCACGTGCAGTTCACGGCCACGCTGCTGGACTCGAGCGGCGACGCCGTGCTGAATGCGCCGGCCGATCTGAAGTACAAGATCGTGGGCGCCAACCCCACGTCCAGCCCGCAGACCGTCCAAACGAGCAACCTCGGCAGCGCGCTGGTCGAGTGGGATGGCGACAACGCCGGCAGCGACGTCCTCACGGTCTGGAAGGACGACGACAGCGACGGGCAGGTGGACCCCGGTGAGTTCACCACGACCAAGACCGTGAGCTGGAGCGCGCCGCCGGTCGTGCTCACCCTCACCCACGTGAGCGGCGCCTCGGCCTACCAGGGCAATTCGCACGACGTGAACGTGAACGTGACCGGCATCAGCGTGCCGCCTGCCGGCTTCACCGTCCACTGGTCGGTCACGGGCGCGAACACGGCTTCCGGGACGGTGCAGACCGACGCCGCCGGCGCCGCCACCACGCCGATCACCTGGACGGGCTCGACCGACGGCACCGACACGCTCACTGCCTACGCCGACGTGTCGGGCACGAACGGGGTGCGTGACAGCTACGACCCCGGCTCGACGACGCAGTTCACCTGGACACCGCTGCTCCAGGGCTCGGCGCCGACGAGCGACCAGACAGCGGGCGAGCAGCACACCGAGACGATTCACCTGGTCAACCCCAACGGCACGCCGGCCGCCAACGTGCTGATGCTGTACACGATCACCGGCGCCAACCCGACCGGCGGCGTGCTGCAGGCGCGTGCGATCAGTGGCCGGATTGCCCCGCCGGTGCGCACGGCGCGCACCGACAACAACGGCGACGCGGCGATCTCGTGGGTGGGTAGCAACCCCGCTGGCGGCACCGACACGATGGATGCCTACGGCGACACGGACTCGAGCGGCACCATCACGCCGAGCGATCCGCACGCCCGGCGCACCGTCACCTGGCGCACGGCCAGTGCGGCCGGGAACGCCGGTGGCCCGAGCGGCGGGTCCCCTACCGGTTCGAGCTCCGCCGTCGTGGTTCCCGGTTCGATCAACGACATCGACGGACTGCTCGTGCCGCCGCCGCCCGTCGTCGCGAAGAGCGTGAACGTGGCGCCGGTGAAGGGCCACGTCTACGTGAAGCTGCCCGGCAAGAAGAAGTTCATCGAGCTGCTCGACGCCGAGCAGATCCCGGTCGGGTCGATAGTCGACGTGCGCAAGGGCACCGTCGCGCTGACCTCGGCGCAGAACCTGAAGGGCGGCATCGCGACCGCGCAGTTCTACTCGGGCGAGTTCCAGATCGGCCAGAAGCGCTCCGCCAAGCCGATCACGGACCTGACCCTGGTCGGGGGCAACTTCAAGGTGTGCGGAAAGGCTGCGAAGTCATCGCTGGGTCGTGCCGCTCGGAAGAAGAAGATCCGCGAGCTGTGGGGCAAGGGCCACGGCCTGTTCCGCACCAAGGGCAAGTTCGCATCGGCCACGATCAGAGGCACGCAGTACGACGTTGTCGACTACTGCGACGGCACGCTCATCAAGGTGACCCAGGGTATGGTCGCCGTGCAGAACTACAGGACGAACAAGACGACCGTGGTCAAGGCGCCGAAATCCCTCTTCATAGCGGCGAAGAAGTAGCCGGTGCGCTTCGCCGTCGCCGTATTGGTGGCGTTCGTGCTGGTCGTCGGCTCCGCGTCCGCCGCGGAGCGTGACATCCGTGGCACCTGGATCTGCTGCACGAACCCCACGGGTGGAGCGGGCAACTCCACCACGCTCATCACCAGCGAGGACCTGAACAGCGGGCAGTGGTCGGGCTGGGGCTACGGCGGCGGCTTCACGTGGCCTGTGTCCGGCACCCTCACCGGCAACCAGTTCACCGCCACGATCCCGTTCTACAACGAGCTGACGACCTACTCGGCTCAGTACAACGGCACCATCACCGGCAAGCGCATGGCCGCCACTTGGTCGGACAACCGCGGCCAAGGCGGCACCTGGACTGCAACCGAGGCCGCGGCGCCGCCGCCCCCGGTGGCCGGCGCGGAGCTGAACGCGAAGGTGGTGACGGGTGCGGTGAAGATCAAGCTGCCGGGCACCACGGCGTTCGTGGACCTGTCGAAGGTGGCAGTTCAGCTGCCGGTGGGCACCGTGGTCGACACCACGAACGGCACGATTGCCTTGACAGCCGCGCAGAGCATCACTTCGAAGAAGACGGCGACGGCTGACTTCTACAAGGGTGTCTTCAAGATCGGGCAGAAGGCGACGAGACGCGCGGTCACGGACCTGGCGCTGACCGGCGGCAGCTTCGCTGCGTGCGGCGCCGCGAGCGCGGCCGGCGGCGCGGCGGCTGCGCAGAAAACGAAGGTCCGGATGCTCTGGGGCAAGGGCCATGGCCTGTTCCGGACCAGCGGCAGGTATGCGTCGGCCACCATCAGAGGCACGCAATGGGAGACCGTCGACTACTGCGACGGCACCCTCGTCAAGGTCACCCAGGGCGCTGTGACCGTGCGCGACATCCCGCGCAAGCGCGACGTGACGGTCCGGGCAGGTCACCAGTACTTCGCGCGCGCGAAGCGCTGATCAGCCGACGACTGTGCCCTCGTCCGCCTGTGGTGACGGCTGCGCCGCGGCCGGCGGCGGTGCCACCGTCGCGTATTCGACGGGGTCGATGCCGAGCGCGGTCACGGTCAGCTCCGCGAACAGGTTGCCGCGCTCGATGTCGTCGGCCGTGTAGGGGTTGCCGTCGCGGCGGTCGAGCACCGACAGCGTGCCGATCGCCCGCCGCCCCTGCTTGAGCGGGATCACGAGCATCGTGTACGGCACGTAGCCGGTGCCGGCGGCGATCTGCGCCTGGAAGCGCGCGTCGTTGCGGCAGTCGGGCACCGCCAGCCCCTCGCCCGACTCGACGACCGAGCCGGCCAGGCCCTTGCCCGGAGGCAGGCGCACGCCGACGATCTCCTTCGCCCCGGCGCCCCAGGAGGCCTGGTAGACCAGCTCCTTGGTCACGGGGTCCACGAGCGCGATCGAGCACGCGGCGGCTTCGAAGACACCCGCGGAGGTCTTGACGATCGCCTCGAGCAGGTTCGGCTGGATGTCGGGGCGGTCGACGGCGGACAGGGCCAGCGACTCGCCCTGCGATGCCGCCAGCGGGATGCCGAGCGCGTCCGCGAACGCGGCGCACGACGAGGTCCGGCGCTCGGGCAGCAGCTCCAGGCCGGCGCGGATGCAGCTCTCCAGGTCCGCCCCGGCGCCCGCCACGACCGAGCCGAGCGGCGTGGGGTCGCCATAGACGGGCGGCTTGCCGGTGAGCAGCGTCCAGAGCGTCGCTGCCAGGCTGAAGACGTCCGAGCGCGCCGAGACCGTGCCGCCCGCGAACACCTCGGGCGCCATGAAGCGCGGGGTGCCGATGCCGACCGTGCCCTGGTCGACCTCCTCTTCGTCGCCCATCTGGCGCGCGACGCCGAAGTCGACCAGCACGACGCCCTCCTTGTCGGGGGCGTCGATCAGGTTCGCGGGCTTGACGTCGCGGTGGACGATCTGCTGGTCGTGCACGTACTGGAGCGCCTCGCAGGCCTGGCGGGTGAACTCGATCGCCTCGTCGACCGGCAGGCCGGGGCTCCCCCGCTCCTTGAGGATGACGCCGAGATCGCGCCCCTCGATCATCTCCATGACCAGGTAGACGCCCGATTCCTCGGTGAAGTAGTCCACGACGTTGACAACGCGCGGGTGGTGGAGCGTGGACAGCAGGCGGGCCTCGATCTCGAAGCGGGCTACGTGGCGCGTGTCGAGCAGGCGCTTGATCGCAACGGGCGTCTTGTCCTCGGTGCGGTGCGCGCAATAGACGGCGCCCATCGCTCCCGCCGACAGCGGTTTCTCGATCGTGTACCCGGCGAGGTCCGTCCCATCGGCGAGGTCCACTGCAGAAAAAGCATCCTGCACAGGGCCAGCTTACGGGTAGGGTGAGGCGGTGCGGTGGGAAGAGGTCTTCGCCGTCTTCGTCGTCTGTCATGTGACAGGCGACTTTCTTCTACAGACGGATTGGCAGGCGGTCCACAAGCGCGGCGGGCTCTCGGGCGGCGGCGAGGCTCGGCGTGCGCTGTTCTCGCACGTGTCCGTCTACACGCTCGTGTTCGTGCCCGCGATCGTCTGGATCGCCTCGCACAGCAGCGGCCTGGCGTTCGCGCTGCTGCCCGTGGTGTTCCTGCCGCACCTGATCCAGGACGACGCGCGCGCGCTGATCGCGTGGAACCGGATCGTGAAGAAGAGCGCACCCGAACCCGGTGACGTGGTCTACATGGCGATCGACCAGGCGTTCCACGTGGTCTTCCTGTTCGGCACCGCGCTGCTGGCGGTCGCATGAGGCGCGACCGCCTGCGGACGGGGCTGTTCCTGCTGGTCGGGCTTGGCGCGATCGTGGTGGCGCTCGCGTTGTACCTCGCGCCGCGCTGGAAGCCGGTGAAGTCGGCGTTCGAGTCGACCACCGTGCTGGAGGAGAAGTCGATCGACGCGCGCTTCAAGATCCGCGGTGAGAAGAAGCCGCCGTCGGACGTGATCGTGCTCGGCGTCGACGACAGCACCTTCCAGGACCTGCAGCAGCGCTGGCCGTTCCGGCGCAGCTACCACGCAAAGGTGATCAACCGGCTGCACAAGGACGGCGCGAAGCTGATCGTGTTCGACGTGCAGTTCACCGAGCCGCAGGACACCGGCAACCCGAATCGCGACGCGAGCGACGACAACGCCCTCATCAATGCGTGTCACAACGCAGGCAACTGCGTGATGGCGTCCACCGAGTTCAATTCACACGGGCAGTCCGCAGTGTTCGGCGGCCCGGACGGACAGAAGTACGCGCACACGACCGTTGGCAGCGCACTCGCGGAAACCGATCCCGATGGGGTCATCCGAAGGATGCTCTTCGAGCACCAGCAAGCGAAGGCGCTTGGCATCGCTGCCTATGAGCGATTGACGGGGAAACCCGTCACGGCCGCTCAGTTCGGCGGCGCGAGCTCCACCTTCATCGACTGGTACGGGCCGGCGGGCACCATCGACACCGTCTCGTACGCGCGCGCTTGCACCGGGTGCGGCGAGGACTCTCACGGCCACTCGAAGCCGATCAAGCAGGCGCCGCCCGGCTTCTTCAAGGGAAAGATCGTGATCGTCGGGCCGATCGCCACGTCACTTCAGGACATCCACGCCACGCCGTTCGATGAGGTGATGCCCGGGGCCGAGATCCAGGCCAACACCTTCATCACCGCGCGTGAAGGCTTTCCGCTCCACGACTCCGCGACCTGGCTCGACATCGTCTTGATCATCCTGCTCGGGCTGGTCGGGCCGCTTGCGAGCATCCGCCTGCGCCTGTGGGGGATCGCGGCTGCGATCGGCGTCGGCGCGCTGTTCACGGTCGTGACCCAGATCGTCTTCGACCACGGAACGGTCCTGTCGTTCACGTATCCGCTTGGGTCGCTGTTGCTCTCGTCGGTTGGCTCGCTGGCGGTCCACTACGTCACCGAGGCATTCGAGCGCGAGCGCGTCCGGGGCATGTTCTCGCGCTTCGTTCCCGAGTCGGTCGTCGGCGAGGTGCTCGAGCAGGCCGACGGCGCGCGGCTTGGCGGCGTCGGGCGCTACGCGACCGTCATGTTCAGCGACCTGCGCGGGTTCACCTCGTTCGCCGAGCAGCTCGAGCCCGACCAGGTCATCCGCATCCTCAACCGCTACCTCACGGCGATGGTGGACGACGCGATCATCCCGAACGGCGGCACGCTCGTGGATTACATGGGCGACGGGATCATGGCTGTGTTCGGCGCGCCACTCGAGATGTCCGACCATGCCGATCGGGCGCTCGCTGCGGCACGCGCCAAGCTCGGTGAGCTCGAGAAGTTCAACGCGTGGGTGCGCGCCGAGTACGGCTTCGACAAGTCGTTCCGGATGGGAATCGGCCTCAACTCCGGCAACGTGATGTCGGGCAACGTTGGCTCGGAGACGCGCATGGCCTACACCACGATCGGCGACACGACGAACACGGCGGCGCGGCTCGAGGGCATGACCAAGGGCACCGACTACATGCTGTTCATGGCCGCCTCGACGAAGGATGCCCTCAGCAGCGAGCCGCCGGACCTGACCCCGATCGGCGAGTACGAGATCCGCGGCCGGGTCGAGAAGCTGTCGATCTGGTCGGTCGAGGAGGCGCACAAGCAGAAGGAAGAGGGCGACTCGTTCGCCTCGGTCGCGCAGGGCGAGACGCTTGCAGACAAGTAGTCCGTACTGCTGCTAAACCGCTCGTCATGAGCGGATACACGAAGGTCAATCTCAAGAGCGAGGTCGAGGACAAGGCTCCCGGCTTCGGCATGGAGGGGGTCGAGGCCCGCTTCGCGCGTGAGGCGATGGAGGTCGAGCAGTCAGGCCTGAGCTACTTCCGGTTCGAGCCGAATGCGGGCCCGCCATTCGGCCACTCGCATGCCGAGCAGGAAGAGGTCTACGTGGTGGTGTCGGGCAGCGCGCGGATCAAGGTGGAGGACGAGGTGATCGAGCTCGGCCCGTTCGACGCCCTGCGCGTCGCGCCGGGACAGGTGCGGGCAACTTCCGGAGGTCCCGAGGGCTGCGAGATGATCGCGTTCGGCGCCCCGCAGACCGACCAGCGCGCCGACTCGGAGCTCTTCCCCGGATGGTGGGAGCGCTGAGCGCCTAGCGGCGCGCCTTCTTCTTCTTGCGCTTGCGCGATGCGTGCGGGCTCGGGCCGGCGGGCAGCTCGGCCGGCTCGGGCTCCCCGTCCGCCGCATCGTCGTCGTCGGCGTCGTCCGGCGGTCCGAGGCGCTCCTGAGCGCTCGGCCACGGGATCTGCTCGCCGCTGGCCCACGCAGGCCCGCGGCCGCCGCCCGGCCAGCGATTCAGGAACAGGGCGGCCAGCGCCATCAGCCAGAACAGCTGGACGATGGGCGACGCGATCAGCGGCAGCACGAACAGAGCGCCCAGGATGACCCCGAGCACGCCCATGAAGCGGCTCAACAGGCCGGCCCGCATCGCGTTCAGGCTCACCAGGATCGTCGCGAGGCCCGATGCGATCGAGGCCGCAAGCGACAGCCCCGCCACCGCGGTCGTGGCGTTGCGCAGGAGGTCCTCGGCGTGCTTGTTGGTCTTCACGCTGCCCGCCACGAACTGATCGGCGGCGTGCGCCTGGCGGAACTGGAACCAGACCGCGCAGATGGCGAACAGGATTGGCCCGGCGAACACGAGGATGCGCGCGACCGGCGGCAGCTCCGTGCGGCGGTAGCGGGTGACCCGGTAGAGGTAGAGCAGCGGCGGGATGAATGCCAGCATCGCCAGGCCCGTGATCACCGCCGAGACCAGGAACGATCCCTTGTTCGCGTGGACCTCGGGCAGGAACTCGCGCACGTTGTCGGCGCCGTGGGGCAGCACCGCGATGCGGTAGACGAGCGAGGCGATGATCAGCGCGACGGCGAGTGCCGCGCCGGCGCCCGCAAGCCGCCCGGCCCGGGCTTCCCACTCGAGCTGCTCCTGCCTGTCGCTCATCGCTACTCCTGGCGAGGTCCGCGCGGGCTGCCGCCGCCAACCGACGCGGTAACTGTGCCGTCCACGCGGGCCGGGTAGTACTCGGGATCGTCGGGCTCGACGATGCGCGAGAGCCGCTCACCGGCCGCGAGCACCAGGTTGAGCGCAGGCGCGATCACGCGGATCACGGTTTCCACGCGATCGCGGGTGCGGGTCTGTTCAGCGGTCAGCTTTGCCACGGCTCGTCCGAGCCTATCGGCCTAGTCGCGGGCTGCCGGATGGGCGCGTGCCGCCAGGCGCAGCACCAGGCTGCGCGGCGCGTGCAGGCCGCCGACTGCGCCGGCGCGGTTGAGCGTGCCGGGGATGACCACCCGCTTGCCGCGCTCCAAGCCGCGTATGCCCGCACGTGCGACCGACTCCGGGTCGTCCCAGAAGATGCCCGGCAGCGAGGACTCGGCGCCCTCGAGATTGGCCACCTCGGCGAACTCCGTCTTCACCGGCCCGGGGCAGAGCGCTGTCACCGTCACGCCCTTCGGGCGCAGCTCGGCGTGGATCGCCTCCGTGAAGCTGAGGACGAACGCCTTCGTCGCGGCGTAGCCGGCCTGCATCGGCAGCGGCTGGAACGACGCCGTGGACGCCACGTTCAGCACCGCACCACGGCCGCGCTCGACCATCGCCGGCGTGAACAGCGCGCAGAAGTCGACCACGGCCTCGACGTTGGTGCGGATCATGTCGAGCTCGCGGCCGCGCTCGCTGCGGAAGAACGGCCCGGAGGTGCTGAAGCCCGCGTTGTTGACGAGCATGTCGACGGCCACGCCGCGGGTGGCGAGCGCATCGGCCAGCCCCACCCGTGCACGCGGGTCCGTGACGTCACAGGCGTGGACCTCGGCGTGGCCGCCCAGCTCGGCGGCCAGCTCGCGCAGGCGCTCCACGCGCCGGGCCACGAGCGTGACCCCGTAGCCGCGCCGCGAGAGCTCGCGCGCGAACTCGGTGCCGATGCCGGCGGAGGCGCCGGTGATGACGCAGGTCGAGTCGGGCGATGGCGGCGGCAGTGCCATGGGCCGCCCGGAGCCTACGCCTAGAATCCAGCCATGTCCTCGGAGGATCCGTTTGGCGGCCTGTTCGGCGACCCCGACGAGCTCCGGCGTCGCATGGAGGAGCTCGCGGAGTCGATGCAGGGCGCGCAGAAGGTGGCCTGGGCGGACAACGCGATCAAGCTGGCTGTCGACATGACCGTCGCCGGCCTGCAGCCGGCTCAACCTCCAGGGCAACGTCGAGCAGCAGGCGGCCGACCTGCGCTCTGCCATCGGCCTGATCTTCCCCGAGGCCGTCACGCTCGTGCGCGAAGCGCGCGAGGGCTTCGGCACCTGACTAGACCGCCGGGACGGGCTCGCTTCGCTGGAGGTTGCGCGAAGGGCCGATCGGCGGCGGCACGAGCACCCGGCGCCACTCGCTGATTTTGCCCTTGCGGAGCAGGAACGCGGTCGCGGCCAGCTGGCCGGGCGCACCGCAGCGGCTGTGGGCGTTGGGGCGCTCGGTGAGCACGAACGTCGCAACCGTGTAGTTGCCGCCGGCAAGTGTGCGGACGATGTGCGCGCCGCACGGCAGCGTGTCGTTGAAGTCGAACACCTGGCTGCTCCGGGTCAGCCTGATCGGCGGCGACGCGTTCTGGACGACCACCGGCAGGTCGAAGTAGCTGGCCGCGCGCTTCACGTGGCCTGCACGCAGCTGGTCTGACCACGCGGTGATGACGCGAATGGCCTCCGGCGAGGCCTTGTGCGTGCCCGGCGGGTAGTAGTGCGAGTAGTCCTTCGGCGGCGCGACCGTTGCCGGCGGGCTGCCGGCCTGCGCCTGCGTGCGCGTTGAGCGACCGGCGGTTGACCCGCCACATGCGGTGAGCGTCACCGCGGCGGCGACTACGAGTGCGAGCTGGCGCGTGTCTGGATTGTCGCGTACCGGTGTGCTCGGCTCGTCATCCGGGCTGTGGCGCTCGCCGTCGGTCTGCCGCCTGTCCGCCGGCTCTGCCGCCCGCCGCCCCGCTCTGCCGCCGGCCGTCCCCTCGCTGGTCTGCCGCCCCCTCGCTGGTCTGCCGCCCGCCGGCCCTCGCTGGTCTGCCGCCGGCCGTCCCCTCGCTTCGCTGCGCAAACTGCCTCGGCCAAGGGGTGGGTGGTCTGGCGCTTGCGTTCTCTCGCCGGCCCTCACGGCCCCGCGAAGGCGTCCCCCGCCAATCTTTTGGTCACTTTTTCCGGCTGACCGGTCCAAATGACCAAAAGTCTCCTCAGCGGCCTCGACTGTGAGGTTGACCACCTATAGCGTGGTCGAGGTCACACTCGATGCCCGACTGGCACCTTCACCCGAATAGCGCGGTCAACGTACGACCGATGCCCGCGCGTTTTACGTTGAGCCGATATATGCGGCTTAACGTCAATCTCGCGACCAGGAGCGCCGCCACGACCAAACCGAGGCAGCGCAACCAACGGCGGCTCCGCGAGCGAAAGAGCGACAGCGAGACCAACAGCGGCACCGCGAGCGAGCACCGATCCCTCTTAGTTGCCCAACGGAGGGTCGGTGCTCGCGAACCGCGCCGCTCGGCCCTGGCACGCTGGCGGAGAACACGCCGCGCCGAAAGCACCACCCGAAAACACCGCCATGTCCCCGCTATGGGTGCGTTTCCGCGGAAACGCGCGGCCTCAGGCCGCCGGGGCCGCCTGGGCCGCTTGGCGGTCGGCTCGGCCTCGCGCTATGACCTCCTTGAAGCTGCGCACCCGGAAGATGAACACCAGCGACGCGAAGCCGAGCGCGAACGTGAGCGCGGCTATTGCGATCTGCTGGCCCACCGAGTACGCGGCGACCGTCGCGCCGGGTGCCGCGCCGTGGAAGACCTTCACGAACAGCGCCTGGGTGACGCCTGCGCCCTGCGGCGTGAACGGCACCGCGGCGCCGACCGCGTTCACGCCAAGCACCAAGAGCACGTTGCGCACTGACGCGCCGACGTTGAACGCCTCGAGCATGAACCAGAACGCTGTGAAGCGGAACGCCCAGCCGGCCAGCTGGACTCCGAAGACCTCGCGCACGTAGCGGCGGCGGTCGAAGATGATCGTCAGGCCCTGGCGCACGCGTCGCCAGAACGCCTGGATTCGCAGCGACAGGATCGCGAACAGCACCAGCAGCCCGACCCCGAGCAGTGTCAGAAAGAAGAGCGCGAACTTGGGATGCTGGGCGAAGAACGTGAGGTCGAACGCCTTCAGCTTCGAGAAGTCGGGCGGCTTCGGGAACGCCCCCTGCGTGAACGCGAACGCCAGCATCAGCGAGCCCATGACGACGTCGAAGATCATCTCCACGGCGAAGCTGGCGGCCACGGCCGGGTAGCTCGAGTCCGGCAGCGAGGTCTTCGTCAGGAACGCACGGACGACGTCGCCCCCGCGCGCGGGGATGACCGAGTTGAAGCCGTAGCCCGCGAAGTACGCGCCCCAGATGTCGCGCCACCGGAAGACGCTCTCGGGGTAGGCGGCGCGCAGGATGTGAAACGAGGCCCGTGAGCGCAGCGTCAGGTAGGCGACGAAGGCGAGCAGCGCAATCACCAGCGACCCGAGATCGACCGCGGCGAGGTTCGAGAAGAACTTGTCGACGCTGTCGAAGAACGAGCGAAACGAGTCGCCGAGCTCTGCGAGCGGGGGCACCGCTCCCAGTTCTACTCGTCCGGCCAGAAGTCTGGAACGGTCTCGGCGTCGGTGCGCGGATCGGCCACCCGGTTCGAGACGATGATCAGGACCACGTCCTCATCGGTGTCGTTCCAGACCGAGCGCAGCACGTGCGCAGGCACCTTGACCACGCTGCCCGCATCGAGGTCGAGCACCTCGTCCTCGAGCTTGAACTGGAGCGTGCCCTCGGCGACGAAGTAGACCTCCTCGGCGTCCTTGTGACGGTGCCCATAGGAGCCCTTGCCGCCGGACTTGGGCGGCATCCGGCGCCAGGTGAAGGCCACCTTCTCCGTGTCCAGGACGTAGGTCATCATCCGCATCTCGCCCGGATAGTCGCCCAGCACGTCGGGCGCGTCCTCGAGCCGCTTGACCAGGTAATCGGGCATGGCGAGATCCTAGGTCCGCACGTAGGGTGGCGTCCATGCCCAAACCACCCATCTCGATCTCTGGCCGCGTCGTGGCCATCACCGGCGGCGCACGCGGCCTTGGACTTGCAACCGCGAAGGCGCTCGCCGCCCGCGGCGCGCTGGTTGCCATCGGCGACCTCGACGGCGACCTGGCTCGCGTCGAGGCGGCTGCGCTGCCGGGCTCCGGCCCGCACGCCGGCCATGCGCTCGACGTGACCGACCCGCAGTCGTTCGCGGGCTTCCTCGACCAGGCTGCCGAGCTTGGCGAGCTCGACGTGATCGTGAACAACGCCGGGATCATGCCCGTCGGCGCGTTCGCCCAGGAGGACCCAACCGTCACGCGCCGCCAGGTCGAGATCAACGTGCTCGGCGTGATGACCGGCACCCAGCTCGCGCTGCAGCGCATGCTCCCGCGCGGGCACGGCCACATCGTCAACATCGCGTCCGCTGCCGGCCGTGTGGCCGTGCCGGGCGAGGCCGTCTACACCGCCACCAAGCACGCAATCGTCGGCTTCGACGAGGCGCTGCGCGTCGAGGTTCGCGGCAAGGGCATCGAGGTGACCACCGTCATGCCGAGCCTGGCAGCCACCGAGCTCGCCTCGGGCATGAAGCCGCCGCGCTTCGTGCCGATGGTGCGGCCCGAGCAGGTTGCGGCGGCGATCGTGAAGGCGCTGGAGAAGCCGCGGCTCGAGGTAATCGTGCCCGCGTGGACCACTCCGCTGGTGCGCATGACGCTGGCGATGCCCGCCGACTGGCGCGACAAGGTGCGCCACTTCTTCCGCATCGAGGAGGTCGGCGGCGAGATCGACGACTCCGCTCGCTCCTCCTACGTGGAGCGCTACCAGCGACCGGTGGCGGCAGACGAGCACGAGCTTGCCCGCTGATCCCGGCCACTTCCGCTCGCTGCACCAGGGCGAGCCGTTCCTGATCCCGAACCCGTGGGATGCGGGCTCGGCGCGGATGCTCGAGGAACTCGGGTTCGCGGCAGTGGCGACCACGAGCTCGGGCTTCGCGTTCACGCTCGGTCGTGCCGACGGCGACGTCACGCTCGACGAGGTGATCGAGCACACCGCCGCACTGGCCGCCGCGGTGTCGATCCCGGTGGCGGTGGACCTGGAGAACGGCTACGGGCGGGCGGCGGCCGAGGCGGCGCGGGCCGTGACGGAGGCCGCTGCGGCCGGAGCCTGCGGCGGGTCGATCGAGGACTGGGATGCCGACGGCGGGCTGTATCCGCTCGAGGAGGCGGCCGAGCGCGTGGCGGCGGCTGCCGAGGCGGCAAGCGCGAGCGGCTTCGTGCTGGCGGCGCGCGCCGAGAACCACATCCGCGGCAACCCGGACCTGGCCGACACGGTCGCCCGGCTCCAGGCCTACGAGGCTGCCGGGGCCGATGTGCTGTACGCGCCCGGCATCCGCACGCCGGACGAGCTGCGCAGCGTCTGCGAGGCGGTCAGCGCGCCCGTGAACGTGCTGGCGCTGCCAGGGATGAGCAAGTCGGAGATCTTTGCGGCGGGCGCCCAGCGGATCAGCATCGGCGGCCAGCTGACGTGGGTGGCCGCTGCCGCTGCCGCCGAGGCGTCGGTGGCGATCCGCGACGGCGACAGCTTCGAGCCGCTGAAGTCGCGGATGCAGGGGGCGGACTGGCTGCGCTGAGGTGCTCTGAGCACCTCGGCGTTTTGCGTCAGTAAGGCTTTACGACTTGCCCTTCATCTGCCGTGCGATCACGACTCGCTGGATCTCGTTCGTGCCCTCGTAGATCTGCGTGATCTTCGCGTCGCGCATCATCCGCTCGACCGGATACTCGGTCACGTAGCCGTAGCCGCCGAGCACCTGGACGGCCTCGACCGTGACCTCCATCGCGGTGTCTGAGGCGAACAGCTTCGCCATCGACGAGTAGAGGCCGAGCTGCGGGTCGTCGCGGTCGGCGAGCGCGCATGCCTTGTAGAGGAGCTCGCGCGCCGCGGCCGTCTTCGTCTGCATGTCGGCGAGCTTGAACTGGAGCCCTTGGAGCTCGATGATCGGCTTGCCGAACGCGATCCGCTCCTTCGCGTAAGCGAGCGCGTAGTCGGTGGCGCCCTGGGCCAGGCCGACCGCCTGCGCAGCAGCGCCGAGCCGCGTGCGCTGAAGCGTGCCGAGCGCGACGCCCAAGCCCTTGCCCTCGGCACCGATCATGTTCTCGGCCGGCACGCGAACGTCCTGGAAGACCGGCGTGCCGGTCGGCGAGCCCTTGATGCCGAGCTTGTGCTCGAGCTTCGGCACCGAGAAGCCGGGCGCGTCCTTCTCGACCACGAACGCGCTGATGCGGCGCGACTCGCGGTCGGTGACCGCGAAGACCACGTAGAAGTCGGCGATCGTGGCGTTCGTGATCCAGTTCTTCTCGCCGTTGATGACCCACTCATCGCCGTCGCGGACGGCGTAGGTGCGCATCGAGCCAGGGTCGGAGCCGGCCTCGGGCTCCGAGAGGGCGAACGCCGGCGACCACTCGCCGGTCGCGCAGCGCGGAAGCCAGCGCTGCTTCTGCTCGTCGGTGCCGAACAGCTGGATCGGCAGCGTGCCGAGCTCCTGCACCATCAGGATCAGCGCGCAGCTGCCCGATGCCTTGGCGATCTCCTCGACCGCCATCTGCAGCATCAGCGTGCCGGTGCCGGTGCCGCCGTACTCCTCGCCGAACGGCAGGCCGAGGATGTCCTGCTCGCCGAGCAGCTTGCGGATGTCCCACGGATACTCGCCGGTGGCGTCGATCTCCGCCGCGCGCGGCCAGATGCGCTCCGTGACGATCTGGCGGATCGTGTCGCGGAAGTCGCGCAGCTCCTGCGGGATGTCGTAGAGGTCCGTGTACGAGTCGAGCGTGGCCATGGGCCGAACCCTAGCCCCGGCGCGTGGCCTCAGCCGGCGAGCGCGCCCAGCACGAGATCGTCGTGCTCGGCCGGCTTCACCTTGCGGAAGACGTGCTCGATCGTCCCGTCCGGCCCGATCACGAACGTGGAGCGCTCCATGCCCATGTAGGTGCGCCCGTACATCGACTTCTCGACCCAGACGTCGTAGCTGTCGGCCACCGAGTGGTCCTCGTCGCCCAGCAGCGTGAACGGCAGCCCGAACTTGTCCGCGAACGCGCGCAGCTTCTTCGGCGCGTCGGGAGAGACGCCGAGCACGACGGCGCTCGCACGCTCGTAGTCGGCGCCACGGTCGCGCACGCCGCATGCCTGGGTCGTGCAGCCCGGCGTGTCGGCCTTGGGATAGAAGTAGAGGACGACGTTCTTGCCCGCGTAATCGGCCAGCTTGTGGGTGTTGCCGTCCTGGTCGGGGAGTTCGAAATCCGGGGCCTTCTGCCCCTGCTCGGCTGCCATGCAGTTATTTGAGCAGGCGCGACAAGCGCCGGTCCTTCAGCACCTGGCCACCCGTCTGATCGGCCGGGCAGTAGGTCGTCACGTAGTCGCGGAAGAACACGGCCTCGAGCGTCGTGCCGCAGCGCGGGCAGTCCTCGCCCTGCTTGTTGTGCACCTTCAGCGGCATCGGCGGCTTGTCCGGCACGACGTCGCGCGGCACCACCTCCTCGTAATGGTCGAGCGCGCCCTGAAGCACGAGCCCGATCGCATCGTGCAGGCGCGCGACCGCCTCGTCGTCGAGGTCCGCGCCGCGCTTGAACGGCGACAGCCGCGACTCCCAGAGGATCTCGTCCACCCACGAGCGGCCGATGCCCGCGATCACGCGCTGGTCGCGCAGCAGCGAGTGCAGGTGGCGCGGCAGCCGGGCGAGCTCGGCCAGCTCGTCGGCGGGCGGCGGCGGCAGCGCCTCGGGCCCGAGCGTGGACACCATCTCGTCCTCCACCACTGCCGGGGAGGGCAGCAGCTTCCCCCACGCCCGCTGCTGGGTGCCGAACTCGACCAGCCGCAGCTCGCGCCCGTCCTCGAGCCTGATCAGGATGCGCGCGGACTTGTCGCGCAGCGACGCCCGCTTGCCGAACAGCCGCAGCCGGCCGCCGTGCATCAGGTGGACCAGCAGCGACAGCTCGTCCGAGAAGTCGATCGACAGCATCTTCCCGAAGCGCCGCGTGCCGTCGATCGAATGGCCCGCGAGTGCCGAGACCGGAGGGTCGAACGTCTTCATCGTCACGACGCCAGGGGCCAGCGCCGACTCGACCTTCGCTCCGTGGAGCGTTGCGCCGAGCCGGCGCGCCCAGATCTCTACTTCCGGCAGCTCAGGCAAGGAGCAACAGGCTAGAAGCCTGTCGCTACTTCCAGATCGACTTCGGCAGCTTCTTCAGCGACGTGTACGCCGGGCGCAGCTTGCCGCTGAAGTCCTCGATGCCGGCGTCGAAGAAGTCGTTCTCGTTGTTCTTGCGCCACTGGTAGTAGTAGAGGCGCTTGATCCGCGACGAGTACTTCTTCGCGATCTTGTACGCGTTCGTGACCGACTTCGCCTGCCGTGAGGTGCTCGGCTTGAAGGTCTGCTGTCCGCTCTGGAGCTTGAACGAGTAGATCCCGCCCGTCTCCGTGACCCACACCTCGCCCTTCTTCGCGACGCTCTTCAGGATGAAGGCGGTGCCGGTCGAGCGGCCGTAGTTGGTGTCGCCGTAGTTGTGCAGGCCCCACAGCGTCGGGTAGCTCTTCTTGCCCGCGTACTTCAGGAACAGGTTGACCCACTTGACCATGCGCTTCTGGTTGCGCACGCGCACGGACTTGCGCGGATCGCCAACGCCCTGATCGAGCAGGTCGGGACCGCTGACCCTGCACTTGCTGCCGCAGACCGACTTGGCGGCCTTGTAGAGCGCGACCGTCTTCTTCAGCGTGCTTGCCGTGGTCGGGCCGGTCGGCTGGGTCGCGCTGTTGGTCTCGTTCCAGAAGTTGTACGACTTCACGAACGAGTAGCGCTTGTGGAACGCCTTGACGGCCTTCTTGTACTTGGACGCGCTCGGGATCGAGCACGGCTTGGCCGGGCAGCGGCTGTTCGAACTCGGGTTGAAGGCGACCAGCACATCCAGATGGGCCGTCTTCGCGGCAGCGAGCCACGGATCGAAGCGGGCGCGGCCGGCGGCCGAGTTGATCGCATCCCAGGGGATGATCAGGCGCGTGCGCTTGACCTTCAGCTTCTTGAAGTTGGGATCGGTGAACGTCGATGCGTTCTGGTCGCCGATGCCGGCGACGAGCTTTGCGTGTGCAGTTGAGATTCCAGCCGCCGTGAGCATTGCCACGAGGCCGCAGATCAGTACGAGTCGGCGCATGTCTTGTTCTCCTTCCCGATGGAGTGGGCGTCGAACCCTCCGTGAACCAAAACGCCGGGGCGGCGTTTGTTGCGGTAGTCGGATCCGCGGCCGGGGGTAGCCTTCGGAGCGCATGGCGGGTGCCGCGGGCTTCACCCCCGAGAGCCAGATCTGGCGCATCTCGCGCGAGTGGGCGCTGATGCTGGGCGGCGGGCGGGCGCTGCTGCTCCAGGCGGCGCACCCACTCGCGCTGGCGGGTGTGATGGAGCACTCCGACTACGAGCGCGACGTCTGGGGCCGCCTGCGCAACACGATGACCTACGTGTGGGGCGTGGTCTACGGCACTCCGGACGAGGCCGAGCGACTTGGCCGCCGCGTGCGCTCGATCCACGCGACCGTGAACGGCACGCTCGCAAGGCCGATGGGCCCATTCCCGGCCGGCACGCCCTACTCCGCCGAGGATCCCGAGCTGCTCCTGTGGGTTCACTCGACCCTGGTCGACACCGCACTGCTCATGTACCGCACCTACGTCGGCCCGCTGACTGCCGGCGAGATGGAGGGCTTCTGGCAGGACCACCGCAAGCTGATCGCCTTCATCGGCGTTCCCGAGCGCGAGATCCCGCCGACCTACCCGGACTTCAAGGCCTACTGGCGCACGATGGTCGACAGCGAGACGATCTGCGTGACGCCCGAGGCACTCGAGCTGGCGCGTGTGACCGTGATGCGGCCGCCGCTGCCGGCGATGCTGCGGCCTGCATGGGAGGCGGTCAACTTCATCTCTGCGGGCTTCCTGCCGGCGAAGCTGCGCAGCGACTATGGGTTCACCTGGACTCCAGCCCACCGCGCGCTGCTGGCGGGCTCGGCCCAGTACGTGCGCCGTGCCGTCGTGCCGCTCCTGCCGGACCTCGCGCGCGCTCTGCCGGCGGCTCGCCGCGCCGAGCGCATCGCGCTGGCTGCGTGAGGGCCGCGGCTAGCGGCGCGTGAACGTGAGCGTCTTCGCGGCTGAGTGGTTGCCGGAGGCGTCGGTCAGCCGCAGCGTCAGGCGGTAGGACCCGGCCCGCAGCTTTCCGGCGGCCTTGCGCGGGACCGTGACCACGTTGTTGCCGTGCTTCACGCCGACGGTGGCGCTGCCCACGTGCGAGAAGTGATGCTTGCCCGCGGCATGCCACGCCACCGACACGCTCAGCTTGGCCGCCTCCGAGGAGCCGAAGGCGAGCACGATCGAGCGCTTGCTCGCACGCCGCTTCGGCGCGGGGCTGAAGTGCGGCGCTGTCGTGTCCTCGACCGGTGTCGTCTGCGTGCCGGTCTCCGTGTTGGTGGTCATCGTCTGGGTCGTCTCGGTGGTCGTCGTGCCGGTGCTCGCGGCCGTGACCGTGATCGTGCCCGTCATGCCGTCGCCCTTGTGGACCTCGCAGAAGAACGTGTAGGTGCCGGCGGTGGTGAAGGTGTGCGAGTTCGTGTACGCCGACCAACTCGGGGCCGGGTCCCCGTTCTTGAACTCCTTCGTAGAGCTGTTGTCGCAGTTGTCGCCGGTCGCACCCGGCTTCAACACGCAGACGTCGTGGAAGCCGCCGTCGGTCGCCCAGGTGACCGACTCGCCGGCCTGGATCGTGACCGCGTTCGGCTTCCAGACCGGCCCGGCATCGTCGTTGGCGACGATCGACTGGTTGGCGGCGCTCGCCGGAAAGCCGCTGAGGGCGAGTGCGGCCAGAAAGCCCGCGGCCAGGGCGCCGAACAGGCCGGCGCGCCTCAGTGCGAGACCTTCTCGCAACCGTGCAGCTTGTCCTTCTTGTCGGCCTTGACCTTGTCCTTGCCGGAGCCGCAGTTGACCGACTCGGCGGTGCCGTCCTTCGAGTTGACCGTGTCGTTGCCCGGGCCGGCGTTGAAGCTGTCCTTGCCGGAGCCGCCGGTGAGGCTGTCGTTGCCCGAGCCGCCCGAGAGCTTGTCCTTGCCCGCGCCGCCGGAGAGCTTGTCGTTGCCGGGACCGCCCGTGAGGGCGTCGTTGCCGGCGTCGCCCGTGAGCGTGTCGTTGCCCGCGCCGCCGTCCAGGTTGTCGTTCCCGGCGCCGCCGTCGAGCACGTCGTTGCCGGCCAGGCCCAGCAGCAGGTCGTTGCCGCCAAGCCCCTTCATGTGGTCGCCCTTCGCCGTACCGGTCAGCAGGTCGCTGCCGGACGTGGGCTTGCCCGTGCCGAGCAGCGTCACGCCGCCGCCGCCCGTGCCGCCGCCGGTCTCACCCCCGCCTGTCTCACCCCCGCCCGAAGGGGGCGGGGTGGTCGGCGGTGTGCGTGCGTAGAAGTTGCCGCTCGCCGGGCTGTTGCGCGCGACGTGCACGTCGAAGAAGGTCTGGCTGGTCGTGGCCTCCATGCCGGCGGGCACGTTGAAGATCGCCCGGTAGTCGCCCGCGACCAGGCCGGTGAACGAGTAGTTCCCGTTCGCGTCGCTCAGCACCATCACGTCGGCGGCGCCGTCACCGTTCTCGTCCAGGCCGATCACGGCTCCGGCGATGCCGGCTTCGCCCGAGTCCTGGGTCACGTTGGCGTTGGCGTCGTTGACCACGGTGCCCGTGATCGAGCCGGTGGCCAGCCGTGCCGTGAAGTTGATGCCCGTCTGACCCACGCCCTCGGTCAGCGACACCGGGTGCGGACGCGTTCCGGCGTTCACGTAGTTCGCCGGCACCACGTAGCTGATCGAGCGCGCGCCCGGCGCGTCGTGCAGCGTGTAGGAGCCGTCGGGCGCCGTGGTCGTGGAGATCTCGCCGGCGTCGAAGCTGCCGTTGCCGTTCGCGTCGTCGAAGACCTTTGCGCCAGGGATGGCGTTGGTGGTGTCGACGTCCTTGACCGTGCCCTGGACGTCGGTCGGCGTCGCCCATCCGAAGTCGTGGCCGGGGCTGTCCTCGGCCGGCGTGAGAGTGACCTGCTGGGAGCCGGGCGTCGTGAGGATCGCGTTGCCCCCGGGCCCTGCGTAACTCAGCGTGTAGGTGTCGGCCGCGCGATTGAGGAACTGGTAGCTGCCGTCCACCAAGGTGACGACGCTGGCGTTCTGGCCGCCGGTCGTGCTGTCGAGGTCGACCTGCTGGCCCTGGTTGCCCTCGCCCGCGTCGGCAACGCCGTTCCCATTCACGTCGTGGAAGACCTTGCCCTCGACCGAGGCGTTCTGCGCGTCGACCGTGATCGTGCCCTTCATGTTGGTGTGAAGCTGGCACTCGTAGTGGTAGACACCCTCGGCGTTGAACGTGTGGGAATCGCCGGCCCAGCCCGAGGCGGGATCCCGGTTGCGGTACTCGTTGCAGTTCGTGCCGGCGGCCGCTCCGGCCGAGGCGACGCAGACGTTGTGGTTGGACCCGGTCGAGTTGGACCAGGTGACCGAGTCGCCGACCGCGATCGTGATCGGGTTCGGGTTCCAGCTGCTCGTGCCGACGGCCGCGACCGGGTGGTCGGAGACCGACAGAGCAGGGGCAGCGGTGAGCGCGACCACGATGACGGTGACTAGTGCTACCAGGCGCCTCAAGACTCCTTCAAACGTACGCGCGCGGGCCCTCTGAGGCAAGGGCGACTTAGGTTGTAGGACCACGCCGACAGGGCCAATCCAGCATGATTCGCGCCCGATGCCCACGCTCGATGTCGTCGAGACAACCGCCGAGGCCGAGGCGCAGGAGCGCCCGCCGCTGATCGTCCGCGAGCCGCTCCAGGCATTCATGGACGCGAACGGCCTGGGCGACGGCGAGATCGCGGCCGAGCCGATCGGCGAGGGGCACTCGAACGTGACCTACTTGATCGAGCGCGGTGGCGAGCGCTTCGTGCTGCGCCGACCGCCACGGCCGCCCGTGCCGCCGTCTGCCAACGACGTGCTGCGCGAGTCGCGCCTGCTGGTGGCCCTCCAGCGCACGGACGTGCCGACACCCGACGTGCTGGCCGTCTGCGAGGACGAGGCCGTGATCGGGGCGCCGTTCTATCTGATGCCGTTCCTCGAGGGCGTGGTCATCACCACCGAGATGCCGCCCGAGCTCGACAACCCCGCCGAGCGCCGCCGGACCGCGCTCGAGCTGGTCGACGCGCTCGTGCAGGTGCATGCCGCCGACTGGCAGGCGTGCGGGCTCGACACGTTCGCGAAGCCAAGCGGCTACCTGGAGCGCCAGGTCAAGCGCTTCACGGGCCTGTGGGAGTTCTCGAAGACACGCGAGCTGCCGGTGGTGCAGGAGGTGGCCGACTGGCTTCAGGCCAACCTGCCCGACACGCCGCAGACGACGATCGTGCACGGCGACTACCGCCTGGGCAACACGATGTTCGAGCCGACCGCCCCCGCCCACCTGAAGGCGATCTTCGACTGGGAGATGGCCACGCTGGGCGACCCGCTCGCGGACCTGGGCTACATGACCGCCACCTGGTCGCGGCCGGACGAGGGCTTCGGGACCACCTTCGACCTGACGACGGTGACCCACGGCGAGGGCTTCCCGGACCGCGGCGAGCTGGTGGAGCGCTACGCGGAGCAGAGCGGCCGCTCGGTGTCCGATCTGAAGTGGTACCAGGCACTCGCGATCTGGAAGGCGACCGTCTTCATGGAGGGCAACTACAAGCGCGCGATGCTGGGCAACTCCGACGACCCCTATCTCAGGGGCTTCGGCGAGGCCGTGCCCCAGCTCGGCGAGGCCGCGAAGCGGATAACCGAGTCGTGAAAGGCCTCCTGGTGGACTTCGGCGGCGTCCTCACGACCAACGTGTTCGACTCGTTCAAGGCCTTCTGCCGCGAGGAGGGCCTGCCCGAAAACACCGTCAAGGAGATGTTCCGCGAGCGCGGCGAGGGGCTGGCGCTGTTGCGGCGACTGGAAAAGGGCGAGCTGTCGGCCGAGGAGTTCTCAGCGGAGTTCGCGCCGCTGCTCGGGGTCGCCCCGGAGAACCTGGTCGAGCGGCTGTTCGGCGGCATCGGGCCCGACGAGGCGATGCTCGGCGCGGTGCGCGCTGCGCGGGCCGCCGGCATCAGGACGGGCCTGATCTCGAACTCCTGGGGCGACGGGATCGCTTACGACCCGGCGCTGCTCGAGGAGCTGTTCGACGCCGTGGTGATCTCAGGCGACGTGGGCCTTCACAAGCCCCAGCCGGAGATCTACGAGCTGGGTGCCGAGCGGATCGATGTGGCACCCGGCGACTGCGTCTTCGTCGACGACCTGCGCGAGAACTGCGCGGGCGCCGAGGCTGTGGGGATGACGGCCATCCTCCACAGGGGGTCCGAGCGGACCCTCCGGCAGCTCGATGAGCTGCTGGGGGTCCGCCTCAGTCCCGGCGAAGCGCACGCCTGATCAGGTGGCGCTGCGGGCGGCGCGGCTGAGCGCCTGCTCGCAGCTCCTTCTGCCGGCTGCAATCGAGTTCCTGGTGCATGATCACTGGAAGCGTCTGCATTTCAGACACCCGCCAGCCTGCGCAGCACCGGCCGGCGTGCGAAGCGCGCCGAACGCGGCCTGACGGTCGACTCGGAGTGGACGCGCAGCATGTGCACGAGATCCAGGGTCGGCCAGAAGGGATCGGAGATCGCGACCCCGTTGGAGCCGACCGCGGCGCGAATGCGCCCGCCGACCTCGGCCACCGTCACGTGCCCTGTGGGCATGTGCCGGCCACCGTCGAAGAACGCCCAGCACGGCGATCGCCTGATCGTCCATGACATTCGCGCTCCGGATGACGATTTGCTCATCGTGAGCCATTAGTCCTCCTTGGGTCTGTAGTTCCATGACAGAAGTAATAGTGACACCTCGCAGCCATTACGTCCAATGACAAAACGACTGGACTGCGATAAGATGCCCTTATGCTCGATGTGAAGCGAATGCGCATCCTCAAGGAGGTCGCTGACCGCGGTTCGTTCAGCGCGGCGGCCGAGGCCCTCTCATACACGCAGTCGGCGGTCTCACAGCAGATCGCGTCGCTGGAACGCGAGGCGGGCTCGCAGCTCGTCACCCGCGGCTCGCGCGGGATCCGGCTCACCGAAGCCGGCGAGGCGCTCGTGCGCCACGCGGACGCGATCCTCACCCGGCTGGCCGACGCCGAGGCCGAGCTCGAGGCAATCGCCGGGCTGCGCGGCGGTCGCCTGCGCCTGGCGGCGTTCCCGACCGTCGGGGCGACGCTGATGCCGCTGGCGATCGCGACCTTCCGCGAGCGCCACCCCGACATCGAGCTGACCGTGCGTCAGCTCGAGCCCGAGGACTCGCTGCCGATGCTCAAGTGCGGCGAGCTGGACATCGCGCTCACGATCGAGCCGTCGACCCACGGCGAAAGCGAGGGGCTCGACACCACCTTCCTGCTGGACGACCCGATGTTCGCGGCGCTGCCGCTCAATCACCCGCTCGCCAACAAGGCGCGCATCCGCCTCAAGGACCTGGCGAAGGAGGCGTGGATCAGCACGACGGACGCGTGTTCCTGCGGGACGCTCGTGCGCGCGCACTGCATCCGGATGGGCTTCGAGCCGCAGATCACGTTCGAGTCGGACGACTACCTGGCGATCCAGGGCCTGATCGCGGCCGGGGTCGGCGTGGCGCTGATCCCGACGCTGGCGCTGACGACGGTGCGCGACGACATCGTGATCCGCGACCTTGGCACGGAGGCTCCGGTGCGCCAGATAGCCGCCGCGACCCTCCCAGGCGCGCAGCGCTCACCGGCAGCGCGAGCGATGCTCGAGGTGCTGACCGAGGTTGCAACGCAGTACGCGAAGCCGGCGCCGCACCTGGCAGCGGTCGCTTCTTAAAGACGGGGCCAGGCCCCGTCTTTAGATTCGCACCTCGCAGCCGTCGCTTCCTGAAGACGGGGCCAGGCCCCGTCTTTAGATTCAGCCGGCGGCGATCAGCACGACGCCTCCGAGCGCTGCCGCCACCCCCAGGTCCTGGACGCGGTTCACGCTTTCGCGGAGCACGACCCGCGCCAGCAGCACCGTGATCACCGGGTAGAGCGACCCGACCACGGACACGAGTGAGACCAGGCCGCTCGTCGCGGCCGCCGCGAACATGAGGTTGGCCGAGACGTCGAGCGTCCCGGACACCGCCAGCGGTTTCAGGTGCGGCCTTGTGTCGCGCAGCGCCGGGCGCAGGAACAGCACCGCCACCAGCAGCAGGGTCAGCGAAGCCGCCCTGTTCGCAAGGCTCGCCCAGACGGCGCCGCCGTCGCTTGCCTCGTCGATCGCCAGGAAGAACCAGCCCCAGCAGAACGCCGAGGCCGCCGCCCACAGCGCGCCCGCCGTGAGCTTGGAGCCGACCCCTTGCGCCTCGTCGCCAGGCTCGCGCGAGGCCATCACTGCTCCCGCCAGCGCCACCGCCATGCCGCACACCTGGAGCACGCTCGGACGGTCGCCGGTCGCGACGCCTACGAACACGGGGACCACCGCGGCCAGGGCAGCGATCGGCACGACCAGGCTCATCTTGCCGATCGAGATCGCGCGGTAGAAGCACGCCAGCCCCGCGGTGCCGGCGAGCGCCGACAGGCCCGCCATCGCCAGGTAGTGACCGCCCGGCGCAGGCTTCTGCGCGACGAGCGCCACGGCTGCGATCCACACCAGGCCGACCCCTTGCGAGCACACCAGCACCGACAGCACCGGGAGCACGCGCGTCTTCGACCCGCCGATGAAGTCGCCGACGCCCCACGCGACGCTCGCGGCAAGGGCCAGCCCTATGGCGAGCATCAGGGCCGGCGCGCGCTGCCAAGGATGTGCGGCAACCCGAAGCTCCCGGGTGGGAACGGGAAACGGCGGCTGCGCTGCACGATGAAGCCGGCACGCTCGATCGCGCCGCGGGTGTCGCGCGTCATGTGGCAGCCACCGGCCACGCGCGGCCACAGCGTGGCGTCCATGAAGCGCTGGAGCCGGCGCCGGCTCTCACGGTTCGAAGATCACGTGCTCGTAGAAGCGAAGCTCGCCGCCCGGGCGGATGACGCGCCGCAGCTCGGCCAGGGCCTCGGCCTGATCGGGCACGCTGCAGAGGACGAGTGAGGCGACGCCGGCGTCGGCCTCCCCATCGGCCAGCGGCAGCGCATCGGCCAGGCCCTCCACCACGCGCACCTTGACCGTCGCGGCGGTGGCGGCATGCTCGGCCTTCGCGCGCAGGTACGGCTCGGGCTCGACGGCGACCACTTCAGTGACCGCCGCCGGATAGTGCGCGAAGTTGGAGCCGATCCCCGCGCCGACCTCGACCACGCGGCCGCTCAGCCCCGCGAGCAGCTCGCGGCGGTGCTCGGTGCCGCCGCGCCCGTCCTCGTGCGGCGCGCAGCGCGCGTAGAAGCGCGCGAACAGCGGATGGTGGACCGTGTTCGACAACTCGGCTGCGCTAGCGCTTCTCGCGGCCGTACATCCACACGAGGAGCCGCTCGAGGATCTTCGCGTTGCGCTTCGTGAACGGGAACCAGTAGAGCTCGCGCTTCATCGCAAAGCGCGTGACGAGCAGCGAGTGCGCGTTGCAGTACTTGCGGATGCCGGCCGAGCTGTGGCGCACGCCGATGCCGGATTCCTTGACGCCGCCGAACGGCAGCTCCTGCGCGGCGTAGTTGGCGACGGCGTCGTTCACGCAGGTCGAACCCGCCTGCACCTGGGCCGCGATCCGCTCGCCCTTCGCGATGTCCTTCGTCCACACGCTCGAGTTGAGCCCGTAGCGCGAGTCGTTGGCCAGCCGCAGCGCCTCGTGCTCGTCGCGCACCTTCATCACAGGCAGCACCGGGCCGAAGGTCTCGTCCTGCATCAGCTTCATCGTGTGGTCCACGTCCACGACCACCGTGGGCTCCCAGAAGCGCCCGGGACCAGCGCCGCGCTTGCCGCCGGTGAGCACCTTCGCGCCCTTGTCGACCGCATCTTTGACGTGTGACTCGATGATCTCGATCTGCGGCTCGAACGTGACCGCGCCAATCTCGACCGCGCCGGCCTCGCCGGGCACTCCCTGACGCAGAGCGCGCGTCTTCTCGACGACGCGCTTCACGAAGTCGTCGTAGACCGGCTCCTCGACGTAGACGCGCTCGATCGCCTGGCAGATCTGGCCGCCGTTCGCCATCGACCAGAAGACGGCGCCGTTGGCGGCTCGCTCGATGTCGGCGTCGCGCAGCACGATCATCGGGTCCTTGCCGCCGAGCTCGAGCGAGTACGGCTTGAGCGTCTTCGCGGCCTCGGCAGCCACCTTCTTGCCGGTGGCCACGCTGCCCGTGAACATCACGTAGTCGACGTGCTCGATCAGCGCCGCGCCGGTCGCGCCACGCCCGGTCGCCACCTGCATCACGCCGTCGGGCAGGCCGGCCGCAGTCATGCACTCGAGCATCAGCGACGTCGAGAACGGCGTGATCTCGGATGGCTTGAAGATGACCGCGTTGCCGGCGGCGAGTGCGGCGATGCCGTCACCGAAGCAGTTGGTGAGCGGGTAGTTCCAGGGGCCGATGACGCCGATGACGCCACGCGGCTGGTAGCGGATCATCAGCTTGCGGCCGAGCATGAACGGCGAGTGCGAGCGGACCTTCTCGTTGGCCAGGTGCTTGGGCGCCGACTTGGCCCAGTAGCCGAACGAGTCGGCGATGAAGAGCACCTCGGCGAGCATCGCGTCCTCGTGCGTCTTGCCGGTCTCCTCGACGATCGTGCGCGCCACGCGCTCACGGTTGTCCACGAGCCACTTGCGCGCCCGGTAGAAGACCTTCGCGCGTGCGTCGAAGCCAAGCTCG
Source organism: uncultured Thermoleophilaceae bacterium (assembly GCA_963715995.1). Lineage (GTDB taxonomy): Bacteria > Actinomycetota > Thermoleophilia > Solirubrobacterales > Thermoleophilaceae > DATBDN01. Next base: position 148,925 of record OY970283.1, read on the forward strand.
GCCCAGGCCGGCTGCGCGGCGCGGGCGGTCGCGACCATCTGCGCGACTTCGGCCGGTGAGAGGTGCGGCACGTGGCCGATGACCTGTCCTGTGGCTGGGTTCTCGACGGCGATCTGGTCGCCTGCGGCGGCCCCGTTCTGCGGCGTCGAGGGTTCGCGTGCTTCAAGCGTGGCCATGCCCGCAGCCTACTCCTGAAGAGTGATCTTCTCGATGACTGCGTCCTGCTTGGGGCGGTCGTTGTGGTCGGTCTCGGAGCCCTCGATCTTGTCGACCACATCCATGCCGTCGGCCACGTGCCCGAAGACCGTGTGCTTGCCGTCGAGCCACGGCGCGGCGTCGGTGGTGACGATGAAGAACTGGCTGCCGTTCGTGTTCGGGCCGGCGTTCGCCATTGCCAGCGCGCCACGCACGATCTTGTGCTCGTTGAACTCGTCCTCGAACGTGTAGCCGGGGCCGCCGCGACCGGTCCCGGTCGGATCGCCGCCCTGCACCATGAAGTCCTTGATCACGCGGTGGAAGATGACGCCCTCGTAGAAGCCGTCGCCCGCGAGCTTGGTGAAGTTGCCGACCGTCTTGGGTGCCTCTTCGTCGAAGAGCTCGATCGTGATGTCGCCGTGGTTCGTGTGGAGGATTGCCGTGCTGCTCATCGCTTTGCTACCTCAGCCTTCCAGTTCAGGTTCTTTGCCACTTCTTCCGCGCGCGCGGCGGGCACCTCGACCAGCGAGAAGCGCTCCAGCACGCGCACGTTGCGGATGTCGTCGTTCTCGAGGTGGGTCTGGTCGACGATTGCCTCGACCAGGTCCTTCGGCTCGATGTCGTTGGCGCGCCCCGCGCCGATGATCAGCTTCACGCGCGGCCCGCTGCCGTTGGTCGGCTTCGTGTGGCGCGGCAGGCGCGCCTGGCGCTCGGGCTCGGCCTCGCGGCGGGCGGCCGGAGTCGTGCCGTACTCGGCGATCTCGGTCTTCGCGTGCTTCTCGATCACGCCGATCTCCTTGCGCTGCTTGGCCGTGACGAGCGTGATGGCGCGGCCGGAGCGCCCGACGCGGCCGGTGCGGCCGATGCGATGCACGTAGACGTCGGGAGAGTTGGGCGGGTCGTAGTTGATGACGTGCGTCACGCCTGAGATGTCGAGCCCGCGGGCGGCGACGTCTGTCGCGACCAGCAGCCGCTCGCGCTCGCCCTTGAAGGCGAGCATCACGCCGTCGCGCTGGCCCTGCGTCATGTCACCGTGCAGCGCCTTGACGCGTACACCGCGGTCGCCAAGGGTGCGCGCAAGGCGGTCGGCCCCGATCTTCGTGCGCACGAAGATGATCGCCTGGTCGGGTCGCTCTTCGCGCACGATTCGCGCGAGCACGTCTGCCTTCTCGCGCTCGCCGACCTCGACGAAGAACTGCTCGACCGTGTCAACCGTGAGCGTGGGCGCCTTGACCTTGATCAGCTCCGGCTCGTACATGAAGTTCTCGGCCAGCGTCTGGATCGGCGGCGCCATCGTGGCGCTGAAGAGCGCGGTCTGGCGCCCGGTCGGCGAGCGGCCCAGGATGAACTCGATGTCCTCGATGAAGCCGAGGTCGAGCATCTCGTCGGCCTCGTCGAGCACGACGTAGCGGGCGTCGCTGAGGAAGAGCACGTGGCGTGAGATGAGGTCCATCAGGCGGCCGGGCGTGCCGACGACGACCTGCGCGCCTTCCTTCAGCTGCGCCATCTGGGTGCGGATCGGCGCGCCGCCGAAGCAGGCAACCACGTTGACGCCCTTGCGCTCGCCATAGGCGCGCAGCGCCTGGGTGACCTGGATGCAGAGCTCGCGCGTCGGGGTCACGACCAGGGCCTGGACCTCCGAGTTGTCCGACTCGATGTACTCGAGCAGCGGGAGCCCGAAGGCGGCGGTCTTGCCGGTGCCGGTCTGGGCCTGGCCGATGATGTCGCGGCCCTGGAGCAGAGCGGGAATCGTCTGCTCCTGAATCGGTGTCGGCTTCTCGTAGCCCAGGTGCTTCAGGGCCTCGAGAATCGGCTCGGACAGGCCGAGCTCGGCGAACGTGGTCACGCAGGGAGGCTAGCGGTGCGGGAGAAGCACGAGCTTGCCAGTGGTTCGCCGCGCGACGAGATCCTCGTGCGCCCGGCGCACGTCCTCGAGCGGATAGGCCTCGCCGAGCTGCGGTGACAGCTCGCCGCGGGCGGCGCGCTCGAACAGGTCCTGCAGCGGCTCGCGCATCATCTGCTCGGGGCGCGCCAGGCAGTGCATCAGCCAGAAACCGACGACGCCGCGGCTCTTGCGCATGAGCCGGCCCGTGCGCAGGTCGTTCTGCTCGCGGCTCGCTATGCCGTAGACGACGATGCGCCCGAACGGCGCAAGCGCCTCGGCGCTCTGCTCGAACACCGGGCCGCCGGCCATGTCGAAGACCACGTCGACGGGCTCGCCCCCGTTTGCCTCGAGCAGCCGCTCGGTCATCTGCCCGGGTGCGCTGTCGATGACGGCATCGGCGCCGAGCCGCTCCGCCAGCGCGCGCTTCTCGTCGCTCGACGCGCTCGCGATCACGCGCCCGGCCCCCATCGGCTTGGCCAGCTGGAGCGCGAGGCTGCCGGTGCCGCCGGCTGCCGAGTGGACGACGACCGTCTCGCCGGGGCGAACCTGCGCCGCTGTGCGGTACAGGTGCCAGGCGGTCAGGCCCTGGATCAGCAGCGCGAGCGCCTCGTGGTCGCCCAGACCGTCGGGGAGCGGGAAGATCGACGCCTCGTCGGCCAGCGCGTACTCGGCGTAGCCCCCGTGGTGCGGCATCGCGACCACGCGCGTGCCGTCGTCGAGCGTCCCGGCCACCTCCGTGCCAGGGATCAGCGGCAGCTCGTACTTGGCGATGTAGGCGTTCTCGCGCGCGTGTGTATCTGCGAAGTTGACGCCGGCGGCACTGACCTGGATGCGGCGCTGACCGGGACCGGGCTGCGGCTCGGGCGCGTCGTCGACCAGCTCGAGCACCTCGGGGCCACCCCACTCGTTGATCAGCACCGCGCGCACCGGGGCGCGATTATGCGCGCGCGGGATCGTGGATGGTCACCCGAAGGCCGCTAGCCTGCGCGACCCATGAGCCTCGTAGTCGTCGGATCGATCGCCTTTGACGCCGTCAAGACTCCCTTCGGGGAGCGCGACCGGATGCTGGGCGGATCGGCCGTGCACTTCTCGCTGGCGGCGTCGTTCTTCACCGACGTGCGCGTGGTCGGCCCGGTCGGCGACGACTTCGGCGACGACGAGTACGCGGTACTGCACGGCCGTGGCGTCAACACCGACGACATCGAGCACGTCGAGGGCGGCCAGACGTTCTTCTGGCGCGGCCACTACGAGTACGACCTGAACGTGGCGCACACCGACGACACGCAGCTGAACGTGTTCGGCGACTTCGAGCCGAAGCTGTCGCCGGCATCGCAGGAGACCGAGACGCTGTTCCTGGCGAACATCCAGCCCGACCTCCAGCGCCAGGTGCGCGAGCAGTCCTCGGCGCAGCTGGTCGGGCTCGACTCGATGAACCTGTGGATCGACACGGCCCGCGAGTCGCTGCTGAAGACGATCGCGGGGGTCGACCTGGTCTTCCTGAACGACGCCGAGATCCGGATGCTGATGGACGAGGCCAACCTGGTGCGCGCAGCCCGCGGGCTGATGGAGCACGGGCCGCGGACGATCGTCGCGAAGCAGGGCGAGTACGGCGCCGCGCTGTTCAATGGCGACTCGTTCTTCGCGCTGCCCGCCTATCCGCTCGAGACCGTCAACGACCCAACCGGCGCAGGCGACAGCTTCGCGGGCGGCTTCCTCGGCTACCTCGATTCACAGGGGCCCGATGCAGCGGGCGACCCGCACGTGCTGCGGCGCGCGATGGTCTACGGAGCAACGCTCGCATCGTTCAACGTCGAGGAGTTCGGCACCGAGCGAGTGCGACGCCTGACGCGCGACGAGATCGACGAGCGCTTCGAGGAGTTCCGCCAGATGACGACGCTCGAAGGGGCGCGGGCGGGCTGAGTCGGAGACGTGTGGCAAAGCCCACAAGATTGCGAGATGATGAGCCCATGAGGAAGCTGGGCTCCGCCACTGATCTCGTCGTAGCGTTCTTCGAGCTGGCGACCCTGTTCGCGCTCTGCATCTGGGGATTCGAACAGAACGCCTTCGCAGGCATCGCCGCACCCGCAGTCGCCGGCACGTTCTGGCACCGGTGGATTACGTCGCGGCTGCCAGGTCCGACGGTCCAGTTGTAGGCACCACCGCTGTTACGTCCAAGGTTGACTGCGCCGCCCGGACTCGGCGATGCTCAGCTCTACACGGGGCGTCGCGTCGGTGTCGGCCGGGGCGTCCCTAACGAGACTGGAGGAGCGAGATGGCGATACTCATGACTGCCGAGGTGCCCGGCATGACGCAGGAAATGGTGGACGGAATGACCGAGCAGCTGATGGAGCAGCAGAAGGCTCAGCCCGGGTTCGTCATCCATGCGAACGGGCCGATCGAGGGCGGTTGGAGCGTGACCGAGGTATGGGATGCCCAGCAGAACTGGGACTCCTGGTACGAGGGCACGATCAAGCCGAACCTGCCGGACGGGATCGAACCACGGGTCACGACCCGCGAGCTGCACAGCGTCGTACAGCCTTAGCCGCCGGCCAGCCGACGCCCTCGAACCGGTAGGGCTGCGGGGGTGACGTCAGAGACCCCGTACCGCCTCCACCACCGCCTGACAGAACAACCCGTAGTTCCACCTCGACCGCGCAAACTCGCGTGCGCGCTCCCCCATCTCGTGCGCGACCGAGAGGTCGCTTGTCACCTCCGACAACCCGCGCGCGAAGCTCGCGGCATCGCCCGCCTCGGCCCACACGCCGAAGCCCTCCGCCTCGATGTCGAAGTCGAAGTGCGGTGAGCGCGTCATCACCACCGGCTTGCCGCACGCGAGCGCGTCGTTCAGCTCCGACAGCCCCAGCAGTCGCTCGGGATCGGCCAGCGGGATCGCCACCACGGAGGCACGCCGGACGTCCGCGAGAACATCCGCCAGCGGTGACGGAGACCCCTCCGGCGAAAGCCCCCACACCTTTGCTGCCAGCTTCGTCCGCCCAACCGCCTCCTGGAGCAGCGACAAATCACGCCCGGTCTTGCCCGAGCTGACGACCAGCTCGAACTCGCCCTCGCCGTAGCCGGCGAACTCCAGGTCGGGGCCCCACGACACAACCGGCGTGCGACCCGGATCGCGGCGATAGCCGTCAACGAGCACGTCGCGCGTGCGCCCCGACAGGCACAGCGCCACGTCAACGCCGCGCACCCACGATCCGCCCGCGCGCGGTGGCGCTCCGATCGAGTGGAACACCGACATCAGTCGTCGCCGCCGCAGGTAGGCGAGCCCGCGCGTGAGGTTCTGGTCGCCGGAGTAGACGAGCCCGTCGCGCCCGGCCGCCCGTGCCATCGCCAGCTCCTGGTCGAGGTAGCCCAGCTTCCCGCGCGTCAACCGTGTGAGCCGCGCGAGCCGTTCGTCGCCTCCGAACGGCCCCCACTCCACCTCGTGGCCCACCCGCTCGAGCGCGTCCGCTCCCCACAGGTGCTGGCGCGGACACTCGCTGCGCTCGCACAGGCGGCGCACCTCGGTCATGGAGTAGGCGTGGCTGAACAGGACCTTCAAGAGGCCCCAAGCTACGGCTGTTCGGCGTCCAGGTGCGGGAAGGCCAGCTGCTTGCCCTCGAACGACAGCGGCGCCTGGACGCGGCAGGGCGGCGCTGCCTCGGTCTCCGCCGCGGTCGCGTTCGAGCAGTCGAACGACTCCAGCCCCTGCGGCAGCTTCAGCAGCGGCTCGGGGGCGAAGTACGGGTTGTGGCGGTTCGAGGCGAGGCGCTTGCTCTGTGCGGCCAGGCCCTCCTGCGTGAACGGCACGATCACGCGCAGGTAGTGGACCCGGTCGCCGCCGCCGGGCTGCGCCGGCTGGGTGGCCTCGGTGGCCGCGGACAGGTTGGCGAACGACGTGATGAGGTCCTGCTTGTAGAGGCCGAGGTACTGCACGACCGGCACGAGCTGGGCGAGCGCCGGGTCGAGGATGTCGAAGACCGGCTGTGCCGCGTGGACCACGCTCGTGCCCGCCGGCAGGCCCTCACGCGCCGCGGATGCCAGCGCGTCGATGTCGACCAACACCGAGCGCACCCGCGGTGCGAGCAGCGCCGTGTCACGCAGCGCCGGCGCGAACACCCGCCCGCCTGGCCGCAGGTCGCGGATGACCGGCGCGGCGTCTACGGACGTGGCCGCGACTGCGTCCATCGTCGGGCGCAGCTCGGCCAGCGTGGTCGGCAGGATCTGCACCGCCTGCGTGAGCTGCGCGTTGCGCTTGGCGGTGGTCGCGAGCACGCGGTCGCCGGCTGTGACGAGCGTCTGCAACTGCCCCTGGCGCCGCGAAATCGCGTCGAGCACCTGCCCCGTGTCGCGCACCAGCCGCTCGACTGCATGGTGCTGCGAGTCGAGCACGGTCAGGAGCTGCGTCGAGTCGTCGCTGAACGGGGCGACGTTGCCAAGCGCGTCGTTCAGGTCCTCGCCGCGTCCCTGCACGCCGTGGGCGAGCCCGCCGAGCAGCTTCTGAAGATCCCTGCGCGTGGGTGGATCGAGCGCGCGCAGGATCTCGTCGAGCTCGGTCGTGGCCAGCACCTGGCTCGACGGCAGCACCGAGCCGTCCTTCAGGCGCGGGTCGCTGCGCTGCCCCGGCGTGATCTCGACGTAGGTCTCGCCAAGGAGCGTCTTCTGGCGCAGGATGGCCCGGCTGGTGGCGGCGATCGGCGCGTACTGGTGGTCGATCTCGATCGTCGCGCGCGTGGTTGTGCCGTGCGGCTCGACCCCCGCAACGCGGCCGACGTTCACGCCGCTGATGCGCACGTCGGCGTTGCTCGTCAGCTGCGTGGCCTCGCCGAAGTCGGCGTAGTAGCGGTAGCCCTGCGGCTTCAGCGGGATCGAGCCGCCGAAGCTCGTCCAGAGGAACAGCAACAGGCCGATGCACGACAGCGCGAAGGCTGCCATCGCGGCGAGGCTCGCGGGCTTGGGTGCCTGCTTGATCACGGCGTGGCCCCGGTCTTCGCGCAGATGCCCGCGTCCTTCAGCGCCGCAAGCGCCGGCGTGGCGGTCGTGGCGGTTGCAAGCGTCGAGCAGCTGGCCACGAGCAGGCCGCGCCACGCCACCCCGTGCGCGTCCTCGATCGACAGGATCGAGTCCGCGTTGTGGAAGAACCACGACGCCCAGAAGCCGAAGCCCTCCTCGGGTCCGGGCGGGTTGTAGAGCGTCTCGTTGACGATGTAGTTCGCGTCCTGTGCCGTCGCGATCAGCGGCGGCAGCGACTTGTCGAGATTGGTGACCGCCGGCCGCAGGTCGCGCACGAGCGGCGTGGCCTCGCGCACGAGCGGCCGCAGGTGGTCGCGCACCACCGGCGTGGCCTGGCGCAGCAGCGGACGGGCGGCCACGAGCGCCGGTGCGAGCTGACGCGCCATCGGTCGCAGCGTCGTCGCCGCGGGGCCCAGCTCCGTCGCCAGCGCCTGCGTCTGCGTGAGCGCGTCGCGCGTGGCGCCGAGCGCCCCGGGCAGCTTGTCGACGGCGCTGCCGAGCTCCTGCTCGCGCGCGCCGATCGTGGACACCACCGCCGAGGTCGCGCCGACGAGCTGCTTCAGCTCGCTGTCCTTGCCCGCAGCGGCGTGCGAGAGCCGCTGGAGATTCGACACCAGCCGCGCCACCTTCGCGCGGCGGTCGGCGATCGCCCTGGTGAGCACGGACGCGTCCTTCAGCGTCGGGTAGCCGGCCTTGATGATCTTGCGCAGGTCGAGGCCGCGGCCCTCGAAGCCCTGGCCACCCGCGTTGGCGAGGATCGCCAGGTAGCGGCGCGAGTCGGCATCGAGGCCGGCGAACACCTCGTCGGGATTCACGTTCGGGGCCGTTGCTGCCTCAGGAATGGTGTCGCCGTCCTTCGGCCAGCGCACCGGGCAGCGAGCGGTCCGCCGTCCCGGGCTCGATCTGCACCGACATGTCGTTGAGGCCCGTCTTCGGTCGCAGGAGCAGCCGCATCCCGTGCATGTAGAGCGGGCCCGCCTTGTTCGGGTCGATGTCCAGGCGCACCTGCGCGCGGCCGTCCTTCAGCTCGACCGTGCCGATCTCGCCGACCTTGACGCCCGCGATCGTGACCTGCTGGCCCTGCCCCGGGGTGACGGCCTGCGCCGAGCTGAAGTCCGCGTCGACGTGCATCACGGTCTCCCACGGGAAGCGCAGCCGCTCCTGGCGCGCGATGTAGACCGCGACCGCCCCGGCGAGCACGACGAAGCCAAGGATGATCCAGAGGTACTGGATCTGGCGCCGGACGTTCGGATGGAGCCGGATCACGGCGTGGCTCCGATCCGGTGCTGCTCGGGCGCCGGCCCGGTCGTGGCCTTCAGGTCCGGCGGCGCGTCCTGGCCACATGGCACGTCGGGCCGGAACGGCGGCCGCACGCCCGTGTACTGCGGGCGCGATCCGATGATCGGCTGGGAGGTGAGCCCGACTGCCTTCTCCCCGTTGACGCTGCCGAGCGACACCGTCTCGTCGCCGAAGCCCGCGTGGTAGCGCACCGCCGGGCCGTTGCCGTCGAAGTCCTGGGACGCGCTCGCCAGCCCGACGGCGCCGTCCAGCAGCTCGCGGTAGACAGGAAAGCCGGTTGACAACGGGCCGTCGTCCACCTTCTTCTGAAGCGTGGGCAGCACGTTGGTGCGCGCGCACTCCGTGACCGGCTGGAGCAGCGACAGCAGCTGCCCCAGCTTCGGCTCGAGGGCAGCGAGCGACACCACGGCGGGATCGAGCTGGTCGAGCAGCCGCGGCAGCTCCGCGGGCTGCACCAGCGCCGCGACCTGGTCGAGCGCGGCGTTGGCCGGGCGCAGCGTGGCGGGCGCCACGCGCAGCGCGGGCCGCAGGTCGCGCACCAGCGCGCGCGTGCTCGGGATCGCGGCGTTGATCGCCTCGAACGCCGGGTGAGCGGCGTCGACGGTGCCGGCGAGCTGCACCAGCGCCGCGTCCACCTTGGCGCGCCGCTGCGCGAGCGCCCGCGTGCTGCGGTTGAGGCCTGTCACGAGATCGGCAAGCGCGCTTCGGTCGGCGGCGATCGCCGCGGCCACCTTGCCGCCGTCGCGGATGAAGTTCGAGAGGTCGTGCGTGCGCAGGCCACGCGCGGCCTCGGCGCTGATGGCGCCGTTCAGGAACGTGGGCGCCCAGTAGCGCAGCGTCTTGTCGAAGGTCTGGGCGCCGCCGCCCTGCACGCTCAGCGCCAGCGCGTGCACGAAGTGCAGGAGATCCCCGCGCGTGGGTGCGTCGAGCCCGGTGAGGATCTGGTCGAGCTGGACCGGCGTCGCGGTGTTGGCCAGCGGAATCGTGCCGCCGCTCGGCATCTCCGGCGAGCTCGGCGAGCCCGGGTGCAGGTCCACGAAGAAGTTGCCCTCGAGGAAGATGCGCGGGCGGATCTTGAGCGTGGCGTCGCGGTGGAGCGGTCGCGCGTTGTCGTTCAGCGCCAGCTCCACGACCGCGGTCGCGCCGGGCCCGCGCTTGACGCTCGCGACCCTGCCAACCTCGACTCCGGCGATCCGGACCGGGGTGCGCGGGCCGAGCTCATTCCCGGAGCGCACCTGCGCGTAGACGGTGTACTGGCCGCCGAACGGCAGGCCGCCGCCGAACGCGAAGTAGACGGCCAGCGCGACCAGCCCGATCGCCACGAGCCCTGCCGCGAACGGCGACAGGCGCTCCTTGCCGTGGCGCTTCTTCACCGCGCCACCTGCGGCACGCCTGCCGGCGGCGTTGTCGACTCGGTCTGCGAGCCCTGGTCACCCGGCACGTTGCCGATCCGCTGGCCGGACAGGTACGGCTCGTTGCCCGCCTCGCACTCGCCGCCCTGACCGGGCGCCGCGGTATGCGGGTACGGGTTCACGTGGAGCGTGTCGGATGGCTTCGCCGCGGCGGTGAACTCGCTCGTTGCGCCGACGACCAGCGTGCGGAACCAGGTGCCGCTCGAGTCGCCCTCGGAGATCGTGGAGTCGACGTTGCGCATCCACAGCGCGAGGTAGTTGCAGCGCGTCTGGAGCGGCGCGAGGAAGTCGAGCGTGGGCGTGAGCGAGACGAGCGCCTGGCGCAGCCGCCCGAGCGTGCGCAGCGCCGCCGGGTCGCGCGAGAGCCGCTCGACGGCGACAAGCGTGTCCTCGAGCGCAGGCCAGGCCGGTCGTGTGGCGCAGCGCCGGAACCCCGCGCGCCAGCGCGGCGTGCAGGCGCGAGGCGGCCGGGACGATGTACGGCGCGCCGCGGTGCAGGTCGTTCATGAGGCCGTCGGCGTCCGCAAGCACCGGGCGCGCAACGGCCAGCGCGCGGGTGGCCGAGAGCTCGGTGCCGGGCAGCTCCTCGACCGACTGGCCGAGCTCCGGCCGCGCGCGATCGAGCGCCTGCGCGGTGATTGCGCCGTTGGTGAGCAGGCGCGCGAGCTGCGGGGTGACGGGCTCGATCTGGGCGAGCGTGCGGTCGGCCGCGGTGAGCAGGCCGGACAGGTTGGTGCTCGGCGCCGCCAGCGACGCCATGACCGAGCGGGCGCGCCGGGTCAGCTCCGGCGCATCCGCGAGCGCGGCGTTGAAGTCGATGCCGCGCCCGGCGAAGCCGTCGCCGAGGTTGCGCAGGACGCCGCGCAGGTTGGTGCGCGTGGGTGCATCGAGCGAGTCGAGCACGTCGGTGAGCTCGACCGGGGTCTTCGCGTGCGACAGCGGCAGCGTTGCGTTGCGCGGCAGCGGCTTGCCGTGCTTGCCCGGCTCGAGCTCCAGGTACTTGAGGCCGAGCGGCGAGCGCGGGCGGACGATCATCGTGGTGTCCGAGCGGATCGGCTCGACCTTCTTGTCGAGCTGGAGCAGCAGGCGCCCGACCGGGTGGCCACCGGGCCCGGCAATCGGCCGGATCGTCTTCACGATCCCCACGCGCAGCCCGCCGATACGCACCTCGTTCCCGCGCACGAGGCCGGCGGCATCCGGCACCGTGGCGTTGACGTCGTAGGTCGGGACGAACGGCAGGCCCTGGTTGGCGTTGTAGGACAGGAACACCGCCACGACCGTGATCAGCACGGTGACCGCTCCCACCAGCAGCGGGCTGGCGATGAGGCTGAACTGATCGTTGGGCCGGCGGCGGTTCACTTGCCCATGAGGAAGTCGAGGAGCTTGTTCGTGGCGTCGTCCTTGCCCGGCAGCACCGGGGTGTGCAACGGCGGCAGGTCGGGAAGCTGCGGCAGCTTGGGAATGGACGGCAGCGGGCTGGCCGGGACCTGCGGCGCCGACGGTGCCGGCACCGTGGTGGCCGGTGTCTGAGGAGCGGGCCGGCGGCGGTGCTTGCGGCGGCGGCGGTGGGTGGTGCGCGCCTTCGCCTTGGCCTGCGCGGCGGCGGCCTTCGAGCCTGGCCAGTGGGCCGAGCAGCCTGCAGCAGGCGTGGTCGCGTAGAGCTGGCAGGTGCCTGTCAGCTGGTAGCTCGGGACGATGTGCGAAGTGGCGTCGAAGCGCGCCATCGACGCCGCTCCAAGCCACACGAACGTGTTGATCGACTCGACCGCGCCTGCCGCCCGCAGCGAGCCGGTGACCTGGCTGCCCACCTGCGCCACGTGCGGGATCAGCGCGGCGGCCGCGCGCAGGCTCGTCGCGATCGGACGCGCCGCCTTGACGGCGCGGCGCCCTTCGTCGGAGGCGGATGCCAGCGCGCCGAGCGCCGGGCGGGCAGCGTCCTTGACCGGTTCGACGTCGCTGAACAGGGCCCTCAGGGACGGGGTGGCCTGGCTCAGCTCGTGCACGACCGGCCTCGTGTCGCGCGCCACGCCGGCCAGGCTCTGCGCCGAAGGCTGGAGCTGGTCGAGCAGTGGCGGTAGGCGGTCGATCGCGCTGCCCAGCGCGTCGCGGTGCACGGCGACGTCGACCGCTGCACGTGAGGCATGGTCGATGAAGCGGGTGACGTCGCGGTCGCGCGGGGCCACCTGTGCCAGCACGGCGTCGGTGCGGTCGATCAGGCGGCCGAGCAGCGCGCGGTCGCGGTCGACGATCCCCAGCACGTGGTCGAACTCCTGGAGCGCCGGCGCCGCCCGCCGGATCGCGGCCTGCATGTCCTGCGGGCGCCCGGCGACACCCGTCCCAAGCTCGTCGACCACAAGCGACAGCCGCTGCACGTACGGCTGGCGCAGTGCGGCGAAGACCAGGTCGATGTCGACCGGCGAGTGGTTGCGCGCCAGCGCGACCGTCGGGATGCCGTCGCGGTCCGCGAGCGGGCGCGCGTCGGGGCTGCCCGGGTCGCACTCGATGAACTTCTCGCCGATCAGGCTCTGCGGCTTGATCGAGCACGACGCGTCGGAGCGGAACGGCGCGAAGCCGGTCTGCACGCTCATCTTCACGAGCGCGCGGTGGTCGGGCGTGAGGCTGACGGAGCTGACCTGCCCCACGACGGCGCCGGCAATCTCCACGTTCTGGCCCGGGATCAGGCTGGCCGCGTTGTCGAAGACCGCCGCGACGTCGTAGCTGCCACCCCCGCCGCCGCGCGCGGCCACCAGCACGGCGACGAGCGCCGCTGCGAGCACGAGCGTGGCCGCCGCGCGCCTCAATGCGGTGAGTCCTTCGGGTCGCACTGCTGGCCGGCGGGCACGTACGGGTTCGACTTGTCGGGCGCGCTCTGCGTGGCGGCGCCGGGACAGCGGTTGTTGACGTTCTTGCGGTAGCCGGTGAGGCCTGGCGTGGACGCCGGAAGCGGCACGACCGAGCCGCTGTTGGAGAGCGAGTACGGGCTGCCCTGGAACGAGATGCGCGCGTAGTGGCCATTGGCGTCGTAGTAGCCGGCGGTCGTGCCGCCGAAGCCGTTCACCAGGCCGCCGATGACGTCCGGCGCGTACGGGCGGATCTGGTTCACCACCGGCAGCGCGTCGGAGAGCGTGTCGTGCGCCGACCCGAACGCCGGAACGGCCGTCTTGGCGAGCGGGCCGAAGCCCCGGACCAGCCCCAGCAGGTCGGCAGCCGAGCCCGGCGTGTCGACCACGCGGCCCACGCGGGCCACCACCGGGATCGCCTGGTGCGCCAGCGGCGAGAGCCGCTCCAGCAGTGCCGACAAGAGCGGCGCGGCCGGACGTGCGTCGCGCAGCGCAGGGCGCAGGTCCGACAGCGTGGCGCTCACGTTCACGAGCGTGGTGTTGCCGGCTCGCAGCGTGTCAGGCAGCTTGACAAGCGTCCGGTTCAACTCCGCACTGCGCGTGGCGAGCGCGTCCAGCGTGCTCGAGACGTTGCCCACCACCTGGTCCAGGTCGTCCGGGCGCGAGGCGACCGTGGACACGACGTTGGCCGACTCCAGGATGAAGCGCTCGAACGCAGGCTCGTCGCGCATGATCTCGCGCGTGGTCGCTGCCGCCTGCGACAGCGCCGGGTTGAGCGCGTGCAGCCCGTCGTTTGCCTCCTTCTCCGCGCTCGGCGTGATCAGGCCGCTGCCCGCCTGGACCAGCTCGTGCAGGTCGTGTTGCGCAGCCGGCCCGAGTGTGTTCAGGACGGCGTCGAGGTCCACCTCCGGTGTGGCGTCGTCGGCTGGGATCTCGCCCCCGTCGGCGATCTTCGGCGCGTTGTTGGGGCCAGGCGTGAGGGCCACGTAGCGGTTGGCGATCCCGGCCAGGGAGGTCGAGCGGATCAGCGCCTTCGTGCCGGCGTGGAGCGGCGTGAGCGAGCCGTCGCTCAGCGACAGCTTCAGGTGCGCGCGGCCGTCCGCCGCCAGCCCGATCGAGCTGACCTTGCCGACCGGCACGCCGCCGACCTTCACCTGGTCCCCCTTCACCAGCTGGCTTGCGTTCGAGACCGTCATGCCGACGTCGTAGGAGCTGCGGCCGAGCATCACCACGAGCACCAGGAGCGCGGCCACCGTGATCGCGCCCAGCGCGAGGGCGCGTCTCAGCATCTGGGTGCCCCGTCAGGCGGCGGCACGCACCCGCCGATCCGCGCTGCGCGCCGGGGGGAACTCGCGCAGAAGCGATGGCAGCCCGGGGATCAGCCGCCGTATGAGGTTGCGCTGCGCCGCATGCAGGCGCGCGCGCCTGGGACTCCAGCTCAGACCGAGCTCGTCGCGCAGCCACGCCGGGAGCAGCGCGGCGGTGACGAGGTTGAGGTACTCCACCGCCGGGCGCCCGACCAGCGGCACCGGAAGCCGCGGGCGCATGGTCGCCGCGGCCACGTCGCGGAGCGCGTCGGTCACCTGGAGCGTTCCGCCGTTCACGACCTCGTCGACATAGTCGTTGAAGTCGCGGTAGGTGGCGGGTTGAGCCGCAACCGGCACGCCGTACTGCTCGCCGAGCAGCTTCTGCTCGTCGTAGTAGCGCTCGCAGTCGGCAAAGCTCAGGTGACCGACGTAGGTCTGGTAGACGAGCAGCGACGTGTCGACAAGCGTCGCGTGCACCCACATGATGAGCTCGGGATCGGTGGCCAGGTACGGGGTGCCGTCGTCGGCCTCCCCCTTCACACGCGTGTGGACGCGGTGCAGCCGTGCCGCCGCCTCGTGTGCCTCGGGCGTCGAGCCGAACACGATCGTGGTGACGGTGTCGAGCGTGCGGAAGAGGCGGCCGAACGGATCCTCGCGGTAGTTCGAGTGCTGCGAGACGCCTGCGGCCACGAGTGGATGTGCCACCTGAAGCAGCAGCGCCCGACCCCCGCCCAGCAACAGCACTCCCTCGCGATTGACCCGCCAGGTCAAGCTGTCCGGACCGAATAGGCCCGTGTCACTCATCGCGCGCCGGATCGTACGGCTTGTTGCAAACGATCGCCTCAGATGTACCATCGGCGGCACCCGTGACCTGGACCTTCATCTGGTTGATGTTCGGCCTCAAGATCCCGATCGTTGCGCTCGGCTGGATCGTGTGGAAGGCCATCCACGCGGTGCCCGTGGCGCCGGAGGACGAGTTCGTCGACGGTGACGACGGTCAGGGCCCGAACCATCCGCGGCCCCAGCGGCCGCGCCCGCCGCGACGCGGGCCTCACGGTGCGCCGTTGCCACAGCCGCCCGCGCGCGTGCGCGCGGTGGCGGGCGACCGCAAGCCGTCCGTTCGGTAGCGTTCGCCGCGATGAACCCCTTCTGGATCGGCGGCGGCCTTCTGTTCCTGTGGGCGCTGTTCCTGGCGTTCGCGCTCGGCCTTCGCAGCGAGGGCTTCCCGCGCGACGACCGGCAGATGCGCGGTGTCCTCGTCGTCTCCGTCGTCCTGACGGTCGCGGCGATCTCCACCGCCATCATCGGCGGGATCACCGGCGCGGGCGAGTCGAAGGGTTTGCGTCACGGGCCGGAGGCGGCCAAGCACTCGAAGTCGTAGAGGGAGAGACACATGGCCGAGCAGCAGGAGTCCGAGGGCGCAGTAGCAGTGGCGAACGGTTCGGGGTCCGGCTCGGACTCGCTCACCGTCACCGACAACCGCACGGGGAAGACCTACGAGCTCCCGATCACGGACGGGACCATCACCGGGATGGACCTGCGCCAGATCAAGACGAGCGACGACGACTTCGGGCTCATGTCGTTCGACCCCGCCTACACCAACACCGCGTCGTGCCGCTCGGCGATCACCTACATCGACGGCGACGCCGGGATCCTCGAATACCGCGGCTATCCGATCGAGCAGCTGTGCGAGCAGGCGACCTACCTTGAGGTGGCGTACCTGATCGTGCACGGTGAGCTGCCAACGCGCGACGAGCTCGACGCGTGGGTGCACGAGATCACGATCCACACCTACGTGCACGAGAACGTCAAGGAGTTCCTTGACGGCTTCCGCTACGACGCGCACCCGATGGGGATGCTCCAGGCGTCGGTCGGCGCGCTCTCGACCTTCTACCCGGGCGCGAAGCACATCAAGGAGGACGAGGAGAAGCACATGGCGACCGTGCGCATGATCGCCAAGGTGCCCACGCTCGCCGCCTTCGCCTACCGGCACAACCTCGGCCTGCCCTACGTCTATCCGGACAACGACCTGTCCTACCCCGGCAACTTCCTCTCGATGATGTACCGGATGACGGAGGTCAAGTACCAGCCCGACCCCCGCCTGGAGCGCGCGCTCGACGTGCTGTGGATCCTCCACGCCGACCACGAGCAGAACTGCTCCACCAGCGCGGTGCGCGACGTCGGCTCGTCCGAGGTCGATCCCTACAGCGCCTGCGCAGCCGGGATCGGAGCGCTCTACGGGCCGTTGCACGGGGGTGCGAACGAGGCGGTGCTGCGCATGCTCGACCGCATCGAGAACGTGGACAACATCCCCGACTTCCTCGACGCCGTGAAGAACCGCGAGGAGAAGCTGATGGGCTTCGGCCATCGCGTCTACAAGAACTTCGACCCGCGCGCGAAGATCATCAAGAAGAACGTCGAGGAGGTCTTCGAGGTCACGGGCATGAACCCGAAGCTCAAGATCGCGGTCGAGCTCGAAGAAGCGCGCGCTCGACGACGACTACTTCACCGAGCGCAAGCTCTACCCGAACGTCGACTTCTACTCGGGCCTGATCTACGAGGCGCTGAACATCCCGCCCGAGATGTTCACGGTCATGTTCGCGATCCCGCGCACGTCCGGATGGATGGCGCAGTGGCTCAAGATGATCGCCGACGAGAAGCGCAAGATCGCGCGACCGCGTCAGATCTACACGGGCGCACGCGAGCGCGATTACGTCCCGATCGAGCAGCGCTCGTAATAGGTTGAGGCCCCTATGAGGGGCTTCGGGTTTCTGGCGCTGTGCTGCGCGGTCGTGGTGTTCGCGTGCGCCGCGAGCGCCGGCGTGGCGGCCGACTCGTCCTGCGATTCCAGCGGGACGGTCGACGTGCTGCCGCTGCATGGCGAGATCGGCGTCCACCACGAGGTCGACCTGATCCTGCTCGCGCACTTCGAGCTGAATCGGCTCGTGCCGCACTCGCTGGTCTTCCACGTGGCTGCCCCGAAGGGCACGCACGACTTCCCGGGCGGGGACGACACCCTTGGCGCGCAGTTCGTGGCCGGCTCGGTGGGCGCGTACACGGCGCGCGCGTCGTGGAAGCTGTACGGCTGCAGCGACAGGACGATGGTTGCGGACGCACAGTCGGCGGTCGTGCCGTTCAAGGTCTTCCACCAGCGCCGGCCGGCCGCGCGCTTCAAGGCGACGATCGTGCCCGGCCGCAGCTCCAGCCGCGCGCCGGTCTTCGCGGTCGACGCGGTCTGCCCGCCGAGCACGATCCGCGTGACCCAGCCGCTGTCGCTGACGGTCTACTGGGTGGTTGGCACGGGCCAGCCGGGCCACAGCTCGCCTCACAGCAGCGTCGTGCTGCCCACCGGCTGCGGAGGCAAGCCGGCGGGGCGACCGCACTCGAAGAGCTACAAGTGGGGCGTGGTCCGCGGAGCGACGATCGGCGTGCTGCCGGGGAACAGCGTCCGAGTGCTGGGCGAGGTGAAGTCCGGCAACACGATCGTGGGCGCGACCCGAGTCCGCTTCGAGCCACGCGGCGCCCGCGAGGCGCTGCTGCGCGACGCCGGCGCTTGTGTGGGCGGCTGCGTGAAGCGCGTGTTCCTGTACTGAGGGTCGCGGGATGTCAGCGCTCGGCGACTGAGCTGCGCCGCGAGCCCGCGCGACGTCTACCCTGACGTCCCCTTGCGTCCCGTCGTCGTCACCCTTCTCGTGCTCGCCGCCCTGGCTGTGCCCGCGAGCGCATCGGCGGCCAACGCGTCGGTGAACATCACCGACAGCGCCTTCGTCGACACGGCGACGAACACCTCCACCAGCCAGATCCTCCCCGGCGAGCAGGTGACCTGGACCTACGCGAACCTGATCGGTCACGGCGTGCGCATCGACGGCGAGACGACCGATACCTGCACGCTCGGCAACTCGATGACGCAGGGGCCGTGTACGCGTGCCTTCCCGGTGGCAGGGAACTACCGCTACTACGACTCGAGCTGCGTCGACTACGCCACCTGCTCGATGCAGGGGCTGATCGTGGTCGACGGGCCACCGGTTGCCGTCGCCAGCGCCGCGGCCAGCGCGAAGCGCGGCGAGTCCGTGTCGTTCGACGGCAGCGCATCGAGCGACCCCAACGGGGATGCGATCAGCTCGTACCAGTGGGACTTCGGTGACGGCACGACCGCGAGCGGCGTCCAGGTGGCGCACACGTACGCCGTGGCCGGTCACTACACCGTCACGCTGGTGGTGGCGGATGCAACCGGCACCGGTACCACCACGTTGCCGATCGACATCGCGATCCCTGACTCCGATGGCGACGGCGTGAACGACGACCTCGACAAGTGCGCGGCCATCTCCGGCCGGCACCGGCCGGCTGCCCGCTGATCGCCACGAGCGCCGTCGCCGCGCCCGAGCTGGCGGTTTCGGGCGCCCTCAAGTCCGGCGTCACGACCGTGTTCAGCTGCTCGGCCGCGTGCAGCGGCGCCTTCACGCTCACCCGAAGCGGCAAGGCCGTTTCGAAACCGATCACGGGCACGCTCACGGGCCCGGGCAGCGAGCTCGTCACGATCCCGTTCACGGCCGCCGCGAAGAAGTCGCTGGCGAAGGTGCGCAGCCCGCGTCTGACGATGAAGGTGGTGGTCACCGATGCGCTGCTGCGAGTGACCACGGCCACGCGCACGATCGTCCTGAAGGCGGTCAAGACCTACGGGAAGCTGCCGGCGATCGGCATCTCCGACAACAACCAGGGCACCTTCGACGACCCGAACTTCCGCGTCTTGAAGCTGAAGTACGGGCGCCTGGTCACGCCATGGAACTCGATCACCAGCGAGCCCGACCGCCTTGCCGGCTGGCTGACCGCGGCGCGGGCGCACGGCATTCGCCCGCTCGTGTCGTTCGAGCACACGCGGGGGATGGTGTGCCCCGGGAAGAAGTGCAAGGGACCTTCGAAGGCGCAGTACGCGAAGGCGTGGAAGGCCTTCCACAAGCGCTACCCGTGGGTGAAGGACATCTCGCCGTGGAACGAGGTCAACAGCGCCACCCAGCCCACCGGCAAGCACCCTGAGACCGCGGCGGGGTACTACAACGTGGTGCGCGCCGCCTGCCGCGGCTGCACGATCGTGGCGGCCGACCTGCTCGATGCTTCGAACATCCGCCGCTACGCGGCCTCGTTCATGAAGAAGGCGCAGGGCAAGCCGCGGCTGTGGGGCCTGCACAACTACACCGACACGAACCGCTTCCGCTCGCGCGGCACGACCGCGCTGCTTCAGACCGTCAAGGGGACCGTGTGGCTGACCGAGACCGGCGGCGTGGTCCGCTTCGTCACCCAGACCGGCAAGGTCGCGTTGCCGAAGTCGGAGTCGCGCGCGAAGAAGGCGATGGGCTACATGTTCCGGCTGGCCGAGCAGAACGCCAAGCGCATCAAGCGGATATACGTGTACCAGTGGAGGGTGAACAACGTCTTCGACCGCTTCGACGCAGGCGTCGTGCGCGCGGACGGCACACCGCGCCCGTCCTACGACGTGCTCAGCCTGAACGCCAGCATCGCCGCGAAGCACTGACGGGATGGCGGCCTACACCCTGACCGCGCGCGTGCGCGGGAAGGTCGAGCACGATCGCTTCGACGATCTGGCCGCGGCGCTCGATGCACTCGAACGGCGCGGGCATGCGCTTCAGGGCCGCGCCGACGCGGACTCGGTGGGCGGCAGCCTGGTGCGCCGCTTCAGCCGGCCGAGCAGGTGACGGCGCGGCTGGAGTTGAGCGGCTCCGGCCTGCGCGCCGGTGTGGACGTGCGCGGGGACGGCACGGCGATCCCGTTCACCGGCCGGCTGTTGCGCAAGCCGGTCGTGCGCGCCAAGCGGGAGAGCGCATACGACGCGCTGCGGCGAGTCGTCACCGACGGAGGGCGCGCTTGAGCTCGGCGGTCACGCTGCCGCACGGCGCCGAGCCGCCGTTCGCGGTCTTCATCAACGGCGTCGAGCAGCGGCCCGGTACGGACTACACGGTCGAAGACGGCCGGATCGTGTTCCCGAAGCACCTCGAGAAGGAGGGCAAGCTCGGGTTCTGGCGCTGGCTGTCGATGGCGCTCTCCATTGCCGGCTCGTACGGCCGCGACGACTCGGTCGACGTCCACTACAACCTGCATGGCAAGCGCCAGGTGGCGGTTGGACTGGACATCGAGTTGCTTGACTCTGAGGGCAATGCGGATCGAACAGATACTCGCTGAGGACCAGCCGGTCTTCTCCTTCGAGTTCTTCCCGCCGAAGACTCCGGACGGAGAAGCGAACCTGCGCGCGGCGCTCGACGACCTGAAGGCCGACGAGCCGGCGTTCGTGTCGGTGACCTACGGCGCCGGCGGCTCCACGCGCGAGAAGACCGTCGAGATCGTGAAGTCGATCAAGCAGGACTACGGCATCGAAGCGATGGCCCACTTCTCGCTGGTCGGCCAGTCGGTCGACGGTCTCCGCCGGCAACTCGACGAGATCGCCGAGGCGGGCATCGAGAACGTCCTGGCGCTGCGCGGCGACCCGCCGCAGGGCGAGACCGAGTGGATCGCCCACCCCGAGGGGCTGCACTACTCGATCGAGCTGATCGAGATGATCAAGGCCGACTACGACTTCAGCATCGGCGCCGCCTGCTTCCCAGAGGTGCACCCGGACGCAACGAGCGCCGAGGAGGACCTGCGCTATCTGAAGAGCAAGGTCGACGCGGGCGCCGGCTTCCTGATCACCCAGCTCTTCTTCGACAACCGCGACTACTTCAACTTCGTCGACGACGCCCGCGCCGCCGGCATCGACGTGCCGATCATCCCGGGCATCTGGCCGGTCACCAACTACACGCAGATCAAGCGCATCGCCGACATGTGCAAGTCGCGCTTCCCCGAGCGCTTCGAGCGCGAGCTCGAGGACCGCAAGGACGACCTCGACGCCGTCACGAGCCTCGGAGTGGCCTACGCCGCGCTCCAGTCGGTCGAGCTCCTGGCCAAGGGCGTGCCCGGCATCCACTACTACACGCTGAACCGCTCGCCGGCCACGCGCGCGATCCTGGCCGCGCTGCGCAGCTGGATGCCGGCCGTCTCGCCGGCCTCGCCGGCCGTTTCGGGCGCCCTCGCGGTGGGCGTGGTCGGCCGTGCGACATAGACCACCTATGCGGTGGCTTTTGTCGCACAGCTCCCCCGGGCGTGAGGGGCTCGGGCGCAGGCGCCGCATCAGCCACCCCTTGGCCGCCGCAGCACTTCCGGTCCCGCCCCGATCCTGACCCTCGCCTATGGCGGGCAGACCGGGCGCACCGCGGCCACGCGCGCGTGCAGGTCCGCGAACGTTGGTGAGTAGCTGGTGAGGAAGCCGTCGGGCTGGTCGAGCGGCTCGCTGCGGCCCGCGGCCATCGCCAGGAACGGCGGCCCGCCGTAGGGCACCCCGCGCGGGCAGCTCGCGCGGATGGCCTTCACGCGCGCCGCGACCGCCGAGTCGCTCAGCACCCGCCCCCACGCGCCGCGCTGCGAGCCCGGATAGAGGAACGGCGTCGCCGTGGGCTTGATAGCCAGCAGCGTGACCGTCTGCGCGAGCGTGAACGCAAGCGCCACGGCAGCGATCAGCGCCGTGCGGCGCCCGAGCGCGAACGCCGTCATGGCGAGCGGCACGAGCGCCGCCTCGATGGGCACGACGATGATCAGCGAGGTGCCGACCTTCACGTTCGTCAGGCCGGTCAGCAGCATGCCGGCCGCCAGCGCGAGCAGCATCCGCACGAGCGGCTCGCGGCGCCGCGGCCAGCACAGGGCCGCGGCCAGCACGAGCCCCGCGAGGCCCCACGCCTCCTGCGCCCACTTCTGACCCACGTGGCGCACGCTGTCGCGGCCGATGCGCGCCTGGGCGACCACGATGTCGCGCCACACGTCCGTGCCGAACACCAGCGTGGCGGCCAGCGCGAGCACCACCAGCGTCCCGAGCGCCCAGACCGCGGCCTCGCGCCGCCGCCGCGCCGCAAGCACGAGCACCACGGCCGGCAGCGCGAACGACAGCTTCACCATCACCGCCGCCCCGGCCAGGACTGCACCGATGCGCACGTGCTCGGGCCGCGCCAGCAGCAGCGCCGCGGGCAAGAGCAGCAGCGGTGCGAGCGTCTCCGGCAGCAGCGAGCCATGCTCGTGCACTGCCCACGGCGTGAGCAGGTAGACGACCGGGGTGAGCGCGGTCAGCAGGCGGCTCGCGGTCAGGCGCCAGACGGCGTGGGCCGCCACCAGCGCGCCGGCCAGCTCGGCCAGCCCCACGGCCAGGCGCAGCGTCCCGAGCGAGTCGTGCAGCGCGAGGGCAAGCGCGCCGAACAGGAAGATGCCCGGCGGCTGCGCCGCGACGACGTCGCCGTAGAGCCCGTGGCCGTGCAGCAGCAGCCGCGAGCTGAGCGCGTAGACACCCTCGCTGAAGTCCCAGTACTCGAGACCGCGCCCCAGCTGGAGCAGCACGAGCACCACCACGCCGAGCACCAGCGCACCGCCGAGCGCCGTGCGGCGCGCTAGCTGCGAGTCCACGTCTCGACGTCGCCCGGGTGACGGCGCACCTGATCGCGCCGCTCGAGATGGTTCAGGTAGACGAGCACCTCGCTCAGGCCCCAGTTGAGCATCATCGGGCTTGGCTCCGGCTGGCCGAGGAAGGCCGGCACGATCTCGAACGGCGAGCGCGGTACGCCGTCGAGGCAGCCGCGCACACGCTCGATGCGCTCGAGCACCGTGGCCCGCGTGGCCTCGATCTTCCTGCTCACGTCGCGGAACGGCCGCGCGTGGCCCGCCAGGCAGAGACGGCTCTCGAGGCAGGCGACAACGTCGAGGGAGTCCAGGTACTCGCCGGCCGGATCCGGCGTGTAGCCGAAGTCGTAGTAGAGCGAGATCCGCCCGAGCAGGTGGTCGCCCGAGATCAGCAGGCCGCGCTCGGGCTGGTGCAGGCAGACGTGCGACGGCGCGTGGCCCGGCGTCTCGTACACCTGCCAGCGCCCGAGGTCGGTGTCCACCTCCACTCCCGGCAGAAGATCGCGGTCGGGCGCCACGAAGCGGTCGACCCCGAGCGGCTGCCCACGGCGTGCCTCGTACGTCTGTGTGATCACGGCGTCCGGCACCCCGCTCTGGCGCGCCACCTCGATCCGGCGCTCGAGCTGGCGCTCGGGGGCGGCCAGGTTGGCCGTCATGTGCGCGTGGTTCGGATGCATCCACAGCTCGCAGCCGGCCGCGTCGACGATCGACCCGGCCAGGCCGTAGTGGTCGGAGTGGGCGTGGGTGCAGACCAGCAGGCGGATGTGCTCCAGCCGCAGCCCGGCCTCGCGCAGCGCCAGCTCGAGCTGAGACAGCGCCCCGGGGTCGGCCAGGCCCGTGTCGACCAGCACCACGCCGCTGCCCGCGCTGATGGCCCACGCATTCACGTGCGGCACGCCGGGCCAGGGCAGCGGCAGGCGCAGCCGCCACAGTCCCTGGAGGACGCGGTCGGCGCGGGCGATCTGTCGTTTCGTGGACATTTGTCCAGGGGGGCTCAAGAGATTGGCCCGGAGCGTCGATGCTCTGACCAGGAAGGATCCATGTCACGCACAAAGTTCCAGACTGACGGTGACGGCCGACTGGCCGAGGCGTTCCGCCAAGAGCGGCTCGACCATCTGCGGCGAAGCATCGACGACGGCACGTACCACGTGAGCAATCGCCACGTCGCAGCCGCGATGGTCCGGCGGGGAGTTGCCGAAGTCATCGTGAGATCAAAGTCCCGGGGTTGAGGATCCAGCCGGGATCGAGCGCGCTTTTCGCCGCTCGCAGCGCCTGAGCGAACGGCTCCGGCCGTTGACGGTCGTACCAGGGGCGATGATCGCGGCCGACCGCGTGATGGTGGGTGATCGTGCCTCCCGCCCCGAGGACCGCCTCGGAGGCCCTGGCCTTCAGCTCGTCCCACTGCTCGAGCTCTGAGCCGCGGCGCGCGGGCTCGACGACGGTGAAGTAGGGCGCCGGCCCGTCGGGGTAGACGTGCGTGAAGCGGCAGGTGGCGTGCGGCACCGCTGCGCGGACGGCCTCGCGCAGGTCGCCGAGCCGGTCCCATGTGACCGCCGTCTCGAAGGTGTCGTTGAGCACGCCTGCCTGGATCAGGTTGTCGCGCAGGTACGGCATCGCCAGGAACGCGCTGCGCCAGTCACCGCCCGCTCCGGCGCCGGTCGAGCTTGGCGCCCGCCCGCACAGCTCGAGCGCCTGGGCCATCAGCACGTCGACCGGGTGGTGCGCCGACTCGAATCCCAGCACGAGCATCGTCTGCTCGGAGACGCCCGTCAGCCTGCCCTCGGCTTCGTCGAGCAGCCGGCAGTTGGACGGGTGGAGCCCCGACTGGGCGATCGCGCGCACCACCTCGGCGCCCTGCTCGAACGAGTCGAAGTGCACGGTTGCCGACGCCTTGAACTGGGGGCGCGGCCGAACCCGTACCCAGGCCTCGGTGATGACGCCGAGCGTGCCCTCGGAGCCGATCAGCATCCGGTCCGGGCTGGGCCCGGCGCCCGACCCGGGCAGACGGCGGCTCTGCCACACGCCGCTCGGCGTGACGGCGCGGACCGACTCGACCAGGTCGTCGATGTGCGTCCACAGGGTCGCGAAGTGGCCACCCGCGCGGGTGGCGATCCAGCCGCCGAGCGTGGAGAACTCGAACGACTGCGGGAAGTGCCGCAGCGTGAGCCCGTGCCCGCGCAGCTGATCCTCCAGCGCCGGGCCGAGCACGCCGGCCTGGATGCGGGCCGCCCCGGAGAGCTCGTCCACCTCGAGCACACGGTCGAGCGCGCGGAGGTCCAGCGACACCGCCCCGGCATAGTCGCCGTCCAGCCGCGCCTCGACGCCGCCGACCACGCTGGTGCCGCCGCCGTAGGGGATGACGGCCACGTTCGCGCCCGCGGCCCAGTCGAGGATCGCCTCGATGTCGGCCTCCTCCTGCGGGTGGGCCACCAGGTCGGGCGGGTTGTCGTAGCGGCCGCGGAAGGCGCGGACGATGTCGCGGTAGGCCTTCCCGTAGGTGTGGCTCGCGCGCTCGCCGGCGTCGTCGCGGAACAGCTGCGCCAGCGCCGGCGGCGGTGCGATCCGCGGGGCCGGCAGCACGGCCGCCTCGGGCGGCACGCCGTCCTCGATCGCGCCCGGCTCGAAGCCCAGGCGCTCACCCGCGAGGCGGGCGATTTCCTCGAGCTGCGAGCGCTCCGGCCGCTGCTCGTGAAATCCCCATCCCCAGTGCCTTCCCGCCTTGTTCACGCGGGCTATTGTCCTAGTAGTACATGGCCACCCGCACGACGGTTCAGATCACCCTGCCCGCAATGGGCGAATCGGTGACCGAAGGAACCGTGCTGGAGTGGCGCAAACAGGTCGGCGATCACGTCGAGGCCGACGAGCCGCTCGTCGAGGTCTCGACCGACAAGGTCGACGCCGAGGTGCCGGCGCCGGTGTCCGGAACGCTCACCGCGATCCACGCCCAGCCCGACGAGACGGTCGCCGTCGGCGCCGTGCTCGGCGAGATCTCCGCCGACGACGGCGCACCCGCAGGCGACAGCGCACCCGCCGACGGCGCACCCGCCCGCGATGCGGTTGCAGCCCAGGCCGCGATGGAGTCCGACGCCAAGGAGGAGGGCGAGCTGGTCGACGTGGCCATCCCCTCGATGGGCGAGTCGGTCAGCGAGGGCACGCTGCTGGAGTGGCTCGTCAAGGTCGGCGACACGGTCAGCGAGCAGCAGGGCCTGGCGGAGGTCTCGACCGACAAGGTCGACGCCGAGCTGCCGTCGCCCGTGGCCGGCATCGTCACCGAGCTGCTTGCCGCTCCCGACGAGACCGTGCGCGTCGGCCAGGTCGTCTGCCGCATCAGCCCGATGGCCGTCACGGCGGCGCCCCAGAACGGCGACGTCCACCAGACCGAGGCCGGGCCCGTGGCGGCTCCGGCCACCAACGGCGACCAGAACGCGACGCCGCTGGCGGCGCGCATGGCCGCCGACCTGGGGATCGACCTGGCGAGCGTGAAGGGCAGCGGTCCGCGCGGTCGCGTGACCAAGGAGGACGTGCTCGCGCACGGCGACGGCAGCGGCAACGGCGCCGCCCCGGTGGGCGAGGACAAGCCGCTGCGCGGCCCGGCGGCCACGCTCGCGCGCTTCATGGAGCAGAGCCGGGCGATCCCCACGGCCACCAGCTTCCGCACGCTCGAGGTCGACACGCTCGACCAGCGCCGCGGGGCCCTGAAGGCGGGCGGCCACAAGATCAGCTTCACGCACATCATCGCCTGGGCGATCGTGAAGGCCGCCCGGCGCATGCCGGTGATGGGCAACTCGTTCGAGGAGCGCGACGGCAAGCCGTTCCGCATCGTCCCCGGCGGCCTCGGGCTCGGGCTGGCGGTCGACATGGAGCGCAAGGACGGCTCGCGCTCGCTGGTGGTCCCGGTCATCCACGGGGCGGACGCGCTCAGCTTCGGCGAGTTCGTGAAGGCCTACGACGCCGCGGTCTTCGGGGCACGCGACAACACGCTTCAGCCCGACGCCTACCAGGGCGCGAACATCACGCTCACGAACCCCGGCGGCATCGGCACCGTGGCGTCCGTGCCGCGGCTGATGCCGGGCCAGGGCACGATCATCGCCGCCGGCGCGCTGGGCTACCCCGCCGGCTTCAAGGCGCTGGCGAAGGACCTGGGCGTGGCGAAGGTGATGACGCTGACGTCCACCTACGACCACCGCGTCATCCAGGGTGCCGAATCCGGCGAGTTCCTGAAGACGATCGACGGGCTGCTCCAGGGCGACGACGGCTTCTACGACGAGATCTTCCGCGCGCTCGAGGTCAGCTTCGAGGGCAGCGAGCCCGAGTCCGCCGAGGACGACACCGGCGAGCGCCGGCGCCTGTCAGACATCCGGATCCAGGCACCCGGGCGCGCAGACGCTCCCGCCACCGCAGCCGACCCGGTGCCGAGCGCCGTCCAGCCGGCGGTCGCGGCGTTCCCGGACGAAGGGCTGCTCCAGGCAGTGCAGGCGGCCACCTCGGTGGTCAAGGCCTACCGCATGCACGGGCACCTGGCGGCGCGCCTCGACCCGCTCGGCACAGCGCCGCCCGGCGATCCGGCGCTCGACCCGGAGACCGTCAACCTCACCCCGCTGCTCATGGAGCAGATCCCGGCGCGGGTGCTGCGGATCGCGGTCGAGGGCGAGACGTTCGCGGACGCCCTCCCGCACCTCCAGGAGACCTACTGCGGGACGATCGCCTACGAGATCGAGCACATCTCCGACCACGAGCAGCGCGTATGGCTGCGCCAGGCGATCGAGTCGAACCTCTTCCGCCAGCCGCTCGACCCCGCGGAGAAGCTGAAGCTGCTGGAGCGCCTGTCGCAGGTCGAGGCGCTCGAGTCGTATCTGCACAAGGCGTTCCTCGGGAAGAAGCAGTTCTTGATCGAGGGCCTCGACGTGACGGTGCCGATGCTTGACGAGGCGCTCGACATCGGCGGCCGGCGCGGCGCGCGCGAGGTCGTCATCGGAATGGCCCATCGTGGCCGGCTGAACGTGCTGGCTCACACGGTCGGCCGCCCGTACGAGGCGATCCTTGCCGAGTTCGAGAGCGAGCAGCAGGCGGTCCGCGCGTCCAAGACCGCGCTGCCCGCGGGCGGCACGGGCGACGTGAAGTACCACCACGGCGCTTCGGGCACCTACACCACGCGTTCGGGCAAGCGCCTGACCGTGACGCTGTCGCCGAACCCGAGCCACCTGGAGTTCGTTGACCCGGTCGTGGAGGGCCGCGCCCGCGCCGATCAGACCAGCCGCAAGGGCCGCGGGATCGCCCACGACCCGGCCTCGGTCGTGCCGGTGCTGATTCACGGCGACGCCGCCTTCCCCGGTCAGGGCACGGTGGCCGAGACGCTCAACATGCAGTCGCTGCGTGGCTACGCCACCGGCGGCACCGTCCACCTGATCACGAACAACCAGATCGGCTTCACCACCGAGCCGAGCGACGCCCGCTCCACCCGCTACGCATCGGACCTGGCGAAGGGCTTCGACGTCCCCATCGTCCACGTGAACGCCGACGACGTCGAGGCGTCGATCGCGGCCATCCGCCTGGCGATGGCGTTCCGCGACAAGTTCGCGCGCGACGTGGTCATCGACCTGATCGGCTACCGCCGCTTCGGCCACAACGAGACCGACGAGCCCGCGTACACGCAGCCGGCGATGTACGAGAAGATCAAGAAGCACCCGCCGGTGCGCAAGCTCTATGCGCAGCAGCTTGCTGCCGAGGGCACACTCACCGAGAAGGAGGCCGAGGAGCTGGCGCAGCGCTGCTACCAGCGGCTGTCGGCCGCTCACGCCGAGCTCAAGGAGGTCCTCACGGCGGGCCCCGACACCGGCGAGCACCAGCTCGACCGCGCGCGCAGCGTCGAGCCCGACACGCGGGTGTCACGCGAGACGCTCGCGGGTCTGAACGAGCAGCTGCTCAAGGTGCCCGAGGGCTTCACGCTGCACCGCAAGCTGATCCCGCAGATCGAGAAGCGGCGCAAGGCGTTCGCCGACGGCGCGGGCATCGAGTGGGCGCACGCCGAGTCGCTCGCGTACGCGTCGCTGCTGATCCAGGGAACGCCGATCCGGTTGACGGGGCAGGACGTGGAGCGCGGCACCTTCAGCCAGCGCCACATGGTCTTCCACGACTCCCAGACCGGCGAGCGCCACACGCCGATCAAGCACATCCCGGCGGCGCAGTCGCCGTTCGAGCTGCACAACTCGCCGCTCTCCGAGCAGGCCGCTCTCGGCTTCGAGTACGGCTACTCGGTGCAGGCGCCGGACGCGCTCGTGCTGTGGGAGGCCCAGTTCGGCGACTTCGTCAACGGCGCGCAGGTGATCATCGACCAGTTCATCGCGTCCGGCCTGGCCAAGTGGGGCCAGACCTCGCGCCTGACGCTGCTCCTGCCACACGGCTACGAGGGCTCGGGCCCCGAGCACTCGAGCGGCCGCCTGGAGCGCTTCCTCCAGCTCTGCGCCGAGGGCAACATGCGCGTGGCGAACATGACCACGCCGGCGCAGTACTTCCACATGCTGCGCCGCCAGGCGCTCGTCGCCAAGCAGCGGCCGATGGTCGTGATGACGCCCAAGAGCCTGCTGCGGCACCCGGCCGCCACGTCCACGCCGGAGGAACTCGCGACCGGCCACTTCCACCTGGTGCTGGACGACCCGACGCTGCCCGGCGAGCGCGAGGAGGTCACGCGGCTGGTGCTGTGCAGCGGCAAGATCTACTACGACCTCGTCGGCCACGAGGAGCGGCCCGCGGCCCGCGACGTCGCGGTGGCGCGCGTCGAGCTGCTCTACCCGTTCCCGAAGGAGGAGCTCCAGGAGCTGTTCGCCAGCTACCCGAACCTCAAGGAGATCCTCTGGGTCCAGGAGGAGCCGAAGAACATGGGCGCCCGCTCCTACATGAAGTACCGCCTCGACGAGATCGTCCCGAATGGCGTCGACTACGACTACGTAGGCCGCGAACTGCGGGCCTCCCCCGGCGAGGGCTACGCGGTCGCCCACCGCCGCGAGCAGGACCGGATCGTGCGCGTGGCGCTCGGCGACACGCGGCTATACCGCGACGCGAGCTTCCTCGGCCCACTCGGTACGGCTTAGCGCTTGTCCATCTGAGCCGCGGCGGTCCGCTCTGCGAGCTCCTCGACCGGCACGACCCGCCGCACGCGCGCACCTGCACGCGGTGTGAGCGCCGCGAGCGCGGCGCCGAACTTCTGTGAGGGGTCGGCCACGTCGATCTCCGGCCTGTTCGTGATGATCGCCTTCACCACCGCGGCGCCGACGTCTTCGGGCGAGCGTGTCGGCACCCAGCGCGGCAGCTGGATGCCGGCGTCGTCCCACATGCCCGCGCCCTGGATCGGGCCGGGGAACACGGTGCCCACACCGACGCCGGAGCCACGCAGGTCGTCCCGGAGCGCGCCGGCAAAGCCGCGCAGGCCGTACTTGGTGGCGCAGTAGACCGAGGCGCGCGCAGTCGGGATCTTCCCCGACATCGAGCTCACGAAGACCAGGTGGCCACGGCCGCGCTCGGTCATGCCGGGCAGCAGCGCGTGGGTGAGCATGATTCCGGCGCGCAGGTTGACGTCGAGCACGCGATCGATCTGGTCCTGGCTGAACGACTCGAGGCGGCCGCTGCCGGGCAGCCCGGCGTTGTGCACGAGTACGTCGATGGCACCGGCGCGGCCCGGGAGCGCATCCACATCGGCGCGCTCGGCCAGGTCGGCAGCCAGCGCCTCGGCACGGTCGCCACCGAGCTCGGCGGCGAGGGCCTCGAGCGCGGCCTGCTTGCGCCCCGTCAGGACGACGTGGGCACCCTTGGCGTAGAGCGCCCTCGCGATGGCGCGGCCAAGGCCGCCCGTAGCACCCGTCAGCAGGACGCGAGAACCAGAGATCTCCATGGCCGGCAGGCTACGAGAGCGGCGCGGAACGGCTCAGGCCGGCGCGAGGTTTGTCCGAGGGCTCAGGCGGCGCGGTTCGCGAGCACCGACCCTCCGTTGGCAGCTAAGAGGGATCGGTGCTCGCTCGTGGTGCCGCTGTTGGTTGCTCTCGCTCGTCGCTCGCGGCGCCGCCCATGGTCGCGAGATTGACGTTAAGCCGCGTATATCGGCTTAACGTAAAACTCTCGGGCTTCGAGTGGCAGGTTGAGCGCGCGGTTCGCGGGTGAAGGTGCCACTCGGGGGCCTCGACTGTGACCTCGACCACGCTATAGGTGGTCAACGTCACAGTCGCGGTCATTGAGGGCGTTCGCGGAGGCGAAACGGACGGCGGGAGAGCGCAAGCGCCACTCCAGCCACCCCTTGGCCGAGGCAGTTTCCAAACCGCGGCGAGAGGCGGGCGGCAGAGCAGCGAGGGACGGCCGGCGGCAGAGCGGGGCCGGCGGCAGAGCGGCAGAGCGGGGACGGCTGGCGGCAGAACGGGCGATGGCGAGCGGCAGGGCGCGTCGCGCGCAGAGCAGTGGCGGGGCGGTGGCGGGGGCGCCGACAGGGGCCCCGCGGCAGACCGCCGCCAACACCCGGCCACGCCAAACCGGTCGCTAGGCTTGCCACGCGCCAGCGGGCGTAGCTCAGTTGGTTAGAGCGCCGGCCTGTCACGCCGGAGGTCGCGGGTTCGAGTCCCGTCGCTCGCGCTTCTTGCCGTGCCCGCTCAGCGGTCGGCCGTGCCAGCTCTCCGCTCGGGCCGTGCCTGCTCAGCGCCCGCGCCGTGCCCGCTCAGCGGTCCAGCTCGAACCAGACCTCGTGCCGCGGTTCGCGCGCCACTCCCCAGCGCGACGACAACTCGTCGACCAGGTGCAGCCCCCAGCCGCCTGGCTGCCCGGCGACGGGTCGGGGGCGCGATGGGTCGAAGCCGTCGCCTTCGTCGACGACCTCCACGCGCACGCGCGCTGCGAGCACCTCGAAGCGCACCGCGATCGTCTTCGCGCGCGCATGACGCACGGCGTTCGAGACGAGTTCGGACGTGAGCAGCGCGACCACCTGCATGAGCTCCCGTGGCAGCTCGGGGTGGGCCCGGCGCAGAGCGGTGCGGGCCTCAGCTGGCGCATTGGGGCCCCCGGCAATTCGTAAGGAAAGCTCTGCGACCACGGATCGGTTCCAGGCATGGGTGTGACCCACGCCTGTCCTCGGTTTGATCCCCGTTTTGGAGGTTGCGGAACCCTGCCTCAGCACATTTGGGCACACTCGTGCAGCGATGACCCCCGAAGTCGCCCCATACGGGAGCTGGGCATCCCCGATAACGGCGGAGACGATCGCGGGCGGGTCGATCGGGCTGGCAGAACCGTCACTCGACGGCGGATTCGTGTGGTGGATCGAGGGACGCCCACTCGAGGCAGGGCGACAGGTGCTCGCGCGAGCGTCGATCGACGGCGGCGGCGAGCCCCAGGATGCGTTCGGGCCCGAGTTCAGCGCCCGCACGCGGGTGCACGAGTACGGCGGCGGCGCCTATGCGGTGGCGGGCGGACAGGCCGTCTTCTCGAACGACGCCGATGGGCGCGCCTACCGGATCGACCCTGATGGCTCACCGCTGGCGATCACGCCCGAGCCGAAGCGACCGCGTTCGCTGCGCTACGCCGACTTCTCGATCACGAGGGACGGGCACGTTCTGTGCGTGCGCGAGTCACACGAGTCAGGCGCCGACGAGGCTGTCAACGAGATTGTCACGTTTCCGCTCGCTGGCGGCGCGGTCGAGGTGATCGCCTCAGGGCACGACTTCTACGCGGCCCCACGGGTTGGCCCTGACGGCACGCGGCTGGCGTGGTTGACGTGGGACCACCCACGCATGCCGTGGGACGGCACCGAGCTCTGGACCGCGACGCGCGACGGCAGTGACGAGCAGCGCGTGGCAGGTGGCCCGGAGGAGTCGATCGTCAACCCGGAATGGAGCCCGGACGGCGAGCTGCACTGGATCTCCGACCGCAGCGGCTGGTGGAACCTCTACCGCGACGGCGTCGCCCTGCACCCGGCGGAGGCGGAGTTCGCCATGCCGCTGTGGGTCTTCGGCCAGGCCTCCTACGCCTTCCTGGCGGATGGCCGGATCGCATGCGCGTGGTCGGCGGGCGCGGTCCCCCACCTCGGCCTGCTCGACCCTGCTTCCGGCGAGCTCGAGGAGCTGCACCCCGAGCTGCTGCCGGCGCTCAGGTCGATGCGCGTCGTGACCGACGGGCGACGGCTCGCCTACGTGGGCGCGTCGCCCACCCGTACAGCTGCTGTCGTGGTGCTCGATACGCAGACCGGCGATCTGACGGTCTGGGCGCGCTCCGGCGACGAGCCGGACCCCGGCTACGTGAGCGAGGCGCAGCCGATCGAGTTCGCAAGCCACTGC
The DNA here is from genome assembly GCA_963715995.1 of uncultured Thermoleophilaceae bacterium. Lineage (GTDB taxonomy): Bacteria > Actinomycetota > Thermoleophilia > Solirubrobacterales > Thermoleophilaceae > DATBDN01. Next base: position 181,658 of record OY970283.1, read on the forward strand.
CGCACGGCGCACGCGCTCTACTACCCGCCGCGCAACCGCGACTTCGAGGCGCCCGCCGGGGAGCTGCCGCCGCTGCTTGTTCTGAGCCACGGCGGTCCGACGGCACAGGTCGAGCCCGCGCTCGATCTGCGCACCCAGTTCTGGACCAGCCGCGGCTTCGCGGTCGTGGACGTGAACTACGGCGGCAGCACCGGCTACGGCCGCGCCTACCGCGAGCTGCTGCGCGGGCAGTGGGGCGTGGTCGACCTCGAGGACTGCACCGAGGCCGCACTCCATCTGGTCTCCGAGGGCATCGTCGACGGCGACCGGCTCGCGATCCGTGGCGGCAGCGCCGGCGGCTACACGACCCTTTGTGCGCTCGTGTTCGGCGACGCGTTCGACGCCGGCGCGAGCTACTTCGGGGTGGCCGACATCGAGGCACTGCTCGAGGACACGCACAAGTTCGAGTCGCGCTACGAGCTCGAGCTCGTGCCGGCCGACAAGCTGCGCGAGCGCTCGCCGATTCACTTCGTCGATCGGATCTCCGCGCCGGTGATCGTGTTTCAGGGACTCGACGATCCCGTCGTGCCGCCCGCCCAAGCCGAGGCGATCGTGGCCGCCCTGCGCGAGCGCGGGGTCGAGCACGAGTACCACGCCTACGAGGGCGAGTCACATGGCTTTCGCAAGGCGGAGACGATCGCCCACGCGCTGCACGCCGAGCTTGCTTTCTACGGGCGCGTGCTCGGCTTCACGCCCGCCTGACGCCCGAGCCGGCGCTGCGCACGCCGGTTGCGAACGAGCAGCACGAGCCCGCGCGCGGCGCGCGGGTCCGCGAGCGTGCGCAAGAGCGTGGAGGTGGCGCGCACGCGCGAGCCGCCGCCTGCGATCGCCAGGCGCGCCTCGTCCCACGCGATTGCGCCCTCGCGGCCGCGAACGACGGCCTGCGTGCACCACGGACGGCCGCGGTAGGAGTCAAGGATCTGGCGCACCGATGCCCAGCCCGCCGGGCGGTCAGCGGAGGCCTGCTCGGCGTGTACGCGGTAGCGGTTGGTGACCACGGGCAGCGCCACCCCGGTGCCGCGTTCGAGCAGCCGCAGCCACAGGTCGAGGTCCTGCGCGCGGCGCTGGTCGGTGCGAAAGCCTCCGACCGCGAGCGCGTCGGCGCGCCTGAACATGACGCCGCTCGTGCGTACCGGGTTCTCGGGCACCACCGCCCTCGCCGGCGAGTCGAGCACCCGCGGGCGCCGCAGCGCCCAGCCGAGGGCGCGCGGCGGGCCGCCGTCGCCGAACGTGAGCGATGCCGCGCTGACGAGCAGGTGGTCGCCGCGCGCCGCCCACAGCGTCGCCAGGTGCTCGGGCATCCATTCGTCGTCGCAGTCGAGCAGCGCGATCCACTCGCCGCGCGCCGCCTCGATGCCGTCGTTGCGGGCCTTCCCCACACCCTCGTTGACCGGGTTTTCGATGACCGTCGCGCCCGCCTGCCGGGCGACCGCGGCCGTGCCGTCGCAGGAGGCGTCGTCGACCACGATCACCTCGAGCGGCGGCGCCGTCTGGCCGAGCGCGCTGCGCACGGCAGCCTCCACGTGCGCCGCGCAGTTCCACGCCGGGATGACGACGCTGACGGGCAGCCCGTTCGGGTTCACCGGTCGTCGTCGAGACGGCGGGCGACCAGCACCACTGCGGCGACGATGACCGCCAGCGCTGCGACCTGAGCGACCGCCGCCACGGCATTGCTCTGGTGCCGCGTGAGCCTGTGGATGGTGGCGAAGGCGATCGTGCAGCCGAAGAACAGCGCGACGGCCCACGGCAACGATGCCCTGCTCATCTACGCAGCTCGCTTGGGGATGATCGAGATCTTCCCCGAAGTCTCGAGCACGGCCCACGCGACATCATTCAGGGAAGCGAGCTGCGACTGGCGCGCCTCCTCGGCTAGCTCCTCGGGCGCGATCCGCGCGCGCTTGAGGTTCCTCTTGATCGTGCGACCGTTCTTGATCAGGACCACCGGCTCGCCTTCGAGGATCGTCCGCAGTCGCCGCGAGCGGAACGACATGTAGCCGAGCGCCGTCTGGATCGCGGCGATCGAGAAGATGGTGACGAGTGAGCCCGTGACCGAGTAGTCGTCCTGCGTTAGCCCCTGCTGGATCGCATCGCCGAGCACGATCAGCAGCACGAAGTCGATCGGCTCCATCTGCGCCAGCTCGCGGCGCCCGATCGCGCGCAGCAGCACGTACACCCCACCGAACAGCACCAGTGCTCTGAGAACGAGATCCATCGGCTAGGGCCAGACCATGACGCTGCGATCGAGGTGGAGCAGGGCGACGTTGCCGTCGTAGAGCGTCACGCCCTGCGACTGCTTGCCGAAGTTGACGGGGTTGGCCTGGAACTCGAGGTACTGGCGCCAGAGCCTGTTCGCGGGAATCGCACCGAGGTCGAGTGCCAGGCTGCCGTTGCGGCTCGACTCCGACGCCGGGCCCGGCTCGGCCGTGTTGAGCGTGAGCGATTCGAGCCAGCCCGAGTCGAGCACCAGCACGGCGTCCTTGATCTGCTTCTTCGTGCGGATGTCGAAGCGCGCCTGGTAGAGCAGGCCGCCGCGGATCCGCGTTGGCGCGGTCAGCTGAAGCGTTGCCGCTCCGTGCGGGTTCACGGCCGTCTTCACCACCGGCGTCTGGCCGAACAGCCCGAGCAGCGCGGCGAGTGGGAGCAGGCAGATGAGCGCGAACAGGGTGTTCGGTAGGTATCGCTCGTAGTTCCTGCCCTCCCAATCCCGATGACGCCTCAGGTCGAGAAGGTCAGGCGGTTGCTCCGGCATGCCGAGGGCTGATTCGGTCAGCCGCCGCGATGTCCTGCCGGGCTAGCGGGTGCGCTTGACCCTCGTCCGCGTCTTTGCCCGGTTGTTGCCGGGTCGCGGATCGAGGTCGTTCGACTTGACCGTGGCGCTGTTCAAGTAGCTCGACCTGCGCAGAGCGCGGACGAGGATCTTCACGACATACGACTTGCGCGCCGCGAGGGTGGACTTGCGACAGACCACCGAGCGCTTGCGCTTGCACTTCACGCCCTTGACCGAGCGCGCCTTGACGAACTTGAGGCCCGGCGCGAGCTTGTCGGTGAGGACGACGGTGTGAGCGGCTGTGGCGCTCCTGTTCGAGACGATCAGCTTCAGCGTGAAGCGCGTGCCGCGCCTGACGTGCTTGCGCATGCGCGCCTTGACGGCCGTGTCGATGACGCGAGCTGCGACACGGGTGCCGAGCACGGACTGGTCGCCGCCGATCCCGGGCTGCACCGGCGGCGAGAAGAAGCACGCGCCGGTGGCGGGGCCGAGCTTGATGACGCGGTCCTGAAGGTCGGCGTAGATGCAGCGGTCCGGCCCGACCGTGACCAGGTCGCCGCGCGAGCCTCCCGTGAGGACCGGTGTGACGCCACCGCCGAAGTCCACGCGGTCGATCTCGCCGCTGTTGCGGTTGACCACGAGGTAGGAGTCGTCGCGCTCGGTCTGGGGGGCGAAGGCGATGCCGTCGACCTCGGAGAGCGCGACCACGTCGCTGACGGCTCCGGGGGTTGACGTGTTCGTGCCGGCAATCCGGACGATCTTGTTTCCGGCCGCCGCGAACAGCGTGCCGTCGGGAGCGAAGGTCAGCCCGTCGGCATCTTGGGTGCCTGCGTACGGGCGCGCCACCGCGCCTGCGCCGGCGAAGCCCGTGATGCGATCGATGCCACCGCCCTTGCAGAAGACGTTCGAGACGAACAGGTCACCGCTGACGGGGTCGGTCGCGAGCCCGACCGGGCACGGCAGCCCCGAGACGACGGTGCGGATGACCTCGCCGCTGGCCGGGTTGAGCTCGACGACGTCGTGCTGTGCGCCGCGTGCGAGGTAGAGGCGCCCGCTCGTGTCGAACGCCAGGCCGGCGGCCTGGCCGTAGCCGTCGCGCAGCTTGGTTGCTGCCGCGCTGCCGCCGCCCGGCGCCACCTTGTAGAGCGCTGCTGCGGGATTGTCGGCAACGAGCAGGTTGCCGCCGCCGTCGAACACCAGGCCGACCGGGCCAGCTGCGCCCTCGGCGGCGCCGCCCGCATGGAACGGGAAGCCGGTGGCGTAGTCGCTTGCCACCCAGCCGTTGGCGGCCTGATAGGCAGCGGCGGAACCGGCGCTCGCAAGCAGGGCGGCGAATGCCGCCATGGCGACTACGGCCGTCCGCGCCGCGCGTCCCAAGGTCAGTCCGTTGTCGTTCATGCGGCCGAGGTCTCCAATACCCACGGATGGGTGTCTTTCTAACGGCCGAAAACGGGACTAACTGTCACGGAGAGGGGGTAGGTCAACTCCAGTCATGGATGGCGTCAGTTCGAGCACCGTTCGGCCGTTGTTCCGGTGATGTCACAACTAGTCGAAGCAGGGACGCTTCGCGGGGACCGCCGCATTTCCGCTCGTGGGAGCGACCGTCGCCGCCGTCCGCGCAAGCGGATCGACCTGATGGGCCTGCCGGTCGACCAGCTGACCGAGCGCGACACGATCGAGACCGTCATCGAAGCGGTCGTCGCGGGCCGTGGCGGCTGTCTGTTCACTCCGAACCTGCACCACATGCAGGCGTTCACGACCGGCGCCGACGGCGCCGTCTACGACCGCAGCCGCCATCTGCGCGGCGCCCGGCTGGTCGTGGCCGACGGCATGCCGCTGATCTGGGCGAGCAAGCTGCGCGGCACGCCGCTGCCCGAGCGCGTTGCGGGCTCCGACCTGATCTGGTCGCTCACAGCCGCCGCGGCGAACAAGGGTGCGTCGATCTTCCTGCTCGGCGGCAACGCCGGCGCCGCGGAGGCGTGCGCGGAGCGTATGCGCGCCGACTACCCGCGCGTCCGGATCGCCGGCTGCATGTCGCCCGAGCTCGGCTTCGAGAAGGACGACGACGCGATCGACGAGATCCTCGACACGCTCAGCGCCGCCGCTCCGGACATCGTCTACGTCGCCCTCGGGTTCCCCAAGCAGGAGGACCTCGCGCTTCAGCTCGCGGCGGAGATGCCGAACACGTGGTTCGTCGGCGTGGGGATCAGCTTCAGCTTCGTCGCCGGCGAGGTCCAGCGCGCGCCGCGCTGGATGCAGACGATCGGCCTCGAGTGGTTCCACCGGCTGATCCAGGAGCCGCGGCGGCTGTTCAGGCGCTACCTGGTCGATGGGCTGCCGTTCGCCGCGCGCATGTTCGGTCACGCGCTGCGCTCGCGGCTGCGCAGGAGCAGCATCTGATGGCCACGCTCCAGGACCTGGTTCTCGACGAGCGGCTCGAGTCGCGGATCCGCAACGCGGGGCGCCGGCGCCGTAACGCCTTCGCGCCCGTCGAGGTAAAACCGAAGCCGTTCGGCTTCTCCGACGTCGAGGGGCTCGTCTCCCCCGGCGCCTACAAGCGTGACGCCCTCTTCCGCCGCAGCCTGATCGCGGCCGACCTGCTGGCCGCCTCAGTTGCCGGCTACTTCGCCGTCGTTCTCGTGTCCGGCGCGTCGATCCAGCCCGGGATGCTGGTGGCGCTGCCGCTGGTGGTGGTGGTGGGCAAGCTGCTCGGCCTCTACGACCGCGACGAGCTGGTCATGCACAAGTCGACGCTGGACGAAGCCCCGCATCACTTCCAGCTCGCCGGCCTCTACACGCTGCTCGCGTGGCTGCTCGGCCCGGTGCTGATCGACGGCGCGTTCACCCGAGCTTCCGGGCTCGCGCTGTGGAGCTCAGCCTTCCTCCTGACCAGCGTCTTCCGCTTCAGCGCGCGCGAGATCGCGCGGCGCCTGGCGCCTGCCGAGCGCTGCCTGATCGTCGGCCGCTCCGGCACCCGGATGCGCCTCGCCGGCAAGCTGGCCGCAGCCCGGCCCAGCACCGAGGTCGTGGGCTACCTGCCGCTGGACGACGAGCGCCGTGCGCACGCCGGCTGGAACGGCGCCGACCGGCGCCGGCGGATGCTTGGCCTGGACGACCTTCCCGAGCTGGTGCGCCAGCTCGACGTGCACCGCGTGATCATCATTCCCGGCGAGGCCGACGGCGAGACGCTCGTGGACAGCGTCAGCCGCGCGAAGGCCGCGGGCGTGAAGGTGTCGATTCTGCCGCGCATGTTCGAGGTTGTCGGCTCCTCCGTGGAGTTCGACGACATCGACGGCGTGACCGTGCTGGGTGTCCGCCGCTTCGGCCTTGGTCGCTCGTCCGAGCGCGTCAAGCGGACGATGGACCTGGTCGGCGCAGCGCTCGGCCTGATCGTGCTCGCTCCGCTGTTCGCAGTCGTCGCCGTCTGGATCAAGCTCGACTCGCCGGGGCCGGTCTTCTACCAGCAGTGGCGGATCGGCCGCGACGGGCGCCCGTTCCGGATGGTCAAGTTCCGCAGCATGGTCACGAACGCCGACGAGCTGAAGGCCGAGCTCGCCGCGCGCAACGTTGCAGGCGGCGGGCTGTTCAAGGTGCTCGACGACCCGCGCATCACGAAGGCCGGCGCCGTCATCCGCAAGCTTTCGATCGACGAGCTGCCGCAGCTCCTGAACGTGCTCCACGGCGAGATGAGCCTGGTCGGCCCGCGCCCGCTCGTGCCCGACGAGGACAACCGCGTCGACGGTCGCTTCCGCCGCCGCCTGCGCCTGGTGCCCGGCATGACCGGCCCGTGGCAGATCCTCGGCCCGACACGCGTGCCGCTGACCGAGATGGTCGGGATCGACTACCTCTACGGCGCGAACTGGTCGCTGTGGCTGGACGTGAAGATCCTGCTGCGCACCGCGACCCACGTGTTGCGGCGCAAGGGCCTGTAGGCCCGAGCTCAGCGCCGGCGCCGCACGCTCCACTCCCCGGCCACCCGCACTCCCTCACGCACCACGTTCAGCGGGTGGCGGTAGCCGCGTGCGGCGTCGCGCCAGTCGCGAAGCGCCTGCGGCAGCGGGTACGGGTCGATGTCCATGTACATCGCGTAGCCGATCCACTCGCGCCGCGCCCTGATCCAGGTTTCGCGCAGCGGGTCCTTCGTGTGGTCGTGGTCCACCTTCAGCTCCGGCGCGATCACGCACACGTAGCCCTGCTGGAGCCAGTGCCAGGCCCACTCCTTGTCCTCGGTGCCGGGCATGTCGGCGCGGAACGGATAGCGCTCCCAGAGCTCGCGCCGGAAGCCGCCGGCCGCGTTCGAGTAGCCCGACCACGGGTGCCTGCGTGCCAGCTCGGCGTCCTGTTCGAGGCGTCCCTCGATCGGGCCGCCGCCGGGGTTGCGCTCGCCGCCGACCGCGCACGCCACGCGGTCGTGGTCGAAGGCCGCAACCATCGCCTCGAGCCAGCGCTCGTGCTTCGGGAACGCATGCGCGGACAGCGCGACGACGAGCGGCGCGCTTGCCGCCTCGGTGCCGGTGTTGAGCGAGCCGCCGAACGTGAAGCTCGCGGCGGGGATGTCGATGACCGTCGCCCCGCGCTCGCGGGCGATCGCGCCGGTGCCGTCCGTCGAGCCCGAGTCCACGACGATCAGCTCGGACTCGATCGTCTGACCGTGCAGCAGGTCGATCGTCCGCCCGATCGAGGCCGCCTCGTCCTTCGCGCGGATGACGACGCTGACCTTCAGCGGCTCTTCACCGTGTTCGGCAGGAAGCGCCCGAGCTCGAATGCCCAGACCGCCAGCGTGGGCAGCAGCAGGTCCGCAGCGGCGCCCGGGTTGCCGCGGGCGAGCAGCGGCAGCGACATCTTCAGCTCGCGCAGGAGGCGGCGCGTCCAGAAGCGGCGGTCACGCGGAGGGAACGAGCCCGGGAAGCGCCGCTCGAGCCACGCCGCGCCCGCTCCGTGGCGGGCCTTCTGCCTCAGGAATGCGCGCGTGGTGGCGCGGTTGTGGTGGATGACGCCTGCCTGCTCGCGCTCGCCGAGCTCCCAGCCCGCAGCGCGCAGACGGAACGACAGGTCCGCATCGCCGCCGGAGCGGATGCCCTCCGTGAAGCCGCCGACCTGCTCGAACGCGGCTCGTCGTACCGCGGCGTTGGCGGTCTGCGCGTACGCCCAGGGCCCCTCACGCAGGGTGCGCTTCTGCGACATCTGCTCGGCGTCGACGGCGTAACGCTCGGCACGGGTCGGCTCCGCAGGCAGTGGCGCGTCGCGCACCCCGCCGGCGAGCAGCCCCACGCCCGCGCCGGGCTCCGGCTGGAAGTAGCGCTCGAGGATGTCGGGCGCCGGGTCCACGTCGGCGTCGATGAACAACAGCCACGGCGCGCTCCCGCGCGTGGCGCCGCGGTTGCGCGCGTGGTACGAGGACTGCTGGACCGGATCGGCCAGCACGTGCGGGTCGCGGTCGATGGCGTCCGCGCGGTTGTCGACCACGGTCAGCGAGTCCCCCTCGCGCAGCTCGATCACCCCCAGGCGCTCGACCAGCGCCGCCAGCTCGGCGTCGGAGCCCGCGAACGGGACGACGATGTCGACCGCCGGCCTCATCGCGCGAGCAGCTCCTCGTAGAGCGCCTCGTGCTCGATCGCGCAGCGTTCGCTCGTGAAGTCACGTGCGCGCTCGCGGGCGCGCGTGGCGGTGCCGCGATCGCCCACGAGCTCCAGTGCCTCCAGCAGAGCGCGGGCGACGGCGTCCGCAGTGGGCTCCTCGAACAGGCTGGCAATGCCGTCACGGTCGAGGATCTCGGCGGGGCCCGCCTCGTTCGCCGCCACGACCGGGGTGCCGGTGGCGAGCGACTCCACCACGACAAGGCCGAATGCCTCGTCGGCGGAGGTCAGCGCGGAGACCCAGGCGTCGGCGAACACGTTCGCCACCGCGCCCGGGGATGGGTCGAAGAACTCGACGCCGTCGGCCGCGAGCTGCTGCTCGAGCCGCTGGCTGCTCGGGCGCATCAGTACCAGCCTCGCGCTCGGGTGCCGGCGGCGCACGATCGCGAAGGCCTCGACCAGCAGCGGCACGCGCTTGCGCCCGTCGTCGGGTGAGGCGGCGCACGCGATCGTCGGCTGCTCGGCGCGCTCCCCGTCGATGTCCGTGAACCCCGACAGCTCGACTCCCGGGTAGATCAGCCGCGCCTCGACGCCCCACCAGCGCCACAGCCCCTCGCATGCCGTCCGCGACAGGCCCACGACCGCGTCCGCGTGGTCCACCACGTGCTCGATGGTGCGCATCCGGCCGCGCTTGTAGGTGGCACTCGCGCGGCTGGGGATGCCCATGTAGGAGAAGACCGATGGCCGCCCCGTCGCGCGCGCCCAGCGCACCGACGCGAGCGCATCGGTCTGGTAGAAGGCGTGCGCCAGCTCGTCGTCGCCCGTGCGCAGCGTGCGGTAGCTGAACGGCACGTGCGTGAGGTTGTCCTGGAACCGGCGCAGCCGCAGCGGCGCGTCGGGCGGGCGACGGTTGCGGACGATCTCGAAGCCATCCTCGCGGCTGGTGATCGACGGGCCGGGGTGGCTCGTGATCAGCCGCGGCCGGTGCCCGCGCGCTGCCAGGTCGGCCGCCAGGTCGTGAACGATCCGCTCCGACCCGCGCTGGACCTCGGGCCAGAACGCGAAGTTGAGCAGGGCGATGCTGCGGCTCACAGCACGAGCGTGCGGTAGCGGACGCTGCCCGCCGCCATGGTCGCCAGCTCGGCGCAGTCGACCACCGCCTGACCGGGCAGCTCGAGCGCGGAGACCGCGAGCTGGCGCTTCGAGCGGCCACGGCGCAGGAGCAGCCTGCGCAGGTAGGGGGCCGCCGCGAGCCCCGCGGGCGGGAAGCGGCGCGTGAGCCCCAACCCGAGCAGCGCCGCGACCAGCAGCGCGTGCTCGCGGCGCCAGAAGAAGCCCAGCACCCACTCGCGGCGCACGCGCGGGTGGCGCTTGGCCAGCAGGGCGACGTGGCGCCACTTCCAGCCGAGCCTGACCATGCCAGGCAGCGTGTACTCCTCGACCGCGTGGTAGACGACCGCGTCGTGGGTGCCCGCGATGGTCGCGCCGGCCGCCGCGGCGCGCAGGCCCAGGTCGGTGTCCTCCCCCGCCGGCGCCGCGAAGCTCTCGTCGAAGCCGCCGAGCCGTTCGAGCAGCTCGCGCGGGTAGACGATGTTGCAGGTCTGGAGAAACTCATTTGGCGGATGCGGGATGTCGAGCGTGCGCACGTGCGGGGCCGCCCACGTCTCGAGCTCATAAGGCTCGTTCTTGGTGACGCCCTGGACGACGGCCCCGGGCTGCTCGCCGGCGGCGCGGAGGTGCTCTTCGAGCCAGCCGGGATCGGCGCGGCAGTCGTCGTCGGTGAACGCGACGAGCGGAGCGCGCGCCGCACGCCAGCCGAGGTTGCGCTGCCGCGCCGGGTGCCCCGTGCCCGGCTCGATGCGTATGTGCCGCAACACGCCCGACTCGGCGAGCGGGTGACGCTCGATCACGTTCCGCGTGTCGCCGTCGTCGTAGTCGTGCACGACGAGCACCTCGAAGCGCCGCTGGTCGAGGCTCTGCTCCTCCAGCGAGTTGAGCAGCCAGCGCAGGCGAAGCCGGCGCGCATGCGAGGGGATCACGACGCTGATGTCGGGGCCCGGCACGGCGGGCACGCTAGCGGTGCGCCTCCAACTCCGCACGGCTCGCCAGCCCCGCGCGATGCAGCCCAATCCACCAGCGCGCGGCGTCGCGGCGGCGGCCGAAGCGCCCCGGCGAGAGCCGCGCGAGCGGGGCCAGCCACACCAGGCGCACGGCCTGGCCGGCGATCTGGATGACGGCGACCGCGCGGGTGCGCGGCGCGCCCATGCGCCGGAGCATCCATGCGTAGGTGGAGCGCTGCCAGCGCTCGGCTCTTGCCCTCGCCCCACGCCTGCTCGGTCGAAGCGCTCGATTCGTGCTCCACGTGCGCGCCCGGCACGTAGCGCGTGGCCCAGCCCGCCCGCGCGAGCCGCCAGCCGATGTCCAGGTCCTCCGCGTACATCCACTGGTGCTCGTCGAAGCCGCCGATGGCATCCCAGGCCTCGCGGCGCACGAGCAGGAAGGCGGCGATCGCCCACGGGACGCGCCGTGGACGGTCGGCATCGAACATGCCCACCAGCAGGCTCGACTCGCCCAGCGGTCGCAGCGCGCGGCCGGCGCCGCTCGCGATGACGAGCGCCGACGGCACGGTCGGGAAGCCGAACACCGAATGCTGCGTCGAGCCATCGGGCAGCACGAGGCGGGGTGCAAGGGCGCCCGCGCCCGGGTCGTCGCGCGCCGCGTCCAGCAGCGCGTCGAGCGCCCCTGACCTCAGCGCGATGTCCGCGTTGGCGATCGCAAGCCACGGCGCCTGCGTGCGATTCGCAACCAGGTTGACAGCCGGGCCGAAGCCGAGGTTGTCGTCCGAAGCCTCGAGCCGCACCTGCGGGAACTCGTCACGCACGAGCTCCGCCGAGCCGTCGGTCGAGGCGTTGTCCACCACCCACACCTCGCAGCGGCCGGACGCGACCTCGGCGGCGAGCGACTCGAGACAGCGGCGCAGGAGGTCGCGCGTGTTCCAGGAGACGACGGCGACGGTCACGAGCGGGCCAGGCTGCATCCGGGCGGCGACCCTAACGAACGCCCATATGCTGCGCGAGGTGCGGGTCCTGACGGTGGGGAACATGTACCCGCCGCACCACCTCGGGGGTTACGAGCTGGTGTGGCGCTCGGCGGTGCGCCACCTGCGCGCGCGCGGGCACGAGGTGCGCGTGCTGACGACCGATTTCCGCCTGCCCGCCCCGGCCGAGCCCGAAGAGCCCGGCGTCCACCGCGAGCTGCGCTGGTGGTGGCGCGGCCAGCGTTTCCCGCGCGCTCGCCGCGCGAGTGCCTGCGCATCGAGCGCGCCAACGGCGCGGTGCTGGAAGCGCACCTGCGCGAGTTCGACCCGGAGCTCGTGACGTGGTGGTCGATGGGCGGCATGTCGCTGTCGCTGCTCGAGCGCGTTCGCCGGCGCGACCTGCGCGCGCTGGCGTTCGTGCACGACGACTGGCTCGACTATGGCCCGCGCGTGGATTCCTGGCTGACGCTGTTTCGCGGTCCGCGCCGGGGAAAGCGGGCTCGGCCTTGCCGAGCTGCTGCTGCGTACCCCCACGCGCGTGGACTTGGACAGCGCGGCGCGCTACCTGTTCGTGAGCGAGCGCACCCGCCGGCGGCGCTCGAAGCCGGTGCTGCGCCGAGTGACAGCGGCGTGGCGCACTCCGGCATCGACCCTTCCTACCTGGATCCGCGGCCCGAGCGCGACTGGGACTGGCGCCTGCTGTACGTCGGCCGGATCGACGAGCGCAAGGGCATCGCGACGGTGCTGGACGCCCTGGCCCTGCTGCCCGAGGCGCGGCTGGAGATCGTGGGCGAGGGCGACCCTGGTGCCGAGGCGAAGCTGCGCGCCCAGGCCGAGCGGCTTGGGGTGAGCGGGCGTATCGAGCTGTCCGGGTTCCGCACGCGCGCCGAGCTGCCGGCGGCATACGAGGCCGCCGACGTGGTGGTCTTCCCGGTGATCTGGGAGGAGCCCTGGGGGCTCGTGCCGCTCGAGGCGATGGCACTCGGCCGGCCCGTCGTGGCAACCGGCCGCGGCGGCTCCGGCGAGTACCTGCGCGACGGGCAGAACGCGCTGCTCTACGAAGCGGGTGACGCCGACGCGCTCGCCGCGGCAGTGCGCCGCCTTGCGAGTGACCCGGCCCTGCGCGCTCGCCTGCGCGAGGGCGGGCTGGGCACCGCACCGCTCCACACCGAGGACGTCTTCAACGCCGCCGTCGCGCGCGAGGTCGAGGCACCGCGATGAGGCTGAGCGTGGTGATCCCCACCTTCAACCGCCCGGACGCGCTGCCGCGCACCGTCACGGCTCTGACCCGGCAGACACTCGACCCGGACAGCTTCGAGCTGATCGTGGTCGAGGACGCAAAGAACGAGGCGCCGGTCGAGATCGGCGAGCAGCCGTTCGCCACGCGCGTCATGCGCGCCGAACACGCGGGCGCATCCCACGCGCGCAACGCCGGCTGGCGCGCCGCGGCGAACCCGGTCGTGCTGTTCCTGGGCGACGACATCCTGGCCGCGCCCACGCTGCTGGCCCGCCACGCCGCCCTCCACGAGCAGAACCCCGGCAGCGACACCGGCGTGCTCGGACACGTGGAGTGGGCGCGCGAGCTGGACCGCAGCGCGTTCATGGTCTGGCTCGACCACGGCATCCAGTTCAACTACCCGAGCATCCGCGGCAGCGAGGCCGGGCCGGGCCACCTGTACACCGCCAACGTGTCGCTGAAGCGCGCGGCGCTGGAGCGCGTGGGCGGCTTCGACGCCGAGCGCTACCCGTTCCTGTACGAGGACATCGACCTGGGTGTCCGGCTCTTCGAGCACGGCTTCCGGCTGATCTACGACAGGGACGCGCGCGCGGAGCACCTGCACGAGGTCACGCTCGAGCGCTGGCAGGAACGCATGGTCATCCAGGCACGAGCCGAGCGCGCATGGGTTCTCGCCCACCCGGGCGAGGAGGCCTACTTCCACACGCGCTTCAGCGAGGCGCTGCGCCACCCGCCGGCGCGCGGGCGCCTCGGTCGCGCCCTGCTGCCACACGTGCCGCGCAGCACGCCGCTGATCGGCGAGCGCGTCTGGCGCCGCGCCGACCTGCATTTCCGCCAGCAGCTCGGGCGCCCGTTCACCGAGGCGTGGGATCAGGACGAGCGCGAGGCCTTGGCCTCCAGCCCCGGCGGCTCCGAGCCCGGAGGGCCGAAGTAGTCGATCGCCCGCGCGGGTGAGCCGACCGCCACGCAGAACGCGGGAATCGGCTTGCTGACGACAGCGTTCGCGCCGATGTAGGCGCGCTCGCCGACGTCGGCCAGGATCGTGCACTTGCTGGTGGCGACGGCATCGTTGCCCAGCGTGAGCGGGCGGTACTCGTACCCCTGCGCGAGCATCGGCTTGGAGATGTCGCGGAAGTTGTGGTTGCCGTCGGCCAGGAACGAGTTCTGGCCGAGCATGACCCGATCGCCTATCTCGATCGAGGTGGTGCACTGCATCACGACGTCGTAGGTGGCGATGCAGCGCTCGCCGAACTTGATCCGCGCCCGGCCCTCCAGCTCGGCGCGGAAGTTGCGGCGGAACTGGCAGTACGGGCCGGTCTCGAAGGTGCCGGGGCCGGTGATGTGGAGGCTGAAGCCGGGCCCGAGATAACAGGTCGGGTCGATCCTCAGATCGGCATGGGGATGGCGCATGTAGACCCAGCGGCGGCGCAGCTTCGACATCACCCGCGGGCCCCACACGTAGCCGAGCCGGAACGGCAGCCAGTGCAGGAAGCCGCGAACGTCCACGCCCATCAGAAGAGGCCCTCGGCCACCGGCGCCACCGCGGCGTCGACGCCTTCGACCCGGCCGACGACGCGAGCGGGAGCGCCGACGGCGATCGAGTAATCCGGGATCGTCCCCTTGACCACGCTGTTGGCGCCGATGATGCAGCAGCGGCCGATGTCGGCACCGCGCAGCACTGCCACGCGCTCGGCGATCCAGGTGCCGCGCCCGATCCGGATCGGAGCGGTGGCAAGCGGGTTGTGCAGCACGTTCGGCCGCCCCAGCGAGAAGGTGTGGTCCGAGTCGATCACGCTGGAGTACGACGCGATGATCACGTCGTCTTCGATCTCGATGTGCTCGGCCGCGCTGATCGTGCAGTAGGGCCGGATGCCCACGCGGTCGCCGATCGAGAGCACCGGCGCCGGGCGGCCCCAGGCTGTGCTCTCCACCGACAGCCAGGTCCCGTGCAGGATCAGTGAGTGCGCGCCGATCGAGATCTGCTGCGGCCCGTAGACCCAGCCGGGGCGGTGCAGGATCGTCGCCTCGCCGAAGTGGTGGAAGCGCCGGCGCCAGTACGGAGCCGTCACGCGCGATCGCAGCACCACCCGCTTCATCGGCTGCGACACGAAGCCTCGGATCGCGGTCCCGGCCATCGCGCGAATTATGCGGCGCTTTGCGCGGCTGTCCCGCCGCGCAAGTAGCCGATCACCTCGCGCACCAGGTTGCGCTCGGCGATGTAGACGCAGATCACGAACGTGATGGCATAGAGGCCGGCTTCAAGGGCTGCCAGCGCCGCGCTGCGCGGGCCGCTGTGGGCCAGGCGCACGAGCAGCACGATGCCGACCGCCGGAACCGTCGGCCACATGGCTCGCACGGCGTGGGTGGCGAGCGTCAGCGTCGGGAACAGGCGCGCCAGGTAGAAGCAGCGGATCCCGATCAGCAGAGCGGTTGCACCCGCCATGCCGAGCGCATAGCCACGCACGCCGTAGCTGTACGTGAGCGGCACGGCCAGCGCGAGCACGGCCACCATCATCAGCACCCCGGTGACGGCGATCGGGCGCGTGCGGTTGTAGGCCTTGTAGAACGCGGCCCAGTTGTAGCCGTACTGGTTGAAGCCCGCCGTCAGCGCCGTGATCTGGATCACCGGGATGGCGAAGTGCCACTTGTCCCCCAGCAGGTAGTGGACGATGTCCGGCGCGAACAGGGCGATGCCGGCACCGCACGGGACGCCCCACATGAGCGCGAGCCGGTTGGACTTGGAGAACGCCTCGTACAGCAGATGCGGCTTGTCCTTCACGCGCGCGATGGCCGGGTAGAGCGCCTGCGTGACGATCGTGTCAACCCGGTTTGCATACAGCGAGATCGTCCCGGCAAGCGTGATCGCACCGACGGCAGCGGTGCCCAGGTGGCGCTGCACGAACAGCACCGGCACCTGCGCGATCATCACGCCGCTGGCGTTCTGGATCAGGATCGGCCACGAGAAGGTGGCGTACTCCTTGAGCGTGCCCTTCTCGTAGTAGAGGCGCAGCTTGTACGGCGACGAGCGAATCGCCGCGATCGAGCCGGCCCACGCGCCGAAGAGCGTCCCGAGCACCAGCGCCCAGTAGCCGGCCCCGCCACCGCCAGCACGATCGTGACAACGAACGCGGTGAGCGGGTCCCACGCAGCCAGCCGCCGCTGCTTGAGGAAGTCCATCCGCCGGTAGTAGATCCACAGCGGCGTGTCGAGCGCGGCCGTTGGCATGGCCAGCGTGAGCACCAGCCCCGGGGCGATGATCTCGGGCTTGTCGTAGGCCAGTGCGAACAGCGGCACGCCGATGGCCAGAATGACCATGAAGAGCCCCGCCAGCATGCACTGGAGCGTGAACGCGAGAAGGAACGCCTTCTCCTGGTCGGGGTGGTCCTGCTGGACGTACTTGTCGTCGATCCCGAGCTGCGCCAGCCACAGCAGCGTGCCCAGCGAGATCACGAGCAGTCCCCAGACGCCATATTGCGACGCCGTCAGGAAGCCCGCGACGATGAAGCCCTTGAAGAAGCCGAGCAGCTGAAGCCCGACGTTGAAGACGGCGTTGACCAGCGTGCCGCGCGCTACGCGCTGCCGCAGGTCACCCGAAGGGGCCGAGGCCTCGGCTGTGGCGGCAGCCTTCTCTGCAGGCGGCGACCCCACGACGCGAATGGTACGCCCGCATGGACAATCATTCGCGCGTGCGCGCAAGCGTGGTCATCCCAGCTCGCAACGAGGAGGCGACGATCGCACGCGCGGTCGCTGCCGCGGTCGCCCAGCAGATCGACGGCGAGCTCGAGGTGATCGTGGTCGATGACGGCTCGGACGACGCGACCGCCGAGCGCGCGCGCGATGCCGGGGCGCGTGTCGTGGCCAACCCCGTGCCACTCGGCCCCGCCGCCGCGCGCAACGCGGGCGTGGCTGCCTCGCGCGGCGAGCTGATCGCCTTCACGGACGCCGACTGCGTGCCTGCCCCTGGGTGGCTCAGCGCAGGCGTGGCCGCCCTGTCCGGTGCCGACCTGGTCCAGGGACGCGTGGAGCCCGAGCCCGGTGTCGCACCCGGCCCGTTCGACCACGTGATCACCGTGCGCGAGGAGAGCGGGCTCTACGAGACCGCCAACCTCTTCGTGAAGCGCGAGTGGTTCGACCGGGTGGGCGGCTTCCGCGCGTTCATCGACCCGGCGCAGGGCCACTTCGGCGAGGACCTGGTGTTCGGCTGGGAGGTGCGCAGGGCCGGCGGGCGCTCGGCGTTCGCCGCTGATGCCCTGGTGCATCACGATGTCGTGAGCCGCCCGGCGTCGGCATGGATCGCCGAGCGCAGGCGCCTGCGCCTGTTCCCGGCCGCCACGCGCGCGGTGCCAGAGCTGCGCTCGCGCTGGTACCTGGGCGTCTTCCTCAGCCGGCGCACCGCCAAGTTCGACCTGGCGCTGGCGGCGCTCGTGATGGCAGCTCTCACACGCCGGCCATTGCTCGTGCTGCTGGCGCTTCCCTATGCGCGCGCCACGATCCAGACGCGCCAGTGGCGGCGACGCTGGGTCATGGAGCAGAACCTGGCTCACGTGGCGGGCGACCTGGTCGGCCTCGCGGCGCTGATCCGCGGCAGCGCCGAGTCGAAGCGGGTGGTGCTGTGACGCGCGTGGCCTACCTGGTCTCGCGCTACCCGGCCGTCTCGCACGCGTTCATCCAGCGCGAGGTCATGGCGCTGCGGGCGGCCGGAGTGGAGGTGGACACGTTCTCGCTGCGGCGCGCGAGCGACGCCGAGGCGCTGTCGCCGGCCGACCGCTCGGAGCGCGAGCAGACCTACTCGCTCCAGCCGCTCAGCCCGGCGCGCCTGGTGGCAGACCACGTCAGCGCCCTGACGCGTGAGCCCGGCCGCTACCTCTCGACGCTGCGCACCGCCATCGGTCGCGGCCGCGGCGCGCGCGGCCGGATCTGGCAGGCGTTCTACTTCGCCAAGGCCGTGGTGCTGCGCGCCGAGCTGCGCCGCCGTGGCCTGCGTCACCTGCACGTGCACTTCGCGAACGCGGGCGCCGACGTGGCGATGCTGGCCGAGCGGCTGGCCGGCGGGGAGCTCGAGTGGAGCCTGACGCTGCACGGCCCGGCCGAGTTCTTCGACGTGAGCGAGAACCGGCTCCAGTCGAAGCTGGCCTGCGCGGCGTGGGTCGCGTGCGTGAGCGACTGGGTGCGCAGCCAGGCGATGGCGCTCCTCCCGGCCGCGAGCTGGCCGCGGCTGACCGTCGTGCGCCTGGGTGTGGACACGACCGAGTGGCGCCCGAGCGAGCGCCCGGCGCGACCGGACGACTCGCCGCTTCGGATCCTGAACGTGGGCCGGCTCGACCCGGTGAAGGGACAGAGCGTGCTGATCGAGGCGATCGCCGAGCTGCGCGAGCGCGGCGTCGAGGTGGCCTGCACGATCGTGGGCGGCGGGGCCGAGCAGGAGGCGCTCGAGCGGCAGGTCGAAGCGCTCGGCCTGGGCGAGCACGTGGAGCTGGCCGGCCCGGTCGGGCAGGACCGCATCTGCGACTTCTACGAGCGAGCCGACGTCTTCTGCCTGCCGAGCTTCCGCGAGAGCCTGCCGGTGGTGCTGATGGAGGCGCTGGCGATGGAGGTTCCCGTCGTGGCCACGCGCATCATGGGCATCCCCGAGCTGGTCGGCGACGGCGAGTCAGGGCTGCTCGTGGCACCGGGGCGAGCGGACGAGCTGGCCGACGCGCTCGCGCAGCTGGCCGGCGATCCCGCGCGGCGGCGCGCACTCGGCGCGGCCGGCAGGCGGGTGGTCGAGCGCGACTACTCGCTCAGCCGGCTTGCCCGCGAGCTGGCGGAGCGCTTCGCCGGTACGCGCCGGCAAGCGCCGCCGACAGTGTGAAGAGGATCGCGAGCGGCACGCCGTAGCCCTGGATGTTGTCGCTCACGCTCATCAGCGCGAACGCCAGCCCCAGCCCGGCGACCGCCACGCCCCACGGGGCTAGCTCGGGCAGCCGGGCGGCGCTCGCGGCTGTCGCAATCAGGCCTATCAGGACGAGCACCCAGAGCACCACGCCGGGCACGCCCGTCTCCACGTAGAGCTTCACGTAGTCGTTGTGCGCGGCGAAGCCCACCGTCGCGATGCCGGCGCCCGGGTTGAACTGGATCGTCGAGAAGCTGCCGTCCTGGTAGCCGAACTCCGCGACCGTCAGGCGCTGGTAGCTGCCAAAGCCCTGGCCGGTGAGCGGCTTCTGGTCGCCGTAATGGGTCATGCGTCCCCACTCGCCGCGCCGCCAGTCGAGTGAGTTCCTCGATGTCGACGCGTTCTGCGAGGAGAGGTCGCCGAAGCGCTCCTGGACCGAGCCGACCGCGCCCGGCACCGCGACGACGCTGAGCGCGAACACGATCAGGCCGACCACGATCAGCCGCCGGTAGCGGAAGACGGCAAGCACCAGCAGGGCGAGCGCGAACCCGATCCACGCCGAGCGCGTGTAGGTGTGCTGGAGCAGGACCAGCGCAAGCAGTGCGAGCAGCGCGGAGCCGGCGCGTGCCAGCCGGCCGTGCAGCTCGAAGGCCGCGACGATGGCGAGCATGATCAGGATGACCAGGTAGAAGCCGTATTCGTTCGGGAAGCTGAACGGCCCCTGGACAGTGTGGAAGCCGCCCTTCGCCTGGAACTGCCCCGCGAGCAGCTGGTGGAGGCCCACGTAGACCGGGTACACGCCGACCGCCACGACCGTGGCGAAGACGATGCGCAGCCGGCGCACGTCGGTCACGCAGAGCGCGGCCAGCAACGCCAGGCTCAGGGTGAAGCCCACCCGGATCCAGGCCACCATCTCGGGCGACGGGCGCCCGAGCACCTTCACGTGCAGCACGGGGATGACAACCGACGTTGCGGCTCCGGCCGACAGCTGCGAGCCGCCGAAGTCGACCCCGGGCAGCGAGAACAGCAGGAAGGCCGCGAGCGGCAGCAGCAGCCAGCGCCCCGGCGCGTGCAGGAGTCGCGGCAGCAGCACCACCGACGATGCCGCCACCCACAGCTCCACGAACGGGGTCTCCGAGAACGGGCTTCGGCGCGTGACCACGGCCAGCACCACGAGCAGGAACGCGAACGGCCAGCGGAGGATGGCCGCCATGCCGATCGTGAGCAGCGCCAGGTCGAGCGCCACCTGTGCGTGCGACGCCGCGAGCACTCCCGCGCCGGCCGCAATGGGCAGCGCCAGCCACAGCCACGTGCGCGCCGACAGCGTCCCGGGACCCGCGCTGGGCAGGCCGATCGGCGGGCTGACCTGCCCGCCGGACTCCATCAGGCGCCGTAGAGCTTGTCGGTCTGCTCGCCGGTGCCGATCACGACGACGCCCTTGGGGTGCACGTCGGCCGTCTTGAGCTGGCGCAGCAGGTTGCGCACCGAGCGCTTGGTCGTGTGGTAGAGCCGCACGACGACCAGCACGCCGTCCACGTGGCGGGCGAGCGGCAGCATGTCACCGAACAGACCGAGCGGCGGCCCGTCGATGACCGTGTCCCTGCCCTCCTCGTGTGCCTGGTCGAGCAACCTCTGCGCCGACTGCTCGGTGATCAGGCGCTGAGGCGCGACGTTCGTACGACCCGCCGGCAGCACCGCCACGTCGCCCTGCACGGTCACGAGCGGCTTGCGGCCACGGCGCAGCTGATGTTTCTGATCGGTCTGGAAGCGCTGTGTCGACGCGGCGCCTGCGAGCTGGCTCTCACCTGCAAGCACCTTGACAAACCCGTCGCCACGCGCGGCTCCGACCATCTCCGTC
The DNA here is from genome assembly GCA_963715995.1 of uncultured Thermoleophilaceae bacterium. Taxonomy (GTDB): domain Bacteria; phylum Actinomycetota; class Thermoleophilia; order Solirubrobacterales; family Thermoleophilaceae; genus DATBDN01. Next base: position 202,044 of record OY970283.1, read on the forward strand.
ACGCGCGGGTGACGCAGGTCGCCATCCACCAGCATCGCGTTGCGGCCCTCGCGCCCGAGCGCGAGCGCGGCGTTGAGCGCGGTGGTGGTCTTGCCGTCCTCGCCGAGCGCGCTCGTGATCAGCCACGAGCTGGAGCTCGAGCCGTTCAGCGATCGCATGGCCACGCCAAGGTTGTAGTAGCTCTCGGCGGCCACCCGGCGCCAGCGCTGACCCGGGCGCCACACGGGCACGGTCGCCACGACGGGGATCGACGGGAGCGCCAGCGCGAGGTCGTCCTCCGAGCGCAGGCGGTCGTCCAGGCGGTCGCGCAGGAACGCCAGCACCAGTCCCACGAACAGGCCGGCGAGGGCAGCGAGCACGAGGTTGCGCGCCCAGCGCTTCTGGAGCGGCGATGCGAAGCCCGCGGCATGCTGGATGACGGTGGCGTCCGGCAGCCTGGTGGACGCCAGCAGCTCGAGCTGTGAGGCCTGCGACTGGAGCTGCTTCACCTGCGGCTCGGAAGAGCTCACGCCGAGCTTGCTCAGGCGCTGGAGGCGGCCGCGCACATCCGAGAGCGCCTGGTCGTAGCGGGCGCGGACGGCGTCGCGGCGGAACTCGACGTACTGCTTCGCGAAGGCGTCGGCGATGCGCGCCGCCTGCAGCGGCGAGTGGTTCTCCACCGTGATCGTGACCACGTTCGAGTCGCCGCTGGCGCTGGCGTGCACGCCGCCCGGGATCCGCTTCAGCTTGAGCTGGCGTGCCGCGCGCTCGCCCACGTTCGGCCCGGTGATCAGCTCGAGGGCGGTGGCGCGCTGGCGCACCGAATCCAGGAACACCTGGTTGCCGCTGAGCGTGGCGTTCGGGTCGTCCTGAACGAGGAGCACCTTCGACTGGGCCTGGTAGGCGGTGGTCTTGCCGGCCTCGTACACGGACGCCGCAGCAACTGCCGCGACCACGCAGACGGCGATGATCCACCAGTTGTCGCGCAGCATGCGCGCGAGGCGGCGGAGCTCTGCTGCGACGTCAGGCCTCTCCACGCTGCGCCGGAGGATACGGCTAGATTGGCCCGCGTGGACGCGGGTTCAGCGCCGCTTGCAGCCGCTGTGTCCGTGATCGTGCGCGCGAAGGACGAGGCGGCGGACATCGGAGCGGTGCTCGACCTCGTGCTCGAGCAGGATCTCGGCGATCGCCGCGCCGAGGTGATCGTGGTCGACTCGGGCAGCAGCGATGGCACCCTGGAGCTGGTGCGTGCGCGCCCGGTGCAGCTGATCCAGATCCCCGCCGCCGGGTTCAGCTTCGGCGGCTCGCTCAACACCGGCTGTGCCGCCGCGTCGGGGCGGGTGCTGGTGGCGCTGTCGGCCCACGCCTACCCGCCCGACACGCACTGGCTGGCGCGCGTGCTCGCATGCTTCGACGACCCGCGCGTGGCCTGTGCGACGGGTGTCGACAACGCGCCCGACGGCTCGCGCCTGGGCGAGCGCGTGGTGCAGGACGTCGAGCACTCGCTGCGTCACCCCGGCTGGGGCTACAGCAACGCCGCCGGAGCCTTTCGCGCCGAGCTGTGGGCGCAGCGGCCGTTTCGCGAGGACATGCCGGGCACCGAGGACAAGGAGTGGGCACTGCACTGGCTGCGCGCCGGCTACGTCGCGGTCATCGACCCCGAGCTGCGCGTCCTGCACGACCACTCGCACGATCCGCTGCGCGACATCTACCGTCGCTTCCGCGTGCAGCACCGCGGCCACACCATGTACCGCGAGGTCCCGCGCTACGGCGCGCGCGAGCTCGTGCGCGAGTGGTGGAGCGAGCGGGCCGGCTGGCCGAGTCACTGGCGCGCCCGGCTGAGCCCGCAGCGGATCGCCCGCCTGGCCGGAAAGTACGCCGGCCTGGCGCCGACTCGCCGCGGAGGCAACGCCGCGCACGCTGGGAGCCGAGAGGGTCCTCGTCAGTGACGCGCCCCGCCTACGTGATCGTCTCCCCCGTGCGCGACGAGGCCGAGCACCTCGGGCGCACGATCGCCTCGATCGTGGCCCAGACGCAGCGGCCCGCCGAGTGGGTGATCGTCGATGACGGCTCGACCGACGCCACGCCGCAGATAGCCGCGGCCGCGGCGGCCGAGCACGCGTGGATCCGCGTGGTCACCCGCAGCGAGCGGGCGTCGAGCTCACGTGGGCGCGGCAAGCCGATCGTCGAGGCGTTCAACACCGGGCTCGCCACCATCTCTACCGAGCACGAGTTCGTCGTGAAGATGGACGGCGACCTGTTCGTCCCACCGCACTACTTCGACTGGGTCGCGCGCACGTTCGAGCGCTACCCACGCGCCGGCATCGCGGGCGGCTTCGGGCTGATCCCCGACGGCGACGACTGGGTTCCGGACCAGGTTGGCCGCCACAACGTGGTGGGCTACATCAAGGCCTACCGGCGCGCTTGCCTGGACGAGATCGGCGGACTCCAGGCGTCGATGGGCTGGGATGGCATCGACGAATACAGTGCCCGGGCGCGCGGCTGGACCGTGCATCCGCTCGGGGAGCTGACCGTGCTGCACTACCGCCGCCGCGGCGCGCGGCAGGCCTGGTGGCGGGCACGCTGGGACGAGGGGCGCGGCAATGCGTTCATGGGCTACCTGCCCGCCTTCGTCGTGCTGCGGGCGGGCTACCGCGCGCTGGTCGAGCGGCCACCGATCCTTGGCGGCATCGCGCTGGCGGCCGGCTACGCGTGGTCGCGGCTGACACGCCGGCCGCAGGTGCCCGACGCGGCTGCGCGAGCAGAGCTGCGCGCCGAGCAGCGCGCGCGACTGCGCGGCCTGGTGCGCGGCCGCGGCGGCGAAGCGCCGCCGGTCGGCGACGAGCCGGGCCCGGCGTACTTCTGGGACGACTGACTAGTCCAGTTCCTTGACACGCCGCGCCGGCACGCCTGCGTAGAGGCCGTCCGCCTCGCAGTCGCGCGTCACCACGGCTCCTGCCGCAACGGTCACGCCGTCAGCGATCGTGACCCCGGGCATGATCGTCGCGCGGGCTCCGATCCAGCAGCCGGCGCCGATCGTCACGGGCGCGGTCCTGTAGTCGCCGCGGCGGTTGTCGTGCGTGCCGGGCTCGTGCGTGGAGGTGATGACCATGACCGCCGGGCCGAACGCAGTGCGGTCGCCGATGCGGATCCAGTCGCGGGTGTCGAAGTAGGCGCGGTGGTTGATCCAGACCCAGTCGCCGAACTCGATCTGCGTGCTGAAGAAGAAGCAGCCCGGCTGGATCAGGCTCGTCTTCACGTCGATCCCCCCTCGGCGCAGCAGCCGCGCGCGCGTCTGCGGAGTCCAGGCCGCCGAGGCGGCCACACCGTTGACGAGCCATTGCCAGAGCGCCGAGTCGGGATGGCGCTCGCGGAATAGCCGCGGATGCAGGCGCTCGAAGCGGCAGGCCACCGGCTACCGCCGGCTTTGGCGGCACGGGCGAGCCGGGCGCGGGGCCGCTTGCCTCCACCTTCGCCGCGCGGCCTTTCGCGTGCACCACCACGTGCGGGATCTTCAGCTTGTCCTGGAGCACCAGCGTGAAGCGGCCGTGCCGGCTCACGTCGTCGAAGCCCGCCGTGCGGATCATGCGCATCCACGTCTTCGCCGAGGGCAGCCAGAACACCACTGCCGCTTCGCGGTCGGCGTGGTAGCGCGACACCGGGAACGGTACGAGCTGCGAGGCGCGGTCGTACTCGTCGGCGAAGATGAACTGCCCGTGGCAGAGCGACGCCAGCCGCTCGAGCGCCAGCAGCTGGTCGCGCAGATGGATCAGCACCGTGCCGATGAAGACCAGGTCGAAGGTGCCGCCCAGGTACTCGGGCGATGCCTCGTAGAGGTTGCAGTGCACGCGCTCGACCTTCGATCCGAGCGCCTCCTTCGCCAGCTCGAAGCCCTCGCCGCGGTAGGTGTCCGGGAACTCCGTCGGGCGCCGTCGCGGCGGCGAGTCGTACTCCCACTCGTGGTTCACGTCGAGCGCGACCACCGTCGCGCCGCGGCGTTCCATCTCGAACGCCCAGAAGCCGTCCCAGGTGCCGCAGTCGAGCACGCGCATCCCGTCCATGCGCTCGGGCAGCCCGTAGTGCTTCACGTAGGGCCGCATGTCGAACCAGCCCGGCGTGACGCGCCCCTCGCCCAGGTCGAGCGTGTGGTACCAGCGCTGCTCGCCGATCCGCTGCGTCAGGTCCAAGGGCGGCGATGATAAGGAGCGCCGGGCGGATTAGTCTCGCGGCCATGAGCGCTCTGACAGGTGGCTGCCTGTGCGGCCAGGTCCGCTACGAGATCACCGAGCCGTTCGAGTCGGCGAACTACTGCCACTGCACCCGCTGCCAGCGGCGCACCGGCACTGCCGCGTCTGCCAACGCGCGCACCGTGGAAGGGTCGTTCCGGATCGTCGAAGGCGAGGAGCTCGTGCGCGCGTGGGACCCGGGCGGCGGAGGCTTCGAGAAGTGCTTCTGCTCCAACTGCGGCTCGGCGCTGTTCAGCCGTAACCCCGAGACCAAAGGCCAGATCGGCGTGCGGCTCGGCACGGTGGACGGCGACCCGGGCATCCGCCCCGACCATCGCCGCTTCACCGACTTCGCGGCTGTCTGGGAGCCGATTCCCGACGACGGCCTGTTACGCGAGGGCGATCCGAAGAAGAACGCCTGACCGTGGCCTCCCGTTCGGTCGCCGACTCCCAGACCCAGCTCATCCAGTGGATGGGCGTGCTCGACGCCAACAGCGCGGGCTTCATCCACGGCGGCTCGGTGATGAAGCTCTGCGACGAGGCCGCTGGCGCCGCTGCAGTGAAACATTCGCGCTCGCGCGTGGTTACTGCTGGCGTGGACCGCATGACGTTCATCACCCCGATCCACGTCGGTGAGCTCGTCACGTTCTCTGCGAGCGTCAACGCCGCCTGGCGGACCTCGATGGAGGTGGGCGTGCGCGTCGAGGCGGAGAACCCGCGCACCGGTGAGCGCCGCCACACGAACTCCGCCTACCTGACGATGGTCGCGGTCGACGCCGAGGGCAAGCCGGTCGAGGTACCCGGCCTCGAGCTCGAGACCGACGAGCAGCGCGGCCGTGAAGCGGACGCGCAGGTGCGGCGGCGCAATCGCCTGAAGGAGCGCGACGAGATCCTCGGGCGACGCGGCTGACAATGAAGCGACTGGTGCTCGCGCTCACGGTCACGGCGCTCGCCGCACCTTCGGCGGCCGACGCCGCGAGCGTCAGCGTCTTCGTCCCGAGCTGCAGCTCGGAGCAGTCGAAGTACGGCGCCTGCTACCCGGACGAGGCTCGCTACGTGGCGGCGGCCGGCGAGCAGAACCGGATCACGATCACGACCGGCGTCAGCATGACGACTTACGTGCCGACCGTCGTCTTCCACGACGATGGAGCGGCGATCAGCGCTGGGAACGGTTGCAGCTCGAACGACGTTCACACGGTCACCTGCGGCGGCTACGAGTTGATCGCCGTGGTCGACGCGGGCGACGCTGACGACAGCGTGAGCGGGCCAGGCCAGCTGAAGGGCGGCCCGGGCGACGACGTGCTGTCCGGCACGACGCTCGACGGCGGTGACGGCGACGACCAGCTGACCGGCACCGACCAGGCCGATCGGCTGACCGGTGGCCCGGGCCGCGACGCGATCACGGCGGGCGCGGGCGACGACACGATCTTCGACAACGGGCCCGCCGGCGAGCGCGACACGGTCGACGGTGGCGCAGGCAGCGACACCTACTCCTACGACGGCCGCAAGCCGGGCGTGACCGTCTCGCTGGAAGAGCCGGCGGCCGGCGAGGACGATCTCGGCGGCATCGAGAACCTGCGCGGCGGTGACGGGCCCGACGAGCTGACCGGCGACGGCGGCCCGAACATCCTCGTCGGCGGATCGGGGAGCGACGTCATCGCAGGCGGCGACGGCGACGATGCGCTCTACGGCGATGCGGGTGCAGACCGGGTGGACGGTGGAGCGGGCGACGACAAGATCTCGCTCGGCGCCGGCACAGCGGCGGACGTCGTCACATGCGGAGACGGCACCGACGCGACCGATCCGGCCGCCAACGCTCTGGTCGCAGACGATTGCGAGCACATCGGCCGCGACGGGTTCGACCTTGGCGGCACGCTCACGCTCGGGCTTCCGCTCAGCAGCGTGAAGGCGCCGCTCGTCAGCTGGTCGCGACCCAACTGCCTCGATCGCGTGTGCAGGCTGGCGCTGACCGCGACGGGCGTCCGCGGCTCGGCCAAGGGCCGTGTGCTCGCGAGCGTGGTCTTCCTGCACAAGGGCTCGAAGCTGCCGCGCAGGCTCGTGCTACGGCTGAATGCGGCCGGACGCCAGGCGCTGCGCGGCGGGCGATCAGTCCGCGTGCGGATCGAGGCGAGGCTGAACGATGCGGGTGACCGCCTCCACGAGAGCTTCCTCGCAGACATCCGCCGCGGCTAGCGTTTCAGCGTGCCGTTCTCCGTTCAGCTGGGCCTGCTGCTGGCGCTCGCCACCTCGGTGGCGTCGCTGCTCGGCTTCCTGCTGAAGCACCGCGGGGCGATCGAGTCGCCAGATGTCGACTGGCGCCACCCGCTGCGCTCCTCGCTGCGGCTGTTCCGCTCGCCCGCCTACTCGATCGGCATGGCGGTGGCGATGGCCTCGTGGGGCCTGCACGTGGCGGCGCTGTCGCTGGCGCCGATCTCGCTGGTGCAAACCGTGATCGCAGGCGGCCTGGTGCTGCTGACCGTGCTGGCGAACAGCGCGTTCGGCCATCACGTCGAGCAGCGCGAATGGATCGGCGTCGGCATGACCGCCGTCGGTCTGGCGTTCCTCGCGGCGACCGTCGGCAACACCGGCCACAGCGCCCACGCCGACTTCACGCCATCCACTTTGATCCTGTTCGTGGGGCTGCTCACGCTGGCCGGCACGATCGCGGCGGTCGCGGGCTGGCAGACGCGGAACGGAGCCTCGCTCGTGGCCGTCTCGGCGGGACTCCTGTGGGGAGCGTCAGACACGTCGATCAAGGCGCTCAGCGGCACCCTCGGCGACCGCGGCATCGGCGTGCTCTGGCACCCGCTCGCACCGGTGATCCTGCTCTTGTCGCTCTACGGACTGCTCGTCTCCACGCGCAGTCTCCAGCGCGGGCGCGCAGTGCCGGTGATCGCAGTGACCTCGGCTGCGGCGAACGTGATGACGATCTCGGCAGGCCCGATCGTGTTCGGCGAGCCGCTGCCCTCCGACACGCTCGGCGTGACGGTGCGCCTGCTGGCGTTCGCGCTGGTGGTCACCGCTGCTGCCCTCACGCCGCCACCGCGCGCTCGTGACGAGGCAGCGGTCGGCGTCAGCGGGTGATCACGAGCTTGCCGCGCTCGGACACGAGCGCCTCTGGCGCCTCGTCCCACGTGGCCACCCGGTTCGTTACGCGCTCGGGCTCCAGGCCGCCCTCGATCAGCCCGATCACCTCGGGGATCGCCGGGCCTGCGTGCACGCGCCCGGTCGTGAAGGTGATCCCCTTCGTGTACATCTCCAGCAGTGGCACGGGCGTCTCGGCCTCGAAGTAGATGCCGGTGCTGGTGCAGATCCCGTCCGGCGCCGTCGAGCGCAGCGCCAGTCCGAGCCCCTCACGCGTGGCGGACGAGTCGACGGTGACCGCGAACGGCCCGAGCCGCTCCGGGTAGCCGTCCACTACCTCGGCGCCGAGCGATTCTGCGAGCGCGCGACGTTTGGGGTCGGTGTCGGCGTAGACCACACGCTCGGCGCCGAGCGCCAGCGCCATTCCCGCCGCGTAGATGGCGATGCTGCCCGCCCCGCCGGCGATCAGCACTGCGGCACCCGGATGCTCGCGCAGTGGCGGTCCGACCGTGCGCCAGGCGTCGGGCATGTTGTCGGAAGCGCTGGCGGCGGCCTGCGTGTCGACCGAGTCGGGCAGCGGGAACAGCATCGCGTCGGCGTACGGCACGCGCACCGCGTCCGAGAGGAAGCCGCCCCAGTCGCTGCCGATCGGCAGCCCGTACATCGCCATAGGCGGGGTCGTCTCACACGATGCGGTGCGACCGGCCCTGCACGCACCGCAGTCGCCGCAGAAGATCTGGAACGCCACCGTCACGCGCTGACCCGGCTCGAGCCCGCTCGTGACGCCGTCGCCGACGTCCACCACCTCGGCCACGCCCTCGTGGCCCATCCCGAACGGGCCGCGGTACGGAGCGCGCCCCGACATCACCGCGATGTCCAGGTCACAGGTCGCGACGACGAGCGGCCGGACGATCGCCTCGCCGTCGCCCTGGAGCGCCAGCGCCGGCACCTCCTGCCATTCGACCTTGCCGGCTTCGAGAAGGTGAGCTGCTGCATCGGAGAACGCTAACCCAGTGAGCGCTGCGGTGCCGGGCCTGGGTTCAGCGCCCGAGCTGCTCGACCCGCGCGCGTTCGGCGACGGGATCGAAGTCGCCGCGGGGCCAGTCGAGCTTCATGGCGTCGAGATGCTCGACCAGCAGGCGCGTGACCGCCAGGTTGCGGTGCCACTTGCGATCGGCGGGAATCACATACCAGGGTGCTGCGTCCGAGTTGCAGCGGCTCAGGGCGTCGTCGTAGGCGGTCAGGTAGTCGTCCCAGCGCATCGCGTCGGTCAGGTCGTCCGGGTTGTACTTCCAGCGCTTGGCCGGATCGTCGAGCCGGGCCAACTGGCGCTCCTTCCACTCGTCGAAGGCGATGTGCAGGAAGCACTTGATGATCGTCGTGCCGCTGGCCGCGAGCTGCTCCTCGAAGCGGTTGATCGCGTCGTAGCGCTTCGACCACGTCGAGCGCGGTTCCAGCTTGCGCACGCGCACGATCAGCACCGCCTCGTAGTGCGAGCGATCGAACACGCCGATCTTGCCCGGCGCCGGAAGCCGTCGCCGGACGCGCCAGAGGAAGTCGTGCCTGCGCTCCTCGGGCGTCGGCTGCTTGAACGCGGCGATCTGCGCGCCCTGCGGGTCGATCTGCCCGATCACGTGCTTGATCGTTCCGCTCTTCCCGGAGGTGTCGAGGCCCTGAAGCACGAGCAGGACGCTGCGCTTGCCGCCGGTCTGGCCCTCGGCGTAGAGCTTTTCCTGCAGGTCGGCGAGCCTGTCTGCGAGCTTGGCCTCCGTCTTGAGCGCGGCAGCCTTGCCGCCGGCGGCAGCCGGAGTGGAGCGCGGGTCGATCGAGCGAACGTCAACGCCGCCGCTCGGGACACGCAGGAGCTCCGAGACCGAGCGCTTGGTGGCCATCGATGACAGTTTGAACCGAAGCGCGTCAGCCGGGTGCAGACCGAGGTGGGCACTACTGGGCTCGAACCAGTGACCCCCGCCTTGTAAGGGCGGTGCTCTCCCAACTGAGCTAAGTGCCCGGGCGCGGCAATGCTATTAGCCGTGCTCGCGACTCACGACGAGCGCAACCGAAGCGACGATCAGCGTGGCCCCGGCGATGATCGTCCCGGTGATCGGCTCACTTAGGAACAGCCAGCCGAGGAAGATCGCCACGACGGGGTTCACGTATGCGTAGGTGGCCACCTTCGAGATCGGCGCGTTCTTCAGAAGCCAGACGTAGGCCGTGAAGGCGACGAGCGAGCCGGCGGTGACCAGCCAGGCGAAGCCCGCGATCGACTGCCAGGAGAAACCGCCGACGTCGACCCTTCCGAACTCGCCGGCGGCCGCGCCGGCCACCACCATCACTGCCCCAGCCGTGATCATCTGGAGCGCTGTCGAGAGCATCGCGTCGGCGGGCATGGGCCAGCGGCGCGGGTAGTAGGAGCCGGTGGCCCAGCAGGCCGCTGCGAACACCACGAGCAGCATGCCCCCGGCGGAGACGCCCGCGGGCCGTTCGCCCGGGAGCATCAGCACGGCCACGCCGCAGAAGCCGACCAGCACGCCGGCGAGCGCGACCCGGTTGATCTCGTCGTGCGAGATGCGGCGGAAGATGACGATCCACAGCGGCACCGACGCGATCAGCGTTGCCGCGATTCCAGACGGGACGTGCTGCTCGGCGACGGTGACCAGGCCGTTGCCGCCGAAGCACAGCAGCGTGCCCGCCCCAGTCGCCGCGAGCAGGTTCGAGCGCGAGAAGCGCACCGCCGCGGCGCCACGTCGCAGCCGCAGAACGGCGTAGAAGATCAGGCCCGCCAGCAGGAAGCGAAAGCCGGCGCCGAGCAGCGGCGGCACGGTCTGCACCATGTAGCGGATGGCCAGATAGGTGGAGCCCCAGATCACGTAGATCGACCCGAGCGCGAGCCAGACGAGCCAGCCGGGCGGCGCCACTGACGCAGCTCCACCGGAGGGGCCAGGCCCCAGTTCCTTCTCGAACCAGTGCGCCGCGGCGCTGTTGCCGTTGTAAGCGGGGATCTCGTGGTAGCCCGCGCCGCGGTAGAGCGCGTGCGCCGCCTTCAGCGGCGCCGCCGTGTCCAGGCGCACGCGCTTGTAGCCGAGCCGGCGCGCCTCGTCCTCGAGCAGCGCCAGCATCCGCGCGCCGATCCCCTGGCCGCGCGCCTCCGGCACCACGTACATCCGCTTGAGCTCCGCGGTCCCGTCACCGAGCGCCCGCAAGCCGCCGCAGGCCACCCCGCGCCCGTCGGCATAGACCACCAGGAACGTGCCGCTCGGCGCCACGTACTCGTCCGGCACAGTTGTGACGCGCTCGAGGTTGCGCTCGACCCGCTCGGAGTCGAGCTCGCCGTTGTAGGCGTCGAGCAGCGCAGCCGCCACTGGATCCGAGGGGCCGACCGGCCGCGCGTCGAGCTCAGCCGCCATACGCATGCTGCCCCCGGTAGCTCACCCGGCCGCCGACCTCGACCGTCCCGTCCGGGCCGATCTTCGTGTGGAGAAGCGAGCCCTTGCCCTGCCTGATCTCGAGCGGCCTGCCATGCAGCGCCCCGATTCGCAGCGCCGCCGAGCCGGTTGCCTCGTCCTCGGCGATGCCCTGCGACGGCACGAAGACGCGCGCGCGAATCCGACCCGCGTCTCGGTCGATCCAGGCCCAGCAGTACGCGAAGCCGACCCCATCGGGCGCGCCGGTCAGCGCGTCGACCTCCTCGACCGAGGAGAGCTCGGTCAGCTCCATCTCGGGGGCCCAGTCCGCCGGGGCGCGGATCCAGCGCAGATCGCCGTCCTGCCACGTCGGCACCTCACCCGCCGGGCAGCGCAGCAGCTCGCACGACCCGAGCTCGCGCGCGAGCACCCAGGCGCTCCCAACCAGCGGATGCCCGGCGAGCGGCAACTCGCTGGCCGGAGTGAAGATGCGCAGCCTGCCCGCGGCCGGGTCGTCCACGAAGACGGTCTCGCTGTAGCCGAGCTCGGTCGCGATCGGCTGGCGCCGCTCCTCGGCGAACGCTGTGCCGTCGGCGAACACGGCCAGCGGGTTGCCGTGCGCTCCATCCTCGGCGCAGAAGACGTTCAGGAGGTGGTACGCGGGCACAACTCCATCTTCGCGCCCCGGCAGGGTGCGCTCCTCAAGTTCTGCTTGTGCGCGACCCAAGCTGCACTGAAGCGAAGAAGTAGGGGCGGCGGGGGTCGAACCCGCGATCTCCGGCGTGAAAGGCCGGCGTCCTAACCACTAGACCACGCCCCCAGGGACCCGGCCAAGCATATGCACCGGCCCTCAGGTGATCAGGTCAGTGCCAGCGTGATTCCCCGAATGCCTCGGGGATGTGCTCGCGCAGCGTGCTGAAGAGCTGGAGCGGCGGGAACGGGTAGGCAAGGTAGTCGTCGACGATCGGCGCGAGCTTGCTCATGTCCACGCGCGCGTGCTGGTTGGTGAGCAGCACGATTTTTGCGTTAGCGGTGTTGGCGTCGGCGCGCAGCGCTTCGGCGACCGCCATCGCGCCGCTGTCCGCGAGGCTCGTGTCGAGCAGAACGACGTCCGGCGGCTCTTTGGCGGCACGCGCCTTGGCGGCATCCGCATCCGCGGCCTGACCGAGCACCAGCCGGCTGCGGCGCAGCGCCGCCTCGACCGTGAGCGAGGTGCCCGGGTCGGCTGTTACCAGCAGGACGCGCGGGGTGCGCGCCGGCGGGCCCTCCGTGTGGAACTGTCCCTGCGGGGTGGAGATCGGCTGGCTCGGGTTGAGCGCGCGCTTCATCTCCGACACCAGCTCGCCGCAGGTGTCGTAGCGGTCCTCGCGCGACTTGGCGAGCGCCTTCTTGATCACGCGGTCGACCGCTGAGGGCAGCTCGGGCCGCTCCGCAGCCAGCGACGGCGGCTCCGCGCCTACGTGCGCCCACATGATCAGCATGTCGGTGTCGCGTAGATAGGGCGGGTTGCCCGAGAGGCACTGGAACAGCACGCAGCCGAGCGCATAGACGTCGACTCGGCGGTCGAGCGGCTCGCCGCGGATCTGCTCCGGAGCCAGGTAGGCGGCGGTGCCGACGGCGCGGCCGGTGGCGGTCAGCGGGCGCGTGCTGTCGACCCTGCGCGTGAGGCCGAAGTCGGTCAGGTAGAGGCGATCGCCGTCGAGAAGGGCGTTCGCCGGCTTGACGTCGCGGTGGATCAGCCCGTTCGCATGGGCGGCGTCGAGAGCGTTGGCGAGCTGCTCGAGCAGCGGCATGGTGCGCTCGGCGGTGAGGTGGTGCTCCTTCTCGAGCACGTGCGCAAGGTCCGTGCCCTCGATGAACTTCATCGCCAGGTACAGGCGCCCCTCGACCTCGCCGGCGTCGTAGACCGGGACGATGTTCGGATGCTCGAGCTCGGCCGCGGCGCGCGCCTCGCGGATGAAGCGCTCGCGGAACTCGTCGCTGGCCGCAAGCTCCGGGTTGAGCAGCTTCAGCGCGACGGTCCGGCCGAGATGCACGTGCGTGGCGCGGTAGACCACGCCCATGCCGCCCCGGCCTGCGACGTCCTCGATCCGATAGCCGGCGACCTGAATCGGCCGGCCAGAGGACGGATCGAGCTCGAAACCGGCGGAAGACACCCGATACCGAGTCTAATCCGCGCGGGCGGCGGCTCGTTCGAGCTCGAGCTGGAGCTCGGCCCGGCCTACGAGCGCGGCCGGCAGTTCGATTCCATCCCAGGTTGCGACCGCGACCATGCAGTGGCGGCGCTCTGGAGCCGCAGCCTGCAGTCGCAGTGCCGTCGCCTGGGCCTCGTCAGCCGCGCTGCCGGGCAGAAGTGCGGAGAACCGGCCGGGGATGTCACGGTGGGCCAGGAAGTCGCTCTCCTTCAGCTCCCGGCGCCAGCTGTCAGCCGCGGAGCGCAGCAGGCTCGCGTCGCGGCTGCCCACCGAGCCCTCGTGCGTCAGCTCGAACTCGCCGAGGTCGAGGATGATCACCGAGAGGTCCGTGCCGTGACGGCGCGCGCGCGAGAGCTCACGCGGCACCTCCTCCTCCCAGGCGCGCTCGTTCGGCAGGCGCGTCACCTCGTCGCGCTTGACCACGCTTTCGAGCTTGAGGTTCAAGGTGGTCCGCTCGATGACTCCGGCGGCCTCCATCGCAAGCGCCTCCATGACGGGTGAGAGCGCCTCGGGCACGCGCTTGAGCGGGACCTTCCACGCCACGCCGAGCAGCCCGATCGGTGACTCGCGCCCAGGGATCGGGTGCCACAGGACCGAGGCGACCTCGGTCGTGTCGCCACTGTCGGAGGTGAAGGGCGACTCGGCGATCTCGCTCTGGAACTGCTCGCGCCCGCTCTCGTAGGCGCGGATGGCGGCCGAGCCGGAGGCTCCGAGCAGGATCTCGGTGCCCTCAGCCAAGCGGTCGGTTGCGGCCGTGGCCACGAGCCGGCGCACGTTCGCATCCGGCTCGAGTAGCAGCGCGAAGTCGGCGCGCGCGTTGTCGGCGGCCGCCTCGACGATCGCCGAGCGCGTCTCCGCCTCGCGGGTTCGCCGGCCGACCGCGGCGCTGACCTTGTGCAGCGCATCGGCGCGCTGGCGCACCTGTTCGACCAGATCCTGTACCGCCAGCCCGATGATCCCCGAGACCGTGACCCACAGCAGCGTGCTGCGCCAGTCCTCGTTGGTGTACTCGGGCTTGCCCACCAGCAGGATCGGCATCGCAAGCAGCAGGCCCACGCCGATGACGCTGACGGCCAGCTGCGCGCGCGTCCCGTACATGGCGAGCCACAGAACCGGCAGGATCAGCAGAGTCGAGTAGGCGGAGGCCGCCCCGCCGAGGCCGTCGCGCAGCATCGCGACCACGACCATGTAGCCCAGCGGCGGGATCACGTCCGCCACACGCGGGAAGCGCGCCCACGGCAACGCCACCACGGCCGCGATCAGAAGCACGTTCAAGCCGGCGGCCCAGAGAACCTCGCTTGTGTCGCGGTGCGCTGCGGGCAGCCGGATCGCGGCGAACCCGACGACCATCGCAACGAGGAACGGAGCCGTCCGCCGAAGCAGCCCCTCGCCCCGGAACGGAGACGCCACGCCGCTGGTGGGTCTCACTGGATCTGGGCGTAGGCCGCGTTGGCGGCAGAGGAGACCGCGCCGGCCAGGCGCAGCTTGAAGTCGTGTGGGCTGACGGCGTATGAGACCGCCTGATCGCGGTCGATCATCCCGTCGCGCACCTTCTCCATCAGGTCCTGGTCGAAGGTCTGCATGCCGTAGTACTCGCCCTCCGCGATCACCTGATGCACGTCTGCGGTCGTGCCCTTGGCGATCGCCTCCTTCATGCGGTCGCTGTTCAGCATCGCCTCGGCGTTCAGCACCAGGCCCCCGCCCGAGCGCGGCACCAGCCGCTGGCTGACGATTCCGACGAGCGTCGAGGCAAGCATCTGGCGCGCGAGCGCCGGGCTGCGCTCGGTGAAGAGCTCGGCGAAGCGCTGAATCGTCTCCGACGCTCCGGTGGTGTGCATCGTGCAGATGACGAGGTGGCCTGTCTCGGCGGCGCGCAGGGCGGTGATCGCGGTCTCCTCGTCGCGCACCTCGCCGACCAGGATCACGTCGGGATCGGCGCGCAGCGCCGAGCGGAGCGCGCCGGGGTAGGTGTCGGCGTCGAGGCCGATCTCGCGCTGGGTCACGAGTGCGCGACGATCGGTGTGCAGGAACTCGATCGGGTCCTCGATCGTGACGATGTGACAGGGGCGCGTCTCGTTGATGATGCGAAGCAGCGCGGCGCTGGTGGTGCTCTTGCCCGAGCCGGTTGGGCCGGTGACGACGACGAGGCCCTCGCGCGCAGCCGACCAGGACAGGACGAGCGGCGGCAGGCCGAGCAGCGTCGCCTCGGGCGCCTCGGGGATCACTCGGAAGATGAAGCCGGGGGTGCCGCGGTGGCTGATCACGGCCACGCGGAAGCGGCCGGTGTCGGTGTGGTAGCTCAAGTCGGCCGAGCCGCGCGTCTCGTACATCGACTTCTTCAGCTCCGAGCGCAGGATCTGGTTCTTGAGCTCCTCGGCCTCCACGCTGCTCACCGACCCGTGCCCCGCCATGGGCAGGAGTTCGCCGGCTATGCGCATGCGTGGCTCGGCCGGCGACTTGAGGTGCACGTCCGAAGCCCCCGCCGCGACCGCCTCGTTCAGGATCGCATCGAGTTCTAGAGCCATCTCTTCACTTCCAGATCGGTCGGAAACCCCTGCTGCTTTAGGACTTTCATCGCAGCAGGGAGCTGTGGCGCCTTATCACGGCGAGCGCTGGTCTGGGTTTCCCGTCCGGGCGCGTCAATCCTGCATCGAAGCGGTTGCCCGGAAAGTCGATGCTCCACTGGTAGATGTAGAGGCGCTTTATTCGTGGGGAAAGCCGTGCAAGGCGGAACAGGTATTGCACCGCGCGTGCAGCCCTGTGTTCATCGTAAGGGAGCGCGACCTTGCCGCTCGCGGTTTTGAACGTGACGATCCCTCCGGCCTCCGTGAGCCAGACCTCGCCGGGCACGAGCATGAGCATCCGCTTGGTGCCCGTGTCGTGGAAGCGGTTGGTGTCCGAGTAGTTGTGGAGGCCCCACAGCTGCGGCACCGATCCGTGCAGCGCAGCCTTGAAGCGCGTGAGCCAGCTGCTCAGGTTGCTGCCGTCGAGGACGTCGGCCGCGGTCAGCGTGCACGACGAGCACACACGCCGCAGTGCCTCGTAGTACTCAGCCGCGCGCTCTGGATGCGATGCCGTGGGCTGCGTCGAGCTGTTCTCCTCGTTCCACGGCTGCAGCAGATGCACCCAGGGGTAGGCCTTGTGGAAGGCGGTCATCGCCTTCACGTAGGCGTTCAGCGGCGGAAGCCCGCACGGGTTGGCCGGACACGCGTCGCCGCGGCTGTGTTCGAACGCGACGAGCGGCTCGATACCGGCCGCGCGCGCCGCGCTCAGCCATGCGCCGAGGCGCTTCGGCTCGCTCAGCACCGAGTTCCACGGTGTCGTCAGGCGGCTGCGGCGAACGCCGAGTGATCTGAACAACGGAGCGGAGAACGTGGCCGGCTTCTGGTCGGCGATCGCGAGCAGCGGGCCGCTGCCGCTTGCAGGCTCGTCGGGTGTGCGGCCCTTTCCGCGACGGACACTCACCTTCTCTCCGTGCGACTTCCGCCGTGGCGCCGGGGCCGTGCTGCTGGGCGTGCTGCCCGCGCCAGGCCGGCTCGCCTTGTTGCCACCATCTCCGCCGCTGCCCGTCGCCAGCACCACCGCGAGCACGGCTGCGACGAGCACGGCGACGGCAATCCCGGCTTTGCTCGAGCGCGACACGGCCCGCGAGCGTAGTGACGCCGTCTGCCCCGGCGCGCAGCCGAATGCGTTCTCGCAATGGTCACCGGGCGGTAACGCTTCGTACACATCGCACGCCGTCCGCCCGAGCATGCTTTCCGCGGATACCCAATCAAGGAGGCGATCCGAATGAGCAACGAGACCAAGACACGGGCAATCGCTGGTCTGGCCGCAGTCATCACAGGCGTGATGCTGATCGGCACGACTGGTCTGACGCTCGTCGTCGGCTGGGCAGTGTGGGCAGCCGGCCTGGGCGTGCTCCTGGCCGCGATTCCGTCAGCGGGCGAGCAGCGTCCGCCGCGCGGCCACGAGACAGCGCCCGCGCAGTACTCGCTGGTCCGCTAGCGCGAGCGAGTCCTACGCGGCGTGCAGTCGGCGCGCCGCGTCCGTTACCGCCCAGCGAGGCTGGCCGGTAGTGAAGTCGACGCGGATCTGAAGTCCGTCCTCGTCGACCAGGCGGCGTAGCGCCGCGATGTAGCCGGCCGCAAGGCCCGCCTCGACGAAGTCCTCGTGGCTCGCACCGCGTGTGCCCGCTGCGTGAAGCACGTTCTGGACGAGCGCGTCGTCCGCCTCGGTCGTGAAGAGCTCGATGCTCATGCTGCTGCCTCCCACTTGGAGGCCGCTACCCAGTCGGCCGTTGCCTCCCATTCGCGGTGCGGCTCGAGGTCGAACGCGGTGACCCCGTGATCGAGCATGTGCACCAGCTCGCCGGCCGGCGCCGCGACCGTGCCCGCGGACACGCCGCCGGCCAGCTCGACCGACACGGCGAACGCGAACGCATCCTCAGCGTCGGCGAACGCGATCACGCGGCCATCGGCGGGATGGCGGTAGAGCTGGAGCCTGCGCCCATCCAGTTGGACCACAGCAGTGGGGCTCATGTGACCTCCAATGTCTCATCCGAACCGGTCATCTCTTTCTCCTGATGAAAGAGTGGCGGTGGGTGGGAAAAAGGAGGTTGCCCGACTGTGACCGGAGTGTTACGAGGCTGTGACCGGCAAGGCGGCCGGACCCAAGCGCTTTCGCCTGCAAAACTGGGGCCGACGGGCCTCTAGCGTAATTGGTTAACGCGCCGGACTTTTAATCCGCGTAGATCCGGGTTCGAGTCCCGGGGGGCCCACTGCTTTCACCGCGTGTTACCGCGGTAACTACCCCAGGGCGGGGACGTGGCGGTGTTTTCGGGGGGTGCGCTCTGCCTTATGCGCGAGGGCTCAGGCGGCGCGGTTTTGGGAGAGGGCTCGAGCGGCGTGGTTCGCGAGCACCGACCCTCCGTTGGGCAACTAAGAGGGATCGGTGCTCGCTCGCGGTGCCGCCGTTGGTCTCGCTGGCGGCGCCGCTCCTGGTCGCGAGTTTCACGTTAAGCCGCGTATATCGGCTCAATGTGAAACTCGGGCTTCGAGTGGCAGGTTGACCGCGCTATTCGCGGTGAAGGTGCCAGTCGGGCATCGAGTGTGACCTCGACCACGCTATAGGTGGTCAACGTCACAGTCGCCGGTCAGTGAGCGCGTTTGCCCGGGTCGAGGGCCGGCGAGAGAACGCAAGCGCCACTCCAGCACCCCTTGGCCGAAGCAGTTTGCGCACCCAAGCGGGGGGCCGGTTGGCGGCAGCGAGGGGACGGCGGGCGGCAGACGAGCGAGGGACGGCCGGCGGATAGCAGCGAGGGGACGGCCGGGCGGCAGACCAGCGAGCGGACGGCCGGCGGAGAGGCGCGAAGCAGGCCCGCCGCAGACCGCCGCCGCCCTAGTGCCGGAAGTGGCGCCTGCTCGTGAAGACCATCGCCACGCCGGCGTTGTTGCAGGCGTCGATCGTGGCCTGGTCGTTCTTCGACCCGCCCGGCTGGATCACGCTCTTCACTCCGGCCGCGAACGCCATCTCGGGGCCGTCCGGGAACGGGAAGAAGGCGTCGCTTGCCATCGCTGCGCCCCCCAGCGGGAGCTCGGCTGCGGCTGCCTTCTCGACCGCGATCCGGACCGAGTCGACGCGTGACATCTGGCCTGCGCCAATTCCCGCCGTGCCCAGGCCGTGACTCATCACGATCGCGTTCGAGCGCACGTGCTTGCACACCTTCCACGCGAACAGCAGCTCGCCCCACTCCTCTTCGCTGGGCTTGCGCTCGGTGACGACCTGCATCTCGTCGCGCAGCTCGAGGTCGGTGTCGCGGTCCTGCACGAGCACGCCGCCGCGCACGCGCTTGAGGTCCTGCTCGGCGACCGACGCGCCCCGCTGCTCGTCGTCGGCCAGGATGCGCAGGTTGGGCTTCGACTCGAGGATCTGCAATGCCTCGTCGCTGTAGCCCGGCGCGAAGACGAGCTCCAGGAACATGGAGTTGAGCTTTGTCGCGAGCGGGACATCCACCGGCCGGTTGACGCACACGACGCCGCCGAAGGCGCTTATCGGATCAGCGGCAAGCGCCTTGTCGAATGCCTCCTCCGCGCTCGAGCCGACTGCGCAGCCGCACGGGTTGTTGTGCTTGACGATGACGGCCGCCGGCACCTCGAACTCCTCGAGCAGCCGCCGCGCCGAGTCGAGGTCGAGCAGGTTGTTGAACGACAGTTCCTTGCCGTGCAGCTTGCCGACCATCGACAGCAGGTGCGTGCGGCTGCCCGCGTTCGCGTAGTAGGCGGCGCGCTGGTGCGGGTTCTCGCCGTAGGAGAGGTCGAGCACCTTCTCGTATGCGCGCACGAGCACGGTCGGGAAGTCGTCCTCGCGCTTGCCGAACCACTCGCTGATCGCGGCGTCGTAGCGCGCCGTCGTGGTGAACGCCTCGAGCGCGAGCGCCTCGCGCGTGCGAATCGACAGGCGGTTGTCGGCACCGCGCAGCTCTTCGAGCACGGCGTCGTAGCTCTCCGGGCTGGTGACCACCGCGGAGAACGCGTGGTTCTTCGCGGACGCGCGGATGAGCGTGGGCCCGCCGATGTCGATGTTCTCGATCACCTCGGCGTCCTCGACCCCGCGGCGGGCCGCGGTCTGCTCGAACGGATAGAGGTTGACGCAGACCAGGTCGATCGGCTCGATGCCGTGCTCGTTGAGCGTGGCCACGTGCTCCGGGTTGTCGCGCACCGCGAGCACCCCCGCATAGATGCGCGGGTTGAGCGTCTTCACGCGCCCGTCGAGGATCTCCGGGAAGCCTGTGTAGTCGTCGATCGCACGCGATTGGACGCCGTTCTCGGCCAGGAAGCGAGCGGTGCCGCCGGTGGAGATGATCTCCACCCCGAGCTCCGTGAGCCCGCGGGCGAAGTCGGCCACCCCGCGCTTGTCGGACACGGTGATGAGCGCGCGCTGGATGCGCACCTCAGCCGGGGCTGCGATCGCTACGGGAGAAACGGCTCGGACCTCATTCATCGATGACCACCCAACGCGGATCCGAGGGATCGATCGAGACCTTCCCCCGGCTATCAGACTGACGGCTTCGGGCAGCAGCTCGTGCTCGATTGCGTGGACCTGCTGCTCCACAACGGCGATGTCGCGAGGATAGGGAAGCTCGAAGGCCCGCTGGAGGATGATCGCGCCGCTGTCGATGCCCTCGTCGACGAAATGCACGGTGACTCCGGAGACCTTGACGCCGTACTCGATCGCCTGCTCGATCGAATCGGATGCCGGCGAACGCCGGCAGGAGTGCGGGGTGCACGTTGACGATCGCGTTCGGGAAGCGGCCGATGAACACCGGCGTGAGCAGCTCCATGAAGCCGGCCAGGACGACGAGCTGCGCGCCGAGCGAGTCGATCCAATCCGCCAGCGCCGCGTCACGCTCGCTGCGATCGGCGTAATCGTCCTGCCTGAAGACCGCCGTCTCGATCCCCGCCGCGGCGGCGCGCTCGAGCCCACGCGCCTCGGCACGATTCGAAGCCACGCCTGCGATCTCGGCGTCGCCACCGTGAACCGTGTCGATCAGCGCCTGGAGGTTCGACCCCTCACCGGAGACGAGTACGACGATCCGAAAGCTCACGCCGCGATCGCCGCGGGCTGCGGCACGACCTTCAACTTCGGGAACTTGCCGCCCGTCGATGCCAGCCTGCCGTCCGTGATCAGCTGGTCGACCCGCGCGAGGATGTCCGCCCGGCGCATGTTCGATGCCATCGCGTACGCGCCGAGGCCGTCGTACGAGTTCTCCTTGACCTTCTTGCTGCGGCCGCCGTGGAGGATCTCGACACAGGCGGTGCGGCCGACCGACGGGCGCGCCGTGCGGACGACCGAGAAGATCGCGTCGTCGAGCGACTCGAGCACCTCGGGTGGGGGCGGGGGCGCCACCGGCATGAGCGCCGGCGAGCAGACGTCGCAGCAGTTCTCGGCCTGTGGCGTGCTGGTGTCGCCGAAGTGGCGCAGGATCGCCACCCGCCGGCAGCTGTCGGCCTCGGCATAGGCCCAGATCTCGCGGTACTGGCGCCAGCGCACGCGGATGCCTTCCTCCATCGACGCCCGGCAGCGGGCGGCGGCGCCAAGGTCGTATTCGCCCACCAGCCGGCCCGCCACGCGCGTGCTCGGCGCTGGTGAAGGCTGGACCACCCCGGCCCGGATGAGGTGCCCGAGGATGGCCCGCAGCTTGTCGGCGTCGCAGCCCGCGGCGCCGGCCAGCTCGAATACGTCCTCGTTGAAGGCGCCGTTGCCGTCGGCCGCCCAGGACAGCCGCGCCGCGACGTCGCGCGGCATGCGCTCGTCGAGCTGCTCCTGCTTGATGAAGTGGACGTGGAGCGCCTTGTCGCGGCCCTCGGCCAGCAGCACCGCGCGCCCCGGCAGGCCGTCGCGGCCCGCGCGCCCAGCCTCCTGGTAGTAGGCCTCGAGTGACGCGGGCGTGGAGGCGTGGACGACCGTGCGGACGTTCGGCTTGTCGACGCCCATCCCAAAAGCGTTGGTGGCGACGATGACCGGCGTCTCGTCGGCGAGGAAGCGCCGCTGGACCGCAGCGCGGCGCTCGCGGTCGAGGCCGGCGTGGTAGGGCTCTGCGCGCACGCCCAGCTCGCTCGAGACGAGCTCTGCCAGCTCCTGGCAGCCCGCGCGCGTGCCCGCGTAGACGATCGCCGGCAGCGCGTCGGCGCCGCGCAGCGTCTCGAGCAGCATCGGCCGCTTCTGGCCGCCGCCCGGCCGCGCGACGGTGAACGCGAGGTTCGGCCGGTCGAAGCCCGTCATGACCGTGACCGGGTCACGCAGCGCCAGGCGGCGGGCAATGTCCTGGGCGACCCGGGCCGTGGCCGTGGCCGTCGAGGCCATGACGGCTCGCGCGCGGAGCCGCTTGGCGACCGCCTCGAGCCTGAAGTAGTCGGGGCGGAAGTCGTGGCCCCACTGGGACACGCAGTGGGCCTCGTCGACGACGAACAGGCCGATCTCGATCTCGGCCATCTGGTCGAGGAACCCGGGGGCGCCGAAGCGCTCGGGAGCCACGTACAGCAGCCGCAGATCGCCCGCGAGCGCGCGCTGGATGGCGATGCGATTGTCCTCGCCCGACTGCTGGGCGTTGACGAGCGCGACCTGGTCGCCGGCGCCGCGGGCACGCAGGCCGTCGACCTGGTCCTGCATCAGCGCGACGAGCGGCGAGACGACCAGCGTGAGCTGCTCGCTCATGAGCGCGGGGAGCTGATAACAGAGCGACTTCCCCGAGCCCGTCGGCATGACGACCAGCGCGTCGCGCCCCTCGAGCGCCGCCCGCACGGCCTGCTCCTGGCCTGGCCGGAAGGTGCGAAAGCCGAAGTGCTGGTGGAGGGCGGAGCTCAGGTCCATCGGTCCGGCGACCCTAGCGCCGCGAGCGGCGGTTTCGGGCGTTCTGTAACGGCGGTGTTGCGCTCGTTGCGGGGTTGTAACGCCGCGGGGCGGGAACTACGAGCGGACGATCGACAGCGCCGGCGTGCCGGCCGACTCCATCGCGAACTTGCCGCGCGCGGCCAGCGTCTTCTCGAGCGGGAAGTCACCCGAGAAGCAGGCGTCGCAGTGGGAGTCCCGCGGAGCCTGGATCGCCTCGTAGACGCCCTCGAGCGACAGGTACGCAAGCGAGTCGGCGCCAAGCTCCTCGGCGATCTCGTCGATGGTCCTGCCGTGGGCGACCATCTCCTCACGGGTGGACATGTCGACGCCGTAGTGACAGGGGTGGCGGATCGGCGGAGCGGAGATGCGCAGATGCACCTCGGACGCGCCCGCCTCACGGAGCATCCTCACGAGCTGGCGGGTGGTGTTGCCGCGCACGATCGAGTCGTCGACCACGACCAGGCGCTTGCCGCCGACCACCTGCGGCAGCGGGTTGAACTTCATCCGCAGGCCCTGCTTGCGCAGCTCGTCGCCCGGCTGGATGAAGGTGCGCGC
Organism: uncultured Thermoleophilaceae bacterium; assembly: GCA_963715995.1. Taxonomy (GTDB): domain Bacteria; phylum Actinomycetota; class Thermoleophilia; order Solirubrobacterales; family Thermoleophilaceae; genus DATBDN01. Next base: position 224,877 of record OY970283.1, read on the forward strand.
CACGTAGCGGTTCTTGACGAGGCCGTCCTCGCGGGGCAGGCCAGACGCGCGCGCGAAGCCGTTGGCGGCCGGGGTGCCCGAGTCCGGCACGCCGATGACGATGTCGGCGTCGACCGGCGCCTCGCGGGCGAGGACCTCGCCCATCCTGCGGCGCGACTCGTAGACCAGGCGACCCTCGAGCGTCGAGTCCGGCCGCGCGAAGTAGATGTGCTCGAAGACGCAGAAGGCGTCGCGCGTGCGCGGCACGACCTGGCGCACGTCGATCCCGCGCTCGCCGAGCGAGAGCATCTCGCCCGGGGCCACCTCGCGCACGAACTCGGCGCCGAGCATGTCGAAGGCGCAGCTCTCGGATGCCACGCAGTAGCGGTCACCGAGCTTGCCGAGCGCCAGCGGGCGCAGTCCGAGCGAATCGCGGAAGGCAACGACCGAGTCACGCGTGAGGACCACGATCGAGAACGCTCCCTCGAGCCGCGGCAGCACCTCCTCGACGGCCTCCTCGATCGTCGGCGCATCGCTGGTCGAGAGCATCGCCGCGATGACCTCCGAGTCGGAGGTCCCGAGCAGCTGGATGCCCTGAGCGACCAGCTCGTCACGCAGCGCGACCGCGTTGATCAGGTTGCCGTTGTGCGCCAGCGCCACCTCACGCCTGTCCGAGCGGTGGACCGGCTGCGAGTTCTCCCAGTTGGAGGACCCGGTGGTGGAGTAGCGGACGTGGCCGATGGCCATCTGCCCCGGCAGCGCGCGCAGCTTCTGCTCGTCGAAGACCTGTGAGACGAGGCCGCGGTCGCGCAGCGTGGTGATGTGGCCGTTGTCGGTGACGGCGATGCCGGCCGACTCCTGCCCGCGGTGCTGGAGCGAGTAGAGCGCGAAGTAGCTGAGGCGCGCGACCTCGGATCCGGGCGCGTACACGCCGAACACGCCGCACTCGTCGCGCGGCCCGTCACGATCGTCTACGAAGGGGTCGTCGAGAGCAGTCATTCGAAGGAGCTGGGCACCGCTTGCTCGTAGGCCTTCACGGCCTCCTCGACCTGCAGCGACAGGCTAGCAGTGGCCCCCTCCAGCAATACAGCCTCGCCGCCGGTTTCGCCAATCTCCACGAACGGGATATCCGCGCAGATTGCGGCAAGCGACTTGACGTTCTCGGGCGCACACGCGAGCAGGAACCCACCCGGCCCCTCGGCGAACGCCAGGCGGTCGAACTCGGGCTCCTCGCCAGACCCGCCGGGCAGGTGCGGCAGGCGGACGATCGCCCCTACGCGCGCAGGGATGCACATCTCGGCCAGCGCCACCGCCAGCCCGCCCTCTGCGATGTCGTGCGCCGCCTCGACCAGGCCGGAGCGCACGGCCTCGCGGATGACCGCGAGCGCCCGCGCATGCTCCGCCAGGTCGATCGCCGGCAGCCCATCGGCCAGCCCGCCGCGCAGCTTCTCGAGCTCCGAGCCGGCGAGCGAGGGCCCGAACACGCCCGCGAACACGATCGCCTGGCCCGCGCGCGTGAACGAGTTGACGGGCGCCAGGTCCGGGTCGGGCAGCTTGCCGACCATGCCGACAACCGGCGTGGGGTAGATGGGCCCGTCGGGCGCCTCGTTGTAGAGCGAGACGTTGCCCCCCACGACCGGGGTGTCGAGCTCGCGGCAGGCGTCGGCCAGGCCCTCGACCGCCTTGGTGAGCTGCCACGCGATATGCGGCTTCTCGGGGTTGCCGAAGTTCAGGCAGTTGGTGAGGCCGAGCGGCTCGGCGCCGACGCAGGCCAGGTTGGCTGCGCACTCGACGACACCCTCGGCCGCGCCGACGTAGGGGTCGCAGGCCACCCGCCGCCCGTTGCCCTCGATCGACACCGCAAGCGCACCGTGGCCGCCGTCGTCGCGCAGGTGGAGCACCGCCGCCTCCGCCTGTCCGGGCCGCCTGACCGTGCGCGAGCCGACGAGCGGGTCGTACTGCTCGAACGCCCACAGCTTGCTTGCGATCGACGGCGCGGCCAGGAGCGCTGCCAGCGTCTCTGCGGTGGACGCGTCAGCGGCGATGCGCGCCGGGCCCGGCGAGTACACGGGCGCCGCCGGCCGCTCCGGCTCGAGGTCGTAGAGCGGGCAGTCGTCGACCAGCACGGTCACCGGCATGTCGCCGACCAGATCGTCGCCGTCGAACACGCGCAGCCGGTCGCCGTCGGTGACCGTCCCGATCGCGCTCGCGCGCACCTCCCACTTCTCGCAGACGTCGAGCACGGCGTCGAGCAGCCCCGGCTCGACCACGCACAGCATCCGCTCCTGCGACTCCGAGATCATGATCTCGAACGGCTCCATGTCGGCCTCGCGCAGCGGCACCCTGGCCATGTCGAGGTCGATCCCGACCTCGCCCTTCGAAGCCATCTCCGACGCAGACGAGGTCAGCCCCGCCGCGCCGAGATCTTGAAGCGACGCGAGCAGCTCGCGGTCGAGCAGCTCGAGGCAGCACTCGATCAGCTTCTTCTCCTCGAACGGATCGCCGATCTGCACCGACGGCCGCTTGGCCTCGTCGCCTTCGCCGAGCTCCGCGGAGGCGAGGACCGACGCGCCGCCGATCCCGTCACGCCCGGTGAGCGCACCGAGCAGCACGACGTGGTTACCGACTCCCGCGGCCGCGGCGCGCGTGAGGCGCTCGTGCGGCGCGATGCCCAGGCACATGGCGTTGACCAGGCAGTTCTGCTCGTAGGGCGCCTCGAAGTAGATCTCGCCGCCCACCGTCGCGACGCCGACGGAGTTGCCGTAGTGGCCGATGCCGGCTACCACGCGCTCGAGCAGGTAGCGCGAGCGCGCCGAGTCGAGCTCGCCGAAGCGCAGCGAGTCGAGCACGGCGATCGGCCGCGCTCCCACCGCGAAGATGTCGCGCAGGATGCCGCCGACGCCCGTGGCCGCGCCCTGGAACGGCTCGACCGCGCTCGGGTGGTTGTGGGACTCGACCTTGAACGCGATCGCGAGCCCGTCGCCCACGTCCACCGCCCCCGCGTTCTCACCGGGGCCGAGCAGCAGGTGCGGCCCCTCAGTCGGCAGCTTGCGCAGCAGCTTCTTCGAGTGCTTGTAGCCGCAGTGCTCGGACCACATGAGCGAGAAGACCGCGAGCTCGACCTCGTTCGGCTCCTTGCCGAGCCGCTCGACGATCAGCTCGTACTCGTAGTCGGTCAGGCCGAGGTCGCGGTGCCGGGCTCCCGCCCCGATCACGCGGGGACCTGGGCGAGCGACTCGAACAGAATGCCGCCGTCGGCCGAGCCGGTCAGCTCGTCCACTGCGTGCTCGGGGTGCGGCATGAGCCCGACGACGTTGCCGGACTCGTTCGACACGCCCGCGATGTCGTCGACCGAGCCGTTCGGGTTCTGCCCCGGCGCGTAGCGGAACACGACCTGCTCGCCCAGTGACTCAGGCTCGGGGTGGTAGTAGCGCCCGGTCGTGTGCTTGACCGGGATCGACAGCGACGCGCCTTCCTCACACGCCCGGGTGAAGGGCGTGCCGGAGTTGGCCACCACGACGTCGACCTGGCGCGCGATGAAGCGCAGCGACGTGTTGGGGAGCAGCGCGCCCGGGAGCAGGCGCGCCTCGCACAGGACCTGGAAGCCGTTGCAGATACCGAGCACGGGACCGCCCTCGGCGGCGAACTCGGCCACCGCCTCCATGACCGGCGAGAAGCGCGCGATCGCGCCCACGCGCAGGTAGTCGCCGTACGAGAAGCCGCCCGGCACGACCACGGCGTCGACGCCCTTCAGGTCACGGTCGCGGTGCCACAGGATCTCCGCCTCGCCGAAGCGCGCGGCCGCGAGCCAGGCGTCGTGCTCGTCGCAGGAGCCCGGGAAGCGGATGACCCCGAAGCGCGTCACTCGATCTCGTAGTCCTCGATCAGCGGATTGGTGAGCAGCTGCTCGCAGATCTCCGGCAGGCGCGACTCGTCCTCGAGGTCGAGCTCGACCATCCGCCCGACGCGCACCCCGGACACCCCGTCGAAGCCGAGCGCCGGCAGGGCGCGCTCGACCGTCTGGCCCTGCGGGTCGAGGATCCCCGCCTTCGGGCGAATGAGCACGCGCTTCCTCAACGCGCGGCGACGCGCTCGAGCCACGCCGAGAAGGGCTCGCCGGTGATGCGCTCGTATGCGTTCACGTAGAGGTCGCGCGTGCGGTCGACGACCTCCTCGGGCAGCGCCGGCGCAGGCGGCGACTTGTCCCACCCCGACTGCGTGGCCCAGTCGCGCACGTACTGCTTGTCGAACGACGGCTGGCCGTGGCCAGGCTCGTAGCCCTCCGCAGGCCAGAAGCGCGACGAATCCGGCGTGAGCACCTCGTCGCCGAGCACGATCTGGCCGTTCGCGCCGCGCCCGAACTCGAACTTGGTGTCGGCCAGGATGATGCCGCGCGAGCGTGCGTGCTCGGCCGCCCGGGCGTAGACAGCGATCAAGAGGTCGCGCAGCTGCTCGAGCAGCGCGCGGTCACCGAGGATCTCGGCGGCGCGGTCGAAGTCGACGTTCTCGTCGTGGTCGCCGACGTCGGCCTTGGTGGCCGGCGTGAAGATGGGCTCCGGCAGCTGCTCCGACTCGCTCAGGCCCTCGGGCAGCTCGATGCCGCAGATGGCGCCCGAGGCCTGGTAGTCCTTCCAGCCCGAGCCCGTGATGTAGCCGCGCACCACGCACTCAACCGGGAACATCTCGAGGCGCTCGACGAGCATGGCCCGCCCGCGCGTCTCGTCGGGAACGTCGGTGAACGAGACGACGTGATTCGGGACGATGTCGGCGGTCTTCTCGAACCAGAAGGCGGAGATGCCGGTGAGAACCTTGCCCTTGTCGCGCACCGGGGTCGGGTGGACCACGTCATAGGTGGAGATGCGGTCCGTTGCGACCATCAGCAGCCGGTCGCCGGCCTCGTATATGTCGCGCACCTTGCCCTGCGCGATGGGATTCGATAGCGCAGAAGTCATCCGCATCGAGGCTACCAACACGCCCCGTCGGCACCGGGGGTCGGTAGCTTTGTCACCAGTGACTCGCTCCGGCCCGGTTCGCATCCTCATCGCTGCCGCCGATCCTCTGGTGCGGCGCGCCCTCGAATCGGTGCTCGCGGCACCCGATTTCGAGCTCGTCGCCGAGACGGCCTCGGCTACCGATGCCCTCTCCTTCGCCCGCAAGCACGCGCCCCACGTGGCCCTGATCGACGTGATCCTCGAGGACGGCGACGGCCTCGACACCGCCGAGCGGATCGTTCGTGAGGCCTCGGAAACACGCGTGATCGTGCTGTCGGCCTCCGACGACGACGAGAAGGCCCTGCGAGCTCTGCGCTCGGGCGCCCGTGGCTACCTGCGCAAGGACATCGAGCTGGACTCGCTGCCGCGCGCCGTCAACGGCGTGATGGCGGGCGAGGCGGCGGTATCGCGGCGGCTGAGCATGCGCGCGATCGAGGAGCTGCGCAAAGCGCCCGCGCTCGGGCCCGGCATGCGCCCGACCGTCTCGGAGCTGACCCCGCGCGAGTGGCAGGTGCTCGACCTGCTCACGACCGGCTCCTCGACCGCGGACATCGCGATCGATTTGGTGCTCTCGCCCGAGACCGTGCTCACGCACGTGAAGAACATCCTCAAGAAGCTCGGCGTGCATTCGCGCCGCGACGCGATCCGCCAGGCGGAGCGCCTGCGCCTCGGCCTCGACCCGCTCGGTGCCGACGCGGACGGCGGCGCCGCCCCGGACTAGCCGAGACGGCGCCTATCCGTTCGCCGTCGCTTCCCGGCGACGGCGCCCCCTCCCCCTCCGCTATCCCGTGAACCGCGGGGCGCGGAGGGCGCGCGGACAGCGCTGAAAGCCCAGACGCAAGGTCCGGGCCCGCCCAGCACTGCCACGTTCGAAAGTCACTCGGGCTACGAGCCGGTGGAGGCCGACCCGGAGCCTGCGCGGGTCGATGCGGACGGCAAGCGATTCGCGGCTGCCGCGCCGCGCCAGCTGCCGGCCGTCGAGCCGAAAGGCGACGCTTGCGATCTGCGACCCGTGCACGCGCGCATGGAAGGGCTGCGAGGCACACCCGGTCCTGCCCGTCAGTCGCGCCGCGCCCGGAAACGACGCCTCGCCGCTTGCGGCGGCGAGGGAGGTTGGGATGAGTAGCGCGGTGGCAATCAACGTCGACAAGCGACCCCTGCTCATCGGATGCACGATGGCAGCTTCTGCCCTCAGTGCTTCTTGTGGTGCTTCTTGTGCTTCTTGTGCTTCTTGTGCTTCTTCGCCTTGGCCTTCTTCGAGCTGGTCTGACCGGGAACCGACGCCTGGCTCGCGGACGTGTCGCTGCTGTCGTCGCTCGAGCCGCTGTCGCCGCCCTCTGACGGGAGCTTGGCGTTCAGGTCGGCGCCCGTCTTGGCGCCGAAGTCGTTCACGTAGGTGGTGCCGCTGCCGGTCTGGCCTGCCTGCACGGTGCCGAACGAGATCGCCAGGCCGACGTCCTTGTAGTCGGGGGCGAGGATGTTCGCCTTGTGACCGGGGCTGTTCATCCAGCCGTTCACGATCGCCTGCGGCGTGGCAAGCGCGCCCGAGCCCCAGGCGAGGTTCTCGCCGACGACCCAGTCGCCGCTGTCGGGGATGTAGCCGGTCGGCTCAACGCGGTCGACCACGGTCTTGCCCTCGGGCGTCTCGTGGGCGAAGAAGTGCTCGGCGACCATCTGCTGAGCCATGGCGTCCGCGGCCTTGTCGAGGTCGGGGTTCTCCGTGAGCGCGGGCAGGCTGTTGTCGGCCCGCTCGCCGTTGACGAGGCAAAGGATCGCGGCGTTGACCTGTGCCTGGTTGCCGTCGGCCGGGGTGATGCCCGAGTCGTTGCAGGCATCGCCGGCTGCGACGCCGTGCTTCTGAGCGTCGGTCTTGTGGTTCGCCTTCGCCGAGATCTTGCTGTGCGAGTCGCTGAACTGCTGCCGCTTGCTCGTCGAGCGGTCGGCCGGGCCGACGAGGCCCTCGGTGCCGGACGCCGTGACGACCTTGCCTGCGCCCGAGTTTGAACCGGTCACCGGGGCGGGTGCCTTGGCGGACTTGTTGCCACCGCCGCCGCATCCTGCGGCGGCCACGAGGCCGGCGAGGAGTGCGGCTGCGATTGCGGTCCTGACGAGCTTGCGGGTGTGGATTTCGAAGCGGTTCATGACTCTTCTGCTATCGGCCCTGGAAGCGGCCGTCTTGAGTGCTTGCGGTCACGGTCAGTCGTCCGTCCAGCTCAGCCCGTGAACCGTGGCTGGGACAGCTTCTTCGCGCAACGCTGGAACGAGAGCCGGAACTTCTTGGCCTTGGTGCCCGTGCCCTTCTGGAAGCTCACCGAGACCACCAGGCGGTGGACACCGAGCTTCAGCTTGGCCGGGTTGATCCGCACCTGGTAGAGGCCCGACTTCAGGTTCTTCGTGAAGCGCTTGATCGTCTTGCCGTCGAGGACGAACGTGACCGCTGCGACCTTGGTGCCGCGCACGCGGGCGTTGAACGCCTTCGCGGTGCAGCCCGTCGGCCCGAGCAGCTTCGCCGAGCCCGGCGTGACGCGATCCGGCAGGACGAGCTGAGCCGGCGGCTGGTTGCCGAACTTGGCACCAGCCTGGCTCGAGCCTGAGCTCACCGTCATGTCGAACTTGCAGTTCGCGCCGGCAGCCGGAGCGGTGCACGTGAAGTTCGGGTCCTGCACCTCACGCACCGTCCACGAGCCTGGCTTGATGCCGGTGATCGTGAACGTGCCGTCGGCAGCCGAGACCGCCGCAGGCTCGCCCACGTCGAGCGCGCTGTTGCCGTTGTAGTCGACGTAGAACGTGAACCCTGAGAGCGGGCCCTCGCCGGCGTCCTGCGCGCCGTTGCCGTTCGTGTCCTGGAACTTCGAGCCCGAGATCGAGCCCGGCTGCCAGTTGCCGAAGTCGGCACCGCTCAGATCGTCACCGTCGTTGAACGTGACGTCGTACTCGCAGGTCGCCGGGAAGGAGCAGACCCAACCCGGCGTCGAGACCTCACGCACCGCGAAGCTGCCGGGCGTGATGCCCGAGATCGCGAACGTGCCGTCAGCCTGCGACGTGGCGGTGGGCTCGCCCGGATCGAGCTGCCCGTTGTTGTTGTAGTCGACGTAGAACGTGAAGCCGGCCAGCGGGCCCTCGCCCGGATCCTTGCTCCCGTTCCCGTTGACGTCCTGGAACTTGGTGCCGGTGATCCGGATGCCGCCATGGACGTTCACCGTCACCTGGTCGCAGAGCGCGGCCGCGTTCGGGTCGCCCTGAGCGGGCGTGCCGGCCGAGTCCGTGCCCGAGACACAGGCGTGGTTGATGAACGAGGCGCCGTCGGCAGCGGTGATGGTGTGATCGCAGAAGTAGGTCTCCGATGCACCAGCCGCGATCGTGACGGGCTGCGGCACTGCCGCTCCGCCGATCGACGAGGTGAGCGGGCCGTCACAGCCGGTCTGGCCGGCCGGGGCGTCCAGCGTGGTCGTCGTGAGCGACTCGTTGCCCGTGTTGGTGACGACGATCTTGTAGATGACCGTGTCGCCGACATGGACGTCGAGGTCGTTGTCGGTGAAGCCCGTGCCGTCAGTCTTGAGCGACTGCGTCTTGTCGAGCTTCAGCAGCGGGTTCTTCGGGTGCACGGTCACCTGGTCGCAGAGCGCCGAGGCGTCGGGGTCGCCCTGAGCGGCCACGCCGCCGGCGGTCACGCCGGAGGTGCAGGCGTGGTTCGTGAAGAACCCTGCCGTGGCGTCCGCTGCTGTGACCGTGTGGTCGCAGAAATAGGTGACCGATGCGCCAGCGGCCAGCGTGACGGGCTGTGCGACGGCGGGGCCGCCGATCGAGCTCGTGAGCGGGCCGTCGCAGCCGGGCCTGGCCGGCGCGTCGAGCGTGGTGGTCGACAGCGACACGTCACCGGTGTTGGTGACGAGCACCTTGTAGATGACCTTGTCGCCGACATGGACGTCGAGGTCGTTGTGCGTGAACCCGGTCCCGTCAGTCTTCAGCGACTGAGTCTTGACCAGCTTCAGCTTCGGCACGTGCGCCTGGACGCTGTCGCAGAGCGCGGCCGCGTTCGGGTCACCGGTTGCCGGCGTACCGGTCGAGTCCGTGCCCGAGACACAGGCATGGTTGATGAACGAGTTGCCGTCCGCCGCGGTCATCGTGTGATCGCAGAAGTAGGTCTCCGATGCACCAGCCGCGATCGTCACGGGCTGTGCGACGGCGGGGCCGCCGATCGACGAGGTCAGCGGGCCGTCACAGCCGGTCTGGCCGGCCGGAGCGTCCAGCGTCGTCGTCGTGAGGGAGACGTTGCCCGTGTTGGTGACGACGATCTTGTAGATGACCTTGTCGCCGGTGTGGACGTCGATGTCCGAGTCGGTGAAGCCGGTGCCGTCAGTGCGCAGGGACTGCGTCTTGTCGAGCTTCAGCGTCGGCGTCTTCGGGTGCACCGTCACCTGGTCGCACAGCGCGGCCGCGTTCGGGTCGCCCTGAGCGGTGGTGCCGCCGGCGGTCACGCCGGAGGTGCACGCATGGTTCGTGAAGAACCCTGCCGTGGCATCGGCCGCTGTGACCGTGTGGTCACAGAAGTACGTCACCGAGGCGCCTGCGGCGAGCTGCACCGGCTGTGCGACGGCGGGGCCGCCGATCGAGCTGGTCAGCGGGCCGTCGCAGCCGGCCTGGCCGGCCGGGGCGTCGAGCGTGGTGGTCGACAGCGACACGTCACCGGTGTTGGTGACGAGCACCTTGTAGATGACCTTGTCGCCCACGTGGACGTCGAGGTCGTTGTGCGTGAAGCCTGTGCCGTCGGTCTTGAGGCTCTGGGTCTTGACGAGCTTCAGCTTCGGCACGTGGACGACGACCTGGTCGCAGAGCGCTGCCGCGTTCGGGTCGCCCTGGGCGGTGGTGCCGCCGGTGGTCGTGCCCGAGACACACGCGTGGTTGGTGAACGAGCCGTTCGACGCGTCCGCCGCCGTGATCGTGTGGTCGCAGAAGTACGTCTTCGAGGCGCCGGCCGCGATCGTCTGCGGCTGAGCGACGGCGGGGCCGCCGATCGAGCTGGTCAGCGGGCCGTCACAGCCAGTCTGGCCGGCCGGACCGTCGAGCGTCGTAGTCGACAGCGACTGGTCGCCGGTGTTCGTGACGACGATCTTGTAGATGACCTTGTCGCCCGTGTGGACGTCGGTGTCGTTGTGCGTGAAGCCCGTGCCGTCAGTCTTCAGCGACTGCGTCTTGACCAGCTTCAGCTTCGGCACGTGGACGACGACCTGGTCGCAGAGCGCGGCCGCATTCGGGTCGCCCTGAGCGGTGGTGCCGCCGGCGGTCGTGCCCGAGACACACGCGTGGTTGGTGAACGAGCCGTTGGTGGCGTCGGCCGCGGTGACCGTGTGGTCGCAGAAGTAGGTCTTCGAGGCGCCGGCGGCGATCGTCTGCGGCTGAGCGACGGCGGGGCCGCCGATCGAGCTGGTCAGCGGGCCGTCACAGCCGGTCTGGCCGGCCGGACCGTCGAGCGTCGTGGTCGACAGCGACTGGTCGCCGGTGTTCGTGACGACGATCTTGTAGATGACCTTGTCGCCCGTGTGGACGTCGGTGTCGTTGTGCGTGAAGCCCGTGCCGTCAGTCTTCAGCGACTGGGTCTTGACCAGCTTCAGCTTCGGCACGTGGACCGTGACCTGGTCGCACAGCGCGGCCGCGTTCGGGTCGCCCTGGGCGCTCGTGCCCTGATCGGTCGTGCCCGAGACACACGCGTGGTTGGTGAACGAACCGTTGCTCGCGTCCGCCGCTGTGACCGTGTGGTCGCAGAAGTAGGTGACCGAGGCGCCGGCGGCCAGCGTGACCGGCTGCGCGACGGCGGGGCCGCCGATCGAGCTGGTGAGCGGGCCGTCGCAGCCGGTCTGGCCGGCGGGGCCGTCGAGCGTGGTCGTCGACAGCGAGCGGTCGCCCGTGTTGGTGACCACGATCTTGTAGACGACCTTGTCGCCCGTGTGGACGTCGGTGTCGTTGTGCGTGAAGCCCGTGCCGTCGGTCTTGAGCGACTGCGTCTTGACGAGCTTGAGCTTGGGAACGTGGACCGTGACCTGATCGCAGAGCGCGGCAGCGTTCGGGGCGCCGGGCGCCGAGGTGCCGGACGAGTCGACGCCGGACGTGCACGCATGGTTCGTGAACGAACCGCTGGTGGCGTCGGCTGCGGTGACGGTGTGGTCGCAGAAGTAGGTCTTCGAGGCGCCGGCGGCGATCGTCTGCGGCTGCGGCACTGCCGCGCCACCGATCGAACCCGTCAGCGGGCCGTCACAGCCGGTCTGGCCGGCCGGGCCGTCAAGCGTGGTCGTGGACAACGACTCGTCGCCGGTGTTCGAGACAACGATCTTGTAGATGACCTTGTCGCCCGTGTGGACGTCGGTGTCGTTGTGCGTGAAGCCGGTGCCGTCAGTCTTCAGCGACTGGGTCTTGACCAGCTTCAGCTTCGGATGCGGGAACGCGTCCGGCTTCATCGTGAGCGTGCCGCTCCAGGACGCGCCGCACTCCGACGCCGAGTGCATGCCTACGCTGCAGTCGACGTTGCCCTTCCCCTTGGCATTCGGGTCGCGGTAGTGGAAGCGGATTGCGATGTCGGACGTGACCGGGTCCGCCTGGAGGTCGGCGTGGATGGTCGCGCCCTGGCCGCCGTCGAGCGTGCCGACGCCGCCGCAGACATTCGCGGTGAACCCGGGTGGGCTCTCGTAGCTGTCCGGGCTCTGCTCGTCGCCGGTGGGGACCCAGTCACTGTTGTTGGACGCCACCAGGTACGGCTGGTTGAAGGTCGCGTCACCCGCGCGCAGCGGGATCGTGAGCGTGTCGCTTCCCCCATTGCTGCAGTTGCCCGTGATCGTCACGGTCGCATCTGCCATCAGGACCCTGGTGTCCGGGTGGGCACCGGCGAGCTTGAAGACGTAGCCCGCGACGACGTGGTCGCCATTGGCGACGACGATGTGGCCCTCCATGCTGCCCGAGATCGTGAAGGTGTTCGCGTGTGCGGTGCCGGCGAATGCCAGCACGAGCAGCAGGGCGAACATCGACGCAATCCGAGCGCGATGCAGGCGGTTCACGAGACTCCAGCGGTTCATGTGCACTTCTACCTCCGTGTCGAAGGAGCGGGCGCCGAGGGGGAAGTAGCGCCCGATTCCTTCTCAAAAATTACGGGGCGGATGAGCGCGGCGGAAGGGTAGGTTCGTGCCCGGGGGAAGGCCGGGCAGGTGATCGTTCACCGCGGTGAACACCTGTCTGGGAGCCGCCGCAAGCGGGTATGGCAGCCCAAGCACGGAGCTACCATGAGTCAGGAGTGACTGTGATTCGGACCCGACTTGTAACCCTCGTGGCCATCTCCGCGGCCATCGCCGCGGCGCCTGCCCTGGCCGACACCCCGGCACCCAGCACCACGCCGCCCGCAAAGGCGCCCAAGGCCAAGGCCTTCTACACGACGCTCTCCAACCGCACGACGGTGACGCGCTGGGCCTACTTCAACTGGGACCTCAAGGTGCGCAAGAGCCCGTCGGCGAGCTCGAAGGCGATCGGCAAGCTGCACGCGAACACCGAGGACGGGCCGCCCGAGATCTACCTGGCGCTCCAGATGTACACGGACGCGAAGGGCAACGAGTGGGTGCAGACACAGCTCCCCGGCCGCCCCAACGGGAAGATCGGCTGGGTGCAGCGCGAGGGACTCGGCGAGTTCCACGTGGTCCACACGGAGCTCGTGGTGTCGCGCAAGACGCTGCGGGCGACCCTCTACAAGAACGGCAAGGCCGTCTTCAAGGCGCCCGTCGGCGTCGGCAAGTCGTCGACCCCGACGCCTGGCGGCAAGTTCTGGATCCGCGAGAAGCTGAAGGGCTTCGGTCCTGTCTACGGCCCGCTGGCGTTCGGCACCGGCGCCTACTCGAAGCTGTCGGACTGGCCGGGCGGCGGAGTGGTGGGCGTGCACGGAACCGACGAGCCGAACCTGGTGCCGGGACGCCCGTCACACGGCTGCATCCGGATGCACAACAAGGACATCCTGCACCTGGCCCGGCTGATGCCGCTGGGCACCCCGCTGCTGATTCAGTAGGGCCGTCTCCGCCGAGCCCGGGCCGAAGCGGCTCAGGGCACCTTCAGCCGCAGCGCCTTCGGCTTGCCGGGGCTTCCCGGGTCGCTCACGTCCATGACCGTGAACGTGGCCTCCTGGCCGCTCTGAATACCGCCCGCGGCGGCGCAGTAGCTCGACAGGGAGTTCGCGATGCGCTTGCCGTTGACGCCGATCACGAGCAGCACCCGGCCGTTGACCGCGTTCGCCGCGGGCGTGCCCGCAACCCCGCCGCTCGTCTTCACGCCGGGCGGCAGCGACCCGAGATCCGTCGTCGAGGGGTAGCTGAGGTTGAAACCAACCCAGCCGATCGACTTGCCCTCGCGCAGGTAGTTGACAACCGCCTTGACGCGATCGACGCCGATCGCGTAGTTCTGGCCCTGGATCGTGCGGCCCTGCTGGTTCTCCGTGCGCACCGCCGAGTTCACGCCGATCAGCTTCTTCGAGTCCGAGCGGATCAGCGGGCCGCCGGAGTTACCCGGGTTCAGCGCGGCGTCGATCTGGATGACGTTGCGGTAGTTGGGGATGTCCGGGACGGCCTCGTTGTACTGCGTCTGGGCCACCGAGACGACGCCCGTCGTGGCGGTGAGCTTGGCGTTGGTGGCCGCGCTCTGCGGGTAGCCGAGGGCGACCACGTTGTCGCCCTCCTTCACGTTCGACTGGGAGTCGAGCGGCATCGTGCGCAGGCCGGTCGCGGGCGTGACCCTGAGCACCGCGAGGTCGTCGCAGGGCGCGTCGCCCACCACGCGCGCCTGGCGCAGCTGCCCGTTCACGCCGACCTGGAAGGTCTGGCCGCCGTTCACGACGTGGCCGTTGGTCACGATGAGGCCCTTGCCGGCATCGAGCACCCAGCCGCTGCCGGTCTCCTGGGCTGACCTGACGAACACGGTCGCCGGGCCGTCGGCCTGGACAACGGCGGTGACGTCCGCGCCGCCGCCGCCGCCGAGCACGCCGGTGACGAGCAGGATCACGACGGCGACGATCGCCGCCACCGCGGAGCCCGCCAGGATCGTGAGGTTGCGCAGCTTCTTCTCGATGCGCAGGCGCTGGATGGCCGACTGGCCGCGGCGGGCGATGACGGCCGAGAGCCGGGGTTTGTCCGTGAGCCCGACGGTGGTCTTGGCGCGCACCGGGTCGACGGGGAAGAACGACAGCTCGGTGTCGCCGATGCGGATCTTCTCGTTGCCCGAGAGGACTGCCGACTTGACCGGCGCGCCGTTCAGCAGCGTGCCGTTCGAGGAGTCCATGTCGCGCAGCTCGGCGTTGCCGCCCGGAAGCACCTTGAGGGAGGCGTGCCGGCGTGAGGCGCGCGTGTCGAGGATCTGGAGGTCGGCCGCGTCGTCGCGGCCGATGACGAACTCGTCGCCCGTGACCTGGATCACGCGGCCCTTGTCGTCGCCGGTCTCGAACAGCAGGTAGACGGTGTCGGCGCCCGCCGGTGTGTGGTCACCGGTGTCAAGCTCCTTGTCGACAACCTCGGCCAGCGCCTGCGACGCGGCCTCGAACATCTCGGTGCAGTTCGCGTAGCGCTCCTCGGGCGTCTTCCCCATCCCGCGTGCGATCACGTCGTCGATCGCCGGCGGCAGGCCGTCGCGCTTGTCGCTGGCCTTTGGCGGCGCCTCGCCGACGTGGGCCATGATGACCTCGACGTCACGCTTCTTCGGGAACGGGACCTCGCCCGTGAGCATCTCGTAGAGCAGGCACGCCAGGGAGTACTGGTCGACCTTGCCGTCGAGCGCCTGCTGCTGGGTGATCTGCTCGGGCGCGGTGTAGTCGATCGTCCCGACGAACTGGCCCGGCTTCGTGAGCCCCTGCTCGTCGGTCTGCGGCGCCTTGCCGAGCCCGAAGTCGATGACGTAGGCGCGCTCGGTGCCGTCGTCGGAGGCGATCATCACGTTCGCCGGCTTGATGTCGCGGTGCAGGAGCCCAGCCTTGTGCGCCTCGTCGAGCGCGGACGCCACCTGGCCCGTTATGGCCAGCGCCTGGCGCGGCTGGAGCGGGCCGCCGCGGCGGATGATCGAGGACAGGTCGGTGCCCTCGAGGTAGCGCATGGCCAGCCAGAGGTTCCCGTCCTGCTCACCCGCGGCGTAGACCTCGGCGATGTTCGGGTGCTTGACACGTTCCGCGTACTTGGACTCGCGCAGGAAGCGCTCGCGGATCTCCGAGTTGTGCGCGAGGTCGTCGGGGAGGACCTTCAGCGCGGCGCGGCGGTGCTGCCCGTCCTGCTCCTCGGCGAGCCAGACGACGCCCATCCCGCCCTCGCCGAGCTGGGACTCGAGGCGGAAGCCTCCAACGACGTCACCGATGTTGAACGTGGCAGGCACGGGTCATTCATACCATCGGAGACAGCAGGAACTCGAGATCGAGCGCTCCGAATGCCTCCACGACTTCGGGGTCGAAATGCTGACCACTCTGGCGGCGGATCTCGGCGGCCGCCTTTTCCGGGTCCCACGCGGCGGCATACGGACGCGAGTGAGTGAGGGCGTCGAAGTTGTCCGCGACGATCACCACGCGCCCGCTCATGGGTATCTCGTCCTCGGTCTTGCCGTCCGGGTAACCCGTGCCGTCCCAGCGTTCGTGGTGTGACAGGGCGATCTCCTCGGCGAGCTGGAGGACGGGCCACAGCGACCCGGCCAGGATCTCCGCGCCGATCAGCGTGTGGCTCTTCATCAGCTCGAACTCGGCGCCGGTGAGCCGGCTCGGCTTGAGCAGGATCCGGTCCGGCACGCCGACCTTGCCGACGTCGTGGAGCTGGGCGGCGCTCCACATGCTCGCGATGATCTCGGGTGCCAGGCCGAGGTGCTTCGCCAGCAGCGCCGAGGTGCGGCCGACTCGCTGCGGATGCTCGTAGGTGGCGTCGTCGCGGTACTCGGCGAGCCGCGCGAGGCGCTCCAGGCTGGCCAGCCGGCTCTGCTCGATCTCCGCCGTCATGGTGCCCCCCTGGGCCACGAGCTGGGCTGCCGCGAGCACGTTCTCCACGCGCGCGAGCAGCTCGGTCGGGTCGATCGGCTTGGCCAGGAAGTCGCGCGCCCCCGCCGCGCGTGCCCGCCGGCGTGCGTCGGAGGCGCTTTGCGGCGCGATCGCGATGACCGGCAGCGGCGGGTCGCCGGCGATCCACGGGCCCAGCGTGGCCAGCAGGTCGACGCCGTCGCCCTCCGGCTGCTCGAGGTCCACGAGCACGAGGCGCGGCGCCGTCGAGGCCACCACCTCGAGCGCCCGCTCGGGCTCGGCGTGCTCGATCGGGCCGAGCCCGGCCTGGCCCAGCACCTGATCGAGCACCGCGCCAAGCGCGGGCTCCGCGGCTATCAGGACGATTGGACCGGCGGCCTGCGTCACCCTGCGAGCGCGTCCGGCACGAAGTCGCGCAGCTTTGCCATCAACTGAAGCGACGAGAAGGGCTTCGGCAGGTAGTCGATGACGCCCGCCTTCGCCGCGGCCGCGCGATCGACCTCTGCCCGGCGCCCGACCATGAGCACGATCCGCGTGTTCGCCGACTCCTCGGCGGCGCACAGCCGCTGGCACAGCGCGAGCGCGCCGCCGGGCAGGTCCGCGTCCACGAACGCGAGCTGCGGCGGGTTGGTGCGGGCCTGGTCGACCGCGCGCTCGGCATCGGGCGCCCCCGACACCAGCACCCGGCCTTCGGCGAGCGTCGCCTCGATCAGCGCGCGGACCGGGCGATCCGCGCTCGCCACGAGCACCGTTGCCACCGGCACACGGTTGCGCGTGGAGGACGCCGGGCGGCGCGTGCCCATCGCCTGCGAGAGCGCCTTCATGAGCTCGCCGCAGCTGGCAAAGCGGTCGTCCTTGCTCTTCGCCAGCGCACGGGTGAACACCTCGTCGACGGCCTTCGGCAGCTCGGGCACGAGCTTGCTCGGCGGCTCGGCGTCCTGCTCGAGGTGCGCCCAGAGCACGGCCATGTCGGTGTCGCGGACGAACGGGACATCGCCGGTCAGGCACTCGTAGAGGACGCAGCCGAACGCGTACAGGTCCGTGCGCGAGTCCACGTCCTGCCCGCGGATCTGCTCCGGGGCGAGGTAGGCGGCCGTGCCGACCGTGCGGCCAACCGCCGTCAACGCGGTTCGTGACGCGATCCGCTTGGTCAGGCCGAAATCCGTGAGGTAGGTGCCCGCGTTGTCCACCAGGACGTTGCCCGGCTTCACGTCGCGGTGCACGAGCCCGGCGTTGTGTGCCACGTCGAGGGCGTCTGCGATGTCGGCGAGCAGGTCGACCGTGCGCTGCGGCGTGAGCCGCTCCTCGTGGTCGAGCACGTTTCCGAGATCGACCCCGTCGATGAACTTCATCGCGATGTAGAGCAGCCCGTCCGCCTCGCCCGCGTCGTAGACGGGGACGATGTGCGGGTGGTCGAGCCTGGCGGCCGTCTGCGCCTCGCGCACGAAGCGCTCGCGGAAGCTGCGGTTGCCGGCCAGGTCGGCGGTCAACACCTTGAGCGCGACCTGACGGCCCAGATGCAGGTGCTCGGCACGGAAGACGACGCCCATCCCGCCGCGGCCGGCGAGCGCCTCGATCCGGTAGCCGGCGAGCTCGTCGCCGATCTCGGGAAGACGCACGCTGATCGGCGACCCGTCATCGGCGATGCCGGGCGCTGTCGGCCTGCGCGCGACCTCGTCGGAACCGGGGCCAGCTGCCATGTCGGGCGATGCTACGTCAGCGCGTCCAAAGCGCGAACAGGTCGGTCACTCGATGGCATCGAGACGGCTCAGCAGCTGGTCCACGTAGCGGGTGTAGGCGCTCACGTCGAAAACCGAGTCGAGGTCGAGATCCGGCGCCGCTGCCCCCAGCAGCTCGCGGAACGGCGTGCCGCTGTCCCAGGCACGCTGGGCGTTCTCCTGGACGATCCGGTAGGCGTCGTCACGCGAGCGCCCCGCCTCGACCAGCGCCAACAGCGCGCGCTGCGAGAACAGCGCGCCGTGGGTGGCATCCAGGTTGGCGCTCATGCGCTCGGTGTGGACGGTCATGCCCTCGACCACGCGCGTGGCGAGCGACTGCGCGTAGTCGAGCAGGATCGTGGCGTCGGGCAGGACGATCCGCTCGACGGAGGAGTGCGAGATGTCGCGCTCGTGCCAGAGGGCCACGTCCTCCATGCCGGCCAGCGCGTAGCCGCGCAGCAGGCGGGCGATGCCGGTGACGCGCTCCGAGACGATCGGGTTGCGCTTGTGCGGCATCGCCGAGCTGCCCTTCTGCCCGGCACGGAACGGCTCCTCGGCCTCCCGCACCTCGGTGCGCTGGAGGTGGCGCATCTCGACCGCGAAGCGCTCCAGGCCGGCTCCGGCGAGGGCGATCGCGTTCAGGAGCTGGGCGTGACGGTCGCGCGGGACGACCTGCGTGGAGATGTCCTCGCGCCGCAGGCCGACGCGGTCGAGCACGAGCTGCTCGAACTCCGGGCCGTTCGACGCATAGGTTCCGACCGCACCCGAAAGCGCCCCGACCGCGCAGGCGGTGAACGCCTGCTGGAGCCGGGCCAGGTTGCGGTCAGCCTCGAAGGTGAAGCCGGCCAGCTTGAGCCCGAACGTGGTCGGTTCGGCGTGGACCCCGTGCGTGCGGCCGACCGTGATCGTGTCGCGGTGCTCGAGCGCCTTCGCGCGCAGCGCCTCGCGGTAGGCGCGGGCGCCCTCCACGATGATCTCGCCCGCATCGCGGATCTGGAGCGCCAGCGCGGTGTCGAGCACATCCGACGACGTGAGGCCGTAGTGGACCCAGCGGCCGGGCTCGCCCACCGACTGCGCCACCACGTCGACGAACGCAGCCATGTCGTGGTCGGTGACCTTCTCCCGTTCCTTAACCGCGTCGACGGTGAAGGATGCAAGCTCCTTGACACTGTTGGCGTCCTCGGCCGGAACGACGCCCTGCTCGGCAAGCGCCTCCACGCCGGCCACCTCGACCTGGAGCCAGGCCGCCATCCGGGCCTCGTCGGTCCAGACGGCGCCCATCTGCGGGCGGGTGTAGCGCTCGATCAAGCGCCGAGGATGCGGGCGGCGAGGACCGCCGCGTTGCGGGCGTTGTCCACGCCTACGCACGCTACCGGCACGCCGGGTGGCATCTGGGCGACCGAGAGCAGTGCGTCGAGCCCGTTCATGACCCCGGTCTTGGCCGCCAGCGGCACGCCGATCACGGGCAGGTCGGTGTGCGCGGCGACCACGCCCGGCAGCGCGGCCGAAAGGCCGGCCCCGGCGATGATCACGCGCAGCCCACGCGAGCGGGCGTCCTTCGCGTAGGTGGCCACCAGGTCGGGGGAGCGGTGCGCGCTCATGACCTGGACCTCGAACGAGATGCCGCGCTCGCCGAGCTCCGTGCCGGCGCGCTCCATCTTCTCGCGATCGGATTCCGACCCCATCACGATTCCCACCAGCGGGCCGTCGGTCCCCGTCTCGAACTCCGCCGCCTCTGCCTGTGTCTCCGTCGCCGGGACTTTTTCGCTCACGCTGCCCTTTCGTCTTTGCGTTCGGCCTCCACCGCGCGCAGCGCGATGTCCGTCCTCATCTGCTTGCCATCGAACTTGATCTTCTCGGCGGCCGTATATGCGCGCCGCCGCGCCTCGCCAACGCTCTCCCCGAGCCCGGTCACGTTCAGCACGCGGCCGCCGGCCGTGACGATCGTCTCGTCGCGCAACTCGGTTCCCGCGTGCAGGAGCTCGGTGTCGAGCGAGTCGATCGCGCGCAGGCCCTCGATCACATCGCCGCTCGACGACGACTCGGGGTAGCCGCGCGATGCCAGGACCACGGTCACGGCCCAGAGCTTCTTCCAGTCGAACTGGAAGCCCTCGAGGCCGCCCGGGGTGACCGAGCGCTCCATCCCTTCGAGCAGGTCCGAGCGCAGCCGCGGCAGGATCGCCTGTGTCTCGGGATCGCCGAAACGCGCGTTGAACTCGAGCACCCGCGGGCCGCTCGCGGTCATCATCAGCCCGGCGTAGAGCACGCCGTGGAAGGGGGTCCCGCGCCTGCGCAGCTCGTCGACCACCGGCTGGTGGACGATCGCCGCGAGCGCCTTCGCATGGGCCGCATCGAAGCCCGGCACCGGCGAGTAGGAGCCCATGCCGCCCGTGTTCGGCCCCTCGTCTCCGTCGCGGATGCGCTTGTAGTCCTGGGCCGGCGCCAGCGGCACGGCCCGGATGCCGTCGCAGAACGCGAGCAGCGAGAGCTCCTGTCCTTCGAGGAACTCCTCGGCCACGACGGTCGTCTCGCCGAAGCGGCGCTGGGTGAAGAACTCGTCGATGGCGGCACGGGCCTCGGCCTCGGTCGTGCAGATGACGACGCCCTTTCCGGCCGCCAGGGCATCGGCCTTGAGCACGAGCGGATAGTCCGCCGTGCGCAGGTGCTCGAGTGCCTGCTCGCGGTCGTCGAGGACGACGTGCCCGGCGGTGGGCACGCCCGCCGCCAGCATGAGCTCCTTCGCGTAGGCCTTCGAGCCCTCCACCCGCGCGGCTGCGGCGCTGGGCCCGAACGCCTTGACGCCGGCGTCGAAGCAAGCATCCACCAGGCCCGCGACCAGCGGCACCTCGGGACCGACGACCACGAGATCGCAGCGCTGCTCGTGCGCCAGCGCGACCACTCCTGCCACGTCGTCGGCCGCGGTGTCGAAGCACTGCACGCGGTCGCGCGCGATGCCCGCGTTCCCGGGCGCCGCGATGACCTCGGGCGACTGCGGGCTGCGCAGGAGCGCGCGCACGAGCGCGTGCTCGCGCCCGCCCGACCCGACTACCAGGATCCGCTTCAGCGCCGCGCCCTCTAGAGCGACGCGATGAAGTCGTCGACCGGGATGGCCGGCATCGTCTCGTAGCGGCCGGTGCCGCGGCTGCCCAGCTCCATCGAGACCCGGGCCATCGTCTCCTCGTCGGGCGCCTCGATGATGTTGACGAAGTCGAAGCGGCCGAGCGTGGCCCACTGGGCCTTCACGGTAGCGCCGAGCTGCTCGACCTCGCGGTTGACCTCGCGGATCCGCGCCGGATTGTTCTTCAGGGTCTGCACACCCTCGGAGTTGAGCGTCGTGAACATCACGTAGGTCGGCATGCGGTCCTCCAGGACAGATCGGCGGTGAGCGCTGTTTTTCCCATCTTTGCGAAGCGGATGCAAGCAGGCGCGGCTCCGTAAGGTCTCGTGGGTGCGCGACGACGCGGAGCTGAGGCCATGGTTCGACCACGCGCTGGGGCTCGTGCCGGATGTGGCGATCTTCGACGCCCACATGCACGTCGGCCAGAACGATCCGGACGGCTTCAAGGCAACGCCGGAGGAGATCGCCGCGAGCGTGGCGCTCGCCGGGCCGGGCGCTCGGGGCGTGATCTTCCCGTTCCACGAGCCGGGTGGCTACCGCGAGGCAAACGTGGCTGCGATCGCGGGCGCCGCTGCCTCGGACGGGCGGCTGGTGGCCTTCTGCCGGCTCGATCCGCGCAACGAGGATGCGGTCGCGGAGGCCGAGCGCTCGCTGGATGCGGGAGCCCGCGGGATCAAGCTGCACCCGCGCGCGGAGGGCTTCGCGCTCGACGGGCCGGATGTCCGGCGAGTGTTCGAGCTCGCGCACGAGCGGCGCGTGCCGGTACTGATACACGCGGGCCGCGGCATCCCGGCCCTCGGCGCGAACACGGTCGAGCTGGCACGCTCGCTGCCCGGCGCGCAGATCATCCTGGCCCACTGCGGGATCTCCGATCTGAGCTGGATCTGGCGCGACGCGCAGGAGCTCTCGAACATCTACTTCGACACCTCGTGGTGGTCGCCGGCTGACGTGATCGCGCTGTGCAGCCTCGTCCCGCCCGGGCAGATCCTGTTCGCGAGCGACGCGCCCTACGGCAGCACGGTCGCGCACGCGCCGTTCGTCATCCGCTGCGCGCTGCACTGCGGGCTCTCGCCCGAGCAGGTCAGGGGGGTGATGGGCGGCCAGATGGCCCGCCTGGTCGGCGGCGGCGAGCCACTCGACCTCGGGCCTGCGACCGGGCGTCGCGAGCTGCCGGCCGACGTGCTGCTCCAGCGGGTGGGCACATTCCTCTCCTCTGCGGTTGGCCGCCTGTTCGGAGGCAGCGACGCCACCGAGATCCTGGCTCTGGCCGCGCTTGCCTGCGACGTGCCCGAGGACGACCCGCGGGCCGAGGTCTGCGCGTCGATCGTGCGCCTGCTCGAGCTGCGCGCCTCGGTTGCGACAACGGCGCCGCAGACGCCCGGATCGCGCGGCAACCACATGCTGATGGTTGCGCTGAGCATGGCCGCGACCCCGGAGCAGGGAGCACCGGCTATCGATTGATCCGCATTCCCGCGGCGCCCGTTCATCAGGGTGATGAGGATTGCGATCGTCGGGGCAGGGGTGTCCGGGTTGGTGGCCGCGCAGCGGCTGCACGACCGGCACGAGATCACCGTGTTCGAGGCCGCGGCGTACGCCGGCGGGCACACGAACACGATCCGGGTCGAGAGCGCGTACGAGACCCACGACGTTGACACCGGCTTCATCGTCTTCAACGACCGCAACTACCCGAACTTCACGCGGCTGTTGGAGCAGCTCGGGGTCGACCACCAGCCCTCGCACATGTCGTTCTCGGTGATGGACGAGCGAGGCGACTTCGAGTATTCGAGCGGCTCGCTTGGCGGGCTCTACGCCAAGCTCTCCCATGCCGTCTCGCCGACCTTCCAGCGGATGGTCCTCGACTACATGCGCTTCAACAAGAAGAGTCGCGAGCTGCTGGCGGATCCAAGCGCGAACGGCACGCCGTCCCTGCGCGAGTGGCTCGACCAGTGCAGCTTCTCGCCGGCCTTCGTCGAGCGCCTGATCGTGCCCCAGGCCTCGGCGGTCTGGTCGGCCGACCCGGACCAGATGTGGGAGTTCCCCGCGCGCTTCATGGTCGAGTTCTTCGACAACCACGGGATGCTCGAGCTGACGGGGCGGCCCAGGTGGATGACGGTGAAGGGCGGCTCGCAGCGCTACGTGGAGAAGCTCGTCGCGCCGTTCCGCGACCGGATGCGGCTGTCGTGCCCGGTCGCCGCGGTCCGGCGCTATGAGGACCACGTCGAGATCGTGCCTGTCGACGGCGAGGCCGAGAGCTTCGACGAGGTCGTGCTGGCCGTGCACTCGGATCAGGCGCTGCGGATGCTCGGCGGCGATGCCTCTGCGACCGAGCGCGAGCTGCTCGGCGCGATCCCCTACCAGCCGAACGAGGCCGTGCTCCACACCGACGAGACGCTGCTGCCGCGACGCCGGCGCGCATGGTCGAGCTGGAACTATCACCTGCTGCAGGACCCGCCCGATCGCTCTACGGTCACGTATCACATGAACCGCCTGCAGTCGCTCGTGGCGGACCGTGAGTTCTGCGTCACCCTCAACCGCTCGGAGGCGGTCGCGCCCGAGCGCGTGATCCGCACGATCTCCTACTCGCACCCCGTCTTCACGGAGGACGGTGTCGCGGCCCAGGAGCGCCACCACGAGATCAGCGGCGTCAACCGCACGCACTACTGCGGCGCCTACTGGGGCTGGGGCTTCCACGAGGACGGCGTGGTCAGCGCGCTGCGGGCCTGCGCTCCGTTGACGGCATGACCACCAGCGCGATCTACGAGGGAACGGTGCGCCACCGTCGCTTCGCGGAGCGCGAGCGCGAGTTCGAACATCGCATTGCTCTCGCCTACGTCGATCTCGACGAGCTGCCCGGACTGCTGGGCGGCCGGCTGGCTGCCACGGGGCGCGGCATCGTGCGCTTCCGGCGCTCGGACTACTTCGGCGACGGCGACCTGGCCGGCGCGGTGCGCGAGCGGGTGGCGGCCGAGACCGGGTCCGCGCCGACAGGCCCGGTGCGCGTGCTCACCCACCTGCGCTCGTTCGGCCACTGCTTCAACCCGGTGAGCTTCTACTACTGCTTCGACGAGGACGAGCAGCTTCAGGCGCTGCTGGCGGAGGTGACGAACACACCGTGGGGCGAGCGCCAGTCGTACGTGCTCACGCGCGGCGATGCCGCCGGCAGTGTGCTGCGCGGGGAGTCGGAGAAGCTCATGCACGTGTCGCCGTTCTTCGGCATGGACCAGCGCTACGAGTGGCGCGTGGCCGAGCCGGGTGAGACGGCGGCGGTGCACATCGAAAACCGCGAGCGCGGCGGGCGCTTGGCCTTCGACGCGACCCTGTCGCTGGAGCGCCACGAGCTGACCCGCGGCTCGCTGGCCACGATGACGGCGCGCTACCCGCTGGCGACGCTGCGGGTCCTCGCGCTGATCTACGCCCACGCCGTGGCGATCCGCCTGAAGGGCATCCGCACCCGGCCGCATCCCGCGAAGGCGGCAGGCTGATGTCGCGCTGGCAGCGGATCGCCCGGCACCTGGTGTTCCTGGCGTTCGAGCGCATTCATGCGGGCTCGGTGACCGTCGAGGAGGCGGGCGGCATCGAGACCTTCGGCACCGGCGAGCCCGCCGGCTGGATCAACGTGCGCTCGCCGGCCGCTTGGCCGCGGCTCCTGCGCGGCAGCCGCGGGCTGGCGGAGTCGTATGCCGCAGGGCATTGGGACTCGCCAGACCTGGCCGCGCTCATCCGCGTGGCCGCTCTGAACACCGAGACGATCGACCGCTTCCGGCGGCGGCTGCGTCCACTGCTCGCCCCGCTCCAGCTGGCGGGCGGCACGCTGCGCGCGAACAGCCGCCGCGCGAGCCGGCGCCAGATCGCAGCCCACTACGACCTCGGCAACGACCTCTTCGAGCTGATGCTCGACCCGACGATGAGCTACTCGTGCACGCTCTACGAGCGCGACGACATGACGCTCGAGGAGGCCGCGGTGGCGAAGCTCGAGTTGGTATGCGAGCGGCTCGACCTGCGCCCGGAGGACCACCTGCTCGAGATCGGCACTGGCTGGGGCGGCCTCGCCGTGCACGCGGCGCGCACCCGCGGCTGCCGCGTCACGACGACGACGATCTCGCAGGAGCAGCACGACTACGCGCGCGAGCGGGTCCGGGCCGCGGGGCTCGAGGATCGCGTGACCGTGCTGCTGCGCGACTACCGCGATCTGGAAGGGCGCTACGACAAGCTCGTCTCGATCGAGATGATCGAGGCGGTCGGCTGGCGCAACTTCGGTGTCTTCTTCCGCAAGTGCTCGGAGCTGCTCTCCGACGACGGCGCGATGCTGCTCCAGGCGATCACGGTCGACGACCGCGCCTACGACGTCGAAGAAGACCGCGCAGACGTTCATCCGCTCCTACATCTTCCCGAGCGGCTGCCTGCCCTCGCTCGAGGTGATCGCGCGCTGCGTGGCGAAGGAGACCGACATGCGCACGGTCGGCTTCGATGACCTGACCTCGTCGTACGTGCGCACGCTCCAGGAGTGGCGAGCGAACTTCGAGCGCCACACCGCACGGCTGTCGCAGCTCGGCTACGACAAGCGCTTCCGCCGTCTCTGGCGGCTCTACCTCGCCTACGTCGAGGCGGGCTTCGCGGAGCGCCGGATCGGCGACGTGCAGCTGCTGCTGGCGAAGCCCGGCTACCGCGGAGAGGCGCCGCCACCCGACAGGCGCAGGCTCGCCTCGGCGACCGCGTTCGAAGCGGCCTAGCGCCGTTTCGGTACCGCGGCGGCGGCGGACCGGCGGCGGCGCTCGTCTGCGGTCTCCGCGAGCGGGGCTCGTCTGTGGTCTCCGCGTGGCGCTCGCGTGTCGGCTTCCGCTTGGCTCGCGGTGGCGCTGCGGTGCGCAAACTGCCTCGACCAAGGGGTGGCTGATGTGGCGGATGGGAGGGTCGCGGGGCGGTCCTTTTTGGGTCGGCTGTGCGACATAGACCACCTATGGGGTGGTCTATGTCGCACCGCTCCGCCGGCCGGAGCGTGCTCGCCGGCGGGGGCCGAGCGCGACGCGGCGGCCTGGATGCGGCGGTACCGCGCCGCGCGCGGACGGCCGCAGGCGCCAGTCCAGCCACCCCTTGGCCGCCGCAGTTTGCGCCCCGACGCGCCAGAGCAAGCGGGCGGAGAACGACGGCCTTCCGACGGCGGACTAGTCGCCGCGGCGACCGCGTTCGAAGCGGCCTAGTCGCTCACGGACACCGCGACGGCCATCGTCAGCGCCGCCGACGCGCCGGCCACTACCACCGTCGCCAGCGGCGAGCCGTCGGGCAGCTCGGCGCGTGCGGCCAGCGTCGATGCGATGTCCGTGGCGTCGCCGAGCACGCTCGCGGCGAGCCACGGCCGCAGCGGTGTGCCTCGAAGGGCCGCAGCGAGGGCGCCCACGTGAAGGAGGGTTTCGCGGGCGCCCAGGCCGCGGACCCCGACCTGTGTGGGGCCGGTGGTGCCGGACGGTCCGAGCCAGGTTCTGGTCAGCCGTCCGGGTGCCGCCACCAGGGCCGCGCCGTAGAGCGCGCGCAGGCCGAGGACAGCGACAGCGAATTTCCGGGGAGCCGGCATCCGTGTCGTGCTACGGGCGGTCGCGGCGGCTGGATCAGTCCAGGCCCAACCGCGGCGGGGATCAGTCCAGGCGGCGAGCCAGCTCGAGCGACAGCCGCGCCATGTCGGCGATCGTCCCGTAGTCCAGGTTCTCCGGCGTGTCCGTGTACCAGTGGTAGTTGGTCGGCGCCTTCAGCTCGTCGCACGAGACGAACAGCGCGCACGTGTAGCCCTTGCGCAGCGGGATCAGCGAGTCGGACGCGTTGCGCGTGCGCAGATCGCGGAAGAGGAAGATGCCGAGGTCGTCCGCGGCGTCCTGGATGAAGCGCTTGAAGCCCTCCGGGTAGTCGGTGACCCCGAGCATCCCCTCGCCCTCGAGCAGGGTCAGGTGCGGCGATCCAACCGTCTCGTGGTTGATGAACAGCGTGGATTCGCGCGGCAGCTCGTCGCGGTGGCGCAGGAACCACGCGCGCATGCCCTCCTGGAAGCCTTCCTCGGTCCCCGGGAACAGCAGGATCACGCGCGTGTTCTGCGGCGGGTCGGCGGCCAGCGCGCGCGCAAGGGAGAGACTGGCGGCCACGCCGGAGAGGTTGTCGTTGGCACCCGGCACGACCGAGCGCAGGCCGATGTCGGCCATGGCGGCCGCATAGCCGGTCGAGAGGAGCGCGCTCACGACGCGCAGCCTGCGGAACCCGAACAGCTGCGCAAGCGCCACGCCGAGCGGGCCGAAGAACGCGCCCCACATGGTCGGCGGCGTGGTCTTGGCGTAGTCGAGCAGCTTCGGGAAGCGCCGCACAGGAGCGCGCGGGATCTCGGGGTGGAACACGAGCCCCGCGTGCGGCGCATCGTGGTGCGCCAGGAACACGATCGTGCGCTCGGCGTCGGCGGGCCCGACCTCGGCGATCACGTTGTGAGTCGTCCGCTTGGGCAGGAACAGGCGCCTGAACCAGTGGTGCTCGCAGTTGACGTCGTCGGCCACCGCAGCCGCCCCGAACAGCCCGGCGACGACGGCGAACGCCCCACCGATGAAGCCCGCAACCGCCGCAATCGCGGTCGGGATGCCGATCGGAAGCCAGTAACCGCCGTGGACCTGTGCCTCCTCGGTGTGCACCTCCAGGCCGAGCTCACGCAGCTCGCCGGCGATCAGCGCCGCGACCTCGTGCTCGCCCGGCGACGCCGAGCCGTGCTCGATGGAGGCCCAGCGCTCGACGCGAGCGCGCAGCTCGGATTCCGACAAGAGGGCTGCGTCAACCGTTGCGGAGTGCATTCGAATCGAGGCTAGCCGCGCCCGCTATGCAGACGGTTCTCTCGGAGGGAGTGGAGCGAAGCGACCCTTTGACCGGAGAGGGAACTGTCTGCGTCGCGGGCGTGCGTCCCTAGACCGCAACGGCCGAGGCGGGCGCGAAGGCGAGCTCGCCGTCGCGCGCCTCGACCAGCACCCGGTCGCCCGGCGCGAACTCGCCGCGCAGCAGCGCCAGCGCGAGCTTGTCGACGAGCTGGCGCTGGATCACGCGCTTGAGCGGGCGCGCGCCGTACGCGGGGTCGTAGCCCAGGTTGCCGATCAGCGTCTTCGCCTCGTCGGTGAGCTCGATCTCGATGCCCTTCTCGGCGACCCGCTGGGCCACCTGCGCCACCTGGAGCTCGACGATCTGCGACAGCTCGTCGCGGCTGAGTGCGTGGAACTCGACGATCTCGTCGAGGCGGTTCACGAACTCGGGCTTGAACTGGGCCTGGACGCCCTCGACTCCGCCGGGGATGTTCGAGGTCATGATCAGCACGGTGTTCTGGAAGCTGACCGTTCGGCCCTGGCCGTCGGTCAGGCGCCCGTCGTCCATCACCTGGAGCAGGATGTTGAAGACATCGGGGTGCGCCTTCTCGATCTCGTCGAGCAGCACCACGCTGTAGGGGCGGCGGCGCACCGCCTCGGTGAGCTGGCCGCCCTCGTCGTAGCCGACATAGCCGGGCGGCGCGCCGACCAGGCGCGAGACCGCGTGCTTCTCCATGTACTCGGACATGTCGATGCGGATCATTGCCTGCTCGGAGTCGAACATGAACTCGGCCAGCGCTCGCGCCAGCTCGGTCTTGCCGACGCCGGTGGGCCCGATGAACAGGAACGTGCCGATCGGGCGGTTGGGATCCTGGAGCCCGGCGCGCGAGCGGCGCAAGGCGTTCGAGACCGCCTCGACGGCAGCGGGCTGCCCGATGACGCGCTCGTGCAGGCGGTCCTCCATGTGGATCAGCTTCTCGACCTCGCCCTCCATCAGGCGCGAGACCGGGATGCCCGTCCACTTGGCGACCACCTCGGCGATGTCCTGCTCGTCGACGGCTTCCTTGAAGTACTTCAGGTCGCCGTTCTTCGGCGCCGCCTCCGCCGCGGCGATGGCCGCCTCGAGCTCGGGGATCTCGCCGTACTTGATCTGTGCCGCGCGCTCGAGGTCGCCGGCGCGGGCGGCCCGCTCCTCCTCCTCGCGTGCGCGCGCCAGCTTGGCGCCGAGCTCGGTGGCGCCTTCGACGGCCGCCTTCTCGCGCTCCCAGTCGGCGCGCATGGCGTTCGCCTGCTCCTCGAGGTCGGCCAGCTCGCGCTCGATGTCGGCGCGGCGGCTCTTCGAGGCGGCGTCCTTCTCCTTCGCCAGCGAGTGCTGCTCGACCCTGAGCTGGATGATGCGGCGGTCGATCTCGTCGATCTCGACCGGCACCGAGTCCTTCTCCATGCGCAACCGCGAGGCGGCTTCGTCGATCAGGTCGATGGCCTTGTCGGGCAGGAAGCGGTCGGCGATGTAGCGCTGTGAGAGCAGGGCGGCGGCGACGATCGCGGAGTCGGTGATCTCCACGTTGTGGTGCTCCTGGTAGCGCTCCTTGAGGCCGCGCAGGATGGCGATCGTGTCCTCGGTGGACGGCTCCTCGACCAGCACCGGCTGGAAGCGGCGCTCGAGGGCGGGGTCCTTCTCGATGTGCTTGCGGTACTCGTCGAGCGTGGTCGCGCCGATCGCGCGCAGCTCACCGCGAGCGAGCATCGGCTTGAGCATGTTGCCGGCGTCCATCGCGCCCTCGGCGGCGCCCGCCCCGACGATCGTGTGCAGCTCGTCGATGAAGACGATCACCTGGCCGGCGGCCTGCTTGATCTCCTCGAGCACGGCCTTGAGCCGCTCCTCGAACTCGCCGCGGTACTTGGACCCGGCGACCATGCCGCTGAGGTCGAGCCCGATCAGGCGCCTGCCCTTGAGCGATTCGGGCACGTCGCCGGAGACGATGCGCTGGGCGAGGCCCTCGACGATCGCGGTCTTGCCGACCCCGGGCTCGCCGATCAGCACCGGGTTGTTCTTCGTGCGGCGTGAGAGCACCTGGATCGTGCGCCGGATCTCCTCGTCGCGGCCGATGACGGGGTCGAGCTTGCCTTGGCGTGCCGACTCGGTCAGGTCGATGCCGAAGCGCTGGAGCGCCTGGTAGGTGTCCTCGGCGGTCTGGCTCGTGACGGGCTGCGGGCGCAGCGCCTTGATCGCCTCGATGATCTGCTCGCGCGTGGCGCCGACATCGGTGTTGCGGTCGTCGGCGAGCGCGATCAGCAGGTCCTCGCTCGGGATGTACTGGTCCCCGAGCTTCTTCGCCTCGGACTCGGCTCGGCGCAGGACCTCGACGAACTCCTTGTCGTAGTCGGTCTGCGCCGGCTCGTCGCCGGAGATGGTCGGGAGCAGCTCGATCGCTTCGTTCGTCGTGCGCTGGAGCTTCTCCACGTCCACCTTCAGGTAGTTGAGGATCGGCAGCACGAGTGCGTCCTGCTGCTCGAGCAGCACGGCGAGCAGGTGGTTGGAGTTGACCTGCGGGTTGCGCCGGGCGGCGGCGAGCTGGGCCGCCGCCTGGATCGCCTCCTGCGACTTGATCGTGAAGCGGTCTGCGTTCATGACCGCGGCCTCCGGCTCAAGGCGCTGCCCGGTGGCTCATAGCGCACGATCTCGGCCCGGAAGGAGCGCTTCACCTTCTCGATCTCGTCCGCCATCTCCTGTTCGAGCTCGTCGGTCTTCGACTGGAGGCGCGCCATCCGCGCGCGCATGCGCTCGAGCTCGGTCTCGAGCTCGAACACCTTCTCGACACCGGCCAGGTTCATCCCCATCTGGGAGGTGAGCTCCTGGATGCGGCGCAGCCGCTCGACGTCGTCCTGCGAGTAGAGCCGCGTCTTGCCCGCGGAGCGCTTGGGCGTGATGAGCCCGCGCGCCTCGTAGATGCGCAGCGTCTGCGGGTGCATGCCGGCCAGCTCGGCGGCGACCGAGATCATGTAGACGCCCTGCCGGCGGTCGGGCTGCCCCTTCGCGCCCATCACTTGCCTCCGAAGAGCCGCTCGCGCGGGTTGCCGTTCATCACGTTCGCAAGGTCGTCGACAGCCGCCTCCTGCTCCTTCGAGAGCCCCTTCGGGACGTCGACCGAGAGCCGGTAGTGGATGTCGCCGCGGCCGCGGCCGTTCAGCTTCGGCGGTCCCTCGCCGCGCAGGCGCTGGATCGTGCCGTGCTGGGTGCCCGGCGCCACGCGAATCTTCTTGCTGCCGGTGAGCGTGGGCACCTCGATGTCGGCGCCGCGGATGGCCTCGACGACCGTGACCGGCACCTCCACCTCGAGGTTGTCGCCCTTGCGCTTGAAGACCGGTGAGTCCGTGACGCGCGTGACGACATAGAGGTCGCCGGGCGGCCCGCCGCGCAGCCCAGGCTCGCCCTTGCCAGGAAGCCGCACGCGCGACCCGTCGCGCACACCGGCGGGGATGTTCACGCGGTAGCGCTTGTTCTCACGCGTCTGGCCCGAGCCGTGGCAGGTCGGGCACGGGTCCTTGATCTCGGTGCCGGTGCCACCGCACTGCGGGCACGGCTGCGAGATCGAGAAGAGGTTGCCGCCGCCCTCCGACACCACGCCGCGACCCTGGCAGCGCGGGCAGACGGACGGGCTCGTGCCCGGCCGCGCGCCGGTGCCGTGACAGGTCTTGCAGCTGCTGTTGACGGGCACCGTGATCGGCACCTGGCCGCCCTCCATCGCCTGCTGGAAGGTGAGCCTGACCTCGGTCTCGAGATCGCGGCCGCGCTGCGGCTGTGGACGGCCGCCGCCCCCGCCGGCACCGCCGAACAGGTCGGAGAGGATGTCGCCGAAGCCGCCGAAGTTCTGGCGGAACGCGCCAGGGTCGAAGCCGCCGGCGCCAGCTCCGCCGCCGCCGAAGCCACCGAAGACACCGCCGCCCTGGTCGAACTGCTTGCGCTTGTCGGGGTCGCCGAGCGTGTCGTAGGCGCCCTGGATCTCCTTGAAGCGTTCCTCCGCGCTCGTGTCGCCGGGGTTGTGGTCGGGGTGGTACTGGCGCGCGAGCTTGCGGTAGGCCTTCTTGATCTCGTCCTGCGAGGCCTTCTTGTCGACGCCCAGGACCTTGTAAGGATCCTTGACAGCCATGGTCAGCTGCTCACTACGACGCGGGCAGGGCGGATGACGTTGTCGCCGAGCTTGTAGCCCTTCTCGACCACGTCGAGCACGATGCCCGAGCCGTTGTCGCCCTCGCGCATGGAGATTGCCTCGTGCACCGTCGGGTCGAACGGCTCGCCCGCCGGATCGAACGGCTTGATGCCGTTGCGCTCGAGCGTGTTCACGAGCTCGACGTGGACCAGGCGCACTCCCTCGGCCAGGTGGTCCTCCTCCGGGTTGGCGGTGGCAAGCGCGCGCTCGAGGTTGTCCACGACCGGAAGCAGCTCGCGCACGAGGTTGGCCTTCGCCCGCTCACCGGCGAGCGCCGACTCGCGCGCGGCGCGCTTGCGGAAGTTCTCGAACTCCGCCTGCGTGCGCTGGGCCAGCTCGAGGTACTTCGCCGCGTCCGCTGCCGGGTCGGGCGCGGGCTCGGGAGGAGGCGCGCTGCCGGCGGCCTCCTCCTTCGCGTCGTCGTATTCCTTCTCGGCCGCCGGGTCCTGCTCGCCCGCCGGCTCTGCCGGGTCGGGCTGCGCGGTCGGCTCCTCGGGAATCTGCTCCTCGCGCTCCTCGATCACCTGGAGTCACCGTCGACGACTTCCGCGTCGACGACCTCCTCCTCGGCGTCGGTGTCGGCCGCCGGCGCATCGCCGTTCGGCTCCTGAGCTGCCTGCTCGGCCTGCGCGGCCGCGTAGATCTGCTCAGACACCGCATGGAAGGCCGTCTGGAGCGCCTCCGTCTTCGTGCGGATCTCGTAGACATCCTCGGACTCGAGCACCCCGCGGATGTCCGCGATCGCCGACTCGATCTGCGACTTCGCAGCCTCGTCGATCTGCCCGTCCAGGTCCTTGAGCTGGCGCTCGGCCTGGTAGGCCGCGTTCTCCGCGTTGTTGCGCGCCTCGACGAGCTCGCGCTGCTTGCGGTCGTCCTCGGCGTGCGACTCGGCGTCGGTGACCATCCGCTTGATCTCCTCGTCGGAGAGGCCGGAGCCCGCCTTGATCTCGATCTTCTGCTCCTTGCCGGTGCCCAGGTCCTTCGCGGACACGGAGAGGATGCCGTTCGCGTCGATGTCGAACGTGACCTCGACCTGCGGGATGCCGCGCGGAGCCGGCGGGATGCCCGTCAGCTGGAACTTGCCGAGCGACTTGTTGTAGCCGGCCATCTCGCGCTCACCCTGGAGCACGTGGATCTCGACCGACGGCTGAGAGTCCTCGGCCGTCGAGAAGATCTCCGACTTGCGCGTCGGGATCGTGGTGTTGCGCTCGATCAGCTTCGTCATGACGCCGCCCTTGGTCTCGATGCCCAGCGTCAGCGGGGTCACGTCGAGCAGCAGCACGTCCTTGACGTCGCCGGCCAGCACGCCTGCCTGGATGGCGGCGCCGACTGCGACGACCTCGTCCGGGTTGACGCCGCGGTGCGGGTCCTTGCCGGTGAGCTCCTTGACCTTCTCCTGCACCGACGGCATGCGCGTCATGCCGCCGACGAGCACGACGTGGTCCACGTCGACGCCGGCGTCCTTGAGCGCCTGCTTGGTCGGCCCGACCGTGCGGTCGAGCAGGTCGGCCGTCAGCTCGTTGAGCTTCGAGCGCGAGAGGCGCATGTCGAGGTGCTTCGGGCCCGACTGGTCGGCTGTGACGAACGGCAGCGAGATCTGCGTCTCCTGCGTCGCCGAGAGCTCGACCTTGGCCTTCTCGGCGGCCTCGTAGAGGCGCTGGAGCGCCATCTTGTCCTGCGACAGGTCGATGCCCTGGCTGGCCTTGAACTCCGAGGCCATCCAGTCGACGATCGCCTTGTCCCAGTTGTCACCGCCGAGGTGGTTGTCACCGGCGGTCGCCTTCACCTCGAAGACGCCGTCGCCGATCTCGAGCACCGACACGTCGAAGGTGCCGCCGCCGAGGTCGAACACGAGGATCGTCTGGTCGGCGCCCTCCTTGTCGAGGCCATAGGCCAGCGACGCGGCGGTCGGCTCGTTGATGATGCGCTTGACCTCAAGGCCGGCGATCTTGCCGGCGTCCTTGGTGGCCTGGCGCTGCGCGTCGTTGAAGTACGCGGGCACGGTGATGACCGCGCCGTCGACCGTCTCGCCCAGGTACGCCTCGGCGTCCTGCTTGAGCTTCTGAAGAATCATCGCGCTGATCTCCGGCGGGGAGTACTCCTTGTCGCCGGCGAACACGCGCGCGTCGCCGTTCTGCCCGGAGACGACGCGGTACGGGACCATCGTCTCCTCTTCCTTGACCTCAGCCTCCTTGCGGCCCATGAAGCGCTTGATCGAGAACACCGTGTTCTCGGGATTCGTTACGGCCTGGCGCTTGGCGACCGCGCCTACGAGGCGCTCGCCACCACCCGTGAATGCCACTACGGACGGCGTTGTGCGCGCGCCCTCGGCGTTCTCGATCACCTTGGGCTCCGAGCCCTCCATGACCGCCATGCACGAGTTGGTCGTGCCCAGGTCGATACCTATTGTCTTTGCCAATTCAAAAACCTCCGCTTTGAAAATCTAAGTGAGGTTATAGCAGGTTCTGGTCGTCGCGTCCATGCGCCAGAGCGGCGTTCAGCTCGGCTCCGAACAGCATTGCGACGTTCGTGAGCCAGAGATAGACGACCAGGATGATGGCGCCGGCGAAGGTGCCGTAGATGGCGTTGATGTCGCTGTAGTGCGACAGGTACTCGGAGAAACCGAGCGAGATCGCGATCCAGGCGATCACCGCCGTGATCGCACCCGGGGTCATCACCCGGAAGTGGCGTTCCTGGAGGTCGGGCGTGACGTAGTAGACGTAGGCGAACGCGACCATGGCCATCACGACCGCGAGCGGCCAGCGGGCGAAGTTCCAGACGTGTGCGCCGTCCGCGCCGAACAGGTGCTTGGCGAGCTTGCCCCCGACGAACGCCGAGCTGAGCGTGAGCAGCACCAGCCCGATCAGCATGAAGCTCGACGCGATGTCGCGCGCCTTGCGGTGCAGGAACGAGCGGCCGTGCTCCACGTTGAAGGCGACGTTGAGCGCGCGGCGGGTGGCCTCGAGGACGCCCGTCGTCCCGTACAGGGCGGTTACCGCGCCGATGATCAGCCCCGTGGCCGCGTTGCCCTTGTGCCGGATCGCGCTGCGAAGCGAGTGGTCGATCGCGTTGAGCGTGTCGGCGGGGACGACGTCGCGCAGGTAGGAGATGACCGAGTTGTAGGTCTGCGGGTACTGGCCCAGAAGGCCGAGCAGCGACACGCCGAGCAGGAGTGCCGGGAACAGCGACATCAGCCCGTAGTAGGTGAGCGCCGCCGCGTGGTGGGTCATCTGGTCGTCGTAGAACGCCACGACGGTCCGCTTGAGCACGGAACCGGTGCGTTTCACTGCTCCGGGAGCGGTTGGATCGTGCGCCAGCGTGGAAGCCATTCAATCGCGACGATCGCGGCCATGATCAGCCCTGCGCCCAGCCATGCAACGGCGGTCAGGCGATCGCCCGCCAGCAGGTAGCCGAACAGGCCGGCGAAGGCAGGCTCGCTGGCCAGGATGAGCGCGGTGCGCGCGGGCGGCGCGTGCTGCTGCGCGTAGGTCTGAACAAAGAACCCGAGGGCGCTCGCGAAGACCGCCGTGACGACGAGCGCCGACCAGACCTTGGTCCCGTGCGGCGCCTCGATCTGACCGCCCGCAAGCGCGAGCACGACCGACACGAGACAGGTCACGGCGAGCTGGACCACGAGCAGTGCGCCGACGTCGAAGCGCCCCGCGGCGCGACCCGTCGCGAGGATGTGCGCGGCCAGGCTGAACGCGGCGATCACCACCAGCCCGTCGCCGCGCAGCGTGAAGTCGGCGCCCGAGCCCGACAGCAGGTAGAGCCCGAATGCCGAGGCAACGGCCGCGGCCCACGCGGCTGCCGAGATGCGCTCGCGCAGCACGAGCGCTCCGAGCACCGGCGTGAGCACCACGAACAGGCCGGTGATGAAGCCGGCGTCGGATGCCGTGGTGTGCTCGAGGCCGAGCGTCTGGAAGACGTAGCCGCCCGCCAGGAAGACGCCCATCGCGGCGCCCGCGATCCAGCCCTCGCGCGGGAGCGCGCGCAGCCGCTCGTGGAAGACGACGGCCACGATTGCCGTCGCCGCGGCGAAGCGATAGGCGAGGAAGGCGAACACCGGCAGGATCGCCACCGCGTCCTGGACCATCGTGAACGTGAGGCCCCAGATCGCGCAGACGCCGACAAGCGCTATTGACGCGAACCGGCCAGGTGCTCTGAGCACTCCTACGCCCGTTTTTTCCCGTAGGGGCACAGGGACAGCAGCGGACACTCCTCGCACTTCGGCGCCCGTGCGGTGCAGATGCGGCGGCCGTGGCGCAGGAGGTTCGTGTGGATCTCGTAGGCGTCGTCACCGTCCTCGGCCAGCGAGGTCAGCACGTCGTGCGCGTCCTCGAGCTTCGACTTCTCGGGCCAGAGCCCAAGGCGCCAGCCCACGCGGAACACGTGCGTGTCGACCGGGACGTCGGGGATCCCGTACGAGAACAGCAGCACGCACGCCGCGGTCTTGCGCCCGATGCCCGGCAGCTCGACCAGGCGCTCGCGGCCCGCGAGCATCGGCGCGTCGGCCATCCATTCGAGCCCGTCGCCGTCGAGGTCCTCGAGGATCGCCTTGATCCGCGCCGCCTTGACCTTCGAGATGCCGCCCGGGCGGATCGCCTCCTCGACCTCGTCCTCCGGCGCGCGGCGCACCGCCTCCCAGGACGGGAAGCGCTCGCGCAGGCGCATGTAGGCGACGTCGCGGTTGCGGTCGTTCGTGTTCTGCGACAGCACCGTCAGGATCAGCTCGTCGACCGGGCGCCCGTGCGCGCGCAGACGCGGGCGCCCATATGCGGAGCGCAAGCGGTCCCGGATAGCGTGCAGCTTGCGACGCATGGCCACAGCATCGTCTACCACGGAAAGCCGCACGCGTCGCTTCGTCGCCGACGGCCCGCGCCGCCGTGAACGCGTGGCTCCGGTCGCGGCCGCCGTGCTGGCGGCGGCGGTGTGGCTTGCGATCCGGCCGCACACCGTCGACATGGCCGCGCACGTGTTCCGCGCCAGGCTGTTCGGCCAGCAGGGCTTCACGATCTGGAACGGCTTCTGGTACGGCGGCCACCACACGCCCGCCTACAGCCTGCTGTTCCCGCCGCTTGCGTGGCTCGTGGGCCCGTGGGTGGCCGGCGCGGCGTCGACGATCGCTGCCGCCGCGCTGTTCGAGCCGCTCGCGCGCGGGCGCTGGGGCGAGCGGGCGCGCTGGGGCGCGCTGTGGTTCGGCCTCGGCACGGGCGCGCTGCTGTTCACCGGACGGCTGCCGTTCGCGATGGGGGTGGCGTTCGGCCTCGCGGCGCTGCTGGCGCACCAGCGCGGGCGGACGCGCCTGGCCCTGCTGCTGGCGGTCGGCTCCGGGCTGGCCAGCCCCGTGGCCGCCCTCTTCCTGACGCTCGCGGCGGTGGCTGCGCTCGAGTGGCGTCTGGCGCTTGCCGCCCTGCTGCCTCCCGCTCTGCTGGCGGCAGCGTTCCCGGAGGGCGGCTACATGCCGTTCGACCTGACCACCTACGCGCCGATCCCGGCGCTCGCGATCGCCGCCCTGATCGTGCTGCCGCGCCGGGAACGCGCGCTGCGGATCGGCGCGGTCATCTATGCGTTCGCAACCACGGCGGCCTACTTCGTGGAGACGCCGATGGGCTCCAACGCGGTGCGCCTTGGCGCCCTCTTCGCCGGGCCGATCGCGCTCTGCGCGGGGCGCATGCCGCGGCGTCAAGCGGGGCGCGTGGCGTTCGCGCTGATGCTCGCGTGCCTTGCGTTCTGGCAGTGGTCCTCGGCCGGCCGCGACTTCCTGGCATCGCAGAACGAGCCGTCGGCCAAGACCTCCTACTACGCCCCGCTGCTCGGCTTCCTGGCCAAGCAGCGGCCCGAGGACGGCCGCGTGGAGATCCCGTTCACGCGCAGCCACTGGGAGGCGGCCGTGGTGGCCCCGCACTTCCCGCTCGCACGCGGCTGGGAGCGCCAGCTGGACGCCGGGCGCAACCCGCTCTTCTATGCGGGGATCCTGACCGACTTCACATACGCCAACTGGCTCGCCGAGCACGCCGTGCACTTCGTGGCGCTGCCGGACGTGAAGCCCGACGAGAGCTCGTTCAAGGAGCGCGGGCTGATCGAGCGCGACCCGCCCTACCTGCGGCTGATCCGCCGGCTGCCGCACTGGCGCATCTACCTGGTCACGCTCCCGCACCCGATGGTGATCCCGGCGGCGGGCACGCAGATCAAGCTGCTCCACCTCGGCTCGGACGACCTCGACCTGAACGCCCACGGCGCCGGCAGCGCGCTCGTGCGCGTGCGCTGGAGCCCGTACTGGCGCGTCTCCAAGGGCTGCGTGGAACGTGACGGCGACTGGACGCGGGTGATCGCGCGAGGGCCCGGCCCGCTGCACATGTGGACCTCGTTTGCCCTCTCGCGCGTCGTCCTCAGAGGCCGTCGCTGCGGCTAGGCTGGGCTGTCGTGGGGCGGCTTGGACATCTGGCATCGCGGCTGATGCCGCGCGGGCCACTCGATGCCGCGCGCCAGTGGCTGCTGTTCGGAGGCGCGTACTACCTCTACCGGATCGTCCGCGGCGTGGTCGACGGCCACCCGAACGTGGCGTACCAGCACGCGCGCTCGATCGTCAACGTCGAGCGCAGCCTGCACACGTTCATCGAGCCCGACGTCCAGCGCTGGACCATCCACCACTCGTTCTTCCTCCACATCGCCGACTGGATGTACATCAACTCGCACTTCCTGGTGACGATGTCGTTTCTGATCTGGCTCTACATCGCGCGCAACCACGCTTACTACTTCGTGCGCAACATGTTCATGATCGCGATGCTGTTCGCGCTGGTGGGATACGTCGTCTACCCGACCGCTCCGCCGCGCTTCCTGCCCGAGTGGGGCTTCCAGGACACGGTCTCCGAGTACTTCCAGGGCGCCTCTCAGACGGCCGGCGCGCTCTACAACCCTTACGCCGCGATGCCGAGCATGCACGTCTGCTTCTCACTGATGATCGCCGTGCCGGCGTTCCAGGTGATGAAGCCGCGGCTGGTGAAAGCGCTCTGGTGCCTCTACCCGCTGCTGGTCACCTGGGTCGTCATCTCGACGGGCAACCACTTCTGGATCGACGGCGCAGTCGGCGCGGGCGTGGCCGGCCTGTCGGCGGTGCTCGCGAAGGCCGCCCTCGCGCGTGCCCGCCCGGAGGCCTGGGCGTGGCGCAGCGCTCCGGTCGAGGCGCGCATTTGAGCTCGTCGACAGGACGCGGCGTGCTGATCGGCGACCGCGCGCGCAACGCGCTGATCGAGTCGCGGCTGACGCCGAACATGATCTCGCTTGTCGGCCTTGTTCTGAACCTGGCCGCCGCCGTACTGGTGACCCAGCGCCTGTTCTTCCTCGCCGGCGTCGCCTTCATCGTCGGCTCGATCATGGACACCCTCGACGGGCGCTACTCGCGCATGTCGGGCAAGGGCACTCCGTTCGGAGCGTTCCTCGACTCGACGCTCGATCGCATCGA
The DNA here is from genome assembly GCA_963715995.1 of uncultured Thermoleophilaceae bacterium. GTDB lineage: Bacteria > Actinomycetota > Thermoleophilia > Solirubrobacterales > Thermoleophilaceae > DATBDN01. Next base: position 264,176 of record OY970283.1, read on the forward strand.
GGAGGGCGTCGTCTTGACCACCGTCGCGGCGTACTTCTCCTCACGCGGAATGGACTTCGCGGTCGGGGCCTGCGTGGCCGCCGTGCTCGGCTCGCTGATGGTCAGCTACACCCGCGCACGGGCCGAAGCACTGGGCGTGGAGTGCAAAGTTGGATTGGCAACACGGGCAATCCGGGTAGTAATACTTTCTGCGGGTCTGGTGTTTGCCAAGGGGGCTAGCATCTTCGACGTAGACCTTCTCGCGCCAGCGGTGTACGTGCTGGCCGTGCTCACTGTTTTCACGGTTTTCCAGCGGGTTCTTCACGTCCGCAAGGCGCTCAACAGCGTCGCCGCGTAACCAACTGGGCACGACGGGTTTCGTCACAATCAACGCCTGCGGCGAACCGCGGGCGCATTTCGTATCTCCCAGGAGGACAGTCACTTGACAGAGAGCAACGGACACGGGCGCTACCAGACCGAGAAGGTCAGGGTCGCGATTGTCGGCGTCGGAAACTGCGCGTCGGCCTTCGTGCAGGGCGTCCACTACTACAAGGACGCGGACGCGACGAAGCGCGTACCGGGCCTGATGCACGTCGACCTCGGCGGCTACCACATCTCGGACATCGAGTTCACGGCAGCCTTCGACATCGACTCCGACAAGGTCGGCAAGGACCTTTCCGAGGCCATCTGGTCGGGCCAGAACAACACGATCAAGTTCGCCGACGTGCCGGAGACCGGCGTGAAGGTGCAGCGCGGCATGACGCACGACGGGCTCGGCAAGTACCTGAGCCAGAAGATCACGAAGGCTCCCGGCCAGACCGCCGACATCGTCGAGATCCTCAAGGAGACCAAGACCGACGTCCTGGTCTCGTACCTGCCGGTGGGCTCGGAGCAGGCCACCAAGTGGTACGTCGAGCAGGCACTGGAGGCCGGCGTCGGCTTCGTCAACTGCATCCCCGTCTTCATCGCTCGCGAGGAGTACTGGGGCAACCGCTTCCGCAAGGCAGGGCTGCCGATCGTCGGCGACGACATCAAGTCGCAGGTCGGTGCAACCATCGTCCACCGCCAGCTCGCGCGCCTGTTCGCCGACCGCGGTGTCAAGATGGTTCACACCTCGCAGCTGAACGTCGGTGGGAACATGGACTTCTACAACATGCTCGAGCGTGAGCGCCTGGAGTCCAAGAAGATCTCGAAGACCAACGCGGTCACCTCGATCATGGACGAGCAGCTGCCGGCCGACGACGTCTACATCGGCCCGTCGGACTACGTGCCGTGGCTGACCGACCGCAAGTGGGCGCACATCCGCGTCGAGGGCCAGGCCTTCGGCGACGTGCCGCTCAACCTCGAGATGAAGCTCGAGGTCTGGGACTCGCCGAACTCGGCGGGCATCGTCATCGACGCCGTGCGCTGCTGCAAGCTCGCGCTGAACCACGGCCTCGGCGGCGCGCTCGAGGCGCCCAGCTCGTACCTCATGAAGTCGCCGCCGGTTCAGGTCCCGGATTCGGTCGCACGGCAGGACACGGAGGACTTCATCGCCAAGTACGGCGGTGCTCCCAAGCTGCCGGGCAAGGCCAAGATCCGCACGGCCGAGTCGGTCTAGCGACCACCTTCGACTAGCCTCCGCCGGACTCGTGCCGGCGGAGCGCTTCTCGATCGCTCAGGTCTCTCCCTACCCCTGGGAGCAGCACCATGAGGTCAATCTCTACGTAGAGCGGCTGTCCGACGAGCTCTGCCGCCGCGGCCATCGCGTGGTCGTGATCGCGCCGTCGTCGGTGCGCGAGCTGATCCGCGAGGGGCGCGACACGATCGCCGCTGTCGCGAAGGATCCGGAGGCGCTGTTCCTGCAGCCTGGCTGCGCCCAGCTCCTGGCCATCGGTCAGTCGCTGCCCGCCCGCCGCGGCGGCGCGGTGTCGGTGCCAGTGGACGTCTCGCGCGCGATGGAGGAGCTGCTGGCCGGCGCGGAGCTGGACTTCGTGCACGTGCACGAGCCGTTCGCCCCCAGCGCCGCCTCGGCGGCCCTGCGGCACTCACACGCGCTGAACGTGGGCACCTTCCATGCGCCGGCCGAGCGCGTCGTCTCGACCCAGGTGGCCAGGCGGCTCGTGGAGCTGCTGTTCGGGCGCCTCGACGGGCGCAGTGCCAGCTTCGCCGCCACGCGCGACCTGGTTGCCCGCTACTTCCCCGGCGACTACCGCGTGATCCATCCAGGCGCCGACCTGGTCCAGCGCGTGGGCCCCGACGACGGGCACGAGGTCATCGACATCGTCTACTCGGCCGAGGAGGAGCGCGGGGCGCTGCGCCTGTTCCTGCGCGCGCTGCGGCGGCTGCCACCGGCGCTGCCCTGGCGCGCGACTGTGTGGTCTCGCGAGCGCGCGATCCGCCGGCCCTGCCGAAGGCGATCCGCGACCGCGTGCGCTTCACCGGCCCGGCCGACGGCACCGAGGCGCAGACGCTCGCGAGCGCCGATGTGGTGGTGGCCGCCTCGAGCGGTGCCGTGCCCGCGCCACAGCTCCTGTTCCGCGCGATGGCGGGGGGCGCCGTGCCGGTGGCGTCGCGGCTGCCCACCTACGAGGAGGCGCTCGCCGAGGGCGACCGCGGCCTGCTGTTCGAGCTGCGCGACGCCGACACGCTCGCCGGGCAGCTGGAGCGGCTCGTGGCCGACAGCGAGTTGCGCGAGCGGTTGCGCAAGCGCGTCTGCGCGCTGCGGCCGGAGCTCGACTGGGGCCGCGCGGCTGATGCGTTCGAGGAGCTCTATGGCGAGATCGCCGCGCGGCGCAAGCCCGCCAACGGCGTCTCTCCGTTGCGGGGGCGGCTCGCCGAGCGGGCGCTGATCGACGTCGACCTGCACATGCACACCGACCACTCGCCGGACTGCGCGACCCCGGTGGACGTGCTGCTCGACACCGCGAAGGCCCAGGGGCTCGGCGCGATCGCAGTGACCGACCACAACGTGATCACGGGCGCCCACGAGGCTGCTGCCCGCGCCGACGGGATCAAGGTCATCGTCGCCGAGGAGGTCAAGACTGCCGACCAGGGTGAAGTGATCGGCCTGTTCATCGACGAGCACATCCCGCGCGGCATGACCCTGGAGGAGACGATCGCCGAGATCCACCGCCAGGGCGGGCTCGTCTACGTGCCGCATCCGTTCGATCGCATGCATGCCGTCCCCGACTACGAGCATCTTCTGAACGTGGTCGAAGATGTGGACGCGATCGAGGTCTTCAACGCGCGGGTGGCCGTGAAGTCCTTCAACGAGGAGGCGGTCAAGTTCGCGCGCAAGTACCGGATCCCCGGCGGCGCCGGCTCGGACAGCCACGTGCCGCAGGGCCTTGGCTCGGTCCGGATCCGAATGCGTGACTTCGACGGCCCGGAGGAGTTCCTCGAGTCGCTGCGCGAGGCCGACATCATCCGCCAGCCGAAGAGCCTGCTCTACGTGCAGACGCTCAAGTTCCTCCAGACCAAGGCCCCAGGATCGCGAAAGCGGCGCGCCTCGGCGGCCGATACCGGCAAAAGATGATGCAGGCCGCAGGACGCGTCCCCCAAGAGGCGAAAACGGCTCCCGGGACGATGCCGGCGACCGACGACGAGATACGCGAGAAGTACCTGGAGCGCGCGATCCGCGAGCTGAACACGCTCACGCACGAGATCCAGAGCTGCGACCACTGCCCGCGCGGCAACCTGATGCCGGTGCTGGGCTCGGGCCACCCGCAGGCCGACATCATGCTCCTGAAGTTCGCTCCGCTGCCGTCGGAGATCGAGGAGGGCGTCGCGTTCTACGGTCGCGCCGGGAGCGCCCTGATGAAGAGCTTCAAGCGCTTGGGCATCGATCCGCTGGCCGTCTACGGAACCGTCTTCGTCAAGTGCCCCGTCGGCGACACCGACCTGGCAGCGCCCGAGTGCCGTGCACGCGTGGTACAGGAGATCGCGATCGTCCAGCCGCGAATGGTGGTGGTGATGGGCGACGAGGCGCTCGACGAGCTGAACGACGTCGGGGTGCCGATGGGTCGCCGGATCGAGGCCAAGGTGGGCGAGGTGCAGCGCCTGACGCCCAGCTGCGAGGCGATCTGGTGCCCGGACATCGACGCCTCGCTGGACGACGAGGCTGCCAAGCGGGAGTTCTGGCGCGCATTCCGGGCGCTGGGCGAGTGGTACGCCGATCTGCCCCCGTACTAGTCTGCGCCGCATGGCGCGCATCCTGGTCGTGGCGAACAAGACGGCGGAGTCTCCGGACCTCCTGGAGGCCATGAAGAGCAAGGGCACCGACCACGAATATGTGCTCGTCGTGCCCGCGAGCGGAGGCGTGCTGGAGAAGGCGGCCGACCCGGATGCGGCGCGCGATCACACGATGCCGCACCTGGATGCGGCGCTCGAGAAGATGCGCGCCGAGGGTCTGAACGTGGAGGGCACGGTCGGCGACTCGGACCCGGCCGCGGCGGTCCAGGACGCGGCCAACTTCAGCCAGTTCGACGAGATCATCATCTCGACGCTGCCGCTGCGGGCCTCGAAGTGGATGAAGATGGATCTGCCGCGCAAGGCCGAGCGCGCGACCGGTCTGCCCGTGACGCACGTCGAAACGAAGTCGCACGACTAGGACGCTCCCGCGAGCCGAGTCGGTCCCGGCGCCGGCGCTCGTCCTGGTGGGCGTGGCGTCGGTTCAGGTCGGGTCGGCGATCGCAACGACGCTGTTCGACGACATCGGTGCCGGTGGCACCGCGATGGTGCGGATCGTCTTCGCATCGGTGATGCTGGTCGCGCTGTGGCGGCCGAGCGTGCGCGCGCATTCGCGGGGCGACCTCTGGGTCGCGGCCTTGTTCGGCGTGTCGCTGGCCGGGATGAACTTCACCTTCTACGAGTCGCTGGCGCACATACCGCTCGGCCCCGCCGTGACGTGCGAGTTCGTGGGGCCGCTCGGCGTTGCGGTCTTCGGCTCGCGGCGGCCGCTCGACCTGGTCTGGGTCGCGCTGGCGGCGGGCGGCATCCTGCTCCTGGCCGCACCTGGAGGAGCCGGGCTCAACGTAACCGGCGTTGCGCTGGCACTCGGGGCCGGTGCCTGGTGGGCGGCCTACATCCTGCTGAACGTGCGGACCGGACGGGCGTTCCCGGGCGGCACCGGGCTGGCGCTGGCGATGGTGGTCGCAGGCGTGCTCGTGCTGCCGTACGGCATCGTGCAGGGCGGCTCCGCCCTCTTGCGGCCGGCCGTGTTCGGGCCGGGCATCGCGGTTGCCGTGCTGTCGTCGCTGATCCCGTACTCGCTGGAGCTCGAGGCGCTGCGGCGACTGCCCGCGAGCGTGTTCGGTGTGCTGATGAGCCTCGAGCCGGCCGCCGCCGCGCTGGCCGGGCTGGTCATCCTTGGCCAGGTCATGAAGGCGAACGAGTGGGCCGGGATGGCGCTGGTGATCGTGGCGAGCGCAGGCGCAACCCGCTACGCGACGCGCGCCCCAGTGCTCTGAGCCGTTACGCGTTTCGCGTCAGTAGCGCTACCGCTTCGATGTGCGGCGTCTGCGGGAACATGTCGACCGCCACCACGCTTTCGAGGCTGTAGCCGGCGTCCGCGAGCTGGCGCGCGTTCGGCGCCAGCGTGGTCGGGTTGCAGCTCACGTAGACGATCCGGGGCGGCTCGGCCTCGATGATCCGCCTGAGGATCTTGGCCGACAGGCCGGCACGCGGCGGGTCCACGAGCAGCACGTCGGGCTTGCCCGCGCGCTCGACGAGGTCGCGCATCGCGGTCCGCACGTCGCCTGCGACGAAGTGCGTGCCGGTCACGCCGTTCAGCGCGGCGTTGCGCTCGGCGTCGGCCACCGCCTGCTCGACCAGCTCGACGCCCCAGAGCTCGCGGGCGTTGCCCGCCATCGACAGCCCGATCGTTCCGATGCCGCAGAAGAGGTCGAAGACGCGCTCGCTGCCGGTCAGCGCGGCGGCGGTCGCAGCCTCCGCGTAGAGGCGCTCGGCCATCTCCGTGTTGGTCTGGAAGAAGGCCTCGTGAGAGATGCGGAAGCGCAGCCCGCAGAGCGTGTCCTCGATCCACTCCTCACCCTGGAGCAGCACGGTCTTGCCGTCGCGCGTCGTCTCGGCGACACCGCCCGTCTGGGTCCACAGCACGCTGTCGGCGCCAAGCGCCGCCGCGAACGACTCGGCGCGGAAGTCGCCCTCGCTGGTGACGATCCGAACCTGGAGCTGGCCACTGCGGCGGCCCTCTCGGATCACGAGGTTGCGCAGGAAGCCGGCGCCGCTGCGGCGATCCCAGGCTGACAGCCCTTCCTCGCGCGCCCAGGCCCGGGCGGCGTTGCGGACGTTGTCGATCTCCTCCGAGGCGAGCACGTCCTCGGTCACGTCCTCGATGTCGTTCCAGCGCCCCTGCTTGTGGAAGCCGAGCACCAGCTCGCCCGTCTCCGCCTCGCCGAACGAGTACTCGAGCTTGTTGCGATAACGCCAGGTCTCGGCTGCCGGCACGATCGGCGCGACCGGCGGCTCGTCGAAGCCGCCGTAGCGCACCAGCGCCTCGCGCACCTGCCGCTCCTTCTCCGCGAGCTGGAGCTCGTAGGGGAGAACGCCCCAGGGCGCCCCGGGATGCGGGGCGGTTGGGGCCGTGCGATCGGGGCTCGGGTCGAGCACGTCGACCAGCACCGCCTCGGCGTAGTCGCGCTTCGAGCGCGTCACGCGCGCGATCACGCGGTCGCCCGGGATCGCGCCGCGCACGAACACCACGTAGCCCTCCACCCGGGCGATTCCCGCGCCGCCGAAGGCGAAGTCGTCCACCGTCAGCTCGAGCGACGTGCCCGGCTTGGGGCGGGCTGTTGCGGGTCGCGAGGACATCGGGCACCTATGCTCGCAGGCACTTTGGAGCTAGACCGATACCGCGACCAGGCCGACGAGTTCTTGGCGGAGATCAGCCGTGAGGGCTACCTCCACTTCTCGGGGCAGAAGGACGATCTCGAGATCGAGCCGATCTACGAGCGCCATGCCGAGCTGTTCTCGCGCGCAGCGATCGACGACCTGCGCGCGAGCGGCAATCGCGAGCTCCTGATGTTCGGGGTTGAGGGGCTGATGGGCCAGGAGACGAAGGCAGAGGCGGCCGAGCTGGCGCGTCGCGAGGCATCGCTCGAGCTCGATGTCGACGGCGAGACGATGCCGCTGCGCCAGTCGCCTGTGGTGCAGGCCAGCGAGCCGGACCCGGACCGGCGTGCCGCGATCGAGCGCGTTCGGCTGGACGTGTCCGCGCGCGAGCTGACCCCGCTTCAGGTCGAGATGCACGAGCGGACCGCGGAAATCACGCGCGAGCTCGGCTGGGGCTCGATGCTGGAGCTGTGCGAGGAGCTCTCGGGCGTGGATCTGGCCGCGCTCGAGCGCCAGACCGAGGCACTGCTGGCTGCGACCGAGGACCAGTACGAGCCCGCGGTTGAGCCGGAGCTCCAGAAGCACCTCGGGCTCGGCTTCGGCGAGCTGCGCCGCTCGGACATTCCCGCATTCCTGCGCGCGCCGTCGCTCGACACCGCGTTTCCGCCGGAGCAGGCGATCCCGGCGTTGCGTCAAACGCTCTCGGGCCTGGGCATCGACCTCGACGCGCTGCCGAACGTGACGATCGACGCGGAGGTCAGGCCGACCAAGACACCGCGCGCGTTCTGCGCGCCCGCGCGGGTGCCGGAGGAGGTCTATCTGATGATCTCGCCGCAGGGCGGGCGCGACGACACCGAGACGCTGCTGCACGAGGCGGGGCACACGATGCACTTCGCCCACGTCACGCCGGGCATCGCATTCGAGCGCCGGCACCTGGGTGACAACTCGGTCACCGAGGCGTTCGCGTTCCTGTTCCAGTACCTGGCCGAGAACCCGGCCTGGCTCGAGGACGTGCTCGGCGTCGAGGCCGGTCCGCTCGCGGGCTACGCAGAGGCGGTGGGCCTGATCTTCCAGCGGCGCTACTCGGCGAAGCTCGGCTACGAGCGCCAGCTGCACGCGGCCGGCGCCGACCTGGCCGCGATGCCCGGGGAGTACGCGCGGCGGCTGTCGGCGGCCGTGCACGTGGAGTGGCCGGAGGAGAGCTGGATCGCTGACGTGGACGGGTTTTTCTACTCCGCATGTTACCTGCGCGCCTGGGCCGCAGAGCGAACCCTGCGCGTGCACCTGGTGGCCAACCACGGCGAGCGCTGGTACGCCGATCCCGAGGCCGGCGAGCTGCTCAAGCGGATCTGGAGCACGGGCCAGGCAGCCCACGCCGAGGAGATGCTCGAAGAGCTGGGCGCCGAGCCCGCGATCAACCTCGCCGTGCTCGCCTGACCTGACCCCGCGTCGTCAGCCGAGCTTCGCCTCGATCGCCTCCAGCACCGACTTGCGGTTGCCGCGGCGGCGCTCGTAGTCGCGCACCTTGCGCAGCTCCGCCGGCGTGAGCGTGCCCAGCCGGGTGGAGATCTGCGCAGCCGTGAGGTCGTCGTAGCCCGTGACCGGGAACGACGGGCCAACGCCCGCGACGCGCCGGGCGCGATCGGCCTGTGCGAGCAGCGGGTCGGCTGCCTTGCGCGCGGCGTCGGCGGCCTGGCCGACCGATCGCCTGGCCCCACGCGCGGCCTCGACGCTGCGATTGCGCACGGTGCCCGTTCGCTGCTCGAAGCGGGTGCGGCCCCTGCCGAGCAGTTGCTCGAGGTCCTGCATGACGTCGTCGGTCTGCTGGCGTCCGATCGCGAGCAGCGCCTGGCCGAGCTGACCGGCGTCGTCGCGCGTCATCCGCCCGCGCCCTACGACCTCCTCGAGTGCCTGCTCGATCCGCTGGCGGCTCAGCATCACCATCTCGAGCGGCCGGATCAGGTTGCTGGTGAGCGCCTCGCGGAACTCGGCGACGGCCTTGCCGGAGAACTCGGTCGCGCCCGAGCCGGCGTGCTTCGAGCTCGTGTGCTTCTTCGCCGCGCCCTTCTTCGCCGCGCCCTTCTTCCCCGCCGACTTCTTGGCTGCGCCCTTCTTCGCTGAAGTCTTCTTGGCCGAGCTCTTCTTGGCCGAGCTCTTCTTGGCCGAGCTCTTCTTGGCCGAGCTCTTCTTCGCTCCGCCCTTCTTCGCCGCGCTCTTGCGACCCGAGCTCTTCTTCTTCTCCGCCATGTGCGTCTCCTTGCCCTTTGGACTTCGTGGACTATTCCACTTCGAACGCCGCGACGACGACCGCGTGATCGGACAGCCTCACGCGCGCAGCGTCACCGGCGCTCACCTCGCGGCGCTCCGCGGGCAGCTGCCGCGGCGGCTCTACCACCCTCATGCGACGGGCGAGCAGGTGGTCGATCAGCTTCGCGCCGGTGGGCTCCGAGAACCCGTCACCCCTCAGCCGTTCGAAGAGCCACGGCTGCTCGGCCGGCCGCACGTTCAGGTCGCCACCGAGGAGCAGCGCGCGTTCGCCGCTCCACTCGCGCGCGGCCGCCGCGGCCTGCTCGACCTCCTGGGCCGCGCGCGCCGGGTTGTGCGCCGACGCGTGCAGGTTCGCCACGCAGAAGCCCGGGCCCTCGGGGTGTGAGAGCCGCAGCCACTGCATGCGACGGCGCTCGGGCCAGCGCGCGAGGGTGAGCTCGCGCTCCTCGACCACCGTCCACGGTGGCCGGAACAGGATTTGATTCGAACCGCCCTCCTGCGAGCGCACCAGGTCCGGGCGCCGGTCGGCCAGCCAGCCACGCAGCCCCGCCAGCTGGTTCCGTGAGGTCTTGCGGATCCGGCCCTGCGCGCCTGCGCTGAACGCGAGCTCCCGGAACCAGCGCGGCGGTGTCTCCTGGAGCAGGGCGACGTCCCACTCGAAACGCGCCAGCAGGGCGGCGAACTCCGCGTGCAGCGAATGCTTGTAGTCCACCTCCAGCGGCACGTCACGCCCGTGGAACAGGTTCCACGTGAGTGCCCTGACTACCATGGCTCGGTGCCCCGCCACTTCCTCACGGGCGCGGAGATTACGAGCGATGAGCTGGGCCGCATCCTCGACCGCGCTCTCGAGCTCAAGGCCGACCGCTACGCCTCACGCGCGCTCGACCGCCGAACGGTCGCCCTCGTGTTCGAGAAGCCGTCCACGCGAACGCGTGTGTCGATGGAGGTCGCGGTGGCGCAGCTCGGCGGCACTCCGCTCGTGCTCCGCGAGGCGGAGACACAGCTATCGCGTGGCGAGTCGCTGCGGGACTTCGCGCTGGTGCTGTCGCGCTACGTCGATGCGATCGGCGTCAGGACCGCGCCGCACGAGACGCTCGAACAGCTCGCGGCGCACTCGACCGTCCCTGTCATCAACCTGCTGACCGCGAAGCACCACCCATGCCAGGTGCTCGCCGATCTGCTGACACTGCGCGAACGATTCGGATCACTCGAAGGTGTCAAGCTGGCTTACACAGGCGACGGCAACAACATGGCGAACTCGCTGATGCTGCTGGGAGCGCTCGCGGGTCTGCAGGTCGCGGTCGCGACGCCGGCCGAGCTCCAGCCCGACCCGGCGCTGGTGGCGTCGCTGAACGGCAGCGTCTCGGTCACGACCGACCCAGCCGAGGCGGCTGCCGGAGCGCACGCGCTCTACACCGACGTGTGGGTGAGCATGGGCGACGACGAGGAGGCCGCGGGAGCGCGGCGAACGTTGCTGGCGCCCTACCAGCTCGACGCGGAGCTGCTTGCCCACGCACGCGACGACGCGATCGCTCTCCACTGCCTGCCGGCCCACCCGGGCGAGGAGATCGCAGCCGACGTGCTCTATGGCGAGCGCTCCGCCGTCTGGGACGAGGCCGAGAACCGGCTGCACGCCCAGAAGGCGCTTCTGGAGTTCCTGATACCTCCCGCTGGTTAGGCTGGGCGCATGAAGCGCGTCGCGTCTGGCCTGATCGTTCTGGCAATCCTCGTAGCGGGCTGCGGAGGCTCGAGCAGCAGCTCCTCCAGCTCCACGGCGACCTCCAGCGGCGCCAGCTCCGGCGGGGGCGGCGGGACGCAGCTCAAGCTGTCGGCAGATCCCCAGAAGCTCGCCTTCAGCACGAAGACGCTGAGCGCGAAGGCCGGGAAGATCACGATCTCGATGGAGAACCCGTCGCAGTTCCAGCACAACATCGCGATCAAGGGCGGAGCGAACGCGCAGGGCGCGATCGTGAGCAACGGAGGCACCTCGACCGTGACGATCACCCTGAAGCCAGGCAAGTACACGTTCTACTGCGCTGTCGACGGCCACGAGGCCGCGGGCATGAACGGCGAGCTGGACGTCAACTAGGGCCGCGGTAGCGCGCGTGTTACCGCGGTAACTCACCCAGGGCGGGGACGTGGGGGTGTTTTCGGGTGGTGCTTTCGGGCGGTGCGTCCTCCGTCAGCGTGTCAGGGCTCGAGCGGCGTGGTTCGCGAGCACCGCCCCTCGCTGGCAGCTAAGAGGGATCGGTGCTCGCTCGCGGAGCCGCTCTTGGTCTCGCTGGCGGCGCCGCTCCTGGTCGCGAGTTTCACGTTAAGCCGCGTATATCGGCTCAATGTGAAACTCGGGCTTCGAGTGGCAGGTTGAGCGCGCTATTCGCGGTGAAGGTGCCAGTCGGGCATCGACTGTGACCTCGACCACGCTATACGTGGTTAACGTCACAGTCGCGGTCAGTGAGAGCGTTCGCGGGGGCGAAACGGACGGCGGGAGAGCGCAACCGCCAGACCAGCCACCCCTTGGCCGAGGCAGTTTGCGCACCGCAGCCCCAGAGCAAGCCGGCGGAGAGCGCGGGGCCGGCGGAGAGCGGCGCCGGCGGCAACCTCCTACTCACGCGAGCGCAACCCGAAGCCGCGCAACAGCAGCAGCACCGACTCGCCTATCCCCCCGCGCGCCGGCAGCACTCCTAGCTGCGTTGCGGCGTCGTAGAGGTCGAAGAAGCCGCGGCATCGCCTTACCTCGCCGTCTTGCAGCTCCAAATAGTGCAGACCGTGGAGGGTGACGAAGCGGTTGGTCGCGGGCAGCGCGAGCGTGCCGCTCGTGTGCGTGCCGGCCGCCCGCCATGGCACCGCCGCGAACGCCTCGTCCGCCAGGACGCGGCCGGTGGTCTCGACGCGCAGGTCGGGCAGCGCGCTGCGCAGCCGCTGGGCGTGCGCGGCGAGCGCGTCGATGCCGCGCAGCGGCTCCGGCGCCAGCGGGTCCTCGTACTGCACGTCGGGGGCGCAGCAGACGTCGAAGCCCTGCTTGCCGTTCCAGGCGCGCAGCCAGCTCGTGGCGACCGCGTCCGCTGGGAGCACGTCGCTCACGACAGCTCGGGCACGCCGTCGGCGGGCGACGAGGCGTCCGCGTACAGCCGCCTCGGGATGCGGCCCGCCTCGTACGCGGCACGCCCGGCCTCGACTGCCAGCCGCATCGCGCGGGCCATCCGGCCCGGATCGGCAGCGCGTGACACGGCGCTGGCCAGCAGCACGCCGTCGGCGCCCGCCTCCATCGCAAGCGCCGCGTCAGAAGCCGTCCCGATTCCGGCATCGAGGATCACCGGCACGCCGGCCTGCTCGCGGATCAGACGCAGGTTGTAGGGGTTGAGGATTCCCATGCCGCTGCCGATCGGTGAGCCGAGCGGCATCACCGCGGCGCAGCCGACGTCCTCCAGGCGGCGCGCCAGGATCGGGTCGTCGTTCGTATACGGCAGCACCGTGAAGCCGGCCGCCACCAGCTGCTCGGCCGCCACTACCAGCTCGACCGCGTCCGGCAGCAGCGTCTTGTCGTCGCCGATCACCTCGAGCTTGACCCAATCGGTGCCTAGCGCCTCACGCGCAAGCTCTGCGGTGGTGACCGCGTCGCGGGCCGTGAAGCAGCCGGCCGTGTTCGGCAGCACCATCACGCCCGCGCCGGTGAGCACGTCGAGCAGCGATCCCGCGGAAGCCGCGTCGACGCGCCGCATGGCGACCGTTGCGATCTCGGCGCCGGACTCGGCCAGCGCGTCCGCGAGCGCCTCGTGTGAGCGGAAGCCGCCGGTGCCCAGGATCAGGCGCGACTCGAGCTCGCGCTCGGCGATCCGCCAGCTCATCCGCCCTGCACCGCCTGCACGACCTCGACGCGCTGCCCGTCCGCCAGTGCCAGCTCGTCCCAGCGATCGCGCGGTACGACCTCGCCGTCCACGGCTGCCGCAATCCCGCCCCGATCGACAGAGGCACCGACTGTGCGCACCGCCTCGGCCAAGCTCACGCCCGGCGCCAGCTCGCGCTCCTGTCCGTTCACCCAGATCGTCATGCGGCCACTCCGGCAAGCGCTTCGGCCACGCGCTGCGCCGTGAGCGGCGCGAGCAGGATGCCGTTGCGGTAGTGGCCGGTCGCGTGGACGACGCGCTCGTCGGCCGACGCTCCGATCAGCGGCCGGTTGCCCGGCGTGGCCGGGCGCAGCCCCGCGATCACCTGCACGAACTCGAGCTCCCAGACGTCGGGCAGCACCTCCCAGGCTGCCTCGAGCAGTCGGTGGACGGCACCCGCGTCGACGCTCGTGTCGAAGCCCTTCTCCTCACTCGTCGCACCAACGATCACGCGCCCGTCGGGTCGCGGCACGACGTAGCAGCGCGGCGTTCGCACGATGCGGTCGGCCAGCGGCTCGCCGCCGGCGCGCGTGCGCAGGTGGAGCAGCTGGCCCTTGACCGGGTACACCTGAACGTCGGCAAGCGCTGCGCTCCACGCACCCGCCGCAAGCACCACGCGCTCGGCCGGGAGCTCGTCTAGCGAGCGGACCTCGGCGCGCTCGATCAGCCCCCCCGCCTCCTCGACCGCGCGGCGCAGCGCGGCCACGACCGCGACCGGATCGGCCTGGGCCTCACCGGGGGCATCGATCGCGCCGGCGATGCGCGGCGCAAGCCCAGGTTCGAGCGCTCGCGCTGCAGATGGAGTGAGCCACCGCGCCTCGAGCCCCAGCGAGCGCTGGAGCTCGTGGAGGCGGCGCAGCTCCTCCGCGTCGTCGCGGTCGACCGCAACCACGAGCGCGCCGTCGCAGCGATAGCCCGTCGGCATGCCCGTGGCCTGCTCCAGCTCGGCGGCGAACGCCGGCCACATGGCGGCCGACACGAGGTTGAGGCGCAGGAGGTCGTCCTCGCCGAAGTCCGCCTCGGTGACCGGCGCCAGCATTCCTGCTGCAACCGACGAAGCACCCGATCCGGGCTCGGCCCGGTCGAGCACCAGTACGCGCAGCCCGCTCTGGGCGGCACGCCAAGCAGACGCGAGCCCGGCGATGCCGGCGCCGACTACTGCGACGTCGAAGCTGCGATGAGTCGTCTCGTTCTCCCTTCGCCGGCATTACCCGGATCAGGTGCTGGCGGTCGGCGGCGCACAGCCGCCCTCTCAGCCCGGTCCGCCCGGGCTCCCGTCGAACGTGATGTTAGTCCGCTGCGGCTGCCTAGTAGCGCTCGCGCACGACCTCGCGGTCGGCAGGAGCGATCGGGCCACGATCGACCACGGCGCCGCGCGTGCGGTCAGCCCAGATCGTCATGTAGAGCAGCGAGATCAGCAGGCCGACGACGCCAACGACAAGCAGAATCGTGCCGACAGTGGAGATCGAGATCCCCGACACCGTCGCGGTCACTGCGAAGCGCAGAATGGCGCCAACTGCAATCAGGAAAATGGATGTCCCTATCCCCATTGTTTTCACCTCTCGAAGATCGGTTACAAGAATGAGGTACCACCGGAAGCTGGGGGCCAAACACCGCAACCTGACCCCTGCTGAGTAGTTGAAGACCTGAAGCGGCCGGGGACAACGGCGCCGCTTCCTTGCTAGCAACCTTCCCTTCGGAGCCCATGAATCGACGCCTGTACACATTCGTGCTCGTCTGCCTGGCCGCGCTCGCCGCGCTGCCGGCGTACGCCTTCGCGCGCACGACGCAGTACTCGATCATCCAGGACGACGCCCAGGTCGTCGCTTCGGGTGATGCAACCCGTAACTCGACGCTTGACGAGATGCGCGGGCTCGGCGCCGACGTGGTGAAGATCTCGATCCACTGGAGCGACCTCGCAGCCGGCGGGAAGCCCGCCAGCCCTGAGGACCCGAACGCCTACCCGGCGGCCAAGTGGGCGCCCTACGACGCCGCGATCGCAGGCGCGATCAACCGCGGCCTCGGTGTGTTCGTGAACGTCGACGGCCCGGCGCCGGGCTGGGCCGCCACGCAGAACGGCGCCTATCGCCCGAACGCGGCCGAGTTCGGCCACTTCGCCAAGGCGGTCGGCACGCGCTACAGCGGCAGCTTCATCCCGCCCGCCGGCACGCCGGCGCCCTCCAGCGCGCCGCAGCCGTGCGTGGTGCCGCCGCTCTGCGGCAGCGCGACCGCCGCGGCCAACGCGCTTCCGGCGGTGAAGCTGTGGTCGGTCTGGAACGAGCCCAACCTGCCCGTCTTCCTTCTCCCGCAGCGCTCGTCGACGAAGACGCACTATCCCGTTTCGCCGACCCTCTACCGCAACCTCTACCGCGCGGCCTACAGCGGGCTCACCGCGAGCGGTCACGGGTCGGACACGATCCTGCTCGGCGAGCTGCTGCCGGTCGGCAAGTCCTCCCACACGACCCGTTCGAGCATCCGCCCGCTCGAGTTCCTGCGCGAGCTGGCCTGCGTCGACAAGCACTACCACGCCTACAAGGGCGCCGCCGCGAAGGCGCGCGGCTGCCAGGGCTACAAGGCGATCCCGCTGTCGGGCATCGCCTACCACCCGTACGCACTCGCGGGAGGCCCGACCAAGCGCCCACCGAGCTCGGACGACGCCACGATTGGGACCCTGTCGCGCGTGACGAAGGTCGTCGACCGCCTGCGCGCGCGGCACCGCTTCGCGGGCGCTGCGCACCTGCCGCTGTGGCTGACCGAGTTCGGCGTGCAGACCGACCCGCCGGACTACCTGTTCGGCGCGCCGATCTCGCGCGTGCCGTCGTACCTCGGCATGTCCGAGCGGATCGCGATGCGCTCGAGCCGCGTCTACTCCTACTCGCAGTACCCGCTGGTCGACGACCGCACCAACAGCGGCTTCCAGTCGGGGCTGCGCTTCACGGGTGGCAAGGAGAAGCCGGGCATCTACTCCGAGTACAAGCTGCCGATCTACGTGACGCGCAGCGGCCGCTCGTCGGTGGACTTCTGGGGCGGCGTGCGCGCGGCCTCCAGCGGCACGGTCACGCTCTACAGCCGCGTCGGGACGAAGGGCGCGTTCAAGAAGCTGAAGACGGCAAAGCTCGGCGCACGCGGCTACTTCGAGGTGCGCACCCGTGCGTCGAGCGCGTCCAAGCGCCAGTACGAGTTCGTCTTCGGCAAGGCGCACTCGATAGTCGTCAGCGCACACTGATCCCGTGGACGACGCTCGCCTCTATTTCGTAGTCGAGGCGAGCGCGTCCGACCGGCTGCTCGACGCGGCGCTCGGCGGCGGCTGCGACGTGCTCCAGCTGCGCGACCACGCCGCCGGCGACGACGAGCTGCTCGCGGCGGCCGAGCGCTTCCGCGAGGCGTGCGACCGCCACGGTGCGCTGTTCGTCGTGAACGACCGGCCGGAGCTCGCGCTCCAGGCGGGTGCCGACGGTGTGCACGTCGGGCAGGACGACCTGCCGGTGGACGCCGTGCGCCGGCTGGTCGGCCCGGACGTGGTGATCGGGTTGTCCACCCACTCGCCGATGCAGTTCGACGCGGGCCTCGAATCGAGCGCCGACTACCTGAGCGCCGGGCCCGTCTGGGCCACGCCCACGAAGCCCGGGCGGCCCGCAACCGGGCTCGAGCTGATCCGCCACGCCGCCGCGTTCGCGACCAAGCCATGGTTCGCGATCGGCGGAATCGACGACCACAACATCGCCCAGGTGGTCAAGGCCGGTGCGCGCCGCGCGGTCGTGGTGCGTGCCATCCGCGACGCCGCCGATCCGGCTGCCGCCGCGTCTGCGCTGAAATCAGCGCTCGAACGTGTCGAGTAGAGCCAGAAAGCGAGCGCGGGCAGCCGCGGCGGGTGAGGTGCGCCAGCAGGCCGCGCCGAACGCGCCGTCGCGCTCGGAGCTGCGCAACGCCGAGGTGCGCGCGCGGCTCGAGCCGCTGGCCGCCGGCGAGCGTCCGCAGGCCGTCACGGTCGCCGCGGTGCTCGCGAGCCTGCTCGTGGCCGCCAACGTCGCGCTCGCTGTGGCGGGCTACAAGATCCACGGCAGCCGCCCGGCGGTGCCCGGCGTGATCGTCTTCACCCTGCTGCTCGGAGCGATGGCTTGGGGCCTGTGGGGCGCGCGCTACTGGGCCGTGCTCGCGATGGAGGCCCTGCTCGGCATCTCGATGATGTTGTTCGGGCTGGCGCTGCCGTTCGCGAGCAACGCGCGCGCGGTGCTGGTCTCGGTGATCGTGCTGGTGCCCTCCGCGCTGCTGTTCTGGTTCCTCATCCGCGCGATGGCAAGGATCCAGATGCCCGAGCGGCGCTAGTTTCTCCTGCATGCCCGAAAGCCGCTACGACTGCATCGTCATTGGTTCTGGACCCGGCGGATATGTCGCTGCCATTCGCGCTGCGCAGCTGGGAATGAAGACGGCCGTGGTGGAGAAGGACGCCATCGGCGGGCGCTGCCTGAACATCGCGTGCATTCCCGCGAAGGCCGTGCTGCGCGCGGCGGACGTTGCCTCCGAGGTGCGCCACGCGGGCGACTTCGGGGTGAAGGTGCCCGAGCCCGAGATCGACTTCAGCGGCGTCACGGCGCACCGCGACAAGGTGATAAAGACGCTCACCGGCGGCGTCTCGATGCTGCTCAAGAAGAACAAGATCGACGTGATCGAGGGCGAGGCCACGCTCACGAAGGACGGCAGCGTGGCAGTCGGCGGCAACGAGATCGAAGCCTCCACCGTGATCCTCGCGACCGGATCGTTGCCGAAACCGATCCTGGGACTGGAGTTCGGTGACAAGGTGCTTGACACAGCCGCGGCGTGGCTGCTCGACAAGCAACCGAAGAAGCTCGCGGTGATCGGAGCCGGCGCGTCGGGCACGGAGATCGCATCGGCCTACGGCCGCCTCGGCACCGAGGTCGTGCTCCTGGAGGCTTTGCCCCAGATACTGCCGCTGGAGGACCCCGACATCGCCCGTGCCGCTGCGCGTGAGATCGGCAAGGGCGGCGTGAAGATCGTCACCGGCGCGAACATCGACAAGGTCGAGGTGACGAAGAAGGGCGTGTCGATCGACTACGGCGAGGGCGCGACCGACTTCGACTTCGTCGCCATCGCCGCAGGCCGGGCGCCCGATGTGGAGGCGCTGGGGCTCGAAGCGGCCGGCATCGAGCGCGACGAGCGCGGCCAGATCGCGGTCGACGGCCACCAGAAGACCAGCCGCGACGGGATCTACGCGATCGGCGACATCACGCCCGGCCCGTGGCTCGCGCACAAGGCCTCCGAGGAGGGCGTGATCGCCGTCGAGGCGGTGGCCGGCATGAATCCGCACCCGCTCGACCACTCGATCATCCCCGCCGCCACCTTCTGCTCGCCGCAGGTGGCCAGCTTCGGGCTGACCGAGCCGCAGGCCAAGGAGGCCGGCTACGACGTTGCCGTGGGAAAGATCCCGATGGGCGCGGTCGGCGCCCCGACCGTCTACGGCGACCGTGGCGGGATGATCAAGATCGTCGGCGACAAGAAGTACGGCGAGATCCTGGGCGGCCACATCGTCTCTGCGAAGGCAGCCGACCTGATCGAGGAACTGGTGGTCGCCAAGGAGCTCGAGGGCGGCTACCCCGAGCTCGCGCGCACGATCCACCCGCACCCGGCATTCGCCGAGGCAGTGCTCGAGGCCGCCCGTGCAGCGGACGGCTGGCTGATCCACGGGTAGCGAAAGTAAGGGACAGCCCTTCTCGTTTGGGGGGTATGCACCGTCTCGTCACCGCGGTCGCCCTCACGGTTGCCGCTGCCCTGGTCCCGTCAACCGCGCTCGCCGCGCCGAGCTTCCTGCCGGCCGTGAAGCGCACGATCAGCGCCTCGCCGCACTCCTGTGCCACGAAGGCCTACACGGCGCCGATGGCCGGCTTCGTGACGGTACGCGACGACGGCACGACCCGCGGCGACTGGGACCTGACCGTCGCCGACGCGCGCTCCAAGCGCACGCTCGCGACCTCGAACGCGTTCGGCTCACACGAGCTCGCGCAGACCTTCACCACCGCCGGTGAGCGGCTTGCCATCCGCGGCTGCCGCCGCAGCGGCTCGGACTCGACCTTCCCGGTGAGCATCGTCTTCGCCGACGCCAAGCTGCCGAAGCTCACCCGCCAGTCGCTCGTGCGCGTCAACACCTCGGACGCCGGCGTCCTGCGTCGTCTGGAGAGCCTTGGCTTCGACGTGACCGAGAACGTCCAGCGCGGCCACGCCGACGTGGTCGTACCGAGCCCGGCCAAGCTCGACCTGCTGGGCAAGCTCGGCCTGCCGTACACCGTGCGCACCCTCGACCTGGCCAAGTACGACGCGAAGACCAGCAGGGCCGACGCCGCCTACACGGCGAAGGTCGGCGCCGATGGCTCGCCGCTTCCGAGCGGGCGCACCGGCTACCGCACGCTGGCCGACTATCAGAACGAGCTCAAGGACCTGGTCGCGAAGCATCCGGGCATGGTCCGGCCGGTAACGCTCGGCAAGACATTCCAGGGCCGCGAGATCCAGGGCGTCGAGATCTCCAAGAACGTCGACGCGCCGAGCGACGGCCGCCCGACCTTCCTGATGCTGGGCGAGCACCACGCGCGTGAGTGGCCGTCGGGTGAGATCGCGATGGAATTCGCGCACTACCTCGTGGACGGCTACGGCTCCGACGACGAGGTGACGAGCCTGGTCGACCGCGAGCGCATCGTGATCGTGCCGATCGTGAACGTCGACGGCTTCAACGCCTCGCGCGGCACAGCCGCCGACGGCTACATCCCCGATCCCTACGACTCGACCGGCCTGCCCGAGGGCGACACCGCCGAGGGCGTCGCGGTGCCGTTCGGCGGCAACCTGGCCTACCGGCGCAAGAACTGCGACGGGCCGGTGCCGAACGCGCCCGGCGACGCCGAGCAGTCGCTGCCCTGTTACTACGAGTGGGGCGTCGACCCGAACCGCAACTACGGCGAGAACTGGGGCGGCCTGGGCGCGAGCTCGGACCCGAACACCCAGAGCTACCGCGGCTCGGGCCAGTGGTCGGAGCCCGAGACACAGGCCGTCTGGCACTGGTCGCAGGCCCACAACGTCACGTTCATGATGACCCTGCACAACGTCGCGGCGCTGGTGCTGCGACCGCCGGGCGTGCACACCGACGGCCTGGCGCCCGACGAGCAGCGCATGAAGGAGCTCGGCGACGCCATGGCGGACGACACGGGCTACACGTCCGAGTACGGCTGGGAGCTCTACGACACCTCGGGCACGACCGAGGACTGGCAGTACGGCGGCCAGGGCGCGTTCGGCTACACGATCGAGATCGGCCCGGCCGGTGGCCAGTTCCACATGCCCTACGACGTCGGCGTGGTCCAGCAGTGGACCGGCGACGACCAGCACAAGGGCCGCGGCATGCGCGCCGCGCTGCTGAAGGCCGCGGAGTCCGCCGGCAACAGCGGCGACCACTCGATCATCGAGGGCTCGGCTCCGGCCGGCGACGTGCTGCGGGTCCAGAAGAAGTTCACGACCAACTCGTCACCGATCTGCACCTACGCGCAGGGACTCCTGACCTCGGGCAGCCCGCTGTCGCCGCTCGACTGCGTGTCGCCGGGCGCTTCGACGAGCACGCCGGACAACCTCAACTACACGATGGTCGTGCCGTCGTCGGGTCAGTACGAGTGGCACGTGTCACCGTCGACGCGGCCGTTCGTCGCCAAGAAGACGACCCCGGGCGGCTACGCCGACAGCGCGTACCAGACCGACACGTTCGACGCGGCAACCGGCGACATCCCTGCCGACGACCGCTTCATCGACGACAACACGGGCGACACCGACGAGAAGGACTACTCGGCCGAGCGTCACTTCACCGTGGCGCCCAGCGAGGCCGGTAACAAGGTCGACGTGCACCTGACCTGGGATCTCCCGGTTCAGGACTTCGACCTGTCGCTCTACCACGTGAAGGACGACGGGACGCTGGAGCCCGCGGGCGCCGGCACCTCCGGCAACCCGAACGGGGTCGACGAGGACATCGAGGTCGACCGCGCGCCGGCCGGCGAGTACGTGGCGCGTGTCGTCTACTACATGACCGGCGCCCCGCAGACGGGCCAGGCAAACGACTGGCACATGACGGTTTCGCGCTTCGTCGCGAAGCCCGACGCGGTCGAGACCGGCAAGGAGTACTGGACGATGAGCTGCGAGACGCCCGACGGCAAGGTGCTCGAGCAGAAGGACGTCTACGTGGAGCGCGGCCAGGCCGTGACCGAGGACTTCGCCTGTGGCGCGGCTGCGCCGCCGGCGAGCGACCCGGGTGACGGCAGCGCCGGCTCGGGCGACCAGGGCGATGCCGGCACGCCGGCCGTCACGAAGACGAAGCCCAAGGCCGTCTCCAAGCGTTCCGCCTGCCTCTCGAAGGCCGCCAAGCTGAAGTCAAAGGCCAAGCGCAACGCGGCAGTGAAGAGCTGCAAGAAGCGCTACCCGACGGCCACCGCGAAGAAGCGGGCCGCGGCGAAGAAGAAGCACGCGGCCGCGAAGAAGCGGGCGGCTGCGAAGAAGAAGCGGCACTAACCTGCTCGGCCGGTGGACAGCCGGCCGATCTTCTTCTACGACTTCAACTCGCCGTATGCCTGGCTTGCCGCCGAGCGCGTGAACCACGTGCTGCCGGTGCCGCCGGTCTGGCAGCCGGTCTCCTTCGGTCACATCCTCCAGGCGAGCGGGCGCGAGCCGTGGAGCTTCCACGAGCCGTCGAAGAGCGACGGCATCGCCGAGATCGAGCGCCGCGCGGCCGAGCGCGGGCTGCCGGCGCCGCGCTGGATCGACGGCTGGCCGGTCGAGACCTACTCGCTGCTGCCGCTGCGCGCGGCGGTGTTCGCGCAGCAGGCCGGGCGTGCCGTGAGCTTCTCGCTGGCGGCATTCCGCCAGTTCTTCGCCGCCGGGCGGACGCTGGCCGAGCTTGACAACGTCCTGATCGCGGCCGCGGCGTCCGAGCTGCACCCGCGGGCGGTCACCAAGGGGATCGAGTCGCGCGGGGTCAAGGATGCCCTGCGGGAAGCCACCGACAGCGCCCTGGAGCTGGGCGTCGTGGGGGTGCCCACGGTCGCAATCGGCGATCAGCTCTTCTGGGGCGACGACCAGCTCGAGGCGGCAGCCGCCGCGCTCGCATAATTTGACGGCAATGATGAGCGGCGGCTGGAAGCCCGAGTACACGCTGGCGGTGATCCCGATCGGCTCGGCCGTGATCGTCTCCGCCCTGGTCGTGATGTTCGGCGGCTCCGACAGCACCGGTCAGTGGGCCGCGATCATCGTCTTCTTCGTCTCGCTGCCGTTCGTGATCAGCCGCCTGCTCGACCGGGCGCGCTAGCTGTGGCTACCGAGGTGGCCATGCCGCGGCTGTCCGAGTCGATGGAGGAGGGCACGATCCTCAAGTGGCTCGTCGAGGAGGGCGGCGAGGTGAAGAAGGGCGAGCCGCTGGTCGAGATCGAGACCGACAAGGCGAACTCCACCTACGACGCCGAGCTCGACGGGACGCTGGCCGAGCTGATCGCGAAGGAGGGCGACACGCTTGCCGTCGGCGAGCCGATCGCACGGATCGAGGAGGGCGCGGGTGGTGAGGACGAGGCGGACGACGAGGACGAGACCGAGGACGACAAGCCCGACGACGAGGACCACAAGCCCGACGACGAGGACGACGAGGGCAAGGACGAGGAGGACAACGACGCCGACGGGTCGGGAGGCGACGAGGACGAAGAGGCGAACGAGGGCGAGCCCGCAGTCTCCCCGGTCGCCAGGCGCGCTGCCGACGACCAGGGCGTCCCGGTCGAGGCGCTCGAGGGCTCGGGCCCGGGTGGGCGCGTCGTGAAGGCCGACGTCGAGGAGGCGGTCGAGGGCACGCAGCGCCGCGGCGGCGCGCGTGGAGAGACCGAGGTCGTCGAGCTGAACCGCCAGCAGGCGTCGGTGTCGCGGCGGATGGCCGAGTCGAAGGCGACGGCCCCGGACTACGTGCTGACGGCCGAGGTCGACATGACGCTCTGCGTTCAGCTGCACGAGCGCCTGCGCGGCCAGGCGGAGCATCCGCCCTCGTTCAACGACATGGTCGTGAAAGCCGCGGCGAACGCGCTGCGCGAGCACCCGCGCGTGAACGGGGCCTACCGCGACGGGCACTTCGAGCTCTACTCACGCGTGAACGTGGGGATCGTCGTGGCCGGCAGGGATGCGCCGATCGTCCCGACGATCTTCGATGCGGACACGAAGGCACTCGGGCAGATCGCCCGCGATGCGCACGAGCTGGCCGAGCGCGCGCGCCAGGGAGAAGTGACGCCGCCCGAGCTTGCCGGTGGCACGTTCACGGTCTCGAACCTGGGCATGTACGGGATCGACGAGTTCACCGCCGTGATCAACCCGCCGCAGGCGGCGATCCTCACGGTCGGCGCCCTGAAGAAGCGGCCGCTGGTCGACGAGCACGGACGAGTCGTCGCGCGCGACACGCTGCGGCTGTCGCTCGTGTGCGATCAGCGGATCCTGTACGGGCCCGATGCCGCGGAGTTCCTGGCGAGCGTTCGCGAGACGCTCGAGCAGCCGCTCGCGCTTGCCCTTTAGCCTGTCGCCTGGATGCGGCTGAGGCGCAAGCACAACGACGAAGCGGACGAAGCCGAGGCGGCGCGCATCGCGATGTACGACGACGTGACCGGCCTTGCGAGCCGCTTTCTGTTCTTCGACCGGCTCGGGCTCGCGCTCGCGCGCACCGAGCGCCGCAACTCGTCTGCCGCGGTGCTGCTGCTCGACCTCGACGGCTTCGCGAAGCTGGTCGACCGCGCCGGTGACGCCACCGCCGACGAGGCGCTGCGGGAGGTCTCGGAGCGGCTGATGACGGTGATCCGCCCCGGCGACAGCGCGGCGCGTGTGGGCGACGGCCAGTTCGCGGTGCTCTGCGAGGAGATCGAGGGCGAGCTCGACGCCGTCTCGATCGCCGAGCGCCTGGCGGCCGCGCTGGCGTTCCCGTTCGAGCTCGAGGAGGCGCAGGTGCACCTGTCGGCGAGCGTCGGGATCGCGATGGCCGGCGGACGCGATGCGGATGCCGAGGCGCTGATCCGCGGCGCCGGCGCGGCTATGCGCAGCGCGCGCGAGCACG
The DNA here is from genome assembly GCA_963715995.1 of uncultured Thermoleophilaceae bacterium. Taxonomy (GTDB): domain Bacteria; phylum Actinomycetota; class Thermoleophilia; order Solirubrobacterales; family Thermoleophilaceae; genus DATBDN01. The sequence goes on from OY970283.1 coordinate 288,254, forward strand.
GCGGCGCGCGCTTCGAGGTGTTCCGCCCGCCGGCTGAGGCTTAGAGCGCGCCGCCCGCGGCCTTCGGCGCGAGCAGGTCGGCCTTCTCTGCGTCGAACGACTCACGCACGATGAAGTCCTCGAGGCGCGACGGGTTCTCGCGCTCGCGCTCGGCCACCTGAAGCAGGCTGGTCATCTTCGCGACCTCCTCGACCTGTTCCTTGAGGAACCAGATCAGGAACTGCTCGCTGAGGTAGTCCTTCTCGTCGCGAGCGGTCTGCGAGAGCGCCTCGATCTGATCGCTGACGCGCTTCTCCTGCTCGAGCGACAGCGCGATCGGCTCCACGACGTCGGGGAAGTCCGTGCGCGGGGCCTCAACGCCGGGAATGGTCACCCGCGCGTCGCGGTCGAGCAGGTACTGCACCAGCATCAGCGCATGGTTGCGCTCCTCGAGCCCCTGCTTGAAGAACAGGTTCGCGAGCCGCGGCAGCGTGAGGCTGTCGTAGTGAACCGCGACGGCGATGTACTGCTGCTCGGCAGCGAACTCGTGGGCGATCTGCTCGTTGATCTGCTCGATCAGTGCTTGAGAGGGCATGGCAGCGAGCGTACTTAAGATGGGGCCTGGCCCCGTCTTTAGGTTCCCCAGCGGAAGCCCGTCGCGTCGATCTGCGGCTCCAGCGGCGAGGCCGGCAGGTCGTCCGGGGGCTCCTGGCTGTTGTAGCCCGCCGGGGCCACGTCGTTCGGCGTCTCCGGGTGGAAGAGGGATGCCAGGTACTGGATGTGGCCGCGGCCGACGCCGAGCTCGTACTGGCCGCCGCCGTATGCGCGGATGCCGCGTTCGTCGCAGTAGTCGTACGCGCCGAACAGCTCTGGCAGCCCGCCGAAGCGCGACGGCTTGATGTTGACCATCTTCGGCGCGAATGGCAGCGCTTCGATGTCGTCGATCGAGTGGATCGGTGCGTCCCACGTGATGCGGTCGCGGTAGGGCTCGAGCACGGGATCGGTCTCGTCGGTGAGCGCGGGGTCTTCGAGCCACGCGTCCGGGAAGGTCTCGGCGAGCGTGCGGTAGAGCGCCGGGTCCGGCGGGTTGTCCACGACCGTGCCCTTGTACTGGCCCTTCAGGTCCAGCGAGTCGACCACGCCAAGCTCGCGTAGCTCCTCGATCAGCGCGTCGCTCCACTCCGGCGTCGGGTCGAGCTTGAAGCGCAGCGTCGGGTACTTCGCGAGGAAGCGACGCAGCTTCGCGGTGGTTGGTGGGTCGTCCGGCAAGCGTGAGGACATGACGAAGTTGACCGGGCGTGGCTCACGGCCGACGACATCGGCGAGCGGGCGTCCAGCTTGCCGAAGCGCCAGGTCGAGCGCCGCTGACTCGTACGCCCAGCGGCGGTAGAGCGCCGAGACCTCGCGCACCGGCGGCGAGGGCCAGAGATCGAGGGAGTCGATGTGCTCACGGAAGCTGCGCAGCGTCCACGTGCCCGCCAGGGGCAGGTTCGCGCCGGTGTCCTGGAGCGCGACGTGGTCGAGCGCGTCGTAGGTCACGTCCTCGCCGAGTCCCTCGTGGCCGCCACCACGCAGGTGGAAGGTGGTGGTCATGCGCGTGAACTCGGGACCGACCTGAAGCTCGCGGCCCTCGAGCGTGTAGTCCTCGATCGTCAGCGGCAGGTCGGCGATCAGGTCGTAGGAGGCCACGAGCTTTGGTCTACCTTACGCACCATGCGAGTCGGGGTTCCCACAGAGATCAAGAGCGACGAATACCGCGTCTCGCTCACGCCGGCCGGCGTGCGCGAACTGGCCGAGCGCGGCCACGAGGTGTTCATCCAGGCCGGTGCCGGCGAAGGAAGCGCGATCAAGGACCCCGACTACGAGGCGCAGGGCGCGCAGATCGTGCCCGACGCGCAGGCCGTCTTCGACGCCGCCGAGCTGATCCTCGGCGTGAAGGAGCCGCAGGCCGAGGAGGTCGAGAAGCTCCGTCCCGAGCACACGCTCTTCACCTACCTCCACCTGGCGCCCGCGCCTGAGCTCACGCAGTCGCTGTGCGACAGCGGTGCCACCTGCATCGCGTACGAGACCGTCGAGGACACCCACGGGCGGCTGCCGCTGCTCGCGCCGATGAGCGAGGTGGCCGGGAAGATCGCCACGCAGGCGGGCGCGTTCTTCCTCGAGAAGCCGCTCGGGGGCCGCGGCATCCTGCTCGGCGGTGTGCCCGGCGTCGCCTCCGCGACCGTGCTGATCATCGGCGGCGGCGCGGTCGGCCTGAACGCCGCCTTCATCGCCATCGGCATGGAGGCCGACGTGTTCGTCTTCGACCGCTCGATCGACCGCCTGCGCGAGATCGACATCGCGCTGGCGGGGCGCGCCTCGACCGTCTACTCGTCGACCCTCGCGGTCGAAGAGATGCTGCCGCAGGCGGACCTCGTGATCGGCGCCGTGCTGGTGCATGGCGCACGCGCGCCGCACGTGATCACGCGCGAGCAGCTCGGCCTGATGAAGGAGCGGGCGGTGCTCGTGGACGTCTCGATCGACCAGGGCGGCTGCTTCGAGACATCGCGCCCGACCACCCACAGCGACCCTGTCTACGAGGTCGACGGCATCACCCACTACTGCGTGACCAACATGCCGGGCGCCGTGCCGATCACCTCGACCTACGCGCTCACGAACGCGACGCTTCCCTACGTGCTGGCCCTCGCCGGCAAGGGCGTGCGCGAGGCCGTGGACGACGACGCCGGCCTGCGCATGGGCGTGAACGTGGCGGGCGGCGCCGTGACGCACCCCGCCGTCGCCGAAGGAGTGGGCGCGACCTTCACGCCGCTCGAAGAGGCATGGCCCGCTACCACTTCCTGACGACCTGGGCGTTCGGCGCCCCGGCCAGCGTCGAGCAGGTCTTCACTGCATTGCACGACGCAGAGGCGTACCCGAGTTGGTGGCGTGGAGTTCAAGCGGTGGAGCGGCAGGAGCCCGGCGACGCCGACGGTGTCGGCGCGCTCGATCGCTACGTGTGGAAGAGCAAGCTTCCCTACGAGCTCGAGTTCCAGTCGCGCGTGGTGCGCGTCGAGCGTCCCCGGCTGATCGAGGGCCACGCCTTCGGCGAGCTCGAGGGCGTGGGCCGCTGGCGCGTCTGGGAGAACCCGGACGGCGTCTGCGTGACCTACGAGTGGGACGTGGGGACCACGCGCGCATGGATGAACGCTCTGGCACCTCTGGCGAGGCCCGTGTTCGCCTGGAACCACGACTACGTGATGCGGAACGGCGGCGAGGGCCTCGCGCAGCTGCTTGGCGCGCCGCTCCTCCTGAGCGACTGAAGCCGCCGCCGCGCATCCTGATCCTCTCCGCCGCGATCGGCGAGGGGCACGACCTTCCGGCGCGGATGATCCGCGACGGGATCCTCGCCGCACGGTCCGATGCCGTCGTCGAGATCCGCGATGCGGTTGCCGAGGCCGGCGGGCTGGTCGAGCGCATGATCAGCCAGGACGCGACCGTGCAGAAGCGCTGGCTCTACTGGGTCTTCGACGTCGAGTACTGGCTTCTGTTCCGCTTCGCGCCCGTCCGCGCGCTGATCACGCGGATCGGCACCCGCGTGGCGCGGCCAACCGTCATGCGGCTGATCGACGAGGTGCAGCCGGACGTGGTCGTCTCGACCTGGCCGGGCACGACCGAGGTGCTCGGACGGCTGCGCGGCCGCGGTGTGGTCAGCGTGCCGGTGGTCTCGGCGATCACCGACCTGTCCGCGCTGCGGTTGTGGGCCCAGGCCAGTGTCGACCTGCACCTGACGACCCACGAGGAGTCTGCCGAGGAGGTGCGCCGGATCGCTCCGCGCGCGCGGATCGTCTGCGCGCGCGGGATGACGGCGCCGGCGTTCGAGCGGCCGGTCGGCCAGGCCGAGGCGCGGGCTGCGCTCGAGCTCCCCACCGTCGGCGGGGTCGTGATCGTCTCCGGCGGCGGCTGGGGCATCGGCGACATGGAGGGCGCGATCGCCACCACGCTCGGGCTGCGCGAGGTCGCGGCCGTCGTGGTGCTCTGCGGCCGCAGCGACGCGCTGAAGGCTCGCCTCGGGGCGCGCTTCGGCGGCGAGGAGCGCGTGCAGCTGTGGGGCTTCACGGAGCGCATGAGCGAGCTGATGGGCGCCGCCGATGCACTCGTGCACTCGACCGCCGGCCTGACCGTGCTCGAGGCCTGGATCCGCGGCTGCCGGCCGATCTCCTACGGCTGGGGCGTGGCACACATCCGGCTGAACAACCGCGCCTTCGAGCGCTTCGGGATCGCCGAGGTCGCGCCCGGTCTGCGCGCGCTGCGTCCCGCTCTCGAGCGGGCTCTCGCGGCACCGCGACAGCCGCACCCGGAGTACGGGGAGCGCCCGAGCGCAGCGGAGGCGATCCTGGCGCTCGTGGAGTGACGCGCCGGGCCCCGCGGACTGTGAGGGCGCACCCGGCCCCGCCCCGAGCGCCGGGCCCCGCGGGCTGTGGGGGCCCACCCGGCCCCGCCCCGAGCACCCTCCACCGGGGAAGCTGTGCGACATAAACCACCGCATAGGTGGTCTATGTCGCACAGCCGGCCAAAGGGAGCGCCCCGCGGGCCGCGCAAGCGCCACGTCAGCCACCCCGTTTGGCCGAGGCAGTTGCGCCCCGCAACACCGGAGCGAGCAGGCAGAGACCCCAGACGCGCAGCGTCTACGTCGCTGAGAAGGCGGCTACGGCCGGTGAGCGCGTCAGCACCACCGCGCTGACTGCGATCGCGGCCACCGCCATCACGATCACGCCGCCCGAGAGCGGCGTGTGCGCCCAGCTCTCACCGGACACGAGCGGCGCCAGCAGCACCGGCACCGACACCTGTACGACGAACACGTTCGGGCCGACGTGCGTGGCGGCACGCACCTGCAGCGCCGACATCTCGATCAGCAGCCCGGCGAGGCCGAGCAGTCCCGTCAGCCCCGCCCACAGCAGCACGCCGGTGAGGACGTGCGTGCGCAGGTCGTCGACGAGCAGCTTGCTGGACACGCCGGTGAACGCGTACGCGGCGCCGGCCGCGAACGGCAGCAGCGCTGAGGCCACACGTAGCCGCAGCCGCGGTGCTGCGAGCGGCACGAGCCCCAGCAGCCCGAGCGGCACGAGCCCCAGCGCGATGCGCGCGGCATCGGCGTGGTGGTCGGTCTCGGCCGGCGCCGCCCAGGCGAGCACGGCCACCGCCGCGACCACGCCGGCCACCGCCAGCATCTCGGTGCGCCCCACGCGCTCGCCGAGCACGCGATGGCCGAGGTAGAGCAGCAGCACGAGCCCGAACGCCAGTGTGGGCTGGACGAGCGACAGAGGCGCCAGCCCGAGCGCGAGCAGGTGGAACGGCCAGCCGGCGATCGCCAGGCCGGTCGCCGCGAGCCAGCGCCGGCGGCGCAGCAGCCGGCCGATCAGCGCCGGGCGCAGGCGATGCTCGGCCGGCACCTCGCGCGCATCGAGTGCCTGGAGCGCCAGGCCACCGTCGAAGCACGCCGCGGCGGCCGCGGCCGAGGCGATGCCGCCGATCGCGGCGAGGCTCACAGGTCACACCATCGACATTCACGACGGTGTGCGTCCCAGATGTCGATCGCGTGGGTTCGGCTGCGCGATGATGGGGCGGTGCGCCCGTTGCTGGCACTGGCCCCGGTGGTGCCGCGCGTGGCGGCCTCAGCCGGCATTGCGCTGCGCCTCGACCGGCCCGAGCCCACGCTGACCTTCGACGACGGCCCGCACCCCGAGGGGACGCCGGCCGTGCTCGACCTGCTCGACCAAGCGCGGGTCAAGGCGATCTTCTTCCTGGCCGGCGAGCAGGTGGAGCGCTACCCGGACGTGGCCGCCGAGATCGCCCGGCGCGGGCACGAGATCGGGATCCACTGCTTCGAGCACAGGCTCCAGGTGCGGCTCCCGGCCGCCAGCGTCGAGCGCGATCTGATCCGGGCGCTCGAGGTGATCCCCGCCAACACGCGCTACCACCGCCCGCCGCTCGGCGCCTACAGCGCAGCCGGCCTGGCCGCGGCGCGCGAACACGGCCTCGTTCCGCTGCTGTGGTCGCGCTGGGGCAAGGACTGGCGCCGCCTGACGACGCCCGAGCGCATAGCCCGGCGCGCGGCGCGCGAGCTGCGGCCCGGCGAGGTGATCCTGCTCCACGACGCCGACCATTACAGCTCGCGGGGATCGTGGCGACGGACCGTGGCCGCCCTGCCCGCGATCCTGAGCGCTGTTCAGCCGACCGGATCGGGATCCGGGTCGTCCACCGGCGCCGCGCAGGTGAGCCACTCGTAGTAGAGGGCGAGGCCCTCGTCGAGGCTTGTCGACGCGCGCCAGCCGAGCTCGTTCGCGATCCGGGCGCTGGCGATCTCGGCCCCGCTGAAGTCGCCCGCGCGGCCCTCGGTGTGGAGGATGTCGGTGTCGCCGACGATCGCCGACACCGCCTGTGCGAGCTCGAGGATCGTGACCGTCTCCTCGCTTGCCAGGTTGTAAACGCGGTTGCGTCCTTCAGGTGCCAGCGAAGCCACGACGCCGCGCGCGATGTCGCCGACATACGTGAAGCGGCGGGACTGCCTGCCTCCCCCGGCGATCGTCAGCGGCCGTCCTGCAAGCGCGTTCTTGAAGAACTGCGGGATGACCGCCGCGGGGCGGGCACGCGGCCCGTAGGGAATGCCGAAGCGAAGGATCGTGTAGTCGACGTCGTAGAGCTCGGCGTAGGACGTGCAGTACATCTCGCTGGCCGCCTTCTGCGCCGTGTATGGATGGCGCGGCAGCGTGAGCGGCGTGTCCTCGTCGACGACCGGATCGTCGCAGCCGTCGTAGACCCAGATCGTCGACGCATAGACCACGCGGTCGACCTCCTCCGAGCGGGCGGCCTCGAGCACGTTGGCGGTGCCGCCCGAGTTCACGCGCTCCGCGTACGCCGGGTCGGCGGCGACGTGGCTCACGTCGGCGATTGCGCCCAGGTGGGCGATCGCGTCGCACCCGCGCGCGGCGAGGCGCACGGCCTCAGGGTCGGTGAGATCGCCGATGTAGGTGTCGACGTCAGCCGGGTCGTGCCACTGGGAGGTGGTCACGTCGAAGATGCGCGGCTCGTGACCCGCGGCCACGAGTTCATCCACCACGTGCGAGCCGATGAAGCCGGCGCCGCCTGTCGTCAGGACCTTCATGCGCTTACCGCCTCCTGGAGCTCGATGTCTGCTGCGTAATAGAGCGGGACGCACCAGTGGTTCTGGGCGACCCAATCGCTGTTGGGGAGCTGCGTGTCGTGCCCGAGCAGGCGATGACACGGCTGGTCGTAGACCTTGCCGGTCGAGCGCTCGATCGGCTCGAAGACGATGTACTTGTAGTAGCCCGACGTCATCCCATCCGGCAGGCGCAAACGCCGTTCGTGCAGCGGGTCGAGCCGCTCGCGCGCAACGCGGTTCTTGTAGTCGACGATGTCGGGCATGCGCTCGGTGGCCACGACGCCGACCGCGGCGCTGAACTCGCTCATGCGCAGGCCAAGTCCCTGGACCTCGTGATCGGGCTTGCCGTAGTTGCGGAACGAACGCGCGAACTCGATCAGCTCAGGGTGCTTCGAGACGAGCATCCCGCCCTCGCCGGTGGAGACCGTCTTCGTCGCGTAGAACGACCACAAGCCGGCGTCACCCCACGAGCCGGGACGGCGGCCGTCCCAGGATGCGCCGTGCGCATGCGCGCAGTCCTCGATCAGGAACACGTCGTGCTCGCGGCACCAGGCCGCGATGCGCTGGGTGTCGAACGCGATGTGGCCGCCGATGTGAACGAGGAAGACGGCCCGCGGGCGGTGGCGCTCGGCCTTCTCCGCGAAATCGTCGTAGGACATGCAGAGGTCGTCGCGGTTGCAGTCGACGAACTCGACTTTCGCGCCGGCGTGCAGTGCGGCAAGCGGCGTGGCCATGAAGGTGTTCGACGGGCACAGCACCGTCTGGCCGCGCACCCCGGCGAACTCGAGCGCCGTAAGCGCCGCGCCCGTCCAGCCGCCGAAGGCCACGGCCGGCAGGTCGTTCCATGCGCCCCAGGCCGTCTCGAAGCGCTCGGTGAGTGGTCCTTCGCTCCAGCGCGACGAGTCGATCGCCTCGTCCCACAGGTCGTGAAGCCGTGCGCGGTCGCGGTCGTCGAAGCCGATGCGGAAGCTCGAATGGGCCAAGCCTGAGACTCAACTCCATGCTCGTGAGAAGAAGATGAGAGGCTAGGCTCGGCAGGTGCGCGTCCTGGTCGTCGAGGATGAGATCAAGATGGCCGGGCTGGTCCGCCGCGGCCTGAACGAGGAGGGCCTCGCGGTGGACGTCGCGGGGACGGGTGAGGACGCGCTCGTGCGCGCCGGCGCCACCGACTACGACGCGATCGTGCTCGACGTGACGCTGCCGGGGATGTCGGGCTTCGACACCTGCCGCGAGCTGCGCGAGCGCGGCACCTGGGCTCCCGTGCTGTTCCTGACCGCGCGCGACGGGATCGAGGACCGCATCGCGGGTCTCGACGGCGGCGGTGACGACTACCTGACGAAGCCATTCTCGCTGGCCGAGCTGACGGCGAGGCTGCGCGCGCTGTTCAGGCGTCACCCGAGCGAGCGGCCGAGCGTGCTGGAGATCGGCGGCATCCGCCTCGATCCGGCCACGCGGCTCGTGACGCGCGACGGCACCGACGTCGACCTGTCGGCGAAGGAGTTCGCGCTGCTCGAGACGTTCATGCGCGCCCCCGGCCGCGTGCTCTCGCGCTTCCACCTGCTCGAGCACGTCTGGGACTACTCGTACGAGCAGCGCTCGAACGTGGTCGACGTTTACGTGCGCTACCTGCGCGAGAAGCTCGACCGGCCGTTCGGCGTCGAGTCGATCGAGACCGTGCGCGGCGCGGGCTACCGGCTGCGCGAGGACGGCGGCCGGTGAAAGCCCGCATCGCCGGCGCGATCCGGCGAATGCCGATCCGCATCAAGCTGGCGCTGATCTCGATGGGCGTGATGAGCGTGGTGATGCTCGGCACCGGCCTGTTCCTGTACGCACGGTTCGAGGACGAGCTCGACACCTCGATCGACCAGGCACTCGCCTCGCGCGCCGTCGCCGCCAGCGTCTTGTCGGCGGGCAAGAGCCAGGCGCCGCTGAAGCGCGAGCTGAGCCGCGAGGAGGGCTTCGGCGAACTCGTCGCATCGAACGGACGCGTGGTGGCGGCGACGCCGGACGTCGGCACGCGGCTGCTGATCCCGCGCAACCGGCTCCAAGCGGCGTCGCGTGGGCCGGTCTACTTCGAGCTGAAGCACCTCCAGGCCATCTCCAAGCACGCGCGGCTGATCGCGCGGCCCGTGGGGCGCAACGGCTGGATCATCGTCGCGGGCACCACGCTGAAGGACCGCGAGCGGGCCAACGAGAGCCTTGCGCGCGCACTGGTGATCGGGCTCCCGATCGCCCTGCTCGTGGCGACGATCGCCGCCATCGCCCTGATCGGGGGCGCGCTGCGCCCGGTCGAGCGCATGCGCAGTCGCGCGGCCACCATCTCCGCCGGTGAGGCGAACGCGCGCCTGCCGCTGCCCGAGGCCCAGGACGAGATCCGCCGCCTGGGCGAGACCCTCAACGCGATGCTCGCGCGCCTCCAGCAGGCGTTCGCTCGCGAGCGGGCATTCGTAGCGGACGCCAGCCACGAGCTGCGCACCCCGCTGGCGATCCTGAAGGCCGAGCTGGAGTTGGCCTCGCGCGGGCCGCGCACGCACGCCGAGCTGAGCGCGGCCGTCGAATCGGCCGTCGAAGAGGTCGACCGCCTGACGCGGCTCGCCGAAGACCTGCTCGTGCTCGCCCGCAGCGATCACGGCCGGCTGCCGGTACGCGCCGAGCCGCAACCGCTCGCGCCGCTCATGCAGCAGGTGGTCGAGGCGTTCTCCGCGCGTGCGCGGGCGCAGGGCCGAAGCGTGGAGCTCGAGCCCGATGAGGGGCTGACCGCGTTCGTGGACGGCGAGCGCCTGCGCCAGGCCCTTGGCAACCTGGTTGACAATTCACTTACTCACGGCGCGGGGCCGGTGTCGCTGTCGGCTCGGCGCGTGAACGGCAGCGTCGAGCTGCACGTGCGCGATGCGGGCGACGGCTTCTCGGCCGACCTTCTTGCACATGCATTCGAGCGCTTCACACGTGGTGACGCGGCGCGCGGGCGCGGCGGCAGCGGACTGGGCCTGGCGATCGTCGACGCGATCGCCCGCGGACACGGCGGCAGCGCTCAGGCGCGCAACATGGATTCCGGAAGCGACGTGTGGCTGGCGCTGCCGGCGCAGTCCTCTGCGCGACGCACCAGGGGCAGCACAAACCAGAGTCCGCCGAACAGCACCAGCGCCAGCGCTCCGGTGACCACCGCGGCCGCGTCCGAATAGAGGACGTCGGTCACCAGCACGATCACGCCGATCATCGAGACGGCCAGGAACACCAGCCCGGCGATCGCGAACTTGTTGGCGGTGAAGAGGATGCGTTCCTTCTCGCGCTTGCGGAAGTTGAGCCGGTGGTAGGCGGTTGGGCAGATGAAGCAGGCAGTCGACGCGGACGTGGCGAGCAACGTGGCGAAGAAGACGTCCTTCTGGAACGGCGTGATCCGGCTGTAGCCGTTGGAGAACGGCACGGCGAGCAGGAACGCGAACAGCACCTGCACGCCCGGCAGCGCCACGCGCAGCTCGTTCAGCAGCTCGATGAGCTCGCGGTTGACACGCTCGCGACGGGTCTCGTCGTCATGCTGCACGGGTGCACCCTCCATCCAGCGCGCCATTGAACAACCTGCGCGTTGTCGACCTCTCGCGCGTGCTCGCGGGCCCGTACTGCACGATGGTGCTGGCCGACCTCGGCGCCGACGTCGTGAAGATCGAGCGCCCGGGCGAGGGCGACGAGACGCGCTCGTGGGGCCCGCCGTATGCGGGCACCGAATCGGCCTACTACCTGTCGATCAACCGCTCGAAGCGGTCCGTCGCCCTCGACCTGAAGGACCCGCGGGCGCTGGAGATCGCCGTCGAGCTGTGTCTCGGCGCCGACGTGGTGATCGAGAACTTCCGGGCCGGCGCGGCCGATGCGATGGGCCTCGGCTTCGACGCGCTGAGCGCGCGCAACGAGCGGCTCGTCTACTGCTCGATCACCGGCTTCGGCTCCGACCGCGTGCCGCGCGGGCGGCCGGGCTACGACTTCGTCGCGCAGGCCGAGTCGGGCCTGATGGCGGTCACGGGCAATGCCGAGCCGACCAAGGTTGGCGTGGCGATCGTCGACGTGCTCGCGGGACTTCACGCAGCGGTTGCGATCCTCGCGGCCGTGAACGGCGGCGGCCCGCGCCACGTCGAGGTGCCGCTGCTCGACACGGCGCTCGCGTCGCTGGTGAACGTGGCATCGGGGGCGCTCGTCACCGGCAGCGAGCCCGGCCGCTACGGCAACGCGCACCCGCACATCGTTCCCTACCAGCCGCTGCGCAGCGCGGACGGGATGCTCGCTGTCGCGGCGGCCAACGACGGGTTGTTCCGGCGCCTGTGCGCCGTGCTCGAGCGACCCGGCCTGGCCGAGCGCTTCCCCACGAATGCATCGCGCGTGGAGGGTCGCGCCGAGCTGATCGCGGAGCTCGAGGCGGTGTTCGCGACGCGTCCGGCCGACGAGTGGGCGGCACTGCTCGATGCGGCCGGCGTGCCCGCGGGAAAGATCCGCGGCGTGCTCGATGCAATCGAGGCGGCGACGGCCGCGGGGCACGATCCGCGCGTGACCGTGGACCACCCCACGATCGGGCCGCTGCAGCTGATCGGCTCGCCGATCCGCACCGCCGGGATGCCCGCGCCGACGCCGCCGCCACTGCTCGGGGAGCACACGCGTGAAGTCCTGCGCGAGCAGGGCGTGGACGACGCCGAGATCGATGCGCTTGCGGCACGCGGAGCAGCCGGGCTCGCATCTGTCTGACGGCTGGGCGCGCCCGATTGCCCGGGATAGCATCGAGGCATGGCCACCATCGCTTCCAACGCGCGCACTGTCACGTCCTACATCGGCGGGTCGAGCTCATCGGATGCTCCCGGCGGCAGTCTCCAGTCGGTCAACCCTGCCAACACGGACGAGGTCGTCGCGGAGATCCAGCTTGGCGACGCGGAGACGTTCGCCGCCGCCTGCCGCGCGGCACGCCAGGCTCAGGCGGCGTGGGCGCACACGCCGGCGCCTCAGCGCGGCCGCGCGATCCAGCAGATCGGGCGGCTGGTCGAGGACAACAAGGAGGCGCTTGCGCGCCTGGTCACGCGCGAGATCGGCAAGCCGTATCCCGAGGCGCTCGGCGAGGTGCAGGAGATCATCGACACCTGCAACTTCTTCCTCGGCGAAGGCCGGCGGCTGTACGGCCAGACGGTGCCGTCGGAGATGCACGACAAGCAGCTGTTCACCTTCCGCGTGCCGGTCGGGGTCGCCGCGATCATCACGGCGGGCAACTTCCCGGTGGCCGTGCCGTCGTGGTACCTCGTGCCCGCGCTTCTGTGCGGCAACACCGTCGTCTGGAAGCCGGCCGAATACGCGGCGGCGTCGGCGCAGGCCATGGCCGAGCTGTTCCTGCACGGCGGGCTGCCGGACGGCGTGCTGAACGTGGTCCAGTGCGAGGGCGCAGCGGCGTTCGACGGCCTGTCGCAGGCGCTCGACGAGGGGCTTGTGGACAAGATCGGCTTCACCGGCTCCTCGGAGGTCGGCGCGCGGATCGGCGAGCTCGCGGGGCGCCACCTCCAGTCGCCGTGCCTCGAGCTTGGCGGCAAGAACCCGCTCGTGGTCATGCCCGACGCCGACCTCGACCTGGCCGTCGAAGGAGCGCTCTTCAGCGGCTTCGGCACGGCCGGACAGCGCTGCACGTCGCTCGGCACCGTGATGGCGCACGAGTCGATCCACGACGAGTTCCTGAAGCGCTTCGCTGCGGCCACCGAGGCGGCGGCTGTCGGTGACCCGACGCAGGACGTGCTCTACGGGCCGATGATGAGCGAGCGCTTCCACGAGCGCTTCCAGGACTGGCTCGGCTGGATCCGGGACCACCACTCGGTGCACGGCTCGTCTGCCGTGGGGCGGATCACGTCAGAGTCCCCGCGTGCCGGGTTCGTGGGCGACCCCGACATCGGGATCTACGACCACCCGACGATCGTCTCCGGCGTCACACCCGAGGACGACCTCTATCTGAACGAGACGTTCGGCCCGATAGTCGGCGTCATGAAGTTCGGCGACTTCGACGAGGCGATCGCGCTTGCCAACGGGCACGGCTACGGGTTGTCGTCGGCGATCTACACGAACGACCCCAAGGCCGCGTTCCAGTTCCGCGAGCGGATCTCGGCCGGCATGGTGTCGGTGAACAACTCGACCTCGGGCGCCGAGGCACACCTGCCCTTCGGGGGCAACGGCAAGTCCGGCAACGGGTCGCGCCAGTCGGGCATCTGGGTGCTCGACCAGTTCACGCGCTGGCAGTCGATGAACTGGGATTACGCCGGCAAGCTCCAGAAGGCGCAGATGGACATCGAGGACGTTGCCGCGGACCTGAGCTTCCGCCTGCCGTGATCGATTCGCAGGCCTGGCTCGACGCCTGGAACTCACAGGGCGCGCAGCCGAAGTTCGACATCACCGATCCCGAGATCGAGGTGCACGCGGTCACGCTCGGTATCGAGGGCCGCCACTACAAGGGCCACGAGGGCGTACGTCAGTGGATGCGCGACATCCGCGACCGCTTCGGCGCGCGGACGGTGGCCGAGGCGGTCGACCCGCTGGGCGACGACGCCGTGATGATCCGCGGCACGCTCGTGATCGGCGACGGCTTCGGTGGCGAGGACGAGCAGCGCTTCGCGATGGTGGTGCACCTGCGCCACGACAAGGCGCTGTGGATCGGCACCTTCTTCTCGGCCGCCGACGCCAAGGCTGCCTACGAGGCCGGAGTGACGGGCCCGGCCGCCGGGTAGGTTCAGGGCATGCCGCGGATTCCGGGACTGAAGGCGACACCATGGATGCGGGTCGTGTGGCTCGTCCAGATCGTCATGGGCGGGCTCCAGGAGCTCGAGGCGAACGAGCGCAAGCAGGCGCGCGAGATCGCGAAGCGCGTATATCGCAACCGCCGCTTGGACCCGAAGGACCGCGAGAAGCTCATGCGGTTCGCGAAGAAGGCGGGCCGAGGCGCAGCACGCGGAGCCCGAGGCCGGAAGCGAACTTAAAGACGGGGCCAGGCCCCGTTCTCATCTTCGTTCCAGACGGGGACAGGTCCCGTCTTCAGCTCACGGAGGGACTTGGCCATACTGCCGCGCGTGGGGCGGGCACGCGCACACTGGCTCGAGCTCGCGGCGGGCCTGCTCGCAGCCCTGCCAGTGCTCGTGTCCGGCATCCACTCGGCGCTCGTCGGCTGGGTAGCTCTCGGCGACGACGCGGTCATTGCGACGCGGTCCTACGACGTGCTGACCACTCACACGCCGTTGCTGGGCCAGCACTCTGCGTCGTCAGCGCTGCTCGGCTCCGGGCCCCAGAACAGCCTCGGCCCAATGCTCTACTGGCTGCTGGCTCTGCCCGCGCGGCTGCTCGACCCACGCTTCCTCCCGCTGGTCGTGGCGATCGCGGCCACGCTCGCGATCATCACCTGCACCGTGCTTGCGCGGCGGCGCGGCGGGCCGGCGCTGATGTTCGCGACTGCGATCAGCATCGCAGTGATGAGCGCGTCGATCGAGCCCCAGACGCTCAGCGACGTCTGGAACCCGGCGGTGCCGCTGATGCCGCTGCTCGCACTGGCTTTCGTCACCTGGTCGATCGCCGTGGGGGACTACCGCCTGCTGCCGCTCGCCGTGGTTCTGGCGAGCTTCGCGGCCCAGGCCCACCTCACGTTCGTGCTTCCGGCGGCACTGCTGATGGCGGTCGCGGTCACGGGGCTCGTGACCGGACGACGATCGCTCCCGCCCGGGCAGCTGCGCCGCTGGGTCGTGATCGCGGCGGTCGTCGGACTCGTGTGCTGGGCTCCGCCTCTCGTGGACCAGGCGGTGCACCGGCCGGGGAACCTCGTCCAGGTGGCGAAGAGCGCGGCGGCCGGCGCGCCCACGCTCGGGGGTGGGGCGGCCTGGCACGCCGTCGTGCGCGCGGGCGGTTTGGTTCCGTGGTGGGCACGACCGCCGCGGGACCCGCTCGGGCGGCTCGCCGACGTGTCGAGGACGCCGCCAGCCGTCGCGGTGGCGGCGGCTCTGGCCCTCGTGGCGTGGCTGGCGGCAGCAATCGTGCTGGGGCTACGGCGCCGCCGGCGCGACGTCGCTGCCGCCGCCGTGCAGGGGCTAGGGCTGCTTCTTGCCGTGGCAGCGGTGGCGGGTGGGACGCCCAGTGGCAACAACCTCTTCATATCGATCAGCTACACGCTCTGGTGGGCCTCGCCCGCCGGCCTGTTCGCGTGGCTCGTGGCGGGCTGGAGCGCAGCTGTGCTGCTCCGCCCGCGGCTGCCCGCGACGGCCGGCCGGTTCCGCGCAGTCGCGGTCGGGATCGCGTTCGCGGCGACCGCGCTCGCCGGGGTGCTGGTCGCGGCCAGAACGGGCCCCGAGCGGCTTCAGTCGGCGTACAGGCCGACTCGCACAGTCGCCGACCGCCTGGAGCGCAGCGCTCGCGGGAGCACGGTGCTGGTGGAGGTGCCCGGTGGCAGTTCCGGGTTCGACTTCCGATTCGACATCGAAGCTGGGCTGGTGTTCGAGCTGCGTCGACGGGGCATCCGCGTGGTCACGCGCGACCTCCCCCTCGGCTCCCAGTACGAGGCCCAGGGCAGCGGCTACGACCGGAGCGTCCGCGTGCGGCTCGACGGCCTGCCCGTACCCGACGGCGAACAGGTCGCGGGCCGGTTGGTGGTGCGCGAGCACCGCTACTTCCCAGGCACGCCACAGGTGCGCAAGCTGCTGGTGACGGTCAGCCCCGCAACATGAGAACGGGGCCTGGCCCCGTTCTCATCTTGAAGACGTGGGGCCTGGCCCCGTTCTCATTTTCGGCGGTACCAGCGTGGTGAGGTGTTTGGTGGTGGGTCGAGCGCTGCCTTTGCCACCAGGAGCGATGGCTCCGGGTCGCGGATCTGCTGTGCGAGCGCTGCTCCGAACTCGTCGCCGAGGCCGTCCACCGTGTCGGCCTTGATGCCGAAGTTGCCGGCGATCGCAGCGAAGTCCGGCGTCTTCAGGTCGACCCCGTAGATCGGGTCGCCCTTCACCTTCTGGTCGTAGCGCAGCATCCCGTAGCCGCCGTCGTCGACGATCACCGCCGTCAACGGGATCGACTCCTGCGCCATCGTGGCCAGCTCGCCGATTGCGTACAGGAAGCCGCCGTCGCCCGAGAACGAGACCGCGGGGCCTGACCCCGCAAGCGCCGCGCCGAGCCCCTGCGGGAACGCGCAGCCGAGCGTGCCCCAGCCGAGCGGATAGAGCAGGTGGCGCGGCTGCGGCGGGCGGTAGAAGCCGCCGAGCCAGTAGCCGGGGATGCACATGTCGCAGACGACGACGGCATCGTCGGGCAGGGCGCGGGCCACCGAGCGCAGGAACTCGGTGGCCGCCGGGCTCCTCGTCGTCGAGCCGCAGCCAGGTTGTCTCGCGCAGCTGCTCGACGTGCGACGCGAGCGCGGCGATGCCGCCGCTGTCTGCCACCCGCTCGACCAGCAGCTCCGTGACCACACGCGCGTCGCCCACCAGCACCACGTCGGCGCGGTAGTTCTTCGTCGCGTCGCCGGCGTCGACGTTGATCACGAGCAGCCTGCGCGGCTGCGGCTGCGCCCAGTTCTGCGTGCTCGTCCCGTCCAGATCGCTGCCGATCGCGATGACGAGGTCGGCGTCGTCCCACAGCTGGCCGCACTCGGGCACGAACGGCGGCAGCCCGACGTCGGACGGGTGCTCGCGCCCCAGCAGGCCCGCCGCCTGATAGGTCGTCAGCACGGGGGCGGCGATCTTGCGCGCCAGCTCGCCAACCGCCTCGCCGGCCCCGGCGCGCATGGCGCCGCCACCCGCCCAGATCAGCGGACGCTCGGCGGCGGCGATCAGCTCCAGAGCCGGATCGAGGTCGGCCTCTTCCAGCTCCGATCGCCACTCGTAGTCGGTCGTCTGCGTCTGTTCCTCGCCGGGCTCCGCGAGCAGCAGGTCAGTCGGGATCTCCAGGTAGACCGGACGACTCGGCGGCAGCTGCGCGATCTGCAGCGCGGACGCCACCATCCCCTCGAGCATGCCCACGTCAGAGACGCGCAGCTGCGCCTTCGTGACGGGGCCGAAGAACGCGGCCTGGTCGGTTGTCTCGTGCAGCACGCCGCGGTAGACGCCCGGCTGTCGCAGTCCGGCGGGAATGTCGGTCGCGATCACGACGATCGGGGAGCCGCAGGCCCACGCCTCACCGGTGGCGCCGAGCGTGTTTGCCGCACCCGGCCCGGTCGTGACGAGCGCGACCCCGGGACGCCCCGACGCGCGCGCGTAGCCGTCCGCCGCATACGCCGCCGCCTGCTCGTGGCGCACGCCCACGAGCCTGATCGGCGACTCCGCGAGCGCGCGCCAGATGGCGAGGTTGTGCACGCCCGGCAACCCGAACACCACCTCCACGCCCGCCCGCTCGAGTGCGCGGACGACCAGCGCGCCGCCGTTCATCCAGCGGGGGCGACGAGCGAGTTCGGGCGGGTGTCGCTGTCGCGCGAGAGCTTTGCCGGGTCCTTTGCGGTGTCCACGAAGAAGCACCAATAGCTGGTGCGGTGGTCGTTGGAGATGCAGGTGCGGAAGAAGTTCGGGGCGATCCTGGCCGTGTTCGCGGTCTCGAGGTTGCGCCGCATCTCGGCGTTGCCGTGGTTCAGCACGTAGTTGCGCACGAGCTCCGCATTGGTCTGCGTGGCCTTCGTCTCGGACACGATCAGAGGCCGGTTGCCAAGGCCGACGATGACCAGCCCCACGCCCGCGACCGCCATCAGGATCACCGCCGTGCGACCGAAGTGGAACTCGTACGGCGGCTTCGGCTCGCCCTCGGGGACAGCGCGCTCGGTCAGCCGCCGCGCCAGCCACGGAGCGATCGCGGCGAGCAGGAACAGGTTCGTGAAACCGGCGACGATCAGGTCGCCGAACAGGTTGAGGGCGGCCGGCGCGTCGGCCTGCTCCGCACTCCCGACCGGGGGCAGAAAGTGCAGGATTGCAGCGTCGATCAGCACCGCGGCGGCGAACGCGGGCCACAGCCAGGAGGAGCCGCGCAGGCGCCAGCGCAGCCGGTGCGTCCAGAAGCGCTCCTCTACTGGCACGCGGACGAGGCTACCCAGCAGTTCATCGCGCCGTTTCCATGGGTACCCTTCGCACTACATAGCCCTGCGCACCGAGCGGAGACCCCGTGCGGCGCGCGAATGCGAATCGACAACGCGGCGGCGACCCCGCACGGTGTCGAGGATGGGAGAGAGATGGCGACAGTCACCGCGCGACCCGCGGCGCTGGACCCAGATCATCGGTTCACGTTGACCGATGCTGACCGCGCTGCGCTTTTGCGCTTCATGCACCTGATGAGATTTTCGGAGCAGCGCTCGATCGCGCTGTACCGGCAGGGGAAGGTGCCCGGCTCGTTCTACGACGGCTGCGGCCAGGAGGCCGTGTCGGTCGGTTCGAGCTTCGCGCTCGCGCCACAGGATCGCTGCTGCGTCCTGCACCGCGACCTCGGCGCGCACTTCGTGCGCGGGCTGCGACCCGGCCTGTACCTGGCCAACTACATGGGTCGCGCCGGCGGCCCCACGCGCGGCCGCGACGGCAACATGCACTTCGGCGACCGCTCGATCGGCTGCGTGGGCATGGTGTCGATGCTGCCCGACATGGCGCTGGTGGCATGCGGTCTCGCACGCGCATTCCAGATGCGCCGCGAGGAGCGCGTCGCCATGACGTGGTTCGGCGAGGGCTCGACCGCCAACGGCCAGTGGCACGAGGCGATGAACATGGCCGGCGTGGCCAAGCTGCCCGTCGTCTTCATCCTCGAGAACAACCACTTCGCCTACTCCACCCCGAACGACCGCGAGTTCGCGGCCGACCTGGTGGGGCGCGCGCAGGGCTATGGGTTCCCGGGCGTGAAGGTGGACGGCAACGACGTCGAGGCCGTCTTCCATGCCGCCGCAGAGGCCGTCGAGCGCGCCCGCGCGGGTGAGGGACCAACGCTGATCGAGGCCGAGACCATGCGCATGCACGGCCACGGCGCTCACGACGACCACAAGTACGTGCCGCGCGACATGCTCGCGGAGTGGGCGGAGCGCGACCCGATCGAACGCTACGAGACGAAGCTGCGCGCCGACGGGATAGACGTGGACGCCATCCGCGAGGAGGCAAAGGCGTGGGTGGACTCCGAGACCGACTGGGCGCTCGAGCAGCCGATGCCCGACCCGGCCGACGCCTGCGAGGGCGTCTACGCGGACGCCTGGGAGCCGCTCGGCGACGGCAACGCGCCGTGGTCGCGCTGGAGCGCTGTTGACGCGAAGAGCAAGAGTGCTCAGAGCACCTCGGAGGTGGCGTGATGGCTGAGCTCACCTACCTCCAGGCCATCAGCGACGGTCTCCGCGAGGAGATGCGTGCCGACGAGTCCGTCTTCTGCCTCGGCGAGGACATCGGCGCGTTCGGCGGCGCGTTCAAGATCACCGACGGCTTCTTCGAGGAGTTCGGCGAGAAGCGCGTCTGGGACACCCCGCTGGCTGAGAACGCGATCATCGGCACGGCAGTCGGCTGTGCGATCGAGGGACTCAAGCCGGTCGCCGAGATGCAATTTGCGGACTTCATCTCCTGCGGCTTCGACCAGCTCGTGAACGTGGCGGCGAAGATGCACTACCGCCAGGGCCAGGCTGTGCCGATGGTGGTGCGCCTGCCCTCGGGCGGGGGCTTCTCCGGCGGCCCGTTCCACTCGCAGAACCCGGAGGCCTGGTTCATGCAGGCGCCGGGGCTGAAGATCGTCGCGCCGTCCACCGCCGAGGACGCCAAGGGACTGATCGCAGCCGCGATCCAGGACCCGAACCCGGTTCTGTTCATGGAGCACAAGAACCTCTACCGGCGCGTGAAGGGCGAGGTGGCCGAGGGCCGCTACGCCACGCCGATCGGCGAGGCGCGCCTGGCACGCGAGGGCACCGACCTGTCGGTCATCACCTACGGCGCGATGGTGCACACCGCGCTCGAGGCGACCGACGACATCGACGGCGCATCGATCGAGGTGCTCGACCTGCGCACGCTCGTGCCGCTCGACCGCGAGGCGATCCTCGCGTCGGTGCGCAAGACCTCGAAGGTGCTCCTCGTGCAGGAGGCCACCCGCTCGGCCGGCGTCATGGCCGAGGTGGCGGCGATCATCGCCGAGGAGGCATGGGAGGACCTGGACGGTCCCGTCAAGCGCGTCTCGACGCCCGACGTGCCGATCCCGTTTTCGCCGCCGCTCGAGCGTGCTGTCCTGCCCCAGGTCGACGACGTGAGGGAGGCTTGCCGTGAGCTCCTCGCCTACTGATGCCACGACGCTCGTCGACGTGACGATGCCCCAGATGGGCGTCTCCGTCGCGGAGGGCACGATCGCCGACTGGAAGAAGCGTCCCGGCGACTGGATCGAGCGCGACGAGACGATCGTCGAGATCTCGACCGACAAGATCGAGACCGAGATCCCCTCGCCCGTCGCGGGGCGCGTGACCGAGATCCTCGTCGAGGTGGGCGTGACCGTCCCCGTCGGCGAGGTGCTGGCGCGGATCGACACCGGCTCGAAGCCCGGCCAGCCTCATGTCGACGAGCACTCTCCCGAGGACACGCCGGCCGCACGGCCGGAGCCTGCCGGGGCCGGCAACGGCCACTCCAGCTCGGCCGAGCATGCGCCGCCGGTCTCACCGGTTGTCCGGCGGATCGCGGCGGAGCACCACATCGACGTCGACCAGCTGCACGGCACCGGCATGCGCGGGCGGGTGACGAAGAGGGACATCCTCGCGTTCATCGAGAACGCGGAGCCGAAGGCGCAGCCTGCCGCCGAGCCGCGGCCCGAGCCCGTGCTGCACATGGAGTCGCCCTACCGCGAGGAGCCTGTCCCGGCGCCCGCGCCTGCGCCAACGGCTGCCGCGGGCGGCGAGCCGCTGTCACTGATGCGGCGCAAGATCGGCGAGCACATGCGCCAGTCGCTCGACACGGCGGCGCATTGCACGACGATCGTCGAAGCCGACATGGCGGGCATCGAGGCGCGCCGCGGCAAGTTGTCGTACCTCCCGTTCGTGGCGCGCTCGGTCATCGAGGCGCTGCGCGAATACCCGCTCATGAACGCGACGCTCGAGGGCGACATGCTCACGGTGCACGACGAAGTGCACCTGGGCATCGCGGTCTCGCTGGGCGACAAGGGCCTGATCGTGCCGGTGGTGCACGACGCGCACCTGCTCTCGCACGAGGGCCTGGCGGAGAAGGTCAAGGACCTCGCCGCCCGCGCGCGTGAGAACCGGCTCACGCCGGACGAGGTGCGCGGCGGCACGTTCACGATCACGAACCCGGGGCGCTACGGCGCGCTGCTGGCCACGCCGATCATCAACCAGCCGCAGGTGGCCATCCTCGACCTCGAGGCCGTGGTCAAGCGGCCCGTGGTCGTGGGCGGAGATAGCATCGCCATCAGGCCGATGACCTACCTCTGCATGTCGTGGGACCACCGGGCACTGGACGGCGCTTACGCCGCGCAGTTCCTGTCAGCGGTCCGCGCCCGGGTCGAGGCGTGGACCTAGCCGTCGTACAACTGGGGGTCGTGCCCTACGACGAGGCGCTCGAGCTTCAGCTGCGGCTGCGCGACGCGCGTCAGGCCGACGCGATCGGCGACACGCTGCTGCTGCTCGAGCACCCGCCCGTCTACACGCGCGGGCGACGCACGGAGGCGCACGACCTGCCGATGGGCGAGGACTGGTACCGCTCCCAGGGCGTCGAGGTGCACGACTCGGACCGCGGCGGGCGCGTGACCTACCACGGGCCTGGACAGCTCGTCGGCTACCCGATCATGCGCATCGGCGACGTGCCGTCGTTCATCCACACGATGGAGCAGGCGATGGCCGCGGCGCTGGCCGACGAGGGCATCGAAGCCGGCTGCCGCGACGGTCTGACCGGCATCTGGGCCGGCGACTCGAAGATCGGCTCGATCGGCGTCCACGTGAACCGCGGTGTCACGACGCACGGGTTCGCGATCAACGTCGACTGCGACCTTCAGCCGTTCGAATGGGTCGTGCCATGCGGGCTCGACGGCGTGCGCATGACGTCGGTGGCGAAGGAAACCGGCCGCCACGAAGGCATCGGCTGCTTCCGCAAGCGCATGGCCTACCGCTTCGCACAGGCCTACGGGATGCGCCAGCGCATCACGAGCCTGGAGCGGTTGCTGGGCACGCCCGTGGCGGCTTGACGGAGTCCCCGGCACCGGCCCCGGTCAGCGACCTCCTGCGGCTGGCCGAGCCAATGCTCGCCGCGACCGAAGGCGTCGACCTTGTGGCCACATTCCAAAGCGAGCAGGCGGGCGGTGAGATCGCCGCCGAGCTGGCGCGCATAGCCGTGCCCGACATCGAGGTGAACCTGTACGGCCCCGACGCCGGGCTTCAGTCCAGCTTCCGCGGAGTCGACGGCTTCATCGCAGCCTGGCGGGACTGGACGGCGCCGTTCAGCGAGTTCTCGTGGCGCGCGACCGACCCGCCGGTGAGAAACGGCAACCGCCTGGTCAACTTCGTGGAGCAGCGAGGCACGATCGCGGGCACCGACACCGAGCTGACAGCGCAGAGCGCGGCACTGTGGCACTTCGATGCCAACGGCCGCCTGGAGCGAATGGACTTCCACCTGAACCGGGACGAGGCGCTGCGTGCCCTCGGAGATCCGGACTGACGCGGCGCTACCCTCGAACTGTGGCCTCCGACGCCGACGGCACGCGCCAGCACGTCACCCGCTCGCGTTCCAATCCGGGCGGCGCTCGTGTTCTCGAGCTCGGCGAGGTGCGGCCGTTCCGGGAGCGCAAGCCG
Source organism: uncultured Thermoleophilaceae bacterium (assembly GCA_963715995.1). Classification (GTDB taxonomy): domain Bacteria; phylum Actinomycetota; class Thermoleophilia; order Solirubrobacterales; family Thermoleophilaceae; genus DATBDN01. The sequence goes on from OY970283.1 coordinate 311,140, forward strand.
GCGTGGTTCAAGGTTCAGTTCCCCGGTGGCAACCGCTACCGCGAGCTCGACAAGCTCATCTCGGACAACAACCTCCACACGGTCTGCCGCGAGGCTGCCTGCCCGAACATCGGCGACTGCTGGGAGCGCGGCACCGCCACCTTCATGATCCTCGGCGACACCTGCACGCGCCGGTGCGGGTTCTGCCACGTCCAGACCGGCAAGCCGACCTGGAACGACCCGCTCGAGCCGCTGCGTGTGGCGCAGTCGGTGCGCAAGATGGGCCTGCGTCACGCGGTCATCACGAGCGTGGACCGCGACGATCTGCCCGACTACGGCGCCGGCGTCTGGTGCGGCGTCATCCGCTCGATTCGCAGGCTCGCTCCCGGCACGAAGATCGAGTGCCTGACCCCGGACTTCCGCGGCCAGGAGATGCCGCTGGCGCGCGTGATCGCCGAGCGCCCCGACGTCTTCAACCACAACGTCGAGGTGGTGCCGCGGCTGTACCCGCTGGCACGCCGCGGCGGCGACTTCGCGCGCTCCGCGCGCGTGCTCTACAACGCCAAGCAGATGGGCGGCGACGAGGTGACGACGAAGTCTGGGCTGATGGTCGGCCTCGGCGAGACCTTCGACGAGCTGGTCGAGACCTTCGGCCGGCTGCGCGAGCACGACGTGCAGATCCTGACGGTGGGCCAGTACCTGCGCCCGACCGAGAACCACCTGCCGGTGGTCCGCTACTGGCACCCGGACGAGTTCGCCGAGCTCGAGCGCGAGGCCTACAAGCTGGGCTTCGAGTCGGTTGCGGCCGGGCCGCTGGTGCGCTCGAGCTTCCACGCCGAGCAGACGCTCGAGCAGGCACAGGCCGCGGTCTGACCACCACGCCGCACCAGCGCCGGCTGCGCGAGCTCGAGACGCTGCGCGGCATCGTCGAGGACCTCAACGGCTTCGTCGAGAACAACACCGTCGGCACCGTGCCGCGTGAGGAGGTGGCTGCCGCCTTCGAGCGCCACACCGTGCAGCTGCCGGAGGACTCGGGCCTCCTGGCTCAGCTCCAGCGGCTCGCATCGATGATCCGCCAGGGCCCGGCGCGGACACGCGTGGAGGCGCTGCGGCAGATCTCCAGGCGGCTGCGCCTGAAGGCCGACGAGTTCGCCGCCGTCGTCGAGCAACGTGACGCCCGGCTGCGCGGCAAGGGCTAGCCGCCCGGGAGGCCCTGGGCGTTCTCGAAGCCCGAGATCTTCCAGTCCGAGCCGGTCTTCGTCAGGGTCAGCTGGACCGATATGCCGCCGGCCTGGGCGGTGCCCGTCCGGGTCGACACGCTCGCGCTCGCTGAGGTGCCGTTGACCACGACGTTCGCGGGCTGAAGCGACTCGATCTGCTGCTTGTCGAGCGGCGCCATGAACGCAGTCGCGCGCTTGACGAGCGTCGGGCAGTCGCTGCCGGCCAGGAGTCCGCCGCCCACCTGCTGCGCGGCCTGCTGCTGTGCGGCCGGGGTGAGGTAGCCGCACGCCTTGCCGCCGTCCCCGTTCGCCACCGCCTTGGCGGCGTCTTTCACCACCTGGCTGACGGCGTCAGCGTCGGTCTTCGGACCCCCGCCGCCGCACCCCGCGGCGAGCAGCGCGATCGTCACGGCAACACACGTGCTCCGGGTCGGCAAGAGCCGCCGAGTATGCCAACCTGCCGGGCCTGCTCCCGCTGAAGGACAACATCCCGACGCGCCGCTTCCCGATCCTCACGGTGGCGATCATCGTCATCTGCTGCGTGGTCTATTTCGGCCTCCAGCGCGGCGGGCTGAGCGGGCCGAGCGATCAGAGCGTGGTCAAGTACGCGGCCATTCCCTACGAGATCACCCACCCCGGCAAGCACTGCGGGCTCGTGTCAGGCGGCTCGGTCGCCTGTCAGGGCCAGGCGGGCGTCTCGGGCCACCCGCCGAGCCAGCCGAGCACCTGGCTGACGATCCTGTTCGCGATGTTCATGCACGGATCGCTGCTGCACATCGCGGGCAACATGCTGTTTCTCTGGATCTTCGGCAACAACGTCGAGGACTCGATGGGCAGACCGCGCTTCGCGGCGTTCTACCTGCTCGGGGGGCTGGCGGCCACGGCCACGCAGGTGCTTGCCGGGCCTAATTCGTCGATTCCGACCTTGGGGGCGAGCGGGGCCATTGCGGCCGTGCTCGGTGGCTACGCGCTGCTGTTCCCGCGCGCCAGGGTGCTCACGGTCGTCTTCATCATCATCTTCTTCACCGTCATCGAGCTGCCCGCGTTGCTGGTGCTGGGCCTGTGGTTCCTGCTGCAGCTCGCGGACGCAAGCGCCGCCCACGGCGACGTGACGGGCGGCGGCGTGGCGTACTTCGCGCACGTCGGCGGCTTCGTATTCGGGCTGCTGCTGATACGGCTGTTCGCCAACCGATACGACGAGAACTACGGCAGCCACTCGCGGATCCCGGTCTATTGACCTCGACGCGCGTGGTGCTCTCGCTCGCGTTCGCGCTGATCCTGTTCCTGGCGTATCTGACCGTGCGCGTGATGATCAGCGACGGCTTCGACGTGCTGGTGTTGATCTCCCTGATCGTGCTCGCGGTCCTCGGATTCGGAGTGCTCGGAGCCCTAGGCTCGTCGACGGATGAGTAGCGTGCTCGAGGGCGGCCGCAGGCGACGCAGGCCGGGGCCGAGGCTGGCCCGGCTGCTGATCCTGCTGGCGCCGGTCGCGGTCGTGGCAGCGGTGGTTGTGAACGGTGGCTCGGGCCATGGAAGCGCGCACCCGCGCGGCCCAGTGCGCGGCCAGATCACGCCGGGCGCCACGCCCAGCCCGGGCACCGCCGCCCCCGACCCGGAGCAGGCCGCGCTGACGGGCATCGACGCGTTTCACGTCGACTTCCAGGACCCGCCGCGTGCCGGGATGGTGATCGACGTGAAGACGGGCGAGGTGCTGTGGCGACGCAACCCGCTGAAGCGCACGCCGATCGCCAGCCTGACGAAGATCATGACCGCGCTGCTCGTGGTCGAGCAGACGCGCCCGTCGCAGCTGATCCGGATCACGAAGGACGCGCTGAACTACCAGGGCTCAGGCGTTGGCGAGCTGCCGAAGGGCCGCCACGTGACCACCGAGGCGCTGCTGCACGGGCTGCTGTTGCCGTCGGGCAACGACGCTGCGATCGCGCTTGCCGACGGGGTGGCCGGCTCACGCGCGGCGTTCGTGGCCCAGATGAACCGCAAGGCGCAACGGCTCGGCCTCCGCTGCACGCACTTCGCATCGCCGTCGGGCATCGACGACCGCGACCGCTCGTGCGCCGCCGACCTGGCGGTGCTCACGCGCATCGACATGACGAAGACGCGGATCGAGCGGATCGTCCGCAAGGCCCACGCCGCCGTGCGCTTCCCGATCAAGGGCGGGAAGCTCTACCTGAACAACACGAACCCGCTGCTGCGCATGGACTACCCCGGCACGATCGGGCTGAAGACCGGCGACACCGACAAGGCGGGCCACTGCCTGATCGCCGTGGTGCACCGCGGCGGCCGGACCCTGGCGGCGATCGTGCTGCACTCGCCGAACCCGCAGCTCCAGGTCAGGCGGCTGTTCGCGAAGGCTTTCCGGGCCTAGTTGCTGGGCGCCGAGATCTGGAGGTGGCAGAGGTAGGCGAGCGCCGCGGCGGCGGCCGGATCGCTTGCCGCCGCCAGCACGGCGCCGTGCAACGCCGCCCGCGCGGCCGTTGCCGCCGGGTTGGGCACGAACGTGTGCTTGGCCTGCGAGCCGTGCGCGGCCAGCACGCGGTGCATCGCGGCGCGCAGGGCCTTGTGGTTCTTCGCCAGCGCCTTCGTTGCGACAGCGATCGCGCGGACGCGGCCCTTCTTCACCGCGAACACCCACCTGGTGCGCCCGGAGGTGCCGAGCAGCAGGCCGCCGCCGATCGAGCGCGTGTGGGTCACGGGCGCCTTCTGGTGGTTCTCGACAAGCCGTCCGGCGCGCCCGGTCCCCGTGCTGCCAACGAGCTCGACCTTGCCGCTCTTGCTCAGCTCGGCGACGTCCGCCGCCCGCCGGTTGCGCTTGCCCGCGATGCAGTAGGTCCAGGCACGCCCGCGCGTCTGCGGCTGGCCGGCGCGCTGGAGCAGCTTCGGCCAGCTGTCACCCAGGCGCAGGTGGTTGTAGCCGTGGGCCTTGATCTCGCCGTCCGAGCGGTTGCAGTGGGGTGAGCGGATGCCGTTCGCGCGCTCCCACATCTCGAGGTATGCCTCGGAGCCGTTCCAGAGGTCGTTCTTCAGCTTTGTGCCGCCCAGGCGCACGAGGTCGGCGAACCAGTCCGCGTAGAGGCCGTAGTGGGCCACGCCGTCGCTGTTGTAGTCGAAGGTGCGATCACCCGTCTTCTCCTTGCCGAAGGTGACGCGGCCGTCGACCGACTTGAACGGGTAGGCGAGCTTGCCGCCCGTGTCCTGGGTCGGCTGCTCGGACAGGCCACCAAGATCGGCGCCGTAGCCCCAGCCGAACAGGTACGGCGTGGACTTCGGGCGGTACTTCTGCCATTGCTTGACGTAGTCGCCCGCGGCCGAGTGACCCGGGAACGCCATGCCGCCGAGCTTCCACAGGCGCGGCCAGTTGCCCGGGTCCATCCAGCCGTGCGGCGAGATGACGCCCGAGTAGTGGCGCGCCTCGAGCAGGGACAGCGTCTCGTCGACGCCCGCCTGGCTCATGTGGTCGGGGTTCACGATCATGTGCAGGTCCATCATGCGGTTGACAAGATGCTTGCCAAGCGTGGTCAGCCCGCGCGTGTTGCAGTCGGGTGGCGGCGGGTAGGCCGGGAGCGTGCCGGGTGCGATACCGGCGCTGGTGAGCAGTGTGTTCACGCCGCCTGCGATCGGCTGACCCTGCGTGAAGAGGTCGTTGTCGTGGAGCGGGCCGGTGCAAGTCTTGGCGCTGAAGAAGCTGCCTGCGCTGAGCTTGTTGGCGCCATTGATCAGGACGCCGACCGAGCCCGAGTCGAAGCGCACCCCGGTGAGCGGGTTGTCGAACTTGTTCAGCAACAGCATCGAGCGGACACCGTCGTTGTACATCTCGTCGAGGCCCTTGTCGATCTGCGACTGGTCGCACGTCGGCTGATCCCAGCCGCGGCAGTCGAACGGCTCGGAGACCTCGATCTCGAGCACGACGGCCATCTTGCCCTCGTTGATCACGCGGCGCGCCTGGTTGGGGCTGGTGACGATCTGGAAGAAGCCCTTGCCTGGCCCGCCCGCCTGGGCGTCGACGTAGCGCTGAAGCGCGCGGATGTCCTTGAACCCGCGGCGCACGGTGTCCATCTCGTTGCAGTTGGTCTTCTTGGTGGGCATCAGGGTGCAGAGCACGCGGTTCTCGTTGACGCTCATCACCATCAGGCGCAGGCCGGCGAGGTAGGAGCGCTTAACCCAGCGCCAGTAGGTGCCCTCGTACGTGAGGTTGGTCGGCCCCCAGGCGGTCATCTTCGGGTAGCCGCTGGTGTCGTGCGGCGACTCGGGGCTGCCGTAGTTGAGGAAGTTCTGCACCGGCGCCGAGCTGCCCTGCGGGCCTTCCACGGACGAGCAGTCGGGCAGCGCAGACGCGATCCCGTAGGCATCCCAGGGCTTGCCGCAGTGGAAGTCGCCGCCGAGGTACTCGTAGGTCATCCAGTGCATGTGGCCCTCGACGAGCCCGCCGACCTTGCCGTAGGAGAGCGGGTTCACGCGCGGCTTGCCGGTCGCGTCGAGCTCGGCCTCGGGGAAGCTGGCGCAGCCCTGGGCCGGGGCGAAGCGCACGGTCTGCGTCTGCTTCGGGTTGGACTTCGGCGCGATCGTGAAGTCCACGCCGTTGCCGTTGTCCACGACGAAGTCAGCTGCCGGGCTGGGCGCCGATGCGGGCGCGAGCGACCCGTCGGCGCTTGCAGCCAGATAGCTCGCGTCGGGCCGGTAGAGCAGGTACGAGCCGAGGTCGGTTGCCTGCATGCGGATCTGGTCGGCACCCGGGATCGGCTTGCCGGCGGAGTCCTGGAGCGCGTAGCAGCCGCCCTGGAGCGTGTAGCGGTTGGGTGCCGCCGCTGACGCAGCCGAACCAGGCGCGAGCGCGATCAGCGCTGCGATGGCCGTCCCTAGCCTCAAGCTGCGAACCAGCATCTCCCGTGCGGGACGGTAGCGGTGAGGGAGCAGCCTTGCTACCGGATCGAACCCGGCGACGCGTTGGTGCCGTCCGACTGGAAGCCGATGCCGAGCCCGTGGTCGCCCTTGTTGAACTTGCCGGGCGCCTTCTTCTCGGCCGGGGGCAGGTTGAAGGCGGGATCCTGGCCGGCGCTGATCGTGGCCGCATCGAGCGCGAGCTGGCCGCCACCGGAGGTCCAGTCGCCGAGCCGCGCGGGCGTCTTGTAGCCCGTCAGGGTCTTCGAGCGCGAGTAGGCGAGCCATGGCAGCGTGACCACCGAGCCGGGGTTCACGGTTACCTGGCCCTGGGTGGGCGTCGGGCCCCACCAGGTGTCGTTCGCGCTCGTGACGAGGATCGCGACGCGGTCACCCTTCGCGAACTGCCAGTCGTTGCCGTACAGCTCGGGATAGATCTGCTGCTCGCCCATCTCGAGCAGGTAGGCGGTGCGCGAGACCAGCGTGGCGTTGTCGTCGGGATGCACGTCGTAGACGTCGATCGAGAGGTCCGCGCGGGGCAGCTGCGCGGTCACGTCGAGCGCCGCCTGCGGAACGCCCGCGAAGTGCGCGTCGTGGCCGAGCGGCGGCGAGATCGTCCACGAGCCCTGACCGAGCGAGTCGTTGAAGCCGTCGTCCTCGTTGTCGGCGGCGTTGAAGCCGTCGGTGTAGGCGCCGGGCTTCAGCTTCACGTCGTAGGCCGTCGAGTCGAGCGGCGGCCACTGCTGCTCGGCGCGCCAGCTGCCGTCGGAGGTCTCGACCGCGACCGCCGGGTCCTTGTCGGTGGCGCCGGCGGGATTCGACAGCGGCACGCCCTTGACGTAGTGGTTGTAGAAGCGCATGACCTGGTCGAACCACGGGTGCGGCGCCTTGTTGTCGCCCTCGGCCACGTCGTTGCCGCGGATGTGGTCGGTCATGTCGAACCAGGCCTTCTTCGGGCCCTTCAGCTCGTCGAAGAAGTCCCACGCGCCGAGCGGCTTCGTGTTGTTCTCCAGGAAGCCCTGCGTGAGGAAGAACGGGATCTCGTGGCCCTCGGCCTTCGCGATCAGGTCGTGCTGCTGCCAGTACGGCGAGAAGCGGTTCGGGTTGTGCTGGCCGGCCGCGTTCGGCGCCGGGCAGCCGGGGCCGCTGTTGGTGCCGTCCACGATGTAGCCCGGGCTGTCCTGCACGGTGAAGTTGGGCTCGTCGGCGTAGGCGTAGTCCTCGGCCTGGGTCTCGGGACCGAAGGCCGCGACGCCGTAGGCGTAGACGTTCCAGTAGCCGTCATAGACCGGCTCCTGCCCGACGATCGCCTTGAGGCCCTTCGGCTGGACGGCCTCGCCCATGACGCCGGTGAATGCGTCGTAGGACTTGCCGTACATGCCGACGCTGCCGGTCGACCAAGGCTGCGAGGCGGCCCACTCGACCGAGGACTTGACGTCCTGCTGCTCGCCCTTGCCGCCGAAGTCGGTGCAGCCCGAGGAGCCGCCGAAGTCACGCAGGTCGACCTGCACCCAGGCGTAGCCGTGGCGGAAGAGGTCGGTGCCCTCGAGGAAGTCCTTGAAGCGGTTGTCGGGCTCGGGGCCGGCGTTGTTCGGGCCGTCGGGGAAGTAGTCGGGCCCGGTCTCGCCGGCGTGGCCGAAGTAGGGGCCGATCGAGAGGATGACGGGCGTCCTCGCGTTCAGCGGCAGGTTCGATGGCCGCAGCACGTCGGCGTGCAGCTGCGTGCCGTCCGGCTCGGTGATGTACGACTGCGTCCAGGTGGCGCCATCCGCCGTCCACCATGGCGTCGCCGCCTGGGCGCTGGCGGAGAACGCCCCGAGCGCGAGGGCAGTAGTGATCGTCAGGGCAAGGCGATGGGCGAGCCGGTTCCGGTGCATGCACCCGAAATACGGGGCAGGGCGTGAAAACTTGCGCGGGTGAGGCGTGTATGACCGAACGCGCTCTGGGGCGCTGCGAGGAGATGGAGCCAGCCGGATTCGAACCGGCGACATCCGCCTTGCAAAGACGGCGCTCTACCAACTGAGCTATGGCCCCTCGGCGCCTAATGGTAGGCATGCGATCGCGCTCCGCCATGCCGGTTTAGGCTCGCGCCATGACAGACGGGTCATCGGCCAGCCAGACGCCCAAGGACGAGCCAGCAGAGGTCTCCAACTGGGACATCGTCAACCACTACTTCGACATCGCCGCAGAGCGCCTCGAGCTTCGCGACGACGTCGCCGCGGTCCTGCGCTCGTCCTACCGCGAGGTGCAGGTGCAGATCCCGGTGGCGCTCGACAGCGGCGAGATCCACGTCTTCTCGGGCTTTCGCGTCCAGCACAACGCTGCCCGCGGTCCCTACAAGGGCGGCATCCGCTTCCACCCCGAGGTCGACCTCGACGAGGTGCGCGCGCTCGCGATGCTCATGAGCTGGAAGACCGCCGTGGTGAACATCCCCTTCGGCGGCGCGAAGGGGGGCGTCAACTGCGACGCGCGTGAGCTGGAGCCGCGCGAGCTCCAGGCGATCGCGCGCTCGTTCATGGACAAGATCGAGAAGGTGCTCGGCCCCACGCGCGACATCCCGGCCCCGGACGTCGGCACGAACGCACAGACGATGGCCTGGCTGATGGACGAGTACGGGAAGCTCCACGGCCACACGCCGGCGATCGTGACGGGCAAGCCGATCGCCCTCGAAGGCTCCTACGGCAGGGACGCTGCAACCGGCCGCGGCGTGATCTTCGTGCTCGAGGAGGTGCTCGAGCAGCACGACATGAGCTTCGACGGCCTGACGTTCGCGGTCCAGGGCTTCGGCAACGTCGGCTCGTGGGCGGCGCGGATCCTCCACGAGAAGGGTGGTCGCTGCATCGCGGTGGACACGGTCGACGGTTCGATCCACTCCGAAGACGGCATCGACCCCGACAAGCTCCTGGCATTCCTCTACGACGAGGGCGGCGCGATCGGCGAGTTCCCAGGCAGCGAGGCCACCTCCAGGGAGGAGTTCCTGGCCACGGAGTGCGACGTGCTCATTCCCGCCGCGCTCGGTGGCGCGATCCACGAGCACAACGCGGACTCACTGCGCTGCAAGGTCCTGCTCGAAGGCGCCAACAGCCCGACCACGCCGAAGGCCGACGAGCTACTCACTGACAAGGGTGTTTACATCGCTCCGGACGTCCTGTGCAACGCAGGCGGAGTGATCGTCTCCTACTTCGAGTGGGTCCAGAACCTCCAGCACTTCCGCTGGGACGAGGACGAGGTCAACCAGCGGCTCGAGAAGATCATCAAGCGCTCCTACAACGAGATCGCGCAGAAGTGCAGAGACGACGGCACGACCCCGCGCGTCGCCGCCTACGAGCTGGGCATCGAGCGCGTGGTCGAGGCGGCTCAGACGCGCGGCTACGTCCCTTGAAAAGGTGGGGGGCGACGCCTCTCCCGAACACGCCGCCCCCCTATGACGGAACCCTCCGACCCGTCGCATGAATGACTTCGGCCGCTCAGCGGCCCCCGCTTAGCGGCGGCGCGAGGGGGTAGAACAGATGTCCAGGCGGGCTACTCGCCGAAGTCGAAGTCGCGCGGCGGCTTCTGCTCGAACCAGAGCCGGTCGTGCTCCGGCGCGTCCTGGAGGAACTCGGGCGTCTCCTCGAGCACGTCTTCCTCTTCCTCGTCATCGGCGACCTCGTCCCGTGCTGCGGGCGCGGGCGGCTCGGTCGGCGCGGGCGCGGGCGGCTCGGCGCTGTGTCCGAAGACCGGCTCCGGTGCATGCTCCTCGCCTGCGATGTGGTCGTGATCCACGAGCGCCGGGTGCTGCTCCTCGTGATGGTGCTCGGCGGCTGGCGGTGTCGGCTCGGGCTCGAGCGCCGGCTCGGGCTCGAGCGCCGGCTCGGGCTCGAGTGCATGCGTCGCCTCGGGCTCGGGCGCCACGGCGTACGGGTCGACCGGGGCCGCCTCGAGCTCTTCGCCGGGATGGACCTCGTACGGGTCGGCGGGCGCGGGCGCCAGTGGCTCGATCTCGAGGTCCGCGGCATGCTCGGGCGTCAGCAGTTCCGTGTGTTCGCCGGCCTCTTCCGGCGCAGCGGCAGCAGCCTCGCGGCGCACCGCGCCGAACGCCTCGGCCTCCTTCTGCCGGACCTCCTCGTCAGGCGCCCCGTGGGAGCGCTTCAGCTCGAGGTGCTCGCGTATCGCGTCGTCGAGAATCCCCATGCGGGGCCAGACTAGCGAGCGGCCGCAGCGGGTTCCGCCCGCTCGACACGGTTGCGCCCGCCCCGCTTTGCGCGGTAGAGGGCGGCGTCGGCAGCCGCGATCAGCGCGGTCTTGTCCGAGCCCTCCGACGGGAACGAGGCGACGCCGAAACTGGCGGTCACGGGGAGCGGGCCGTCGCCGTCCAGGCGCTGGATGCCCATCGTCTCGATGGCGGTGCGCATGCGCTCGGCCTGCTGCTCGGCGCCCGCGAGGTCCGTCTGCGGCAGCACCACGGCGAGCTCCTCGCCGCCGTAACGGGCGGGCAGGTCGACGTCACGCGAGAGCCGCCGCAGCACGCGCGCGACCTCGATCAGGACCACGTCGCCCTGCTGATGGCCGTGGTTGTCGTTCACGAGCTTGAACTTGTCGATGTCGAGCATGACGAGCGACAGCGGGGTCCCGAAGCGCTCGGCGCGGTCGATCTCGTTCTCGAGGCGGGCATGGAACTGGCGGACGTTGAAGAGCCCCGTCAGCTCGTCGGTGACCGCCTGCTGCTGGATCGTCTCGTGAAGGTCGACGTTCTCGATCGACAGCGTGGCCTGCCCGGCGAGGTATGAGAAGAGGTCGTGCTCCTCCGGCGTGAACTCGGCGCCACGGCGGGCGATCGAGATGACGCCGACGAAGTCGATGTCCTGGCCGCCGGCGATCCGCGCGCGCATCGGCAGCGCCATCGCATGGACGAGCTCCAGCTGCGCGGTGCTCGGCCGGCGCTGGGGCAGTGGCTGTCCCTCCTCCGCGTCGAGAGTGGCAAGCAGCTCGCGGCCGATGTCGGGGTCGATCTCGAAAGCCTGGCGCTCAGCCGCCATCAGGCCGTCGCGCAGCGAGCTGGACTCCTCGATGCCGAACTCGAAGTACTCCATGCGCTTCGTGTCGATCGGCAGCGCACGGCCGGCCTCGGCACCGCATGCCTCGATCGCGGTACGCACGACCAACCCGACGACGCCCTGGCGATCGAGCCCGGCCCCCGCCGCCTCGCCGATGCGCCGGATCGCGCCCTCGAGCTCCTTGCGCTTGCTCTCGACCTCTGCGATGTGTGCCTCGAGCTCCCCGGACATCTTGTTGAACTCGCGGCCGAGGTCGGCGAACTCGTCGCTGCCGTGAACGGGAACCGGGTTGGAGAAGTCGCCCCTGCCGAGCCGCCTGGCCGCCTCGAGGAACTCGGCCACCTGCCCTTGGAGCGCGCGCACGACCAGCACCGAGGTGGCGAGCGCCAGCAGCAGGAACGCGAGCAGGATCCCGCCGACCAGCGCGCGGCTGGCGGCCACCGAACCCGACCCCTTGGTGTCGAAGACCCCGATCGAGACGGGCGTCAGCGGGGCTGCCTGCACTTCCTGAAAGCGGTGACGGCGGTCGGTGGGCCCGCTCTTCGCAAGCGACGTCCCCGACGAGAGCGCCTGGGCGTCGAGCCCGGTCAGCCGCTTGACGCTGCGCACGAACTCCGCAGCGGTCGTCGCGGACAGCGCAAGCGTGCCCACGCGCTTGCCGCGGCTCGTGGTCGGCGCAGCGGTGGCGAACGCGACGGCGGGCGTGCGGTTGACGTAGGCGATCCGCTTGCCGGTGGCGTCGTAGACAGCGATCGCCGCGATGTCGGTGCGCGCGCGCAGGATCGCCCGTGCCCGAGCGCTGATCTCGCGCGCACGCACGCGCGCGAGCGCGCGGCTCATCTGCGGGTCGCGCGCGACCTGGGCAAGCGACACCTGTGCGCGGTCGACATCGGCCTGGTAGACGGCCAGCGCCGTGGTCAGCCCCTGGGCGATGCGCGCATCGGACTGCCCCGTGTGGCTGTCCGAGGTGATCTTGAACAGCACGACGGCAACTGCCGCCATGGGCACGATCACGATGATCGTGAAGAAGATGAAGAGCCGCCCGCGAAATGACATCGGTCCACCGAGCTATCGGCAGAGCACGAGCGTACCTTTGAACGCTTGCCGAGACTGAGCGCCGCACGCGGGCTACCATCCGGTTTCTGCGGGGCTATAGCTCAGCTGGAAGAGCGCCTGGATCGCACCCAGGAGGCCGGCGGTTCGAGTCCGCCTAGCTCCACTCCCGCTCGGATCTCGCGCCACGCGAGGCAGGCGACCCAGACGCCAACCCCGGTCGGAATCCACGCAAGCGCCCACGAGGCGCTCGAGGGGCTCAGGTGCCAGTAGCTCGCCGGGGCGAACGGGGCGAGGTGCACGAGCGCGAATCCAACCGCCGAACCGAGGCCGAGCAGCAACCCGGCCACCGCGCTGCGGCGCGGCTCGGCGCGAACGACGACCGTCATGACCGCGGCCAGCGCGATCCATTGCGGCACGGCGACCAGCGCCAGCTGCGATGCCTTCGTGTGGAGACCGCTGTCCAGCAGATGCGAGAGGTCGTGCGCCGCCAGCAGCACGAGCAGGACCGCTGACCAGATGACGAGCGGACGGCCCGCGCGGTCACTCACCGATCACACGTTAGTGCTCAGGGCCTATGGAGCCAGGAGCTGCGAGGTCCAGCCGTCGCCTTCGCGCAGGAACAGGCGTCGCTCGTGCAGGCGGTCATCCGACTCCTGCCAGAACTCGACCGCACTTGGTGTCAGCTCGAGCGCCCCCCAGTCAGGCGGGCAGCGCGGCGGGGTCTCGGCGATCGCGGTCAGGTGAGCGAGGCGATCACGCAGACGATCGAGGCTCTCGATGGGCTCGCCCTGGCGCGAGACGATCGCCTGCCAGCGATTGGGAAGGTCGCGCTGGTCGAACAACTCCTCCGCAAGAGGCCGAGGGCCGACGCGCGCCTCGGCGGTCACGTGCACCTGGCGCCCGAGCGACGGCCAGTGGAACAGCAGCGCGACGTGCGGGTTCACGGCGATCTCACGCGCCTTGCGCGTCCACAGCGCCGACGTGAACACCAGCGACTCGGCCTCCACCCGCTTGAGCGTGACCGTTCGGGCCGACGGCCTCCCCTGCCCGTCGGCCGTGACGAACGCCACCGACGCGGGCTCGGGCAGATCGGCCTCCCGAGCGGCGTCGATCCACGCCTCCAGGAGCCGCAGCGGATGTGCCTGGGGCGCTTCGCTCACCACCCCATCCTCACACGGCCCTGGCCGGCGTCGCTACGGTCGAGCGCATGACCGTTGAACGTATGGACCACGTCGGGATCGTGGTCGACGACCTCGATGCCGCAGCTGAGTTCTTCGCCGCGATCGGCCTCGAGCTGGGCGACAAGATGAGTCTCGAGGGCACCACGGTCGACCGCATCGTGGCACTGGAGGGAGCCCGTTCGGAGATCCAGTTCGCGCGGACTCCGGACGGTCACGCCCAGATCGAGCTGACCAAGTTCCACGCGCCGCCGCACGAGGGCGAGACCAGGCCCCCGGCGTCGAACGAGCCCGGCATCCGTCACATCACGTTCGCCGTCGACGACATCGACGCGACGCTCGCCCGCGTGCGCGCCCTTGGCTACGGGCTGGTCGGCGAGCTGGAGCAGTACGAGACCAGCTACCGGCTGTGTTACGTCCGCGGCCCGGCCGGGATCATCGTCGAGCTTGCGGAGAAGCTCGCCTGAGGACGGGCCCCGCGCCGCCCCGCGGGCAAACCTGGGACCATCCGCGCCATGCCCGACTACGGCCAGCCCGGCTCCTACCTGACGCTCGACGAGGGCACGCCCGTCGTCACGAGCGATGGCGCCGAGATCGGCACCGTCACGCACGTGTTGGCGGTGACCGAGGAGGACATCTTCGACGGCATCGTGGTGGACACGGGCGACGGGCATCGGTTCGTGGATGCGCCATTCGTCGAGGAGATCTTCGAGCGCGCCGTCGTCCTGACGATCTCCGAGGCTGACGCCGCCGCTCTTCCGGAGCCGGCCGCCAACCCGGCGGCGATGGCCTTGGACGCCGACGACACGGTGCCCGACACCATGCGCGACAAGCTGCACCGCGCCTGGAACCTCATCTCCGGGAACTACTGATCCGCCGCAGGCTGACCGCGCCTGCCGCGATCATCGGCCGATCCTCCTCCTAGCTCCCTACGTGCTGACCCTTCTGGTCAGCTCGAGCCTGATCTTCCTCGTCCAGCCGATGGTGGCGAAGATGCTGCTGCCGCTGCTTGGCGGGGTGCCGGCCGTCTGGACGACGTCGCTGCTCTTCTTCCAGCTCGTCCTGCTGGCCGGCTACGCGTACGCGCACTTCGCGCTGGCCCGCCTCGGGCCCCGGCGCCAGGCGCTCGTGCAGGTCGTGCTCGTGCTCGTCCCGCTGCTCGTGCTGCCGATCGGCCTGCCGCACGGCTGGAAGCCCCCTACCGGCTCCGATCCGATCCCGTGGCTGCTCGCGGCGCTGGCGCTGACGGCCGGGCTGCCGCTGTTCGTGGTCTCCAGCACCGGCCCGGTGATCCAGCGCTGGTTCGCCTCGACAGGCCACCGCGGCGCGCGCGACCCCTACTTCCTCTTCGCGGCCAGCAACCTCGGCTCGCTGCTCGGGCTGCTGCTCTACCCCGCGCTCCTGGAGCGCACCCTGTCGCTGCGCGACCAGGCCCACGTGTGGACGGTCGGCTACCTCGTGCTGATCGTCCTGACGTTCGCGTGCTCGGTGGCGCTCTGGCGTTCCGGCCACCCGAGGGCCGGTGAGGCCGACACGGCGCCGCCGGTCGACTGGGCGCGGCGTGTGCGCTGGCTCGCGCTCGCGTTCGTGCCGTCGTCGCTGATGCTCGGGGTGACCGCCCAGATCACCAGCGAGATCGCTCCCATCCCGCTGTTCTGGATCGTCGGGCTCGCGCTCTATCTGCTCACGCTGATCGCCGCGTTTTCGCTGCGCCGCCCCGGGCCGCCGCGCTGGCTGGGCCGCGTGCTGCCGCTGCTGGTGGTCGTGGTCGTCTTCTTCACCTTCCTGCGGCCCACGCACTCGCCCTGGGTGCTGCTGCTGCACCTGATCGTGTTCGTGATCGCCGCCTACTTCTGTCACGCGCAGCTGGCCGCCGACCGTCCTGACAGTCGCCGGCTGACCGACTTCTACCTCTGGCTCTCTGTCGGCGGTGCGCTCGGCGGGATCTTCAACGGCATCGTCGCGCCGCTGGTCTTCAGCCGCCTCGCCGAATACCCGATGGCGCTGTTCCTGGCCTGCTTCCTGCGCCCGCGCCTGATCACGGCACCGCGCTTCTGGAGCCGGCCGCGCGGCGTGGCATTGCTGGCCCTGTTCGCGCTCACGCTCGCCGCGATGGCCACTACGGCCGGACAGGCGAACGTGCTGCTGGCCGACCGCAGCTTCTTCGGTGTCTACACCGTCAAGGTGCTTGACATGTCGGGCGGGCGTTACCACGCGCTGGTCGACGGCAACACGCTGCACGGCATGCAGAGCCTCGACCCGAAGCGCGCGAAGCAGCCGCTTCTCTACTTCTATCGCGGCTCGCCCGTGAGCCAGGTCTTCGCAGCGCTGGACGCCAGCCACCCGGCGGCACGGATCGGGGTGGTTGGCGAGGGTGCAGGCTCGCTCGGCTGCTACGCACGCCGGCAGGATCGCTGGACGTTCTTCGAGCTCGACCCCGACATCAACCGGATCGCCCACGACACGAAGCTCTTCACGCTGCTCCCGGGCTGTGACCCGCAGGCGAAGGTGATCCTGGGCGACGGGCGCCTGTCGCTGGCAAAGACGGCCGACCATTCCTTCGACCTGCTCGCCCTCGACGCGTTCAACTCCGAGAGCGTGCCCGTGCACCTGCTCACCCGTGAAGCGCTGGCCATCTACACGCGCAAGCTGGCCGGCCACGGAATCCTGGTGTTCAACGTGACGAACCACTTCGTGGACCTGCACACGGTCCTGGCCAACCTGGCGGCCGACGCGGGCCTGGTGGCCTACGAGCGCGACGACCTGCATGCCGGCCGCAAGAACGGCCGCGCACCGTCGCGCTGGGTGGTGCTGGCGCATGCCGCCGCCGACCTGGGGTCGATCCCGCACGAGCAGGGCTGGCGCAGGCTGGCGCCGGACGCCTCCAAGCGGCTCTGGACCGACCAGTACTCGAACGTGCTGAGCGTGCTGCGGCTGGGCGGCTGAGGCCCCGGCCGGAGAATTCCTCCGCCGCCGCCGGTCGAGCACACACAATGTCGGCATGCGCTTCGGCTCGCGCGTCGCCGTCATCTGTGTCCTGCTGCTCGCGGGCATGTGCTCGCGTGCCTGGGCATCCGACACGCTGAACGTCTTCGTGGACAACAACCACGCCGCGCTCGGTGCGATCACCACGCTGGCGGCGCACGCGGACACCGATGCGGCCTACGGCGGCGGCCACATCCAGTGGAAGTACCAGCGCGCCACCAGCGCCTGCGCCGCCAGCCCCGCGGCCGACACGGGCACGGACGCCAACGGCAGCGTCGCGGCCAGCGTGGCCGCGGGCGCCGGCATGGCGGATGTGGGCGGCCAGACCGTCGAGTTCGGCGTCGGCAAGTGGCTGGTGTGCGGCTGGCTGGTCGACGACGCCACGGGGACGACCGCCGCAGCGGGATCGACCCTGGTCACGATCGTGCCCTACATCGGCTCGGTCTCGCTGCGCGCCACGCGCACCGGGCGGGCGTTCCAGATCACCGCCACCTGGGCGACGTCAGCGCCGGCCCGGCTCTACATCGACATCCAGAACGCCCGGCAACCCTGTGCGCGGCGGCCCGCCGCGATCCCGCGCGACGCGCTGCTGCTGTCGCCGCGTGCCGGGCGCGTGGTGGGCAGCGACGGCGGCCTCGGGCACGCGGTCGGCGCGAGCCAGATCGGCTACGGGCGCTGGCGGGTCTGCGCGCTGCTGCGCGCGAAGGTGGGCGCGGCGGGGCCGGCGACTAGGACGTTCGCTGTGCGCCGGCACCTGCAGCGCGCCGAGCGCGTAGCCGGCTGATCAGCCGGCGGCGGGCACCGGGCGCCTTCGAGCGGCGCCAGTCGCTGCAGGTCATCTGCGGCGGAATGTCGGTCTCGATGTAGAGGATCGAGTCCCGCGTGTGCTCCATTGGTGCACCGTAAGTCTCCATGTGCCTCCCTCGCATCGGCCGCAAGGACAATCTGCGGCTGGTCCGAGAGGATGATTCGGCGTTCAGACGCGAACGCCTCCCGACCTATCGGTGCTCAGGATTCGGGTAGTCGAAGCGACAGCCGGCGTCCCATTCCGAGCGCTGGTTGCCGTGCACGGGAATCCCGCCGGCGTCCTTCAGGATCCGCGCCACGTGCATCAGGTTCCAGGTCATGAACGTGGTGTTGCGGTTGGTGAAGTCGTTGTCGGGGCCGCCAGATCCGGGGTCCGAGTAGCTCGGGCCTGGGCCTGCCTCGCCGAGCCAGCCGGTGTCGGCCTGCGGCGGGATCGTGTAGCCCAGGTGCTGGAGCGAGTAGAGGATGTTCATCGCGCAGTGCTTGGCCCCATCCTCGTTGCCCGTGATGATGCAGCCGCCGACGCGCCCGTAGTAGGCGTACTGGCCATGCTCGTTGAGGATGTGGCTGTTGCCGTAGAGACGCTCGATCACCTTGGTGGAGATCGACGACTTCTCACCGAGCCAGATCGGCGCGGTGATCACGAGGATGTCGGCCGCCATGACCTTCTCGTGGATGGCCGGCCACTCGTCGACATCCCAGCCGTGCTCGGTCATGTCGGGCCAGACGCCGGTCGCGATGTCGTGGTCCACGGCCCGGATCGTCTCGACCGCGACGCCGTTCGCGTCCATGATCGCCACCGAGCGATCGGCGAGCGCCTGGGTGTGCGAGGGCTCGGGTGAGCGCTTGAGCGTGCAGTTGATGTAGAGCGCGCTCAGGTCTGAGTAGTCCATGGCTGGGCAGACATGCCCGAGCCCGGATTCGTTACGCGCTCAGCGCGGGGCGAGCTCGGGGCCTGGCCCGGCGAGCACGAAGAACCAGAAACCGAATGCGATCAGCGCAACCGCCGCGGTGACCACCAGGACGACCTCCAGCAGGGGCGGCGCCGTGGTGTCCGCGCCGCGGGCCTCACGCAGGTTCTCGTGGACGCGGTTGAGGCGCCCGAGCACCCACGCCAGCGCGACGATCGACACGATCGCGCCCACCAGCATCACGGCGATTGCGGCGCCGAGGTTGCTCGTGGAGCCCTGCACCTGCGAGCCGATCCACAGCCAGCCGGCGGGCACTCCGATCCAGAGCAGCAGGCTTGCACCGACCATGATCACGCCGGTCAGCAGCGCGCTCGCGCCGTAGTTGAGCGCACGGGCACCCGCTCCCAGAGTGGATTTCTCGGGCTTGGTGTCTTGGGTCTCGCGCTCAGGGGCCATCGAAGCCATGGTCATTGTGTACCCCCGAGGCCGACATCGGAACCAGTAAGGTCCGCGCCGCAATGGCGCCGCGCACGCAGTCGTTCCGCTTCGAGGGCCAGCGCCTGGTGTACGACGAGTACGGCTCGGGGCCGCGGCCTCTGGTGCTGCTGCCCGGCCTGCTGCTGAACCGCAAGATGCACGCGCCGCTCGCGCAGGCGCTCTCGCAGCGCGGCCACCACGTCTACGTGCTCGACTTCCTGGGCCACGGCGACTCGGACCGCCCGCGCGACATGGCGCGCTACACGATGCCGCTGTTCGGGGACCAGGTGATCGGCCTGCTCGACCACCTGAAGCTGGACGACGTGGTGCTCGGCGGCACCTCGCTGGGCGCCAACGTGTCGCTCGACGTGATGACGAAGGTGCCGGAGCGGCTGCGCGGCGCGATCGTGGAGATGCCCGTGCTCGACAACGCCCTGCTGGGCTGCGCGCTGGCCTTCACCCCGCTGCTGGTGTACCTGACCTTCGGGTGGCCTGCCGCTGCGCTGGTCGCGCGCGGGGCGCGGCTCGTGCCACGCGGCCTGAACAACCTGCTCGACTCCGGCCTCGACTGGATCAGCCAGGACCCGCAGCCATCGGCGGCGGTGCTCCAGGGACTGTTCTTCGGCCGCATCGCGCCACCGCGCTCGGAGCGGGCGCTGATCGAGACACGCACGCTCGTGATCGGCCACCCGCGCGACCCGGTGCATCCGTTCTCGGACGCCGACGAGCTCGCGCGCGAGCTGCGCAACGCGCAGATCCTGGACGCCAACTCGATTCTGGAGCTGCGCGTCTCGCCGGAGCGGCTGACGAACGAGATCGGGCGTTTCCTCGACGAATGCTGGCGGCCGACGGCTGCCGAGCGGCGGCGGCGAAACGGATCGGGTGCCCGAACGGGCGCTCGGCGCGCATCCGCCTGAGTACCCTCTGACGCTTCGTGGCCAGTCGCAAAGAGCAGAAGGAGAAGCTCCGCCTGGAGCGTCAGGAGCGCGAACGCGCCGCAGCAGCGGCCGCGGCTGCGCGCAAGCGGCTCGGCTACACCGTGGCTGGAGTGCTGGTGGTGGCGGTCGTCGTCGCTCTCGTGGTGATCGTCGCCGCGTCGGGCGGTGGCGGCGGCGGCAACAGCTCGGCCAAGGGCTCGTGGCCGTCCGGCTCGGTGCCGAAGCGCTCGGTCACCGACCTGGACGCGGCGGTCAAGGCCGCCGGCTGCACGCTCCAGCATCCGAAGAGCGAGGGCCGCGAGCACGTGCTCCAGCACGTCAACTACAAGACCGAGCCGCCCACGTCGGGCTCCCACAACCCGGTCCCGGCGCACGACGACGCCTACCTGAAGAACCCGGGCGAGGAGCACCTGGTGCACGCGCTCGAGCACGGACGCGTCATCTACTGGTTCAAGCCGAACGCCGCGGCGAAGATCCGCGGCGACCTGCACGCGCTCTACAACGAGGACCACACGCTGGTGATCCTGGTGCCGAATGCGCGCCCGATGCCGTACCAGGTTGCGGCAACCGCGTGGACGGAGCTGCTGGGCTGCCCCGTCTACAACGACAAGGTGCCGGACGCATTCCGGGCCTTCCGGGACGCCTACCGGCTCAAGGGTCCCGAGTACTTCCCGGACGCCGAGTAGCAAGGTCCTTTTCATCGCCGCATCTGCGGCGGCCGGGTCGTGTTCGATGTTGGTGTGAAGCGCGCCGGCTTCATAGTCGTCTGCGTCCTTGCGCTCGCCCTTGCGACGTCTGCTCAGGCTGCCCGCGGGCCGAGTGACTTCGAGCTGCGCGCGCCCGGCGGCTCCTCCGCCTCGGCGGCGCGCACGGGAGCGGTCCGCTCGCCCGTGCTGCGCGCGCCGCATCGGTTCGTGCTGGTCGGCATGCGCTGGTCCGGCCGCCAGCTGCCCGTGATCTCGCTGCGCGCGCGCAAGGCCGGTGGGCGCTGGACCAAGTGGACCCGTGTTCCCGCCGACCCCGACGATTCGCCCGATGCGAGTTCCGCCGAGCACAGCCCGCGCGGGTTCTCGGCGCCGGTGTGGACAGGCGAGGCCGACTACGTGCAGTACAAGCTCTCGCGCCCACTCGCGGGCCTGCGGCTGCACTTCGTGAGCGTGCCGCGCGCCGAGCGGCGGGCGCTGGCCGCGCGCAAGACGGAGACGGGCCCAGCCGCACAGCCGGCGATCCAGCCGCGCGCCGCCTGGGGCGCCGAGGACTGCCCGCCGCGCGCGAAGCCCGATTACGGCGAGGTCGATGTGGCGTTCGTGCACCACACGGTGTCGGCAAACGACTACACCGCAGCCGAGGTGCCGTCGATCATCCTCTCGATCTGCCGCTACCACCGCAACTCGAACGGCTGGAACGACATTGGCTACAACTTCCTGGTCGACAAGTTCGGCACGATCTGGGAGGGCCGCGCCGGCGGCGTCGACAAGCCCGTCGTGGGCGCGCAGGCCCAGGGCTTCAACTCTCACTCCACGGGGATCGCCGACATCGGCACCCATCAGGACGTGCCGGCGTCGAACGTCGAGCTGAGCGCATACGCGAGCCTGATCCGCTGGAAGCTGCCGCTCGAGGGCGCGCCGACCCAGGGAACGATCACGCTGACCTCTGGCGGCGGCAGCCTGAACCGCACGAAGGCGGGCACGCCGGTCACGCTTGACCGGATCTCCGGCCACCGCGACGTCGACAACACGGCGTGCCCCGGCGATGCCCTCTACGCGCAGCTGCCGACGCTGCGCAACATGGTCGGCTCGATCCAGCCGATTCAGCCCGTGCAGGCGCGCACGCGGCTCGACGTGTCGCTCACGCCCGGCGCCGTCGTCTATCCGAAGCGCGCGACCGTGACGGGAGCGCTGCGGCAGGTGAACGGCGACCCGGTGGCCGGCGCCCCGATCGCGGTCCAGGCCTACGGGACGTCGGGCTGGCACACGGCGTGGCATGCGACGACGGGTGACGACGGGTCGTTCCGGCTGGGCATCGGCGCACGGCTGAGCCACAAGGTGCGCGTGCTGTTCGCGGGCGATGCCGGCCGGATCGCAGCGGTGTCGCAGACGATGGTCCTGAGCGTGGTGCCGGAGCTCAGCCTCGAGCGCTCGGCCTCGCGGCGCGGGGTCGGCCAGACGGTCACGCTCAGCGGCACTGTCCAGCCGAGCAAGAAGCGGCTCCAGCTGGTGGTGGAGCGCCGCGTCGGGACGACGCGCCACGCGGGCGTCCTGAACCTGGGCGCGCGCAGCGGGCACTTCTCCCGTGCCTACCGCTTCCACTCGAGCGGGCTGTTCCGCTTCTACGTGCGCTTCGCGGGTGACAGCGCCAACTCCGCCGTCAGCTCGGCGGCGGTCTACGTGCGCGCCTACACCTCCGTGTCGCACGGCGGCGGCGTCAGTGCGGAGGCCGCGGCCCGTCGGCGGTGATGTCGCGGCCGGTCGGCCGCAGGTCTTCGTCCAGCTCCAGCTGCCAGTACCAGCGCGAGAACGTGTGCCCGTGGCGGAACTCGCCCACATGTGGCTCGACGCTCTCGCCCCGCGCCATCTTCACGATCAGCTCGGGGTAGGTGCGGCCCTCGAGTGCCGCGTACATCGGGCCCGGGAATGCCCCGCCGAAGCGCGTGTTCACGTCGGTGATCCCCAGGCCGATCTCCTCGTCGCGGAACGCCTGCACCGTGCACGGGCCACGCACGCCGAGCGCCTCGACCACGCTGCGACCCAGCTCGATCAGCTCCTCGTCGTGGATGACCATGCCCTTGATCGACTCGCCGCCGCGTGACTCGATCATCGTCCGCGGGATGGCATTCAGGCAGCGGCCGTCCAGATCAGAGAGCAGGTCAATTGAAAACTCGGGCCCCTGCATGAGGCGCTGCACCATGACAGGCTCCTTGACATACCTGATGAAGAACTCCATCTCCTCACGATCGGCGGCGGGATGGATCGAGCGGGCGCCCGAGCCCTGGCGCGGCTTCACCATCACGGGGTAGGACGCCGGCTGCTCGGGCGGCAGCACCGTGGGCGGTGACGGCAGGCCGTGGCGCAGCAGCAACTCGTGCGCTGCGTACTTGTCGAAGGTGTCGCGCGCGATCGCTGCGTCGGGCACGAAGGCGGGCAGCTCCGGCCGCGCACTCGCAAGCACCTCCAGGTCCAGGTCCGTCAGCGGCACGACCGCGCCGACGTCGTGCTCGCGGCAGAGCTCGAGCAGGAACGGCACGTAGTCCGGGTCGTCGATGCGCGGCGGCGCAACGCGCAGATCGGCGGCGTACTGCGCGGGAGCCAGCGGGCTCGGGTCGGCGGCGATCGTGAACGCGTGCTGGGCGAACGCGCTGACGATGTCGTAGCGCTTGCCCACACCGGTCAGGAGCACTGCTACGCCGGTCCTTGCCAACCGCCCGTCTCTCCCTTGTAGAGGCCGTGTCCGGTCACGAGCATGCGTGCCGTCATGGCCAGGATCTTGATGTCCAGGCGCAGCGAGCGGTGGTCCACGTACCAGACGTCGAGCTCGATCCGCTCGCTCCAGGGCAGAGCGGCGCGCCCGTTCACCTGCGCCCAGCCGGTGATGCCGGGCTTGACCTCGAGCCGCCGGCGCTGGCGCTCGGTGTACTGCTCGACCTGCGCCGGGATCGTCGGGCGCGGGCCAACGATCGCGAGCTCGCCGCGCAGCACGTTCACCAGGTTGGGCAGCTCGTCGAGCGAGAAGCGCCGCAGCAGCGCGCCGATGCGCGTGATGCGCGGATCGCCCTCGTTCACCGCGAGCCCGGCTCCGATGTGCTCGGCCCCGGTGACCATCGTGCGGAGCTTGTAGAGCTCGAACGGGCGCCCGTCCTTGCCGATGCGCCGCTGGGTGTAGATGGGCGAGCCCGCGGACTCGAGCCGGATCGCCACCAGCGCCGCGAGCAGCAGCGGCGAGCTGAGCACGAGCAGCGCCCCTGCGATGAGCATGTCGAGCAGCCGGCTCAGCGGGTGCCCTCCGCCTGCTCCCAGCCCGCCGGCGTCCCCGTGCGCAGCCAGTCGAAGAACGCGATGCCGATCGCCGCAGTCATCGCCACGTAATAGCGCGCGATCCGCAGCGGGCCTGCCGGGAACAGTGCCCCGAGCAGCACCAGGCACTGTGCCGCGAACGTGGCGATGTAGACCACGCCGTCGCCCAGCAGCGCGATGTTCGCGGCGAACGCGACCACGTGGAGAAGCGGCGTGAGGTAGCGCAGCGCGCGGTGCGAATAGACCTCGAGCGCGTAGAGCGGCGGGTAGCCGCGCGGGACCAGCAGCCCGCCGCGCAGCAGGATCGGCCACATGTGGCTCTGCATGCGGCGCTTGCGCCGGAACTCGCCCTCGATCGAGGGGACCATCTTCTCCTCGGCGCGTGCGCCTGGTGCGTAGACCGGCTTCCAGCCGCGCTTGACCATGTTGAACGGGAACGAGAGGTCGTGACCCATCCGCGGGTCGACCTCGATGTAGGCCTCCTTGCGCACCGCGTAGATGGCGCCGTTGCCGCCGGTCACGCCGGCCAGGCGCGACTCCATCGCGCGGATCCACATCTCGTAGCGCCAGTAGAGGCCCTCCTGGTTGTCGCCCGCGTCGTTCGTGAAGCGCACCTGGCCACAGACGTAGCCCACCTTCGGGTCCTCGAACGGCGCGACGAGCTGCTGGAGGGCGTCCGGCTCCCAGAACGAGTTGGCGTCGGAGAAGGCCACGATCTGACCGCTCGCCCGCTCGACCGCCGCATCCTGAGCCCGGACCTTGCCGCCGCGCGGGAGGTCGAGGACCACGTCGGCGCCGGCCGCGCGTGCCACGGTGTCGTCGGTCGAGCCGTCGGAGGCGACGATGACCTCGAGCTCCGCATAGTCGAGCGAGCGAGCGTTGGCGACCTTGCGCTCGACGACAGCGCCCTCGTTGTAGGCGGCGACGACAAGGGTGACTGCGCGGTTGCCGCGAGAGGGCAAAGTGCTCAGAGCACCTTTGCGGCTTCGCGTCAGCAGCGCCAGCAGCAGGGGGTAGCCCACGTGCGTGTACACGAGCAGGCCTGCGCAGGTCCAGAAGAGCGCCGCGAGCACTTGCGCGATGATCACAGACCGTGGCGCGGCTCCCGACTCCCGACCCCGGCCCGACCGACGGCGTGGTGCTGCTGCGCGACTGGCGGGAGGGCGACGTGGCGCAGCTGGTCGAGGCCTGCAAGGACCCCGAGATCCCGAAGTGGACCGCCGCTCCCGACCCTTACACCACGGCCGACGCCGAGGCATGGGTGCGCGGCGACCCGCTGCCGGTCGAGCCCTGGGGCGACCGCGTGTCGTTCTGTGTTGCCGATGCGACCGATCCGGTCGTGCTGCTCGGGTCGATGAGCATCATGCGGATCGAGCGTGGCTACGGCGGAGAGATCGGCTACTGGACCGCGCCGTGGGCCCGCGGCCGCGGCGTGACGACACGGGCTGTGCGGACGCTCGCATCGTGGGCGTGCGAGGCGTTCGGCCTGCGCCGCATCGAGCTCGTGATCGCCGTTGAGAACGAGGCCTCGAACCGCGTGGCGGAGCTGGCCGGCTTCACCCGCGAGGGAACGCTGCGCGACTACCGCCAGGCGAAGGGCGTCTGGCGCGACCACCACGTCTGGTCGCTCCTGCGCGGCGAGCTCTAGCTCAGCTTCCCGAACTCAGTCAGCAGCTCGCGCGACGTCTTCTCGTTGAGCTCGATCGACTCGAGCCGGTATGACTCGTTCGGCGCGTGGATCGCGTCCTCGGGCAGGGCGAAGCCGCTCACGATCGTCTGGATGCCGCGCTCCGCGAAGGCGGCCAGAATCGGGATCGTCCCTCCGGAGCGGATCAGCGCGGGTGCCGTGCCGGTGGCGCGCTCGAAGGCCACTCGCGCGAGCCGCAGCGGCTCCGACTCCGGGTCGAACTCCGCCGGCTCCGCGACGTGGCCGGCGATCTCGACCTCGGTCCCCGCCGGTGCGGCCTCGCGCAGCAGCCGCTCGAGCACGGGTGCGAGCTCAGCGCTGTTCTGGCCCGGCGCCGTGCGCAGGCTGACGTTGGCCTTCGCCGCGGCCGGGATGATCGTGCGCAGTTCGTCGGTGGCTCCGGCGATGACGCCGTTCACCTCGATGTCCGCCTGCGCGCCGGTGCGCTCGTGAAACTCCGGGCTCGGCGGTACGTCCTTCCACGACGCTCGCTCGGCATCCGGGACCGGCGAGGTGCCCGCCCGCAGCTCCTCGCGCAGCTGCTCGCCCGGGGCCGGAACTACCGCGCGCAGCATCTGGCCGAGCGCGTGGATCGCGTTGGGGGCCATGCCGCCATAGAGGCCCGAGTGCAGGTCGCCATCGGCCACCCGCACGTGGATGGTGAGCCCGATCAGGCCGCGGCAGGCGGTCGTGATCGCGGGCAGGTCCTCCGACGCCATGCCCGAGTCGAAGACGATCGCCGCGGCAGCTCCGCGCTCGTCGGCTGCGATCCAGTCCATGACCAGCTCGCTGCCGGCCTCCTCCTCGCCCTCGATCAGCACGCGCACGTTCACGGGCAGCTCGCTCGCCGCATGCAGCTCGCAGGCCGCGTGCAGCAGCGGCAGGAAGTTGCCCTTGTCGTCGGAGGACCCGCGTGCATAGAGGCGGCCGTCGCGCACGGTCGGCTCGAAGGGCTCGGACAGCCACTCGCCGGGCGGCCCGATGTCCTGGACGTCGTAGTGGCCGTAGACGATCACGTCGGGCGCGTCGTCGCGATTGGCGCGCAGCTCGCCGTAGACGATCGGGTTGTGCTCCCCGATCAGCTCGGCCTCCCCGCCGGCGCGCAGCACGCGGTCGCGCACCCACTCGGCAGCCTGCATCAGCCCCTCCGGGTTCAGGCGGCCCGCCGACACCGACGGGATCCGCAGCAGTTCGTTCAGGTCGTCAAGCAGCGTGGCCATCGAGCAGGTCACGGTAGAGCGTCATCGTCTGCTGCGCGATCGAGTCCCACGAGTAGCGCCCGGCTGCCGCCCCAGCCGCCGCCGCAGCCAGCCGGCGACTGGCCTCCGGGTCGTCGAGCAGCTGCTGGATGGCCGCCGCCAGCGCACGCGGGGCACCGGGCGGCACGGCGTGCGCCGCGCCCTCGGCGGCGATCTCCGCGAAGCCGCCGACCGAGCTGACAACAATCGGCTTGCCAAACGCAAGCGCTGTGTAGAGGACGCCCGACTGGTCGATCTCGCGGTAGGGCAGCGCCACGATGTCGGCGCGGCGGAAGTAGGCCGGGATCTCGGCGTCGTCCACGAAACGCGGCACGAAGCGCACGCGGCCGCGGATCTCGGAGGCGAGCGTGCGCAGCGGCTCGAGCGGCATCCGCGGCATGCCGACCACCCACAGCTCCGCGCCCTCCACCTCGTGGAAGGCGTCGATCAGCGTCTCGATGCCCTTGTACGGGCGCAGCAGGCCGAAGAAGAGCACCACCGGGCCCTCCACCGCGGCAAGCTCCGCCGGCAGCGGGCGCTCCTCGGGCAGGTGCGTGAGGTAGTCGAACGCGCCGTGCGGGATGACGTGCACGCGCTCGGGGTCGAGGCCGAGCTCGTCGGTGAGACGCTCGGCGCCGTGCTGCGAGTGCACGACCACCGCGTCCATCTTCTCGAGCAGCCGGCGCGTGGCCCCGATCTGGCCCGGCCGCGGCTCGCGCGGCAGGATGTCGTGGGCGGTCAGGATGCGCGGGCGCTTGGGCGGCAGCAGGTAGGCATCCACCGGCTGCACGGTGAGCCACTGCCAGTGGACCACGTCCGCCGCCCGCGCGTGACGGCGGTAGCGGAGCATGTCCGGCACGTGCTCGGCGAGCTTCGTGGCGAAGCGCCCGCGGCCGGCCGCGCCCAGGCGCCCGGCCCGTCGGTAGAACAGCTCGCTGACGCGGTAGCCGTCCGCCGCCGGCACCTCGCCGTAGGCGAAGCGGCTCGTGACCAGCTCCACCTCCGCGCCCGCGCGCGCCAGCGCTGCGCTCAGCGCGCGGTCGTAGGGCGGCGTGTAGGCCGAGGGGTCGACTACCTGAACGCGCACCCGTGCATGATTGCGGGCCGTGGAGCTGTCCTTCTGTGTCGTCAACACGAACGGCGGGCCGCTGCTGGCCCGCTGCCTCGACGCGATCGAGCGGACCACCCCTGCGAATTGCGAATCCGAGCTGCTGGTGCTGGACAACGCATCCGACGACGGCTCGGCCGCGGCCGCGCGCGAGCGCCCCGGCGTGCGCCTGATCCAGCTCGAGCGCCGGACCGGCAAGGCGGCCAACGACTCGACGCTGCTCCAGGCCGCCCGTGGGCGCTTCTGCCTGCTGCTGAACGAGGACGCGGAGCTGTGCGACGGGGCGCCCCAGGCGCTGCTGGACGCGCTGCGCTCCGACCCGCAGGCTGCCTGCGCGGGCGCCCAGCTGCTGGACCCCGAAGGCCGCCCCCAGCCCTGCGCCTGGCGGTTGCCGACGGTCGCCACCGCGCTGGCCGGCGCCGTGTTCCTGCACCGGATCGCTACGGTCCAGAGCGGCGGGAATGCCGTGCGGGAAGTCGGCTGGATGCAGTCGAGCGCGCTGGCGGTCCGCCGTGAGGCGGCCGCCCAGGTGGGCTGGCTCGACCCGGAGTTCTTCGTGTATTCAGACGAAACCGACTTCCAGAAGCGGCTTCACGATGCCGGCTGGCGCGTGCTCTACGTGCCACAGGCCCGTGCTGTGCACCACGAGCAGCTGGCCAGCGACTCCGCCGCGGCCGCGCGCCGGATCACGGAGTTCCACCGCGGCCGCGACCGCTACATGCGCAAGCACCACTCGCCCGCCGCGGCCATGCTCGTACGCGTTCTGACCGCCTGGGCGTACGGCCTGCGCGCCGCCGCGGCGCTGGTGCTGCCCGGCCGTGATGCGCGGCGCATGTGGCTGCACGCGTCACGCGCACTCCTGCCATGGCGCGGCGAGGGACTGCGGGAGGCCGCCGAGCGCTTCAACGCGGCACGGGCCGCGTGAGCCCCGTCCTGACACCCGGAGGGCGCCGTCGCAGGCGCTGGCCGTGGGCGCTGGCCGTCCTCGTGGTGCTCGCGGGCGCCGGCGTGGCCGTCTACCTGCTCTTCATCAAGGCCCCCGGCGACATCTCGCATCCCAACGTCGAGTTTCAGGCGCCAAAGCAGACGAAGGCCCCGCCGCCCACGCCCGCGCACAAAAAAAAGGACACGGGCTACGACTGGCCGCTCTACGGCTTCGACCTCGGGCGCACGCGCTACCTGCCGGGCGTGGGCCTGAACCCGCCGCTCGTGCGGGCGTGGACGCGCCCCGGCAGCAAGCTGATCGAGTTCCAGCCGGTGCTGATGAGCGGCCGCCTCTACTACCAGAAGAACAACGGCGAGCTCTACTCGGTCACGGCCGCGACCGGCCGGGTGCGCTGGCGCCGCCGCATCGGCGGCCTGTCGGCCTCGGCGCCGGCGGCGGCCGGCGGCAAGGTCTATGCGGTCGTGAACAAGGGCGGCTATGGCGGCATCGCAGGATCGGGCCGGCGAAGGTCGTCGCGATCAACGGCCGCACGGGCCACGTCGAGTGGACGCGGCAGCTGGCATCCGCGTCCGAGTCCTCCCCGCTGGCGCACGCGGGCCGGCTCTACGTCGGCTCGCAGGACGGCACGGTGTACTCCCTGCTCGCCAAGGGCGGGCGCATCGTCTGGCGCTACCGCGCAGGCGGCGCGGTGAAGGCAGCCCCGGCGTTCTCCCAGAACCGCATCTTCGTGGTGTCCTACGGCGGCAGCGTGACCGCGCTGCGCGCGAAGAGCGGCAGCGTGATCTGGCGTGCCGGGACCAGCGGCCGCTCGTTCGGTCGCGCGGGCAACTTCTACGGCACCCCCGCGGTCGCCTTCGGGCGCCTGTACGCGGGCAACACCGACGGTCGCGTCTACTCGTTCGCCGCCAGCAGCGGACGGCTTGCGTGGGCCCACAGCACGGGCTCGTACGTGTATGCCGCCCCCGCCGTGGCCGATGTGCCCGGGATGAAGCCCGCGGTGTTCATCGGCTCCTATACCGGTCAGTTCATGGCGCTTGACGCCCGCTCGGGCTCCACGATCTGGAGCAAGGGCGGCAACGGCAAGATCTCCGGTGCGGCCAGCGTGATCGGTCGCGTCGTCTACTTCTCGTCGCTGTCGGGGCGGCGCACGTACGGGCTCAGCGCGAAGACCGGCAGGACGCTGTGGTCCTTCGGGCGCGGCGCGTTCAACCCGGCCATCTCAGATGGCAAGCGGATTTACATCACGGGCTACAGCAGCGAGTACGCGTTCACGACTCGGTCGCAGCTGCGGCGGGACCGGCTGGCCGAGCGGAAGCTGCGCGATCACCGGGCGAAGGCCGCGAAGAAGAAGACGAAGAAGAAGAAGAAGCGGAAGAAGCACTGAAGCGCAGGCCGATGGCCGCGCCGAGCAGCGTCCAGGTGAGCGGATCCTCCAGGAAGGCCGCGTACGCCATCGTGTGCAGCACCAGCCCCGTGAACGCCGCCGCGACCGCTCCACGGGCGATCAGCTCATCCGACGGCGGCTCGGGTCCGCGCAGCTTGCCGAGCCCCTGCCACACCAGCGCGAACGCCGTCAGCAGCACGAACAGGTAACTCGCCAGGCCGACGACACCCTGCTCGGCCGCGATCGTCACCGGGATCGTGTGCGACGCCGACGCGGCGCGCTCGTCGCTGGTCTTCTCACGCTGGCGGAACTGCTTGGCGAACGCGCCCGACCCATAGCCGAGCCACGGCCGGTGCAGGAACATGCGCACGCCGCCCTTGATCAGGTCGGTGCGGCCGCTGGTGGCCTTCTTGAGCGACCGGCCCGAGCCCAGGTTCACGCGCGTGACGCTCGGGAACGCGACGGCCACCGCCAGAGCCACAACGACCGTCACTGCTGTGCCGATCAGCACGGGGCGCGAGCGCCAGCGCAGCGCGGCGAGCACCACACACGCCATCAGCAGGGCCGCGAGCGACGACTGCGAGAAGGTCAGCACCAGGCCGGCGAGCAGAACGGCCAGCGCGAGCGTGGCTGCGAGCAGCGTGCTCCAGGCGCGGGCCCACAGCTGCACCGCCGCGAGCGCCGACATGACCACCGCCAGGAAGCGGCCGTAGATGTTGGGATCGAAGAACAGCGAGTTGACCCTGAAGTAGGACTCGAACTGGTTCGAGGCGATGACCTTGGGGTTCCAGAACAGGTGGCGCGTGGCGTACTCGACGAAGCCGATCGCCACGAACGTGAGCGCCAGGGCCGCTGCCAGCACCAGGCAGTTGACCGCCAGCCGGCGCGTCCAGTTGGTGGCCGCCAGCAGCCGGAACAGAAGCGCGAACGGCACGTAGAAGAACGCCACGTTCTTGAGCGCGGTCTCGAAGTCGGCCGACCACGCCGCCTGGACCGCGTAGAGCAACACCGCGATCAGCAGCGCCAGCTCCACGTCGCCGCCGCGGCGGTCACGCGGTGCGATGCGCGGCGCCCGCTCACCCGCGAACGGATCCAGTCGCAGGCGCTCCCACGCGTAGCCGATCACCCCGGCGGCCACGACCACGTAGAGCGGCACCAGCAGGTTGGCCGTGCCCCCACCCACGTTCAGCGGGATGCGGAAGGGCAGCGCCGCCACGGCCAGCAGCGGCAGCGCATTAGGCCGCGCCAGCAGCAGGCGGGTGAGGAGGACGATCAGAACTACGCCGCCGGCCGCGCCGAGCAGCGCCAGGCCGGCGTGGCTGCGCACGGGCTGGAACTGCGGCGAGTCCCACACCTCGCCGATGACCATCACGGGCACGAGCGCGAGCGCGAGCAACATTGCGCGGGCACGCTGCGCCGGGCGCGGCAGCAGCAGCGCCAGCGCGGTGGCGAGCGCGGCCGCGACCACGCCCGTCTCCTTGAGGCTCGTGGCTACCGCGAGAGGAGCGTCCACATCTTCCTCGTTGCCGCTGACACCTCAGGGCTCGACGCGAGCGCCATCGCCCATTGGTCCGTGCCGGTACGAATGACAAGCCCCTTGCCAACCGTGTAGGCGACGAAGTCAGGCTTCGTCTCACCCGTGGTTACCGCCTCGCGGCCGGCGGTGGTCAGGAGCCCGCGGTTCTGGGCGAGGCTGTCGGAGCGCTCGAAGCGCGTGAACGAGCCGATGAAGCCATCGCTGCCGGTGAACAGCCCGAGCTTGTCCTGCGAGAGCACGAGCGGCGCATCGGGGCTCGTGAACTCGGTGGCTCGCTCTCCGAAGACATCGGCGCGCTGGCGCTTCGACGGGTCCACGAGCCTGCCCTTCTGGAGGTCGGCCACCCGTCGCAGGGCATCTTCGCCGAACGACGCGACGGTGCCGCCGCCGGCCGTGAAGTGGCGCAGTTGCAGGTTGAGCTTTGGCGTGAGCCAGCGCTCGCTGCCTGCGAAGACGACGCCGTTGTGCCCGGCGATCGCGGGCGTCTTGCCGGCCGCCAGCGCCACGTCGGTGGTCAGGTCGTAGTTCGCGCGGATGCGCGTGAGGAACTCGAGCAGCGGCAGCGTCTGGGTAGCGATCGACCTGGGCGGGCGGCCGCCGGAGAACCCGCGCGCCAGCGGCACGTCGTCACCGGTGTCGAGCGTGTCGGGCCAGCCGTCGCGGCTCGAGTCGACCGGGTTCTGGCCCTGCCATGTCATCGCCGGAACCACCACGAGCACGGGCGCGATGCCACCGGTGTTGCTGACAACGAGCGGCCACGCCGCATGGCGTCCACCGGAGGTCGCGAACAGCGAGTAGATGTCGGCATCGGCGTCGCGCGGGATGCGCACGGCGATCGTGCGGCCGTGCGAGATGCCGCTGCGGATGACGCCGCCGCGCGCGTATGGGGCGAGCCGCCAGCGCGTCGGCCGGGCAAGCGGCCCCACGTTGAAGCGCGCGATCGCTCCCGGCTTGACCGGTACCAGCGGCCCGCTGAGCGTGAAGTACGCGACCGAGACGCCGTCGCGCCTGACGGCGCCGCTCTTCGTCGGCGGCAGCTGGGGCACGCTGCCGCGATTGCCCGCCTTGTCCTCGACCGTGACCGAGAACGCATAGGAGCCGATCTGAGCGGGCTTCCCGCCGACCAACCCGTTCCAGCTTGCGGTCTGGCGCCCGCGCCGTCCAGTGAACTGGTCCACGCGCACCGGCTTGGGGCCGTTCGTGCGCCACACGCCGATCACCGGCGCCGGGTTGGACGGGCCGGTGAAGCGGATGCGGACCCGCCCGCGGCGGTCGGAGCTGCCCGGCACAAGCGTTGGCGGCGTGACGGCGACGATGCGCGGTCGCGGCGGGCGGTTGTCCACGTGCAGCACGCGCGGCGCCGTGAGCGAGCGGCCCTCCTCGCGCAGTCCCACGCGCAGCCGATAGGCCCCGTCGGGCAGCGCGAAGCCGTCGCGATCGCGGCCATCGAACACGAACGGATGCGTGCCCTTCGCAAGGAAGCGATCGTCGGCGAACGTGCGCACCACCTCGCCCTCGTGGTTCACGAGCGACACGGTCACGCGCTGTGCTTTCGGCAGGTCGAAGCGCAGGGTCACGTGGCTCTTCGAGCAGTGGCAGCGCGGCCCGACCCACTGGTAGAAGAAGACGCGCGTGACGATCGGCGTGGAGCGCTTGAGGCGCTGCGTCACGAAGAAGGCGCCGCCGGTGGCGATCACGAACAGCGCGAACAGCGCCGTCGCCGCGCGCCGCGGCGGGGACGCGGTCAACCCTCGTACCTCACGAGCTGGCCGTTGCGCGGGTGGAACTCGTGGTACGCGTCGAGCCCGCGCGGGTCGCGCGCGGCGAGGGCCACGCGGATGGTGCCGCCGTGACAGACGACGAGCGCGGGCAGCTCGCCGCCGGCGACGTCATCGAGCGCGGCGGTGGTCCGCGCCATGTGCTCGGTGAGCGACTCGCCGGGCTTGCCGGGGGCCGAGGGGAAGCGAAACGCCTCGCCGGCGCGCAGCCATGCCTCCCATGCCTCCGGCTCCTCGCGCGCGATGTCGTCGATCAAGCGGCCCTCCCAGGCACCCCAGCCGCACTCGCGCACGCGCGGGTCGAGCACCGCCTCGAGGCCGACCCGCTCGCCGACGATCTCGGCGGTCATGCGCGCACGCAGCATGTCGCTGGCATACAGCGCGCGCAGCCCCTCTCCTGCCACGAGCTCCGCGAGCTCGCGCGCCTGGGCGATCCCGGTCGCGTTGAGCGGGGGGTCGAGTGAGCCCTGGATGCGAACCGGCGGCGCGTTGAAGTCGGTCTGCCCGTGGCGGGCCAGCAGGATCAATCGCGGTTGTGGAAGAGGTGGAGGGTGTCGGCGCGCAGACCCAGGCGCAGCGTCTCGAGCGGGATCACGTCGTCCGGGCGGATGTTGCCCAGGTTGACCTCCGGTCCTAAGTGCTCGATGAACCAGACCTGCTGGTGGCGCTGGGGCGCCTCGAAGATCAGCCGGTGGAAGTCGACCCGGTGCACGATCTCGTCGATCAGCCCGGTGCGGGCCTCGCCGTCGGGCCGGTACATGCCGGCGTCGCCGGACGCACGGCCTTCGCAGACGACCTTCGCCGCGCCGGCGTCGAGCGCCTGCTCGATCAGCTCGACCCAGCGGTAGGGCGCCATGATCGCGGCCGGGTCCTTCTCGCCCACCTCGGCGTAGACCGTGAAGTCCTGCGCGAGCGATCGGATCAGGCCGGCCTTCTCGTCGGCCGGGATCGCGACGGCGCCGCTCGACACCTCGACGTGGGTCACGCCGAGCTCCGTCAGCCAGCCGCGTAGGCCGTCGACGCGCTCCTGAAGCCACGCGATCTCGGTCAGCGTCCCCCCGAGCGCAACCGGCACCCCATGCGACTGGTAGAGCTCGACCTTCTCGGCCAGCGCACCGGTGACGTAGGCCGAGCCGAAGCCGAGCCGGATCAGGTCGATGTGCTGGGCGGCGATCTGCATCAGGCTCGCGGCGTCACGCGGCGCGAGACCGATGTCGATCACGTGTGTGAGGCCCGTCTCACGCGGCTTCAGTGGCCGGTCGGGCAGGTCGAGGAAGTCCGGCACGGGCGGGGACACTAATCGCCCAGGCCCACTACGGCGGGCGTCACAATTCAGGGGTGAGCGCATGTGCCAGCTGCGGGGCCGGGAACCCGGCCGGAGCAAAGTTCTGCATGGACTGCGGAGCCGCCCTCGAGCTGCGCTGCCCGTCGTGCTCGACGCCCCACGGCCCGAGCCAGAAGTTCTGCATGGAGTGCGGCACCCCGCTCGCCGCGGCGGCCACCCCGAAGCCAGTCCGCGACACCGCCAGCCGCCCGCCGGTGCCGAACTCGGCGCTGCCCGAGGAGCGGCGCTGGGTGACGGTCCTGTTCGCCGACATCTCCGGCTACACCGCCATGGCCGAGCGCATGGACGCGGAGCTTGTGAAGGCGATGGTCGAGCGCTGCCTGCGCCGCCTGGGCGAAGAGGTCGAGCGTTTCGGCGGCACCGTCGACAAGTTCATCGGCGACAACGTGATGGCCACCTTCGGCGCGCCCGTGGCGCACGAGGACGATGCCGAGCGGGCGGTGCGCGCGGCGCTTGCGATGCACGGCGCCATCAAGGAGATCGATCCCGTGCTCCAGCTGCGCGTGGGCATCAACACGGGCGACGTGCTCGCCGGCTCACTCGGCGGTGGCGGCTACACCGTCATCGGCGACACCGTGAACGTAGCCGCGCGCCTCCAGGCGGCGGCCGAGATCGGCTCGATCACAGTCGGCGAGGCGACGATGCGCGCCACGGGAACCGCGGTCGAGTACCGCGAGCTCGAGCCGCTGCGGCTGAAGGGCAAGGCCGAGCTCGTTCCGGCGTTCGTGGCGGAGGGGCTCGTGACGACCACGCCGCGGCGCCAGAGCGTGGGGGCGGCGGCGCCGTTCGTCGGGCGCGCAGGCGAGCTCGACGTGCTCGGCTCGCTCTACGAGCGCGTGGTCCGCGAGGGCCGCGCGCACCTGGTCACGGTCATCGGCCAGGCGGGCGTCGGCAAGTCGCGCCTCCTGCGCGAGGTCGAGGCCATGCTCCGCACGCGCGAGCCGGAGCCGGCCATCCGCATCGGGCACTGCCTGCCGTACGGCTCGGGTGTCGTCTACTGGGCGCTCGGCGAGATCGTCCGCTCCGAGGCCGCGATCGTCGACGGCGACTCCGCCGAGGAGGCGTGGACGAAGCTGTGCCACTACGTCGAGGAGCTGAGCGACGAGCCCGGCAAGGAGCCGGGGATCGCCTCCCAGCGCATGGCGGCGCTGATCGGCCGCCTGGTCGGGATCGAGTCGCCGCCCGAGTTGACCCATGCCGAGGCGCAGGACCCGGAGCGCCTGCGCGAATCGTTCTTCTCCGCCGTGCGCAACGGGATCGAGGCGCGTGCTCACCGCCGCCCGACCGTGCTGGTCTTCGAGGACATCCACTGGGGCGACCACGGAATGCTCGACCTGATCGAGCACCTGGCCCGCTGGGTGCGCGCGCCGCTCCTGATCCTGTGCCTGGCACGCGACGAGCTGCTCCAGCGCCGCCCGGACTGGGGCGGCGGGCGCCGCGACGCCACCTCGATCTTCCTCGACCCGCTCACCGCCGACGAGTCACGCGAGCTGGTCTCGGCGCTGCTGCCCGAGGGGGCCGACGCGGGGCCGCTCGTGCAGTTCGTGGCCGATCGGGCAGGCGGGAACCCGTTCTTCGCCGAGGAGATGGTCAGGCGCCTGAACGAGGAGGGCGCCGACACCGCCGAGCGCCTGCCCGACACCGTCCACGCCCTGCTCGCGGCGCGCCTGGACTCGCTCGACCCGATCGAGCGCCAGGTGATCCAGCAGGCCGCGGTCGTCGGCCAGACCTTCTGGGAGGGCGCACTCCAGCCGGTGGCCGAGGAGACGGGCGCGGACCTGCCGGAGGTGCTCGCCGCCCTGCACGACAAGGACATCGTGATGCCGCTGCCCGCGCGCGACGGTGCGCTCACGGACGAGCGCGAGCTCGCGTTCAAGCACGTGCTCATCCGCGACGTTGCCTACGGGATGCTGCCGAAGGCGGTGCGCTGCCGCAAGCACTTTCAGATCGGGAACCTGATCGAGGAGCGGGCGGGAGATCGTGCCGAGGAGATGGCCAACCTGCTTGCCGAGCACTACTGGCGTGCGGCCGTGCTCGGCGACGAGGCCGCGCTGACGAACGACGAGCTGGCGCCGGTGCATCGCAAGGCGCTCTACTTCCTCGAGGTGGCCGGCGACGCGGCGGCTGCGCTCTTCTCGAATGCCGAGGCCGTCGACCGCTTCGCCGCCGCGCGTGCGATCCGCTGCCCGCACGACCCCGCGGCCGTGGCGCGCATCGGCGAGAAGCAGGGCGACGTCGCGCTGCGCATGGGGCACGTGGACGAGGCGATCGAGGTGTGGAGCGAGTGCCTCGAGTACCAGCGCGCTCAGGAGGAGCTCGAGCGCGTTGGCGACCTGCATCGCAAGACCGGCGCCGCGCTCTGGCACAAGGGCGAGACGCGCCAGGCGGTCGAGCACTACCAGAAGGGCATCAACCTGCTGAAGGACGGCCCGCCGTGCCTGGAGCTGGTGCGGCTGTACGAGGAAGCGGCGTCGCTCTACATGCACACGGGTGACAACATGCTTGCCATCTATGCAGCCGAGAAGGCACTGCGCCTGGCCGAGCGCCTGGGCGAGACACGCGCCGCCTCGCGGGCACACGGCATCTTCGGGCGGGTGTTCGGGCGCATCGGCGACAGCGCGAAGGCGCGCGAGAACCTCCAGAAGTCGGTCGACCTCGCTCGCGGCTCCGATCACGCCGAAACCATCCGCGCGCTGCTCACGCTCGGCTATCACCTGGAGGTGTCCGAGGCCGAGTACCCGGGCGCCGAAGCCGCCTACTCGGAGGCGCTCGAGCTGGCCGAGCGCACCGGCGACCTGCCGTCGCTTGTCGAGCTGCACTCGGCGCTGGGGCTGATCGCCGCCTACCGCGCCGACTGGGACGCAGCCTCGCGCTCCACCGAGGCCAGCGTCGAGGTGGCCGAGCGCGAGGGCCTGGTCGGCAAGCTGTCGTTCCCATACGGGCTGCGCGGCCTGCTGCACTGGCGCTCGGGAGAGCTCGAGCAGGCCGAGGGCGCGTACCGGCGGGCGCAGGAGCTGGCGGAGCAGGTCGGCTGGTCGGAAGTGCAGTTCAACGCGCTGTTCGGGCTGGCGCTCGTGCTGCGCGACCGCGGCGACTTCAGCGCGGCGGTGGCGGCACTCGACCGTGCTCTCGACGTCTGCGAGCGCGCCGGCCTTGTCGCGCAATCGGTCCAGGTGATGTCGCTGCGCGCAGTGATCATGGCGCTGGCCGGCCGCAGCGAGGAGGCCGCTGAGGCGGCCGAGGAGGCTGCGGCGCTGGCCGGCCGCCTGCACTACCCGGTCGGCGAGGCGGCGGCGCTCGAGGCGCGCGGCGCCACAGCGCCCGAGCCCGCGGAGGCCGCCGCGCTGCTGGGCCGCGCCCGCGAGCGCTGGCTGGCGATCGGGCGCCCGCTCGAGGCGGCGCGCTGCGACCTGCTCACAGCTGCCGTGCTCAGCGAGTCGGACCCCGTGGTCGCCCAGGCTGCCGCCGAGCGCGCTGCGGCCGACTACGAGCGGCTCGGCGTCGCGCACATGGCCGCGCGGGCGGCAGCAGCCGTCTGATAGGCGCAGGACGCCCGGCGGGGCCGCACCGCGGTGCGCGGCGCTACTGGGTCTTGTCGGTGCCCACGACGACGACCACTGACGCGTCGCCCGCGATCGACTGACTCTCGGTGTCGACCGCCTGGACGTTCTTGATCGAAGAGGCGCCTGGCCACGAGGCGCGCGTCGCGGTCGTGGCCCTTGGCGTACATGACGACCGAGTTGGCGCGCTGGCCGCCGGCCACCGAGGCATTGCTGACGGTGCCCTTGCGGAAGCCGTCGGCCTCGACGCGGTCGCCGATCTGGGCTGCCAGGCCCTGTATCGAGGTTCCGTTGAGCACGGCGACCGTGATCTTGCTCGGGCTGGCTGCGACCTTCGGCTTGTGGGTCGTCGTCTTGGCCTTCGACGTCTTGGTGCCGGAGTCGTGCTTGTTGTGGTTGACGATCGCGGGCACGCCGACCGCGGCGGCGGCGCCGAGGATCAGCACGCCCGCGACGGCGAGCACCACGTAGAGCGGGTTGCGCTTGCGCTGAGGCGGCTGGGACGCAGGCCCAGCGGGCGCGCCGACGTTCGAGGACGGGAGCCGGCGGACCGGGGGAAGCGTTCCCGTGCGCGGCGGGAGCACCGACCCTGGTGGGCGCTGCGGTGTCGGCTTGGGCGTGGCGGCGGGCGGCGTTGTGCCGGGCGTGGCGGCGGGCGGCATTGTGCCGGGCGTGGCCGTTGGTGGAGTTGCGCCGGGCTTCGCCGTGGGCGGGGCGCCGGGCGGCGTTGCGCCGGGCGTGGCCGTGGGCGGAGTTGCGCCGGGCTTCGCCGTGGGCGGAGCGGCGGCCGGGCCCGCGACCGACGCGGCACCGGCCCCTGCGGACGCTGCGGCAGATGCGGCGCCCGCCGCGGCGGCTGAGGCCGGGGCGGGCATGCCGCCCGGCTTGGGAGCCGTGGAGGCTGGCTTGTCCTGCGCTCCGGCTTCGCCCTCCTTGGGCTCGGCACCGGCCTTGGCGGCGTCGGCCTCGGCCGGCTTCGTGCCTTCCCCCGCGCTGACCGCCGGGGCGGCGTCGCCGTTCTGCCCTGCCGTGTCGCTGGTGCCGTCCTTGCTCGGCGCAGCGGTGCCTGCTGCCGGCACGACGGGAGCGGCCGCTGCGGCGGTCGCGGGCTTCGGCCCAGTCGCGGGGCCGGGCGGCACCTGCGTCTGGCGCTGCGGCACGGCCACGACCCGGCCTGGCACGGGCGCCGGCTGGCCCGGAGGCGTCTCGGCCGCGCGCTCGGGCGCCCGTCCCGCCCACTCGCGCAGGCGGCGCAGGTCGCGTGCCTGCGAGAAGTAGAGGGCTGAGAGCACTGCCAGTCCGATCACCGCGGCGAAGCCGGCAAGCGATCCCGCCTGCTCGACCACGTGCGGTATGTGGAGAGCCAGGGGCAGGCCCCCTCCTGCGGCTTGGAGGGCGGTCATGAGCGCGTCGAACCATAGCCGCGACCGCGGATCGTGCAGCAGCACAGGCCGCAGGCGGTTAGATCGCCTGGGAGCGCTGCTCGCCGGCGAGCACGCGCTCGGCGGCCAGTTCGGCCACTGTGGCCGGCAGGTTGGCGGCCTCGCCGCCGTAGACGATGTCCTCGACCCGGGCGAACGCATGCTCGACCCAGTCGGCATCGAGCGGCGGGCGCTCCGCCGCCACGATCTTGTCGGCCCCGGTCGGGCGCGAGCGCTCGTTGGGGTTGAACAGGTCCTCGTGGACCTTCTCCCCTGGCCGCGGGCCGACGATCTCGATCGCGATGTCCACGTCCGGCTCCTGACCCGAGAGCCGGATCATGTTCTGGGCCAGCTCGATGATCTTCACGGGCTCGCCCATGTCGAGCACGAAGATCTCGCCGCCGTTCGCCAGGCTGGCGGCGCGGATGATCAGCTGCACGGCCTCCGGGATCGTCATGAAGTAGCGCGTCATGCGCGGGTCTGTGACGGTGACCGGGCCACCGGCAGCGATCTGGCGCCGGAAGATCGGCACCACCGAGCCCGACGAGCCGAGCACGTTGCCGAAGCGCACGGTCGCGAACACCGTCTCCGGGTGGCGGCTCTGGAGCCCCTCGACGGCCCACTCGGCCATCGCCTTCGACGCGCCCATAACGGTCGCCGGACGCACGGCCTTGTCCGTGGACACGAGCACGAAGCGCCTGGTGCCCGCCGCGGCGGCGGCCTGCGCCACGATGCGCGTGGCGACCGCGTTGTTCTGCACCGCCGCGACCGGGTTCTCCTCCATCAGGCCGACGTGCTTGTAGGCCGCCGCGTGGAAGACGGCACCCGGGCGGTACTGGAGAAAGACCTCGCGCATCCGCGTGGCGTCCTTGCAGTCGGCGAGGACCGCCGCGACGTTGCGAAAGTGACGTGCTTCCTCGAGCTCGCGGCGGATCTTCGAACAGGTTGCCCTCGGCGTGGTCCACCAGGACAAGCAGCGCAGGGCGCACGCGCGCGATCTGGCGCGAGAGCTCGGAGCCGATCGAGCCGCCGGCTCCGGTGATCAGGACGACCTCGTTCTCGAGGTAGGCGCCGACGGTCTCGATCTCCGAGCGCACCGGCTCGCGGCCCAGGACGTCCTCCACCTGCACCTCGCGCACCTGGCGGATCAGGTCGAGGCCGCCCGAGAGCAGCTCGAACACGGTCGGCAGCGTGCGCACAGGGATCTGACGCTCGCGGCAGGCGGTGACCACGCGCTGGCGCAGCGTGCCAGGCGCCGACGGGATCGCGATGATCACCTCGTCCGGCTCGGCCGCGTCGAGGATCCGCGGCAGCTCGGACGTGGTGCCGAGCACCTTGAGGCCGCCCACGCGCATGCCCTGCTTGCGCGGGTCGTCGTCCACGAAGCCGATTGCCGTGCTGCGCAGGCCCGGGTTGCGCCGCAGCTCTGACACCACGGCCTGGCCGCCGCTGCCGCCGCCGATGATCAGCACCTCCCGCGCGCCGCGCTCCGGGATGCGGCGCACCGAGCGCTCCACGATCAGCATCCGGACCGCGAAGCGCGCGGCCGAGATGAACAGCAGCGTGAGCAGGAAGTCGAGCGCCACGACACCGCGCGGCGGATCGGTCTGGCCCGGCCAGAGGAAGAACGCGCCAACCACGACCAGCGAGGCGATCAGGGCCGCCTGGACCACGCGCTCGAAGTCCTTCTGGTCGATGAAGCGCCAGAGCTTGTGGTACAGGCCGAACGCTCCGAAGATCAGGAGCTTGCCGAGGACGACCAGCAGGATCGTCCCGCCGAGCAGGTCGCGGTAGCGGTGCGGCGTGCCGTTGTCGAAGCGGAGCGCGAACGAGAGGTAGTACGCGAGCGCCACCATTGCGCCGTCGACGCACAACTGGAGCAGCCTCCGTGCCGCGACAGATGAGCTAGCCCGCTTCAGCACAAGGCCCTCAGTGTATGAAGCCCGAGATTCAGGTTGCGTTCATGAGACAGAAGGCCCGGAGGGCTACGCTCTCTCGGCTTTGTTCGAGCTCGCTTCAGTCACAGAGCGGCTCGTCGACTTCTGCGTGAACGTGGTCGGCGATCTGGGCCTCGGGGGCGTCCTCATGCTCATGGCGATCGGCGCCGCCTGCATCCCGATCCCGAGCGAGGCGACGCTGCTGTTCGCCGGCTTCAACGTCCACGACGGGCACTACTCGCTGGTCGTCGCCGTCCTGTTCGGGGTGCTCGGCAACCTGATCGGCTCGTGGGTCGCATACGGGGTCGGCTACGCGGGCCGCGTGGAATGGTTCGAGAAGCACGGTCACCGTGTGTTCATCCAGACGCACCACCTGCGCTGGGCCGACGACTGGTTCCAGCGCCACGGCGACGCGACCGTCTTCTGGATGCGGATGGTGCCGGTTCTGCGTGCCTTCATCTCGCTGCCGGCGGGTATCGCGCGGATGCCGTTCTGGCGCTTCAGCTGGCTGACGGTGCTCGGGTCGATCCCGTTCGTCGCCCTGTTCGTGTTCATCGGCGATCAGGCGGGCTCCAAGTGGGAGGACTGGAAGCGCCACCTCCAGGTGCTCGACTACGTCGTCCTCGCCGCGATCGTCATCGGTGTCGTATGGCTGGTCGTGCGCTCACGGCGCCGGCGCGCCGCCGCCCCGGCCTGAGCGTCGGCCAGGCGGTCGCGCTCGGTCTGATCCAGGGGCCGGCCGAGCTGCTGCCCGTGTCGAGCTCGGGCCACCTCGTGCTCGTGCCCGCGCTGCTGGGCTGGCCCTACGCGCGCCTGCCGGACGAGACGCGCAAGACGTTCGAGGTGGCACTGCACGCCGGCGCGGGCGCGGCGCTGGCGTGGCTGCTGCGCGATGACCTGCTCGCAGCCATGCGCGACCCGCTGGCCAGCGTGCGGCTGACGCTGCCGGCGTCACTCGTGGCACTGACGCTGGAGAAGCGGATCGAGCGGCAGGCGAGCAACCCGAAGCTGGCCGCGGCCGCGATGGTGGCCGGCGGGATCGGCCTATGGGCAACGGACGGAGATGAGAACGGGGCCAGGCCCCTTTTGCTTGAACCCCGCTCCAGGCCTGGGCTTTGTGTGCAGGGGACCAGGCCCCTTGTTCTGGTTGGGCTTGCGCAGGCGGCTGCGCTTGTGCCTGGCGTCTCGCGCAACGGCGCTTCGCTCACCGCTGCGCGTGCGCTTGGGCTCGACCGTGAGAGCTCCGCCCGGCTGTCGTGGCGGGCCGGGCTGCCGATCATCGGCGGTGCGACCGCGCTGAAGCTCGTCAGGGTGGGACAGCGCGGCCTGGCTCCCGAGCTGCGGGCTCCATTCGCCGCAGGAGCGCTCGCCGCCTTCGCATCCACGCTCGCCGCGAGCCCGCTGCTGCGCGTGCGCAGGCAGCGCCCGGCGGCGGCTTACCGGGTCGCGTTCGGCGCGCTGGCTCTGCGTCGGCTGCATCGGCTTGAATGGCCTCGTGGCTGATCGCGGCGCCTACGCCGAGGCAGGAGTCGACGCTTCCGAGGCTCACGGCGCCCTCGCCGGGCTCGTGCAGGTGCTCTCGGGCATCGACACGGGCAAGCCCTCGCGCTCGGTCCTGACCTCAGGCCACTACGCCGCTGTGATGCGGCTGGATGACCGGCTCGGCCTGGCGTTCTGCACGGACGGCGTCGGCTCGAAGGTGATCGTCGCGGAACAGGCCGGCCGCTACGACACGGTCGGCATCGACTGCGTCGCGATGAACGTGAACGACGTGATCTGCGTCGGCGCCGAGCCGATCGCCCTGGTCGACTACATCGCGGTCGAGGACGCCCAGGCCGACATGCTGCGCGACATCGCGATCGGGCTGCGCGCGGGCGCCGAGCAGGCCGGGGTCGAGATCCCGGGCGGCGAACTGGCGCAGCTGCCCGAGCTGATCCGCGGCCACCCGTCGCCGAACGGCTTCGACCTCTGCGCCTCGTGCATCGGCCTGATCGAGCTCGACAAGATCGTCACCGGCGACACGATCGAGCCCGGTGACGCCGTCATCGGCATCCCGTCGAGCGGCGTGCACTCGAACGGGCTCACCCTGGCCCGCCGCGCACTTCCCGACCTGCGCGAGGCGCCGCCGGAGCTCGGCGGGCGCACCGTCGCCGACGAGCTGCTCGAGCCGACCGTCATCTACGTGCGCGCGATCCTCGAGCTCCTTCGCTCGGACCTCGACGTCCGCGGCCTGGCCCAC
This sequence comes from uncultured Thermoleophilaceae bacterium, assembly GCA_963715995.1. GTDB lineage: Bacteria > Actinomycetota > Thermoleophilia > Solirubrobacterales > Thermoleophilaceae > DATBDN01. Next base: position 354,810 of record OY970283.1, read on the forward strand.
ATCACGGGCGACGGCTTCCTCAACCTGACGCGACTGACGGCGCCGGTTGGCTACCGCATCGACTCGCCGCTGCCCGTGCCGCCCGTGTTCCGCCTGATCGCCGAGCGCGGCGGCGTGGACGAGGCCGAGCTGTGGGAGGTCTTCAACATGGGCTGCGGGTTCTGCGTGGTCGTCCCGGCCGAGCAGGCCGAGGCGGCCGTCGCCCTGGTCGCGCAGCACCACCCGGGGGCCGCGGTCATCGGCGCAACCACCAGCGAGGCGGGTCTGGTGGAGCTGACGCAGGCCGGCCTGGTGGGCCGCAAGGACGGCGGCTTCCGCGCCGCCCAGCTCTAGCGCGCCCCGGCCGTCCAGCTCCTCGACCCCTAGCGCCTAGCGCGCCTTCTTCCAGCGCGACCAGTTGCCTGCCCGGTCACGCGCGCGAATGAAGCGCGGCCGCTTGGCCGACTTGACCGTGAGCTTGCGCTTGTACTTCAGGGCGCGGCCGGGTCGCTTCTTGTTCGAGGTCACCTCGATCTTCGACACACCCGAGTTCGAGTCGTGGGCCTTGACCTTCACCTTCCAGCGCCGCAGCTTCACCTTCGCGGCACTGGCCGTCGCGGCGCTCGACGTGGCGGCGGCGGGCGCGACGGCAGCCTGGTCGACCTTCGGCGGTGTCTCGTCGAGGATGATGTCGTCGGTGTGCGTCTCGGAGACGATGCCGCTGTTCAGGAAGCGCACATAGACGATCTTCGGGAGCCGCTCGGGGCCGGACGAGTCCAGCTTCCACTTGGTCGACTTCTCGGCCGGGAAGTTCAACGGCTGGAGGAAGCCGCCGTCGTTCGAGAAGAGCAGCGAGCTCGTGCCCGCAGGGAAGACCGCGTTGACCGTGACGTTGGGCGTGCGCGTGTACTGCGCGCCGTTGTTGATCGTCACCCCGAACTGCGTCGCGCCGGTGGCCGCGCTGACGTGGAGATCCTGGGTCGCGATGCCGGTGGCACCGGACGCCGTCGTGACGCGCAGGCTGACCGGGATCGTGCCGGCCTTCGCGAACGCCTCGCCGGTCTTCGCTATGGAACCCGTGTCGCGCTCGAACTTGCCGTCACCGTCCAGATCCCACTCGTACTTCGTGATCGGCTGGCCGCCGCCGGTCGAGGCGGAGGCGTCGAAGGTCGCGCTGCGCCCCGCGAGCACCGGGTTCGGAGCGATCGTGAACAGCGCGTGCGGGGTCGTGTCGACCGTGAAGCCCTGGGTCACGCTGTGCGAGGGCGTGCCGCCGATGTCAACCGACCGGACGGCGAACGTATAGGCGCCGTCAGCCAGGGCCGAGTACGTCTTGCCCGACGCGGGGCAGGGCGAGAAGTCGGCGTCGACCGGCGTCAGCTTGCAGCTGTACGTCGCCCCCTGGTCGCCGGCTCCATAGGTGAAGGTGGCGCTACCGGTGAAGATCGTCCCCGACGGCCCCGACTGGATGCTCGGCGTCGCGACGTCGAGACGCACGACGAACGCATCCGACGGCGTCGACGGCCCGTACCTGGCGTTGGCTGTCGGGAAGTTGGCCGAGTCCGTGTAGCCGGCGAGGACGGCGCCGCCGTCAGTGTCGGTCGCGATCCCGTAGCCGTAGTCGTCATCGTTGCCCCCAAGGTAGGTCGACCATGCCGGGAGCGCGGCGGATCGGCTCGGGATGAACTTCATCGCGAACGCGTCGACCGCCCCCCCGCCCGAGGCAGGCTGAACGGCCGACGTCGTGGACAGGTTCGTGGACCCTGTCTGGCCGATCGCGTAGGCGTTGCCCTGGGCGTCGTAGGCGACGTCGTGGAAAGAGCCGTCGTCCGTCGACGGAAAGACCTGGTCGCCGGGCTCGGGCCCACGCTTTCCGCTTCCTGCGATGAAGGTCGAGATGAACGCGGCCGTGCCGCTCGACTGGCCAGCCCCGCCCACGACCGTTGGGTTCCCCGCGGGGCTGACGGCGATGCCCTTCACGCTCGAGCTGCCATCCACGCTCGGACCGCTGATCGGGTCGTGAGGTGTATAGGAGGCCCAGCTGTCGCCGCCGGTCGGGCTCACGCGGATCACGAAGCCATCCTGATAATTGGAACTGTGCGTCTGGCGGTCGGTTCCTGACGTGGTCGGGAACCCGCCCCAGCTGTAGCCGCCCGCGAATGCCGGGCAGCTCGACTGACAGCCGGGCGCGATCGCCACCGCGCTCGCCTCGTCGTAGCTGCTCCCGCCCATGTAGGTGCCGAACTGGCGCGCGCCCGAAGACGAATACTTGACAAGGAAGCCGTCCGAGCTGCCGTTGTTCGAGGTCTGCATGGTGCCCGCGGTCGCGATCCCGTTGGTGGAGTTCGAGTAGCCGACCACGTACGCCGCGCCAGAGCCGTCCACCGCCACTCCTTCGGCCACCTCCGTGCTCGAACCGCCGAGGTAGGTGCCCCAGGACATCGAGCCCGCGGGGCTGAGCTTCGCGGCGAACGCATCGTTCGCGGCGCCGCCGTAGGTCGCCTGCTGCGCGCCCCCGGTGGGCGTGAACGACGCCTGGTTCGTGTAGCCCGCGATCAGCACGTTTCCGCCGCCGTCAACGGCTACGCCGTTCACGCCCCAGCCGAGAAACGTCGCCCACTGGCGCGTGCCGTCGGGTCCGATCTTGGCCACGAGCCCCGCCCCACTGGGTGCGCCGCCACTCACGCCTGCGATCGACGACGAGCTGCTGCTGCCGCCGATGATCATGTCGTGGGCGGAGTCGACCGCGACGTCGTTCGCGGCGTCGCTACCGGTTCCGCCGAAGTAGTCGCCGTAGGTCATGACGGGATCGATGACGAGCCGGCGTGTGTGGTCGTAGCGTCCGAGCTCGAACCCGAGGCGGTCTCCGTGGAGCACGAAGCCGGCGCGCACGGTGCGCCGCGCGCCCGCGACCTGCTGATAGGCGACCGGCCGCAGCTGCCTGACCGTGTGCCCGGCCACGCGCGCGACGAGACCCCCGTTCGCGGCCACGTGGAGCGAGCTGGCACCCGTCAGCCGCAGGGCGATCTGCGCCGGGCTGGCGTGAGGTGCCAGCGCGAAGTCGTACTCGAGGCGCCCGCGGCGCCCGTGGTAGGAGACGTCGACTCCCCGGTAGACGCCCGGATAGCGCACGCCGTCGAAGGTGGGCAGCCCCGTCCGCCAGACCTTGCGCGGGCCCGCGTACCAGTTGATGACCCCGGCCAGCCGGCGGGCGGCATGCGCATGTGCAGGCGAAGCGCCGAGCAGGCTGGTCGTTAGGGCGCCCCGCTTCCCGACGGCGAGCACGGACCGCGTCGCGCCGATCGCCACCGTGGCCCGCTGGTCGTGCACGAGGTAGTCACCGGCTCCGCGAAAGCGGCCGGCGTTGGGCTCGAAGGCCAGCGGCTGCGCGTGGCGGAGCGCCGCCACGCGCGGCGCCGGGTCGCTGTTGCGACTGCCAGGGTCGACGCCGAGAACGACGAATGTCGCGGTCAATGCCGCGGCCGCAGCCACCCCTGCCGCGGCCACACGAAGGTGGGCCATTGTTCGATTATCAGGAGGCGGCCGGAATCCGCAAGTGGTTAACCGCGCAACAACAACCGGCGGCCACCGTGGCGCGCCGGGCTAGGGCGTGGTCCCGGTCGGCGCGGGACTCGGGGAGGTCGAGCTGCCGCTGTCCGCAGGCGGCGCCGTGCCGCCGCTGGGCGTGGTGGTCGTGCCGGTGCCCGTATCAGTCGTGGTCGTCTGGGTCCCCGTCTGCGTCTCGGTGGTCGCGGGCGACTGGGCCGGGACCGTCTGCGTAACGGTTTTCGTGGTCGTGGTGGTGTTCTGGGTGGACTGCGCCGGCGACGACGACCCGCCGCCGAAGAACGTGGTGCGGTGCTTCGTGGCCACGGCTCCGCCGAACACCAGCTCCGGCAGCGTCAGCAGGGCCGCTGCCAGCGCGAACGCGCACAGCCCCGTCACGAGCCATACCTTGGGATGCAGGATCCGGCGCCGCAGCGGCCGCTGCGGCAGGTCCCGCTCCTCGAGCGGCGCGCTGGCTATCGCGGCGTCGGGCGCCATCTGCGCCTCCATCACCATCGTCCGCCGCTGGCGGGCCAGCTCGGTCACGCGGTCGACCGGCTTGTGCAGCATCTCGCTGACGGCAGCCACGATCACCGGCGTGACCGCCGATGCGTAGATCGTTCCGGGCGGGAAGAGGCGCGAAGACACCATCGCTGCGGTGAGAGACGCGGCGCTGGCAATGGTCAGCGTCCGCAGCGACAGGCCACTCCCGCCCTTTCGGTCGGGTGGAGCCACGCCCCTGACCCTAGCGACCCGTGGCGAAGTGACAGGATCGCGGCTGTGAACCCCGTCACACCCGTTCTGCTGGTGCATGGCGGCGCCGGAAACCCGGTGGGAGGCGTCGACGACGAAGACGCGGTGCACGCCGCTCTGCGCGACGCATTGCTGGCGGGCTACGAGCTCCTGGCCGGCGGCGCGGCGGCGCTGGATGCGGCCCAGGCAGCCGTCTGCTCGCTGGAGGACTGCGCGCTCTTCAACGCTGGGCGCGGCTCCGTCCTGACCTCGGAGGGCGGCGTGGAGATGGACGCCGCGGTGATGGACGGCGCCGTGCGCGAAGCCGGTGCCTGCGCGGGCATAACCCGCGTCCGCCATCCGGTGCTGCTGGCGCGGGCGATCATGGAGAAGACCCCGCACGTGCTGCTGGTGGGCGCCGGCGCCGAGCGCTACGCGGAGGACGCGGGACTGGACCTGGTGGACCCGGAGTGGTTCGTGACCGACCGCGAGCGCGCCAGGCTGAGCGACCACGGCACGGTGGGCGCGGTGGCACTCGACGCGGGCGGCTGCCTTGCGGCTGCGACCTCCACCGGCGGCGTGCGCGGGCAGCTTCCCGGGCGCGTTGGCGACACCCCCGTGATCGGCGCCGGCACCTGGGCGGACGAATCGGTGGCCGTGTCCTGCACCGGGTCGGGTGAGCAGTTCGTCCGCGCAGCCGTTGGCCACGAGATCGCGGCGCGCGTGCGTCATGCCGCCGCGCCACTAGGCGACGCCGCCACGGGCGCGCTCGGAGGCCTCGACGGCGGGCTGATCGCGGTGGCTGCCAACGGCACCACTTCGATGCCCTTCAATACCGCCCTCATGTACCGCGGCCGGGCGGCCGGCGGCGCTGTGACGACCTGGATCTGGAACGAGGAGGAGAGCGATGCCTGAGGTACGCGAGCTTGCGAACGGGCTGGAGTTCCCGGAAGGGCCCGTGGTGCTGCCCGACGGCTCGGTCTCGGTGTGCGAGATCAAGGGTCAGCGCATATCCCGGATCGACGCCGACGGCAACAAGGAGACGATCGCCGAGACCGGCGGCGGCCCCAACGGCGCGCAGCTGGGCCCCGACGGCAAGCTCTACGTCTGCAACAACGGCAAGGCGTTCGACTTCATCGACATGGGCGGCCTGACGATCACCCACCAACCACCCTCGGAGCCGCACAACGGCGGCCTGATCCAGCGCGTGGACCTGGACTCGGGCGAGGTCGAGACGCTCTACGAAGAGGCGAGCGGCACGCGCCTGATCTCCCCGAACGACCTCGTCTTCGACGAACACGGCGGCTTCTGGTTCACCCAGTACGGCATCCAACAGGAGCGCACGGCCGACCGCAGCTTCATCTGTTACGCGAAGGCCGACGGCTCCGAGTGCCGCGAGGTGATGGGCCCGCTCGACTTTCCCAACGGCATCGGGCTCTCACCCGATGGCAAGCGTCTTTACACCGCCGAGACCCTCACCGCCGGGCTTTGGTCCTGGGCGGTGACCGGCCCCGGCGAGCTGGGCGAGCCGTTCCCGCTGCTGCCGCACGGCGGGACGCCGGTGGCGCGGGCAGCCGGCTTCTCGGCACTCGACTCGCTGGCGATCGACAGCGAAGGGAACATCTGCGTCGGGACCCTCCTGCGCGGCGGCATCACCACCATCAAGCCCAGCGAGGAGCCCGCCGGCGGTGAGGAGATCGACTTCGTCGAGGTCGGCGATCCGTGGCCCACGAACGTGGCCTTCGGCGGCGACGACCTGCGCACGGCATACGTGACCGGGTCCGCCACCGGCAAGCTGTTCGCAATCACCGACTGGCCGCGCGCAGGGTTGAAGCTGGCCCACCAGTCCTAGCCGCGCCAAGATACGCAGGCTGTGATCGGGACCATCCTGCGCAACCGCTTCCGCCTGGACGAGAAGATCGGCTCGGGCGGCATGTCCACGGTCTACCGCGCGTTCGACGAGACACTCGAGCGCTGGGTGGCGATCAAGGTCCTGCATGCGGACATGTCCCAGGACCCGGACCAGCTCGAGCGCTTCCGGCGCGAGGCGCGCGCCGCGGCCCGGCTTGCGCACCCGCACGTGGTGACCGTGATCGACGCCGGCGAGGACGATGGCCAGCCGTTCATCGTCTTCGAGTACGTCGAGGGCGAGACGCTCAAGGCGCGGATCCGGCGCATGGGACGGCTGCCGATCGCCGAGGCGATCGCCTACGCGATCGAGATGGGCCGCGCGCTCGCGGCCGCCCACGCGGAGCGCATCGTGCACCGCGACGTGAAGCCCCAGAACGTGCTGATCGACTCCGAGGGCCGCGCCAAGGTGACCGACTTCGGCATCGCCCGCTCACTCGAGCTCGACGGGCTGACAGCCGCCGGACGGGTGCTCGGAACCACCGACTACGTCGCGCCGGAGCAGGCCGTCGGCGACGGCGCCACCGAGCAGTCCGACGTCTACTCGCTCGGCGTCTGCCTGTGGGAGATGCTCACCGGCGACGTGCCGTTCAAGGGCACGAACCAGGTCGCGGTCGCGATGCAGCACGTGCGCGACCCGCTGCCGGACGTCCAGCAGCTGCGGCCCGAGGTGTCATCGGTGCTCGCCTCGATCGTCGACCGCTCCACGCGCAAGGAGCTGAAGAACCGCTACGCGAGCGTCGAGGAGATGGTCCACGACCTCGAGCAGGCGCTGGCCATCGAGGCTCGCCGCGGCGCGGAGCTGACCGACGAGGCAACGACCGTGCTGCGTGCGCTGCCCGGCGAGACGGCGGACTGGGTGCCGCTGCGCATCCGCAACCCGCGTGCGCTGCTGGCCGTGCTGGCGCTGGGCCTGGTGGTCGCGGCGATCGTTGTGGCCGTGCTTGCGAGCCGCACCCACACGGGCGACACCGGCGACGCCGGGCCGCGCCACGTTGCGAAGGGCGTCGCGCTGGTCAAGTTCGCGGCGGTGAAGGACTACGACCCGGAGGGCGACCAGCACGAGTCGCCTGGCTCGGTCCGGCTGGCGATCGACGGCAACCGCACGACGTCGTGGAAGACCGAGCACTACAGCGCCGGGCTGAGCGGCGCCAACTCGAAGAAGAAGGGCGTTGGGCTGATGGTCCGCACCAAGACGCCGGTGGCGGCGACCGAGCTGGACCTGATCTCGCCGTTCGCGGGCTGGCAGGGGGCGATCTACGCCGCGAATGGCGACGTCCCCGCCGACATCACGGGCTGGCGCCAGGTGTCGGCCACGTTCAGCGCGAAGTCGGTGACCAAGGTGAAGCTCGCGGTCGCGGGCAAGCAGTACAACCGCTACCTCGTCTGGATCACCAAGCTGGCCGGCGAGCAGGCCGGGATCATGGAGCTCTCGCTGCTGGCTCAGAAGCGGTAGCGCGACTCGCGCTCGTGGCGCTCCAGCCCCAAGCGCAGCAGCCGGTCGCAGAGCTCCGGGAACGGCATGCCCGACAGCTCCCACAGCTTGGGATAGACGCTCGTCGAGGTGAAGCCGGGCATCGTGTTCAGCTCGTTCACGAGCACCCGCTCGCCGTCCTCCACGAAGAAATCGACGCGCGCCAGCCCCGCGCAGTCCGCCAGCGCGAAGACGCGCACAGCCAGGCGGCGGACCTCCTCGCGCACCGCGTCGCCCAGCTGCGCCGGGAAGCGCAGCTCCATGCCGCCCGGCGAATACTTCGCCTCGTAGTCGTACCAGCCGGCGTCGACCACGATCTCGCCCGGCTGCGACGCCTCGGCGGCCTCGTTGCCCAGCACCGCACACTCGATCTCCACACCGGGCGAGGCTGCCTCCACGATCACGCGCGGGTCGTGGGACTCGGCGCTTGCGATCGCCGCCGCCAGCTCCTGCGCGTCCCCGGCCTTCGAGATGCCCACCGACGAGCCCAGCCGTGACGGCTTGACGAACACCGGGAAGCTCGGCACTGGCTCACCGGGCCGGACGTAGCCGACCTGCGGGATGCCGTGCGCGGCCATCAGGTCCTTGAACACGAGCTTGTCGAGGCAGACCGCCGAGGCGAGCACACCGGCGCCCACGTACGGCACCGACAGCAGCTCCAGCATGCCCTGCACGCTGCCGTCCTCCCCGAACGGCCCGTGCAGCACCGGCCACACGACATCGCAGCCGAGCAGGCCCGCCCCCGGCTCGAGCGGCACCGGCGCGCCGTCGCAGGACCAGCCGCCGGCGCGCTCGAGAAGCACCTCGACCACCTCGTGGCCCGCCTCCGCCACGCCGGCCCGCACCGAGGCCGCCGATTCGAGCGACACCTCGTGCTCGCTGGAGCGGCCGCCCGCCAGCACGGCGACGCGCATCAGGGTGTGCCGGGAGTGATCGTGGTGTCGGTCGGCGTCGGCGTGGTGTCGGTCGGCGTCGGCGGCGGCGTGTACTGCCCGACGTAGATCACGACCGTGCGCCCCTTCATGAGCTGGGTCCCGTCGCCCGGCCGCTGGTCGAGCACGATGTCGTCGTCGGCCGGATCGGTCGCCGGTCGCGTCTTGACCTCCACGTTCAGGCCCGCCGTCTGGATCGCGCTGCGAGCGTCGCCGCGCGTGAGCCCGACCGTGTCGGGCACCGCGACCGTGGCCGGGCCCTTCGAGACCGTCAGCGTGACGCGGTCGCCCTTGGCCACCTTCGCGCCTGCAGCCGGATCCTGCGACACGACCTGTCCCTCGGGCTTGTCGGACTCGCTCTGGACGATTGCCGGGACGAGGTCCTTGTCCTCGAGCGCGCTCTCGGCCGCGTCCTGATCGAGGCCGACCACGTCGGGCGCGCCGAAGCGCGCGACGCCAGTGCTCACGTCCACCCGCACGCGCTCGCCTTCGCTCAGCAGCGTGCCGCCGGACGGCGTGGTGCTCACCACCAGGCCCTTCGCGACGGAGTCGGAGGACTTGGAGTCGATGTCGGTCTCGAAGCCCTGCGCGTGGAGCTGCTTGAGCGCCTGCTTGAGCGGGAGCCCCTCGACCGCCGGGATGACCGAGTCCGGCGGGCCACCGGAGACCGTCAGATTCACGGTCGAGCCCTTCTTCGCCTTCCCGCCCGCGCCCGGGTTCTGCTGGATCACCTGATCGACGGGCTGGCGGCTCTGCTTGCGGTCGACGTTCACCTGGAAGCCGCGCTGCTCCAGGAAGGTGCGCGCCTTCTCCACGGGCGTGCCGATGACACCTGGCACAGCAACCTTGTCGCGCTGTGTTGCGAACACCACGCCGCCCGCCACGAGCGCGGCGATCAGGAGCCCGAGCAGCACCCACGGCCAGACGCGGCGGCGCGGGCCGCCGGCCACATACGGCGCGGCCGGGGCAACCATCGTCTCGTACGGGGCGGGCCAGACGTTGGTCGGCGGCGCGACCGCCGTCCACTCGGACGTGTCCTGCCCCGGCTGGATCGCCTGGAGCTGCGGCCGCGCGTGCTCCAGCGCCGCGATGAACGAGTCAGCGTCGCCGAAGCGCTGGCGCGGGTCCTTGGCAAGCGCCTGGGCGACGATCGCCTCGAGCTCGGGATGAACGTCGGGTCGCAGCTCGTGCACCGGCCGCGGCGGCTCGGTCAGGTGGCGCAGCGCGACCGCGACGGCGGAGTCGCCGTCGAACGGCAGCTGCCCCGTGAGCATCTCGTAGAGCATCACGCCGATCGAGTAGAGGTCCGAGACCTCCTCGGCGGCGATGCCCTGCGCCTGCTCGGGCGAGAGGTACTGCGCTGTGCCCATGATCGAGCCGGTCTCCGTGATCTCCGACGCGCCGGCGCGCGCGATGCCGAAGTCGGTGACCTTGACGCGGTCCTCCTCGTCGACGATCACGTTCTGCGGCTTGAAGTCGCGATGGATCACGCCGCGCCGGTGCGCGAAGCCGGCTGCGCGCAGGATCTGCACCGTGATGTCGAGCGCGCGCATCTGGTCCAGGGGCGCCTCCTGCGTGATCAGCTCCTTGAGCGTGCGCCCGCGCAGGAACTCCATCGCGATGTAGTAGGTGCCGTCGTACTCGCCGCGGTCGAAGACCCCGACCACGTTCGGGTGCTGGAGCCCGGCCGCGGCGGATGCCTCACGGCGGAAGCGCTCCACGAACTCGTTGTCCTGCGCGAACCGCCGGTGCAGCATCTTGAGCGCGACGTCGCGCCCGAGGTGCTCGTCATGGGCGCAGTAGACGTCGGCCATCCCGCCGGTGCCGATGCGCCCGGTGATCCGGTAGCGACCGTCGACTATCGCGTTCTCTGCGACCTCAGCCACCTGTGGTCACTGCCTTTCCGAGCAGGGCCTGCAACACCTGCTTGGCGATCGGCGCGGCGACGCTTCCGCCCTCGCCCACCGTGCGCTCGATCGTGGCCGCAACGGCCATGCGCGGGTTGTCGGCCGGCGCGTAACAGATGAACCAGACCTGGTTCTCGGTCGTGCCCGGGATCTCCGCGGTTCCGGTCTTGCCCGCCACCGAGATGCCCTGGAGCTGGGCAGCCGTGCCGGTGCCCTCCTCGACCACGTGCTGCATCATCTGGCCGACCGCGGCGGCCGACTGCTTGCTCATGACCGTCGCCGCGACCTTGGGGTGGAACGTCTGCTTGACGCGCCCGTCCTTCGCCGTGATCCGCTCGACGAGCTGCGGCTTCATGCGCACCCCGCCGTTGGCAACCGTCGCGGCAACCTCGACCATCTGGAGCGGCGTCACGAACAGGTGGCACTCCTGGCCGATCGCCACGCGGCCGAAGTCGATACCGCTGCCGCACGCCTTCTCGGGGAACGCGCCGCTCGCGATCATCTCGTCCTTCGGGTAGTCGAGTGGCGGCTTCTTCTGGAAGCCGAAGCGCGTCATGTACTTGAGCATCGTGCTCCGCCCGAGCTTCTCGCCGATCTCGCCGAAGACGGTGTTGACCGAGTGGGTCAGCGCATCCGTCAGCGAGAGCGAGCCGAAGCTCTCGTTCCCGTCGTTCTTCAGAGGTACACCGGAGATCACCTTCGGCGACTTGCCGCTGATGAACGAGTCCGGGTTGTAGCGGCCGGTGTCGATGGCAGCGCTGGCCGTGACCACCTTGAACGTCGAACCCGGCGGGTACCTGGCCTGGGTCGCGCGGTTGAGCGTGGACGCCGCGGCTCCGATGCCGCCCTTCGCGGTGACCAGGTTCGGGTTGAAGCCGGGGTCGGAGGCCATCACGCGGACGCGGCCCGTCGATGGCTCCATCGCCACCACCGAGCCGCGCAGGCCGGCCAGCGCCGCGAGCGCCACCTTTTGCGCGTGGACGTCGAGCGTGGTGCGCACGTCCTCGCCCTCGGTGCGATGGCCGAGCAGCTGGTCGATCGTGGATGCGAACTCGTTCTCGCGGCCCGCGAGCTGGTCGTCGTACTGCTTCTCGAGGCCGGCGTCGCCGCGCGAGACGTAGTAGTAGCCAAGGGCGTGCGAGAAGAGGCCGCCCTGTGGATAGGTGCGGTAGTAGCGCTTGGTCTCGCCCGTGCCCGTCAACTTGTTCGAGGCGAGCACGGTGCCGTCGTCGGCGCGGATGAGCCCACGCGGGTGCTGCATCTGCTCGAGCAGCAGGCGCCGGTTGTGCGGGTTGTCCTTCAGCCCCGTCGCGCCGAGCTCGTCGATCGTCCACCACGAGGTCGCGAAGATCAGCGCGGCGAACAGCAGCATCACGACGCCGAAGAGGTTGCGGATCTTGGCGTTCACGCCACCACTCCGCCCGTCAGCTCCTGACGCTGGCGCGCCGAGTCGGAGACGATCAGCAGCAGCGCGAGCAGCACGAAGTTGGCGATGATCGAGCTGCCGCCGTAGGAGATGAACGGCAGCGTCACGCCCGTGAGCGGGATGACCTTGGTCACGCCGCCGACGATCACGAAGACCTGGAGCGCCAGCACGGAAGTGAGCCCGGTGGCAAGCAGCTTGCCAAAGCCGTCGCCGGAGATCATCGCCGTCTTGAAGCCGCGGCGCACGAACAGCAGGTACGCCAGGATGAGCGCGGCCGCGCCGAACAGCCCGAGCTCGTTCACGATCACGGCGTAGATGAGGTCGGTGTGCGGAGCAGGCAGGATCGAGTGCCCGCCCGGCAGATAGAGCAGCGATTGGCTGAAGCCCTGTCCGAGCAGGCCGCCGTCCGCCTGCGCGAACAGGCCCTGCGCGATCTGGTAGCCCTTGCCCTCGACGAGGTCCGCCTGGAACGGGTGCTGCCAGATCTCGACGCGCGAGTGCACGTGCGAGATGTGGTTGGCCAGGAAGTCGGCGCCGCCGGCGAACAGCAGCGAGCCGGCGCCAACCAGCGACAGGCGACCGGTCGCGACGTAGAGCAGCGCCAGGAAGCCGCCGAAGAACATCAGCGACGAGCCCAGGTCGCGGATGAAGATCAGCATCACCATCGAGGCGCCCCAGATCACGAGCAGCGGGCCCATGTGCTTGAGCGAGATGCGCGGCAACCGCCCCTGCACGAGCACCTCCCGCACGTCGCGCAGGTAGCTCGCCAGGAAGATGATCACGCCGATCTTCGCGAACTCCGCGGGCTGGAACGAGAACGAGCCGATGTGGATCGCCAGGTAGGCGCCGTTGGTCGCCTGGCCGGCCAGCCGCGGCAAGAGCAGCAGGCCAATCGAGCCCGCGGCGATCGTGTAGCGGTAGCGCTCGAGCGCGCGGTAGTCGCGCAGCAGCAGGATCGTGGCGCAGAAGAACAGCAGGCCGAGCGCGAACCAGCCGGCCTGCTTGATCGCGTAGCTCTCCTGGATCCGGTACAGCTCGACCAGCCCGACGGACGCGAGCGCGGCCACGATCGGGAACAGGTACGGGTCGGCGTGCGGCAGCCGCCAGCGGATCACCATGTGGGCGAAGACGCAGCAGCCGAGGAACACCAGGCCATACGTCACGGTCGCGTCGTGCACGTTCGAGACGCGCGTGAGCAGCACCGCGGTGAAGCCGCCTGTGATCAGGAGCGCCGCCGGGATCAGCCCGAAGAACTCGCGGTTGCGCGCCGACATCAGGGCGACTCCGACTTGTCGAGCGAGCGGATCAGGTCGGAGGCGTCGTCGCGCGAGCGCAGCTGGTGGTCGAGCACGCGCTTGCGGCGCTCGGACGGCACGGACAGCGCCGGCACGCCGGAGATGTAGCGGCTCGTGTAGAGATGGACGCCGAGTGGAAGGTCGTACGGCAGCCCGCGGTAGAGCGTGACGAAGCCGTTGTTGTCGGTGCCGACGAAGTAGACGCTGCGGGCGAGCACCACCAGCCCGCCGATCGCTATCGCGAGGATCACCCCGCCGGCGACGAGGGCCCTCGGAAGCCAACGCCCCCGGCGGCGTGGTGCCGGTCGGGGGCGCGTGGTCGGGGCGGGCTGCTGCGGCTCGCGCACGCGAGGCGACGCGCGCGGCGGGATGCGCACCGCTGTCGTCACTCCCGCGGCGGCGGCCTGCGTGTCCATGTCGGAGATCCGCTGGCGCTCCTCCTGAATCTGCTCCTCGGTGGGCGCCTCGACATCGCCGGCGATCGTGTCGTAGCTCTCCGTCTTGGCCTTCGCGCGCGGGTCGCCCGTCCCGTCGTCCTCCAGGCTGAACAGCACGGCGGTGATGTTGTCGCGGCCGCCGTTGTCGTTGGCCGCCTCGATCAGGCGCCTGGCGGTCTCGTCCAGGGAGCCGCCCGCGCCGATGATCGCCTTCATGTCAGCGTCGGAGACCATGCCCGAGAGACCGTCCGAGCAGAGCAGGTAGACGTCGCCCGCGCGCGCGGGGATGCGGAACGAGTCGACCTCGACCGAGTTCTCCGGGCCGAGCGCGCGCGTGATGACCGAGCGCTGCGGGTGCTTCTCGGCCTGCTCCGGCGTGAGCTTGCCCTGACGCACGAACTCCTCGACCAGCGAGTGGTCGCGCGTCATCCGCTCGAGCTGGTCGCCGCGGTAGAGGTAGAGGCGCGAATCGCCCACGTGCCCGACCGCCACGTACTGCCCGTCGAGCATCGCCGCGGTGAGCGTCGTGCCCATGCCGGCACGGCGGGAGTCCGACTGCGCCAGGTCCCAGATCTTGCGGTTCGCATCGAGCGCTATCTGCGCGAGCTGGTCCTCGGCGCTCGCGCCGGCCGCACGGTCCTGAGCGAACTCGCCGATCGCCATCTCGGACGCAACCTCCCCGGCCTGCGCGCCGCCCATGCCGTCAGCGACGGCGAAGACCGGCGGCTCGTCGTAGAGGTTGTCCTCGTTGGTGTGCCGCTGGCGCCCAACGTCTGTCACGGATGCGTGGTCTGAGATGCGCAGCACGGGCTATTCCTGGTAGCGGTACTCGGTTTCGCCGATGCGCACCGTGTCACCGACCTTGAGCCGCTCGGCGGACCGCAGCCGCCTGCCGTTCAGGTAGGTGCCGTTGGTCGATCCCATGTCCTCTATGTACATGAACTGACCACGGGGAAAGATCCTGGCGTGGACCGAGGACGCGAACGGGTCGTCGATCGGTATCTCGGCCCCATCGGCGCGCCCCATCGTCGCGCCTTCGGCAAGGTCGAAGCTGGCGCCGGGGTCAAGCCCCATCGCGGCCACCACCTCGAGCCGGGGGTCCACGCCCGCCCGCAGGTCGGGGCCGTGCGGCTCGCGGTCGCGGCGCGGCAGGGCCACCGGCTGATCGGTCTCCAGGATGACGCTCGAGTCGTCGTGCTCGCTCAGGTCGCGCAGCGAGCTGCGCGCCACCCAGAGCAGGAAGAGGTAGAGCACCGCGAGGAACCCGAACTTCAGGGCGACGGCAACCGGGTCCTGCACGCCTACTCCTCGTCGAACCCGAGCTCGACGAGCCCGAGCGTGATCTTGTCGCCGGGCCGGAGCACCTCTTCGTGCACCCGCTTGCCGTTCAGCTTCACGCCGTTGGTCGAGCCGAGGTCGACCAGCATCCAGCCCTCGATCGTCTTGCGCAGCTCGGCGTGCCGGCGCGACACGTTCGGGTCCTCCACGACCAGCTCGCACTCACGGCTGCGGCCGATCGTCATCCGCTCGCCCGCGAGCACCGTGCGCTTGCCGTCGATCGTCACGTAGCCGCGCCCGCGCGGCGGGCCCATGAAGTCCTGCGGCGGCGGCGTGGCACGGTCGGGTGTGTAGACCATCGTGTGGCCGTAGTCGGCCTGCTGCGGCTCATCCTCGCCCTCGGGCTCGCCGAGCAGCTGTGCCTGGATGCCGAACTCGCCGAGGGCCAGCCGCTCGTCGGTGCGGAACTCGATCTGCGGTCGCGTGACCAGCGCCAGGCCCTCGCCGCGCGCGCGCTCGAGCAGGTAGTCCGACAGCTCCTTCTTCAGCGCCACCTCGTAGCTCTGGAACTGCTCGCGGTCGTCGGGCGAGAGGAACACCACGTAGTGGTTGGGCACGTATACACGCGAGACCGAGCGCGTCTTGTGCTCCTCCATCTCCTTCGCGAGCTTGCGCGCCAGCTCCACCGGCTGCACGTGCGTCTTGAAGGCGCGGCTGAACGCGCCTTCGACGAGGCCTTCGATCTTCTCCTCGAGGCTTTTCAGCAAGCTCACGCGTGGCGCATCCTAGGGAAAGGTCTCTGACCCGAGGCTGGGCTCGCGGCGCCTGCGCCGCAGTGCCGCCGCCGCCACGGCGATGACCCCTGCGGCCGCCGCGCCCGCCGCGGCTCCGCGCGCGTGGGTCCCGGGCCCTGCGACCTTCTCTATGCCCACGAAGGCCGCGTACAAAGCGCCGCTCCAGGCCAGGGCGCCGACCAGGTCGAGCGCGAAGCGCAGGCCGCCGACCATCAGCGGCAGCACAGCCGCCGCCAGCGCGAATGCCAGGGCGCCGAGCGCCGTCGGCGAGGCGAAGACCGGCTCGATCGCGTGTGACATCGCGCGCCAGCCGTCATGCACCCAGAAGCTGCGCGGGCGCTGGCCGTCCGCCAGGCCGAACACGAGCGGGGAGCGGATCGCGGCCTCCGCCAGCGCCAGCCACAGCCAGCCGATCGCTCCGAGCGCGGCGCGGCGCGGCCAGGTCGTGGCCTGCCCCGCAACCGCCGCGTAGGCCGGGCCGAGCCCGGGCAGCGCGCAGAGCGGAGCGATCGCGGGCAGCGACCAGGTGCCGGGGGCGCGCGCGAGCGCCAGCGGGATCGGCAGGCAGGCCGCGACCAGCACGGCCGCGGTGCCCTCGCGCGTCATCGAGAGCCAGCCGATCAGCGTCAGCATTGCGGCCACCCAGCCGAGCCGCGGCAGCAGGAGCGTGACCGCGGCGGCCACGCCCGCGGCGGCTGCCGGGCTGACGGTGCCCGGCGGGGAGAAGGTGGCCAGCAGCGCGAGCGTCAGGGCACCCGCGCCCGCGGCGGCGAGCAGGCGCTCCGGCACGCGTACGCGCAGGCGCCGGCCCGGATGCAGCTCGCGCTCCTCGAGCGCGCCTTCGTCGGAGAGGTCGCGCACCACGTCGCGCAGCGCCTGTGCGAGCTCCTCGGGCCCGGGACGCCGTCCCGGCTCGGTGTCCAGCGCGAGGTCGATCGCCGCGACCAACGGCAGCGGCAGGTCGCGGCGCATGCGCCCGAGTGAGGTGATCGGCTTGCCGAGCTGACGCGCGGTGGCTGCGGGGCCACGGCGGCGGACGGGGTTGACGCCCGTCCACGCCTCGTACAGCGACAGCGCGAGCGAGTAGATGTCCGCCTCCCACGTCACGCGCGCGCCCTCGGCCTGCTCGGGCGCCATGTAGGCGAGCGTCCCGACCACGTCGCCGGTGCGCGTGAGCGGCTCGTCGCCTGCCAGGTGGGCCACGCCGAAGTCGGTCAGCTTCGCGAAGCCCGAGCCACGCGCCGGAGCGTCAACCACCATCACGTTGCCCGGCTTCACGTCGCGGTGCACGACGCCGCGCTCGTGCGCGTGCGCCAGGCCATCGCTCAGCGCCGCCCCGATGCGCGCGATGTCGCGGTCCGACAGCGCGTTCTCGGCGATCAGGTCGGCGAGTGTCCGGCCTTCGACAAGTTCCGAGACGAGATAGACGCTGTCGTCGTCGCAGCCGAGCTCGTACAGCGCGACCACGTTCGGGTGGTTGAGCCGCGCGGCCACGCGCGCCTCGCGGCCGGCGCGCTCGTCGTCGGTGTCGTGACGGGGGATGACCTTGATCGCGACGTCGCGGCGCAGCCGCTCGTCGCGTGCGGCGAAAACGGTGCCAAAGCCGCCCGAGCCCAGGCGCCGGCCAAGCCGGTAGCGCCCCAGCACGAGCTCCTGGCGCGCCGTCCGTGCCTCGAGCTCGTCCTGCTCGATCGCGGCCTCGACGTCCCACTCGATCGTGTGCACCGCCTGCGTCGTGTCCTCGAGGCGCTGGGTGCGTTCGGCCACGGCTCCCCCTTCGCGGGGGCGGCTGCCTTCCCTTTGTGGTGCAATTGCGCATACATCCGCGGCTTGCGACCGCTCTACGGGCAATACTTGCGACCTTCTGTCCTTCTTCGACGAACCAGAAGACTTCACTCCGCGCCGTAGCACCACGGCGCCGCCACGCCGCTCAGGCGGCGGTGGCGGCCCGCTTCGGCCGAATCGTGACGTCGTGCAGCGGCGCCGCCTGTTCGCGATCGGCGCCGGCATCGTGGTCCTCATCCTGCTGTTCCTGCTGATCAAGGGCTGCGCCTCGATCCGCAAGGAGAACTCCTACAAGGACTACGTGCGCGAGGTCGCGGCCGACGCGCAGCAGTCCCAGCAGGAGAGCGACGCCGTCTTCGGGCTGCTGCGCAAGGGCCAGGCATCGGGGCAGAGCGCAGTCGACCTCCAGAACAACATCAACGGCTTCCGCGCCGAGGCCGCCAAGCTGGCCGAGCGCGCGCGCAGCCGCAGCGTCCCGGGCGAGCTGAGTGGGGCCAACCGCTACCTGGTCGACGCGCTTCAGCTGCGCGCCGACGGGCTCGGTTCGATCGCGCGGCTCTTGCCGACGGCGCTCGGCGACCAGGGCGCCGGCACCGCCATCAGCCAGATCGCGGCGCAGGATCGCCTCTTCGACGCGAGCGACGTGCTGTTCACGCAGCGCTACCTGCCGATGCTCTACAAGACACTCAAGGACCAGGGGCTGGCCGACAACGTGCCGGTCCCGACCACGCTCCGCTCACCGCGCGGGTTCCTGCCGTCGATCGACTGGCTGCGCCCGACCTCGGTGGCGAGCGAGCTGACCGGCACCGCCTCGACCACGTCGACCGCGGCCACGCCCGGCCTGCACGGGACCGGCCTCGTCGCCGTGACTGTGCAGCCGTCCGGCACCGCGCTGTCCACGTCGGGCACCACCGACATCCGCGCCCAGAAGGGCCTCTCGTTCGACGTCCAGGTGCAGAACCAGGGCCAGAACGACGAGACGAAGGTCACGGTGCAGGTGCGCATCAGCGGCGGGTCCAAGCCGCTGTCGGTCGACCAGCAGATCGACACGATCGCCCAGGGCGCGACCGCGACCGCATCGGTGCCCTTGCCGACCCTGCCGCCGACCGGCCGTCCGGTGACGATCACGGTGACCGTGAAGGCCGTGCCCGGCGAGAAGAAGCTGGACAACAACAAACAGACGTACCAGGCCATCTTCACCTCTTCCTGAGCCGCCGCAGGCGGGATCGTTAGCCTGCGGCGCGTGGATGACCTGACCACGACCCAGGGGATCGTTGCTCTTGCCGCTGCCGGCGTTGCCGTCGTCGGCCTCGTGCTCGCGATCGTGCTCGCGTTCAAGCTGCGGTCGCTGCGGCGCGGGCAGTCGCGCGTGCTGGGCGACGGCTCACGCGACCTCGTCTCACACACCGCTCAGCTGGACGAGGCGTTCGTGTCGCTGCGCGAGTACGTGGAGGAGGCGCTCGCGCGACTGGAGCAGCGGGCGCAGGTGACCGACGGGCGCATCGACGACTGCATCGCCTACCGCGCGCTCGTCCGCTACGACGCTTACGCGGAGATGTCGGGCGCGCAGTCGAGCTCGATCGCCATCCTCGACAAGCACCGCTCCGGGATCGTGCTGTCGTCGATCATGCACCGCGATCAGGCGCGCGTGTACGTGAAGGAGGTCCGCGAGGGCCAGTCCTCGATCGAGCTGTCGCCCGAGGAGCGCCAGGCGATCGACACCGCGCTCGCGAGCTGATGCGCGTCGCATTCCTCGGCCCCGCGGGCACCTTCACCGAGGAGGCGCTGCGCGCGTCCGCGCCCGGACCGGTCGAGGAGATCCCCTACCCGTCCATCTACGAGACCGTGATGGCGGTCCACGACGGCGACACCGACATGGCGGTGGTGCCGATCGAGAACTCGCTCGAGGGCGGCGTGGCCACCACCCTCGACGCGCTCGCCGCCGACGCCACCGACGTGCGGATCGCGCGCGAGTTCGTGCTCCCGGTCAGCCACAACCTGATCGCGCGCGAGGCGATGCCGCTCGAGCAGATCACGCGCGTGCTCTCCCACCCACAGGCCACGCCCCAGTGCATGCGCTTCCTGCGCGAGCGCCTGCCACACGCCGAACGCCAGATCGCGGGCTCCACCGCCGACGCCGTGCGCACGGTCGTCGAGTCGCCGGAGCCGTGGGCTGCGATCGCCTCGCGGCTGGCGGCCGACCTCTACGGCGCCGTCGTGCTGGCCGAGGGGATCGAGGACGAAGCCGGCAACGAGACCCGCTTCGTCTGGCTCGCGCGCGCCGATCACGAGCCTCTTGGCGAGCCGACGAAGACCTCGATCGTGTTCTGGGGCTTCAACGACGCCTCACCCGGCGCGCTCGTGGACGTTCTGACCGAGCTGTCGTCGCGCGCGATCAACCTGACGAAGATCGAGTCGCGGCCACGGCGCGTCGGCGGGCTCGGCCACTACATGTTCTTCGCCGACCTCGACGGCAGCGCGGCCGATCCGCACGTGAGCGAGGCGCTCGCGGCGCTGGGGAAGCGCGTCCACGAGATGAGGGTGCTCGGGTCCTACCCGGCGGCCACCGCCTGACGCGTCAGTAAAGTCCCGCCCGAAGTGTCGGTACGACCAACGGGCGGGCGCGTGCTCGTTCTGAACGCAACGTTTGAGCCGATCAACGTCTGCACCGTGCGGCGCGCCACCGTGCTGCTCCTGAAGGAACGGGCGGAGATCATCGAACGCTCCAACCGGGATCTCCACGCGGAGACGTTCACCATGCCGCGCCCGATCGTCATCAGGCTCACCACCTACGTGCGCGTACCCCGCGACGCCCACCGCCGCAAGATCACGCGCCGCGCGGTCTTCGCGCGCGACCAGTGGACCTGCCAGTACTGCGGCGGCGTGCGCGGCACGCTCACGCTCGACCACGTGATCCCGCGCTCGCGCGGTGGGCCCTCGACCTGGGACAACATCGTCACCTGCTGCGCTCCGTGCAACCGGCGCAAGGGCGACCGGCTCCCTAAGGTGGCGGGCATGAAGCTCATGACCGAGCCCCGGCCACCGAGCCCCCACATCTTCGTCCACGTCGCGAGCACCACGATCCACCCGGCGTGGGAGCAGTACCTGGCCGCCGCGTGACCGGCCCGATCGGCGAGCCCCCATTCGAGGCACTCCCGCCGGACGCGCCGGCGACCGTCGAGGACGTCCGCGCAACGCGGCGCTGGACCTGGGTGGCGTTCGCGTGGGCGATCGCGGCCTCGGCAATCGCCGTGCTCGCCCTGATCCAGGCGGGCAAGGACGACTCCACCACACCGACGACGACCACGACCACCGGCCAGACGCAGTCGTCCCAGGTAGCCACGTTCAAGAAGCAGGCCAACGCGCGGCTCGACGCCTTCAGCCGCCGGCTGAGCGACCGGGCGGCGGCGGACGACCTCGCGAAGCTCGACAAGCGCCTGACCCAGACCGAGGACGACATCTCGAAGATCCAGGACGCAAGCTCGAAGTCAGCCGACGCCGTGACGCAGCTCCAGTCGGACGTGAAAGACCTGCAAAAGCGGGTCAGCGACCTGGAGAGTCAGCAGTCCGACAGCACCGGCACGGACACGACGACGACCCCCTGAAGCACGAAGGGCGCCCCGCAGGACGCCCTTCGCTCACATCATTTCTGGTTGTCTCGGAGGTGGACGTCGAGGCATCTACTTCGCCAAGGCCGGGGGGACGACATCCGGCTCCACTTGATCTCCGACGGTGCGCGGGTTGGATTCCGCTAACCGGTCCAGATTCCGCGTATCAGCGGCCCTGCACCTCCAGGGTCCCAAAGAATCTGTCAGTCAATTGCTCGGACCACCTCCTTTCCCTGGTGACGACAGTTTCGCATACGGCGGCGACGAACTGGCGTCAGGGCGTCTCGGTCTCGCTCTCCTCCAGCCCATCCTCGGCCTGCACCTCCGTGTCCACGAGCTCCTCCTGGACCTTCGCCTCGGTGTCCGCCGACGACTCGGCGACCAGTGCCACCGCGCTCACGCGATCGTCGTCGTCGCGGATGTTCATCAGCTTGACGCCCTGCGATGCGCGGCCATAGCGCGAGATTCCCTTGACGGGCGTGCGCTGGACCATGCCGTTCTGCGAGATGAAGACGAGCTCGAAGTGCTCGCGCACGATCAGCGCGCCGGCGAGGCCGCCCTTCTTCTCGGTCAGATGGATCGTCTTCACGCCCATCGTGCCGCGACCCTTGATCGGGTAGTCGGCGATCGGCGTGCGCTTGCCGTAGCCGTTCTCGGTCACCACGAGCAGCTCCGCGTCGTCGCGCGCCACGTCCATCGCGATGACCTCGTTGCCCTTCTGTGACACGTTCATGCCGCGCACGCCGCCGGTCGCACGGCCCATCGGCCGCGCCTGGTCCTCCCTGAAGCGGGAGGCCTGACCCGAGCGCGAGACCATGATGATCGTGTCGTCGCCGCTCGTCTCGCGCACGGCGACCAGCTCGTCGTCGTCGCGGATGTTGATCGCGATGATCCCGTCCGCCTTGATCGGCGTGTTGTAGTCGAGGAACGCGGTCTTCTTGATCTGGCCCTTCTTGGTGGCGAACACGAGGTACTCGCCCTCCTTGAAGTCGCGCGTGGCAAGCACGGCGCGGACCAGCTCGCCCTCGCGCAGCGGCAGGAGGTTGATCAGCGCGCGGCCCTTCGCCGTGCGCGAAGCCTCGGGCAACTCGTAGACCTTCTGGCGATAGACCTTGCCCCGGTTCGTGAAGAACAGGAGGTAGTCGTGCGTCGAGCAGACGAAGAGGTGCTCGACGTAGTCCTCGTCCTTGAGGTCCATGCCGGTGATGCCCACACCACCGCGCTTCTGCTGGCGGTAGGTCGCCAAGGGCAGCGACTTGATGTAGCCGGACTTCGTGATCGCGACGACCATCTGCTGGTCGGCGATCAGGTCCTCGATGTCGACCTCGTGCTCGGAGTGCGTGATCTCCGTTCGCCGCTCGTCGGCGAAGCGCTCGCGGATCTCGCCTAGCTCCTCCTTGATCAGAGCCATGACGCGCTCCTCGTTGCCGAGGATGTCCCGTAGCTCGGTGATGCGCTCCATCAGGTCCGCGTGCTCGGCCTTGATCTTGTCCGACTCGAGCGCCGTCAGCTGGCGCAGCCGCATCTCGACGATCGCGTGCGCCTGAACTTCGGTGAGGCCGAACTTCTCCTGAAGGCCGGCGCGGGCGGCGTCCGGGTCGCGCGAGGCGCGGATCAGCGCGATGACCTCGTCGAGGTTGTCGAGCGCGACGAGCAGCCCCTCGAGGATGTGCGCCCGTGCCTCGGCCTGGCGCAGCTCGTACTGCGTGCGGCGGATGATGACCTCGCGCTGGTGATCCACGTAGTGGTGGATCAGCTCGCGCAGGTTGAGCGTCTTCGGCACGCCGTCGACGAGCGCGACCATGTTCACGCCGAACGTCGTCTGGAGCGGCGTGTGCTTGTAGATCTTGTTGAGGACGACCTTCGGAATCGCGTCGCGCTTGAGCTCGATGACCAAGCGGATGCCGTTGCGGTCTGATTCGTCGCGCAGGTCGGTGATCTCGGGGAGGCGGCCGTTGTCGTGTGCCTCCTTCAGCTTCATGATCAGCCCGGAGCCGTCGCCGCGACCGTCGCCCTTGTACACCTGGTAGGGCATCTCGGTGACGATGATTGCCTGCTTGCCCTGCTTGAGCGGCTCGATGTGAGCGCGGCCCTGGACGAGCACGCGGCCGCGGCCGGTCTCGTACGCGTCGCGGATGCCGCCATAGCCGAGGACGAGGCCACCGGTGGGGAAGTCAGGGCCCCTTACATACTTCATGAGCCCCTGCACGTCGATCGACGGATCGTCGATGTACGCGTTGACCGCATCGACGACCTCACCCAGGTTGTGCGGCGGGATGTTCGTGGCCATGCCGACCGCGATGCCGGAGGAGCCGTTGACGAGCAGGTTCGGGAACCGCGCCGGAAGCACGACGGGCTCCTGGCGCGAGTCGTCGTAGTTAGGACGGAAGTCGACCGTGTCCGAGTCGATGTCGCGCAGCATCTCGGTGGCGAGACGCGTCATGCGCGATTCCGTGTTGTGGCTGACGAAGCCGTTCGTCAGGAACGAGTGGTCGTCGGAATCGACACGCACCGAATAGACAGGCTGGACGCCTGCCGGCGAGACCGAATCCACGGTTGCGTAGTAATAGTCGCCGCTGACGAGCGGCTCCACAACCTGCTTGACCTCGTCCGACTCGATCCGCTCGAGGATCGCCGTGGCACCGTTCTCCCACCGCTCGATCCGGTCGACGTTGTGGCGCGTGAGCCAGTCGCGGTTCGACCAGCTTGAAGCTCCGTCCGTACGGATGTACTCCGCGACGTATGGAACGTAGTCCCGACTGAGCGACCGCGACTGCTCGGGCAGCGTCGCCAGGATGCCCTCGAGCTTCTCCTGCTTGGAGCCGAGGAATCCGACGAGAGCTGCGAAGCGGCGCGCGTCGCGGCGGTTCGAAGATCACAACCTTGATCTCGCCTCTCGCAAGCCGGCAGATCCTCGACGCCACGCCGAGCTCGAGGAGCATGGTCTGCACGTCGCGTGCGAGCCCGTCGCTGAAGGTGGAGTACGAGATCTGGATGCTGTCACGAGGAAGCAGTGAGCACGACCCGTCGCCGGTGAACAGCGACTCGAGGAAGGCCCGCTTGTAGGCAGCAGATCCCCTCCAGACCGACGCCGGCACACGCTTCTCGCGGGCGGCGCCCACGATGTCCGCAAGCGGGCTCGCGTGGAAGGCGTCCATGTTCTGGATGTCGAGCTCGTGCAGAAGGCTGCCCGACGCGATCTCGCGTGAGTACACGTAGTGCGGCCCGCCGACAACCGCCCGATAGGCCTCGACGACTGCGTCGAAGTAGTCCTCGTCGATGTTGTTGAAGCCCGCGCGGTTCGCGCTGACGAAGCCCTCGGACACGAACGCACCTGCAAGGAAGGCACGCTGCCAGTCCGCTTCGGCCAGCTCGACGCCGGTGTCAGCCGGGGTCCGAGATATCAGGACCTTGTCGCCCGGGACCAGCTCTTCGAGCAGCTTCCACATGAGCAGAGGAACCCCGGCCATGTCGAGCAGGCACAGGACGGGGTGGTTGTGCGTGCCCGTCAACTCGTGGCCCTCGCGCGTCGTCAGCTTCAGCGTCGGGTGCTCCCCCGAGTGGAAGAACATCGATGCGTGTACTGGACGACCGAGGCGATCGAGCACCTCGATGTCGATCTCGTGGTCCGAGTTCGGCGCGGCACCGGGGGCTAGTTCCTCGATGCGGACGGTCCCGTTCGGCGTGCGCACGAGCGTGTCGCCCGCGACGCAGTACCGCATGGCAGCCGGTGGATCGTTGTCGATCGAGCCGAAGTTGCCCTGCCCGTCGACCAGCTGGTAGCGCTGAGCGAAGTCCTGTGCGAGGCGCACGAGCGTGTCGTAGATCGACTGGTCGCCGTGCGGGTGGAACTGGCCCATGACCTCGCCCACCACGCGCGCACACTTGCGGTACGGGCGGTTCGGCGCCAGGCCCTGCTCGGACATCGAGAAGAGCACACGGCGGTGCACCGGCTTGAGCCCGTCGCGGACGTCGGGCAGGGCCCGGCCCACGATCACGCTCATCGCGTAGTCGAGATAGCTCGAGCGCATCTCCTGCTCGAGCTCACGCGGCTCAACGTTGCCGCCGCTCAGTTGGTCAATTCCAGTCACTGGCTAGTCCTTCTTTTCGCTATTTGTCGTTGAAGGGGCGAAGGACGGTGAAAACCGAGCAGTCGAAGGACGCAGGCTGGGGACAGTGCTCTGCACGGACCCAGCCGAGGACGCCCGAATGCGAAGGTTTGCAGCCGTCCCGATGGCGGCCCGATTCATTGAGAAGCCTCTAGACGTCGAGGTTCGCCACTTCCCTTGCGTGCTTCTCAATGAACTCTCTACGCGGTTCGACTTTGTCTCCCATCAGCATCGAAAAAATGAGATCAGCAGCACTCGCGTCGTCGATGGTCACCTGCTGAAGCGTCCGCTTCGCCGGGTCCATCGTCGTCTCGTAGAGCTGCTCGGCGTTCATCTCGCCCAGGCCCTTGAAGCGCTGGAGCGACACGCCTTCCTTCGCGACATCCAGCACCGCTCGGCGCAGGTCCTCGAACGACAGCGCGCGGTCGGACTTCTTGCCGAGGCGCACGTCGAACGGCGGCGTGCCGGCGAGCTCGCGCAGCTCTCCATGCACTCGCGCGAAGCCCTTGTAGGCGTCGGTCGAGAACAGGCTGCGCGGCAGCCGCAGCGTGCGTGCCAGCCCGCTCGCGCGCTCGACGGCGCGGATGACGAGCTGAACCGCGTCCTGCTCGATCAGCGTCGCCTCGTAGGGCTCGCCCTCGGGCGTCGTCTTCTCGAGGACCTTGACGACGGCCTCGTCGTTTGCGGCGCCCTCGTCGAGAATCGTCGACTCTTCGAGAAACGTGATCGTCTCGTGGCCGTATTCGGCCTTCATCGTTGACGCCCAGCCCTCGTACTGCTTGAGCAGGCGGATGAACCGTTGCCAGCGCGCTTCGGTCATCTTGAACTGACCCGCGGCGCGGTCGTAGACCTCCATCTTCTCGAGCTTGTCGCGCAGCAGGAACTCCTCCAGCTCCGACTCCTTCTCGAGGTAGAGCTCGCGGCTCCCCTGCTTCGCCTTGTAGAGCGGCGGCTTCGCGATGTAGACGTAGCCGGCGTCGATCAGCTCGTGCATCTCGCGGAACAGGAACGTCAGGACAAGCGTCCTGATGTGCGCGCCGTCCACGTCGGCATCGGTCATGACGACCACCTTGTGGTAGCGCGCCTTCTCCAGGTCGAACTCCTCGCGGATGCCGGTGCCGATCGCCGTGATCAGCGCCTGCACCTCGGTGTTGGAAAGAACCTTGTCAATGCGGTTCTTCTCGACGTTGATGATCTTGCCGCGCAGCGGGAGGATCGCCTGGGTGTGGCGGTCGCGGCCCTGCTTGGCGGAGCCGCCTGCCGAGTCACCCTCGACGATGAAGATCTCCGCCAGCGATGGATCGCGCACCGAGCAGTCGGCGAGCTTTCCGGGCAGGTGCGTGTTCTCGAGTGCGGACTTGCGCCGCGTCAGGTCACGCGCCTTGCGCGCGGCCTCGCGGGCGCGCTGCGCCTGGATCGCCTTCTTGATGACCGCTCGTGCCTCGGCCGGGTTCTCCTCGAGGAACTCCGCCAGGCCCTTGTTCACGGCCTGCTGCACGAACCCCTCCATCGGCGGGTTGCCGAGCTTGGTCTTCGTCTGACCCTCGAACTGCGGGTCGGCGAGCTTGACCGAGATGATCGCGGTGAGGCCCTCGCGGACGTCCTCGCCCGTGAGGTTGTCGTCCTTCTCGCGCAGCTCACCCGAGGAGCGCGCGTAGGCGTTCAGCGTTCGCGTCAGCGCCGAGCGGAAGCCGGAGAGATGGGTACCGCCCTCGTGCGTGTTGATGTTGTTGGCGAACGAGAGAAGCGACTCCTGGTAGCCGTCGTTCCACTGGAGCGCGACCTCGACCTCGCCGACGTCGGTCTCGTCGTGGATGTAGGCGACCTTCTTGGACAGCGGCGAGCGCGTGCCCTGCGAGTGCAGGTAGTGCACGAAGTCGACGATGCCGCCGTCGTACTGGAACGAGTGCTTCTCGCCCTCGCCCCGGCCGTCGGCGAAGTCGATCTTGAGGCCGCGCGTGAGGAACGCCGTCTCACGGAAGCGCTGGGTCAGGACGGTGTCGTCGTACTCGATCGTCTCGAAGATCTCGAGATCGGGCAGGAACGTGATCGACGTTCCGCGACGGTCGGTCTTCTCGCCCTTCACGAGCTCGGTCATCGGCTTGCCGCGCTCGTAGTGCTGGGTCCACTCGAAGCCGTCGCGCCAGATGCGCAGCTCGAGCTCCTCGGAGAGCGCGTTCACCACCGACACGCCGACGCCGTGGAGGCCGCCGGAGACCTTGTAGCCGCCTCCGTCGCCGAACTTGCCGCCCGCGTGGAGAACCGTCAGCACGACCTCGGCGGCCGGCTTGTTCTCCTTCTTCATGATGTCGACCGGGATGCCGCGGCCGTCGTCGATGACGGTGACGCGGTTGTCCGGGTGGATCGTGATGTCCACCGATGCCGCCTCGCCGGCGAGCGCCTCGTCGACCGAGTTGTCGACCACCTCGTAGATGAGGTGATGAAGGCCGCGCTGGCCGGTCGAGCCGATGTACATGCCCGGGCGCTTGCGGACCGCTTCGAGGCCCTCGAGGACGGTGATGTCCTGAGCGCTGTAGCTGCCGTTCGCCTTGCCCGGCTCTTCCTTCTTGTTCGCCAAAAGACTGCCTCTCTACATACGAAGAGCCCCCCGCAGGGGGCCCGGAAACGATGTAAAAAGGGTAGCAGGCGGGGCCGCGGGAACCCTCCCCGAGAGGCCCACGTTTTACCTGCAAATGGGCACTTTTGTAACGCGAAGGGTACAGCCGTTACGAGGATTTCACTATGAAGCGCAGCGCGCGCACCTTCGGGCCGCCCAGGTCGGCGTTCAGGCGGGCGATCAGATCGCCCGCGAGGAGGGTCAGTTCCTGTGCCCAGACCGACCCCGAACACTCGACCGTGACCGTCCCCTCGCGCTCCGATGACGGTGCCGACTCGGCCGCGATCGCGGCCCCGGCGGTCGTCGCCCAGGCCGCCTGCACGCGCGCGAGCAGGGTGTCCGGCGCGGCCTGCCCAATCGCGTCACGCAGCACGTCTGCGAACGGCTCGGGGGCCCGGCGCCTCATGCTGAGACGAGCGCCCCGGCCTCGACGTGGATCGTGACGACGCCATCCTCGCCGGCCCCGGGTACGTGCTCGGCTTCCGTGGCCGTGACGAGCGCCTGGCCCCCGCCACGCAGGAGCTCCGCCAGGCGCAGGCGCCGTTCGGCGTCGAGCTCCGACATGACGTCGTCGAGCAGCATCAGCGGGGGATCATCGCGCAGCTCGAGCAGGAGGTCGCGCTCGGCCAGGAGCAGCGCGAGCAGGCCGACCCGCTGCTGGCCCTGTGAGCCGAACGCGCGCAGCGGCCGACCGCCGTGGGCAAGCGCCAGCTCGTCGCGGTGCGGCCCGTGAGCGGTGAAGCCGCGCTGCAGATCGGCGGCCCGTCGCTCGACAAGCTCGGCGCGCAGCTCGTCGGCGCTCGCGGCGCGCGAGCGCGGCTTGTAGGCCAGCTCCGCGTGCTCCGGCAGCCCGAGCTCGGACGCGAAGCGCGCGAACGGCTCGGCCAGCGCCTGCGCCGCCGCCGCGCGTTCCACCATCAGCTCCCAGCCGAGCTGCGCGAGCTCCGTGTCCCACGGGTCGAGCAGCGACGGCGCCGCGCTGTGGCGGGCAACGAGGGCGTTGCGCTGCGCGAGCGCCCGCGAGTAGCGCGAGCGCAGGTCCGAGAGCGCCGGGTGAAGCGCCGCCGCGAACGCGTCGAGATGCGCACGGCGCAGCGACGGGCCCCCGCGCACCAGCTCCAGCCGCTCCGGCAGGAAGACCACCGCCAGCGGCCGCGGCGCTTCGGGCCCGAAGCGCTCGACGGGCGCGCCGTCGATCCGCAAGCGCTTGGGCTCGCCGGGCTGGAACCCCACCTCGAGCAGATGGAGCCCATCCTCACCCTCGACCTCAGCCTCAGCCCGCGTGACCTCCGAGCCGATCCGGACGAGCTCGCGCTCGTTGGAAGTCCTGCAGGCGCGCGAGGTCAGGGCGAAGTAGACGCCCTCGAGCAGATTCGTCTTGCCGGCCCCGTTGGGCCCGACCACAACGGTGAGCCCAGGCCCGAGAGTCGCCTCCGCCCGTTCATAGGAGCGAAAGTCCCGGAGGCGGACGGCCAGGAGACGCATCGGCTAAGGGCGCCGAGATCGGATCTGAGCGCGAGGCGCCCGAATGGCAAGGACGCAGGGGTGGGACAGTGCTACGCACGGCCCAACCCGAGGACGCAGCCAGTCGGGATGCATTCGCGCTCAGACGTTTAGTCGAACGGGCATGACGAGATAGATGAAGCGGCCCTCGTCTCCCGACTGGATCAGGCCGGGCCTATGCGGGCTGATCAGCTTGAAGATCAGCTCGTCGGACTCGGCACTGTCGAGACCGTCGGTCAGGAACTCGGGGTTGAAGCCGATCTCCAGCGTCTCGCCCTTGAACGGCGCCGGCAGCGACTCCTGCGCATCGCCCGTGTCGGGCGTCTCGGCAGACACCTGCAGCGCGCCGTCCTCGAACTTCATCCGCAGCGGCGCGTTCTTCTGCGCCATCAGGCTGATCCGCTTGACGACGTCGAGGAGCTCGACGCGGCTGAGCCGCAGCTCGTGCTCGTAGGTCTCCGGCAGCAACTGCTTGTAGTTCGGGAAGCGCCCTTCGATCAGGCGCGAGTTGAGAACGACGTCGCCGGCGCGGAAGATGACCTGGTTCTCCTTCGCAGTGACCTCGATCGCCTCGACCCCGTCGGCCGTCGCAACACGGGTCAGCTCCTGGAGCGCCCGCACCGGGACGTTCACCTCGAGCTCCCCTTCGATAGCGGCGTCGAGCTTCGTCTCCTTGACGGCGAGCCGGTACGAGTCGGTGGCCACCATCCGCAGCTCGTCCCCAGCGGCCGAGACCAGGACCCCGGTCAGGTGCGGGCGGGCTTCGTCGCGCGAAGCCGCGCGCCCAACCCGGTTGACCGTGTCGGTGAACGCCTGCGCCGGCACGCTGACCGTCGCCTCGTTCTCCTTCTCCGGCAGCTTCGGGAAGTCCTCCGTCGGCAGCGTGCGCAGGTGGAACTTGGCCGTGCCCGAGACGATCTCGACGTCCTGCGTCTGCGAGCGGTACTCGATCCCGAGGTCATCGTTCGGAAGCGAACGAACCACATCGAGCAGCAACCTGCCCGGCAGGACGATCGGGTGCGTGGCGTTCTCGACCTCGGCGTCGACGCGCACGCGCACGCCGATCTCCATGTCGGTGGCCTGGAGCTCCACGCCGCCCTGCGTCTCCTGGATCAGGACCCCGGAGAGCGTTTGGATCGAGCTGCGCGTCGACACACCGCGCGCGGCAACGCCCAGTCGAGCGAGGAACGCATCACGGGAAACGGACAGCTTCATCTGTTCAGAGACTCCATTTGAAGAAGTAGTAGGGGTTGTTGATACCGGCACAACGGTCGCAGATGCCACAAGTGGAGCCGATTCTGTCATCCGACTCGGCTGGCAAGTCGCCTGCGCAACGTGTCGACAGTGCTCGTGGCTGGACCGCCGGCAGCGATGTCGGCAGCGATGCGCTTGTGGGCGTGGGCAATGGTTGAGTGGTCGCGGCCGAAGCCGCGGCCGATCTCGGGCAGGCTGACGTCGGTGAGCTCGCGCGCGAGGTACATGGCGATCTGGCGGGCGAACGCGACCTTCTGACTGCGGTCGCGCGCCAGCAGGCGCTCCGTGGAGAGCCCGAAGGCCTCCGCCGCGGCGGACTGGATCGACTCGAGCGTGGCGGCGCCGCCGACACGCGACGACGGGTGGGGGAGCCGGCCGAGCACGGTGCGGATGATGTCGGTGGTGATTCGCTCGCCACGGAGCGAGGCGTAGGCGACCACGCGGATCAACGCGCCCTCGAGGCCGCGGATGCTCGAGTCGATGGTGTCGGCCAGGAGGGTCAGCGCGTCGTCGTCGATGTCCACGTCGTCGTGGAGCACCCGCTTGCGCAGGATCGCGGCGCGGGCGTCGGGATCGGGCGTCTCAACAGGCGTGACGAGGCCGCACTCGAAGCGCTCGCGCAGGCGGGCCTCGAGGCCGGCGAGCTCCGACGGCGGCCGATCGCTCGTGAAGACGAGCTGGCGCCCGGTCTCGTAGAGGGCGTTGAAGGTGTGGAAGAACTCCTCCTCGGTGCGCTGCTTCGAGGCGAGGAACTGGATGTCGTCGATCAGGAGCACGTCGGCACCGCGGAAGCGGCTCTTGAAGCCGGCAACTCCCTCGCTGCGAACGGCGCCGACGAACTCGCTCGTGAAGGTCTCCACGGTTGCGTAGCGCACGGTCATGCCGTCGCCATAACGCGCGATGTAGTTACCGATCGCGTGCAGCAGGTGGGTCTTGCCGAGCCCCGGGGGCCCGTGCAGCACGAGCGGGTTGTAGGCCTGCCCGGGCAGCTCGGCGACGGCGAGCGCCGCGGCGTGCGCGAAGCGGTTGCCGTCGCAGATGACGAACTGGTCGAAGGTGTACTTCGGGTTCAGCCCGACGGTCGCCGCTACCGAGCTCTGCGGCGCGGGCTCGGTAGCGGCGGGCGGTTGCCAGTGCTCGTCGACCAGCTCGATCTGGAGCCTGTCCCCAACCTTCGCCGCGGCTTGGCGCAGCAGGTCGCCGAAGCCCTCGCGGACCCAGCCGCGCACGTGACTCGGTGCCGATACGAACAGCTTGTCCCCAACCCTGCCGGCCGGTTTGAGCGGCTCGATCCAGACGTGGAAAATGAAATCCGTGACCTCACCGCGCATCTCTTCGCGTATGCGATCCCATGTCGTTTGAAGGTCTTCGGGCAAGGTCGATCGGCCCCGCTGTGGGGGCGTCCAGCGTCCGGCATCAAGAGGAAGCGCGAGCATACATCCGGTCGCGCGCGACCAAGCAGGGCCAACCGCGACGCAGCCGCAACGAGCGCGGAAATTCGGGAAATTGACCGCTGGCTAGACTGCCATTCGCATGAAGCGCACGTACCAGCCGAAGAAGCGCAAGCGCGCACGCACGCACGGCTTCCGCAAGCGGATGCAGACCAAGGGCGGACGCCTGGTCCTGAAGCGCCGCCGCGACAAGAACCGCAAGCGACTCACTCCGTAGCCGATGGCCGGAGCCAGGCGCCGGCGCCTGTCCCGCAGCGCTGAGTTCGATCGCGTCTACCGGGAAGGCCGGTCACATTCCGGCCGGCACCTGGTCCTCTACTCCTTCCCGCGCGAGGCCGGCGACGACGTCGCGCCACGGCTCGGGCTGTCGGTGGGCCGCAAGGTCGGCGGCGCGGTCGAGCGCAACAAGGTGAAGCGCCTGGTGCGCGAGGCCTTCTGGCAGTCGGAGGAGCGGCTGCCCGCGGGCCACGACTTCGTCGTCGTGGCGCGCTCGGAGGCGGCCGGCCTGGCCGATCGCGAGGGGCTCGCGGGGATCAAGACGGAGCTCGACGAGCTGCTCGAGAAGGTGGCCGCGAAGCGATGAGAGCGGTGGTCGCGGCGCCGGTGCGTCTATACCAGCGCTTCATCTCGCCGGCCCTGCCGCGCCGCTGCAAGTACCATCCGACCTGCTCCGAGTACGCCGTGCAGGCGATCCGCAGCTACGGAGTCCCACGCGGACTCGTCCTTGCGGCCTGGCGGCTCATGCGTTGCAACCCATGGAGCCACGGCGGGGTGGACCCGGTCGAGGCACAGACGATTTTCCGAACCCGCTAAATGACCCTGCCGCTCGCAAGCATCCTCCAGCCCCTCATCGATTTCTCCGAGGGGATCATGAAGTTCTTCCACAACCAGGTGGGCTTCGGCTGGGGTCTCTCGATCATCTTCCTGACGTTCGTGATCCGGCTGATCATCCTGCCGCTCACGTTCCGCCAAGTGCGCTCCATGCAGGCACTTCAGCGCCTTCAGCCCAAGATCAAGGAGCTCCAGGCGCGCTACAAGGACGACAAGCAGCGCCTCAACCAGGAGATGATGGCGTTCTACAAGGAGCACAAGGTGAACCCGCTCGGGTCCTGCCTGCCGGTGCTGCTCCAGCTGCCGTTCTTCCTCGCGCTGTTCCGGATGCTCCGCCACGACCTGCGCGAGGACATCTGTCATCAGACCGCTAAGTCGTGCGGCCAGGTGGCGGCCTACGCGCACGAGTCCGGCTTCCTCTTCATCCACGACATCACCGCGAAGGCCACCGGCGGCGCGCTCGTCGCGCTGATCATCCTCTACGTCGGCAGCCAGCTGGTGTCGGGCCTGATCACCACCTTCACGGCGGACCGCAGCCAGCGGATCATGATGCTGGCGCTGCCGTTCGTGTTCGTCACGTTCATCCTCAGCTTCGACGCCGGCCTGATCATCTACTGGATCACGACCAACTTCTGGACGATCGGCCAGCAGCTCTTCATCAAGCGCTTCCTGCCGCCGCCCGAGCCGATCGCGGTTGGCGCGACAGCGGGCGGCGGAAACGCCAAAGTCCCTGCAAAGGCCCTGAAGGCGAACGGCAAGGAGAGCGGCGGCAAGTCGAACGGAAGCTCGAACGGCGCGGAGGCTTCGAGGACCGCGCCGCCGCCCGGGGCGCGCAAGAAGAAGAAGCGCTCGGGGCGCCGCCGGTGAGCGCCGTCCCCGAGGAGCCGGTCGAGCGCGTCCGCGAGGTCGTGGGCCGCGTGATCGAGGCGCTTGGTCTCGATGCATCGGTCGAGGTTGCCGAGAGCCCGGACGAGATCCGGGCGACTGTGGAGGGCCCAGACGAGATGGGGCGGCTGATCGGAAGGCACGGGCAGACGATCGACGCGCTCCAGCATCTGGCGTGGCGCGCGGCCTTTCACGATCGCGAGGAGCGCAAGGCCGTCGTCGTGGACGCGGCGGGCTACCGCCAGCGGCGCGAGGAAGCGCTTCAGCGGCAGGCGGACCGGGCTGCATCCGAGGCCGTGCGCTTCGGGCGGCCGGTCGAGCTGGAGCCGATGAGCGCGGCCGAGCGCAAGACGGTCCACAACTACCTGGCGGATCGCACCGAGGTGGAAACGCACAGCGAGGGCGACGAGCCCGAGCGCCGTCTCGTCGTGTCGCCGCTTCGCAGCGGCTCCTGAGCGTTTCTCAGAAACGCCTGGAGGAGCTCTCCGCCCACTACGGGCTGCATGCAGACGCCGCGCCCGCCCTCGCGGCGGTGCTTGAGGCGCTCGCCGGTGAGGCCGATCCGCACACCACCGTCAGCGATCCCGATGAGGCCGTCGACGTGCACGTGGCGGACTCCCTGACGGGCTTGGAGGTCGCCGACCTGCGCTCAGCGACCGCGATCGCCGACCTCGGCTCCGGCGCAGGCTTCCCCGGGATCGTCCTGGCGGTCGCGCTGCCCCGCGCCCGCGTCGACATGATCGAGTCGGTGTCGCGCAAGTGCGCCGTGATCGACCGCCTGACCCACGCGGCCGGCCTCGACAACGAGATCGTGCGCGCGCTCCCGATGCGCGCCGAGGAGCGCGCGGCCTGGGGCGGCCGGGAGACCTACGACGCCGTGACCGCGCGGGCCGTTGGCTCGCTCGCGGTCCTGGTCGAGTACGCCGCGCCCCTGATGTCGGTCGGCGGCGTGCTCGTGGCCTGGAAGGGCGCCCGCCAAGCCGACGAGGAGGCGGCTGGGTCTAAGGCTGCGGTTGAGGTTGGGCTCGAACCGGAGGCTGTAGTCGAGGTCAAGGCTTGGCCGGGCGTCCGCGACCGGAATCTGCATGTTTACAGGAAGATTGCGCCGACACCGGAGCGCTTCCCGCGCCGGCCCGGGATGGCCGCAAAGCGGCCGCTGGGCTGAGGGGGAGCCGTCCGCGCTAGAGCGTGCGCACCGGGATCGGCTCCTCGCAGACCTCCCCGCCGGCGTCCAGCGCGACCCGGAACGCCTGTCCGTCCTGGCGCGCGGACACCGCCTCGACCAGTTCCGTGCCGTTGTAGACGAGCGCCACCCCGTCCTCGGCAGCGACCCCGTCCGGGAACCCGCCCGCCACCAGCTCGCGGTAGACCGGGCGGCGCATCTCCTCGCCGTCGTAGTGCGGGCAGGCGCTCCCCGCGAGCCAGCCGAGCCCGTCGTCGAGCCCGGCGAGCCGCTCGGTCGAGTACGAGTCCGTCACCGAAGCCTCGAACCAGCAGTTCATCCCGGCGCTGTGGCCGGTCATGACACAGCCTGCCTCCCACACCTCGCGCAGCACGACGTCGAGCCCGTGCGCACGCCAGATCGCGAGCATGTTCACGGTGTTGCCGCCGGCCACCCAGATCACGTCCTGTTCCACGAGAAACGCGCGCAGGTCATCGACGTCGCGCCAGAACAACGGCAGGTCGGCCGGGCGGCAGTCGAGCTTCGAGGCCAGGCGGTAGAAGCGCGCGATCGCCTCGGGGTGGTCGCCCGTCGCGGTTGGCAGGAAGCAGACGCGCGGGCTTGGTTCGCGAGCGAGCGAAAGGATGTATTCACGCAGCGGCAGCGCCTCGTCGTCGTTCAGCGCCCCGCCGCAGGCCACTATCCGCCCGCCGGTCATGGCGCGCCATGCTTGCAGGACCCGGCCGTTCGTTGCCGAACGGTCACGAGCAGATGACCGTTCCGACCGCCTCCACGCCTAACTTTCAGTCCCGGATGGGCACCGTCTACGCAATCGCAAACCAGAAGGGCGGGGTCGGCAAGACCACCACCGCGGTCAACCTCGGCGCCTGTGCCGCGGGCGGAGGGCATCGCACCCTGCTGGTCGACATCGACCCGCAGTGCAACGCGACCGTGGGCCTCGGCCTGTCGAAGGACCTCGAGCCGAACATCTACGACTGCCTCGCGGGTGACGTAGCGCTGCGCGCAGCGGCTCGGCCGACGGCGGTGCGCGACCTGGAGGTGGTTCCGGCCACGCCCGATCTCGCCGGCGCGAACGTCGAGCTTCCGCGCCTGCCCGGATCGGAGACGCGCCTGCGCGACGCGCTCGGGGACGTCCGTGACCACTACCGGCTGACCCTGCTCGACTGCCCGCCGGCGCTCGGGCCGCTCACGGTCAACGCGCTCGTGGCGGCCGACCGCGTGATCGTGCCGGTCCAGGCCGAGTACTACGCGCTCGAAGGAATGGCGGGGCTGCTCGACACGGTGTCGCTCATCCAGCGCGAGATGAACCCGCGCCTGACCGTCGCCGGGATGGTCATCACGATGCACGACGGCCGCACGCGGCTGGCCACCGACGTCGAGCGCGAGCTGCGCGAGCACTTCCCCGAGCTGGTCTTCGACACGGTCATCCCGCGCAACGTGCGCGTTGGCGAGGCGCCGAGCTTCGGCGTGCCGGTCACGCTCCACGATCCGGACTGTCCCGGATCGATTGCATATCTCGAACTGGCGAAGGAGGTGGCCGCGCGTGGCTGAATCGCGTGGAATGGGCCGCGGGCTCGCGGCGATCCTGCCGGGAAGCTCGCGCGCTGAAGGCGAGGAGAGCGCTCTCCGCGAGATCCCGATCGAGCTGATTCGCCCGAATCCCGACCAGCCGCGCAAGGAGTTCGGCGGCGAGGCGCTGCTCGCGCTCGCGGAGTCGATCGAGGCGAAGGGCATCCTCCAGCCGCTGGTGGTGCGGGCGCTGCCGGGCGGCACCTACGAGCTGATCGCGGGCGAGCGGCGGCTGCGCGCGTCGAAGATCGCGAAGTTGAAGCAGGTTCCGGCGATCATCCGCGACGCCGAGGGGAGCGAGCGCCTCGAGCTCGCGCTGCTGGAGAACGTCGCGCGCGAGGACCTCAACCCGATCGACGAGGCGCGCGCGTGCGCGACGCTCGTCGAGGATCTCGGCGTCTCGAAGGCGGAGCTTGCGAGCCGCATCGGCCGCAGCCGCCCTGCGGTGGCGAACGCCATCCGCCTGCTGGACCTGCCCGACGACGTGCTCGAGCTGATCGAGCGCGGCGATCTGACGGGCGCCCACGGCCGCGCCATTCTCATGACGCGCGACAACGATGCCCGCCGTGACCTGGCGCGCGACGCCGTGGCCGGCGGCTGGTCGGTGAAGGAGACCGAGAAGCGCGCAAAGGCCGAGCAGCAGCGCCTCGAAGGCACGGAGCCCGCACCCGCCCGCCCGCAGGTGCCGGCCGATCTGCTCGACGCGATGGCAGCCGCCGCCGATGCGCTCACGGCGGCGACCGGGCACGACGTGAAGGTCAAGCGCAGCCCCGCCGGGATCCGCGCGGAGATCAGCTTCGAGACGCCCGCGGAAGCGGTCGCGCTTGCCGAGCTGATCCTCCGGCGCAACACCTAGGCGTGGCTACAATCGCCTCCGCTTCGGGCGATTAGCTCAGCCGGTTAGAGCGCCTCTCTGATAAGGAGGAGGTCCCAGGTTCGAGTCCTGGATCGCCCACTCGCGCTGGTTGTGAGCGGGCCCTCCTGCGTCCTCGGGTCGGGCCGTGCGAAGCACTGCCCCGACCCTGCGTCCTTGGATTGCCTCGCTCACACCGGGCGCTTTTCGGCCGGTGGGGCGCTGCGCGCGGTGGGCATGCCGGCCGGTTTGGCACTGCGCGTGGTGGCCTTGTCGGCTGCTTCGGCTCGTCCTCGGGTCGTGGCACATTCGGTGTCGTGCGGGCGCCCATCGTCGCTGGAGTCGCAGTCTTCGTCGTCGCGCTCGCCGGCCTTGCGGTGCTTCGGCATGGCTCGGAGCTTCATCCCGGGTACCCCAAGGCCCAGGCGACCGCTGCCGTCAGGCGCGACGCTGCGCTCGCTGCGTTCCTGCGCGCCAACCCGCCGACGCGCGCGACCGTCATCGCGCTTGACCAGCACGACTGGCGCGTCACGTTCTGGAACCGCCCGCGCGTACTGCTCGACGCGGCTGTTGGCCCACGCGGCGGGGTTGATGCCGTCGAGCTTCACCCGCGAGACGGCCATCCGCCCGGTGCGGTGACGCTCTGGAGCCCGGCGCTGATCCTGCCCCTGGCTCTGCTGTTCGCTCTCGCGCTTGCGGTCACGCCGCTGCGATCCGCGCGCAACCTCGACGCCGCGGTGCTGGCCACCGGCTTCGCCGCGTCGGCGCTGATGCTCGACGCGCGCCTGGTGGCGGCGCACGTCTTTGCCGGGATGGCGACGCTCGCGTACGTGGCCTGGCGCTGTGCTCGGGTCGGCCTGGGGCCGCCACCGCTCCAAAGCGATGTCAAGCCGCTTTACAAGCGCGTCGCACGGCGAGTCGATGCAGAGCGCATGATGGCGCTGACCTGCGTCGCGCTACTCATCGCCGGGGTGATGCTGACCGTGACCTCGACGCAGCCCTCCGACGTCGCGGCAGCCGCGCTGGCCGGGGCGACGCTGTTGAACCACGGCGTCGTCCCCTACGGGCACCTGCCCGGCTTCGTCGTGCACGGCGACACGTATCCGCTCTTCACCTACGTCATCTTCATGCCGGCGGCCGCGCTCGGTCCCGTGCACAACGGCTTCGACTCGCTCACCGGCGCGCTGTGGGTCAACGCCGTCGCGCTCGTTGTCGCGGCGGCCGGTATGGCGCGGCTCGGCGGGCGCGCGCAGATGGCCGCCTGGGTCGCGTTCCCGCCCGTCCTGCTTGCCGCGAGCGCCGGCGGCAACGACGTGCCATCGGCGCTGCTGGTGGTCGCTGCTCTGCTGACGTTCGGCCGGCCGCTGGCCGAGGCGGCGCTGGTGAGCCTGGCGGGCTGGGTGAAGATCGTGCCGGCGGCTGCGCTGGTGGTGCTCCTCGCGCGCGGACGCTCGCGCGCGGCGCTGGCGGTCGTGGCCG
This sequence comes from uncultured Thermoleophilaceae bacterium, assembly GCA_963715995.1. Taxonomy (GTDB): domain Bacteria; phylum Actinomycetota; class Thermoleophilia; order Solirubrobacterales; family Thermoleophilaceae; genus DATBDN01. Next base: position 393,645 of record OY970283.1, read on the forward strand.
GCGTGGTCATCGCGTTCGCCTCAGCGCTGCTGGCGCTCGACGGCACCGGCGCGCTGTCCGCCGCACTCGACGCGTTGCGCTTCCAGCTCGTGCGCGGATCCTGGTACTCGCTCTGGCAGCAGCTCGGCGCACACGGCGTCCAGCTGGCCTTCCAGGCGGCGACCGTCGGCTTCGCCGCGGCGGTTGCGGTGTACGCCTACGGACAGCGCTCGGCGCTCGGCCTGCGCCGCTCGGCCGGACTCGCCGGAGCGTTGATCGCACTGCTCCAGATCGGCGCCAACAACTGGCAGCTGACCTACCTCGCCTGGCTGCTGCCGTTCATCCTCGTCGCGCTGTTCCCGCCAGCACCCCGGCGTTCTCCGCAGCCCGGACCAGCCGCTCCATGAACAGCGCCGGCCGCCCGATGGCCAAGAGCGCGCCCGGCCCTGAGCTCGCGAGCTGCCGCAGAGCGGGTCCGGCCCCGCGGCCGCCGCGCCGGCCGAGCGCGCGCCCGTAGGCGAAGCGCCGCCGCACGAACGATCGCCGCGTGAGCCGCTCCGCCGGGATGACGTGCTCGACTGCGAGCTCCGGCGCATAGAGCACGCGGAACCCTCGCTCGGCGAGCGCCCGCTGCGCCTGGTCCTCCTCGGAATAGAAGACGCGGCGCCCGGAATGCCCGTAGGCGGGATCGAAGCCGCCGGCCTCGAGCATGGGCCCGGTTGCAAAGGAGATGTTCGCGCCGAAGACGGTGGTCGCCCGGGGATCGAGCTCTTGCTCCTTTGGACCGAGGTCGAGCAGCGTCAGCGCCGGCAGGAGCGGCGGCGAGATCCAGGCCGGAGGCGGAACGCTCCAGCGCGGCCAGATCGGGCCGCCGACCACGCCGAGGTCATCCGCCGCACCATCCCAGCGCGCGACGAGTGCCCGCCACCAGCCCGTGCCGGCGATCGCGTCGTCGTCCACGAACGCCACCGCACGGGCATCGACCGAACGTCCGTGCTCCAACGCCCGGTTGCGCGCCAGGGACAGGCCCGGCCGTGGCTCGACGAGCACCGTGACGTCGCCGGCGGCGGCCTGATGAGCGCGCACGGCGTCGTCCGAAAGGCCGCTGCAAACGACCACGATTCGCTGCTCGGGCACCTGCTCGCGCAAGGCCGCGAGTGCCTCGGCAACCGCGGCCGGGCTGCGATTGGTGCAGACGGCGACGACCGGCTCCCGGGCCACGGAGGCCACCCTAGCCGCCCGGCCCCCGCGTCTAGACTGTGCCCTCACCCGAGCAGGAGCGCCGCCAGTTGCAGGAGATGGTCATCTACGGAGTGAGCTTCGACATGGTCGGGAAACAGCCGATCGTGCTCCTGAAGACCCGCGAAGGCAACAAGTTCCTGCCGATCTGGATCGGCCATCCGGAGGCCGCAGCGATCCTGATGAAGCTCCAGGGAGCGAACACGCCGCGGCCGATGACCCACGACCTGATCCAGGACATGCTCGGCGAGCTCGAGGTCACGTGCAAGAGCGTCTCGGTGACAGAGCTGCGCGAGAACACCTTCTACGCCTCGATCACGCTCCAGATGAACGGCCGCGAGGTCGAGATCGACTCGCGCCCATCCGATGCGATCGCGCTGGCCGTGCGCACCAACGCGCCGATCTTCGCCGCCGAAGAGGTCATCACCGAGTCGGCGATCGAGTTCGAGCACGAGGTCGAGGACACCGAGGAGGTCGTCGAGAAGTTCAAGGACTTCCTCGACTCGGTCTCCCCGGAGGACTTCGCCTCAGGCGACTCGTGAGAGCGCGAGCTCCACGATCCGCCCGATCAGCTCGTCGAAGCTGATCCCGGCCGCCTCGGCCGCCATCGGCAGCAGGCTCGTCTCGGTCAGGCCGGGAATGGCGTTGACCTCGAGCACGAGTGCCTCGCCGCTCGCTTCCTCGACCATCAGGTCCACGCGCGCGAAGCCGCGGCAGCCGAGCAGCTGGTAGGTGGCGAGCGCCAGCTCCTGGACGCGCGCCGTGCCCTCGGGTGTGAGGTCGGCGGGGCAGACGAAGTCGGTGCGACCGATCTCGTAGCGCGCCTCAAAGTCGTAGAAGTCCTCTTCGAGCGGGACCGCCTCGACCACCGGCAGCGCCTCGCCGTCCAGGATCGAGACCGCCACGTCGCGGCCGGCCACGTGGCGCTCGAGCAGCACTCGCGAGTCGTAGGAGAACGCGGCCACGAGCGCAGCCGGCACGTCCTCAGCCGTGCGCGCGAACTTGACGCCCAGCGCGGAGCCCTGCGCGGCGGGCTTGACCACGATCGGGAACGCGAGCCGCTCCTCGATCGCCGGCAGCGCGTCGGCGGCGCCCAGCTCGCGGAACGCCGTCTCGCTGAACGCGAAGAACTCGGGCGTGGGCAGCCCTGCCTCCAGCAACAGGTGCTTGGTAAGCACCTTGTCAACCGAGCGAGTGCAGGCCAGGACGCCCGACCCCGTGTAAGGAATCCCGAGGATGTCCAGCAGCTCCTGAACCGCGCCATCCTCGCCCCCGCGGCCGTGAAGCGCCAGGAAGGCGATGTCGGGCTCGATCGCCTCCAGCTGCTCGATCAGCTCGGCACTGACGTCAATAGGCACGACCTCGTGCCCGAGTCGCTCGAGCGCATCCTCCACGCGCGCGCCAGAGCGCAGCGACACCTGGCGTTCGAGCGACGGGCCGCCCTTGAGGACGGCGACCTTCACGAGGCGGCGCGCCGGCGCATCGGGACCACGTTCTCGTGTGGCTCGGCGGCGGGCTCCGCCGCAGCCGTCCGCCCGGCCTTGCGCTCGCCGGTGAGCGTCCCGTAGAGCTCGACCTGCTCCTTGATGACCTCGCCGATGCGGCGGATGCCCTCGCGGATGTCGTCCCCGTTCGACGCCGAGAAGTTCAGGCGCATCGAGCTGCGGCCGCGACCGTCGAGGTACGCCGCGCTGCCGGGGACGAACGCCACGTTCTCGCGCAGCGCCCGCGCGAGCAGGTCGGTGGTGTCGATGAAGTCGGGCAGCGTGGCCCAGATGAACATGCCGCCCTGCGGTCGCGTCCACTCCGCAGCCGGCGGGAAGAACTCGGCCAGCGCGTCCATCATCGTGTCGCGGCGGTCGCGGTAGAGCTCGGTCAGGGACTCGACGTAGTCACGCCAGCGCGACTGCTCGAAGTAGGCCTGCACCATCAGCTGCGACAGGGTCGAGGTGCAGAGGTCGGCCGCCTGCTTGCCGAGGTTGATCTTCTTCGAGCACCGCCGGCGGCGCCACCACCCAGCCCAGGCGGATGCCGGGCGAGAGGATCTTCGAGAACGTGCCGAGGTACATCACGTACACGCCGCCGTCGAGTGAGCGCAGCGTGGGCAGCGCCTCGCCCTCGTAGCGGAGCAGCCCATACGGGTTGTCCTCGAGCACCAGCAGCTCGCGCTCGTTCGCGATCTCGACCAGGCGCCGGCGGCGCTCCAGGGACATCGTCACCCCGGCCGGGTTCTGGAAGGTTGGGACGGTGTAGATGAACTTCAGCCGCCGCCCGTCACGCTCGAGCTGGTCGAGTGTCTCCTCGAGCAGGTCCACGCGCATGCCGGCGCCATCCATCTCGATCTGCACGACGTCGGCCTGGTACGACGAGAAGGTGGGCACCGCGCCCGGGTAGGTCGGCGCCTCGGCGATCACGACGTCGCCCGGGTCGACAAGTGTCTTGACAACCAGGTCGATCACCTGCTGGCCGCCGGTGGTCACGATCATGTCCTCGGGGTCGGCGCGCATCCCCTCGGCGGACATCACCTCGGCGATGCACTCCTTGGTCTCCGGCAGCCCCTCGGTCGGCCCGTATTGGAGCGCCTTGGCGCACGACTCGCTCGCGATCCGCTGCGTGATCGCGGCGAACGTCTCGGTGGGGAAGGTGCTCGTGTCCGGCAAGCCGCCCGCGAGCGAGATGACCTCGGGGCGCGCCGTGACCGCCATCAGGTCGCGCATCGCGGACGACTTCATGCCCCGCGTGCGTGCCGCGAACAGTCCGGCGTAACGCTCGATGTCGCGCGCCGTCGAGCGTGTGGGAGGTATCGTCATCCCGCCCGGAGCGTACCGACCGCACCACTCCGCCATCAGCGTTTTCCCAGACATCGGCCAGGGCGCAGGGCTCGCCACCACAGCGGGCGCTCGGCCGATCCTTGCCGTGATCACCGCAGGCGTGATGGCGCACGAGGACGCCGGCATCAACCTGACCGGCACCGACTGGTCGTGGATGGAGAGCTGGGTCTTCCTCGGGGTCCTTGCCGCGCTGTACCTGGTGTTCTGGATCATGGACCGCGCCGGCAAGAGCGCGGTGGTGAGGCCGGGCGGGACGGCGGTCGAGGCCGTGCCCACCTACCGCATCCTCTGCGCCGTCGCCGGGGCGCTGCTGTTCGCAGGCACGCTCGCCGACAGCGGGCACCGCGCCTGGCCAGGGCTCGTCGCGGGCGCGATCGTGGGCTTCATCGGCTACCTGGCGCTCGGGCGCCTGTTCATGCGCGCCAACCAGCGGCTGTTCGCGAGCGGCGACTCCGCGGTGCTGCTGGGGCTCGGGCGCGACCTGCTGACGATCGCCCTGACCGCGCTCGCGGTCCTGGTCGACGTGGCCGGCTACGCGCTACTCCTCGGCGCCCTCGTTCTCCTGGCCACGGCACGCCGCCGCGAGGGCGAGAAGTACGAGGGCCTGCGCATCCTGCGGTGAGTAGCCCCAAGAAGCTCGTCCTCGCGGTAATCGACTCGCTCAAGCCGGAGATGCTCGAGCGCGCGATCGCCGAGGGCCGCGCGCCCGCGCTGGCGACGCTCGTGGAGCGCGGCGTCTACATCGACGACTGCGTGTCGGTCTACCCGTCGGTGACCCCGGTCGCCTCGGCGACGATCACCACCGGCGCCACTCCCGAGGCGCACCACATCCCCGCGATGAACTGGTTCCTGCGCGGCGAGGAGCGCTACGTCGAGTACGGCTCGTCGTTCCCGGCGACGCGCGCGTTCGGCGTCGTCAGGTCGCTGTTCGACACCGTCTACAACATGAACCTGGCGCACCTGAGCCGCGCCACCCCGACCGTCTTCGAGCAGCTCGACGACGCGGGACTTCGCACCGCCTGCACCACCTACCTGATCTACCGCGGGCGCCATCGCCACGTGCCGGCGAACACATCGGTGCTGAGCCGCCTCGGCAAGGCGATGCAGTTCCGCCACGCGGTCTGGGGCCCGACCGAGCTCTTCTACGCCGACCTGTTCGAGAGCCGTGCGACCGGCTGCACATCCACGCTCGGGCTGCCCGGGCAGCGCGACCAGCACACGGGCTGCGTCGGAGCGCACATGGTGGAGAACGACCTCTTCGACTTCATGCTCTTCTCGCTGCCCGACAACGACACCTACTCGCACAAGCGCGGGCCGTACGCGCAGGTGACCTCGATCGCGGAGGCCGACAAGGCGCTCGAGCGCCTGTTCCACGTGGCGGGCGGCGCCGACGACTTCCTTGCCGAGCACGCGGTGATCGTCATGTCCGACCACTCGCAGACCGCGGTTGAGGACCGCATCAACCTGGCCGAGCTGCTGTCCGACTGGCAGGTGCTCGCACCCACGGGCGACGTCGCAACCGCCGATGTCGCGGCGTGCCCCTCAGCACGCTCTGCGCAGGTGTACGTGCTCGACCCGGAGCGGCGCGCGGCCGAGCTGCCGAAGCTCACGGACACGGTGGCCGCGGCCGACGGCGTGGACTTCGTCGCCTGGCGCGAGGGCGACGAGGGCGTGGTGCGGCCGGGAGCGTCCTATGCAGGTGAGGGGATCGGCGAGCTGCGCTTCTCGCCGGGCGGCGACCTGCGCGACCTGCGCGGCGGCACCTGGGCGGTCGACGGCGACCAGCGGGCGCTCGAGCTCGACACCCGGGACGGCCGCGTGACCAGCGTGACCTATCCGAATCCGCTGGAGCGGCTGTGGTCGGCGCTCACCTGCCCGAGCTCCGGCGACCTGCTGGTGTCCGCCGCGCCGGGCTACGAGTTCGTCGACTGGGGCGGCTTCGACCACGTCGGCGGGGGCAGCCACGGCTCGCTTCACCGCGGTGACTCGCTCGGGACGCTGATCTTCTGCGGGACCGGGCCCGAGTCGCGTGACGCGCGCGAGCAGTGGACGATCGCCGACGCAGCCCCCGAAGTGCTGCGGCACTTCTCGGTACCGTGACCCGTTCGCGATGGCCGTGACCGAGGAGAAACCCCACCGCTTCCACTCGCGCGTGCGCCACGGCGTCCGCAAGCCACACAACTGGTTCCAGCTCGGCAAGTTCCTGCTGGTTGGCCTGTCGGGCTACGTGGTCAACCTCGCGGTGTTCACGATCTCGCTGGAGGCGCTCAACGTGCACCACGTGGCCGCCGCGACGATCGCCTTCGCGGTGGCGGTGTCGAACAACTTCTGGTGGAACCGCCACTGGACCTTCGCCGCCGGTGGCGGTCACGCGGGCTTCCAGGCCGCGCGCTTCTTCACCGTCAGCGTGTTCGCCTTCCTGATCCAGCTCGCGCTGCTCGAGCTGCTGATCGACGACGCGAACCTGCACAAGGTGCTCGCCCAGGCGGTCTCGCTGGTGCTCGCGACGCCCGTCAACTTCGTCGGAAACAAGATGTGGTCGTTCCGCTCGTAGTCCTCGCCCTCCTGCTCGCCTACCCGGCGGCCGCGGAGGCGGGGAACGAGACTTGGAGCACGCCCACGTCGATGACGGTGGCGCCGCCCGGCAAGCGGCTCAACCTCCAGACGGTGCTGGCCAAGGGCGAGGCGACGCGGACGGTGAAGGACTATCGCCGCCGCTATCCCACGCTGAAGGCGCTCGGCTACCTCGATACGGCGACCGGCAACTGGCTGATCCGCTACGTGATCCCGAAGAAGGAGCTCATCGAGGTCGACATAAACGACGGGACGGGCCAGGTCACGGACGTGTGGACAGGCCCGCAGGTGCTCTGGGGAATGGCGCGCGGGGCCCCCGGCGCGTTCGGGCGCAAGCTGAATGCGCCGTACATCTGGCTGCCGCTCTGCCTCCTCTTCTTCCTGCCGTTCTTCGACCCGCGCCGCCCGTTCCGGCTGCTGCATCTGGACCTGCTCGTGATGCTCGGCTTCGGCGTCTCGCACTACTTCTTCAACCGCGCGGACATATCGGCCTCGACGCCGCTCGCCTATCCGGTGCTGGCCTATCTGCTCGTGCGCGCGCTGATGGTCGGCTTCGCCCCGCGCAAGCGCGCCGGTCCCCTGATCCCGCTGGTGCCGGTCGGCTGGCTGGCGGCCGGGGTGGTGTTCCTGATCGGCTTCCGCCTGAGCCTGAACCTGTTCGACTCGAACGTGATCGACGTTGGCTACGCGGGCGTGCTCGGCGCCAACCGCGTGGCGCACGGCCTGTCGCTGTACGCGTGGAACCTCAACTGGCATCCGAACACGTACGGGCCGGTCACGTACCTGGCGTATCTGCCGTTCGAGCTGATCTGGCCCAACCACGGCGTCTGGGACGACCTGCCGGCGGCGCACGCGGCCGCGATCACGTTCGACCTGCTGACCACGCTCGGCCTCTACGTGCTGGGCAGGCGCCTGCGCGATGGCGCCGCCGGCCAGCTGCTCGGCGTCGCGCTGGCCTACGCGTGGGTGGCCTTCCCCTACAGCGCGTTCGTGCTCGAGTCGAACTCCAACGACTCGCTGACGGCGGCGTTCGTGGTCTGGGCGCTCGTGTTCATGCGCTCACCGTTGATTCGCGGCGTCCTCGTGGCGCTCGGCGGCGCGGCGAAGTTCTCACCGTGGGCGCTCGCGCCGCTGCTCGGCGCGGGTCGCGGCGAGCGCCGCGGGCCGGAGGTCCTGCTGTTCGCCGTCGCGTTCGCGCTGGCCGTCGCGTTCGCGATCCTGCCCTTCACCGACGATGTCGGCCTGCGCCACTTCTGGGACGTGACGGCGGGCTATCAGGCCGACCGCCCGTCGCCGTTCTCGATCTGGGGGCTCTACGGCGGGCTGACGCCGCTGCGGCGGGTGGTCGAGACGGGTGCGCTCGCGCTCGTGATCGGACTGGCGGCGGCGCCGCGCCGGCGCAGCGAGCTCCAGATAACGGCGCTGGCCGCGGCCGTGCTGATCGCCGTCGAGGCGTGCACGTCGCACTGGTTCTACCTCTACGTGGTCTGGTTCACCCCGCCGCTGCTGGCGGCGCTGCTCGGCGAATACGGCAGCAGCAGCTGGCGCACGCCGGTGGCCGAGCCCGTGTCGTCGGCGTCGATCAGCACGGCGTTCATCCACGGGTCGTCGTCGGACGGCTCGAAGCGCGCCGGCACCTGGGTCAGGAACTTGGTCAGCGCCTGCTCGCGGCGCATGCCGATGACCCCCCCGCGCGCGCCGGTCATCCCGACGTCGGTCACGTAGGCCGTCCCGCCAGGGAGCACCCGCGCGTCGGCGGTGGGGATGTGCGTGTGCGTGCCGACGCAGGCGGTCACGCGGCCGTCCAGGTGCCAGCCCATCGCCACCTTCTCGCTCGTGGCCTCCGCGTGCATGTCCACCAGCACGTGCTGCGCGTGGCCGGACAACTCGGCCAGCTGCGCGTCCACCTCCGCGAACGGCGAGCGCGCCACCTCCAGCGAGAACTGGCCCTGGATGTTCACGAGCCCGAGCTCGAGCCCGTTCTTCTCGATCACGGTCGACCCGCGCCCCGGCGCCGCCTTCGGGAAGTTGGCGGGGCGGATGATGCGCTCGTCCTGATCGAGCGTTTCATACATGTCGTGATGGCGGAAGGCGTGGTTGCCGAGGGTGATCGCATCGGCCCCTGCGGCGAAGATCGCGTTGGCAGTCTTCGGCGTGATGCCGATGCCCCCCGCGCTGTTCTCGCCGTTGACCACGACGAAGTCGGGTCGCTCGCTCTCCAGCAGCCCGGGCAGGAGGCCCTTCAGCACCCCGCGGCCGCTCGACCCGACCACGTCCCCGATGAACAGGATCCTCACGCGTCGTAGGGTGGCACGCATGGCGATCCCAGAGTTCCTCCAGGCGCTGCTGACAGCGACGGGGCCGTCCGGTTACGAGACGCCCGCCGCCGAGCTCTGGCGCGAATCCGCACGTTCCTTCGCCGAGGTGTCGTCGGACACCGTCGGCTCGTCGGTTGCCCGCGTGGACGCGGGCGACGGCGCCCCGCTGATGGGGCTCGTGGGCCACATCGACGAGATCGGCCTGGTCGTGAAGCACATCACCGACGAGGGCGTGCTCCGCTTCGGCACCATCGGCGGCTGGGACCCGCAGGTGCTCGTCGGCCAGCGCGTGACGGTCCAGACCGAGCAGGGCCCGGTGCCCGGAGTAGTCGGCCGCAAGCCGATCCACCTGCTGGATCAGGACGACCGCAAGCAGGTCGCGAAGTTCGAGCAGATGTACATCGACATCGGAGCCACCGGCCGCGACGACGCAGCCCGGCTGGTCGCGCTGGGCGACCCGGCGGTGATCGCCGCCCAGCCCGTGGAGCTGGCGAACGGACGCGTCGCCTCCAAGGCGATGGACAACCGGCTCGGTGCCTACATCGTGCTGGAGGCAGCGCGGCGTGTGGCGGAGGAGTCAGGCGCCCGCTGGAGCGTTGCCGCCGTGGCCGCCTCGCAGGAGGAGACGACGTTCGCGGGCGCGACCACGAGCGCGTTCGCGCTCGATCTCCAGGCGTGCATCGTGGTCGACGTGACGTTCGCCTCCGACATCCCCGACAGCGACGTGGCCAAGGGCGGCGAGGCCAAGCTCGGCCATGGCGTGCAGATCTCGCGCGGCGCGAACCTGCATCCGCGCATGGCGCAGCTGCTCATGGAGACGGCCGAGGCGGAGAGCATCCCGTTCTCGCGTGCCGTGCCGGGGCGCAACAGCGGCACCGATGCGGATGCGATCCACTTCGCCCGCGCCGGAGTGCCGTGCGGCCTCGTGTCCGTGCCGCTGCGTTACATGCACTCGCCCGTGGAGACGATTCAGCTTGCAGACGTCGAGCACGCGATAGAGCTGCTGGCCGCCGCGTGCCTGCGGATCGCTCCCGACGAGGACTTCCGCCGTTGAGCGAACCCGCGCTGCTCGAGGCGCGCGGGGTCTCGAAGCGCTTCGGCGACCGGGAGGCCCTGCGCGGCGTGTCGCTGGCCGCGGCGCGCGGCGAGGTCGTGGCCATCATCGGCCCGAACGGGGCCGGCAAGACCACGCTGCTGTCGATCGTCGCCGGCATCCAGCCCGCGGACGCGGGCGAGATCACACGGCCCCCGGGTGAGGTCGGCTGGGTTCCCCAGCAGGCAGCGGTCTACGGGAAGCTGACCGTTGCCGAGAACCTGCGCCTGTTCGCGCGGCTCGAGAAGCGCGACGACGTCGAGGCGAGTGTCACGGCGATGCTGCACCAGACGGGGCTCGAGGAGCGCGCCGACGACCAGGCCTCGACGCTGTCGGGCGGGAACCGCCAGCGCGTCAACATCGCGATCGGCCTGCTCTCGCAGCCGGAGGTGCTGCTGCTCGACGAGCCGAGCGCGTCGCTCGATCCGCGCCAGCGCGACCGCCTCTGGGAGTTCCTGCGCGAGCTGGCGGCGCAGGGCACGGCGGTGCTGTTCTCGACGCACAACGTGGCGGAGGCCGAGCGCAACGCCAACCGCGTGATCGTGCTGGCCGACGGCGAGCTGATCTTCGAAGGCGGCGCGCGCGAGCTCGAGGCCGAGGTGGGCGGCGAGCGCGACTTCGAGTCGGCGTTCGTGGAGTTCCTGCGGAAGAAGGGCCACTGATGCGCTGGCTGCTGATCAAGGACCTCCAGATCCTGCGCCGCTCGCCGCTGCTGGTCGCGCTGCTCGTGATCTACCCGGTCGTGATCGCGGTGCTGATCGGCCTCGCGCTGTCGAAGGGCCCAGACAAGCCGCGTGTTGCGTTCGTGAACCAGGTGCCGCCCGCCTCGAACGTGATCCAGCTGGGCGGCGAGTCGATCGACACCTCGAAGTACGGACAGCAGCTGTTCACGGCGATCGATCCCGTGCGCGTGGCCACCGAGAAGGCTGCGATCGCGAAGGTCAAGTCGGGCGACGTGCTCGGCGCGCTGATTCTGCCGCCCAACCTCACGTCCAAGCTCGCGTCAGGGCTCGAGCCGGCACATGTCAAGGTCTATTACAACGCCGAGGATCCGGTGAAGGCGCGCTTCGTCCGCGACACCATCACCTCGCAGGTGCAGAAGGCGAATGCGGCCGTACGGAAGAAGCTCACGAAGATCGCCGTCGGCTACCTGCACCTGATCAACGCCGGCGGTCAGTTCTCCTTCTTCGGACGCAGCTTCGACGTGCTCGGACTCGCGAAGGCGCAGCAGATCCTGGCGGCCACGCTGAAGGAGGTGCCGAAGGACAGCGCGGCTGCCGCGCAGATAGCCGCGGTGGAGCGCTTCGCGAAGGTGGCGCACGACAACCTCGACCTCTCCGACAACGTGCTCAAGACGGTCGGGGAGCCGATCGTGGTCGACCAGCACGTGCTGAAGGGCGGCAAGACGCCACTCGACGCCTTCGCGGTGGCGGTGGCGGTGACCGTGTCGCTGATGTTCGTGACGCTGCTGCTTGCGGCCGGGATGCTCGCGCTCGAGCGTGAGGAGAACGCGTTCACGCGACTCGTGCGCGGGCTCGTCTCTCGCTCCGCCCTGCTGGTCGAGAAGGGGCTCCTGGCCGCCGGGGCCGCCTTCGTCGTCACGCTGGCCATGCTCGCGGGCCTGGCGCTGTTCATCGACCTCGCCTGGGACCGCTTCCCGCTGTGGATGCTCGCGCTCGCGGCCGGCGCGCTCGGGTTCGCGGCGATGGGCCTGGCCATCGGGGCGCTCACGCGCGAGGTCCGCGCGGCGTCGCTGATGGCGTTCATGCTGTCGCTGCCGATCGCGTTCCTGGCGCTCGTGCCGTCGGGCTCGGTCTCGCAGGGTCTCTACGACGTCATTCGCGCAATCTCGGCCGTGTTCCCGTTCAAGCCGACGCTGAACGCGCTCAATGCGGCGCTCAACGATGCCGGCGGCATGGGCGCGGCGCTTGCCCATCTGGCGGCACTCGTCGCCGGCTACGGGCTGCTTGCGAGAATCGGACTGAGGAGGTTCGCGTGAAGCCGCCGCTTCGAATCCGGCTGTTCGGGCGCACGCTGTCGGCGATCGCCACGCGCGCGCCGTGGCTGTGGCGGTTCGTGCGCGGCCCGGTCCAGCGCTTCTGGAACCGCAGCGCCCGCGGCTGGGACGTAAACGAATCGCCGAACCGCATCCACGCGATGCAGGAGGCACTCGGTGAGGTAGGCCAGCCGCGCCGGATCCTCGAGGTCGGCTGCGGCACCGGCTCTGGCACGGCGGTCCTGAAGGCCCACTTCCCCCAGGCCGACGTGACGGGCGTAGATCTGTCGCCGGAGATGGTCAGGATTGCGACCGCCAAGGTCAGTGGGGTCAGGTTCGAGCCCGCCGACGCATCGCAGCTGCCGTTTGCCGATGCGAGCTTCGACCTGGTGGTGCAGAACAACGTGCCCGTGTACTTCGGCGAGCTGGCCCGCGTGCTCGCGCCGGGCGGGCGCGTGCTGATCACGAGCACCTTCGGCCCGGTCACGCCGTACTACACCCCGCACAGCGTGCTGCGCCGGCGCTTCGGCAAGCTCGGCTTCGGCGAGCAGCGCTCGGAACAGGCACCGCCGGGCGACTGGTTCAGCGCGCGCAAGGGCTCCGCCTAGACTCACGCTGCGATGGCCTTCCCGGCTACCCGCATGCGCCGCCTGCGCGCCACCGGCGCCCTGCGCGGCCTGATTCGCGAGACGGAGCTCACGCCGTCGCACTTCGTCTACCCGATGTTCGTGGAGCTCGGCACCGAGTCGCGCAGCCCGATCGAGTCGATGCCGGGCGTTGACCGGATGTCGATCAACACCGCCGTCGAGGACGCCGGTGAGGCGTTCGAGCTCGGGGTACCGGCCGTGATGATCTTCGGCGTCCCCGCCGAGAAGGACGAGGCCGGCTCGGGCGCCTACGACGACGAGGGCGTCGCCCAGCTGGCTGTGCGAGCGATCAAGGAGGCCCATCCGGAGCTGCTCGTGTTCACCGATGTCTGCCTCTGCTCCTACACCACGAGCGGGCACTGCGGCGTCGTCAGGGCGGACGGTGTGATCGACAACGACGTGACCGTCGAGCTGCTCGCGAAGACGGCTATCTCGCACGCCGCAGCGGGGGCCGACGCCGTCGCGCCGAGCGACATGATGGACGGCCGCGTCCGGGCCCTGCGTGGGCAGCTCGACGCCGAAGGCCACGCCGAGACGCCGATCATCGCCTACTCGGCGAAGTTCGCCTCCGCTTACTACGGGCCGTTCCGCGAGGCCGCCGACGCGACGCCGCAGTTCGGCGACCGCAAGAGTCACCAGATGGATCCCGCCAACGCCGACGAGGCGGTGCGCGAGGCACTGCTCGACGTCGAGGAGGGCGCCGACGTGGTGATGGTCAAGCCGGCGCTGCCGTACCTCGACGTAATCCGCCGCATCAAGGAGGCCACGCGCGTGCCGGTGGCCGCCTACAACGTCTCGGGCGAGTACTCGATGCTCAAGGCAGCGGCGCAGAACGGCTGGCTGGACGAGCGTGCCGCGGTGCTGGAGACGCTCACCTCGATTCGCCGCGCCGGCGCGGACATGATCCTGACCTACCACGCGAAGGAGGCCGCGCGATGGCTGGCGTAGCGAAGCTGCCACAGCCGAAGGTGCGCTCGCGCGCGGGTGGATCGGCGATCCCGCTCGACGACCACGACAAGCGCCTGATGAACGTGATGCAGTCGAGCTTCCCGCTCCAGCAGGAGCCGTGGCCCGACATCGCAAGCCGCGCCGAGCTGCCCGTGGCCGACGCCATGAGCCGCGCTCAGCGCCTGCTCGACGGTCGCATCATTCGCGAGATCACGCCGATCTTCGACACGCGCGCTCTCGGCTACGAGTCGATGCTCGTCGCGGCGAAGGTCGACTCCGACAACCCGCAGCGCGCGGCCAAGATCGTCAACTCCCATCCCGGCGTCTCGCACAACTACCTGCGCACGCACGAGTTCAACATGTGGTTCACGATCGCCACGCCGCCGGACTCCGAGCTCGGCCTCCAGGGCACGCTCGAGGTGATCGAGCGCCTGACGGGGGCGGAGTCGATCCGCCAGCTGCCCACGCTCGTTCTCTTCAAGATCAACATGAACCTGGAGATGGAGGGCGACACCGGCGATCTCGTGAAGCGCGTCGAGGCCGCGCCGCCGCGCGAGCTCGAGATGCAGCCCTACGACGACTTCGACGTCGCCGTCATCAAGGCGCTCCAGGGCCCGATGGCGGTCGCGGAGCGTCCCTACGACGAGGCGGCGGCAGCGCTCGGCGTGTCGCCGGCCAAGTTCCTCGAGCACCTCGAGGGGATGAAGGAGCGCAAGATCCTGCGCCGGGTCGCGGCGATCCTGTTCCACCGCCGCGCCGGCTTCTCGGCCAACGGCATGGGCGTCTGGCGCGTGCCCGAGGAGCAGGTCATGGACGTCGGCGGGCGCATGGCGGCCGTGCGCGGCATCTCCCACTGTTACCAGCGGCCCACCTACGCCGACTGGCCCTACAGCGTCTTCACGATGGCGCACGGCCGCTCGAAGCACGAGTGCGACGCCATCCTCGACTCGATCGCGGACATGTCCGGCCTCCACGGCCAGGATCGGGCGACGCTCTACTCGAGCACCGAGTACAAGAAGATCCGCCTGCACTACTTCACGCCCGATTACGCGGAGTGGGAGAAGGCAAACTCCTGACCGGCCTCTACGCGGAGGCCCTGAAGGTCATTCCGGGCGGCGTCAACTCGCCGGTCCGGTCGATGGCCGCGATCGGCCGCGACCCGATCTTCATCGAGCGCGGCGAGGGCGCCGAGCTGGTCGACACCGACGGCAAGCGCTACGTCGACTGGGTCTGCTCGTGGGGCCCGCTGATCGCAGGCCATGCCCATCCCGACGTCGTCGGTGCCGTGCAGGAAGCCGCGGGCCTCGGCACCAGCTACGGCGCGCCGACCGCGCGCGAGGTCGAGCTGGCCCAGGCGATCGCCGAGCGGATGCCGTCGGTCGAGATGGTGCGGCTCGTGAACTCGGGCACCGAGGCGACCATGAGCGCGCTGCGCGTGGCCCGCGCCGCCACCGGCCGCGACCGCATCGTCAAGTTCGCCGGCCACTACCACGGCCACGTCGACGGGCTGCTCGCCCAGGCGGGATCGGGGCTTGCCACCGCCGGCATCCCGGCGTCGCCGGGCGTCACACGTGCACAGGCCGCCGACACGGCGATCGCCACCTGGAACGACCGCGCTTCGGTTGAGGCGGTGCTCGACGACAGCGTCGCCGCGATCGTCTGCGAGCCGCTGCCGGCCAACATGGGGCTGGTCCCCGCCGCGCACGGCTTTCTCGACTTCCTGCGCGAGGCTTCCGAGCGCGTCGGCGCGCTGTTCGTGGTCGACGAGGTGATCTCCGGCTTCCGCTGCGGGCTCGAACGCCCCGAGGCCGACCTGGTGATCATGGGCAAGGTCATCGGCGGCGGCCTGCCGCTGGCGGCCTACGGCGGCCGCGCGGAGCTGATGCGGCTGGTGGCTCCGGCCGGCGACGTCTACCAGGCCGGGACGCTGTCGGGGAACCCGCTCGCCACGGCCGCCGGCCTGGCCACGCTGCGGCTGCTCGACCCGGACGCCTACCTGCGCCTCGACGCGACCACGGCCAAGCTGGCCGAGGGCCTCGCCCAGCTGGACGAGCGCGTGAGCGTGGTCTCGCGCCAGGGGCTCGTGACGCCGTTTTTCCGCGCAGGTGCGCCGCGCGACTACGAGGACGCGAAGCAGTGCGACGTCGAGGCCTACGCCGCCTTCGCGCGCGGGCTGCTGGAGCGCGGCGTCTACCCGCCCGCCTCGCAGTTCGAGGCCTGGTTCCCGTCACTTGCACACACCGACGCGCACGTCGAGCAGACGATCGCGGCCGCCAAGGCTGCACTCTCCGAGCTGTGAGCGCGCTGCCCGAAGTGCAGGAAGCGGCTGAGCCGGCCATCGCCGCGCACGCCGTCGCGGGGCGCGACGGGCGCTTCGGCGACTTCGTGCTCGAGGCGGTTCACGAGGGCTACCTGATGCACTACGGGCAGCCCGCCGGCTTCGAGGGGATGGACGACGATCTGGCGCTGCTTGCAGGCGATTCGCTCTACGCGCTGGGCCTCGCGCGGCTCGCGGCGGCGGGCGACCTGGATGCCGTGGCCTTACTTGCTGACCTCATCACGAACTGTGCGAAGGCGCACGCAGAGGGCGACGAGGCCGCGGCAGGGGACCTGTGGAGCAGGGCGTCGCTGTAAAGTCCGGCGCCGTCGATGGCTGCTGCTCCCAAGAAACGGAAGTCGCCCTACACGGCAGACCGCAACACGCCGGGCGCCTTCCAGGGCGAGACGGTCACGCGGCGCAACCTCATGACGGGTGGCGCGATGGCCGTCGGCGGCCTGGCCTCCGCCGCGTTCGGGCTGCCGGCACTGGGCTTCGCGCTGGGTCCCAACTTCAGCCGCACCGAGCCGCACCACTGGCAGGACGTCGGCCCCGAGGCCGACTTCAACGGCCAGACCTACACGGTCAAGACGATCGACCTGGTCGCCAACGTCGGCGACAGCGGCAAGGGCACGGTCTACGTCCGCAAGTTCAACAAGGCGATCGACGGGACCAAGAACAGCGATCTTCCGTACGTCGCGATCTCCAACCGCTGCATGCACCTGGGCTGTCCGGTCCGCTACATCCAGGCGGCGCAGCGCTTCATCTGCCCGTGTCACGGCGGCGTCTACGGCCCGCTCGGGCAGGTCTCGGGTGGCCCGCCGGTGCGCCCGCTCGATCGCTTCTACACGAAGGTCGAGAAGGGCCGCGTGTTTGTCGGCGCGCGCTTCTCACTCGACTCGCACTTCAGGCGCTTCCCGCATCCGCGTGACCCGTCCAACCACATCGACGGGCTCTGGAAGTACCTCTACCCGGCGAGGCCGACCACCTGATGCCGAAGATCAAGCTCCCCAAGCCACCCGGCCCGCGCCGCACTCCGCCCCGTCCGGGCAGCGGCAACGGAAACGGCAACGGCAACGGCGGCAAGCCGACCGCGAAGGACAAGGCCGCCGAGACCGGCATCGCCACGCTCGGGTGGCTCGACGAGCGCACCGGCGCCTCACCGTTCCTGCGCGGCTTCCTCTACCGCAAGGTCCCGAAGGGAACCAACTGGTTCTACACGCTGGGCTCGGCGTCGATGTTCGCCTTCCTCAACCAGGCGGTCACGGGCGTGTTCCTGGCGATGTACTACGACCCCAACCCGACCAAGGCATACGACTCGGCGCGCCACATCACCGACGACGTGTGGCTCGGGGCGTTCGTGCGCGGCATGCACAAGTGGGGATCGACGGTCATGGTCCTGCTCGTCTTCATGCACATGGGCCGCACGTTCTTCTTCGGCGCGTACAAGTACCCGCGCGAGCTGAACTGGCTGATCGGCTTCGTCCTGCTGCTGCTGACGATGCTGATGTCGTTCACGGGCTACCTGCTGCCGTTCGACCAGCGCTCCTACTGGGCGTCGATCGTCGGCATCAACCTGAACTCCTCCGGGCCGATCGTCGGGCCGTACCTGGCCGACTTCCTGAGAGCGGGGTCCGAGTTCACCTCGGTCACCTTGTCGCGCTTCTATGCGATCCACATGCTGCTGATCCCCGGCGCCATCGCGGCGATGATCGGCGCGCACCTGTATCTCGTGTCCAAGCTCGGCACCACCGCGCCGCCGTGGCTCAAGGCTGAGAAGGCCAAAGAGCTGGCCCGGGAAGAGGTCTAGCCGGAATGGACGCCCGCGAGAAGGAGCAGTACCTCCGCGAGTACTACATCCTGAAGTCGAAGGGGAAGCCGTTCTTCCCCTACGCGGTCTTCAAGGACGGAGCGATGGCGTGCATCGTCATGCTCGTAATCGTCCTGATGTCGATCTTCCTCGGCGCCGAGCTCGGCCCGAAGGCCGACCCGACCTCGACCACCTACACCCCTCGGCCCGAGTGGTACTACTTCTTCCTCTTCGAGCTGCTGCGCGTGATCAAGCCGCCGGCGCTGGTGTTCATCGCGACGGTGGGCGTGCCGACGATCGCGATGGTGCTGCTCGTCCTCCTGCCGTTCATCGACCGCAACCCGAACCGGCATCCGTTCCAGCGCCCGGTCGCGATGCTGGCCGGCATCCTCACCATCTCCGCGATGGCCTACCTGACGGTGCTGGGGGCGGTGGCGGGCTCACCAACCGAGATCGACATGAAGGTCGCGCCCCAATACGTGAAGGGCAAAGACGTTGCTGCGTCCTCGGGCTGTCTTGGCTGCCACAAGATCGGCGAGAACGGCAACGCCTGCCCGGGACCGCCGTTGACCCAGATCGGCTCGCGGCTTGGCCGCCAGGCCATTGCGCGGACGCTGCTCAATCCAACGCCGCCGATGCCGGCCTTCACCGCGCTCCAGAGGCAGAACCCGCAGAAGTTCAACGAGCTCGTCAACTTCCTGTCGAGCCTGAAGTAGGCCTCTTGGCATGAGCTCCGCCGGGCGCCTCGCCGAGCCACAGGTCGAGGCGATGTTCGACCGCATCGCGTCGGTCTACGACCTCATGAACTCGGTCATGACGGCCGGGATGCACCAGCGCTGGCGCGAGCGCGCGGTCGATCTGGCGGCCGTCGGCCCAGGCTCGCGCGCGCTCGACGTGGCCACCGGCACGGGCGACCTGGCGATCGCGCTGCGTGCGCGCGGAGCCGACGTCGTCGGCATGGACTTCTCCGAGAAGATGCTCGCGATCGCGCGCGGCAAGGCGCCGGGGATCGAGTTCCGTGCCGGGAACGCCTTGGCGCTGGAGTTCGGCGACGACGAGTTCGACGCGGCCACGGTCGGCTTCGGCGCGCGCAACTTCGACGACCTCGACCAGGGCCTGCGCGAGATGGCGCGCGTGGTCAAGCCGGGCGGCCGCGTGGTGGTGCTGGAGATCACGACGCCGCAGAAGCCGCCGCTGTCGTTCTTCTTCCGCGCATGGTTCGACTCGGTGGTGCCGCTGATCGGGCGCATCGCAGGCGATCCCGACGCCTACGAGTACCTGCCGAACTCGGTCAAGCGCTTCCCGGGCCCGCGCGACCTAGGCGCCAAGATGGCCGCGGTCGGGATGCGCGACGTGCGCTGGATTCTCACGGCGGGGGGCATCATCGCGATCCATTCGGGGACCGTCGAGTGACCACCCACGTGCAGCCCGTGCTCGAGCTGGCGGGCGAGCACGTCGCGCGGCTGCTGGCGCAGACGGAGACGCTGCTCGAAGAGGTCGCGACGGGCCATGGCGAGGCGCTCGCAGCGCACGTCTCGGAGACGCTTGCCGCGGGTGGCAAGCGACTGCGGCCGGTGCTCGTGTTCGTCTGCGCCGGGACCGCCGAGTCGCCGGAGCTGGTGCGCGCCGGCGCGGCCGTGGAGCTGCTCCACATGGCCACCCTCGTGCACGACGACGTGCTCGACCGCGCGCCGATGCGCCGCGGTCGCCCGACGGTCTTCTGGAGCTCGGGCCGCGAGGCGGCGACCGCCACCGGCGACTTCCTGTTCTCGCGGGCGTTCGCGCAGCTGGCGGCCAGCGGCAGCGCGCCGGCGGTCCGGGCGCTGTCCGAGGCATCGTCGGCGCTGGCGCGCGGCGAGCTGGCACAGCGCGAGGACGCTTTCGCAGCGGAGGTGACGGAGGCGCGCTATTTCGAGCGCGCCACGCTCAAGACCGGGAAGCTGTTCGAGGCCGCCTGCCGGCTCGGCGCGCTGCTCGGCGACCCTGGCGAGGCATCAGCGGACGCACTCGGCCGCTTCGGCGACCGGATCGGCCTGGCATTCCAGGTCTTCGACGACGTACTGGACCTCTCCGGCCCGGCCGACCAGACCGGCAAGAGCCGCGGGACCGACCTGCTCGACGGCACGGTCACGCTCCCGGTCATCTACGCGCGCGAGGAGGAACCCTCACTCGCGACGGAGCGTCCCCGGACTA
This sequence comes from uncultured Thermoleophilaceae bacterium, assembly GCA_963715995.1. Lineage (GTDB taxonomy): Bacteria > Actinomycetota > Thermoleophilia > Solirubrobacterales > Thermoleophilaceae > DATBDN01. The sequence goes on from OY970283.1 coordinate 413,590, forward strand.
CGAGCGAGGCGGAGGCGCTCTGCGACCGGATCGCCGCGACCGGCGGCCTGGAGCGGGCGCGCTCGCGGGCACAGGAGCTCGTGGCGGAGGCGAAGGGCATCCTCAGCGCGGTCCAGCTGGCAGACAACCAGCGGGCAGCACTCGTGCTGGTAGCGGACGGAGTCGTCGAGCGCTACAGCTGAGCTGGGCTCAGAAGTCGGCCGGAAGGACCGCGCCGGCGTCGAGCGCCTTTGCGAAGCGCTCGACCTCGTCCTCCATGTTGGAGGAGACGAGCGCCCTGTAGTCCGCGAGCAGCAGGTCGATGCCACGGTCGAGCTCGTCGTCGAAGGCCTCGACGACGTCCTGGTGGAAGGTGCCCTCGCCGCGCCACTCGCAGTTCGGACAGCGAAGCTCGACTTCCCAGTGCTCGGGGCCCGCCTCGTGCCAGTCGGTCGGGTAGACCAGGTCCGAGTCGCACTCGAGGCAGACGTGGAGCGGGATGTCGCCGGTGGGAGCGCCGGGCTCCGGCGGCGCCGCCTGATCAGCGAAGTAGAGGACGTCGATCGACTTGCCGCTGGGCAGCGTCACGCGCTTGACGTGTGGCTCCTGGCTGTTGTCCCCGCGATCGACCATTCGGCTCCCTGTCCGGCCTATCGGCACGGCCCGGGAACCCCTTGAGCCTTTTTTCGAGAGTTTTTTGCCGCTTTTTGCGGGAGATTCAGGCCCGGTAGCGCGACTCGGTCGCTTCGACCTGGCCGTAGTAGTGCGAGCCGAGGTCTGGGTGCCCGTACGGGCGCTCCGCGGGGCGGTCGAGAGCCATGAACGAGAGCTGACAGATCGGCAGCCCGGGCCGCAGCACGATCGGCACCGAGTTGAAGTTGGCGATCTCCAGCGTGAGCGTGCCCTTGAAGCCCGGGTCCACGAAGCCGGCGGTGGCGTGGACGACGAGGCCGAGGCGGCCGATCGAGCTCTTCCCCTCGATCCGGCAGACCACGTCGTCGGGGATCTCCACGTGCTCGTGAGTCCGGCCGAGCACGAACTCACCGGGGTGGATCACGAACTCGCCCCCGTCCTCGACCTCCACGTGCTCGGTCAGGTCGCGCGGGGGGTTGCCCAGGTCGATCGACTGGATCCGGTGGTTGTGGAAGACCCGGAACGAGCTTCCGAGGTGGATGTCGATGCTCGCCGGCTGGATCATCGCCGGATCGAACGGCTCGATCACGATCCGCCCGGCGTCGATCAGCTCGCGGATCGTGGCGTCGGAGAGGACCGAGGAAGGTTGCAGATCGGCGGTCACGGCGGCCCGTTCACTCTACGATGAGTACATGCCGAACATCGGCCCACTCGAGCTGATCATCGTCCTCGTCATCGTCCTCGTGATCTTCGGACCAAAGCGCCTGCCCGGCCTGGGGCGCTCGCTCGGAAGCGGGATGCGCGAGTTCAAGGACTCCGTGACCGGCAAGGACAAGGACGAGGAACGAGAGCAGCTGGAGGCTGACGCGCGCGCCCATGGCGAAGCTGAAGCCCGTCAGTCATGACGACCAGCTGACGGTCGTCGAGCACCTCGACGAGCTGCGCACGCGGATCGTCGTATCGCTCACGGCCTTCGGGGTCGCGCTCGCTCTCTGCTTCTGGCAGAACCACCAGCTCCTGCACTGGCTCAACAAGCCGCTGCACGGCAAGCAGCCGATCACGCTCGGCGTTGCGGAGGCGTTCACCACCACGCTGACCGTGACCGCCTATGCGGCGCTGGTCATCTCGCTGCCCGTCGTGCTCTACCAGCTCTACGCCTACGTGCTGCCGGCCTTTACGCCCACGGAGGCCCGCGTCGCGCGGCCGCTGCTGCTCCTGATCCCGGTGCTGTTCGCCGGCGGCGCGCTGTTCGGCTACTTCCTGGTCGTGCCGGCCGCCACGAAGTTCCTCCTCCACTTCAACTCGGACGAGTTCAACACCCAGATCCGCGCGCGTGACTACTACTACTTCGTCACGACGACGATGCTGGCCTGCGGCGGCGTCTTCCAGATGCCTGTCGTGATCCTGGCCGCGACCCGCCTGGGCATCACCAGCGCCGAGAAGCTGCGCCGCAACCGCCGCTACGCGATCCTCGTCTGCACGATCGTCGGCGCCGCCCTGCCGGGGGTCGACCCGGTCTCGATGATCCTCGAGACCATCCCTCTGATCCTGCTGTTCGAGCTGAGTATCCTGCTCGCACGATTCTTCGGACGCCCGTCGGCGGAAGCCGCCGAGCGCCTGGCATCGGCCGAGGGATCGTGACCGCGAGATGATCTTCGACCTCCAAGGCAAACGCCGCCGCCTGGTCCAGGCGACCTACCTGATCCTCGCCGTCCTCATGGGCGGCGGGCTGGTCCTGTTCGGAGTCGGCTCGGGCAGCATCTCGGGCGGCCTCTTCGATGCCATCACCGGCAACAACTCGAACAGCGGCGGAGCCGTCAACTCGACCGTGAACAACCGCATCAAGCGCGACCAGAAGGCGCTGAAGCTGAACCCGAAGAACCAGGCGGCGCTGGCAGACCTGATCCGCTCGCACTACCAGCTGGCGACCGACGATGCCGACGCGAACACGGGCGCCTTCGGCGACCAGGGCAAGCAGCAGCTGGCCCAGGCGGGCACGGCCTGGAAGCGCTACATCGCAGTGACCCCGAAGCCCAGCGACTCGCTCGCGAGCCTGATGCTCCAGGCCTACGGGTCCCAGGGGCTGAACAAACCCGCCGATGCGGCGACCGCAGCGGAGTTGATCGCCGGCGTGCGGCCGAGCGCCCAGGCCTACCTGACGCTTGCGACCTACGCGGCCCAGGCCGGCCAGACGCGCAAGGCCGAGCTCGCCGGACAGAAGGCGATCGACCTCGCGCCGAAGGCCCAGAAGAAGCTCGTACGTCAGCAGGTGAACGCGGCGAAGGTCAACGGTGGCTTCGCCTCGCAGGGAACCGGCACGAGCACGTCGGGCGGCTGACCACATCCAGGCCTGCATTCGCTACGTTTCCGGGACTCCCGGCCGACGGAGCGGGCCAAGCTAGACAGAGGAGGCACGTGAACTTCAGCATCCAGGATCAAGAGATCGACGCCGACACGCACGTGATCGAACTCGGCGGCGAGGTCGACCTCTACACCGCGCCCGAGTTCAAGGAGCGCATGGTCCAGGTCATCGAGCAGGGCAAGAAGCAGGTCGTGGTCGACCTGTCGAAGGCCACCTTCATCGACTCGACCACGCTCGGCGTGCTGGTCGGCGGCGTCAAGCGCCTGCGCCCGGCCGGCGGCTCGCTGGCGATCGTCTGCGCCGACCAGAACATCTGCAAGATCTTCGAGATCACAGGGCTCGACCGCGTCTTCCCGATTCACGGGAGCCGCGACGAGGCACTGGCGGCCATGGCCAGCGGCGCCGAGAGCTCGTAACCGGGCCTCTATCCTTGCGGACCGTCCCGGGCCGTTAGCTCAATTGGCAGAGCAGGGGACTCTTAATCCCAAGGTTGAAGGTTCGATTCCTTCACGGCCCATTTCGCTGCGGCACCGGCCAGCGCGCTGAGCGCGGCCACGAAGCACAAAGCCACGAGCATCCGGCCGCCGTGCGCCAGTGATCCGTAGGCGCGCAGCAGCACGGGCTTCGCGCTCCAGGCCAGATGCGACAGGCAGGGGTAGTAGGTGTCGTTGCCGTGGACGCGTCCGACGCATGGGTCGTCGAACAGGCGGAACGGCAGCTTCTTGTCGAGCAGCGCTCCCAGCTGCGGCAGGCCGAACAGCGCGAGCACCGCGACCACGCCGGCGATCCTGCGCGGCGTGGCCACAAGCGCTGCGGCGCCACGTGCGCTTGCAGCCGGCTCGGCGGCGAGCGTGACCAGCACCAGCGCGGGCAGCCAGGCGATGATCAGCCGCGGCCCCCAGGCCTGCCAGCCGAACGGGGCGTACCAGGTCGTGAAGAACACGAGCAGGGCCACGAGCTGCAGCCCGGCGGCCACGAGCACGAGGCGGACGCGCCGGCTCGCGGTGCGCGGTCGTGCTGCGGCGATGCCGGCGCCCGCCAGTGCCAGCAGCGGGCCGCAGAACCACAGGATGCCGACGTTCGGGGCCACCAGCATCGCTGAGCCGATGCCGGGCCACAGGCAGGCGCCCGGCCGCGACGACGGCACGTAGAAGTCGTTCCAGACGTGGCCGTAGCGGAAGACGTTGAGCCAGGCGTCCGCGGCAACGCCGATCACCAGGCCCGCTGCCACCGCAACTGCGACCCGGCGCCAGTCCGCCCGTGGGCGGGCGAGCAGACACGCGACCGCGAGCAGCGCGAGGAACGGCACAGCCGTCTCCTTCGTGAGCGCCGCCGCGAAGGCGGCCAGCACGACGAGCCCGAGATGCGGGCGCAGCAGCACGCAGGCCGCGAGCGCGAGCGTCAAGAGGGCGCCCAGCGATTCGCCGAACGTGGTCGTCGAGTACCACAGCAGGCAGCTGGCCAGACAGCCCGCGGCGAACAGCGGGCCGGCCGCCCCGGCTCCCACGCGCGCGAGCACAAGCCAGCCCAGCGCGATCAGCAGGACGAACGCGGCTCCGCTGATCGCGGCAAGCCCCGACGCGGCGCGGCCTTTCGTCAGGTGCGCGTGCTTCATGACCCACGCGGGGACGTACTGGAACGGCGGGAAGTAGCCCACGTCCCCAAGCCCCGCGGCGTTGCAGTTCGACGTGATGCCGGCGTCCAGGCAGCGGTCGATGGTCCCGACGCCGCTCAGGATCACGACCGAGTCGGTGAGCACCTCGGCGCGCTGGTAGGACAGAAAGCCGGCCGCGATCGCCGCGACTGCGACGAGCGCGACGATCGTGCGCTGCCTCACGCGGAGGCGTCTATCAGAGCGAGCTTCTCGCTGCGGGGCAGCGCCTTGATCCGCGCCTCCTCACGCAGCGCGGCCGACCGATCCGTCGCCGGAACCAGCAGCGCGTATTCGACCGGCAACCGCCGCCGCGTGTAGCGGCTCGCGCTGCCCGCGTTGTGCTGGCGCAGGCGCCGCTCCGGGTCGGTCGTCCAGCCGCAGTAGAGCGAGCCGTCGGCGCAGCGCAGCAGGTAGACGTATGCCACCCGCACAGCTTCGCGCAGCCGCAGGCGTCTCCTGTCGCGGCGCAAGCACCAGGCGAATCCCGATTGCATCGGTGACGGCGACCAAGGTCGTCACGCAAGCCGCGCCGTCTAGGCTCCCGGCATGGCCGAGCTGGCAAGCCTCGACGGCACAGTCGCGCCCGCTGAGGCGACCTACATCCCCGCGACCGACGACGGGTTGCTGCGCGGCGACGGCGTGTTCGAGGTGATCCGCGTCTACGACGGCGCGCCGTTCGCGCTCGCCGAGCACCTGGAGCGCATGGAGCGCTCGGCGGCGAACCTGCGGCTGGAGCTCCCGCCGATCGAGCTCGTGCGCGAGGAGACGCTCGCGCTGCTCGCGGAGCGAGGCGAGGCGTTCGACGGGATGGTCCGGCTGGTCATCACGCGCGGTGGCCGGCGCCTGTTCCTGACCGAGCAGCTGCCGGCGTCATCAGCGAACGCGACGATCAGCCTCGGCGTCGTCACCTACTCGCCCACGCGCGTGCTCGACAACATCAAGTCGCTCTCTTACGGCGGGAACATGCTCGCCGGCCGCCTCGCACGCGAGCGCGGCTTCGACGAGGCGCTGCTCGTCACGCCGCACGGCCGCGTGCTGGAGGCGCCCACGTCGTCGCTCTTCTGGGTCGACCAGGCCGGCGTGCTGTGTACGCCGCCGCTCGACGAGCACATCCTGGCGTCGATCACGCGCGAGCGCGTGCTGCGGCTCTGCGAGGTCGAGGAGCGCTCGGCGACGCTGGACGACGTGCTGGCCGCCGCCGAGGTCTTCCTGGCGTCGACCACGCGCGAGGTGCAGGCGGTGGCGCTGATCGAGGAGACGGAGCTGCCGGCCGCGCCCCGTGAGCAGACGCGCGCCGCCGCGGCGGCACTGCGTGAGCACATCGAGCAGGAGCTTCAGGCGGTCAGGACGTAGGCCGCGAGCGCTGATCCCCGTCGACCTGGTAGGTGATGTACCACGCCAGGTGGGACACCTTGCCCCAGGCCTTCCCGAGCAACCGTCGCATTGGTTCGAAGAATAGACCTTTACCGTTCTAAATGACACAGCGTTGATAGCGACCGTAGTCGGGAACAGACCCCAGTTCGTGAAGGCGGCCGCCGTCTCACACAAGCTGCGCGAGGACGGCGAGGAGCTGCTGATCCACACCGGGCAGCACTACGACGACGAGCTGAGCCGGATCTTCTTCGACGAGCTCGGGATCCCGGCCCCCGACCGGCAGCTGGACATCCACGACGGCACCAACACCGAGCAGACCGCGCGCATGCTTGCGGCGCTCTCGCCGCTGTTCGCCGAGCTGCGCCCCGACGTCGTCCTCGTCTACGGCGATACCAACTCGACACTGGCGGGGGCGCTCGCCGCGGCGCAGATGCGCATCCCGGTCGCCCACGTGGAGGCCGGCATGCGCTCGTTCGACCAAACCATGCCGGAGGAGCTCAACCGGCGCTTGGCCGACCACGCCAGCGACCTGCTGTTCTGCTCCACGCCGACGGCGGTCGCCAACCTGGCGCACGAGGGCGTCCGCGAGGGCGTGCATCTGGTCGGCGACGTGATGGCCGACCTGGCGCTGGCGTTCCTGCCGGTGGCGGAGGAGCGCTCGACGGCGCTGGCCGAATACGGCGTCGAACCCGGCGGCTATCTGCTGATGACGGTGCACCGCGCCGGCAACGTGGACGTGCCCGAGCGGCTCGAGAAGGTGGTCGAGCTGGCCGAGCAGCTGCCGCTGCCCGCCGTCTTCCCGGTCCACCCGCGCACGCGCGCGCGGCTGCGCGCGGCCGGCCTCGAGGAGCGGCTGGAGCGCGCGGTGAAGGTGACGCCGCCGATCGGGTACCTGGACTTCCTGAAGCTGGGCGCCCACGCGAAGGCGATCCTCACGGACTCAGGCGGGGTGCAGAAGGAGGCGTACCTGCTCGGAGTGCCCTGTGTGACGCTGCGCGAGAACACCGAGTGGGTCGAAGACGATCAAGCTGGGCTGGAACGTGCTCGTAGGCCTCGATGCGGGCGCCGCGCTCGGCGCTCTCATGCGCCCGCCGCCTGCCGGCGAGCGCCCCGAGCTCTACGGCGGCGGGCATGCGGCGGAGCGGATTTGCGACGTTCTGCGCGCCTACACTCACTCGCCATGAAGGTCGGAGTCATCGGAATGGGCTACGTGGGGCTGCCCTTGGCGGTCGCGTTCGCCGAGGCCGGGCACGAGGTCTGGGGCGTCGAGGTCGACCCCGGGCGCGTGGCCGCGCTCGAGCGCGGCGACTCCTACGTGGAGGACATTCCGAACGAGCGGCTCCAGGCCGTCCGCGAGCTGATCCACCCGACCAGCCGCTACGCCGACCTGTCCCAGGTCGACGCGGCGATCATCGCGGTGCCCACGCCGCTCACCCGGAATCGCGAGCCGGACCTCTCACCGCTCGAGGACGCCGCCGCGCGGCTCGGCGAGGTGCTCCAGGAGGGGCAGCTCGTGGTACTCGAGTCGACCACCTATCCCGGCACCACGCGCGACAAGCTCGTCCCGATGCTCGAGGAGCGCTCCGGGCTCAAGGGGGGCGAGGCGTTCAACGTCGCCTTCTCCCCGGAGCGCGTGGATCCCGGCCGCACCGACTACACGCTGCGCAACACGCCGAAGATCGTCGGAGGCCTCACGCCCGCGTGCCTCGAGCGCGCCCTCGCGCTCTACCGCGAGATCTGTGACGAGCTCGTGCCGGTCTCCGCGCCCGAGCCCGCCGAGCTTGCGAAGCTGCTCGAGAACGTCTTCCGCTCGGTCAACATCGCGATGGTCAACGAGCTCGCCATGCTCTGCGACCGGATGGGGATCGACATCTGGGAGGTGGTCGATGCGGCGTCGACCAAGCCCTACGGCTTCATGCGCTTCGACCCGGGGCCCGGGATGGGCGGCCACTGCCTGCCCGTCGACCCGTTCTACCTCGCCTGGAAGGCGCGCGAGTACGACGTGCCCACCGAGTTCATCGAGCTCGCCGGCGAGGTCAACCAGGCGATGCCGTACTTCTGCGCCGACAAGGTCGCCGGCGCGCTGAACGAGCATTCGAAGCCTGTGCGCGGGTCGCGCATCGTCGTCATCGGCGTGGCCTACAAGGCGGGCGTGGGCGACCTGCGCGAGTCGCCTGGCCTCAAGATCCTGCGCATCCTGCGCGGGCGCGGCGCGGACGTGGTGTTCCACGACGACTACGTCGGGGAGCTCCAGGAGTTCGGCCTGGCCTCGGAGTCACTCGACGATGCGCTGCGCGGCGCCGATTGCGCGGTGATCGTCACGGCACATCCCGAGCTCGACGTCGAGCGGGTCGTGCGCGACTCGCCGCTCGTGGTCGACTTCCGCGGCGTCACGCGCGGCATCGAGGCCGCCAACCTGGTCCGCCTGTGAGCGCGGTACAGGTCGGGGTGCTGGGCCTCGGCTACTGGGGGCCGAACCTGGCACGCAACTTCGATCGGCTCGCCGAGACCGACCTGCGCTGGATCTGCGACGCGTCGGAGGAGCAGCGCGAGCGCTGGGCGCCGCAGTTTCCCTCTACGCGGGTCAGCGCTGACCTTGCCGAGCTGCTCGCCGACGACGAGCTCGACGCCGTTGTCATCGCCGCCCCGGTTCCGTTTCACGCCGACCTCGCGGTGCAAGTGCTGGAGGCGGGCAAGCACTGCTTCGTGGAGAAGCCGCTGGCGCAGTCGGTGGCCGACGCCGAGCGCGTGGTTGAGGCCGCCGAAGCCGCCGGCAAGGTGCTGATGGTCGGGCACCTGCTCGAGTACCACCCGGGCTTGCGCAAGCTCAAGGAGGTGGCCGACTCGGGGCAGCTCGGCGACATTCGCTACATCTATGGCAACCGCCTGAACCTGGGCAAGCTGCGGCCGGACGAGAACGCGCTGTGGTCGCTCGGCGCCCACGACGTGTCGGTGCTGCTGGCGCTGGCCGATCAGGAGCCCGACGAGTTGCACGCCTTCGGCGAGAGCTACATGAACCGCCCGGTCGAGGACGTCGTGTTCTGCTACCTGCGCTTCCCGTCGGGGCTGATGGCGCACCTGCACCTGTCGTGGCTCGACCCGCACAAGGAGCGCCGCCTCACGATCGTCGGCGAGGACAAGATGGCCACCTTCGACGACATGGCGAACGAGCAGAAGCTCGTGATCTACGACAAGGGCTTCGACCAGGACTACAGCTCGTACGGCGAGTACATCGCGCGCTCGGGCGACGTCTGGAGCCCACGTGTGTCGAACGAGGAGCCGCTGCGGATCGAGTGCCGCCACTTCGCCGAGTGCATCCGCGACGGGCGCACCCCGGTCTCCGATGGCCACAGCGGCCTGCGCGTGGTGAAGGTGCTGGAGGGCCTCCAGCAGTCGCTCGAGGGAAACACCCGTGCTGCGGGCGTCTGACCGCGCGCCGGGGCTTGTCCTGGACGACGACGTCGTCCTCCCGCATGACATCGAGATTGGCGCGAACGTGGTCATCCACGCGGGCGCCGAGTTCGGTGCCGCCGTGCGGATCCAGGACGGCGCGATCGTCGGCAAGGCCGTCGTGCTCGGCCGCCACTCACGTGCGAGCGCAGGGGAGCCCGCGGCCACGCTGATCGGCGACGAGGCCACGATCGCCGCGCAGGCTGTGGTGGTGGCTGGGGCCTCGATCGGCGCCGGTGCCTTCGTCGGCGACCAGTCACACGTGCGCGAGCGGGCGCAGGTCGGCGCCGGTGCGGCCGTCGGGCGCGGCAGCGCAATCGACAACGACGTCGTCATCGGCGAGCGTGTGCGGATCCAGACCGGCTGCTACATCACGGCGTACTCGGTGGTGGAGGACGACGTCTTCATCGGCCCCGGTGTCTTCACCTACAACGACAACTCGATGGGGCGTCACCCGCGCGACGAGGCACTCGCCGGCGTCACGCTGCGGCGCGCGTCACGGATCGGCGGCGGCGTGCGGATCCTGCCGGGCATCGAGGTCGGCGAGGAGGCATTCGTGGCCACCGGGGCGGTCGTCACCCGTGCCGTTCCAGCGCGCACGCTCGTGATGGGGGTCCCGGCGCGTCACGTGCGCGACATCAGCCCCGAGGAGCTGATCGAGAACTGGCGGCGCTGACGCTGCCGCATCGGCGTCGCTCGCGCTGGACGCCCGTGCAGCGCCGCACCGCCGTGATCGGCGGCGCAGCTGCGGTCACCGCCATCGGCGCCTTCGCCGTCGAGCTCGGGCGCGTGTGGCGCCGCGGCTCGGCACCGATGCCGGCCGACGCCGACAGCGTGGTGGAGGCGGCGGTCGAGGCCAGCGTCGAGACGACCGCGGTCGCCGTGGCGGGCTACCAGGCCGCGCCGACGCAGGAGAACGCGCTGTTCAACCTGTTCGCGTCGTTCGTCGCGGGACTGCTGGGCTCGCGCGGGATCGCATACGTGCTGCGCAGCCGGCGCCACTTCGGGCCGTTCCGGAACGTGAGCCTGGGACGACGCCACATCCACCACTTCGTGCCGGGCATCGCGCTGGCGTTCATCTCGGGGGCGGTGGCGATCGTCACCCGCAACGAGGACCTCGAGCCGAAACTCGCGCTGGTCTTCGGCGCCGGGATGGGGATGACGATGGACGAGGCGGCGCTGCTGCTCGAGCTCGACGACGTCTACTGGACCGAGGAGGGCCTGCTCGGCGTGCAGATCGGCGCGGGCCTCGTGGGCCTGCTGGGAGTGCTGGCGATCGGGCTGCGCTTCCTACGCCGCGGCGAGGAGCGGGTCCTGACGACCTGACCGATCCATCTCGATCACCTCGTGGCGGGCAGGTCCGACGCCCACGAGCACGATCGGCACGCCGACCCAGCGCTCGATGTAGTGCAGATAGTCCTGAGCCGCGACGGGCAGGTCCTCGAAGCGGCGCACCTTGGTGATGTCCTCGTCCCAGCCGGGCAGCGACTCGTAGACAGCAGTCGACTTGTGGAGGATCGACTGGTGGTAGGGGAAGGTGTCGAACTCGGCGCCCTCGGGCCCGCGGTAACGCGTGGCCACCTGGAGCGGCCCGATGCCGGTGAGCACGTCGAGCTTGGTGATTGCAAGCGCCGTCAGGCCGTTGATCCGCGCCGCGTAGCGCAGCGCCACGAGGTCGAGCCAGCCGGTCCGGCGCGCGCGACCGGTTGTCGTCCCGTACTCGCCGCCCGCCTCGCGCAGCCGCTCGCCGAGCTCGTCGTCGAGCTCGCTGGCGAACGGGCCCGACCCCACGCGCGTGGCGTAGGCCTTGGTGACGCCCCAGACCTCGTCGATGTCCTTGGGACCGACGCCGGCGCCGATGGTGGCCGAGCCGGCGACCGGGTTGGACGAGGTGACGAACGGATAGGTCCCGTGGTCGATGTCGAGCAGCGTGCCCTGGGCTCCCTCGAAGATGACCAGGCACTTGCGGTCGAGGGCGTCCCAGATGATCGGCGGCGTGTCGGCGATGAACGGTGAGAGCCGCTGGCCGAGCCCGCGGTACTCCTGCACCATGGTCTGGAGGTCGATGATCGGGTCCTTCTCGTAGGGGCGCAGCAGCTGGCGCTTGGGCTCGAGCGCCGCGTAGATCTTCTGGCGCAGGATCTTCTCGTCGAGCAGGTCCTGCACGCGGATGCCGAGCCGCGAGGCCTTGTCGGCGTAGCAGGGGCCGATGCCGCGCTTGGTGGTGCCGATGTGGAGCTTGCCGAGCAGCTGCTCGCCCTCTTGGTCGAGCAGCTTGTGGTACGGCATGATCAGGTGCGCGTTGGCCGAGATGCGCAGGCTCGAGACGTCGATCCCGCGCCGCGTCAGCTCGACGATCTCCTCGGTGATCACCTTCGGGTCGATCACGACGCCGTTCCCGATCACGCAGAGCTTGCCGGGATAGAGGATTCCCGACGGCATGAGGTGGAGCTTGTAGACCTCGTCGCCGCGGACGATCGTGTGGCCGGCGTTGTTGCCGCCCTGAAAACGCACGATCACATCCGCCTTCTCCGCGAGGAGATCGGTGATCTTGCCCTTGCCTTCGTCGCCCCATTGGGCGCCCACGATCACTATCGACGGCATGCCGTTACGCGAGTCTAGGCGGCGAAGGGCTGCATGCGCCTGTCGCGGCCCATGATCGGGATCAGTGCGCACATCTCGTGCAGGCGCGAAACCGTCCGCGGGCCGATCTGAGCGCGCAGCTCGTCGACGTCGAGCAGGTTCGTGGTGACCACGACCGAGCGCTGCTCCTGCCAGCGCTCGTTGATGATCGAGTAGAGCTGCTCGAGCACCCACTCGGTGCGCTTCTCGGCGCCGAGGTCGTCGATGTGGAGCAGGTCCACGCCGACGAGCCGCTCGAACAGCTCCATGTAGGAGGTCTGCGAGCGGTCCTCGTAGGTCTCCTTGATGTCGGAGAGCAGCCGCGGCAGCGAGTAGATCGCGACCGAGCGGCCGCTCTCCAGCGCGGCCTTCGACACGAGCATCGCCAGCGAGGTCTTGCCGGTGCCGACGTCGCCGAACAGCCACAGCCCCTTGCCGGCATCGAGGTTGCCGCCGATGTCGCGCACGAACGAGCGGATCTCACGCGTGAGCGCCGGATCCATGTCGGCGATCGGCTGGCGGTCGAAACCGACCCCGCGAAAACGCTTGGGAATGCCGGTGCCGAGCCGGCGGCTCTGCTTGCGCTTCGCGCGCAGCGCACGGCACTCGCACGGGCGCGCGCTGAGGTCGTCGACCTCGATCCAGCCCGAGCCGTCGCAGACACCGACCTCACAGGCCGGCATCAGGCGTCGTCCCCGCGCTCGCCGCCGTAGTAGGCGAGGTCGGGCGAGTAGTTCATGAAGCGGGCGAACTGCGCCTGCCAGACGAGCTTGATGTTCCCGATCGGCCCGTTGCGGTGCTTGCCCACTATCAACTCGGCCTCGTCCGCAGCAGGAGCATCCTCAGCATCCTCGTCCTTGTCGTAGACGGACTCGCGGTAGATGAACATGACGACGTCTGCGTCCTGCTCGAGCGCGCCCGAATTGTGAGAGACGATCCCGTCCGCAAGCCAGCACGCGGGCCCCGGAACCGTGAGGTCGAAGACCTCCTCAACGCCGGCCGGCTCGACCGCGATGACGCGGTCCCAGAAGAGATCGCTGTCGGCGTTGCGTGCGAGGTCCGGCATCTCCAGCAGCGCCGCGTACCCGGCGGCAGTCTGGCGCGAGGGCGCGAACTTGTAGTGCGAGGTCCCGCCATAGGACGTACCGCGCATCGCGGCCATCGCGCGCTGGGTCACGCCTCGCTCGCTCATCCGGTCCCGTACGCGGGCCCAGACGTCGATTGGGAGCGTGTCCACGTTCGTGTTGGAGCTACGTGAGACCAGATAGGCCCGCAGCCGCTCCGCAGGCTTGGCGCGTGGGCCGAACGCGCCCACCCGGTCCAGGAAGCGGAGCTGGTCCGCGCCGCCCGAAACGACGAGGTCGAAGCGCACCGACCCACGCTCGGTGACGCGCGAGAGCCGCGCGACGATGCCGAGCCGCAACAGAAGCGCCATCACGTCGCGCGCAAGGAACTCGCTGGCCGTGCAGAAGCCGACGCATGTTGCCCGGCCGCCCGTCGCGCCGTTCGGCTTCCCGAGGAATATCTGGCCGTCGGTCGCCCACAGGTGGCGCAGCAACACTCCGATCTGGTCGTCCCCGAGCCGGAACGCCGCTTCTGGGATCCGCTTCTCGGCGGAGCGCTGTCCGTAGATGCCGAGCTGGCGGAGCCATGCGTTGACGCCGGCGGGGTGCCAGCGGTTCCCGTTGCCCGAGATCTCGAGCTGGTGCCAGGTGCCGGTTGGGACCTCGCGGCGGTTGACCTTCGCGCCGAACTCCCGCTCACACGCGCTCCGCACGAGCTCGCTGTTCTCCTCCGACGCGGTCGTGTAGCGCATCGGCTGGTGCATCACGTAGCTGCCGTCACCGATCATGTGCCCGAGCAGCGCGACGCGCGCGTCCGGCCAGCGCTCGGTCTCCGCCGGCTCGGGGATCCAGCGGCTCAGAGCCACGCGGTCGCCCGGCTCGATCTCGTCGAGCCGTTGCCAGCCCACGCCGGTGCGGACGAGATGCTTGCCGGTTGCCCGGAGCGTCCGCCCCGAGGCCAGCCGCAGCTCGAAGATGGGCTTGCGGCCGACACTCCACACCAAGTCGGTCTCGGCTTCGACCACGTGATCGTCGTCGTTGACGGCGAGCACCGTGGGAGTTGTTCCGACGAGCTCGCGGATCGCCACCCGCCGGCCATCCGCGAGGACGACCAGGGTGTCGCCGGTGACGCACTCGCGGAGGTCGCTCAACATCGGCCGCTTGTCGGTCCGCTCCTCGAGCCGCCGTGAGAGCTGCGACAGCGCAATGACGGGGATCTGCAACTCGCCCGCGAGCAGCTTCAGCCCTCGGCTGACGTTGCCGATCTGGAGGACGCGGTTCTCGCGTGAGTCCTCGGGCCGCATCAGCTGGAGGTAGTCGACGATCACGAGCCCCAGCTCCGGCTGGCGGCCCTTCAGCCGGCGCACCTTCGCGCGCAGCTCGTGGATGCCGAGGTCCGAGGAGTCGTCGATCCAGAGCGGTGCCTTCGAGAGCTTCTCGCTGGCCAGCAGCACGCGGCGCCAGTCGGACTTGACCTGGCCCTTGCGCAGGGCGTCGCCCGAGATCCTCGCCTCGGCGCCGAGCATTCGGTGTGCGATCTCGACGCGGCTCATCTCGAGTGAGAAGAGGGCGACGGGGACCGGGCCGCGGCCCTCGGTGCCCTTGCCGAGCGTCGCGTTCTGGGCGATGTTCAGCGCGAGGGCTGACTTGCCCATCGCCGGGCGGGCGGCCAGGATCAGCAGGTTGCCGGGCTGGAAGCCGCCGGTGAGGTTGTCGAGATCCTTGAAGCCGGACGGCGTCCCCGTCAGCGCGACGCCCTTCTCGGACAGCGCCTCGAGCTTGTCGATCTCGTCGTGGAGGATCTCGTCGAGCCGCGTGAGGTCGCTAGTCGTCTCGTCGTGGGCGACCTTGTAGATGTCGGCCTCGGTCTTGTCGAACAGCTCGCGCGCGGAGCCGGGGAAGGAGAAGACCTGGCTCTCAGCCTCGCGCAGCGTGCTGAGCAGTCGCCTGAGCTGGGCACGGTCGCGGACGGTCTTCGCGTACTGCGTGGCGTGTGCCGCCGACGGCACGCTGCTCGGGAGGCTGTGGATGTAGGCGGTGCCGCCGACCTGCTCGAGCTCGCCCTGGCGGTCGAGCTCGGACGAGACGGTGATGGCGTCGACGGGCTCGCTCTTGTCGGCGAGGCCGAGCATCGCCCGGAAGATCGAGCCGTGCTTCGGCAGGTAGAAGTCCTCGGGCTGGAGCCGCACCTCGATCTGGAGGATGTCGAGCGCGCTCTCGGCGATCAGGATCGCGCCGAGCACCGACATCTCCGCGTCGATCGCCTGTGGTGGCAGGCGATCCGGCATGCCGGAGTCCCCGTTGAGAGGCGTGACTGTCGCCAAGGAGGCTGTGCTGCAAGCCGCCGGCGCTAGCCGGCGGTCACGATCGTCTTGACGGTCGCGGTGACACCATCGTGCACCTCGACCGTGACCATGTGCGATCCCGTCTGCTTGATCGGCTCGTCGAGCTTGACCTTGCGGCGGTCGAGCCGCAGCCCGCGCGCCTGGCGGATCGCGTCGACGATCTCCTGCGCGGTGACAGAGCCGAACAGCCGGCCGTCGTCACCCGCGGGATGCGTGATCGTGAGCACCGTCTTGGAGAGCAGCGCCGCGTTCTCCTGAGCCTTCTCGGCGGCCTCGCGGACAGCCCTCTCGGCGGACTCCTTGCGACGCACAGCCTCGGCGATCGAGCCGGCGGTCGCCGGCTGAGCCAGCTTGCGCGGCACCAGGAAGTTCCGCAGGTAGCCGGGCGAGACGTCGACGACGTCGCCCTTCTCCCCGAGCGTGTCGACCGACTGAGTGAGGATCGCCTGCGCCATCGCGGACGGCCTACAGGCTGACGTACGGCAGCAGACCGAGCTCGCGTGCGCGCTTGACGGCACGGGCGAGCTGGCGCTGATGGCGACGGCAGCAACCGGTCACGCGGGCAGAGCGGATCTTGCCCTTCTCGGAGAGCTGGCGACGGACGCCATTGAAGTCCTTGTAGTCGACGACGTCGACCTTGTCCCGGCAATACGGGCAGGACTTGCGGCGGCCGCTTCCGGGCGCGCCCTTCCGATCACGGCGCCGGCTGCTGGTGCTCGTTGGCTGCTGCCGGCTGCTCGATTTACGTGCCATCTACTGCGTCACCTCGGTCGATTTCATGGAAAGTCCCCGCGGAGCAGGGACTCCGGGGAGTGTATCGGGCGAAAAGCCGATCGACTGCCCAGCGCGCTGTCGCACGCTGGGCCGGCTGTTCGTCTCCGGGTGCGGGATCAGCGCCCGGATGCCCAAGACGGTGAATGCCCACTCATGGGCGCCCCCGCTAGAACGGAATGTCGTCGTCTGCGACGCCCGGGCCCGAGGGCGCAGGCGCGAAGTCGGCCGTGTCGGCCGGCACGTCGCTCTCGGGCGTGAAGCGGTGCCCGTTGCCGCCGCCCTCCTCGCCACGACCGCCCAGGAACTGGACCGACTCGGCGACGATCTCGACCGCCTGACGCTTGCCGGAGCCGTCGGTGGCATCCCACTCGCGCCACTCGAGGCGGCCGTCGATGGCCACCGGGCGGCCCTTCTGGAGGTAGGTCGCGCAGTTCTCACCCTGCTGCCCCCACACCGTGATGTCGAAGTAGTTCGGCTTGTCGGTCCACTGCCCCGACTGGTCCTTGCGCCGTGTGTTGACGGCAAGCCGCAGCTTGCAGATCGACGTCCCACCAGGGGTCGAGCGGAGCTCGGGATCCTTCGTCAGGTTGCCGACGAGGACTACGCGGTTGATGTTGGTTCCGGCCATTTCGGTGCTCCTTGACTGCTCAGGGGACGGTCGTTATCTCGTCTGGCGAGCGTACCGATGGGGTCGCACGGAATGAGAGCGATCTGACGCGAAAAAGGCCGGAAGGTGCAGGAACGTCACTCTGTTGTTGCAGTCGTGACGAGGGCGTGCGCCGGCGCGCCGAGATCGAGCTGCCACCAGCCCACGTCCCACCACTGACCGAACTTGAAGCCGATGTCGCGGAAGACCCCGACGCGGGTCATCCCGAGGGCTTCGTGGAAGCCGACGCTTGACTCGTTCGGCAGCGTGATGCCGGCGACGAGCAGCCGGTGGCCGCGCTGCTTCAGCTCCTCGAAGAGCGCGAGGTACAGCTCGCGGCCAACGCCCGCGCGGTGCGCCGAGGGGTCGACGTAGGCGCTCACCTCGACCGTCCAGTCATACGCCGCACGCGAGCGGTGCTGCCCGCCGTAGGCGTAGCCGGCGACCTGTCCATCGCGTTCTGAGACGAGCCACACGTGCGCTGCCCGGATCCGGCGCGCCATCTCCTCGGGCGCCGGCGCCTCGAGCTCGAACGAGGCCGCGGAGTCCGTGACGAACGGCTCGTAGATCGCGGCGCAGGCCGCGGCGTCGCGCTCGGGGTCTGCGGGCCTGACCGTCAGGCGGCTGCGGGTGCGTCGTCGTCCCCGCCCGCGGGGACGGGATCGGCCTCGGCGGCCGGGGCCTCGGGCTCCGCTGCTCCGGCCTCGGGCTCTGCTGCGGCCGGCTCTTCGGCGGCCGGCTCTGCCTCGGCGGCCGCGCCTTCGGAGTCGGCGGCCGGGGCTTCGGCCTCTGCCGGAGCTGCGGCCGGCTCTTCGGCGGCGGCAACCGGGGCCTCGGGCGCGGAGGCCGCATCTGCCTCGGCAGGGGCAGCCGGCTCCCCGGTGGAGACCGGGGCCTCGCCATCGACCGGAGCGGCCGCGGCATCTGGCGCGACGGGCGGGGCGTCCGGGGCGTCGTAGCCCTCCGGGTAGCCGCCACGGCGGTCGGGCTGCGGCATCGGCGGCGCCGGTGCGCCGTCCTTCAGCCGGATGATCCGGTGGCGCAGAACGCCGTCCATGATCTTCAAGGAGTGGTCGACCTGCTCGAGCAGGGCGCCGCCGCTCTCGGTCTCGAACTGGAACAGGTGGTAGGCGGCCTCCGGGCGATGGTCGATCTCGAAGGTCATCCGCCGGCTGCCCCAGTCGTAGTTGCCCACGACGGTCCCGCCCTTTTCGAGCAGGCCCTGGACGTCGCGCAGGATCGATTCTTGGCGATCGCTCGGGGCGCCGGGGTCGAGCAGGAGCATGAGGTCGTAAAGCGGCATGTGGCGGACGAATCTAGCAGCGGGGTGGGGGCGAACCCCGCTCGTCAAAAGGCTTTGTAGGTCATGGCCCGGCGGCGAGTGAGATGGGCGAACCTGGGGCGGTCGGCCGCGTTGCTCGTCGCCGGTGCCATCGTCGTGACCCACGGGTGCGGCGACGGGGCCGCGCCGGCGGTGCGATTGCCGCCGGTCGTGCCCGTCAGGCCGTCCGCACCGGCTCCGCGCGCCGTCCCGACGTTGCGGCATGTCGGCGGCGCCGCTCCGGCGCCTCGAGCCCAGCCACCGCGCTCCGACCGGCGCCCGCGCCGCGCACACCATCGACGAGTGCGACGCAAGCCGTCGCAAACCGCGACAGCGCGGGCCCCGACGATCACGACCACGACGCCGCCGCGCTGGTGGCCACCAGCGCCCCCGCCGTTGCCCGAGTTCTTCTAGGACGCAGCCGTGGCGCCGCGGCCGGCGCGCTTCGCGTCGATGTCGGAGAGCTGCTCGTCGACCCAGTCGCCCGGGTTGCGCGAGCGGATGATCTCCTTCAGCCCCTGCGCCCGCCACGAGCGCTCCTCGGGGGACATGGTCAGAGCGCGGTGGATCGCCTCGGCCTGCTCCTGCACGTCGAACGGGTTCACCGACAGCGCGAAGTCGAGCAGCTCCTCGTGGGCGCCGGTGTTCTCCGAGAGCACCGACACGCCCATCCGCTCGTTCACGAGCGGGCCCTCCTTCGCGACCAGGTTCATCCCGTCGAACATCGCGTTGACCATCAGCAGGTCGTAGTGCTTGTACGCGGCGATCGCCTCGTCGAGGTTCTCGCGCAGCTTCAGGTCGATCGGCATCCAGTCAGTGGTGCCATGGCGGTGGTTGACGACGGCGACCAGCGCCTCGATCTTCTCCAGGTACTCGACGTACTCGGGCACATCCTGGCGCGAGGGCATCATGTGCGCGATGAAGGTGACCTGCTCCCGGAACTCCGGGTGCTGCTCCAGGAACAGGTCGAAGGCGGCGAACCCGCGCAGCACGTTCTTGGACAGGTCGGCGCGGTCCACGCGGAGGATCAGGTGCTCGCGCCGGCGGCGCAGCAGCTCGCGCTCGTAGACGTGCACCTCGGGCCGCTGGGCCACGCGCGCGAACGTGTCGGCTGAGATCGGAAGCGGGTACGCGCGCACCCAGATCTCGCGGTCCTCGAAGTGGACGACGCCGTTCTCCTCGTCCACCTCGAGGTCGAACAGCTCGCGGCAGCAGAGCAGGAAGTTCCGCTTGTAGTGCTCGGTGTGGAAGCCGATGATGTCGTTGGCGAGGATGCCCTCGTAGAGGTCCTCGCGCAGGTCGCGCGGGAGCACGCGCCACGAGTCCGGCTGCGACCACGGGATGTGGATGAAGTGCGTGATGAAGACGTCCGGCCGCGCGGCGCGGATGGTGCGCGGTGCGGTGTAGAGGTGGTAGTCGTGCAGCATCACGACCGGCCCCTCCTGGTCGGCGATCTCCTCGAGGACGGCGTGCGCGAGGTCGTCGTTGACCACGCAGTAGCCCTGCTCGTAGGCCTCCACCTCGTGCTCGCGGATGTCCGGTGCGTTCGAGAGGTCCCAGAGGTAGTGCTGGATGAACCACAGCATCGGGTTCGCGATGATGTTGTAGAAGCGGTCGTAGGCCTCCGGGTCGGACTCGACGAGGCGGATCCGGTAGCGCCCGTCGTCGACCTCCAGGTCGAATGCCTGCCCGTCGTGCTCACGCGCGACCTGCACATCTTCGTCGCCCATCGCGGACGAGATCCAGAGCGCGTCGCGGTGATGCACCAGGCCCGTGAGCGCGGTGACCAGGCCGCCGCCCCCGCGCGAGGCTGTGATCTCGCCGGTTTCCTCGTCGCGCGCGAAGCTGGCAGGCCCGCGGTTGGAGACGAGGACGAGATCGCTCATCGCAGGTCTTTGAAGATCTGAAGCCAGTCGCGCAGCAGACGCGGCGTCAGGAAGTTCCTGCGCACGTGCTCCTTGCCCGCGCGCGCGAGGCTGCGACCGAGCTCGGGCTCGCGCAGGATCTGGATGACGCGGTCGGCGCATTCGTCGGCCGAGGAGACCAGGTAACCGGTCTCCGAGTCGTGGATCTGGAGGGGGATGCCGCCGACGTTGCCGGCCACCATCGGGCGAGCCTTCCACAACGCCTCGGAGACGGTCAAGCCGAAGCCCTCGCGCGTGGACTTCTGGATCAGCACCTCCGACTGCGACTGGAAGGCGTTCACCTCGATCGCGCCGACGTTGTTGAGGTTGTTGAGGATCTTGATGTCGGGATCGCTGTCGGCGTAGGCGACGGTGTCGTTGAAGAACTCCCAGCCCTCGGGGTCGTCGGTCGCCATCGAGCCGACCAGCGCCAGCTGCACCTCCGGGAACTCCTCGTGCACGCGCCGGTAGGCGTCGATCACGCCGCGCGGGTCCTTCCACGGGTCGAAGCGCGACACCTGCGTGATCAGCGGGCGGTCTACGTCGATGCCGAACTGGTCGCACACGAACGCCGCGTCCTCCGGCGACAGAGCCATGTTCTTGGGCGACAGCGGGTCGATCGCCGGCGGGCAGATGTAGGTGCGCGGGCCGCTGCCGTTGGTGAGCGCCGCGGGCACGTACTCCTGCATGTGGAAGAGCGCCGCGTCGTAGTCCTGGAGGTGCGGCGCCAGCCGGTTGATCGTGGACTCGTTCGGAGTCGAGAGGTCGATGTGGCAGCGCCAGACCCAGTGCTTCGACTTGTGCGGGACGAGGTTGCGGATGCCCGCCGGCTGAGGGTCGTGGACGATGACCACGTCCCAGTCCTCCGACAGCGCCTCGGCGTTCAGGTGGTTGTACTGCTCCCAGATCGCCCACTCGCCGGCGTTCAGGTCCTGCGGGTTGCCCTGGAGAGCGTTGTGCATCATCTTCGTCGCGTTGAAGAACTCCTCGCGGCCGAGGATGACCTGCCATTCCGCCTCGACGCCGACGTCGCGCATCAGCGGGATCAGCGTGTAGAGAATCTCCGAGACGCCGCCGCCGAACGCGGTAGCGGAGAGATGCAGCACGCGCAGCCCCTCGGCCCCGGCGGCAAGCTCCCTGATCTCGTCGACATTCGTGCGGCCTACGAGATGTGTGTAGTCGGCGAGCGACTTGTGTCCTACCGGGATCGGCTGGAGCACGGCTTCTCCTGTCGGGGGCGGGCGAAGGGTGTGAGGCTAGCCGGGCGTGACGGCGAGACGCTTGACGAGCACGGTCGAATCGGCAGCGTCCTCGTAGTGATCGACCGTGGCCTCGATGATCGCCCTGCTCAGCTCGCGTTCGTCGTCCGGCTCGCTGTCCCCGGCGCCCCCGCTCAGCGTCACCTCGAGGCGATCCTCCTCGAGTCTCATCCCCACGCGCAGCTCGGGGCTCTCCTCGTCGCCGGGCTGGTCCGGCTGGACGCGGCTGGTCGCCGCCTCGGTGACCGCCAGCTTCAGGTCGGCCACCTCGTCGGGGCCGAGCGGCGTGAGCCGGCAGACCGCTGACAGGGCCAGCCGTACGAGCACGAGGTACTCCGGCTTGGCGGGAATCCCGAGCGAGACTTCGCGGCTGTCGTTGGCGACATCCATCAACGGGCAGGTCGGGAGGCTAGGGACTCGGCTCGGGATTTGCGTTGCCGCCCGTCATGCGCGCAAGACGCCGGAGGCCCTTCGCAACCTCGTCCACCAGCTGTTCGTGCAGCCCGGCGTTGCCCGCGATCGCCACCGACATCTGGAACTCGGCGGCCGAGCCGAGCAGCGGCCGCTCGTCGAACGGCTCGCCAGCGGCGTCGGTCACGACAGCGCCCGCTTCAGCGGCGATCAGCGCCGCGGCAGCGAGGTCGTAGGGCGAGTTGTTCAGAACCGCTCCGCCGCCGACGCGCTCGAACTCCGCGCGCATCCCGGGCACCTGCTCGACGAGCAGCGGCCCTGGCTCCACGTAGGCGTCGAGGCGCCCGTCGACCACGCACATCGTGTCGAAGCACGCCGAGCCGAGGTCGAAGCTCGCGCCGCCGACCGAGGACATGTCGATCAGGCCGCCGAGCACCTCCGTCAGCGGCCGCGCCGGGCGCCCGCGAAAGCCGAAGGTCCAGAACATGCGCTCGAGCCGCTCGTTGGCCGACAGCTGGGGCGGGCCGCCCTCGACGAGGCCCTTGCCACGCTCGGCCAGGAAGACCCGTCCGGACCGGATCTCGACCACGCAGCCGAGCGTCACATCCGCCATCGTCACGTCCTCGCCGTAGGGCGCGGCCGCCACCGAGACGCAGCACGACTCGAGCCCCGCGAGGGCTGGGCGGGTGCCGTCGACCGGGTCGACCACGAGCACGTGCCGGGGCCTGGCCCCGCCGGCCGGGACCACCAGCCCCGCATCCTCCGAGTAGAACGCCACGTCAGGAGCGCGCTCGGCGAGGAACTCCCCGAGCAGCCGCTCGGCGTCCGCGTCGATCGCGAACGTGACGTCGCCTCCGGCTGCGTCGCCGGCATGTGCACGCGCCGCGTGTGAGCCGAGCTGCGGCGCGACGCGGTCGCGCAGCGCCAGCGCCAGCTCGCGGACCAGCTCGCGCACGCGCTAGGGCTTCTCCGGGCGGCTCGCGAGCTTCACGCTCACGGTCTTGCGCTTGCCGTCGCGGAGGATGCCCAGCTCGATGGTGTCGCCCGGCTGGTGCAGCCCGATGAACGTGGAGAGGTCCTCGGCCTTCGCGAGCCGGTGCCCGTCGGCCTCCAGGATCACGTCGCTGCCCACCGGCACGTCGCGCAGGTCCTGGAAGTTGATGTGGGAGCGCGCGTCGCGAAGGCCGGCGCGAGCGGCGGGACTGCCCGTCACGACCTTGTCGATCAGCACACCCGCGATCGCATGGATCCCGAGCCGCACGGCGAGCTGCGGGTAGAGCCCGACCGAGCTGGTGCCCAGGAACGCGTAGGCGACCTTGCCCTTCGCGCGCAGCTGCGCGATCGAGTGCTTGACGGTCTCCGCCGGGATGGCGAAGCCGACGCCCTCGCCGCCACCGCTCGACGAAGCGATCTGGGAATTGATGCCGACGACCTTCCCGCCGGCGTCGAGCAGCGGGCCGCCCGAGCTGCCGTGGTTGATCGCCGCGTCGGTCTGGATCGCGTTGCCGATGTCGAAGTCGGTGAGCGAGCCGATGTCGCGGCCGAGGCCGGACACGACCCCGACCGACAACGACTGCTCGTCGCCGAACGGGCTGCCGATCGCGGCCACCGGGTCGCCGACGGCCAGCTCGGAGGTGGAGCCGAGCGGCAGCGACACCAGACGCCCCGCGCCGCGCAGCTGCGAGGGGTCGATCTTGATGAGCGCGACGTCCGAGTCGAGGTCCGTCCCGACGATCCGGCCCGCCACCTCGTTGCCGTCGGCGAAGATGACGTAGATGTTGTGGGCACGCGCGTGCCCTTTGGAGTCGGTCGTGACCACGTGCGCGTTCGTCGCGATGTAACCGGCGGGGTCGACCACGAAGCCGGAGCCGAGCGCGCGGCTGGCCCGGCCGCGGATGTTGGCCGTCCCGCCGTCGAGCGCGATGACGGTGACCACGCCGGGCGCCTCGGTCCTGTAGATGGTCTGTGGGTCGAAGCCCTCTGCCGCCGCGCTCGAATGCGGGTGGACGACCTCGACCTTCGTGGTCTCGGTGCGCGCGACGACGTTGGTGGTCGTGTGGCTGCCGCCGCAACCCGCGAGCGCGACCAGCACGGCCGCGGCTGCAGCGCGCCTCATTCTTCGGCCCCTGAGGGCAGCTCGAGCGTGAACGCCGTGCGGCCGGGGCGGCTGCGCAGGCGGATCTCGCCGTGCATGCGGGCCGCAAGCTCCTTCGCGATCGCGAGGCCCAGTCCGGCGCCGCCGTGCTCGGCGTCGCCCGTGTAGAAGCGGTCGAACACCTGAGGCGCGTAGCTGGTGTCGAGCCCTGGGCCGCTGTCGGCCACCGTCACCTTGGCGGTGCCGTTGCGCCGCGACGCGGAGATCGTCACGTTGGTGCCGCCCGGGGTGTGCCGGATCGCGTTGTCCACGAGGATGCGCATGATCTGAGCTACCCGTTCGCGGTCGGCAGTCACCTCGACGCCCCCCTCGCCCATCCGCAGCTGGATCTCGGCGTCGCCGCGATGCACGGCCGGCGCGAACTCACCGGCAACCATGTGCGCGAGCTCGGCCAGGTCGATGCGGTCGCGCTCGAGCTCGAACGAGCCGGCATCGAGTCTGGACAGGTCGAGCAGGTCGACCGCGAGCTTCTGGAGCCGGACCACCTGCCCGTGCATGGCCGACAACAGCTCGGCGCGCGACTCGGTGTCGAGCTGCTCGTCCTCCAGCAGCTCGATGAAGCCGCCGAGCGAGAACAACGGCGTGCGCAGCTCGTGCGATGCGTTGGCGACGAACTCCTTGCGCGCAACGTCCACGCGCGCCAGTCGTTCCTGCATGTCGTTGAAGGCCGCGGTGAACTGGCCGATCTCGTCGTGCGAGTCGACCGGAAGCGGCGAGAGGAACTGGCCGGCCGCCACACGCCTGCTCGCCTGTTCGAGCCTGCGCACCCGCCGGCCGACGAAGCCGGCCGCCAGGTAGGCGCCCCCGATCGAGAGCAGCCCGGCGAGCAGCCCCGCCAAGAGCAGCTCGCGCCGGATCAGGTGGACCGTCTCGTCGACACCTTCGAGCGAGCGCGAGAACAGCGCGATCCACTCCGTCTGGCCGCGGCTGGTGATCGGGATTGCGGTTTGCACGACCTTCATGCCGTTCACGCGGCCGTACCCGACCTGGCTGCGATGGGTGCGCACCGCCAGATCGGCCATGGTGGTGGTCTGATCGACCTGCTGCTGCGCTGCCGAGTCGCTCACGAGCCACAGCCCCGACAGCTGCCCGCGCGAGCGCTGGAGGCCATAAAGCGTCACGCGCGCGTCGGCGCTGTCGGCGACCGCGCGCACCAATTCGTCCAGGTGCCGGGCGCGGATGTTCTTGCCGGCGATCTCGGCCAGCGGATCGACGCCCCCGCGCGCGACGCGCGCCAGGTCGTCGCGCTTCTGCTCGCGCAGGTTCGTCTGGAGCTGGGGGACGATGTAGAACCAGACGCCGGCGATCGAGAGCGCACTGATGGCGCAGAAGAAGAGGGCGAGCTTGTTCTTGAGGGACCGTGGTCCCAGCGGGCGTCTCACTGCTCTTGGAAGCGGTACCCCACGCGCCGTTCGGTCAGGATCATGGCCGGGTTCGCCGGATCCTGCTCGAGCTTCTCGCGCAGGTGGCGGATGTGCACGTCGATCGTTCGCTGGTCGCGGTACTCCGAGTCACCCAGGACGTGCTCGAGCAGCTCCGTCCGGCTGAACACGCGGCCGGGTTGGCGCGCGAGCGCCAGGAGGATCTCGAACTCGAAGAACGTCAGCTTGACCGCTGCTCCGTCGAGCTCGACGATGCGCTTCGCCGGGTCGATGGTCAGCGGCCCGTGCACGACGGGCTCGTCGGCCGCGTGCTCGGCGCCGCTCATGCGCGCTCGGCGGAGCACCGCCTTCACCCGGCTGCGCAGCTCGCGCATCGAGCAGGTCTTGATGATGTAGTCGTCGGCGCCCAGCTCCAGGCCGAGCACGCGGTCGGCAACCTCCTCCGCCTTGGCCGTGAGCATGATGATCGGCACCGAGCTGTGGGCGCGCACGCGGCGGCAGACCTCGAAGCCGTCGAGCTTCGGGAGCATCACGTCCAGCATCACCAGGTCGAACGCCTGGCGGCTGATCTCGTCGAGCGCCTGCTCGCCGTCCAGGGCGGGGACGACGTCGTATCCCTCGCTGCGGAGTGTGCGGTCCAGGAGCTGCTGAACCGGCTGTTCGTCGTCGACGACGAGGATCCGTGGGGATGCAGTTGCCATTTCTCTCCCGTAGAAATGCTATTGGGGCCCCTAAGGTGCGCTGCCGCCAGTGATCGAGCCCAGGATCTACCGCGCAGCATTCGTCCCGGCGCTCCTCGCATTCGTCGTGGCGATGTTCTCGCTTCAGAGCAGGCCGGCTGCGGTGCCGCAGTCGCTGGCGGCCGACGTGCTCTTCGACGGCAAGGTTGCCCTGACGGGTGCACAGCAGCTTGCACACGCGCTGCCGGACCGCCGGGCGGGCACGAGCGGAGACGCCGCTGCCGCCACTCGTGTGGCCACGACCCTGCGCTCGAAGCACTTCGCGGTCACTGTCGACCGCTTCCGCGGCGACGACGCCGATCTGGTCGACGTGGTCGGCCGCCGGACGGGACAGTCCACGCGCCAGCTCGTGGTGATCGCCCCGCGCGACGCGGCCCGCGTGCCGGACACGGCCGGCAGCGCGTCCGACACCGCGTCGCTGCTCGAGATCGCGCGCACGCTCGAGGGACGAGTCACGCAGAAGACGCTCGTGCTCGCCTCGGTCGACGGCTCCACGCTCGGTTCGGTCGGTGCGCAGCGACTGGTCGGCCAGCTCCGTGCTGCGGGTCCGATCGAGGCCGTGGTGGTCCTGTCGAACACCGGTGTCGCACGCGCCCGTGGATCGCTGCTCGTGCCGTGGGGCGAGACGACGGCGCGCGGCGGCCTGCGCCTCCAGCGTACGGTCTCGGAGTCGCTGCGGCTGGAGCTCGAGCGCGGCGGCGCCGGGCATTCTCCTGGCGCGGCCGCCCAGTGGGCGCGGCTGGCATTCCCGCTGGCGCTCGGCGACCAGGCGCCGTTCGTCGACAGCGGCGTCGACGCCGTCCGGCTCTCGGGCAGCGGCGAGCTGCCGCCGGGGGGACCGCAGCGGCCGCCGGATGCCGATCGCCTCGGCTCGATCGGCCGCGCCACGCTGCGCACGGTCTTCGCATACGACAGCGGCGGCGTGGTGCGCGAGTCGCCGTCGTCATATGTGGTCGTGGGCCAGAGCGAGCTGCCGCGCTGGTCGGTCTCGCTCCTGGCGCTGACGCTGCTGCTGCCGCTGCTGGCCGCCTCGATCGACGCGTTCGCGCGCGTGCGCCGCCGCCGCGAGCCCGTCATCCCGGGGCTGCGCTGGATCGGCGCCGGGCTGGTGCCGTTCCTGGTGGCGCTTGCGCTCGCCGAGCTGCTCGTGCTGGTCGGGCAGGCGCCCGACGCTCCATCGGTTCCGCTGCCGCCGCGCGCTCATCCGCTGCACGGCGCGGGCTTGCTCGCGCTTGGGCTGTGCGCGCTGTTCTTCGCGGCCAGCTGGCTGATGGTGCGCCCGCGGCTGGCCGGACGGGTGCCCGCTGCCGCCGGCACCGCAGCCGCGCTGGCGCTGATCCTGTCGCTCGCGGCGATCGCGGTTTGGGCCGTCAACCCGTTCGCCGCGTTCGCGCTGATGCCGGCCTTCCACCTGTGGCTGCTCGTCACCGCCTCGCCTGTGCCGCCCTCGCGCCCGGTGGGACTGGGTCTGGTCGCGCTCGGCCTGCTGCTGCCGGCGATCGTCGTCATCTCAGCGCTTCATCGGCTTGCACTCGGCCCGGCGTCGGGCCTCTGGTACGGCTTCCTGGTCGTGACCGGGCACCACGTCGGGCTCTACACGACGCTGGTGCTGGCGGTGCTGCTCACGTGCTTCGCGGCGGCCGTCCGGATCACGCTCGCGCGCGAGCCCCAGCGCTAGCGTCCGGCCCATGCGCCGGCTCTCGAGCGTGCTGATCGCCCTCGGTCTGCTGCTGCTGCTGGACGCCGCGCTGACGCTGGCCTGGCAGGAGCCGGCCACGGCGCTCTACGCACACGTGCGCCAGGGCGCGCTGCGCGGCGACCTCGGGCGGCTCGAGCGCGCAGCGGTGCCCGCGCCCGAGCGCCGAGCGCTCGCGTCGATTCCCGGCGACGGCGCGCGCACCGCGTACCTGGCCCGCTCGCTCGCCGCACGGGTGCGCGACGGCCAGGCGCTCGGGCGCATCCAGATCCCGCGCATCCACGCCAGCTACGTCGTGGTCCAGGGCGTAAGCGGCGGCGACCTGCGCGCGGGGCCAGGGCACTATCCGTCGAGCGCGTTGCCCGGGATGGCGGGCACGGTTGCGATCGCCGGCCACCGGACCACGTACCTGGCGCCGTTCCGCGACATCGACCAGCTGCGCCCGGACGACGAGGTGCGGCTGGAGATGCCCTACGCGACCGTGAGCTACCGGGTCGAGCGCACGCGCATCGTGGACCCGAGCGCGACCTGGGTCACGCGCGCGGTCGGCTACCCGCGCCTGGTGCTCACCGCCTGCCACCCGCGCTTCTCCGCGGCCAAGCGCATCGTCGTGTTCGCCCGCCAGGTCAGTGCTCGTATCCGCTCAGCTCGAGCGGGGAGCCCGCGAGCGTGAGCACCAGGCCCTCGCCCTCGGTCACGTGGCCGATCCAGGTGACGTCGCCCGGCAGCTCGGCCGCCGGCGGCGCGGTGAAGAGCAGCTCGTAGTCCTCGCCGGCGCTCGCCGCCACGCGCGGATCGGAGACGCCCGGTGCCAGCGGCAGCCGCTCGAGCTCGATCGCGATGGCGACGCCGCTGCGCTCGGCGATGTGCCGCGCGTCGGTGGCGATGCCGTCGCTCACGTCGATCATGGCCGTGACGCCTGCCTGCGCGAGCGCCGCCCCAACGTCCAGGCGCGGCGCCGGCAGGCGCGCGCGCTCGGAGCTCAGATCGGCTGCTCCGCCGAGCACGCCCGTCACGCCCACGCGGTCGCCTGGCCGCGCGCCGTCGCGGCCCACCACCGGGTCGCCGTCGGCCGCCCAGCCGACCACCGTCACGGCCAGAAACAACACCGGCGAGCTCGTAACGTCGCCGCCCGCGACGGTGACCCCGCTGCGGTCGGCGAGCGCCTCCATCGCCTCGGCCAGCTCGGCAAGCTGTGCGGGATCGGTGCCGGACGGCACTCCGAGCGCGACGTATGCCTCGCCCGGCCCGGCGCCCATCGCGGCAAGGTCGGACAGCGCCGTCGCGAGCGCCTTGTGGCCCACGTCGGCGTAGGAGTGCGTGGACAGGTCGAAGTGCACCCCCTCGACCACGGAATCCACCGACACGATCGCGCGGTCGTCGGCGCGCACCACGGCGGCGTCGTCGCCCGAGCCGCGCTCGAGCCGGTCGCCGCGCTCGCCGAGGATGCGCTGGAACGTCCGGATCAGGTCCAGTTCGCTCACGCGCACAGTGTCGCGCCCGAGCGGCGGCTCAGAGCGGCACGGCGATGGCGAGCATCCACGCGCTCAGAGTGAGCGTCGCGAGCTGTAGGCGCCGATCGCGTGAGAGGGCGGCGAACGGCAGCAGCCACAGCACGTACCAGGGCACGAGCCACGCGGACGCGATCAGCAGCGCGAACGTGGCCCAGCCAACGGCGTCGAGCGGGTCGATCGTGCGCCGCCACACACGCCACAGCAGCCAGATGAAGACGGCCGCGAACGCCGCTGCGCAGGCGCCGCGCACCAGGTCGCGCCCGCCCACCACCTGCGCGAGCTTGTAGGGAATGCTGAAGCGCGAGCTGCGGTCCTGGTTCGAGCTGATGAGCGTGAACGCGTCGAGCGCATGCGTTCCGAACGCAGCGATGCCGAGCAGCGCCAGCGCCGCCACAACGCCCGCAGCCGCGCCGATCGCGCGCAACACGCGGCGCGGATCGGCCAGCGCCAGGAACGGCACGACGATGGCGGCAGAGGCCTTGATGCCGATCGCGGCCGTGCTCCCCGCGACACCGGCGACGCCGCGGCCCGCCACCCAGGCGAGCACTCCCGCCATCACCACGAGCAGCGTCAGCGCCTCGTTGTGCGCGCCGCCGACCACGTGCACCAGCACGAGCGGGTTGAGCCCCACCGCCAGCGCCGCGCTGCGCGCGTCGCGCCCGAGCCGCTCCGCGATCCGCCAGACCAGCGCGACCACGCCGAGCGACGCCAGCGCCGCGGTCAGCTTGAGGATCCAGAAGGCCGCGGGCACGCCGAGCGGTGACAGCGGATAGGTCAGGAGCGTGAACAGCGGCCCGTAGGCGGAGACGGCGTGGATCGAGCCCGCGTGCGTGAAGCCGGTGTCGTGTGGGATGTCGACCGGCGCGTGCGTGTACGGGTTCAGATGGTGCGCCACGCCAAGGCGCGCGTAGGCGATGTAGGAGAAGACGTCCTGCGAGAGCAGCGGCGGCGCGAGCAGGAACACGGCATGGAGCCCCACGACCGCCCCGATCGCGACGCGCGCCGGCAGCGCAGCGGCGCCGCGGACCACGACCGCGTAGAGCAGCAGCGCCACCCACAGCGCCGCGTAGAACAGCGGTCCGGCCAGGCGCCCGCTGGCCGCGTGAAGGCCGGCGAAGCGCAGCGGGCCGAGCAGCCAGTGCGGCGAGCCGCCCGCTGTCGCGAGGACGATCTTCGAGCCCGGCGCGGCCGGCAGCGCCGCCATCAGCGCGTAGAGCACGCAGAGCGCGCCCAGCGCCGCGGTTGCAGCCCGGCGGCTCAGCCCTGGCCGGTCGGCGGCGCGGCGCCTCCGCCGTTGGTCCCGGTCGGCGCGGTCCCGTTGCCTGGCGTCGGCTGCGGCGCCGGCGTGGGCGTCGGCGTGGTTTTCGTGTTCGGCGCCTGCTGCGGCGGCGACTCGTACAGGCGCGGGTCGTACGAGTCGTTCTTCTTCTTGTCCTTCTTCTTCTTGTCGGCCGGGTCGGTCGTCTGGGTGCCGCCGTTCTGGAGGTAGGGCGAGTACGGGGCCGTCGGGTCGGTCGGGCCGCCGCTCTTCGAGTACTTGCCGTAGAACGGCGCGGACTGGAACGGCGTCGTCGGCGGCGGGAAGTCGTCGCAGTAGTTGCCGTGGGCGACGGTCATGAAGTTGTGCCAGATCTGCGACGGGAAGGTCGCGCCTGCGACCTCGATCCCGTGGACGCTGCGCATCTGCACGAGCGCGTTCGGGTAGCCGACCCAGACGGCGGCGGACAGGCGCGGCTCGAAGCCGACGAACCAGGCGTCGGTGAAGTTGTCGGTCGTCCCCGTCTTGCCGCCCGCCGGGCAGCCGTAGTTGGCGGCGGTGCCCGTGCCCTCCTGGACGTTCTCCTTGAGCACCTTCGTGACCTCGGCGGCCTGGCCGTCGGTCATCACCCGGTTGCCCTTGACGTCGCCCGGGTTGTCCGCCTTGCCGTCGGGGAACTCGACCTTGGTGATGGCGGTCGGCGAGTGGTGGACCCCGCCGGACGCGAGCGTGGCGTAGGCGTCAGCCATCTCCAGCGGCGAGACCCCCAGGCGCAGGCCGCCGAGGCCCTCGGCGGGAAGGCCGTCGAGCGTGGTGGTCACGCCCATCATGTGCGCGGTCTTCGCGACCTCCTTCGGGCCGAGGTCGAGGTCGAGCTGCGCGTAGACGGTGTTGTCCGAGCGCAGCGTGGCGCGTGTGAGGCTGATGCGCCCGGCGTAGTCGCCGCCGTAGGTTTTCACCTTCCAGGTCTGCCCGCCGGGCAGCGGCAGCGCCAGCGGCTTCGACTCGTAGCTGACGGCGTCGGGGTCGACGCCCTTCAGCACAGCGGTCGTGAGCACGAACGTCTTGAAGGTGGACCCGGGCTGGCGGTGCCCCTGTGCCGCCAGGTTGAAGTTGCGGTGCTTGTAGCTGCCGCTGGAGGCCATCGCGCGGATGTAGCCGTTGCGCGGGTCGATCGCGACGACCGCGGAGGACGGGTCGTTGGGCTGGTTCAGCACGCCGGCGATCGACTCGCGCGCGGTCTGCTGGAGCTTCGGGTCGATCGTCGTATAGACCTTCAGCCCGCCCTTGCGGTAGGTGTTCAAGCCGTACTTCTCGATCAGGATCTCGGAGACGTAGTCGAAGAAGTAAGGCTCCGAGCGCCGGAAGTACTTGTTGCCCGCGCGCAGCGACAGCGGCTGGTTGGCGGCGTTCTGCGCATCGGCCTGCGAGATGTAGTGCTGCTTGACCATCGCCCGCAGCACCTCGTTGCGCCGCGAGAGCGCGGCCGAGGGATTCTTGAACGGGTTGTAGTCCGACGGCGCCTGCGGCAGGCCCGCCAGCAGCGCGGCCTGGTCCAGCGTCAGGTCCTTCGCGTGCTTGGAGAAGAAGATCTCGGACGCCGCTTCGATCCCCACCGCGGTCTCGCCGTTGACCGTGCCGTAGGGGACGTTGTTCAGGTACGAGCTCAGGATCCAGTGCTTGGGATGCTCGTCCTCGAGCTCCGACGCGAGCTTCGCCTCGCGCACCTTGCGCTTGAAGTTGCGCGTCGGGTCCTTGATGTAGAGCGCGCGCACGAGCTGCTGGGTGATCGTCGAACCGCCCTGGAGCGTCTTGTGGTTCTCGAGGTTCTTCACCGCCGCGCGGACGATGCCCTCGTAGTCGACCCCGTGGTGCTTGTAGAAGCGCGAGTCCTCGATCGAGACGGTCGCGTTGCGGACATCCTGCGGCATCGCGTCCTCGACGATCGGCTGGCGGACGATCGACGAGCGCACGTAGCCGAGCAGCCGGCCGTTCGCCGCGTAGACGGCCGAGGTCGCGCCCTTGTCGATCGGCTTCAGCTCGTCGAGGCTCGGCGTGGTGGCGGCGATCGAGACCACGTAGCCCAGCACCGAGGCGGCGCCGATCCCTGCCAGCGCCAGCAACACCCCGAGCGCGATCAAAACGGTGTTCCGCTTCGTCTTGCCACCGCGCGAATGGCGGCGGCGCTGCTTTCGCTGGTAGTGGGTCATCGGCGGGCTCGGCCTAGCCGAGGATATTTGCCCGTCTGAGGCGTTCCACACACGCGGCCCGAATCCTCGCCGCGACCTCACGCCGTTCGTGGGGATGCGCGGCGTGCGTGCGGACCACTATCGAGTACCCGTCTTTCTCGACGGCGGCGAGCTCGACCTGGCCCAGATCGGCGAGTACCTCCAGCGCGCGCTCGGAATCGGCCTCCAGCGGCAGGCCGATCGTCACGGCCACCTCCACGCGCGGATCCATGATCGTGAAGTTCTCGATCGTCGAGGACGCCAGGCGCTCGTTCGGCACGATGATGCGGCGGTTGTCGTCGGCGCGCAGGTAGGTGTAGGTCAGGCGCACGTCCTCGACGACCCCGACCTGGCCCTCGAACTGCACGAGGTCCCCGATGCGGATCGGCTGCGTGATCGCCAGCAGCACTCCCGCCACGGCGTTGGCGAGTGTCTGGCGCGCGGCGAAGCCCACCACCAGGCCGAGCACGGCGGACGACGCAAGCACGCCGGCCGCTGCGCGCTTCACGGCGGCGAACTGCACCAGGCCGAGAGCGATGCCGATCACGAGGATGCCCACGAACACGAGCCGGCGCAGCAGCCGCAGGCGCGTGTCGGTCACGGCAGAGAAGCCGCCGTCGGATCCGCGCACCATCCCGGCGAGCTTGAGCCCGCGCCGCACGAGCGCGCGGTCGACCACCAGCGCGAGGGCGATCGCGATCAGGATCGTGGAGACCGCCGTGAGCTCGTTGCGGTGGTTCTCCCAGAACCCTGCCGCGACGGGAACAATTGCCGCTGGCATGGCGGGCGAGACTACGGAGCTGAAGGCTGTTCTGCTGGATGGCATGGGCACGCTGGTGTGGCTCGAGCCGGTTGCGCCGCGGCTGGCGCGGGAGCTCGGAATCGACGAACAGACCGCCGCGCGGGCGTTCGCGGCGGAGGTCGCGTACTACCTGGAACACCAGCTCGACGGATCCGATACAGAACGGCTGGCCGACCTCCGCCGCCGCTGCGCGGGCGTTCTTGCCGCCGAGGCAGGCGTGGATGAGGCGCCGGCGCTGGCCGCACTGCTCGCCTCTCTGTGCTTCCAGGCGTTCAGCGATGCAGCCGCCGCGCTCGCCGAGCTGCGCGCTCGCGGGCTGCGCCTGGTGGTCGTCTCGAACTGGGACTGCTCGCTCGGCGAGGTGCTCGAACGGGTCGGGCTGCGCGAGCTCGTGGACGCGGTCGTGACCTCGGCCGAGGTGGGGGCGGCCAAGCCACAGCGCGCGATCTTCGATGCAGCATTGAGCGCGGCCGGCTGCGCGGCGGATGCGGCACTGCACGTCGGCGATTCCCGCAGTGCGGACGTGGACGGCGCCCGTGCGGCGGGCATCCGCGCGCTCCTGATCGATCGCGGCTCGGGCTCCGGCGACATCGCCTCACTGGCGCAGCTGCCGGCGCTCCTGAAGCTGACGCGATGCCGCAGCCGGAAGAGACGCGGCCGGCGTGGCCACCCTGGTACGGCTTCACGGCGCTCGGGATCGCCGTCGTGGCGATCCTGTTCGTGTCGATCGTGCTCGTCGCCTCGCTCGAGGGAGCGGGGGTCGGCGTGGGCGCTCACTCGCCGGGCGTCAACCTGCCGCTGACGATCGCGCAGGACCTCGCGCTGGTTGCCTCGGCGCTCTACCTCGCGGCAAAGGTGGCGCGGCCGCGTGCCGCGCAGTTCGGTCTGCGGGGAACGCGGCTCGGGACGGCGCTCAAGTGGATGGGCATCGCCGTCGCGCTCTACCTGGTCTGCCAGCTCGTCTACGTCGCGGCTTTCAACCCGCACGAGGATCAGACGACGCTGAAGGACCTCGGCGCGGGCAAGGGCCCCGTGACCGACTTCCTGATCGGCGTGCTCGTGGTCGGGGTGGCGCCGCCGATCGAGGAGTTCTTCTTCCGCGGCTTCCTCTACGGCGCGCTGCGCACGCGCTTCTCGTTCCTGGCGGCCGCGGTCATCGCCGGCCTGGCGTTCGGGGCGGTGCACGCGACCACCGGCCTCGAGGCGGTGCCGCCGCTCGCGGCGCTCGGGTTCGCGCTCTGCATGCTCTACGAGGCGACCGGCTCGATCGTGCCCGGCATCGTCCTTCACTCGCTCAACAACACGGTCGCGTTCGGCAGCGACAAGGCCGGCAGCTGGCCCGTGGCGGGCACCGTCGCCGTCCTCGTCATCCTCGCGTGTGTAACCCTGCCCAGGCGCTCGCGTAATCTGGGGTGATGCGAAGGACGGCGCTTGCCCTCTCTCTCGGCGCCGTCTTGGCGCTCGGCTCGGCCGCGCCCGCGCTGGCCGACGGCGTTCCGGTGCCCGCGCCGCCCGCGCCGACACCGGCTCCGCCCGCGCCTGCACCGACGCCCGCGCCCGCGCCCAAGGCGGGGAAGCTCGAGCTTCAGGTGGTGGGCGGCATCCCGGCGCACGGCCGCACCTACGTCCTGGCAGGCGACACGGTCACCGTCCTCGGGCGCGTGACCCCGTACGTCGCCGGCCAGAAGGTGCGCGTGCGCATCACGACCCCGCACCACCGCCCGGCGGTGGCGCGTGCGCGGATCGGGAAGGGCGGCGCGTTCCGCCTGCGCTTCCACACCCGCCGCGCGGTCACCTACGCCGTCTACGTGCGCCACGACCGCACCGCCCAGCAGCGCCTGTTCTCGGCCAAGCTGGCCACCGCCGCGATCTCACCCGGCGGCCGCATGGCGGTGATCCTGCTCAAGCAGGGACTGCGCGCGCTCGGCTACCCGGCGGGCAACGGCCCGGCCGTCACGAGCAAGCTCGGCCGCGAGCTTCTGGCCTATCGCAAGGTCAACGACATGGCCCGCACCTACGATGCGAGCCACTCGATCTACGAGCGCGTCTTCGCCGGCATCGGCGCATACAAGCTGCGCTACCCGAAGGCGGGCAAGCACGTCGAGGCCAGCCTCTCGCGCCAGGTCGTGGTGCTGGCCGACGGCGGCAAGCCGGTGGCCACCTACCCGACCTCGTCGGGCAAGCCGTCCACACCGACCGTGCTCGGCCACTACCACTTCTACCTGAAGTCGCCGGGCACGAACGCGAAGGGCATGTTCATGTCGAACTACTTCATCCGCGGCTACGCGATCCACGGCTACCCCGACGTGCCGACCTACAACGCGAGCCACGGCTGCCTGCGAATCCCGAACGCCGACGCGGTGTCGGTCTTCAACCAGATCGACCTCGGCGAGTCGATCTGGGTCTACTACTAGGTCAGTAGCGCTTCAAGCCGAGCGAGCGCGCCAGATACAGGCCGCCGAGCCCGTAGATCAAGAGCGCCAGCGCCAGCGGGATCAGGCGCCGGATCCAGATGCTCTTCGAGTTCGAGATGCCCGTGAACGGCGAGGCCAGCACGTCGTCGACGTCATCGACGAACTCGTGGATCGAGTCGTCCTGCTGCTCGCGCAGCTTCTCGACCGCCTTCGACGGGTTCGGCAGCTTCGTGACCGACTCGGCCTTGATGCGGCCGTTCGGCCCGCCGGTGATCTCGTTGGTCTGGTTCTTCGACGCGTCGCTTGTCTGGTTGACGAGGAAGTAGAGGAAGCTGAGCGTGACGAACGCGCAGGCGATGAGCGCGGCCCAGCGGACGATGGCGCCAATCACGACCCGGCCGCCTTCCGGCGCGGTGCGCGGCGTGCGGGCGCGCGGGTGAATGGAGTCAGTGCGTCACGAGTTGCGCGATAGCCGGCCAGCATCCGATCGGGCCACCTTCTGCGGTCGATGAAGAGGTCGTAGAAATCCATTCCCGAGCTCAGCGAGTCTTCGAACGGCTCGATGGGAGTGAGCCTATCGTCACCACGGACGGCTCCGCGTGGATTCGTGTCGAGCGTGAACACGTGATCGAGCTGCTCGATCATCAGCCGCGTCGCGGGCCGTGGCTCCGCCATGCCCCCGTCGATGTAGAGGCTTCCCTCGACGCGCACCGCCTCGCCAGGGCGGGCCATCGCGATCCGCGCCAGCTCGCCCAGGCGAAGGTCCGGTGTGCGCTCGCTGCCGAAGGTCTCGACCCGCTTCCGGCTCACGTTGTAGACGAGCGTGCTCAGCGGGAACTCCGTCTCGCCCGCGGTCATGTGCCACAGGCGCCGGTCGAACAGGCTCTCGAGCGCACGTCCCTTCGCAATGCCGCTGAACCCGCGCGCGGCGGCGATCGCAGCCCGTGGCGCCCGCGCCCACTGGATGCCGAGGTAGTCCTCGGGGCGCCACGACAGCGAGAAGTCGGCCATCTCGC
The DNA here is from genome assembly GCA_963715995.1 of uncultured Thermoleophilaceae bacterium. Taxonomy (GTDB): domain Bacteria; phylum Actinomycetota; class Thermoleophilia; order Solirubrobacterales; family Thermoleophilaceae; genus DATBDN01. The sequence continues at coordinate 450,593 of OY970283.1, forward strand.
GCGCGGACAGGCCGGCGGCCCACATCGACGCCCACAGCACGGAGCCCGAGCAGGCCATGACGAGCGACGGCTCGATCCGCGCTTCCTCGAAGGCCCGCGCGAGCCCGATCAGCGCGACGGCGCGCCCACCGCCCGCACTGCCTGCGACTCCCACGCGCTGCCCTCGAAGCCCCAGCGCGGGGCGTGCTCGCGCCGCCGGGAACACCCGTCGCGGCGCCTGCGCGGGGCGGTCGACCAGCGGCAACGGCAGCAGCGTGCGCCGTGCGTTCAGGATGAAGCCTGGGTCACGGGCACGGCCGGCAAGCTCCGCAGCTGTCCGTGCCGCACTCCTGAGGCCGTCGAGGGCCGCCATCGCGCGCCGTAGGATAAGCGCCCGCTTGCCCGCGACCGCTCACGACACCCTCGTCGCCGCCCTCCGCGAGCACGCCCTCGTGATCGGCGAGGTCACGCTCACGAGTGGCGCCACCGCCCAGTACTACGTCGACGTCAAGCGGGCGATCCTGTTGCCCGAGGCGTTCCGAGCGCTGAGCGAACTGGTGGCCGCCGAGGCCGCGCGAGTGGGTGCGACGGCGGTGGGCGGGACCACCATGGGGGCGGATCCGATCGCGTGCGCCGCACTGGCGGGCGGCGCCGACGTGAAGGCGTTCTTCGTGCGCAAGGAGCGCAAGGAGCACGGGCTCCAGCGCTGGGTCGAGGGGCCGATGCTCGCCGACGGCGAGCGTTGCCTGGTGGTCGAGGACGTGGTCACGACCGGCGGCTCGACCATGCACGCGCTCGAGCGGCTGCGCGACGAGGGCCGCGAGGTGGTCGGCGTCGTGAGCGTGCTGGACCGGCTTGCGGGCGGCGGTGAGGCGATCGAGCAGGCGGCCGGCGCGCCATACGTCGCGCTGACCACGATCGACGAGGTCTATCCGGACCGCCCCGACCGCGCGTAGAACAGTCGTCCAGGAAACACGCGTGTCGCGCAAGCGAGCGCGCTTGCGGTCGATTCGGTGGGCATGAAGGCCAAGCAGAAGGAGCTCGTGACCGAGCTCGAGGCTGCTCGCCGCGAGATCGGGCAGCTCCAGGTGCAGATGCAGCTGCAGAGCGCCCGCGACGCGCTGACCGGCCTGCTCGGACTTGGGCCGTTCACGAACGCGCTCGGCCAGGAGCTGGCGCGCGCGGCGCGCCATGGGCACGACGTCGCGATCGCGCGGATTGACATCGACGACTTCGAGGCCGTCAACGTGGAGCACGGCTGGATGGCTGGCGACGGCGTGCTGGCACTCGCGGCGCGGATGATCAGCAGCCACACACGCGGGCACGAGCTCGTGTGCCGCGTCGCGGGCGACGAGTTCGCCCTGCTGCTCCCGCAGACGGATGCCGCCGGCGCGCTCGCCAGCGTGGAACGAGTGCTGTCGGTGCTGGAGCGGCTGTCCTCGGAAGGTGTCGACGGGCTGCGCGCGTCGGCCGGGATCGCCTGCTCCGTGCGCGGTCAGGACGCGGACCGCGTGTTCGCGGCGGCGGGCACGGCCCTGCGGTCGGCGAAGGCCAGTGGCGGTGGGCGGGTGGAGGTCGCGAGCGCCGCCGGTGGCATCGTGGACCACGTCATCAGCGAAGCGACGGTGGCGCTCCTGTCCGCGATCGCGGAGCGCGACGTCTGGACGGGCGCTCACTCGCACGCGGTCGGCGACCTGGCCGCGGCGCTGACCCAGAAGCTCGGCCTCGCTGCGCACCTCGAGCCGATCCGCACGGCGGCGCTGCTGCACGACCTTGGCAAGCTCGGCATGCCCGACGCGATCCTGTGCAAGACCGCGCCGCTCACAGACACAGAGCTCGCGCTCATGCGCGACGTGCCGCTCGCCGGCCGCCGGATGCTGCACGACGTTCCCGGGATGGGCATGGTCGCGCGCATCGTCGGCCACGTGCACGAGCGCTGGGACGGCACGGGCTACCCCGACGGCCTCGTGGGCGACGAGATCCCCGTGGGCAGCCGCATCATCGCGGCCTGCGACGCCTACGACGCCATGTCTTCGCAGCGCCCCTGGCGCCCGGCGCTCTCACGCGAAGGCGCAGTGCACGAGCTGCTCGAAGGAGCGGGATCGCAGTTCGACCCCGAGGTGGTCGAGGTGCTGGTCAGCCACGTGAACGGGATCCGCGAGCTGAGCGACCGCTGAGCGGGCGGGCCGGCGCGGGGCGATGAGATCGATGGGAACGTATGGGTGCCCTGGCACCGAGAAATCCCCAACGATCACCGGAACCGAAATGCCCCCGACTGGATTCGAACCAGTGACACCAGGTTTAGGAAACGGGCCGGAGTCGGGCGACGGACGCGGGAGAAAGCCTGGAAACGGGCCAGATTCGAGCGGCGACCGTTAGGCCCGATCCGGCGGGTTCCGGATGGGTTTGGGCACAAATCCGTGGCTTGTGCCCAATCGCCCGGGACGGTTCGCTGCGCTTCCGCGCTCGGATGACGAGCACCAGGTCTCAGTCAGCAGACCCGCTGTCGGGGTAGACCGTGACGACGAATCGCACGTCGACCGAAGCGAGCGCCTTCACCAGCGGCTCCAAGAGGTACACCGAGAGCACTGGAACGTTTTGATCCTCTGCTTCGACGGCCACATCGATCTCCACGATCGCACCGTCCGCTCGGGCGCGCACAAGTGCGTCCCGGTTTCGTTCAACAAAGCGTGAAATCTCCGCAGGATGATCGGCCCAAGATGGCCGGTCGCAAAGTTCCGCGGCGTAGCCATCGCCTCGCACACGCGGCTCGAACTGCCATTCAGGGCCGAACGCATCGATCGCTCGTGTAAGACCAGCGACCTGGTCCGCCGGAGCGGTTATGCGGACGACCGTATACATCTCGTCCGGATTGTGGCTGCCGAAAGCAAACGGGCCCGTTGCCGGGCCCGCAGCTCCGCACGGATTTCCAGACGGTGTAGCTCGGAGTCCCAGGCCCGTGCGGGGCGCTACCTGGTAACGGACCGTCGCCAGTCGACCGCTGGAACCGAAGTCGAGTCTAGGTGTGGGTTTTCGTTTCGACGACGACCATCAGTCGATTCCGGACGGAGGCAGCAGTTCGCGTCTAGCTTTCGGCGCATGAATCAGACGGTCATATCGAAGCGTGTCCTCGACCGCCTCCAACGCGCAAACGAGCAGCACGTCTTTGAGTGGGTTCCCGTCCTCACCTAGCTTCCGAGCTGTTCGGTACGACCGCCACTCGAGCGCAGCTCGATGTTCTACGACGAGTGCTGTTTCGCCTCGGTGCGGACGGGTCTGTCGAGATCGCGTCCTTTCGACGACGCGCCAATGGTGGTCGCTTGAACGCCGCAACACGGCGTGACCATCAGACCGGCTACGAACTCGCCCTCGGGACGTCGGGTGGGCTCGACAAAGACCGCCTCTGAGTACGGCGTGCGTCTCAAGGCGGTCGAGTAGTCGCTTCACATAGGACTAGATGAGGAGGGTCTGACTCTTAGTCAGCCAGTCCCGGTGGTAACAGGCGCCGGCGCCGACCGCTGTCTAGCCTCGCACTAGTGCCAATCGTCGTCGTCCCGGTGTCCCAGATCCACGACTGGGAGTCGTTCCATGACACCTTCGCGGCCACGCTCGGCTTCCCTGATTTCTACGGCCGAAATATGAACGCCTGGATCGACTGTCTCACATACCGCGACCAGAACGACGGCATGGCGAGCGTGAATGTGCATGAGGGCGACGTACTCACGCTTCAACTCGATGAGGGGCGAGCGTTCGCCTCGAGGTGTCCCGAGTTGTACGCGGCCATTGTCGAGTGCGCGGCGTTCGTGAACTGGCGCCGAACCGAAATGGGTCTGCGGCCGCTTATAGCCCTGAGCTTCCACTGACTCGCCAGAATCCCAGCAAAGAGCACCGTCGGCCGACACCTGGCTCGGAGCGCGCGCCGTCCGCGCACCACCGCATGATGGAGCGCCCGTGGATCTCGCGGTCCTGACTCCTGAACGGCTGACGGCTTTGCCCGTGAATAGACGTGCTGTCGAGCTGTTACTCGCAATGACGCGTGACGAGGGTCGTGCCTTCTTCGCGAACCGCGGCAACGTCCGCAATAGCCTCGAGCAATACCACTGGGGAGGCCGCGAGCCGCCAGCGGCGCGTGCATATGAGGAGGCGTTCGACTGGCTCATCCGGCGTGGCTTGGTCTCGCGTGAGCCGTCGCAGTCCTCCCCCGACTGGTTCTTCGTGACCGACGCCGGCTGGCAATTGATTGAAAGCGGTGGCGATCTGGCGGAACTCGAAGCTGCCGAGCGTCTTGCGGTCGATCTTCACCCAGCGATCGCGGAGCGGGTACGTGCGCAGTACCTCCTACGCGAATTCGAGACCGCCGCGTTCCTCGCACTTCGCGAGGTCGAGATCCGTGTCCGGAAGCTGGCCGGCGCGTCCGAGAGCGACATTGGCGTGCGCCTGATGCAGTCGGCGTTCGGCGAGGACGGACCACTAGCCGACTTGGCGCTCGATCCAGGGGAACGGCAGGCACGCATGGCGTTGTTCTGGGGTGCGATCGGTGTCTTCAAGAACCCGAGCAGCCACCGCCAAGTCGACATCGAAGATCCGACGCTCGCAAGCGAAGTAATCCTGCTTGCGGACCTTCTCCTGCGGCTGCTCGATGCGCAGTCGCTCTGAGGTGGGAGCGGGAGACTTGCAACCGATGGATGCGACCGACGGCGAACCCAAAGACCAGGCGTCGGACGGACCTGCCAGGCCGCGAGGCGGCACGGACCGTCCGGCGCGCGACGCGACCGAGGATCTGCTCGAGCGCGAGTCCCTCGTTGATCAGCTGACGGCTCAGATCCTTTCGGCGCCGCTCGGCGAGGGATTCGTAATCGGACTCTCGGGAGCTTGGGGCCTCGGCAAGACGTCAGTACTGAACTTCGTAGCGGAGCGACTCGAGACCGAGGACGTCTTAGTTCTGCGCTTCGACCCGTGGCTGTTCACCGGCGCTGGTGAGCTGGTCGCTCGGTTCTTCAGCGAGCTCGCTGCACAGCTCGACAGCCTCTGGCACCTTCACAAGCTTGGTCGCGACCTGAGGCGGCTCGGAAAGGCCGTCGCCCCCGCGGCGTCCGTAGTGATGGGGCCTGCGGGTCAGCTGCTCGCCGCCCCCGCGCAGCTTGCAGAGGGGCAGGTCGGATTCCGCCTTTGCCGAGCGCGAGCGCCTTCGAGAAAAGCTCCGCGTGCAGGGGCGCCGCATCGTCGTCTTGATTGATGACGTCGACCGTCTGCAGTCCGCGGAGATCCGCGAGCTAATGCGTCTGGTCAAGCTGGTTGCCGATCTGCCGGGTGTGGTCTATGTCTTGGCCTATGAGCGCAGACGCGTCGAGCGAGCGCTCTCGGCGCCGGGCGAGGACGATGGGCGGGAGTACCTCGAGAAGATCATTCAGGCCCCGTTTGCACTGCAGCCGCCGCGACACAGCCGCGTGCTCAATCTCGCGCTCGACTGGCTCGACGAGGCTGTCGGCGACAAGTGGACGGCGTGGAGCAAGAGCGAGTGGAGTTCTCTCTGGCACGACGGCGTCGAGCACTACATCGAAACGCTGCGCGACGCAGAGCGGGTCGCGAACGTCGTCCCCGCCGCCGTGTGGCTGACGGCGGGGGAGGTTGCCTCGATGGACGTGGTTGCTCTGGAAATCATGCGGCTCTTCGATCCGGAGGTTCACGAGGCATTGCCTCGGATTGCTCCGATTCTCACCGCCTCGCGGCGCTTCGAAATTCGAAGCCGCGAAGAGCTGCGGCGAGCGGACCAGGCGACGATCGATGAGGTGCTCGCGCAGAGCACCAACCGCGACGCCGCGTCACATATGCTGCGGGTGCTCTTCCCGTCGGCCGGCCATCTCTTCGGGAGCTCGCCATATGTGGGAGCTGAAGAGGCGTGGCGGTCGGCGAAGCGAGTCGCTTCGCGTCGCATCCTCGACCGTTACCTGCACGCGTCGCTCGCCGAAGGGGAGGTGCCGTCGGCGGCGGTAACTGAGTTCGCCGAAGCTCTCGCAGACGCGAGCCGACTCGAGGAACTTGTCACGCGGCTGTCGCCCGACGCGCTAGCCGACGTCCTTGACCGGGTACGCCCCGAGGTGAACGCCGACGCCGTCGAGGATCCGGTGGCGGTTGGTGCCGTCCTTGTCGGCCTCGCCGACCGCACGCCGCGCGAGCGGACGCCTCTTTCCGTCGATAACGGACAGCGGGCGATCTGGCTACTCGAGGAAATCGTCGCCGCACTGCCGAGCCGCGAACGCCGTCAGGAAGTCGTGGCGGCGCTAATTGACAACGCGCCGACGCTAAAGACGCGTCGGCGGCTCCTCTACGCATTCCGATCGAGCCCTGACGGACCAAGCGGAAACCCACGCTCGGACATCCTCTCGGTTGAGCAGACACGCGAAGCGCATGAGCGGATCGCCGCCGAGGTCCTTGCGATGGCCCCTCAGCACCTTGCGAACGATGACGTGGTCGGGCTCCTTGCGGAAGTCGCAGAGCACTACCCCGACGGGCGCGAGAAAGCGATCGAGATGCTCGCTAGCGACGAGGTCGCTGCTACGGCGCTGGCGCAGACGCTCACGATGGTGATTGGTCCAGCTGGTGAGGACTACAGACTCCAGACCAACGGCTTGCTCGCCGAGCTGCTGGGGCGCGAAGGGGTGCGTGCGCTCGCCGAGCGGCTCCGTCCGTTGGCACCCGACAACTCAGACCTCGCTACGGCGATCGACGCCGCTATGAACGACCGCTACATCGGGTGAGCTGCAGTTCGCGCGTACTCTCGACCTCGAGTCGAGGTCCAGCTGAATTTTCGAGGTAAACCGGCTTTCCACCCCACGGGCCGCGAGACCTCTGGTAAACGGTCAGGACGTGGTCAACGATGTCTGGGACTACTTCGTTCGGTTCGAGTCGCAGTGCCGCGACCTCGGGCTCGTGCCCGACACTGGATTCGAGGATGTCTTCATTGCCCTGGAGGGGTCGAAGGACACGCGGGGACGCGTGTTCGGTCGGTTCTCGATCTCGGACCGAGCGTTCCTCAGTATCACCGAGGTGGTGACGATTCAAGACCGGCAGCCGGTCCGAGACGAATACGCGTACTACCTGATCATCGATGGGGCCGAGCAGTTCGCGCGCGACTGCGACGCCGCTCACGGGCCCCACGGCCACGGCCCAGGTCATCGTCGCGAGCCGGCGCCAGAGGTATCACTCAAGGAGTTCGTCGAGCAGGCCTGGCAGATCCTGAGCCGGGCCGAGTGGGCGCCTAAGCCGGACGACGCCGACGAGCTCTAAGCGGGCAGTAGGTCGCGTGTGACGTTGCCAACGAGCTCGCCCTCGGTGAGCTCACGCCACTCGCGGTAGAGACTGGCCCAGGCATGTCGGTGGCGGCCCGCAATCGGTCCGAGGACCTTTTCGTCGTCGTGAAGCCAGGCCTCGTAGAACGTGTCCGACGAAAGTCCGTAGTGCGACTCGTACTGCCGAAACGCCTGTTCAAGCGAATTCGCGTTGTAGTACCTGCGCTCCACGGTGCTCACCTCACGTGTTTCTTCGGTCTCGCCGCCCGAACTCCTTAGCGGCGTGGGGACCCTACAGACAGTTCGTCTACTACCTCAACGTCGCATAGGTCGCTGAGTTTCGCCTCTTTCTGACGGTAGCCGGGCTCGAAAAACAGCAAACCCCCAGCCATCGGCCGGGGGCGGCGGTGACTGCAAGTGCGGCCACACGGTCACCGTAGGCCAGGCATCGGACAGTTCCGCTGGGCCGCAGCGGCCGGGAAGCACGTCAGCACCGGCATGTCACGCGGCTGATCACGGCCAGACAAGTCGGCTGACAACTGTCCACAGCGGATCGCAGACTCGAGAAGCCGCTCTGCGAGCGGCTTCGCACGCCGCCGTCCCCTTACGCCGCTACGCGGCTAATTCCCTGACCCCTCCCTCTCATCTTCGATTCGAGAAAGGGGTCAGGGAAACGGGGACGGCGGCGTGCAGGTTGTGGTTGATGGATGGGATAAAGGACGTGGTTGATGAAGGTCATGGGTGAACTGTTGGCGTGATGAATGGCTGGTGGATCTGAGGTGTGTGTGGTGATGGCGATGGGTCATGAGTTACTGGCGCGGGTCGGAAGGCGGAGGGCGGGATGAGGGTGGAAGTGCAAGCGGGACTGGTTCGGCTCGGCCGGCCCGCTTGCGGGGCCGGCTTGTCGCTCTAGTGGCGGCGGGCACCGGGATGGGGTCGTGGCGTCTAGTTGTTGATGGCGGGAGGTCATGGATCGTCGGGAGTGGTCGATAGGTCTCGGCTGGATCCGGGTGACGTCTGGGCCATTGCGAGGGCGGTGGTCGAGCTGCTGGCGGTTGAGGACGTGGCGATGAACACGCGTCGATGGCTCTCGGCGTCGGAGGTAGCGGCGGCTTTCGGACGCTCTCCAGAGTGGGTCCGCGATCACGCCACTGAGCTCGGCGGCCGCAAGATCGGTGGGCCTCGCGCCCCTTGGCGCTTCCCCGCCAGCTGCGTTGAAGACGTCGCAGTGTCGCCGGTGCCGGCCGCCCGCGCCAAGACGCGCCGACGGCGCGCTCGCCCGAGCGTGACCTTGTTACCGATTCGTAACTGAGGGCCGGGTCGCGTCGGGGAGAATCGATGTGATGGCGCGTCCGGCCTCCGGCCAGGTTGTGATCAGACAGGGCAAGCAAGGCAAGACGTTCGCCCTGCGATTCCGCGCGTACGGCGAGCGCCAGTACGTGACGCTCGGGTCGGACACCGACGGCTGGACGAAGGCGCGTGCCGAGGAAGAGCTGCAGAACGTTCTTGCCGACGTCCGCCGCGGGTTGTGGCGACCGCCAGAGCCACCGTCGCCGGTCCAGGCTCCCACGATCGTTCCGACGTTCCACGAGTTCGCCTCAGAGTGGTTCGACCAGAAGAAGCCTGAGCTTCGTCCGGCGACCATCGCGGCGTATGGGCAGGAGTTGTCCATTCACCTGCTCCCGTTCTTTGCGAAGCACCGCCTGGACCAGATCACGGTCCAGGAGGTCGACCGTTACCGGCAACACAAGGTGCGCGAAGGTCGGATCGCGGCGCGGACGATCAACAAGACGCTTACGCGTCTCGCTCAGATCCTTGAGGTCGCTGTCGAGTACGACCTGATCGCCCGAAACCCCGCCACGGGCCAGCGCCGGCGGCTGAAGGTTGCTCGGTCGCGCCCCGTCCACCTGGACTGCGCCAGCCAGATCGTCGCCCTCCTCGACGCGGCCACGGAGCTCGACGCTCGCGAAACTGCACGCACCGACGGCCGTCGCGCCGTTGTGGCGACGCTGGCGTTTGCGGGTTTGCGCGCCGGTGAGCTCGCCGACCTTCGTTGGCGTGATCTCGACCTCGCCGCCGGGCGCATCTACGTCGGGCGCTCAAAGACTGACGCCGGCATGCGCGACGTGGACCTGGTCCCGATCCTGCGCGACGAGCTGCTGCAGCATCGGCTCGCCGCCGGCTCGGCCGAGCCGGACGATCGCGTCTTCACGACGGCACGCGGCGGCGCCCGGGACCGCAACAACATCGGCCTCCGCGTCATGCGGCCCGTCGTCGCTCGGGCCGACGAGCTCCTGGCCGAACGGGGCGAGCACCCTCTTCCGGAAGGCGTGACCGCTCACAAGCTCCGTCACACGTTCGCGTCGATCCTCATCGCGCTCGGGCGGGACCCCGCCTATGTGATGGCGCAGCTCGGGCACGCGGACCCCGGCTTCACGCTCCGGGTCTACACCCACGCGATGCGCCGCGGCGATGGCGAGCGCGAGACCCTGCGTGCGCTCGTTGAAGGCCGTGAATGGGCACGAATGGGCACAAATGCCGCCGAACCCCCTTCGAACTCCGTCGCGCCGGCGAACGACGACCCCGCGGAACTCCAGATGGAAAGCGGCGATCTGCGAATGCCCCCGGGCGGATTCGAACCGCCGACACCAGGTTTAGGAAACCTGTGCTCTATCCCCTGAGCTACGGGGGCATTCCGGCGAGGGTAGCCCTGGCTCAGGGCGCTGCGCGAGTGGCCGTGAACCCCGAAAAGCCTTGTACGCCGGCGCTCCACGCGACCAGCGGGCGGTTCGTCGCTGGCTCGAAGGCAACGATTGGCTGGTACTGGTCGACACTCGCTATGTCCTCGGCCGGCCCAAACTGGGAGGCGCCGGCTGCACGCACGGCCGCCTCCGCTACGGAGTGATCGGCTGGCTCCTGCAGCCACGTCAGCACGATCGCGCCAGAACCCGCGACGGCCGTGTCCAGCCCGATCGCGTCGGGCGCCGACAGCGTCTGCACCGCTCCGAGCACGCCGTGATCCGACAACGCGGTGCGCACGATCGGCAAGCCGCCCTCATCGCCCGTCCAGGCGATCTGTATGCGGCCGCCGGACTCGGCGACAAGCTGCACGGGTCCCGGGTACGAGGGCACGTGCTCGAGCGCGCGGACCGTCCCGCATGTCCCGTGTGAGGTGCACGTGACGACCCGAAGCGACTGTGGCGTGGTCGTAGCGCCGGGCGCGCTGGGATCGCTCAGCCACGCGACCGCTGCCGTGCCGTCGGGAGCGACTGCCGCGGACAGGCCGGTCGCATAGCGATCGCGTGCCAGCACACGAGCGGGCCCGAGGCCTCCGCTCGGCAGCCTCATGCGCGCCATCACGCGACCCCCGCGAGCCCAGGCCATGAGCGTCCGTCCGTTCATCGCCACGCCGAGTCCGAGTGGTGCGGGATCTCCGCCTCGGCCGACGAGCCGCTGCGGCTTGGTGAACCCGCGGCCAGGCAGGTGGACGGTCAGGAAGATCGCGCGTCTGGTGCTCTGCACCCGCGCCTTCGAGGAGACCTGGCCCAGGATCGCGAACGCGCCTTGGGCGGTTCGCGCGATCCTGCTCGACGCGACGAACGGCGGCAGTACGCGGAAGGGCTTCCCGAGGGTGTGACCGCGCAGCCGTGCCACGCCCGTGTCGGCGAACCTCCTCGGGCCGGCGATCCAGCCGACCGCGAACGCGTCCGAGCCCCGTCCCGCGAGCGCCCGGATCCCGATGTCGCGGCGGATGATCTGCCAGCGGCCGAACCGCTCGCCCGGACCCTCGAATGACATCGCCGTGCCCGGCACGCCGGGCCCGAAGCCTCCGCAGCAGAACGAGCTCAGAACGCCGGCGCCACGGCCCGGAAACCAGACGTCGTAGAGCGAATCGGCCTTGCCTGGGACAGCGACGGGGGCGGACCAAGGCGCGTCCGCGCGCGCGACCGGGGCGAGAGCGACGACGACCGCGACAACCGATGCGGATCGGATGAGCCGGCTGATGCTCCTCAAAACCGCTGCCGCCGGCCGAGTTGCGACTAGCTACTCGTCCTCTTCGTATAGCGACTCGGACGCCACCAGGCCACCCTTTGCGTCCCAGAGCCTGACCTCGAGCAGGTCGCCCGTGAAGCCGTCGAGCGACACGAGCGTGAAGCGGTCCTCGATCACCGCGCACTGGTCGGTCGTCGTCGGGCCGAGCTCGGCGGTCGCCAGCGCTCCGCCCGGCTTGAGCGCCCGGCCCCAGACCAGGGCGACGTTGGCGTTCAGCTCGCGCTCGCCCCGCCACGCGCCGATCTCCTCGTCGGAGAGGTCGAGCTGCCAGCCGGGGTTGGCCTCCGCGGTCTCGTCGGTGTAGTCGGCGCGCGCGGTGAACGACGCCGGCTCGCCGCCAGGGCCGTGGTCGAACGAGACGTAGCCGAACACCTCCAGGTTCTCGCTCGTGTGCGCGGCCGCGGGGATGTAGGTGGTGCCGCCCCAGGTCCGCTCCGGGAACCATTCGATCTCGCCGGTCTCGCCCAGCTCCTCGCCGTCGGTGGTGATCTCGGCCACCGCTTCGAGGAACAACCCGCGCAGCTGATCGGCCCAGCGGCCGTACGGCAGCGCGTCGTGCGGCGGCTCGGCGATGAAGCGTGGGATGGGTCGGGGCTCAGGTGGCATCTCGAAGAGTGGCTGCTGCGGTCTCGGGCGCCACGATATTGAGTGAGACGCCGGTACCCATTTCCAAGCCGGCCAGCTGGGCCAGCCGCGGGACGATGCTGAGGTACCAGCAGAACTCGCCTGCGCCGCTCGGAGCAGTGCGCACCCACATGTTGAGCGGCGGCAGCCCGCCCAGCGCCGACTGGAGCCGGCCGAGCGCCTGATGCAGCAGCGCCGCGCCGAGCGGGCCGGGGTCCTGGAAGCGCGCGCGCGGGCTGCGCGGCACGACCATCATCTCGTAGGGCATGCGCGAGGCGAACGGGCAGATGACGACGGCCTCCGCGTCGATCGCGACCACGCGCTCGCGTAGCCGGACCTCCTCCTGGAGCACGTCGGCGAGCAGGTTGCGCCCCTGCGTGCGCTCGAAGTAGGCGGTGAAGCGCTCGCGCTCGCGGGCGACCGCGGCGGGCACGAACGGCAGCGCGTAGAGCTGCGAGTGCGTGTGCGGAAGCGACGCTCCAGCGGCGACGCCCTCGTTGACGATCAGGTGCGCGTAGGCGGCGTCGGCATGCGTCGCCATGCGCGTGCGCCAGGCATCCATCGCTGTCTCGACCTCGGCGGGCTCGAGGTCCGCGAGCGAGCTGACCGGTCGCGGCGAGTTGACGATCACCTCGTGGGCGCCCACGGCGGGACGGGAGGTGAACAGCTCCGGCATGCCGCGACCCGAGCCCATCGGGTCCTCGGCGACGTCCGCCTCGCCGGCGCCGAGCGCGGGATAGAGGTTCGGCACCACGCGCACGGTCCAGCCGGGCGAGTCGGCCGCGCCGCCGCCGGGCCGCAGCGCCCAGACCTCGGGCGGCGTGCGGTCCTCGTTGCCCTCCGCGAACGGGTCCTTCTCCGGGTCGATCGCCGGTCGCTCGTCGATCTTCGGGCTGAACGCGCCCGGTCGCGCCGCGCGCTCGCCGGCGATGATCGCGCGCAGGCCGGTCAGGGGGTCGATGCGCAGCTCAGGCAAGTGCTTTCTCCATGGTCACGTGCGGGATGCCCTCCTCGCTGAACTCCTGGCCGCGCCGCTCGTAGCCCGCGCGCTCGTACAGCGTGCACGCTGCCGTCTGCGCGTGGAGGCGGACGCGCCCGGCGCCCGCGGCCCGCGCCTGGCGCTCGGCCTCGGCAAGGATGGACGCGCCGAGGCCGCGGCCGCGCAGCTCGGGTTCGACTGCCATGCGGCCGAGCCGGGCCACGCCGTCTGCGAACAACAGCCGGCAGGTCCCAACCAGGCGGTCGTCGTCGTCGTCGAAGGCCACGATGTGCAGCGCCTCACCGTCGAGGCCATCCTGGTCGGCCACCAGCGTTACGCCCTGCTCGCCACAGAAGACGCGGTAGCGCAGATCCAGCGCGTCCGCGATCTCCGCGGGCCCGGCTGCGGTTCGCACCTCGATCACTCGGCGTAGCGCTTGACGTCGCGGACCAGGTCGGCGACCGTGTTGTACGGACCCGGGTGCGCATAGACCAGCTTGCCCGCGCGGTTGAAGAAGACCGTCGTCGGCGACGCCACGCCGGCCTCGATGCCCGGTGAGATCTTCAGCGATGGATCGCGGTAGCTCGGATAGGTGACGGGGAACTGCGAGAGGAACTTGCGCGCGTTGCCGTCGTTGTCCTCGGCGTCGAGTCCCAGGAAGGCAACCCGCTTGCCAAGCCGGAGTGCGGCACGCTGGAAGACAAAGAACTCCTCTCGGCACGGCGCGCACCACGCGGCCCACTTGTTGACCACCACGGGGTAGCCGCGCAGCGACGCCAGCGCCGATTGGAAGTCGTCCTTCGACCCGCCAACCAGCATGTTCGCCTGCGAGTGCAGCTTGGTGAGCTTCGGCGGGGCTCCGGCGAACGCGCGCTCGACCTCGGCCTTCGACGGCGCGGCGCTCTTGGCATGCGAACCGCAGCCGACGGCGAGCAGGGCGCAGGCGATGAGTACGGGCGTCAAACGCATACGCAGAAAGCGTCGCACAGAGACTTCCAGGGGGCCGGGGTGCTATAAAGGGTGACGAGCGAGTTGCAGAACTCGCGCCGCCGCCGGTCGAGACGCAGGGCCTCACGACACGGCGACATTTACGGCTCGCGTCGATGTTGCGCGCGGTTGGGAGACCGCCGTTCCCGGGGCGAGCACACCCCTTTCATTCCACCTAACGCCTCATGGCTGACTCCACTTCGGCAGTCGCTGTCACGCCGGTATCCGGCGAGGACTTGGCGCGCGCCGAGAAGTTCACATTCGAGCCGTATGTACACGAGGGCGACGACCCGGCGGTCGTGCTGGCCGCTGGCACGCCGCGCAGGCGCGCGCTCGATGCGGCGCTCGCGGAGATCGACGCCGGCCTCGACCAGCCCTCGATCGCATGGCGCCAGCAGTACTCGCTCATGCTCGGCCTCGAGCGGATGATGTCCCAGGACGATCCGATGCTGGCCGACGGCAAGACGACGCTGAACGCTCACCAGGTCGACGCGCTCTCGGGCACCATGATCGCGCTGATCTCCGAGCTCCAGAGCACGAACGCCGCGCAGCAGCAGAACGGCTCCGCGCCGGTCGAGGACGTCGAGGACGAGCCCGAGCCTGAAGACGAGGGCGACGACGACGAGGACGATTGGGACGACGGCGCCGAGGACGAGGACGAGGAAGAAGCCGAGGAGGAAGAGGAGGCCGAGCCCGACGAGCCCGCCGACTGGGCCGGCGAGGAGGAGCTGGACGCCGACGCCCAGCTGCCCGAGCAGCCCGAGGACCCGAATGCCGCCCGCCGCTTCTGGTTCGAGCACGCCACCGGTGCAGGCAAGACCGTCGCCGCGATGGGCTTCGTCGACGCCTCGCGCTCAGGCGGCATCCTGATCCTGACCCACCGCCGCAACCTCGTCGACCAGTTCCTGGGCGAGCTGAAGGACCGCGGCTACAAGAAGCGGATTCAGCCCGAGGCGCTGCTCAAGGGCCAGGACAAGAAGCCGCGCGAGCAGGGCCCCGTCACCGTCGAGACCTACCAGTGGTTCGTGCGCAACGCGGGCAACGTCTCCGACGCGTACACGATCGTCATCTGCGACGAGGCCCACACGGCCCTCGGCGAGAAGACCAGCGCGTCGATCCGCAAGTGGGCAGGCCCGGTCTTCATCGGCATGACGGCCACGGGCGCGCTGATCGCGCGGCACGTGACCGACCTCTTCCCGACCCAGACGTCGCGCTTCGACCTGGCGCAGGCTGCGCGCCGCGGCGTGATCGCCCCGCTGCGCTGCGTGCGCATCCCGCCAGGCGTGGGTGTGCGCTCGATCGCGAACGTGCCGCTGCGCAAGGGCGAGGTTGACCAGGACTTCGACCAGGAGGAGCTGGCCGCGCTGCTCGACCAGGCGCCGTTCAACCTGGCGATCGCGGACCTCTATCGCGCGCGCTTCAAGGACCTGCCGGGCGTCGTCTACTCAGCCGGTGTCAAGCACGCTTACAACGTCGCGAAGGCGTTCCAGGAAGTCGGCATCAAGGCGGTCGGCGTATCGGGCGAGACTCCAAAGCGCGAGCTCACCCGCATCCTCGCCTCCTACGAGGCTGGCGAGATCGACGTGCTGGTGAACGCGCAGCTGCTGGCCGAGGGCTGGAACTCGCCGCGCGCAACCGTCTGCATGCACCTGGCGCCGACGGCTTCGAAGCGCATCTACCAGCAGCGCGTTGGACGCGTGACGCGCCGCCAGCAGGGCAAGGAGGCCGGCATCGTCGTCGACTTCGTGCATCCGGCGACCACGCACGACGACCCGGTCGTCACCCTGCACTCGCTGCTCGACCGCGACGTCTACCGCGGCGGCGCGATCGTGGTGGGCCCGATCCGCCGCGGGCGCGGCCGGCGTTTGCGGGTGGAGCGGCGCGTGCTGCCGGTCACGCCGGAGCCGGAGCGGCGCGCGGTCGTCTTCGAGCGCGAGCTCTGGCGCATCGCCGTCGAGCACCTTCCCTGGGGCGAGCAGCACGTGTGGGCGGCGCTCGCCGGCGCCCGCGTGTCGTCGGGCAACTGGCGCCGCGCCAAGGCGATGCTCCACTTCGACCAGACGACCGAGCTGCGCCGCCGCTTCCTCCTGACATGCCTCCAGCGCAACCGTAACTCCCAGCTGCGCCTGCGGGCGCTCGGGGAGGTCGGCTCGGGCCGCGATGCCGAGGCCTTCGACGAGGCGGTCGTGATCGTCGGCGGCTGGTCGCGCGACGAGCGCCGCGAGGGCGTGAAGGTGCTGCTCCAGGCCTTGGCCGAGCGGCCGATCGGGCGCCGCGACCAGGCCTCGGCCTGGCTCTGGCACCTGGCCGAGTTCTCGCGCGAGGTGCACGAGGAGTACGCCGTGCAGCGCTGGCCGGAGACCAAGCGGCTGCTCGGCCTGCTCGTGAACTCTTCCGGCGGCGCGCACGCGCGCAACGCCCGGCGGCTGGTGCAGGCGGCGCGCAAGCAGGACCGGCGCCTCCAGGCGGCCATCCTGGCCGCGGCGCTGGCGCACACGCCCGAGGCCGAGGAGGTGCTGCGCGGGGCACGCATCCGCCTGGCGCGCAAGCCCTCGGCGCTGGCACGCGAGCTCTTGCGCAACTTCCCGAAGGGCCGCCGCAGTCGCCGCAGGCGCAAGCGCGGAAAGGACTCGGAGGGCTCGGCAGGCGCCTCGACAGAGGTCACCGAGAACCCGGTCCTCGATGACGACGACGATCCGGGTGCAGACGCCGTGGACGATTCGCGCGGCGACGATCTGGATCGGGCCGCTTAGCCCGCAAGAAGGGCGGCTAGCGCAGCAGGTGCACCTCGCCCGCGTCGAGTGCGACGCGGCCCGAGTCGGTGTCCACGAGCAGCGCGCCGCGGTCGTCGAGCCCGGCTGCGACGCCTTCGTTGTCGGCCCAGCGCACGTGGCTGCCCAGCAGCAGGTCGCGCTCGCGCCAGGCGCTGAGGATCGCTGACGGACGCTCGTGCAGGCGGCGGTCGAGCGCGGCGAGCACGCCGTCGAGCACCGCCTCCACGCCCGGATCGGCGCCGGACTCGATCAGCAGCGAGGTCGCACTGTCCTGAAGCTCTGGTGGGAACTCGCCGCGTGTCGTCGACACGTTCAGCCCGATCCCGATCACGGCCCATCCCTCCTGCGGGCGACCCTCCAGCAGGATGCCGCTGAGCTTGCGCGTGCCCACCCAGACGTCGTTGGGCCACTTGATGCCGCAGCGCTGCCCGGCGAACGCATCGCACGCCTCGGCGACGGCGACAGGAACGGCCAGCGGCAGCAGCGAGTCCCGCCGCGAGAGGTCGCGCACGATCGCCGACAGCAGCAGCGCCCTGCCCGCGGGAGCCGACCAGCTGCGGCCCTGACGCCCCCGTCCCGCGCTCTGCTCGGTGGCCGTGACGATGGTGCCGTCGGGCGCCCCGGCGAGCGCGAGCTCGCGTGCCCGTGCGTTCGTGGAATCCGTGAGCCGGTGGTGCACACGCGGCCGGCCGAAGCGCGCGCTCAAATCGGCGTCAGCCGCACTTCGGCGTCCGGTGTGAGCGCGAGCAGGTCGGAGGCGTCGCCCCGGTTCACGGCCAGTGCCAGCGCCCGCGAGGAGTCCTCGTAGAGCAGCAGCTCGCCGGCCGCGACGTCGGCGAACGTGCTCGTGAACGTGGCACGGTGCGAGCGGCCGCCGGCGCTCACCTCGAGCGCGTGCCCGTACGCCAGGCCGGTGCCGGGAAGGTCCTCGTGGCGCAGGTCGAGCGTGACGTTTCCGTACACGTCCACCAGCAGCGCGTGGGCCGTGACCACGTCGCCGTCCTGGTGCGGCTTCGGCAACTCGTGGACGGCCAGCACGCCGACATCGAGCGGGTCGCCGGCCTCGCCGAGCGGCTCTCCCTTCGCCAGTGCAGCAGCCACCGGAGCGAACAGGTCGCGGCCGTGGAAGGTGGCCGACACGGGTTCCAGCCGATGCCGTGAGCGGCTCACGTCGACCGCCTCGATGGCGCCGCCGGCCGCCTCGGCGGCAAGGCTCAGCACGCCGTTGTCGGGGCCGACCAGCAGGCGCCCGTCGTCGCAGCGGATGGCCACGGCGCGGCGCTCGGTGCCCACCTGCGGGTCAACCACCGCCACATGCACTCCGCGCGGCATGTAGGGGAGCGCGTTGCGCAGCACGAGCGCGCCGTGGCGAATGTCATGGCGTGCGATCGAGTGCGTGATGTCGATGATGGTGGCCGAGGGATAGGCGCGGCGGATGACGCCGTGGCAGATGCCCGGGAACTCGCTGTCGGCGCCGTAGTCGGTGAGCAGCGTGATGACGGGCGCGCTCACGCCCGGGCGGCCTCTGTGACGAGCGCGTCAACCAGGCCGTCCAGGTCGTGCTGCTCGGCCTCGACGTGCACCTCGAGCCCCAGCTCGCGGGCGGTCGCGCTCGTGATCGGCCCGATCAAGACGACGCGCGCCGTGGACGGGAAGCCGCGGCCGTCGAGTGCCTCCATCAGGAAGCGCACGGTCGAACTGGACGTGAACGTGACGTAGTCGGCGCGGCCGACGGCGTCGAGCTCCTCGCCGGAGAGCTGCTCGGCGACCGTGTCGTAGAGCGCGACCACGCTCACCTCCGCGCCGCTCGCGGTGAGCCCGTCGGGCAGCGCGTCGCGGGCCTCGGCGGCCCGTGCGACGAGCACGCGCTCGCCGCCCACCTCGATTGGCCCTAGTGCATCCAGCAGTCCCTCCGCGGTGGAGACCTCGGCGACCACGTCCGGGCGTATGCCGCGCCGCGCCAGCGCGGCCGCCGTGCCAGGCCCGATCGCGGCCACTTCCACGCCGGCGAGGCTGCGAGCGTCACCGCCCACGGCCTCGACCGCGTCCAGCAGCAGCGAGGCGCCATTCGGGCTCGTCACGCAGACGAGCGCGAACGAGCCGATCTCACGCGCCGCCTGCGCAACCTCGCCGGCGACCTCCCGTGGCTGGATGCGGATGGCGGGCGCCTCGATCACCTCGGCGCCCAGGCGCGCGAGCCGGCGGGCAAGGTCACTCGCCTGCGCTCGCGCACGGGTCACGGCGACTCGCCGTCCGTGGAGTGGCCTCTGGTCCAGCCAGGCGATCTCGTCGGCCAGCTTCGCGACTGGCCCGACGACCGTTATGGCAGGTGGCTTGACACCTTCTGCTTCGACACGAGCCGCGATCTGTCCCAGCGTGGCCACCACCGAGCGCTGTCCGGGAAGCGTGCCGCGCTCGATCACGGCGGCGGGCGTGCCGGCGTCCGGCCGGCACCGGTCAGCTTCCGTGCAATCTCCGGCAGCTGCTTCACGCCCATGTAGAAGACGAGCGTGCCCGGGAAGCGCGCGAGTGCCTCCCAGTCGAGCGCGCTCTCGGGCTTGTCCGGGTCCTCGTGACCGGTCACGAAGGCAACCGCCGACGCCTCGTCGCGGTGGGTCACCGGGATGCCCGCGTAGGCGGGTGCGGCGATGCCGGCGGTGACTGCCGGAACGATCTCGAACGGCACACCCGCCGCCGCCAGGGCCTGTGCCTCCTCGCCGCCGCGGCCGAACACGAACGGGTCGCCGCCCTTCAGCCGCACAACGCTTTTGCCGGCCTGTGCCAGCTCCACCAGTAGCGCGTTGATCGCGTCCTGCTCCATCGACGGCTTGCCGGGCTCCTTGCCGGCGTAGCGAAGCTCCGCGTCCACTCGCGCCTCGGCCACGAGGCCGGCCGGGATCAGCCGGTCGTAGACGATCGCGTCGGCTTCGCGGACCAGCTCGAGCGCGCGCCGGGTGACCAGCCCGGGATCGCCGGGCCCCGCGCCAACCAGGTGAACGGTGCCGGCCGCAGCCACGCGGCCAATGCTATGAGGACGCCTGTGAAGCGAGGATCTCGGCGGCGCCGGCCGCGAGCAGGCGCTCGGCGATCGCGCGCCCTGCGCCGGCCGCGTCGGCCTCGAGCGAATCGCGGATCCACACCGAGCCATCCGGCGCGCCCACGTAGGCCTCGATCCTGAGCCGCTGCCCATCGAGCGCGACCGCGAGCACCCCGACCGGGGTGTCGCAAGTTGCATCCAGGGCGACCACGCACTCGCGCTCGGCCGCAAGGCATGCGAACGAGACCGGGTCGCTCACGTGGGCGACCGCGTCCCGCGCAGCCGCGTCGCCGGAGCGGATCTGGAGCGCGAGGCAGCCCTGGCCGGCGGCGGGCACCAGCGCATCCAGCGGCACGCCGGCCCCTGTCGCCCGAGCCGTTCCAGTCCGGCCGCGGCGAGCACGATCGCGTCGAACGAACCGCTGTCAAGGCGCCCGAGCCGCGTGTCGACATTGCCGCGCAGCTCGAGGATCTCGAGCGCGGGCTCGATCGCGAGCAGCTGTGAGCGCCGCCGCACGCTCGCGGTCCCGACCCGCATGCCTGGCTCCAGCGCCTCCGCGCCGCAGAGCACGTCGCGCGGATCAGCGCGGGGCGGGACCGCCGCGATCTCCAGTCCCTCCGTCATCACTCCCGGCACGTCCTTCGCGGAGTGCACGGCGAGGTCGATCTCGCCGGCAAGGAGCGCCTCCTCGATCTCCTTCACGAAGCGCGACTTGTCACCGGCGGCCCGCACGCGGTCGCCGCTCGTGGTGATCTCGACCAGCTCCGCGCCGCCGAGCAGCTCGGCGACCATGCGGGACTGTGCGAGCGCGAGGGCGCTCGCCCGCGTCCCTATGCGGAGCGCGACTGCTTCCTCCGGGCGTCGTCGAGCGAGGCGACCGCGGCGCTCGCCGGAACGTCGGCGGCGGCGTCCGAGCCCTCGAGCGCGAACAGCTCGCGCAGCGCGTCGACGTAGAGGTAGGCGTGGTCGCCCTGCGAGCCCTTCAGCCGCAGCGTCGGCTCGTGCAGCAGCCGCGACACGATCGCGTGCGCCATCAGCTCGAGCCGGCGCTGGTCCTGCTCTGACAGCGACTCCCAGCGCGCGCTGTTCTCGTGCAGCACCTGAGCGACGATCGCGTCGCCGCGCTCGCGCAGTGCCGCGATCGTGGGCACGACGTCGAGCGAGGCGAGCCAGCGCGCGAAGCGGTCGACCTCCTGCTCGACGAGCCGCTCGGCCTTCGCAGCCTCCGCCTCGCGGCCGCTCATGTTCCGGGCCACCGCGTGCTGGAGGTCGTCCATGTCGTAGAGCGTGATGCCGGGCAGCCCGCGCACGCCGGGATCGATGTCGCGCGGCACGGCGATGTCCATCAGCAGCAGCGGCCGCTCGCTGCGGTCCTGGAGCACCAGCGCCAGCTCCTCGCGGCCGACGATCTGGTGCGGCGACGCGGTGCAGGAAACGACGATGTCGGCCACGCGCAGCAGGTCGGGCAGGTCGTCGAAGCGGACCGCCTGTCCGCCGAAGCGGGCAGCCAGGCCGATGGCACGGTCGTGACGGCGGTTGGCCACGAAGATCGACTGCACCCCGCGGTCGGCGAGCGCGCGGGCGGTGACCTCGCCGTTCTCGCCGGCGCCGATCACCAGCACGCTGCGGGTGCTCAGGTCACCGAGCGCCTGCTCGGCCAGCTCGACGGCGATCGACGACACCGATATGCGCAGGCGGCCGATGCCGGTTTCGCTGCGGGCGCGCTTGCCGGCCGCGAGCGCGTCGCGGAAGAGGCGATTGGTGACCGGCCCGGTCGTTCCCTCGACCAGCGCGAGCTCGTACGCGCGCCGGACCTGACCCTGGATCTCGTTCTCGCCGAGGATCATCGAGTCGAGGCCGGCG
Organism: uncultured Thermoleophilaceae bacterium; assembly: GCA_963715995.1. Lineage (GTDB taxonomy): Bacteria > Actinomycetota > Thermoleophilia > Solirubrobacterales > Thermoleophilaceae > DATBDN01. The sequence goes on from OY970283.1 coordinate 472,178, forward strand.
GCCACGTTGAAGAGATGGCGCACGGCGTCGGTGCCGCGCAGCGAGTAGAGGTTGCCCAGCAGCTCGGTTGGCCGGATCCCGGCCTGGCGCGACAGCGCGGACAGCGCCTGCGACTCGGCGTCGACCGGATCGGCGGCCAGCAGGTAGAGCTCGGTGCGGTTGCAGGTGGAGATCGCGACGGCTTCGTGGATCTCCGGCGTGCGCACCAGCTCGCCGACCAGCGACGCCGCGCGGCCTTCGGGCAGCGACAGCCGCTCACGCAGCGCAAGCGACGCCGTCTTGTGCGACGCGCCGATTGCGAGCAGCTCGTTCACCCGTCGCGCTCCTCGGCCAGGTCGGCCAGGTCCCTGAGCTCGCGCTCGACGCGCGCGAAGCGCGCGCCCATGATCGCGACGTACACCACCAGCATCACCACGAACAGGCCGTAGGCGCCCGCCACGTACTTGCCCGCCTCGTGCAGCGGGAGGGCCGGGGCCTCGGCCAGCAGCGACAGCATCAGCCCGCTCCCACGAAGACGCGCTCGGCGCCGGCCTCCTCGCGCGCCTCGAGCTGGCGGCGGAGACGCCGCAGGTGGTCCTTCGCGCCCTTGGATGTGAGCTCGAGCTTGCAGAGCGTCACGAACAGCAGCGTGATGGCCACGAGTGAGACGAGCCAGGTCAGTCGCATCGACCCGGGGAGGTCGCCGGCGACGCGGGTGAAGACGCGCGGGTGGACGAGCGGCGTGGCCAGCCGGACGGCCACGAAGTTGAGCGGCACGAACGCGCCGGCGGTGATCGCGAACACGGCGGCGTAGCGGCCCTGCTTCTCCGGGTCCGCGATCAAGAAGCGCATCGGCTGGTAGGTGCAATAGAGCAGGAACACGATCAGGAACGACACCAGCGTCGGCTCGCCCCACACCCACCAGTGGCCCCACGAGGCCTTCGCCCAGATCGAGCCCGTGGCCAGCACGGCCACGCCGAAGATCAGCGACATGTGGATGGCCACGTACGAGCGGTAGTCCCACTTGCGGTCGCCGGTCCGCAGCAGCTGGATTCCGAACAGGCCGCCGGCCACCCAGCCGCCGAGGGCCACGACCGCGAGCGGCACGTGCAGGTAGAAGATCTTCTGCACGAAGCCCTGGTCGGCCTCGATCGGCGCGTAGAAGAAGACAAGCCCCAGCGCCAGCGCCAGCATCGCCGCGGTGAGCAGCGCGAGGTTGCGGAGGCCCTTGCCGAAGAGCACCGCTAGTCCTCCATCAGGTAGTCGAAGACTCCAAGGGAAACCAGCACGAAAGCCAAATCGTAGAAGGTGAGCATCAGCAGCCAGCGCCCCAGGTGCTCCGCGTGCGAGGGATCTGACAACAGCGGCGCGCTGGCCTTCGTCGCCGCGATCACCACGGGCACGAGCAGCGGCATCAGGAGCAGAGGCACCACCAGCTCACGGGCGTCGGTCTCCGCGCCCAGCGCGGCCACCAGGGCGCCCACAGCGGCCAGCCCCACGTCGGCCAGCAGCAGCACCGCCAGCAGCTCGGGCATCGCGTCGATCACGGATCCCTGAAGCAGCAGAACGTCGAAGGCGGGAACGGCGACGATCTCGACGGCGACCAGGAACGCGAACAGCGAGGCCGCCTTCCCGAGAAAGACGCCGGTGCGGTCGACCGGCGCCAGCAGCAGGGTCTCGAAACCGCCCTGCTCTCGCTCGGCCACGAACAGGCGCGTCACGGCCAGCACGGTCGCCAGCAGCAGCGTCACCCACAGGACCCCGGCCGCAAGGGCGCCCTCGATCGTGTCGCGCTGAAGCCCGAAGTGGAACAGCACGAACGCCATGACGGAGAACAGCACCATCGCGCTGAGCGACTGGAGCGTGCGCACCTCAACCAACAGGTCCTTGCGGAACAGCACGACGGCGGTGCGGATCACGCGAACGCCTCCTCGAGCGGCACGCTGCGGCCGGCGCGCAGCGCCAGCACGTCGTCGGCCTCGGCGCGCCCGCGCTCAACGTCGTGCGTCACGAGGATGCGCGTGCGACCGGAGCTGCGCCCGATCAGCGGCTCGAGCAGCTCGACCGCGCGCGGGTCGAGCGCCGACAGCGGCTCGTCGAGCAGAAGCAGTGGCGGGTCGTGCAGAACGGCGCGCGCAGCTGCAATCCGCTGGCGCATGCCGCGCGAGAGCTCCTCGACCCGGTCGTCGGCACGGCGGGTGAGGGCGACCGCCTCCAGCAGCTCGTCGATCCGCTCCTCCCCGACGCCGTGCAGGCGCGCCGCGAAGCGCAGGTTCTCGCGTGCCGTCAGCGAGCGGTAGAGCGCGGCCTCGTGGCCCAGGTAGCCGATCCGGCCGCGCAGCTTCCAGGCCTCATCGGGCAGGTCGCAGTCGAGTACGCGGGCGCTGCCCGCGTGGGGGCGCAGCAGGGTCGCGAGCACCTTCAGCAGCGTCGTCTTGCCGGCGCCGTTCGGGCCGAACACGGCCAGCGTGCGCGACGGCGCGAGGGTGAACGAGACACGGTCGAGCGCCACGCGGTCGCCGTAGCGGCGCGTCAGGCCGTCGACCTCAAGTGCGTTCGAGGATGTCGAGGGTGCGCCGGGGCTCAGACGGTCGATTGAACCGTGCTCGCCTGGACCGCGGCGATCAGGTCGCGCACGGCCCGCTCGTCGCCCTGGCGCAGCAGCTCGATCGGGTCGGGCTCGCCGTTCACGATCGTCTCGAAGAAGAGCTTGCGGTCCTGATAGGTCGGCAGGGTGCCCTTTGCCCAGCCGCGCACCTCGTTCAGCAGCTCGGCCAGGCGTGCGTAGGGCTCGCCGTACTCGGCGGCGATCTGGTTGCGCATCCGCTTCGCGAGCGCCGGCGAGGCGCCGGCCGTCGAGATCGCGATCGCGATCGGCCCCGAGCGGAAGATGGCCGGCAGGATGAAGTTGCAGAGCGGCGGCACGTCGACCACGTTCACGAGCATCGCGCGCTCCTCCGCGTCCTCGTAGACGCGGATGTTCACGTCGGTGTCGTTGGTCGCCGCGATCACCATGAAGGTGGCGTCCAGGTCCTGAATGCCCCCGTACTCGCGCTGCTCCCAGCGGATCGAGCCCTCGGCGGCCATGCGCTGGAGGTCCTCGTGCGCCTCGGGAGCGATCAGCACCACTTTGCCTTCGCAGGCGAGCAGGCCCTCGACCTTCTCGAGGCCGATGTCGCCGCCGCCGATGACCACGCAGCGCCGCCCCGAGAGCTTCAGGCAGGCTATGTAGAAGGGCGTGTCGAGCATGCCCTGGACACAGCTCTGGTCGCAGATCCCCTTGCGGAGCTGACAGACGCACTCCTTGCCGGCATAGGCCTGAGCGGGCATGAACCTGAGTCTAGGAGGGGCCCCTCAGCGGCCGAAGCTGCGACCTGCCAGCCGCGCCAGCGCTCCCGCGCCCGAACGCAGGGCGTCGATCCGCTCCTTGCGCTGCCCGTAGAGCACGTGCGCCGAGGTCCGCAGCCCCTGGGCGAGCTGCTCGTCGTAGGGGTGCCACCAGAAGTTCTTGAGCTTGGACGGCTCCCAAGCGACGTGCTTGATGTTGACCAGCTCGTAGAAGCCGAACTTCGAGTGCGCGCGGCCGATCCCCGAGTCCTTCACGCCACCCCACGAGCACTGGCAGGTGCCGTGCGAGTACATGTGGTCGTTGATCCACACCGACCCGGCCTCGACCCGGCGCGCGATGCGGTCGCCCTTCTGGCGGTCGAGGGTCCAGACCGAGGCGGAGAGGCCGAAGTTGGAGTCGTTGGCGAGGTTGATCGCCTCCTCCTCGGAGGCGACGGGCACGATCGGGATGACCGGCCCGAAGATCTCCTCACGCATGATCCGCATGTCGTGGGTCACGTCGGTGAGGACGGCCGGGGCGTAGAACGCGGCGTCCGCGTAGCCCTCGACCTCAACGGGCCCCCCGCACAACAGCTTGGCGCCGTCGGCAACTGCGTCGTCGACAAGTTCCTTGACAAGCTCGTACTGGTCGCGTGAGACCATCGGGCCGATCTCGGTGTCGAAGCTCAGCGGGTCGCCAACGCGCAGCGCCTGCGCGCCGCGCATGACGCCGTCGATGAAGCGGTCGGCCACCTCCTCGACCACATAGACGCGCTCGATGCCAGCGCAGGTCTGCCCCGCGTTGGCGAAGCTGCCCCACAGGCAGCCGGCGATGGCGTGGTCGAGGTTGGCGTCGGCGCAGACGATCTGCGCGTCCTTGCCGCCGAGCTCGAGCACGCAGCCCTTCAGGCGCTCGGCGCAGGCCACGCCCACGCCGCGGCCGACGTCCACCGAGCCGGTGAAGAAGATCTTCGACGCGCTCGACTCGACGAGCGCGTTCCCGACCGCGCCGCCGCCGTGCACCGTTCGGACGAGACCCTCGGGCACGCCGGCGCGCTCGAACACGTCGCGGATACGCTCGCCGATCAGCGGCGTGAGCGACGCCGGCTTCAGCACCACGCCGTTGCCGGCCATCAGCGCCATCGCGACCTCGCCGAAAGGGATCGACCAGGGGTAGTTCCAGGGAGCGATCACGCCCACGACGCCGAGCGGCTCGTAGGAGAAGACCGACTTCTTCATCTTCGTGAACGCCTGCGGCTGGGCGATGCGCTCGTCGGAGAGGATCTGCTGGCCGGCGTCGGCGATCCAGTGGAGCGCGTCCACGGTCGGGATCAGCTCCATGACGTAGGCCTCGTTGATCGGCTTGCCCTGCTCGCGGGCGAGCAGCCGGGCCAGGTCGTCGAGCTGGTCGAGGATGGCCTGGGCGGCGCGCTTCATGTAGCGCGCGCGGCCCGCCAGCGGCAGCCCGGCCCAGAACGGCTGGACCGAGGCGACGTCGTCGACGACGGCCTGCACCTCGCCGGGTGTGATGGTCGGAACCGAGCCCACCCGCTCGCCGGTGAGCGGGCTGAACGATTCGAGCGTTGCCGATGCGGCTGTGGTCATGCGCTCATTCTGCCGTGCGGCCGCGCCCGCGCAGGATGCGCTCGTAGCGCTCACGCAGCTCGCCCTCGAAGCCGAACTTGGTCAGCTCGAGGAAGTGAGTGCCCGGCAGCCTCGGCCGGCATGTACTCCTGGTTCGAAGAGCGCGTTCGAGCGATCGTGCGGGTAGTCGTAGCCCTGGCCGTGCCCAAGCTCCGACTTCTCGCCGGGGTGGCCTGGGTAGCGCAGGTGCATCGGGATCTCGGGCGCGCCGTGCTCACGGATCCAGGCGCGCGCCTTCTTGAGCGCCTCGTACGACGCGTTCGACTTCGGCGCCAGTGCCAGGTAGACGGACGCCTGCGCCAGGTTGAGCGCCGCCTCCGGGAGACCCACGTGCTCCACGGCCTGCGCGGCGGCTGTTGCAACCACGAGCGCCTGCGGGTCGGCGTTGCCGATGTCCTCGCTGGCCAGGACGATCATCCGCCGCACGATGAAGCGCGCATCCTCGCCGCCCTCGAGCATCGCCGCGAGGTAGAGCAGCGACGCCTCGGGGTCTGACCCGCGCGTGGCCTTGATCCAGGCCGAGATCGTGTCGTAGTGGCGGTCGCCCGCCTTGTCGTAGAGCACCGCCTTGCGCTGCAGGGCGTCCTCGGCAACAGCGAGGGTGATCGCGCCTTCGCCCGCGGTCTCGCACGCGACCTCGAGCGCGCCGAGCGCTGTCCGCGCATCGCCGTCGGAGCGCGCCGCCAGGAACTCGAGCACGCCGTCGTCGGCGCGGCAGCCGGGCACGCCGCGCTCGTCGGTGAGAGCGCGCCGGAGCATCTCCAACACGTGCTCGTCGCGCAGGCGCGAGAGCTCGTAGACGCGCGAGCGCGACAGCAGCGCGTTGTTCACCTCGAAGAACGGGTTCTCGGTCGTCGCCCCGATCAGCGTCAGGAGGCCCTCCTCGACCGCGGGCAGCAGCGCATCCTGCTGCGCCTTGTTGAAGCGGTGGATCTCGTCGAGGAAGAAGATCGTCGGGCGGCCGCTGGCACGGCGCAGCTCCTCGGCGCGCTTGATCGCGGCACGCACCTCGGCGCGGCCCGCGTTCACGGCCGACTCCTCCACGAAGGCGGCGTTGGCTGCCGTCCCGACCATGCGCGCCAGCGTGGTCTTGCCGCTGCCGGGCGGCCCGTAGAGCACCATCGAGTGAGGCCTGCCCTCCTCGATCGCCTTGCGCAGCGCGGAGCCCTCGCCCAGCAGGTGCTCCTGGCCGGCGAACTCGTCCAGGGTGCGCGGGCGCATCCGCACGGCCAGCGGCTGCTCCGCCGCCGGCACGGCGGTCTGCCCGCGTGGCGGCTCGGTGTCCTCGAACAGGGTTCCCATCCGGCTCTAGTCTCGCAGCGGCGATGCCGGAACCAGAGCTGCTCGAGCGCCGCGCGACAGAGCTCCTCCAGGAGCTGATCCGCTTCGACACGGTCAACCCGCCCGGCAACGAGCAGGCGCTCCAGAACTTCCTCCAGGACAAGCTGGAGGCGGCCGGCTTCGACTGCGTGCAGCTGGCTGCGGTGGACGGCAGGCCCAACCTCGTGGCCCGGCTGCCGGGTCGCTCCGACGGGCCGCGCCTGTGCTACCTCGGCCATGCCGACACGGTGCTCGCCAACCCCGAGGACTGGACCGTCGACCCGTGGTCGGGTGAGCTGCGCGACGGCTGCGTCTGGGGCCGCGGCGCTCTCGACATGAAGGACCAGGTCGCCTGCGAGATTGCGGCGGCGATCGCGCTGACAGAGGAGGGCTGGCGTCCGGAGTCGGGCGAGCTGATGATCGTCGTCACGGCCGACGAAGAGGCGGGCGCCGAGGTGGGCGCGAAGTGGCTGTGCGAGAAGCACCCGGACGTGGTGCGCTGCGACTTCGTCGTCAACGAGGGCGGCGGCCAGGTTCTGCACGCGAACGGGCGCGACCTCTACGGCGTCTGCGTGGCCGAGAAGGGCGTCTTCCGCTTCACGCTGACCACGCACGGGCGTGCCGGTCACGCTTCGATTCCGCGCGTGGGTGACAACGCGCTTGTCAAGCTCGCGCCGATCATCTCCGCGCTGGGAGCGGCAGGTCACGGCACGCTGTCGCTGGAGCCCGAGGTGGCGGCCACGCTGGAAGCACTGGGCGTGCCCACCGGCGACGGCGCCGAGGCGGCCCTGGCGGAGCTCGAACGGCTCGACCCGCGGCTGGCCGTGATGCTCGAGCCGCTGATGGGCGTCACCTTCAGCCCGACGATGGTGCGCGCGTCCGAGAAGGTCAACGTGATCCCGGGACGCGCGATGCTGAAGGTGGACTGCCGGGTGCCGCCGGGGCTCGGGGAGGACGCCGTGCGCGAGGCGGTCGCCGAGGTGCTGGACGCGGAGGGCTGGACTATGGCGTTCGACGAGACCGTGGTGGGCAACCGCTCGCCGGCGCAGTCGCCGCTGATGGACGCGATCTCGGACTTCATCGGACGCGAGCACCCCGGTGCCGTGGTCGCCGCCAGCGGGTTGACGGGCTTCACGGACTCACGCTGGTTCCGCGAGGCGTTCCCGGACTGCGTGGCCTACGGCTTCATGCCGGCGCGCGCGTTCGACCTCTTCGATGCGGTGCCGCTCATCCACAGCGCGGACGAGCGGGTGCCGGTCGAGGACCTGGGAATGGCCGCCCGTTTCTTCGCCGAACTGGCGCCCGCGATACTTGGAGGATGAGCGAGCCGAAGCTCCGACTTGGCGGCATGGCCCTCCGTAATGGGCTGCTGGTACACGGACCCACCCACTGGGCAGCGGCCGTGCGTGCCCGCGACGGTCAGATCAAGGTCGCGTCGGGGCGCAAGCCCCGGCTCGGCGCCGGGCCGATCGAGCGCGTTCCCGGGCTGCGCGGTGTGGCCAAGCTGGCGGAGGCGATGGCGGTGATCCCGCTCGTCAAGCGGGCGCTGCCGGAGGCGCGCCTGCCGATGCAGGATCCGAAGACGCTGGCGGCCATGGGCGCGGTGTCGCTGACCGCTCACGCGATCAGGCGCCCGGGTGCGGCGCGCACGGCCGGCCGCGAGGCGGCGGTCGCCCTGCTGAGCGTGGCGCCCGCGCTGTTCGCGCTTCGCCAGGGTGAGCTGGCCGCGTGGCACGGCGTCGAGCACAAGTCGATTGCCGCCTACGAGCAGGGCGCGAGTGCCGCCGACGCTGCGAAGGAGCACGATCGCTGCGGCTCGCACCTGGTCGCGCCGATGCTCTCGAGCACCGTCGCGGGAACGGTCGCCGCCCGCCGCGCCGGCCTGACGGGCCCAGCTGTCGACGGCGCGATCGCGCTCGGCAGCATGGCGGTGGCGGTTGAGGTCTTCGGCTGGTCCGAGCGGCACTCGGGCTCGGCGCTGGCGCGCGCATTCCGGCGGCCGGGCCACGAGCTCCAGCGCGCCGTGGGCACGCGCGAGCCCGACACCGAGCAGCTCGAGGTCGGGCGGCTTGCGATGGAGGAGATCCTGAGGGTCGAGGAGGCCGCGAAGCCGGCTTAGCGGCCGAGCACGCCGCCGACGGCCTGCTGGATCTGCTGGACCGGCGTGCTGGTCGTCGGGGTCGGCGGCGGGCTCGTCACCTGGTTCACCACTTGGCCGACCTGGTTCGTCACGTTCTGGACCTGGCCGCCCGCGTTCTTGGTCGTGTCGGTCACCTGCTGTGCGGGCTGCTGGACCACGGCGGCCGGGTTGCTCGCCTGCGGGACGCTCGGCGAGCTGGCCGCCGGTGCCTGTCCGCTGGTCCCAGGGCTGCTCACGGGCGCGGGCGTCTTGCCGGCGGTCCTGTTTGACGGGAGCGTGGCCTTCGCGCGTGCCGGCGTATGTCCACCCGTGACCGCGCTCTGCTGGAGCGCGGCCTGGCGGCGGGCAACGGCGACCGCATCCGAGCGCACCTTCACGGGTGCGGCCGTCTTGGCCGCGACCGCGTTGCGCAGGATCACCTGGTCCACGCCCGAGGAGCCATCGAGGCCGGGCCACGAGCCGAACGCCACGACAGCGCTGACCAGCGCGAGCATGGCAAGCGACGCGCCGAGCATGACGGCGGCGGTTCCTGCACTCGCGATGTAGGCGCTCGTGGCTCGCATCCCTGTGACCCGGATCGGCACTGCGGCGTGAACCTTGAGGGCCCTAGATTGCCGCAAGTGAGCAGGGAGCGCCTCGCACCCGAAGTTTTCCGCCTGCCGGTCGACCGCATCAGGGCGGGCTACTACTCGGACGCCTACTTCAATCTGACCAAGGAACTGCTCGAACGTCAGGGCAAGCACGCGCAGGTCGTGATGCAGGTCTTCCAGAAGCACGACTCGGTGCTGGGCGGCATCGACGAGGCGATCGCGATCCTGAAGCTGTGCAGCGACGACTGGGCTGCGCTCGACGTGCGCGCGCTCTACGAGGGCGACGAGATCGCAGCGCACGAGACCGTCATGACGATCGAGGGCGACTACCGCCTGTTCGCGCACCTCGAGACGGTCTACCTGGGCTGCATGGCGCGCCGCTCGCTGGTCATGCGCAACGTGCGCGACGTCGTCGAGGCCGCCGCCGGCAAGCAGATCCTGTTCTTCCCGGCCCGGCACGACCACTGGCTCGTGCAGACCGGTGACGGCTGGGCCGCGCACGTCGCGGGCGCGATCGGCGTGTCCACCGACGCGAACGCCTCGTGGTGGGGCGGTCGCGGGGTCGGCACCGTGCCGCACTCGCTGATCGCCGCCTACGGAGGCGACACCGTCGCCGCGGCGCAGGCGTGGGCGCGCGAGTACGCGCCCGACATGAACGTGACGGTGCTCGTGGACTTCTGGAATGACTCGGTGAAGACCGCGATCGAGGTGGCCGACGCGCTCGGCGACGACCTCTGGGGCGTGCGGCTCGACACCTCCGAGAGCCTCGTCGACCGCGCACTCTGGGACGAGATGGGCGAGGGCAGCCCAACCGGCGTGAACCACGTGCTGGTCGAGAAGGTCCGCTCCGCGCTCGACGCGGCCGGCCACGGCCACGTGAAGATCGTCGTCTCCGGCGGCTTCACGCCCGACAAGATCCGCGACTTCGAGCGCCGCGGCGTCCCGGTGGACGCGTACGGAGTCGGCTCGTCGCTCCTGCGCGGCGACAACGACTTCACGGCCGACATCGTGATGGTGGACGGGCGGCCGTGCTCGAAGGTCGGCCGCCACCACAGGCCCAATCCCCGGCTGGAGAAGGTCGAGTAGCCTGCCGGAGCCGTGTTCGACCGCATCGATCACATCGGCGTCGCGGTGGATGACCTCGACGCTGCAATCGACCTCTATGGCGGGCGCTTCGGCATGGCCGAGCAACACCGTGAGGTCGTCGAGGCGCAGGGCGTGGAGGCCGTGCTGCTCGAGGTCGGGGAGGGTCACGTCGAGCTCTTGAAGCCGCTCGGGCCCGACACCGCGGTCGGCAAGTTCCTGGCCGCAAGGGGCCCGGGGCTGCACCACGTCGCGTACCAGACCGACGACATCGACGCCGCTCTCGAGCAGGTGAAGGCCGCCGGGCTGGAGCTGATCGACGAGACCCCGCGGGTCGGCATCCGCGGCAGCCGCGTCGCGTTCGTGCACCCCAAGGCAACAGGCGGCGTCCTAACCGAGATCGTGGAGCCCAAGCACTGATGCCAGACACCCAGCGCATAACCATCGGCCTGATCGGCCCGCAGGTCCTCGACCTGCGCGTGACCGACGAGGCATACGACGAGCTCCGCAAGGTGCTGGAGGGCGACCAGCCGGGCTGGCACACGATCGCCACGCTGGACTCGGAGGTCTACGTCGACCTGTCGAAGGTCGTCTACGTGGCGCGTGCCTCGCAGGATCTCCGCGTCGGCTTCTAGGCGCTCTCTGGACCGGGCGCTCTACAGGTTCTTCCGCACGGCTGGTCACACGCCGCGGGCCGAGCGCGCCGTCACCGCGTTCTCCAGGCTCGGCGAGTACGGCGTGGTCTGGCAGGCGATCGCGCTCACGGGCGCTGCGCTCGACGAGCGCCGGCGACCGCGCTGGCTGCGCGCCTGGGGTCTGATCGCCGCGTCGTTCGGCGCGAACCAGGTCGTCAAGCTCGCGGTGATCCGCCCGCGCCCGGACGTCGCCGGGCTGCCGCCCCTGATCGGCACGATGTCGAACCGCTCCTATCCGTCGGCGCATGCCACCACCTCGGCCGCCGGGGCACGGGTGCTCTCGCCGCTCGTGGGCGTCCCGCTTCAGCCGCTGGCCGCCGCGATGGCGCTGTCGCGCCTCTACCTGGGAGTGCACTGGCCCTCGGATGTGGCAGCGGGCTTCGCGCTCGGCACCGCCATCGGGGAGCTGGCGTCGTGAAGGTCGGGATCGTCGGGCTTCCGAACGCGGGCAAGTCCACGCTCTTCAGCGCACTCACCGGCGTGCAGGCGCAGGCGGCCAACTATCCGTTCACCACGATCGACCCCAACGTGGCGATCGTGCCCGTGCCCGACGAACGCCTCGACGCCGTCGCCGAAGTGCTCGGCTCCACGCCCATCACCTACGAGACGATCGAGTTCCACGACATCGCGGGCCTGGTTCGCGGCGCGCACTCGGGCGAGGGACTCGGCAACCGCTTCCTGGCGAACATCCGCGAGGTCGACGCGATCGTGCACGTGGTGCGCGCGCACGAGGATGCGAACGTCGTCCACCCCGAGGGCCGTGTCGATCCGGCGGCGGACATCGAGACGATCGAGACCGAGCTCGTCTTCGCGGATCTCGAGCAGGCGGAGCGGCGGCTCGAGCGCGTGATCAAGCAGGCGCGCTCGGGCGACAAGGCGGCGATCGCCGAGGAGGCGTGGCTGCGCGAGGTGGTTGGAGCGCTTCAGGAGGGTCGCTGGGCGCGCACCGTGCCGCCGCCGGCGGATGCGCCGGAGGGTCTGCGCAACCTCTCGCCGCTCACGGGCAAGCCCGTGCTCTACGTGGTCAACGTCGGCGAGGGCGATGAGGAGTCGGTGCCAGAGGCGGTTGCCGCGCATGCGGCGGCCACCCACGCCGGCGTCGTAGCGGTGAGCGCGCGCATCGAGGCCGAGCTGGCGGAGCTGGACGACGACGAGGCGGCGTCCATGCGCGAGGACCTGGGCGCCGGTGAGTCGGGGCTCGGCCGCGTGATCCGGGCGGCGTTCGAGCTGCTCCAGCTGATCTCGTTCTTCACCGCGGGCGAGGCCAAGGAGGCGAAGGCCTACGCCATCGAGCGCGGCACCACGGCGTACGAGGCCACGGGGAAGATCCACAGCGACATCCAGAAGGGCTTCGTCCGAGCCGAGATCCTCTCGTGGCAGACGCTGGTCGAGGAGCGCGGCTACGCAGGCGCGCGCGACAAGGGCAAGCTGCGGATCGAGAGTCGCGACTACGTGATGCAGGACGGCGACGTGATGACGGTCCGCTTCACGCCTTAACGAACGGGGCCAGGCCCCACTCTCATGAGAACGGGGCCAGGCCCCGTTCTCATTTAGCGGCCGACTCGCTGCAGCTGCCGGACCGCGAGCCCTGCGAACGCAGCGGCCATGCCCACGAGCGTGACGAGCCCGGGCCACGTGTCGTGCCAGCTCAGGTCGCCGATGAAGCCCTGGCGCACCGCGGTCAGCACGTGGTTCACCGGGTTCACGGAAGCGACGTCGTGCAGCCAGCCCGACAGCAGCGGGAGCGGCGCGTAGGCCGCGGTGAACAGCACCAGGATGAAGGTGCCCGCCTGCATCAGCGGGGCCGCGGACTGCGTCTTGAAGATGAGCGCGAGCGTGACTCCCCAGCAGGCCATGATCGCCGCGAACACCATGCCGACGCCGAAGGCCACGAGCAGCCCGTCGACACCTGGGAAGTGCGCGCCGAATGCGAGCGCCACGATCGTGAGCAGCGTGAACGGCAGCAGCACGCGCAGGCTCGCGGAGAACACCGTGCCGGCCAGCAGCGCCCAGCGCGGCACCGGCAGCACGAGCAGGCGGTCGAACCAGCCGAGCTCGATGTCGCGCGCCAGGTTCACGCCGGTGGCCGCGCCGGTGAAGCCCGCCGCCTGGAGATAGCTCACCGGCACCATGAACGAGATGAAGCTGTCGGTGGGGTAGCCGGGCAGGTTGTGCAGGTTCCCGAAGACCGCCGTCAGGCCGAGCAGGAAGATCGTCGGCGCGAGCATGCCCGGCAGCGCGGCGCCCGGCACGCGCAGGATCTCGTTGAGCCCGCGGCGCATGAGTGACCAGACCATCGGCCCGCCCATCCGCAGCGCAGGAGCGGGTGCCGCCGGCGCGCTCATCCGGTCCGTGCCCTCCGGCGCAGCAGCAGTGACGAGAGCACGAGCCCGACGACGGCGACGATCGCGATCCCGCCGAGCGCCTTGGCGATGTCGGCCGCCCGCAGGTCCCCGATGACCGGCCCGCGGATGCCGTCGGCGATCAGCGACAGCGGGTTCAGATGGGCGATCGTCTTCGCGGGCTCCAGCAGCAGGGTGTGCGGGAAGAACGCCGTCGACAGGAACAGGATCACGAACACGATCGGGAAGATGCCCTGCACCACGCTGGCTTTCCCCGCGCCGATCGCAAGCGCCGAGGCCAGCACTGAGAACGCCGCCGCCGACAGGCAGACCAGCGCCAGGATGACCAGTGCGCCGGGGATCCCGGCATGGATGTGCGCTCCGAAGATCAGCCCGCCTGCGATGAACCAGATGCCGGTCATCAGCCCCAGCACCGCCGTCGCGGCCACGCGCCCGGCGATGATCGAGTAGCGCGAGATCGGCGCAGCGAACAGCCGGTCGATGAAGCCGATCTCGAAGTCGAGCGCCAGCGCGATGCCGCCGCTCACGCCCGCCAGCATGGTCGACTGAAGCATCGCCCCGGCCAGCTCGAAGTCGAGGAAGCCGTGTACGTGCGGGAAGCCGGGCAGGCTCGTTGCCCGTCCCGCGCCGCCGGTGTTCGCGGCCAGCATCAGCGACGGGAAGACGACCAGGGGAGCGAGGAACTGCGGGCGCCGCAGCGCCTGGCGCAGGCCGCGTTTCGCCAGCTGGAACGCCACGCGTCCGTTCGTGGCGAGCGCAGCCGAGCTCATACCGGTTCAGGCGCGGGCTCGGGCGGCGCGTCGGCCGCGCCTTCGAGCGTCTGCCCGGTGGTGGCCAGGAAGACGTCGTCGAGCGTCGGCTCGATCAGGTCGAGCGACTCGACGATCAGGCCGGCTTCGTCGAGCGCCCTGACGATCGGCGCCACGTCGGCCGCTCCGTTCGCGAGCGACACGGCCACCGTCCCGTTCTCGGCCTTCATGCACTCGCCGAAGCGCTTCACGATCTCGCGCGCCTGCGCGGCTTCGCCCTCCGCCAGTCGCAGCTCCAGATGCGCGTGGCCGATCCCGGCCTTGAGTGCCTCGGGCGTGTCCTCAGCCGCCATCGACCCGTTCGCGATGATGCCGACGCGGTCCGCGAGCTGGTCGGCCTCCTCGAGGTACTGGGTGGTCAGGAAGACGGTGGTGCCGTCGTCGTTCAGCGCGCGCACCTCGTCCCAGATCGCGCGGCGGCTCAGCGGGTCGAGGCCGGTGGTCGGCTCGTCCAGGAACAGCACGCGCGGCGCGTGCACCAGCGCCATGCCGAGGTCGAGCCGGCGCCGCATGCCGCCCGAGTAGGTGCCGACGCGCCGGTCGGCTGCACGTGACAGGCCGACGCGCTCGAGCAGGGCGGTCGAGCGCTTGCGCGCCTCGCCACCGGGGATGCCGTGCAGCGTCGCGCTGAGCAGCATCAGCTCGGCGCCGGTCATCAACGGGTCGAGCGCAGCCTCCTGGAGCGCGACGCCGATCGCGGAGCGCACCTTGTGCGCGTCGCGCACGACGTCGAAGCCGGCAACGCTCGCCGACCCGCCCGTTGGACGCAGCAGCGTGGTGAGCATGCGCACGGTCGTGGTCTTCCCGGCGCCGTTGGGCCCCAGGAACGCATAGATCTCTCCATCCGCGACGTCGAAATCGATCCCGGCAACGGCCACAACACCACCGGAAAACTTCCTTGCGAGTCCGCGGGCCTCGATAGCGGCCACGTGGTGATGCTATTCGCACAAGTCACAGTGATGACTGACATGTAACGCGCGCAAGCGCAAGCTCGGCCCATGGGCCACACGATCGACATCGACGACGCTATCCGTCGCAAATGTCGATCGCGTGGCTTCGACGCCGCAATCGCGGCCCTGGCCGAGCGCGACAACGGGATCGTCGATCGCCGGCAGCTACTCGCACTTGGGTTGCATCCGCGGGCCGTCGATCGCAGGATCGCCGCCGGTCGGCTGCACGTTCTCCACCGCGGTGTGTACGCAGTCGGTGATCGGGCGCTCCCGCCTCTTGGACGCTTGACTGCCGCGATCCGTGCCTGTGGCTCGCCGGCGGTTGCCGGCTGTCGGTCAGCTGCGGCACTCCACGACCTCCGCGCGTACAGCGGCCGCCCCGAGGTGGTCGTGCCGCCGGGCGGCCGCGAGCCGAAAGGCGTGCGCGTGACCAGAACCCGGCTGCGACCTGACGAGATCGCCATCGTGCGCGGAGTCCCGGCCACCACCGTTGCGCGCACCTTGCTCGACATCGGCTCCGTCGACATTCGACTGGTCGAGCCGATGATCCGGCAGGCGGACTTCCTCGGAAGCTTCGATCTGGCCGAGGTGGTGACGTTGCTCGAGCGGTATCCGCGCCGCCACGGAACCGCGCGCCTGAGGACGCTGATCCGCGCGTTCTCGGACTCCGACGTCCGCACCCGGAGCGAACTGGAGGACGCTTTCAGGGCCATCGTTGCAACCGGCAGGCTGCCCACGCCCGAGTTCAACGCCGTCGTCGAACTGGACGGGCTGACGATCGAGGCTGACGCCGTCTGGCCCGAAGCGAGGCTGATCGTCGAGCTCGACGGCCGCCAGGCGCACGCGACCCGCCATGCGTTCGAGACCGACCGCGCGCGCGATCGCGCCGCCACTCTGGCCGGCTGGGCGGTGATCAGGGTCACCTGGCGGCACCTGAACTCGGATCGGCGGCGCCTACTCAGCGATCTTCGCCAGCTCATTTCGGCACGCCATCGACATTGACGACGCTATGCGTCGCAAACGTCGATCGTGTGGCTGAGGGGGCGCGGCGCGGGGGCGCGGGGGCGCTAGCGAATCCGCACTGCCGGGCCGACGGCTCCGCCGCCGAGCACCCGGTACACGCCGGTGCGCTTCAGGAGCAGCGCGTAGCGGCCGCGGGTGTCGGTCGTGCCGTAGCCGACCCCCTTCCACTTTCCGCCGCTTCGCATCTGGAGCGTCAGCTTCTTCGGGTGCGAGGAGATCGAGCCCTCGATCACGAGCCGGCGAGGCTGCGGCTCGAGCAGTGGGCGCGTGTAGGACGACTTCGCGGTGGTGCCGCCGCCGTCGGTGACCTGATCGCTGTCATCACTCGACGGCGTCTCCGGCTGGGTCGACGTGTCGCCCTGCCCGCTCTTCGCATTGATGAAGTACGCCCATGTGTCGTACAGCCCGAGGCGCGTGCGCAGCTGCGGGCCTGTCACCACGGTCGTGCCGCGCGAGCCGATCACCTTCGCGCTGACGATGCGCGGCGAGACCCCGCGCTTGGTCACGGTGATGCCCTTGAGCTTGCCCTTGACGAAGCCGCCCAGCTTGGCGTCGAGCGTGGAGGGCGACCAGACGAAGCGCCAGCGATGTCGCGGCGAGAGGTTGTCGTAGGGGTCGTCGACCGACTTCAGGTATGGGACCGGGTTCGAGCCGACGAACGAGTTCTCGATGTTCTCCGTACGCCCGCCCGAGGTGGAGAAGTAGTACGTGACGGCAATCTGGTTGCCGTACATCAGGACCGCCCCGGCCGTGGTGTGCACGGCCTGGTTCGTGCCGGGCGTCTCGCGGCTCATGCCGTAGTACATCTGCGAACGCGTGTCGGGGTACTGGTCGAAGATCGCGCCGCCGGCGTCGGTCACCAGCGAGTACGAGCGGGCGGCAACCGCCTGCGCCTCGAGCGCCTGCTGCGGCCACGACGTGGGCATCTCGCCGACGATGACGCCCTGGACGTAGTCGTCGAGCGGCAGCGCGTTGACCGCCATCAGCCCGCCGAACGTGCCGGGCCGGACCTCGATCACGCCGCGGTAGCGGCCGCCGGAGAGCCCGTTCAGCGCACGCCCGCCCAGCACGACCGACCCGGATGAGCTCGAAACGGGAACGACGCCGTCCATCGTGGCGATCCGCTTGCCGCGCGCGCTGCGCAGCTCGACCGAGTTGAGCCCCTTGCGGATGAGCCGGTAGGACAGGCGCGAGTCGAGCTTGTGCGACCCGGCCCGCGTTGCGCCGCTGACCCAGACCGTGCCGTTGCCCGACTGGAGCAGCACGCGGATGGTGCGCCCGGCCGCGTTGCCCAGGTGCGTGCCCTTGAAGTAGTGGAGGACGATGTTCTGCCATTCGGCCCCGTGAGCTGCGTAGCCGTAGGCGCCGTACTGAGACAGCCCGATCCCGTGGCCGAAGCCTGCTCCGCGCACGGTCCAGTTCGAGCTCGAGGCAGCGGAAGCCGCCGCTGGGCTGAGCGCGAGGGCCGTGATGGATGTCAGGAGTGCGAGCGTCTTCATTACGTGGGAACCGTAGCCGCGGCCCTTTGGAACAATCGGCAGACCATGACGATTCGTAAAGCGTCCGATCTTTTCGTCGAATGCCTCGAGGCCGAGGGCGTCAAGCACGTATTCGGCATTCCGGGCGAGGAAACCTTGGACCTGAACGAATCCTTGGCGGAATCGTCGATCCAGTTCGTGCCTGTGCGGCATGAGCAGGGCGGCGCGTACATGGCTGACGTCTACGGGCGGCTGACCGGCAGAGCTGGAGTATGCCTGGGAACTCTCGGCCCAGGGGCCATGAATCTGGTGACGGCGGTGGCCGATGCCTTCCTCGACCGCGCGCCGCTGGTGGCGCTGACCGGCCAGGCCGACCTCGAGCGCATGCACAAGGAGTCGCACCAGTACATCGACGTGGTCGGAGTCATGTCTCCGATAACGAAGTGGAACGCCCGTCTGAACGACGCGGCGATCATCCCCGAGGTCGTCCGCAAGGCCTTCAAGGTGGCCGAGTCGGAGAAGCCCGGCGCCACCCACATCGAGCTGCCCGAGGACATCATGGAGATGGACGTCGAGGGCGAGCCGCTGCCGCGCCGCAAGCCCGTCCTGCCGGAGCCGAGCGCGCGCGAGCTGCTGAAGGCCGCCGACATCATCCGCGGCGCGCTCAACCCGGTGGCGCTCGCCGGCAACGGCGTGATCCGCGCGAACGCGGGGTCGGCCCTGCGCGAGTTCACGCGCCAGACGGGCATCCCGGTCGCCACGACCTTCATGGGCAAGGGCGCAGTCGACGCGAGCGCCGGCTCCTCGCTCGGCACGGTCGGCCTCCAGGCGGGCGACTACAAGATGGCCGGCTTCGAGCAGGCCGACGTGATCATCGCCATCGGCTACGACCTGGTCGAGCACGCCCCCAAGCACTGGAACCCGCAGAAGGACAAGCAGATCGTCTGCATCGACTCCGTCTCCGCCGAGATCGACGAGTTCTACATCCCCGAGGTGGAGCTGGTCGGCGACATCTACCACGTGCTCTCGCGCCTGGGCGAGGAGTGCCGGCACGTGCCGCACTCGGGCGGCTCGACGCACCTGAACGACGTGGTGCACTCCTACTTCGAAAAGTCCGGCGGCGACGCGTTCTGGCCGATGCAGCCGCCGCGCGCGCTCTGGGAGATCCGCCAGGCGCTCGGCCGCGACGACATCCTCGTCTCGGACGTCGGCCTGCACAAGCTCTGGATCGGGCGCATGTTCCCGGCGTATGAGCCGAACACGGTGCTGATCGCAAACGGCCTGGCGGGGATGGGGTTCGCGATCCCCGCGGCGATCGCGGCCAAGCTCGTCCATCCCGACCGCAAGGTGGTGGCGGTCGGCGGCGATGGCGGCATGCTGATGAACTTCCAGGAGCTCGAGACGGCCAAGCGGCTCGGCACGCCGTTCGTCTCGGTCATCTGGGAGAACCAGCAGTTCGGCTCGATCGTGTGGAAGCAGGACAAGAAGTTCGGCCGCCACTTCGGGGTCGACTTCACCAACCCGGACTTCGTCAAGCTGGCGGAGTCCTTCGGCCTTCCGGCGTGGCGCTGCGAGGGACCGGAAGACTTCGGCCCAACGCTGAAGCGGGCACTCGACGCGGACCTCCCCAGTCTGGTCGTGCTCCCGATCGACTATTCGATAGATGTGGCGATAAGCCAGGAACTCGGACAAGAAACGGTGGCGACGTGATGGCGGTTGCAACGAACGAACAGCAGGTGCTCGACTCGATCCCGACGCAGCTCTACATCGACGGCGAATGGGTCGACGGCGGAAAGAGCGAGACGATCGCGGTCGAGGACCCCTCGACCGAGGAGACGCTGATCGAGGTCGCCTCGGGCGACAAGGACGACGCCTTCAAGGCGCTCGACGCCGCCTGCGCGGCCCAGAAGGAGTGGGCGGCGATGCCGCCGATGGATCGCGGCGAGATCCTGCGCCGCGCCTACGAGGCGATGGTCGAGCGCGCCGACGACCTGGCGCTGCTCATGACGCTCGAGATGGGCAAGCCGGTCGAGGAGTCGAAGGCCGAGATCACCTACGCGGCCGACTTCTTCTGGTACTACGCCGGCGAGGCCTCGCGCATCTCGGGCCACTACGGCACCTCCTACAACGGCAAGGGCCGCGTGCTGGTCATGCAGCAGCCCGTTGGGCCGACGATCCTGATCACGCCGTGGAACTTCCCGATGGCGATGGGCACGCGCAAGATCGGCCCCGCGATCGCGGCCGGCTGCACGATGGTGTGGAAGCCGGCCAAGCAGACGCCGCTGTGCGCGCTGGCGCTGACGCAGATCCTCGAGGAGGCGGGCCTGCCGAAGGGCGTGCTCAACCTGGTGCTGGCCAAGTCGTCCGGCGAGACGATGGCGCCGCTGATCGCGGACGGCCGCGCGCGCAAGCTGTCGTTCACGGGCTCGACCGAGGTCGGGCGCACGCTGATCGAGCAGGCGGCCGAGCAGGTGCTGAAGGTGTCGATGGAGCTGGGCGGCAACGCGCCGTTCCTGATCTTCGAGGACGCCGACATGGACGCCGCGATCGAGGGTGCGCTGCTGGCGAAGATGCGCAACATCGGCGAGGCGTGCACGTCCGCCAACCGCTTCCACGTGGCCGACTCGATCGCCGAGGAGTTCGCCGAGAAGCTCGGCGAGCGGATGGGCGCGCTGAAGCTCGGCCGCGGCACCGAGCCCGACGTCAAGGTCGGCCCGCTGATCGACGACGCGCAGCAGCAGAAGGTGAAGGAGCTGGTCGACGATGCCGTTGCGAAGGGAGCGCAGACCGTCGTCGGTGGGTCGATCCCCGATGGGCGCGGCTACTTCTACGAGCCGACGGTGCTCTCCGGCGTGTCGGACGATGCGCGGCTGCTGAAGGAGGAGATCTTCGGCCCGGTGGCGCCGATCAAGGGCTTTGGCTCAGAGGACGAGGCGATCGCCGCGGCCAACGACACCGAGTTCGGCCTCGTTGCCTACGTGTTCACGCGCGACATCAAGCAGGCGCTGCGCGTCTGCGAGGGGCTCGAGACCGGCATGGTCGGCCTGAACCAGGGCATGGTCTCGAACGTGGGCGCGCCGTTCGGCGGCGTCAAGCAGTCGGGCCTGGGGCGTGAGGGCGGCCACTGGGGCATCGAGGAGTTCCTCGAGACCAAGTACGTGGCTATCAACCTCTAGCTGCTCAGGAATCGTGTGGCCTGGCCATCGCGGCCAGGTCCAGCGCCTTGTCGAGCGTCTCGTCGTCGACGCCCTTCTCGCGGGCAACCTCGCGGATCGTGCGCTTCGACTCGACGGCCTCGTTCACGATCTCGGTGCCCCGGTCGTAGCCGATGTATGGGTTCAGCGCGGTGGCGATCGCCGGGGTCGACTCGGCGTGCTGGCGGCAGACCTCCTCGTTCGCCCTGATCCCGTCGACGCACTTCTCCGACAGCAGCGTGGCCGCGGCGGTCAGCAGCTTGATCGAGTCGAGCAGGTTGCGGGCGATCAGCGGCACGCGCACGTTCAGCTCGAAGTTGCCCTGGGTGCCGGCGATCGTGATCGCCATGTCGTTGCCGATCACCTGGTTGCCGACCTGGAGCACGACCTCGGGGATGACCGGGTTGACCTTGCCGGGCATGATCGACGAGCCCTTCTGGAGCTCCGGCAGGAAGATCTCGGCAAGGCCGGTGCGCGGGCCCGAGCCCATGAGCGCGAGGTCGTTCGCGATCTTCGTCATCGACACGGCCACGACCTTGAGCGCGCCCGACAGCTCCACGAGCGCGTCGCGGTTGCCCTGGGCCTCGAACGGGTCGGCCGGCGCCGCGGCCTCCACGCCGGTGTCCTGCTTCATGCGCTCGCGCATTCGCTCGGCGAACTCCGCGTGGGTGTTGAGACCGGTGCCGGTGGCGGTGCCGCCGAGCGGGATCTGCGCCACGTGCGGCAGCGCGCCCGCGACGCGCTCGGCGCCGACGCGGATCTGCGCGGCGTAGCCGCCGAACTCCTGCCCGAGCGTGACGGGGACCGCATCCATCAGGTGCGTGCGCCCGGCCTTGACGATGTCGGCGAACTCGCTCGCCTTCCCCTCGAGCGAATGCTGAAGCTTGTGGAGCGCGGGGATCAGCTGGTCCTGCGACTCCGACAGCGCGGCCAGGTGTACGGCCGACGGGAAGACGTCGTTCGAGGACTGCCCCATGTTCACGTGGTCGTTGGGGTGGACACCCTCGCCGGCCAGGTTGGCCATGACCTCGTTGGCGTTCATGTTCGAGCTGGTGCCGGAGCCGGTCTGGAAGACGTCGATCGGGAACTGGTCGTCGTGCTGCCCGTCGGCGATCTCGTCACCGGCGGCGGCGATCCGCTCGGCCAGATCCGCGTCCAGCAGCCCGAGGTCGGCGTTCACGCGCGCGGCGGTCGCCTTGATGCGGCCGAGCCAGCGGATGACCGGGACTGGGATCGGCTGGCCCGAAACGGGGAAGTTCGCGACTGCCTTGTTCGTCTCGCCGCCCCAGAGCTCACGGCGCTCTTCAGTTGCACTCATGCATTGCAATCTAGCCCTGTCTGAGACCCGCCTTCCTGCCGCGCTCGTAGGCGTCGTGCACGCCCGCGCGGCCCACGGTCTCAGCTTCGAGCCGGCGCACCATCTCGCTGCTCACCCCGTTTCGCTTCGCGCCCCGCTGCGCGGCGCCGATCAGGTAGCCCAGCCGCAGGGCGGACTTCGCGTCGCCTCCCTGCGCGGATGTGCTCAGGTCCTGGGCGACCGTGAGCAGGTAGGTGCCGACGATCTGCACGTCGCTGGCGTCCGCGCCGCGCGGGAAGCAGCGCGAGATCGGCGTGCCGTCGACCGTGACGACCCCCGGCGCCCGCGCGAGTGCGAGCTGGAACGCACGCGCCCCCTCCGTGCAGCCGGCGGGCAGCTTCTCCGTTCCACTCCCGCAGCCGCTGACCACGGCCACGATCGCGACTGCGACGACCCAGCGCACGCCCGGGAGTATCCGGCACGCGACCTACGATCGGCCGATGCCGCCCCTGTCGGTCGCCGATCCGCTGGCGCATCGCGCGCTCGAGGCGCTCATGCGGGCGGAGTCGCACGTGCGTCGCGCCGTCGCGGCCGAGCTCCAGCGGGCCGGGCTCTCGACGGGTGCGTTCTCCGTGCTGGTCGTGCTCACGACCGCAGGCGGCGAGCTCGAGCTGCGCACCCTCCGCCGCCGCCTCGGCTGGTCGAAGGCCAACGCCACCGAGGTGACCGCGGCGCTCGAGCAGAACGGGCTCGTCTCGCGCCGGCGGCTGGTGAACGATCGTCGTGCCACGACGGTCGGGCTGAGCGCCGCCGGGGCCGAGCTCGTGCAGCGCGTGTTCCCGACGCACGCCGACCGCGTCAGCGCCGCATTCGCCGCTCTGGACGAGGACGAGAAGCGCTCGCTCGCCTCGATCTGCCGGAAACTCGCCGCGTAGCATCGGCTTCGT
Source organism: uncultured Thermoleophilaceae bacterium (assembly GCA_963715995.1). Taxonomy (GTDB): domain Bacteria; phylum Actinomycetota; class Thermoleophilia; order Solirubrobacterales; family Thermoleophilaceae; genus DATBDN01. The sequence continues at coordinate 495,017 of OY970283.1, forward strand.
GCCGAAGTACCGCCCGGTCGACACCCAGCAGTCGTTCCCGCAGCTCGAGGAGGGCATCCTCGAGCGCTGGCGCGAGCGCGACATCTTCCACGAGTCGCTGCGCCGCCGCGAGGGCGCGCCGCTGTACGTCTTCTACGAGGGCCCGCCGACCGCGAACGGGCGCCCCGGCTCGCATCACGTGCTCAGCCGCATCTTCAAGGACGTCTTCCCGCGCTACCGCACCATGCGCGGCTTCCGCGTGGATCGCAAGGCCGGCTGGGACTGCCACGGGCTGCCCGTCGAGCTCCAGATCGAGCGCGAGCTCGGCCTGACCAACAAGCACGAGATCGAGGCGTTCGGTGTCGAGGAGTTCAACCGCCGCTGCCGTGAGTCGGTGCTCGAGTACATCGACGAGTGGAACTCGTTCACCGAGCGGATCGGCTTCTGGGTCGACCAGCAGGACGCCTACTACACGCTCGACGACGACTACATCGAGTCGGTCTGGTGGTCGCTGAAGCAGGTCTTCGACAAGGGGCTGCTCTACGAGGGCTACAAGGTCGTGCCCTACTGCCCGCGCTGCGGGACCGCGTTGTCGTCTCACGAGGTCGCCCTCGGCTACAAGGACGTCCACGACCCGTCGGTGTTCGTGCGCTTCCCGGTCAGGGGCGAGGATGGCGTGTCGCTGCTCGGCTGGACGACCACGCCGTGGACGCTGCTGTCGAACGCGGCGCTCGCCGTGCACCCGGACGTGGACTACGTGCGGGCCCGCCTCGGCGACGAGGTCTTCATCGTGGCCGCGGCGCTGGTTGGCAAGGTGCTGGGCGAGGAGGCCGTCGTCGAGCAGACCATGAAGGGCTCCGATCTGGCCGGCATGGCCTACGAGCCGCCGTTCTCCTACATCTCCGACTACGGGCCGCGCGGCCACACGGTGCTGGAGGGTGACTTCGTCACGACCGAGGACGGAACCGGCGTGGTCCACACGGCGATCGCGTTCGGCGAGGAGGACTTCAAGCTGGGTGAGCGCTACGGGATCACGATCCAGAACCCGGTCAAGCCCGACGGGACGTTCGACGAGCGGATCGAGCCGTTCGCGGGACGCTTCGTCAAGGACGCCGATCCCGACATCATCAAGGCGCTCGAGAAGAGCGGGCGGCTCTTCCGGGAGGAGCTGTACTACCACGCGTACCCGCACTGCTGGCGCTGCGACACGCCACTCCTCTACTACGCGAAGCAGAGCTGGTACGTGCGCACCACCGAGATGCGCGACCAGCTGCTGCGCGAGAACGAGGGTGTCGACTGGCACCCCGACCACATCAAGCACGGGCGGATGGGCGACTGGCTGCGCGGCAACGTGGACTGGGCGCTCTCGCGTGAGCGCTATTGGGGCACGCCGCTGCCGATCTGGCGCTGCGAGGCCGGCCACCTGACGGCGATCGGCTCGCGCGAGGACATCCGCGCGCACGGCGGCGAGCCTCCCGAGGACCTGCACAAGCCGTACATCGACGACGTCGTGTTCAAGTGCCCGCACTGCGACGCGCAGGCGCGGCGCGTGCCCGAGGTGATCGACGTCTGGTGGGACTCCGGCTGCATGCCGTTTGCGCAGTGGCATGCGCCGCACGAGAACGAGGACAAGTTCGAGGCTCACTTTCCCGCCGACTACATCTGCGAGGGGCTCGACCAGACGCGCGGCTGGTTCTACTCGCTGCTCGCCGTCTCGACGCTGCTGTTCGGCAAGTCGAGCTTCAAGACGTGCCTGTGCCTTGGGCTGCTCGCCGATCCCGAGGGTCAGAAGATGTCGAAGTCGAAGGGCAACATCGTCGTGCCCTACGACGTGCTCGACCGCTTCGGCGCCGACGCGTTCCGCTGGTACTTCTTCACGTCGAAGCAGCCGTGGGACGGCTACCGCTTCTCGCTCGAGACGGTCGGCGAGAGCCTGCGCCAGTACATGCTCACGCTTTGGAACACATACGCGTTCTACGTCCTCTACGCCAACCTCACCGATGTCGAGGAGCGGCCGCTGACCGACCTCGACCGCTGGATCCGCTCGCGGCTCGCCTCGACCGTCGAGACCGTGACGGCGCGGATGGAGGACTACGACACGACCGTCGCGGGGCGCGCGATCGCGGAGTTCGTGGACGATCTGTCGAACTGGTACGTGCGCGCGTCGCGCAAGCGCTTCTACGGCCCTGATGGCGCCGCGTTCTCCACGCTGCACGAGTGCCTGCTGACGGTGGCCAAGCTCACGGCGCCGCTGACGCCGTTCTTCGCCGACGAGATGTACGACAACCTCGACGGTTCCGAGCCGTCGGTGCACCTGTGCGACTGGCCCGAGGCCGGCGCCCGCGACGAGGAGCTCGAGTGGCAGTTCGCGGTCGCGCGCGAGGCCGTCGAGCTCGGGCGCAAGGCGCGCGCCGAAGGCAAGCTCGGGCTGCGCCAGCCGCTGCGCGAGGCGGTGATCGTCGCCGGGGATCGCGAGCGCGTCGCGATCGAGCACTTCTCCGATCTGGTGCGCGACGAGCTGAACGTGAAGCAGCTGCGCTTCGTCGGCGAGGCCGACGAGCTCGGCCGCTGGGAGCTGAAGGCCAACTACCGCGCACTCGGGCCGCGCTTCGGCAAGCGGATGCCCGAGGCGGCCGACGCCGTGGCGGCGCTCGATGCCGGCGAGGCCGCCGCTGTGCTGCGTGGCGGCGGCACGGTCGGCCTGGTGGTCGGCGGCGACGAGCACGCGCTGTCGCTCGACGACGTGCAGATGGTGCTCCAGCCGCTCGACGGCTATCAGGTCGAGCGCGCCGGGACGCATGCGGTCGCGCTCAACCTGGAGCTCGACCACGAGCTGGTGCAGGAGGGGCTCGCGCGCGAGGTCGTGCGCGCCGTCCAGAACGCACGCAAGTCGGCCGGGCTGAACGTGGAGGACCGCATCGCGCTCACGCTGTCGGGTGACGACGAACTGGTGCTGGCGGCACGCTCGCATGAGGGCTACGTGGCGGGCGAGGTGCTCGCCACGTCGGTGGTCTACGACGGCGAGGTCGGCGGCGAGCCCGCGGACGTCAAGGGCCGCGAGCTGCGGATCGCCGTCGAGCGCGTCTGAGCCGTACGATCCACGGCACCCAGTAGCCGCCACAGGAGGAGACCCGATGGATGCAGTCGCCCGTATCGAAGCTGCCGCTTCACGCTGGAACGTCCTCGAGCACCCCTTCTACCAGCGCTGGAGCGCGGGCGAGCTGAGCCCGGCTGAGCTTGCCGAGTACGCGGCGCAGTACCGCTACGCGGTGGTCGCGCTGGCCGATGCGGCGGCGGCAGCGGGCAACGAGGAGCACGCCCGCGAGGAGCGCGACCACGTGGCGCTCTGGGACGCGTTCGCGAAGAGCTGCGGTGCGCAGGCGGCGCCGGCCAACCCCGAGACGGACGAGTGCGCAGACGCATGGCGCGGCGGCAACGACCGCCTGGAGCGCGTGGCGGTGCTGTTCGCGGTCGAGTCGGCACAGCCGGCGATCGCGCAGACGAAGCTCGACGGGCTGCTGGAGCACTACGGCTTCGAGGACGGCCCGGCGACCGAGTACTTCAAGGTGCACGCAGAGCGCGACCACGAGCACGCCGCAGCCTCACGCGAGCTGCTGGCAAGGCTGACCACCGACGAGGACGCACCACGGCTGGCAGCGCGGGCCGAAGCGGCCGCGAAGGGCAACTGGCGCCTGCTCGACGGCGTTTCTTAAAGACGGGGCCAGGCCCCACTCTCATGAGAACGGGGCCAGGCCCCACTCTCATGTGGGGGCGAACTCGTGGAGCGTCGTGCCTTAAAGAGGCATGGCACGCAAGCCGAGAGTCCAGGTACGCCGGCGGGACGTACCACGTCTGGGCGCGCCGAGTCGAGCACACTGAACTGTTCGTCGACAGGCTGGATTACGAGCGCTACGTGGAACTGCTCGAGGAGACAGTGGAAGAGTTCCGTTGGATTCTCCTCTCGTTCTGCCTGATGCCGAATCACATCCACCTGCTGCTGCAGCTCCAGGAGCCGAACCTCGCAGCTGGCATGCAGAAGCTTCACTTGAACTACGTCCTGTGGTTCAACCGCCGCCATGGGCGAGAGGGCCATCTATTCGAGCGCCGCTACGGCGCCCATCTCGTCGAGGACGACGTGTACCTCATCACCGTCATCGAGTACATCGAGTCGAACCCACTCAATGCTGGGCTGTGCACGAGCCCCGAGCACTGGCCATGGTCCAGCCGTGGTCTGGCGAGTTCGGGAAAGCCGCCGGGCTGGCTGGCCCACGACCTGTTGCAGAAACGGGTCGCCGAGATCTGAGCGGGGCCAGGCCCCATTCTCATGAGGACGGGGCCTGGCCCCGTTCTCATGAAGCGCGCAGTAGCGCCCAGGCGCACACGCACATAGGGTGGACCGATGGTCACCCGAATGCGCCTGCGGGCCTCGCTGCTGGTCGCTGCCCTGCTTGCCTTCGCTGCCCCTGCGGCAGCCGCGCCGGCGTGGCTCGCAGGGACGCCGCTGTCGGCGACCGGGCAGAACGCGATCGACGACGCCATCGTGATGACTCCGAACGGCACCGTCGCCGCCACGTGGTCGCGCTTCGACTCGGTGGCGGGCAGCTTCCGCATCGAGGGCGCCGTGCGGCTGCCGGGCGGCAGCTTCACTCCGGCGGTCACGCTCTCCGACGGCGCCACCTCGTCCACGCTCGACCAGCTCGCCGCCGACGCGAACAACGACGTGATCGGCATCTGGCGTCGCAACGACGGCGTGAACGAGCGGATCGAGTACGCGGACCTCCCGGCCGGGGCCACGACCTTCGCGACCGCGCAGCGCATCACGCCGGACGCCGGTACGAGCTTCGAGTCGAACCCCGACGTCGCGATGGATGCCGCCGGCGACGTGTTCGTGGCCTTCCGCAAGTCGGATGGCTCGAGCAACCTCGCGACCGTGGCGACGCGGCTGGTCGGTGGTTCGTTCGCGATCCAGACGCTGTCGGCGACCGGCCAGACCATCTTCGACCCCGCGATCGCCGCCGGGACCAACGGAGATGCCATCGCCGTCTGGCAGCGCTCGGACGGCACCCACGACAGGATCGACGCAGCCATCCGCGGGTCCAGCGGCACGTTCGCCCAGGGCGTTCACATCTCGGACAGCACGGTCGACGCATCGTTGCCGCAGGTGGCGGTCGACGGCAGCGGCAACGCCGTCGCCGTGTGGCAGCAGGCCAACAGGATCGAGGCCGCCGTGCGCCCCGCGGGCGGGGCGTTCGGCACGCCGGTGCCGATCTCGGCCGCCGGCCAGAACGCGGGCGAGCCGCAGATAGCGATGGACAGCCAGGGCAACGCGACGGCGGTCTGGGATCGCTCGGACGGCACCAAGACGATCGCGCAGGCGTCCACGCGGCCGGCCGGCGGGACCTTCCCGGCTGCCGACTCGCTCTCCCTCACCGGGCAGAACGCGCTGATCCCGCAGGTTGCCGTGAACCCCGCGGGCGACGTGTTCGTCGTCTGGAAGCGCTCCGATGGCACGAACACGCGCATCCAGCAGGCGGTCAAGCACGCGGGCGGCAGCTTCGGACCCGCGACCGAGATATCGGCAGCGGGCAAGAACGCCGACCTCCCGTACGTGGCGGCCGACCACCAGGGCAACGCCGCGGCGATCTTCGTCCGCTCGGACGGATCAAACAACCTTGCGACGGTGGCGGGCTACGACAGCGCCGGCCCGGCGCTGACGCTCCTGGGCGTTCCGGGCAGCGGCATCACCGGCAGCGCGCTGCCGTTCTCTGTCACGCGGGTCGACGTCTGGTCGGCGCTGGCGTCCACAGCCTGGGACTTCGGCGACGGCAGCCAGGGCACGGGCACATCGGTCACGCACCCGTATGCGGCCGTCGGCAGCTACGCCGTGAAGGTCACGGCGACCGACGCGCTGGGCAACGCCACGACGGCTGGCGGCAACGTGGCGATCACGGCCCCGGTGCCCCCGGCTGTGACTCCGCCGAACATGAACCCGATGACGCCGCCCAACCCGCTCCCCACGACGCCGCTCGGGGCGTGCGCGGTCAAGAAGACCGGCACCAAGCGGGCGGACAAGCTCACAGGCGGCACGTTCGGCGACCTGATCCGCGGCGGGGCAGGCAACGACAAGATCTCCGGTGGCGCGGGCGACGACTGCCTGTTCGGCGAGGCCGGTAACGACACGCTCAGCGGCGGCGCGGGCAAGGACAAGCTCGACGGTGGCGCGGGCAACGACAAGCTCACGGGCGGTGCCGGCAAGGACACCTTCGCGGGCGGCGCCGGCAACGACACGATCTACTCGAAGGATGGTGTCAAGGAGACTGTCAACTGCGGCAAGGGCCGCGACAAGGTGAAGGCCGACAAGAAGGACAAGCTGGTCGGCTGCGAGAAGAAGCTCAAGTAGAGCGCTTGCGCAGCTTGTCCAACGCGCCCCACTCGCGCGCGTTTGCGACCTGCTTCTTCGTGAGCCATGCGCGGCGTGCGGTCGCCACCGCGTAGCGGACGTTTCTCAGCGTGTCGGTCCCGTGGCCGTCCGAGGTCAGGCAGATCTTCACGCCAGCCTCGGCCGCGTGGCGAGCCCACATCTCGTTCAGGTCGCGGCGGTCGGGGTTGCCGTTGATCTCCAGGAACGTGCCCGTGCGCGCGGCCGCCTCGATCACCTTCTCCATGTCGATCGCGTAGGGCTCGCGGCGGTCGATCAGCCGCCCGGTCGGGTGGCCGATGCAGTCCACCAGCGGGTTCTCCATCGCCGCGATCACGCGTTTCGTCATCTCCTTCTCGCCCACGCGGAACGACGTGTGCACCGACGCCATCACCCAGTCGAGCTGCTCCACGAGCTCCTGCTCGTAGTCGAGCGAGCCGTCGAGGCCGATGTTGATCTCGGACCCGGCCAGCAGTCGCACCGGCGCGAACTCGCCCGACGCGTTCAGCTCCGCGATTCGCTCGATCGTCGCCCGCAGCGCATCCGGCTGCACGTCGTTGCCGAACCCGTGCGTGGCCGAGTGGTCGGTGATCGCGATGTAGCCGTAGCCACGCTCACGCGCCGCCTCCGCCATCTGCTCGATCGTCTGGCGGCCGTCCGAGGCGACCGTGTGGCAGTGCAGCTCGCCGCGCACGTCGTCCATCTCCACCAGCACGGGCAGCGCCTGCCGCCGCGCCGCCTCGAGCTCGCCGCGGTTCTCGCGCAGCTCGGGCGGGATGAACTGCATCCCGAGCAGCGCGTAGACCTCCTCCTCGGTCGCGCACGAGTGCGTGGTCTCGGTCGAGTCGTCGATCACGCCGTACTCGGACACGTGGAAGCCGCGCTTGACGGCCGCGGTCCGCAGCGCCTCGTTGTGCTTGCCCGACCCGGTCAGGTGCTGGAGCAGGTTGCCCCAGTTCTCCGGGGCGACGATCCGGAAGTCGACCGCGATCCCGTTGTGCGTGACCGCCTTCGCCCCAGCCTCGCCCGCCCGCGCGACCTCGCCCAGCAGCGGCAGCGCGGCGAATGCATCCACCAGCGCCCGCGCATCGGTCGCGGTCGCGACGATGTCGATGTCCTTGCAGGTGTCAGACCAGCGCCGCAACGACCCCGCGACCTCGACCTGCTCGCACGCGGGGTGCTCGCGCAGCACCGACACGAGCGACGCCGCGATCCGCGCCGCCTGCGAGTGGAGGACGCGCGGCGACGGTGCCGTCTCGCCTGACGCGATCGCGTGCGCGATCGTCTCCTCGGTCTTCACCCCGAAGCCCGGCACGTCGCGCACCTGCTCCTGCTCGACGGCCGCCTTGAGGGCATCGAGCGAATCGACCCCCAGCGCGTCGAACAGCTTGCGTGCCTTCTTCGGGCCCAGCCCCGGTATGCGGGTGATCTCCACGAGTCCCGGCGGGAACTTGGCCTTCAGCTTGACCGCGCTCGGGATCTGGCCGGTCTCCAGCAGCGCGTCGATCTTCTCGGCGATCGTCTTGCCGACCCCCGACAGCGACGTGGCCTTGCCCTCGCGCGCCAGCTCCTCCACCGACAGCGGCGCCTCGCGGATCGCCTTCGCGGCATTGCGGTAGGCCACCACGCGATAGACGACGGCGCCGTCGAGCTCGTACAGGTCTCCGAGCTCGTCGAAATGCGCAGCGATCTCTGCGTTCCGCATCGGGTCCTAGGGTACGCGGGCCATGCCGGGCGCCTGGCTCATCCTGCCGACCTACAACGAGGCCGAGAACATCGGCCCGATCCTGCATGCCGCACGCGCCCAGCTGCGCGCCGGCGACCACATCCTGGTCGTCGACGACAACTCGCCTGACGGCACTGGCCGGCTGGCAGACGAGCTGGCCGGCCAGCTCGAGGGAGTCGAGGTCCTCCACCGCGCCGGCAAGGAAGGACTCGGCCGCGCCTACCTCGCAGGCTTCCGCCACGCGCTCGCCGCAGGCGCCGAGCTGGTGCTGGAGATGGACTCCGACTTCTCACACGACCCCGCCGACCTGCCGCGGCTGATCGAGGCCGCCGAGCAGCGGGCGGACCTCGTGCTGGGCTCGCGCTACGTCGAGGGCGGCAGCGTGAGCGACTGGGGTCTGCTGCGCAGGCTCATCTCGCGCGGCGGCTCGTGGTACGCGCGCACGCTCCTCGGCGTGAAGGTGCGCGACCTCACCGGCGGCTTCAAGTGCTTCCGCCGTGAGGTGCTGGAGACTCTCGATCTCGACGCCGTCCACGCCGACGGCTACGGCTTCCAGATCGAACTCACCTACCGCACGGTGGGCGCAGGATTTAGGGTCGAGGAGATCCCGATCGTTTTCCGGGACCGCCGGGTAGGACAATCCAAGATGAACGCGCGTATCGCCATCGAAGCAATGTGGAAGGTGCCCGCGCTGCGCAGACGCTCTGCGCTAACCTTTAGTAAGCAACCTAACTGACTGGGAGTCGAAAGTGGCTGGCAATCTTCCCGAGGTAACAGACAACAACTTCGCCGCCGAGGTGCTCGAATCAGGGCAGCCCGTGCTGGTCGACTTCTGGGCGCCCTGGTGCGGGCCCTGCCGCATCATCGCTCCGCACCTCGAGGAGCTGAACAGCGAGCGCGACGACATGAACGTCGTCAAGATGAACGTGGACGAGAACCCGCAGACGGCCGCGAAGTACGGGATCATGTCGATCCCGACGCTGATCCTCTTCAAGAACGGAGAGGTCGCGAAGCAGGTCGTGGGAGCGCTGCCGAAGGCACGCCTCCAGCAGGAGCTCGAACCGGCGCTTGCCTGATCGCGTCCCCGCCGGGCCGCCGGGATCCCCGGCGGCCGACTGGGGCGAGCGCATCGGCTACAGCCGGGCCGTGAGGACCGGCGACGTCATCGAGGTGGCCGGCACCACCGCGCCCGGTGACTCCGCCTACGAGCAGGCCCGCGAGGCGCTGGCGCGTATCGCCGCCGCGCTCGGCCAGCTCGGCGCGACGCTCGACGACGTGACCCGCACGCGCATGTTCGTGGTCGACATCGAGGCAAACGGCGACGCTGTCGGCCGCGCGCACGGCGAGGTGTTCGCTACGGCGCGCCCGGTCACCGCGATGTACGGCGTGGCCGGGCTGCTTCAGCCCGAGATGCTGGTGGAGATCGAGGCGACGGCGGTCACGGAACAGCGCTGAGCCGCTCGTCAACCGGCTCGAGGCGCCTCATCCACGGCGTCCGCAGGAGCTTCGTCGGCGACAGCGGCGCGCTCCGCTCCACGTAGAAGCGCACGCCGTCGCGGTCCTCGATCGCTGCCACCGCACGTGCCTGCTTGCGCCATCCGAGCGACACGAGCAGCGCGTAGCCGGCGCCGATCGCCGGCACCTGGGGGATCAGGAACGCGATCCCGGCCGCCGCAGCGATGACGATGATCAGCGGCCAGAGCCGGTTCACCATGGTGCGGCCGGGCTCGACCTCCGGCAGCGTCGGCGAGTGGCGCGCATCGGCCAGGAGACGGCCGATTCCCTCCGAGGTCTGCGAGCGCCGGCCGATCCAGAGACCCACCAGCGACGCAATCGCCCACCACGAAACCGCCACGTACAAAAGCGTCGTGTCGCCGCGCGAGCCGGCGCCCGCGATGGCGACCGTGGCAAGTGCCGTCGCCGCGCCCGCGAACAGCAGCACCGAGGTCCGGAGGAAGTCCGTGAAGCGCATCTAGCCCGCCGCTGCGGCGAGGACTTCCAGCACCTGCACGAAGCCCGCGGTTCCGTCGACCACCAGGTCGGCGCGCTCGACGATCGCGGCCGGCCCCTCGTCCGAGTGCACGCCGACGCAGATCGCGGTTGCGAGCGCTCCCTCGGCGCGCAGCTCGCCGAGCACGTCGTAGGCATCCAGGTCGGTCGCGTCGTCGCCGCCGAACAGCGCCGCACGCACCGGCCGCTGGCACAGCAGCTCGCGCACCGCCTGGCCCTTGTCGATCGGCACCGGCGGGCGGACCTCCAGCACCTTGCGGCCCCAGTGGATGTAAAGCCCGGCGGCCTCCGCCTCGGCCGCGATCCCCTGAACCGCGGCCAGCGCGGCGGCCTCGTCGCGGGCGCCGCGCCAGTGGAAGGCCATGATCGCGCCCTTGTCCTCGATCCGCACGCGCATCATCCGCAGCTCTGGCGAGTCCTTGCCGAGCGCGAACGCGCGCACGCGGTCGCGCCAGGTGGCGAACGCCGGCACGAGCTCCGCCTGGGCGTGCCCGGGCAGCAGCAGCTCCGCCCCGTGCGCGCCCGCGTATGCGATCCCGCCGACGCCGACGATCCGCCGCGCCTCGGTTGCGCCGCGCCCCGAGATGCAGGCGACCACGCGGTAGCTCCGCGCTATCCGGCCGAGCAGCCGCGAGGTGGCCTCGGGCACCACCGCCTCCTCCGCGCGCTCGACGATCGGTGCGAGCGTGCCGTCGATGTCGCACAGGACGGCGGCCTCGGCGGGGCGCTCGGTGAGCGGCCGGAGGGCCTCGGAAATCGTCTCCACCGGGGGGACGGGCATCGGCGCCTAGTATGCCTCGCGGTGTCGCGGAGGCTGTTGCGAATCGCCCTGATCGGCACCGCCGCGGGCTTCTTCTCGGGCCTCTTCGGGGTCGGTGGCGGCACGGTGATGGTCCCGCTGCTGATCGTCTGGCTCGGCTACGGCGAGCGCGAGGCCACCGGCACCTCGCTCATGGCGATCATCCTGATCGCCGCTGCCGGCACGATCGCGCAGGCGATCTACGGGAACGTGCATCCGCTCGAGGCGCTGATCGTCGGCGCGCCCGCGGTCGCCGGAGTGATCGCAGGCACCGCGCTCCAGCAGCGCGTGAGCGAGCGCGCGGTCGCGTTCTCGTTCGGCCTGCTGCTCGTGATCAGCGCGATCGTGCTGGTGGTCTGATGTCGGGCGGGGAGATCGTTGCGGCGGGCGGCCTGGGGCTCGCTGGAGGCGTGGTAGGCGGGCTCCTGGGCGTCGGCGGCGGGATCCTGTTCGTGCCGGCACTGGCCGTCGTGCTGGGCCTGACGCAGGTGGATGCCGAGGCCACCTCGCTCCTGGCCGTGATCGCCGTGGCGGCAGTCGGGGCGCGGCGCCAGCACGGCTACGGCAACGTGCGTGTGCGCGATGGCACGCTCATGGGCGCGCTGAGCCTGATCGGCGTGGTTGCGGGCGTTGCGCTCGCAAATGTGCTCCCAGAACACGCTCTGAAGCTGCTTTTCGCCGCCGTGATGCTCTATTTCGCACAAACGCTCTTTCGGCGCGCGCTCAGTGTTTGAAGGCCAGTGAGCGAGGAATACCCTAGGTAGTCATGGCTGATCAGGTACTCGCACAGCCGGAGATCGAAGCCCTGCTCGAACGCGGGGAGGAGAACGGCTGCCTCAACCTGAGCGAGGTCGACGATCTGGCCAAGAAGCTGGAGTTCGAGGACGAGGAGCTCGACGCGCTCCACGAGCGCATCGACGCCCGCGGCATCGACCTGACCGACGACTGCGGCCGCACCGACGCCGTCGTCCGCACCGAGTTCAAGCCCGAGGACCTGGCCACGTCCACCACCGACGCGCTTCAGCTGTTCCTCAACGAGATCAGGCGCTACCCGCTGCTCACGGCAGCCGAGGAGATCGAGCTGGCCAAGCGCATCGAGAAGGGCGACATGGCCGCCAAGGAGCGCATGATCAACTCGAACCTGCGCCTGGTCGTCTCGATCGCGAAGAAGTACCAGGGCCAGGACCTGCCGCTGCTCGACCTGATCCAGGAGGGCATCTTCGGCCTGATCCGCGCCTCCGAGAAGTTCGATTGGCGCAAGGGCTACAAGTTCTCCACCTACGCCACCTTCTGGATCCGCCAGGCGATCCAGCGCGGCATCGCGAACCGCGCGCGCACCATCCGGATCCCGGTCCACATCGGTCAGCGCGAGCGCAAGATCGCGCGCGTCGAGCGTGAGCTGGCCGCGCAGTTCGAGCGCCAGCCGACCGACGAGGAGATCTCGCTGGCATCCGAGGTGCCGATCGAGCAGATCGAGGAGATCCGCGACGCCGGCCGCGCCGTGACCTCGCTGGACAAGCCGATCGGGGAAGAGGGCGAGACCGCCTTCGGCGACCTGATCGCCTCCGGCGAGATGACGCCGGACGAGGAGGTCCAGCTGACGCTGTCCGAGGAGGTCGTCCGCCGCACGATCGACGAGCTCCCCGAGACCGAGCGCGACGTGCTGAAGCTGCGCTACGGCGTGGGCGGCTCCGAGCCGACCCCGCTGCGCGAGACGGGCAAGCGCCTGGGCATGTCGCCCGAGCGCGTCCGCCAGATCGAGTCGAAGGCGCTGGCCAAGCTGGCCATGCGCCGCGAGCTCGACGCCCTGCGAGTGGGCTAGCAAGCCGCGCCGCCCGGAACTCCGAAGGGGCAGAATCAAGCCGTGCTGCGCCGAATCCGGCGGATCCTCTTCTGGGCGATCGGCGTTCCGGTGGGCGTCGCGGTCGTGGCCGTGGCTGCCTTCGCCGGCTACGTGCTCTACCTGAGCTGGCAGACGCCGTCGATCGATTCGCTGAGCGCGCGCCCGGAGACGCAGAACTCCGTCGTCTACGCAGCCAGCGGCGAGCGCCTTGGCTTCATCCCAGCCGCCCAGCTGCGCCAGCGGGTGCCGTCGTCGTCGATCCCGGCCTACCTCAAGCAGGCGATCGTCGCCGTCGAGGACCGGCGCTTCTACAAGCACAAGGGCGTCGACTACAAGGGCATCCTGCGCGCCGCCGCCAAGGACGCGACCACGGGCGCTGCGGTCCAGGGCGGCTCCACGATCACGATGCAGCTGGTTCGCCAGCTCTACCTCACGCGCGACCGCACCTTCAAGCGCAAGATCGAGGAGGCCACGCTCGCGCGCGAGATGGAGAAGCGGCGCACGAAGGACTGGATCCTGAGCAGCTACCTGAACGACGTGAGCTTCGGCACGGCCGGCGGCCAGGAGGCGGTCGGGGTCCAGGCCGCCGCGCGCGTGTTCTTCGGCAAGCCGGCCAAGTCGCTCAACCTGACCGAGTCGGCGCTGCTGGCGGGGCTGCCGCAGGCGCCCACCCTCTACAACCCGATCCTGCACCCGGAGGCCGCGAAGGTGCGTCGCAGCGAGGTGCTCGAGTCGATGGTCCGCGCCGGCATGATCGCGCCGTCGGTGGCAGCGCGCATCGACGGCCGCGGCCTCGGCCTGCACCTGAGCCACTACTACACGCACCGGCGCGAGCGTCACTTCTTCGACTTCGTGGAGCGCGAGCTGAAGGCCCGGATCGGCGCACCCGCCCTGCGCCGCGGTGGCCTGAGGATCTACACGACGATCGACCTGAAGCTCCAGCGCGCCGCCCGCGCCGCGATCCGCAAGAACCTGAACCGCCCGCATGACCCCGCCTCGGCGGTCGTCTCGATCGACGTCCGCAACGGTGACATCCGCGCGATGGCCACCAGCGAGCGCTATGAGAAGGAGCAGTTCGACTACGCGTCCCAGGGCCACCGCCAGCCGGGCTCCACCTTCAAGCCGATCGTGCTGCTCACGGCAATCGACGAGCACAGCGCCGACCCGGCCCGGACCTACTACGTCTCGAAGAAGCTCGACATGAGCACGGGCTTCGGCCCGGTGCACGTGCAGACCTACGACCACACGTACGGCGGCCGCATGAACCTGGTCAAGGCGACCTTGCTCTCGGACAACACGGTCTACGAACAGCTGGACCTGGACGTGGGGCCCGACGTTGTGGCTGACACCGCGGCCAACATGGGCATCGACACACCGCTCGACGGCTATCCGGCCGAGGGGCTCGGCGGCCTGCATTCGGGCGTGACGCCGCTGGAGCTGACGCGGGCCTACGCCACGCTCGCCGATGGTGGCAACCGCCTTGACGTGACGGGGGTCAAGCGCGTGGTGTTTCCCGACCGTCACCAGACGGTGTTCGACGCAGCCAGCGCCGACTCGCTGTTCAAGGACGGCGAGACCGCTGCCGTGACGAAGATCCTCCAGCAGAACATGAAGCACGGCACGGGCACCGCCGCCCAGATCGGCTGCCCGGCAGCCGGCAAGACGGGCACCACCGACACGTTCCGCGACGCCTGGTTCGCCGGTTACACGCCGCGCCTGTCGACGGTCGTCTGGGTGGGCTACCCGCACCGGGCCGTCTCGATGACGAACGTGCACGGCATCAAGGTGGCGGGCGCCACCTTCCCGGCAGCGATCTGGCGCGACTACATGAAGGTCGCCAAGGGTGGCTTCTGCGGGAAGTTCCCGAAGCCACTCGAGCGCGCGCAGCTCAAGCCGTACTGCGGCCGGCTCGCGGTCACGCGCGGCTGCGACGCGCCGCCGGCGCCCGCGGCAGTGGGCGACGCGAGTGGCGACGGCAGCGGCGGTGTGGCCGCGCCCGGCGGCACGCAGCCTGGCGCCACCACGACCACGCCGGCCCCGTGCCGATCCCCGACACGAGGATCGTGGGCGGGCCCCCGTCACAGACCGCCGCGCGCAGCGCGGTGTTCCGCTTCGCCGCGCGCGGCGCGGCGTCCACCGGGTTCCAGTGCAGCATCGACTCGAGTGCGTTCGCCGGCTGCAGCTCCCCGGCCAGCTTCGGCCACCTGAGTCCTGGCCGGCACGTGTTCGCGGTGCGGGCGCTGTCGAAGGCGGGCGACCCCGACGCCTCGCCGGCCAGCTTCGCGTGGACCGTGTTCGACGATCTCGTTCCCCAGTCGCAGCAGCAGACGACCACCAAGCCGAAGCCGAAGCCGAAGCCGAAGCCGAAGCCGCAGTCACCACCGACGATCGTTGGATGACCACAGAAGCGGCAGAAGCCACGGCCTGCACGGTCGCCGCGTTCGGATCGCTGATCGGCGCGCTTCGCTGCCTGGCTGACCGCCTGCTGCCAAGCGCCGCGATCTACACGGCGGTGGCAGGCGCGCTGCTCGCCGGTGCGGTCAGGGCGGCCATCGACGCGCTCTGAGCTGCGCCGGGACGGCCTCGTGGCCGCAGTACGCTCGGCGCGTGGCACGCGCGGCAGGGGCAGTGGTCGGTCTGGGGCTCTTGGCCGCGTCCATCGCCGGCGCAAGCGCCACGGCCGCCGCGCCCCCACTGCGGCTGCTGGCCAGCACGCGGGAGACCGGCTGGATCAGCCTGCGCGTGCCGGACGCCGGCAACGCGACCAGCATCACGCTGGCGGAGAACGGCACCACGATCGCGCGCGTGGTGCCGGCCAACGGCCAGGCTGTCGTGCGCCACGCAGCCGCCTGGCGCTGCGACCGCTACAGCCGCACGTTCACGGCCACCGCCGCCTACCCCGACGGCTCGACCCAGGCCGCGCCGGCCACGATCCGCACACCGTCCTGCCGTGGCCGCCTCACGCTCGGCGCACGGCGCCGCGGCGGCCACATCGCGGTCACGCTCGCCGATCGCTGGAAGACGGGCGACGTGCACGGGCACGTCTGCGCGCGCCCTCCGGGCCGCCGCGCGGCCTGCCGCACGCTGACGATCGCGGCGGGCCACGCGAGCGCGCGTCGCACATACCGCGCGAGGACGACGGGCGCGTGGACGTTCGCCCTGGACACCACCTGGGGACAGCACGCGCACGCAGCCGTCTACGTGCGACCCCGGCGGGCCCTGCGGCTGCTGGCCACCGGGGACTCGATGATCGAGCTCGTGGACAGCTTCCTGAAGGACGGGCTGTCCTCGCACGGGATCCACGTGCGCAGCGACGCGCGCGAGAGCACCGGCGTGTCGAAGCCGTTCCTGCTCAACTGGCCGAAGCATGCACGCGCGCAGGCGCGCGGCATTCGTCCCGACGTGACCGTGATGTTCCTGGGCGCCAACGACGGCTTTCCGATCGGAAGCGTGAATTGCTGCGACAAGGCCTGGGTCGACGCATACGCGAAGCGCGTCGAGTCGATGATGAACGCGTACTCCCGCGCCGGCCACGGTCTCGTCTACTGGCTCACGCTGCCCGCTCCGCGCCCGGCTCAGTGGAAGCCCATCTACCCAGCCGTGAACCGCGCCATCAAGCAAGCGGCCGCAAACGTCGACGGAGCTGTCAGGGTGCTTGACATCGCCAAGACGTTCACGCCCCACTACCGCTTTCGTTCGTCGATCAAGTGGCACGGGCACGTCCAGACCGTTCGCAACGCCGACGGGATCCACCTGAACGCCGCCGGCGCGACCATCGCCGAGCAGCTGATCGCGCGCGCCCTGCGGCGCGACGGCGTGCTCTGAGCAGCTACTTGCGACCTGGCGGCGGCGCCCAGACGTTCAGAGTGGCGATCATGCGGGCGAATGCCGCGGCGCCCGTGTAGCTCATGTGCAGGCCGTCGCCGGAGAACCAGTTGGGATGCCCCGCGCTCTTGTGAGGCCAGTCGAGGACCTTCACGCGGTTGCGGTGGCGCCGCCCCGCGCGGCGCACGTTGTACGCGTCCGAGCTCGTGCCGCCACCCTCCTCGAGTGGGACCACGAGGCCAAGCACCCGACCAGGGCCGATCAGCTCGAGCGTGTTCTCGATGTCGGAGCGCGTGATCACCCAGTTCGAGCCCAGGGCCATCACCACCAGATGCGGCAGCGAGTGCGAGTGCAGCCTGCCGCGCAGCAGGTTCACGCCCTCGCTCCACTGACGGCACCCATGTGCATTCGCCTGCATGCGGCGCTTTGCCAGCAGGGGGACGGCGAAGATCATCGTGGAGTCGCCGATCACGAGTGGTGGCCGCCAGTT
The DNA here is from genome assembly GCA_963715995.1 of uncultured Thermoleophilaceae bacterium. GTDB lineage: Bacteria > Actinomycetota > Thermoleophilia > Solirubrobacterales > Thermoleophilaceae > DATBDN01. Next base: position 512,107 of record OY970283.1, read on the forward strand.
GTGGCGCCAGTGCGGCGGATACGATGCGATCACCCCGCCGCAGTCGGCCTCGGCCGGAGCTGCACTCAGCACGAGCGCGACGATGGCCAGCATGGCGGCGGTCCGGAGCGTCTTGATGCTGGCAGTCATCGGCGCGCACCATAGCCACCGGTCTTGCTCTTCCCAACAGTCCAATTCGCGGTCTTCTTTCCGCTCGCCCTCGCCCTCAACTGGGCGCTGATGCCGCGACCGCAGTTCTGGAAGCCGTTCATCGTGGTGGCGAGCTACGCCTTCTACGCCGCTGCCAACTGGAAGTTCTGCTTCCTGCTGGGTGGGGTCACGGTGTGGAACCAGGGTGCGGCGACGCTGATCCATCGCAGCGCGGACGAGCGCCGGCGCAAGCTGCTGGTCACTGCCGCGGTCGCCGGCAACCTGCTCGTTCTCGGCGTCTTCAAGTACTACTCGTTCTTCGTCCAGGACGTGGACCGCGTGCTCGACGGCGCCCGGCTCGGGCTGCCGCTGCCGCTGATGACGATCGCGCTGCCCGTCGGCGTGAGCTTCTTCACGTTCCAGGCGATCTCGTACACGGTCGACGTCTACCGGCGCGTGATCGAGCCCGCCACGCCGCTCGATGCAGCGATCTACCTGAGCTTCTTCCCGCACCTTGTCGCGGGCCCGATCGTGCGCGCACGCGAGTTCCTGCCGCAGCTGCGCACGCCGCGCAGCCCCGAGCGGGTGGCGGTCGGCGCGGGTGTCTCGCTGATCGCGCTCGGCCTGATCAAGAAGGTGGTCGTCGCCGACTACCTGGCGCGCACGGTCGTCGATCCCGTCTTCGCCGTGCCACAGGCCTACCACGCACCGGACGCGTTCCTGGCCGCGTACGCCTACACCGCCCAGATCTACTGCGACTTCTCGGGATACACCGACATCGCGATCGGCCTGGCGCTGCTCATGGGGTTCGTCTTCCCGCAGAACTTCGACAGTCCCTACCGCTCACTCGGCGTGCGCGAGTTCTGGCGCCGCTGGCACATGACGCTCTCGCGCTTCCTGCGCGACTTCCTCTACATCCCGCTCGGCGGCAACCGCGGCGGGCGTGCCTTCGTCTACCGCAACCTGCTGATCACGATGGTGCTCGGAGGGCTCTGGCACGGCGCCGCGTGGACGTTCGTGCTCTGGGGCGCACTCCATGGCAGCGCCCTCTGCCTCGAGCACGCGCTTGGCGGGCGCTGGGAGCGGGTGCAGAAGTGGGTGCGCTGGAGCATCACGTTCAACTTCGTCGTGGTGGCGTGGATCTTCTTCCGCTCGCAGTCGATCGGCGATGCGTGGACCTTCCTCGGCCGCCTGTTCTCCCCCGGCGCGCCGACCACCTGGGCGTTCCTGCCGATCGCGCTGACCGTCGGCGTGGTCGGCGTCCAGCTCCTGCCGCCTCAGCCGCTGGGCCGGCTGCGCCTGCGCTTCGAGCGCCTCAACCCGGTGGCGCTCGCGACCTCGCTTGCAGTCGTCATCCTGTTCGTCGCAGCCACGGTGCCCAGCCAGGGCGTCGCGCCATTCATCTACTTCCGCTTCTGATTTGACGACGCCGCAAAAAGACCGCTCACGCGAGAGCATCCACGAGGCATACGACCGCCCCGGCGCGCGTACCTTCAGCGCTCGTGAGGCGCTCACGAGCATCTTCGTGGCAGCGCTGCTCCTGCTGCTGCTCCAGGGGCCGTCGATCCGGCGCTCGGGTGAGCGGCTGGACCCCGGCATCCAGCGGACGATGGTGCTGGCCGTCGGCCGCCCCGCGGGATGGGTCGGCGACCGTCTCGGGCTCGCCCGGGTCACGCACGACGCGACCGCGTGGTTGTCGCCCGACAAGAACATCGGCGACGAGGCCGGCTTCGCGAACACCCCGGCCGCCGCGGCCGGCGGAGCGCTGCCCGCAGTCACGCCCGATTCGTTCGACCCGCTGGCACTTGGCGGCAAGGCGCTGCCGCACCGCCCGCTCCACACGATTCTCGTGACCGGCGACTCGCTGGCCACGCCGCTCGACACCGAGCTGGCCCGGCGCTTCGCCGGACGCGCCGGCATCAAGGTCATCCGCGAGCCGCATCTTGGCACCGGCATCTCCAAGAGCCTGCTCGTGGACTGGGGCAAGCTGTCGGCGCAGCAGGTGGCCGATGACAAGCCGGACGCGATCGTGGTCTTCATCGGAGCCAACGAGGGCTTCCCGATGCCCGGTCCCGGCGGGCGCAGCGTGCAGTGCTGCGGTCCGGCCTACGCCGCGATCTATGCCAACCGCGTGCGCCGGATGATGAGCACGTACTCGCAGCGACGGGCCGCGCGCGTCTACTGGCTCACGCTGCCGACGCCGCGCAGCAAGGACCGACAGGACATCGCGCGCGTGGTGAACGCGGCGATAGAGGTCGCCGCCCAGCCGCTGCGCTCGACGGTGCGCGTGCTCGACACGGTGCCGATCTTCACGCCGGGCGCCCGCTACCGCGACGCGATCAACGGGACGATCGTGCGCCAGGCCGACGGCATCCACCTGAACGAGGCCGGCGCGAAGATCGCCGCCGACCACGTGGTGGGTCTGATCGACCGCGACTTCTGAGCGGCTACTTGTTCTGCGTGTACGTGAAGCCGACGCTGCGCGAGCCCGTCTTGCAGGCGACCTTGGCGTCGTACTGGCTCTTGATCGAGTCGAGCACGGTCTGCGTGCACTTGTAGCCGCTGACCCTGCGCTTGCAGGTGGTGTGCCCGGGCGCCGACTTGCGGCAGGACTGGAACGCCTTCTCCACCTTCAGGCCGGTCGAGCAGCTCACGCCGCCAACGCTCAGCTTCAGCAGGTAGGTCGAGCCGGAGTGGAACTCCTGGCTGGCGGTGAGGTGGCAGCTCTTCGCCGCGGACGCGGCTGGACCGGAGGCGGCCGCCCCACCGGCGGTCGCGAGCGCGAGGACGGAGGCGGCTAGTGCAAGTCGGATCACGGGCTGGTGCATCGTAGAGACAGCAAGCTGATTCGCTATCCGGATGCGGCTCGGATCGGTTGTGGCGGGGCTCGGGGCGTGGCTCGCGCTCACCGCTTCCGCGTCCGCGGCGCCGCAGCAGATCCTCTACGTCGGGGACAGCCTCGGGGTGGGCACCACTCCCGGGTTCGCTCAGGCGCTCGGGTCGACCGCGCGGGTGGTGGGAGACAGCAGCGTCGGGCGCCCGAGCACCGAGGGCCTGGCGGTGCTCGAGCAGCGCGTGAGCGCGGCTGACGGCGTCGTGGTCTTCGACCTCGGCACGAACGACGACCCAGCCAACCCCGCTGTCCTCGCCTCCGATCTGGCCCAGGCACGGCGTGCGAGCGGGCGCGCCTGCATGGTGGTCGCCACCTTGAACCGGCCGCCTCTGAACGGCTACACGGTCGACGGCCTGAACGCGGCCGTCGAGCGCTTCGCGCGGAGCGCCTCCAACGTCCAGCTGGCGGACTGGCACGCCTACGCGCTGTCGGACCCGAGCGTGCTGGGTCCCGACCACGTGCATCCGACCCCGGAGGGATACGGGATACGAGCGCAGCTGATGGCCCAGACCGCGGCCGAGTGCGGGAGTGCCCCGGCCGCGCCGGCGGTCGCGAAGCCGCAACGGGTGCGACCGCCGCGACGCCACCGGGTGCGCCCTGCACCGGTGAAGGTGCCGGGAATCGCGAGCTCGGGCATCCGCTTCAGCGAGCCGGTGCGGATCGGCAAGCTCCCGGCGCAGCTGCTCCTGCCGAGCACCAAGCCGCCGTATCCCGCCGTGGTGCTGGTTGGCGAGAGCGATGCCGCGGCCGAGCTCGCGGCCAGCCGTGGCATCGCGGCGCTGAGCTACCGCGGCCCGGGCCGGGCGGCGGACGCCCGGGCAGCGCTCGCCCTGCTGCGCGGCCGGAAGGACATCCGCAAGGGAGCGCTGGCGCTGTGGGCGCGCGGAGGGGCGGCCCCTGTGGTTGCGGCGGCGGGCGGAGCCGCGGCCGTGGTTTTGGTCGCGCCCACGGTGCTGCCGGCAGCCGAGCTTCGGGACTGGGCGGTGCGGCGAGCGCTCGGCGGCCCCGCCCCTGCGGTCACGGCGTGGCTGCGCCTGCGCGCCCGGAGCGACCCGAGCCTGCGCGCCGATCCAGCGCGCGCCTGGCGCACCGTGAGCGCCCCGGTGCTGGCGCTGTGGGTTGCTCGCGACCGCTCGACTCCGGCGCGCGCAAGCGCCGTTGCGCTCGAGCAGGCACTGTCGGCGGGCCGAAACCGTGATCGCACCTTCGCCACGGAGCGCAGTGGGTCCGCGACCACCGCCGCGGCGACGCGCTGGCTGGCCGCGCACCTCACGGCCAGGCCGGTGGCCGTGACCGACACGCCGCTGCCGCCGGCCGATGGGCCGGCCCCCGCTCGCGTCACCGACGCATCCGTCCTCTACAGCGTCCCGCTCCAGTTGGCGTGGCTGGTCCTGGGCGCCGCGCTGGTGATCGCGGCCACGCTGCGCAGCCGCGAGCGGCTGGCCCTGGTCACCGCCCTGGTTGCCCTGGACGCGCTTGGAGCAATCGCAGGCGGCGTAGCCCTGGCGCTTCACGACGACGGACGCGGCGTGGCACGGCTGGCCGGCCTGGCCTGGCCGTTCGCGCTCGCGTTCGCACTGACGGCCGTGGCGGCGGTGCTCGTCGCAGCGCTGGCCCGCCGCGGAGCACGGCTGGCCGCGGGCGCCGCGGTGTGGATCGCACTGGCGCTCTTCTGGCTGCTGTGAGGCGGCCGCCGGCGGCCACCGCGCACACCACACGCGCCCGCGGGCGACCTCTCACCCGCCGAGCCAGCGGCGCACGTACTCGCCCTCGGGGTCGAACCGCTTCAGCTGACGCTCCGGGTTCAGCTTCCGGTTGGGTCGCGTGTCGGAGCCGGTGCCCGCGACCCACTGCCAGTTGCCGGCGTTGTTGGCGATGTCGCCGTCGGCCAGCCACTCGTAGAAGTGCGCCGCGCCCTCGCGCCAGTCGATGCCGAGCGTCTTCGTCAGGAACGAGCCGGTCACCAGGCGCGCCCGGTTGTGCATCCAGCCCTCGTGCAGGAGCTGCTTCATGCCCGCGTCCACCAGCGCCACCCCGGTCTCGCCTTCCTTCCACGCCGCCAGCGCGTCGGCGTCGTCGCTCCACCGGCGGCCGCGGTCGTGCTGGTCCTCGTGGGCTATTCGCGGCTCGGCCGCCATCAGCTGGTGGTGGAAGTCACGCCAGCAGAGCTGGCGCACGAACGCCTCGCCTTCCTGGCCGGCCATCTCCACCAGCTCGCGTGTGGAGATGCAGCCGAAGTGGATGTAGGGCGAGAGCCGCGAGGTGCGGTCGCCCGCCAGGTCGTCGGAAGCCTGCTCGTAGTCGCGCAGGTGGGCGCGCATCCAGGACTGGGCGCGCTTGCGCGCCGCGCGCTCGCCGCCGCCCGCCAACCCTGGTGAGGTGCCCGCCGGGGGCCGTGGAATGTCGCCGGCCGCCACTCGCGCGTGCGGTGTCAGCTTGCGCGGGGCGCCGAGAACCTCACGGAGCGGCTCGCGCTGCCAGCGCCGCCAGTACGGCGTGAAGATCTTGAACCAGTCACCGCCTGTCGGTTGCAGCTCGAACGGCGGGACCACGGTCACTCCCCGGCAGGCACGTACATCCAGCCGCCCCTCGCGGAGCCGCGCAAGCCGCCGCTGCGCGAAGCCGCTGACGTCGTCGGAGACGAACACCGTCTCGGCGCCGGTCTGCTTTGCCACGCGCATCACCTCGGCCACCGTCTCGCCGCGGCGCACAACCAGCGGCGCCCCGCGCTGAGCGAGCGCATCGCGCAGGTCGTGCAGCGACTCGAACAGGAACTTCAGTCGGTTCGGCGCACCGAAGCGCTCGACCAGCACGTCGTCGAGCACGAACAGCGGGACGATCACGTCGAACTCGTTGCCCGCGGCGCGCAACGCCGGGTGGTCGTGCACGCGCAGGTCGCGGGTGAACAGGACGATCGCGGTTCGCATGGTGAGGGTTCGCTATCCGGAGGCGGCGTGGATCAACCCCGTGTGCGAAGGTGCGCCGCATGCCTGATGAACACAGATCCGAAGCCGTTCTGATCACCGGTTGCAGCACGGGCATCGGGCGAGCCACCGCGGAGCGCCTGGCCCGCGCGGGCCACACCGTCTACGCGAGCGCCCGCGAGCTCGACTCGATCGCCGAGCTCGAGGCGCATGGCTGCCGCCTGCTTCAGCTCGACGTGACCGACCACGCCTCGATGGAGGCCGCGGTGGCGACCGTCGTGGAGCAGGAGGGCGCCGTCGGCGTGCTGGTCAACAACGCGGGCTACAGCCAGAGCGGTGCGGTCGAGTCGGTGCCGATGGACGAGGTGCGCCGGCAGTTCGAGACGAACGTGTTCGGCCTGGTCGAGATGTGCAAGCTCGCCCTGCCGGGGATGCGCGGACAGGGCTGGGGGCGGATCATCAACCTCTCGTCGATGGGCGGCCGGCTGGTGTTCCCGGGTGGCGGCTACTACCACGCCTCGAAGTACGCGGTCGAGGCTCTGAGCGACGCCCTGCGCTTCGAGGTCAAGGGCTTCGGCATCGCGGTCGTGCTGATCGAGCCCGGGCTCATCAAGACGGAGTTCGGCACCGCTGCCGTCGGCTCGCTCGCGCCCGCCGGCGCGGATGGCCCTTATGCCCACTTCAACAGCGCCGTGGGCGCGACGACCGCCGGCGCCTACGACGGTGGCGGGATGGCGCGGCTCGGTGCCGGGCCCGATGCGGTCGCGAAGGCGATCGAGCGGGCGATCAAGCGCCCACGCGCCCGAATTCCGGTGACCGCATCCGCGCGCATCATGATCGGCCTGCGCCGGCTGATGCCCGATGCGGTCTGGGATCGCTCGATGCGCAGCAACTTTCCGCAACCCCGGGCCTGATTCGGGGTTCGGTTGCTATGCGCATATTAATTGCCGCGTTAGCGGCGTCACTCTTGATCACAGCAGGCGCGGAGGCCGCGGTTCCGACCACGACCACGGGGAGCGCCACAGCCGTCACACAGACGACGGCCAGGCTGCGCGGCACGGTCAAGCCGAACAAGGAGGCCACGACCTGGCACTTCGAGTACGGCACGACGACCGCGTACGGCACCGTCACACCCGAGCAGGGGCCCGTTCCGGCAGGGAACGGAAGCACCGCTGTCGCGGCCGACATCGGCTCGCTGGCACCGGGGACCGTGTACCACTTCCGGCTCGTCGCCACCAATCCGTCCGGCTCCATCCCGGGCAAGGACCACACGATGACCACGCGGTCGGCGGTGTCGCTCGGCACCTCCAAGACCACCGGTCGCTTCAACGAGAGCATCACGATCAGCGGGCAGGTCTCGGGCACCGCGGTGGCGGGCATCACGGTCACCCTCCAGGAGAACCCGTTCCCGTTCGGCGGCTTCACCGAAGTCTCCACAACCACCACCGACGGCGCGGGCCGCTACCAGTTCGTACGCCAGCTGAAGACAGCCACGGCGTGGCGGGTCGTGGCGGGCACCAAGCCGGCGGGGACGAGCAACACGGCGCTCGTTCTCGAACAGGACACCGTCTCCCTGAAGGCCAACACCACGCGTCCGAAGCGCCACCACACGGTGCTCTTCACGGGCTTCGCCACACCGGCGCGGACCGGGTCGCCGGTGTACGTCCAGCGGCTCGGCAAGACCGGCTGGCACACGGTCCTGAGCGCCAAGCTCGCCGTCACCGCGATCGCGGACACCGTCAGCTACGCGGTGCGCCTGCGTCACGTGGTGAGCGGCGTTTACCGCGCTTACGTACCGGGCGGCTTCGACCATCTGGCGGCTGCGAGTACTGCCAAGCGGATAACGATCCGCCGGTAGTCTCGCCCGCATGGGGCAACGGGCCACGCTGCTGGCAGTTCTTGTCAGCAGCGTCGGCCTGACCCTTGCCGGCCCCGCCCGAGCGGCGCCGCCCGCGCCCGCACCGGCCAGCTGCACCACCTCGTTCGACCTGCCGGGCGCCGACTGCGGCACGATCACCGTCCCGATCGACCGCAGCGGTCACGTGCCGGGCACGGTCAAGCTCTTCTACGAGCTGATCCACGCTCAGACGCAGTCGAAGTCGACCATCGCGGTGTTCCCGGGCGGTCCCGGCGGCGCCACCTCGATCCTGGGCTACGACGTCCTGCCGGTGGTCCGCCAGCAGCTGCGCGACCACGACCTGCTGCTGCTCGACCTGCGCGGCACCGGGCGCTCCGGCTATCTGGACTGCGACCAGGACCTCGAGGGCGCCGACTCCGACTTCCTGATCGGCGACGACTCGCGCGTGCTCGGCAAGGGCGTGCAGCGCTGCGCGCAGAAGATCGGCCCCGCGCGCTCCTTCTATACGACGCGCGACTCGGTCGCCGACATCGAGGACGTGCGCGCAGCCCTCGGGATCAGCAAGCTGGTTCTGCTCGGCGTCTCCTATGGCACCCGCGAGGCGATGGCGTACGCGCGGACCTATCCCGAGCACACCGACCGGATCGTGCTCGACTCGGTCGTCACCGACGCCGGCATCGACGCCTTCTCGCTGCACACGGTCGCGGCCATTCCGCGGCTGCTCGAGGAGCTCTGCCGCGGGGGCGGCTGCGATGGGATCACGAGCGATCCGGTTGGGGATCTGCGCAAGCTCGTCGCCGGCCTCACCGTCGCGCCGATGCGCTCGAAGCGAGCCGTCGTGCTGGCCGGCTGCTCCACGCGCGTGGCCATCACCCGCAGCCGCGTGTTCGGCCTGTTCGCGCAGGCCGACGAGGATCCGAAGCTGCTGTCCCAGCTTCCGGTGGCCATCAACCGAGCCGCGAACGGGCAGCCCTATCAGCTCTCGCTCTTGCTGGCGATCCAGAGCCCGAAGCTCGCCTACTGCAGCTTCCTGAAGCTGCTCGAGCAGATCGCTCCCCCCAAGGCGGCGGGTGACATGAAGCTCGCGGAACACGAGTTCAGCACCGCCGACCAGGTCGCAACGCTGTGCGAGGAGTCGGCGCTTCCCTGGCCGCGCGACTCGCTGCCCTCACAGCGCGGCGCCTACGCGGAGGACACGCTCGGCGAGCTGCCGGACACCAGCTTCGCGCCCTTCGACCGCGCGACTGCGCTGTCGGCCAGCCTCGTGTCAGCGTGCAAGTTCTGGCCGGAGGCGCCCGATCCGCCGACCCTGCTGGCAGGTCCGCTGCCGGATGTGCCGACGTTCATCCTCGCCGGCCTCGATGACCTGCGCACGCCCGCCGAGGACGCCGAGGGTCTCGCGGCCGCCACGCCTGACGCGCAGCTGCTGCTCGTGCCCGACGTCGGCCACTCCACGCTGACGACCTCCGGCTGCGCGCGGCGCGGCTTCGTGCGCTTCATGGCCGGCCAGCCGGTCGCGCCCTGTCATCGCTACGACACGCATCGGCCGGCCCCGGCGCGCAGCGTCGCTCAGTGGCAGAAGGAAGTCGAAAAGCTGCTCCATCACGTTCCAAAACCGCACTGAGCCCTCGGCAAAAGAACACGCCGCCCGAGCCCACCCAGAACCGAGCCCTCGAGCCGCGCCTCAGCGCGCCCGGAACGCGGCGTGCCCGGGGCGGTAGCCGTTCGAGCGCACCGTCGCCCGCTTGCTTCCGCGATGCCGCACCACGATCCGCGCCGCTGCGCGGCCGTCCTTGCCCGCTCGCAGGTGGGTCCTGCCCACGCGTATGCGTGCGCCTGCGACTGCCTTGCCCGCGGCACCCGTCACGCGGAAGCGCATCAGCGTTCGCCGCCCCGCCTTCACCAGCTTCGGCCTGACGGTCAGGTGAAGCTGCACCGGCGCGCCGGGCGGCCGCGGCACGGCTGGACGCAGCGGCTCGTAGCCCGGCTCGCCGACGAACACGTCCAGCAGGGCGAAGCTGGCCGCGCTGTTGGAGAGGTAGCCGCTGTTTGCCACCAGCAGCGAGTCGCCGCGGAACGCGACGTCCAGCGGTGAGTCGAGCGGGGGCTTGAAGGTCTCGTTGGTGACCGGGTCGGGGAAGCGCGCCTTCTCCTTGCCGTCGGGACCCAGCTGCGCGATCCCGTTCGATCCCGACAGCGACACGTAGAGGTCACCGGACTTCGCAAAGCCGATTCCGCCGGGAGCATCCGCCGACTGCGCCGTGTAGAGCTCGTGCAGCTGGCCGGGCTTGCCGTCGGGCTGGATCGGAAGCGTCCAAATGCGCCCGGCGCTCGGGTCGCCGTCGCCGGTCGGTCCCTCGATCGTCGTGAAGTAGAGCGTCCTGTGGTCCGGTGCCAGCTTCATGGCGCTAGGCCCGAAAGCGGGCGGGCCGGCCAGGCTCTGGAGGCGGTTGTCGGTCAGCCATATCTGCCCATTGCCGCCGCCCGGCGGCACCTTCCAGATCAGGGCCTGGAGCGAGTCGGTCTCGTAGAGCGAGCCATCCGGCGCGAGCACGATGTAGTCCGGCCACGGCTTCATGTCGACCGCGGCCTTGGAGCAGTCGCTCGTCACCGTGGCGCTGCACACCGGCACGTCGCGGTAGGTCGCGTAGACGCTCTGCTCGCCCGTCTTCGGGTCCAGCCGGATGACCTCGGGCGGTGCCAGGCTGCCCACGTAGAGGAAGCCCTCCGCGTCCATCGCAAGGCCGGTCAGGCCGTGCTCGGCGGCCAGGTCCTGACCCTTGATGTCGTAAGTGCGCTGCAGCTTGCCGTCGGCGCTGAAGGCGAACACCTTCGAGGCCGCCTTCGTGTCGCCGGACGCGGCGTTCAAGGTCGCCGTGTAGACGGTCCCGTCGGGCGCGATCACCACCGGCTCGGGCGATCCCGGCGCGGGCACGGCGGCGAACAGCTTGGTGTCGCCCTTGGCGCGGTCAGCCGCCTGCGCGGGCAAAGCGCACACAGCAACAACCATGAGCGAGAGGACGGTGCCGAAGCGCCACATCGGCGCCGAGCATGCCACGCGAGCGACTTTTGCGACGCATTGCTTCGTCGTTGTGCGTCAGGCGGAGGCTGACTCGGCGGCCACGCGCTCGCGCGTGGAGAGGCGCTCGTAGAAGCCCCCGGCGTCCACGAGCTCGTCGTGGGTGCCGCGCTCGACGATCTCGCCGCGGTGGAGGACCACGATCTGGTCGGCATCGCGGATCGTCGACAGACGGTGGGCGATCACGATCGTGGTGCGGCCGCTTGCCAGGTCGTCGAGCGCCGATTGCACGGCGCGCTCGGTCTCGTTGTCGAGCGCGCTGGTGGCCTCGTCGAGCACCAGCACGGGTGGGTTGCGCAGCACCGTGCGGGCGATCGCGATGCGCTGCTTCTCCCCGCCCGAGAAGCGGTAGCCGCGCTCGCCGACCATCGTGTCGTAGCCCTCGGGCAGCGACGCGATCAGCTCGTGAACCTGGGCGGCGCGGGCGGCCTCCTCGATCTCGGCGTCGGTTGCGTCGGGTCGCGCGAAGCGCAGGTTGTCGCGGATCGAGGCGTGGAAGAGATAGGTGTCCTGGGAGACCACGCCGACAGCGTCGGCCAGCGACGCGAACGTCAGGTCGCGGACGTCGACGTCCTCGATCGCCACCTCGCCGCGCTCCGCGTCGTAGAGGCGCGCGACCAGGTAGCCGAGCGTGGTCTTGCCCGACCCGGTCTCGCCCACGAGCGCCGTCTTCGAGCCTGGCGTGACGTCGAGGTCGATGTCGCGCAGGGTCCAGTCGCCGTCCTGCGCATAGCGGAACCACACCCCGTCGAACGAGACCGAGAGCGGCTCCGGCGTGGCGGGCAGCGTCCGCGCTTCGGGCTTCTCCTCGATGTCCACCTTCAGGTCGAGGTACTCGAAGATGCGCTCGAACAGGGCGAGCGAGGTCTGCACGTCCACCCCTACCGACAGCAGCTGGCCGATCGGGAAGAACAACCGCGTTTGGAGCGTGGTGAAAGCGACCACCGTGCCGATCGTGATGGCGTCGTGGCCGTGCGCGAACGACCAGCCCGCGAACCCGTACACGAGCGCCGGCATGATGGCGAACGTGGCCTGAATCGAGGCCATCACCCAGCGGCCCGCCATGCGCTGGCGCACTTCGAGGTCGGCGAGCGTGCGCGACTCGCCGGTGAAGCGCTCGGCCAAGTCGGGCGCGCGGCCCATCGTCTTCCCGAGCAGCACGCCCGACACCGACAGCGATTCCTCGACCAGCGACGACACGTCCGCCATCGTGGCCTGCCGCTGCTTGGCGAGCTCGCGGCGCACGGCGCCGACGCGGCGCGTGAGGAAGACGAACACCGGCAGCAGCGCGAGCGAGAAGACTGCCAGCCGCCAGTCGAGCAGGAACATCGCGACGATCGTCGCGATCACCGTCGTCGAGTTGGACACGATCGAGGTGCCCGTGTTCGTGACGACGTTGTCGATGCCGCCGATGTCGTTGGCGATCCGTGACTGCACCTCGCCCGTGCGCGTGCGCGTGAAGAACGCGAGCGAGAGGCGCTGGAGGTGGCGATAGACCGAGGTGCGCAGGTCGTGCATCACCTGCTGGCCGACCCGGTTCGAGAGCCATGTCTGTGCGATGCCGATGGCGCCGCTCACTATCGGGATCGCGACCATGCCGGCCACGAGCTCCCCGAGCAGCTTCGTGTCCTTCTCGGGGATCGCGTGGTCGAGCACGGCTCGCAGCAGGAACGGCGAGACCATCCCCAGCCCGGCCGAGATGAAGATCAGCCCGAGCAGCGATGACAGCTGGCGTCGGTATGGCTTGAACAGGCGCGCAACGCGCCTGACCGGCTGCGGGCCCGTCGCGCCCACCGGGCGACCCCGGTCGGCGGACGGGTCGCGGCCGAACGCCCTAGGCAATCGCTGCCTCGGAGGAGACCGGCTCGAGCGCCAGGTCCAGTACCTCGCCGATCGTCATGACGGGATGGAAGCTCATCTGCTCACGCACATCATCGGGCAGATCGTCCAGATCGGGGCGGTTGCGCTCCGGCAGGATGACGTCGGTCAGGCCGGCTGCGTGGGCGGCCAGCACCTTCTGCTTGAGCCCGCCGATCGGCAGCACGCGTCCCTGAAGCGTGATCTCACCGGTCATGCCGACCGTGTGCTTGACCGGGCGCCCACTCAGGAGCGACGCCAGCGCCGTCGTCATCGTGATGCCGGCTGATGGCCCGTCCTTCGGGATCGCGCCGGCCGGCACGTGCACGTGGAACTCGCGGTTGTCGAACGCCTCGTCGGAGATGCCGAGCTCCGGCGCGTGTGCCCTCACATACGTGAGCGCGATCCGCGCCGACTCCTTCATCACGTCGCCGAGCTGGCCCGTCAGGACCAATGCGCCGTCGCCCTTCATGCCCTGCGCCTCGATGAACAGCACCTCGCCGCCAAAGCCCGTCACCGACAAGCCGGTTGACACACCGGGCACTGCCGTGCGTGACGCCGCCTCGTGGAAGAAGCGCTGCTTGCCGAGCGCATCGCGGACGGCCGCCACATCCAGCGTGACGGGCGCCTCGACGCGAGCCGCCGCGATGTTCGTGGCTGTCTTGCGCAGGAGCTTGCCGAGCTCACGCTCGAGCTGGCGAACGCCGGCCTCGCGCGTGTACTCGTCGACGATCAGCCGCAGCATGTCGTCGGCCACGTCGACCTCCTCGGGCCGCAGCCCGTTGCGCTCGATCTGGCGCGGCCACAGGTAGCCGCGTGCGATCGCCGTCTTCTCCTCGACGGTGTAGCCGTCGAAGTTGATGATCTCCATGCGGTCGTAGAGCGGCCCGGGAATCGTGTCGGCCATGTTGGCCGTGGCGATGAACAGGACACCTGACAGGTCGAGCTCGACGTCCAGGTAGTGATCGCGGAAGGTCGAGTTCTGCGCCGGGTCGAGCACCTCGAGCAGGGCGGCCGAGGGGTCGCCGCGCCAATCGGCGCCGACCTTGTCGACCTCGTCGAGCAGGATCACCGGATTCATGGTCCCGGCGTCGCGCAGCGCGCGGACCAGGCGACCCGGCAGGGCGCCGATGTATGTACGGCGGTGACCGCGGATCTCGGCCTCGTCGCGAACGCCGCCGAGCGACATGCGGACGAACTCACGGCCGGTCGCACGCGCGATCGACTCGCCGATCGAGGTCTTGCCGGTGCCGGGGGGTCCGATCAGCGTCAGGATCGCGCCGGAACGCTTGTTGTCTTCGACGCCGCGCTCCTTGCGCAGCTTGCGCACAGCGATGTACTCGACGATGCGCTCCTTGACGTCCTCGAGGCCGGCGTGGTCGGCGTCGAGCACCTCCTGGGCGTTCTGCGGGTCGAGCTTCTCGTCGGAGCGCTTGCTCCACGGCACTGCGATCAGCCAGTCGAGGTAGGTGCGGATCATCGAGGCCTCACCCGACTGCTCGCCCATCCGCTCGAGCCGGCCGAGCTCCTTGTCGGCCTGCTCGCGCACGGGCTCGGGCATGCCGGCCTCCTCGATCGCCTTCCGGTAGTCGGCGATCACGTCGGCGTCGTCCTCACCGAGCTCCTTGCGGATCGACTCCATCTGCTTGCGCAGGAAGTACTCACGCTGCTGCTTCTGGGCGCCGGACTCGACGTCCTCGCGGATGCGGCGGCGCACCTGAAGCTCGGCCAGGCGCTCGGTCTGGTAGTCGAGCGCCGTCTGGAGGCGCTCGGTCACGTCGAGGGTCTCCAGCAGGTCGACCTTCTGCTCGAAGCTCAGGTCAGGCGCGTAACCCGATGTGTCGGCAAGCGCGCCGGGCTCGGTGATCGAGCGGACGAAGGCAGCGATGCGGCCGTCGTCCCCGCGCAGCTCGAGCAGCTCGTCGACCACGGCGCGGTACTCGCGCACGAGGTCGCGCGTGTGGCCGTCGACGGGGACCTCGTCGGGCCGCTCGTCAACCTCGACGAACAGATGGCCCTCGGGGCTCGTGTGCGCCGCGCCGGCAACGCCGCGCGACTCGCCCTCGAGGACGGCGCCGTGAGCGCCGCCGGGAAGCCGGACCGTGCGCGCGACGCTGGCGATCGTTCCGACCTTCGCGAATTCGCCTTCGTGGCGGGGGACGAGAAGGACGCGCTCCTCGCCGTGGGTGTCCACGGGAAGCGTGACGTCCATCGTGGGGAAGACGACGGTGTCGTCGAGGGGAATCAGGAGAAGTGTGCTCATCAGGCCTCGAATCCTATCAGATGGTTGAGCAGTCAACAAGCCTGCGCAACGAATGAAATCTAAGTGGCTTCGACTAAGGATAGTCCCCGCGTGAGGGACCCCAGCCTTTACGCGTGAGCGTCGAGCCAGGCCAGCGTGTCGGCCACGACCTGGTCGCGCTCGGGCTCGTTCAGGATCTCGTGGAAGAGCCCGTCGTAGCGCTCGATCGTCTTGTCCTGCGACGAGGCACGCTCGTAGACCAGCTCGCTCGCAGCGGGCGGCACGAGCTCGTCGGCGGTTCCCACCTGGACGAGCAACGGCACCGTGATCCGCGGGATCGCATCCTCGAAGCGGGCGATCTCCTGAGCCAGCTCGTGCACCGTCCGCGCCGGGAGCTTGCCGTGGTGGTTGAGCGGGTCGGCGTCGTAGTCGCGGACCACCTCAGGGTCGCGGCTGACGGTGGACGAGTCGATCGCGAAGACGCCCAGCTTCGGCGCGACGATCGAGAGCACGTGCCCCGCGACGCGCTGGACGGGCGAAGCGGCCTCGAGCACCGCCAGCGGCGCCGACAGCATCAGGCCTCGGATCTCGTCCTGACGGCGCGTGGCGAACGCGATCGCGATGCAGCCGCCCATCGAGTGGCCGAACAGGAACGGCTTCTGGCCGTCGCGCCCGGACTCGGCGGCGGCAAGGGCCACCAGGGTGCCGACGTCCGCGACCACGTTGTCCACGCGGTCGATCACGGCGCGTGGTCCGCCGGAGCGGCCATGGCCGCGATGGTCAAGCGCGTAGAGCGCGTAGCCACGTGCGGCGAACTGCTCGCCCGTCCACGCATAGCGGCCGCTGTGCTCCGAGGCACCATGCGCGAGCACGACGACCGCGCGCGCTTCGCCGTCTGGAATCCAGGCCTGCCAGAAGATGTCGACGCCGCCGGCGCCGTGGAAATTCCCACTGCGATGGTCCACGGCGGCGCACCCTACTGTGCGCCGCTCACCCAACGGAGGAGGCGCAGTTGAAGAAAGGGTACGTGGCACTCATAGTCGCGACAGCAGTCCTGGGCATGTCCTTGCCGGTCGCGCTCGCGAGCGGGTCGAAGTCGCCCAAGCCGAAGCCGGGACGCCTGTCCGTCGGGGTATCGGTGCTCCACTTCAGTGCGGCGGGCAAGACGCTCTCGGCCACCGGAGTCGTCACCGGTCGTCTGGTCGACGGTGCCGGTCACGTCTCGACCGTCAAGCAGAAGGTCAAGCTGTCGGCCTCGACCGGTGGCAGCTGCCAGGTGTTGCACCTGTTCCTCGACCAGCTCAATCTCCAGCTGCTCGGCCTGAACGCACATCTCGACCAGGTCACGCTCGACGTGACAGGTCAGGCGCACGGCGGCCCGCTGGGGTCGCTGTTCTGCAAGCTCGCGCGCGCGAAGCTCGCGAGTACGCGCTCGTCGGCGGTCAAGGCGCTGAACGCGTCGGTCGCGCGCCATCACATGAACGCGTTGCGCTTCAACGCGGCGGTGTTCCCGAAGGCGACGGCCACGGCGGCCCAGCCCTCGTGCCAGGTGCTCGACCTGATCGTCGGCCCGCTCAACCTGAAGCTGCTCGGGTTGGTCGTGAACCTCAAGAAGGTTCACCTCGCGGTGACCGCGACACGCGGCCAGGGCAAGCTCGGCGACCTGTTCTGCGATCTGGCCGACGACAACACCAGCGGAGGCACCCAGACCACCACGACGCCTTCGTCGTAGTCAGCGGCGCATCGGCATGTGGGGCGCCGCTCGAGTGCGCCCCACATGGCCGAGCGTCAAGACGGGGCTCGTGGCAAGCGCCGTCCAGCCGTCCTTGGCCACCAGCACCACGCGCACGCGGGCGGGCCGGGAAAGCGTGAAGCTCGCGTGTGACACGTAGTCCAGCCGGGTGCTGAGCGCCGGCCACCATCCGAAGCGCTCGCGCAGATCCTCCTGGACCACCACCCGCGCGTACGGCAGCGCGGGCACGACGGTCACGGCCAGGCCGCGGCGGGTCGCACGCACGAGCACCTTGCGGTCGGACACGAGCAGGTGGCGCGACTCGCTCGCGCCGGCGCCGATCAACGCGCGGTAGTCGCCCGTGGATTGGGCGGCGATCGTGGTCTTCCAGGTGCCGTCCGCGCCGGGCCCGACGGTCGCGATCGTCTTGAACTCGCCGCCCGTCGAGCGCTGGATCATCACCGGCTGGGTCGGATCGGAGGTGCGGCCGTCGAACTCAACGGGGTCGCCCGCGGGGATGGCCGCAGTCGGCAGTGGCCCCAGGATGACCGGGCGGACATCCACCTCGCCGACCATGCCCGGGTGCTTGGTGCAGTGGTAGAGGATCGTTCCGGGCGAGTCGAACTCGCGCGTGAACGTGTCGCCCGAGGCCAGGTCGCCGGAGTCGAACGAGCCGTCGTCGGCGGTGACCGTGTGGGTGCGCTCGGAGACGTTGCTCCAGGCCACGGTCTCGCCCGGCAGGGCGTCCAGTTGCGAAGGCCCGAAGTCCTGGAACTGGACGTACACCGGCAGGCTCGCCGGCGCGGCTGCCGTCGCCGCAGGGATCGCCAGCACGAACATCGCCACCGCGAGTGCGCGCTTCACCGCCTCGCCACCTGGTAGATGCCGATCATGCCGCGCATCATGTGGTCCTCCACATGGCAGTGGTAGAGCCAGGTGCCGGGGTCCTGCTCGCGCCAGCGGAAGCGGAAGCTCTCGGCCGGCCCGATCGTCTGCGTGTCGCGCGGGATTCCACCCGCGCCGATCCAGCGGTGACCGTGGACGTGGAAGGTGTGGGTGTCGGAGCCCATGGCCATCACGTCCCACTGCACGAGGTCGCCGACCGTCGAGTGGAACACCGGCGTGTTGCCGACGAAGGCCCGGCCGTCGATCGCCATGAACTTGCCGAAGGGGGAGAAGACCACCTCGAACTCCTTGTCGGGCGCCTGCTCGTGGCGGCCGAGGATCGAGAGCATGCCGAACATGCCCCCGCTGATCGAGGCGTCCATCGACATCGAGTGGTCGTGGTAGGGCCAGATGCCCTTGGAGTCACTGCCGGCGGTGAGCTTGTAGGTGTAGGTCTGGCCGAACTTCACATCGGCGTCCTTGCCGGAGAAGCCGGGCAGGTAGGCGCCGTCCGAGCTCGGCTTGTAGTGGACCCCGTGGAAGTGCATGGAGTGCGCGTCGTGCCGCAGCGTGTCCATGTTCTTGAAGTGGATGCGCAGCTTGTCGCCCACGCGCGCCTTGATCAACGGGCCGGGGATGAGCAGCCCGTCGGCATTCGAGCGCGCGGCGTTCTGGAGCTGCCCGCGCCAGTGCGGGCTGTAGCGGCGGTAGACCACGGTCGGAAAGATCGAGTCGCTCGGATCGACCGGCGTGCCCATGATCGCGTCGTGCCCGTTCGGCGCGATGTTCCAGGTCGTCGGCACCGCGGCGACCCAGTAGTCGACCACGCGTGCGTGCGCCGCTGCGGGCGCCATGGCGAAAGCGAGGGCCCCGGCCGCAGCCAGGACCCTCGCAACACGGAGCATCAAGACGCCGTTCGCGCTACTTGACCTGGACCTTCGCCTGCATCCACGGGTGAATCAGGCACATGAAGTACAGCTCGGTGCCCTTCTTCGCCGTGACCTTGAACGAGATCTTCTCGCCCTTCTGCCCCGGGCCGGTCAAGCCCGAGTCACCAGGCCGGTCGACACTCGGCGGCGTGTCCTGACCGACGCCGTTCTCGAGGTACTGGAACTTCGGCGGTGCGTCGCTGTTCGGGTCAGCACCATGAGCTGCCGCGAGCGTCGTGCAGATCTTGCACTTGTTGACCGCCGCGGCCGTCTTCGGAAGGTCCTTCTCCTTGACCACGCTGAACGTGTGCGGACCCTCGGTCGCCACGGTGTTGACCACGGTGATCGTGCCGCCCGACTTCACCTTGTAGACGTCCTTGTCCCACCTGAGGCCGTCCTGGATGAAGCGGTTCGGGACCATCTTGAGCTTCTGCGACACCTTGATCGTGACGCTCTTGGGAGCGGCCTTGTTGGCAGCGGCCGCTACGCCGGAGATGCCAACGGCCACGCACAGACAGGTCACCGCGGCAACGAGCTTGCCCTTCTTCAATTGGAGTCCTTTCCTTCGCGCCAGAGGCCCGGCGCACGCTTTTGTACAGATCGCGACCCAGTGTAAGTCGGCACACGCCAAATGGGGTAACAAAATGCGCGGCGGCCAAGCCTTCGCGGGCGCCAAATCGCCGGCAGGGCGCTGCACCTAGCCTTGTTGCCGGCATCGACAGGAGGGACTGACCATGGCCAACAAGGGCACGAAGAACGCCGCCAAGCGAACGAGCAGCAAGGCGTCGAGCAAGTTCACGGCCGAGGAACGCGCTGCGATGAGGGAGCGCGTCAAGGAGCTGAAGGCCGCCGGGGGCAGGGCTGAGGCGGAGAAGGACCTCCTCGCGAAGATCGCCGAGATGCCGAAGGCGGATCGCGTCATGGCGAAGCGGCTGCACGCCATCGTCAAGGCCGCCGCACCGGATCTGGCGCCGAAGACGTGGTACGGGATGCCCGCCTACGCGAATGCCGACGGCAAGGTCGTCGTCTACTTCCGCAGCGCGGACAAGTTCAAGTCGAGGTACGCGACGCTCGGCTTCAACGACGACGCGAACCTCGACCAGGGCGAGATGTGGCCGACCTCGTTCGCACTGAAAAAGCTGACGGCCGCCGAGGAGAAGAAGATCGCGGCGCTCGTGAAGAAGGCGGTGCGCTGAGGGCGCTCAGCGCCGACGCCGACGCCTGCCGCCGGCGTAGAGCGAGCTGCGATACGCGTCGACGATGCGCAGTGACAGGTGCGCGCGCAGCGGAGCCAACTCGTCGTCGATCTTCGCCGAGCGCTCGGCATCCAGGACGACAGCCGGCTCGAGCGGCGCACGACGTTCGAGGAGCGCGAGCCGGTAGCTGGGCGGTGGATGCGTTGCATCGAGGCGGGTCTGCTCCAAGCGTGCGACCCGGCGCAGTCGCTCACGCTCCTCGGCCGGGATGCCCTCCATGGCCACGCGCGCCTCCGCGAACACGTCGACCGTGGCGTCGTTGAGACCGTGCATCGCTTTGCGGGCGACCACCTCGAAGGTGCGCCCGTGCAACAGCCGCTCCGTGAGCCCAATCTCGGCCTCGGTTCCGGCCACCCGAGCAGCAAGAGCGTCGGCCAGATACTCGGCGCGCTGGGAGTCCTGCCACATCAGATTTGCCTGAAGCACGATCAGCCCAGCAAGCGGGCGCGTCAGGACGTACATGATGGCGTTTGCAAGCGGTTCGGCGGCGGCGAGCCACGGATCCCGGCGCGTCGCGACAACTCGGCTCCCCGGCGCGAGCAGCGTGTACAGCGAATTGAGCGCGGCGACCGCGGACTGCACCACGTGACCGCGTCTCACGTCACCGTTGCGCCCGTGCCCCAGCTCGTGCCCGATCAGGGCGACACGCTCCTGCGGCGCGAGCGAATCGAACAACGGCAGGCCGAGCCCAAGGACGCGCCGGAACCGAATGCCGACCACGTTCCAGAAGGCGTTGAAGTGGTCGTTGACCACGAGCAGGTCCGGAGCCGGAGTTGACAATGCCGCGGCCACCTCGTCGATGAGGCCGAACAGGGTTGGAGCCTGCGTCCGGCTGACCAGGTCCTCCTTCGGAGGCCGTCCGAGTCGTGGGCGCATGAGCCACGCCACGGCCAGGAACAAGGCGCCGAAGGGGACGCCCGGCAGGCCGGCGACGACGATGAAGCCGATCCCGAGGGCAGCGATCGCGAGGGTCAGCGCGTGCACGCACACCGCTATGGCGACCGCAGCCGCCTTGCTCGGCGTCCAGCGCGGTTCTAGGCTGGGGGCGGCCTCGAGCGTCTGAGAGACGCGGCGACCCAGCCTGTCGCCGGCCCGCAGGTACGCGCGCTCGAATCGCGTCTTCGGGACCGGCGCCGCGGGAGCGCTCAGGTTCCAGTTGCAGCCGGGACACCACACGATCCAACCCGGCGTGGCCGGCACGGCGGCCTCGCACTCCGGGCAGATCGACGCCGTTTCCTCGGGTGCGCCGGTGTGAGCTGTGGCGTGCCGTTCCACCCGATCAGGTTCTCACAGCCACCCATTCGGGGCAAGCACCGGACGCAGGCCTCCGGCCGAAAGCCGCCCTGGCCGACCGGTCGACGCGTACCGGTTACTTCGCCAGGTTCTGAGCAGCCTCCGCGGCAGCGTGCAGGGCGAGCGTTCGCGTGTCCGATCCGTCGGTGCTCTCCGTGTAGACCGCCGAAAGGATCTCCCCACGAGCCTGGTAGATGGCATACCCGGTGTACGTCTGCGGGCGGCCACCGACAACCGCACTCGCCCGGATCTCATACGCCCGGTAGGCGGGCGCCAGGTCAGGGCCAGTGATCGGGGTGATCCGGTACGTCGTCGGAGGCTCACCGGCAACGGGGCCTGTAACTGGCGTCGCAGGACACCTCGCGGCGACTTCGTCAAGTTCGCGCAGCGCCTGTTGGGGACCGCCCGATCGGTACGAGACGACCTCGTTCGACACGTGAATCGCGGGCGGTGCGCCGGTGTAGTTGACCTGGAGGCGCGCCGTGCGCAATGCCTCGCTGGGAAAACGCCCGCCGCAGAGGTCGAGAGTCACGTAGCCCTCGAGCTTGTGACTGTCATCGCGCTCCTGCAACGTGTATCCCGGACCCACTTGGGCCGCCTTGAGAACGACGTCGTTGATGCGCGGTCGGCTTGACGTACCACAGCCGGTAATCGCAAGGCCAGCCGTCACGGCCACGATCGACGTTCGGCGCAGGCAGTCCATGGAGCCTCCTTCGTCTCGCTGGACGCGGATCCTTCGGCGACTGAGGCGTCGGGCCGCCCTGAGGCGGCCCGTTGCGGAGTGCGAGTCTGAGCTTCTGCCGATTCGCTAGGGGTGCGACGGATGCGTCGGGCATGTCGGCGCGTCCGTATTCGGATCACACGGATCCTGCGGATCGGTGAACGTGTTCTGGATTTCGTCGAGGTTCGAAGATCCCGTCCTGGTCCTGATCGTCGGCTCCGTCGGTGATCCCGTCTCCGTCCGTATCTGGCTGGAGGTAGTCCGTCTGCTGCTCGAAGGGCGGCGTCGCCCCTCCCGTGGCCAGCGTGCTCGGCAGGGCGAACGTATTGCCGTTCGCAGTGTCACCGTTGCCACAGTTGGTGAAGATGTTCGGCGCATTGGCGCTCGGTCCGTCGAATGTGCAACCCGCAAGCAGCGCCTTGTCCCCCTTCGCCATTTCGACCCAGTTCGGCAGCCCGTCGTTGTCGGCGTCCTTCTCCTCGTCGGTGATGCGACCGTTGTTGTCGAGGTCCATGGCACCAGTGCCGTTCGGCGCCGCGCTCGTCTGGTTGCCGTCGCTGTAGCTGAGTGGCGCGGAGGTGGAGTTGCCGAACGCGACCGAGGCGTTGTACTCCTCGACCATCGTCATGCCGTCGCCGTCGAAGTCCTTGACGGCGTCGGTGGCATCCAGCGGGTTGGGGTACGGACGCTTGCCGGCGTAGGTCGGGTTGTGGTTCAGGTCGAGCGACGCGTAGTACTCGTAGGCGTCGTTGACGCCGTCGCCGTCTGTGTCCTTGTTGCACGGATCGGTCTTGATGGCGGTCTCGAGGTCATCGGTCAGCCCGTCGTTGTCGTCGTCGGCATCCTGCGAATTCGGAGTGCCGTCGTTGTCGCAGTCCGCCGGGGGCGGGGCCGGAGTGGGGGTGCCGGTGCCGGGAGTGGTCGTCGCGGCGGAGATGATCGGCGACTTCGACTTCGCGAGCAGCTTGGAGAACTTGCCGGAGAGGATCTGGATCTGGAAGCGGGTGGGGCTGGCCACGCCGTTCGTGATCGTGAGGAAGTCCGCCACGCCTTTCGGCACGATGACCTCCATCCGCGTGTTGCTGTTCGCCTTCGACGGACGCGCGCGGACCGACTTCCCATCCGAGGCGCGCATGAAGAAGACGCGGTTGTTCGTGATGCCCTTCTTGAAGTACTTGCCCTTGATGATCAGCTTCTGGCCGACCTGGACATGGGTCGGGGAGACCGATGAGATCACCGGAGCCTTGGACGCCGCCGAGGCGCTCGCCGCGAGCGCGGCGAAGGCGAGAAGGATCAGAAAAGAGGTCGCTAGCAGGCGTCGCATTGGAAGAGCATCGGCCATCCAGCGGATGACTTTAGAAAATATTGAAGCCTGTCCCCGTGCTGGGGACAAGGGGGACCGGAAACCGGCCATCGATCGTCCTCAAACGCCCAAGCCGTGCTCCAGGGCGCCCTTCACCCCCGCGTCGAGCGCGTTCAGCCGAAACAGCGCCACCGCCTCTACGGACCCGAAGCGCCGCCCCGGCAGCCCCTCCGCGCCGTGGTGTGCGAGCACGCAGTGCGCCAGCGCCAGCGCCTTCGCGCCGGGGAAGGCATCAAGCGCCGCGATCCGCTCGCCGATCATCCGCTCGCCTATGACCACGTGCCCGACGAGCCGGCCCTGATCGCTCAGCGCGATCTCGGCACCCAGCTCGAACTCGCCGATCTTGCCGACGTCGTGGAGCAGCGCGGCGGTCAGCAGCAGGTCGGGGTTCAGCCCAGGGTGGATCAGGCACAGCTCGTGAGCGAGCGTGGCCACCGCGACCGAGTGCTCGAGCAGCCCGCCGAGGAACGCATGGTGTCCCGCGCGCGAGCACGGCGCGCGGCGGAACTCCGCGCGGAAGACGTCGTCGCTCACGAACGCGTCCAGCAGCCGCGCGTAGTCGGCATCGTGGACCTCGCGCGCCAGGTGCTCGAAGAAGCCGTCGAGCTCCTCCAGGTCGCGGTAGGCGACCGGCAGGAACGACGCCGGGTCGGCATCGCCGGGATCCGCCTTGCGGATGGCGTGCACCTCCAGCTGGAGCTCCTCGCGGAAGCGCTCCACGCGGCCGCTGACCCAGACCAGGTCGCCACGCTCGAACTGCCCGGCGAGGAAGTCGGCATCGCGAAAGACGCGCGCCGGCAGTGATCCGCTGCGGTCCCGCAGCTCCAGCGCTAGGTAGGGTGAACCAGTCCGGGCGGTCAGCCGGTCCTTGCGGACGCAGGCATAGACACCCTCGACTTCGCGTCCGGGCTTGAGGTCTGCCACTGCTTCCACGACACCCATATTGCGTTCCCATCCGGACATCGCCGGGTAGGCGAGGCTGACATGGCCGTCGAGTGGCAGGACCATCCACAGCTGCGTGACCCGATCATCGTGTCCGCCTTCAAGGGCTGGAACGACGCGGGCGAGTCGGCGTCCGCCGCGGTGCAGTTCCTGTGCGAGAACTTCGGCGCAGCGCCGCTTGCCGCCATCGATCCCGAGGACTACTACGACTTCACGGCGGTGCGGCCCACCGTCCGCCTCGTCGAGGGCCGCAGCCGCGCCGTCGACTGGCCCGAGAACGCGTTCCACGCGGCCGTCGTGCCCGCCGCCGACTGCGACCTGGTGATGCTGAGCGGTGTCGAGCCGTCGCTTCACTGGAAGCGCTTCTGCTCGGACGTGCTCGAGGTGGCGGACGCCACAGGCGCCCGGATGATCGTCACGCTGGGCGCCCTGCTGGCCGACGTGCCGCACTCGCGCCCGGTCGGCATCACGGGCCTGGCGTCCGAGGACGGACTTGTCGAGCGCCTGGGCTTCGAGCGCACGAGCTACGAGGGACCGACCGGCATCGTCGGCGTGCTCCACGCGACGTGCGCGGACGCCGGGATGGCGTCGGTCTCGCTGTGGGCGCCGGTGCCTCACTACGTCGCGGCCACGCCCAACCCCAAGGCCGCGCTTGCGCTCGTGCGCGGCTTCGAGGGGATCGCCGGCATCGTGGTCGACGCGACGCAGCTCGAGACAGCGTCCGAGGACTACGACCGCCAGGTGACCGCCGCGGTGGCGACGGACCCCGACGTGAAGGCCTTCGTCGAGCGGCTCGAGGAGATGGCCGACGAGCTGGTCGACGACGAGCTGTCACCCGAGCAGCAGATCCCATCGGGCGACGTGATCGCCCGCGAGTTCCAGCGCTTCCTGCGCCAGCGCGGCCCCGGCAGCGGCGAGCCGGGCTAGCGGCGGATCAGCAGCTGGCGGTGCGCGGCCTTCGGCCGCATCGACAGCGAGCCGAGGAAGGTGAGCTTCACCTTGATCGGCGCTCCCGCCTTCGGGGTGCCCTTGAGCTTGCTCGTGAACTTGAACGTGCAGCCCTTGGTCAGCGACACCGTTCGCGCCAGCAGCTGCTTGGTTCCCTGGGTGACCGTCATGCCGACGGCCCCCGAGCGGCAGGCCTGCTTCGCCGACATCGACTTGCCCGGCTTGATGTGCCCGCGCGTCATGAGCTTCCAGCGCTTGCCGCTCGGCTTGAGCGCGCTGCGCTGAACGACCTGGCGCGCGGCCTTGCGCGGCGCGACGCCGACGACGAAGGCACCGAGCTGCTGCTCGAACTTCTTCCCGCTCGCGTCCTTGCCGATCGCAACAGCGGTGACCGAAAGCCGGTGGCGACCGAGGATCGACAGGAGCTCGGCGGCGGCCGGGTAGAGCGGCACCACCACGGACAGCTTCTGCCCGGGGCTGAGGTGATAGGTGACGCTGCCCAGGATCACCGTGGTGCCGTCAGCCAGGGTCGCGTGCAGCTCGATCGTGCCCTCGCAGTCCGCGGTAGCGGTTGCAGGGCAGGAGACGGGCACGCTGAACGAGCCGTCTTCGCCGACCCAGCCGCTGACGGTGTCAGTCGAGCCAGCGGCCAGGATCGGCGCGGTGTGCTCGACGCCGCCCACGGTCTGCGTGACGGGGGCGATGACCTTCAGCGCGCTCGAGCTGTGCGGCGTCTCGGCGTTGCCTGCCTTGTCGACCGAGAAGTAGCGGATCTTCTCGCCGTCGTGGAGCACCGGGCGATTGGCGATGTCGTAGACCGAGCTCGACGTCGTCGGCGTCGCCGGATCCGCACCGGTCGTGTAGTAGGTCTTGTCGAGGCCCGAGCCCGAGTCGGTTGCGGTCAGCGCGACTGTGACCGGGCCCAACTGGTCGGCGCTCGGAACGTCGTCGGTCGTCTTCGGCGCGGTGCCGTCCACGTGCGCGGCGGGCGAAGTGTGCGCTGTCTCTGAGTTGCCGAGCTTGTCGACCGAGAAGTAGCGGATCCGCTGCCCGTCCTGGAGCGCCGGCGGGCTCTGGGGGTTGTAGAGGTCGGCACTCGTCGCGGTCGGCTGCGCCGGGGTGGCGCCGACCGTGTAGTAGGTGTGGGCGACGCCCGAGCCCGTGCCGTCGCTCGCGCTCAGGTGGGCCGGCTTGGCTGTCTTGGTCCAGGCGCTCGAGACGTCGTCGGTAGTGGTCGGTGCGCTGGTGTCGGACTTGTCGGCCGCGGAGCTCTTGACCGTCTCTGCGTTGCCCACCGTGTCGACCGAGAAGTACTTGACCTGCTCGCCGTCGGCGATCACCGGCGGGTGGGCCGGGTTGTAGAGGTCGGCCGGCGTCTGCGTCGGGTCGGCAGGGCTCGCACCCTTCGTGAAGTAGGTGTGGGCGACACCCGAGCCGGCGCCGTCTGAGGCGCTCAGGTGCACCGTCTGCGGGCCGCCCGTCAGGCTGCCGTCGTAGTCGTCGCTGGTGGTCGGAGCGGTCGTGTCGACCTTCGCCGGGCCAGCCGACTTCACCGTCTCGGCGTTGCCGACCGCATCGACCGAGAAGAACTTGACCGACTCGCCGTTTGAGAGCGTCGGCGTTGTCTGCGGGTACTGCGCAGAGGCGCTCGTCGGCGTGGTTCCGTCGGTCGTGTAATAGGTGTGCGCGATCCCCGAGCCCGAGCCGTCGTCAGGCGTGAGCGTGACGCTGACCGGCCCGCCGTGCCAGTTGGAGTCGACGTTGTTGCCGGTCGAGGGCTTGGAGGTGTCGACCTTGGCTGCGGGCGAGGTGTGAACCGGCTCGTCATTGCCGGCCTGGTCGACCGAGAAGTACCTGATCGACTCGCCGTTCTGGAGCTTCGGCTTGTCGGCGGAGCTGTACTCGTCCGAGCTCGCCGTCGGCGTCGTGCCGTCGGTCGTGAAGTAGGTGTGGGCAAGGCCCGAGCCGCCGGTGTCGAGCGCCGCAAGCGCGACCGTGACGGGTGCGCCGTGCCAATTCGAGTCGACGTTGTCGGTCGTCTTCGGGGCATTGCCGTCGGGGGCGTCGTAGATGACGACCTGGTTCGAGGCGCCGTCTGTGATGTAGAGCTGGCCGTTGTAGAGCACGATCCCGTAGGGGCTGCCAAGCGCGCCTGCGTCGTCTGAGCCCGTGCCGGGCTGGCAGCCAGAGGCCGCGGTGCAGACGTCGGAGCCATCGGGGTTGACGCCCGCGCCGAGCGCGCGCTCGAAGGCGCCCGTGGCCGCGTCGAAGACGTCGATGCGCCCGTTCGAGGGGTCGGTGACGAAGATCTCGCCGCCATAGACGACGATCCCGACCGGGTCGATCGCCCCGGCGCCCGTGCCCGCGGAGCCTGCCTGGCAGCCCGTCAGCGCCGTGCAGACAGAGCCGCCGCCCGGCAGCACGCCCGCGCCGAAGGCCTCGACGAAGTCCTCGCTCGAGGCGTCGAAGACGTCGATGCGGTGGTTGCCGCGGTCGGCCACGTAGATGACGCCGTCGACGACGGTGATGCCCTCGGGGTCAGACAGCTGCCCTGCGCCTGCGCCCGGGCCGCCGAACGAGGAGTCATGGGCGCCGGTCGCCGCGTCGAAGACCTCGACGGTGTCCGAGCCCGGATCGGTCACGTAGACCTTGCCGCCTGAGATCGCGATGCCGCTCGGGCTGTCGAGGTCCGAGTCGCCGAACTCGCGCACGAAGTCGCCGGTCGAGGCGTCGAAGACGACGATCCGGTGGTTGCCCGTGTCGACCACGTAGACGAGGCCGGAGTCGATCGCGATCCCGCCCGGGCCAGAGAGCTCGCCGTCACCGGTGCCGGGCGCGCCGAAGCTGCGCACGAACTCACCGGTCGCTGCGTCGAAGACCTCGACGCGGCCGTTGTCTGAGTCGACGACGTAGAGCAGGCCGTCTGCGATCGCCTCGCCGGCGGGAGCGGCGAACTGCCCGTCGCCCGAGCCGGGGCCGCCGATCGTGGCCGCGTAGGCCGGGCTCGAGGAGTCGACGATCGCGGCAGCGGAGCTGTGGGCTACCTCGGCGTTTCCGACCGCGTCGATGGAGAAGTAGCGGATCTTCTGGCCGTCCTCGAGCACGGGCTTGTGGGCCGGGTCGTAGAGGTCAGCTGAGATCGCCTGCGGGGCGGCCGGGGTGGCGCCGGTCGTGTAGTAGGTGTGGGCGACGCCCGAGCCGGAGCCATCGTCGGCTGTGAGCGTGACCGTGACCGGGTTCGAGCGCGCCTTCGAGGGGACGTTGTCGGTCGTCGTGGGGGCGTCTGGGTCCACCTTCGCCACCTTCGATGTCTGAACCGTCTCGGCGTTGCCGACCGCGTCTATCAAGAAGTACTTGATCTTCTCGCCGTTCGAGAGCGTTGGCGGGCTTGCCGCGTCGTAGAGCTCAGCTGGGACCTGGGTCGGGTCGGCCGGGCTCGTGCCCTTCGTGTAGTAGGTGTGGGCGCTGCCCGACTGGCCGCCGTCATCGGCGCTCAAGTGGACCGCCTGCGCGCTCTGCGTCCAGCCGGAGGCGACATCGTCGCTGGTGGTCGGAGCGGTCGTGTCGACCTTCGCCGGGCCAGCCGACTTCACCGTCTCGGCGTTGCCGACCGCATCGACCGAGAAGAACTTGATCGATTCGCCGTTCCCGAGCGTGGGAGTCGTCTGCGGGTACTGCGCAGAGGCACTCGTCGGCGTGGTTCCGTCGGTCGTGTAATAGGTGTGCGCGATCCCCGAGCCCGAGCCGTCGTCAGGCGTGAGCGTGACGCTGACCGGCCCGCCGTGCCAGTTGGAGTCGACGTTGTTGGCGGTCGAGGGCTTGGAGGTGTCGACCTTCGCCGCGGGCGAGGTCTCGACCGGCTCGGCGTTGCCGGCAGCGTCGACCGAGAAGTACTTGATCGACTCGCCGTTTGCGAGCTTGGGCTTGTCCGAGGAGTCGTACTCGTCCGAGCTCGTTGTCGGATCGGAGCCGTCGGTCGTGAAGTA
Organism: uncultured Thermoleophilaceae bacterium; assembly: GCA_963715995.1. Lineage (GTDB taxonomy): Bacteria > Actinomycetota > Thermoleophilia > Solirubrobacterales > Thermoleophilaceae > DATBDN01. The sequence continues at coordinate 541,144 of OY970283.1, forward strand.
GGTGTGGGCGATGCCCGAGCCGCCGGTGTCAGTGGCGTCGAGGGTGACCGGCTGCGCGGTCTTGGACCAGTCGCCTGAGACGTCGTCGGTCGTCGTCGGGGCGTTCGCGTCAGGCACGGTGAACTCGACGACCCTGTTCGAGCCGGCGTCGGAGACATAGAGGATGCCGTCTGCGACGACCAGCGAGTACGGGCTTGTGAGCGCCCCGGGATCGCTCGAGTCAGTGCCGCCCTGGCAGCCCGAGCCAGCGGTGCAGACGTCGGAGCCGTCAGGGTTGACGCCCGCGCCGAGCGCGCGCTCGAACGAGCCGGTCGCGGCGTCGAAGACGTCGACCCGCTGGTTCGAGGCGTCGGCCACGAAGATCTCGCCATCTACTACCGCGATTCCGATCGGGTCGATCGCACCCGCGCCGGACCCGGAGTCGCCGGACTGGCAGCCGGTCACGGCCGTGCAGACGGAGCCACCGCCCGGCAGCACGCCGGCGCCGATCGCCTCGACGAAGTTGCCCGTCGCCGCGTCGAAGACGTCGATGCGGTGGTTGCCCGGATCGGCGATGTAGATCAGCCCATCGACCACGGTGATCCCGACCGGGTTGTCGAGCTGGCCGGCACCGGAGCCCGGGCCGCCGATCGTGTCGAGCAGCGCGCCGGTCGAGGCGTCGAAGACCTTCACCTCGTCCGTCGAAGGATCGGTCACGTAGAGCTTGCCGTCGGAGAATGCGATCCCGGCCGGGTCGCCAAGGTCGGAGGCGCCGATCGACTCGAGGAAGGCACCCGTCGCGGCGTTGAAGACGTCGACCTGGTGATTGACCGCATCCACGACGTATGCAAGGCCGTTCGCGATCGCGATCCCGGCGAGCTGCGGAGCGCCGCCGCCGCCAGAGGGCGCCGAGAAGCTGCGCACGAAGTCACCGGTCGCTGGGTCGAAGACCTCGACGCGGCCGTTCTGGGAGTCGACCACGTAGAGCAGGCCGCCGGCGATCGCGGTTCCCCCGGGACCCTCGAACTGGCCGTCGCCGGTTCCGGGTCCGCCGATCGTCCCGGCCAGGCCAGGCTGTGACGAGTCGACCTTGGCGGCGCTCGAGGTGTGGTCCGGCTCGGCGTTTCCAGCCTGGTCGACGGAGAAGTAACGGATCTTCTCGCCGTCCTGGAGGACGGGCTTGTGGGCCGGGTCGTAGAGGTCGGCTGGCGTCTGGGCAGGGGCGGCCGGGTCGGCGCCGGCCGTGTAATAGGTGTGGGCGACGCCTGAGTCGGTGTCGGTCGCCGAGAGCGTCACGGTCACGGGGTTCGTGCGCGACTTCGTGGGCACGTCGTCGGTCGTGGCCGGAGCCGTGCCGTCGACCTTCGCCCCGAGGGACTCCTTCGTGACCTCGGCGTTGCCCGCCTTGTCGACCGAGAAGTACTTGATCGACTGACCGTTCGCGAGCGTGGGCTTGGACGAGGCGCTGTAGACCGAGGAGCCCGTCGTAGGCGTCGTGCCATCGGTCGTGTAGTAGGTCTTGTCGACGCCCGCGACTCCGTCGGTTGCCGTCAGCGTCACGCTGATCGCCGACGTTTGCCACGCCCCGCCGACGTCGTCGCCGGTCGACGGAGCGGTGCCGTCGACCTTGGCGGCCTTAGAGGTCTTGACAGGCTCGGCGTTGCCCGCGGCGTCGGTTGAGAAGTACTTGATCGACTGACCGTTCGCGAGCGTGGGCTTGGTCGAGGCGCTGTAGACCGACGAGCCTGTCGTCGGCGTCGTGCCGTCGGTCGTGTAGTAGGTCTTGTCGAGGCCCGAGCCGCCGGTGTCGGTCGCGGTGAGCGTGACCGGCTGCTCGCTCGTGGACCAGTCGGGCGAGACGTCATCGCCCGTCACGGGGGCGAGGTCGTCGGGGACCGTGTAGGAGACCGTCTTGGTCGTCTGGTTGCCGGCCTTGTCCTGTGCCGTGACGGTGAACGTGTGCGACCCATAGCTCGAGGTGTCGATGTTGGAGCCGTCCGCGACGCTGCCGACGCAGGTGTCAAGCCCCGAACCGTGTGTCTCGTCGGCGCAGGAGTAGTCAGCCGCGACCGTGCTGCCGTGGTTGTAGCTCGCCTGGTCGACCGGAGTGGTGATCGAGACGGTCGGCTTGACGACGTCGAGGCCGGTGCCGACGACGGAGATCGTAGACGCATCACTGTCGCCCTCGACGGCGAAGATCGCCGAGCGCTCGCCGACGCCCTGTGGCGTGAACTCGACGTCGACCGTGCACGTGCCGCCCGCCGGGATGGAGGCATCGGTGCACGTCTCCGCCGAGACCGCGAAGTCGCCAGGATCGTCGCCGCCGGGGGTGAAGCCGCTGATGCTGAGCGGCCCAGCGTCGTTGTTGCGAATCGTGAAGGTCTTGGCCGAACTCGTGCTGTCGATCGGATGCGAGCCGTAGTCGTACAGCAGCGGCGAGGGAGCCACGCGCTGGGTGATCGTCCAGAGATTCGCCGAGCTGTCGGTGAAGAAGAGCGAGGCGCCGACCGCTTTCAGGTTGCTCGGCGACGTGCCCTCCTGGACGACGGTCGTCCCGTCAGCGGTGCCGTCCGACTTCCACAGCGAAGTTCCGCCGGGGTCTGTGGCGCTGAAGTAGAGCGAGCCGCCGACGTTGGTCAGGTTCTGCGGGTTGCTGTCGCCGCCCGGGTTGATGTCCTTGACGAGCGTCGTTCCGTCATCGGTGCCGTCCGACTTCCAGAGCTCCGTGCCGTGGCTGGAGTCGGTCGCGCTGAAGTAGAGCGTGCCGCCGGCCTCCGTCAGGTTCTGCGCGTTGGAGAAGGAGCCCGGGCTGCCGACCGTCGTCGTCCCGGCCTCCGTCCCGTCGGACTTCCAGAGCTCGGTGCCGTTGGCGTCGGTGGCCGTGAAGTAGAGCGTGCCGCCGACGTTCGTCAGGTTCGACGGGCTCGAGGAATTCGGATACGTGTCGTAGCCGTAGTAACAGTCGTACGGGTCGGAGTAGCAGGTAGACCCGGGATAGACGTCCTTGACGAGCTTGGTCCCGTCATCGGTGCCATCCGACTTCCAGAGCTCCAGCCCGTGGTTGTAGTCATTGGCGGCGAAGTAGAGCGTGCCGCCGACGTTCGTCAGGTTCGAGACGTTGACCACGGAAGGGCCGACCGCTTTTGTGCCTGCAGCCGTGCCGTCGGACTTCCAGAGCGAGCTGCCGTTGCTGGAGAAGTAGAGCGTGCCGCCTACGTTCGTGAGGCTTACTGGGTAGACGCCGGGCGCCGTGTAGACCATCTTCGTCCCGGCTGCGGTTCCGTCGGAAGTCCACAGCCCGTAGTGGGCGAGCGAGCTGTCGTAGGCGCTGAAGTAGAGCGAGCCGCCGACGTTGGTCAGGTTCCCCGGATAGCTGAGCAGGCTCGAGTCCCCGACCTTCGTCGTCCCTGCAACCGTCCCGTCTGACCTCCACAGCTCGGGGTTGTACGAGCTGTCGTAGCCGAGGAAGTAGAGCGTGTTGCCAACGCTCGTCAGCGACGTCACATAGGTAAGCCCGGACGCGAGCATCGTCGTCCCGGCCGGGGTGCCATCGGACGTCCACAACGCCGAGCCGGAGGAGGGGTCGTAGGTCGTGAAGAACAGGGTCCCGCCGGCGTCGGTCAGCGACGACGGCTGGCTCCCCAAGGCAGAGACCTGGCTGATGGCGCCGGGAGTGCCGACCACGACGTAGGTGACCGTCTTGGATGCCTTGTTGCCGGCGTTGTCCTCGGTGCTCACCGAGAGCCTGTGCGCGCCGAGCGTGCTGGTGTCGAGGGTCGATCCGTTCGCGGTCGTGCCGGTGCAGGACTTGACGCCTGATCCGCCGATCTCGTCCGCGCAGGAATAGGAGGCCTTCACCGGTGTCCCCTGGACCAGAGGGACGCCGTTGGTCGGCGTGTCGAAGTGGATTGTCGGCGCCGTCAGGTCGACGCCGTTGGCGGTCAACGCAACCGAGTACGTGCCGCCAGTGCTGCCGGCCACCAGCAGGGTCGCGGAGCGGGCACCGCGGCCGTGCGGCGTGGCCTTGACCTCGGCCGTGCAGGTGTCGCCGACCTCGAGGGTCGTTCCGCTGCAGTTGTCGTTCGAGACCGAGAAGTCGCCCGGGTTCGCGCCTCCGAAAGTAATGCCCGCGAACTCCGTCCGGCCCGGACCGTTGTTCTTGAAGGAGACCTGCTGCGCAGCGCTGGCCGCTCCGATCGAGCCGTCGCCGAAGTCGAGCGCGTCCGGCGATGGGTCCGCGGTCCCGCCGATCGTCGTCTTCCAGAGCTCCTGGCCGTGGACGGGGTCGGTGGCGCTGAAGAAGAGCGTGCCACGGACGCTGGTCAGATTCTGCGCGCTCGACCCGCCCGGGCCTGGATAGATGTCGCGCACGAGCGCCGTCCCGGCGGAGGTGCCGTCCGACCTCCACAGCTCCGTGCCATGGTCGGGATCGCTGGCGCTGAAGTACAGCGTGCCGCTGACGTTCGTCAGACTGAACGGACCCGAACTACCGTCGCCCGGATCGATGTCCTTGACGAGCGTCGTCCCGTCGTCGGTCCCGTCGGACTTCCACAGCTCCTGGCCGTGTTCGGGGTCAGACGCGCTGAAGTAGAGCGTGCGGCCCACCTTCGCCAGGCTCGACGGGTAGGAGAAGGAACCCGGGCTGCCGACCGTAGTCGTGCCCGCTTCCGTGCCGTCCGACTTCCAGAGCTCGTAACCGTCGCCGTCGTAGGCGCTGAAGTAGAGCGTGCCGTTGACGTTCGTCAGGCTCGACGGGTAGGAGAGGGAACCCGGGCTGCCGAGTGTCGTCGTGCCCGCTTCCGTGCCGTCCGACTTCCACAGCTCCTGCCCGTGGTCGGCGTCGTAGGCGCTGAAGTAGAGCGTGCCGCCGACGTTCGTCAGGTTCGACGGGTTCGACCCGTAACCGCCCGGATAGATGTCCTCGACGAGCGTCGTCCCGTCGTCGGTCCCGTCGGACTTCCACAGCTCCTGGCCGTGGTCGGCGTCGGTGGCGGTGAAGTAGAGCTCGCCGCCGACGTCGGTCAGGTTGGATGCGTACGACCCGTTGCTACCGGGATAGACGTCCTTGACGAACCTCGTCCCATCATCGGTGCCGTCCGACTTCCAGAGCTCCGTGCCATGGTCGGCGTCGGTGGCGGTGAAGTAGAGCTCGCCGCCGACCGCGGTCAGGTTGGATGGAGAGCTGCTGTTAGGGCGCGTCCCGTAATAGTCGGAGACCGAGCCTGGGTTCACGTCCGAGACGAGCTTGGTGCCGTCGGCAGTGCCGTCGGACTTCCACAGCTCCTGCCCGTGGCTGGGGTCGTACGCGCTGAAGTAGAGCGTGCCGCCAAAGTTCGTCGGGTCCTGCGGGTAGGAGAAGGAGCCGGGGGTGCCAACGGTCGTCGTGCCGGCCGTCGTCCCGTCCGACTTCCACAGCTCCGTGCCATTGGTGTCTGTGGCGAGGAAATAAACCGTCCCGCCCACCTTCGTCAGGTTCGACGGGTTGGAAGCGCCGCTCCCTGGAGCGATGTCCTTCACGAGCCCCGCCGAATCCTGCGCCGGCACGACCGTGTAGTGGATCTCCCTGGTTGCGCTGTTGCCTGCGTTGTCCACAGTCGAAACCGTCACGGTCTGCGGACCGAGCGTGCTCGTGTCGATGCTCGCGCCATCAGCCGGGTCGCCGGTGCACGACTTGACGCCCGACCCACCCGGGCCGTCGTCGCAGGAGTACTCCGCCTTCACCTGCACGCCTTGGGAGAGCACGCCGCCATCCTCGGGCGTCACCGAGCGGACTACAGGCGCCGTGAGGTCGACGCCGTTGGCCGTCAGGGCCACCCGGTAGGGACCGCCGGTGCTGCCGGCAACCGTCAGGGTGGCGGAGCGAGCGCCGGCGGCGTGCACGGTGGCTTCGACCTCGAGCGTGCACTCGTCGCCGACTTCGAGGGTCGTCCCGCTGCAGTTGTCGTCCGAGACGGAGAAGTCGCCCGGGTTGGCGCCTCCGAATGTGTGGCCCGCGAACTCCGTCCGGCCCGGGCCGTTGTTCTTGAACGAGACCTGCTGCGCAGTGCCGCTCGCTCCGATCGGGCTGTCGCCGAAGTCGAGCGCGGCCGGCGAGGGGTCCGCGCTGCCGCCGATCGTCGTCTTCCACAGCTCCTGGCCGTGGGCGGAGTCGGTGGCATCGAAGTAGAGCGCGCTGCCGACATTCGTCAGGCTCGATGGGCTCGACCCCTTCCAGCCGGGATGGATGTCCCGCACGAGCACCGTCCCGTCGGCGGTGCCGTCCGACCTCCAGAGCTCCCGGCCGTGTTCGGGGTCGGTCGCGCTGAAGTAGAGCTCGCCGCCGAGGTTCGTCAGGGCCTGCGGGTTGCTGCTCCCCGCCGGATTGATGTCCTTGACGAGCGTCGTGCCGTCCGCGGTGCCGTCCGACTTCCACAGTTCCTGGCCGTGGCTGGGGTCGGTCGCGCTGAAGTAGAGCGTGCCGCCGGCCTCCGTCAGGTTCGACGCGTTGGAGAAGGAGCCGGGGCTGCCGACTGCCGTCGTGCCGGCCTCGGTCCCGTCCGACTTCCAGAGCTCCGTGCCGCTGCCGTCGGTGGCCGTGAAGTAGAGCGTGCCGCCGACGTTCGTCAGATTCGATGGGTTGCCGCTGTTGCCGACCGGCTGGCCCGAGTACCAGTCGGGTGACGTGCCCAGGTAGATGTCCTTGACGAGTGTCGTGCCCAGAGCGGTGCCGTCGGATTTCCAGAGCTCCGTGCCGTTGGCGTCGGTGGCCGCGAAGTAGAGCGTGCCCCCGACGTCCGTCAGGTTCGATGGGTAGCCGCTGTTTTGATCCTGCTGGCCCGTGTACCAGTCGTAGGTCGTGCCCGGGTAGATGTCCTTGACGAGTGTCGTGCCCAGAGCGGTGCCGTCCGACTTCCACAGCTCATATCCGTGGCCGTCGCCGTACGCGTTGAAGTACAGCTCGCCGCCGACATCGGTCAGCGAGCGCTGGCCGGATGAGCCCCCGCCCGGTTGCACGTCGGCAACCAGCACCGTCCCGTCCGCGGTGCCGTCCGACTTCCACAATTCCTGCCCATGGTCGGCGTCGCCGGCGGTGAAGTAGAGCTCGTCGCCGACGGCCGTCAGGTTGAACGGACTGCTGCTGTTGAGCTGCGTGCCGTACCAGTTGGAGGTCGAGCCGGGGTATATGTCCGAGACGAGCCTGGTCCCGTCGGCAGTGCCGTCGGACTTCCAGAGCTCCGTGCCGTGGTCGGCGTCGGTGGCGCTGAAGTAGAGCGTGCCGTCGACGTTCGTCAGATAGGACGGGTCCGACGAGCCGGCGCCGGGATAGATGTCCTTGACGATCGTCGTCCCGTCGGCGGTTCCGTCGGACTTCCACAGCTCAATGCCGTGGTCGGCGTCGGCGAGGGTGAAGAAGACCGTCCCGCCCACCTTCGTCAGGTTCGCCGGGCTGGAGTCGCCGCTCCCCGGCGCGATGTCCTTGACGAGAGTTGCCGAGTCCTGCGCCGGCACGACCGTGTAGTGGATCTCCTTGGTCGCCGTGTTGCCGGCGTTGTCCACCGCCGTGACGGTCAAGGTCTGCGGTCCGAGCGTGCTCGTGTCGATGCTCGCGCCGTCAGCGGGCTCGCCCGTGCACGACTGCACGCCCGAGCCGCCTTGTTCGTCGACGCACGAGTAGCTGGCCTTCGCCGCGGTGCCCTGGAACAGCGAGCCGCCATCCTCGGGCGTCGAAACCTGGATGACCGGAGCGGCGAGGTCGACGCCGTTGCCTGACAGCGCTACGGAGCTGGTGACGGCTGGATCGGCCTGGAGCGAGAGCGTTGCCGATTGCGCTCCCACGGCGAGCGCCTTCATCTTCACGCCGACCTGACATGTGCCCCCGACAGCCAGCGTCGTGCCGCTGCAGCCATCGCTCGAAGATGGCGAAGTCGGCCGGGTTCGAGCCTGCGAGCGACGTTCCCGAGACCGTCACCTTGCCGGGCCCGTGATTGGTGAACGTCACGCTGTGTGCGCTGGTGCTCGTCGCAATACCGCCGTCGCCGAAGTCGCTCGCCGCAGGCGCTCCGTCGATGGCGCCCTCCATCGCCACGCGCCAGAGCTCCGCGCCGTGGTCGGGGTCGGTGCCCCCGAAGTACAGGGTGCCGTCGACGTTCGTCAGCAAGGACGGGTTCGAGCTGGTCGAGCCCGGATAGATGTCCTGGACGAGCGTTGTCCCCGCGGCGGTGCCATCCGAGCTCCACAGCTCCCGGCCGTCGGCGCCGTCGTCGGCTGTGAAGTAGAGCGTGCCCCCGACGTTCGTCAGCTTTGCCGGGTTGTTCACCGGGGTCGAGTCAGCCGTGCCGGGATTGACGTCCTTGACGAGCGTCGTGCCGTCCGCCGTCCCATCCGACTTCCAGAGCTCGTTGCCGTGGTCGGGGTCGTAGGCGAGGAAGTAGAGGGTGCCCCCGACGTCCGTCAGGTTCGACGGGTTCGAGTATGCCGAGCCTGGGTTGATGTCCTTGACCAACGTAGTCCCAGCTGCAGTGCCATCGGACTTCCAGAGCTCGTAGCCGTGCGAGCCGTCGTAGGCGCTGAAGTAGAGCGTGCCGCCGACGTTCGCCAGGTTCTGCAGGTACTGGGCCTTGCCCGGGTCGGCAACGGTCGTCGTTCCCGCCGCGGTGCCGTCCGACTTCCACAGCGTCCCGCCGTAGGAAGGGTCATAGCCCTCGAAGTAAACGGTGCTGCCGACAGCCGACAGGTAGCCCGAGATCTGGATGTCCTTGACCATCTGAGTCCCGGCGCCGGTTCCGTCCGATGTCCAGAGCTGGTCAACGCCGGCTGTTCGGCCTGCGAAGTAGAGCCTGCCGGCGACGGCCGTGAGCTCGTAGGCGTACTGCAGGCCTGTCGCGAGCGCCACGGTGCCCGCGGCGGTGCCATCGGATTTCCAGAGCTCGGAGGTGTTGAAGTTGGACGAGTAAACGGTGAAAAACGCGGTGCCACCGACGGCCGCCATCGCTTGGAGGTAGTCGCCCGACGGGAGCGCCTTGACGAGGCTCGTGCCAGCCGTCGTCCCATTCGACTTCCAGAGGCCGTAGTTGGAGTAGGTGCTGTCGTAAGCACTGAAATACAGCTCGCCGCCAACGTTCGTCACATAGCTGGCGCCGTAGGCCACGCCCTTGCCGACGTCGGTGGTCCCGGCAGCGGTGCCGTCGGATTTGAAGAGGCTGCTGCCCCACGTCGGGTCGAACGCCCCGAGGTAGACGTCGTCGCCGAGCCCGGTCAGATAGTCCGGATTCGAGCTGCCCCCGCCCGGATCGATGTCAGCGACCAACCCGGTTGTCCTCGCCCCCACGACGCTGTAGCTGACCTGTTTCGTGGACGTGGCGCCGCCCGAGTCCTGCGCGGCCACCGTGAACGTGTGCGACCCGAGCGTGCTCGTGTCGAGGTTGGACCCCGACGGCACATCGCCGGTGCACGACTGGACGCCCGAGCCCTGATCCGCGCACGAGTAGCTGGCCTTGATCTGCTCGCCCTGGAGGAAGGTCTGGCCGTCTGAGGGCGTGTCGATCTGGATGCTCGGTGGCGCGGCGGGGTGGGACGCGTCCGCCGAGGAGGCGAACATGAGCATCGTCGCCAGCAGCAGGCCCACCGTTGTGGCGACGAGGCGTTGGGCAGGTGTCGAGGAGGCGCGGGTCCGCATTCTGGGTCTTCGTGTCGCCCGAAAGTGCCAGGACGCGCCTGCCGGGTCAGGTCACCATCGACCCGGGGGCCGGAGTGCGGAAGGGTGGGTTTACGCCCTGTCTGGGATAACGGCTACCACGTCCGGGGTGGGTTGGGCCTATTTTTCCGCTGCAGGACAGATGATCCGGTAGTCGCAGGCCGCACAGATGTCAGCACGCGGACGTGGCTCGAACTCCTGCGACAGGATGCCGTCGGCGATCTGGGTGACGGCGGTGCGCACGCGCTCGAGCTCGTCCTCGGTGTGCTCCACCGGCACCTTCTCGTTCTCGAGCACGTAGTAGTAGGACTGGATCGCGCCCGGCAGCCCCCAGGCCTCGCGCGCGCCCATCTGGTACAGCGACAGCTGGATGTCCTCGCGCAGCTGCTGCTCGGTCTTGGGCCAGCCGGTCTTGTAGTCGATCAGCTCGTATGAGCCGTCGGGCAGACGGTCCACGCGGTCCACGCGCCCGCGCACGAAGTGCTCGCCGAGCTTGAACGCGAAGCCGCGCTCGAACCAGACGGGCTCGCCTTCGCGCTCGCGGTCGAGCTCCCAATAGCGCGACAGCCCCGCCACGGCCTTGTCGCGGAACTGGAGCTCGTCGGCGGAGTGGCCGAAGCCGTTGCGGCGCCAGGCGACCTCGAACAGGTGCATCAGGTCTTCGAGTGAGCCGCCACCCTGTGCGTGGAAGCGCTCGAGCACCTGGTGCACTGCGATCCCGAAACGCTGGTTGATCGTCGGCTCCTCGGGAATCCGGAACACGCGCGCGAACTTGTACTTGAGCGGGCACAGGCGGTAGGTCTCGACGTCGGAGGCCGACAGCATCACGCCCTCGCCGCGGCGCGGGATGAAGCGATCGAGCGCCGGCTCGGCGCGCCCGCCCAGCACCGCCTCCGTGCGGCGGCGCTCGTCGCGCGCGGCGTCGAGCAGGTACTCGTCGAGCGCGGACTGCTCGAACGCCTCGCGCTGCTCCGGCGTCGCGACCTGGAGCAGCAGCTCGTTCACCTCGCGCAGCGCAGTGGGCAGCGGCTCGCCATCGCGGTGGCGCTCGATCAGCGCCGCCACCTTGATCAGCTCCAGGTAACGGACCATCGCCTGCGAGATGTCGACGTAGGTGTCCAGGCGCATCTCCTTCAGGCGGCCGCCCATACGAGCAACCGTGTCGAGCAGCTCGTCGCGCATGATCCGGAACGTGGAATGGAGCCCCTCGGCCGGGCCGAAGAGCTCTTCCTCGTGGAACTGCTCCTCGGCGCCGCCCAGAACGTCGCGGGCGTCGTCGATGAACGGCGACACCCGGGCTCCGTCCGATTCCGGCCACGCCAGCACCAGGCCGCGCCGTGCGCGCGTCATCGCCACGTAGAGGACGCGGCGCATCCGCTCCTCGTGCGCTTCGCGGCCGGTCGCCCCGAAGCTCTCCGGCAGCAGCTGGTCGGGCACGCGATCATCCGGCGCCTGGCCCGGCATCGCGGCCGCGGTAAGGCCGAGCACGAAGGCGTGCTCGCACGTGATCTCCTCGGCGGCGTCGGCCTGCACGATGCGGACGGCATCCGGCAGCACCGGTTCGGGCTCGGGCTCCGGCAGCCCGGACTCCGCCACCGCGGCGATGTAGCGCGCGAAGTCGCGCGGCGTGGCGTTCGGCTCGCGGCGCATGTAGGACGTGGCCAGCTCACCCAGCTTCGCGATCGACATCAGGCGCTCGAGCGTGTCCGCCTGCGCGGCGAACAGCTGCTGGCGCCGCAGGCCGATCCGCTCGATCAGCCGGTGCACGAACGCATCGGCGCGCATGCGCTCGAACGCCTGCGCCGCTGCGCGATAGAGGCGAAGGAACGACTGCACGCGGTCGCGGCCCTCGGGTGAGAGGTGCGGGCCCTCGATCGCGAGCCCGGCGGCCGCGACCATGTCGAGCTTGCGCCGCCGCGACAGCTGAGTGATCAGCGCGATGTCAACCGAGCGCAGGTCGATCGGCGGCCGCGACAACGCGCGTACCACCGCCCCGGCGTCGGAGGGGTCGGCCAGCGCGCGCAGCCAGGCGAGCAGGTCGCGCACCTCGGCGCGCTGGAAGTAAGCGGCGCCACCGACCAGCCGGAACGGGATCGCGCGCTCCTCGAGCGCGGCCGCGACCACCGGGCCGTCGTCCTTCAGGCTCGGCACGAAGACGGCCACGTCGCCGGCCGCCAGCCCCTTGCGCTCGACCAGCCGCTCGACCTCGCCGGCCACCGCCTGGGCCTGAGCTCGCTCGGACTGGCAGCGCCAGAGCGCGACGGTGCCCACGCCGGTCCCGGTCAGCTTCTTGTCGATGCGATCGGCAGAGGGCGCGACGACCGCTTCGGCCGCGGTGAGCATGGCCTTCGCCACGGTGCGGCTCTTCGTGAGCGTCACGGTCAGCGCATCGGGGTGCTCGCGCGTGAAGTCGCGCAGGTTCTTCGCGGCGCGCCCGCGCGTGCGGAGCACTGCCTCGTCGTCGTTGGCCGCCACGGTCAGCTCGCGCCCGTCCTGTGTCAAGAGCCTTGTCATCGCGCTCTGCGCGAAGCCGAGGTCCTGATAGCCGTCCGCCAGCACGAACGGGAAGCGCGCCGCCAGCCGCGTGCGCACGTGAGGCTTCTCGTGGAGCAAGCGGAAGGCATGCAGCGTCAGGTCGCCGCTGTCCAGCGCGCCGGCCTGCGCGAGCAGGCGGTCGTGTGCGGCGTAGACCTGCGCGAACTCCAGCTCGCGCTCGGCGTGCGTGCGCTGCTCGTCCGACTCCGCGGACGCCGCCTGTGCCTCCGCCCAGCGGCGGAAGTCCTGGAAGCGCACCATCTCCTCCTTGAGGCGGTCGATGCGCTCCACGAAGCCGGCGAGCAGTGGCGCGGGGTTGCCGCGGATCTCGTGCGTGCGCAGCGGCAGGTCGTCGATGCGCTCCAGCAGCAGCGCCAGCCGATCCGCCGCGCTCACCGGAGCGAACAGCGGGTCGAGGCCGGCCTCGAGTGCCTCGTCGCGCAGCAGCCGCTCGCACAGGTCCTGCGCGCCGTAGACGTGCAGCTCGTCGTAGGGAGTCTCGATGAGCGTCTCCAAGCGCAGCCGTAGATCGGCGGCTCCGGCCGCGCTCGGCGCTACCAGCAGCACACGCGCGGCCGGGGTGCCCTGTTCGACCAGCCAGCCGGCGCGGTGCGTGATCACGTGCGTCTTGCCGGTACCTGGCCCGCCCACCACCAGCAGCGGCCCGCCGGGGTGCATGACGGCCGCGAGCTGTGCGCGATCCAGGCCGTCGAGCGTTGCTGGCATCCAAGCTGAGGATAGGCGCGCTTGCGCCGCGCTGGATCGGGGCAGACTGGAAGCCATGGCCCGTCTGAAGCGAGCAGATTGCTCCGGCCCCGGGCTCGCGCGACGGAAGCGCGGCAAGGGCTTCGAATACCTCGACGAGGAGGGTCGCCGCATCACCGATCCGGAGGTGCTCGAGCGCATCGGCGAGCTCGTGATCCCGCCCGCTTGGAAGGACGTCTGGATCTGTCCCTATCCGATGGGCCACATCCAGGCCACCGGCATCGATGCCGCCGGGCGCAAGCAGTACCTCTACCACCAGCGCTGGCGCGAGCGCCAGGACAAGAAGAAGTTCGACGGGATGGTGCACTTCGCCCAAGCGCTGCCGGACATGCGCGAGCACGTCGAGCGCGACCTGTCCGGGAAGGGCATCACCCGCGAGCGGGTCCTTGCCGCATCGGTCCGTCTGCTCGACCGCGGCTTCCTGCGGATCGGTGGCGAGAGCTACGCAGAGGACAACGAGTCCTATGGCCTCGCGACGATGCGCAAGGACCACGTGACGGTCGATTCGAACCACGCGATCAACTTCGACTTCACCGGCAAGAGCGGGATCAGGCACGTCCGCTACGTCGTCGACGAGCCGGTCGCCGAGATCGTGCGCGACCTGAAGCGCAGGCGCGGCGGAGGCGACGAGCTGCTCGCCTACCGTGACGACGCCGGAAAGTGGCGCGACATCAAGTCACCCGACATCCGCGCCTACGTGAAGCAGACCGCGGGCGAGGAGTACACGGCGAAGGACTTCCGCACCTGGGCCGGCACCGTCCTGGCCGCCGTCACCCTGGCCGCGACGGACGCCGAGCGGCGCAAGAAGAAGACCGCCAACAAGCGGATGATCACCCACGCGGTGAACCAGGTCGCGCACTTCCTGGGCAACACCCCCGCGGTTGCGCGCGCGTCATATATAGACCCGCGCGTGTTCGACCGCTTCCGGGATGGCTACACGATCGAGCCGGTGCTGATCGACCTGGCCGAGCCGGATCTCGGCCAGCCGGTGATCCAGGGTCGCGTGGAGGAGGCCGTGCTCGACCTGATCAGCGAGCCGCGGCGCTCGAAGCTGGTCGAAGAAAGCGGCCTAGTTCTCGCTTTCGCTGTCGCTGTCGCCTTCGTCCGGCGTCTCCGGGCCGCGCGGATCCGGCGATGGCACGGGCGCTCCGGGGCCCTCGGGGGCGCCCGGCGGTGATGGCTCGGGGGCTTCGGGGCCTAGTGGCGTGGCTGGGATCTCCATGGCACGATCCTCGCCCGTTGGCCGAGTGCCCAAACCCGGGATGCCGACAGCGGCGCTCCGATTAGGAGCGGCCGCCGGAGCCGAAGTCGAGCGCGTAGGTCACGCCGTCCTCGCCTGCTCCGGGATCGCCGAAGGCCACGCCCATCCCGGCCTCCCTGAACCTGCGGTTCAGGATGTTGGCGCGGTGGGGCGGGCTCTCCATCCAGCTCTCCACGATCGAACTCGGCGTCGCGTAGTCGCCGGAGCCCCATGCCAGGTCCTCGCCGAGGGTCGGAAGCGCGCGGGTCGACATGTAGCCCGTGCGGCGGATGCGCTGCACGAACGAGGTTCCGTTCGAGCTGTCATGGGAGAAGTAGGCGTTCGCGTTCATGTCGCGAGCGTGGGTGGCGGCGGCGATGGTCAGGCGCCGGTTCGCCTTGAGGGCGGGCAGTCCGAGGGCGGTCCGCTCCTGGTTGACCAGGCACAGCGCGGCGCCGGCCAGGCTGGTCGTGGACGCCCCAGCGGTGGGGCCGTCGGTGGAGGCGCACACGGTTGCCGCCGAAGCGGGGTCTGCTCCGGCGGCAACCATGGCGAGGAGGAGGAGGGGTAGAGCGCCTCTGATTTTCCAGGTACGCATCTACCTGCCTCTATCGGGTAGATGGGTACCTAGCTTTAGGCCCTAGACAAATGTTCTAGGGAGGTGGGTACCTAGCTAGGGGGTGAGAAAGCGACCGATCTCGCGGTGGAGCTCGGCCGGGCGCTCCACCTGCGGGATGTGGCCGCAGTTGAGCGTGACGTGCTTTGCCTGGGGCACCGCCTGGCGCACGTGGCGCTCGAAGGCGGCGGGGACGAGCGGGTCGTGCCGGCCCCAGACGAACAATGCGGGAGGCTCGAGGCTCGCCAGCCGCTCCCAGAAGCGCTCCGGCTTCTCGAGATAGATCTGGCGCGCGGCTGCGTAGAACGCCGCCCGGCCACGCGGTTGCACGAACGAGCGCAGGAACTCGTCGACGCCTGCCGCGGCGAAGCGCGAGCGGGCGCCCGGTATGAGCTGGCGGACGATCAGCTCGACGAGCGGCCTCGGCGCCGGCTGGATCAGCCCCAGCTCCGGGCGCACCAGGCGCAGCCACGCGGCCCAGCGCCGGTCGCGCAGCCAGGCCAGCGACGGCGTCATCAACACGGCCTTGCCGAAGCGCTCCGGCGCGAGCATCAGCGCCTCGAGCGTGACGCGGCCGCCGAGCGAGTGGCCGACGATGTCGGTCCGCTCCAGTCCCAGCGAGTCCATCAGCGCGAGCACCGAGCGCGCGAAGAACTCCGGCGTGTAGGAGGCGCCGATTGGCTTGGCGGAGTCGCCGAAGCCGAGCAGGTCCGCCGCGATCACCTGCCTGCCGGCCGGCGCGAGGGCCGCGACGGTTGGCAGGAACGAGGCCTTGGTGCCGCCCAGGCCGTGCAGCATCAGGAGCGGCTTGCCGACTCCCGCCTGGAGGGTGCTGATCGCGCCGCACTCCGTGTCGAGTGTCCGGAAGCGCAGGCGGCCGGGCTCGCGGCTGCCGCTCGTGGCCGACAGGAAGTTGACGCCTAGGTGCAGGTTGTGGCGGATCTCGAGCCGCCCCTGTCCGAACGCTGCCATCCCGGACGGCAGGTCGCGGACCACCAGCTGCCAGGTCGCCGCGTCCGCGCGCAGGAGGGCATCCGGACGCCCGCTTGCCTCCTCGATGCGGCCGCCCTGGCCGTCAAGCAGCACGTCGACCTCGTCCCCGTCCCCCGTCGCCAGCCGAAGCCGCGCCGAACCGCCGGGCAGGTCGAGGTCGCGCGGCAGAAGGCGTTCGAGCAGCTTCTCGGCCGCGGCGCGGGCGCCCTGGTTCGCCGCTCGGCGCGGCGGGGTATGCGTGCTTGATGCCACCTGTCGCGATCCTCGATGTAGATGGAACTCTCGTCGAGACGAACTACCACCACGCGATCGCGTGGTATCGGGCTTTTACCCAACATGGCGTCGAATTGCCCGTCTGGCGAATACACCGCGCAATCGGGATGGGCGGCGATCAGATGGTCGCAGCCCTCGCGGGCGACGAGGTTGAGAGCGAGAAGGGCGACGACATCCGGACCGCCGAGAAGGCGCTCTACATGGCGATGATCCACGAGGTCCGGCCGCTGCCGGACGCGCGCCGGCTGCTCGAGACGCTGAAGGAGCGCGGGCACACCGTGGTGCTGGCCAGCTCGGCCAAGCAGGACGAGATCGACCACTACCTGGATCTGCTCGACGCCCGCGAGCTGGCCGACGACTGGACCAGCTCGGCCGACGTCGAGAACACCAAGCCCGAGCCGGACCTGGTGAAGGCCGCGGTCGAAGAAAGCGGGTAAGGGCGAGGCGGTGATGATCGGCGACTCGGTCTGGGATGTCGAGGCCGCCAAGCGAGCAGGACTGCCGACGATCGCGGTGCGCACCGGCGGCTTCGGCAACGACGAGCTCGTCAGAGGCCGGCGCGGTGTGCGTCTTCGAGTCGCTCGCAGATCTGATCGACGGGCTGGATCAGACGCCGCTGGCTGACTGATCGCGCCGCCGCTGCGCGCCTCGCGGCGCCGCCACGCGCCGCCGCGCGCCACGTGCGCTCTACCGCCGTCTGTCCCGCTCTACCGCCGCCCGTCCCCCCGCCCTGCCGCCAGCCATCCCCCCGCTTCGGCGCGCAAACTGCCTCGGCCAAGGGGGCGGCTGGAGCGACGCCTGCGCTCTCGTTGCTCCCCGGGATAGCGCCGCAACCGTCAATAACTGTCGCTATGCGACACCAATTGACGGTTGCTCCCGAAATCGCGCCGCCTCGATCACTTGGTTCCGTTCTACGGAACCAATTGAACTTTGCTCCCAAGCCGCGCCGCTGCGGTCCCTTACTTCCGTTCTGCCGGAACCAATTGACCTCAGCGAACCAAAAGCGGCTTCGCGAGCGAGCACCGATCCCTCTTAGTTGCCCAACGGAGGGTCGGTGCTCGCGAACCACGCCGCTCGAGCCCTGACGCGCCGGCGGAGAGCGCACCGCGTCCCGAAAGCGCCACCCGAAAACACCGCCACGTCCCCGCCCTGGTGAGTTTCCGCGGAAACACATTCCGCGACCCGACCCGGAGCCGGGCCGCGACCTGCCGCGCTCGGCCGCCTCTGCCTACGCGTCCTGCCTACACGACCGTGTTGCGATCCCAGCCGCTTGCGTCGATGCGCGCGTGGTAGCGGTCGCCGGCCTTGCCGCCGGCCACTGCTGCGAGCAGCGTTCCGAGCAGTACGACCACGAGCGTGATCACGGCGCCGGTGGCGATCGTGCCCTCGTCGATCGGGATGCGCGGCAGGTTCAGCTGCTGGTAGACGTTGTACTGCGATCCGCCGATCCAGCCGGCGATCGCCGCGGCAATCGTCACGAGCAGACCGAGGATCCACACGCGCAGACCCTGACGGCCGCCGTCGAAGCGCGCCATGCGCCCGGCAACGTAGCCGCCTGCGAAGTAGGAGACCAGCAGGACGACCACGATGATCGCTGCGCCGACGATGCCGATCGTTCCGGCGTGACTCGTTGCGTCGGTGGTGCTCACGTCACGCGCGAAGCCCAGGCGGGTTCCCGCCGCGCCCACGACCGCGAGCACCAGTGCCGCGAGGCCTAGTGCGGACAGCCAGCCGAAGAAGATCGCGGTGCCGTCGGCTCCGCCGAAGCGCTCGCGCTGGATCGCCCGAGCCTCGGCCGCAGTCGGCGCGACGGTCCGGGTGGTCGTCACAGGGCGGTCGGCGGCCGCGCGGCCGTCAGCCACTGCGGGACGGTCGACAACCGCGGGGCCGTCGGTCCCGGCGCGGTCCACAACCGCGGTCCCGTCACCAACCGCTGTGCGGTCGGAAACCGGGGTGCGCGTCACAGACGTTCCGTCGCCTCCGTAGCCGTTGCCCGGCGTGAAGCCGGCGCCGTCGGAATAGTCCCTTGTCTCATCCACGCGTGTGCGCGGGTTTCGCCTGAATCGTTCAAACATCTCTCATCCCCTCCATTGGGTTCAGGCGAGGGTTACCCGGGTTTTCAGTCCGCAAGCGCGAATGCGCCGAGCACCACGTAGAGCCCGATCAGGGCTGCGCCCTCGAACTCCGCGGCCTCGCCGTCACCGGTGATCTGCCAGATCGCAAGGGCGGTCAAGAGCAGTGCGCCGATGTAGACGGGCGCGAGCTGGAACGTGAGCGTGTGCTTGAAGAAAAGTGACACGAGCACGAGCAGCGGGAACAGGAACGCGGCGATCTGCGCGACCGAGTTCTTCACCACCGAGATCGCAAGGTCGTACTGGCCTTTTGATGCGAGCACGACGCCGGTTGCGTTCTCGACGGCGTTGCCGGCGATCGCGACGATCACGAGGCCTGCGAACTCCTTCGAGATCCCGATCGAGCGCACCGCCGGGTCGAGCGCCGCGATGAACCAGTCGGACACGAGCGCGGCACCTATCCCCGCGAGCGTGAGCAGGATCACCGACACCGACAACGGGACGGCGCTTCGCTCCCGCGCGTGTGCTTCCTCGCGCGGCCCGTCGCTGCGCAGGTAGCTGAGGATCCACACGAAGTAGACGCAGAGCAGCACCACCGCGCCGGTGATCAAGATCGCCTTCACGTGCTGGGCCGCCCGCGCGTCCGACTGCACGGCCTGGCCGATGATCACGATCGTGAAGACGGCCAGGAGCAGCAGCGTGGTCGTGTCGCGCGGCAGCCGCGTGTTGAAGCGCATCAACCCGCCGCCGGCACGGGCGCCGACGATGATCACGATGCCCAGCACCAGCAGCGCGTTGGCAAACAGCGAGCCGATCAGCGACGTCTTGGCCACCACGGTCTCCCCGGCGCGGAGGGCGAAGATCACGACGAAGAACTCGGGCAGGTTGCCGAGCGTCGACTGCATGAAGCCCGTGACCGCCGGGCCGAAGCGGCGGCCGACCTCTTCGGTGGCGAACGCGACGATCCAGGCGAGCCCCGCCAGCGCCAGGGCCGCGACCACGAAGGTGGCCGTGGCCGACACGTCGGCGTAGTGCATGACCCCGGTGGCAACCGTGATCGCGGCCACCGCCGCGAGCAGCCCTCGCTGGCGTGTCGAAGATGGCCTTCATCGCGCCCATTGTGCCCGTGACTGGATCACGGTGTTCGGGGTAGCTTCCGCGGTATGCAGACCAACCAGCTCTCGCCAGACACACTGCGCCGCCTCGCCGAGCTGAGGCCGGACGAGGGAAAGGTCGTGAGCATCTACCTGAACCTGGATCCGACCGAGTTCGCGAGCGCGCCCGCGCGCGCTACCGCGATCAACTCACTGCTGGACGAGGCGGGCCGGGCGGCCCGCGACGAGGACGCCTCGGTGGGCGAGGACGTGGAGCGCGTGCGCGACCTGTTCAAGAACTTCGACTTCCAGGGCGCGCACGGCGTGGCCGTGTTCGCAGCGGGCAGCGAGGACCTGCTCGAAGTGATCAAGCTTCCGCGCAGCGTGCAGAACGCCGTCGTGATCGACGAGGCGCCATACATCGAGCCGCTCGTCGAGCTTCAGTCGGCGGCCCGCTACGGCGTGGTCCTGGTGAACCGCCAGACCGCGCGCATCTTCCGCGGCTCGCGCGACCGGCTCGTGGAGATCGCCCGCGTGGACGACGAGGTGCACGGGCGCCACGAACAGGGCGGCCTGTCACAGGCCCGCTACCAGCGCTCGGTCGAGAAGGAGGCGCGCGACCACCTGAAGCACGCCGCCGAGGAGCTGCTGCGCCGTCACGAGCGGCGCCCGTTCGACGCGCTCTTCATCGCAGCGCCCGACGCGGTCCACGCGGAGTTCTGCGAGCGCCTTCATCCGTACCTGTCAGAGCGCCTCGCGGGACGGGTGGAGATCGACGTCGAGCACAGCACGGCAGACGACGTCCAGCGCGCTGCCGAGGAGCTGATCGCCGAGCACGAGCGCGCGCTCGAGAAGGACGCCCTCGATCGCCTGGTCCAGGCGACCGCCACCGGCCGGCGCGGGGCAGCGGGGCTCGAGGCGACCCTGGAGGCACTGAACGAGCAGCGCGTCGAGGTCCTGCTCCTGCAGGACGGCTTCGACGCCGCCGGTGTCTGCTGCCCGCAGTGCGGCTGGCTCGGGCCGAGCGGCGTCGCGGCATGTCCGGCCGACGGCACCGAGACGGCCGAGCGCGATGACGTGACCGACCTGGCGGTCCGGCGCGCGATCACGCAGGCCGCGCAGGTGGTGGTCGTCTCAGACGACCAGCGGCTCGAGCCGATCGGCTCGATCGCCGCGGTGCTGCGCTACTAGCCCGTCCTCATGTGATGGCCAGCCAGCCCGCCCCCGGGCCATAGGCGGAGGCGAGTGGCTTCGCGACGATTCCAGGCAGCCCGTGCGCGCCCGCCGCTGCCAGCAGCGCTTCGGCGTCGCCCAGGTGGTGACGTGACGTTCTCCAGTGCTCGCCGTCCAGCTCCAGCTCCGTGAGCAGCCGCCGCCGCTCGGTCCATGACAGGCCGGTGGTCGAATGGCCGTCCAGGTAGAGCAGGTCATAGATCTCGAACACGACCGGGTTGTCGCGCGCCCGTCGCCGCATCGCGCTGTCGCTGCCCGGCTTCGCGCGGCGGGCGAGCCGCTCGCGGTCCGGAGCGCCGTCGTCTCCCAGCACCACCAGCTCGCCGTCGAGCACGCACGAGTGCGCCCCCACCGAGCGCGTCAGGCGACCGAGCTCGGGGAAGAAGCCCGTCACGTCTTCGCCGGCCTCGTCCTCCAGGCGCAGGCGCCCCGGCTCGCAGAACCCCGCCACGCGCAGGCCGTCCCAGGCGATCTCGAAGGCGAAGCTGTCGTCCACGTCGCCAAGCGTGCCCGGCTCGGGCACGAGCAGCGCGACGTGTTCGGGCATCGGCTCGCGCGCCGGGTCTAGCGGCGGGTCGACGCGCCGGATCATCCAGTCCTTGCCCTCGCGGCCGCCGATCTGGAACAGGTGGTAGCGACCCTGCACCTGCTCGCCGTGGAAGGTGACGGTTGCCTTGGCGTCGGTCCACTCGTGCGTGTCGTAGGTGCCGGCGTCCCACACCTTCATCGTGCCCGCGCCGTAGTTGCCCTTCGGGATCACTCCCTCCCAGGACAGATACTCGAGCGGGTGGTCCTCCGTGTGGACGGCCATCCGGTTCTCGCCCGGCACCTCGGGGATGCCGTTTGGCACGGCCCACGAGACCGCCACGCCGTCGCGCTCCAAGCGCAGGTCCCAATGCAGCCGCGTGGCGCTGTGCTCCTGCACGACGAAGCGATTGCCCGCGGCGGCATTGTCGTCGCGGGGCCCGGGCTCCGGCGTGGCGCCGAAGTCGCGCTTGCGCCGGTACTCGCTTAGTTCGTCAGGCGTCTTCTTTGTGCTCTTCGTCCGCCTCACCATACGACTGGCGATCGGGCTCTTCCTCGCGCTCCTCGGGGAAGCCGTCGAGGGCCGTCGTGTGCTCGCCGTGCTCGGCGTTCTCACGCAGGAGCTCCTCGGACTGCTCGAAGCCCTCCTGCTCACCGCCGCCGGCCTCGTCGACTGCCTGCCAGGCCGGATCGTTCTTGCGTTCCTCGGGAGTCTCCATGTCGGGTGCCTACCCCGGTGGACGACGCCCTAGTCCCGGCACTGACGCACCGAGGTTCGCCGCCGTCACGCACGGGGAAGCATCGCGGTGATGGCATTCCCGATGGTCGAGGCGGTGCGGGGAGAGGGCAACCGTTTCGTCTTCAGGCTCGCCGTGATCGCGGCGATCGGCGGCTTCCTGTTCGGCTACGACACGGGCGTCATCTCCGGCGCGCTCCTGTTCCTGAAGACGGACCTGCATGCCGGCACGGGCGCGCAGCAGATGATCGTCGCCTCGGTGCTCGTGGGAGCGGTCGTGGGCGCGATCGCGGCCGGCTATCTGGCCGACGCGATCTCGCGGCGCTGGACCAAGTTCATCGCCGGCTGCATCTACACGGTCGGAGCGATCGCGGCGGCCCTGTCGCAGAGCTCGGGCCAGCTGATCGCCTCGCGCTTCGTGCTCGGCCTCGCCGTCGGCACGGCCTCCTTCGTTGCGCCGCTCTACATCGCCGAGCTCGCGCCGCCGAAGATCCGCGGCGGCACCGTCTCGTTCAACCAGCTGATGATCGTGCTTGGCATCCTCGCCGCCTACGTCGCCGACTGGGCACTGAAGGGCGCCGCGAACAACTGGCGCTGGATGTTCGGGATCGCAGCGCTGCCCGGCGCCGCGCTGGCCATCGGGATGGTGCGCCTGCCGCACACTCCGCGCTGGCTGATCGACCAGGGCCGCCGCGACGACGCCGAGCAGGTGCTCAAGCGCGTGCGCGGCACCGACGACGTGGCCGACGAGCTCGAGGAGATCGAGGACGTGTCGAAGCAGGAGGGCGGCATCCGCGACCTGCTCTCCAAGGACGTGCGGCCCATGCTCGTGATCGGGCTCTCACTCGCGATCTTCCAGCAGCTCGTCGGCGTGAACACCGTCATCTACTACGCGCCGACGATCCTGGGCTTCGCGGGCGTCCACACCAACCAGTCGATCACGCTCGCGCTGTTCGTCGGCGTCACGAACGTGGTCTTCACCGTGTTCGCCGTGATGCTGCTCGACCGCGTCGGGCGCCGGAAGCTGTTGATAGGCGGGACGATCGGCTGCGCGCTGTCGCTCGCCACGCTCGGGCTGTTCTTCAACTCGAAGGCGCTGATGAGCCATGGCGAGGTGATCGCGCTGGTTGCGCTGATCGTTTTCATCGCGTCGTTCGCGATCGGCCTCGGGCCCGTGTTCTGGCTGATGATCTCCGAGATCTTCCCGCTGCGCGTGCGCGGCCCTGCGATGAGCGTCTGCGCCGTGGCCAACTGGGCGTTCAACTTCGTGGTCGCCGTGAGCTTCCTGTCCCTGACGAAGGCGATCGGCAAGCCGTGGACGTTCTGGCTCTACACCGCGATGGCCATCCTCGCGGTGATCTTCTTCGCAATGCGCGTGCCGGAGACGAAGGACCGCACGCTCGAGGAGATCGAGCGCGAGGCCGGCGCCGAGGGGGCTGCGGCCTAGTTCTAACTTGCCCGTGCGCGCTGATCCGGGTTAGCGTCGGTTGCGAAAAGAGTCGTGATGTCCCCGACCTCGAGCCGCCGCCCCTGGAAGCACGATCTCGCCGGGTATCTGGCGATCGATCATCGCCGCAGCCTGGGTCAGATCGCGAGCGTGGTGGTGCCCTACCTGGGGATCTGGATCGTGACCGCGCTCGTCCGCCCGAGCGCTCCGGTCGCCGTTGTGATCGGTCTCGCCGCGACGGTCTTCCTCGTGCGCATGTACTCGCTGTTCCACGACCTCACGCACAACGCGATGTTCAGATCGCGCACCGCCAACCGCGGCTTCGGCCACCTGCTGGGCTTCCTGCTCTTCACCCCTTACCGCTGGTGGCAGCGCCAGCACGCGCTGCACCACGCCAACACCGGCAACCTCGATGGCCGCGGCCCGGGTGAGATCTACACGATGACCGTGGCGGAGTACGAGCGCGCGTCAGCCGTGCGCCGCCTGGGCTACCGGCTCTACCGCAACCCGCTGATGATGTTGCTGGTTGGGCCGAGCCTGGTCTTCCTGTTCGCGCGCAGGTTCCCGCAGCGCGGCATGTCGCGCTCGATCCTGGCGAGCGTGATTGCCACCAACATCGCGCTCGCTGCGTGGGTGCTCGTGTGGGGCACGCTTGCGGGCTGGGCCACGTTCGCGCTCGTGCAGGGCACCACGCTGATCGCCGGCGGCGCGATCGCTGCGTGGATGCTCTACGTGCAGCATCAGTACGAGGAGACCTACTACCGCTCGCCCGACGAGTGGGAGTTCGAGCTCGCGGCGCTGCGCGGCAGCTCGTTCCTCGCGTTGCCGCGCGCGCTCACCTGGGTGGTCGGCAACGCCAACTACCACCACGTGCATCACCTGAGCGCGAAGATCCCGAACTACCGCCTGCGCGCCGCGCACGAGGAGCAGCCGCTGTTCGCGCAGACGCCCGTGGTCACGATCCGCAGCAGCATCGCTGCGCTGAGGCTCAAGCTCTGGGACGAAGACGCCGGGCGCCTGGTGCGTTTCCCGGCACCGGCACCCGATTCCAGCCGCGCGCGGCCGCGCCAGAACCGCCCGCTTGTCCTGGGTCGCCTGGCCGATGTGGCGCACCCTTCTGAACGGCGAAAATGAGCAGATGCGCATTGCAACTGCGACGGCCGTCCTGGCCGCCGCCGTCTTCCTCGCGGCCTGCGGGAGCGGTGGCGGGAACAAGCCGAAGACGCCTGCCGGCAAGACCGGGCAGGGGGCTGGCGGAACCGTCAGCGCGGAGGCCACGAAGGGCCTGATCGGCCCTGCGGCCGAGGTCAGCCCGAGCGGCACGAAGATCACGGGCAAGACCGGCCCGCTGTCGGCGAAGGAGAACCGGCCCACCGACGCGCAGCAGCACGGCGTGGCGGGCGGCGTCACATGCGGCAGCGCCTCGGCCAACCCGGCTCCGTCCAACCTCGACACGGTCTCCGCGACCATCCTCTGCCTGCTGAACGCCGAGCGCGCGGCCAACGGAATGGCGGCGCTCAAGTCGAATGGGAGCCTGGCGCGCGCGGCCAAGGGCTGGAGCGGCGCGATGGTGTCGAAGCGCGTCTTCGCGCACGAGCTCGGTTCCAGCAGCCCGCTGTCGCGGATCAAGAAGACGGGCTACGTGCGCGGCAGCTGGCAGATCGGCGAGAACATCGCGTGGGGTTCCGGCGCGCTTGCCTCGCCGCAGTCGATCGTGAACGGCTGGATGCACAGCCCGCCGCACCGCGCGAACATCCTGCACGCGTCGTTCCGCGACATCGGGATCGGCGTCACGCTCGGCGCGCCCGGCCCGGGCCTGTCAGGCGGCGCGACCTACGTGACCGATTTCGGGAAGCACTAGTGATGGCTGTGGACGAGCTGTTCGCCGGGATCGATGTGCCAGCGAGCGGCGACGCCGGCGAGCTCGTCGTCGAGCGCCCAGCGATCCGCTACCGCGTCCCCCTCGTACTCGGGGGAAGCTCCCTTGAGCGTCATGCAGCCGGTGTTGTCGCCGATCGCTCTGATGGCAGCGACGTCGGCGACGCCGAGGGGGTTCGGGTCGGGCAGCGACGCGAGCTCCGCACGCTTGGCTTCGACCGGCTTCGCAGCCTCGGTCGCTTCCTGGATTAGCGTCGGGACCACGCAGCGGACCGGCGCCTGCGCCAGGTTCCACTCGCAGGCGAGCTGGAGCATCGTCAGCCCGTGCTGCTCGGCCAGCGGCCGCATGCGCTCAAGCTTCTCGTGCCCGGCCTCGACCCAGCCGGCCGGCCTGAACGAGCGGTGGTCGAAGCGCGGGAACTCGTGCCCGGGCAGCACATCGTCGTGGAAGAGGCCGCCGTAGTCGACCACCCGCGTGATCAGGCCGACCCCGTGGCGCTCGGCGGCCGGCAGCACCAGCTCGCCCGGCCAGGGCTCCAGTGGGTTCAGGATCACCATCGCCCACTCGATCACCTCGCCGAAGCGCTCGAAGCAGTCGATCAGGTCGAGCGTGAAGCCATTGGCCGGCCCGGGCGCGACCCCGATCTGGGTAGCAAGCCCTTCGTCGCGGAGCGCCCGCATGCCATCCCAGACCCGCTCGGATGAATAACCGGTGCGGTCGGGGTTGTGCAGCAGCAAGAGGTCGAACGCGCTCACGCCGATCCGCTCCAGCGAGCGCTCGGTCGCCATCCGCAGGTAGCCCGCGTAGTCGGCCGGACCGCGCAGCGCCGGGTCGGTGAAGCGCGGAAAGCCCTTCGGCCCGTCGCGTTCGCCGTCGTAGAAGTCGTGTCCGACGGCGCCGACCAGGCTGTAGTCGTCGCGTGGTAGCCCGTGGAGCGCACGACCAAGCAGCGAGTCGGCCTCGCCCTGCCCGTAGACGTCCGCGGTCAGGACCGTCTGGATGTGCTCGTCCGGCCGGTAGAGCGCAAGCAGCCGCTCCTCGTCGATCTGCTCGCCGAAGTGCATGAAGCGGCCGCCGCTCCAGGTACCGAGCGCTGTTCGCGTTGGGCCCACGCCCTGAGACTACGAACCGGGCTTGTTGACGCGGAACGGCAAGGTGCTCAGAGCACCGTTCGTCACGTCAACAGGGTTCGCGGGATCGCCCCGAAGCCCAGCAGTCCCGGGCCCACGTGCGCTCCGATCACGGGCCCGATCTCGGAGACGAAGACCGGATCGCTTCCGAACACCTCGCGGCCGCGCACGACCAGCCGCTCGGCCAGCTCGGGCGCCTGTACGTGCTGCACGCACCAGCCGTCGGCGCCGTCGTCCTTGCGCATCTGCATGTAGTCCACCATCCGCTCGAACGCGCGCGCCGCGGTGCGAACTCGCTCGACCGGGGTGATCTCGGTCTCGAAGGTCAGGATCGGCTTGATCTTCAGCGCGCCGCCCAGCAACGCCGCGGCGGCTCCGATCCGTCCTCCGCGGCGCAGGTACTCGAGCGTGTCGACGCAGAACCAGATCTTCAGTGCTTCCCGTGACGCCCGGATTCGCTCCGCCACCGCCTCCACGTTGCCGCCCGCCTGCACGGCCGCCGCGCCGGCCAGCAGCATCAGTGCCGCCCCGCCCGCGCCGGTCTTGGCGTCGACCACGCACAGGCGCGCCTCGTCGAGCCCGTCGTCCACCAGCCGCGCTTTCGCCTGGAGCGCCGAGTCGTAGGTGCCGGAGATGCCCGAGGCCAGGTGCACCGAGACGACGTCCTGGCCGTCGTGAAGCAGCGGCTCCCATACGGCCAGGAAGTCGCCGATCGATGGCTGCGAGGTGGTCGGCATCTCTTGCGCCGAGCGCAGCGCCGAGTAGAACGAGTCGAAGTCCTCGAGCAACTCGCTCTCGTGCACCTGACGCCCGTCGAACTTCACGTACAGGGAGACCTCGCGCAGGTTTTTCGCGGCCACCATCTGGCGCGGCAGGTAGTGCGTTGTGTCGGTTACGAGTGCGACTGTCACGGCTCGGGCACCCTACATCTGTGCCGCGCTTCGTCGCTGTCGGGCACCATTGGCGGCGTGATGCCCCAGCACATCGTGCCGATGCTCGCGCGTCTCGCGAAGATGCCCGCACACGAGGACGACTGGGGCTTCGAGGTCAAGTGGGACGGCATCCGCGCCGTCCTCTACTCGGGTAAGCGGGGGAAAGGCGTGACGCTCGAGAACCGCCACCTGCGCGACATCACGTTCAAGTACCCCGAGCTCCAGCCGCTCGCCGGGCTGAACGCGATCGTGGACGGCGAGATCGTGGCGCTCGGCGCCGACGGCCGCCCGAGCTTCGAGCTGCTCCAGGGCCGCATGCACCTGTCGACCGAGCAGGCGGTGCGTGCTCGGCTGGCCGCTGTGCCCGTCCGCTTCATGGCGTTCGACCTGATCTGGCACAAGGGGCGCGACCTGACCGAGCTGCCCTACACCGAGCGCCGCAAGCGGCTCGAGTCGCTCGGCCTGGAGGGCGATCACTGGCAGACGCCCGCGTGGCGCCAGGGCGATGGCAGCGCGCTGCTGGACGCCGCCCGGGCGCAGCGGCTCGAGGGTGTCATGGCGAAGCGCCTCGACAGTCCCTACTGCCCAGGCGCGCGCACCCAGCACTGGCTCAAGATCAAGGTGAAGATGAGCCAAGAGCTGGTGATCGGCGGCTGGCAGCCCGGCGAGGGCCGGCGTCTGAGCACGCTGGGCGCGCTGCTGATGGGCTACTACGAGGGCGAGAGCTTTCGCTACGCGGGCAAGGTGGGAACGGGCTTCAAGGACAAGGACCTGGCGATGCTCGTGAAGGAGCTGAAGGCCCGCTCGCGCGACGACTCCCCGTTCGAGCCGCCGCCCAAGCCGCCGCGCGGCTCGTTGTTCGTCGAGCCCGAGCTGGTTGCCGAGCTCGAGTTCACCGAGTGGACGCGCGAGGGCATCCTGCGCCAGCCGGCCTACAAGGGCCTGCGCGACGACAAGCCCGCTCGCGACGTCGTCCGGGAGGTGCCCGTTGGCGTCGATTGAGATCGACGTCGAGGGCCGCCAGCTGACGCTGTCGAACCTCGACAAGGTCTTCTACCCGCAGACCGGCTTCAGCAAGGGCCAGGTGATCGACTACTACACGCGCGTGGCGCCCGTGCTGCTGCCGCACCTCGAGGGGCGGCCGCTGACGATGAAGCGCTACCCGAATGGGGTCGAGGGCAAGTTCTTCTACGAGAAGGAGTGCCCCAAGCATCGCCCCGACTGGGTGCGCACCAAGCGGATCGTCTCGCGCGGGTCGACCAAGGACCGCACGCACATCAACTTCTGCGTGGTCGACGACCTGGCCACGCTCGTGTGGGCCGCCAACCTCGCGGACCTCGAGATGCACACGTCGCTGTCGCGCGTGGACGACATCTCACACCCGACCACGATCGCGTTCGATCTCGACCCCGGACCGGGAACGACGATCGTGGAGTGCTGCCAGATCGCCACCTGGCTGCGGGCCATCTTCAACGAGCTCGGCATCGAGGGCTTCCCGAAGACGTCCGGCTCGAAGGGCCTTCAGGTGTACGTGCCGCTGAACAGCGGCGCCACCTACACGAAGACCCGCTCGTTCGCGCTCGCGGTCGCCGAGCTGCTCGAGCGCACGCATCCGGACCTGGTCGTCTCGAACATGAAGAAGGAGCTGCGCCGCGGCAAGGTGCTGGTCGACTGGTCGCAGAACAACCAGCACAAGACGACGGTCTGCGTCTACTCGCTGAGGGCCAAGCCGACGCCCACGGCGTCAACCCCGGTCAGCTGGGACGAGGTCGAGAAGTGCCTGAAGAAGGGCGACCCCGAGCTGCTGTCGTTCGAGTCGGCGGCGGTTCTGAAGCGGGTGGACAAGCACGGCGACCTGTTCGCACCCGTGCTGGAGCTAGAGCAGGCAGTGCCGAAGCTCACTTCCTGAGGACGGGGCCAGGCCCCATCGTCCGAGCAGGGCACTGTTTGAGCTCTTTTCTTAGAGACGGGGCCTGGCCCCGTCTTAATCTTTTGGCGGCAGCTTCGAGCCGACCAGGTTGGTCTGCTCGGTCAGCAGCTTGAAGCCCGCCTGGAGCCAGTCGTTGGCGGCCGAGCTGGCCAGCACCATGTTCACCGTGCGGCCCGCCTCCGGGTTCAGCACCCTCAGCGCCACCACGCCGAGCGCGCTCCAGGTCCCGACGCAGCGCGTGCACGTGACGAGCTCGCCGACGGCGCGCCGCAGTCCCTTCCCCTTCGGCTGCTGTCCCTCGGTCTCGTCCACGAACGGCTCGCGCACCCAGGTGCCGATCCGCTCGCGCGCCACCGCCTTCGACACCGCGAAGGTGGCCGCCGCCATCGGGATCAGCTCGCGGTTGGTGATCGGGTCGTCTGCCGCGCGCCCGCGCGAGCCAACGAGCAAAGCCGCAGCCAGCGACATCCATACGGCGTTGAGCGCGGCGTAGTCGCTGGCGTGTGCCTCACCTTCCATGACGCGCACGGTACCCGCGATGGATTGCCCATAACCGGGTAGCGTCAGGTCATGGTCGACTGGTCCCTCGCGCGCCGGGTCGCCGCACTGGCCGGCGCGAGCGCGGGTGAGACCGACGTCGGGGTCGACGTGGCCGCGGCCGCCGAGCGGCTGGAGCCGGAGGTGGAGCGCTACACCGGCCTCGTGCCGCAGGGCGCGATTCCGCCCGCCACCGTGGTCGACCGCGCCGGCTGGGCCGACGCCAACCTGACCACCTTCAGCCACATGCTCGAGCCGATCGCCGACCGCATGTCGGAGCGGCTCGGCCGCGCCGGCCCGATCGCCGGCCCGCTGCGCATGGGCGCCGGCGCGACGATCGCTGCCGAGGCCGGCCTCGTCGTCGGCTACATGTCGCAACGCGTGCTCGGCCAGTTCGAGCTGTCGCTGATCCAGCCCGAGGCGCCAACGCGGCTGCTGTTCGTGGCGCCCAACCTGCGCAAGGCGATCACCGAGCTCGAGGCCGCGCCTGAGCCGTTCATCGACTGGATCGTGCTGCACGAGCTGACGCACGTTCTTCAGTTCACCGGTGTGCCGTGGCTGCGCGACCACCTCGGCGGCCTGCTGCGCGCCTACCTCGACTCACTCGAGGTCCGCATCACGTCCGGAGTCGCTGGCGGCCTTCCGTCGATGCCGAACATCCAGGGCCTGGTCGACCGCTTCCGCGAGGGAGGCCTGGTCGCGCTGATCCAGACCCGCGAGCAGCGGGAGCTGATGGACCAGCTCCAGCCAGTGATGTCGGTGATCGAGGGCTACTCCGAGCACGTGATGGATGCGCTCGGAGTTGAGCTCGTGCCCGGCTACCAGGGCCTGCGCGACGCGATGGAGCGCCGCCGCCGGAGCCGATCGACACCCGAGCGGATGCTCCAGAAGCTGCTCGGCCTAGATCTGAAGATGCGCCAGTACGACCAGGGCAAGCGCTTCTGCGACGCGGTGGTGGCGGAGGCCGGAATCGCAGCGCTCAACACCGTCTGGCGCTCCCCGGCCGACATGCCCACGGCGGCCGAGCTGGAAGACCCAGCCGCCTGGGTAGCCCGGACGCGAGTACCGACCGCGGCCTGAGGGCCGGGCGGGCCTCGCTCTCCGCCAGCCCCGCTCTGCCGTCGGCCGTCCCCTCGCTGCTCTCCGCCAGCCGTCCCCTCGCTTCGCGGCGCAAACTGCCTCGGCCAAGGGGTGGCTGGAGTGGCGGTTGCGTTCTCGCGCCGGCCATAGCGGCCCCGCGAACGCGTCCCCCCGAACGCGCTCACCGACCGCGACTGTGAAGTTAATGACGCATAGCGTGGTCGAGGTCACAGTCGATGCCCGAGTGGCACCTTCACCGCGAATGGCGCGGTCAACGTGCCGGGATCCAAGCCAGCAGTTGCCCTGAGCCCCTTTTGGCCGAGTCGGTTTCCGCTCCGGGGCGGACCGGACTATCGGAGACCGGCGCACATCGGGCTGCGCCGCCGACGCCCGGACCTGTGCGCCACGTCACGTAACGCCCTGCCCGTAGAGGTTTACCTATCTGCGGACACGGTATTACTTCTAATAAGATTCCGAGCAGACAGCTTACGGAGGAGGAAACAAGAATGTCCACAAGCACAACGACCACCAAGCGACGTAGCAACAACACCCGTCGCCGGACCACCACCAGCGCCGCCAAGCGGACCACCACCGCCACGCAGCGCAGCGCCCGCGGCAAGGCTTCGGCCACGACCCGCAAGCGCAACACCGCCAGCCGCAACGCGCGTACCGCGCGTACGCAGGCCCAGCGCGCCGCCAGCACCTCGGCGACGGCTGCCAGCCAGCGCGCCAAGGCTGAGACGCTTCAGGTCCAGGAGATCGCTCTCCAGGCTCAGCGTCCCGCCCTCGTCTACGTCGGCGCGGTCCTGACGACCGCCGAGAACGTCGCCGAGACGGCTCGCAAGTACCGCACGCGCACCAGCGCGACGCGTGAGGTCAACCGCCTGCAGAAGCAGGTCACGACCGACCTCAAGAAGTTCGAGCGTCGTGGCGAGCGCGCCAAGAAGCGTGTCGAGCGCGAGGTCAAGAAGACCCGCACTCGCATCGAGCGCGAGCTGCGTCAGCGCCGCACGGCCGTCACCCGGACCGTGAAGCGCAACCGCCGCGACTTCGAGCGCTCCGCCAAGAGCCTGCAGTCGGACGCCCAGGGCCTTGCCCAGCGTGTCCAGGATCAGGTCACGAGCCTGGTCTAGGTAGGGGCTTCCCCCCGCCGGCGGCTGGAGAGCGCCGGATCAGGGGTAGGACTGGCCGGGCTGAGCGCCCGATCAGTGCAGCATCTCTCCTCCCTCAGCCGCCGGGGCCTTCGGGCCCCGGCGGTCTTTTTCTATCCTTTGTCGGTGCCCACTCGCGAGCAGATCACTGAAGCACTCAAAGCGGTCATCGACCCGGAGCTGCATCACGACATCGTCAGCCTGGGCATGGTCCGCTCGATCGAGCTCGAGGACAGCGGCCGAGTAGACGTCGTCGTCTCGCTGACGACCCCCGGCTGCCCGATCCGCTCCCACTTCCAGAACGGCGTCATGGACGCCGTCGGCGCGCTCGAGGGCGTGCGCGAGGTGAACGTCGGCTTCGACGTCCTGTCGCCCGACGAGAAGCAGGGCCTGAGCCAGCGGCTTGGCCGCGGCGGCGGTCCGCTCCCGGGCGGCGCGCTCGCCCGCGTGAAGAACGTGATCTGCGTGGCGTCCGGCAAGGGCGGGGTCGGCAAGTCGACCACCACCGTCAACCTCGCCGCGGCGCTGGCGGCCGAGGGCAAGGCCACTGCCGCCCTCGACGCCGACGTCTGGGGCTACTCGATCCCGCGCATGCTCGGCGTGCATGGGCGCCCGATGGTCTCGCACGAGCGCAAGATCATCCCGCTCGAGGCACACGGCGGGATCAAGGCGGTCTTGATCGAGTTCTTCCTCGACGCCGAGGACCAGGCGATCACCTGGCGTGGCCCGATGCTGCACAAGGCCATCCGCCAGTTCCTCGAGGATGTCGAGTGGGGCGAGCTCGACTACCTGCTGATCGATCTGCCCCCGGGCACCGGCGACGTGACGATGACGCTGGCACAGCTCCTGCCGCAATCACGCTTCGTGATCGTGACGACGCCCCAGGATGCCGCCCAGAAGGTGGCCCGCCGCAGTGCCGAGACCGCGATGCGCTACGACATCGAGATCCTCGGCGTGGTCGAGAACATGTACGGGGAGATCTTCGGCGAGGGTGGCGGCCAGGAGCTCGCGGATGACCTCGACGTGCCTCTGCTCGGCAAGATCCCGCTGACCGAAGCGGTGCGCCGCGCATCGGACGAGGGCTATCCGATCGTGCTGAAGGACCCGGATGATCCAGCCGCCCAGGCGTTCTTCCACGCCGCGCGCGGGATCATGGCCGCGAGTCCCCCGGAGCCTCCGGCGCTGTTGGAGCCGGTGGCCGCCGGCATCACCGGCACGCCGCTCCCGATGGCCCCGTAGCACCAAAAGGGTCGCGCAGCGCCGCCACCACGGGTAGCATCGCCAGGGATGTCGCGCATCTCTTCAGCTGCGTACGTCACCGCTGTCCTTCACTTCCTGCAAGCCTTCAACAGGGGTGATCTCGACGCCTGCCAGCAGGCGCTCGATCGTGACATCGAGTGGCATGACGCCTGCTCCTACCGCGGCCGCGAGGAGGTTGCCGCGATGCTCGCGTCGCTGGCCGAGCGCTTCAGCGCGGTTCAGGCGCGTCCCGACGACTTCCGTGAGGCCGGCGGCAACGTGCTGATGGTCGTCTGCTTCCACGAGTCCGACCCGGAGGCGCCACCGCGGGAGGTGCGCCAATCCTGGATCGCCGTGATGAGCGACGAAGGGCTGATCCGCCGGATCCTCGCCTACCCGACGCCTGCCGATGCTCTCCGCGCGCTCGAGGCGCTCGCCGCCGCTGCGCCTAAGGTGCCCGCCTAGATGCACTCCTCACAGCATTTCGTCACCGTCGGCCTGCGCTTCGTCGAGGCCTTCAATCGCGGCGACATCGACGCCTGCGTCGGGATGCTCCACCCGGAGATCGAGTGGTACTCCAGCAACCGCTACTCGGACTCGGAGACCCACGTGGGCCGCAACGATGTGAGCACCTACCTCCGCGCCCTGTACGAGCACCTCGACGAGCCCCGGCTCGAGCCCGAGGACGGCTTCCAGATCGGCGAGCACGTGATGCTGATCAACCGGCTGCGCGGCAAGGGCACGCTCGCCGGCCACGAGGTGCTCGAGCGCTACAACTGGGTGGCGCTCGTGGACGGAGACCAGTTCCGGCGCGTCATCACCTACCCGACGCCCGCCGAAGCCCGCCGCGCCCTCGAGGCCGCCGCCGAGGCAACGGGTTCCCGCTAGGCCTCCCAGTCGATTAGGTTCTGCGCGTGAGCGCGCCTGCCTGGCAGCCCTTCTCCGTCACTGTCGAGATCGAGGCGGAGCGCAGCACCGTTTTCCTGCGCGGCGAGCTGGACCTCTCGGGCGTCGAACGCGCGCGCGAAGCGATCGAGCAGGCGGAGGCGGGCGGCAAAGGCCTGCTGGTGCTCGACCTGTCAGACCTGGAGTTCATCGACTCGACCGGCCTCGAGGTGCTGCTGAGGGCAGCCCGCCGCGCGCACGACTCGGGAGGGCGGCTGATCGTGCAGAAACCGTCCCGCTACGTCAGGCGGCTGCTCGAGATGACGGCCATCGACCAGTCGCTCGACATAGTCGACGACGTGGTCTAGGTGTTCTTGAAGTAGCCCGCGTTGACTTCGATGTAGCGCTCCCACTCGTTAGGGAGCTGGTCCTCCGCGAAGCACGCATCGACCGGGCAGGCCTCGACGCAGGCGTCGCAGTCGATGCATTCCTCCGGATCGATGTAGAGCTGCTCGACCTTGTCGTAGTCGGGCTCGTCCGGAGTCGGATGGATGCAGTCGACGGGGCAGACCTCGACGCACGAGTTGTCCTTCTGCCCGATGCAGGGCTCTGCGATCACGTAGGCCATGGGCGGGGCAATCTAGCGAATGCCTCCTGCCAACTAACTTTTCCTCATTGATCTCTAGGCTGAGAGCGTGACTCCTGACGCCCAGCGCAAGCGCCGGCTTGCGATCTTCGGCGGGGTCCTCGTGGTCGCAGTCGTGATCGTCGCGGCCGCCTCGGGAGGCGGGGGTGACAAGACCAGCACCAGCGCCGCGGTCCCCAAGGGCCCGCGCCTGAAGGGCGTGAGCGCGATCCGGGCCGAGTTCGCCGGGATACCGCAGAAGAGCAACGTGCTCGGCAACCCGAAGGCGCAGGCCACGCTGATGGTGTTCGCGGACCTCCAGTGCCCATTCTGCGCGCAGTTCGAGAACAAGGCGTTCGCCACGCTGGTCAAGCGCTACGTCCGCCCGGGCAAGCTGAAGGTCGTCTTCCAGCCGATCGTGATCATCGGCCAGGACTCGATACTCGGCGCGCGCGCCGCGGCCAGCGCCGGCCAGCAGGGCAAGCTGTTCCAGTACGTCGCGACCCTGTATCGCAACCAGGGTGAGGAGAACTCGGGCTACCTGAACACCACCTACGTACGCAAGATCGCCCGTGGCGTGCCCGGTCTTGACGCGGCCAAGCTGGTGGCGCAGCTGAAGGCGGCACCGGTGAACAAGCTGCTGAACGCGGCCCAGACGATCGCCACGTCGGGGCACGTGGACGCCACGCCGACCTTCTTCGCAGGCAAGACCGGCGCGACGCTGCGGCCGCTACCGGTCACGTCGCTGTCTGCCTCGGCGTTCACGAAGGCGCTCGACGGCCTGACGGCCTAGCGAACGCCTTCGAGCTCCAGCAGGTACTCCTTGCGCTCGATGCCGCCGGTGTAGCCGCCGAGCTTGCCGCCGCTGCGGACCACTCGGTGGCATGGCACCACGATCGGGATGCGGTTCGAGCCGAGCGCGTTGCCGGCCGCGCGATGGCCGCGCGGCGAGCCGGCCTTGGCGGCAACCTCGCCGTAGGTGAGCACCTTGCCGAACGGGATCCGCGCGGTCGCGCGCAGTACGCGGCGGCTGAAGCCGTCGTGCAGGCGCCAGTCGACCGGGACGTCGAACGTGCTCCGCTTGCCGGCGAAGTACTCGTCCAGCTCGCGGCGGACCTCGTCGAGCGCCGCGGGCGCTTCGAGTACCCGGGGCGAGACGCGCCGGGCCAGCTCTTCGAGAGCGGCGTCAGCCGAGTCGTGCCCCTCGTAGGCGATGCGGATGAGGCCGCGCGGGGTGGTCGCCACCAGCAGGTCGCCAACCGGCGAGGGCTCGAACGAGTAGGCCACGTCGACCAGGCCGAGCGCCCGCGCTGCCGTCGCCGCGCGCGCCGCGGCGCGGTCAGCGTCGGCGCTCACGTCCCCGCCTCCCCGCAGCAGATCCTCGAGCTTGTTCATTCGGACCACACCTCCCGGAGCTTCTTCAGGCCTTCGTGGACGTTGCGCCGCGCGGCCTCCTCTGACGTGCTCGTGGCCTCGCCGATCTCGCGGTAGGCCAGGTCGCCGGCGAAGCGCAGCAGCACCGCGGCCCGCTGTTTCGCGGGAAGCGCGCCGACCGCCTGCCAGAGCGCCGGCGCACCGTCGTTCAGCAGCGGCTCGGCCACCGACTCGGGCAGGGCCTCGACGGGGATCGGCCGCCGCCCGAGCGCTCGATGCGAGTCGAGCGCCTTGTTGTTGGCGATCGTGAACAGCCAGCCGCGCAGGTTGGAGTCGGCACGGAGGCGGGGGTATGCGCGCAATGCGGCGATGAAGGTCTCCTGAAAGCAGTCGTCGGCGTCGTGCGTGCCGACCGAGGCACGCAGGAATCGGTAGACGTCGTCGCGGTGCTCGTCGATCAGCACCTGAAAGGCCGGCAGCGTCACAGCAGTACAACGTCGCAGATGCCCGGAGCGTGAGGCGGGTTAGCCTCCTCAAGCGTGATCCTGCTGACGGGCGCCACGGGCAACGTCGGATCGGCGCTCCTGCACCGGCTGGTCGCGGATGGCCAGCCCGTGCGCGCGCTGGTGCGCGACTCGCGCCGTCTCGGCCCCGACCGCGTGCGGGTGCAGATCGCGATGGGCGACCTGGCGGACGCCTCGTCGTTCCGCAACGCCCTGCGCGGGGTGAAGACGGTGGTGCACCTGGCGGCTGCGATCCGTGACCAGGAGCGCCAGGGCGCGACGATCGAGGAGGTGAACGCGCTCGGCACGCTGCGGCTGGTGCGCGCCGCCGAGCGGGCCGGGGTGGAGCGCTTCATCTTCTTCTCGGCGATCGGCGCGTCGCTGCACTCGCAGTCGCGCTTCTTCCGCGCGAAGGCGCAGGCCGAGCAGGCGGTCGAGGAGTCCTCGATGCGCACGACGATCTTCACGCCGTCGATCATCTACTCGCCGCGCGACCCCTGGATCACGCTGCTCGGCCGGCTCGCGGTGCTCCCGGTCGTGCCGATCGCGGGCAACGGGCGAGCGCTGTACGAGCCGATCTGGGCGATGGATGCGGCGGCGAGCGTGGTCGGGCTGCTCGGCCACGACGGCTCGAATGGAGATGCCGCGCACACGCGGCTCGAGCTGGC
This sequence comes from uncultured Thermoleophilaceae bacterium, assembly GCA_963715995.1. Lineage (GTDB taxonomy): Bacteria > Actinomycetota > Thermoleophilia > Solirubrobacterales > Thermoleophilaceae > DATBDN01. Next base: position 578,258 of record OY970283.1, read on the forward strand.
TGGGCCGCAACGGCTCTCCTATGACGACATCGTGCGCACCTACCTCGAGGTGAAGCACCGCCGCCGCAGGCTCGTGCACGTGCCGCTGCCGATCGTCCGCTGGGGGCTGAAGGCCGTCGAGGAGGTTCAGGGGTCGCTGGCGTTCGCGACCTGGGACGAGGCCGAGTTGATGGAGATCCCGATGGTCTCCGAGCGCGGCACGGCCGACGCCGAGGCGCTGGGGGTCCATCCGCTGCCGATGCAGTACGTGCTGGCGAAGCGCTAGTGACCAGAGCGCTGCTTGCGGCCGTGGTCCTGTGGGTCGCGCTCGCAGCGCCGGCGTGGGGGGCAGCGCAGGTCGACTCGGTGGCGCTGCCGGTGGCGAAGCCCGCGTCGCAGACGGTGCCGCCGCCGCTGTTCCGCACGAACGCGCTCCAGGCGATCGCCATCGCCAAGCGCACGCCGCAGGTGCAGAAGGCCTATCGCGATCACCCGAACCTGACGGCGGAGGCGCTGGTCTGGCAGGGAGCGCGCTGGGAGGTCGACTTCGACCACGGGACCACCAACGACGTCGAGGTGGACGTCGGGCCGGGCGGTGCGATCGTGGCCGTCTGGACCGGCCTCAAGGCGCGCGCGTATTTCGCGCGCGGCAACTTCGGCGGCACGTTCGACAAGCCGGTGGTCTGGCTCACGTTCTCGCTGCTGTTCCTGGCGCCGTTCCTCGATCCGCGCCGCTGGCGCCGGCTGCTGCACCTGGACCTGCTGGTGATGCTCGGCTTCGGGCTGTCGTACGGGTTCTTCCGCAAGGGCCACATCAACGTGTCGGTGCCACTCGTCTACCCGGTGCTCGCCTACCTGCTCGGGCGCATGCTGTGGATCGGCTTCCGCGGCCGCCGGCTGCAGGGAGCGCTCGTCCCGTACGCGCCAACGGCGCTGCTGGTCGTCGGGCTGCTGGCGCTGACGGGCGCGCGCGTCTGGCTGAACGTGGCCAGCGACAAGGTGGTCGACGTGGGCTACGCGTCGGTCGTCGGCGCCGACAGGGTGGCACATGGTCAGCAGCTCTACCTCGACAACGACGTGCACGGCGACACCTACGGGCCTATCAATTACGTGGCCTACATCCCGTTCGAGGCGGTGTTCCCGTGGCACGGCCTGTGGGACAACGTGCCTGCGGCGCATGCCGCGGCGATCACGTTCGACCTGCTGACGATCTTCGGCCTGATGCTGCTCGGGATGCGCAGGCGTGCCGGGCCGGAGGGTCGCCGGCTTGGCCTGGCGCTCGCCTGGGCGTGGGCGGCGTTCCCGTTCACGCTCTTCGGCGTGATGGCGAACACGAACGACGGCCTCGTTGCGCTCGCGTTGGTGGTGTCCCTGCTTGTCCTGTCCTCGCCCGTCGCACGCGGCAGCGTGCTCGGGCTTGCCGCCGCGGCGAAGTTCTTCCCCGGGGCGCTCGTTGCCGTCTACATGCGCGCCGGCCGCGGCGTGCTGCGCACCGTCGTGCCCGCAGCCGCGATCTTCGTCATCGCGTTCCTGCCGTTCATTCCCCCGGGCGGGCTGCGTGAGATCTGGAACTGCACACTCGGCTTCCAGCTGTCGCGCTCCCCGGACTTCTCACTGTGGGGAATCCAGCACGGGATCGGCTGGACCGAGACGGTGCTGGAGATCGCGGCGCTGGGGCTCGTGGCCACGCTTGCGTTCCTGCCGCGCGGCAACCGGCGCTCGCTGGTGCAGGTGTCAGCGCTGGCGGCAGCCGCGACGATCGCGCTTCAGATCCCCGCGGGCCACTGGTTCTACTTCTACATCGTGTGGTTCACGCCACTGGTGCTGGTCGCGCTGTTCGTGCCCGAGTCCTAGGACCTATGTCCAATTTTCAGCGCGCGAGCGGAGCGCGAGGATGGGCACATGAAGAAGCTCGTACCAATCTCACTCGCGCTGCTGGTCGCGCTCTTCTTCGCCGTGGCGTCGTTCGGAGCATCGAACAAGACGTTCACGGTGTCGATGAACGGCAAGCAGGAAACCCCGAAGGGCGATCCCAACGGCAAGGGCTCGGCGAAGCTCACGCTCGAGCCGTCGAAGGGCAAGCTCTGCTTCAAGCTGTCGTGGTCCGGCATCGACAAGCCAACGGCCTCGCACATCCATTCCGGCAAGAGGGGCGTCGCCGGCCCGGTTGTGATCCCGATCTTCGGCGGCACGGCCAAGCACAGCGGATGCGTGCCGGCGTCGAAGTCGCTGCTCGAGAAGATCATCGCCAAGCCGAGCGGCTACTACGTGAACATCCACACCACGAAGTACCCGGGCGGCGCCCTGCGCGGCCAGCTCTAGGAGGCTCCGAGACCGGGTTGAACCAGGCCGCATTCGTACGCGAGTACGACGGCCTGGACCCGGTCTCGCAGGTCGAGCTTGCGCAGGATGCTCGACACGTGCGTCTTCGTCGTGTGCTCGGACACGACGAGCTCGTCGGCGATCTCCCGGTTCGAGAGACCGCGGGCGATCAGCCTGAGCACGTCGCGCTCGCGCTCCGTCAGCTCGCCCAGCCTTTCTGAGGCGCTGGTGGTGGGCGCGCGATCCTCGGCGAAGCGCTCGATCAGTCGCCGCGTGACCGACGGCGCGAACAGCGAGCCGCCGGCTGCGACGACGCGGATGGCGGCCAGCAGCTGATCCTCGGGTGCGTCCTTCAGGAGAAAGCCGCTGGCGCCGGCACGCAGCGCTTCGTAGACGTACTCGTCCAGGTCGAACGTGGTGAGCACGAGTACGCGCGGGCTGCCTTCGTCGTGCACGATGCGCTTCGTGGCCTCGATGCCGTCGAGGTCGGACATGCGGATGTCCATCAGGATCACATCGGGCGCGAGCGCCTTGGCGTTGGTCACGGCGGCCATCCCGCCACCGGCTTCGCCAACGACCTCGAGGTCGGGCTCGGCGCCCAGGATCATGCGGAAGCCGGCCCTGACGAGCGACTGGTCGTCGACCAGCAGGACGCGGATCACGCGGCGCCCTGGAGCGGGAGCTGGACGCGGACGGCATAGCCCTGCCCGCTCGAGTGCGGCCCCGCTTCCAGCTGGCCGCCATACACCGCGACACGCTCGCGCATGCCGACCAGGCCATGGCCGCCGGACTCGGCAGGCGACGATCCGGTCCCGTCGTCGACGACTTCGATGTTCAGCTCGCGATCGCCCCGCGCGATGCGGACACTTGCGCGCGCAGGCCCCGCATGCTTGATCGCGTTCGTCAGGGCTTCCTGGACGATGCGGTAGCCCGAGACGTCGACCGCCGCGGGCAAGTCGTCCAGCGAGCCCTCGACTTCGAGCTCCACATGGAGGCCCGCGGCGCGTGCCCCCTCCGCCAGCGCCTCCACGCGGCTGAGGCTTGGCTGGGGCGCCAGCGTGATCTCCTCGTCCTGCTCCCGCAGCAGGCTCAGCAGCCGGCGCATCTCGGTCAGCGCCTCACTGGCGGACTGCTCGATCGTGGTGAGCGCCTGGCCGACCTCGGTCTGCTCCGGGTCGATCAGCCTGCGCGCTCCGCGCGCCTGCAGGACCACGACACTGACCGCGTGGGCGATCACGTCGTGGAGCTCGCGCGCGATCCGCGTCCTCTCCTCCGTTATGGCGCTGCGCGTTCGCTCTTCGCTCTCTCGGACGAGCTCGGTGTCGCGCTCCCGTCGCCAGCGCATGAGCCGGCCGACCGCGAACGGGCCGCCGAAGAACACCACGAAGAAGCCGACGTCGGACGCTGTGAGTGTCTGGCCCGGCTCGATCGCGGCCAGCGGGATGGCCGCGGCCACGAGCACGCCGCATGCAATGAGCATGCGCCCGTCGGCGTACGCGCCCGCGGAGTAGATCGCGATGACGATCGTGAACAGCAGCGCGGCCGTGTCGCCCAGGGCATTCGGGCCGACGAGGTTGGCGAACTCGATGGCAAAGACGCCGAACGCCAGCGGCAGCACCGGGTAGCGGCGCCGGACCGCCAGCGACAGCGCAAATGCGCAGCCGACCAGGATGCCCACCGGGCGCTGGCCGGCGAAGCCCTCCTCGGTCGCTCCCTCGACGACGAACAGGGTGGCGAGGGCCACGGCCACGAGTGCATCGAATCGCTCGCCTCGGATTCGCATGCCTCTCAAGGTAAACGCGATCGGCCCGATCGCGAATCAGTCTCGAGAGCGATCTGACGGCGCGCGCTCCCTCGCAGGAGTGACCCCAGAACCCCTCACCCAGGCGATGCGCGTAAGCGGGGACGGTCGCAATCTCGGCCCATGCACAAACTCGTTCTCATCGCTGTCGTCACAACCGCTGCAGCCGTCGCCGGCTGTGGCTCGAGTGACAAGACCGCCAACACCGCCAACACTCTGACCACGCTGACCAAGGCTCAGGTCATCGCCCGCGGGACCGTGATCTGCAAGGCCGCGGAGAAGCGTGTCGAGCAACTGCCTCAGCCGACGGTGCAGCACCCGTTTGCCAAGGGGACCTCCGCGAAGGAGCGCAGTGACGCCCGGCAGTTCCTGGCCGGCTATGCGGATGCGCTGGAGTCGTCGCGGGCCGGGCTGGCGAAGCTCGACGCACCGCCACAGGGCAAGCGGCTGCTCGCCGGTTACCTGAGCGACCTGTCGACGATCGAGGCCCAGTTCCGCACCGCGGCGAAGGCGCCGGCTCCGCAGGTCGAGGCCGACGCGATGAAGGCGTTCTCGATGTTCGAGAAGGCCTCGGCACAGATGAAGCAGTACGGCTTCCCAAAGGGTGTCTGTCAGGCCGGCAGCTCCTGATCCCGGCCCCGGAACGAAAAAGGGCCCGGCGCGATGCCGGGCCCTTTTCGCGTGCACCCCTTGCGGGGCGCGAAGCGGAGACCGCTTGCTACATCATTCCGTCCATGCCGCCCGGCATGCCGGGCATTCCGCCGCCATCCTTGTCCGGAACCTCGGCGACGATCGCCTCGGTCGTCAGGATGTTCTTGCCGATCGAGGCCGCGTTCTGGAGTGCAGAGCGCGTGACCATTGCCGGGTCGATGACGCCGGCCTTGATCAGGTCGGTGATCTCGCCGGTGGCCGCGTTCAGGCCCTGGCCTTCCTTCGCCTTGCGGACGTCGTTCACCACGACCGAGCCCTCGAGCCCGGCGTTGTGCGCGATCTGCCGCAGGGGCTCCTCGAGCGAGCGCAGGATGATCCGCGCGCCCGTCGCCTCGTCGTCCTCGAGGTCGTCGAACTTCAGGTCGCCGGCTGCGCGCAGAAGCGCGACGCCGCCGCCCGGCACGATGCCCTCCTCGAGGGCGGCGCGGGTGGCCTGAAGCGCGTCCTCGACGCGGTGCTTCTTCTCCTTCATCTCGGTCTCGGTTGCAGCACCGACCTTCACGACCGCGACGCCACCAGAGAGCTTCGCGAGACGCTCCTGGAGCTTCTCCCGATCGAAGTCGGAGTCGGTGTTCTCGACCTCGACCTTGATCTGGTTGATGCGGCCCTTGATCTGATCCTGGTCACCCGAGCCATCGATGACGGTGGTGGTGTCCTTGGCGATGACCACACGACGAGCGCGGCCCAGCTGCGAGACCTGCGTGTTCTCGAGCTTGAGCCCCATCTCCTCGGTGATGACCTCGCCACCGGTGAGGATCGCGATGTCCTCGAGCATCCGCTTGCGGCGGTCACCGAAGCCCGGCGCCTTGACGGCGGCGGCGTTCAGCGTGCCACGGAGCTTGTTCACGACGAGCGTCGCGAGGGCCTCGCCCTCGACGTCCTCGGCGATGATCAGCAGCGGCTTGCCCGACTGGACGACCTGCTCGACGACCGGGAGCATGTCCCGGACCGAGCCGATCTTCTGGTTGGCGATGAGGATGTAGGGATCCTCCAGCACCGCCTCCATGCGCTCCTGGTCGGTCACGAAGTACGGCGAGATGTAGCCCTTGTCGAACTGCATCCCCTCCGTGAACTCGAGGTCCATCCCGAAGGTCTGGCCCTCTTCGACGTTCACGACGCCGTCCTTGCCGACCTTCTCGATGGCGTCGGCGATCACGTCGCCGATCTCGTCGTCGCCTGCCGAGATGGCGGCCACGCGCGCGATCTGATCCTTGCCCGAGACCTCCTTGGCCTGCGAGCGGATGTTCTCGACCACCTGGTCGACGGCCTTCTCGATGCCGCGCTTCAGGCCGAGCGGGTTCGCCCCGGCGGCCACGTTCTTCAGGCCGGCGTGAACGATCGCCTGGGCCAGCACGGTCGCGGTCGTCGTGCCGTCGCCGGCAACGTCGTTGGTCGCTGTCGCGACCTCGCGGACGAGCTGCGCGCCCTGGTTCTCGAATACGTCCTCGACCTCGATCTCACGCGCGATGGTCACACCGTCGTTCGTGATGGTCGGGGCGCCGAACTTCTTGTCAAGCACCACGTAGCGGCCCTTGGGGCCGAGCGTGACCTTGACTGCGTTTGCGACCGCGTCGACGCCGGCCTCGAGGGCCTGGCGTGCGTCCTGGTCGAACTTGATGTCCTTGTGGGCCATCTTGTCTCAGTCCTCCGTCTTCTTCGTTACTGGACTACGGCGAGGACGTCGGATTCGCGCAGAACGAGGAGATCGTCCCCGTCCACCTTCACCTCGGTGCCGCCGTACTTGGAGTAGAGGACCGTCTCGCCCTCCGATACGTCGAGCGGGATTCGGTTGCCCTCGTCGTTCTTGGCGCCGTCGCCAACGGCCAAGACCTTGCCGCGCTGCGGCTTTTCCTTGGCGGTGTCAGGCAGGACGATCCCGCTTGCTGTTGTCTCCTCCTCATCGAGCGGCTGAACGATCAGCCGGTCGCCGAGAGGCTTGAGCTTCATTACGAGTAAACCTCCGTTATAACGTGCTTGGGTCAGCGATTTGGCACTCTAGCAAGGCGAGTGCCAAGCCATCAAGACCGGAAAACTTACACAAGCTGTTAGACTTTTCGGAATGCGCGCGCTGGTAACGGGGGCAACGGGGTTCGTCGGTGGCCGCCTGGCGCGCCGCCTGCTCGACGACGGTCACGACGTGCGCGCGCTGGTGCGCACCCCGGCAAAGGCGAAGGATCTCGAGAGCGCCGGGGCCGAGCTGTTCGAGGGCGACATGCTCGATGCGAGCTCGCTCGAGGGCGCGGGCCGCGACGTCGACGTGGCGTACTACCTCGTGCACGCGATGGGACGCGGTGGCGACGGGGACTTCGAGGAGCGCGAGCGCCGCTCGGCGATCGGCTTCGCCGAGATGGCCAAGCGCGAGGGCGTCAAGCAGGTCGTCTACCTGGGCGGCCTTGGCGACGAGCCAGGCTCGAAGCACCTGCGCTCGCGCCAGGCCACCGCCGAGATGCTGAAGGAGCACGGGCCGCCGCTGACCTACTTCCGCGCCGGCATGGTCGTCGGGCCCGAGTCCGAGTCCTACCGGACGCTGCGCCACCTGGTCGCGCGGCTCCCCGTGATGATCGCTCCGGCCTGGCTGCGCACGCCGACTCAGCCGATCGCGGTGCAGGACGTGATCTCGTATCTGGCCGAGGCAGCCGGGCGCGAGGAGGTCTTCGGCCGCGAGATCCAGATCGGATCGCCCGACGTCCTCTCCTACGCCGACATGCTCGACCGCATGGCCGAGGCGCTCGGCAAGCGGCCGCGGTTCAAGATCCCCGTCCCGCTGCTCAGCCCGGCGCTCTCGTCGCTGTGGATCGGCCTCGTGACGCCGGTTGACGTAGGTGTCGCGCGCCCGCTGGTGGAGGGGCTCTCAACCGAGACGACCGTGACCGACCCGGGCGGGACTGAGTTGTTCGAAGTCGACCCGATGCCGTTCCGCGAGGCGCTCGAGCTGGCCGTCTCGGAGGAGAAGAACTCCGGCTAGTTCTGGGTCGGCGCCTGCGGTGACAGGCGCGCGGCGATCTCGGGCAGGCGCTCGAAGACCTGGCTGAAGCGCACGACGGTGACGGTGTCGTCGTGCCCGATCGAGCGCCCGTAGATCTGCTCGAGGAAGTGGACCTCCTCGTCGAGGCGCCGGAACTCGGGGTTGTCGTGCTCGATGTCGCGCGGCGAGAGGTCGCCGACGCGCTTGACCTCGATCGAGTCGACCACCGCCTCGAAGATGCGCTCGCGCGGCGAGTGCTGGTAGCCGACCGTCACGAGCACGACCTCGCCCTTCTGGTACTTGTGGGTCTTGTCGCCCAGGCGAATCGTCGCCGTTTTGCGGCCCTTGCGCAGCTGGTCGATGAACAGCGGCGAGTAGAAATTGAGCACGAGCACGGCGCGGGAGCCTACTGGCCAGCCGACAGCTTCGACAGGGCGAGCTTGGCCATGTCCTTCTCGCCGCGGTAGGCCAGTGTCTTCGGCGCATCCGCGAGCGCGATCCACTCCGCGCCGTCGACCTCCTCGCGCTGGTAGTCAGCGAGCGAGCCCGAGCGGTAGCGCAGCAGGAAGAACGACACGACCTTGAACACCCGCGCGCCATCCGACCACTTGCGCACGTACCAGTACTTGACGTCGCCGAGCTTCTCGACCATGTCGGCCTCGAGGCCGGTCTCCTCGCGCACCTCGCGCAGCGCGGCTTCGGCACCTGTCTCGCCGTCCTCGATCTTGCCCTTGGGCAGCGCGTGAACGGTCCCGTCCTTCACGAGAACGGTTGCGAGGAACGGTCCTCCGCGCATGTTGCGGATGACCAGGCCGCCCGCCGAGAACTCGCGCTCCACTAGGAGCCGACCAGCGGGACGAAGCGGACCGGCACCGACACCTCGGTCTGGCCGTCGCGGACGCGGACGAGGTGCTCGCCGGCGCGGCGGCGCAGCGGGATCACGAGCGGAGCGTGCTCGGCGAGCTGGCTCAGGAGCGCCGCCGGCAGCAGGCCGGACGCCGTCGCGGCCACGCTGATCGCGTCGAACGGAGCGCGGTCGGGCACGCCGAGCGTGCCGTCGCCGATCCGCAGCTCGACGTTGCGGTAGCCCAGGCGATCGAGGCTGGCCCGCGCCGCGTCGCTGAGCGCCGGGTGGCGCTCGATCGTGACCACATGGGCGCACAGGCGCGACAGCACGGCGGCCGCGTAGCCGGAGCCTGTGCCGACGTCCAGCACCAGCTCGTCGCCCGTCAGGCCGAGCTGCTCGGCCATCGCAGCGACGATCCATGGCTGCGACATGGTCTGGCCGTCTCCGATCGGGAGCGCCCCGTCGGAATATGCATCGGCCCGAAGTTGTTGCGGCAGGAACTCCTCGCGTGGCACCTCGCCCATCGCCGCCAGCACGCGCGCATCGTCGATTCCGCGAGCACGCAACTGCTGCTCGACCATCTCCGTGCGTTGCTCTGCCCAGTCGCTCAGTAGATGTAGTTTCGCAAGGCGCTCGGGTCGTGCACGACGACCTTCCCGCGCTGCGTCGTGACCAGGCCCTGGCGCTCCAGCGTGGCCAGGAAGCGGCTGGCGGACTCGCGCGAGGCCCCGGCCAGCTGCGCGATGTCGGCCTGCGTCGTCTCCACGAGCACGTCGCGCGCGCCCGCACCCTCGCTCTGCCGGGCATCGACGAGCTGGAGCAGCACGCCCGCCACGCGCCCTGCAACTGTCTGGAAGGACTGGTTCGCGAGCCGCTGGTTGGTGGCGCGCACGCGGTGCGCCATCGCCTCGAGCATCTTCAGCGCGATCTCGGGGTTGCCGGCCAGCAGGCGGCGGATGTCGCCGGCCAGGAAGGCCACGGCGGCGGTTGCCTCGAGCGCCTGCGCGGTGGCTGAACGCACCTCGCCACCGAACATCGACAGCTCGCCGAACATGTCGCCCGTGCGCAGCTCGGCCAGCGCGATCGTGCGCCCGCCGTGCTCGCGCGTGATCTTGACGGCGCCGGTGCGCACGACGAAGCAGGTGTCGCCCTCGTCGCCCTCGCGGAACACCACCTGACCGGCCTCGTACGTGCGCGGCACGGCCACCTTCGCGAGCTCGGACAGCTCGGACGGGCTGAGCCCCGCGAACATGCGCGTGCGTTCGAGCAGCCCGGCAGTGTCCTCCGAGGTGGACATGCGGCTGATGCTGGCAGAAGACGCGGCGGCCGTGCGGCTCGGCGATAATCCAGGCGTGAGCCATCACCGCAACCCGGTGAGTGCCGACGGCGCTCCTGCCGCAATCGGGGCCTACTCGCACGCTGTCGTCTCGAACGGGCTTGTCTTCTGCTCCGGCCAGATCCCGCTCGATCCGGCCAGCGGTGAGTTGATCGACGGCGGCGTCGGAGATCAGACGCGGCGCTGCCTGGACAACCTGAGCGCCGTCTGTGAGGCCGCGGGCGCCCAGCTGACCGATGCGGTCCGGCTGACGGTCTACTCGACCGACCTCGCAGGCGATTGGGCCGAGATCAACGAGGCTTATGCGGCCTACTTCGAAGGCGATGGCGCGCCCGCGCGCGTGGCCATCGGCGTGGCCGCGCTTCCGAAGGGCGCGCGCGTCGAGATCGACGCTGTCGTAGCGCTGCCGGACTGAGCGATGGTCGATTCGGGCGACGTGATGCGGGCCGCGGAAGCGGTCGCGGGTATCGCGCGCGAGACGCCGGTCCTCCCGGCCAAGCGGCTGTCGCGCCAGATGGGCGGGGAGATCTGGCTCAAGCTCGAGAACCTCCAGGTCACCGGTTCGTTCAAGGTCCGCGGGGCCGTCAACAGGCTGAGTCAGCTGAGCGAGGACGAGCACGCCCGCGGCGTCTACGCCGCGAGCGCCGGCAATCACGCGCAGGCGGTCGCCTGGGCGGCGCGCAAGCTGGGCACGAGCGCCACGCTGTTCATGCCGGAGCAGGCGCCGCTCGCGAAGATCGCAGCGGTGCACGAGTACGGCGGCGCGGTCGAACTGGTCGAGGGTCTGCTCGACGACGCGTTCACCGCGGCGCACGCGGCGGCGGATGAGCACAACGCCACCTTCGTGCACGCCTTCGACGACCCGGCCGTGATCGCGGGGCAGGGCACGCTCGCGCTCGAGCTGCTGGAGCAGGTCGAGAACATCGCGACGGTGGTCGTGCCGATCGGCGGCGGCGGCCTGATCTCCGGAGTGGCGCTGGCACTGCGGGCGGCGAACCCGGACGTGCGGGTGGTCGGCGTGCAGTCCGAGGCCGTGGCGCCCTACGCCGGCATCGAGCCGTCGGAGACACCGTCGACGATCTGCGATGGGATCGCTGTGAAGCGGCCGGGCGCGATCACGCGGCCGCTGGTCGAGAAACTCGTCGACGAGGTGGTCACGGTCTCCGACGACGAAGCGGCGCAGGCCATGGTCCACCTGATCGAGCGCTCGAAGCAGGTGGTCGAGGGGCCGGCGCCGTCGGCGTGGCGGCGGTCATGCAGGGGCGGGTCAAGCCGGCCGCGGAGGGCGCCACCGTGATCGTGCTCTCGGGCGGCAACGTCGACGCGACGCTGCTGGTCGAGGCGATCCGCCTGGGCGAGACCGCGGCTGGGCGGCGGATGATCCTCGCGACGAAGCTGCCGGACCGGCCCGGCGGCTTGGCTGCGCTACTCGGCCTGGTGGCCCGCCTCGGGGCAAACGTGCTCGACGTGGAGCACCTGCGCGACGGGATGGACCTGCACGTGCGCGAGACCGCGGTTCAACTGGTCCTCCAGACACGGGGCCCCGAACACGATCGCGCGATCATCGAGGCCGTTCGGGAGGCCGGCTACGGGACTAGTCCAGAGCCGCCTCGCGCCGGCGTCGCGTGACCAGGCCGGAGCCGCCCCACAGCAGAGCGATCACCAGCGCGATCGGGAGCGCAACGCCGAGCACGCGCAGTGCGACGTTCACGGAGTCGACCAGCGAGTCGCGCAGGTCGCGCGCGCCGCTGCCGATGCCCGTGCCGCCGCCCGCGCCGGACTGCTTCGGCTCGAGCGTGACGCTGACCGTCGCGTAGCCCGTGCGCCGGCGCAGCTCGGCGAGCTGCGAGTGCTGTGAGCCGATCTGGGCGTCGTCGGTCTTGATCCGCGAGCGGATCGAGGCGGCCTGGTCGTCCGTCGTCGCGTGCGCCAGCCGGCGCAGGAGGCCGCGACGGTCCGCGGTCAGCTCTTCGAGCCGGGTCCGCGCGTTGACGAACGATGCGGTCACGTCGTCGGCGTTCTCGGTGCGGGACTTGACGTCGGCGAGCCCCGAGAGGTCGCGCAGCGCGGGCTGGAGGTTGCGAACCGGGATGCGCAGGTCGAACGAGCCGCCACCGCCCTGGCCGGAGCTGCTCGTGACAGAGGACTCCTGCACGAAGCCGTGGTAGCGGTCGGTGACGGCCACGACCTGGTCGCCCACGTCGCTGACCTTGTCGCGAGCGGGGGCGAGCACGAGCGAGGCCGAGCGCTCGATCTTGCGCGCGCGGCCGCCGACGAAGCCACCCGGCGGGACCGGCGAGGGCTGGGGCACGGCGATGCCGTTGGAGGACTGCGGGGCGATGGCCTTCGTCGCCGGCGCGGCCTCGGAGCGGCTCGTGCCGCTACCCGTGCTCGTGCCGCTGGCCGAGCTTGCGCTGCCCGCGCTGTCGCCGCCGCTGGCCGCGACGTCCGGCGCGACGATCCGCGCGACGTGGTCCTGGGAGCCGCCGCCGTTGCCGATCGCCACGGCCACCAGGACGGCGACCAGCAGCGAGGCAGCAGCCCCGAGCGCCGTGAGCTGCGGGCGCGTGGTGATCAGCGTGCGCAGGGCACCGCCGCGCGTACGCCGGCGCGACGGGAACCCGGCCGCGACCCGCGCGTTCATGCGCAGGGCGAAGTCGGGCTCCGGCGCGGGGGCGTCGTCGCGGATCGCAAGCACCAGTTCCTGGAGGCGCCGCTCCTCGGGGTCGAGCGCGCTGGCCGCACCAGCCGCAAGGGCGGTGTCGATGAGGATCGTGGCGGTCTCTTCGTTCATGGCCTGCATGCCTTCCTGAGCTTCTCGACGGCGCGGTAGAGGCGCGAGCCGACATTTGTCTCCGAGATTCCGAGCACGCGCGCGATCTCACCGTTGGTGAGCCCACCCGCGAACTTGAGCGCGACGAGGTCACGGTCACGCGGATCGAGCGTGGCGAGCGCTGCGCGCACCTCGTCGCGTGCGAACGCCAGCTCGGCCTGTTCGTCCGGGCCCGGGGAAGATTCGTCGGCCGGCTCCGATTCGAGCCGAGCGCGCCGCTTGAGCTTGCGCAGCTCGTCAAGGGCGGCATTGCGGGCGATGCCGAACACCCACGCCTCAGGCGAGCCGCGGCGGGCAGAGAAGCGGTCGCGCTTGCGGTATGCGCGCTCGAACGCCTGGGCGGTGACGTCCTCGGCGGCGCTGCGGTCGCGCAGCAGCGAGGCGACGTACGAATAAACACGCGGGAAGGTCTCGCGATACAGCTCCTCGAAGCCCTGTGGCGTGTTCAAACCAACCTGTGTCACACCACCGAGCACTCCGGTCGCAGCTTCGTTCACACCGTCAATACGTCCGTCGGGCGGATCCATCACGCGTGGCTAAGGTGAGCCATCCGATGACCCGCCTGTTCGCCATCGTCGCAGTCGTGGCCTGCTGCGCGGTCGCAGCCCTTCAGGCGAGCGCGGCCGAGAAGCCGCCGAAGTACCTGTGGGCGACGGTCAACGTCTGCGACACGCAGGTGCACGACAACATGATGGGCGTGCGCGCGAGCATGCCGGGCGACGGCCAGCACACGAAGATGTACATGCGCTTCATCGCTCAGTACTACGACCGCTCGAAGCAGCTGTGGTCGGAGGTCACCGGCAGCGGCGTCTCGAAGTGGATCTCCGTCGGCTCCGGTGACTACGCCAAGCGCCAGGCCGGCTACACGTTTGCGTTCGACGCGCCGGCCGGCGGCAAGACGTTCGTGCTGCGAGGCGCGGTCGACTTCAAGTGGACGAAGGGCAAGCGCATCGTCAGGACGGCCCACGTGCTCACGAGCGCCGGCCATCCGAGCACCAAGGGCGCCGACCCGAAGACGTTCTCGTCCAGCCTCTGCGACATCAACTAGAGCGCTGCGAACAGGCGCGGGTCGTTCGTGATCACCGCGTGCACGCCGAGTGCCCGCAGCCGCTCGATCCGCTCGGCATCGTCGACCGTCCACACGTAGACCTCACCGCCCTCGGCGCGTGCCACGTCCACGAGCTGGCGGCTGACGAGCAGCCAGTGCGCCATCACGGCCTCGATGCGGCGCGCGCGCAGCAGCGTGCGCACCTTCCCGGGCAGGCGGGCGCGCATGATCCGCGCGATGCCGTAGGCGGGGATCGCCAGCGGCGTCTTCGTGTAGTCGCGGCGCACCTGCGGCACCGACAGGCCGCGCCGCATGCCGGGCGCGAGCTCGCCGATGCGGTCGAGCGAGTCGAGGTGGTGTGAGGAGACGAGCGCCCGGTCGCCGAGACCGCGCGCGCGGAGTCCCTCGACCACCTCGCGCTCGTAGCCGGGGAGCTTCATGTCAACGTCCAGCTCCACGCTTGCGTAGGCCTCGCCGGCCAGGTGGTCGAGCCCTTCCGCCAGCGTCAGCGGCTCGCGCTTGGCGGCGTCCTCGTAGTCGTGGGCCAGCACCAGGCGCCCGTCACGCAGGCGCAGCACGTCGAACTCGATCATGTCGACGCCGTGCTCGAGTGCCGCAGCGAAACTCGCGGCGGTGTTGCCGGGGGCCACCAGGTCGGCGCCCTTGTGCCCGACGCGCTTCAGTGCTGGCACCCGGGGCACCAGTAGGTGGTGCGGTTGTCGTCGCCCTGGCCACGCGCTCGGATCTTCGCCTGGCAGCGCGGGCACGGCGTGCCTGAGCGCCGGTAGACCAGCAGCGTCTCCGACTTGGGAAAGCCGTTTGCGACGGACTCGAACATCGGCGGGCGCACCGCGGCGATGATCGACAGCGCCTCGGTGTCGGACACCTCGCTCAGCCGCCGCCACGGATCGATTGCGGCGCGGAAGCAGCCTTCCGCCTTCCAGACGTTGCCGATTCCGGCGACGTTGCGCTGGTCGAGCAGCGCGTCGCCGAGAGTGCGCGTCTGGTCGTCGTCGCGGAGGCGCCTCAGGAACGCCGCGTCGTCGAACTCGTCCGCGAGCACATCAGGCCCGAGCTGCGCGATCCGCGCGTCGGAGCGCGTGCGGCCGTCGCGCATCAGCTCCAGCACCGGGCCGTCGAACTGGACGACGTCGTGCTCTGGCGTGCGGATGACGAGCCAGGCGCGATGCGCTCCGCGGTGCCAGCGCCTGCCGCGCGGGTAGACGCCCCAGGCGCCCGTCATCCGCAGGTGCGAGTGGATCGTGAGCCCGCCTTCGAAGCGCAGCATCAGGTGCTTGCCGTGAGCGTCGACCGCGCGCACGGCGCGCCCGGCCAGCTTCTCCGGCCAGCGATCCTTCCCGAAGCGCGGATGCGGCGTCGCGATCGACTCGATCGGCCGCCCCACGAGCGCCGCGCCCACGCGCTCGGCGGCCGTCCGAATGGTGTCGCCCTCAGGCATCGTCGAGCTGCCAGTGGCGCACGACGGCGCACATCCAGCGGTCCTCCTGCATCGGAATCACCGAGAAGCGGCTGATCGAGCGCTGGCCGTGCAGGTGGTCGGTGTAGAGCAGGTCGATCAGGAAGTACTGGCGCTCCTGCGTCGTGCGCCGCATCTGGCCGTGCAGATCGTCGCTGTCGTCGCGCAGGGCTGCCTGCCAGAGGCCGACACCGCCGGCGGGAATCCACAGGTCGCGCGTCTGCGGGCGGAAGTCGTCCGGATCGGGCCGCACCTGAGCCTGGCCAGGCTCCCACTGAGGCAGCACGTGCCAGCCGAGCAGCACGCCGATTCCGGTGCCGACGTTGCGCAGGCTCAGGCTCATGTAGATGACCCCGTCGTCGTGCTCCACCGCGGCGCCGCTGCCCGGCACCCTGAGCCAGTGGCCGCCGGCGAACATGATCTTCTGATCCGGGTCTTCGAGCCCGGAGTGCATGAGCACGGGGCGCAGCTGCTGGCGCAGGGCGAGCTCGCTGACGCGCGCGGAGCGATTCGACGAGCGCGTGGCGCCGAAGGTGGCCACCGCCAGCACGGCGTGCCGCCCGCGGTCGCCAGCGACGAGACCGTGACCCAGTCCATCAGGCCGACAAGGTGAGCTTCCGCGGCCCTTGCCGGAAGCCCAGCTCGATCAGTTCCGCCTCGATCGCCGAGCCCACCACCGGCTCGCCGTCGAAGCGCTCGACCGCCAGCTGGCGGATGCGCCCCTTGCGGACTTGCTCGGCGAGCGCTTCGAGCGCCGCGTGCACCAGCCCGTCCTCGTGCTCGCCAAGCGGTACCAGGTTGCGGCCGCCCTTCTCCGCGAACAGCACCGGCTCGCCCCCGATCGTGACCAGGTGTGCGCCGGGCACGCGCGCCGGCCCGCGTCCGGTGTGCTCGCGCTTCGGCCACGGCAGCGACGCCCCGTACGGGTTGGCCGGGTCGGTCGCGGCGATCACGAGGGCTTCTGCCGAGCGCTCGTCAGTGCGCAGCGCGCGCAGCCGCTCGACGGCGGCCGACAGGGCGAACTGCGCGCCGCCCAGGCTCTCCACGAAGTAGCCGCGGCGAGCCGTGCCGAGCGTCTCCAGCTTCGACAGCTCCGCGTACAGGCCCGAGAAGCCGCCCGTGATCCCCTCGGCGCGCACGGTCTCGCGCGTGACGACGCCGTAGCGCTCGAGCATGACCTCGGCCAATGCGCGCGCCCGCTCGCCATGCGCGGGCGCAGCAGCGAACAGCGGCGCGGTCAGCGACCAGCGGCCGATCACCTGTGGCGTGCGCGGTGAGCGGCGCTGCCCGAAGCTGCGCCGGCTCGTGCGCGCGCGCTCCGCGCGCACCAGCGAGAGCCGCGGGGCCCGCAGCGGCGCGAACGCGTCGTTGGTCACCTCGCCGGCCCAGGCCAGATCCCAGAGCGCTTCCTGCAACTCGGCGGACTCGGCTCCCGGGACGTCCACCAGCAGGTCCGACCAGAAGCAGGCACCGCGCCCGAGCCGCTCGCGCACCAGCTCGTGCAGCTCGCCGGACGGCCGCTCGCCGCGGAACGGGGGCGGGCCGATCCAGGCGGCGTCCTCGCGGAAGTAGAGGGCCACGCGACCAGAAGAGCGCCCGAGCGCGCCGGCGCCGATCCAGACGACCTCGCCCGCCGCGCACAGCTCGTCGAGCCAGGCCGTGGAGTACGCGCCGACCCGCCGCGGCAGCACGTCGCGCTCCCACGTCTCGGGTGTGAGCGCCACGCCCTGAAGCGGCACCAGCACCTCACGCAGCCGGTCCACGCCGGCGCCGCCGGGCGGCGAGCGGTCGATGCCCTGCCACTCGGCAAGGAAGCGGGCGAGGGTGCGCTGCTCGACGGGCTCGACCTCGCGCCGCAGGGCCGCCAGCGACGCCCGCCGCAGCCGCCGGAGGACCTCGGTGTCACACCATTCGCGCTCGCTGCCGCCCGGTCGCAGCTCGCCGCGGACCAGGTCGCCGCCGCGCTCCAGCTCGCGCAGGGCGGGCAGGGGGTCGACCGAATAGCGCTCCTGGAGCAGGCGTGTGTTGAAGGGACCGTGCGTGCGGGCGAAGCGCCGCGTGACCCGCAGGAACGGCTCCTCGACCGGCTCGAGGAACGCCTCCGGCAGGCCGCCGGGCGGCACGGCGCCGAAGGCGTCGCGATAGAGGCCGGCGTCCTCGGACGCGATCCAGCGGTCCTCGCCGCCGATGCGCATGCTGACCGCGCGCCGCTCGCCTTCGAGCTGCTCAAGCGCGCCCGCGGCGTCGACGCCGGTGATCACGCGCTGGGCGACCTCCTCCGAGGTCAGGTCGCCGAGGCCGCGCAGCAGGTCGTGCACGTGATCGGTGGTCGCAGCCTTGCGGCGGTCGCTGAGCCGCTGGAGGTCGGCCTCGATCTGCTCGAGCGCGTCAGGATCGATCAGGTCGCGCAGCTCCTCCTGGCCGAGCAGCTCGGCCAGCAGGTCGCGATCGAGCGCGAGCGCCGCGGCGCGCCGCTCGGCGGCCGGCGTGTCGCCCTCGTACATGTAGGTGGCCACGTAGTCGAACAGGAGCGACGAGGCGAATGGCGAGGCATGCTGGGTCTCGACCTCGACCAGGGAGAGCTCGCGCGTGTGGAGCTTGCGCAGGAGGTCCTTGAGCGCCGGCAGGTCGAACACGTCCTGGAGACACTCGCGGTAGGTCTCGAGGATCACCGGGAACTGCCCGAAGCGCCGCGCGACCTCCAGCAGCGACTGTGCCTTCAGCCGCTGCTGCCAGAGCGGCGTGCGCTTGCCCGGCATCGCCCGCGGTATCAAGAGCGAGCGCGCGGCGTTCTCGCGGAAGCGCGCGCCGAACAGGGCTGAGGATCCGAGCTCGCGCATGAGCAGGTCTTCGAGCTCGTCCGGATCGAGCAGGACGGTGTCGGCCGGCGGCGCCTCGTCGGCGTCCGGCAGATGGACGATCACGCCGTCGTCGGACCAGATCGCATCCGTCTCGAGGCCGCGCTCGTCGCGCAGCCGCGCCGAGAGCGCTAGCGCCCAGGCCGAGTGCACGCGGCCGCCGAACGGCGAGAGCACGCACAGGCGCCAGTCGCCGATCTCGTCGCGGAAGCGCTCCACGACGATGCTCTGGTCCGATGGCAGCACGCGCGTGGCCTCGCGCTGCTCGCGCAGGAACGTGACCAGGTTCAGGGCCGCCTTCGCGTCCAGGTCGGTGCTCGCCACGAGCTCGTCGGGCTCACGGTCGACGGCCCAGCGGGCGAACTCGCCGACCGCGCGGCCGAGCTCGACGGGGCGCCCGACCTGATCGCCCTTCCAGAACGGCACCGCGCCAGGCAGCCCGGGTGCCGGCGTGACGATCACGCGGTCGCGCGTGATCTCCTCGATGCGCCAGGTCGTCGCGCCGAGCAGGAACGTCTGGCCGGGCCGCGCCTCGTAGACCATCTCCTCGTCGAGCTCGCCCACGCGGCGGCCGTCCGGCAGGTGCACCCCGTAGAGGCCGCGGTCCGGGATCGTGCCGGCGTTGAAGATTGCGAGCTGGCGCGAGCCGGGGCGCGCGCGGATCGTGTCGTGCACGCGGTCCCAGACGATGCGGGGCCGCAGCTCGCCGAACTCCTCGGAGGGGTAGCGCCCGTCGAGCATGTCGAGCACGCTGTCGAACAGCGGGCGCGTGAGCTCGGCGAACGAGTGGGTGCGCTGAGCCATCTCCAGGACCTCCGCGGCGGAGACCTCGTCCTCGCTCGCTGCCGCGATGGCCACCACCTGCTGGGCCAGCACGTCGAGCGGGTTCCGCGGGACCACGGTCGACTCGATCTCGCCCTCGCGCATGCGCTTGGCGACCACGGCGGCTTCGAGCAGGTCGGCTCTGAACTTGGGGAAGATGCGCCCCTTCGCGACCTCACCCGGCCCGTGTCCGGCGCGGCCGATGCGCTGGAGCCCTGCAGTGACCGACTTCGGCGACTCGACCTGCACCACCAGGTCGACGGCACCCATGTCGATGCCGAGCTCGAGGGAAGAGGTGGCAACCAGGCACGGCAGCTGCCCGGACTTCAGGAGGTCTTCGACCACGAGCCGCTCCTCGCGCGCGAGCGAGCCATGGTGCGCGCGCGCGATCTCGGCGGGCGCATCGTCGCCGGAGCGCTCCGCCGCCAGCTCATTCAGCCGCAGCGCGAGGCGCTCGGCGGAGCGGCGGTTGTTCACGAAGACGATCGTCGAGCGATGCGACTGGACCAGGTCGAGCAGCTCGGGGTAGATGGCCGGCCAGATCGAGCGCCGCGTGGCCGTGCCGTCGCCGATGTCGGCCAGCTCCAGGTCCGAGTCGGGCTCGCGCATGTCCTCGACCGGCACGCGGATCTCCAGGTCGAGCGGCTTGCGCATGCCGGTGTCGATCACCGTGCACTTGCGCGAGGGCCCGACCACGAAGCGCGCCACCTCCTCAAGCGGGCGCTGCGTCGCCGACAGCGCGATGCGCTGGATCGGAGCGGCGGCGAGCTTCTCCAGCCGCTCCATCGTCAGCGCCAGGTGGGCCCCGCGCTTGGTCCGCGCCACCGCGTGCACCTCGTCCACGATCAGCCAGCGCGTGCTGCCGAGGAACTCCTGGGCGCGCGAGGTCAGCATCAGGTAGAGCGACTCGGGCGTGGTGATGAGGATGTCGGGCGGCGTCTTCAGCATCTGCTGGCGCTCACGCTGCGGCGTGTCGCCCGTGCGGATTCCCACGCGCACGTCGGCGCCGATGCCCTTCAGCGGCGCCCGCAGGTTGCGCTCGATGTCGTAGGAGAGCGCCTTGAGCGGCGACACGTACACCAGCTGCGTTCCCTCGCCGGGCTCGGCCACGAGCCGGTCGAGCGCCCACAGGAACGCGGCGAGCGTCTTGCCCGAGCCGGTGGGCGCCGACAGCAGCACGTTCTCGCCGCGCGCGATCGCGGGCCAGGCCTGCGATTGGGCCTGCGTGGGACCCTCGAACGAGCGCAGGAACCAGTCGCGAACCTGCGGGGTGAAGCCATCCAGCGCCACCCAACGAGGGTACCCGGGCCGCCCAGGCGCGCCGCCGCCGGATCAGGCGGTGGAGAGCACGCGTGCGCGCTCGAACACGGCGTCCAGCATGGGCTCGGTGAGCCTGCCCGTGAACGTGTTCTGCTGGCTCGGGTGAAACGAGCCGAGCAGCACGCGGCCGCCGGGCAGCGGCGCCTCGGCCAGGTGCCCGAACTTGGGTCGCGGGCGGATGCCGCCATGCAGCCGCAGTGCGGCGTCCCATGCGAAAGCGCCGAGCGCGACCACCACGACGATGCCCGGCAGCAGCTCCAGTTCCTCCGTCGCGTAGGGCAGGCAGTTGTCGCGCTCCGACGGCAGGGGCTTGTTGGCGGGCGGCGCGCAGCGCACCGCGGCCGCGACCCACGCGCCGGTCAGCGCCAGGCCGTCGGTGGCCGACACCGACTCGGGCTGGTTGGCGAAGCCCGTGCGGTGGAGCGAGGCGAACAGCCAGTCGCCGGAGCGGTCGCCCGTGAAGACGCGGCCGGTGCGGTTGGCGCCGTGCGCCGCCGGTGCGAGCCCGAGCACGTAGACACGCGCGCGTGGATCGCCGAAGCCGGGCACGGGGCGGCCCCAGTAGTGCTCGCCCGCGAACGACGCGCGCTTCTCGCGCGCAACCTGCTCGCGCCACTCGACCAGGCGCGGGCACAGCCGGCAGTTGACAACGCGCTGCTCGAGCGCGGCGAGCCCCGTCACGCGGCCAAACGCTACGAGGTGGCGATCAGCTGCCCGAGGTCCTCCAGCTCACGCGGATGGCCGTACAGCCAGCCCTGGCCGTACTCGGCGCCCATCGCGCGCAGCTCGTCCGCCTGCTCCTCGGTCTCGATCCCCTCGGCCACCACATCCATGCCGAGCGAGTTGGCGAGCACGATCACCGCGCCGACGATTGCCGAGTCCTTGCGGTTGCGGCCGAGCTCGGCGATGAAGGCCCGGTCGATCTTCAGCACGTCGACTTCGGGCACCTGACGCAGATGCCAGAGCGAGGAGAAGCCGATGCCGAAGTCGTCGATCGCCAGCCGCACGCCGATCGCGCGCAGCGCGCTCAGCCTGAGCAGGGCGGTGTCGGGGTCGGAGAAGAGGGCGCTCTCGGTCACCTCCAGGCAGAGGTCGCCGGGGTCGATGCCCGACTCCTCGACAGCCGCTCGGACGTGGCCGACGAAGTCCGGGTCGGCCAGCTGGCGCGGCGAGACGTTCACGCTCACCGGCAGTGGCGCCACCGACCGGCTCATGTCGCTGACGACGCGGCGCAGGACCCACTCGCCCAGAGGCAGGATGAGCCCGCTCTCCTCGGCGATCGGGATGAAGTCGCCCGGGTCGACGAGCCCGCGCTCCGGGTGCGCCCAGCGCACGAGCGCCTCGCAGGAGACGGGTGTCTCGTCGCTCAGCCGCACCTGCGGCTGATAGAGCACGCGCAGCTCGCCGGCCTCGATCGCGTGGCGCAGCGAGGTCTCGAGCTCGAGGCGCTGGACCGCGCGCATGCGCATGCTGTTGTCGAAGAACTGCGAGTTCGCGCGCCCGCGCTCCTTCGCGCGGTACATCGCGGTGTCGGCGTCGCGCAGCAGCGCGCCGGCGTCCATGTTGGTGTCGCCCGCAAGCACGATCCCGGTGCTCGCGGTCAGGACGACCTCCTGACCGCCGATGCTGAACGGGCGCGCCAGCGCGGCGCTTATGCGGCCCGCGATCTCCTCGGCCTCGGCGCGGCCCGATGCCTCCTCGCAGAGGATCACGAACTCGTCGCCGCCGAAGCGGGCAACGGTGTCGGCCGGGCGCAGCGTGCGCCGCAGGCGGTCGGAGGCCTGCACGAGCACCTCGTCGCCGGCGGCATGGCCGAGGCTGTCGTTGACGACCTTGAAGTGGTCGAGGTCCACGAACAGGAGCGCGATCGGAGCCGAGTGCCGCTGTAGCCGCGCGAGCGCCTGGTCGAGACGGTCCATGAACAGGACGCGGTTTGCGAGCCCGGTCAGCGAGTCGTGAAGGGCCTGATGCGCCAGCTGGCGCTCGGCCTCCTTGTGCCCGGTCACGTTGCGCGCGACGCAGAAGACGCCGTCGATGTTCGTGCCATCTGGGCAGTAGGGGCCGATCTCGAGCGACCACACGCGGCCCGTCGTGGACGGGAAAGAGATCTCGTGCGTGCTGTAGGTGCCTGCGAGGCCGTCGCGCAGGAGGGCGTCGAGCTGTGGCCGCTGGGCGGGCTCGGCGATGTCCGAGCCGACGGTGCCACGCGACAGCGCTGTGCGCATGTCGGCGTCCAGTCCGGCGCCGTCGAAGAAGGCCAGGCTGAGATCGCGGTTGAAGAGCGTGATGATCGTGTCCGGCACGCTGCGCACCAGTGCGCGGTAGCGCTCCTCGCTCGCGCGAAGCTCCCCGATCGTGCGCAGGCGCTGGTCCACGAGCAGGCCCATGCGCAGGATCACGGCCACGAGCGAGACGGCGGACAGCGCCACGGCCACCGCGTAGACGTGGTGAAGGCTCCCGTAGATAAGGACCCCGAGTGAGCTCATGCCGAAGAGCCCGGGCAGAGCCGCGCTCTGCCAGCCCTCGAGCCGGCTCGTGCGCACGCTCTCGGACTTGGTCATCCAGGCGGCGAAGGCGAAGATGCCGAACGCGAGCGGCCAGCCGATGTCGAGGATCGTGTTGTCGGAGAAGGTGTTGGCCGCGGTCTGGTAGCCGTAGATCGCGTCCGTCACGGCGAAGGTGGCGAATCCCGCTGCGGCGACGAGCCACGTGCGGCCGTGGCGGATGCCCGTCAGGATCAGCACCCCGACGACCAGCGAGAACAGGAGGATGTCGGCGAGCGGGTAGGCGAGGCTCGCGGCCACCTTCTCGGCCGAGCCGCCGGTGGACGCCTGGATCGGCTTCTGGAGCAGCGCGGCGCCCAGGCCGGCGACGGCGAACGAGCCGATTCCGCCCTCCAGCCACAGTCCTGGGGTGAAGCGGTCACCGCGGGTGCGCACGAGGGCGACCATCGCGCCGTAGGCGCAGGGGTAGAAGAGCAGGTAGCCGGCGTCCGCCGGCGAGGGGACCGGGATCTCGGACTTCGCCTTGAGGAAGAGGGTCCAGTAGACGTCTCCGCTCGCGAAGAAGAACATCCCGAGCGCCAGGAGCAGCCAGGCACGGCGCTCGTCGCGCAGACTCAGCCCGCGCAGCAGGCAGGTCCCCACTGCCAGGAACTCGATTGCGTTGTAGACGCGGTCCCAGAACCCGGAGACCGGATCCGGGATGTTGAAGATCAGGAATGCGGCATAGGCGACGAGGGCCGTCGCCAGGACGGCCAGCAGCATGCGTGCGATGCGTGTGCGGCCGGAACTCGTGCCCACATGATGTTTATCGGCACTTCCCGGCTCAGGGTTAGGAACGGAGGGCGGCCGTCTCAGCCGAGCTTGAGCCCGTAGTGCTGCTCGTAGTACTCGCGGTACTCGCCCGAGCGGACGGGCTCCCACCACCACTCGTTGTCGCGATACCAGTCGACCGTGGCAGGCAAACCCGCATCGAACGCCCATTTGGGCTCCCACCCGAGTGCCCGGACCTTGTCCGAGCTCAGCGAATAGCGGCGGTCGTGGCCCTTGCGGTCCGTCACGTACTTGATGAGCGACTCGTCGCGCCCGGTCAGCTCGAG
Organism: uncultured Thermoleophilaceae bacterium; assembly: GCA_963715995.1. Taxonomy (GTDB): domain Bacteria; phylum Actinomycetota; class Thermoleophilia; order Solirubrobacterales; family Thermoleophilaceae; genus DATBDN01. Next base: position 602,178 of record OY970283.1, read on the forward strand.
GATGCGCCCGACGACGTCGAGGTTCTCCAGCTCGTCCGGGCCGCCTGCGTTGTAGACCTCGCCTGGAGTGCCGTTGATCAGCACCGTGTCGATCGCGCGCGCGAAGTCCTCGGCGTGGATCCAGTTGCGGACGTTCCTGCCGTCGCCGTACACGGGCAGCGGATCGCCGTGCAGCGCGTTCAGGATCATCAGCGGGATCAGCTTCTCGGGGTACTGGCGCGGGCCGTAGTTGTTCGAGCCGCGGCAGATGACGGCTTCGATCCCGTGCGTGTGCACGTGGCTCGTTACCAGCAGGTCGCCGCCCGCCTTGGTCGCCGAGTAGGGCGACGACGGCGCGATCGGCGACTGCTCGGTGAAGGTGCCTTCCTCGATCGAGCCGTAGACCTCGTCGGTCGAGACTTGGAGGAAGCGCGACACCCCGTGCTCGCGGACCGCGTCGAGCAGCACGCCGGTGCCGATCACCTGCGTGACGGCGAACGCGTCCTGGTCGGCGATCGAGCGGTCCACGTGCGACTCGGCGGCGAAGTTGACGACCAGGTCGGCGCCTTCCATCGCGGCACGCACCGCCTCGCGGTCCTCGATCGCGCCCTCGATGAACTCGATGTCGTCCCAGACGTCCTTCAGGTTCTCCTTGCGCCCGGCATAGGTCAGCTTGTCGAAGACCACGACCTGGTCACCGGGCCGCGCCTCGCGCACCACGCGCACGTAGGTCGAGCCGATGAAGCCGGCTGCGCCGCAGATGAGGATCCTGCTCACAGGATCGTTATGTCCGAGCCGTCGCCCACGACGAACCTGAACACGCGCGGGAGCGCCTCGGTGCGGGAGACCGACACGTCGCGCCCGATCAGGCTTGCCTCCACGCGCCCGGGAAGGTCGCGGATCGAGGAGCCTGCGAGCACGATCGAGTGCTCGATCTCGGAGCTCTGGATCACCACGTCGTCGCCGATCGCCGTGTACGGGCCCACGTACGAATCGGTCACGCGCGCGCCGCGGCCGATGATCGCCGGGCCCCGGATCGTCGAGCGCTCCACAACCGCGCCCTCCGACACGTGCACGCGGCCCTCCACCTTCGAGTCGGTCTCCGAGCCGTCGTGGCGCTCGGCCACCTCGTCCAGGATCAGGCGGTTGGCGTCGAGCATGTCCTGCACCTGGCCGGTGTCCTTCCACCAGCCGTGCACCACGTGCGAGTCCACCCGCTTGCCCGAGTCCACCAGGTGCTGGATCGCGTCGGTGATCTCGAGCTCACCACGGCCCGACGGCTCGATCGCCTTGCCGGCGTCGAAGATCGCGTTCGTGAACATGTAGACGCCAACCAGTGCCAGATTGGACGGCGGGTCCTTCGGCTTCTCCACCAGCCGCTTCACGCGGTCGCCATCCAGCTCGGCCACGCCGTAGTGCTGCGGGTCGTCGACCGGCGTCAGCAGGATCAGCGCGTCGGGCTCGTTCGTGCGGAACTCCTCGACCAGGTTGGTGATCCCGTCGCGCAGCAGGTTGTCGCCCAGGTACATCACGAACGGGTCGCTGCCGATGAACGGCTCGGCCGTCAGGACCGCGTGCGCCAGGCCCAGCGGCGCGTCCTGCTCGATGTAGGTGATGCGCACGCCGAACTGCTCGCCGTCGCCGGCTGCGGTGCGGATCTCCGGCCCGGTCTCCGGCGCGATGATGATGCCGATCTCCTCGATGCCCGCCTCGGCCATCGCCTCGATCCCGTAGAAGAGCACGGGCTTGTTGGCCACCGGGACGAGCTGCTTCGCGCTCGTGTAGGTGAGCGGCCGCAGGCGCGTGCCCTTGCCGCCGGACAGGATCAAGCCCTTCATCAGTAGACGCCCTCGCCGAGCTTGCGGTGATCCCAGCTGACGATCCGCGTGGGGGTGAACGTGAGGCCCACGCGCTTCGGCGCCTGCGCCTCGACCATCGCGTCGACCTCGGCGCCGATTGCGTCGAAGCGCGCGAACAGCGCGCGGCCGAAGCCGGCCACCTCCGCCGGATCGCGCTCGATCGCGACGTCGCACTCCATCATCACGCCGCGCAGCTCCTGGTAGAGCTCGCCGTCCTCCACCTGGAGCGTGGCGCGCGGATCGCGTTCGAGGTTCTTCGCCTTCTGCGACTTCGCGTAGGTCCAGCCGCGCAGGGTGGTCCCGCTGGCCGCGTACCAGAGCGGCATCAGGTGCGGCCGGCCGTGAGGGCCGATCGTCGCGCAGGTGACCACGCGCTCCTCGGCGAGGAACGCATCCAGCTCCGTCGGGGACATGCTGATCTGGTCACGGCGGGATGGCACGGCCCGCAAGCGTACGCGCAGGCGCTCAGCGAGCGAAGCGAACGAGGCCCGGCAGCGTGTAGGTCCGGAAATCGGGGCCGCCGCCCGGGTATGCCACCTTCGTGGTCGCGCGGTAGACGCCGACGTCGCCCTTCTTCGGCGCCTTCAGGGTCACCTGGAAGCGGCCACTCGCATCGGGGTGCAGGCGCGCAACGATCTTCTGCCTGTGACACGTGAGCCGCTGGCGCACGACGATCGTCGAGACGGGGCTGGTCCAGGGCTGCGTGACGATGCCGCGCAGCGTGACCTTGCCCTTCCGTGAGCGGACCGACGAGAAGACCATGCGCCGATGCAGCTTGAGGTCGAGCGACTTGTCCTTGCCGTGCACGGCCAGATAACGCGCCTTGTTCGTGTAGCGCCAGCGCTGCGGCGGTAGCGGCGCACGTGCCTTGAACAGGCCGTTCTTGGCCACGCGCGGCCGGGCGACCACGCGGCCATCGGCGCGCGAGCGAATCGCGATGCGCTTGCCGGCCAGGCGCTTGTCGGCGGCGCCATAGAGCGACACGTAGTGGCCGCGATCGATCACGTTGATCAGCGCAAGCCGCCGGCTGGCGCACGACAGCGCCGCATGGTTCACGACCTGAATCGGTGCGACCAGGCCCGAGGGGGTCTGAACCGAGCACTTGACCGAGTCGACCGACACGCGCGCCTCGCCGACGACGGCGTTGACCACGTTGTTGCCGAGCACCGCCAGCGACACGCCGAGGCCTTGCTGGGTCAGGCCCCCGTCGGTCGTCTTCTGCGACGAGGGCGTGATCGAGACGGTCAGCAGCGAAGCGGGCAGCGAGATTGCCGGCAGCGCGGAGACGACCGGCTTGACGATGGCCTCCAGGATCGCGCCGAGTGCCGGATCGGTGAACGACAGGCCCGGGGGCAGGACGAACTTGGACGGGTCGAGCGCCGACGGGTCGATCGTCTGGCCGTTGTAGATCGTCAGCGCCTGCTGCACGGCGGCGTCGGTGGGCAGCTCCTGCCCGAGCACCTTCACGCTGACCACCTTCGTGCTGCCGGTCAGCTTCGGGTTCGTGCCGTCACAGACCGCGTTGGCGGTCGCCGTGCTGCCCGCGACGTCGAGGAGCGGGGCGGTGGTCAGTGCCTGAAGCAGGGCCGTGACGGCTGGGCGGATGTCCACCGTGACCGTCGGCGGCAGGCCGAGCAGCTGGTCGGTCGCAGGGACCGGGACGGTCACCGGGGGGATCTGGTTGATCGCGTCGGTTGTCGGCAGCGGAACTCCGGCGAGAGCGGCGATCCCCACGGTCAGCTGCGCCAGCCCGCCGACGGCATGGGCTTCCTGGCCACTGGGCGCAGTGGTCTGGGCGACGAGGGCGCCGGCGGTCACCGGTCCGATCGTGGTCGAGGTCTTGCTGGCTACGGCCTTGCAGCTCGAGGCACCACGGTTCGCGGTGATGGGCTCGATCGGAGCCGCGGTGCCGAGCTGGAGCCGGAACGCGCTCGCGTCGCAGTTGAAGTCGCGCGCCTGAGCAGCCGGCACAGCGAACATGCCCAGGCAGCCGATGAGGACTCCCAAGCAGAGAATTCGGGTGGGCGCAAAGCGGCGCGCCCTGCCAGTCGCGCCTTCCATGACGGCGCGGAGATTACGCGAGATTCGTCAGCGCCACGCCGGTTGAAACGCGTTTGTCAGTGCCGGGACATGCGAACGCGCGCCCTCAGCGCGCCGCCGTCCCCGCCAGCGCCTCGGCCGCTTCCAGCACCGCCAGCCGTGCCTCCTCGGGCTCGAGCACGGCGGCGTCACCCGCCTCCTTGAGGATCTCGCGCGCGAGGTAACGGGTGCCTGCGTACGGGAGCTCGACCACGAGCGCTCCGTCCTTCAGCTCCTCGACCACGTTGCGCGTCTCGCGCGCCCAGCGGGCGCGCTCGGGTGAGATCCACACACGCGCCACGCGGGCGTCGGGCACCTCGCCGGTGGAGGGCCAGCCGCTCACGTCGAGCTCCACGCCCTCGCGAAGCTCGAACTCCTCGTCGGTGACCTTGGCCGACTTGATCCGGTCGAGGCGGAACGAGCGCGTGGCCTCGCGCTTTGGGTCGTAGGCGTGCACGTACCAGCCCTCCGATCCGTTCATCAGCCCGTAGGGCTCCACCGTCCGCTTGGACAGCTCGTCCTCGTTCTCCTTGTAGTACTCGATCGCCACCAGGCGCTGCCCCGCGATCGCCCGCGACAGCTCACGCGCGATGTCGGAGTCGTCGCCCTTCGCCGTGGTGATCTGGAGACCCTCCTGCACCGGGTCGTGACCGAGTGCCGAGACGACCTTCTCGCGCGCCTCTTCGAGCGACCCCTCCGGCAGGTGGTCGCCGACCAGGTCGATCGCAGCCACGAGCGCCTTCGCCTCCAGCGGCAGCAGCCGTGCAGGCTGGGCGAAGTTGTCGCCGTAGGGCTCGGGGTCGACCTCGATGGTGTCGCCGTGCACCTCGGCGTAGACCACATACGAGCCGCCGCCGAAGTTCACGACGTTCAGCACGTCGATGTCCTCGCGCAGCTCGGTGTCGGTCACCTGGAGGTCGTTGCACAGCTCGCGGGTGTCGAGCTTCTCGCCCCGGCGCGCGGCGTCGATCAGGATGCGCGCGAGCGTGACCAGGCGCGCGAAGCGCTCGGGCCGGATCGCCGTCTCCTCGGACCGGCGGCTCTCGCTCGCGGTCTCGCCGGCCGCCTTGCTGCGCTTGGCCGGAGCGGCGATTTCCAGCTGGTCGCGGTGCAGCTCGATCACGCGCGCGAGGCGGTCGGCCGCCTCCTGCTCGAGCTCGGGCGGCCCCTCGATGCGCGCGTGCTCCGCGAGTCCCAGCACCCACGAGACGAGCGCCCGCGGGTCTGAGTACTCGGTCTCGAGCACCACGCCGCCGTCCACCTTGGTCACCTCGCCCGCGTGGCCGAAGTGGCGCAGCACGAGCCAGTCGATCCGGCTCGAGACCCACACGCGGGCGCTGCCGGTCGTGTCGCCCAGCTGCCACTCCGTGCGCGTGGCGTACTCGCGGTGGTCGAAGTCCTGCGCCGGCTGGAAGTCGTGCTCGGCCTTCGTCACGTACGCGACCTTGCCGCGAATGCGCGAGAGCCGGAACACGCGCACGTCGCCGCGCTCGTGCGAGAACCCGATCAGATAGAACTGCCCGCCGCGAAACAGCAGGTGGTAGGGGTTGACCTTGCGCGACTCCTGCTTGTCGCGGCCGATCGTGTAGTAGTCGAAGACGATCGTCTTGCGCCGGAAGATCGCCGTCTCGATCTTCGCCAGGCGCTGCGACAGCTCGCGCCCGCCCGCGCCCGCCGTGACCGCCAGGCGCACGGTGCTCTGCTCGGGACCGCTGAGCGGCGAAGGCTTGCCCCAGCTCAGCTGCTGCAAGGCCAATCGGAACGGCTCGGCGTACGCGAACTGGCCATCGAGCAGGTGGAGCGCCGTGCGCAGGGCCGCCAGCTCTTGGTCGGTGAACTCGATCGGGGGCAGATAGAAGTTCTCCGGCGGCAGCGAGTAGTTCTCGGCTTCGTAGTAGCCCTCGGTCCCCTTTTCGACCTTGAGCTCGATGCCCAGCTCGCCCAGCTCTGCGCGGTCCGCATAGAAGCGACGGGCGAAGGCCTCGTCGTTCATGTCCGAGTAGCCCTCCACCTCCTGCTTGATCTCCAGCGCGGTGACTGGCCGCCGCTCCGCCATCAGGAACGAGATCAGCGACAGCTGGCGGATGAGCTTCTCGGTGTCTTTGGCCATTGCATTCGAGGATAAGACGGCACCCCGTCACGGGCTCGTGCACCGTGCGTTCGTTTTTACGGTCTTTGCGGTAAGACGTCACGAATGGGCTCGCTCCCGACGCTCCCGCTGATCCTGATCTTCGCGGCAGCCGCCGCCTGCATCTGGGTTGCGGGCGTGCGCCTGGCGAGCTCCACCAACGCGCTCGACACCCGTCTGGGCCTCGGCTCGGCGCTCGGCGGGTTGCTGCTGCTGGCGCTTGCGACCGACCTGCCGGAGCTCGCGATCACGGTCACCGCCGCGCTGCACCACAACCTCGGGCTGGCCGTGGGCAACCTGCTCGGCGGGATTGCGATGCAGACCGTTGTGCTTGTCGCGCTGGACATCGGCGCAGGGGCCGAGCGGCCGCTCAGCTACATGGTCGGCTCGCTGCTGCTCGTGATCGAGGGCGCACTCGTGGGCGTCGTCACGGTCATGGCGATCATGACGGCGCAGCTGCCGGTGAAGACTCAGCTGATCGGCATGAGCCCGGGCACCGTCGCAATCGTGCTCGTCTGGATCGCCGGCCTGCGGGTGGTGGCGCGCACGCGCGAGCATCCGCGCTGGCAGGTCAAGGCGGTGGGCGCGAAGCCGGGTCGCACGCACGCGCACCGGCGCGCGGTCGATCCGAAGCCACACCGGCGCCACTCGACCAGGACGGTCACGCTGATCTTCGCCGCCGCTGCCGCGGTCACGCTGGTCGCGGGTTACCTGATCGAGGAGTCGGGCGACGCGCTCGCCGGGCGGGCCGGGCTGAGCGGCCCGGTGTTCGGCGCGACGATCCTGGCGGCCGCCACGGCGCTGCCCGAGCTCAGCACCGGACTGGCGGCGGTGCGCGACGGCGACATACAGCTGGCGATGTCGGACATCTTCGGGGGCAATGCCGTGCTGCCGGCGCTGTTCATCTTCGCTGACCTGTTCGCAGGCAAGCCGGCTCTCCCGGCGGCGGCCCGCACCGACATCTGGGTCGCGGGCCTGGCGGTGGTGCTCACGGGCATCTACATCGTGGGGGTGATCGTGCGCCCGGAGCGCACGTTCTGGCGCATGGGCCCCGACTCGATCGCCGTCCTCGGCGTCTACGTACTTGGTGTCGCCGGGCTCCTGCTCGTCAGTTAGGGTGCGGCGCATGGCACACGATTCGCGCGTCCGCCGCCGGGAGTTCGTCATCGCAAGCGCCGGCACCGGGCTCATGCTCGCCGGCCCTGGCCCGCTCAACTACGTGGCAATGGCCAAGCAGCGCAAGCTGCCCGTGGCGAAGAACGGCAAGTTCGCGCACGGCGTCGCGTCCGGCTTCCCGGCGCCGACCGCCGTGACGCTGTGGACGCGTGTGTCGGAGCTGACCCGCTCGTCCAGGCTCACGCTCGAGGTGGCCACCGACAAGCACTTCCGCCACGTGGTCAAGCGCGAGCAGGTCATCGCCAACGCGAATGCGGACTACACCGTGCACTCGCGCGTGACCGGGCTCAAGGCACACCACGAGTACTACTACCGCTTCCACACCCAGCACAAGCACTCGCGCGTGGGCAAGTTCCGCACGCTGCCGCCGGCCGGCTCGAATCAGGCGCTGAAGATCGGCTTCTACTCGTGCCAGAGCTACGAGGCCGGCTACTACCTCGCACAGGCGGGGCTCGCGAAGGAGCCGGACCTGGACTTCGTCCTGTGCCTGGGCGATTACATCTACGAGCACCACTACTACAACGGTCCCGCTGCGCGTGTGGACACCACCGGCGCGAACAAGGACGGCGACGTCCAGACGCTGGCCGAGTACCGCGACAAGTACCGCTTCTACCAGTCCGATCCGCACATGCAGGACCTGCACGCCGCGTACCCGTTCGTGGTGATGTGGGACGACCACGAGGTCGAGGACAACTACGCCGGTGGCAACCCGGACTCGGCCTCGACCGACCCGGCCAACAAGGAGAACGACAACAAGTACCCGCGCCGCGTGCCGTACGGCGACCGGCGCAAGAACGGCTACCAGGCGTTCTTCGAGGCGATGCCGCGGATCGCGCCCAAGGCCAACCGCATGTACGGCTCGATCCCGCTCGGGCACATGGCCGAGCTGTTCCTGACCGACGAGCGCCAGTACCGCGACCAGCAGCCGTGCAACGACGTGCAGCTCCAGTCATGCCCCGACGACATGAACCCCGGCCGCACCTTCCTCGGCGCGGCCCAGAAGAGCTGGGTCAAGGCAGCCGTGCCGAAGTCGAAGGCGAACTGGAAGCTGTTCGCCAGCGAGACGATGATGATGGCGCTCGACTCGACACCCGGGAACCATGCGAACCAGGACCAGTGGGACGGCTACTCGGCCGAGCGCGAGGAGATCCTCACCGAGTACGTGAACAAGCAGGTCGACAACCTGGTCGTGCTGAGCGGCGACATCCACACCTTCATCGCCGGCAACCTGTACACCACCGGCGAGAACACGGGCAAGCCGATCGGCGTCGAGCTGGTCGGTGGCTCCGCGACCTCGTTCGGGCTGCCCGAGGAACTAGGAATCCCGTCGTCCACGCTCGATTCGCTGCGAAAGACGTCGGATCCCCACGTGATCTACGCGGAGTTCGACCACCGCGGCTACTGCGTCGTGAACGTGACCCAGAACGAGCTCCAGGGCGAGTTCAAGGCGGTGTCGACCACCCAGGACCCGAGCGGCACTATCTCGAGCCTGGCGAAGTTCACGGTCGAGTCGGGCACGCCGACTCTGCACCAGGTCTAGGCGTCAGGCAGCTTCGGCTTCGCGCTGCGGCGCGTCGGGCCGGCGTGCGCCGAAGAAGGCCGAGCCCGACAGGGCACGGTCGAACGTCGACCAGCTCTCGCCCTCGGAGAGTGCCTTCTCCAGGCGGTCGAAAGAGCCGAGCTTGCCGCCGAGGTTGTCGATCATGTGCACCAGCGTGGCCTCGCGCGTGCACGGCACGACTGGGCTCCCGTGCTCCAGCTGCCCGTGGTGGCTGAGGATGATGTGCAGCAGCGCCTCGGCCTGGTCGGCCGGGAACCCCGGTATGTCCTCGATCGCGCGCCGCACCCGGTAGTAGCCCAGCGGGATCTCGCCGTGGAGCTTGCCGGCGTCGGTCAGGTCGTGGGCGTCGCCAACCGTCTCGTACGCGTCGATCTTCCCGATGTCGTGCAGCAGCGCGCCGGTGACCGCGATGTCGCGGTCGATGCCCGGGAACGTGGCGGAGATGGCGCTGACCGCCTGGGCCACCGACAGCGAGTGCTCGAGCAGCCCGTGGCGGTAGGCCTGGTGGTACTTCTTCGCGGCGGGCGCGGTGCTCCAGCGGCCCCAGACCTCGCAGCCCTCGCCGAAGAACGTGTCGAGCAGCTGCCGCAGCGCCGGCTTCTGGACCGTCGCCATGAGCGCGCGCAGGTCGTCGGCCATCTGGGTGAACGAGGACGACGGGCCGTCGAGCAGGTCGAGCGGCTCGTACTCGCCGGGCTCGGCGGGGCGCAGTGCGCGCACGGTCAGCGACTTGCCGTAGCGGGCGTCGACCGCGAACGGGCCCCCGACGCGGACGACGGTGCCCGGAGCGGCTGCGCTCCACAGCTCGTCGGAGCAGTCCCAGCACACGGCTTCCACGACACCGGTCGCGTCCCCGAGCTGGAGCTTCATGAATACGTCGCCGTTGCGTTTCTCGCGCCGGATCCGCTCCCTGACAACGAAAAAGGAGTCGACGGCCTCGCCGTCGCACAGCTCGCGTACGAATGTCTTGCGCAGGGGAAGCGTCTCCATACGGGATGGCGAAGCTAGACCTGCGATCGGACGGTTAGTTTCCACCTGGATGAGGTCGCTCACGACACGGGAGGTCTGACATGGCAGCCGAGGTGCTCGTCGCCGGCGGCACCGGCGCGCTTGGCGCGGCGGTCGTCAAGGAGCTGATCGAGAGCGGCCATCAGGTCGGCGCGACCTGGGTCGTGGAGGAGGAGCGCGCGCGGCTCGAGGGACTGGAGGGGGTCGAGCTGATCGAAGCCGACCTCTTCGACGCCGACCAGGCTGCGCGAGCCGTCGCGACGATCAGCGACATCGACGCTGTCGTCAACCTCGTCGGCGGTTATGCCGAGGGTGGCCGCGTGCACGAGACCGATCCCGAGGAGTTCGAGCGGCTCATGCGCCTGAACCTGCGGCCGAACGTCCTGCTCGCGCGGGCGGCCATGCCGCGCTTCCTGCGCCGCGGCGGCGGCGCCTTCGTCGCGGTCTCCGCGCGCCCGGCTCTGCGCCCGTTCCCCGGCGCCTCGCCGTACATCGTGGCCAAGGCGGCCGTGCTCTCGTTCGTGCAGACGCTCGATGCCGAGTACCGCCAGGACGGCATCCGCGCGAACGCGGTCCTGCCGAGCGTCATCGACACGCCCGCCAACCGCAGGTCGCAGCCGGATGCCGACCACTCGAAGTGGGTCACGCCGGCCGAGATCGCCAAGGTCGTGCGCTTCCTCGTCTCCGACGACTCCGCTCCGATGAGCGGCGCCGCCGTGCCGGTCTACGGCCGCGCCTAGCTCAGCTGGATGTCGGCCCCGGGGCCGACTCGCAGCCGTAGCGCCGACGGCAGGCTGTAGTCGCGCCCGATGCGGGCGCCCGCGCCGATCAGGCTCGCCTCCAGGCGCCGGCCCGGGTAGCGGATCTGCGCGCCTTCGAGCACCAGCGAGTGCTCGATCTCGACGCCTTCGAGCACGACCCCGGCCGCGATGGAGCTGTAGGGCCCGACGTAGGTCTCGACCAGCTGTGCACCGGGGCCGATGTAGACCGGGCCGCGGATCTTCGCGCCGTCCAGCTCGGCGGTCGGGTCGATCTGCACGCGCCCCTGAAGGCTCACGCGCGTGAGGTCGACGCCCAGCCGCGCGCGCTTCAGCGAGTCGAGCGCCAGCGAGTTGGCCTCGAGCACGCCGTCCAGCGTCCCGTCGTAGACCCACGCCGGGTCCAGGTCGAAGGGCGAGTCCGCCCGAGTCGGAAGCGATACCTCGGGCACCTCCGGGAAGAGCGCGTCGCCCCGGATCCGGACCAGCGGCCCCGGCCCGAGCGCCTCCTCGACCGCGCGCTCGGTCGCGTCCTCGTCGCCGTCGGGCTGGATCGCGACATGAAGCGCCGCGTCGCGCGGCGGCTCCAGCACGTCGGCCACGGCCTCGGCGATCGAAGCGTCCACGACTACGAGGACCTCACGGGCGCCTGCGTCGCAGAGTGCCTTGACGGCATGGCCGATCAGAGGCCGCCCCGCGATCGGAAGCGTGTACGGGCAGCCGGGCCCGGCGATCAGGCAGAGCTCGTCCCCCGGCCGGGCCGACGCGCGTACGAGTCCCCTGAAAGCGGTCACCACCCCATAAACGGGTCTAGCGGCTGGTTCTGGCGGCCGGGCGCAGATCTGCGAGCTCGAATTCCGGCTCCTCGCCGAACTCGCGCAGCACGCGCGTCCGGTAGATCGCGTAACGCCGCGAGGCCTCGGTGCGCCGGCCCTGTGCCAGCCAGACCGCGAGCAGGTCGCGGTGGGTCTCCGCGTCGAGCGGCTCCAGCTCGGCCAGCTGCTCCAGGTATTCGCCCGCGGCGGCAAGGTCGTGGTCGGCGAGCTTGATCTTCGTGAGGGCTCGCAGGGCCCGGCCAGCAAGGTTGTGCATGCGGTCGCGCTCGGTCAGCGCCCACTCCGCGTACGGCTCGTCGGCCAGGAAATCGCCGCGGTAGAGGGCAAGCGCGTCCTTCAGGCGCTCGACCGCGAACTCGTGGTCCGCGCGCGATGCGGCTTCGAGCCCCTGCGAGATCGCCTCGTCGAAGTCGTCGGCATCCACGCGCACGTGCCTGCGGTCGAGCGCATAGCCGCCCTGCACCGTGACGATGAACGACGAGCGGGCACCGCGAGGCCGGTGCGGCTCGAGCTTCTCGCGCAGCGCGTGCGTGGAGTAGCGCACGTTGTTCAGGCCTTGGCGCCCGGTCGAGGGCCAGAGCGCCTCCGCGATCACGTCGGCCGGCACCACGCGGTTGCGCTCGCAGACGAGGTACTTGAGCAGCTGGCCGGGCCGCTGCTGGAGCCACTCGCCGCGCATCGGCCCCTCCGGGGTGTCCACCCGCGTGCGCCCGAAGGCGGTGATCCGAAGCTCCGGGCCGCTCAGCCAGTGCGGGTCGCTGCGGCGCCTGCGGTCGCGCGCGTCGCCCGGGCGCAGGTGGAAGATCGCAGCCGGCCGTGCGCCGACAGCCGCCGCCGTCACCCAGACGGCCGTTATCTGCCCGGCGCCGGGCGGCATGTCGATGCGGATCTCGGGCAGCGCGCCTTGGCGCGCAACCGCCCGCGCCGCCAGGCAGCCGTGCTCGCACGGGCCGCCGGGCACCCGGCACGAGAACGCTTCGTGACAACGCTCCACTTGGTCGAGCTGCGGAAGAAATCGCCGCGCGGTCGCGTTGGATGAGGTGATGGTGTGGTCTGCTTGGACCACAACCAGGCCATAGGGCAGGCTGTCCACAACCCGGTCGTCAAGCGGAACACGCTGATCCAGCGACGACTTCGCTTTCACCCTTTTTGGCACTCACCGTCCCCTTTACGGGTTCGACACATAAAGATCGAACAAATCTCCGGCTAACGCGGAGCCTAACCGTGCCCAAATCGCCTGGGTTCACCATTGCAATCGAGGTAAGGGAACCCGGCGCCGAAGGCTCCCGACGCGACAAGGACGTCGGCTCGCGGAAGCGCCGCATACACCGGAGGTAGTGAGTGACGCCAGTAATGACCATCGAGCCGCAGGTCAAGGTAACGACCAGCGGCCCGTCAAAGATCGAACTCTCCCGCGTGATCGCCCGCGCAAAGCAGGGCGACCAGAACGCGATCCACTGGCTGTACGTCAACTACAGCGACAACGTCTACGGCTACGCGCGCAGCATCCTGCGTGACGAGCACGAGGCCGAGGACATCCGTCAGCAGGTCTTCGCCCGGCTGATCACCTCGATCAGCCGCTACGAGGAGCGCTCCGTGCCGTTCTCGGCATGGCTCCTGCGCGTGACGCACAACCTCGCCATCGACCACCTCCGCCGCCGCCGGCCGATCCTCTGCGAAGAGGCCCGCGCCGTCGACGAGCGCGCAGAGGACCGTGGCCGCGAGCTCTCCCAGGCACTGAGCACCGCGCTGGCGGAGCTGCCGGACATCCAGCGCGACGTGATCGTGCTGCGCCACGTCGCCGGCTACTCGCCCAGCGAGATCGCCGAGCGGCTCGGCAAGTCCGAGGACTCGATCCACGGGCTGCACCACCGCGGCCGCCGCGCGCTGAAGAAGTCGCTGACGCGGCTCGAAGCAGTCCCCGTCACGGGCTGAGCCGGACCAGGTTCCACCGGGGCAGGGGCCAGGCGGAGACCTATCGCCTGGCCACGTACAGCGACTGCAGCGCCCGCGCGAACGGCCCGCGCTCGTCGTGCAGCGTCGCGTCGGCCACGCCGATGCCCCCCGGGTCGATCGCGGTCACCGCGTCGTTGCCGATCCAGTCGCCCTCCGGCTCGCGGAGCAGGAACACGGTCAGCTCGGGGTTCACGAACGTGTACTGATCCCAGCGCACCGCTGAGCTGATCCCGTTGCCGAAGTCGGCCGCCGCCATCGTCCGCTGGAGCTGACTCGTCGGCTCGCCTTCGACGACGGGCACCAGCAGCCGGAACCAGGCGGTGCCGGGACCGGGCGAGGTGAGCGCGCCGTGCACGAAGCGCACCTCGATGCCGTAGCCCGCGAACATCGGGCCTTCCCCGAACGGAGGTGGAGGCGTTCCGGCCTCGGGCGGCTTGTCGATGCGCCCGGGCAGGGCGATCTCCGGCACGGGTTCGTCGCTGCCCTGGATCTGGAGCGCGTAGCCGAAGCAGACGACCTCGTCGCCCGACTTCAGGTCAGCACGGATGCGGCGGGCGCGGCGACCATCGCGGACGACCTCGGTGGTGAGCGTGAGCGGTGTCAGCGGCACCGGCTTGAGCAGATGGAGGGCGATCCGCGCGAACGGCCGTCCCTCGCCGACGCGCTCGAGCTCGCCCGCGATCAGGGCCGCGGGTGCGCCGCCGTGCTGTGCGCGCGGGTCCCAGGGGCCTCGCGTGAGTTCGGTCGGCTCGAAGAGGTTGCCGCTGCGGACGTAGAGCGCGCTCAAGGCGCTCAGGTTCTAGCGGACCACTAGCGCGCGGCTGCGAAGTAACGCTTGGGCGCGGCGACCACCACGGTGCGCTTCTTCGGAATGTCGCGCACTGTCACCCTGCCCGCCGTCACCCGCACCAGCGTTCCGCCGCACTCGTCGTCGGTGAACCAGGTGGTGCCTCGGATCGTTGCGCTCGCGAAGCGCCCCATGGTCCGGAACTGCCCCGAGCCCTGGCCCCAGAGGTGGCGGATCGACTTCGACTTCTTCCCGGACGCGATCCCGCCCTTGCCACACAAGCTGAACGAGCCGCCGAACAGGGTCAGCAGGACCACCCCCTTGTCCCTGGCCCGCTGGAAGAGCTGGAACTGCCCCTGATAGAAGTCGGCGAACGACGCGACGCCCTTGGCGTTCACCGCCTCGATCCTGACACGGCCTTTACGCGCGTCGACGATCGTGCCGGTGGGAAGCGTGCTCGTGCTTGCGAGGTCGACGAAGCGCGCCGACCCGGGAAGGCGCACCAGCACGGTGCCCGAGACCGGCGTCAGCTCGACGGACTTCGCAAACGCCGGCGCGGGTGGCGGGGGTCCCAGCGTCAGATCGACGTTGTCGATGTAGCCGTCGTTGTAATTCCCCTCGCTGCGGACCGCGGTGATGACGACCTGGATCGAGCGCGTGTTCGGCGGGAGGACGCCCGACGCCGTACGCGGCAGCAGGGCGGTGACCGACTTGCGATCGGCGGTTGAGACGGGCCCGATCGTCTGCGAGCCGATCAGCAGGTTGTCCGGATCGAGGAAGCTCGCCGTCACGGAAGCGTCGTCGCCCTGCGTCGAGTAACCGCCGATGAAGGCGCTCAGGCTCCATCCGAGACCGCCGGCGTCGATCTCCGTCGCAGCCTCGGCCACGCTGATCGTCTGACTCGCCGTCGACACCGCGCCGCCGGGGCCGCCAGCGAAGAAGTTCTTGTCCCCGGCCGCGCGCGATCCGTCCTCGGCAGTCGGGAAACCAGGCGCTCCATACCGGACTTGCGTGAACGTTCCTGTCACACTCCAGCTTGGGGTCGCGGGTTGCGAGCTGGCGTCGTTCGCACCCTGTCCGGCCTCGCCTCCGGGGTTCTGCACGAGGTTGCCGCTGGGGACCGCCGCCCAGGCGGCCGGCGCGAGCGCCAACAGACACAGCAGCGGCGCGAGGATCCGCACAACCGTGCGCACGCGTTCACAGTAGGCCCGCCGCCAGCCTGGCGGCGTTTTTCTCGCCAAAGGAAACGGCCGGCTGGCCTCGCCGGCCTGCCGTCTCGGACCGGATTGGATTACTCGCCCGGGCTCAGCCGGTGAACCGCGGCGCCACCAGCTTCTTGGCGCAGCGCTGGAACGAGAGGCGCATCGTCTTGGCCTTGGTGCCGGTGCCCTTCTGGAAGGTCACCGTCGCGACCAGGCGATGCACGCCGATCTTGTAGCTGGCCGGGTTGATCCGGACCGCGTAGATGCCGGACTTGACCGTCTTGGTGAACCGCTTGATCACCTTGCCGTCGAGCACGAAGCGGACGGTTGCGACCTTGGTCCCGCGGACGTGGGCGCTGAACACCTTCGACGCGCAGCCGGTCGGGCCGACCAGCCGTGCCGAGCCTGGCGTGATGCGCTCACCGAGCACGACCTGCTGCGGGGCGGGCTGCTCCGGAGCAGTCTGCTGCGCCGGCGGTGTGCCCGGCGGTGTGCTCGGAGGAGCGATCGGCGTGGTCACGTGATCGCACGCCGACACGGTGCCGCGCGGGCCACCGATCTGGTCCATGCCCGTCGCGCACGCCTCGTTCGTGTAGGCGGTGCCGTCGCCGGCCACCACCGTGTGCGTGCACTGGAGCGTCTTCGAGTCGCCGACGCCGAGCTGGAACATCGAGCCGTCGAAGTTCTCACAGCCGGTGTCGGAAGGCGTGACGGTGAGCGGCGTGTCGCCGATGTTGGTCACGACCACGGTGTAGTGCAGGACGTCGCCGACGGCCGCCCCGCTCTCCGCGACTGTCTTCTTCACGGAGATGCCCGGGTGGATGATCGGCGTGGTCACCTGATCGCAGTCCGACACGGTGCCGTTGGGGCCGCCGATCTGGTCCATGCCCGTCGCGCAGGCGTTGTTGGTGTAGCTGCTGCCGTCAGCGGTCGTGACCGTGTGCGTGCAGTCGAGCGTCTTCGACGCCCCTGCTGCCAGCGAGAACGAGCTGCCGTCGAAGCCGTCGCAGCCGGTGTCGGAGGGGCTCACCGTGAGCCCGGTGTCACCGGTGTTCGACACGACGACCGTGTAGTGCAGGACGTCGCCGACGTGCGCAACCGTCTCGCCCACGGTCTTCACGACCTGGATGGCCGGGTGGATGATCAGCGTCGTGGCCGTCGCGCAGCTCGAGAGGTCCGGGCCGCCGTTCGGGTTGGGCGCTGTGGCGCATGCCTCGTTGGTGTAGCTCGAGACGCCAGCGGGCGCATCCTTGGTGCAGGTGAACGTCTTCGAGCCACCCGGTGCGAGCGTGAACGTGAAGCTCGTGCCGGCCGGGAAGGTGCAGCCCTGCACGTGCGGGTTCGAGGCCGCGTCGAAGTCGTCGAGCGTCACGTTCAGGTTGGTGCCGCCCGGGTTCGAGACGACGATCGTGTAGGTCATCGTGTCGCCCACGTGCACCACGGACTTGTCGACCGTCTTGGTTGTGTGGATGTCCGGCGTGGGCGGCTGGAGCTGGTTCGGCTTGATGTGCGCCGTGCCACTCCACGAGGCGCCGCAGACGTCAGCGGCATACGTGCTGGCGCTGCAGTCGTAGTTGCCCTTGCCCTTGGCGTTCGGGTCGCGGTAGTGGAAGCGCACCGAGACGTCGTTGAGGGTGTTGTCCGACTGGAGCTCGCCGGTGAAGGTCGCGCCCTTGGAGGCGTCCAGCGTGCCCGAGCCGCCGCAGACGCTGGCGACGACGTTGCCCTGGAAGCTGGCCGGGTCGTCCTCCTGCCCGTTTGCCGGGTGCCAGCTGGTGTCGTTCGCAGCGATGCTGTACGGGCCCTCGCTGAGCGGGACGGTGAGCGTGTTCTGGGCGGACCCGTTGCTACAGGTGCCCGAGAACGTGATCTGCGCGTCCTTCATGACGACCTGCATCGCCGGATGGCCGCCGTTCACGGCAAATGAATAGCCAGCGGACACGTTGTCGCCATTGGCGATCTTGACGCTGCCCTCCATGCTGCCGCTGATCGTGACGTTCGAGCTGGCCTGCGCTGCCGCAGCGAACGCGAACGTCGCCAACAGGGCGACACATGAGACGAGTAGACGAGTGAGCTTGACCATCATTTCCTCCGTGAACAGTTGTTCTTGCCGGGTACCAGCGCTTGGCCTGGTTGTGCCCGAACCGGCGGCGGGCAACCTGGGTTGCCCGGTCAAACCGCGTTCATTCGAGTGAACGCCCCGAATGGGTTACGGAGGCGTCTCGGTCCCCGCGCGCGGCGCCGTGACGATGGCGAGGGCCGGAATCGAACCGGCGACACCACGATTTTCAGTCGTGTGCTCTACCAACTGAGCTACCTCGCCGCGCGGCGGGAAGCGTAGCGGCACGGGGGCGCTCGCAGCCGGGCTAACCTCGCCCGCGATGCGGCGCTTCCGAGCCCTCACGGCCGTGGTGCTGCTCTGCCTCGGCGTGGCCGGTTGCGGCGGCGGCGGCCATCAGGCGACCACCCCGCTGGACGACGCGCTCGGCTACTTCGCCAAGGACGCGCCGTTCGTGGCGGCGGTCGACAGCAACCCCGATCGCGGGCAGCTGCGCCAGCTGCTGTCGTTCGCGGGCGGCTTCGGGCGGCCGCTCGTGGGGGTGCGCCTCCAGAACCTCGCGCGGCTGCGCCAGCTCGACTACGCGCGCGACGTGAAGCCCCAGCTCGGCGGCCCGGTGGTCATCGGCCTCGCGCGGCCGGCGGCCGGCTCGGGGCTCGGGGTGGTCACCGTGGTGGCCATGCACCTCAACCATCCGCTGCGGGCCAAGCAGGTGCTCGTGCGCCAGCCGAACGTGCGCGGTCGCGGCAAGACGAGCGGCGTGCGCGTGTTCGCAGACACCGACGACAGCCGCTACTACGCGGTCGACGGCCACGTCCTGGTGGCGGCATCCAACCCCGACATCCTGGGCGCGGCACTGGCCCTCAAGCGGAGCGAGAACCGCATGCGCGAGAGCGACTTCACGGCCGACCTGAAGGGGCTCCCGGCCGGAGGCCTCGTACGCGTATCCGCCGACCCGCGCTCGCTGATCGGCGCCGACCCGCGCCTGCGGCCTGCGCTGGATGTCAAGTGGCTTGCCTCGCTGCGCAGGATGGGCGCCGTGATGAAGGTCGCGCCGTCCGGCGCGACGGTGGACTTCCACATCGCCAGCGACGCGAGCGCGATCGCTGACGCCGACCTGCCGCTGGCGCCGAAGGCGGGGCCGCTGCCCTTGATCGGCAAGCGCGGCGAGATCAAGGTCGGGGTGCGCGAGCCCGGCCGCCTGGCGCGGGTGGCGTTCGCGATCTGGCGCGCGATCGCCGCGCAGCAGGTGGCCCACTTTCGCAAGCTGGAGCCGCTCGGGGTCAACCTGGAGCTTCAGCTTCCTCGCCACCTAGCGGGCAGCGCCGCGGCGGCCATCGATCCGCTTTCGAATGCGTTCGCCGCCCGCGCCCAGCTGCACGACCCGGGCGACGTGAAGGCCGCGCTCGGGCCACTGGCGCCTGCGCTGCCGGACCTGGCGGCCGCCCTCGGCATCAAAGGCTTGGGCGTGGCCGCACCCGAGGCGGGTGAGAACTTCTACGCGGTCGCCAAGCCCGACGGGCGCAACGCGGTGTTCGGCGTGGTCGGTTCGTCGCTGGTGGTGGCAAACGACGCCAACCGCGCTGCCGGGCTGGCGTCCGAGCCGAGCCATGCAGCCCCGCACGGCATAACGGGCGCTGCTGTCGCGACCGTCAACGCGCGCGAGTTCGGCGGGCGTGTCCTGGCCAACCGGCTGCGCGGGCCTGCGGCGCTGTTCGCTCCGCTGGCCTTCGGAGCCTTGCGCGACCTCACCGGCGCCCTCACGATCAGTCGCAAGGGACTTGACGGCCACTTCAGGCTGACGATCGCTAGGTAGCGCGCACCGGCGACCACTGCTGCCACTGCTGGAGGTAGGGCAGCGGGTCGATCACGTGGCCGCCGTCGTACCACGGTCCCTGCCAGATCTCGAAGTGCAGGTGGCTGCCCTCGGCGTCGCCCGTGTGGCCGACGCTCCCGATGCGCTCGCCCTGGTCCACGTGCTCGCCGAGCACCACCGGGATCGAGTCCTTCTGGAGATGCATGAAGACGTAGTTGAGATCTTCACCGTCGCCGTCGAGCACCACGTAGTAGCCGGCGGCGCTCGCCTGGTAGCCGACGTAGGTGATCGTGCCCGCGCGCGGTGCCACCACGGGCAGCCCCTCGGCAGCGAGCAGGTCCTGGCCCTGGTGCGTGTGGCCGTCGCGCTGGGCGCCATAGCGGTCGGCGGCGGTTCCGTAGCTGAAGACACCGCGCAGCGGGAAGACGTGGCCGCGCACCTCGATCTGGGTCACGCGGCTGAGGTGCGCCGCCGGCTGGAGGATCCGCCCGGCGGAGTCGCGGCCTGCGATCCGGACACTGAGCTGGCCCTCGGGCAGCGCGGGATCGGCGAGCGTGGGCAGGCTCACCACCTGCGGCGAGTTCGCGGGGCGGCGACCGAGGTCGATCGTCCGCTGCGGGTTCGTGCTGCCCGGCCACGAGACGACCAGGCGCAGCCGGATGGTCGGCGCGCGGCCCTTGACCGTGAAGCTCACGGTCGGCGTCTGGCCGGGCGTCAGCACCGCGGGGGTGACGGCGAACGCGGTCAGCGAAGGCCGCGCGGCGCGGCTCGCCGGTTTCTTCTTCGGCTTGACGGGCGCCGGTGCGGGGGCAGGCGCCGGAGTCGTGTAGACCGCGCCGCCGTTTCCCGCGCCCGTGGCAAGCGCCGACGCCGGCACGACGGCCGTCACCAGAACTGCTGCGATCAGAGAACCAAGCGGTTTCACCCCTGGTTCTAGGAATCGCCGTTCGCGCCTGTATTCCTCAGTCGTGCGAGCTGCGTTGCATGAGGGCGAGCTGCCGCGACTGCGCGATCAGGCGCCCGTCGCGCGCCCAGATGAGGCCGTCCTCCTCGATGAATCCCTCTCCCGCGAGGCGCGATTCGAACACCACCAGAGCGTAATCGGCCGGAAGCGGCAGCGCCGTGCGGAAGTGGATCGTCAGGTCGATCGTCGGCACCGGGTTGGGCTCCGCGAGCCGGGTGAAGACGGCGGGCAACCAGGCGTCGGTCAGCTGTGCCACCAGCGCGGCGTCGAGCGGGTGCTCCTCGAGCGGGCGGATCCAGCCGCCGCTGCGCGTGGGCCCCTCGGTGGTGCCGCCGAACGGCTGCTTGCCGACCGCAGGGCGCAGCTGCCACTGCTGCGAGAAGCGCGGCGCGCGCGGATCGGGCTCGACCGCCGGCACGTCCTCGGGCGGCGGCACGTCGGGCATCGGCAGCTCGTCGTATTCGAGGGCGGGCACGCGCTGCGCGGAGAAGGCTCCGATGGCGAGCGCGATCAGCCGCCCGTCCTGCTCCATCCTCGCCGTGACCGTGGTCTGGGAGCGCCCGGCCCGCTCAACCGTGGTGTGGATCCGGACGCGACCCTCCTTCGGCGCGGCGGTGTAGTGGATCGTCAGCGAGCGGGCGGTGCGGCCCGCGTCACCCACGGCCGCCTCGAGCGCGCGCACGATGAGCGCCGCGATGAAGCCGCCGTTAGGCCCGAAGACGATCCACCAATCACGGCTGACGCTGCCCTCGTAGACGCCGGCCTCCACCGGCGTCACAGACGTGTCGCGAGCAAACTTAAAGATGGGGCCTGGCCCCATCTTTAAGTTTTGTTCGCATTGCCGTCATCAGCTCTATTGCGCCCGCTTTGGACAGGGGCTCGTTCAGGTTGCCGCACTTCGGCGACTGCACGCAGGACGGGCAGCCCTTCTCGCACGGGCACTCGGACACGAGCCGGTGCGCGTCGCCCACCAGCAGGTCGAAGCTCTCGTAGCCCGCGCGCGTGATACCGACGCCGCCGGGGTGGCCGTCGTAGATGAAGATCGTCGGCTTGGCCGTCTGCGGGTGGAACGCGGTCGACAGCCCGCCGATGTCCCAGCGGTCGCACATCGCGATCAGCGGCAGCACGGCGATCTGCGAGTGCTCGGCGGCGTGGAGCGCGCCCTGGAGCTCCGAAAGCGGGAAGTCGGGTGCGATCAGGTCGGACGGGAACGTGTACCAGAGCGCCTGCGTGTAGAAGCTCTGCGCCGGCAGGTCGACCGTCAGCAGGTCGAGCACCTCGTGGTTTGCCACGCGCTTCTTCTGGTAGGCCACCACCTGCTCGGTCACGGCCACGATGCCGAAGCTCAGGAGCACGCCCATGAACTCGCGCTCGTAGCGGATCTCCTCGATCCAGGTGTCGGTCTCCTTCTTCGCCTGCGTGTACCAGTCACCGGAGAAGCATTTGACGAGCGCGCGCCGCTCGTGCAGGTCGAGGTCGGCCACCTCGTAGCTCTGCCCCATGTGCAGGTAGACCGCGCCCGCATGCACCGTCGACGGCGCGCGCGCCGGCTCGACGGTGCCGATCATCTCGGCGCTCTCGGCGTCCACCACCGCGATCGACTCGGTGCCCGCCGAGCGCAGCGAGATCGCTCCCGCCGGGTAGCCCTCGCCGCGCGGCAGGAAGCGGCCGTCCTTCTCGCGCAGGCCGCCCTCGCGCGCGAGTTGCTCGGCGTAGGCGCGCCAGCGCGGGCCCATGAAGTCCGCGTCGTCGTCCGACAGCGGCAGCTCGTACGCGGCAGCCATCAGGTGCGGCAGGTGGATGTCCTCGTTCTCGTGGTCCAGGATCGCCGACTCGACCGCGCGGTCGAGGAACTCGTCCGGGTGGCGGCAGAAGAACTGGTCGAGGGCGTCGTCGCCCGCCACGTACATCGCGAGCCCGGTCGCGCGCGGCCCGCCCTGCCCCACATCTGGCGCAGCGACGCGACCGTGCCAGGGAACGTCACGCAGATGGCTGCGTCCAGCTCGCCGACGTCGATGCCGAGCTCCAGCGCGTCGGTGGCGACCACGGCCAGCAGGTCGCCATCGGACAGCCGGCGCTCGATCTCGCGCCGCTGCTGCGGCGTGTAGCCCGCCCGGTAGGGAGCGATGCGCTCGGCCAGGTCGCCACGCCCGGCGTCCTCCAGCCGCAGCTTTGCGAACTTCTGGATCAGCTCGACGCCGCGGCGCGATTTCAGGAAGCAGATCGTCCGCACGTCCTCCTCCACGAGCCGCGCCAGCAGGCCGGCCGCCTCGGACAGCGCCGACCCCCGCGCGCCGGTGGCCTCGTCGAGCAGTGGCGGGTTCCACATCGCCACCTGGCGCTCGGCCGCCGGCGCACCGTCGTCGTCGACCAGCTCGAACTCGAGCCCGGTCAGGCGCTCGGCCAGGTCGACCGGGTTGGCGATCGTCGCGCTGGTCAGCACGAAGCGCGGCTCGGTTCCGTAAGCCGCGGCCAGGCGCCGCAGGCGGCGCAGCACGTTGCCCACGTGCGAGCCGAACACGCCGCGGTACACGTGCGCCTCGTCCACCACCACGAACGCGAGGTTGGCCAGCACGTCGCCCCAGTTCCCGTGATGAGGGAGGACGCCGACATGCAGCATGTCCGGGTTGGTCAGGATCAGGTTGGAGCGCAGCCGGATCGCCCGCCGCTCCTCGCGTGGCGTGTCGCCGTCGTAGATCGCGTGGCGCAGGAACGGCGCGCGCAGCTCGTGCAGCTTGCGTGCCTGGTCCTGCGCGAGCGCCTTCGTGGGGTAGATGTAGAGCGCCCGCGCCCGCGGGTCGCGCGCGAGCGTGTCCAGAACCGGCAGGTTGAAGGCCAGCGACTTGCCGCTGGCGGTGCCCGTCGTGACGATCGTCGGACCGCGCCACGCCGCCTCGAGGGTGGCCGCCTGGTGCGACCAGAGCTGGTCGACGCCCGTGCGTGCGAGGGCCTCGAGCAGCGCAGGGTGGAGGTTGTCCGGCACCGGCTCCGGCTTGGCCGTGCGGGCGCCGTAACGCGCTGTGCGCACGAGCCGCTCATCCGCGCGGCCCTCGTCGAGGATGGCGGCCCAGGGGACGTGGGAGCGGGTCGTCGCCATCTCCCTGCGACGATAGTGCGCGCCCCGTGCGCAGCTTCGACCACACCGACTTCGGCGACCTCGATCTGTCCGCTGTTTCCGTCGTCCTTCCGGCGCGCCAGTGCGCCGCGACCGTCGGCCCGATCGTCGCGGCCATCGAAGGCGCCGGGCAGGTGCTGGTGGTGGACGCCGCCTCGCCCGACGGCACCGCCGAGCTGGCCGCCGCCGCGGGCGCCCAGGTGGTGCAGGAGGCCGACCTGCTGCCGGAGTTCGGGCCCGTGCTCGGCAAGGGCGACGCCATGTGGCGCGCGCTGTCGGTGGTGGAGCACGACGTGGTGGTGTTCGCCGACGCCGACACGACTCAGTTCGACAGCCACTACGTGAGGGGCCTCGCCGGGCCGCTCGTGACAGACCCGGAGATCCAGTTCGTGAAGGGCGCCTACCGGCGCCCGTTCACCGCCGGCAGCGAGGTCGTGGCCGACGGCGGAGGGCGCGTGACGGAGCTGACGGCACGGCCGCTCCTGCGCGCCTTCTATCCCGAGCTGGCCGAGCTGGTGCAGCCGCTTGCCGGCGAGTTCGCCGCGCGGCGCGACCTGCTCGAGTCGATCCCGTGGGCCACCGGCTACGCGGCTGAGATCACGATGGACATCGAGATCCTCCGGCGCGTGGGCATCGGCTCGTTCGCCCAGGTCGACATCGGCGAGCGCCACCAGCCGCACCAGTCGCTGAAGGCACTCGGCCGGATGGCCTCGACGGTGCTTGCCGCGGTCTGCGCTGAGCTCGTCGCCGAGGACCGGATGGACGCCGCGCTGGCGCCGCCGGCCGACTTCGTCACCCGCTTGCCGCTCGTCCAATGCCGCTGAGGTGCGTCTACACCGACCTCGATGGCACCCTGCTCGGCGCCGGCGGGTCGCTGTTCGCCGACGCAGACGGCGCATTCACCTTGTTACCCGCGCGAGGCCTGGAGGCCTGCTCCCGAGCGGGCGCCGAGGTGGTCATCAAGTCGGGCAGGCGACGGGCGACGGTCGCCGAGAACGCGCGGTTGCTCGGGCAGACGTCGTTCATCTACGAGGTCGGCGCCGGCCTGGTGATCGACGGCGAGGAGACGCTGCTCACCGGAGAGCTCGTGCCGCGCGACGGGATGACGATCTACGACCTGATCGAGCGGTCGGGCGCGCCGCGGCTGCTGCTCGACCACTACGCGGGTCGGCTCGAGTACCACGACCCGTGGCACGTGAACCGCGACATCTCGCACCTGCTGCGCGGCACGATCGACGCCGCCGAGGCCAACGCGCTTCTGGCGCAGCACGGGCTCGGCCATCTGCGCCTGGTCGACAACGGCGCGATCGCCCCGCGGCCGCAGTTCCAGACGCGCCCGCACGCCTACCACCTGCTGCCAGCCCAGGCATCGAAGGCAGCCGCCGTGGCCGCTCACATGCGCGCGCGCGACTACAGGGCGGAGGACTGCATCGCGGTCGGCGACTCGCTCGAGGACGCGGAGGTGGCCAAGGTGGTCGGGCACTTCTTCCTTGTGGCGAACGCCGAGGAGGGCATCGCCGGGCCGAACATCTCCAGGACCGAGAGCCCTAACGGCGTGGGCTTCTACGAAGCGGTGATCGCGTCCCTCGCGAGCGCCGCGTCGCCATAGTCGTGCGGAATCCGTCAGAAATCCAGGCGCTTCAGGTAGTACCCGAGCTTGTTCGGGTACTCGAGCAGCAGGCGGTCGGCAGCGGCGACGAAGTTCACGCGCCCGGCCTCCACGCCGACGAGCAGCTGGCGCTTCGAGTCGACGCGGTAGACCGTGGTCGACCCGCTCTTCGCCAGCTTCTTCATGTTCGGAAACGCCATGCGCGCGGACTGCGCGGGCGAGGTGGGGTTGACCTGGTCGATGGCGTCGCCCTCGGCGGTCGACAGCACGAGCACCACGTCCTGGTCGTGCGAGAGCGCAAAGCCGACCGTGCCGCCGCCATCGACGCAGTAGCTGGCCGAGCTGACGTCGAGCGGCTTGCCGTCCGCGTCGCGGATCGTGGCGCGGCCGCCCACGTGCACGCCGCGGATCGAGAGCGCGTCGGGAGCGGGGCCGGTCGCGGCCAGGCAGGCCGGAGCATCGTCCGCGAGCGCAGCGGAAGGAAGGGCGGCAGCGGCAACCGCCAGGAAGAGGGCCAGGCGCAACCTCACGCGACTACCGTACGGCCTCGCTGGGGGTTGCTGCCAGGAATTCGGTTACGAGCGTGTTGAACCGGTCCGCGGCCTCCCACATGACCCCGTGCCCCTGGCCGTCGATGATCGACAGCTTCGAGCCGGGAATCAGCTCGGCAAGCTCGCGGGACTTCCACACCGGGATCATGATGTCGCGCTCGGCCCCAATCACGTGCACCGGCATCGTCAGCTCGCCGAGCCGGTCGCGAACGTCGTGCAGCCCGCCCGCCGCCGCCTGGCGGGCGAACGCCTCCGGCGGCTGGGGATAAGGGTTCTCGAGCAGCGCCGTCCGCATGAAGTCGACCATCTGCTCGTTCTCGAAGAAGCTCTCCGTGTAACAGAGGAAGAGGAGGTTGTCGACGCGGTCCTCCAGCGAGAGGCCGCGCGCATAGGCGCCGAGCAGGTGGGCCCGCAGCCGCCCGGCGCGCTGCACGCCGCCGTGGGTGACCGCCAGCGTGAGCGTGCGGATGCGCTCAGGCGCGGCCAGGGCGACCTGCTGGGAGACCATGCCGCCGAGCGAGATCCCGAGCAGGTGGAAGGTCTCGAGCTCCAGGTGGTCGGCCAGCGCCAGCACGTCCTGTGCCATGTCCGCGGTCGTGTAGTCCTGGCTCGCGAGCGAGGACTGCCCCACGTCGCGGTTGTCGAAGAAGACCGCCTGGTGGCCGCGCGAGAAGGGCTCGATCTGAAGCACCCAGGCACGCCGGTCGCAGCCCAGGCCATGCACGCAGACCAGCGGATCGCCGTCGCCGTGGACGTCGTAGTGGATGTCGAAGCCATTCAGTTCGGCGTGCGGCATGGCGGCGCGGGCAGTCTATGCGAGGGCGCGCCCGGACTCCGATGCGAGGGCGCGCCCGGACTCCCGTAGCGCGTCCGGGTCGCCGGCCTCGAACAGCCCGTCGAGCGCGAGCACCCGGAAGCTGAAGTCGTCGATGGCCGCCTGACCCACGATCGCGTGACAGGCGACTCCGGCCTGGCGGCAGCGCACGGCCACCTCGCCCGCGGCCTTCCCCTCCAAGGTCTGCGCGTCGAGGCGGCCCTCGCCGGTGACCACGAATGGCGCGGCGCGCATGAGCGTGTCGAACCCGAGCGCGTCCAGCACGAACGGCGCGCCCGCCACGAGTCGAGCGCCACGGTGCGCCAAGAGGCCGCCGGCCAGCCCGCCGCCCGCGCCGCTCAGCGGGACTCCGCGCGGGTCGCGCGGAGCCTTGGCGGCCGCTGCGGCCAGCCGCCGGGCCAGGCGCTTGACGGTGTCCGGGTCCGCCCCTTTCTGCGGCGCGAACACGCGGGCGGCGTGCTCCCAGGGGGTGCGCACGTCGCAGATGCAGGTGAGCTCGATCTCCACGCCCGCGTCGTCGAGCGCCGCCAGCGCGCCGGCGCCGCCGTCCGTCGTCGCGGTGCCGCCCACCGCCACGAGCACCTCGCGCGCCCCCGCCTCGGCAGCCGCTGCGATCAGCTCGCCGGTGCCGCGCGTCGAGGCCGCGAAGGCGTCGCGGTCCCCGTCGGCGATCTGCTCGAGCCCGCTGGCCGAAGCGGCCTCGACCACGGCGGCTCCGCTCTCCAGCAGGGCGAAGCGGGTCTTGACCGGGCGCCCGAGCGCATCGGTCGCATCCGCCTCGCGCCACTCTCCGCCGAGCGCGCGCATCAGCGCGTCGGCGGTTCCCTCGCCGCCATCTGCCACCGGCAGCTCCTCGGCAGGCCGGCCGCCTGCGCGGATCCCCTCGGCAATCGCCGCCGCCACCTCGGCGGCGCTCAGCGTCCCCTTGAACTTGTCCGGCGCCACGAGCACGGGCGCCCGCAGCCACCAGCGGTTCTGTCTCACCCGGCGGGCGTGGTCAGCGTGAGCGCCATCAGGTGGTCGTCCACGTACTCGCCGTCGCCGACCAGGAACTCCTCACGGAGCACGCCCTCGAGCTCGAAGCCGAGCCGTTCGTACAGGCGCTGCGCCCGCGCGTTCGGGCCGAACACGCGCAGCGTGACCCTGCGCCCGCCGCGCGCTCGCGCCTCCTCCACCAGCGCCTCCACCAGGGCCGCGCCGGCACCTCGCCCCTCGAACTCAGGGTCCACGGCGAGTCCCGTCACGTGCCAGACGTGATCGCTCGCGGCAAGCTCGGTCGGGTGGTTCATCTTGCCCCAGCCGACGACCTGCCCGTCGAGCTCCGCCACCAGCACGTCCTCGGGCCGGGTGCGCTCGTTGAAGAAGGGCCCATCCGAGGGGCCGGGAGCGGGGCTGGTGTACGGCGACCAGGTGGCCCGGTCGATCTCGAGCAGGCGCGCCTCGTCGCCGGGACGAGCCGCCCGCACGGTCACGCCCGCAGCTGTTCCAGCGTGCACTCGCGCGGGTCCTTGTCGTCGCGCCAGCGGACGAACTTCGCTCCGTGGCGGATGCGGTTGCCGGTGATGTGGTCGAAGTTCACCTCGACGACCAGCTCGGGTCGCAGCCCTTCCCAGACGAGCTCCTCGTCGGATTTCCAGCGGCTTGGCTCACCCGAGCCGCGCTCGCCGGTCATGTAGGGCTCGAGCAAGCCGACGAACTCGCGCTTCTCCTTGGCCTTGAAGCCCGACGTGTGGCCGACCACGCGCAGCTCGCCGTCGTCGCCGTAGGCGCCGAGGATCAGCGATCCGAGCGTGCCCTCCTCCTTGCCGAAGCGGAAGGCCGCCACGACCAGGTCGGCGGTGCGCACGCGCTTGATCTTCGTCATGCCGATGCGCTCGCCGGGCCGGTAGGGAGCGTCGCCCTGCTTGGCGACGACGCCCTCCGAGTCGCCTGTCAGCCAGACGGCTGCCGCGGCCAAGTCGGGAGTCGCGTCGGTGATCTCGATCGGGTCGCCGACCGTGGCGAGCAGTCGCTCGCGGCGCTCGCTGTAGGGCAGCTCCATCAGCACCTCGTCGCCATCCGCGAGCAGATCGAAGGCGACGTAGGACGCGGGCCACTTCTCGGCCAGCATCCGCACCCGCGACTCCGCTGGGTGAATGCGCTGGCCGAGCAGGTCGAACTCCTGGATCCCGTCGACCACCACCATCACCTCGCCGTCCATCACCACGCGGTCGCGCTCCATCGACCGGATCGACTCGACGACCTCCGGGAAGTAGCGGTTCATTGGCTTGCCGTTGCGCGACTGGAGGTAGATCTCGTCGCCGTCGCGGAACACGATCGTCCGAAAGCCGTCCCATTTCGGCTCGTAGACCCAGCCGTCGCCATCGGGAAGCTCCTTGGCGGACTTGGCGAGCTGAGGCTTGATCGGCGGCTCGAGCGGCAACATCGCCAGAAGGCTTGCACAGCCTGTCAGCCCTCCGTCTCGTCATCAGGGGTTGACTTCCCGCCCGCTCCGCGCATAGGTTGGAATCGGAACAGCTCGGATCACCGGATCCGACCAGCTCGGGAGGGGACACCTTGGACGCACGGCACTCAGGACGGCGCGCAAATGCACGCTTGGCCGCAACCGCCGCAGCGATCGCGGCAACCGCACTGCTCCTCGGCGCCGCGCCGGCGATGGCGACGGTCACCGGCTCGACCATCACCTCGATGACGACGGCCGACGGCTTCGTGTCGAACCCGGTCGTCTCGCCGATCTTCAGCGGCTACGACGACGACGCCGCCACGGCGCAGGTCACCGTCGGCGGCACGACCACTACCGACGACAACAACGTGGCCGACACGGTCGAGGTCCGTTGCTACTACGGCGGCGGCGGCAACTACAACACGCTGGTCACGGGCGTGGCCGTCGGAGCCGACGGCACCTTCAATGCCACAGGGCCTGCCGGCAACCTCTACAACTACACCTGCAGGCTGGCGGCGGTACCCAGCACATACACCAACCCGTTGGACTACTCCAAGTTCTCCGGGCCGATCTACGGCATCGGCTACCAGGAGAATCAGCCCTACAAGATCACGTCCGGCCCGAACGCCGGCAAGCAGTACGACTACTTCAGCGACGCACACCAGCTGAAGGGCGCAATCGACGTCCTGTCCTCGGGTGACTGCGGCATCGACTACACGAGCAGCATCAACGCGGCGCTCTACGACAACTACCAGCAGTACGGGTTCGCCGACTGCGCGGCATGGCTGAACACCTACTCCGGCGACGGCTTTGGCCGTTCGGAGGTCCAGGTCGACGGCAAGAACGCCTACAACAGCTCAGGGGCCGACTACCTGAGTGACGACGGCAACAGCCATACCGCCGACCACAACGGCAACTTCCCGGGGCTCACCGACACGAACACGATCGATCCGCTGACCGGCAACATGACGTCCACGGAATCCGAGCAGCTCGTCGACTGCGGGTCGGCGGCGTTCCCGCCGACGGCCCAGTGCGATCAGGGCACCAACGCAACACAGGCGTCGTTCCACGACACGGGCGTCCATTTCGACCGCACATACCAGACCGGCGTCGACGGGCAGCGGGTGACCATCACCGACACCTACACGAGCACCGACGGCGCGGCGCACGCACTGGACGTCGAGTACGACAACTACTCGTACGAGGACACCCAGGTGTTCGACTTCCCGGGCTCGAGCGGGTTCAACTACTACTACTCGGGCGACTCGGTCGACCTGCCGGCGCAGGCGGTCGGAACGATCTACACCCAAGACGCCTACTACCCGTCGGCGGAGGACTACAGCCGGCCGTCGTCTGTCACGTACACGACGCAACCGGACCGGGCGTTCTTCCATGCCACCTACGCATTCGTGCTCCAGTACCGCCGCACGATTCCGGCGGGTGGATCGACTTCGATCACGCACGTCTACAACTACTCGACGACGCCGGAGGGCATCCGCGCGCTGGCCGGGCAGACACAGAATGCAGCCTCGCCGCCGGCGATCGCGATCACGAGCCCTGCAAACGGCTCGGCGAGTGCTTCGCACGACGTGGTCGTGAGTGGCACCGCTTCGGATGACTCGGGCGCACCGTCGGTGGCGGTCAACGGGATCGCGACCCCGGTCCAGCCCGACGGCAGCTGGTCCAGGCACCTCGACCTGCCGACCGGCGGCAACACGATCACCGCCGTCGCCACCGATGCCGCGGGCAACACCGCCCAGGCACAGACGACGGTCAACGTCGCGATCGCGCAGTGCACGGTGCCGAAGGTGACCGGCATGACGACCGCTCAGGCCACAGCGGCGCTCACCGGCGCCGGCTGCAAGGTCGGAGCCCAGACGAAGGCGACGTCGAAGACGGTCAAGGCAGGCTCTGTGATCGCACAGAGCATCCCGGCCGGCCTCGTCGGCTCGCTCGGGCTGCCGGTCGACCTCCGGATCTCGCTCGGCAAGTTCGCCGGCGCGACCCTGGCGTCGAAGTCGATCAAGCTGAACGGCCGCAGCCTGGTCGTGACAGTCAAGTGCGGCTCCTCGCCGGTTCAGACCGGCACGGTCAAGCTGCGCACGACCAGCGGTAAGAAGAAGACGCTCGGATCGGCCGCGTTCTCGTGCCCGAAGGGCAAGAAGCGCACGGTGCACTTCACGATCTCGAAGACGAGCGCGAAGGCACTGAAGAAGCAGAAGAAGACGAAGGCGACCGCCTTCATCGTCGCCCGCAACTCGACTGGCGACAGCATCCAGAAGACCGGCAAGCTGACAATCAAGGGCTAGGGGACACCACATGCACACATCGAGCTCAGCAGGACGCATGCGGGCACGCCTCGCCGCCGTATTCGCCGCGACTGCGGCGACGGCGCTGCTCCTCGGCGCAGCGCCGGCGCTGGCGACGGTCACCGGCTCGACCATCACCTCGATGACCACGGCCGACGGCTTCGCATCGAACCCGGTCATCTCGCCGATCTTCAGCGGCTACGACTACGACGCCGCCACGGCGCAGGTCACCGTCGGGGGCACGACCACGACCGACGACAACAACGTGGCTGACACGGTCAACGTCCGCTGCTACTACGGCGATGGCAACAGTTACAAGACACTCGTCACGGGCGTGGCCGTCGGAGCCGACGGCACCTTCAATGCCACAGGGCCTGCGAACAACATCTACGAGTACACCTGCAGGCTGGCGGCGGTGCCGAGCACCTACTCGGGTCCGCTCGACTTCACCAAGTTCGCCGGGCCGATCGCCGGAACCGGCTACCAGGAGACCTACAAGATCTCCGGCGGCCCGAACGACGGCATGGAGTACGACTACTACAGCGACGCACACCAGCTCAAGGGAGCTATCGGCGTCTACTCGTCCGGTGACTGTGGAATCGACGAGACCAGCAGCATCAACGCGGCGCTCTACGACAACTACGACCAGTACGGGTTCGCCGACTGCGCGGCGGCGCTGTTCACAGCTGGCAGCGGCGACGACTACGGCCGCTCGGAAATTCAGGTCGACGGCAAGAACGCGTACAACAGCTATGGCAGCTGGGACCTTGCCGACGATGGCAACAGCCACAACCCCGACCACAACGGCAACTTCCCGGTAGTCACGTCTACGAACAAGGTCGACCCGACGACGGGCAACATGACGACGACGGAATCCGAGCAGCTCGTCGACTGCGGCAGCGCTGCATACCCCGCGACGGCGCAGTGCGACCAGGGCACGAACACGACGCAGGCGTCGTTCCACGACACGGGCGTTCATTTCGACCGCACCTACCAGACCGGCGTCGACGGACAGCGCGTCACGGTCACCGATACCTACACGAGCACCGACGGCGCCGCGCACCCGCTCGACGTCGAGTACGACAACTACTCGTACGAGGACACCTCGGTGTTCGACTTCCCGGGCTCGGCTGGGTTCAACTACTACTCCCAGGGCGACTCGGTCGACCTGCCGGCGCAGGCAGTGGGGACGATCTATACCCAGGACGCCTACTACCCGTCGGCGCAGGACTACAGCCGGCCGTCGTCGCTGACCTACATGACGCAGCCGGACCGGGCGTTCTTCAACTACAACGGCGCCGAGTTCGCACTCCAGTACCGCCGCACGATTCCGGCGGGTGGATCGACCTCGATCACGCACGTCTACAACTACTCGACGACGCCAGAGGGCATCCGCGCGCTGGCCGGACAGACTCAGAACGCCGCCTCACCGCCGGCGATCGCGATCACGAGCCCTGCGAACGGGACCTCCAGCTCCTCGCACAAGGTGGTCGTGACGGGCACCGCCTCGGACGACGGGGGCGCACCGTCGGTCACGGTCAACGGGATCGCGACCCCGGTCCAGCCCGACGGCAGCTGGTCACAGGACCTCGAACTGCCGACCGGCGGCAACACGATCACTGCGGTGGCAACGGACTCCGCCGGCAATCAGGCTCAGGCGCAGACGACGGTCAACGTCGCGATCGCGCAGTGCACGGTGCCCAAGGTCACGGGCATGACGACCGCTCAGGCAACCGCTGCCCTGACAGGCGCCGGCTGCAAGGTCGGCTCGCAGACCAAGGCGACCTCCAAGACGGTCAAGTCGGGCAGCGTGATCACTCAGAGCATCCCGGCCGGCCTCGTCGGCTCGCTCGGACTGCCGGTCGACATCCGGATCTCGCTCGGGAAGTTCACGGGCGCGAGCCTGGCGTCGAAGTCGATCAAGCTGAACGGCCGCAGCCTGGTCGTGACCGTCAAGTGCGGCTCCTCGCCGGTTCAGACCGGCACGGTCAAGCTGCGCACGACCAGCGGCAAGAAGAAGAAGACGCTCGGATCGGCCGCGTTCTCGTGCCCGAAGGGCAAGAAGCGCACGGTGCACTTCACGATCTCGAAGACGAGCGCGAAGGCACTGAAGAAGCAGAAGAAGACGAAGGCGACCGCCTTCATCGTCGCCCGCAACACCACGGGCGACTCCGCGTCGAAGACCGGCAAGCTGACAATCAAGGGCTAGGGGACACCACATGCACACATCGAACTCAGCAGCACGCATGCGGGTGCGCCTCGCCACAAGCGCCGCGGCGATCGCGGCAACAGCGCTGCTCTTCGGCGCAGCGCCGGCGATGGCGACGGTCACCGGCTCGACCATCACCTCGATGACGACGGCCGACGGCTTCGTGTCGAACCCAGTCGTCTCGCCGATCTTCAGCGGCTACGACGACGACGCCGCCACGGCGCAGGTCACCGTCGGCGGCACGACCACGACCGACGACAACAACGTGGCCGACACGGTCGACGTGCGCTGCTACAAGGGCGGAGGCTCCAGCTACAACACGCTCGTCGCGGGCGTGGCGGTCGCAGCTGACGGAACCTTCAACGCAACAGGGTCTGCCGGCAACATCGACGAGTACACCTGCAGGCTGGCGGCGGTGCCGAGCACCTACTCGGGTCCGCTCGACTTCACCAAGTTCGCCGGGCCGATCTACGGCATCGGCTACCAGGAGACCTACAAGGTCTCCGGCGGCCCGAATGACGGCAAGACCTACGACTTCTACGTCGACACGCAGCAGTTGAAGGGCGTGTTCGAGCTCGAGTCGTCGGGTGACTGCGGCATCGAAGAGACAGCCAGAGTCACCGCATCGCTCTACACGAGCAACGACTACTACGGGTTCGCCGACTGCGCCGCGGGGCTGCTCACGAACGGCAGCGGCGACGGCTTCGGCCGCTCGGAGATCCAGCTCGACGGCAAGAACGCCATCAACAGCGCGGGCGCCGATTACCTGACCGGCGACGGCAATGGGCACAGCGCGAACGGCAACGCCAACTTCCCGGCAATGACGTTCACGAACAAGGTCGATCCGCTGACGGGCAACACGACGACGACCGAATCCGAGCAGCTCGTCGACTGCGGCAGCGCAGCATTCCCGGCGACGGCCCAGTGCGATCAGGGCACCAACGCCACGCAGGCCTCGTTCCACGACACCGGCGTCCATTTCGATCGCACCTACCAGACCGGCGTCGACGGACAGCGCGTCACGGTCACCGACACCTACACGAGCACCGACGGCGCGGCGCACGCACTGGACGTCGAGTACGAGAACTACTCCTACGAGTACGAATCCGTCTTCGATCTGCCTGGTTCGGCTGGGTTCAACTACTACGACAATGGCGACTCGGTCACGCTGCCGGCGCAGGCAGTGGGGACGATCTACACCCAGGACGCCTACTACCCGTCGGCCCCGGACTACAGCACGCCGTCGTCGGTGACTTACATGTCGCAGCCGGACCGCGCTTTCTTCTCTGGCGGCTCGGACCTGCTGCTCCAGTACCGGCGGACGATTCCGGCGGGTGGATCCACCTCGATCACGCACGTCTACAACTACTCGACGACGCCGGAGGGCATCAGGGCACTGGCGTCGCAGACACAGAACGCCGCATCGCCGCCGGCGATCGCGATCACGAGCCCTGCCAACGGCTCGGCGAGCGCCTCGCACGACGTGGTCGTGACCGGCACCGCTTCGGATGACGCGGGCGCACCGTCGGTGGCCGTCAACGGGATCTCCGCAGCTGTCCAGCCGGATGGGAGCTGGTCCCAGCACGTCGACCTGCCGACCGGCGGCAACACGATCACGGCGGTGGCAACGGACTCAGCCGGCAACCAGGCGCAGGCTCAGACGACGGTCAACGTCGCGATCGCGCAGTGCACCGTGCCGAAGGTGACCGGCATGACGACCGCTCAGGCGACGGCCGCACTGACGGGCGCCGGCTGCAAGGTGGGAGCCCAGACGAAGGCGACCTCGAAGACCGTCAAGTCGGGCTCTGTGATCACACAGAGCATCCCGGCCGGCCTCGTCGGCTCGCTCGGGCTGCCGGTCGACATCCGGATCTCGCTCGGCAAGTTCGCCGGCGCGACCCTGGCGTCCAAGTCGATCAAGCTGAACGGCCGCAGCCTGGTCTTGACCGTCAAGTGCGGCTCGTCGCCGGTCCAGACCGGCACCGTGAAGCTGCGCACCTCGAGCGGCAAGAAGAAGAAGACGCTCGGATCCGCGGCGTTCTCGTGCCCGAAGGGCAAGAAGCGCACGGTGCACTTCACGATCTCGAAGACGAGCGCCGACGCACTGAAGAAGCAGAAGAAGACGAAGGCGACCGCCTTCATCGTCGCCCGCAACACGACTGGAGACAGCATCCAGAAGACGGGCAAGTTGACGATCAAGGGTTAGGGGTTGACTTAAAGCCCGATTCGTACATAGGGTGGGTGGCAGGACCCGTTTGGGTTCACTGATCCGATCATCCTCAGGAGGAACACCTTTGTACGCACGGCACCCAGGCCGGCACATGCCCGGCCGTATAGCTGCGAGCGTCACGGCGCTCGCCGCGACGGCGCTGCTGTTCGCAGCCGCCCCAGCGATGGCAACCGTCACGAGCTCGCAGCTCAGCTCGGTGACGACCTACGACGGCGTCACGTCGACCTCGCAGGATCCGCTCTTCAGTGGTTTTGACGGCGATGCGGTCACGGCACCGACGACGACCGTGACCGGCACCGTCACCACCGATGACGGGAATGCCGCCGACACGGTCGACGTCGTCTGCCTCTACAACGATTACGGCAGCACCAGCGACACGGTCCAGAACAACGTGCCCGTGCAGCCGGACGGCAGCTTCACAGCGACAGGTGGCACCTTCGACCAGGTCACGTGCCATCTCGTGGCGCTGCCTCACAACTACAGCGGTCCTAACGACTTCGGTGCGTTCAAGCCGCGCACCTACGGCGTGGGCTACAGCAACTACCCAGCCAGCCGCACGATCAACACCGGCGGCCCGAACGATGGCACGCATTACAGCTACTACGCCGACCAGCACCAGTCGAAGGGCTACTTCGAGTGGCGGAGCGTCGGCGATTGCGGTGCCGATTGGTCGAATGTGTTCTCGGGGGACAACTTCCAGGACTTCGACGAGTACACCCCGTTCGACTGTGGCTTGGCGCAGTACACGAATGGCGGGGGTGACGGCTACGGGCGTTCCGAGGTTCTGATCGACGGCAAGAGTGCGTACAACTCGTACGGCGCCGCGAAGCAGGGCGGCGGCACCGGCGG
The DNA here is from genome assembly GCA_963715995.1 of uncultured Thermoleophilaceae bacterium. Taxonomy (GTDB): domain Bacteria; phylum Actinomycetota; class Thermoleophilia; order Solirubrobacterales; family Thermoleophilaceae; genus DATBDN01. The sequence continues at coordinate 638,496 of OY970283.1, forward strand.
CCAGGACAACGCCAACTTCCCGGCGGTGAGCTACACCCGCAGCACCGACCCGCTGACGGGTGATCTGACGGTGAACGAGTCCGAGAACCTGGTCAACTGCGGAAGCGAGGCCTTCGCGCCCGGGGCGGCTTGTGATCCCGGGAACCCGAACACCTACGAGAACACCGGCGTCCACTTCGACCGCCAGATCAAGCAGTCGAACGACGGCCTGAAGGCGACCGTCACCGACACCTACACCAGCACCGACGGTGCCGACCACGCGATCGACGTGGAGTACGACAACTACGTCGACGAGGACGAAGTCGCGGGTATCAAGGTCCCGGGTAGCGACCGTTACAAGACCTACTCGGACGGTGACGTCGTGACCCTTCCCGCACAGGCGACGGGCACGATCTACGCCAAGGACCTGACCTATCCGGCAGGTGACAACCCGTACTACTCGCTGCCCGGGTCGTACACCTACACGACACAGCCCGACCGGATGTTCTTCAACTACGGCTACAACGAGGACGACTCCGAGTTCGTGCTCGACTACAAGCGCACGGTGCCGGCGGGCAGCACGGTCACCATCACGCACGTCCTGAACCAGGGCCTGACGTCCGAGGACGTCGCCAAGGCGTCCGACACACAGCTCCCGGCCGTCGCGATCACCAGCCCGGCCAACGGGTCCTCGAGCGCCTCGCACGACGTTGTCGTGACGGGCACCGCTTCGGACGATTCGGGCACGCCGTCACTGGCGGTCAACGGGATCCCGACTCCGGTCGCGGCCGACGGAACCTGGTCGCAGCACCTGAACCTGCCGACGGGCGGGGACACGATCACCGCTGTCGCCACCGACACCGCGGGCAACGCGGCGCAGGCGCAGACGACGGTCAACGTCGCGATCGCGCAGTGCACCGTGCCGAAGGTGACCGGAATGACGACCGCTCAGGCGACCGCTGCCCTGACAGGCGCCGGCTGCAAGGTCGGCTCGCAGACCAAGGCGACCTCCAAGACGGTCAAGTCGGGCAGCGTGATCACTCAGAGCATCCCGGCCGGCCTCGTCGGCTCGCTCGGGCTGCCGGTCGACATCCGGATCTCGCTCGGCAAGTTCGCCGGCGCGACCCTGGCGTCCAAGTCGATCAAGCTGAACGGCCGCAGCCTGGTCGTGACCGTCAAGTGCGGCTCCTCGCCGGTTCAGACCGGCACGGTCAAGCTGCGCACGACCAGCGGCAAGAAGAAGACGCTCGGATCGGCCGCCTTCTCGTGCCCGAAGGGCAAGAAGCGCACGGTGCACTTCACGATCTCGAAGACGAGCGCGAAGGCACTGAAGAAGCAGAAGAAGACGAAGGCGACCGCCTACATCGTCGCCCGCAACACGACTGGCGACAGCATCCAGAAGACGGGCAAGCTCACGATCAAGGGCTAGTCCACAGCTCCACCATCAGCACGGCGGCGGCCGGTCATCCCTCGGGGTGGCCGGCCGCTCGTCGTTGGTGGCTCTGCATAAGATGGAAGACGTGACGCCGGACCAGGCGACAGAGGGTGAGGAGCACTACCTCGAGACCATCTTCTGGCTCGAGGAGGCCGGGCTGCCGATCACGGGCGCAAACATCGCGCGCGCGCAGCAGGTCTCGCCGCCCACCGTTCACGAGATGGTGGGCCGGCTCGAGCGCGACGGCTTCGTGGAGCGCGGCGACGACAAGGCGCTCGCCTTCACCGAGCGCGGTCGCGATCACGCCGAGTCGGTGGTGCGCCGCCATCGCCTGGTCGAGCGCTTCCTGACCGACGTGATGGGCATCCCCTGGGACGAGGTCCACGAGGAGGCGGAGCGCATGGAGCACGCGATGTCCCCGCGGCTCGAGGAGAGCATGCGTAACGCGATCGGCGACGCCACCACCTGCCCGCATGGCCACCCGATCTTTCCCGGCACGCGCGAGCCCGGCGTGCCGCTGGCCGACGTGGAGCAGGGCGCGACTGTGCGCATCCTGCGCTTCGAGAACGAAGCCGAGGACCTTCTGCACTACCTGAAGGAGTCGGGTCTGCACCCCGGCCTCGAGGGCACGCTGGCCGAGACCGGTGACGACGAGGTGACCGTGACGACCGACGCCGGCCCGTTCACCGTCACCCGCAGCGTGGCCGAAACGGTCTCGGTGGTGGCCGATCCCTCGCCGCCGCCGCGCACCGCCCTGCCCGAGCAGCTGGTGCTCGGCGGGCGTTACGGACGCTGAAACAGCGCCCCGGCGCGGGGTCCACGCCTCTACGCTGGTGAAGTGGCCCGGTCCTGGCCCGCGCTCGCTGCGCTTGCCCTTCTAACGCTCGGTGGCACCCCCGCCGCGGCTGCCCCTGCCGCGACCACGCCGCAGATCGTGGTCTACCGGGCCGACGTGCCGAACCCCCCGGCACAGACGCGCAAGCGCGAGGCTGCGCTTGGCTTCGACACGAGCCAGCGCTACCTCCACGCGCTCCACGGCTTCGCCGCGCGGCTGACCGGCCCGCAGCTGGCTGCGCTGCGCAACGACCCCTCGGTGGCGGCGGTCGTGCCGGATCGCCCCGTGCACGCCGACTCGGTGCCGGTCGCAGCCGGGGAGACGGTGCCGGCCGGGATCACGCGCGTCGGCTCGGCGGGCGGCGGCCAGATCCGCCAGGCCAGCGATGTCGCGGTCGCGGAGATCGACACCGGCATCGACCTGTCGAACCCGGACCTGAACGTGGCGGCCGGCACCAACTGCGTCGACTCCTCGAAGCCCCCGCAGGACGACAACGGCCACGGCACCCACGTGGCCGGCACGATCGCGGCGCGCAACGACGGCGAGGGCGTCGTCGGCGTCGCGCCTGGGACCCAGCTCTACGCCGTGAAGGTGCTGAACAACAACGGCAGCGGCAACGACAGCCAGGTCATCTGCGGGCTCGACTGGGTTGCCGCCCACGCTGCGGCGCTCGGGATCAAGGTCGTGAACATGAGCTTGGGCGGCACAGGCCCGGCCGGGACCTGCGGCTCCGACCCCGAGCACGGCGCCGTGTGTGACCTCACCGCCGCGGGCGTGACGGTTGTCGCGGCAGCCGGCAACGACGGCGCCGCGATCAGCGCGGCCACCGGATCGCATCTGCCCGCGGCGTATCCGGAGGTGCTCACCGTCACGGCCTTCACGGACACCGACGGCCAGCCAGGGGGCCTCGGGCCGGCAGATTGCAGCGGCACCCCCGACGACCGGGCCGACAGCTTCTCGAACTACGCGGCGGCTGGCGACCAGTCGCACACGATCGCGGCGCCCGGTGGCTGCGTGGTGTCGCTCGACCTCTTCAACCCGGGTGGCCTGAAGCAGATGTCGGGCACCAGCATGGCCTCGCCGCACGTTGCCGGCGCGACCGCGCTGTGCATCGACGAGGCCGGGACCGGCGGCCCCTGCGCCGGGCAGACGCCCGCCGAGATCATCCAGACGATGCGCACGGCCGCGCAGGCGGCGACCGGCCAGGCGACGGGCTTCCTCGGTGACCCGCTCCACCCGCTGGCCCACTACTACGGCTACCTCGCGCGTGCCACGGTGGGCCCTGCGGCCACAACGGGCGCGGCCCAGGTGGTCGACGACAACGACGCGACGCTGGCGGGCACGGTCGACGCGAACGGAGGTGGCGCAAGCTGGTGGTGGGAGCTCGGAACCGATCCGGGCAACTACGACATCCAGACCCCGGTCGCCAGCGGCAGCCCCGGCGCCGACCCGGTCGCCGTCCAGGGCGACGCCGAGGGCCTCGACGCCGGCACCCAGTACCACTACCGGATGGTCGTCCAGTCAGACGGCTGGGTGGTGCACGGCGCCGACGAGACCTTCACCACCACCGGCACCCCACCACCACCGCCGCCCGACACGACGATCGACTCGGCGCCGGCGCTTCTGACCAGCGATCCGAGCGCCCGGGTGGACTTCTCCGGGACTCCGGGCGGCGACGTGACCGGCTACGAGTGCAACTTCGACGGCGCGGGCTGGTCCGCGTGCAGCCCGCCGTTCACGGATCCCCAGGTGCCGGAAGGGAGCCACACGTTCCAGGCGCGGGCGATCGGCGTCGGCGGAAGGAAGGACCCGTCGCCGGCATCCGTGAGCTGGACGGTCGACACGACACCACCCGAGACCCAGATCTCCGGGCACCCCGTCGATCCGACCTCGAGCACCTCGGCCAGCTTCGGCATGGCCGCCTCCGAGCCCGCGACCTTCGAGTGCCGCCTCGACGGCGCGGCGTGGGCATCGTGTCCTGCGACCGAGCGCTACGACGGGCTCGCGGCCGGTCCCCACACCTTCCAGGCCCGCGCCACCGACGTCGTAGGGCTGACCGACTCCACCCCGGCGAGCTTCAACTGGACCGTGTCCGTTCCGAGCTCGGCGCCGGGTCCGAGCCAGGCCGCCACGCCGCCGGCCGTCGAGCCGCCCGCCAATCCCCTCACGCCAAACCCCGTCACGATCGACGTGCCGCAGCGTGCGGTCCTCGCAGTCGGCAGCCCCGCCCGCCTCGGCCGCCGCGACGGGCGTATCCGGCTCTCGCTGGCCTGCAGTGCGGCTGCGCCGTGTGCCGGCCGGCTGGTCCTGACGAGCTCGGGCCGCAGGCTGAGCGCAATCGTGGTGCGGCTGAGAGCCGGGGCCCATGCCACGCGCACGCTCCGGCTCTCGCGCTCGGCCAGGCGGCGCCTGGGATCCCGGCCGGTCGCGATCAGGCTCTCGCTTGCGGCCGCTCCGGCGACGCAACTCGCGCGATCGACTCTTCGCCTGTTGACTTAGCCCCTCCTGCGCATATACGTTCGGACGGCTGGGCTCGTTCACCACGAAGGAGAGGCTCCGTTGACCCGTCATACCCGCTTGGTCACCCTCGCCGCTCTCGCAGCGGCATGCACGCTCGTGTTCGCCCTGTCGGCGCTCGCGGGCAACGTCACGCACGAGACGGTCTCGTGGGACGGCGGCGTCCTGACCTGGACCGGTGGCACCGCGAATGCGTCGAACGCGACCTTCGACAACGTCGAGTTCTCGCAGGACGGCAGCACGGTGACGGTCCATTCGAACAGCGACACCATCATCACGATCGTCAGCGACAACGGGGAGTGCAACTACTCGGGCAATGTCAGCACGGCGGTCGTCACCGGCCCGTCGCAGGACACCACGACGGTGATCTGCGACGACGTCACCTCGATCGTGGCCAACGCGGCCGCAGGCGACGACGTGGTGGACGCGAGCGGCGTCGGTTCCCTGCCGACCACGCAGAACGGCGCGGCGGGTCGCGACGAGCTGATCGGCGGCGGCGCGGCCGACCAGATCGACGGCGGCGACGGTGACGACGGCTGGAGCCTGTGCGCCGAGTACGACAACTCGACCGCGAACCCCGACTCGTGCACCGAGCCCGTTGGCGGCCTCTACGGCGGACCCGGTGACGACACGATCACGGGTGACGCCGGCTACGACTACCTCGAGGGTGGCGGCGATCAGCAGGTGAACGGCGACCTGGTCGCCACCGACAAGGACACGCTCTCGGGCGGCGATGACGACGACTACATCGACGGCGGCGACGATGCCGACACCGAGAACGGCGGCGCCGGCAACGACGCGATGTACGGCGACGCCGGCAACGACGTCATGAACGGCGATGACGGGACCGACGTCATGTACGGCGGCGACGACGACGACCAGATGGACGGCGGCGCCGGGAACGACTCGTACAACGACTACGACGACGCCTACCCGGACGTGCCATACGGCGGCATCTTCGGTGGCGACGGCAACGACACGCTCACCGGCGGCGATGGCATCGACGATGTCGAGGGCCAAGGCGGCAACGACAGCGTCTCGGGCGGCGCCGGCGACGACGCCGACGTCTACAACCCGATGGATGCATGCCCAGCTACCGGGAAGGCCTGGGCGGATGGCCTGACCTGTGCGACCGAGTTCGAAGGCGGCGTCTACGGCGGCGCCGGCAACGACGTCGTCGACGGCAACGACGGGACCGACTGGGTTCAGGGCAACGCCGGCGACGACACCGTGCGCGGCGACGCGGGCGACGACGCCTACGTCCGGTTGCCGAACGCTGTCTGCAACACGGGCCTCCAGGCCGACGGTTGCAGCGGCGGTGACAAGTACGGCGGGGTGATGGGCGATGACCAGAGCGACCAGGTTGCGGGTGAGGAGAGCGACGACGACCCGCTGGTCGATGGCGGCGATGGTCGCGACTGGGTCTTCGGCGGACCCGGCAACGACACCGTCACCGGTGGCGCCGGCGACGACAGCAGCCACGACTTCAACACGGCCGACGGGGGCAACCGCTACCCCGCGGTCGAGGGCGGGTCAGGCAACGACACCGTGGACGGCAACGACGGAGCGGACTCGGTCGCGGGCGACGACGGCTCCGACATCGTGAACGGCGATGCGGGTGACGACGAGGTCTTCGAGTACATCGATGGCTCTCCCGACGTGTCGCACGGCGGCAGCGGGGTCGACGACCTCTACTACGACAGCTGCTGCACGGATGCACAGGCCACGATCACGCTGGACGATCAGGCCGACGACGGCGTGGCCAGCGACGGGGACCAGACCAACGATCCGGGCAACAACTTCGGCTCGGACTTCGAGAACGCGTTCTACGAGGGAGAGTGCTTCACGAACTGCCCGTTCGGGAGCATCACGCAGAACTCGCCGGTGAATCTGGTCGGCACCGCTGGCGCGAACGTCCTCGAAGGCTCGTACGGAAACGACACGATCACGGGGGGCGATGGCGCCGACTACCTGGGCGGCGAAGGAGGCAACGACACGATCAATGCCCGCGACGGTTATCCGGACATCGTGAACTGCGGCGACGGCGTCGACACGGCGGTGGTCGACCAGTTCGACACGGTCCAGAACTGCGAGAACGTGGACGAGGCGGACGTGCCGAGCGCGTTCGACACCTCGAACCCGCCCGTGCCGCCGACTCCGCCGGCGACCGGCTCGAGCCAGACGCCACACGACACGACAGCGCCGAAGACCACGCTGACCGTGACCGGCGGCGGCGACGTCAGCGGCAACCAGCTCGTGCTCGGTCTCCGGGTCACGGCTGCGTGCAACGAGGCCTGCAAGCTCAGCCTGCGCCTGCTCGCACAGCAGGAGCCGGGGACGGCGACGTTCTCGCGGGTGAAGGGCTACAACGTGGTCGTCGGCCGGCGCACGGTCGGCTTCGGCAAGAGCAAGCGCAACATCAGGGTCCGGCCCTGCGAGCGCAAGTCCGGCGGCCCGCAGTCGAAGGCCTGCCTCAAGCGCTTCGAGCGGGCCCTGAATGCCCGCCTGAAGAAGACCGGCAAGGTGACGATGAAGCTGTTCGTGGTCACCACCGACCGCGCCGGCAACCACACGCAGAAGACGAAGACGATCGTGATAAGGCGCAAGCGCAAGTAAGGGTCTCTACTACATACGGAGTACCCACAAGCGCAATCTTGTAGTACGCCTATTGCAAATCCGCGACTCTCGGGTTAGGGTTTCCACCGTAGGGGCACACCCATGCCCCTTTGGACCGCTTCCCCCTCACTCAGGAGACGACTCACTTCATGGATGGATTCGCTCGCCTCGGCGCTCTCACGATCGCGCTGATCTTCTGTCTCGCTTTTGCTTCGGCGGCCTACGCAGGAGAGACCGTTCCGGTTCCGGTCAACGACCAGAGCGCATACGTCGACTCGAATGGCGTGCTCGTCTGGACCGGCGGCACCGCCAACGGCGAGTCCGGCACCTCACCGGACGACGCGGTCACCTTCACGCAGTCCTCGGAGGACGCGAACACGGTCACGGTCACCACGACCAGCGCCGGCAACATCGACCTCCCCGACCCCGACGACAACGGCTACTGCACGTACCCGGACGAGGCTCCCTCCCCGACGGTCACCTGCACCAACGTCTCGAGCGTCCAGGCCGACGCCGAGGAGGGCAACGACACCGTCGATGCGAGCGGCCTCTCCACCCTGCCCTCAACCCTGAACGCCGATGCAAACGATGAGGACGCGGGCGTCGACACGCTCACGGGCGGCGGCGTCGGCGACACGCTGAACAGCTCCGCCGGCAACGACACCCAGAACGGCGGCCCCGGGGACGACAGCCTGAACGGCGGCTCCGGTGACGACACCTTGAACGGCGACGCCGGCGACGACTACGCCGACGGCGGCGCCGGCAACGACATGATCGACGGCGGCGCCGATCCCGATGGCAACGCCTTCCTCGCCTACTGCTGTGGTTACACCGAGACGGGTCTCCACGGTGGTGAGGGCAACGACACCATCAACGGCGGCGACGGCGGCGACTTCATCACCGGCGACGATGGCAACGACACGCTGAACGGCGATGCCGACACCGACTACGTCTACGGCGGCAACGGCAACGACACGATCGACGGTGGCACCGGTGACGACACATTCACGGCCTACTGCATCCCGTTCTGCACGTTCAAGATGTCTTCGCTGAGCCAGGCGGACGAGCTTCCGCCCGGCTACTTCGGTGGTCTGTTTGGCGGACCGGGCGACGACACCATTCACGGTGGCGACGGCAGCGACCTGATCGGCGGGCAGGAGAGCCCCTTCAACAAGGGGGGCGCAGACTCCGACGCGAGCGACAAGGACACGCTCTTCGGCGATGCCGGCAACGACCAGATGGACGGCGGTGACGACGACGACGTCATGGACGGCGGCGACGGCATCGACGACATGTATGGCGACGACGGCAACGACACCGTCAGCGGCGGCGCCGGCGACGATGCGCCGCACTACGACTACAGCGACGATCTGTGCTGCATCCAGTCCGACGATGGCGGGATCTACGGCGGCAACGGAAACGACCGCCTCGACGGCGGCGACGGAGTCGACTACCTCGACGGTGGTGCCGGCGACGACGTCGAGACCGGCGGTGCCGGTGATGACGCGTACTCCGGCAGCATCCCCTGCACTGGCTCGACGACCACCGGAAACTCGGATTGCTACACCCAGATCTCCGGCGGCATTCTGGGCGGCGATGACAACGACACCCTCTACGGCGACACGCTCGACGGCGGGAACGGCCGGGATTACATCTACGGCGGCAACGGCAACGACACCATCTACGGCCAGGGCGGCGACGACAGCTACCACGGTTTCGCGGGCCCGACGGTCCAGGGTCAGGGCTTCGGCACGGGTTACCCGGGCCTCTACGGCGGCGACGGTGACGACACCATCAGCGGCGGCGACGGCGGCGACTTCGTCGAGGGCGACAACGGCGCCGACGTCCTGAACGGCGACAACGGCGACGACGAGGTGCAGGAGTACGAGGACGGCAGCACCGACGTCGCCCATGGCGACGCGGGGGTGGACACGATCCACTACTCGTCGAACACGCAGTCGGGCAACGGCGCCGCAACGATCACGCTGAACGACGTGGCCGATGACGGCATCGCGCCCGACCCCGACAACGGCGACGACGCCGGCGACCCGGGCAACAACTTCGGGTCGGACTTCGAGAACGCCACGTTCTCGACGTGGTGTTCCGCGGACAACTGCTCGGCAGCGGAGAGCACACAGGCCGGCAGCGACGCCACGATCGTCGGTACCGCCGGGCCGAACCAGCTGTTCGGTGGCGCCGGTAACGACGACATCACGGGCGGCGACGGCGCCGACTACCTCAGTGGCGGCGCAGGGGACGACACGTTCCATGCCCGTGACGGCTTCCCGGACTTCGTCGACTGCGACGCCGGGACCGACACGGCGGTGGTCGATCAGTTCGACACGGTCCAGAACTGCGAGAACGTGGACGAGGCGGACGTGAAGAGCGCCTACGACACCTCGCAGCCGCCGCCCGTGCCGCCGGTGCCTGCCAGCGGCTCGAGCGAGACCCCGCACGACACCACAGCGCCGAAGACGACGCTGACGGTGACCGGTGGCGGCGACGTCAGCGGCAACCAGCTGGTGCTCGGACTGCGTGTGAGCGCGCTCTGCAACGAGGACTGCAAGCTCAGCCTGCGGCTACTCGCGCAGCAGGAGCCGGGCACGGCCACGTTCTCGCGCGACAAGGGCTACAACGTGGTCGTCGGCCGGCGCACGGTCGGCTTCGGCAAGAGCAAGCGCAACATCAGGGTCCGGCCCTGCGAGCGCAAGTCCGGCGGCCCGCAGTCGAAGGCCTGCCTCAAGCGCTTCGAGCGGGCGCTCAACGCCCGCCTGAAGAAGAGCGGCAAGGTCACGATGAAGCTGTTCGTCGTGACAACCGATCGCGCGGGCAACCGCACCCAGAAGATCAAGACGGTGGTCATCCGCCGCAAGCGCAAGTAGCTGGATGGGCGGGGCGGCTCTGGCCGCCCCGCCCGACCACCTGTACCTTGAGTTACATGCGCCCACATCTCGCCGGCTTGGCGGCCACCCTGGCCCTCCTTGCCGGCGGATTGCTTCCGGCCCAAGCTGTCGCCGACCCGACACCGGTGCTGCCGGACATGCACCAGCAGCTGCCCGATTCCGTCCAGGTCTCGCAGGTCGATGGTCAGTGGCAGATCGGCTTCAGCTCGACGGTGGCAAACGACGGCCCGGGCTACCTGAAGATCAACGGCAACGGCCCCGGCACCGTGGGCTCGGCGATGGTGGCCGACCAGCTCGTGCAGATGAGCGACGGCAGCGAGAGCACGGTGCCCGCCATAGGCCAGATGAAGTACGTCGACTACCCGACGCACAAGCACTGGCACCTCCTGGACTTCGAGCGCTACGAGCTGCGCAAGGCCGACGATCCCAGCGACCCGATCGTGAACGATCAGAAGACGGGCTTCTGCCTGGCGAATGCCTTCACCAACGACGTCTGTGGCTGGTATCAGCCGACGCGGACAACCGTGACCGAGGGGCTCGCGGTGCACGGCTCCGACACCTACCTGGGCTACCGCGAGGGCCAGGACCTGCCGATCGACCAGGCGACCGTGCCGGATGGCGACTACATCCTGGTCAACCGCGTGAACCCGACGGGCGCGCTCGAGGAGACCGACACCTCCAACGACGCCGCCTCGTTGCGCCTGAACGTGGCCTGGGACGGGAGCGGAACGCCGGCGATCACGATCACGAACAAGTGCGCCGGCAGCATCGACTGCGCCGCACCGCCGCCGGACCCGGACCCCGATCCTGACCCGAACCCCGACCCCAATCCCCCCGCGGACAACACCGGGTCAGGCGACCAGTCGCAGAGCGGCGGCTCCGGCCTGACCGACACGAGCGTGACTCCCGTGATGCCGGCGCCGCCCGCCGAGCCGGTTCCGGTGGTCGCGCCCAGCCAGTTCGGCCCCCCGAACGCGAAGGCGCTGATGAGCCGCAGCATGGCGGGGCGCCTGGTGCGGCGCGCGATCGTGAAGGCCACCGCGACCGGGGCGCACCGGCTGAGGACCGTGTGCGTGCGCCGCGCGAGCGAGCGCTTTGCGTGTCACGCCGCCTGGGTCGAGCGCGGCGGGTCACGGTGGGCCGGGCGCGTGACGGTCTGGTACCAGCTGAAGAACGCGCGGCTCAGCTGGTTCTACGACATCAGGGCGGTGCGCCATCCGGGCGGCCGGATCATCGTCTCGCGGGCCGCGCGCGGCAGCGCCGCCGGCATCGCCTTCACGGGCGCGCGGGCCGCGTTGTTCTGCCTGCGGCTTCACGCCTAGTGCTGTCCCTGCGCGGATTGGGCTTGCTGGCCGCCGCCGCGGTGCTGGCGCTGCCGGCCTCCGCGAACGCGAAGCTGACCCTCACGCCGGCCTACGACAACCAGTCGTCGCTCGACTCGCCGATGTACGTGACGGCGCCGGCCGGCGACACGCACGACCTGTTCGTGGTCACGCGACCCGGCGTGATCAGGGTCGCGGTGGACGGCGTGCTCGAGGCGGCGCCGTTCCTCGACCTGAGCAATGACGGCGAAGGCCTGGTGTGGAGTCCCGATAGCGGCGCCCCGTCCACCTCGGAGGCGGGCATGGGCTCGATGGCCTTCGACCCCGGCTACCTGGACCCCGCAAGCCCCGGCTACGGGCTGTTCTACGTCTACTACTCGGAGAAGCCAGACGCCGGCTCCCCGGACGGCGACATCCGCATCGACGAGTTCAAGACTGACCTGACCACCTCGCCGCTCGTGGCCGACCCGTCGACCAGGCGGGAGGTGCTCGAGATCCCCCACGACGACGAGAGCAACCACTACGGGGGCACGATCCAGTTCGGGCCCGATGGCTACCTGTACATCGGCGCGGGGGACGGCGGCGGCTACGACAACATCCACCTGAACGCCCAGGACACCAAGAAGGGCCTCCTGGGCAAGCTGCTTCGCATCGACCCGCACCTCTCGGGCGCCGACCCGTACACGATCCCCGCAGGCAACCCGTTCTACGTCGCGCCGGGCCATCCCGCGTGCGCCACGGCGGCGCCCGGGAACGTGGACTGTCCCGAGATACTCGCCTGGGGCCTGCGCAACCCGTTTCGGTGGTCGTTCGACAGCTCCACGGGCGACCTCGTGATCGGCGACGTCGGCCAGAACCAGTGGGAGGAGATCGACTACATCCCGTTCGGAGCGACGCTGGCCGGTGACAACTTCGGCTGGCCCTGCTTCGAGGGCCCGGTCGCCTACACGCCCGCCACGCCGGGCGGGCATCCAGCGCAGTGCGACGCGAACAACCCGCCGCCCCACGTGGACCCCGTGGCTTCCTATGAGCACACGGGCGGGTCGACCGCGATCACCGGCGGCGTCGTCGTGCGCGACCCGGCCCTGCCGTCGCTCACAGGGCGCTACCTCTACGCGGACTTCTTCAAAGGCATCGTCCACTCGCTCGTACTCGGCACGCCGCTCGCGAGCGGGGACCGGGCCGAGGCGCTCACTGTGCCGGAGCTCGTCGCCTTCGGCCAGGACGGCGCTCATCACGTGTACGTGGTCTCGCTGGAGGGGCCCGTCTACCGGCTGGGAGAGACCACCCCGCCGGTGGTCCCGCCGCAGGACGAGCCGCCGCCGCAGCCCCCGAACGATCCGGGTGCGGGCACCGGGGTCACGCCGGCGACGCCATCGAGCGAGCAGCCCCAGAACCCGCGCGACACCAAGCCGCCGCGTCTTGCAGTGCGAGCCGCGCGCGTCCAGAACCTCCTGCGCCGCCACGTGCTGCGCCTGTCGGTGGCCTGCGACGAGCGCTGCATCACCCGCGCGAGCGGGTCAACCGGTGGCTTCGCGCTGCACAGCATCCTGAAGCGGCTCGACGCGGGCAAGCGGGTGTTGTTCGAGCTGCGCCTGTCGAGTCGCGCGCTACGAGCGCTGGCGCGCCACCGCGTGGCGCAGGTCCGGGTGCGAGGCCGCGACGCCGCGGGCAATCTGGCGAGCGCATCGCTGAGGGTACGGCTGCCCAGCGCCTAGCCGAGCGCCCGATAAGCCTCTGCGAGCCGGCGCACGCCTTCGTCGATCTGGTCAGGCGTCACTCCCGAGTACGCCAGCCGCAGCGAGTTGTGGCCGCCCTCGAGCAGGAAGTCGCTTCCCTTGACGAACGCCACTCCGCGCTCCGCGGCGGCGTCGAACAGAGCATCGACGCTGACCGACTCGGGCAGGTCGACCCAGAGGAAGTAGCCGCCCGACGGGGCGCTGAACTCGGCGTCGGGCAGCTCGCGCTCGAGTGCGGCGCCCAGCCGCTCGACCCGCTCGCGCAGCGCGTTCTTCACGGTCTCGATCGAGTTGTCGATGGCGCCTGAGCGGCAGAACTCGTTGACGATCGACTCGGAGACCATCGACGGCGAGATGTAGGTCTCGGTCGCGAGCTTCTGGATCGCCGCGATCGTGGCTTTCGGGCCGGCGAGGTAGCCGACCCGGATCCCCGGGCAGACCGTCTTTGAGAACGACGACGCGTAGACCACGCGCTCGTTCTGGTCGAGCGACAGCATCGTCGGCAGGCCCTCGCCCTCGAAGCGCAGCTGCACGTACGGGTCGTCCTCGAAGATGACGAAGTCGTGCTCGTCGGCGAGCTCGAGCAGCCGCTCGCGCTTGGCCTGCGAAAGCGTGTAGCCGGCCGGGTTCTGGAAGGTGGGGATGATGTGGGCGAGCTTCGGGCGGGCACCGGCCTCCAGCGCCGATGCCAGCGCGTCGACGTCGATCCCGTCCTGGGACAGCGGGATGGCCAGGATCTCTGCCCCGCGTCCGCGCAGCGAGAGCAGGGTGCGGTCATAGGTCGGCGCCTCGACCACGACCAGGTCACCGGGCTCGACCAGGTGCTCGAACAGGAACGCGTCTGCCTGCATGGAGCCGTTCGTGACGATGACCTGCTCCGCCGGGAGCCCGTGCTGGTCGGCGATCCATTGCCGCAGCGGGGGGTAGCCGATCGACGTGCCGTAGGCGCAGGTGCCGGCCGGATCGTTCTCGAACGCGCGCTGCGCCGCAGCCTTCAGATCGTCGACTGCGACGATGTCGATCGAGGGCGCTCCGCGTGCAAACGAGATCTGGTCGGCCATGACGGCCGACGTTAGCGCCTGACGAATGGCCGAAGCACTCACGTGCGGCGGGCGGCCGCTCGGCGTCAGGAAACGCCGGCGCCGAGCATCTCGGCCGCGATCTCCGCGACCTCGGTCGGCGTCTGGCCGACCCTCACGCCCTTGGCCTCGAGCGCTTCCTTCTTCGCCACGGCGGTGCCCTGTGAGCCGGAGATGATCGCGCCGGCGTGGCCCATCGTCTTGCCGGGCGGCGCGGTGAAGCCCGCGATGTAGGCGAGTACCGGCTTCGATACGTGCTCGGCGATGTAGTCCGCGGTCTGCTCCTCGGCGTCGCCGCCGATCTCGCCGCACATGACGATCAGCTCGGTCTGCTCATCCTGCTCGAACAGCTCGATCACGTCGATGAAGTGCGAGCCCGCGATCGGGTCGCCGCCGATGCCGACGATCGAGGAGTTGCCGAAGCCGCGCTGGGCCAGCTCGTTGCCGATCTGGTAGGTCAGCGTTCCCGAACGGGACACGAGCCCGACGTTGCCCTCGGAGAAGAAGTGTGCGGGGATGATCCCGACGTTGGCCTTGCCCGGCGAGAGGATGCCGGGGCAGTTGGGGCCGACCAGGCGCGTGCTGTTGGTGCGCTTCAGGTGCGTGTAGACGCGCAGCATGTCGTGCACCGGGATGCCTTCGGTGATCGCTATCACCAGCTCGATGCCGGCGTCGGCCGCCTCGAGGATCGAGTCCGCCGCGAACGGCGGCGGCACGAAGATCATCGCCGTGTTCGCGCCGGTCTCCTCGACCGCGGCGTGCATCGTGTTGAAGATCGGCGTGCCTTCGACGTCCTGCCCGGCCTTGCCCGGCGTCACGCCGGCGACCAGGTCGGTGCCGTAGCCCTTGTTGTTGAGGCCGTGGAAGCTGCCCTCGCGGCCCGTGAGGCCGGCGACGACCAGCTTCGTGCCCTTGTCGACCAGGATGCTCACTTGGCGAGCTCCACCACCTTTGCGGCGGCGCCGAGCATCGTCTTCTCCACAGTCACGTTCGGCAGGTTGGCCTCGGCCAGCAGCGCCCGGCCCTCCTCGTCGTTGGTCCCGTCGAGGCGGACCACGAACGGCACCTTCACGTCGATCTGGTCGAAGGCCTCGATCAGCCCGCGCGCGACCTCGTCACAGCGCGTGATGCCGCCGAAGATGTTGAAGAGCACGGCCTTGACCTTCTCGTCGCTCAGGATCACCTCGACGGCCGAAACGATCGCGTCGGCCTTGGAGCCGCCGCCGGCGTCCAGGAAGTTCGCCGGCGAGCCGCCCTGCTGGGCCACGACGTCGAGCGTCGACATGACCAGCCCGGCGCCGTTGCCGAGGATGCCGATGTCGCCGTCGAGCTTCACGTAGGTGAGGCCGCGCTCCTTGGCCATGCGTTCCTGTGGGTCCTCGTTGCTCGGGTCGCGGAAGGCCGCGGTGTCCGGGTGGCGCGACAGGGCATTGCCGTCGACCGAGAACTTCGAGTCGAGCGCGACGACGCTGCGGTCCTTGGTGATCAGCAGCGGGTTCACCTCGACGAGCACTGCGTCCTCGGCGACGAACGTGTCGTAGAGCTTCGACAGCAGCGCGCCCACCGGGCGGACCACGTCGCCTGCGATGCCGGCCTCGAACGCCAGACGGCGCCCGTGGTAGGCCTGGAAGCCGATCAGCGGGTCGATGTGGATGCGCACGATCGCGTTCGGATCGCGTTCGGCGATCTCCTCCACGTCCATGCCGCCCATCCGCGAGAGCATCGCCAGCGGCTTCTTCGCCGAGCGGTCGAGCAGGATCGCCGCGTAGTACTCCTCCTCGATCTCGGAGGCCTTCTCCACGTACAGCTCGTGCACCGTGAAGCCCTTGATGTCCATCCCGAGAATGGCGGTGGCATGCTCCTCGGCCTCGGCGCGGTTGGTGGCCAGCTTGATGCCGCCGGCCTTGCCGCGGCCGCCGATCAGGACCTGCGCTTTGATCACGACGGGGTAGCCAAGATCCTCCGCCGCCTCGACGGCTTCCTGCACCGAGATGGCCGGGCGGCCGTCCGGAACGGCCACTCCGTGCTTGGCGAAAAGCTGCTTGCCCTGATATTCGAGGAGGTCCATGCGAGAATGCCCCGGTCCCACGCTTCTACGGCAGGGTCACCGGGGGCCGCTGAGAGTACGACATGCCACTTCCAAAGGACATCCGCTTCATATCGTTCGACTGCTATGGCACCCTGATCGACTGGGAATCAGGGGCCTATGACGCATTCCAGAAGGAGGCGGACCGCGACGGCTTCACGATCGACCGCGACGCCCTGATCCCGCTCTTCCTGGACACGCAGGCCGAGATCATGAGCGGCTCCTACGAGCTCTACGCGGAGGTCATGCGCCGCACGGCCATCCGCTGTGCCGCCGAGCTCGGCTGGGACCTCGAGCCCTCGCGCGCGCAGTTCCTGCCCGACTCGATCCCGCGCTGGCCTCCGTTTCGCGAGACCAACGCCCAGCTCGAGCGCTTTGCCAAGAAGTACGAGATCGGGCTCATCTCCAACATCGACGACAAGCTGCTCGGCGCGACGCGGCGGCACTTCCGCGCCGACTGGGACCTGGTCGTGACGGCGCAGCAGGTGCGCTCGTACAAGCCCGACCCAGCCCACTTCAAGGAGTGCGGCCGGCGGATCGGCGGCAAGAAGGGCTGGGTGCACATCGCCACCGGCTACGAGGCCGATGTCGAGCCCTGCATCAAGGAGAAGATCCCGGTCATCTGGGTCAACCGTCACGGGCGCAAGCTCGAGTCGAGCCAGAAGAAGCCGACCGAGGAGGTCAAGAACCTCCGCGACGCGGCCAAGCTGCTCGGCGTCGTCTAGCCGCCCAGGACGGCTCGTGTGAAGGTGATCGCCGTTCACGAGGACGCGCTCGTCGTCACGAGCAGCCTCTGGCAGACGAACGCGATCGCGCTCCGCTCGGGCGAGGAGGCGCTGCTGATCGACTCGCCCTACTTCCCGGACGAGCTGGAGATGCTGCCGGAGATGCTGCGCCAGTCGGGCTTCGCCCCGGCCGGGCTGATCGCCACCCACGGCGACTGGGACCACCTGCTCGCCCGGCTCGTGTTCCCGGAGGCGTCGCTGGGCCTGGCCGAGTCGACTGCAACGCGCATCCGCAGCGAGCCCGGGGTCGCGCAGAAGCGGCTGCGTGATGTCGACAACGAGTACTACGTGCGCCGCGAGCGACCGCTGTCGCTGGGCTCATACCAGTCGCTGCCGGTGCCGGGCAAGCTCGACCTGGGCGCGGAGGAGATCGAGCTCTACCCGGCCGAGGGCCATACGAACGACGGCATGATCCTGTTCGCGCGCTGGTGCGGCGTGCTCGTGTGCGGCGACTACCTCTCGGACGTCGAGCTGCCAACGGCGACCGACGAGAAGCTCTACCTCGGAACCCTGGAGCGGCTGCGCGGGCTGGTGGCCGACGCAGAGGTGGTCGTGCCGGGCCACGGCGCCCCGATGCCGGGCGACGCCGCGCTGCGCGTGCTCGAGGAGGACGTCGCGTACCTGAGCGCCGGGACCGAGCCGAAGGGCCGCTTCCGCCCGGTCTAAAGCGTCTTCAGCAGCCGCTTGACCTGCGCGTGGCGCAGGCTCCGCGCGGCGCGGTAGGCCAGCTTCGCCCGCGCGCTGCGCTGCGCGGCCACCAGCTGGAGCTTGCCCTTCGGCGTGAAGACGGCGAACAGCTTGCCTCCGCCCTTCACGCACCACGCGAAGGTGGTGGCGTTCACGCTGGTCGGGCGGCCCAGGTGCTTGATCGCCGTTCCGGTGCGCTCGCCGATCCGCAGGCCGGCGATCGCGTGCTTGGTCACGCGCAGCCGGCGTGCGGTCAGGCAGCGCGAAGCCGGGGCGGCCGAGCGCTGGCCCGCGACCTGCTGCGCGCCACTGGCCGGCGGAGTCGCGTAGGCGCTGCCGTCGTCGGTGCCGCCGTTGGAGCCGCCGGCCGGCACGTCGGTCGTGCCTTGGGACCCGGTGGCGGGATCGCTCGGAGTCGAAGGATCGGCCGGCGTCGCCGGATCGCCGGGCGTGGTCGGGTCACCAGGCGTCGTCGGGCCGTCGGCCGGCTGCGTGCCGCTGTAAGGCAGCGCATTTGCGACCAGCGGCTTCTCGAAGCTGCGCCCGTACTGCTCGCCGACGTTGCCCGCGTCGCCCGGCAGCAGCACGATGCGCTGCTCGGAGACGATTTCGTCGAGCGGGACGGTCTGCCGCGCGTTGTCGGACTCCGCGATCAGCATCAGGTGCAGGCCGTGCGTGCCGATGTCGCCCTGGAAGTACTTCGGGTCGCTGCCCGGGTCGCCGTCCGCAGGCGTCCAGCACTTGCGCTTCTGGGTCGACCCGTCCGCGGCGGTGTAGGTGCGCGGCTCGCTGTCCGAGCGCGGGATCAGGCGCGGCCCCGGATCGGTGCCGGTGCCGTCGTCGAAGCAGGAGTCGTCGCGGTAGTAGGGCACCGCCAGCAGCTCCTGCGGCAGCCCGCCGGGCGTGGCGTCGGTGACCTTGTCCAGCTGGTAGCGGTCGACGATCGTGCCGTAGGGGCCTGACACCTCGTTCCAGTCGAGCGACGCGTTGACCGTGTTGAAGGTCGGGTCGGTCACGTCCATCGACAGGTGGTACTTGTTCAGCGGCAGGCACTGGCCCGAGCCGAACGCGGGATCACACGGCGGCGTGCAGAAGTTGAGCTTCTGGTACATGTCGCGGTAGGTCTGGTCCAGCTGCGAACGGCCCGGCATCGTGTCCCAGATCGAGTTGCACGGGTCGTCGAGATTGCCGAAGGCCTCGTCGTTCTTGCCGTCCACGGCAACGCCGCCCGGGTTGCGCGGGTTGTAGTAGCGGTTGACCTTGCCGGCGTTGAAGTCCCACTGCGCGTAGATGCCGTCGGCGGGCGGGATCACGTGAACGCGCAGGAAGCTCTTCTGGCGGATGGTGTCGCGGTAGAAGGTCTCGCGGCGAATCACGTTCGTGCCGGAGTCGGCGCCCCATGTCTCGCGGATCGCGCGCACCGGGCCGACCTTCTCGCCCAGCAGCGTGCTCGAGCCGCCCCAGTTCTTGTCCTCGTCCTCGTAGCCGCAGCAGGGCGTCTCCGAATACGGATCCTGGGCGAAGGCGCGGGCCTTCCAGCGGTCGACCAGGTCGGGGCCGAACGTGTTGCCGCCGTCGGGGGAGATCTGGAGGCCGGTCAGCAGCCAGCGCCCGTCGTAGCGGAACTTGTAGCGGCTGGTGGTGATCGTCGCGGTGTCCGCCGGCCGGTGCCGCTGCGGGCACTGGAAGAAGAGGTTGTTCGGGTCGTCGTCGCGCGGCGGGTCGGTCGGGGCGTCCTTGCACTTCTCGGCGATGCCCGGCGCGCTCGGGTCGGCGCCGACGCACTTGCCCTCCCACATGAAGTGGCCCGTTGTGGCGTTGCCGTAGTTGTCGTAGCTCGACTGCGAGTAGACGAAGTCGCCGGCGTCCGAGTCGCGGTCGTACTTCACGTAGCCGTTGCTCGCGTCGAACGCTGCCTTCGGCCCGTCGGGCTTCGCCTTCATCACGTAGGCGTAGGTGGCGGTCGCGGAGGGGTTCGTCGGGTCGTCGATCCGCACCTCGCGGACCGAGTCGATGCCGGCCGGAAGCGTCGCGTCGGCCGGGGCCTGGGCGCCGGCGTCGCTTGCCATGAAGGTGAGCTCGTCGTTGTCGTCGAGGCCCTTGACCGGGTCCGGGGCCGGTGCCGAGTCGGGCAGCGCGTGGCACGGGTTGTCCGGGTCCTCCTTGGTGTAGCGGAAGCCCTCGCGGTCGAACGCGTAAGTCGTGTGCTGGTCCTCGCCCGAGTAGATCGCGAACCCCGAAGCGGAGTTGTCGAGGTAGCGGGTGAACATCTCGTCGACCTGGAACGGGATCTGCACGAACTTCTTCTGGCCGGCGTCCCAGCGATAGCCGAGCAGCTGGTTGGTGGGCGTGCCGTCGCCGAGCGTGTCGCCCGTGTCGACCTCGGGCTGCGCGTAGTGGTTGTGCGCACAGTTGGGCGTCGACTCGAGCCAGTCGTTGGGGCTCGACCCGCGGCTGGGGTCGACCGTCCCGTTGCAGTCCTCGAGGTCGGTCAGCGGGAGCTTGGCGGTCACATTGGTGCGGGCCGACCAGTCCGGGAACTGCGCCCCGGTGAGGATCACGGGATCGGCGTCGTGCTTCGCGGGCACGGTCGGATCGACGGCGGGCGAGGCGCCGAACGCCGTCACGGCCGTCGCGAGCGCGGCGGCCAGGGCTGTTGAGATCGTGAGGGCGGGCTTCCATGCCATGCCCGCTTAACGCAGGCGCCGCGCGCAACTGGCGCGGCCCCAGGTCAGATGTTGACGCCGCTGCCGGGCTTGATCGGGCGCGGCAGGCGCCGCCGCGGCGTCCGCTTGGGCGCGGGCGTCGTGCGCTTGGGCGCCGGCGTGGGCGCAGGGGTGGTGTGGGTGGTCGCCGGGGGCGGCGAGGTCTTCGGCGAACCGGGAGGCCTGCACGCCTGGCGAATGCCGATCAGGGCATCGTGGTCGTCCTCTTCCGCGAACGCCTTCGAAGAGGTCGCCGGACAGCCGCCGGAAGGCTGCTTCGTTCCCGTTGTCGAGCGCCTCGCCGGCGGCGGTGGCGGCTTCCGACGCCGTGACGAGCGCCCGCTCGTCCTGGTCGCGGATGCCGATGCTCAGCGCGCACAGGCCGGTGATGTGCCGCCGGGCGAGCTCCTGGTTCAGGGCCAGCCCGTCCTCCGCCTGGCGGCGGAGGGCGCTGCCGAGCTGGCTGTAGCGCGCGGCCAGGCAGCGCTCGATCAGCGTGGTCGATGGCCGCTGGCACTCGCTGTCGGCGGTCTGGATCCCGGCGAGCGTGGCGAAGTAGTGGATGCCGTTGCGGCAGTCGAGCCGGACCACGTCGATCAGCCGGGTGTTGGGCGTGGCCAGCGACTCGCAGGCGTCGGTCGCCTTCGACAGCGCACGCGCGAGGTCGGGGGCGTCCCGAAGCGGATGAAGTTGCGCGTACTCGCGCTCGATCGCGCGGTACTCCTCGGGCGACAGGTGCCCGCTCGGCTGCGGGTCGCGCGGGCCGCTCGACTGTCCGGGCGGCGTCGTGCGCCGGGCCGCCTGTGGCTGCGACTGCGAGTGCGAGTTACCGCCGCACGCCGCCAGCCCGAGGGCGAGCGCCAGCAGGCCGCTGCGGGCGAGGGAGGCCGTTACTTGATGACGGCGATCGTGTCGCCCGTCGAGATCGCCGCACCCTCGGATACGCCCAGCTCCTCGATCTTCCCGCCGGCCGGCGCCGTGATCTCGTTCTCCATCTTCATCGCCTCGATCACGCAGATGAGCGCGCCCGCCTCCACCTCGGCGCCCTGCTCCACGTTCACCTTCAGGACGGTGCCCTGAAGTGGTGAGACGAGCTTGCCGTCCGCCGATGCGCCGCTGCCGCCACCGCTGCGCTCGCGCCGCTTCGGCTTCGCCGCGCCCGCGCCGTTGGCGGCAACCACGCCGCCCAGCGCCGCGCCGATCACCTTGACCTCGAACAGCTTGCCCGAGACCTCGACGGCGTACCTGCGCTCGACCTTCTCGCCATCGTCGTCGCCGGCCGGGGCCTCCGGCTTCGGCTCGGCCAGCGTCTTCAGCCAGTCCTTGTCCTCGATCAGGTCGCGGCAGGTCTCGGCGTTCGCCCACTGCTCGGTGGCGAGGATGGCCTTGTGGAAGGGGATCAGCGTGCGCACGCCGCCGACCTCGAGCTCCCCGAGCGCGCGGATCGCGCGCCGCGTGGCGTGCTCGCGGTCCGAGTCCCAGACGATCAGCTTCGCGACCATCGGGTCGTACAGAGGAGTGATCTCGGTGCCGGACTGCACTCCCGAGTCCATCCTCACGCCGGGCCCGGCGGGCTCGCGGTAGCTCGTGATCGTGCCGGGGGCGGGCGCGAAGTTCTTCGACGCGTCCTCGGCGTTGATGCGGCACTCGATCGCATGCCCGGAGAAGCGCACGTCCTCCTGGCTGACCGAGAGCGGCTCGCCGGCGGCGACCAGGATCTGCTCGCGCACGATGTCGATGCCCGTGACCATCTCGGTCACGCAGTGCTCCACCTGTACGCGCGTGTTCATCTCCATGAAGAACCACTCGTCGCCCTGGAGCAGACCCTCGAACGTGCCGGCCGAGCGGTAGTCGACCGCCTTCGCGGCGTCGACGGCGATCTGCCCGATCTTGGCGCGCAGCTCCTCCGAGACGGCGGGCGCGGGCGACTCCTCGATCAGCTTCTGGTGGCGGCGCTGGAGCGAGCAGTCGCGCTCGCCGAGGTGGATCACGTTGCCGTGCGAGTCCGCTAGCACCTGGAGCTCGACGTGGCGCGGGTCCGGGAGGTAGCGCTCGATGTAGACGGTCGGGTCGCCGAAGAACTTCTCGCCCTCGCGGGACGCGCCCTCGAACGCACCCTGGAGCTCGTCCTCGTTCAGCGCCACGCGGAAGCCCTTGCCGCCACCTCCGCCGACCGCCTTGATGGCCACCGGGTAGCCGACCGAGTCGTCGATGATCTTGCGGGCGGCGTCCACGTCCGGGACCGGGTCGGTGGTGCCGGGGATGATCGGGATGCCGGCCTTCTGCATGATCTCGCGGGCGCCGGTCTTCGATCCCATGGCGTCGATCGCCGCGGCCGGCGGCCCGATCCAGACGATGCCGGCGTCGTCACACGCACGCGCGAGGCCGGGGTTCTCGGCCAGGAAGCCGTAGCCGGGGTGGATCGCCTCGGCGCCAGCCTCGGTGGCCACCTCGATCAGCTTGTCGATCTTGAGGTAAGACTCGGTGGCCGGGCCGGGGCCGAGCAGGAACGCCTCGTCGGCACGCTGGACGTGCAGCGCCTCGCGGTCGGCCTCCGAGTAGACGGCGACCGAAGCGATCCCCATCTCGCGCAGCGTCCGCATGACGCGAATGGCGATCTCGCCCCTGTTTGCAACCAGCACCTTCGAGAACACGGGGCGCTGACTTTAGGCGACCGCAACCGACAGGCCTGTCCGTCGGACAGAATGGCAAGGTGAGACGCGCCGCCGCCCTGGCATCCCTGGTACTCGCGCTGGCGCTGGTGCCGGCCGCGCAGGCGAGCGTCAAGACGCATCCGTGCACGGAGGACCCGGACGCTCACTGCGGCTCGTTCACGGTGCCGCTCGACCGCACGGGCAAGGTCAAGGGCTCGATCTCGATCAAGTTCGCCTGGCTCGGCGACCTGCGCTCGCACACGCCGATACTCGCCCTGTCCGGCGGCCCCGGCCAGGCGGGCGTCTCCCTGCTCGACGACTTCGCCGACTCGCTCGACCCGGCCGGCAAGCACGCCACCGTGGTGCTCGACCAGCGCGGGACTGGCTTCTCCGGCGTGCTGCGCTGCAAGGCACTCGAGCAATCGGACCTCCTGACCGCGCACAGGGAAGCCGCCGCATGCGCGAAGAAGCTCGGGGCGCGCCGCGACTACTACTTCTCCGACGACAGCGTGGCCGACATGGACCGGCTCCGCGAGCTCCTTGGGATCAAGACGTGGTCGGTCTACGGGGTCTCCTACGGCACGCGTGTGGCGACGCTCTACGCGCAGCGCCACCCCGACCGCGTGGATCGCCTGGTGCTCGACTCGGTGGTGGAGCCAGGCGGCCCGGACCCTCTCTATGGCCCCACGTTCGCGGCCATCCCGCGTGTCCTCGGCAACGTCTGCGCGCACCACCTCTGCGACAGCGTCACGCACGACATCAACGCCGACACCGCGAAGCTGGTCGTGAAGCTGCAGAAGGGGCCGCTGCACGGGATCCTCGTCGGTGTCGACGGCAAGCGCCACAAGCGCACGTTCGGGCGCAACCGCCTGTTCTCGTCGCTGCTCACAGGTGACTTCGACGAGTCGCTGCGCGCGGAGACGCCGACCGCGATCCGCTCCGCCCTGCATGGCGATGCCGACCCGATCCTGCGGCTGGCGCACCGAGCGAACGAGATCGAGGGCGGGGGCGACGACCCTCACTTCCTGAGCGCCGCCCTCTACGCCGCGACCGTCTGCACCGAGGAGACGTTCCCGTGGGACTGGAACGCGAGCCCGCTGACGCGACTCGCGCAGGCGAAGGCGGCCGTCGCGGCGATCCCCGAGGCGGCGCTCTACCCGTTCGACCACGCGACGACCTACGACTCCGACGAGATCGACCTGTGCTCGTACTGGCCGAAGGTGCGGCGGGTGCTGCCGCCTGCGCCGGGCCCGATCCCGAACCTGCCAACGCTGCTGATCGAGGGCCAGGACGACCTGCGCACGCCGATCGAGGGGGCGCAGAAGCTGGCTGCCGCGATCCCCGACTCGACGCTGATCACGATCCCCGGCACCGGCCACTCGGTGCTCGGCGCGGATCTGACCGGTTGCTCGGACCGGGCGCTGCGGCAGTTCTTCCAGAACCGCCCGGTCCAGACCAGCTGCAAGCGCGCGCACGGGCGGATCCGGCCCGATGGGCCGATTCCCGCCTCGGTGGCTGGGCTCAAGCCGGCCGCTGCGGCGGGCAAGCGCGGGCGCACCGTCACGGCCGCCGCGCTGACGGTCTACGACGTGCTCGAGCAGTCGGCGGACTCGCTGCTGACCAACCCGCTCGGGTTGATCACGGGCGGCGGCCTGCGCGGCGGGCGCTTCTACGAGACGAGCGACTCGATCGCGCTGCGCGGCGTCGTCTACATCCCCGGCGTGACCCTGTCGGGGAGGATCGCCAGCGGGGGCGCCGCGGACGTCGAAGATCAGCGGCAGGGGCGCGGCGCACGGGCACCTGTCCTACCGCCGCGGCCACATGAGCGGGGTGCTGGACGGCCGCCGGGTCAATGGGACGATTCACTCGCTGGCACAGCCCGCTCGGGCGGCGGCAGCACGCGTTTCAAGGCGTCTCGGGCACTAATTGTTCTAAACCCGACCGGGTTTGAGTAGTATTGGCGTTTGCCAAACTCGACTACTCCGATGGAAAAGGTGTCATGAAGACTCGCATCCCTGTTGTTCTCGCCCTGCTTGCCGCGATTCCGCTGATTGCGGCGTGCGGCTCCTCATCCGATGCCTCGAGCGGAGGCAACGGCGGCCACCTGAGCCTGGTCGCCTACTCCACGCCGAAGGAGGCCTACGCGGCGCTGATCCCTGCGTTCAACAAGACGGCGTCCGGCAAGGGCGTGTCGTTCACGCAGTCGTTCGGCCCCTCCGGCGACCAGGCACGCGCGGTCCAGTCCGGCCTGCCGGCGGACGTCGTCGCGCTGTCGCTGGCGCCTGATGTCGGCAAGCTCGTCGATGCGGGCAAGGTCGCCGCTGGCTGGGACAGCGGGCCCGAGCATGGCTTCGTCACCAACTCGGTGGTCGTGTTCGGGGTCCGCAAGGGCAACCCGAAGAACATCAGGACCTGGGATGACCTCGTCAAGCCCGGTGTGCAGGTGATCGAGCCGAACCCGTTCGCCTCCGGCGGCGCGCGCTGGAACGTGATGGCGGCGTACGGAGCGCAGCTCAAGGAGGGCAAGTCGCCCGCCGAGGCCACGGCGTACCTGTCCAAGCTCTTCCACAACGTTCCCGTTCAGGACAAGTCGGCGCGCGATGCGATGACCACGTTCACGAGCGGCAAGGGCGACGTGATCCTGGCGTACGAGAACGAGGCGATCGCCGCGCGGCAGGCCGGCCAGGACATCGACTACGTGGTTCCGGACCAGACGATCCTGATCCAGAACCCGATCGCCGTGACCAAGACGAGCAAGGACCCGGTCAAGGCGAAGGCGTTCATCGACTTCCTGCGCTCGAAGCAGGGGCAGCAGATCTTCCAGTCGAAGGGCTACCGGCCGATCGACCCCGCTCTTGTCGACAAGTCCAAGTTCCCGACGCCGAGCAGCCTGTTCACGATCGACTCGCTCGGAGGCTGGAGCAGCGTGGGGGACAAGTTCTTCGATCCCGACAAGGGCGTCGTCGCAAAGATCGAGAAATCGCTTGGCGTTTCCACAAGCAAGTAACGCGCCCCTGCCGGGGTTCGTGGCGGCACGGCGTCGAGCCATGCCGCTGCTGTCGGTCTCGGTCATCTGGCTGAGCCTGATGGTGCTGCTGCCACTGGCCGCGCTGGTGGCAAGCAGCACCGACCACGGCCTGGGTGGCTTCTGGGACACCGTGACGAGCCGTGAGGCGGTGGCGGCGTTCAAGTTCACGCTGCTCGTATCGGTCGCGGTCGCTGCCCTGAATGCCGTGACCGGCACGCTCATCGCGTGGGTGCTCGTGCGTGACGAGTTCCGCGGGAAGACCGTCGTGAACGCGCTCATCGACCTGCCGTTCGCACTGCCGACGATCGTTGCCGGCCTGACTCTGCTGGCCCTCTACGGGCCGAGGGGGCCCGCGCCCGTGGATGTGGCGTTCACGCGCTGGGCCGTGCTGTTCGCGCTTCTGTTCGTGACGCTGCCGTTCGTCGTGCGCTCGGTGCAGCCCGTGCTGATGGAGCTCGACCGCGAGGCAGAGGAGGCCGCGGCCTCGCTGGGCGCAGGACCGCTGGTCGTCTTCCGCCGCGTGATCCTGCCCTCGCTGGCACCCGCGATCGTGTCCGGCGCCGGGCTCGCCCTTGCGCGAGCGCTCGGCGAGTTCGGCTCGGTCGTGCTCATCTCCGGGAACCTGCCGTTCAAGACGGAGGTCAGCTCGGTCTTCATCTACAACCGCATCCAGAGCGGCGACACGTCCGGTGCCGCGGCCGTTTCGGTGGTGCTCCTGGCGGCATCGCTGGTGCTCCTCACCGGGCTGAGCGTTGCGGGCAGGAGGTGGTCGCGATGGGCTCGCGCCTAGCGCTGCGCGGGGCCGCGCTGGCCTACCTCGGCGTGCTGCTGATCCTGCCCGTCGGCATGGTCTTCTACCGCGCGTTCGAGCACGGGCTCGGGAAGTTCTTCGACGCCCTGACCTCGGGCGACGCGCAGCATGCGATCGGGCTGACCCTGCTCGTGATCGTGATCGCCGTGCCGGTGAACACCGTGTTCGGCATCGTCATGGCGCTCGCGCTGGAGCGCCGCCGCTTCCGCGGCAGCGCACTCGTCGAGCGCATCATCGACCTGCCGTTCGCGCTGTCGCCGATCGTGATCGGCCTGGCCCTCGTGCTCGTCTACGGCGAGCAGGGCTGGGTCGGCGGGACGCTGGTCGACCACGGCATCCGCGTGATCTTCTCGACCCCCGGAATCGTGCTGGCGACCATGTTCGTGTCGCTGCCGTTCGTGGTGCGCGAGGTGGCCCCGGTGCTGCGCGAGATAGGCACCGAGCAGGAGGAGGCGGCCCAGACGCTCGGCGCCGGCGGCTGGCAGACGTTCTGGCGCGTCACGCTGCCGGCGATCCGGCCGGCCGTCGGTTACGGCGTCGTCCTGACCACGGCGCGCGCGCTGGGGGAGTTCGGCGCGGTCGCGGTGGTGTCGGGTCACCTCCAGGGGCAGACCGAGACGCTCACGCTGTTCGTGCAGGACAAGTTCGAGGGCTTCGACGTGACCGGCGCGTATGCCGTGTCGGTTGTGCTGGCCGTGTTCGCGATGAGCGCGCTGCTTGGAATGACATACCTGGACCGCAGGAGAACAAGGAGAACCTGATGGCGATCGAGGCTCACAACATCACCAAGCGCTTCGGCGACTTCGTCGCGCTCGACGACGTCTCCGTGGACGTGCCCGCCGGGTCGCTGACAGCGCTGCTCGGTCCGAGCGGCGGCGGCAAGTCCACGCTCCTGCGAATCATCGCCGGGCTCGAGTCACCAGACGCCGGACAGGTCTGCATCGAGGGCCGCGACATGACCGGCGTGACGCCACAGGAACGCGGCGTCGGCTTCGTCTTCCAGCACTACGCGGCGTTCAAGCACATGACTGTGCGCGAGAACGTGGCGTTCGGGTTGCGCATCCGCAAGCGCCCCAAGGCCCAGGTCGCGCGCCGCGTCGACGAGCTTCTGAGCCTGGTCCAGCTGAGCCAGTTCGCCAAGCGTTACCCGAGCGAGCTGTCCGGAGGGCAGCGCCAGCGCATGGCGCTTGCGCGAGCGCTTGCCGTGGAGCCCTCGGTGCTGCTGCTGGACGAGCCGTTCGGCGCGCTCGACGCGAACGTCCGCGAAGAGCTGCGCGCGTGGCTGCGTCGCCTGCACGAGGAGATGCCTGTGACCACCCTGTTCGTGACCCACGATCAGGAGGAGGCGATGGAGCTGGCCGACCAGATCGTGGTGGTCTCGCACGGGCGCGTCGAGCAGGCCGGCACCCCGACCGAGCTCTACGACGCCCCGGCCAACGAGTTCGTCATGAACTTCATCGGCCCGGTGACCCGGCTCGGCGGGCGGCTGGTGCGCCCTCACGACCTCCAGCTGCTGGTCGAGGCCGATGCGGGGGCCGCCGAGGCTGTGGTGGAGCGGATCGTGCGCCTGGGCTTCGAGGTGCGCGTCGAGCTGGCTCTGGGCGACGGCGAGCCGCTGTCGGTACAGCTGCCGCGCGGAGAGGCCGAACAGCTGGAGCTGCGGCGCGGCGACATCGTCTACGTGCGCTCGACCGCACAGCCGGTGCCCGCCTGAGGTCCCGCGCCGCGCCACAATGGCGCGGTGCGCATCTCGGCAAAGACCGACTACGCCCTTCGCGCGGCGATCGAGCTGGCCGCGCTCGACACCGACAGCCCGGTCAAGGGCGAGCAGATCGCAACCGCGCAGGGAATCCCGCTGCGGTTCCTGGAGAACATCCTGGGCGACCTGCGCAACGCCGGCATAGTCGAGAGCCGCCGTGGCGTGGACGGCGGCTACCTGCTGGCGCGTCCAGCCAAGGACATTGCGCTCGCGGACGTGGTGCGAGCCGTGGACGGCCCGCTGGCGAACGTCGCAGGAACGCGACCCAACCTGCTCGAGTACGACGGCTCAGCGGAGCAGCTGCGGGAGATCTGGGTGGCGGTGCGCGCAGCGCTGCGGTCGGTGCTCGAGGAGACCACGCTGGCCGACGTGGCGGGGAACAAGCTGCCGAAGAACGTGCAGAAGCTGGTGGCGGACCAGGACGCTTGGGAAGTGCGGGTGTAGGGGCCAGGCTCGGGCGGTCGCCCAGGCCCTAGGCAGCGCCGGTGATCATCCCGGCGCCGACGGTCGCATTGGTCGCCTCGTCGATCAGGATGAAGGCCCCCGTCTCGCGGTTGCGGGCGTAGTCGTCGACCACGAGCGGCGCGCTCAGCCGCAGCTCCACTGAGCCGATCTCGTTCAGCCCGAGCTCCGTGACCGTCGCGTCCGGCTCGAGCGCGTGCAGGTCGATGCGGTGCACCAGCGTGCCGACGATCGCTCGCACCTCACGGGTGGTCTGGCGCACGACGTAGCGCGCACCCACCCGCAGCGGCTGATCGGCCATCCAGCACACCGTGGCAGTCAGCTGGCGGGCGACGGCCGGCTGGTCCTCCACACCGACCAGCATGTCCCCGCGCGAGATGTCGAGCTCGTCCTCGAGCAGCACGGTGACCGACTGTGGGGGGAACGCCTCTTCGAGCTCGCCCGCGAACGTGTCGATCTGCTTCACCCGCGTTCGGTGCCCTGCCGGCAGGACGACCACGTCGTCGCCGGGATGCAGCAGACCGGACGCAAGCTGACCGGCGTAGCCGCGGTAGTCGTGATGCTCGTCGGACATCGGCCGGATCACGTACTGAATCGGCAGGCGCACGTCGTCGAGGTTGCGGTCGAGGGCGACGTCGAGCTGCTCGAGCTCCTCGAGCAGTGGCCGGCCGTCGTACCACGGCATCGCCTCGGAGCGGTCGACCACGTTGTCGCCGTTCAGCGCCGACACTGGGATGAGCGTGACGTCGGGAATGCTCAGGTTGGCCGCGAACGCGCTGAAGCTCTGGGCAACCTCGTCGAAGGCGCCCTCGTCGAAGCCGACGAGGTCCATCTTGTTCACGCACACGACCAGGTGCCGCACGCCGACGAGCGAGGCGATGTAGGCGTGACGGCGCGTCTGCTCGAGCACGCCCTTGCGCGCGTCGATCAGGATCACCGCGACGTCCGAGTTCGACGCTCCCGTGACCATGTTGCGCGTGTACTGAACGTGGCCGGGCGTGTCTGCGATGACGAAGCGCCGCTGCGGCGTGGCGAAGTAGCGGTGCGCGACGTCGATCGTGATGCCCTGCTCGCGCTCGGCGCGCAGGCCATCGGTCAGCAGCGCGAGGTTGACGTAGCCGTCACCGCGGCGGCGGCTCGTCTCCTCGACGTGCTCGAGCTGGTCCTCGAAGATCTGCTTCGAGTCGTACAGCAGCCGCCCGATCAGGGTCGACTTGCCGTCGTCGACCGAGCCGACGATGGCCAGGCGCAGTTGGCTTGGAGCGTCCACCATCCGGAACACCTAGAAGTAGCCCTCCTTCTTGCGGTCCTCCATCGCCGCCTCGGTGACCCGGTCGTCGGCGCGTGTCTCGCCGCGCTCGGTGATGTTCGTGGCCGCGATCTCCGCAACGACAGCGTCGAGCGACCCAGCGCCGGACTCGACGCCACCGGTGCAGCTCATGTCGCCGACGGTCCGGTAGCGCACCGACGCCTCGAACGGCTGCTCGCCGTCCATCATCTCGACGTAGGGCGAGACCGCCAGCAGCATCCCGTCGCGCCGGAACACCTCACGCTGGTGGGCGAAGTAGATCGACGGGACCTCGAGCTGCTCCTCGTCGATGTACTGCCAGACGTCGAGCTCGGTCCAGTTCGAGAGCGGGAAGACGCGCACGTGCTCGCCCTTGCGAATACGGCCGTTGTAGAGGTTCCAGAGCTCGGGGCGCTGTGCCTTGGGATCCCACTGCCCGAAGTCGTCGCGGAACGAGAAGACGCGCTCCTTGGCGCGCGCCTTCTCCTCGTCGCGTCGCGCGCCGCCGATCGCTGCATCGAAGCCGTGCTCCTCGATCGCGTCGAGCAGCGTGATCGTCTGGAGCCGGTTGCGTGAGGCGCGCGGCCCCGTCTCCTCGACAACGCGGCCAGCGTCGATCGAGTCCTGGACCGACGCGACGATGAGCCGCTCGCCAAGCTCGGCCACGCGGCGGTCGCGGAACTCGAGCACCTCCGGGAAGTTGTGTCCCGTGTCCACGTGCATGAGCGGGAACGGGAAGCGCGCGGGACGGAAGGCCTTCTCGGCCAGGCGCAGCAGCACGATCGAGTCCTTGCCGCCGGAGAACAGCAGCACCGGTCGCTCCAGCTGGGCAGCCACCTCGCGCATGATGTGGATGGCCTCCGACTCGAGGTTGCGCAGGTGCGACAGCTCGCGCGTGGCTAGGCCGGTCACGCCTTCTCCGGCATCGGGGGCAGCGCGCCGTGGCGGATCGCCCGGATGAGCCATGCGACGAGCCCGATCGCCACCGGCACGCCGATCACCAGCGCCGGAGGCACCTCCGAGTAAGCCTTCTCGATCAGAGCAAGCCCGGCGCCGATCAGCACGACCGCGAGCGTGGCGCGCATGACGCCGACGGGCAGGCGCATCGTCAGGCCCGACCCGAGCCATACACCCGGGATCGATCCGATGAGGATCGTCCCGGCCAGAGCGAAGTCGACGTTGCCGGCGATCACGTGCGCGATCGCGGCGGCCCACAGCAGGATCGCCGCGTGGAAGACGTCGGTGCCGACGACGCGCTGCGGGGTCAGCCGGAAGGCCATGATCAGGCCGACCGCGATCAGCGAGCCCGAGCCTGCCGACGTGATGCCGAGCACGAAGCCAACGGACGCGCCGAGCGCTACGGCGGCGATCTTGTGCCGGCGCTCGAGCGGGCTCGACTCGCGCTCGTTGCGGCCACCGCTGGGCAGCAGCAGCCGTGCCAGGATGACCATGCCCGTGAGCAGCAGCGCGCCGGCGACGGCGATCAGGATCGCGTTGTCGAAGCCATCGCCGAGCGCATCCTGGAGCAGGTGCAGCACGTAGACGCCGAGCACGGCGGACGGAACCGACCCGAACGCCATCCAGGTGGAGAGGCGGAAGTCGACGGTCTTCTGACGCCAGTGGCGGTAGCCGCCGACGGTTTTCGTGATCGCGCCGTAGGCCAGGTCCGTGCCGATTGCCGTGGTCGGCTTGAAGCCGAAGACCAGGATCAGGATCGGAGTCATCAGCGAGCCGCCCCCGATGCCTGTGGTGCCAACCAGTACGCCCACGCCGAACCCGAAGACGATGATCAGCGGGTCCACCGGGTCAGCCCACCTGGTCCACGTGCAGACCGCACTCGGTCTTGTCGGAGTCCGCCCAGCGGCCTTCGCGGCCGGCACCCGGCGCCGTGCAGGGCGCGCAGCCGATCGAGTCGTAGCCCTGATCGTGAAGCGGGTGGTAGGGGAGGTCGTGCTCGGAGATGTAGTTCCAGACGTCCTTACCGGTCCAGGCGGCGAGCGGGTTGACCTTCCAGATCCCACGCCGCTCGTCGCGCTCGAGCTGCTGGGCGCCGGCGCGGGTCGGGGCCTGCTCGCGGCGGATGCCCGTGACCCATGCGTCGGTGCCCGCCAGTGCCTGCTCGAGCGCCGCCACCTTGAGCGTCCCGCAGCAGTGGTCGCCGCCGGTCCACGGGTTGCCGGGATTGGCGGCGTCGTAGACCTCGACCTTGAGCCCGTAGCGATCTTCGACCTGCTTCCAGACCGCGTAGGTCTCTGGGAAGAGCACACCGGTGTCGATCGTGAAGACGCGTGCGCCGGGCTCGATCTTCATGAGCATGTCGATCAGGACCGACTCCTCCTTCTGGAACGAGCAGGCCAGCACGAGGCCGGGGTGGAAGCGCTCGACCGCCTCGGCCAGCACCTCTTCGGCGGTGCGGTCGCTGGTGGCTAGACCGCGCACTCGCCCTCGCCCCTGATAACTGCGTAGGGCTCGGACCGGCTCCAGTCGATGAAGTGCTCGAGCGACTCGAGGTTGAACTCGGTCGGCAGCGCGATTCCGCGCGCGGCCTCCTCGAACGGAACCGCCCCGACGCGGTCGAAGAAGTCGTTGAACGGCTCGCCGTCGTTGCGCTCGCTCTCGTAGAGGGCAAGCCACGCCTCGATCGCGTCGGGCACGCGCTTGGCGGGCAGGCGCACCTTCAGGCGCGTGCCGTACTGGAGGTTGCCGTCTTCGTAGCGGCCGCCGATGTGCGCGACGTAGGCGGGCATGGCGCGCCCGCCGATCTTGAGCGACGCGCCGTAGAACCCGATCGAGCCGAGGTGGTGCTGGCCGCAGCCGTTCGGGCAGCCGGACATCTTGATGTGGATCCGCTTCGTGAGCGGGTCCGTGATGTCGAGCGACTCGACCTTGGCCTGGATCGCGCGGTTGAGGCCCATCGACGACGTGATGCCCAGCTTGCAGCTGTCGGTACCGGGGCAGCTGACCGTGTCGGTGATCGTGTCGGCGCCGGCCTCGTTTAGGCCGATCTCGCCGAGGCGGGCCCAGAGGTCGTAGAGCGCCTCGTTGCGCACCCAGCGCAGCACGAGGTTCTGGTGCACGCTCGTGCGCGCGTAGCCGCCAGTGAAGTCGCGCATGATCTGCGCAAGCCCGTGGAACTGCTCGGGCGTGAGGTCGCCGCGGGTGACCTTCACCTCGACGGTGCTGAAGCCGTCCTGGCGCTGTGCCCGGACGTTGGAGGTGACGAAGGCGTCAAACTCTCGGCTGTCGCCGTTCGGCGAGCCGCCGGTGTAGGGACCCGGCGCGTGCGCCTCCTCGTCGTGCTCGAACAGCAGCGGCGTCGGGTCGAAGTCGCGCTCCGAGACCCAGTCTCCCTTCAGCTCCTCCTCGACCATGTTGCGGAACTCGTCGATGCCGACCTTGTCGACCAGGAATTTGAGCCGCGCACGCGCCCGGTTGGCGCGCAGCCACTCCTGGCGGTCGAAGATGCGCAGGACAGCCTCCGAGACCTTGAGGTAGTCGCCGTTGTCGACCTCCACGAACTCGTAGAGCGTGTGGCCCACGCGCGCCATGATCGACGTGCCGCCGCCCGTGTTGATCTCCACGCCCTTGACGCCGTCGCGCACGCGCGGGATGAAGCCCAGGTCGTGGATGAGCGTGATCGCGCGGTCGGCGTCCGATGCGGTGAAGGCGCACTTCACCTTGCGCGGCATGAGCTGGTAGTCGGGGTGGCGCACGAAGTGACGCACGAACGCTGCGCCGTAGGGCGTGATGTCGAACGGTTCGTCGGCCGCGACGCCCGCCCACGGGTCGCCGGTGACGTTGCGCACGGTGTTGCCGCACGCCTCGCGGCTGGACAGCCCGACCTCGCCGAGGATGCGCAGCACCTTCGCGGCATCGCGCAGCGGGATGTGGTGGAACTGGAAGTTCTGGCGCGTGGTGATGTGGCCCTTGACGAGCGGCGTGAACTCCTCGGCGATGTCGCCGAAGGCGTCCATCTGGTCCGGGGTGACGCCGCCGAGCGGGAGCTTGATCCGCATCATCTGGCGGTCGGGCTGGCGCTGCCCGTAGACGCCCTGCTTCAGGCGGAAGCCGATGAACTGCTCTTCACTCTCGCCGCCGCCGAGGAAGAACTCGGAGCGGTCGTCGAAGTCGTCGAACTCCTGCTCGAGGACCGGGATGATGTGGCCCGGCACGTTCTCGAGGATCTCCGGGTTCTCGCGCGAGCCAAGGCGCCCGCTCTTCGGTGTGGATGCAGTCGGCTCCATGGAACCCTGAAATATATCGAAACCCGAAGGGGTTTCGGCGTTTTAGCCGCTAGCGCGGGGGCATGTTCGGATTCTCGGCCACTTCGCCGCCCGCCGGGCTCGAGTTCGAGCCCGGCCTCTGCCCACGCCAGCAGGCCGCCCTCGATCGAGTGCGCATCCCACCCGGACGCCGCAAAAGCGTCTGCGGCCGGCCCGGAGCGGTTGCCCGAGCGGCAGTAGATGACCACCGGCAGCTGGCTGTCGAGCGACTCGGATTCGCGCTGCAGGTCGGCCAGCTCGATGTGGCGGGATCCGGCGATGTGGCCGGCCTCGTACTCGACTGGGGTGCGGACGTCGACGAGCTGCGCGCCGCCGTCGATGATCTGCTTGGCCTCTGTCGGGCTGACCTCCGGCATCGCGCTGAAGCTAGCCGGTCAGATCCAGGGGGTGGAGTCCGCGGGCAGGCCTACGCCCTCCATCAGGCCGGCTCGCAGCCACGGGCTGATCGTGTCGGCCTCCTCGCGCGGCGGCGGCGCGGTGTCGCGCAGGAACTGCTCGATCGCCGCCGCAATCGCGGCTGCTTCCGCCGGGCTTGCGACCGAGTGGGTGATCTCGATCCGCGGCCGCCGCGGTGCGTGCTTGCCGTTGCGCGCCACGGGGCGAGGTTATCGTCGGGCGGGCATGCCCGAGATCCCGGTGTTCGATCACGACACGGTGCTGGCCGCCGTCACGCCCAGCGACGCGATCGAGCGCGTGCGTGACGCATTCGTGCGCCACTACGACGGCGAGTGGGTGATGCCGTCGAAGGTCTACCTCGACGCGCCCGACGGGCCGGGCGACTTTCGCGCGATGCCGGCGCGCGGTGGCGGCCTGGCGATCCTGAAGTGGATCACGTCGTTTCCGTCCAACCGCGAACGCGGCCTGCCGGTGGTCATGGGCCTGGTCTGCGTCTCGGACGCAAGCGATGGACGCCCGCTGGCGCTGATCGACGCCCGGGCGATCACGATGCTGCGCACCGGCGCTGTGGCGGCCGTCGCCGCCCAGGAGCTCGCGCGCGAGGATGCGGCAACCGTCGGCCTGGTCGGCTGCGGCGTCTACGGAGCCTGGGCCGCGCGCTGCCTGGCGGCCGCCGAGTACGGCCCCGGCCTCTGTTACGACGTCGACCCCGACGCGGCCGGCGCGCTGGCCGGCGAACTCGGCTGGGAGGCCGGCGCGCTCGACGATGCGCTCGCCTGCGATGTGGTCACCTGCGTGACGCCCGGCAACTCCCCGGTCGTCACCGAGGACGTGCTGCACGCGGGCGCGCACCTGAACATGCTCGGCGCCGACGGCCCGGGCAAGTCAGAGGCCGAGCCCGGCGCGGTCGCGCGCTGCCGCCTGTTCTGCGACGAGTGGCATCAGGCGTCGCACGGCGGTGAGCTGACCGCGGTGGTCGAGGCCGGCCTCGTCACGCGCGAGCAGGTGACCGAGCTCGGCGCGGTGATGACGGGGAACGCAGAAGGCCGGTCGTCGAACGAGGAGATGACCTTGTTCGACTCGACCGGCCTTGCGATTCAGGATCTTGCGATCACGCACGCTGTGCTCGAGGCACAGCGTGCGGGGGTTGTCAAGGCACCTGTCGTGCGCCTCTGACCTTGGTCAGCTGCGAGCGTAAGGATCGACGTACGCGTCGTCGATGTTCCAGTTGCCGAGAATCGGCCGGAAGCGGAACTGCACGCTCGTCTGCTGGCCCGGGTCAGTGAGCTGACTCGCCAGGATGAAGGCGATGCTGCTCGGCTTCCAGTTGGCGCTGGGGAGCGCGGTAGCGACCGGCAGTTCCAGCGTGCCGCCGAGCTTGTCATGGACGATCACGGTCACGTTCATCAAGCCGGCGCCGAAGAGGCCGGTCGACTTCGAGAACCAACGCGCGGTCGGATGATCGAGCCCCACGCACGTGGGCGGGCTCGTCGCGACGCCGCCGCGCGGGATGTAGAGCGACTGCGAGTCCGAGTTGCCGTTGACGTTGTAGCTCTCGTTGCCGTCGA
Source organism: uncultured Thermoleophilaceae bacterium (assembly GCA_963715995.1). Lineage (GTDB taxonomy): Bacteria > Actinomycetota > Thermoleophilia > Solirubrobacterales > Thermoleophilaceae > DATBDN01. The sequence continues at coordinate 675,433 of OY970283.1, forward strand.
CCACCTTCGCGCCGCCCGCCAAGGACCAGTCCGTGGCATCCGACTCGAAGGAGCCGCCCGGGATGGGCGTGTAGTTCGAGTTGTCGCCGAATGACGCGAACGGGTTGCTCAGCGTGTCCGGGGCGCAGCTGGTCGCGGTGGTGAGAATGCTCGCGTGAGCCGCGGGGGCGGCGAGGGCGCCCAGCGCGCAGACCGTGGCTGCGATGCCGCTCCACTTCGACTTGAGGTTCCGGGCCATCTTTTCCTTTCCAGGGAGCGACAGGTGCCGCCTCCGAATGCTTGAGTCGAAAATCGGTCGGCGACCTGAACGGCTGGTGGGTCAAGTGGCCACACTTGCGACCTATCCTGCAAGCACTTGAGTCGGCCGCTTCATCAGCCGATCACACTCGCGTGGGTATGAAGATCCCAACCCTTGACGGTGGACGGACGCTGGCTCCAGCGCTCGAGGGCCTGCTTGCGCAGCGGCGGGAACGCGAGCCGTCAGCTATGCCGCGCCGTGAGCGCATCAGCGAGGGAGCAGCCGCACTCGCCCTGCTGGGCGCGGTCCTTGCTCTCACCGCCGCGTTCCCGGATGCACGCGGGACGCTTGACCTCGGCCCGGCCCTTGTCTTCACGCTGACATACGCGCTCGCGTGCCGGGTGCGCTTCCACGTCGGCGCGGGCTACATGATCCCGACCCAGCTGGTACTGGTCCCGATGCTGTTCCTGCTGCCGCAGCCGGCGGTGCCGCTGTTCGTGGCAGCCGGCTTCGTCATCGCGCGCGTGCCCGACTGGATGGCCGGGCGCACCCACGCGGATCGCTCGCTGTCCGCCGTCGCCGACGCGTGGCACACGGTCGGCCCCGTGATCGTGTTCGCGGCCGCCGGCGTCACTCATCCCGACTGGGCTGATTGGCCGATCTACCTCGGAGCGTTCGGAGCTCAGATCGTGGTCGACACCGCTGCATCGACGGTCCGCGAGTGGGCCGCGCTGGGCGTGAGCCCGCGAATGCAGATCGCGGTTCTTGCGCGCGTGTACATGGTCGACCTCCTGCTTGCACCGATCGGCCTGGTCACGGCCTTCGCCGCGGCGGGTCAGCCGTACCGCGGATTGCTCGTGCTGCCCTTGATCGGGCTGCTGGCCACGTTCGCCCAGGAGCGCGAGACCTACATCGAGAGCGCGCTCCAGCTCTCGAACGCATACCGCGGCACCGCGCTGCTGCTCGGCGACGTGCTCGAGGACAAGGACTCTTACACGGCTTCGCACAGCCACGGTGTTGTCTCGCTGTCGCTGGCGGTGGCCGACAAGCTGCGGCTTGATCCCTCCGCTCGTCGCCGGATCGAGTTCGGCGCCCTGCTTCACGACATCGGGAAGATCGCCGTGCCGGCCGAGATCATCAACAAGCCGGGCCCGCTGGACGCCGAGGAGTGGGCCGTGATGAAGCTGCACACGGTCGAGGGCCAGCAGATGCTCGATCGCATCGGCGGCGTGCTCGGCGAGGTCGGGCGCGTGGTGCGCTCCTCGCACGAGCACTTCGACGGCAGGGGCTACCCGGATGGGCTCGCCGGCGAAGACATCCCGATCGAGTCGCGGATCGTCTCCTGCTGCGACGCGTTCAGCGCGATGACCACCACGCGCAGCTACCGCAAGGCGATGTCGCTCGAATCGGCGACCGAAGAGCTGCACCGCAACTCGGGCACGCAGTTCGATCCAGTCGTGGTCGATGCCCTGCTGGCCGTGATTCGCGAGGAGCGGATCGACGTCGTGCCGCCGCCGCTGGACGTAGAGGGCCTTGTGGCGGCACACTTCATTGCATGACCAAGCTGCTCCGCGCGCTCACCGCCCTCTGCCTGATCGCCCTCGTTGTCGCCGCCGCCGCCGGCTGCGGCTCCTCCAGCGGCAGCGGGTCCGGCAGCAACACCGCGGGCATGGCCCCCGCTTCGAGCTTCTTCTACGCCGAGGCGACGATCGACCCGAGCGGCGGGCAGGAGTCCGCGATGCGCTCGATCCTGGGCGACCTCCCAGGTACTGGAGCGCCGCAGGACCGCCTGAACAAGCTGCTCGAGAAGGCGACGAAGGACGACAAGAAGAGCCCGGTCGACTACGCGGCCGACATCGAGCCGTGGCTGGGCGACAAGGCGGCGGTGTTCGTCACTCCCGGCGCTGCCAAGCCTGCGTGGGCCGTGGTGATCGCGAGCTCCGACGAGGGCAAGACGAAGGACGCGATCACGAAGGGCAAGGAGAAGGGCGACCGCGAGGCGAGCTACCGCGGCAACGACTACGTGGTCGACAAGGACGGCACCGTGACGGGTGTCGCCAACGGGTACTTCATCGCCGGATCCGAGGCGGGCTTCAAGGCGGCGGTCGACGCGTCGAAGGGCGGATCGCTGGCGGACGCCGATCGCTACAAGCAGGCGATCAAATCGGCGGCGTCGGATCGCATCGCCCTGGTCTATGAGGACACCGGCGGGCTCGTCCGCGCCCTGGCGAGTGCCAGCGGCCAGTCGCTTGGGCCCGCTGCGCCGCTGATCGGCCAGCTCGTCGGGGGCAAGCCGGTCGTCGCGACCATCCGCGCCGAGCAGCAGGCGCTGGTGATCGACGGCGCGCTGATCCCGAGCGCGTCGGCGCTCAAGCTCTCGGCCGGCAGCACTCCGCTGCTCGGCGAGGTGCCGGCCGACTCGTGGTTCGCACTTGGACTGGCCGACTTCGGCTCGTCGCTCAAGACGCTGATCGGGTTCGCCGCCGGCATCGCCGGAGGCGAGCAGAAGCTCGAGCAGCAGCTCGAAGCGCAGACCGGGCTCAACCTGAATCGCGATGTCCTCTCATGGATCGGCGACGTGGCCGTTTTCGTCTCCGGCGACTCGAAGGACTCGCTCGGCGGCGGCCTGCTGATCCAGTCGAAGGATCCGGCGACCTCGAAGGCCGCGCTGACCAAGTTCGCGGCGCTGGCCGCGCGCAGCGGTGGCGCCACGGTCGGGGCGGCGAGCTTCGGTAAGGCCAAGGGCTACAAGCTGGCGGTCGCGAAGGCCCCGAAGGGCATCTACCTCGTGCAGTCGGGCAAGCGGGTGGTGATCAGCTACGGCGAGTCAGCCGCCAAGGCGGCGTTCGGCGCCGGCGGCTCGAGCCTTGGCACGTCGTCTGGCTTCACCTCCGCGGCGTCCAAGCTCGGCCCGCAGTACAGCCCCTCCGTCTACATGAGCGTGCCGCCGATCCTGGGCCTCGTGCAGAGCTTCGGCGCGAGCAGCGCCAACTATGCGAAGGCCGAGCCCTACCTGTCGGTGCTCGACTACCTGATCGCGGGCAGCGCCAAGTCGGGCAGTGAGACGGCCTCACGCGTGCGGCTCGGGTTCAAGCCGCACAACTGATCAGAGCGGGATGTTCCCGTGCTTGCGCTTGGGGCGCTCGACGCGCTTGTTCTTCAGCGTCTCGAGTGCGCTGATGAGCCGCGGGCGTGTTTCGTGCGGCAGGATCACGTCGTCGATGTAGCCGCGCTCGGCTGCCGAGTAGGGGTTCGCGAAGCGCGCCTTGTAGTCGTCGATCAGCTTGCCGCGGCGCTCCTCGGGCGTGGGTGACTTGGCGATGTCGCGGCGGTAGATGATGTTGACGGCGCCCTCGGGTCCCATCACCGCGACCTCGGCCTGCGGCCAGGCGAAGTTGAAGTCGGCCAGCATGTGCTTGGAGTTCATGACGTCGTAGGCGCCGCCGTAGGCCTTGCGCGTGATGACGGTGATCTTCGGGACGGTCGCCTCGGTGAACGCGTAGAGCAGCTTGGCGCCGCGGCGGATGATGCCGCCCCACTCCTGCGTGGTCCCGGGCAGGAAGCCCGGCACGTCGGTGAAGGTGATGAGCGGGATGTTGAAGGCGTCGCAGCAGCGCACGAAGCGCGCGGCCTTCTCGGAGGCGTCGATGTCCAGCACGCCGGCCATCTGCGCCGGCTGGTTGCCGACGATGCCCACCGAATAGCCGTTCAGCCGCGAGAAGCCGCAGATGATGTTCGGCGCGAAGTGCTCGTGGACCTCGAAGAACTCGCCGTCGTCGACTATCAGGCGGACCACGCCGCGCATGTCGTAGGGCTTGTTCGGGGAGTCGGGCACGATCGAGTCGAGCTCCTCCTCCATGCGGTCGGGATCGTCGGTCGGCTCGATGCGCGGCGGCGTTTCGAGGTTGTTGTTCGGCAGGAACGAGAACAGGTAGCGCGCGTCCTCCAGCGCCTGGTCCTCGTCGTCGGAGGCGAAGTGGGCGACGCCCGACTTGGTGTTGTGCGTCATCGCGCCGCCGAGCTCCTCGAAGGTGGGCTCCTCGCCGGTGACCGTCTTGATCACGTCGGGGCCCGTGATGAACATGTGCGAGGTCTCCTTCACCATGAAGATGAAGTCGGTCATCGCGGGCGAGTAGACCGCGCCGCCGGCGCACGGGCCCATGATCAGGCTGATCTGCGGGATCACGCCGGAGCACATGACGTTGCGGACGAACACGTCGCCGTAGGCGCCGAGCGAGACCACGCCCTCCTGGATCCGCGCGCCGCCCGAGTCGTTGATGCCGATGACCGGGCAGCCGATCTTGGCCGCCAGGTCCATGACCTTGCACATCTTCTCGGCCATGACCTCCCCGAGCGAGCCGCCGAAGACGGTGAAGTCCTGGCTGAAGACGCAGACCGGGCGGCCGTCGATCGTGCCGTGGCCGGTCACGACCGCGTCGCCCCAGGGCCGGTTCTTCAGCATGTCGAACTCGAATGTGCGGTGTCGCACGAACGTGTCGAGCTCGTGGAACGAGCCAGGGTCGAGCAGCTTCTCGATCCGCTCGCGGGCGGTCATCTTGCCCTTGGCGTGCTGCTTCTCGACGGCGGCCTCCGAGCCCGCGTGGACCGCTTCCTGCCGCAGCTCCTTCAGCTGGGCCTCTTTTTCCTGATAGGTCTCGGGGGTGTGTTGTCGCATTTGGAGGCGCGCGATTCTAGGGTGGAGGTGTGTTCTCGATCCCCGCGGGCATGACCCGCACCGCCGCCCTCGTCATCTCGCTGATCGCCGTCGTGGCCTTTGCGCCCGCCGCCAGCGCCGCCACCACGCCGTCCCCGGCCGCCAAGCGCGCCGAAAGCACGCTGCTCCGGGTCCAGGCCCTCAAGCACGGCGTGGGGGTGCGCACCGGCCGCGAGCTGACGCCGGCGCTGCTCCAGCTGGCGGTGCGCAAGCACTCGCTGCCGACGCATGCCCAGCGGGTGAAGGCCAACGGCCTGCTTGCGCGGCCGACCGACCCGACCGACCCGGATTGGTACGGCAACGACGACCCGACCTACGCGACCGAGGTCAGCACGTACTGCCCGGCGGCGTCCATCTACTGCTTCCACTGGGTCGACGACGCCGCGAGCCCCGACGCGCCGGACCTGACCGACACGACCCCCAACAACGGCGTGCCGGACTACATCGACACCATGGCCGGCGTGTTCGACGACGTGCATGCCTGCGAGAACACGACGACCGCGAACACGTGCAGCGACAAGACGGCTCCTGGCAAGGGCTGGCCGGCGCCGGACCCGGATGGCTCAGCGGGTGGCGGCAGCAACAAGTTCGACGTCTACCTCAAGGACGTCTTCGACCAGGGTTTCTACGGCTATGCCTCGCCCGACGGCAACAACTGCTCCGATGCATCGTGCCCCGCATACATGGTCATGGACAACGACTTCAGCCGCTTCGCAACGGGCACGGAGACCGGCACACAGGCGATGCAGGTGACCGCGGCGCACGAGTACAACCACACGCTCCAGTTCGCGATCGACCCGATCGAGGACTCGTGGATGTTCGAGGCAACCGCGGTCTTCTTCGAGGAGGTCGTCTACCCGTCCATCAACGACTACCTCCAGTACATCCAGCCATGGGAGGACCTGCTGACGCAGCCCATGACGTCGTACCCGAACGACAACTTCGACGTCCTCAAGGTCTACGGCGACGGCGTCTGGAACCACTGGCTCGCGAGCCGCTACGGCGCCGATTTCGGCGATGACGTGATCCTTGACGCCTGGCAGGCCAAGGACCAGCTCGACGGCGGATCGTTCGCACCGGGCTCTTACTCGGATGCCATCGCCGCCCAGGGCGGCACGTCGTTCAGCGACGACTTCGACCAGTTCTCGGCGAACGTGGCCGAGTGGCAGGCCGAGGTCGACGGCAGCGCCGCACCCGGCGGTCAGCAGCACTTCCCCGACGAGTACCCCGACGTGCCGACGCGGCCAGATCTGCCGATCGGGCCGTCGCCCACCTCGGCGACGCTCGACCACACCACGTTCGCGTTCCGCAACGTGCCGGTGCCGGCCTCGTCGGGGCCGATCACCCTCCATGCGACGCTGCCGAACGGGCTCACGGGCGCCATCGCGCTGGTGGGCGGCCCGGGCGCCGACCCGGACACCTCCGACCCCGATCCGCAGACCGGGCCGGTCACGACAGCGGTCCAGGAGACCTCGAGCGGCGGGACGATCTCCGTCACCCTGAACAACCCGAGCTCGTTCAGCCGCATCACGGCGGTGCTGGTGAACTCGGACGTCTCCGCGTCCACCTACAACAGCACGACCGAGGACTGGAACTGGACCCGTGACGGGCAGACGTTCTCGAGCGTGTACGTGTCGAGCGGTCAAGCGCCGGACGCGACCACCAGCGGGGCGTCCGGGGTCGACACCGCCTCGGCGACGCTGAACGGAGCGGTCAACCCGAACGGCCAGGACACCTCTTACTACTTCCAATACGGGACCACGACCTCCTACGGGTCGCAGGCACCGACTAGCGCCGTGGCGCTTGGAGCCGGCGCCTCGCCCGTCGCAGTCGCGAACGCTATCTCTGGCCTGACGCCGTCGACGACCTATCACTTCCGGGTAGTTGCCCAGAGCGTCGGCGGGATCGTTCAGGGTGCTGACCAGACCTTCACGACGGGCGCGGCTGCCTCTCAGCCGCCCGGGGGCAACACCACGCCGCCGGTGATCGTGAAGCCGGTGGTGAAGCCGCTGACCGTCACGCTGTCGCTGACGAAGTCGAAGCTCAAGGCGGTGCTGGCGAAGGGCCTGAAGCTGAAGGCGGGCTGTAAGGAGAAGTGCACCGTCACGCTCAAGCTGGTGGTCACGAAGAAGCTCGCCAAGAAGCTTCACCTGCGCTCGATCACGCTCGGAACTGTCACCGTCAAGAGCACGGGCAAGGCGGTGGCGGCGACGCTGCACCTGACGAAGAAGGCACGCAAGGCGCTGGCGCACGCGCGCTCGCTGAACGCGCACGTGCTGGCCTCGGCCGTCGCTCCTGACAAGCGCAAGGTGTCGCTGGCAAGAGCCGTGTCGCTCAAGAAGTGAGGCATGCCTGGCTGGCCGCCGCCCTCGTGGCGGCGGCCGCCTGCTCGCCTGCGGGGGCTGCGACGACCATCCACAGCGACGCCAAGCTCACGAACACCGTGCACGCCCGGCCCGACGACGCGCAGTCCGACCCGTCGGGCACGCACAAGTGGACGCCGGCAGAGATCGCTGCGGAGGGCACGCCCTACTGCACGGCTCACTTCTGCGTCCACTGGACGCCCGTGGGCGCGGACGGCTCGAGCCAGAGCTACGCGCAGCAGATGGGCGACATCCTCGAGAACGAGGTCTATCCGTGCGAGAACGGCACCGCGCCGACCGCCTGCGCAGGATCGCCCGGGCTCGGCTGGCGCGATGCCCAGTCCGACTTCGGCACGGGTGGCAGCGACGCGACCGACGTCTACATCGAGGACCTCTACGCGACGCTTCGCGTCTACGGCTACACGGCCACCGACCCGGGTCAGGACACCAACCCGAACACCCCGCACTACGCCTACATGGTGATGGACCGCGACTACTCGCGCTATGCCGCCGGCAGCACCGCGGGAGGCGCTGCGGCCGAGCGCGTGACGGCGGCACACGAGTACAACCACGTGCTCCAGAACGCCTACGACTTCCTCCAGGACCCGTGGATGTTCGAGGCGACCGCCACCTACATGGAGGACAAGGTCTATCCGGACAACAACGACTACGTGAACTACGTCAAGTCGTGGGTGGGTCAGACGAAGGAGCCGCTCACCGCATTCCGCTCCGGCGACCTGAAACCGTATGGCTCGGCCGTCTGGAACCACTGGCTCGACCACCGCTTCGGGCCGGGCGTGGTGCGCGCCGCGTGGGAGCAGTCGACGGCTGTCGGCAGCTTCGCCCCGGCGGCCTACGACAGCGCGATCTCTCTGTTCGGCGGCAGCGGCTTCTCGGACGAGTTCGATCGCTTCTCGGCCGCCGTCGCGGAGTGGAACGCGCCCGGCTCCGGCTTCCCCGACCACTACCCGGACGTGCCGCGCGACGGCTCGCTTGCGGTTGGCCAGCAGACGAGCGCGTTCGCGCTGCCGCACACCACGTTCGAGTTCTTCGACGTGCCGGTGCCCGCCGACGCGCCGCGCACGGTCCGGCTGATCGGCACGTTGCCCGCAGGAACGGCGGGCGCGGTCGAGCTGGTGGGGCGCACCGGTCCCGACCCGAACGGCGGCACGGTGACAAGCAACCTGACACCAATGCCGGACGGCGGGACGGCGGGGGTGCAGCTGGACAACCCGGCTCAGTTCGGCCGGATCACGGCTGTCGTCGTCAACTCGGACTTCCTGCGCAGCGGCTTCGATCTCCAGGCGAACGACTATGTCTTCGCCCACGACGCCGGCGCCGTCACGGCGTCGCTCTCCGAGCCCGGGCCCCCGACGGCAGCCACCGGCGCTGCCGGCCTGATAAGCGACCACGCCGCCTTCGTGAACGCCACCGTGGACCCGCACCTGAACGACACGCACTGGTCGATCGAGTACGGGCGCTCGGTGGGCTACGGCGCACGCTCGGCGCCGCAGACGGTGCCGGGCAGCGCGGTCACGGCGCCAGTGGTGTCCGCGCCGCTCCCGGGCCTGCGCGCCAACACCGTCTACCACTACCGCGTGACTGCGACCAACAGCGCGGGCGACACCGCCGGCCGTGACCTCACCTTCAGGACGGCGCACGACGTGACGCCGCCCGTGCTGTCGGTGAAGGCGAAGCGCCAGCGGCTGCGCGGCGCCCGCACGCGCGGCGTCGTCTACCTGCTGCGCTGCAGCGAGCGCTGCCGCGGAACCGCCACGGTCACCGTCAGCCGCGCTGTTGCGCGCCGCCTGGGGCTCGCGACCGTGCTCGGGCGCAGCCATGTGGCGCTGGATGCGCGGACGAAGTCGAAGGCCCTGCGCGTGAGGCTGAGCCCGCGGTCACGCCGCGTCCTGGCTCACGAGCGCCGCACGCTGCGCGTCGAGCTGGTGCTGGCGCTGGCCGACGACGCGCGCAACCGCGCGCGTGCCACGCGAGCGCTGGCGCTCAGCCGCTAGCCCAGCGAGTACGGGCGCTTGTGCGCCGAGCCAAGCGAGTCGAGTACCTCGGACAGCTTTTCCGCGAGGTTGTCCGTCACGCCGGGGGGCGGCTCGGGGGCCACGATCCGGCCCCAGAAGCCGGAGCGGGCCACCTGTTCCTCGGTTTCCGCCGTGAGGGTGACCTTCGTGCCCCAGCCGGCAGGCTCGAGCACGGCGGTGCCATGGATGCCGGTGCCGCTGAAGCTGAGCTTGCGCTCGTGCTCGGTCTCGTGGACGGAAACCGTGCCCAGAGCGGGTTCCAGGCATTCCGCGCCCAGTTCCGCCCAGAGCTCGGGCGGCGACTTGACCAGGGTGCGGGATACCTCGAATCGGGGCATACGCGGCAGTTTTCGACCGCCGGGCGAAATCCCCTGCCTCCTTTTCCGACCGTTGTCCAATGCCGCATTGCCAAGCCAAATCGACCATGAGGAGGTCCCAAACAAGGAGGTTGCATGTCCCTGCCCCTGGCCGACCTCATAGATGCGGTCGGCTCAAAGAACGGCATACCTGACTCGATAGGTATCAACTCGATCTGGGTGATCGTCGCGGGTTGTCTCGTGATGTTCATGCAGGCCGGGTTCGCATTCCTCGAGATCGGGTTCTCGCGGGCCAAGAACGCCGGCACCGTGATCGCGAAGATCCTCACGAACTTCTCGATCGCCGGACTCATGTACTGGGCCGTCGGCTTCGCGATCGCATTCGGCGGTCCCGTTGGCCACGTCATCGGCACGCACGGCCTGTTCCTGCGCGATTTCGGCGATCCCGCGAAGGCGTTCCCGATCATGGGGCTGTCTGACGCGACGATCGAGGCGAAGTGGTTCTTCCAGTTCGTCTTCTGCGCCGTGTCGCTCGCGATCGTGTGGGGAACCACGCTCGAGCGGATCAAGTTCGGCGTCTACGCCATCTACGCAGTCGTGTTCTCCGCGCTGATCTACCCGATCGCATCGGGCTGGGTCTTCGGCGGTGGCTGGCTGCAGGGCAAGTCGTGGATCGGCATGCAGGACTTCGCCGGATCGACGGCCGTCCACCTGATCGGCGCGACGGGTGCGCTTGCTGCATTGCTGCTGCTCGGCCCACGCCGCGGCAAGTACGACACCACGGGCAAACCAAGGGCGATCCCGGGGCACAACATGCCTCTGTTCGGTCTCGGCATATTCATCCTGTGGCTGGGCTGGTTCGGGTTCAACCCGGGCTCGACGCTGAACGCGCTCGACGGCCGCTTCACCGAGGTCCTGATCGTCACCCAGCTGGCAGCTTGTGCCGGCGTGCTGACGGCGCTGGCCACGGCGAGGTGGAAGACGGGCTCGATCGACATCGGCATGGCCGGCAACGGCGCGATTGCGGCACTGGTCGCGATCACCGCTCCGTCGGGCTACGTAGTGCCATGGGCCGCTGTCGTGATCGGCGCTGTCGCCGGCGTGATCGTGGTACTCGGCGTCTACGCAATCGACAAGTACATCGACGATCCGGTCGGCGCGCTGTCGGCACACGGCCTGGCGGGTATCTGGGGAACGCTCTCGTGCGGCATCTTCACCCACCCGTCACTGGCTGCGTTCAACGCGGTTGGCCGTGGTGGCCTGATCTACACGGGCTCGTTCCGGCAACTGGGTGCTCAGGCGCTCGGAGTGGCCGTGGTGTTCGCGTTCGTGTTCGTGGTCAGCTACGCCACGTTCTGGATCATCAAGCACACCTACGGCCTGCGTGTCACGGCCGAGGAAGAGGATGCCGGCCTGGACATCTCCGAGCACGGCATGTACGGCTACCCGGAGCAGTTCATCCCGGAGCCGGAGCTGGTGGCCTACGGGGCGAGGTTGCCTGGTGGCAGCTCTGGCCGTCCCAGCACGGTCTCGGCCATGACCGCGATGCCGGCGGAGGTGACGTCATGAAGATGATCGTCGCCTACATCCGCCACGAGGCGTTCGAGCCGATCCGCGCTGATCTGCTCGAGGCCGGCTACCCGTCGCTCTCGATCATCGAGGCGAAGGGATCCGGAAGGCAGAAGGGGATCACCGAGCACTACCGCGGTGCGGAGCTCGCGATCCACCTCCGGCCGAAGATCCGCCTCGAGTGCGTGGTCGACGACGACTCGGTCGACGTGGTCACCGACACGATCCTGAGGCACGGGCGGACCGGCTCGGTCGGCGATGGGAAGATCTTCCTGTTGCCGGTCGACGACGCAATCCGCATCCGCACCGGCGAGTCCGGTGAGGAAGTGCTCCAGGCCCACGAGCCGAAGGAGATTCCAACCGGCTCGTGAGCAGCAACCTCCGAAGCAGTGCGGACGGGGCGCCCTGGGTGGCGCCCCGTCTGCGTTCCGGACAGGCTCAGCCGAGCTTCTCGACGACGATCGAGGCGTTGGTCGCGGCAGCTGTGCCCCCGATTGGCGGTGCTGCCGCCAGCCCGACGGCAGCTGCCGAGGTGTGGTTGCGCAGGGTGATGATCGCCCCCGCGGGAAGCGTCAGGATCGTCTGACCGCTGTTCTGCGCGGTTCCCGCGCCCGCGCCGTACACGGTGCCGGCGGCCGGGTTGCCGTTCACGAACAACCCCATCTGATTCGACTGGGTCCCGGAGACCGAGAAGCTGAGCTTGTAGTCGCCCGCGTTGGTCACGACGATCGCGGCCGAGCCCGGTGCATGGGTGATGCCCGAGGTCGTCACGCCATTGGAGTCGAATGTGACGGGCGCCTCGAGCGCGACCACCTGCGCACCGAGGTTGTAGACGTAGGCGTACTCGGCGAGTCCATTCGTCCCGGCAGGTCCGGTGGCGCCAGCAGGTCCGGTCGCTCCAGCAGGTCCGGTCGCTCCGTCGGAGCCGGTCGGGCCGGCGGGTCCGTTGGGGCCGGCGGGTCCGGTCGCGCCGTCGGGTCCCGTCGCGCCATCTGGGCAGGCGGGTCCGTTCGGGCCGGCGGGTCCGGTCGGTCCGGCAGGCCCAGTCGCCCCGTCGGAGCCCGCAGGTCCAGCCGGGCCCTGAATCCCGGCGAAGCCTGGGATCCCTTGAAGGCCCATGAGCCCCGGAAGGCCATCGAGGCCCTGAACGCCTTGGATGCCGTTGGCGCCGACCAGTCCCTGAAGCCCCTGGATGCCGTTCGCGCCGACAAGCCCCTGGATTCCCTGGGTTCCGGTAGCTCCCACGAGTCCCTGAAGCCCGGTAGCTCCCACGAGTCCCTGAAGCCCTTGGATTCCCTGGGTCCCGTTCGCGCCGACCAATCCCTGAATTCCCTGGGTCCCGTTCGCGCCGACCAAGCCCTGAAGTCCTTGGATGCCCTGGGTCCCGTTCGCGCCGACCAATCCCTGGATCCCCTGGGTCCCGTTCGCGCCGACCAAGCCCTGAAGTCCTTGGATGCCCTGGGTCCCGTTCGCGCCGACCAATCCCTGGATCCCCTGGGTCCCGTTCGCGCCGACCAAGCCCTGGATCCCCTGGATTCCGTTCAGCCCCTGAAGGCCTGCGAAGCCCTGGATCCCTTGTATCCCGTCGGGGCCCGCCACGCCGGCCGAGCCAGCGCTGCCGGTCGCACCGTTGTTGCCGGTCGCCCCCGTGCTGCCCTTCTTACCGCGACGCCCGGGCTTGCCCGCGGCGCCCTGCGGACCTGGATTTCCGCGAGCACCGCGGCAGGCGGTCGGCGTCTTCGCGCACTTGGCAGCGTGCATTCCCACCTGACCCGCAAACGCGTTGGGCATGCACGGCGGAAGCGGGCGAGGACATGCTGCGCCGGCCGTGCCGGCGGTCGCCAGGACGGACAGGGCTGCGATCGCGGAAACCACGAGCCTCCGGCACTTGGGGGTGAGCATGTTGCGGCCTGCCTTCCATGGCGCTGATTGGCTTGGAGCGGAGGCGGCGTCGGGAGAGTCAGCCTGGTAGGCCGACGTCGGCAGGGAGCAACCGTTACCTATCTATCGACCGGAACTGCCTTGAGCTGAATCAGCGACTGTGGGGCTGAGCGATCCGGCCGATCCGCGTGGCTGCGATTGCGCCGGCAAGTGCGGCGCCGACCATGAACCACCAGCCGTGATGGAAGTGCGCCACGACCTGCGCAGCTGCCGGGTGGCCGAAGATCGCGATCAGGACGGCGACGCCGAGCACGATGCCAAGCTGGCGCGCCATCTGGAGCACGGCCGAGCCTGTCGCGAGTCGCTCGGGCGGCAGCGACGACACCGCGGCGGCAGACACGCTCGGCAGCGTCAGGCCCACGCCGACGCCTGTCATGAGCATGCCGGGCAGCATCTCGGCCGCGAAGGCAGGCCGCGTGCCCATCCGCAGCGCCCACCACGCGGCGCCGGCCGCGAACGCGATGCAGCCGACAGTGGCCAGGCGGCCGGGGCCGAAGCGCGGACCGAGCCGCCCGCTCGGCAGCGCGAAGACGGCCGCGGTGAACGGCCCCGGCGCGAACGCGAGGCCCGCCCTGAGCACCGAGTAGTCCCAGACCTGGGTCAGGAACAGGACGCCGCCGAGCAGCATCGCGCCGAAGGCCGCCGAGAAGAAGAACGCCGAGACGGCGGCCATCGAGAAGCTGCGCACGCGCACCATCGCGAGCTCCACGATCGGGTCGGAGTGGGTGGCCGAGCGCACGCCGAAGGCGGCGAGCCCGACCAGGCTCCCGGCGAGCGCGCCGAGCGTGCGGCCGTCGAGCCAGCTCCAGTCGGGTCCCTTCACGAGCCCGAGTGCCAGCGCCGCGACGGAGGCGGTGAGCAGGACGGAGCCGAGCAGGTCCGGGCGCCGGGCGTGCACCGGGTCACGGCTCTCGCGCAGGACGCGCGAGGCGTAGAAGGCAGCGGCGAGCCCGACGGGCAGGTTGATCAGGAAGACCCAGCGCCACGAGGCCTCGACGAGCACGCCACCGAGCGGCGGGCCTGCCGCGGCCGCGATTCCGCCGGTTGCGGCCCAGACGCCGATCGCGGTCGCGCGCTTGTGCTCGGGGATCTCCGCGAGCAGGAGTGCGAGCGAGGTCGGCATGAGCGCAGCCGCGCCAACCGCCTGGACCACGCGCGCCGCAACGAGCGTGTCGACCGAGGGCGCCGCCGCGGCTGCTGCGGAAGCGGCGACGAACAGCAGCAGGCCGCCGACGAACACGCGGCGGCGGCCGATGCGATCTGCCGCGCGCCCCAGCGGGACCATGAGCGACGCGAACACGATCGTGTAGCCGTTCAGCACCCACGACAGGCCCGAGAGCGTCGAGCCTGCGAAGTCGCGCTGGATGTCGGGGAACGCCACGTTCACCACGAACAGGTCCAGGCTCGCCATGAAGACCGCGGCCGAGACGACGGCGAGCACGCGCCCGGTGCGCTGGGCGGGCTCGGCCTTGCCTACGGAGATGGGTGCGGTGGCAGTCGTCACAGGACTCCTCAGGGTAGTCGGTTCAGTCAATGAACCATCCCTGATACGATCGGTGCGTGCTACCGCGCACATACGACGATCAGGTCTGCTCGATCGCACGAGCGCTCGAGATCATCGGCGACCGCTGGACGCTGCTCGTGGTGCGTGACGCGTTTCTCGGCGTGCGCCGCTTCAGCGACTTCGAGGAAGGGCTCGGAATCCCGAAGCCCGTGCTGACCGACCGGCTCCAGCGACTGGTCGACGAAGGCATCTTCGAGCGGCGGCTCTACCAGGAACGGCCCGAGCGTCACGAGTACAAGCTCACCGAAAAGGGCCGCGGCCTCTGGCGCGTGCTCGCGCAGCTCCTGATGTGGGGCGACGAGCACTACGTCACGGAAGCCGGGCCGCCGAGGCTGCTGCGTCATCGCCGCTGCGGCGGCCGGCTGGACTACAGCCTGCGCTGCAAGAAGTGCGGGATCGAGGTCAAGGACTCGCGCGACGTGAACATCGCGCCCGGGCCCGGACTCAAAGCAGTCGCCTGAGCGCCGTTGACGACCCATTCATGTAACCGCGGTCTATAGACGCGAGGCCTGACCACGCATACGATCGCGGCCGCTTGTGAGGCCGGACTTCAGGGTGACAACTGGACTCGTCGACAAGCGGACTCGGGTGGTGGAGGTAGCCGGCGAAATCGATGCCGCGACCGTCCCCGAGCTGACGGCCAGCTTGTCGCAGGCAGTTGACGCAGGCGCGCCGTGCCTGATCCTCGACCTGGGCGAGGTCACCTTCATCGACTCCAAGGGAGTGATCGCGGTGATGGACGCGCACGGCCAGATGCAGGCAAGCGGCGGCCGCCTGGTCGTCGTAGGCAGCGCGCACGTACGACGAGTGATCGAGATCGCCGGCGAGCCCGCGACATCGCTGACGATGGTGCAGTCACGCCGCGAGGCGCTGCAGGCGACGGCCTCGGTGCCGGCGTAAGGCGCAGCCCCAATGCTATGCGAGCGGACACAGGAAGGCCCGCCATAGCGGGCCGTCCCGAACGTCTGAGCTGTCAGGCGAGCCGCTACTTGATGATTAGCGACCTCACTTAGCCGTCTACTGCGGGCTGTCGTTACGTGCGGCTTCACGGAGTACCGGCGAAGCTTTGTCCCCGCCGGGGTGTAGCCGTGTGTCGCCGCCTGCCGTTGCCAGAAGCGTTGCCAGCACGGGTCGCCAGCAAACGTAGGGCGCGACTGCATCCGAAAAGACCACCGACAAGGAGCAGGCGTCAGCGACCGGGTGCGGCTCTTAGCCCTTGCCCGCTGTGCATCGTGCCGTGCGCAACGGCCCAGTCTCGAACCGCGACATGAAAAGCTGCCAGGCATGAAGTTTGAGAAAGCCGCTCCCGTCAGCATGAAGTCGCACGCGGAGCTCAACGAGAAATGGCTTCAGGAGCGGCTAGCCGAAGATCCATCCTTGCTCGGGCTCGGTGACCTCGAAGTCAAGGACATCGAACGCCGCCAACCGCGCGCCGGACGGTTGGACCTTCTCTTGGTAGATCCGGAGACGCACACGCGATACGAGGTTGAGATCCAGCTAGGACCAACTGACGAGACGCACATAATTCGCACCGTCGAGTACTGGGATATTGAGCGGAGCCGGTATCCCCAATACGACCATGTGGCCGTCCTTGTTGCCGAGGACATCACCAGCCGGTTTCTGAATGTCATCACTCTTTTCAACAAGGCGATCCCTCTCGTTGCCGTCCAGATGCGGGCGCTAGAGGTCAGCGGGGTTCTAACGCTCCACGCAACGACCGTCCTCGATCTGATGCCGCTAGGGACCGACGAGGAAGACGAGGCTGGGCAGGCGACCGACCGGAACTACTGGATCAAGCGCGGGACTGAGAAGTCCGTGAAGCTCGCGGACACGATGGTTGACCTCATCAACGAGGTGACCCATCAGAACTTCGCGCTCAAGTACAACAAGCATTACATCGGTCTGGCGCGGGACGGCGTCGCTGACAACGTTGTTGTCTTCCGTGCGCGGAAGGACTATCTCATCGCGGAGTTCAGGATCGATCGTAGTGACGAATTGACCGCACTGCTTGAGGATTCAGATCTCGAAACGCTGCCCTATGACAAGCGCTGGAACCGGTACCGCGTCCGCCTGAGCGTTAACGATGTAAAGAAGCAGCGAGACTTACTCGTTGATCTAGTCAGTCGCGCTAGCGGGACGCCGGTCGCGCCAGCAGTAGGCGAGGACTAGACGAAACCACGCGCCTTACCCGAGTGCGGAAAGCCGATGTAAAAGACGGCGTCCTCCTAAGGGGTTGGGCGAATCAGTGGCTTTCTATACGGCAACTCTCCACTACGAATTCACCCACCCTGACCACCTACGAGGCGCGCTGTGGTCGAACTCGCGCTTGCACGGACATTGGCGTGGGACAGTGCGCGGCGGGTGAAGGTCGCGTCTTGTCACGGCGTCTCGAATATGCGCTGCGCCGTCTCTTGGAGGCAATCCGGCCTCCTGTATCGCGGTACCGCTGCGTTCGGTGTGACCGCCGACAACTCATCGCTTTACGGCGACACGCGCACGGCGCGGACGAATCTTCAGGTGAGGCTCAGCGGCTGCGGTAGATCGCGTCGGGGTGCATGCCGAGTTCGGAAGATCGTCCGCTCGATCGACCTGTCGGACGCGCTCTAGATCAGGTCAAGCCGCCGCGCGGCTGACTTGAGTGCCGACTCGAAGTCGGGCAAGGTCGCCCGGGTGTAAAGCCCTTCAATCCGATTCTCGGTCCACAGCGCATGAATCCGCCGCAGGTCCCCTTGCCTCCGGAGCCAGCCCTGCCCATCAACCACAGCAAAGATGAACTGCTGCGGACGACGCACGTGGGCCATTTCCTCGATCTCACGCGCCGCATCACTCAACTTGCTCCCAGTCGAATCGAAGCCCTTGACCGCAACAGCGATGAGCGCATCGGTGCCGTCACTTGGGATCGCGAAATCGGCAGGCGCTGTCTGACCGCCGGTTCCCTCAAATCGCGTTCTCGGAACGAACTTCAATGACAGACCATCGATGACTTCCTGAACGGCGTCCTCGAGATTTCGTCCCTGCTGGATTGCGCTCCCGGCGCGCTGCCGTGGAGCCATGACGCGAGCTAACACATCCGCCCATGTCCACGCCCGCGAGCGCTGAGCGTCCAGTACTGCAATGAGACCGAAGTCGCCGTCAAGAGCCTTGACGAGCTCCGCAGCTCGCTCGCGTCCCAATTTGACCCATCCAGCCGTACCGAAGTGGACTTGTAGCCAGCCTCTTAGCCTTTCTTGGGACTGGCCAGCAGCCGCTGCGAGAACCGGGACGATCTCGGGAGCATCCTTGACCGCTGACGCCAGTGATGACAGATCGAGCGGATCGAGACCTTCGATGATATGCGTCGCTTGCACGCAAAGGTCGAGCGCCTCGGGCTCCGCCGTTACCTGCTGCGGGGCTACCCCGGCCAGCGACTGCAAGTAAGCGTCAAAGCTTGGTGCGCTCACGTAGCGACGAGTACGTACTCAGTGACCGTCCGGCGTGCAGCCGCTTCGTGTGTGCCGAATGCATACCGGTGGGGGATCTCGATGCGACGGACAAAACGTTTGTGCCGCTTCAGCAGGGCTTCTAGCTCTTCGACCGATACGGCGGCGTTTGACCCGTAGGAGACGACAAGAGCGGCGTCCTTGAAGTGCTCAAAGAGTTGGTCGAGCGCCGGACGCACCGAGCGCTTGTAGGCGAACGGGGTATGACGCTTACGCAGCTTTCGCGTTCGGGTCTCCCAGAGGATCTCTTGCCCCTCCCAGTAGGTCGCTAGCCCTTCGAGGAAGTGGTACCGCTTGATGTAGCAAGTGTCGTCGCGCGGGGGTGCGTAAGGAGGGTCGAAGATATGCGACCGCAAAGCCATCTGGATCGATGTCAAAGACTTCGCCATGGCTACTCTCGCAGGGCTCTGCACCCTCAAAGACAGCATTGTTGAACGCGACGACAGCTTCCCGGAAAAGAGCCTCAAGCGACATGCGCATCTGTCGCCGTCCGTCGTCATAGCGAGGTGTCGTGATTGTGAAGACTCCGCGTGGCTGCTTCCAGGCAGCGGCGAGGCACAAGCCGCTGAGGGCCAACGCACGTTTCGGTCCGTCCAACAAGTCGATATGCGACCAAGCTGCGTCGAGAAAGTCGTGGTCTTCGCTCGGGAAGTACAGGCCGTCGAAGGTCGAGGCGATGAACGATCGACCATCGCGGTTGCCAGAACAGATCTGCTCGACATCGTCAGCCGTGAGCCGCTCGTCATCATTCGCGACAAGCGCTTGCGTCAGGGTGGCGCAGAACGCGAGATGGTCGTTTGCTACGACCGGGCGACCGCTGGCCTTGAGCGTGTAAGCCACAACTCCGCTGCCCGAGAACGCATCCATTGCTGGTCCTGGCGGCAGTGAGCGAAAGACTTCACCGAGCCGGGGTGCGAGGCGGTACTTCGACCCCATGAAGCGAAGGCGCGGGTAGTTCGCAAGCCGCTCCTCAAGCGGCGGCTCAAACGGCGATATCGAGCGCGCGGGGAGCGGTAATGCCATCTGCTGTGGGCAGCGTACGTGTCGGTGCGGATGTGATGCCATCCAATGCGCATACAGGCGATCTGGCTCTTTGAGGCGTCAAGGCTGATGGCCGTTACCCAAGAGTCGCGGGGGGAGGGGGGTGTCGTCACCCTTGTCACCAAAGTCGGCCAGGTACAGACCGATGCGAACATGGAGTCGGACCGCTGGGCAGGGCGGGTCGCAGAACAAACAGGGTGGGGGGAGGCTGAATCTTGGAGCGCGGGTTGCCAGAACCTGTTGCCAACTCGGCATGTGATGCGGTCAGAAGGCACAGAAAAGCCCGCCGTAGCGGGCCTTCCCGAACGTCTGAGCTGCCAGCGAGGCGCTACTTGATGAACAACATCTCGCTGTAGCGGGGCAGCGGCCACAGGTCGTCGGCCACCATCCGCTCGAGGGTGTCGCATGCGGCCCGTACGTCGGCCATCGCCGGCAGCACCGAGTCACGCATGTAGGTGGCCCACTCGAGGGCTCCCTTCTCCTCGTGCGGCTCGTGCGACTCCTTCGAGTTGACCTGCTCGAGCGTGTGGATCGCGGTGACGAGCTCGTCCACCGTTCCCCGCGTCTCCTCGGCGACCGCTGACACGCCTGCCTGGTCGGCCAGCGCGAGCTGGCGCAGGCCGGCTGGGAGGACCATCGTGCGCGCCATGTCGGCGAGCGTCTCGGCCTCGATGTTCAGCTTGACCGCGTACTGCTCGCAGAGGACCTCGTAGCGGGCCTCGATCTCGCGCTCGGAGAGCACTTCGTAGCGGCCGAAGACGTCGATCGTCTCCTTCTTCATCAGCTCCGGCAGCGCGTCCGGCGTGGTCCGCAGGTTGAGCAGTCCTCGCTGCTCGGCCTCCTTGTGCCAGTCGTCGGAGTAGTTGTCGCCCTCGAAGACGATCTGGCCGTTCTCCTTGAACGACTTCTGGAGCACGGCGGGCAGTGCCTCTTCGATGGACTTGCCGCCGCTCAGCGCGGCCTCGAGCTCGTCGGCCAGCGAGTCGATCGCTTCGGCGACCGTGGTGTTGAGCACCGTGTTCGGAAGCGACAGCGGCATGTTCGAACCGAGCGCGCGGAACTCGAACTTGTTGCCGGTGAACGCGAACGGCGAGGTGCGGTTGCGGTCGCCGCCGTGCAGCGGCAGCGGCGGCAGCACCGGGGTGCCGAGGCCGAGCAGCGACTCGGGGGTTGACTCACCGGCCTCGCCGTTCTCGATCGCCTCGAAGACCTTGCGCAGCTCGGCGCCGAGGAAGATCGAGATGATCGCCGGGGGTGCCTCGTTGGCGCCCAGACGATGGTCCTGACCGGCGGAGGCGACCGATGCGCGCAACAGACCCTGGTGCTTGTTCACGGCCTGGATGACCGCGGAACAGAAGAACAGGAACTGGATGTTCTCGTGCGGCGTGTCGCCCGGCTCCAGCAGGTTGTGGCCGGTGTCGGTGCCCATCGACCAGTTGTTGTGCTTGCCCGACCCGTTGACGCCGGCGAACGGCTTCTCGTGCAGCAGGCAGACGAGCCCGTAGCGGCGCGCCACCGACTGGAGCACCTGCATGGCCAGCTGCTGATGGTCCGAGCCGACGTTCGAGTTCTCGAAGATCGGGGCGACCTCGTACTGGTTCGGGGCGACCTCGTTGTGTCGGGTCTTGATCGGCACGCCGAGCTTGGCCAGCTCCAGCTCGACCTCGAGCATGTAGGCCAGGATGCGCTCGGGGATCGAGCCGAAGTAGTGGTCGTCGAGCTCGTGGCCCTTGGGCGGCTTGGAGCCGATCAGGGTGCGGCCGGTGCTGACCAGGTCGGGGCGGTTGTAGTAGTACTGCTCGTCGATCAGGAAGTACTCCTGCTCGGGCCCGACGGTGGTGAAGACGCGCTGGGACTCCTCGTCGCCGAACAGCTTCAGCGCGCGCACAGCCGACTTCGACAGCGCGTCCATCGAGCGCAGCAGCGGGATCTTGTTGTCGAGCGCCTCGCCCGTCCACGATGCGAACGCCGTCGGGATGCAGAGCACCGCGCCGTTCGGGTTCTCGAGGATGAAGGCGGGGCTGGTGGGGTCCCAGGCGGTGTAGCCGCGCGCCTCGAAGGTGGCGCGGATGCCGCCGGTGGGGAAGCTCGACGCGTCGGGCTCGCCCTGGATCAGCTCGTTGCCGGAGAACTCCGCGATCGCGCGCCCGTCTCCTGTCGGCGCGTAGAAGGAGTCGTGCTTCTCGGCGGTCGAGCCGGTCAGAGGCTGGAACCAGTGCGTGTAGTGGGTCGCGCCCTTCTCGAGCGCCCATTCCTTCATCGCGAGCGCGACGGCGTCGGCGAGGGTCACATCCAGCGGCTCGCCACGCTCGAGCGTGGCCACGAGGCGCTTGTACGTGTCCTTCGACAGGCGCTCGCGCTGCTCGCCGACGGTGAACACGTTGGCGCCGAAGATCTGGTTTCCGGGCTCGGTCAGGTCCAGGGTCCCGAGCGCGCCGCCATTGCTTGTCCACTGGGCGGCGTAAAGGTTGTGAGGGCGAGTTCTTGGCATGGCACCGAATCTAGGCGAAGGAAGGCGCGCTGCGTTTATCCATCTGTCTAAAGATCGGATCGGCCTTTCTACAGCCGGGCGAATGCGGGCCGGTCTTTTTTCGACGCAGGTCCAAAGACTCGACAGGGCCCCGCGCTTAGCGTTGGCGTTGCGATGGCTGCCCCTGCCCCGGAATCCCTCCCCACGCCTCGCGGGGCGCACTTGGAGATGATGGCCGCCGTCCTCGCGGGCGACGGATTGGGACGGGTGGCGGAAATTGCCAGTCGGCACACGGGTTCGCCCGTCGCGGTAGTGGTCCCGCGCATAGGAGTGCCGCTGGAGGAGTGGGCGCTCTACGAGCGCTATGTGGCCGCCCGTCTCGCGGGCGGGCGGCCTGCTCCTCCCCCTGAGATAACTGCTGAGGTCCCCGTCGCGTCTGGCCCCGAGGAAGTCGGGGCCGTTCTGCTTCTGGGGCGCGGTCGTGATGACGCCGGCGAGTACATGCACATGGCGGCCCTGGCGGCGCTGACCGAGCTGGCCGTGGTCGAGGCGCGCGAGGAGGCCGAGCGCGCGCTGCGGGGGTCGTTCCTCGAAGAACTGCTGTCGACCCCGGAGATGGCGCCGGAGGCGATCGAGCGGCGCGCGCGGCTCTTGGGCTGCGACCTGTCGGCCGGGGCCGTCGGGCTCTGCGCCGATCCCGGCGAGCGCTCACCGGGCCTCGCGCTGGCCACGATCGGGAACGAGGTCGCCGGGTCGATCGCGCAGTCGGTCGGCTCGAAGGTCTACGCAATCCTGCCCGGCCCGCCGGAGCGCGCCGGCGAGGCGGCGGCGCGGGTGGGCAAGCACGCGGCGGTGGGCATCTCCTCGCACTACAAGAACGCCGGCGACCTCCGGCGCGCGCTCGAGGAGGCCGAGCTGGTGCTCGAGGTGCAGTCGCGCGGCGGCGCAAGCGCTGCCGACATGGGCGACGGGACCTACCGGCTGCTGTTTCGCGTGATGGCGTCGCACCCGGAGGAGATCCGCGCGTTCTTCGACGACACGGTTGCGCCGATCGTGCGCTACGACCGCGAGTACTCGTCGGAGCTCGTGCACACGCTCGAGACCTACCTGGGCCAGAACTGCAACATGAACGCGACGGCTGCCACGATCTTCGCCCACCGCCACACGATCGCCTACCGGCTGGAGCGCATCCGCGACCTGACCGGGTTCGACCCGATGAAGACCGAGGACCGCGAGCGCCTGGGCCTGGGGTTGAAGGCGTTCCGGATCATCGAGCCGTCGCTGCCGAAGTGATTCCTAAAGACGTGGGGCCAGGCCCCACCTTTGGTAAGCGACCGCTGGTCTAGTCAGCTTTAGACCGCCGGTCCGATGACTTTGGGGCCGTGCGGCGAGAGCATTGGCCCATGAACAACGGCACCTCGCCACGGGTCACCAAGTACGTACTCGTCCCACTTCCGCGAACGGACGCAAGACCGCGTCGCTTCCGGCTGGAGCCGGTCGACCTGGTCACGCGGATGCCGACCGTCATGGCTGGCCCGCAGCGCTTCCGGCGAGCCGGATGAATGGGCGCCTCACAGCGCTCGACGCCTCCTTCCTGCACGTCGAGACTCCCAACGCGCACATGCACGTTGCGTGGGCCGCCGTACTGACCCCGCACCGCGATCGCCCGCGCCCCACGGTTCGCTCCCTCCGAGCCGCGGTCAGCGGGAGGCTGGGACTTCTCCCCCGTTTCCGGCAACGAGTCGCGACTGACCCTCTCGGCGTGGCCGAGCCGTGCTGGATCGACGATGCGGACTTCGACATCCGCCGTCATGTGGTGCGGCTCGGTCGCGCCGACGAGGTCCTCTCGCCGGCGCGCTTCGCGGAGCTGTGCGACGTGGTCCTGTCGAAGCCGCTGCGACGCGACCACCCGCTCTGGGAGCTTCACCTCGCACCGAGGCTCTCGGACGGGCGGGTGGGCCTCGTCTGCAAGCTCCACCACGCGATGGTGGACGGTAAGTCCGCCGTTGAGGTGGCCACGCTGCTCTTCGACGCGGACGCCGATGCGCCGGTGCCCGAGCCGGTCGACTGGAGCCCTGCCCCCGAGCCGAGCCCTGCGCGCCTGGCGATCGACGCGCTCGGAGAGCGCGGCGCGGAGCCGCTTCGTGCCGCGCGCGGCCTGGTGCGGATGGGGCGCCAGCCGCTGGTCTCGAGCAACCGGATCAGCGAGACGCTGCGGAGAACTGCGCTGGCGGTCGGCGAGGACCTCCTGCGCCCGGCACCGAGCTCGTTCCTGAACGCCGACATCGGGCCTGCGCGCACGCTGCAGCGTGCGCGGCTGCCGCGCGCCCAGGTCGACCGCGTGCGGGCGCACTGCGGGGCGACGGTCAACGACATCTGCCTGGCGGTGGTGACCGGCGCGCTACGTGAGCTGTCGCTGGAGCGCAGCCGGCCCCCGCACGGGCTGAAGGCGATGGTTCCGGTGAGCGTGCGCGAGGACGACGAGCACGCCGACCTCGGCAACCGCATCACGTTCGCGTTCGTGGACCTGCCGGTGGAGATCTTCTCCCCGCTGCGGCGACTCGAATCGGTTCAGCGCCAGACGCAGGCGTTCAAGCGCTCGGGACGCCCGGCTGGCACCCAGTCGCTCGTCGCCGCGCTCGGCGTGCTGCCGATCGCGGTGCGCAAGCGCGCGGCGCAGCTGATGGCGAGCCAGCGCGCGTACAACCTGGTCGTCTCGAACATCCCTGGACCGCCGCGCAGCGTCTTCATGCTGGGCGCCGAGCTCCACGAGGCCTACCCGGTGGTGCCGCTGTCGGAGAAGCATGCGCTCTCGATCGGCATCTTCAGCTATGGCCAGCATCTGCACTTCGGGATCTACGCGGACCCGGAGGCGCTGCCCGAGGTGGTGCACCTTGGCGGTGCAATTGCGACCTCGTTTCGCTCGCTCGAACGGGCGCTGTCGAAGGGTCCTGTGCGCGGACGACGCGCAAGTACCCTTGATCCGTGGCCGTCGACATCAACGAAGATCAGTTCCAGACAGCGGTCCTCGAGCGCTCGCGGGAAGTCCCGGTCGTCGTCGACTTCTGGGCCCCCTGGTGTGGACCATGCCGGCAGCTGACACCCGCGCTGGAGAAGGCCGCGGACGCGCGCGAGGGCAACGTTGAGCTCGTCAAGGTCAACACCGACGAGAACCAGAACCTCGCGCGGGCCTTCCAGATTCAAGGTATCCCCGCCGTCAAAGCCTTCAAAGATGGAAAGGAAGTTGCCCAGTTCGTCGGCGCCGTCCCACCAGCCCAGGTGGAACGTTTCTTCGACGGCCTGGTTCCCTCCGAGGCCGAACAACTTGTGGCCGCGGGGGACGAGGCCTCGCTCCGACGAGCTCTAGAGCTGGACCCGGCCCGCCGCGATGCGCGGGTGGCGCTGGCGCAGCTGCTGTTCGAGCGCGGCGAGCGCGACGAGGCGCTCGAGCTGGTGGGTGCGATCGAGGGCGATTTCGCGGCGGAGGGGCTGGCGGCGCGCATCCGGCTGGAGCGCGAGGACGGCTACCCGGCGACGTTCAAGCTGCTGGATGACGGCGCTCGCGAGCAGGCGCTCGACGCACTGATAGCCGCGATCCCAACCGCCGACGGGCTGAAGGACGACGTGCGCCGGGCGGTCGTCGGGATCCTCGCGACCTACGAGCAGGGCGACCCAGTGGCGCGCGACTACCGCCTGAAGCTGAGCTCAGCCCTTTTCTAAAGACGGGGCCTGGCCCCGTCTTTTAGTTTGGCTCTCACGTCGTCGGGGATCGGCTGTTTCTGCTTTGTCTCCGGGTCTATGAAGACGTGGACCATCCTCCCCGTGACCAGCAGCTCGCCGTCTCGCTTCTCCTCGAAGCGGCTCGTCATCGAGGAGTTGCCCAGCTTCTCCATCGTCATCTCGATGTCGATCAGGTCGTCGAAGCGCGGTGAGGCGTGGAAGGTGGCCTGGGCGTCGACCACGACCACGTCGCTGCCCGCCGCGACCAGCGCGTCGTAGGAGCCGAACGCCTGGCGCCACAGCTCCGTCAGCGTGACGTCGAAGTAGGCGAAGTGGTTGGCGTTGAAGACGATGCCCTGCGCATCGCACTCGTGGTAGCGGACGCGCAGCGTGTGGACGAACGGGGCCGAGTCAGGCCTCCCGGTACTCGCCGAACTCCTCGCGCAGCACGCCGCAGACCTCGCCGATCGACGCCTTCGCCTTGAGCGCGGCGCGGATGGGGTGCATGAGGTTGCCGTCGCCCTGCGCGACCTTGCGCAGCTCGCCGAGCTCGGCCTGGAGCTGGTCCTGGTCGCGGTCTGCCTTGAACGCCTTCAGCCGCTCGACCTGCTCGTCCTCCGACTTCGGGTCCACGCGCAGGATGTCGACGTCGTCGTTCGTCTCGGTGACGTACTTGTTCACACCGACGACGATGTCCTGTCCGTTCGCGTAGCGCTGGTCGTAGCTCCAGGCTGACTCCTCGACCTGGGCGCGGATGTGCGGGATGCACTCGACCGAGCCGCCGAGCTCCTCGATCTGGTCGATGAGCTCCTGGGCGCGCGCCTCGATCTCGTCGGTGAGCGCCTCAACGAAGTACGAGCCCGCGAACGGGTCGACGGTGTCGGTGGCTCCCGACTCGTGGGCGATGACCTGCTGCGTGCGCAGCGCGATCCGCGCGGCGCGCTCGGTGGGCAGCGCAAGTGCCTCGTCGAAGCCGTTGGTGTGCAGCGACTGGGTGCCGCCGCAGACGGCCGCGAAGCCCTGGAGCGCCACGCGCACGATGTTGTTCTCGGGCTGCTGCGCGGCCAGCGTGACGCCGCCGGTCTGCGTGTGGAAGCGCAGCGTCTGGGACTTGTCGCTGGTCGAGCCGAAGCGCTCGCGCATGATCCGCGCCCACATGCGGCGCACCGCGCGGAACTTGGCGACCTCCTGGAACACGTTGTTGTGGCCGTTGAAGAAGAACGCCAGCCGCGGGCCGAACTCGTCCACGTCCAGGCCGGCGTCGATCGCCGCCTGCACGTAGGCGATCGCGTTGGCCAGCGTGAAGCCGACCTCCTGCACCGCCGAACAGCCCTTCTCGCGCATGTGGTAGCCGGAGATCGAGATCGTGTTCCACTTCGGGATCCGCTCGTGGCAATAGGCGAACAGGTCGGTTGTCAACCTCATTGCCGGCACGGGCGGGTAGATGAAGTTGCCGCGCGCGATGTACTCCTTGAGGATGTCGTTCTGCGTGGTGCCGCGCAGCGCTTCGGCCGGCACGCCCTGCTCCTCGCCGACGAGCTCGTAGAGCAGCAGCAGCACCGACGCCGGAGCGTTGATCGTCATCGACGTCGAGACCTGGTCGAGCGGGATCTGGTCGAACACCCGTCGCATGTCGTCAATCGTGTCGATGGCCACGCCCGTGCGGCCGACCTCACCCAGGCAGAGCGGGTCGTCGGAGTCGCGGCCGAGCTGCGTCGGCAGGTCGAAGGCCATCGACAGGCCGGTGGATCCGTGCTCGAGCAGGTAGCGGAAGCGCTCGTTGGTCTCGGCCGCCGTGGCGTAGCCCGCGTACTGGCGCATGGTCCAGGTGCGGCCGCGGTACATGTCCTCGCGGATCCCGCGCGTGAAGGGGTAGTGGCCGGGCTCGCCGAGCCGCTCGGGCAGCGGCTGGGCCACGTCGTCCTCGTTGTAGAGCGGCTTCACCTCGATGCCGGAGTCGGTGAAGCGGCGCGGATCGTCGGGGCCGACGATCGGCGCGATGGTGGGCTTCTCCTCGGCTGTCGCCATGGGCAGGGAGGATACGGGCGGGGTCGAAAAGCGCAGCATGGTCAAGGACTTTCGTGAATTCATCCTGCGCGGCAACCTCGTCGACCTGGCCGTGGCGGTCGTCCTCGGCGCAGCCTTCGGAGCGGTCGTGACCGCGCTCGTCAAGGACCTCGTCACGCCGCTGATAGCCGCGATCGGCGGGAAGCCCGACTTCTCGGCGCTCCACTTCACGATCCACAAGAGCCAGTTCCTCTACGGCGACTTCCTGAACGCGCTGATCACGTTCGTGACGATCGCCGCTGTCATCTTCTTCTTCGTGATCAAGCCGGTGAACGCGCTGCTGGCGCGCTTCCGGCCGGAGAAGGCGGTCGATCAGGAGACGCGGGCGTGCCCGCAGTGCCTGTCGGACATCCCGATCGCCGCCAGCCGCTGCGCCTTCTGTACGTCAGCGGTTACGGCCGGTTAGCACCTGGTCGATGAGGCCGTATTCGACGGCTTCGTCGGCCTTGAAGAAGCGGTCTCGCTCCATGTCGGCGCGCACCTGCTCCTCGCTCTTGCCCGTGTGCTTGGCGTAGATCCCGTCGAGGCGGCTGCGCAGCTCGAGTGCTTCGCGCGCCTGGATCTCGATGTCGGTGGCCTGGCCCTCGAAGCCGCCTGACGGCTGGTGGATCAGGATGCGGCTGTTCTGGAGCGCGAAGCGCTTGCCGTGCGTGCCGCCGGCCAGCAGCAGCGATCCCATCGACATCGCGATGCCGACGCAGATCGTCTGGATGTCCGGCTTGATGAACTGCATCGTGTCGTAGATCGCGAGGCCGGCGTAGACGTGGCCGCCCGGCGAGTTGACGTAGATCGCGATGTCCTTGTCCGGGTCGTCGGACTCGAGGTGGATCAGCTGCGCCACGACGAGGTTGGCGATCTGGTCGTCGATCGGCGTGCCGATGAAGATGATGCGTTCGCGCAGCAGGCGCGAGTAGATGTCGAACGAGCGCTCGCCACGCGAGTCCTGCTCGACCACCATCGGGATCATCGGCACTGCTCAGTCCTCCTCGGCTTGGTTACCCAGCCAACTCAGTAGAGCAGCGCGGCCGAAGCGCCACTCGTCTGCCAGCTTGCGACCGGGCACCGCGCCGGCGGCTGCGAGCTTGGCCAGCTGCTCCGGATCCACGCGCAGAAGCTCGGCCGCCTCGTCGAGCGTGAGCACGACCGGGTCGTCGTGGGGGATGAACTCATGCTTCCCGACGGTGAGGTGGTTGGCTACGAGGTGGGCCACGAGGTTCTGTTTCGGTGTCTTCAGCTCGAACGCTGCGCGGTCGAGCTTGTCGGCTGCCTCATCGGGGAGCCGCACGTAGAGCGGTCGCATATCTTGATATCAAGATAGCAGACGATCGTGCAGCTCACGCGAGGCGGTCTCGTCGCCCTGGGTGAGGTCGCGCTCGTCGAGCGCGTCGATCAGTTCGGCCACCAGCTTGGGCTTGACCGCGCGGTCGAGGAAGCGCGGCATGAGCGAGCGCAGCACCATGAACGGCCGGATGAAGCGCGGGTAGAGCACGCGCCGGCTGCGGTTCTCGATTCCGCTGAGGACCGCGGCGCCGGCCCCGCTGACCGGGTAGGTCTTGCCGATGAAGTTCTGGCCGCTCTCCTGTTCGAAGCGGGCCAGGATCGGGTCGCCCTTGCCGCGCGCGACCATCGGCGTGTCGATGAAGCCGAAGTAGGCGACGCCCACGTCCACGCCCTTGTGCCGGACCTCCATCCGCAGCGCGTCGCCGAACGCCTCGACGCCGGCCTTGGTGGCGGAGTAGTGGCTGAGCGGCGGCGCGTGCAGGATCGCCGCGAGCGACGCCGTCATCAGCACGTAGCCGCGGCGGTCGATCACGTGGGGCAGCGTGGCGCGCAGGGTGCGGAACACACCGGTGAGGTTGATGTCGGCGATCCGCTCCATCTCGACCAGCGGGACCGCGCGCGCGGAGTGCGTGATCTCGATGCCCGCGTTCGCGAACGCGATGTCGATGCCGCCGAACGCCTCAACCGTCTCCGCGACGGCGGCCTCGAGCGAGTCGTAGTCGCGCACGTCGGCGGTGATGCCGATGGCGTCCGGCAGCGATTCGGCCAGGCGCCGCGCGCCGTCGCCGTCCACGTCGACGAGCGCAAGCCGTGCGCCCTTCTTGGCCGCCTGGCGCGCCACCTCCGCGCCGATGCCGCTGGCGCCGCCGGTGATGAAGAGAGTTCTGCCCTTGAGCGGATACTGAGCCATGGCTGCGAAGCATCCCAGATCGTGGCGGCGACGCGCGCGTCAGGGCTGATAGAGGGTGCGGGCGGGCTGCCCGTCGAGCGAGCTGGCTCCCACCGTCGGCATGATGTGCGCGCCGGCCGGCGAGCGCTCCACCACGACCGTGTAGGTGCCGGCCTGCTTGCGGCGCGTCTCGCTGAAGCCCGCGGCCCCTACCTGCGGCGGGCGTGGAGGCTTCGGAGCCTCGCCCGCGGTGCGTGATGCCAGGCCAACGAAGACAAGCTCCTTGACATCCTCACCGCCGGCGGGGGTCGGCACGGAACGCTTCAGGTAGTGCAGCAGCGGGATGCTGCCCGCGGCCGGCGTCACGATGATTGCGCGCGGCTGGTCGGGGTTGGCCAGGAAGTCCGCCGCGCCGCGCCAATCGTCGCGCTGGTAGCGCTCGTTCGTGTCGACAGCGATTGCGACCACCAGGCCGATGGCGCACAGCGCCACCGTCGCCAGGACACCGCCGCGCGCAGCCGCGAGCCCGGCCGCGACGACGGCCGCCAGCGGCAGCGCGGATGCGATCACATTGCGCGCGATCAGATAGTCGGGGCCGATCAGCGCCAGGACGAGCGCCGCGGCCACCGCCGCGACGGCGACCCCCGCAAGCACCAGCGCACGGCGGTTGGCGACCACGTGTGCAAGCGCGTAGGCCACCAGCAGCGCGGCGGCGATCGTCAGCGCGATCTGGGCCGGGCCCTCGTAGCCGACCAGGAACTGCTTGGGGATCTGCGCGAGGCGCCGTGCGAGCGAAGAGTGGCCGATGAAGTTGGCGCCGCCACTAGAGCGCTGGTGCAGCGCCAGCGGGAGCAGCGCCGCCGCACACGCGGCCAAGGCGCCGGCAGCGACCGCCGCGTCCTTCCGCGCGGGGGTACGCCAGAGCAGCCAGGCCGCCTCGGCGCCGAGCAGGAAGCCTGCGTAGTAGTGGGTCGCCAGCGCGGCGATGCCGAGCACCGCCCAGTGCGCGAGATTGCGGCGGCTGGGCTGGTCGAGCGCGCGCAGGAACGCGATCAGGCCGAGCCCGGTGAGCAGCACGAGCAGGGCGTAGGAGCGCGCCTCCTGCGAGTACCAGACCAGCAGCGGGTTGAAGGCGGCGATCGCCGCGGCGATCAGGCCAGCGCGCCGGCCCGCGATGCGCCGGGCGAGCGCGAATGCGACTGGGATCGTGGCTGTGCCGAACAGCGCCGAGAGCGAGCGCAGCCCGACCTCGCCGGTGCCGAACAGCTTCGCCCAGAGCCAGGCGAGGATGTAGTAGAGCGGCGGCGTCGACTCGCCCGAGGCGACGCCCGAGATCATCCCGCCGAAGCTCTTGTGCAGCACGTTCACGGTCGCAACCTCGTCGAGCCAGTAGCTCTGAACGTGAAGCGTGGAGAAGCGCAGTAGCGCGCCGGCGAGCGTGATCCCGGCGAGCAGCTGGAGATGCCGGGCCCGCATCACGCGGGAGCTTAGGTGCGCGGGGAGTCGTGCCGGCGATGTCGCGAAGCCCGGCCGCCCTACGGCCCGAACTCGGCCGCCGGCGCCGTGCTCTGCTTCTGCGCGTGCTGCACGAACTCGCGCGGCTGCGTTGTCGCGGCCGGCTGGCTGCCCGCGGCCGTTCCGGGGTCGAATTCCGGCGCCGGGGAGGGCGTGGCTGTGGTTGTCGACGGCGTGGTCGCCGTCGGTGCCGCGGCGGGCTCCGTCTGCACTGGCTGGACCGCGGGAGCGCTCCGATCGGGCGCGCTCACGATGGGATCGGTGACGGTCGTTGTCGCCGGCTGCGGCGCGGCCGGCGCGGCTTGCGCCGACGGCGACATCGCGGGCGCGTCATGGAGCGCGTCGATTCCCGCCGCTCCGCCGCCGGCCAGCACGGCTGCGGAGGCAGCGACCGCCGCGACCTTCGCGGCCGCCGGCTCGCTGAAGCGCGCCAGGATGCGCGCGAAGAAGCCGCCGCCGCCGCTCGTGAGCGCGACGACCGGCGGCACCAGGCCGGCGAGCGGCTCGGGGCGGCGCGGTACTCGCGCAGCGTCGCCTTGCATGCGAGGCAGCTCTTCAGGTGCGGCCGGACCGCGCGCATCTCCTCTGCTGTGGCCTCGCCGTCGGCGACCTTCGAGATGAGCGGCGCGAGCCGCTCGCACTCGGCGCCCGACTCGATGCCGGCGACGCGGCGCATGAACGCGCGCCGGCCCTCGGTGATGCAGCGGTTCACCTTCGTGTAGGTCCAGCCGGTGGCCGTGCAGATCTCGTTGTAGCTCAGGCCCTCCGCGCGCAGCAGCAGGCAGCGGATCTCCTGCGGCTTCAGCCCCGCGAGCGCCTCGGCGCCGAGGCGGAGCCGCTCGTAGCGCTCCGCCTGGTCGTCGGTCCACTGGCGCACGTCGGCGTCAGCCCCGGCCGTGAGCTCGTGCTCGGCGGGGTGCACGCGGTCGCCGGCCTTGCGGACCGCGAACGCCTCGTGCTTGACGACGGTCTTCAACCACGGGAGCAGCTCCTGCTCGGTCGTGGTCGGCGCCTTGGTGAGCAGGATCTCGACGCCGCGCTGGTAGGCATCCTCCGCGTCCTCGAGCGTCGCCGAGTAGCGGCGCGCCGTGGCGAGCAGGCCGGCCGAATGCCGCGAGAGCAGCGCGAGCGCGGCAGGCTCGATCTGCGCGCGGCTCGGGCGTGCGGAAGTGGTGACGAGTTGTTGCTGCATCGGTGCCTCCTGGGGCTTTTTCGGCGGGTCCTGGGAACGCGTGACACACGAACTGCCCGAATTTCCGCAAAAAGCGGGGATTCTGCGCGCGCGTTACATGGGCATAAGGTCTGTAGGGCCCCGATTTCGCCCCCCAGCGGCCGGGAACAGTTCGTTTCGACCGATACATTCGTCCGACTGCGCTGTTTGATTCGCCGAGCGGGGGCAAACAGGCCAACGCACCCATGCCCAACGGAGGACTTGTAAAGGAGCTCCAAGAGCTCCAACCGGCTCCGGGACTCACCCTCCCGCCGCGCGACGTGCGCTCACGCCGCCCGTTCCT
Source organism: uncultured Thermoleophilaceae bacterium (assembly GCA_963715995.1). Classification (GTDB taxonomy): domain Bacteria; phylum Actinomycetota; class Thermoleophilia; order Solirubrobacterales; family Thermoleophilaceae; genus DATBDN01. The sequence goes on from OY970283.1 coordinate 708,151, forward strand.
GCTGCGCGCGCTCATCCGGCTGCGCACGCTGCGCTCGCTGGCGCGCATGGTGGGGCTCGCGGCGCTCGACGCGGTCGGCATCTACCTGGCCATCTGGACCGCGCTCGAGCTGAAGGCGCTGCTGCGCGGCAAGTCGGACCTGACGATCGCCTACCACCAGGCGCACGACGTCGCGCCGCTGGCCATCCTCGTCACGCTGCTCCTGTTCGCGCGCTCGGACCTCTACGCCGATCGCGCGGTGCGGCCGGGCTTCACGCGCGTGATCGCCTCGCTGTTCCAGGCCACGCTCGTGGTGATGCTGTTCGCGATCGTCCAGGGCGAGCAGTTCTCGAGCTACTACATCTTCTACGGCTCGCTGCTGTTCGCGCTCGTGTACGTCTCGGCGCTGCGCTGGATCTTCGAGCGCGGCACCGGCGCCCTGCTGCGCATGGGCGGCTACCACCGCCGGGCGATCCTGGTGGGCACCGGCTCGCACATCGAGGCGGTCGCGCACGCGCTGCGCGGCTCCGAGATCCACGCCGTCGGCTTCGTCTCGCTCGTGCCGCGCCCGGCGAACGGCATCAAGGACCTGGGCCCGCTCGAGGAGATCGAACGTCACTTCGGCGAGATCGACGAGGTGCTGATCACCGATCCGGACTTCCCGCAGGAGCGTGCGCTCGCGCTGATCGACACCTGTCACCGCGCCGGCGTGCGCGTGCGCGTGGCGCCGTCGACGATGGAGATCCTGATGGACCGCGTGGAGTTCGTGCCCGGTCAGACGCTGCCGCTGTTCGAGCTGAAGCCGCCGGTGTTCGACGGCATCGACTTCGTCCTCAAGCGCACGTTCGACGTCGTCGTCTCGTCGCTGCTCCTGGTGCTGCTCTCGCCGTTCCTGCTGCTGGTGGCGCTCGCCGTGAAGCTGACCTCGCGCGGGCCTGTCGTCTACCGCTCGGCGCGCCCGGGCATCGGCGGCGCGACCTTCGACTGCCTCAAGTTCCGGACGATGTACGACAACGCAGAGGACGAGCAGGATGAGCTCGAGCAGCAGAACGAGAAGGAGGGCGCGATCTTCAAGATCCGCGAGGACCCGCGCGTGACGCGCGTGGGCCGCTTCCTGCGCCGCTGGTCATTCGACGAGCTGCCCCAGCTGCTGAACGTGCTGCGCGGCGACATGTCGCTGGTCGGGCCGCGCCCGCTGCCGATGCGCGACTACGAGCGGCTCGAGGACTGGCACCGCAAGCGTTACCTGGTGCTGCCCGGGATGACCGGCCTGTGGCAGGTCTCGGGTCGGTCGGAGCTGGACTTCGACGAGCTTGTGCGGCTCGACTTCCTATATCTCGAGCGCTGGTCGATCTTCCTGGATCTGTCGATCCTCCTGAAGACCATTCCCGCGGTCTTCCGCGCCCACGGCGCCTGGTAGCTCGCCCGGGCGCTGCCACGGCCGCATCGAACGGCGCCGCTCGCGCCACTTCGCCACGCCGCCGCGGTGGTAGTCACCGCCGGAGAGCAGGTGCTCGAGCAGGATGTAGAGCACGATGAAGGCGTAGCGGCTGCCCATCTCCTGAAGCCGCAGCTTCGACTCGCCGGCCACGCGATTGGTCCAGGAGACGGGGACGATCGCGTAGGAATGACCGCGCACGAGCGCCTTGAGCGGCATCTCGACGGTGAGGTTGAAGTGGGCGGACAGGAGCGGCTGGACGTTGTCGATGACCTCGCGGCGGTAGGCCTTGAACGCGTTCGTCGTGTCGTTGTAGCCGTGCCTGAACAGCAGCCGGATCCCGAAGTTGACGAGCCGGTTCATGAACAGCTTGAAGCGCGGGTAGTCGGTCACGTGCGCGCCCGGCATGAAGCGCGACCCGAACGCGCAGTCGAAGCCGCGCTCGAGCAGGCGGTAGTAGGTGACGAGGTCCTCGGGCGAGTCGGAGAGGTCGGCCATCATGATCGCCACGGCGTCGCCCGTGTAGGCCTCGAGGCCCGTGCGAACCGCGTAGCCGAAGCCGCCTGCGCGCTCGTTGTGGACGACGCGCACCGCCGGGCGGGTTGCGCCGATCCGCTGGACCTCGCCGGCGGTGTCGTCGGAGCAGTGGTCGGCGACGACGACGATCTCGTGCGGGATCGACTCGCGATCGAGCGTCAGCGCCAGCGACTCGATCGTGCGCCCAATCGAGCCCTCCTCGTTGTGTGCGGGGATGACGACCGAGAGCTTCACGCCGCGGCCGCCTCAGAGCTCCACTGGTCCACGTTCGCGTCGTGGATCTCGCGCAGCACGTCCTCGATGCCGTAGGTCAGCTCGAAGCCGGGGTAGTCGCGCTGGAACTCGGACAGGTCGGAGATCCACCAGCGGTGGTCGCCCATGCGCGCCTGGTCCGAGAGCTCGTAGTCGAGCGGCTTCCCGGCGATCTGCTCGCAGAGCTCGATCGCCTCGAGCATCGACACGTTGGAGGAGCGCCCGCCGCCGAGGTTGTAGACGGCGGCGCACGACGGCTTCTCGTGGAAGCGCTGGAACGCGGCGACGACGTCGACCGAGTGGATGTTGTCGCGCACCTGCTTGCCGTCGTAGCCGAAGATCGTGTACTTGCGCCCAGAGACGGTGGCGCGCATGAGGTAGGAGAGGAAGCCGTGCAGCTCGGCGCCGGCGTGCGCCGGACCGGTCAGGCAGCCGCCGCGGAAGCAGACCGTGGGCATCTCGAAGTAGCGGCCGTACTCCTGGACCATGATGTCGGCGGCCACCTTCGAGGCGCCGAAGACGGAGTGCATCGTGTGGTCGATCGACATCGAGGTGGGGATGCCGCCGTGGTACTCGTGGTCCTGCGGCAGCTCGAGCCGCGTGCCGATGTCCTCGAGCGGCAGGTAGTTCGGGCGGTCGCCGTAGACCTTGTTGGTGGACATGAAGATGAAGCTGGCCTCGGGCTTGGACTGCCGCAGCGCCTGGAGCAGGTTGAGCGTGCCCACGGCGTTGACGGAGAAGTCGGTGTGCGGCTCGCGAGCGGCCCAGTCGTGCGACGGCTGTGCCGCTGCGTGGATGACCAGCTCGAGCCGCGCGGCGTTGTCGGCCACCACCTTCTTCGACCGCCTCGCGGTCGCGGATGTCGACCTCCAGTGAGCGGAAGCCCTCGAGCGATCCCTGGAGCTTGTCGGTGGTCGACTGGGTCGACGCCTCGGGCCCGAAGAAGTACGAGCGCATGTCGTTCTCGAGCCCGATGACCTCGTAGCCCTGGGCGACGAAGTGCTTGACGGACTCCGAGCCGATCAGGCCGCCCGAGCCGGTGACGATGCAGACAGGTCCAGCCATGGCGCGAGTCTAGAGCGGGATCTACGGCCCGCAGACGCGCAGCCGGGTGCCGGCGGCGAGCGTGAAACCGGCGTACCAGTCACCCGGCGCGGCGATGGCCGGCGGCCGGAGCGCCTGCCATCGTGCGGCCGGCACCGTGCCGACCGGGGTGGCGAGGTCGCCGAAGCGCCGCAGCCCGACGCTCGCGCGCGCGGCGCTCGAGCGGTAGCGAATCCCAGCGGCCGCGACCGCGACCTCGACGCTGCCCGGGCGGCCGTTGTGGGTGGTGGCGACCACGCAGCCAGCGTCTGTGCTGATCGCCGCGCCTGAGCTCTTGATCACGCCCGGGGTGGTGGCGGAAGCGGGGGGCGGCTGGCTCGCGACCGGCAGGGTGGCGGTGCCGTGAAGCACCACCGCGTCGGCCAGCCCGCGGGCCTCCGGTGGCTCCTGGGCCAGCTTCGCGAGCGGCTCGCCCGCCCGCCCGTAGCGCGAGGCGGAGTCGTAGTAGCTGGCGGCCGTCATGTCGGGCGCGCGCAGCGGATCGACCCGCCACTGGTAGGGATCGATGCGCAGCCTCCCCTCGATCGCGTCGAGCGCGGTTACGTCGGCGCGCACGTCCGGTGCCCACAGGTAGAGAAGCGTCGCCTGGGAGTGGAAGCGGTCGTGCCCGAGCGCCACCGACACGGGCAGCAGCGCGCACACCACGAGCAGCCAGGCACGCGGTACGCGCGCGCCGCGCAGCGCTTCGGCGGCCGCGAGCATGATCAGCACGGCGCCGGGCAGGAGGTAGCGCGACGCGTCGGGCGCCGACAGCTCGGCGCGCGCCAGTCCCGCAGCGACCCAGAACGCGAGCGCGGTGGCGAGCAGACCCCAGAAGCGCGCGTTGACGCGCCGGCGCAGACATGCCTCGGCGAGCAGCGCCAGGAGCGCGAGCAGGATCAGCTTGCCGGGGTCACGGCCAAGGCCGAAGATCGACCCGGATGCGCCCGCCGCCGCGTTGAAGACGAACGCCGGCGTGTGACGCAGGTTGCTCAGCTTGACGTCCGACACCGGGTAGGCCAGCTTCCAGGCGATGTAGGCCGCAACCGGTACCGCCACGAGCCACAGCCGCCGCCACTGGACCCGGATCGCCAGCTCGACCGTCACGCCGGCAAGGAACGGCAGCCCGATGCTGGACTGCGCGATCGCGAGCACCAGCAGCAGGCTCGCGAGCGCATCCCCGCGGCGGCCGCCACGGTCGATCGCCATCAGCGCGCCGACGCCGCACACGGTCGAGCCCACGAAGCCGATCTGGAACGCCCACATGGTGTCCTCCCAGAACGAGCCCCCCAGCAGCACGACCAGCGCCGGCACGAGCGCGAGCCAGGCCCCGACGCGGGCGCGCGCGTAGACGTAGACGACGACGGCGAGCGCGACGACGAAGCCCATCAGCAGCCACTGGTAGGGCCGGTAGTCGCCCAGTCCGAAGACCTCCAGCATGGCCTTGTAGATCGCGATCGGGATCGCCGAGAGGTGCTCGTTGTGCGGGCGCAGGAAGACCCCGAGCGAGTGCCCCGAACGGCGCAGCAGAAAAGCCCACTCGTCGTAGTAGAAGGTCAGCCCCGCGCCCGAGTGGATGACGAGGTACCAGCTCGCGTAGGCGATGCCGGCGCCGAGCACGACCAGCGGGGCAAGTGGCCGCCGCACCAGTCGCGGCAGCCGGGCGCCGGCCCTAGAGCGCTGCGCGGACAGCGTGCTCATTGGCCCTGATCCATTCGAATGTGTCGCTGAGGATCGTGCGCGCCTCCCGCGTGGGCCGCCAGTCGGTGCGGCTGAAGAGCAGCGAGCAGTCGGAGATGTAGATCGGCACGTCGCCCGCTCGGTCCTCGGCCGATGGCGTGACCTCGATGCGGTTGCCGGTGATCTCCGCGCACAGCTCGGTCGCCTCCGCCAGCGACAGCGACACCGAGCGGCCGCCGCCCGCGTTCGCCACGTGACCCGACCACTCTTCGGGAGCCGCGAGCTGCGCAGCCACCAGCTCGATCACGTCGTCGATGTGCACCAGGTCGCGCACCTGCTTGCCGCTGCCGCCGAAGCCGATGTACGAGAGCGGACGCTCGAAGTAGTGCGCCAGCATCCAGTAGGTGAAGACGCCCTGGTCGACCTTCCCCATCTGCCAGGGCCCCGCGATCACGCCGAAGCGGTTGATCACCGCACTCAGGCCGTAGCCGTCGATGTAGTCCTCGATCAGGTGCTCGGCGGACAGCTTCGTGGCGCCGTAGAGCGTGCGCGCGCCCCAGAGCGGGAAGGCCTCGCCGATCCCGCGCGGGGAGACACCGGGCAGCTCCTGGGCGTCCGCGATCTCGAAGCGCGTCTCCGCCTCGTCGATGGCGATGCCGAGCAGGTGCCGGACCGGGTAGACGCGGCTGGTCGAGAGGAACACGAGCTGGGCGTTGTCGCGGCGGGCCAGCTCCAGGCAGTGGTAGGCGCCCATCAGGTTGGTGCGCACCACGTAGTCGGGCGATCCGTTCACGCCCGCCATCACAGATGGCTCGGCGGAGCACTCGACCAGCGCCGTCACGGGCGCCACCGACATGAGGTCCTCCTTGTCGCGCACGTCGCCGTGGACGAACTCGACGCCCGCCTCGCGCAGGCGGGGCAGGTTCAGCTCGCTGCCGCGGCGGCTGAGGTTGTCGAAGGCCACGATCTGCGCGTCGGGCTCGCGTTCGGCAAGGGCGATCGCGACGTTCGCGCCGACGAAGCCCGCGCCCCCTGTGACAAGAATGCGTCCACCTAGCACCGCGGGGCACCTTATCTTTCAGGATCGATGCGGTACCGCTTCTTGTTCGAGCAGATGGTGCGCCGCGAGTTGCGCCAGAAGTACAAGGGCTCGTCGCTCGGCGTGCTCTGGTACCTGGTCAACCCGCTGATCCTCATGGGGGCGTATGCGCTCGTCTTCAAGGTGCTGCTGCGGGTGGCCAGCGTGCCCGACTATCCGGTGTTCCTGATCTCGGGGCTGATCGTCTGGGTCTTCTTCTCGCAGGCGCTGCTGTCGGCCGCGCCCGCGCTCGTGGTCAACGGCCCGCTCATCCGCAAGGTGCGCTTCCCGCGCGAGACGATTCCGGCGTCGGTGGCGGCGGTGCAGGCGGTCACGTTCCTGGTGATGCTGGCGGTGCTCGTGCCCATCGCGCTGATCGTGCGCGGGAACCTCGATCCGTCGCTGCTGCTGCTGCCGCTGGTGGCGGCCGCGCTGCTCTGCCTGGTGCTCGGCTTCTCGCTGGCCGCGTCGATCCTGCACGCGCACTATCGCGACGTCGAGCCTGTGCTGGCCGCGCTGCTGTTGCCGTGGTTCTTCCTGACGCCGATCTTCCTGCGCGTGGACGACTTCCCCGGTGCGGCATCGCACCGCTGGGTCGCCGACCTCATCCAATGGGCCAACCCGATCGCGCCGTTCGTCGACTCGCTGCGTCAGATCGTGTACGCCGGCACGGCCCCGTCGCCGGCTCAGCTGGCGTACGTGGTTGTAGCCGGGCTCACCGCGCTCGGTCTCGGTCTGCTCGTGTTCAGGCGGATGGAGCGCGACCTGGCGGTGATCGTGTGAGCCCTGCGCGCGGTGAGATCGTGCTCGAGCACGCCACACGTTCGTTCGCGCTCGTGCACGAGCGGCCGCAGTCGCTGAAGGAGCTGTTCGTGAGTGGTCGCGGCCGCACGCGCTCCCGGGTGACGGCGCTGAACGACGTGTCGCTGCGCATCGCGCCCGGCGAGGCGGTGGGCATGGTCGGGCGAAACGGCGCCGGCAAGACCTCCACGCTGCGCTGCCTCGGGGGCATCGTGCCGCTGGACTCGGGCCGGGCCGACTGCGGCGGCCGTGTCGTGGCGCTGCTCGAGCTCGGCGCCGGCTTCGGGTCCGACTTCACGGGGCGCGAGAACATCTACCTGAACGGCGCGCTGCACGGTTTCTCGCGCGCAGAGATCAAGAGCCGCATCGAGCAGATCGTGGACTTCTCCGAGCTCGGTGACTTCATCGACGTGCCCGTGAAGGCGTACTCCGCGGGCATGTACCTGCGCCTGGGGTTCTCGATCGTCGCCCACCTGGACGTCGACGTGCTCCTGCTCGACGAGGTCCTCGCGGTCGGCGACGAGTCGTTTCAGCGCAAGTGCATGAAGCGGATCCACGAGCAGATGGATGCGGGCGCGACGCTGGTGCTGGTCTCGCACGATCCGACCGCGATCGAGCAGGCGTGTGAGCGGCTGATCGTGCTGGACGCGGGCCGGGTGGCCTTCGACGGCCCGGTCGCCGAGGGCCTGGTCTTCTACCACCGGCTGCTCGGAACGCCGGCCGGTGATGGGGTGTCGCTCCAGTCGCAGCCGGAGGCGGTGCAGGTCGCTTCGCTCCAGCTGCTCGATGCCGACGAGCGGCCGCGGCACCTGTTCCGCCCCGGTGAGGCCATGCACGTCGACCTGGAGCTGGTCTCGCCATCACCCGTGGCGCGCGGGGTGGTCGCGCTGGAAGTGCGCGACACGGGTGGCGACACGCTCTTCCGCACCGACGCCTCGATAGGCCCGGTCCACGGCCGCGCGCGCGTGAGCTTCGACATTCCGCGCCTCGCACTGCTCGGCGGCGACTACGACATGACCGCCGCGGCCTCCGACCAGGATGCGCCGAGCGTGATGGATCGGCTGGCGCGCTTCTCCGTCGCGGCGACCGGCGACGGTGAGGGCGTTGTCGACCTGCGCGGCGAGTGGTCTGTGCGCAGTGAGGTTGTCGCTCCGTGAGGCCGGACGAGGCGCTGGCGGCGGCGCGCGCCGAGGCCGAGCGCAAGCGCGGCGAGGGTGTCTACCCGGCTGACACCACGGCACCCGGGGGCAAGCCCCCGGCCGGCCCGGATCTGGCACGGCTGCGCGAGTGGGCAATCGTCGAGGTCGACCCGGCGCTCCTGTATTCGACGCGGCGCGGCGGCGCGCCGATCACCTTCTTCAAGCGGCTCCTGCTGCGCCTGCTGCGCCAGTACACCACCGAGCTCGAGGCCCGCCAGACGCGCTTCAACGTCGGCGTGGTGGCATACCTCGAAAGCCTCGGCAGGCGCGACGACGAGTGAGCCGCATTCACCAGGTCCTGTCCGGCGCCGGACCGGTCGACGCCGTGACGGGCCAGGCCCTCGAGTACCGGCGCGCGTTCGAATCCTGGGGGATGGCGGGCGGCGTGCATGCGGCCTACGTCGAGCCGGCCGTGCGCGGCGCGGTCGAGCCGCTCGAACGGCTGGAGCCCGCCGCGGGCGACCTGCTGCTGTTCCACTACTCCGCCTACGCGCCGCGCCTGGAGCCGCTGCTGGGCTGGCCGCAGCGCAAGCTGCTCGTCTACCACAACGTCACGCCCGCGGAATGGCTCTGGGAGCACCACCCGCATGTCGCCACGCTCTGCGCGCTTGGGCGCGACCACCTGCCGCGCTGGGCGCAGGCGGTCGACGTGGCGGCCGCCGTGTCGGAGTACAACGCGGCCGAGCTGCGCGCGGCGGGCGCACGCAGCACGCGCGTGGTGCCGATCGTGTTTCACCCCGAGCGACTGGCGGGCCGCGACGCTCCCGCGCCCGGCGCCGGGCCGCGCATCCTCTCGGTCGGGCGCGTGGCGCCGCACAAGCGCCCCGAGCTCGTGCTGGACGCGTTCGCGCTTTACCGCACGGCGTGCGCGCCGGACGCACGGCTGGACCTGGTGGGCGAGCCGCTCTCCCCGGCCTACGGTGCGCAGATCCGCGCCGGCGCCGGTCCGGGCGTGACGGTGCACGGGCGCCTGGCTCAGCCGCAGTTGAACGGCCTCTGGGCCGGAGCCGACGCCTTCGTGACCATGTCCGAGCACGAGGGCTTCTGCGTTCCACTGCTGGAGGCGTTCGCCGCGGACACGCCGGTGATCGCGCGGCCCGTTGGCGGGATGCCCGAAGTGGCGGGCGACGCCGCGCTGTGGACCGATGGCACCGACCTGGCGGTCGTTGCCGAGCTGATCGACCTCGTGGTGCACGACCGGGAGCTGCGCGCCGAGCTCGTCCGCCGTGGGCGGGAGCGGCTGGCGGTGTACGCGCCACAGCGTGCGCTCGAGCAGTTGCGCGCCGCTGTAGGCGAAGCGCTCGCGTGACCCCGCGCATCGACATCGTGATGCCGGTGGGCCCGGGCGAGCAAGAGCCGGGCCGCGCGCGCGAGGCGCTCGAGAGCGTGGCCGCCTACGAGCCGGAGATCGGCTCGGTGGTGCTGATCGACGACGCCCCCGAGGACCGGGACCTCGTCGCACTCTGCGCGCCAGGCGGAGTCGAGACGACGAGCCTGCGCAATCCGCGCGGGGGTCGTGGGGAGGGCGTCTATGGCGCCGCCTGCGTGGCGACTACGCACGGGCTCGCGTGGCTGCACGAGCATGGACGTGCGCCGCTGGTGCTGCGGCTGGACTCCGACGCGCTCGCGATTGCTCCGTTCGTGTCGGCCGTCGGGGAGCGGCTTCGCGCGGAGCCGGACATCGGGATCGTTGGCTCCTACGAGTTCGCGCCGACGCACATGCCGCGTGAGTTCGGGATCTGGGAGCGGACGCTCCGCAAGCTCGAGCGGCCGGTGTGGATCTACCGCCGTCCTCCGCAGGGCGTGCGGCGCATGCACGTGGCCATGCCGGGCTCGCGCGCTGCCGCGGTGCGCGGGCAGTTGCGAGCGGCGCGGGCCCGCGGCTACGTCACCGGGGAGCAGTGCCTCGCGGCGGCATGCATCCTCACGCGCGAGCTGGTCGAGCGGCTGGGCGCCGCGGGTTACCTGGCCGACCCGCTCACGTGGCTTGCCACCTGGGTGCCCGACGACGTGATGCTCGGCATTCAGGCGCGCGCGGTCGGCTCGAGGCTGGCGGGCATGACTGCCGACGGCGAGCCGTTCGGGATTGCGCAACTCGACCTGCCCGGGCCGCCCGAGTGGCTCGTGTCCCAGGGCTACAGCCTGATCCACCCGGTGAAGGACCGCTTCGGCCAGGGCGACGAGCAGTCGGTGCGGGAGTTCTTCCGCCGCCGCCGTGCGGGCTCGACGTCGGGCTAGTGGCCTCCGAGCGAGCCGGGCGGCGCGCCGGCGTTCGACTGCGCGCGCGAGGTGGTGTCCGGACCGTCACCAGGCCGCAGCTTCCAGAGGCGGTAGGCCGCGTTGCGGAAGACGGGGCGGTTCGCCGCGCGGTCGTCGGGGGGTGGCGTGAGCGTCTCGTCGAGCACGTAGTCCGCGCCCTGCGTGAACTGGACGTGCGGGTACTGGATGAGCGGGACGCGCGAGCCCGTCGGCCGGTCGTGGAGCATGTACTCCTGCCAGATCTGCTCGTTCGGCGGCGTGTCCAAGCGGATGCTCGCTCCGGGCGGCAGCGCGCGGGCCCAGTCCTGGAGCTGGATCGTCTCCGGCGTGAGCTGATCGAAGCTGTTTCCGAGCTCGTCGCGCGCGAGCAGCAGTCCCGACACCAGCAGCACGGCGATCGCCACCGCGCCTGCGGCTCGCAGCCGCTCGAGCCCCGCCACGCATGCGACCAGCACCAGCGGCCCCGTGAAGGCCAGGATCTTGAAGTAGACGTACTGGCCATAGCGAAGGTCGTGGAAGAGCAGCGCCATCGCGCCGGCGCCGGCCAGCACCGGGATGAGCGCGATGCCCGCTGGACGCGGCGCACGCCACAGGCCCACCGCCGCGATGGCGACCACGCCGGCCACGAGCAACGTTTCCGCCGGCAGCTGGTGCGCGAGGCCGAAGAACTGGTTGACCGGTGGGTAGTTGAAGAGGTCGCCCTGCCAGTCGTGCAGCGCGCTCGTGTCGTCTAGCAGCCGGATGAACTCGACGAACTTGAGAACGACGGCGACGATCATCACGAACAGCAGGAGCAGCAGCGGCACGGCCGCCCACGCGCGCCGCGACCAGCGCGGCGGGCGCAGCGGCTCGACTGGCTCGCCGCGGCGCTTTCGCGCGATGCGATCGAACAGCCACGTGAAGAAGACGGCTCCGAGCGGGAACGGCGCCATCAGCGGGTAGGCGAACAGGCCGAGCAGGAAGAAGCTGAGGAAGAGCAGTGCCGCCTGGCGCTCACGGCGCTGGAGCCATATCTGACCCGCGACGATCGAGAACGGCACGGTGAACGTGCCCCAGAGCTGGTTCCAGTACGGATGCTCGGCCAGGTGGAAGACCATCTGGTCGAGCACCGCGATGGCCATCGCCGCTGTGGCGGCCGCCGCGCCCGTGCGGAAGAAGCAGCGCGCCAGGAGGTAGAAGCCGATCGCGGTGAGCGCGAAGAGGATCGCGGCGGCGGTCATCAGCGCCTGCCAGGCAGCGAGGCCGGCGAGCGACGAGACGGCCGCCAGCGCGTAGAAGATCGGGAACTTCGAGTACCACTGCCAGGGCACGGTGTCGACCGGGAGCGCGGTGTCGGTGCCACCCGGCCGCGTGTGCTGAAGCACGGTCGCAGAGCCGGCGACCACATGCGCGTCAGACCCCATGCCGGTGACCGTGGCCACCCCGGAGCGGAAGGTCGGGATCAGCGCCACGGCGGCGATCAGGACCGCGACTGCGATCACTGCCAGCTGGGGCCACGCGACGCCGCCGGCAGGCTGCGGTGTGCGCTTGCGGTGCTCGGCGATGCCCCAGACGGCGAATGCGGTGAGCGTGAGTGGAAGCGACACCGGGAACGGCACGAGCGCAAAGCCCAGGAGCGTGAGCGCCATCGGGCCTGCCACCGCGCCGACGGGCAGCACCAGCAGCGCGCGGACTGGGTACAGCGCCGGCGGTGTCCAGCGCAGCGCCGCCGCATAGCCGCAGACGCCGAAGAAGGCGACCGTGGCGATCGCTGCGCGCAGCACGTCCGGCACCGCGGCGACCCCCTTCACGCCGGCATTCGCGGCCAGGACGAGCGCGGCGATCGTGCCCGCGCCGAGCGCGACGACCCAGAGGATCGACGAGCGGCTGAGCGGCGGGAGCCGGCGGATCTGGAGCATCGGCTCGGCCGCAGCCCCGACGCGGGTCATCGACTGCTGCGTGGGTCCCGCTCGCCGCGCCGCGGCGGCATGTCGACACGGACGAGCGGCAGCTCGTGCTCGCCGCGCAGGCGCGCGCCGCTCTGGGCGTGGCCGTTCAGAGCGGCAGGCGAGAACGGCACGGGTGGCGCTTGGCCGGCGGCTGGCGAAGCGACCTGGCGGTCCTGGCGCTCGCTCAGCACGCGCCAGAGGAACATCGGGTTGCCGAGCAGGTAGCGCCGCCACATGCGGCGCGGCTCGATCGCCAGGCGGAAGATCCACTCGAGCCCGTGGTCGGCCATCCAGTGCGGCGCGCGCGGCACGCGCCCCGACACGTAGTCGAAGAGCGCGCCTACGGTCCACACCACGCGCGCGTCGAGGCGCTCGAAGTAGTGGTCCACCCACAGCTCCTGGAGCGGCGTGCCCATGCCCACGAGCAGCACGTCGGGCTTGGCTTCGGCGATGTGCTCGACGACGCGCTCGGAGTGCTCGCTGCCGATCTTGAAGTAGCCGTGATGTGCGCCGCGCACGTCGAGCCGCGGGTACCAGCGCTTAAGTGCCGCGGCGGCTTCCTGCGCCGCGCCCGCATCTGAGCCGAGCAGGTAGATCGAGCGACCGTGCGCCTCGCAGAGCGAGGCCACGCCCCAGATCCAGTCGGCGCCGGTCATCCGGTGCGGGATCGGCACGCCGATCGCCTTGGTCGCCAGGCGCACGCCGTAGCCGTCGCAGTAGACGAGGTCGGAGCGCTCGAGCGACGCGCGCAGGTCGGCGTCGCCGAAGGTCTGGTTGAGCACGTGCGCGTTGACGTAGGAGACGCGCCGGTGCTCGCCGCGCTCGGCGAAGCCGAGGATTCGCCGCAGCAGATCGGCGGGCGGCGAGGTCTCGATGTCGAGTCCGAACAGGCGGCTGGCCGGCGTGTGAGCGTCGCGGCTGGTCGTCACGGCTGCGGAACCATGCCGAATGGCGCGCACGGGTTGCCCCGTGCTCGGCGACGAGCTTGGATCTCGCTCCGCTGCCTGCGTGCCGTTGGTAGGAGAGTGCGCAATTCCCTGTACGCGCCGAGCAGGTGGCGCTCGCGAGCGAGTGCGTACCCGAATGCTGCGACCTCATAGGCGGCGATTCTCGGCATGTCGCCCTTGACGTCCTGAAGCGTGTCGTTCTTGACCATCATCAGGTAGCGGTTGCGGAACTGAACCCGCCGATCGCGTTCCGGCATCCCCGCCCGCGTCGAGGGGCTGTACGAGCGCACATGGTAAGCAACCGCGGCGGGCTCGTAGACACCACCCCAGCCGAGGATCTGCGCGCGCCACGCGAGGTCCACGTCGACCGCCCACTTCTCGAACGCCTCGTCGAGAGGCATGCCGTCGACGGCCACGTCGTCGAGCATGGCACGCCGGTAAAGGGCTGCCGCGCCGTCCGGGCCGAAGCTCGGGCCGGCGGTGTCGTAGGCGAGGCTCGGGCGGCCGTGCCCGGCGAGGTTGTTCTTGCGCCGGCGGTCGACCACCATGCCGACGCAGTCGACCGCATCCAGGTGGTCCGCCTGCTGACCGCCCGTCGTCCGGATGAGCTTGGGGGTGACCATGCCGACCCGCTCGTCACGCTCGAGGTGCGGTCGCGCAGCAGCGAGAAAGCCCGGCTCGAGGAAACAGTCGGCGTTCAGGAGCAGGACCGAGTCGCCCTGCGCGGCGACTATTCCGGCGTTGTTGGCTGCGGCCCACGAGACGCGCTCGCGCAGGTGGAGGTGGCGGGCACCATGCTCGTTCGCGAGCCGCGCCGTGTCGTCGGTCGACGCGTTGTCGACCACGATCACCTCGGCATCGTCCTGCGCGAGCGCGGCGGGCAGCGACCAGCGCAGGTCGGACGCGCGGTCCTGGGAGATCAGCAGGATCGTCGTGGTCATCTCACGGCGTCCTCGTACGCCGCGACCGTCTGGCGCGCGCTGCGCTCCCAGGACAGCCCCGCCGCGCGCGCATGGCCCGCCGTGATGAGCCGCTCGCGCTCGGCGATGGCTGTGGTGATCGCCCGTGCCAGGTCGGCCGCGTCGCCGGGGTCGAACAGCACCGCGGCGTCGCCGGCGGTCTCGGGCAGCGCGCCGGCGTTGGCTGCCACCACCGGCACGCCGCGCGCCATCGCCTCGACGAGCACGAGCCCGTAGCCCTCGTAGACGCTCGGATGCGCCAGCAGCGCCGCGCCGCGCAGCAGCGCGTCGAGCTCGCGCTCCGGCACGTAGCCCGGCAGCTCGACCGGGTGGCGCCCGGCGGCGGCGCGGATGGCGGGGCCCTCGCCGGCGTCGAGCCCGGCGATGACGAGCCGGTGCTCCAGGCCCTCCTCGCGGAGCAGCGCGTAGGCGCGCGCAAGCGTGACGAAGTTCTTCTTCCTACGCAGGTCGCCGACGCCGAGGATGTACGGGCCGGCGGGCGGCTCGGCGTCGCCGAGCGCGAGCGCCGGCGCCTCCGCGATCACGCGCACCTTGGCCGGATCGATGCCGTAGCGGCGGCCCAGGTCGTCGCGCGTGAAGGCCGAGGGCGTGATCACGATCTGCGCCGAGCGCGCCGCGAGCGGCGTCCAGCGGCGGTACTTGATCCCCGTCGCGCGGGCAAAGTCGCCGGGGTGATCCTCGAAGGCCAGGTCGTGGATCGTCACGACACCGGCGCAGCGACGCACCGGCGAGAGGAAGCAGTTCGGCACATGCAGCACGTCGGCTCTGCGAGCGGCCAGTGGCAGCCCGATGAGCTCGAATGCGGCTTCCGGGCCGGGCCAACCGCGCGTGATCGGCGTGAGCGAGATGTCAGGCTGCTTGCCAAGTGCTGCGATCAGGTGCTTGGCGTAGAGGCCCCACCCGCGCGGTCGTGCCGCGACGGCGTCGCGGGCGTCGGCTACGACCCGCAGCACAGGGTCACGGAGCGCCAATCGGCAGCAGGCGCTCGAGCATCTCTTCGTTTGCGGCGGCGAGCACGCGCGTGCGCGTGGCCAGATCGAGCGGCGTTGTCGCAACCTCGCCTCCGGCGTCCGGCATCGCGACCGCTCCGCCCGCCTCGCGAACGATCAGCTGGCCCGCGGCGAAGTCGACCGTGCGGGCGGCCGCCAGGGTGGCGAGGCCGTCGTAGCGCGCGCCCGCGACCCAGCACAGCGCCAGTGCGAACGACCCCAGCGCGCGCAGCCGCTGTGCGCCGGTGGCTGCAATCGCGGCGGCCGAGCGCACGACCAGCTCGGGATGGATGATCTCGAGCGCGAGGATCTCCAGCTCGGCGCCCGGGGAGAGCGGCCCGAGGCGCTGGTCGCCCAGGAAGGCGCCCTGCCCTGGCGCCGCGTGCCAGTCCTCGCCGAGTGCAAGGTCGTGCACGTAGGCGAACGAGACGTCGCCGATCAGCGGGCCGGAGGCGATCGCGATCGAAACGCTGTACGCGGGGATTCCGCGCTTGGCGTTGCGCGAGCCGTCGATGGGATCGACGACCACGTGCGTCGGGCCGCCTCCGTTCAGCTCGACGTGTCCGCGCTCCTCGGAGATGACCGTCATGGCCAGCTCGGTGGCCTCGAGCTCGCGGAAGATGGCGTCCTCGGCCGCCTGGTCGATCACGAGCGTGATGTCGCCGCCCTCGCCGCGGCCCGTCGGCACGGCGCGATCGGCCGCGTCCGGATAGCGGCGCAGCTCGGCATGCACCCCGTCGACTGCGCGGCGGCAGACGGCCAGCCAGTCGGTGCCCGTGACGGTCGTCATTCGAGCAGCAAGCGTAAGCGCCAGACTGCCCGTCCATGCGCGTGGGAGTGATCATGGCGGCGCGGGCGCCTGTGCCGTTCCTCGCGGAGGCGCTGCAATCCGTCGTTGCGCAGGGTGACGAGGTCGTTCTGGTTGACCACGCGTCGAGTCCGCCCCTGGCGCCTGCGGCCGGCACGCGCCTGGTGCGCGTCGAGGACGCCGGTGGAGGTCCCGCGCTGGCTCGCGACGCCGGGCTGGCGGCGCTCGGTGGCGATTGCGACTGGGTCGCGCTGGCCGATGCGGACGACGTGTGGGAGCCGGGCAAGCTGGACGCGCAGAGGCGCGCGATCGCCGCGCATCCCGGGGCAGCCGTCTGCTTCGGGTCAGCCCTGGTGGTCGACGCCCACGGGCGAGCGACTGGGGAGCGGCTCGGCGGCACGGCCACCGCGCCGGGCTTTCGCGAGCTGCTCTACGAGCGCAACGTGATCCCGGCGTCGAGTGCGATGGTGCGACGCGACGCGCTGGGGGCGGTTGGAGGCTTCGCCGCGGGCGAGCCGTTGCCGGCCGGCAGCGACTGGGACCTGTGGCTGCGGCTGGCTGCCGCCGGCTACGAGTTCGTGTGCGAGCCGAGCGCGGCGATCAGGTATCGCCGCCACCCGGGCGGCGTCTCCAGTGACATCGCGCGGCTGGCCTCAGCCGGGCTCCTGATCCACGCGCGCCACGCCGCCCTGGTGGGCCAGCCGCGGGCCCGCCTGGCTCGTGCGCACGACCTGGAGACGCTCGCGCGCGGGCGGATCCGCGAGCGCGACTACGCCGCGGCGCGCGCCGCGCTGACGAGCGCGGCGGAACTGAGGCCGCCAGGCCCGCGCGAGCGGCTGCTGCGGGCGGCGCTGCTGGTGCCCGGCGCGCGCGGCCTGCTGGGCCGGCGCGATCCGTACCGCTCCGCGTCCTGACATTGCGACTGGCCGAGGGGCGCAACTGCGGCGGCCACAGAGGGGCCGCCACGGTGGGTCGGCCTTAGGGGCGTTGCTAAGCGGGCGTGCTCAGTGGGCGGCCAGCGCAGCCTCGTACACGGCCCACGTCTCGTCCGCGACATCGCGCCAGCTGCGCGTGCGTCCGACGGGGCGCTCCCGCGCGCCTGCCGCGAGCGTCAGCAGCGCGCCGAAGTCACCGGGCTCGGCCAGCGCGACGCCGGGTGTGTGCGAGTGCAGCTCGGTCATCGCCTCGATTGCGAATGCCGCTACCGGGGTGCCGCATGCGAGGGCCTCCAGCACGGGGAGGCCGAAGCCCTCATGGCTTGACGGCAGCACGAGCGCGGTGGCTGCGGAGTACAGAGCGGCCAGCTCGTCGTCGCTCACGCGCCCGGTGAGGATCACGCGGCCGGGTTGCGCAAGCCGGGCCACCTCGGGCCCTGCGCGCCCGGCCAGCACCAGTGGCGGCGTGTCCGCCGCTCGTGCCGCGGCAGCCAGTTCGGCCACGCCCTTGCGCGGGTCGGGTGGGTCGAGCCCGCCGACCCAGAGGATGAACTGCTCGGGCAGGTCGAAGCGGGTCAGGCGTGCTTGCGGATCGGCGACCGGCTCGAACACCGGTGCCGCCGCCTCGCCGACGACGGTCAGCCGCGCCGTGCCGATCCCGAGCAGCCGCTCGCAGTCGCGGGCCACGGCGCCGGTTGGGACGATCACGCGGTCGGCGCGCCGCACGGCGGCGTAGCGCAGCCGGTGCTTGAGGCCTGTCCTCAGGTACGTCTGCGGGTGCTCGAGCGGCACCAGGTCGTGCACCGTGACCACGTAGGCCACGCCCGGCCGCGTGGTCGCCAGGTCGATGGCAGGCGAGTGCAGGACCGTCGCGCCCGCGGCACGCGCGTCGCGGCCGAGCAGCAGGTGCTCGAACGCCTCGGCCACCCGCGCGGGGGCGGGCGGGCGCCGCAGCTCGCGCAGCTCGGTGACGTCGCGCCCGCCTTCGCGCAGCGCTTCGAGCAGCGAGCGCGTGTAGCGCCCGATCCCGCGCTCGGCCAGCGCGGGCTGGTCGAGCACGCGCGCGTCGAAGGCCACGCGCATCAGCGCACCCGCCTGGCGATGGGTCCGTGGAAAGCGTCGGCTCGCATCAGCGCACCCGCCTGGCGAGCGCTTCGCGGAGCGCGTCGGCGACCGCCTGCGCGACGGAGGCGGTGTCGAAGCGCACGACCTCGGCCCGCGCGGCATCGGCCATCGAGGCTGCCCGTGGGAGCAGGCTGCGGATCGCGGCAGCCAGCGCTTCCACGTCGCCGGGCGCGATCAGCTCGCCGCTGCGCCCGGGCACCACGTACTCCTCCATCCCGCCGCCGCGCGTGGCGACCACGGGCGTGCCCGCCGCCAGCGCTTCCGCCGCGACCGTGCCGAACGCTTCGCGGTGTGACGGCACGGCCAGCACGTCGAACCACGGGAACAGCGGGCGGGCATCGTCGACCGCGCCGAGGAAGAGCGTTCGCTCCCCCGCCGCGGCGCGCACGGCGTCGACGTACGCGCCCGACCCGGCGCCCACCACGACGAGCGTGGCGTCGACGGTGCGCATGGCGCGGACCAGGTCGAGGGTGCCCTTCGCCTCCTCGATGCGGCCGGCGCAGCCGACCACCGGCCCGCCGGCCACGCCGGCCGCGGCGCCGGGTCGACCGCCTCCACCGGGGCGTAGACGGTTCGGGTCCGGTCCGAGGGCACGCCGAGCGCGCGCGCCCGCTCCGCCACGGCCTCGCACGCGCACAGCACGAGCGGAGTCGCCCGCCAAAAGCGCTGCGAGCGCCACGCCCGCGGAGCCTGCTCGGCGAGCTCGTGCACGTAGGGGACGAGCGTGGCCGCCGTCATCGCCGGGGCCAGCCGCTGGGTGAGGATCCCGTTCAGCAGCACCAGGTCGAAGCGCCGCGCGAGCCGGCGGCCCCGCGGCCAGGCGGCAACGGCGCGCGGCCAGGCGCCGGCCTCGAGCCCGCCGACGGCGAGCCGGTGCTGCGCCGGGAACGGCGGCCCCGGCGCCGCCAGCTCGAGCTCGAACCCGAGCGCGGGAAGCCGCTCGGCGATCCGCAGCAGGGCGCGCTCGGCACCGCCGAGCTCACCGGACTGCGCGACGGCGAGCACCCGGGGCCGCGGCTCCATCCGCCGATGATGGCCGATCATGCAGCCGATGGCCCGCTACGACGACGAGCTGTGGGAGCTGGTGCCCGAGGACGCCGGGCCGCCGCCTGCCCACATCGCCGCGTTCGTCCGCGGGCTGGCGCCTGCCGGCCATGCGCTGGAGATAGGCGTCGGCGACGGCCGTGTGGCGGCTCTCATCGAGACCGAGCGGCTGACCGGCGTGGACGTCTCGCAGGTGGCCCTCGATCGCGCCCGCGGTCGCCTGACAGACGCACAGCTGGTGCTGGTCGAGCCCGACGAGCCGCTGCCGTTCGGCGACAACGCCTTCGACCTGGTCGCCTGCATCGAGACGCTCGAGCACATACGCGATGTCCAGCTGGCGCTGTCCGAGATCCGCCGGGTGCTCCGCCCCGGCGGCCGGCTTGCGCTGACCACACCGGCGGCGTCGCGCTGGCGCGTGCTCTTCCGCGGCATGGAGCACCCGTTCTCGCCGCACCTGCGCGCCTTCACGCGCCGCTCGCTGCGCACCACGCTGGAGACGATGGGCTTCCAGGTGCTGGAGCTGGGCACGAGCCACGCGACGCTGCTGGCGCTGGCGGTCCGCTGAGCCCGTGCGGGTGGCGATCGACACGAGCTACGCGGAACGCGGCCCGTCCGGGACGGCGACCTACATCGAGTGCCTGATTCCCGCCCTGCGCGCCGCCGGCGTCGAGGTGGTCGAGCTGCGCCAGCCCGTCCGCGGGCGCCGCGGCGGCCGCAACCGGCTGCGCTCGGCGGCCAACGCTGCGCTCGACCTGGCCTGGACGCGCGAGCTGTTGCCGCGCGCCGCCAAGCGCGCGGGCGCCGACGTGCTGCACCATCCGCTGCCCGCGTGGTCGCCCACCGCGATCCCGCAGGTGGTGACCGTGCACGACGTCGCTTTCGCGCGCCTGCCGCAGGACTTCGATCCGCTCTGGCAGCGCTTCGCGCTGCGCAGCCACCGCGCCGCGGTCGCCCATGCGGGAGCGGTGATCGCGGTTTCCGAGGCCACGCGCCGCGACGCGATCGCCTGGCTGCGCGCCCCCGCCGAGCTGGTCGTGACGGCGCCGCACGGGCCGGGTCAGCAGCTGCCGCAGCCGGGCACGCGCAGCGCCGAGCACTTCCTCTACGTCGGCGACGACGAGCCGCGCAAGAACGTGGCTGGCCTACGCGCCGCGCATGCCGCCTACGAGCAGGCGGGCGGCACGCTCCCGCTGCTGCTCGCGGGGAGCGCAGGCACGCCTGCCGCCGGCGACGAGCTGGCGCGGCTGCATGCCCGCGCCGCCGCACTGGTCCACCCAGCGCGCGACGAGGGCTTCGGCCTGACCGTGCTCGAGGCGATGGCTGCCGGCACGCCGGTGGTGGCGGTGCGCAACGCCGGCGTGGAGGAGGTGGCCGGTGACGCCGCGCTGGTGGTCGAGGAGCCCGGGCTGGCGGCGGCCATGCTGCGGATCGAGCGCGAACCCGAGTTGCGCGGGCGCCTGGCCGCGGCCGGCCTGCGGCGCGCGGCCGGGTTCTCGTGGCCGCGCTCGGCGGAGGCCCACATCCAGGCCTATACGCTGGCGCGCGAGCCCCGATGAAGGTCGCGATCCTCGGCACCCGCGGAATCCCCGCCACCTACTCCGGCTTCGAGACGGCTGTCGAGCAGATCTTGAGCCGGCTGGTCGCGCGCGGCCACGAGGTCACGGTCTACTGCCGCCCGCACGTGGTGGACCGCTCGATCAAGGAGTGGAAGGGCGCGCGCCTGGTGCACATCCGCACGCTGCGCAACAAGTACCTCGACACGTTCGTGCACACACTGTTCGCGAGCATCCACACGTCGCTGCGGCTGAAGCCCGACGTTGCGCTGTTCTTCATCGCAGGCAACAGCCCGCTCTGCCTGATCACGCGGATGGCGGGCATACCGACCGTGATCAACGTCGACGGCCTGGACTCCGACCGCGGAAAGTGGAACCGCACCGCCAAGGCGTACCTGCGCCTGGCCGAGCGGCTGGCGCCGCGCATGGCACATCGCGCGATCACGGACTCGCACGCCGTGGCGCACATCTACGAGCAGCGCTATGGCCGCTCGATCGGCGTGGTCCCCTACGGCGCCGAGGCACCGGCGGAGGCCACCACACAGACGCTCGCGCGGCTCGGCCTCGAGCCGGGCCGCTACGTGCTGTTCGTCGGCCGACTCGAGCCTGAGAACAACGCGCATCTGCTGGTGGAGGCGTGGGCACGCATCCCGAGCAGCCGCACGAATGGGATGAAGCTGGTGGTTGTGGGCGGGGCGCCGTACGCGTCGGACTACGTGCGCCTGGTCCAGCGCACGGCCGACCCGCGCGTGCTGTTTCCCGGCTACGTGTTCGGCCCGGGCTACTGGGAGCTCCAGCGCAACGCCTACCTGCTCTGCGTACCCACCGAGGTTGGCGGCACGCACCCGATCCTGCTGGAGGGCCTGGCCGTGGGCAACTGCATCCTGGTGAACGACCACCGCCCGAACGCCGAGACCGTCGGCGAGGCCGGCGTGTACTTCTCCGGCGCCGAGGGCGTGCCCGATCTCACCCGCCAACTCGAACGGCTGCTGGCCGACCCCGACCTGGTCGACAGCTACCGCGCCCGCGCGAGCAATCGAGCGCGGATGTACTCGTGGGACGCCGTCGCCACGGCCTACGAGCACCTTCTGCTCGAAGTGCACGGCGGCACCGGCCCGGGGCCGCTTCCGCTCGACCGCGTAGAGGAGATCGAGCGCGCCACCCGGATCGCGGGCGTGGGCCCGTGAAGCCGGGGCGCCTCGACACCGCGCGCGTCTTCGAGCGCGTGTTCGCGATCTACCGCTCGCAGGCGGGCGTCCTCCTGCCGGCCGCCGTGATCCTCTACCTGATCCCGGCGGCACTCGGATTGTCGTCCGACATCACGCTGCGGACGCTGTCGTTCGCGGCCACGATCGTCGCGGCCGTGGCCTACCAGGGCCTGGTGGTGCAGGCTGTGCGCGACATCCAGGACGGCGTGCGTGACCTCTCGCTGCGCGGGCTGTTCCGCTCGATCTCGCGCGTGCTCGCTCCGCTTCTGTGGACGGCGATCGTGGTGGGCGTCGGAGTGTTCTGCGGCTGCCTTGCGTTCATCATCCCCGGCCTGGTGCTGCTGACCCAATGGGCGGTGGCCGCGCCGGTCGTGGTGTGCGAGGTGCGCACCGCGCCGCAGGCGCTCGGGCGCAGCCGCGCGCTCGTTCGCGGCCACGGCTGGCAGGTCTTCAGCGTGCTGATCGTGACGCTGCTGCTGGTGCTGGTCGCAAGCGCGGCGCTCGGCGCGGCGGCCTCGTCGATCTCGAGCAGCGACGCCGCGCTGGCCGTCGCGAGCCTGGTCGCCGGAACGCTCACGGCGCCGGTGTTCGCGCTCTCCTCCGCCGTGCTCTACCTCGAGCTGCTCCAGCTCAGGGGCGAGCCGCTGCCGCCCGCCGACATGTCGAGCTTCAGGGATCCCTGAGCGCGAGCTACTGCTCGCCGGTGAGCTTGCGCCGCGCGTCGAAGAAGACGGTTTGCGCGGACGCCGAGTGCGGA
Source organism: uncultured Thermoleophilaceae bacterium (assembly GCA_963715995.1). Lineage (GTDB taxonomy): Bacteria > Actinomycetota > Thermoleophilia > Solirubrobacterales > Thermoleophilaceae > DATBDN01. The sequence goes on from OY970283.1 coordinate 730,731, forward strand.
TCCAGGTAGAGCGCGCCGCTGATGACCTCGAGCGCCCGCTGGGGCTGCGCGTTGCGGTAGAGCTCGAACTCGGCCAGGCGCGTCCAGGCCTCGGGGTTGGACGGCTGGTCGAAGACCGCGCGCTGGAACAGGACCTCGGCCCGCGCCAGGTTGTGCTGCGCGGTCGCCACGCCTGCTTCGGCCCACAGCGGTCGCACCGAGCCGGGGTCGATCGAGCGCGCCTGCTCGGCCTTCTTCTCGGCCTGGGCGAGCTTGCCCTGGCCCAGCAGGTCGAGCGCCTTGGTGTTGGCCGCGTCCGAGCGGTACGGCTGAAGCGCGGCCCAGCCGGCGATGAGCGCGACGATCACGACCAGGAGCGCCGGGATCAGGCGCTCGGTGCGCGGCCGCGGCGGCAGCCGCAGGTTGAACTTGGGCAGCCGCGGCAGGTTGACCGCCGGCTCCAGCGCGGGCCCGGCTGCCACGAACGCTGCGGGTAGGCCGACCGGCTGTGGCGCCGGCCCGCGGCCCGCGACGTAGCCCGCGACGGCCATCGCCATTACGGCGGGCCCGGGCACGAACCAGGTCCAGTCGATCGCGGAGTGGATGCCGAACACGATCGCGGCGAGCGCCAGCGCCGACATGGCCACGCGGTCCGCGTCCCACCACGACGGCGCCCCCTCGCGGCGCTCCGGGTGGCGTTCCAAGCCAGTCGTCCTGGTGGCCGAGACGAACCAGGCGCCGGCCAGCGCGAAGATGGCGATCAGCCCGAGGGTGCCGAGGTCGGCCGCGGTCTGGGCGACGAAGCCGTGCGCGTGCTGCACCACCAGCTGGTCCTTGCGGTAGCGCAGGCGCGAGATGCCGAACGTGCCCGCGCCAGTGCCGGTCACGGGCAGGTCGGTGAACACGTGCCCGGCCTGGCGCCAGTAGCGCCCGCGGGTGGAGGAGGCGTGGATCAGCCGCTGCGGTCCGCCCGGCGTCTGCGACGACTCGCTGGTCAGCTCCTTGAACTGGTCGTGAACGGTGCCGGTGAGGCCGCGTGAGCTGAATGCGAGCGTGGTCAGTAGCGCCAGCGGCAGCGCCAGCGCCACCGCCACCGCGACGATCCCCGAGCGCCGGCGCAGGCGGAAGCTCGGCATCCAGTCGCGCCCGCCGAAGCCGATCATGAGGCCGACCGCCAGCAGCACCAGGCACATCAGGATCACGATCAGCCCGAACTCGGGGCCGACCGTGGCCCGCTGGGCGGCGCTGAGGTTGTCCTTCGTGAACTCGTCCTTGGACAGCGCCCAGATGAGAACGGGGGCGACCAGCGCGGCCGGCACGGCGAACACGGGCAGGCTGCGCAGGCGCAGCGGCACGAACGCGAACCAGATGATCACGGCGACGGCAGCGGTGAACATGGCGCCGCGCGAGTAGCTCAGGAACATCGCCAGGTACAGCAGGCCGAGCAGGGGGTAGGCGAGCGCGTTAGCGGGCTGGTGGCCCGAGCGGCGCGCGCCGAGCCAGAGCGCCGGGACGACGCCGATCGCCGCCGTGACGCCGACGGCGTTCCAGTAGCCGTATGGCTCACCGATGCGCGCGTAGATGTCGGTGGCGCCGCCCAGCGACTCCGGCCACACCCGCGATGCGAGCGAGTAGGCAGTCAGGATCGCGACGGCGCCCAGCAGGCCGCGAAGCAGCACGGCGTAGCGGGTCGGCGCCAGGCGCCCGGCAGCGACGCCGGCGGCGAAGACCGCGAAGTAGGCGAAGGTGCGGTCGGCCTCGATCCAGCTCAGGTCGGGAGCGATCGACCAGAAGATCGAGATCGCGGTGAGAGCGGCGAGCACGCCGAACAGCAGCAGCGTTCCGCGCCCGTTGTGACCGGTCCGCCCATAGGCGACTCCAGCCGCGGCGATCAGCCCCCCGCCGGCGATCAGCGCCAGCTCGAGGCCGGTCAGCTTGCCGAGCTCGTTGCCGCCCTTGCCGAGAAAGGCGATCGCGGCGAAGGCCGCTGAGAGCGCGGCGCTAGCGGCCGAAGATCCGTAGCGCGACACGGCGTGCCTGCGGGAACTTCTCCCGCGCGGCTAGGTAGGCGGTGACGACTGCGAGCACGACGAGAGCTGCGATGGCCGCGATCAGCGACGCCGGCAGCCCGTTGGAGCCGGCGAGGCCGCCGAGCACTCCACCAAGGCCGGCGCTACCAGGCGCGATCTTCTCGCCGCCGATGGCGATGGCCGGGCGCTTGCCCTTCGAGGCGCTCGCCGTGAGGGCCCCGAGTGCGGCGACGTCGGCAGGGGAGGCCGCGACGGCACCCGACGGGGTGACCACGCCGTTCGGCGGAGCGCTGTTGGTGTTGCCGTTGCCGCCGCCCATCGCAGCCCGGATGACCTGGCGGCAGTCGGTGTACTCGTCGATGTCGCTCGGCAGGTTGTCGTAGGCGTTTTGAAGGTCGTGCTGGGAGTAGTGCTTGCCGAGCTGGCCGTCCTGGGCGCAGTCGCGGATGACGTCGCTGCCACCTGCGTGGGCAGCTGCGGGCATGCCGAGCACGAGCACGGCTGTCAGAGCGAGTGATGTCCGGAGCTGCAGGCGCATGTTCCGAGGACTTCGCGGACGGGGTTGCCCATGCGGGGCGTGGTGACTGTGCCCGTCCGTTTTCGAGGCTAGCAACGGCTTCACGACCTGCTGACTCCGACCGCCGCGAGCGCACGCCTCATCGCGTCGGCCCAGCGCTCTGGGGTGTAGGACGCCACGCGCTCGCGCGCCTGCGAGCCGAGGCGATCACGCAGTTCGGGCGCGCCTGCCAGCGCGGTCAGCCGTGCCGCGAGCGCATCGGCGTCGCCGGCCGGAACCACCAGGCCCGTGTCGCCGTCCACGACCAGACCGCCCGCAGCCGCGCCGACCGCGTCGCTTGCGATGACGGGAGTTCCCTGATGCATGGCTTCGTTACACACCAACCCCCAGGGTTCCCTGAAGGTTGCGGTCGCAATCGAGGGCAGGACCAACACGTCGGCGGCGGCGTAGAAGGGGGGCAGTTCGGCACGGGTGACCATGCCCAGCGCGGTCACCGCCGGGGCGTCGACCGCGATCGGGCCGCTGCCGGCGAGCACCAGGCGTGCCGCGTCTGGAAGCGACGCCTGCCGCCACGCGGCGAGCAGCGTGTCGATCCCCTTTTCGGGCACGAGCCGGCCGGCGAACAGCGCGACGAACGCGTCCGCTTCAGCGCCCATCTGCTCGCGCGCATGCGCGCGCTCCGCGGCCGACACGGCGCGGCCGAACACTGTGGGGTCCACCGCCTGGGGCGCGTCGAAGACGTTGCCTGCGCTGCGGAAGCGCTCGACGTAGCGGGTCACGTGCGGGCCGTAGGTCACCACCGCGTCGGCGCGCGCGTAGAGCGCGCGCATTGGCAGCGCCGACAGCACGTGGGCGGGCGTGCGCGGATGCGCCCACAGCGATGCCCAGAGCACGAACGGGATCCGCGCGCGCCGCGCCGCCATGTAGGTGGCCGGCAGCGCGACGCGGCCGCCGAGCCCCGCGATCACCGCGCGGTAGCGCCCGGAAGCGACCGCACGTGCGGCGCCTGCCTGCGTCGTCCGTGTGCCTACCGCGCCGGGGTCGTCCCAGGCCAGCACCACCACGCCCTCGCGCTCGGCCAGGATGCGGAACGGCTCCGAGCGATGGTCGGAGACGACCCCGGTCACGAGCGCGACCGGCTTCATTCGCCGAGTGCCTCGCGGTAGGCCGCCACGGTGTCGCGGCCGCAGCGTTCCCAGGAGAAGTGCTCGCGCGCGGTCGCACGGGCCGCGTCGGGCAGCGTCGGGTCCGCCTGCGCGGCGCGGATCGCATCGGCAAGCGCGACCGGGTCGCGCGGCGGCACGAGCAGCATGCCGGGCCCGAGCGCGGCGATCTCCGCCGGGCCACCCTCGGTGGCCAGGCCGATGGCGGGCACCCCGCACGCAAGCGCCTCCACGTAGGCGACGCCGAACGCCTCGTCCTCGCTGGGCAGCGCCATCACGTGCGCGCCGGCAAGCCTGCGGAGTGCCTCGTCCGGCTCGAGCTGCCCCGTGAACTCGACCTGCTCGCGCAGCCCGCCCCTCTCGACTCCGCGCTCGAGCAGAGCCCGCTCGGGCCCGTCGCCGATCACGAGCCAATCGGTCCCGTCGAGATGCTCCATGGCTTCGAGCACGTCGGCGTGGCGCTTGCGCGCGATCAGGTGACCGAGCGTGGCGACGGTCGGGCGCGGCCGCTTCGGTGGAAGCGGGTCGGGTGCCTCGGCGCCGAGGTGGACAACGCGCAGACGGGTGCCCGCGCCCGTGAGCTCGGCCACGCGGTCGAGCGTCCAGTGGCTGTTGCAGAGCACGGTCGCCGCTGCGCTCAGGGTGGCGGCGACCGTGGCGCGCGCCGTGTCGGGGAGCAGCAGCGGGCCGAGGATGTCGCCGCCGTGCACCGAGATCGCGAGTGGGATGCCGCACTCGCTCGTGAACGGCAGCGCGGCGGCGCCGGCCGGCAGCGCGTAGTGGGCGTGCACGAGATCGAACGGCCAGTCGTCGTGCAGGGCTGCCAGCGCCTTGCCGAGCGGCCCGGCCGCGCGCTCGTGCCAGCTCGCGTAGGAGCTGCCGCGGGAGCCGGCCAGGAAGCGCACGTAGCGAACGTCGAGGTCGTCCAGCTGCTCACGCGCGGGCTGGCGCGCGACCTCGGCCAGCGCGCCTGGCAGCGTCCACGGCTTCTTGAGGCTTGCCGCCGGCGGGAGCGGGCGCTCGAGCACGAGCACCTTCACCTCCGCTCCGGCGGCGCGCGCCGCGAGCGCCTGCCGGTGCGCCCAGATGCCCAGGACCGGGTCGCGCCGGCGCGGGTAGTACTCGGCCACCACCACGACCCTCATCGCGGGACACGCCTCCACGCCTCGAGCGTCTGTCCGGCCTCGTCGGCATGGATGTAAGGCCGGTTGACAAGGAAGCGCTGGGCTTCCGCGGTTGCCTCTTCCGCCGAGTAGGCGCCGCCGACTGGCCGCGACTCGTGGCGCGCGGGCAGCGCGTCGATCACCCCTAGGCGCCAGCCGTGCTCGGCGGCGAGCGCGCCCCAGTGCAGGTCCAGGCCCCAGCCCATGCGCAGGTCGGGAAACGGCAGCAGCTCGGCGGCAGCCCGGCGCGAGAAGGCGGTCACGGGCCCGATCTCGACGAAGTTGGTGAGGCGCGCGACCGTGAACGGCCGCCGGCGCGCCGACTCCCAAGCCGCGTGACTGGCCAGCGTCTGGGCCGGCTGGGCAAGGTCTAGCGCGAGCGCCTCGGCCAGGCCGACGAAGCGGTCGAGGAAGCGCGCCGGCAGCTGCACGTCGTCGTCGAGCAGCAGCGTCCAGTCGGCCGGCGGCTGCCCGGCGAGCAGCGCGTTTGCGTTCTGGAACTTCCCGCCGCCCAGCTCCGCGACGGCCGCGGTCGCGACTCGCAGCTCGTGCCGGCTCGCCCGCAGCTCGGCCAGCGAACCGTCGAGCAGTGTCGTGTCAGCCCCGTGCGGGGCGATTACGAGCACGTCGCGCGCGGGTGTGCGCGCGGCCAGGCGGTCGAGTGCGCGGTGTGTGCCCCCGGCCGCGAGCCAGGCGTCGAGCACCAGGTCGCCGGCGTGGCGCAGGCGGCCGCGCTTTCCGCCCACGGTGCCGTGCGCGCCCGACGAGAACGTCGCGGGGTCCGGCAGCGCTGCGCTCATCGCCCGAGCGCGCGCTTCAGTCGTCCCGCCGAGTGCGCGCCCATGATCAGCCCCTGCGGACAGGCCCGGCGGATCACGTGCCAGCCGCAGCCCGCGAGCACCCGCAGCTCGTGGCCGGTCCCGGGCGCGTTGCCCTGCCGCTCGTCGAAGCCGCGCAGGTTGTAACCGCGCCGGTAGGCCGCGCGCATGAGCGAGCGCAGGCGCGCGTCGTCGCCCGCGCGCCGGTGATCGAGGCCCGCCGCTGCCACGTACATCACCCCACCGCCGCGTTCGCCAAGCCGGCGCAGCCACTCCTCCTCGTCACCGCCGGTCGGCAGCGACTCGTCGAACTCTCCGCCGAGCTCGACGGCCGAGCGCCTGATCAGCAGGTTGGCGCTCCACACGAGCTCGGTTGCGGTGTCGGCGGCGCCGAGGTCGAGGGTGGTCACCGGCGGGGCCTCGCGCCCGCAGCTGCGCGGCGCCGGCCCCTCGAGGCGCGCCCTGATCGGGCCGCCGAAGGCCTGTGCGCCGGGATGGCGGCGCGCGCCCTCGACCAGCTCGCGCAGCCACATCCGCGGTGCGAAGACGTCGTCGTCCACGAACGCGATCAGGTCGGCCGTGGCCGCGCGCACGCCCTCGTTGCGCGCGGCATTCGGGCCGCGTGGTGGGTCTTGCACGAGCGACAGGACGCCATGGCGGGCGATCACGGACGCAGTCTGGTCGCGCGAGCCGTCGTCCACCACGATCACCTCGTAGGGCTCGGCGAAGTCCTGATCGGCCAATGACGCCAGCGTCACGTCGAGGTAGCCAGCCCGGTCGCGCGTGGGGACCACGACGGAGACGACCGGTTTCGGCACGAGGCGCAGGTTAGCCTCCGCGTCGGTGCCCGGACCATGCGACATCGCGCTGATCTCGCTCGGGACGACGCCCGGGCTGCGTCGCGCGGACGCGGCGTTCAAGGCGGCGGCGGAGGCCGCCGGGGCCAGCTGCGAGATCGTGGCCGTCCCGATCGGGCCGGAGGGAAGGCTGCGGCGCCAGATGACCGTGACCGATCTCGTGGAGGCGCGCGCCGCCCGCGACGCCGCGCGCGGAGTCGATGCGCGCGTGGTCGTGTACTCGGCGGTCACGGCGGCGCTGCTGTCGCGGCCGTCGGTGCCGTATGCGATTCGCTTCGACTCGCCGGCCTCGCTCAACCGGCCCGGCGCGGCCGGCGCCTGGCAGCGACGCGCCGAGCGCTCGGCCATGGAGCACGCGCGCGTGCTGCTGCCGTGGGGCGAAGCCGCGCGCGACGCGCTGCGCCCCGATCTGGCCGCGAAGGCCATCCCGCTGCACGTGCCCGTGGAGGGCGCGCCCGGCCTCGGACCGCGCGACGTGGACGTGCTCGCCTACGCGGGCTATCCGGAGAAGCGCGGGCTCGACCTGCTGATCCGCGCCTGGGCGGAGGTGCCGACCGACGCCCGCCTGGTGGTCGCTGGGATCGAGCGCGAGCGCGCGGAAGAGTTCCTGCGCCGGCGCGAGATAGCGGTGCCGGCGCGCGTCGAATGGCGCGGCCTGCTTGCACGCGACGAGTGGGAGGACACGCTCCAGCGCACGCGCATCTTCGTGAACGCGTCGCGGCGCGAGGACCACGGCCTGTCACAGCTGGAGGCGCTGGCCGCGGGGGCGATGCTCGTGACCGTTCCGTCCGTCGGGCCGTACGAAGCACTGCCGCTGGCGCGGCGCCTGGAGCCGCACTTCGTATCGACGGCGATCGACGCCTACCCGCTCAGCCGCGTTCTGCGCGCGGCGCTCGAGGCTGACCTGCCGGACTACGCCGACCGCGCGATCCAGGAGCTGGCCCCGTATCGCCGCGAGCGGGTCGAGGACGTGTTCAGGCAGCAGGTGCTGCCGGCACTGGGTCTGACGTGACGAGCCCGCGCGTGCTCGTGGTGCACAACCGCTACCGCATCCACGGTGGCGAGGAGCGCGCGGTCGAGCTCCAGCTCGCGGCCTTCCGGCAGGCGGGGGTGCAGTTCCAGACGCTGTTTCGCGACTCGGCCGACGCGGGCCGGCTGCGCGCTGCGCGAGCGCTCGTGCGCGGCGGCGAGCACCCCGACGAGGTCGGCGCGGCGGTGCGCGCGGCGGGCGCCGAGGTGGCGCACTTCCACAACGTGCACCCGCTGCTCGGCTCGGCCGCGCTGGCGGCGGCGAAGGATGCGGGCGCACGAGTTGTCATGCACCTTCACAACTTCCGGCTGTTCTGCGCGATTGGCGTGGCGTACCGCGCGGGCGCTCCCTGCTTTCGCTGCCATCACCGCTGGACGGCACCAGGGATGGTGCTGGACTGCCGCGGGTCGCTACCCGAGGCGGCCGCGTACGCCTACGCGCTGTCGAGCCACCAGCCCGACGTGTTCGCGAACGTCGATCGCTTCGTCACGCCCAGCGAGTACGCGGCCGGCCAGCTCCAGCAGCTTGGTCTGCCCGCTGGGCGCACCGACGTGGTCCCGCACTACATCGCGGAAGCGTCGATTGCCGATCGCAGCCGTGCCGCGGACGGCGAGTTCGCGCTCGCGCTCGGGCGGCTCGCGCCGGAGAAGGGCTTCGAGTGCGCGGTCGACGCCGCCGCGATCGCGGGCGTGCCGCTGAAGATCGCCGGCGAAGGGCCGTCCGAGCGCGACCTGGCGCGCCGCATCGAGCGCGACGGCGCGCCGGTCGAGCTCTGCGGCAAGGTCGAGCCCGACGTCCTGCGCGACCTGCTGGAGCGAGCCGCGATGGTCGTGGTGCCAACCACCGGCAACGAGACGTTCGGGTTCGCCGCGCTCGAGGCGATGGCCGCGGGCGTGCCGGTCGTGGCCAGCCGCGCAGGGGCGCTGCCTGAGATCGTGGGCGCCGAGCACTGCGTGCCGCGCGGCGACGCGCTGGCGCTGGCTGCGCGCATGGAGGAGCTCTGGGACGACCCGGCCCTGCGCGCCGAGGAGGGCGAGCACGGGATCGCGCGCGCCCGCAGCGAGTTCAGCGAGGAGCGCTACCTGAGCAGCCTGCTGGGCGTTTATTCGCGGCTGGGCTAGCCGCCAGCTCCGCTCTGCCGCGCGCCGCCCCCGCTTTGCCGCCAGCTCCGCTCTGCCGCCGGCCCCGCTCTGCCGCCCGCCGGCCCCGCTCTGCCGCCCGCCGGCCCCGCTCTGCCGCCCGCCGGCCCCGCTCTGCCGCCCGCCCCGCTCTGCCGCCCGCCGGCCCGCTCTGCCGCCCGCCGGCTCCTCGCCGCGGTTTGGAAACTGCTTCGGCCAAGGGGTGGCTGGTCTGGCGCTTGCGCTCTCCCGCCGTCCGTTTCGCCTCCGCGAACGCTCTCAATGACCGCGACTGTGACGCTAACCACCTAGAGCGTGGTCGAGGTCACACTCGATGCCCCCGAGCGGCACCTTCACCCGCGAACCGCGCGGTCAACGTGCCACTCGAAGCCCGCGAGTTTCACATTGAGCCGATATACGCGGCTTAACGTGAAACTCGCGACGAAACGCGGCGCCACGAGCGACCGAGACAGCGAGACCAACAGCGGCACCGCGAGCGAGCACCGATCCCTCTTAGTTGCCCAACTGAGGGTCGGTGCTCGCGAACCACGCCGCTCGAGCCCTCCCCAAAACCACGCCGCTCGAGCCCTCCCCAAAACCACGCCGCTCGAGCCCTGACGTGAAACGCGGCTAGCCGCCCGGGGTCGTCTGGGTCCCCGTGTCGGTCTGCGTCGTCTCGGTGCCCGTCCCGGTGTCGGTCGGGGTCGTCTGCGTCCCGGTGCCCGTGTCCGTCGGCGTCGTCTCCGTCCCGGTCCCTGTTCCGGTATTGGTCGGTGTGGTCTCTGTGCCCGTGCCCGTTCCGGTCTCCGTGGTGTCGGTCGGCGTCGTGTCGGTGCCCGTCGTCGGCGTGGTCCCGATCTCGATCGGCATCGTCATCGTCTGGGTGCCATCCGGGGGATGTTTCTTCTGGTCCTCTTCCGAGCCTGGACCGTGGGCAGGCACAAGCTGTGTCTGCATGATCTGCTGGATCTGGGCGGCGTACTGGACCACCTGCGCCTGGATCTCGTCCAGCGAGAGATTGCTGTGCTCGAGCTCCTGGAGCGCGTGCTGGATGTCGTGGATCTGCTGTTCGCCCTCGTGGGTCAGGCGCTTCTCGGTCGAGCCCGTGTACACGAACTGGTAGGCGTCGGCGAGCGTCTGGCAGGTGTTGCAGTTCACGTTCAGCGCGACGGCGACGTTCTCGGGCACCACTACCGCCGGGCTGCCCGAGGCGAGCACGATCTGGATGGCAATCGCGACCGTGCGGCACGAGCTGCAGCTCGATATGGCGACGGCGGCGTTCTCCGAGTCGACCGGATGGCCGTCCGTGATGTGCACGAAGTCGAAGGCGATCTTGATGATCGTCGAGTTGTCGTGATTGTTGACAGCCTGCGCGTGTGTTTCGTGGGCTGCCTGCGCTGTGCCGGTGCCGCCGAGCGCAAGCGCGGTGACAAGGACCGCGAAGAATGTGGAAAAGCGTCGTCTCATGGCGTTGTGGTGCTGGTCGTGTCGGTTGTGGTCGGGGTGGTCGAGGTCTCAGTTGGCGTCGTGGTGGTCGGCGTCGTCTGCGTCTCGGTCGGCGTGGTTGTGGTCGGCGTCGTCTCGGTGGGCGTCGTCGCGGCCGGGGCCGGTGTCGTCTGCGTCTCGGTCGTGGCGGCCGGCGCACTGGACGGGCTGGTGCTCGTGCCTGTCGCCGGCGCCGAGCTGGACGGTGTGGTGCTCGTCCCGGTCGTCGCGGGCGTCGTCTCCGTGCCGCTCGAGTTCGAGTCCCTCGTGCTCTTGCCGCCGGTCGTCTGATCGTCGCTCGTGCCGTTCTTGGCGGCCTTGGCCTTGTGCTCGAAGGGCGCGCCGTGCAGCTGCTCGGCGCGCTGACGTGTGAGCGACGGGCGGCCGGTGGTCACCGCCGAGAGCGACTGGATGCCGCCCTGGATCGTGCCTCGCTCGCCGGGCTGGATCGGCCGGTAGTCGCCGTTGGGCCACCACGTGACGGCGGCCAGCGCCACCGCAGCGGTGCCGGCGGTCACCACCAGCGTGCGCCGGAACGGGTTGCCGGCGGACCACTTGAGCGCGCCGCCGCCGGCGCGCTTGCCGATGCGGCCGGTCGACACGATCATGCCGAGCCCCGGGAGGACCAGCGCGAGCAGCTGGAACACGTCGCCGAGGCCGGTGCCGACGTGACCGCCGTCGAACGCCGTCGTCATCTTGTCCCAGCGCACGCCGAACGAGTCGTAGGCGGTGGCGAACACCCGCGGCGCGTGCATGATCATCAGCACCAGGATCAGGCCGAGCACGGGGATCAGCAGGAAGATGTAGCCGGTCGCGACGCGCCGCACCCACGGCTTGAGGCCCTCGACCTCGGCCTCGGGCTCGTTGCCGGGCACGGCGCTGCGCAGCAGCGGCTTCATGCGCCCGAGCAGGTCCGGCACGCCGGTCAGGTCGGTCAGGATCAGGTAGCCGTCCAGGCGCCCGAGCGGCAGCAGCTGCTGGGCGATCGTGAACGTCTGGGTCATGACGAGCACGAGGATCGGTTCCCAGCTCGTCACGGCGTAGATGCCCGTGCAGACGATCGCGAAGATGGCGTTGAAGTAGATGCCGCCCAGGTCGGTGCGGAGGCGGCCGCGGCGGTCGAGCGAGTAGGCGCTCGTCACGTCGGTGTAGAAGACCGGCCAGATCACGTACAGGCCGATACCCATGACGCCCGGCTTGGCGCCGCCGTAGCGGCAGGCGCTGGCGTGGCCGGTCTCGTGGAAGGCGGTGGCGATGATGACGCCCGCGAACACCATCACGAGCAATGCCGGGTCGTAGATGATCGCGCGCACGGCCTGCGTGATGCCGTGCACGAAGAAGAGCCAGCCGACGACGGCGACGAAGCCGGCGACGACGGCGGCCACGATCGGCGCATGGAAGAGCGGGGCGAAGATGGCGGTGATGCGCTCGGATGCGCGCTCGGAGATGACCTTGGCCTTCCAGGTGAGGGCCAGCAGGTCCTCGCCGGGCTTGGGGTCCTCGGCGCGCTCGGCTTCGCGCTGCTCGTGCGCTGCAACCGCCTCGGTGCCGTCGATCAGGCCAAGTGGGGCGAGCTTCTCGACGACGAGGAAGCGCGCGTCGTCGGGCTCGATCCCCGCGCCGACAGCCTCGCTGACGGCCGCGGCGATCTGCTCGTAGGTGGCCTGGCCGTCGATGCGCTCGGCGAGCGCATAGAGGATGGCCGGCAGCTGGATGGCCTTTCCGTCGGCGCGCTGGACGAGGTAGGGGGTCTCCTCGAAGCCGGAGTCCTCCATCTGGCCCATCAGCTCGGTGCCGGGCATGAGCGCAGGCGGCCCCTCGGGGCCGGGCGGCGCCATCGTTGGCGCCGGCTCTAGAACTCTGGTTTCGGGTGCGACGTCGGTCATCCGTGCCTTCCGGCCTGACAGCCCTACAGGGAGGGCGGCACGCTGGCCGCCCTCCTCGCAGGACCGAATCGGGGTTCGGCTAGTTCGTCTGCGAGATGTCCGCGGTCTGAGTCGCGTTGGCGACTGCAGACGAGCTGTCGGACGCCACGTTCAGCGCCAGTCCGGCGTTGATCGGTGCGGCGACGTTCGCGTTGATCAGCGACATCGCTGCGCGCTCCGGCAGCTCCTCGCCCGCGAGCTCGTTGAGCTGCTCGCGGCTGAGCTTCGAGAACTTCTGATCGTCTGTCATCGTCAGCCTCCTGCGTTGCCTTGGTCGATCGGCGTCTGCTGCGCGGCCTGCGCAGCGGCGTTGGCGCCGTCCGAGAGGACGTTCGCGGCTACCGCGGCGTTGATCGGGATCGCCAGGTTGGCGTTCACGAGCGACATGGCTGCGCGCTCCGGCAGCTCCTCGCCGGCGAGCTCGTTGAGCTCCTCGCGTGAGAGTGACTTGAACTCTTCGCTCATCGGGTCTCCTCTAGTTGGACTGGTCGATGGTTGCGTTCTGGGTCGCGTTCGCAACGGCGGTCGAGTTGTCCGACAGCACGTTGAGGCTGAGCGCGGCGTTGACCGGTGCGGCCACGTTCGCGTTCAGCAGCGACATCGCGGCCCGCTCGGGCAGCTCCTCGCCGGCCAGCTCGTTCAGCTTCTCGCGGCTGAGCTTCTCGTAATCGCTCACTTTGTTTCCTCCTTGTTCCCGGAGCCGGTATCGGTCTCCGTTTCGAACACCTCCGTGCGGCCATTGCGCTGGACGATCCGTGTGGAGCTGCGAACGCTGGTCTTCGTGGTGCCGGGCTCGTTGACGTTCGCCGAAACGACTGCGTCGATGTTCCCGGCCACGGTGACCCCGTCCCGCTCGCTGCGGATCTGGCGCTTGATGACCTTCAGGAGCTTCACCCCCCATTTCTTTCCGAGCACGAGAGCCGAAAACAATCCGTCAACGACGTTTGACTCGCGACCCGACGTGGTACGGCTGTTGGCAGATTGACCTCGCTGGTGGAGATCACAGGGCGCCTGCTGGGCGCCGATGTCGGCGAAGGACTGTCGGCAGTCGTCGACATGCGCGTGGAGCTCGAGCGGCTCGAGCATCAGTTCGTCTCGGACGCGCTGCGCGAGGGCTGGTCGTGGGCCGCGATCGGCAGGCAGCTCGGCATCTCGAAGCAGGCTGTGCACCGCAAGTACGCGACGAGGACGCCGCTGCCGCCGGCCAGCCGCGACACGCACGAGATGATCGTCTCCTCGAATGCGCGCCTGGCGGTCTACATGGCGCGCCGCGAGGCAGCAGGGCGCGGCCACGACGTGGTCGACACCGAGCACCTGCTGCTGGGACTGCTCCAGCAGGGCGAGGGCGGCGCGTGCGAGGCGCTGAAGAGCCTCGGGGTGACGCTGCGCAAGGCACGTCGGCAGGCGGACATCTTCTTCCCGTCTGAGACCGGCGACGTCGACCCCGGCCGGCTGCCGCTCTCGAAGGCAACGCGCGAAGCGCTGGAGCGCGCGACCACCGAGGTGGTGCGCCGCAGCGACTCGCGGCTCGAGACAGCCCACCTGCTGCTGGCGCTGCTGCGCGACTCCGAAGCCCGCGCGCTGCAGCTGCTCACCGGCCTCGGCGTCTCACCCGACGAGGTCGAGCGGGCAGTAGAAGCAGAAACATGAGAACGGGGCCAGGCCCCGTTCTCATGAAAAAACGATGGGGCCTGGCCCCGTTCTCATGTTCAGGTTGTCGCTCGAGCTACGACGGCCACCGTTCCGCCTCGGTGCGTGACGGTTGCGCCGGTCTCGAGCAGCGCTGCGACTGGTATCAGCGGCAGGCCGAGCGTCGTCAGCGCGATGTCGCGTGGGCGTGCCTCGATGTTGCGCTTGAGGAAGTGGAACGGGAAGCCCGGCCGCATGCCGAGCCGCGCCAGCAGCGCCATCCACATGCCGTGGATGTTCTGCTCCAGCACCAGGTGGTGCGTGCGCACGACCTCGAAGCCTGAGCGCACGAGCAGCCGCCGCAGGCCGTCGGCCGTGAAGTGCACGCGGTGGCGCGGCGCGTCGAGGTGGAACCAGCCGTCGCCGGCCAGCTCGGCCTGGAGCGAGGCCAGGTTGGGGACCCCCACGAGCAGCATGCCTCCGGGTCGCAGCCAGTGGCGCACCGTCGCGAGCGCGGCTGCGGGGTCGTCGAGGTGCTCGAGCACGTGCCACAGCACGGCGGCGTCCAGGTCCGCGTCCGCGTGGTCGAACAGGTCGCGCCGCTCGACCGCATGGCCGTCCTGGCGCGCCAGCAGCACGCTGCGCTGTGAGGGCTCGATGCCGTGCGCGTCGTAGCCGGACTCGGCAAGCGCGCCCACCAGCCGCCCGGGGCCCGCGCCGACGTCGAGCACGCGTGAGCCACGCTGGAGCCCGGCGCGCCGCAGGAAGCGCACGGGCTGACGCGCCACGCTGCGCTGGAAAGCGGCGACGAGGCCACCGGCGCGCGGGCGCGTGAGCGCGTACTGGCCGCTCTCGTAGGCATCGCCTGGAGGCCCATCGCCGCCGGTCACCGCGCTGCCACACGACGCGCAGCGCGTTAGCTCGTAGCGGTCGTGGTCGGAGGGCTCGCCGCCCGGGATCGAGCGCCACCGCACCAGCGCGCCACCGCACGCCGGGCAGCTCGTCCCAGCTGCCGGCAGCGTTGCTGCCTGGCGCGAAGTTCTCACGACTGCTCGCGCAGCCAGTCGACGGTGCGCCGGATGCCCTCGCGCACCGGCACCTGCGCCTCCCAGCCGAGTAGCTGCTCTGCCTTCGACACGTCGGGCCAGCGACGCTGCACGTCGACCTCGAACGAGCCGAGATGTTCGAGCTCGAACGCGTCCGGGGCCTCGCCGCACTCCTCCCAGATGATGCGCGCGATCTGCGCCACCGTCATCTCCTCGGAGTTCGAGATGTTGAAGTCCTCGTTCAGGCCGGCGTCGCTGTTCATGGCCGTGACGATCCCGTCCGCGATGTCGTCGACGTAGGTGATCGAGCGCGTCTGTTCGCCCGACCCGAAGATGGGCAGCGGCCGCATACCGGCGAGCACCTTCTTGATCACGTCGGGAACCATGTGCGCGATGCCCGGTTCGTCCTCGGGCATCTCGCCCGGGCCGTAGGCGTTGAACGGGCGGCAGATCGTGTACGGCAGGCCGTGCTCGTCATGCGCGGCGCGGCAGTAGACCTCACCGGCGAGCTTCGAGAAGCCGTATGCCGACCACGGCGCGGGGGTGGCGCGCAGGTCGCTCTCCTTGGTCGGGAACGTCGTCGCCTCCTCGAAGACCATCGAGCTGGAGACGTAGACGAAGCGCTCGACCTGCTCCTCGATCGCCGCGCGGAAGATCGCGTTGTAGAGGCCGTGGTTGTTCTCGAGCAGCGTGAACGGGTAGCGGTGGAAGTTGCCGATGCCGCCGACGATCGCCGCAAGGTGGATCACCCGCTCGCAGCCGCTCACGGCGGCGCGCGCGGTGTCGTAGTCGCGCAGGTCGCCGCTGACGTCGACATCGCCGCGCTGGTCGGCGATCCGCAGCTCCACGCCGTCCGCGCGCAGGCGGCGCACCACGGCCGAGCCGATCGTGCCGGCGCCGCCGGTTACCAGTACCGGGCTCAGGTCCGGACCAGCTCGTCGGCGTGGCCGAAGACACGACCGGCGCCGGTGACGTTCCAGGGATCGACGAGCAGCGCGGTCGACGGCAGCTCGGGCAGCAGCGCCTCGAACGCCGAGTGGTTGGTGGCGATCACGACCGCATCAGCGCCCGCCAGCGCCGTCTCGAGCGGCTCCGACTCGTCCGGCACGTGCGGGTCGTGGCGCGAAACGTGCGCAAGCTCGCGCTCCAGCAGGCGGATGAGCTTGTCCGAGAGCGAGTCGCGGCGGTCGTCGGAGTCGCGCTTGAACGTGAGCCCGAGCACCGCCACCTTGCGGTCGCGCAGCGAGCCGAGCCTGCGCCGCAGCCCGTCGACGATGAAGCGCGGCATCGACTCGTGCACGCGCGAGACCGCCAGCAGCATGCCGGGCGCCGACGAGCGCTCCTCGCTGAAGGCGAAGTCCTTGCGCAGGCAGGTCCCGGCGGTCAGCCCGGGAGCCGCGATGCCGCCGCGCGGGTAATCGCGGTTGATCATGTCGATGACCTCGAACACGTTCGCGCCGTACTGCTCGGCCTCCATCATCAGCAGGTTCGGGATCGCGAACGTGACGTAGCGATAGATGTTGGTCCAGATCTTCGCCAGCTCGGCCTCCACCGGCGAGGTCTGCCGGATCTCGGCGCCGAAGATCTCGAACAGCTCGGCGGCCTTCGCGCCCGAGCCCGCGCCCACCCCGCCGACGATCGTGGGCAGCGTGCCGATCTCCTCCATGAAGCGGTTGTTGGCGATGCGCTCGGGCACGTGGGCGACGAAGAAGTCCTCGCCGACCGAGAAGCCGCGCCGCTGCTCGACGTCAGCCGGCCAGCCAGTCCGTGGTGCCCGGTGCGACGGTCGAGCGCAGGATCAGGGTCTGGCCCTCGCGCAGCAGCGGCAGGAGGTCGTCCACGACCGAGCGGATCTGCGAGATGTCGATCTCGAGGTGCACGTGCGCCGGCGTGCCAAGCGTGAGCACCAGGTAGTCGGCTGCCGCGGCGTCGGCGATGCGGTCGGTGAGCGTGAGCTTGCCCGCGGGCAGCACGCGCTCGAGCAGCTCCTGGGTGCCCGTCTCCTCGAACGGCATGACGCCCGCGGCCATCCCGTCGAGGCGCGCGCGGTCCTTGTCGACGCCGATCACCTCGACGCCGCGGTCGGCGAACGACAGCGCGAGCGGCAGACCGATGCGGCCGAGCCCCACGATCGCGGCGCTGGGTGTCATGCCGTGGAGGCTACCCGCGCCGGTCGCGGCCGAGCTGGCGCGCGAACGAGAGCATGAAGCGCGGGTTGTAGTAGAGGTAGCGCGGCAGCAGGCGCCGTGGCTCCTGGGCGATGCGGTAGGTCCACTCGAGCCCGCGGTCCTGCATCCACGACGGCGCCTGCGAGATGCGCCCGGCGTGGAAGTCGAAGGCGGCGCCGACGGCGCACATGACCGGTACCTCGAGCTTCTCGCGCATGCGCGCCATCCACTTCTCCTGCTTGGGCACGCCGATGCCGACCCAGAGCACGTCCGGCTTGGCGTGGTTGATCTGCTCGGCGATCGCGTCCTCCTCCTCCAGCGTGAGCGGGCGGAAGGGCGGGGCGTAGCCGCCGACGATCTTGATCCCGTCGTGGCGCTGGCGCAGCCGCAGGGCGAGCTGCACGAGGTGGCCCTGGTCGCGCCCGCCGTAGAGCCACACGCGATGGCCCTGGGTGGCGCAGCGCTGGCTGTAGCGGCGCATGAGCTCAGGCCCGTAGACGCGCTGGGGGAGGCTCTCGCCGAGAGCGTTGGCAGCCCAGACGAGCGGCATGCCGTCGGGCACCGTGAGCGTCGATCCGAGCAGCGCGTCGCGCATCTGCTGGTCGCGCTGGGCAACCATGACCGCGTGCACCGCGACGGCGCAGACGTAGCCGCGCTCGCGCCGGGCGATCATGCCGTCCATGACGTCCATGGCCTGCTCGTAGTCGGTCATGGCGATCGGCAGCCCGAGAATCTCGCGGGTGCGGATATCGGCAGGCGCAGGCAGCGACGACAGGGCGTCGCGCCTCGGCTCTGGGAGAGCCTGGCTCTGTCCGGTGATGCGTTCCACGTCGAGTTCCGCCATGTGCTGTGGCTGGGGCCCCTTCTGCCACGGCAGCTAATTCGATCGTACCCGGGCTGCCGGAGCGGTATTCGTTGAAGGGACAAACCCCCCAGACGGCGGAGGGTTTCGGCGTCAGCCCGCTTGTTTCTGCGGAACTCCGCTCGCGAGCAGCTCCAGATCGGCGTCGACCATGAGCTCGATCAGCTCCGCAAAGCTCGTGGTTGGCTCCCAGCCGAGCTTCTCCTTGGCCTTCGCCGGGTTCCCCACCAGGTGGTCCACCTCGGCGGGGCGCTCGAAGCGCGGGTCGATCCGCACGTAGCGATCCGGGTCCACGCCCACCCGCGCGAACGCGAGCCGCACCAGCTCACGCACGCTGTGCGCCTCGCCGGTCGCGATCACGAAGTCGTCGGGCTCGTCCTGCTGGAGCATCAGCCACATCGCCTCGACGTAGTCCTTCGCGTAGCCCCAGTCGCGCTCCGCGTCGAGGTTGCCGAGCGCAAGCTCGTCCTGAAGCCCGAGCTTGATCGCCGCTGCGCCGTGGGTGACCTTGCGGGTGACGAACTCGAGGCCGCGGCGTTCGCTTTCGTGGTTGAACAGGATCCCCGAGCAGGCGAACAGGTCGTAGCTCTCGCGGTAGTTGACCGTGATGTGGTGGCCGTAGGCCTTCGCGACTCCGTACGGGCTGCGCGGGTAGAACGGCGTGGCCTCGGTCTGCGGGACCTCGCGCACCTTGCCGAACATCTCGGAGCTCGAGGCCTGGTAGAAGCGCGCGTCCGCGCTGGCCTCACGCATTGCCTCGAGCATTCGCGTCACGCCGGTGCCGGTGAACTCGGCCGTCAGCACCGGCTGGTTCCACGACGCCGCGACGAACGACATCGCGGCGAGGTTGTAGATCTCATGCGGCGTCGTCTCGCGCATCACGTCGGTGAGGCTGCGCTGGTCGAGCAGGTCTCCCGTGTGCAGGTGGATGGCGTCGCGGATGTGGGCCAGGCGCTGGAACGTCTCGGTCGAGCTGCGGCGCACCATGCCGTGCACCTCGTAGCCCTTCTCGAGCAGCAGGTCGGCGAGGAAGCTGCCGTCCTGGCCGGTGATGCCGGTGATGAGCGCGCGGCGCTTCTCGCTCACTGCGCGCGCCACCAGTCGAGCGTGTCGGCGATGGTCTGGCCGAATGGGATCGAGGGCTCCCAGCCCGTCGCGTCCGTCAGCTTGGCGTGCGACCCGCGGATGTCCATGACCTCGTGCCGGCGTAGGCGGCCCGGATCGACCTCGCTGCGCACCGCCAGCGGTGACTGCGCGGCAAGGGCGGTCAGCACGTCTTCCGCCGACCGCGAGTTGCCGCTGCAGACGTTGTATGCGCCGGGCTCCGCCATCTCGAGCAGTGAAATGTATGCGCGGACGACGTCGCGCACGTCCGTGAAGTCGCGCCGGGCGCCGAGCTCGCCGGTGCCGACGACGACCTCCTGCTCTCCGGCCCGCTCGGCGGCTGCGATCTGGCGCGCGAACGCTGCGACCACGTAGGCGTCGCTCTGCCCGGGGCCGAAGTGGTTGAACGAGCGCGTGCGGATCACGTGCAGGCCATGCGCGTCGGCGTAGAAGCCGGCCAGAAGGTCGGTGGTGGCCTTGGAGACGGCGTACGGGTTCTGCGGCCGCAGCTCGTGCGTCTCGTCGACCGGCAGCTGCGCCGGCGGCCCATAGACCTCGCCCGAGCCCGCGACGAGCACCTTCGCGCCCGCCGCGGCCTCCAGCACGTTGAGCGTGGCGTCCACGTTGTTGCGCATCGTTGCCGCGGGCTCGCGCCACGACTGCTCGACCGACGCCGATGCCGCCAGGTGGAAGATCCACTCGGGCCGCGCGCGTTGCACGGCCTCGCGGGCCGCCGTCGGATCACTCAGGTCGGCGTGGATCCAGTCGCCCGCGAACTCCGCTGCGGGGCTGCGCCCAAGCCCGGTCAGCTCGTGGCCTGCGTCGCGCAGCTGCTCGGCGAGGTGGCGACCGGCAAAGCCCGCCGCACCCGTGATGAGCACTCGCATGCGTGGTTCCTAGCATCCACGCGGGTTGATCTCCGTGCTCATACCGGTCCGCAACGGCGGCGACGAGCTCGTGCGCTGCCTCGACGCGATCGCCGCGCAGCAGATCGACGAGCCGTTCGAGGTCGTGATCGCCGACTCCGGGTCCACGGATGGCTCGGTCGAGGTCGCCCGCTCGCGCGGCGCGCGGGTGGTCGAGATCCCGGCGGTCGAGTTCCACCACGGGCGCACGCGCAACCTGCTGGTGGGACATGCGCGAGGAGAGATCATCGTCTGGACCTCGCACGACGCATATCCCGACGCGACGTCGTGGCTCGAGCAGCTGACCGCGCGGCTGCGCGCCGGCGAGGACGAGATCGGCGGCGTCTACGGCAGGCAGATGGCGCACGTGGACGCGACGCCGCCGGAGCGCTACTTCATGGACTTCCTCTACGGGACGCGGGCGCGGGTGCAGCGAGCGGCCTCGGTGGCGGAGTTGACGATGGAAACGACGCTCTTCTCGAACGCCAACTCGGCCATGCCGAGGCGGCTGCTGGAGGAGCTCCCGTTCGCGGACGACGTGCTGATCGCAGAGGACCAGGACTGGGCGCGGCGGATGCTGACGGCGGGCTGGGCGATCGCCTACGAGCCCGGCGCGCCGGTACGCCACTCGCACGCGTACACGGTCTTCACGGCCTTCCGCCGCTTCTTCGAGTCAGGCGTGGCCGGCTCGCGCACCTTCCTGGCCGGCGGCTCGCCCGCGCAGCGAACCCTGAGGCGCCAGGGCCTGGCATACGCCCGTGGCGAGCTGGCCTGGCTGGTGCGCTCGCGCAACGCCCGCTGGATCCCCTACGCCTGCCTGTACGAGGGCATGAAGTTCGTCGGCATCCAGCTCGGCGCGCGCCACGAGCGGCTGCCGCTGTGGCTGAAGCGGCGCTGGACGCGGTACCCGGAGTGGTTTTCGGACTAGGGCTCCAGAACGTCGATCCAGTCCGCGTCGTGACCACATGCACGGCGAACAGCCGCTCCGCGCACGAGCGACGGCGCTCCATCGGCCACGGCCACGAGCGGACCCACCACATCCGGTTGCGCATCACCCGGACGCAGCGACCTCCGCGGTCGCCGCAACTCGACCGCGACGGGTGAGGACCCGGCAACGAGGCTCCC
The DNA here is from genome assembly GCA_963715995.1 of uncultured Thermoleophilaceae bacterium. GTDB lineage: Bacteria > Actinomycetota > Thermoleophilia > Solirubrobacterales > Thermoleophilaceae > DATBDN01. The sequence goes on from OY970283.1 coordinate 751,655, forward strand.
GACACGCACCCACTCGTCGACGCGCTGGATCATGCGCGGAACCGCGAACGACTGGCGGCCGACCACGATCGAGTCGTGCCGCACGACCCGTCCGCGCAGCCACAGCGTCACGCGCCCGCGTGGCAGCGTGACGCGACCCAGCGGCAGCACGCCGCCCTTGTGAATCTCGAGCATCGACGGATCAGGTCCGTAGCGGTACCAGCCCGCCGGCAGGGCTCCGCGAAGCGGGATCGCGAGCGACGCCGGCCGTAGGGCCGCAACGACCGTGCCGCGCCGGGCCAGGCGGGTGAGGCTCGAACAGTCGAGTGGCCCGTTCAGCGGCTGGTGTTCGACGGGCGCGGGCCGCACGCGCTGCCAGACCTCGTACCAGCGCCCGCCCCAGACACGGTCGTAGTTGGACGGCGGCCGGCTCGCCAGCGGCGAGCGCCTCAGCACGATGTAGCGCCAGCGCTCCACGAACGCCGTGGTGAGCTGGTTGAGGTCGTACTCGTGCCCGCCCACCGGCAGCGACGGGTCGCGCATCTGCGCGCGCCCGCCGGTCCAGGTCTCGTAGGGCTCGGAGCCGGGCGAATGGCGCATGAAGTGCTTCACGTACTCCTCGTACTCGTTCACGAGCAACGGCCCCTTGTCCGCGTAGAGCGAGTCGATCCGCGCCAGCTCGTTCAGCCGCGACATCGGTGCGGGCAGCGCCATCCGGTAGGCGAGCGCGTCGGATGCCAGCAGCGCCACGCCGAGCAGCGCGGCTAGCGCTAGCCCGGGCGCACGCGGCAGCGACGCGAGCCCGAATACCGCCGCCGCGATCACAGCCGGCGAGAGCACCATCAGCAGCTTCGCGTCGATGTACGGCGACGACGACGGGCTCGTGACCAGGTAGGCCACGAGCGCCGGCACGGCCAGCATGAGCAGCGCCGGCGAGCGCCGCAGCACGCCGGCGAGCGCCGCCGCCAGCACCAGGCCGGCGAGCACGTAGGTGATCCACGCGTGGGCCGGGGTGAAGCGGTAGTCGCCGCCGAGCCACACGCCGGCCACCTGCACGAACTCGAGCGGTCCGCCGAGCGGGCCCAGCTCCTGGCCGCTGGTGATCACGTTGTGACCGTGGTGGTAGTAGTGGATCGCGCCCGGCACCAGCACCGCGATTCCCGCTAGGAAGACGGCGACGCCGGTGGCGAGGGCGCGGAGCGGCGGCCGGGCGAGAAGCCAGGCGGTGAGCGCCAGCGGGGCGATCCACGGCAGCGCGTAGAGCCCGTAGATCCCGAACAGGGCCACAGCCGGCAGGGCGACCAGGGCAGCGCCGCCCGCGGCGCCGCGCGCGCCGCGCAGCTCCGCTGCGAGCCCGGCCGCCGCGACCAGGCAGACCACGAATGCAAGCTCCTTGATCGAGCCCTGGAGCGCGAACGAGAACACGAGCTGGCCGGCCATCGCCGCGAGCCCGCCCGCCGCCGCCACACGAGCTCCGAGCGCCGGGCGCAGCAGCGCATAGATGCCCGCCGCAGCCAGCCCCGCGCAGAGCGCGAGGAACGGCTGGTAGACGAGCGCCGGGTCGACGCCCACGAGTGGCTTCAGGGCCGCCAGCAGCTCGTGGCTGCCGAGCGGGTAGCGCGAGCCGACGTAGTCGTTGATCGTCGCGCCGTAGGAGCCGGGCGGCTGATGCGTGTAGCGCGAGCCGTGACCCCCGATCCAGTCCACGAGCGCCAGGTGGATGGCGGTGTCGTTCAGCAGGTCGTAGCCCAGGAACGTGGCTTTGCCGGTGAGAGCCTCGGGCGCGATGTGCAGTACGTAGGCGGCCGCGCCGACCGCGGCGCCCAGACCGGGCCGGGCCCAACCGCCTGCGACGAGCCCAGCGACGGCGAGCACCACGAGCAGCGCCAGCGCAGGCACCGCTCCCGCGCCGGTGGCGAACACGATCCCGAGCACGGCGATCGAGGTGGCGAACCCAAGCGCCGGCACCAGAGCGGGCGCGAGCGGCACGCGCGCGAGCCGGGCGGCCAGCGCGCCGACGCCGAAGCAGATCGCGACAGCTGCGATCGGGAACACGACCCAGGAGAGCAGCTGGTCCACGCGCGCACGATGAAACCAGCCGCGGGCACGCGGATGCGCCCGCTAGCCTCGCGCCGCATGGTGCGGCTACCAGGAAGTGACGGCCGCTCGAACGGCCTCGCGCCGGAGCCGCCCGCCCAGGGACTCCGCGTGCTGGTCGCAGGCGGCGCCGGCTACATCGGCTGCGTGCTGGTTGCGCGGCTGGTCGAGCGCGGCTACCGCGTGCGCGTGCTCGACCGCCTCTGGTGGGGGGAGGAGCCGCTCGCGGCCGTGCGCGACCAGATCGAGCTGGTCAAGGCCGACGTGCGCGACGTGCCCGCCGAGGCCTTCGACGGCGTGGACGCGGTGATCAACCTCTCGGGCCTCTCCAACGACCCGACCGCCGAGTACGACCCCGAGGCCAACTGGCAGATGAACGCGCTCGCCACGGAGGCACTCGGCAAGGCGTGCGTCGAGCGCGGGATCAGCCGCTTCGTCTTCGCATCGTCGTGCTCGCTCTACGACGGCCTCGAGCCCGGCATGCACGACGAGACCGCGCCGATCAAGCCGAAGGGCGCATACGCCACCTCCAAGCGCTACGGCGAGGAGGCATTGTTGAAGCTGGTTGACAAGGGACTTGACGTCGGCATCGTCCGCAACGGCACGGTCTACGGGTGGTCGCCGCGCATGCGCTACGACCTCGTGGTCAACACGTTCGTCAAGGACGCGCTGATGAAGGGCAGCCTGCAGCTGCACGGGGGCGGCTGGATGTGGCGCCCGCTCGTGGACGTGAACGACTGCGCCGACGCGATGATCGCGCTGATGGAGGCGCCCGCGGAGAAGATCCGCGGCGAGATCTTCAACGTCCTGCACTCCAACTACGAGATCCGCGAGCTGGCTTTCCTGGTCGCCGGCTCGGTGCAGCTGCTCGGCCGCAGTGTCGAGCTGGAGGAGGCACCGGCCCCGGCGCTGACGCGCGACTACGAGTGCTCGAACGCCAAGCTCTCGACCACGCTCGGCTTCAACCCGAGCCGCTCGGTCGTGGCAGCCGTCTCCGACCTGCTGGCGCGCGTAGAACCGGGCGACATCGCCGCGCTCGACGACCCGCGCTACTACAACATCCGCTGGATCGAGCAGCTGCGCGAGCCGGTCGGATGAGCCTCGAGCGAGTGCTCATCACAGGCGCGAGCGGGCAGCTCGGGTCGGACCTCCGCGAGCAGCTTGCCGAGCGCGCGGAGCTGATGCCGCTGACGCACGCCGAGCTCGACATCGGCGACCACGAGGCGGTCGCGCGGACGATCGCGGACTTCGGCCCGGACACGGTCTTCAACTGCGCGGCGTACCACAACGTGGACCTCTGCGAGACCACCGAGGACACCGCCTTCGCGCTCAACGGGACCGCCGTGAAGCGCATGGCCGAGGCATGCCGGGCGGCTGGCGCCAAGCTGGTCCACCTCTCCACCAACTACGTCTTCGACGGGCGCCGCCCGGAGCCATACGGCGAGCCCGACCTGCCGCAGCCGCGCTCGGTCTACGCGCTGTCGAAGCTGCTCGGCGAGCACGCGGCGCTCGCATACGGCGATGGCGCGCTGGTCGTGCGCGGCTCGGGGCTCTACGGCCTCCACGGCAGCGGCCAGAAGGGCGGCAACTTCGTAACGCGGGTACTGGAGCGGGCGCGCGGGGGCCAGCAGATGCGCATGGTCTCCGACCAGCGGCTCCAGCCCACGTTCACGCGCGACCTGGCGGCCGCGCTGATCGAGGCGGTGGAGCGCGGCGCCGACGGGCTGCTGCACCTGACCGCCGGTGGCGAGTGCTCGTGGCTCGAGTTCACCGAGGCGATCTTCGAGATCGCCGGCCTGGACTTGGAGATCGAGGCTGTGACCACCTCCGGTCCGGTCGACCGCCCGCTGAACGGAGTGCTGGCCCGCCCACGGGCCGACGAGCTGGGCCTGACGCCGCTGCGCCCCTGGCGCGAGGCGCTCGCGGACTACATGCAGCTGGCCGGGTACGCGGGCTAGCCCTCGCGGGCTGTGAGCACGCCGCTCAGCCGCGTCGCACCGACCACCGCCAGCCCGGCTCGCGCGCCGCGATAGGCGGCGCTTCGCGCCACGTGCGCCGGACGCCGCGGCGGCGCGCCGTCACCCAGCCGCGGCGGCAGCTCGCTCGACTGCGCCCACGTCACCAGCGGCTGCGCGCCGCGCTGCCACGCGAAGCTCTCCGCGACGCGCGCGAGGCCGTCCGCGTACGACGCCCGGCCGCGCGCGAGCACCTGCTCCAGCGCGTCGGCCAGGGCGTCCGGGTCGCGCTCCGGCACCGACGCGCCGAGGTCCTCGCGCGCCACGAGATCGGCCAGCTCGTCGCCGCGCGTAGAGACGATCGGCAGCCCCGCCCAGAAGCAGTCGAGAAAGCGCGTTCGGAAGGCGAAGTGCGTCTCCAGGTGCTCGAAGTGGGTCGACACGGCGCACGCGGCCTCCAGCAGCCAGTCGACGCGCTGGTCGTAGGGCACCCAGGTGTCGTTGAAGAACACCGAGCGGTCGAGCAGCCCGAGCTCGCGCGCCAGCGCCTGCGCTCGTGTCGCGGCCTCGGCTGAGGCGCCGGCCGCCTGGCCCATGAACACGAGCCGCGCACGCGGTCGTCGCTCGCGGAGCAAAGCCATCGCCCTGATGGCCGTCTCGGCGTCGAACCATGGCCAGATCGCCGACGCCCACAGCACCACTTCGTCGTCCGCGGCGATCCCGTCGAAACGCGCCGCCGCGCCACCGTGCCCGGTCGCAACCGGCGGCTCGGGCGGCGTGCCATACGGAACGAGGTCGATGACCGAGCGCAGTGACGGGTCGCGCTCGGTGACCGCCGGCGTGAGCACGCCCTCGTCGAGCATCGTGCCCAGGTAGAGGTCACGCTGGCGCTCGGTGTTGCAGACGAAGTGGTGGCCCACGCGCAGCGCGTCCGCCAGCCGGTCACGCATGTAGGCCATCAGCAGCCGCGCGCGCCAGGAGCGGCCGGGGTAGCGCTCGAGCGCCTCGAGCGCCTCCGGCACGAACAGGTCGAAGACCAGGCGCGCGCCCGAGTCGCGCATCCAGTTCGTGACGAGCGGCCATTGGGGCTGCGCCACGATCATGTCGGCCGCGGCGATCGGCTCGCGCAGCGCCACCGGGTCGTGCGCGCTGTAGGCCATGTGTTCCATCCCCGGACCGGGCGGCGAGCTGTCGCCGAGCCCGGCGAGCGTCACGTCCGCCACACCCGAGAGCACGCGGCCCAGCTGGTATGCGCGAATGGCCGGGCCGCTCATCGTGGCGCCGAACGGCTCGCCCGAGACGAGCAGGATGCGCGGGCGCCTAGTACTTGAAGGGGAGCTCGTGCTCGATCTCCGCAAGCGTCGGCGCGCTCGCATCGCGCTGCGAGGGGATGAGCTCCTCGACGGGCAGCGGCCAGTCGATGCCGATGGCGGGGTCCTTGTAGGAGATCCCGCGCTCCAGGTCGCCGTCGTAGTAGCCCGACTGCTTGTACATCACGTCGGCGACCTCGCTCAGCACGCAGAAGCCGTGCGCGAAGCCGATCGGGCAATAGACCATGTGGAAGTTCTCGTCGGTCAGCTCGAAGCCCTCCCACTCGCCGTAGGTCGGCGAGCCCTTGCGCAGGTCCACCACCACGTCGTAGATCGCGCCGCGGCCGCAGCGCACGAGCTTCGCGATGCCGTCGCCGATCTGGAAGTGCATGCCGCGCACGATCTTCGCGCCCGAGCGCGAGTGGTTGTCCTGGGGCATGTCCTCGGGAATGCCGAGCTCGGCGAACGTGCTGTACCGGTAGCTCTCCATGAAGAAGCCGCGCTCGTCGCCGAAGACCTTCGGCTCGAGCAGGATCGGCCCATCCAGGCGCGTGTCAAGCCGCTTCATCGGCGCGCACCCTAGCGACTGCCGGTTGTCACAACCGTGTCGAGATAGGCCAGATCGACCCGTCGCGAGCGCTGGATCGCGCGCCGCTTGCGGAGCATCTTCGGCGCCATGCGCAGCGCGCTGGCGAACGCCCGCAGATGCCACAGACCCAGTCCCTTGCGGACGCTGTCTGCGAACCAGCCCAGGTGATGGCGCACGATCGCCGGCAGGCCGCGCACGATCGCGCGCGCCGGGAAGTCCTTGAGGATCAGGAAGAAGCCGTTGCGGCGCAACAGGAAGGCGAAGTAGTCCTTGCGCGGGGACGCATCTGTCGACGCGCTGCCCATGTGGAAGCAGACCGCGGCCGGCACGTACAGGCAGCGCCAGCCCAGGAGCTGCGCGCGCAGGCCCCAGTCGACGTCCTCGTAGTAGGCGACGAAATCGGAGTCGAAGCCACCGACCTCGTCGATCGCCGCGCGCCGGTACACCGCCGCGCCGCCGCAGGGGCTGAGCACGTACTCCTGGCGGTCGTACTGGCCGTGGTCGGGCTCGCCGTGGCCGCGGCGCCAGCAGCCGCCCGACCAGCGCATCTCGTCGCCCGCGCCGTCCAGCACGTCGCGCCGCGTGTAGTCGAGCATCTTGGCCGTAGCCGAGCCGGCCTTCGGATCGGACTCGAGCGCGGTGACTATCGCCGCCGCCCAGCCCGGCGCCAGCTCGACGTCGTTGTTCAGCAGCGCGACGTAATCGCTGCCGCGGCCCTCGTCGAGGCAGCGGTTCATGGCCGCCGAGATGCCTTGGTTCTCCTGCTCGACCACGCGCACCTGCGGCCAGCGCTCGCGCACGTGGTCGGCCGTGCCGTCGTCCGAGCCGTCGTCGATCACCACCACGTCGATCTCCGCGTCGAGCGACTGCGCGAGCACGGGCGGCAGCACGACCTCCATCAGGTCGCGACGGTTGTAGGTGGGGATGGCAACGGTCAGCCGGGCCACGGGCGGGTGAGGCTAGCCCCGGCCGCCGGCAGGGGCGGCTCTACGCTGCTGCGAAATGTCGGTCAGCACCAGGTTCATCGAGCCCTTCGCGGACCGTGTCAGCGGCCGGTTGAGACAACGGCGCAAGCAGCGCGGCAACGCCGGCCCGCTGCACAAGCGCGTTGACGTCACGAACGTGGACACGGCGCTGCGCTACAGCGCCGTGATCGACCTGATCGAGCCGTTCCTCGGCCGCGATCCGCGGATCGCCGAGATCGGCTCTGGCGCAGCGGGGATCACTGCATTTCTCGACCTACCGGTGACCGGCGTCGACACCGCCTTCGAACGCACCGAGCCGCTCGCCACGCCGTACCTGACGCGTGTCGAGGCCTCGGCGGCAGAGCTGCCGTTCGAGGACGCCAGCTTCGACGTGGTGCTCAGCCTGGAGATGCTCGAGCACATCCCGCCGGACGCGCGTCGCAAGGTGCTGAGCGAGATGTTCCGGGTGCTGCGCCCCGGCGGCCGGATGGTGGTCAGCTTTCCCGCCGACGCGCCGGCTCGTGAGCTCGACCTGAAGCTGAACGCCGCATACCGTGCGCGCTACGGCAACGACCATCCGTGGGTGGCCGAGCACATCTCTGAGGGCGTTCCGTCGACGCCGGAGGTGGTCGCGCTGATGGAGTCGATCGGCGGCGACGAGGCGACGGTGACCACGCACAAGCACGACCCCGCCCGCTCGTGGCTCCTACACCAGTCGCTCTACAGCGCACGGCGCTGGTACGTGGCGGCGCTGCTGACCGGGCTGCACTCGCGACTCGGAGCACGCGCGGTGTTCGCGCTCGCGCGCCGGATGCGCGGCGGCGACCACTACCGGACGATCCTCGTGGTCGACCGCAGTTAGGCTCGCGCCGGATGCGTGCGGCGCTCGGGCGCAATGTCCTCGCGAACCTGATCAACGTCGCCGCCTCGATCGGCGCGTCGCTCGTGTCGCTGCCGTACATCCTTCACGAGATCGGCACCGCCGGCTACGGCGTGTGGACCATCGCGCTCACGTTCGTGCTCTACCTCGCGGGCGCCGAGGCGGGTTTCGGGCCGGCTGCGCAGCGCTGGGCGTCGGTGTCGCACGGTGGCGGTCGCGAGGAGGGAATCCGGCGCGCGCTGTGGAGCTCGCTTGCGCTCTATCTGCTCGTGGGAGTGCTCGTGATCGTCGCCTTCGGCCTGGCCGCTCGGGGCGTCGTCGACCTGTTCGACTTCCCGCGCCGGTTCCACGACGACGCGATCACGATGTTCCGGATCGTCGGAGTGGTCATGGCGCTCACGCTCGTGGGCGCCGCGCTCGGGAACATCCTCCAGGGCGTCCAGCGCTTCGCGGCCACGGCCGTCTCGTCGGCCGCCGGCTCGGTGGCGTACCTGGCCGCCGTGTTCGCGTTGCTCTCGCGCGACCACCCGCTGGTCATGCTCGCGATCGCGGCGCTGCTCCAGCAGGGCGTGACCGTGCTCGGGCGCGCGTTCGCGCTGCGGCGGCTGATCGGCGCCGGCCGCCCGCTGTTTCTCTCGCGCGGCGAGACGCGCGAGCTGCTCGGCTTCTCGGCACGGCTTCAGGTGGGCGTGCTTTCGGGGCTCGTGAACAGCCAGAGCGACAAGGTGGTCGTCGGCCTCGTCACGACCACCACCACGGTCGGCCAGCTCGGCATCGCCTCCCAGTTCGCCGACGCAGGCCGCCTGGTCGCGGGCGCCGCGCTGGCGCCCATCAACGCGTCGCTTGCGGTGGCAGTCGGCGCCGGCGATCGCGAGCGGCTCGTGCGCGAGTTCGCGTGGGCCAACCGCATCTGGCAGCTCACGCTGCTCGGCGGGACGATCATCGGCGGCGCCGGCCTCTACCCGATCATCGCCGGCTGGCTCGGCCCCGGCCACGGCGACGCCGCCGGGCTCGGCGCGTTCCTGGTCGTGGGCACAGGACTTGGCCTGCTCAGCGGCACCGGCGCGGCATACCTGCGCGCGCTTGGACGCCCTGGGCTCGAGGGCCTCTACGGGCTCGTCGTCGTGGCGCTGAACATCGCATTCACGATCCCGCTGGCCATCCTCGTCGGCGCCTACGGCGTGGTCGGCGGCACGCTCGGCGCCTACGTGGTCGGGGTGGCGTGGTTCATGCGCCGCTTCTGGCGCGCGGCGCCCGACCTGCCGCGGGTGTCGCCGCGCTCGCTGGTGGCGCCCGCGGCGACGGCGATCGCCTGCGGCGCGGTTGTCGCCGGCGTCGGGCTCGCCTCGATCGAGTTCCTGCCACGCGGCGTCAGCCTGCTGCCGACCGTCGCGGTCGGCGCCGCGGCGTTTGCGGTCTACCTGGCCGGCGTGACCGGCACGCCGCTGCGGCTCCAGTCGTTCAAGGACCTCGGCCGCGGGCTCATGCCGGCGTCAGCCGCCGGCGAGGGCGGGGGGCCGCCGGCCCAGGACTAGCGCGGCGCCCGCGCGGCGGACGTCGCGCCAGGCGGCTGCCTCATCCGGGCGGCTGCGGCCGAACAGCATGATCCGCGGCAGCGCGACGAGCACCATCAACGCGCCAAGCAGCGTTCGCTGCGCGCGCGGCAGCTGGGCGTCGCCGTAGTGCGCGATGCCGTGGTGTAGCGAGCGGATCGAGCGCACCTTGTCCCACTTCGAGAACGACGCTCCCCCGATGTGCTCGAGCGGCGCGTCCGGCACCCACAGGATCCGCCCGTGGCGATCCAGTCGCTGAAGCAGGTCGATGTCCTCGTACCAGAACCAGAAGCGCTCGTCGAAGCCGCCAAGCGACTCGAACAGCGCCCGCGGCACCAGCAGCGCGGCACCGGCGAGCTGCTCGACGGCCTGCGTGTGTGTCTCGGGCAGGTCGGCGCCCGTGTGGCGGCGCGTGATCGGGTTGCCCGGCCAGAACTGCTCGATGCCCAGCAGGGTTGTCGCCAGCACCGCAAGGCCCGGGAAGCGGCGCGGCTTGTACTGCGTCTGGGTCGAGTGATCGCCGGGGTTGACCAGCCGTCCGCCCGCGGCGACCGCATCCGGATCCGAGTCGAGCGCCTCGACCATGCGCGTGATGGCGCCCGGCGTGGCCAGGATGTCCGAGTTCAGGAACAGCAGCAGGCGCGCGCCGGCCACGCGCGCGCCGGCGTTGCAGCCGGCGGCGAAGCCGACCGGGCGGCCGAGCTCGATCACCTCGACACGCTCGCCGCAGTGCTCGCGCAGGTAGTCGGCTGAGCCGTCGGTCGAGCCGTTGTCGACCACGATCACGCGCGCCACGTGCGGGTCGGTCAGCTCCGCGATACAGCCCGCGGTCATCTCACGCGAGTTGAAGCTGACGATGACCACGTCCACGTCCGCGCTCACGGCGCCTGCCCCAGTAGCTTGCGAGCGGCGCGCTTGACCGCAGTCGGCGTGGCCAGCGACAGCGCCGGGATGGCCAGGCCGCCGGCGCCGCGCAGCGTCCGCCGCCGCCGCAGCGCGGCCCACTGGGTCGCGAGCGACTCGCGCATGACCACGCGCTCGTTCGACGCGCTCGCGTTGGAGCCGTGCATCACGCGCACCGACAGCGTCTCGGGCAGGTTCCAGATGCGCCGGTGGTCGGCTATCCGCAGCCACAGGTCGTACTCGGTCGCGTAGCGGAAGCGGCCGTCGTAGCCGCCGGCCGCGCGCGCGACGTCGCGCCGATAGCACGACGCGGTGTTCGGGATCGGGTTGAACCAGAGCAGCGCGCGCGTGACGTCGCCGGACTTGAAGCTGGTGCGGTTGCGCAGCTCGCGGCCGGCCTTGTCGACCTCCTGCATCCGGCTGCCGACTACCGCGACGTCGGGTCGCGCGGCGAGCAACGCGCACTGCGCCTCGAGGCGCCCCGGCAGGGCCCAGTCGTCGGCGTCCAGCACCGCCACGAGCTCCGCGCGCGCCTGCTCGAGGCCGTCGTTCAGCGTCGCCGCGATGCCGCGGTGGGGCAGCTGGATGTAGCGCACGCGCGGGTCGGCGATCGCTTCCACGACGCGTTGGGTGTGGTCCTCGGAGCCGTCGTCGAGCACCAGCAGCTCCAGTTCGGAGAGCGTCTGATCGAGGATCGAGCCGATCGCGCGCGGCAGCGTCGACGCGTTGTTCCAGGCGCCGATCAGGACCGATACGCGCGGCTCGTCCATCGGGCGTGAGCGTAGAGCCGCCTGCTTCTAGCCTTGCGTCGCGTGCCCACCGTGCTTCACGTCCTGCCGCACCGCGGCGGCGGGGCGGAGAGCTACATCGACCTGCTCGCGGGCGGCCGCTACACGCACGAGCGCATTGCCTTCAGCACGTCACGCTCGCTGGCCGCGGGCGCGCCGTCGATCGTCGCGAACGTGCCGCGCGTCGCGCTGCGCTCGCGGCGCTTCGACGTGGTCCAGGCCCATGGCGACGTCGCCGCGATGCTGGCGCTGCCCGCGCTGCGTGGCCGGCCATCGGTCTGGGCACCGGCCGGCTTGCACCTGCTGCGCCGTGCCACCGGCGTGCGTGGCCGGCTGGTCCGCGCCGCGCTCGGCCGCGTGATCGCGGCGAGCGGGCGCACGCTCTGCCAGTCCCAGGCGGAGGTGGACGACCTGGCGCCCCTCACCGACGCGGCGGGCAGGGAGAAGCTCGTGGTGATCGACAACGGCGTCGCGCTCGCGCCGTGGCCCGACGGGCCTGCGCGGGCGGCCGCTCGCGACGGTCTCGGCATCGGCGCCGGCGCGGTCGTGGCGCTGTACGTCGGTCAGCTGGAGCCGCGCAAGGATCCGCTGACGGCCATCCGGGCGGCGGGCAGGGTTGAAGGGCTGACACTGCTGGTCGCGGGTGATGGGCCGCTGCTGGCCGAGGCGCAGGCGCTCGCCGGCGAGCACGTGCGCGTGCTGGGCCACAGCGATCCGGCGCCGCTGCTGCGCGCCGCGGACGTCTTCGTGATGCCGTCGCAGCGCGAGGGGCAGTCGATCGCGGTGCTCGAGGCGATGGCAGCGGGCCTCGCGATGTTGGTCTCAGACGGCTCAGGCAACCCCGAGGCGATCGGCCAGGCCGGTGTGGTGGTGCCGGTCGGCGACGTCGACGCGTGGGCCGCGGCGCTCAGGCAACTGGTAGACGACGCCGGTGAGCGCGCGCGGCTCCAGGCGGCGGCACGCAAGCGCGCGGAGGAGCGCTTCTCCGTCGAGCGCTTCCGCTCGGACATCGAACACGTCTACGACGAGCTGATCTCGCTAGCGTCGCGGTGATGCCACTTCTGCCCAAGGTCCGCCGCCGTGTCGGCGCGTTGATCGACCGCAACGCGCGGTTGTCGGCGCGCATCCTGCGCGGGCAGGGCAAGGTCCGCAACGACCTCGCCGAGCGCTACCTGCACGGTGAGGGCATCGAGATCGGCGCACTCCACAAGCCGCTGCCGCTGCCGCGCGATGCGCACGCGCGCTACGTTGACCGCATGTCGGCGGACGACCTGCGCCGCCACTACCCCGAGCTCGCCGGCTGGAAGCTGATCGACCCGGACATCGTCGACGACGGCGAAAAGCTGACCAAGCTCGACGCGGACTCGGTCGACTTCGTGATCGCGAATCACTTCATCGAGCACACCGAGGACCCGATCGCGGCGATCGCGGCCCACCTGCGCGTGCTCAGGCCCGGCGGCGTGCTGTTCATGGCGGCGCCCGACAAGCAGCACACCTTCGACCGCGAGCGGGCGGTCACGACGATCGACCACATGGCACGCGACCACCGCGAGGGTCCCGAGACCTCGCGCGCCGAGCACTACGAGGACTGGTCACGCCACGTCGACAAGGCGGACGACGTGGAGGGGCACGCGCGCGATCTGCTCGATCAGTCGTACTCGATCCACTTCCACGTCTTCACGCTCGACTCGTTCCAGGAGCTGCTGGAGCACGCCCGCAGCGCCGAGGGGCTGCCGTTCACGGTCGAAGAAGCGCTCCAGAACGGCGAGGAGTTCGTCGTCGTGCTGCGCAAGACGGCGTAGGCCGGCTCAGGGCTCGAGCGGCGTGGTTCGCGAGCACCGACCCCTCCGTTGGGCAACCAAGAGGGATCGGTGCTCGCTCGCGAAGCCGCTCTTGGTCTGGCTTCCCGGGAGCAACGAAGCGACGCGATTTCGGGAGCAACCGTCAATTGGTGTCGCATAGCGACAGTTATTGACGGTTGCGGCGCGTTCGAGGGGCGAAGCGGCGCGCGCGAGAACGCAAGCGCCACTCCAGCCACCCCTTGGCCGAGGCAGTTTGCGTACCGCGGCGCGAGCGCAAGCTGACGGGCGCCGGGCGCGCCGCGCGACCCTCACCCGTAGCTCGCCACCACCTGCGCCAGCGACGTCTCCACCGACAGCCGCTCGATGTTGCGCTCGAACCAGTCCGCGGTCGAGTCGCGCAGCGGCTGTCCTGCGTCGCGCACGCGCAGCATCGCCGCGGCCAGGTCGTCTGGCGAGGCTGACGCCGCGGTCACGCCGTTCACGCCCTCCTCGATCAGCTCGGTGGCCGCGTTGTCGTCCTCGGCAACGACCACGCTGGGCGTGCCCACCGACGCCGACTCGATCACGATCCGGCCGTAGCCCTCGCGCCGCGACGGGAGGACCATGCAGCACGCCCGGGAGAGCGCTTCCTGGAGCTGCTCGGCCGGGGCGAAGCCGGGCATCGAGACAACGCCGGCCACGCCCAGCTGCTCGACCAGCCGCTCGACCTCGCCGCGCTCGGGGCCGTCGCCGTAGATCTCACAGCGCAGCTCGGGCCACGAGGGGAGCGCGGCCGCCACACCGGCGACCACGGCCGGCGCGCGCTTCTCCGGGATGTGACGCCCGGCAAATATCGCCACCGGCTGGATGCGCTCCGCCGGCTGCGGCGGCGGGTGTGACTGCGGCTCGTACTGGCCCTCGAGGATCGTCAGCTCACCGTCGAAGCCCTCAGCGCGGAGCCGCTCGGCATGCAGGCGCGAGAAGCAGAACGCGCGGTGGGCCACCCGCGCGCACAGCAGCTGCACGGCCCAGCCAACGCGCCCGAGCGGGCCCAGGTACTCGTCCCAATAGGCGCGCGTCCACACCTCGTGCCAGTCGATGACCAGGCGGAAGCGGCGCAGCGGCCGGGCGACAGCTGCCGCCAGCACGGAGAAGTACGGAAACGACGCCATGTGCACGACGTCGTAGCGCGGGCCGAAGAGCAGGTGGCGCAGGGTCCCAAGGCCGAACACGAGCGGCGGCAGGATGCGCCGCCGCCCGCTGTCGGTGTAGAGCGCCATTCGCGGTGCGACGGCAACCACGCGCACCCCCGCCATCTCGGGCTCGTGGCCGCGGTCCCACTGGCGCAGCGTGATGTAGGTGACGTCGTGTCCGGCCTCCGCCAGCCGCTCGGCCACGGCGCGGTACCAGCGCTCGGCGCCGCCGACCGTATAGGGGTAGAGGCAGTCGTAGGCAACGCAGACGCGCATCAGAGATCAGCCTCGACCTGGTCGGCCACCATGCCGGCGATTGCAAGCGACGCGGTGGCCGCGGGCGACGGCGCGTTGCGCACGTGGAGGGCGCGCTCGGTGCGCGAGACCACGAAGTCGTCGAGCAGCTGCCCGCCGCGGCCGACCGCCTGGGCGCGGACGCCTGCCGGCCCGGCGACCACGTCGTCGCGGCGCAGCTCGGGCACCAGCCGCTGCGCGGCGTGCACGAGCGCCTTCGTGCTGGCGGCATGGTGGATCTCGCTGGCACCGGCGCGCCAGAAGCGCCGCGCCATGCGCCAGGTGCCGGGCCAGCCAAGCGTCGCTGCCAGGTCGCGCGCGCGCACGCGTCGGAGGTCGTACGCGTCGCGCGCGCCGGCCAGCAGCGCGGTCGGCCCGACCATGACCTCGCCGTCGGCGTGGCGGGTCAGGTGCACGCCCAGGAACGGCAGGCTGGGGTCGGGCACCGGATAGATGAGCGTGCGCACCAGCTCGCGCCGCTCGGGGCGCAGGCGCAGGTAGGCGCCGCGGAAGGGGACGATGCGCGGGTCGGGATCGGCGCCGGCGGTGACCGCCAGGCGATCCGCCCAGGCGCCCGCGCAGGCGACCACATAGCCCGCGGTCAGACTGCGCTCACCGGACTCGAGCCGCAGCGAGCGCCCGCCGGCCACCATGCGCTCCACCGGCCAGCCGAGCAGCAGCGAGCCGCCCGCCTCGCGCAACTCGTCGGCGAGCGCGGCGGCCACGGCGCGGAAGTCCACGACCCCGGTGTTCGGCGAGTGCAGCGCGGCCACGCCAGCCGCGTGTGGCTCGAGTTCCGCGAGCTCGTCCGGCCCGATCCGGCGCACGCCCTCGACCCCGTTCGCCAGCGCGCGGCGCTCGAGCTCGGCGAGCGGCCCGAGCTCGTCCGCGCTCGTGGCCACGATCACCTTGCCGCAGCGCGTGGCAGCGATCTCATGGCGCTCACAGAACTCGTAAAGCGCCCGCGCGCCCTCCACACACAGGCGCGCCTTGAGCGAGCCGGGGCGGTAGTAGATGCCCGCGTGGATGACGCCGCTGTTGTGGGCGGTCTGGTGCGCGCCGAGCTCGGCCTCCTTGTCGAGGACTGCGATCCTCAAGCCGGGCCGGCGACGGGCCATCTCGCAGGCCGTGGCAAGGCCTACGATCCCCGCGCCGACGACAGCCAGATCGCAGGTGGCTTCATCCACCGCTACGGCTGTCCCCGCAACGGGTTCTCCATATGGCACTGACGGGCGCGACAAAGCACGAAACCTACCTGCGGCTTCGCAGGCGACTGGCAGCGGCCCCGCGCCCGCTGCTCGCGCTGCTCGGCGCCGCGGCGATTCTCTCGGTGGCGTGGGCGAGCGCCGTCGCGCCGCTGAACGGGCCCGACGAGACCGCCCACGTCTCATACGCGCAGAACATCGCGGAGAACGGGCACCGGCCGTCGAACGTGGCCGGGAGCGGCACCGAGTCGACCGAGGTTGCCTCAGCGGACTACTTCTTCGGGCTGCATCCGAGCGTCGGTGTTCCGCAGTCACGGCCGAACTGGTCGGACGCCGACCGCGCCGCCTACGCGAAGACCGAGGCGGGCTTCACGAGCGCCCAGCGCAAGAACGTCAGCGGGCCGAACGCGGAGGGCAAGACCCCGGTCCTCTACTACGTGTGGGAGGCGGCCTGGTACCGCGTCGGCTACGGCTTGCCGGTGCTCGATCGCGTCTACCTGATGCGCCTGGCGAACATCCCGTTGCTGCTGGCGACCATCACGTTCACGTGGCTGCTCGCCGGGCTGCTGTTCCGCCGCCTCTGGGTCCAGACGACAGCGGCCGCGCTCGTGGCGCTCCAGCCGATGACGCTGTTCATGAGCGGCGTCGTCAACCCCGACACGCTGCTGGCAACCGTGTGGGCCGCGTTCGCATACGTCGCGGTGCGGCTGATCCTCTACGGCCCAAGCCGCTGGCGTGTGCTGCTCACGTTCGGGCTGGTGGGCGCATCGTTCTTGACTCAGGGACGCGGCATCGCGCTGATCGTGCCCGCGGTGCTGGCGCTTCTGCTCTCGCTCTGGCGCCACCGCGCGCGCTACCCGCGCGCCGTCTGGGTGGCGCCGGCGGTGGTGGTGGCAGTGGCGATCGGCGCCGCGGTCTTCCTCACGCATCGCGCCGCCTACGGCGGCGAGCTCACGCTCGGCGCGAACTTCAAGGTCAAGGGCTTCATGACCTACCTCTGGCAGTTCTACCTGCCGAAGCTGTCATTCATGTCACCGCCGCCGGGGCCGTCGTACGGCTTCCACGAGCTGTTCGTCCAGCAGTTCCTGGGCGGCCGCTTCGGGTCGCTCGAGGTGGTCTTCTCGTCGTGGGTCTACTCGCTGCTCCAGGCGCTGGCGATCGGGATGATCATCGCGCTCGCGCTGGCGCTCGTCCGCGCCAGGGAGGCCCTCGCGCGCATCTGGGAGGTCGCGCTGCTGCTCGCGACGATCGTCGTGGCGCAGATGACGCTGCTCCACGCCGTGTCCTATCGCTCGCTCGCCGGCAACACAGGCGATCCATTGATTGTCGGGCGCTACCTGTTGCCGCTATGCGCCATCTACGGCCTCTTCGGCGCGTTCGTGGCGGCGTCCGCCGGCCGTCGCGCCGGCCGCTTCGTCGCCGCCGGCCTGATCGCGATCTCGCTGGCCCTCCAGCTCGGCGGCCTGACACTGACGATGGGGCGCTTCTATGGCTGAGCGACGAGGGCCGATTGCGTTCGGAATCGTCGTCCTCGTGGCGCTGCTCGTGCTGCGCGGCGCGCCCTACCTCGGGCACAAGCGCGAGGTGGTAGCGGCCGTGCCGACGCCCAACGCCGTCACCGCGGTGTCTCCGATCCCGCTCGCGCCACACGCGCAGGTGTGCACGAAGTTCGTCACCTACAGCCCGCAGAGCCAGGTTGCGCGCTTCAACCTGGCGGGCGGCCCCGACCAGAAGGGCTCGCCGCTCGTGGTGAACGCCGACGGCCCGGGCTACCACGCCGAGGCGCGGGTGCCGCCGGGCTATGCGCCGACCGGAGCCGCGGAAGTGGCGCTGCGGCCGCCGGGCCACCCGCTCATCGGCCAGTTCTGCGTCCGGAACGCGGGTATGACGGCGGTGGTGCTCGCGGGCACGCAGGAGGGCCGCACGGTTGGCCGCTCGGTCACCTACCTGGACGCACAGCAGTTCCCGTCGCAGCTGTCGCTGACGCTGCGCGAGGCCAAGCCGGCGGCACTCGGCACGCGCGCGGGCGCGCTGCTGCGCCATGACACGGCGCTCAACCCGCTCACGCCGGCGCTGGCCTGGCTGCTGGCGGCGCTGGTGCTGCTGCTGGTGCCGCTGCTCGCGTTCCGGGCGCTCGCGGCCGGCTTCGCTGCCGACGACGCACCGGCGCCGAGGGACGGCCCCTGAGCGAGCTCGACCCGCTCGACGCGCCGGGCGCGGCGGGGGCGACCGTGCGCGGCGCGGCCACCCGGGCGAGCGCGTGGGGCGCGGGCGCGGCGCTGTCGCTCGTCTCGATCCCGCTGCTCGTCCGCCACCTCGGCGTGCCTCGTTTCGGCCAGTACGTGGCGGTGCTGGCGCTGGTCAACATCGCGGCGCTGGCCAGCGACCTCGGCATCGGCGCGCTGGCGCTGCGCGAGTGGGGCGCGCGCGACGGCGAGGACCGGCGCGG
This sequence comes from uncultured Thermoleophilaceae bacterium, assembly GCA_963715995.1. Taxonomy (GTDB): domain Bacteria; phylum Actinomycetota; class Thermoleophilia; order Solirubrobacterales; family Thermoleophilaceae; genus DATBDN01. Next base: position 769,596 of record OY970283.1, read on the forward strand.
CACGCTCGGCTCGCTGCTCGGCCTGCGCGTGGTCGTCGCCACGGCGGGCGCGGCCGTGAGCGTGGCGTTCGCGCTTGCGGCCGGCTACCCGCACGCGATGGTCTGGGGCACCGCGATCGCCTGCGTGGGATTGATGGCCCAGGTGTTCGGCGACTTCGCGCTCGTGGGCCTGGCGGGCACGCTGCGCTTCGGGCGCGTGGCGCTCGTCGAGCTCGTGCGCTCGGCGCTCGGCACCGCCGGCATCGTCGTGCTGGTGCTCGCGGGCAGCGGGCTCGTCCCGTTCTTCGCCGCCTACTCGTTCGCGGCGCTCGTCGCGGCTGGGCTGGCGCTGCGCCTGGGCGGCGGCGCGGTGTCGCTCGTCCCGCGCATGGCGCTGCGCGAGTGGCGCCCGCTCTTGGCCGACACGGCGGCCTACGCAGCCGCGAGCGTGGTCTACGTCGTCTACTTCAGGGTGGTCATGGTGGTGGTCTCGCTCGACGCGAGCGCGCGACAGGCAGGCCTGTTCGCCACCGCGTTCCGTGTGGTCGAGTTCGCCGCCGCGACAGCCGGGGTGCTCACCGCCACGCTGACGCCGGTGCTGGCGCGAGCCGAGCGCTCGGACCGCTCTCGGCTCACGCGCGCCGCGCTTGCAAGCACCCGCGCCGGCCTGGTCGTGGGCGTGCTGGCGGCGCTCGTGCTGGGCCTTGGCGCGCCCACCGTCATGGACGTGATCGGGGGCCGGACGGGCGACGCCGTGGCCGTGCTGCGGATCGAGGCCGCCAGCGTGGCCACGACCTTCGTGGCGTTCTGCGCGGGCGCCGTCCTGCTCGTGCTGCGCCGCTACCGCGCGCTCTTGACGGTCAACGCCGTCGCACTCACGGTGGCACTGGGATTGGCGCTGATCCTGGTGCCGGCGCACGGTGCGCGTGGCGGGGCGACGGCGGCGCTCATCGGCGAGCTCCTCATCGCCGTGGGGCAGCTGATTGCGCTCGGCTCGGCGCTCCCCGTTGCACGGGCGCTCGCACGGCCGCTCCTCACCTGCGGCGCCGCTATGGGCGTCGCGATCGGGCTGTTCGCCCTGGTTCCGGGCCCGAATGTGGTCGCGACGGCGATCGCCGCGGCGGCCTTCCTCACCCTCGTCACGGCGGCCGGACAGCTCCCGCCTGAGCTGCGCGAGCTCGCGCTGGGGCGGCGCCCGAAGGGTTGAATACCATCCCCAAGCGGGAACTACGCGACTTAGGCGCCCAATCGGGGTTTTCACATGCGCCTGGCCCGAAGCGATCCCTTTGAGCACTCTCGAGCGAACATCTGCCGCGACCACGCCCTCGGCCACGCGCCCGAAGGTGTCCGTGGTGATCCCGTGCCTGAACGAGGCCGAGAACATCGTCGAGTGCGTCACGCGCGCCCGCCGCGTGCTCGCGGAGCACGGTCTCGACGGCGAGGTCATCGTCGCCGACAACGCCTCCGAGGACGGTAGCCCCGAGCTCGCGAAGAACGCCGGCGCGCTGGTGGTCCACGAGCCGCGTCGCGGTTACGGCTCCGCCTACCTGGCCGGCTTCGCGGCGGCCCAGGGCGACTACGTGGTCATGGCCGATGCCGACCTGACCTACGACTGGGACGAGATCCCGGAGTTCGTGAAGAAGCTCGACGAGGGCGCCCAGCTTGTGATGGGCGACCGCATGGACAACATCCATCCGGGCGCGATGCCGTGGCTTCACCGCTACGTCGGCAACCCGGTGCTCTCGGGCATCCTCAACCTCTTCTTCCGCACCGGCGTGCGCGATGCGCACTGCGGCATGCGCGGCTTCCGCCGCGACATCCTCCCGACGCTCGACCTGCGGACCACCGGCATGGAGTTCGCCTCCGAGATGGTCATCCGCGCGTCGAAGGAGAAGCTCGACATCCGCCAGGTGCCGATCGAGTACCACCCGCGCGGCGGCGAGTCGAAGCTGTCCACCTTCCGCGACGGCTGGCGCCACCTGCGCTTCCTGCTCGTGCACAGCCCCACGCACCTGTTCCTGGTGCCGGGCATGGTCATGCTGGTGCTCGGCGCGATCCTCTCGGGCTTCTCGCTGGCGCACGTGGCTGTGTTCGGGCGCGAGTGGCAGCTGCACTCGATGATCGCGGGCTCGCTCGGGATGATCGTCGGCACCCAGGTGGCCGCGATGGGCCTCTGCGCGCATGCCTACGGCATGTACTTCATGGGCGACAAGGACCCGTGGTTCGAGCGCATGCGCGCGCGCTTCCGGCTCGAACACGGCCTGCTGCTGGGCGGCGGAGTGTTCCTGGCCGGGCTCGCGCTCGTGGCCGTCATCATCGTCAAGTGGGCCGAGCGCGGCTTCGGCGTGCTCTCGGAGGAGCGCCTGGCGGTGCTCGCGGCGGCGCTCATGATCATGGGGCTGCAGGTCTTCTTCTCGTCGTTCCTGCTCTCGATTCTCGGGCTGCGGCGCAGAAGCCGTTAGAACCCGCGCCGTGAGAGCGCGCCTGCGCCGAGTACCGCTGCCGCTTGCGCTGCTGCTGGTCGTGGCGGCCGTGCAGGCACTCGCGTGGATAGTCGTGCTGCCGCCGTTCCAGGGTCCGGACGAGGACAGCCACTTCTCCTACGTCCAGCGCATCGCCGAGGACCACACGATTCCCTGGCGCCCGCGCGGCGGCAGCCTGTCGCCGAGGGTTGGCGTCTCGAAGGAGATGGCGGTGGCCGAGAGCGACGCCGGGCTGCGCCCGCTCGAGGGCAACCTCGGCGCGCGCCCGGCATGGACCACGGTCGACCTCTCGCTCTGGCGCAGCGACGACTCCGCCCTCACGCGCGCCGACCGCGGCGGGGGCGGCTACGTCGCGTCGCTCAAGAACCCGCCCGCCTACTACCTCTACGCGGCGGTGCCGTACGAGTTGGCAAGCGGAGGCTCGGTGTTCGACCGCCTGATGGCCGTGCGGCTGGCCAACGTGGTGCTGTACCTGATCGCGCTCGTGTTCGTGTGGCTGGTCATCGGCCTGCTGGCCGGCCGGGGCTGGCCGCAGGTGGTCGGCACCGGCGCGAGCGCGTTCCTGCCGCAGCTCATGAACGTTGTGGCGGGCGTGACTCCGGACATCCTCGTTGTCGCGGAGTGGTGCGCGGCCATCTACGTGATGCTGCTCGTGCTGCGCGAGGGCCCGCGGCCACGGCTGGTCGGCGTGCTCGCGGCGCTGTGCGTGGCGGGTGCGCTCACCCACGGGCGCAGCCTGCCGCTGTTCGCTCCGGCGGCGCTGGCAGTGATCGTCGCGCTCGCCCGCGAGCGTCGCTGGCGGCGCGTCACGCTCGCTCGTGCCACGTGGGGGCTGAGCGCGGCGTACGTGCTCGTGGTGCTCGCTGCATCCGAGGCCGGGCGCGGCAGCGTGCGCGAGTTCGTCTCCTACCTGTGGCAGTTCTACCTGCCGCGACTCGGCTTCATGACGCCCACGATCGGGCCGCAGCACTACGGCTTCCGCGCCGCCTACGTGGACCGCCTCTACGGCGGGCTGTCATGGCTCGAGGTCACGACGCCGAGCGGGCTCGAGCACGTGCTGTGGCTCGTGTCCCTGGCCGCGCTGATCGGGATCGTCGTCGTCTGCGTGCACAGGCGAGCCGCGCTGCGCCGGCGCAGCGGCGAGACCGTGGTCCTGGTCGTCACGATCGGTGCGCTGCTGCTGGGCCTGCACCTGGCCGCCTACCGCGCGCTCGTCGGCGACCCGAGCGACCCGATCGTGACCGCCCGCTACCTGCTTCCGCTGCTGCCGCTGCTCGGCAGCGCGGTGGCGCTGCTGCTCGGCTCGCTGCCGCGGCGGTTGCTGCCCGTGGCCGCCGGGCTGGTGCTGGCCGCAGCCGTCGCGCTCGAGGCGGAATCGCTCGGTCTGCTGATCCAGAGGTTCTATGCGTAGGGCGGCGCTCGTGAGCTTCGTCGTGGCCGTCGGCGCGTTCGTCGTGCTGGCCGTGGTCCCCTACGCGAACGGCAAGCACCTCTTCCCGGCGTCGATCACGTCGCCGGCGCCGCGGCACGCGGTGGGGCTGGCCGAGCTGCCGGCGCACAGCCGGCTGTGCATGACCCGCATCACGATCGAGCCGCGTTCGCGGGTCGCGCGCTTCCAGGTGGGCACCTACGGCAAGCCGGGGCAGCCGCTCGCGCTCACCCTCAGCGGGCCGGGCTACAGCGATCACGCCCAGATCCCCGCCGGCTACCCCGACAACCAGGTGCACCAGATCCCGGTCAGCCCGCCCGCGCGGCCGACGCTCGTGACCGTCTGCATGCGCGACCTGGGCCAGCGCAAGCTGGCGCTCTACGCAGCGCCCGGCCAGGAGCGCTCACGCGCGGGCGTGACGGTGGACGGCAGGCCGGTCGGGGTGACGCCCCAGTTCGGCTTCTGGGAGGCGTCGCCGCGCTCGCTCGCCAGCCACCCGGGGCTGACCGTGGAGCGCATGGCGGCCTTCCGCGGCCCGTTCGGGCACACCTGGATCGTGTGGCTGGTGCTGGCGCTCGCAGCCGTGTCGCTCGTGCTCGGCGCCGGCTTGCTTGCGTGGTACGCGTTTGGCGCGAGCTCGCGCTTCCCTACTGTTCGCGGACGATGAGGCCGCAGGGCAAAGGTTGGGTTCTTGCCGCCATCGTGGCGGCCGCGCTGGTGTTTGCGGGGCCCACGGGCGCGGCGAAAGCCCCGCGCTACAGCGCGACCGGCTACTTCCCCTTGGACGGCTGGTCAAATCCGAAGAAGAATCCGGTCGACAGCTGGGCGGGCGTGGTGGTCGAAGAGCCGAGCGGGCTGCCAAAGGCGATCTACGACGGCAACCACGCCTATTGGAACGCCGTGACGATCTCGTACTGGGGGCTGGCCGAGTTCGACCTCTTCCTACGCGAACACAAGCGCTTTCACCTCGCACTGGCCAAGCGAGCCGGTGATTGGCTCGTCAGGCACCAAACGCCGCGCGGCGCGTACCTGTACCGGATGAGCTGGAGCTACGGCGACATGAGGCACTACACCTGGCCAGTGCCGTGGGTAGCCGCACAGGCACAGGCAAACGCGATCAGCCTCTTTGTACGGCTGTGGCGCAAGACGGGCGATGCGCGCTACTACTTGGCCGCTGACAAGGCCCTGGGTCCCTACACGCGTGCGGTGGGCGACGCCGGAGTGCGGCGGCGCTGGCGCGGGCACGTCTTCCTTGAGGGCTTCCCGACAAAGAAGCCATCGCTCACGCTCGAGGACTTTCAGCTCTCGCTCCTGGCACTCGGCGAGTTCTCGCGCTGGTCGCCACGGGCGAAGCTCCTCTTCGACGAGGGCATCAGGACGCTCGCTTTCGCGGCGCCGCTTTACGACGTCGGGGGCGCGCCGGCCTACGACCTCAATCACGAGACGCTCAAGCAAGTCCCTTACTACGTCCCGGCCGCACACGAGCTCAACCAGTGGCTGATGCGAATGCTCGCGCGACGCTCGCACAACGCCGTGCTCGCGCGCTACGGCAAGCGCTGGCTCGCGAGCCTACGCACTGGACCCGCGGTGCCGACCAGAAAGCCGCCGGTGGTGGCTGCACTCGAGGCGGCCGGCTTCATGCCCGGTGGAGATGAGGGAACAGCCTTCTAGCGCGGCACGGCGGCTTCCCTGCCGGCATTATCGGCCTGCGCGGTCTGTTCGCGCTCCACGCGCTCCTCGAGCAGCGCCAGCTTCTGCGCGAGCACCTTCGTCTGGTCGGACAGCTTCGAGACGGCGAGCGAGAAGTGCAGCAGCAGGAACAGCACGAAGCCGAACGCGATCAAAAACAGCGCGTTCGGCGGGTAGAAGATGCCGAGCGCATGGGCCAGGCGCGTCAGCGCGTCGCGCCAGATCGCGAGCCCGAGCAGCACCAGGCCGCTGCCCAGCCACAGGAGCGCGTAACGCTCCATCAGCCGCCGACGGCGAACCAGCTCGAGGATCACGAACAGGATCCCGAGGGCCGCGACGATCGAGACGGCTTGGATGCGGTCCTGCATCAGATCCCGTGCGCCGCCGCCACCGGCGCTTCATCGCCGGGCTCGACGTTTGGCCGGGCGCGGAACAGGCCGACGAGGATGGCCAGCAGCACGCGCAGCATGTAGTAGGCCGACTTGCCCGAGCCCGTGATCGACGAGCGACCGCCGCCGCGCTCGTACATGACCACCGGCACCTCGCGCATGCGCAGGCTGTGGCGATGCAGCATCAGGATCGCCTCGACCTCGGGGAAGTCGTGCGGGTAGTCGCGTGCGTACAGCGAGATCGCTCGCCGGTTGCAGAGGCGGAACCCCGACGTCGGATCGGACACGCGCTGGCGCACGATCCGTGAGCAGATCCAGGCGAAGATGTGGATGCCGGTGCGACGGCTCACGGGGGCCGGGTAGCGGTAGTCGCTGGTAAGGAAGCGCGAGCCGACGACCATGTCGATGGCGGGGTCTGACTCGAGCGCGTCCTGGAGCTTCACGATCTCGGCCGGCCCGTGCTGGCCGTCGGCGTCGACCTGCACGCAGAAGTCGTAGTCGTTCTCGAGCGCGTACTTGAAGCCGCTCTGCACGGCGCCGCCGATGCCCAGGTTGAACGGGTGCGAGAGCACGCGAGCACCCTCGGCGCGCGCGATCTTCGCCGTGCGGTCGGTGGAGCCGTCGTCGATCACGAGCACGTCGAGGTCGCCGGCGTGCTCACGCAGGTCGGCGATCACGCCCGCGAGCGTGGCCTCTTCGTTGTAGGCCGGGATCACGGCTAGGGAACGGCCGAGCACAGTAGGGCCAGCGTATACACGCGACGGGTCAGGTCAGCGTGCATATAGTCGCCGCGCGTGGCTGTCCGGATGTCCGTCGTCATCGTCTGCTGGAACGAGCGCGAGCGGATTGCGCGCTGCCTGCCGCCGCTCGTTTCCCAATTGCGCGACGACGACGAGCTGATCATCTCCGACAACGGCTCCGCCGACGGCACGGTCGAGCTGGTGCGCGAGCTGGCGCCCACCGCGATCGTGGTCGAGAACGGCGCCAACCTGGGCTTCATGGACGGCTGCAACCGCGGGGCCGAGCACGCAACGGGTGAGCTGCTCGTGCTGCTGAACCCGGACACCGTGGTTGCGCCCGGCTGGGCGGATGCGATGCGCCTGCCGGCCGAGGACGGGCGTGGCTGGGCCGCCTGGCAGGCGCTCGTGACGATGAACGGCGGCACCCACATCAACACCAGCGGCGGGGTGGTGCACTTCACCGGAATCGCCTGGGCCGGGCAGATGGGCGAGCCGCTCGTGCCGGGCAGCCTCGCGCGCGGCGAGATCGGCTTCGTCTCCGGCGCCTCGATGGCGATCCCACTCGACACCTGGCGGCGCCTCGGCGGCATGCCCGGCTACTACTTCCTCTACCACGACGACGTCAAGATCACGCTGCGCCTGCGGCTGGAGGGCGGGGTGGTGGCGATCGAGCCGGACGCACTGGTGGACCATGAGTACGAGTTCAGCCGCCGCGGCGTGAAGTGGCGCGTGCTCGAGCGCAACCGCTGGGCAACGGTGCTGCGCACCTATCCCGGGCCGCTGCTCGCGCTGCTGATGCCGGGCCTGATCGCCACCGAACTGGGCATCCTCGCGATCGCGTTGCGCGCGGGCTGGGGCAAAGACAAGCTGCTTGCCATCTGGGACACCGTCGTGCGACTACCGCGAGTGCTGCGTGAGCGGCGCGAGATCCAGCGCGCGCGGACGGTGTCGTCGGCGGAGTTCGCAAGGCACCTGACCGCGCGGCTCGACTCGCCCTACCTTGGTCCGGCTGCGCAGTCGCCGCTGCTGAACGCGCTCGTCTCGGGGTACTGGCGCGCAGTGCTGGCCGTGCTCTGATGCCTGGCCGCTCGATCCTGATCCTGTCGCTGTACACGCCGCCTGCCACGGCATCGGCGGCGCGGCGACCGGCAGGGCTTGCGAAGTACCTGGCACGGCAGGGCCACCGCGTGACGGTCCTGACCTCGAGCTTCTCGGGTGAGGGCGAGATCGAGGGAGCCCAGCGCGTGATCCGGACGCGCGACCTGCTGACGAGCGGCCTCAACTGGCGGCGCGCGAACGTGGAGGCGGTGCGCGGATCGGAGGGCGCGCCCGCCGAGGTGGCGCCGCCCAGCCGCATCGAGCCCTGGATCGTGCCGGACGTTCAGGCGTTCTCGTGGCTGCCGTTCGCGCTCCCCGCCGCGCGCAGGGCCGCGCGCGAGGAGGGCATAGACGCCGTCATCTCCAGTGGCCCGCCGCACTCCACCCACCTGGTCGCCGCGGCCCTGGCTCGTCAGGGCATCCCGGTGCTGATGGAGCTGCGCGACGGCTGGGGCTACGAGCGCGCCGGCGAGTTCGCGCGGCCGGCGCTGGCCGCCCTCGACCGCCGACTCGAGCGGCGGGCCTTCCGGCGCGCGGACTACGGCGTGGGCGTCTCCGAGCCGCTCACGCGCGACCTGCGCGAGCGCCTCGGCGTGCACGCCGTCACGCTGCCGCTGGCGTACGACCCCGACGAGATGGACGCGGCCGAGCACGAGATCGACTCCGTGCGCCGCGAGCTGCTCGACCCGCGCCGCCACTCGATCGTCTACACCGGCAGCCTGGTCGGCTCCGGCGTGTCGGCCACGACCGCGGTCGAGGGCTTCGCGGGCCTGCGCGAAGCGGAGCCCGAGCTGTGGGACAAAACGGAGCTCGTGGTGGTCGGGCCGGTGGCAACGAGCGTCCGTGAACGCATCGGGGCGCTCGGGATCGAGCCGGTGCTGCGACTGCTGCCGTCGATCGGGCGCACCCGCGCGCTCGCGCTCCAGCGCGCCGCCGACAGCCTGCTGAACGTGTGCAACGAGACGCGGCCGAGCGTGCTCACGAACAAGCAGATCGAGTACTTCGTCGCGGCACGGCCGATGCTCGTGATCGGCGCCGACTCAGAAGCCGCCCGCCTGGTGCACGAGCGCCGCGCGGGGCTCGTGGCCTCGTCGTTCGACGTCGCCGAGACCACGCGTGCGTTCGCAGCGCTTGCCCGAGGCCAGGCGCCGAGCGCATCCGCCGATGGCATGGAGGAGTACTCCTATCCGGTCGTGGCGGCGCGCTTCGCGGAGCTGGTCGAGGACGCGATCGCCGCTCGTCGCCCCGCCAGCGCCTCCTGAACCATCGCGAGCAGCCGCTCGCGGTTGTTCTCGGCGCAGAGGATGTCTGCGGCCCGGTGCGAGGCCTGCTTGAAGGCGGCGACCGAGTCGGCATCGAGCTGGCCCAGAACCTCACGCAGCGCCTGCGGCGTGGGCGCCGCGGCCACCACGCCGAGCCCGTGCTCGTCGACCACGCGGCGCATGTCGGGTGACGGGCTCACCGCAAGCGCCACGCGCGCCTGGATGAACTCGAAGACCTTGTTCGGCAGCGCGTAGTAGTCGTGGATCGGGCCGGGTGGGATCAGGTGGACGCCGACGTCGTAGGCGTTGATCGCCGGGATCATCTCGCCGTAGGGCACGGGCGGGATCACGCGCACGTGCTCGAGCGGCTCGGCCAGGCGGGCGAGACCGTCGATGTACTCGGGCAGCCCGGCGGCCAGCATCAGGTCGAGGGTGACCGTGCCCGCCAGCGGCCGGACGGCCTCGATCAAGAGCTCCTGCTGCCGCCGCGGAGCGCCGATGCCGTGGTGGATCAGGCGCAGCGGCTGCCCGACCGGGCTTGGTTCGAGGTCGTAGCGGAAGGGCGCGTTCGTCAGCACGTCGACCTGCACTCCGTACTGGGCCGCGTAGGCGTCGGCGATGCCCTGGCTCACCGTCATCATCACGGCGAGCTGTGGCGCGTAGCTGCGCAGCAGCCAGTCCGCATACGGCCCACCGAGGAAGCGCCACGAGCGTCGCTCCGCGTACTCGGTCGGCGCGTGCTCGTGCGAGTCGAGGATCACCGGCGCGCCATTCGCCGCCTCGAACGCGGCGGGCATGCCCTGCACGTCGTTCACCAGCACCACATCCGGCTTCACGCCGTCGAGTGCGCGGCGCGTGGCCGCGTGGATGGGCATCGTCCAGTGCATGCGCTCGTAGCGCCGCATCGCCACGCCCGGCAGTGCCAGCGCGCGCCGTCGCATCGACGTGGCGAACGACTCGATCTCCACGTCGATCGGCCGGAACTCCAGATCGGCCTGTGACGACGGACCGAACCCGGCCGTCACCACCTCGTGGTCGTCGCGCAGAAAGCGCACCTGGCGGTCCACGCGCGGGTCGCGCCCGAGGTCGCTGAACGACATGACCAGCACGCGCGCCATGGTCAGCCCACGCTGATCGTGCTCGGCGTGGCCGCGGCGGGCTCCAGCGGGTCGCGTGCCGGATCCCAGTTCAGGCGCAGCCACAGCTTCACGTTCGCCACGCGCCAGAGGTTGAACTCGGCCGCATCGCTGCGGTCGGCGCTGCCGATCAGATCGGTCACCGCGCGTTCGTCGAACCACTCACGCTCCCAGTCGGTGCGCGCTTCGCGCAGGGCGTCCGCGTGGCGCGCCGCGAATGCGTGCGTCGCCGTCGTGTCGGCACGGAAGCCGATCTTGTCGCGGCGCTGGAGCACCTCGGGCGGGAGCACGTCGGCCAGCGCACGGCGCAGCACGTCCTTCGGCTGCGTGCCGCGCACCTTGCTCTCCGGCGGCAGCCGGAACGCGAGCTCCACCAGGCGGTGGTCAAGGAACGGCACGCGCCCCTCTATCGAGTGCGCCATCGAGTTGCGGTCCTCGAAGCGCAGCAGCGACGGCAGGCTCACGCTCGCGGTCTGCTGCGCCAGCAGGTCGTGCATGTTGGCGGGCTCTTCGACGCTGCGGTCGGGCGCTGAGGCAAGGCCGCCCGCCATCAGCTCGGCGGCCGAAGGCGCCGCCGGGCCGCCGTGCGAGCCCCGCCGGCGCGGCATCAGGTGACGCAGCGGCGTCACGCGCGCCAGCTCGGCCCAGGCGATCGGCGGCTTTCCGTAGAAGCGCTGGTGGCGCAGCGCGTAGCCCAGGTATGCGAGCGCGCGGCGGCGGCGGAGCAGGTGCACGCCGTGCGCGATCAGGAAGTGGTGGTAGCCGCCGAAGACCTCGTCGGCACCCTGGCCGTCCAGCATCACCTTCATGCCGCCCTGCTTTGCAGCGCGGAACACGAACCACTGGGCGGCGATCGAGAGCGAGCCGAACGGCTCGTCCTGGCCGCGCACGATGTCCATGAGCGATGACTGGAACTCGTCGTCGCTTGGCCTGACCACCGTCAGCTCGGCGCCGGTCCGGTCGGCGACCAGGTGCATGTAGGGCTCCTCCGAGTAGGCGCCGCTCGGGGGGACGTAGCCGAAGCCGTGGTGGGTGTAGTGCGGGATGGCGCCGGCCCGGCGCAGCTCGTCGCAGATGCCGACGAGGCCGGACGAGTCGATGCCACCGCTCAGGCACGTGCCCAGCGCCACGTCGCTGCGCAGGTGGATCCGCACCGCGTCGGTGAGCAGAGCACGCACCTGCTCGGCGTCGTCGGCGCGCGCCGGCCCGGGCTCGGCCGGGAGCGACCAGTAGCGCTCGCGGCGCATGCCGGGGACGCCCTCGTCCAGCGGCACGATCACGTTCTCGGCGGGCATCACGCGCTCGATGCCCGTGACGAAGGTCTGCTCGGTCTCGTCGACCACGCCGGTCAGCACGAAGCGGCGCACGATGCCCGCATTGGGCTCGCCGCTGACGCCCGGCAGCGCCCGCAGCGCCTTGATCTCGGAGGCGAAGGCGATGCCGCGGTCCGGCAGCGCCGTCCAGAACAGCGGCTTGATGCCGAAGCGGTCACGCGAGAGGAACAGGATGCGCCGATCGAGGTCCACGATCGCGAACGCCCACATGCCGATCAGCCGCTTCACGCAGTCGGGGCCCCATTCGAGGTATGCGCGCAGCAGCACCTCCGTGTCGCCCTCCGACTCGAACGCGTGCCCCAGCCCTTCGAGCTCGGTTCGCAGCTCGCGGTAGTTGTAGAACTCGCTGTTGGTGGCCAGCACCACGCGGCCGCCGTTCGCGGTCATCGGCTGGTCGCTGGCCTGGCTCAGGTCGATGATCGACAGCCGCCGGTGGACGATCCCGATCTCCACGCCGCCGCGGCGCGCCGGCAACAGCGGGTCGAGCCGGTCGCCAACCTCGACGTTGCTCGCGCCAGTCGCGATCGCGAAGCGCTCGCCGTCCGGCCCGCGGTGCGCGAGCAGCGTGCCAAGCTCAGCGAGCGCGTCGAGCGGCGCGCCAGACGGGCCGGCGACCCCGGCTAGCCCGCACATGCGCAGGTCACCTGATGACCCAGCGGACCACGTCGAACGCCTCGGCGTAGCGCACGCCGATCTGCGTGCCGCGGAAGACGAGCTGCGAGCGCAGGAACTCCGGATCGCTGTAGGCGCGGTGCTGCTGGGACTCGTAGGCCTTGATGGCCTGGAGCTTCTGGTCGACGTGCTCCTGCTCGAGCGCGACGAAGCACTCGGTGCGGAACTGGATGTTGTTCCACGGCACCTCGTAGGCAAGCATCGAGCGGCGCTTGAACGCGCGCATGCCCTCGACCGCGACCGTGTGATGGTCCTGGTGGAGGTCTGCCACCGACGGCAGCAGCACAAGATCTGGTTTCAGCTCGGCGTCCAGGTCGACCATTGCCTGGAGGATGTCCTGACGGCGGGTGGCGAAGTTGCGAACGTCGAAGTCCAGGATCCTCAGGTTGTCCTCCGGCACCCCGAGCACGCGGGTGGCCGCCTTCACCTCACCGACCAGCACGTCGGCAGGCCAGCCGTCGGGCACCGACTGGTGGCAGTCGGAGAACGCGATGTAGTGCACGTCCACGCCCCGGCTGGCCCACTGGGCGATGGAGCCGCCGCAGGCAAACTCCCCATCGTCAGTGTGCGGCGCCAGAACCAGGATGCGCTCGAATTCGAGCATCGTCGGCACGCGCGGCAGGTTATTCGACGCGCCCGCCAGGGCTGCCAACATCTGCGCGATGCGAACGGTCGCAAGCGTCCTGGAGCTCTTGGGGCACGAGCCCCCACCCGCGTGGCCGACTGGTGCGCCCGAGCGCGAGCTGCGTGGTTCGGCCGCACTCGGCGCCGCCGGCCCCGACGATCTCAGCTTCGCCACGGGCAAGGCGGTCAGCCGCCAGCCCGATCAGCTCCGAGCGGCCCGGGCGGGGCTCGTGCTGGCCGCCGCCGAGGCCGCCGAGCTGCTCGACGAGACGTCGCTGGTCCTGGTCGTCGAGAACCCGCGCCTTGCCTTCGTGCGCGTTGTCGGCGCGTTGTTCGCGCCGCCGCGGCCTGAGCCGGGAGTGCACCCGAGTGCCCAGGTCGACGACAGCGCCGAGGTGGCCCCCGACGCTCACATCGGCGCTCTCTGCGCGATCGGAGCAGGCAGCGTCGTTGGCCCGGGCTGCGTGCTGCACCCCTCGGTCACCCTCTATCCCGGCGTTCGCCTGGGCCAGCGTGTGCAGATCCACTCCGGCTCGGTGCTGGGAGGGCCCGGCTTCGGCTACGAGCGCGATGAGGCGGGCGTGCTCGTCAACTTCCCGCAGCTCGGAGGGGTGATCGTCGAGGACGACGTCGAGATCGGCTCGAACACCTGCATCGACTGTGGCGCGCTCGACGACACGGTGATCGGCGCGCGCTCGCGCATCGACAACCTCGTGCACATCGCACACGGGGTGAAGATCGGCCAGGACTGCGCTGTCATCGCACACGCCGAGATCTCGGGCTCATGCGTGATCGGGGACCGGGCCTGGATCGCTCCCGGCGCGCTCGTGCTGGAGAGCGTTTCCGTCGGCGAGGACGCCCTCGTCGGCCTCGGTGCCGTTGTGATCCGGCCGGTCGAGGCGGGCACCACCGTCGTGGGCAACCCGGCGAAACCGCTCGGACGTGCCGGTGGCTGACAAGCGCGTCGCGATCGTCCAGTCGAACTACATCCCGTGGAAGGGCTACTTCGACCTGATCGACTCGGTCGACGAGTTCGTCCTCTACGACGACATGCAGTACACGCGCCGCGACTGGCGCAACCGCAATCGGATCAAGACCGCGCAGGGCACGCAATGGCTGACGATCCCGGTGCAGGTGAAGGGCCGCTATGAGCAGCAGATCGACGAGACCAACGTGAGCGATCCGGCGTGGGCCGAGCGTCACTGGGCGACGCTCGCGCAGGCCTACGCGCGTGCCGATTGCTTCGATGCGGTGGCACCGAGCCTGTCCGAGACCTACGCGTCGCTCACAGATCCGAGCCTGAGTCTGATCAACCGGCGGCTGATCGAGGCCATCTGCGAGCTGCTCAGCATCCGGACCAAGCTCTCGTGGTCGACGGAATACGACGCCCGCGGTCGCAAGACCGAACGGCTCGTCTCGCTCTGCAAGGCGGCTGGTGCCAGCGAGTACGTGTCGGGACCGGCGGCGAAGGCGTATCTGGACGCGGCGGACTTCGAGGCCGAGGGAATCGCCGTGAGCTGGTTCGACTACTCGGGCTATCCGGAATATCCGCAGCCGTACCCGCCGTTCGAGCACAAGGTCTCGATCGTCGACCTCCTGTTCTGCACGGGCCGCGACGCGCGGCGGTACGTGAAGCGGCTTGGTGCGACCGTCTCGTGAGCGAGCGCGACCGGATCCTCACCGACGTGGCCCGCTACTACAGCGGCAAGGTCGAGGAGCACGGCCCGATCCCCGCCGGCGTGGACTGGAACGGCGAGAGCTCGCAGCGGACCCGCTTTCACGAGCTGGCGCGCTTGTTCGAGGAGATGCCCAGCTTCAGCGTGAACGACTACGGCTGCGGCTACGGCGCGCTGCTCGGCTATCTGGAGGACGAGGGTTGCCAGGTCGACTACCGCGGCTTCGACATCTCAGAGGCGATGATCGAGCGGGCGCGCGGGCTCTACCCCGAGGCACGATTCACCACGGTGGCCGGCGAGCTCGAACCGGCCGACTTCACGGTCGCGAGCGGCATCTTCAACGTGCTGGTTGGGACGCCGGCGGAGGATTGGCGTGCCTACTGCGTGGAGGTCGTCCGGCAGATGCGCGGCCTGTCGCGCCGGGGGCTCGCCTTCAACATGCTCACGAGCTACTCCGACCCGCCGAAGATGCGTCCCGACCTCTACTACGCGGATCCACTCTGGTGGTTCGACTGGTGCAAGCGCAACCTGTCACGTCACGTGGCGCTGCTGCACGACTACGGCCTCTGGGAGTTCACGGTGCTCGTGCGATTGGAGCGCTAGCTCCCCACCAGGGTGGTGTCGACGGCGTCGATCACGCGCCCGATCTCCTCGTCGGTCATCGCAGGCCACAGCGGCAGCCGGACCAGCCGCGAACTGGCATCGTCGGTCACGGCCAGCTCCTGGTCGGTGCGTCCAAAGCGCCTGCCGGCAGGCGATGAATGCAGCGGGACGTAGTGGAAGACGGCCATGACACCGCGCTCGCCCAGACTCTGAATGAACGCGTCACGGTCATCCTCGGTTGGCAGCAGCAGGTAGTAGAGATGCCCGTTGTGCACGACGTCGTCGGGGACGATCGGGCGCCTGACCCTGCCCTCCCGCTCGTGCCCGGCGAAGGCGTCGTGGTAGCGCTGCCAGATCGCCACGCGGCGTGCAGTCGTGGCGTCGGCCTGCTCGAGCTGCGCGAGCAAAAACGCTGCGGTGATGTCGCCCATCAGAAACGACGAGCCCGCGTCGACCCACGTGTACTTGTCCGTCTGACCGCGGAAGAACTGGCGCCGGTTGGTCCCCTTCTCCTGCAGGATCTCCGCTTGCTCTACGAGCGCCTCGTCGCGCAGCAGCAGCGCCCCGCCCTCGCCGCTCAGGACGTTCTTGGTCTCATGAAAGCTCAGCGCGCCGATGTCGCGATCGACGCCAAGAGGACGCCCGCGATAACTCGATCCGAGGGCCTGCGCGGAATCCTCGATCAACAGCAACTCGTGGTTCTCGGCGAGGCCGGCAAGTGAGTCGAGCTCACAGGCGACTCCCGCGTAGTGCACGGGCACGATCGCTCGCGTTCGCTCTCCGATCGCGACGGCGACGGCGTCCGGATCCAGGTTGAGCGTGTCTGGGCGAATGTCGACGAAGACCGGCTTCGCGCCACGCAGCACGAACGCGTTTGCGGTCGAGCTGAAGGTGAAGGACGGCATGATCACCTCGTCTCCCTCGCCGACGCCGGCCAGCATGGCGGCCAGCTCTAGAGCGGCCGTGCACGACGGCGTGAGCATGACCCTCGCGGCTCCGAGCTCCTGCTGGAGCCACTCCTCGCAGCGGCGCGTGAACGGGCCGTTCCCAGAGATGTGCCCGTTGTCGATGGCCTGGCGCATGTAGTCGAACTCGCGGCCGACCAGATTCGGGCGGTTGAAAGGGATCTCGTTCATCGTTTAGAACGCCCACCTTATGACGGCGAATGTTCGGATCGGCTTCTGCGTCTCGGGCGAGGGGCGCTTGTTCAAGGCTGCGGCCCAGCTCGACCGGCTCACCGTCACCGACCTGGTGCTCGACACGGGAGCCGACCAGTCGCTGCATGGGTTCTGTGCAGACCGGGGCATCCGGGTCTGGCAGCTCGATGGCGACACGCAGGCCGTGGCGTCGGGCCTGACCCGCGCCCTCACGGACTCTGAGGCGGACCTCTGGTGCCTCACTTTCAACCGCCTCGTGCCGGACGCACTGGTCGAGCGACACCGCGGTCGGATGGTCAACGTGCACCCGAGCCTGTTGCCGGCATTTCCGGGCTTCGGCGCTGTCCCCGCGCTGGTCGAATCGGGTGCGTTGTTCGGGGGCGCGACGATCCACGAGGTCGACGAGGGCACCGACTCCGGTCCGATCGTCGCGCAGTGTGTCGTGAGTGTCGAGCCCGGCGAGAGCCCCGAGACGATCGGTGCCCGCACGTACGGGCTTCTACAGCCGATGCTGCTCCAGGTGCTCGAGTGGTACGCCGAGGGCCGGGTGACCCACGACGATGGAGGCCGCGTGCGTGTCGAGCGGGCGCGCTACGGTCGGTTGCCGATCTCCCCCGAGTTGGAGAACGAGTACGAGGTCACGTGGAGCTGAGTGTCGTCATCCCCGTCTACGGCTGTGCCAGCTGCCTGAACGCGCTGCACACGCGGCTGAGCGCCGTCTTGGCGACGCTGCCGGGTGACCACGAGATCGTCTTCGTCGACGACCGCAGCCGCGACGGAGCGTGGCCGATCCTCTCCGAGATCGCCGCGCGCGACGATTCGGTCACCGCCGTGCGCCTCAGCCGCAACTTCGGCCAGCATGCCGCGATCAGCGCCGGGCTGGCCGCTGCCTCGGGCGACTGGGTCGTGGTGATGGACTGTGACCTGGAAGACCCACCGGAGGCGATCCCGGATCTGTATGCCAAGGCCCAGGACGGCTACGAAGTCGTCTTCGCACGGCGACGGACCCGGCCCCACACCCTGGCGCGCCTGGCTCGCGAGCCGTGCCTACTTCCGGCTGCTCAATCTCTTCAGCGGCGCGTCGATCGACGGGTCCTACGGCAACCTCAGCATCATCTCGCGCAAGGTGGTGAACGCGTTTCTGCGCCTGGGCGACCGCGACCGCAACTACCTGCTGGCGCTCCAGTGGCTCGGATTCGAGAACACCTCGATCGAGTACGAGGCGCAGGGTCGCTACGAGGGGCAAAGCTCGTACAACTTCCGGACGCTGGCGCGACATGCCTTGAACGGGCTGTTCTTCCAGAGCACGCGACTGCTCAACTGGATCATCTACCTGGGACTCACGTTCGCGGCCACAGCGGGTGTGTTCGCGGTCTACCTCGTCATCTCACGCCTGCTCGACACCAAGGCGCCGGGTTGGACGAGCCTCGCGGTTCTGACGCTGGGAGTCGGCGGGCTGATCATCGTCACGACGGGCGTGACCGGCCTCTACATCGGCAAGGTGTTCGAGCAGGTCAAAGGGCGACCGCTGTACGTGATCGACGACGTGCTCGGCGAGGAGCCGGACATGCACGACGACGCCGTCGGATACGCGCCGGCGCAGCGCGAGCATCAATAGCGAGGCTGGTCGAGCACGAGCGCAAGCCCCAGACCGGGCTGCGCGAATGTGGCGAGCGGCTTCATCTTCGCCGGGTCAATGCCGAGATCGGACAGGCAGGGCAGCAGGCCGGTGGTCGCGAGCGCGGCCTCGTTGACCAGGATCAGCGGCGCGGGCGGCTTCGATGCGACCAGGCGGCGGCAGTCCGTCGCCGCATCGGCGGGGTCCATGAAGCGATCGGCCGGCGCCATGCCGCCAAGGGCGTAGACAACGCCGGGCATCCGGTAGACGCCGATGATGTTGCGCCGGTCGGTGTGCAGGCGCCGGCGCGCCGCCTCGACGCCGTGCAGGAAGGCCGCGGTCTTGGGGTCGACCCTGAGGCTCGCGAGCGGTCCAGTGGCCTCCGCGCGCACCGACTGCTTCGTCAGCGGACCGTCCACGCGGTACGGACGCCAGACGTAGCCCTCGAAGAAGCGTAGAAGCGAGGCTGAGGCGAGCACGACGATGATGACCGCGGCGATGGCTGCACGCAGCTCCGGGCGGATGTGCGTGACCGCCACGTAGGCCAGCGCGAACCAGGCGGGCAAGAAGAACACGCTCTGCACGATCAACCCGTTGGTGGTGCCCACGCCGCCGCAGATCGGCAGCGCAAGCAGGATGCACAGCGCGGCCAGCTCCCGCACGCGCGGACGGCCGCGGGGGGCGAGCCCGCTGGCCGCGGCGTAGAGCCACGCAGCCGTCAGCGTCAGCAGCGTGATCAGCGGGAGCGCGCGCAGATCGGCCGCGTCACGCACGTAGCTGCGCTCCCAAACCGCGCCGGCCAGGAACAGGACAAGCGCGATCCCCGCGCCCCAGGACAGCCGGCGTGAGAGGCGCAGGCGCAGCAGCCCGAGTGCGACGATCACTGCGAAAGCGGGGGCGGCTAAGGCGGCCAGCAGGCCGAGTGTCCGCAAGTCATGCAGGTAGGTGTGGAGCAGCGTGCCGGGATCGTGCGCAGGATCGCTCGACTTTGACTGCCTGTACGCGTTGTGCACCGACCCCGGGCTCTCGACGAGCACGAAGTAAGCGACAAGGCCCAGCGCGCAGCCGCCGAGAAGCGCCACGCAGTCGCGCGTGCGCCCGCGCAGGGGCCGGTCGGTCTGCAGCAGCAGAGCCATGAGCGTGACCAGGGTCGCCGCGATGCTCGACGAAAACTTGACGAAGAAGTCGAGACCCAGCAGCAGGCCGGCGACCGCGAGCAGCACGTCGCGCGGGCGCCCATCCGCCGTCAGCGCCGCGAACGTGAGGCCCGCCGCGCTCAGCAGCGCGAACGAGGTCAGGTGGTTGTACGACAGGGACGGAGGCCCGAACAGCCAGCCCGCGAGCACGCCGACGGTGCTCAGCGGCAGCAGCGCCCGCACGTGCCGGGGCGTGGGGTCGCGTGCCACGAGCCAGCGCTGCAGCCCCCAGGTCAGGACGGCGGCTGAGACAAGCGCCAGCACGAGGTGCACCACTCGCGCGCCGACCACGTCGTCCACCGCCCAGCCGAGCAGGGTCCGCGACAGCAGCTCGTAGCGCGACAGGCTCGGCGTGATCGGCTGATAGCCCTGGAAGCCGAGCAGCTGGGCCCCCTCGTCGGTGAAGTCGAAACCGCGGTCAAGGCCCCAGACGACCACGGCTGTCATCACGGCCGCCACGGTCGTCGCGAACGCCGTGGCGAGCGTTGACAGGCGTGCGGCGCGCACGCTGCTGGCGCCCGCGGTCAGGAGGCGCGGGCCCCTGCAGTCTGCGTGTCCCGCGATTTCGCCAGCGCGGCGTCGAGGATCGCGAGCAGCTGTTCGCGGTTGTTCTCGGCGCAGAGGATGTCGGCTGCGCGATGGGACGCCTGCTTGAAGTCCCAGACGTTGTCCGGATCGAGCGTGGCCAGCGCTTCGCTGAACGACTCCGCCGTTGCGTGCGTGGCCACCACCCCGCAGCCATGCTCCTCGACGATGCGCTGCATGTCGGGTGAAGGGCTGATCGCGAGTGCCACGCGCCCTTGCACGTACTCGAAGATCTTGTTCGGCAGCGCGTAGTAGTCGTGGAGTCCGATCAGCGGAATCAGGTGCACCCCGACGTCGTAGTGGTTGACCGTCTCGATGATGTCAAGATAGTTGACAGGCGGTATCACCCGCACATTGGTTGTGGCCTCTGCCCGTCGCGTCAGCTCCTCGATGTAGACGGGGTCGCCCGCCGCGAGCATCAGGTCGAGCGTCACTCGGTCGGCCAGCGGCGCGGCCGCCTCGATCAGCAGCTCGAGCTGTCGTCGCGGCGCGCCGATGCCGTGATGGATCAGCTTGAGGGGTGACGAGACTGGTCGAGGCTCCAATTCCATCCGGAACGGCGCGTTCGTGAGCACGTCGACCTTGATGCCGTACTCCTGGGCGTAGGCATCGGCGATGCCCTGGCTGACCGAGGTCATCGCAGCGAGCTGCGGTAGGTAGGTCTTGCACAGCCAGTGCACGTAGGGCCCGCGCACCCAGCGCCAGGTGCGGCGCTCGGAGTACTCGCTCGGCGCATGCTCGTGTGAGTCGAGCACGACGGGCGCGCCGCGCGCGGCGGCGAAAGCAGCCGCGAGTCCGGCGACGTCGTTCACGAGCACGATGTCGGGTCTGGTGTTCTGGACCGCCTTCAGGGCACCCTTGTGGAGCGGGCGGTCGGAGTGGATCAGCTTGTAGCGGCGGAACGCCATGCCAGGCAGCGAGCGCGTGCGGCGCCAGGCCCAGCCCTGCAGCGTCTCGTCGGGCGCCGCCATGTTGTGGAACTCGAGCGACGGGTCCGACGGTGGCGCGAAGCCCGCGGTCACCACCTCGTGCGTGCCGGTCAGGAACCTGATCTGGCGGTCCACACGCGGGTCGCGAGCGAGATCGCTGAACGACATGACGAGTACACGTGCCATGGCTCAGACGTGACTCGCGGCCGAGATCGACCACTGGGACGGCGGGCGGACGTGGTTGCGGGTGTCGTTCCACACCCAGACCTCGCCGGTGTCCTCGTTGGCGTCCGCCACCGAGAAGCTGAGCGCGTCCCAGACGAAGTCGGCATTGGTGGCTGCGCCGAACAGCCGCATGCCGGCGTCGAGGCGGTAGTCGCCGGGGAGCAGGCTGGCGGCCACCTGTGCCTCGATTCGGTGCGTGCCCGGCTCGAGGTCGAGCGCATGCTGACCGCCGTCGGTGCTCTGGACCGTCAGCACCCGCGTGCCCTCCGGCGTGACGATGCCGACTTCGACGATGCCGCGGCGGACTGGCCGCAGCACCTCCCAGTCCATCGCGACCGTGAACTCGTCGCCGAGCATGAGTCGTCCCGACGGCTGGCCGTCAGGTCCCTGCAACTCGACCCGTCGCAGCAGCGCGTCGCCGTTGCCTCCACGCTCGACGTTGTCTCCGAGGTCGACGATGCCGCTCTTCTGGTCCCCGCCGCCTTTCGTCAAGTAGGAAGCCACGATCTCGCCGCTGCCGCCCTCCTGGATCACCCGGCCGGCCTCCAGCAGGTAGGCGCGCTTGCAGATCCGCTGCACCGCGGCCAGGTTGTGGCTCACGAACAGCACGGTCCGCCCCGACGCTGCGATCTCCTCAATCTTCGCGATGCACTTGCGCTGGAAGTCAGCGTCTCCGACCGCGAGCACCTCGTCGATGATCAGGATCTCGGGATTGACGTGCGCGGCCACGCTGAAGCCCAGCCGCACGATCATGCCGCTCGAGTAACGCTTGACCGGCGTGTCCAGGAAGCGCTCGACCCCTGAGAACTCGACGATCTCGTCGAACCTGGCGTCGATCTCCGCCCGTGACATTCCCAGGATCGTCCCGTTGAGAAAGACGTTTTCGCGCCCCGTCAGCTCGGGGTGGAAGCCGGTGCCGACTTCCAGCAGAGCCCCGAGCCGGCCGCGCACGGTCACGCGCCCCTCGGTCGGGGCCGTCACCTGCGTCAGAATCTTCAGCAGCGTGCTCTTGCCGGCGCCGTTGCGTCCAACGATGCCAACGACGTCGCCGTCGTAAATCTCCATGTCGACGTCGCGCAGCGCCCAGAACTCCTCCGGCTTTGCGCGCCTGTGCCTGACCAGCAGGGAGAGCTTCTCCGCCAGCAGGTTCGTCTGGGTCGCGCCGATCGTGTAGCGCTTCGAAACGCCCTCTAGGCGGATGGCTGGGCTCGCAGCGCTCATACGAAGTCCGCGAACGTCCGCTCGAGAGCGTGGAAGTAGCGCAGGCCCCAGACCAGCAGGGCGATCGCGATGCCGGCGGAAACCGCGACGATCCAGGCCGGGCCGTTGAAGTGCCCGAACAGCGAGTAGCGGAACAGTTCCAGCACCCCGACCATCGGGTTGAGCGCGTAGATCGGCTGGAGGTGGTGAGGCACCAAGTTGAAGCCGTAGGTCACGGGAGTCACGAACAGCCCGACCAGGATCAGGAACGGCACCAGCAGCTGCACGTCGCGATAGCGCACGCTGACAGCAGACAGCAGCAGTCCGGCGCCGGCTGTCAGCACCACCACCAGCAGCACGGCCGCCGGTACCAGCAGCAGCGTCACACCCGGCTCGCGTCCGTAGGCGAACATCGCGACCACCAGCACCAGGAACGTGACCGCGAAGTCCACGACGCCGGGCACGATCGCTGCGAGCGGAATCAGCATGCGCGGGAAGTACGCCTTCGTGATCAGCTGCTCGGACCCGACGGTGCTGGCCGCAGACGCCTGGAGGCCGCTCGTGAACAGGATCCACATCGCAAGCCCCGAGAGCGAGAACAGCGGGTAGGGAACCCCCTTGGGTGGTGGCACCTTCGCGAGCAGGCCGAGGAAGACGCTGAAGACGACCGCCAGCAACGCGGGTTGCAGGATGGCCCACAGCACGCCGACCGCTGTCTGCTTGTAGCGCAGCGTGACATTGCGGCGCGCGAGGAAGTAGCCGAGGTCGCGGTATTCCCAGAGCTCACGCCACGACGGCAGCGCGAAGCCGTGCGGGGGCTCGATCACCCGTGTCGTGAGGGAGTTCAACGCAGCACAGCGTATGCGGTGCCTTCCGCGAATTGCCAAGATTGACGGGTGGTCGGGCTCGACGCTCAGCGGCGATTCTCATAGGACTCGGAGCTCCCGGTTCCGTGGTCTCCGACACCACCGTGGTCATCCCGTGCTTCGACTACGGCGACTACGTGCGCGAGGCGGTCGACAGCGCGCGCTCACAGGCGCGGGTGCTCGTGGTGGACGACGGCTCGACCGACCCGGCCACGCTCGCGGCGCTCGACTCGCTGTCGCCCGACGTGACCGTGCTGCGCCAGGACAACGCGGGCGTGGCGGCCGCGCGCAACGCGGGGATGGCGGCCGCCGGCACGCCGTACCTGCTGTGCCTCGACGCCGACGATCGCCTGGCGCCCGGTGCCGTCGCGGCTCTGCGCGAGCCACTCGAGCGCGATCCCGCGCTCGGCTTCAGCTACGGCTGGATGCGCTTCTTCGAGGACTGGGACTGGACCTGGGAGCTGCCGCCCTACGACCCCTACCGGCTGCTCTACCGCCACCAGATCGGGCCGAGCGCGCTGATGCGCCGCAGGCTGGTCGATGCCACGGGCGGCTTCGACCCGTCGTTCGCGGAGTTCGAGGACTGGGAGCTGTGGGTGAACGCGCTGGCCCACGGGCAGCGCGGCGCCCTGGTGCCCGTCGTAACGCACGAGTACCGCAAGCACGGGAGCTCGAAGCACACCGGCGACCGCCGCCGCTACCGCGCCATGTACCGCCGCCTGCGGCGCAAGCACGCGGCGCTCTACGCGCGTGCCGGCGAGCTCGCGCAGGAGACGGACGCCAGCCCGCTCGACCGCGCGGTCTACCCGCTCTTCTGGGGCTGGCGGCCCGTGCCGGCGCTGGTCGAGCGCAGCCTTCAGACGCTCGCCTGGCGCAGCCGCGGCTAGCCTCGTGGCCGTGGCAATCCCGCTCTTCGCAACGTCGCTCGACCCGTACATGGACGCGATCACCGCGCGCATCTCGGAGGTGGCACGCAGCGGCCGCTACATCCTCGGCCCCGGCGTCGAGGCGTTCGAGAACGAGTTCGCTGCCTACCTGGGCGCGGAGCACTGCGTAGGCGTTGCGAACGGCACCGACGCGCTCACGATCGCGCTGCGCGCGGTGGGCGTGAAGCCGGGCGACGAGGTGGTCTGCCCGTCGCTGACCTTCTACGCCACCGCTGAGTCGATCCTGAACGCGGGCGCCGTGCCGATCTTCTGCGACGTCGACCGCGAGACCTACTGCGTCACGGCCGAGACGGTTCGCGCCGCGATGACCGAGGGCACCGCCGCGATCGCGCCCGTGCACCTCTTCGGCAACGTCGCCCCGATGGACGAGCTGATGGAGCTGGGCGTGCCGGTGGTCGAGGACGCCGCGCAGGCCGCGGGCGCCGAGCTGGGCGGCCGCAAGGCCGGCGCCATCGGCCACGCCGCCACGTTCTCGTTCTTCCCGTCGAAGAACCTCGGCTGCCTGGGCGACGGCGGCGCGATCACCACGAACGACGCCGACATCGCGGACATGGCGCGGCGCCTGCGCTTCCACGGCTCGAAGGACAAGTCCACCTTCACCGAGGTGGGCTACAACTCGCGCCTCGACGCGATCCAGGCCGCCGTGCTGAGCACGCTGCTGCCGGAGCTCGACGGCTGGAACTCCGCGCGCGGCGAGGTTGCCGCCGCCTACGAGCGCGAGGGGCTCGGCGAGCTCGTCGAGCTGCCGCAGGCCACCGCCGGGGCGACCCCGGTCTTCCACCTCTACGTCGTCCGCCATCCCGAGGCCGACGCGCTGGCCGACGGATTGGGGCAGAGGGGCGTCTCGGCGCGCGGCTACTACCGCGTGCCAGTCCACCGCCAGCCGTCGATGGAGCGCTACGGCGCCGGCGCCGAGCTGCCGGTCACGGACGAGCTCGCGCGCACGATCCTGGCGCTGCCGATGGGCCCGGCGCTCGCCGCCGATGCACCCGCACAGGTCGTGGCGGCCGTGCGCGAGACGCTGGCCGAGCTGCCCGCGCCCGCCGCGGCCAGCTGAGCGCGCCTAACTGAGCGCGCGCCAGAGCCAGGCGCGGAACTCGTCGCCCTCGACGTCCGGCGCGAAGCGGCGCGGGATCGCGTACGGGTCGGCGCCCTCCTCGACCGGCACCGGCTGATTCACGACCGCGTAGCCGAAGCCCGCGGCGGCGACCGCGCTCCGCGCGTCCTCGCTCACGTCATGGCGCGGGATCCCGAACGGATAGGAGAAGGCCAGCGGCCGCGTGCCGGTCCACTCGGCCACGTCGTCGCGGCTGCGCTCGACCTGTGCGCGCAGCTCCGCGGCCGGCTGGTGGCCCAGGTTCACGTGGTCCCGCGTGTGCGCCCCGATCTCGAGATCCGGCGTCGAGGCGAGCTGCTTCAGCTCGTCGACCGTGACCGGACGGGTGGACTCAGGTGCCTCGCCTGCCGCCTCGCCCGCCCAGGCGCGCAGCTGCCCAAGCATCCGCTCGATGTCGCTCGAGCTGCTCGGCTGGACGAGCCGGTGCAGCTCACCGCGCGCGCTCTCACGTTGCTCGGCGGTCCGCGTCGGCCAGGTCCGGTCGTCCAGCGTCAGCACCTTCGGCCGCACGCCCGGGCCGGTGAGCAGGCGCTGCATCTCGTCCCAGAAGAAGCGCTTGCCGGTCTCGATGTGGCCGGTGGCAGCGAACAGCGTCGCCGGCAGGCCGGCGGCTGCGATCAGCGGGATGCCCGTCGTGAGGTTGTCGATGTAACCGTCGTCGATCGTGATCGCCACGCGGCCCGTCCCGTGCACTCCCTCGCGCACCGACCGCGCGATGTCCGCCAGCGGCGCCACGTCGAACTCGCCGCGCAGGATCTGGAGCTGCGACTCGAAGTTCTCCGGCGACACGCAGAGGCCGAGCGGGTCGGGCTCGCCGGCCGCGAAGCGGTGGTAGAGCAGCACGAGATTTACGTTCACCGTGCTGTCGGCGGTGAACGTAAAACTCGTGGAATCGTGCGGCGGGTGCGCCGCGGTCCGGCCCGGCCGGGCGGCGCGCCGCGAGCCCGCGACGGCGCCCAGGTTCTCGGCCGCGCGTGCGGCGCGCTCGGCCGCGGCGCTCGGCCGGCCCGTGGCCAGAGCGGCCAGCGCGCCGGCGCCGGACTTGGCGCCCTGGCGCAGGGCAGTGCCGCCCGGGCGAGAGCCCGCGATGCCGCTGCGCAGCCCGTGGCGCCAGGCTCGGCCGAGCGGCCGCGGGCGGTCGACCAGGCGCTCGGCCGCCGCAGCCGGCGCGTAGCGCACGAGCCAGCCCCAGTGGCCGAGCTGGCGCTGCGCCTCGTGCTCCTCCGACAGCCAGTCGGTGGCATCACGCCGGTCGAGCGGGGGCTCGAAGCCGCCCACCCCGACAACGGCCCGGCGCCAGAACGACAGGTTGCCGGCGAACAGCGTGCGCTCGGCCGGGTCGAGCTCCAGCAGGTCGCCGCCCAGATCGATCAGTCCCAGCCGCGCCGCCGCCCACTCGGGCACGGGGTTACGCCCGCGGATCGGCCCGCCCACGGCCCCGACCGAGTGCGGCGCCGTCTCCCAGGCCATGCGCAGCCCCGCCAGCCAGCCCTCGCAAACGACCACGTTCGGGTCCACGAACGCGATCACGTCGGAGCGCGAGTCCTCGAGCGCGCGCTGGCGCGCCTGCCAGGCGAACGTGGTCGAAGACGATCCGCAGCGCATCGCCGACCTCGCGGCGCAATGCGGCGATGCACTCCTCCGCGGGCTTCACGCCGTCCGCCGTCGCGACGACGACGTCGATGCCGCCGTTCACTCGCCGGCCAGGCGGAGCGCCTCGCGCAGCCCGCCCTCGAAGTCCTCGGTAGCCGTCTGCCAGGTGCGCGACTCGACGAAGTCGAGCCCCAGCCGCCGCCGCTCCGCGCGCAGCTTCGCGTCGTCCAGCAGTCGCTCGACGGCATCGGCTACGCCCTGGACGGTCATCCGCGCAAGCTCGAGCGGCCCGTCGGCGCCGAACGCCGCGCGCACGCTCGGGCTGTCGGCCTCGACGCACGGAAGCCCGCACGCGAGCATCTCCTGGGCGATAAGCGAGTAGTTCGTCAGCGACAGCACGACGCCGACCGTCGCCCGCGAATAGGCGTCCGCGAGCGCGCCCGGCTCGAGCACCCCGAGGTCGCGGGCGTCCACCAGTCGCGGAGTGCCGCGCGGGTCGCCGAACAACTCGGCTCCGAGCCCCGGCCGCCGCCGTTTCAGCTCCGCGAGCGCGAGCAGTGCCAGCGGCACCGCGCGCCGCGGCGTCGTCGTCCGCGAGTAGACCAGCACAGTGTCCGAGGCCCGCTCCTGCGGCCGCTCCGAATACAGCGAGCGATCCACCCCGAGCGCGAACCACGACGCGGTCGCCCCGTAGTTCTGGGCCACCACGTCGCGCAGCCAGCGGCCCGCGGTGATGCAGTGCAGGCCCAGGCGGTAGGTCTGCTCGGCCCAGCGGCGCTCCGCCGACTCGGGGTAGAAGTCGGGCTCGTGATCCTGGACGAGATAGGCGCGGGCGCGGCAGCCTTCGAGCATCAGCACGCGATGCACGGTCTGCCAGCCGGTGGCCACCACCACGTCGGCGCCCTGGAAGCCGTCGAAGCCGATCCGCACCGGGCCGCTCATGCCCCCGAACCAGTCGCGCACCAGGGCGCCGGCGTCGGCGCCCGCATTGCGGCCGGCGGGGTCGTGGACCCACAGCGAGAGCTCGTGGCCCTCGGCCTCGAGCCCGCGCACCAGGTTGAGGATCGTGTTGTGCCCGCCGCTGCCCTCGAGCAGCCACGGGACGACCACCGCCACACGCAGCACCGGGGCGCCGCTCGCCTCGCGCGCGCCAGGGACCAGCGGGGCGTCACCGCGCTGCTCGAACTCGGCGATGTCGGCGAAGTCGGCCTCGGCTGCCACGGGCGCCGCAGCGCCGCCGCCGAGCACGCGCCGCAGCATGCTCACTCGCCCGACAGCCGCCGCCAGCGCGCGCGCAGCACGCGGCGCGCGGGCCAGGTCAGCGCGCGGCCGATCCGCCGGTGGCGCCAGCGCTTCGCCCGTGCGTAGAACGGGTGGCGCTTCACGCGCCAGATCGGCCGGAGCTCACCCTCGAGCGAGTTGCGCTCCATCAGGATCCGCCGGTGCGAGTCCATGACGGCGCGGATGTCGGCGGCCAGCCGCCGTCCGCTCGCCGCAGGCGGCGGCAACTCGGCGATCCGCCGCAGCGCGCCGGCCATGAACATCCCGGACTGCTCCCACGACGGCCACGCGCGCGCGGTCTCGACGGCGTTCGAGCGCAGGAAGTGCAGGTAGCGGCGGTCGGCTGCGAGCAGGTCGAGCTCGCGCGCTGTCCCACGCAGGTCGTCCCAGTCGGTCACGAGCGCGTTCCAGCCGTGTTCGACGTACTCGTCGTGGCCGGTCACGGGCGAGACCACGGCGGTCGCGCCGCGATGCATGCCCTCCAGCGGCGGTCCGAACATGCCCTCGACCGACGACAGCTTCAGCACCACGTCGGTGCGCCCGTAGAGCTCCGACATCTGCTCGCGCGACAGTGGCCCCACGACCTCGTCGGCCGGAAGCTCGCCGTCCGTGTTCGCGGCGTCCGGCACCACGAGCGTGACGTGGTGGGGCTCCTTCATCGCCGCCGCCGCGTAGGCCGCGGACTCGACGCCCTTGAACCAGACGCCGGCGTGGCCCTCGACCAGCACGCGCAGCGGCCCGTCGCGGCGCACGCTGAGCTTGCCGGGGAGCGGGAAGGCGGCCTTGTCGATGCCGTTGCGCACGTAGAACACGCGGGCCTCGGGGCGGGTCTTGCGAATCGTGTCGGCGATCCAGCGCGCCTCGGTGATGAAGTCCACCGGCAGGTCCATCGTCAGCGAGGCGCCGATGCGCTCGGCCTCGTCGGCCTGGTAGAAGCGGTCCTCGAGCGACTGCACGAAGTACGCGTAGCGCTCGGCCTTCAGCTCGAACAGCGAGAACGCCGTTTCCCACCAGGTCGCGATCGCGATGTCGAAGTGCTCGGTGCGCGCAGCCGGCAGCGTCTCCACCGGCACGTCGGTGAGACCGCGGTAGCGCCACGGCGGTTCCTCCTGTTCGCGCGCGAGCACGAGCGTGACGTCGAAGCCGTGATGCTCGGAGAGCTGGCGTGCCTGCTCCACGACGACGCCAACGCCGCCCGAGAGCTGAAGGTCGTTGAGGAGGAAGGCGACTCTCACGCAGTCTGTTCGGAGCGCTCCGGTTGCTCCGGCTGCTCGGGCTCGGCCTCGCCCGAGAGCGGCAGCCCGCCGGCCCTCAAGGTCGTGGATGTAGGCGCGGTACTCGGCGAGCTCCTTCGACATCGCGTTGATCTCGGCGCCGTAGTCCTTGAGCATGCTCAGGTCGGCCTCGCGCTGGCGCTCCCAGCGGCGCTGCTCCTCCATGTCGACCTGTGCGACGGCTGCCCCAGCCGCCAGCCGTTCGCGCTCCGGGCCGAAGGCCACCAGCAGGTGCGAAGGAACGCCGCCCGGCTCGAGTTCCAGCTCGACCGGCCGCAGCTCGGGCTGATGGCCCGGGCTGACCACGGCCGAGCCCTGGAGCACCACCTGACGCAACAGCTCGTGCTCGGACGGCAGCAGCGTGAGCAGCTCCTCGAACGCCCCCTCGCCCCAGCTGGTGCGGTGGTGGGGGTTCTCGATCGCCCAGAAGGCGTCGTTGGGCACCGACAGCAGCACCGTGAAGCCATGGCGCTCGGCCAGCCGCACGAGTGCGGAGACGAGCGGGACGAATGAGCCCAGGTGCTCGACGCACTCGAAGCAGGTGATCGTCGCGGGCCCATCACCGGCCTGTTCGCTGAGCGCCGCGACCACGGCAGCCACCCCGTCCTCGGTCGACAGGTCGGCCTGCATCGTCGACACGTTCTCGCCCGGCAGCTCGCGCCGCGCGTGCTCGAGCGCGTCCTCGGCGACATCCACCAGCAGCGTGCGCGCGGCGACCTTTCCGCCGAGAGCACGAGCGGCACCGACGCCGGTTCCGCAACCGAGGTCGCACCACAGCGCGCTGGCGTGCACGAGCGGCGCGGCCAGCGCGTAGCGCAACTGGTGCTCCACGCGGATCGCAGGCTCTGAGTCACGCGTGATCCGTTCCTGCCAATCAGGCACGAGCCAAGGGTAACCGTGGCCATAATCGCCCTTGCATGACTACCGGCACCGTCACGCGCAGAGCGCGTTTTCCCTACAGCTTCGAGCACGCGGGCACGCCCTATCCGGCGCCCGCGCCGGGTGCTGCGCTGCGCATCGCGTTCGTCGGTCAGTCCACCTACTTCCGGGCGACTTCGCTGGACGAGCAGAGCGAGCGTGTGCGCACCACCTACGTCGAGTTCCGCGAGGGACGCGACCCCGGCGACCTGATGGCCGCGCTGCGCGACCACGACCCGCACGTGGTGATCGTCTTCCGGCCGGAACTGATTCCGGCCGGGCTGTTCCACCACCAGCGCTTTGCGGCGCTCGGGTTCCTCACCGAGCCGCTCCCGCGCCTGGGCGGCACGCGCCACCCGGACCTCGATCGGCGCCTGCACGAGCTCGGCGCGATCGACCAGTCGAACTTCGACCGCGTGGTCGCCTTCGACCCGCTGTTCATCGAGACGGCGGAGGCAATCATGCCGGTGTGGCGCTCGCTGCCGCTGCCGGTGGCGGACCGCTACTACCGCGACGTGCGCCCGATCACCGGGCGCCCGCGCATCTGCTTCGTCGGCCGCTCGACGCCCCACCGCGAGAGCTTCCTGCTGCCCGTCAAGCACGAGTTCGACGTGCTGCACCTGGCGTTCGGCGTCGATGCGGACCGGCTCGAGGCGGTGCTCGACGAGCACGACGTCACGATCAACCTCCACAACGAGCCCTACGAGTCGTTCGAGAACCGCGTCTGCACTCACCTGGCCGCGGGCCACCTGGTCATCAGCGAGGTGCTGAACCCGCGCCACGGGCTCGAGCCCGGTATCGACTACCTCGAGGTGGCGAGCCCCGAGGACCTGCTCGACCTGATGCTGGCGCTGCACCGCTGGCCGGGCAGCTACGACCGCGTTCGCGTGCGCGGCCGCATGAAGGCCGAGCAGTACCGCGCTTCAGACGTCTACCCGCGGCTGATCAGCGACCTGTATCTGGACCTGGCCCGCTTCGGCACGGACCGCCCGCACTGATCACAGCTCCTCGGCGATCCGTGGCGCCTCGCGGTTGAAGACGTAGAAGCCGAGCCCGAACACGGCCGCGATGATCGCCGCCGGCACCAGCAGGTGCACGCTGCCGCCGGCCGCCGCCGCCGCCGTCGGCGCGCTCGGGTCCACGACCGCGTGGCGTGCCTGCTGGAGGATCGCCGCAAACGGGTTCAGCATCACGATCGCGTGGCGCAGCCCCGGTGCGATGCGCTCGACGGGATAGAAGATCGGCGACGCGTAGAAGAGCGCCTGGAGCACCACCTCGGTGATCGGCCGCACGTCCCGGTAGCGCACGTAGAGGCACGAGACGATCATCGCCAAGCCGCTCACGAGCACGATCAGGACAGCCAGGATCAGCGGCAGCTCGAGCCAGCTCCAGTGCGGCCGCACCCCGCGGATCAGCGCGAAGATGAACACGGCCACGAGGTTCAGCAGCAGGTTCAGGAAGGCCGTGGCCACCACGGTCGCGGGGATGACCATGCGCGGGAACTGCACCTTGCGCACCAGCGGCTCACGCGAGACCACCGACTCGACGGCGCCGCCGACCGCCTCGGAGAAGAACGAGAACAGGACGATGCCCATCAGCAGCACGACCTCGTAGTGCGGGATCTTCCCGAAGCGGATGAAGCGCGTGAAGACGACGAGCATGATCCCGAACAGCATCAGCGGGCGGACGAGCTGCCACACGTAGCCCAGCGCCGAGCCGTAGAACTTCAGCTTGAAGTCGGTGAGCGTGAGCGTGCGCGTCAGCGCGATGAAGCGGCGCGGGTCGGAGCCGAGCGCCGACGGGCCGCGCACCACCTGCATGTCGGGCGGCATGTCGATGCTGGTCATGCCCGCACAGCCTCGCGCTCGATTGCGATCTCGACCGGTATGTCCACGACGGCGTCGGTGTCGCGCGTGCCCGTCACCACAACCGATGCATGCCGCTCGCGGCGGTCGATCCACGCGATCATCGCGCCGCCGCGCGCCACCGCCGGCGTTGCGAAGTAGCGGTCGGGAGAGAAGATGTTGTCGAACGAGATCCGGAACTCGATCTCGTCGCCGGCGCTGAAGCGCCCGGTCGCGCGGCCCTCGTCGAGCGTCGAGGCCTGCAGCACAGTGGTCTTCTGGCTGTTCTGGAGCACGAAGCCGAACAGCGGGTCGTCCAGCGCCTCGTTGAAGCGCACCCGCGCGCCGAACGCGCTGCGGCTGCCGTGGTGCAGCTGCGAGGTGCGCATGCCGTGCTCGTCCTCGAACCACGACTCCACGATCTCCGCGCGCTGGTCGCCCCAGCGCTCGCCGTCGTCGTCGCTCTTCGGCTCGCGCGTAGCGCTCTTCTCCTGCTGGAAGTTGACGTCGATGTACTCGTTGGCGATCCGGCTCGGCTCGCCGATGTCGACCACGTGGCCGCGCTCGAGCAGCATCGCGCGGTCGCAGAAGCGCTCGACCGCGCTCATCGCGTGGGTGACCAGCAGCACGGTGCGGCCCTGCTCGCGGATCCGGTTGAACTCGTCGTAGCACTTCTGCTGGAAGGCGGCGTCGCCGACCGCGAGCACCTCGTCGATCAGCAGCACGTCGGCGTCCACCTGCACCATCACCGAGAACGCCAGCCGCACGAGCATGCCCGACGAGTAGTTCTTCAGCTTCAGGTCGGTGAACTCCTCGAGCCCGGCGAAGTCGATGACCGCGTCGGCACGGCGGCGTGCCTCGCGCGGGGACAGTCCGAGCATCACGCCGTTCAGCACGATGTTGTCCTCGGCGGCCAGATCGGGGTTGAAGCCGACGCCGAGCTCGATGAAGGTGGACAGCCGCAGGCGATCCCGATCGTGCCGGCGTCGGCGCGGTAGATCCCGGCCATGCACTTGAGCAGCGTCGACTTGCCCGAGCCGTTGCGCCCGACCACGCCGAAGAACTCGCCCTTCTCGACCTGGAACGACACGTCCTGGAGCGCGTCGAGCGTGTCCTTGCGCGAGCGCCGGAACGGGTGCATGGCACGCTCCTTGAGCGTGTGGCTGACCTCGTGAGGGATCTGGAACGTCTTCGAGACACCCTCCACCACAACCGCGTTCACAGAGCCGAATGTACTCACACCTATAGTCGCTTTCCGTGCCTGGTTTCCGCCGTCTCACCCGCGAGCGACGGCGCGTCGGCCTCCGCGTGCATGAACCCGTCTCGACGCAGTTCGGACTGGATCGCGGGCGGCCCGTCGATCGCTACTACATCGAGCGCTTCCTCGAGCACAACAAGCGGCTCATCCGCGGGCGCGTGCTCGAGGTCCAGGAGCGCACCTACATCGACTGGTTCGGAAGCGCCGTCGAGCACGCCGACGTGCTGCACGCGGGGCCTGGCAACGACGAGGCCACGATCGTCGGCGACCTGACCACCGGCGAGGGCATCCCGCAGGCCGCCTACGACTGCATCATCCTCACGCAGACGCTGCCGTTCATCTACGACGTGCGCGCGGCTGTGCGCGGCACGCGCGCCGCGCTCAAGCCGGGCGGGACGACCCTGGCGACCGTGCCGGGCATCAGCCAGATCAGCCGCGAGGACATGCGCGACTGGGGCGACTGGTGGCGCTTCACGAGCGCGTCTGCGAAGCGGCTGTTCGAGGAGGAGTACGGCGCGGAGAACGTGGCGACCGAGGTGCACGGAAACCTCGTCGCGGCCTGCGCGCTGCTGTACGGCCTGGCGCAGGAGGAGCTCAGCCGCGAGGAGCTCGACCGCCGCCAGGAGGACTATGAGGTCATCGTCACGATCAAGGCCACCCGCGCCGCATGAACGAGGAGCGCCGCAAGCAGATGACCCTGGTCGCCTGCATCCTCGCCTCGATCGTCGTGTTCCTGGACGGCAGCGTCGTGAACGTGGCGCTGCCCGCCCTGCGCGACGACCTGCACGCGGGGCTCGCCACGCAGCAGTGGGTGGTCGAGGCCTACCTGCTCACGCTCGGGTCGCTGATCCTGGCCGGCGGCTCGTATGCCGACATCCGCGGGCGCAAGCACTCGCTGATGCTCGGGGTCGGCCTGTTCGCCGTCACCTCGCTGGCCTGCGCGGTTGCGCCCAGCGCCGTCTTCCTGGTCGCCGCCCGCGCGCTCCAGGGCGTGGCCGGCGCGGTGCTGGTGCCCGCGTCGCTCGCCGTCATCACCGCCACCTACGACGACGAGCGCGAGCGCGGCGCGGCCGTGGGCTCGTGGACCGCGTGGACGGGCATCGCCTTCATCATCGGGCCGCTGGCCGGTGGCACGCTGGTGGACACGCTCAGCTGGCGCGGCGTGTTCGCCATCAACCTGCCGATCGCGGCGCTCACGCTCTGGATCGCACGGAGCGCGATCGAGGAGTCGCGAGATCCCGACTCCGTCGGCTCGGTCGACATCGAGGCCGCGCTGCTCTCGATGGTCTGGCTGGGCGGGGCGGTGCTGGCGCTGATAGAGCAGCCCGACCACGGCTGGGGCGATCCGCTCGTGTGGATCCCGCTCGCAGCCGCCGCGGTCGCGCTTCCGGCGTTCCTGTGGCGCGAGGCCCACTGCGAGCAGCCGATGCTCCCGCTCGATCTGTTCAAGGTGCGCAACTTCTCGGTGGTGAACGCGGCCACGCTCACGATCTACGGCGGGCTCGGCGCGCTCACGTTCTTCCTCATCATCTTCCTTCAGCAGGTGGGCGGCTACAGCGCGCTCGGCGCGGGCGTCGCGTTCGTGCCGGTCACGCTCGTGATGTTCTTCCTCTCGCGCCGCTTCGGCGCGCTGTCGATGCGCATCGGCCCGCGCCTGCCGATGACCTTCGGCCCGCTGATCGCAGGCGCCGGTCTCTGGCTGCTGCGCGGCGTCGACGTCAAGCCGGACTACGTGAGCGAGGTGCTGCCGGCGGTCCTGCTGTTCGCGCTCGGGCTGTCGATGACGGTGGCGCCGCTCACGGCGACGGTGCTCTCATCGGTCGGCCAGCAGCACGCGGGGGTGGCGTCCGGCGTGAACAACGCGGTGGCCCGCGTCGCCGGCCTGCTCGCCATCGCCGTGATCGGGGCCGTGGTCTCGTCGAGCTTCACGTCCGCGCTCGGCAAGTCGCTCCCACCGGCGGCGCTGGCGGAGGCCAAGACCCAGCCGCTCGTCACGCACGTGCCCAGCAGCGTGCCGCCCGCCGAGCGCGCTCAGGCGAAGCGCACGCTCACGACCGCCGGCGTCCACGCATTCCGCGACGGCGTCACGGTCTGCGCGCTGCTGGTGGCCTGCGGCGGGCTGATCTCAGCCGCAGGGGTCCGCAACAAGCGCGGGCAGCCGCCGGCTCAGACTTCGAGCCGGCGGGCCTCCGCAGTACGGATCAGCTCCAGCACATAGGCGCGGCGCCGAACCTTCAGCTCCACGCCCGCGTTCTTACGGCGCCAGACAGGGGCGCCGTCGAACTGCCGCGCCGCCGCTGCATACATCCGCGTGGCCGCGCGGAGCTGAGGCGAGTCCAAGTGATCCATAGGTGGACTCCACCGTATGTGCGATTGCGCCCAAGCGCGCTCGAATATCCGTCCAGTTGGGCGGCCGGGCCGAGGAGCCGCCGCGAGATCTCCCGCACTCCGCCGCCGCGGTCTTCGCCCGCCGCGCTCTCCGCCCGCCGCGGTCTTCGCCCGCCGCGCTCTCCGCCCGCTTGCTCTGGCGCGTCGGGGCGCAAACTGCGGCGGCCAAGGGGTGGCTGGACTGGCGCCTGCGCCCGTCCGCACGCGGCGCGGCGCGGTACCCATCTGCAGCGATCGTTGGGGAGTTAGGGCCCCCAGGGGGACCAAAGTCCCCAACGATCGACCGCGGCCGCGTTCCGTGGGGACTTTTGGGTGCCCTGGCACCTAAAAGTCCCCAACGATCGCCGGATCCGCGCGCTGCCGCGTCGCGCTCGGCCCCCGCGGCGAGCACGCTCCGGCCGGCGGAGCGGTGCGACATAGACCACCCCATAGGTGGTCTATGTCGCACAGCCGACCCAAAAGGACCGCCCCGCGACCCTCCCACCCGCCACATCAGCCACCCCTTGGCCGAGGCAGTTTGCGCCGCGCAGCGCCAGAGCGAGCCAAGCGGAAGCCGACACGCGAGCGGCAAGCGGAGACCACAGACGAGTGCAGCGGGCACGCGCGGAGCGGCCCGAGCCAGCCTCTAAGCCCGCATGCCGTCCGTGATCACCCGCAGGTAACCCTTCGAGGCTCGCGGGCCGGTCGCCCCCGCCTGGGCGGCGGCGCAACAGAGCGCGTGGATGTCCTCGGTCGAGATGTCGGCCCTCAGCGAACCCTCGGCCTTCGCGCGGGCGACGAGCGCCTCGATCTGGTCCATGACCCGCTGCTTGTGCTTCGCGATCGCCGGCACCGTCTTCAGCTGCTCGGCGTAGCCCTGGAAGAAGCCACGGTCGCGCGCCTGAAGCTCGGTCATCAGCGTCATGAACGCGACCAGGCCGTCCCAGGCCTTGCGCTTGCGGGCAGCCGCCTCGGCCGCCTCGGCAACCTCCGCGATCTTGCGCTCGAAGACGGCGGCAATCAGGTCGTCCTTGGTCTCGAAGCGCCGGAAGACCGTGGCCTGCCCGACTCCCGCGCGCTCCGCGATGTCCGCCACACACGCCTCGTTGCCCTTCTCGGCGAACGCAGCCTCGGCAGCCTCGAGGATCAGCTCGAGGTTGCGGGCGGCGTCGGCGCGGAGGGTGGGGGTGGTGGTTGTCGTCACGGGTTCTAGGCGGCCGCCAGCACCGGCTCTTGGCCGGCGACGATGTTTGCCACGTCGCGGCCCCTGATGATCGCCAGGATGAGCATCGCACCGGTCGCCATGAGAATGCCACTGACCGTGAAGGCCGTGGTGTAGCCGCCCACCAGCGCGGCCGAGCGCTCCGCCGCGCTCGGCGCGTGGCCGAGTGCGGAGAGCTGCGAGCTCGTGTGGTTGAAGGCCACGGTCGAGAGGATCGCAAGCCCAAGCGCGCCGCCCACCTGCTGGGAGGTGTTCAGGAGGCCCGAGGCCAGGCCCTGGTCGTCGGGATGCACGTTCGTGGTGGCCATCAACGTGATCGGCACGAACGTCATGCCCATGCCGAGCGCGATGAACAGGAGACCTGGCAGCACGTCGGCGGCGTAGGCGCCGTTCCACGGCATGCCCGTGAGCAGGAACATGCCGGTGGCCGCGAACGAGATCCCGATCACGGTCTGCACCCGCGCGCCGAGCCGCTTGATGCCCTGCTGGGCGATGGCTGCGCCGATCATGATCCCGCCGGTGGCCGGCAGGAACGCGAGGCCCGCCTTTAGCGGGCTGTAGTGCAGCGTCTCCTGCACGTACAGCGTCACGAAGAAGAACATCGAGAACATGCCGGCGATGACCAGCGTCATCACCGAGTTGGCGCCGGTCAGCGAGCGCGTCCGGAAGATGCTCAGGCGCACGAGCGGCGCCTCCGAGCGCTGCTCGATCGCGATGAAGCCGGCCAGAAGCAGCGCCGCCACCGACGCCAGGCCGATCGTGCGCTCGGAGCCGAAGCCCCAGGTCTGTGCCTTCACGATCGCGTAGACGAGCGTGACGAGGCCCGCGGTCACCGCCATCGCACCGGCGATGTCGATCGTCTTCGGACGGTGCTCGGCCAGCGTGTTCGGCACGTAGCGCAGCGCCGCCGCGATCGCGGCGATGCCGACCGGCACGTTCACGAAGAAGCACCACTCCCAGGAGAAGGCATCCGTCAGCACGCCGCCCAGCAGCAGGCCGACGGCGCTGCCGCCGGCTGCGATCGCCGACCAGACGCCGAGCGCCTTCGTGCGGTCGGGCCCCTCGTCGAAGGTCGTCGTGATGATCGACAGCGCCGCGGGGGAGACCATCGCGCCGCCAAGGCCCTGGAGCCCGCGGCCGAGGATCAGCATCTCGGAGCTCGAGGCGAGCCCGTTCAGGAGCGATGCGCCCGAGAAGACGGCCACGCCGGCCAGGAACAGGCGCCGGCGGCCGAAGAAGTCGGCCGCGCGCCCGCCCAGCAGCAGGAAGCCGCCGAACATGAGCGTGTAGGAGTTGATGACCCACTGGAGGTCGGCGTTCGCGAAGTGCAGCCCGCGTTGGATCGAGGGCAGCGCCACGTTCACGATCGTGGCGTCGAGCACCACCATGAACTGGGCCAGGCAGACCACCACGAGAGTGGCCCAGCGGTTGACGGAGCGCGTGGGAGAAGCGGAGTACATGCTCCGCATAGTAACATCAACCGGAGTGCTCACTTCGCTTACACGTCATCCCGGAGGAGGATCACAGATCCGCCTTGGGGCCGATGTGCGTACAGCGTCCGGGAAGGAATATTGAGTCGTGGCCAGCCTTGCAGCACCCGTTTCCATCCCGCGCGCGAAGACGCGCCGGATCTCCGTGCCGCGCCCGGCGCTGGTCACCGGGCTGGTCGTGCTGGCCGCCGCCGTGCTCGTCACGGCGCTGCCCGGCGCCTACGCGGCCATCAGCGACGGCATCGGCCAGATCCCGCACGCCGACGCCGGCTGGATCGCGCTCGCGATCGGCCTCGAGGCGCTCTCGTTCCTGGGCCACATCGTGCTGTTCCGCGCCGTCTTCGTGGACGGCGAGGCGCGCGTGGGGTACGCCGCCAGCTACGAGATCACCATGGCCGGCCACGCCGCCACGCGGCTGTTCGGTGCCGCCGGCGCAGGCGGGGTCGCGCTCCAGGTCTGGGCGCTGCGGCGCGCGGGCATCGCGGGGCGCACGGTCGGCGCGCGCATGGTCGCGTTCCTGGTCCTGCTCTACAGCTTCTACGCGGTCACCGTCGCCCTGGTCGGCTTCGGCCTGTGGACGGGCGTGTTGCCCGGCGGCGGCTCGGCCGTGCTCACCGTCGTCCCCGGCCTCGTCGCCCTCGTGGTGATCGGCGGCGCGCTGCTGTCCAGCCGCGCTGCCACCCGCCTTCACCTGCGCGGCCGCGCCGCGCGCGTGGCGGCCACCATCTCGGACGGCGTCGACGGCGCGATCGAGATCGTCCGCATGCGCGACCTGCGCCTGCTCGGCGGCGTCGCCTGGTGGGTCTTCGACATCGCCGTCCTCTGGGCCGCGTTCCACGCCTTCGGTGCCTCGCCGCCCATCTTCGTGCTCACGCTCGGCTACTTCCTGGGCCTGGTCGGCAACGCGCTGCCGTTCCTCGGCAGCCTCGGCGGCGTCGACGGCGGCATGATCGGCGCGCTCGTGGCACTCGGCACGGTGGCACCGGTCACGATCGCCGCGGTGGTGGTCTACCGGCTGATCTCGTGCTGGCTGCCCACGCTGCCCGGCCTGGCGGCCTACCTTCAGCTGCGCAGGCGGATGGGCGCCTGGGAGAGCACGTCGGCCACGCGCTCTGCCGCCTTGCCGTCCCAGTAGGGCGGGATCCGGTGCGGCCGCTCGCGCGCGGCCTCGATCAGGGCCGGCAGCTCGGCGATCCGCGCCGGGTCCAGGCCCAGCAGCACGTTCGTCCCCATCTCGACCGTGATCGGACGCTCGGTGTTGTCGCGCAGCGTGAAGCACGGCACGCCCAGGTAGGTGGTCTCCTCCTGGATGCCACCCGAGTCGGTCAGCACGGCGGCCGCGTCCGCAACCAGCCCCAGGAAGGCGAGGTAGCCGAGCGGTTCGATCAGCTCGATGCCGCCGGTGGCGATCCCCTGGCGCCCGATCGAGGCCCGCGTGCGTGGATGAACGGGGAACACGACCGGCATCTCGAGTGCGCGCAGTTGCGCGATCGCGTCGGCCAGCAGCGGCCCGTCCACCAGCGCAGGCCGGTGCAGCGTGACGACGAGGTGGCCCGAGCGCCCGCTCGGCTCGATCCGCTCGCGCATGGCCACCAGCGTGTCGATCATCGTGTTGCCAGCCTCGTGGATCTCGTGTTCGGCATGGCCCTCGCGCAGCAGGTTCGCGCGCGCCTCGGGCGAGTGGGTGAAGAGCAGCTCGGCGACCGTGTCGGTGACGATCCGGTTCAGCTCCTCCGGCATCGTGCGGTCGAAGCTGCGCAGCCCGGCTTCGACGTGCCCGACCGGGATCTGGAGCTTGGCCGCAACGAGGGCGGCGGCCAGTGTCGAGTTGACGTCGCCCGGCACGAGCACGATGTCCGGCTGGTGCTCGACGAGCAGCGGCTCGAGCCGCTCGATCACGCGCGCGGTCTGCTGGGCATGGGTGCCGGAGCCGACCTCGAGGAAGTGGCCGGGCTCACGGATCGCAAGCTCGTCGAAGAACACCTGCGACATCGCAGCGTCGTAGTGCTGGCCGGTGTGCACCAGCACCTGCTCGAACACGTCCGGGTGCCGCGCGAGCTCGGCCACCACCGGCGCCATCTTCATCAGGTTCGGCCGGGTGCCGACTACCGACAGGACCTTCCGCACGACGGCGGAAGCTAGCCCAGTTCGCGCAGGCGGCGCTGAGCGCGGCGGCGGCGCGCCACGAGCTCTGCCTCGAGCGTCTCGATCGCGCCGCGGCGCGCGCGCAGCAAAGTGAGCTGGCGCTCGATGTGGCCGAGCGCCTCGTCGATGATCACCAGCCGGCGGCTCTCGTCCGGCTCGGCCTCCCATTCGGCGCGCAGAGCGGCACGCGCGTCCTCGGCCTCGACGAGCGTCTTCAGCTCGTCCAGCGACACGCCCAGC
The DNA here is from genome assembly GCA_963715995.1 of uncultured Thermoleophilaceae bacterium. GTDB lineage: Bacteria > Actinomycetota > Thermoleophilia > Solirubrobacterales > Thermoleophilaceae > DATBDN01. The sequence continues at coordinate 810,182 of OY970283.1, forward strand.
AGCTCCTTCAGCTGGAGCACTTCGCGGAGGCGGTCGATGTCGGACTGGGTGTAGGTGCGATGCGCCCCGTACTCACGCACTACCGAGCGCGGCAACAGGCCGATCTCCTCGTAGTAGCGAATCGTCCGCGTGGTCGTGCCGACCGCGCGCGCTACCTGGCTGATCCGCATCGGGGTGGCGGTGCGAGTGGCCGGGCTCACGACAGGACGGGCTCCGCCTCGCGAACGCGCTCGCTCACCCGCGGCTCGTCGCCGTGCTGCACGTGCGCCGGGCGCATCAGCGACACGAACGCGCCGAGCAGGGAGGTCGCGGCCAGCACCCACAGTGCCGTGTGCATGTTCGAGATGAACGGCGCGAGCTGCTTGTCGGAGAGGCCCTTCGCAAGGCCGGAGAAGATCTTGAACAGGACGTCCTTGGGGATCGACGAGGCCACCACGGCCATGACGAACGCAATCGAGATGACGGCCCCCGTGTTCTGCACCATCACGCGTGTGCCGGCCGCGATGCCTCGGCGCGCCGGCGGCACCACGGCCATCATCGCCGCGGTGTTCGGGCTGTTGAACATGCCCGAGCCGATGCCGACCAGGAACAGCCAGAGCGCGGAGAAGACGTAGGAGGACCCGGGCTGGAGCGTCGTCATGAGGCCCAGGCCGACGGCCGTGACGACCATGCCCATCGCGGCCATTGCGCGCGAGCCGCGGCGGTCGGCCCACATGCCGGCCAACGGCGAGGAGATGAGCATCCCGACCGCCAACGGCGCCAGCTTGATGCCGGCCGTGATCGGGTCGTCGCCCTGGGCGCCCTGGAAGTAGAAGACGAACACGAACATGAGCGCGAAGCGCGACAGGCCGTTGATGAACGCGGCCCCGGTCGCCGCGGCGAACAGGCGGTTCTGGAAGATCGACAGGTCGAGCATCGGCGCACGACCGCGCTTCTCGACGACGAAGAAGATCGGCAGCAGCACGGCGGCGGCGATGAACCCCGCGATGACCGTCGCGTTGTCCCAGCCGTTCAGGCCGCCCTTCGAGATCGCGAGCACGAGCCCGGTCAGGCCCGTCACGAACAGGATCGTGCCGACGATGTCGAGGTCGCGCTGCCGGTCCGTGCGACCGACCTCGTGCAGGACCGACGCGGCCCAGGCGCTCGCGGCGAGCCCCAGTGGGACGTTGAACCAGAAGACCCAGTGCCACGAGATCGACACGAGCAGGCCGCCAAGCACCGGCCCGATCACCAGTCCGACTGCCGCGACCATCGTGTTCGTGCCCATCGCCAGCCCGAGCTCCTCGCGCGGGAACGCGTCGGTCACGATCGCGCCCGTATTGGCGAACAGGAACGCCCCGCCGACTCCCTGGAGGATCCGCCAGACGATCAGCTGCGTGCCGTCGCCCGCGAAGCCCGCGCCGAGCGACGCGGCGGTGAAGATGAGGAAGCCGATCACGTAGGCGCGCTTGCGCCCGAACAGATCGGACAGTCGACCGGCCGTGATAACCAGCACGGTGGAGGCGATCATGTAGGCCAGGATCACCCAGACGAGCGACAGGATGCTCGTGCCGAGGCTGCGCTCGAGGTCGGGCAGCGCGATGATCAGCGTGCCGGAGTTGATGGTGGCGAGCAGCATTCCCACGCTGGTGCAGGAGAGCGCCCACCACTTGTAGTGAGGGTGGCTTGAGTCGACTCGTCTTGGCATGTCTGAAGGGGAAGTTTACGTCAACGTACGGTTTCCGTCCACACGAAATCGCATAGGCTGCCGCCGGGTGGAAGCTGCACGCGAGCACGACATCGTCCTTTTCGGCGGCACCGGCTTCACCGGCGCCCTGACGGCGGAGTACCTGGCCGCGAACGCCCCGGCGTCGACCAGGTGGGCACTCGCCGGGCGCAACCAGGGCAAGCTCGAGGCGCTGCGCGACCGGCTCGGGGTGGACGTGCCGCTGCTGAAGGCGGACGTCACCGACGAGCGCTCGATTGCCGACGTCGCCGCCTCCACGCGTGTTGTCATCACCACGGTCGGCCCGTACATCCACTATGGCGAGCCGCTCGTGAAGGCGTGCGCCGAGCACGGCACCGACTACACCGACCTAACCGGCGAGCCCGAGTTCGTCGACCGCATGTACGTGAAGTACAACGAGGCCGCCGAGCGCTCCGGGGCGCGCATCATCCACGCCTGCGGCTTCGACTCGATCCCGCACGACCTGGGCGCCCGCTTCACGGTCGAGCAGCTGCCCGAGGGCGTGCCGCTCCAGGTGCGCGGGTTCGTGCAGGCCGGCGCCATGTTCTCGGGCGGCACGTTCGCCTCGGCGGTCACCGCCTTCTCGAGAGCGCGCCAGAACATGGAGGCCGCGCGTGAGCGCAAGCGGTCCGAGTCGCAGGGTGGCGGGCGCGTGGTCAAGGGCGAGCGTGCCAAGCCGCGCCGCGAGCCGGACCTGGGCTACGCGCTGCCGTTCCCCGCGATCGACCTCCAGATCATCCTGCGCTCGGCCCGCGCGCTCGAGCGCTACGGCCCCGAGTTCACCTACGGCCACTACCTCGCGGTCAAGAGCCTGCCGCAGGCGGTCGGGCTGCCGATCGGAGTCGCCGGCCTGTTCGCCGCGGCACAGATCCCGCCCGCCCGCAAGTTCCTGCTCGGCCGCGTGCCGGCAGGGAGCGGTCCGAGCGACGAGAAGCGCGCGAAGTCGTGGTTCCGCGTGACCTTCCACGGCGAGGGCGGAGGCAAGCGCGTGATCTGCCGCGTCTCGGGCGGCGACCCCGGCTACACCGAGACCTCGAAGATGCTCGCCGAGTCGGGCCTCTGCCTGGCGCACGACGAGCTGCCGCCGAGCGCCGGCCAGGTCACCACGGCGCAGGCAATGGGCGCCGCGCTGACCGCGCGGCTGGAGCGTGCCGGCATCAAGTTCGAGGTCATTGAGGCGAGCTAGCAGCGCGGCTCTGGCCGCACTCGTGCTTGCAGGCTGCGGCGGTGGGCACGGCCGCGCGGCGCCGGTGCGCCTGACAATCGATGCGCCGCCGGACCTGGCGCTGCTGCGCGCGGCGTCGGTCGAGGTGCACGGAGTGGTGGCGCCGGCGGCCGCGACCGTGTCGGTGGCGGGCCGGCACGTGAACGTGAGCCGTGGGCGCTTCAGCGCGAGGGTGGCGCTCCTGCCCGGCACGAACCTGATCGACGTCGTGGCCGGCGCCCCCGGCGGCGCGCGTCCCGCGATGGCGGCGGTGCGGGTGCGCCGCCAGGTCACCGTGACCGTGCCGGACCTGACCGACCTCACGCCCTCGGATGCCAAGGATGCGCTCGCGGGACTCGGGCTCGAGGCCGACGTGAAGAAGGCGGGCGGCCTGGTCGAGTTCCTGCTGCCCGTGGACGCCCACGTTTGCGACAGCGACCCGCCCGCGGGCACGACCGTGGACCCCGGCACCACGGTGACCGTGTTCGCGGCGAAGCGCTGTTAGGAGCGCGACTCGGTCGCGATCAGGCGAATCTGCGCCCGCCCGTTGCGGCGCTCGACGCCGAACACCACGCGGCCCGTGATCGGCGGGCGGCCGCGGCGCTCGACCGTGAAGCGGGCCTCGGCGCGCCCGGCGCTGCCGGAGGCCACCGTCAGGCCGCTCAGCCTGTACGCGGTCGTGGCCTGCGCGCGGAACTGGCTGCGGTAGGCGGCCACGACGGCGCTGCGCCCGCGCTGGAGGTCCGACGCCGACACGCGCTGGACGTCCGGCGAGAGCAGGCGCCCGAGCGCGCGCGTGTCCTCGTGCGCGTAGGCAGTCGCGAAGCCCTTCGCCGCGCCCGCCACGTCGTCGTCTGAGAGCGGCCGGTTGGGGTCCGAGCTGCCGCCGGAGAGCGCGACCGCCGTCACCACGAGCGCGATCACCAGCAGCCCGCCGATCACGGCGAGCTCGATCACGAGGTTGCGGCGGCGGTTCTCCTTGAGCGGGATCACGCGCGCGGTGGGAGGCTCGAGCGCCCGCGTCGGCGGCAGCGGCGCCGCCTCGCCGCGCGCGACCGAGTGCCCGAGCTCGCGCGTGGTCTGCCCGTGCGCCGCCGCCTGGGCTGCACGGCCGAGGTCGCCGGCCGACGGGTAGCGGCGCTCGGGGTCCTTCTCGAGCGCCCGCGCGAGCACGTCGTCGAACTCGTCCGGCACGCCCGGCCGGTCGCCTACGAGCGGGGGCGGGGACTCCAGATGCGCCGTGATCGTGGCCGCCGCGGTCGTGCGGTGGAACGGCGGGCCGCCCGTCAGCACCGTGTAGAGCAGGCAGCCGAGCGCGTAGACGTCGCTGCGCGCATCCGCCCGCTGGCCGCGCAGCTGCTCGGGCGACATGAAGTCGACCGTGCCGAGCCGCTCGTCGGTGTCGGTCAGCCGCGCGTCGGCAGCGACCGTGCGCGTGAGCCCGAAGTCGCTCAGGTAGACGTGGCTCCCCGACAGCAGCACGTTCGCGGGCTTGACGTCGCGGTGCACCAGGCCTGCTCCGTGCGCGGCGTCGAGCGCCTGCGCAACCTGGCCGACCACGTCCGCCGCAGCGGCGGCGGGCAGAGGGCCGTCCCGCCGCAGCCGCTCCTGGAGGTCCGTTCCGTCGACGTAGCGCGTGGCCAGGTAGAGCTGGCCGTCGATCTCGCCCGCTGCGTAGACCGGGATCACATTCGGATGGTCGATCGCCGCGGTCAGCTGGGCCTCGCGTTCGAAGCGGCCCCGGAAGCTCGGGTCGGCGGCGCGATCGTCGGCGATCAGCTTGATCGCGACCGGGCGGTTCAGCCGCCTGTCGGTCGCCAGGTAGACCACGCCCATGCCGCCACGGCCGATCAGGCGCTCGATGCGCCAGTCGCCGAAATCGCTGCCGGGGGAGAGCTCCCTCACACCGCCGAGTGTGGCGCGGCGGGCGCCGTCTCGACGGTCAGCGCTTGCGCGTGACGGTCTCGCAGCCCTTGACGCGGTCCTTGCGATCGACTGTCGCCCGGTCGCGACCCTTGCCGCAGTCGATCGTCTCCTTCACGCCGTTGTGGGCGTTGACGACGTCGTTGCCGGTGCCGCCGCTGTAGCTGTTCTTGCCCGAGCCACCCGTGAGCTTGTCGTTGCCGGGACCACCGGTGAGCTTGTCGTTGCCGGGACCACCGGTGAGCTTGTCGTTGCCGGCGCCACCGCTCAGGGTGTCGTCGCCCGGGCCGCCCGAGAGGCAGTCGTCGCCGGCGCCACCCGAGAGCTTGTCGTTGCCGGCCAGGCCCGTCAGCAGATCGCCGAGCGGCGTGCCGGTGAGCTTGTCCGCCTTGGCTCCGCCCGACTGCGGGTTGGCGCAGGCGCCGGGTTTCAGGTCGGACGGGTCACAGGCAGCGCCGATGTGATCGCCGTCCTTGTCGGCCTGGTCGGGGTTGGCCACCGTGGGACAGTTGTCGCTCGCGTCGAGGACTCCGTCGCCGTCGGTATCAGCCGGGGCAGAGTTGTCGACGGTGTCGCAGGCGTTGCCCTGGCCGTCCCCGTCGCTGTCGGCCTGATCGGGGTTGGCCACTCCTCGGCAGTTGTCGCTCGAATCGACGACGCCGTCGTTGTCCAGGTCGGGGTCACAGGCGTCACCGATCCCGTCGCCATCGCCGTCCGCCTGGGTCGGGTTCGCGTTGGACGGGCAGTTGTCGCACACGTCACCCCGGCCGTCTCCGTCGCTGTCCTTCTGGTTCGCGTTGGCCACGGCAGAGCAGTTGTCGCCCGTGTCATCGGGGCGTCCATCGTGGTCGTTGTCGGATTCGAGCGTGGCCGCGATGTTCGAGCGGCGGCCGCCGAACGAACCCGTCGCGGTGGCGGTGTCGCCCGCGGCAGTCGACGAGAGCGAAGCGTCCGCGTTGTCGCCGGGATCGCCGGTGGACCAGACCCCTGTCGAGTTGCCCGTCACGAAGCCGAGAATCCAGCCTGGCTGCACGGGCAACGCTGCCGCGACGGTGTTGAGCTTGCCGGGCATGACCGCCTTGCTCACGTTCACCTCGATGTCGTACTGGCTCCCGCCGAGGCTCTTGGCGAGCAGCATGTGGTGGCTGCCGCTGTCGGCGGAGCCCGAGTTGAAGCTCCACTGAGTCAGGATCCAGGTTCCGGCCGGAACCGCGTAGCCCGTGGTGCCGGGCGCGGTGCTGGCCTGGATCCCATCGCAGTTGCCGCAGGTCATGCCTGGTCCAACCATGGCGTTTGGTGCAACCTGGCCGATCTGGACCGTGGTAGCCCGCGCGACCGCGGGCCCGAGCGTCAGCGTGAGCACGACCAGCAGGGCTAGCGGCAGGGGTTTGCGCAAACGGCTCTTGCTCGACCGTAGTCGAACTCACCGGCGCGTGGGCGAGCGTACCGCGGGAAAAACCCTAATCCCTATAAATCCGGTCGACTTTTGCTACTTTACGTCACGTGCTTCGAATCGACGTGCATCAGCACCTGTGGAGTGAGCCGCTCGTAGAGGCGCTCGCAGCACGCAGGGAGCCGCCGTACGTCAGCCGTCATGGGCGTGTCTGGGAGCTGCACCTGGCCAGCGAGGCGCCGTGCACCATCGACATCGACGGCGATGCGGTGAACACGCGCGAGGCACTCGTCCATCTCGACGGCCTGGACGTGGCGATGATCTCCCTGTCGACCGTGCTCGGGACCGAAGGGCTGCCTGGCGACGAGGCACAGCCATTGCTCGACGCCTATCACGACTCGCTCGGCGAGCTGCCGCGTTCGTTTGCCGGCTGGGGGGCCGTCCCATGGCGCGAGGCGTCTGCCGAGGACCTCGACCAGGTGCTCGCGCGCGGCTACGCCGGCGTCTCCATACCGGCGGGCGCGCTGGCCAGCCCAGCGGGGCTCGAGCGGGTCGGGCCGCTGCTGGAGCAGCTCCAGAGCCGGGCGGCAGCGCTCTTCGTCCACCCGGGGCCTGATCCGTTCGGATCACCCGATGTGTTCGCCGATGGGCCGAGCTGGTTCCCCGCGATGACTTCCTACGTCGCTTCGATGAACGCCGCCTGGCACTCATTCGTCGTCGCTGGGCGCAAGCAGCTGCCCGAGCTGCGCGTGGTGTTCGCGATGCTCGCCGGGCTTGCCCCGCTGCACCTCGAGCGGCTGGCTGCCCGCGGTGGCCCGGCGCGGCGTGCGTACGACACGGGGATCTTCTACGACACGTCCTCCTACGGCGTGCGCGCGATCGACTCGATGGTGCGCGTGGTCGGCATCGACCAGCTGCTGCACGGCTCAGACCGCCCGGTGGTCGCGCCGCCCGCCGCGCCGGGCCCGCTCGGTGCTGCGGCGTGGGAGGCCATCACCCGCACCAACCCGGCGCAGCTTTTCGGCGCGCGCCGTCAGGCGGTGGCGGCTTGACCGCGCAGCTCGCGCCCCCCGAGCTCGCGCTCACCACCTCCGAGCTGCGCGCGCTCGCGCGGGAGCTGCGGGAGCGGCGCGATCTCTGGGAGCCGCTCGTGCACCACACGCCTGAGCAGCGCAACTACGAGCTGCTGCGCCACGACGAGCGCGTGATGGCGTGGGTCATCTCGTGGATGGACGATCACGACACGGGCTTCCACGACCACGACGTGTCGGCCGGGGCGGTCGCCGTCGCCCGCGGTCGCATCCGCGAGGAGCGACTGTGCGTCGGTCGCGAGCCGGTTTCACGTGTCTACAGCGCCGGCGGCGTGGTCGACTTCAACGCGTCGGACATCCATCGCGTCAGCCACGAGCCCGGCGAGCCGGCCGTCACGATCCACGTCTACTCACCGCCGCTGTGGCGGATGGGCGCCTACGTGGTGGAGCCGGGCGGCACGCTCAGGCGCGAGTCGCTCTCCTACGCGGAGGAGCTGCGCCCCCTGGTCGCCACCCCGTAGTCAGGGGCGCACGAGGCGCTCGAACAGGGCGTCGAGCTCGTGCTCGCCGTCCTCGCAGACACCGGTGTGGACCTCGGAGGGCTGCACGATCGTGGAGCTGGGCGCGCTGAGGGCGCCGAAGCGCTCGGACTCCGGCAGGGCCGCGATTGGGCCGCCGGCGGGGTCGCCTTCGGCGATCGCAACGAGCGACGACAGGTGCTGTTCGAGTGCGCCGACGTCGAGCTCGGGCGCGATCGCCCGCACGCGCCCGGCGTCGACCGCCACGCGCGCGCCGATGAACTTGCGCTCGGGCGAATAGAGGACGACGCCCACGTTCACGCGCTCGCCGCGCTCGACGTTCGGCACCACGCGCAGGACGGTGTACTGGAACGCCTTACGCGCGGGCACGCTCGGCCTCCTCGATCCACGGCCGCGGCGCCACGAGCCGCTCGCGCAGGAAGCTCTCGATCGCCTCGCCGCGATCGCTTCCGAACCACTCCTGCGGGACGCTCGCCACGGCAGCCGGCGCCGCCGTTGCAGCCGCATCGGCCAGGCGCTCGTCGGCCTCGGCGATCGATCCCGCGCCAGGCAGCAGCACGTGCTCGGCGATCAGGGCGAATGGGTCGCGCGCCGAAGCCTCGAGGCCAGCCGGTGAGTGCTGCGGGAAGAGCGCCGCGCCGTGGTCGATTAGCCACGTGCGGCCGTGCCAGGTCAGGAGGTTGGGGTTGCGCGGGGTGCGGTCCAGGTTCATCACGAGCCCGTCGAACCACACGACGTTCGCACAGAAGTCCGGATCGACCGCTGCTGCCGCCGCCGGGCTGAATCCGAGCGCACCGGGCAGGAAGTCGACGCCGAGGTTCAGCCCGGTGCTCGCGGTCAGCAGGTCCTGGATCTCCGGGTCGGGTTCGGCCACGCCGATCTGAGGGTCGAGCTCGACCAGCACGAGCTCCGGCACGGGCAGGCCGAGCGCACGCGCGAGCTCGCCCGCGACCACCTCCGCCACGAGCGCGCCGGGCCCTTGGCCGGCGCCGCGGAACTTGACCACGTAGAGGCCGTCGTCGTCGGCCTCGACGAGCCCAGGCAGCGACCCGCCCTCGCGCAGCGGCGTGACGTAGCGGGTTGCGGAGACCGTGCGCACTGGGCGAAATAGTGGCGGCCGCGCAGCGCCGGCCTGCGCGGCCCGCAGGATCGCGCCCGCGGGCACTTACGAAACTCTCACCTCGTACTGATGCTGAGCACACGCTGCGGGCGGACGATGCCCGCATGACACCACCCAACGCCACATCCCCAGAACGCTTCCGGATCCTTGCGATCGCGAACGAGACGATCGAGGGCGACGAGCTGCACCGGCTGATCCTGGACCACGCGGCGGGCCGTCGCATCGAAGTCGTAGTCGTGGCGCCCGCGCTCAACACTCGTCTCCGGCACCTGTGCTCGGACGAAGACCGCGCACGGCGTGACGCGGACCTGCGCCTCGAGCGCACGCTGTACCGCTTGGACGCGGCCGGCCTGCTGGCCTACGGCTGGACCGGCGATGCCGACCCGCTCGAGGCGATCGCCGACGCGCTGGCCGTCTTCCCGGCCGACCAGCTGATCATCTCGACGCACCCGGAGGAGCGCTCGAACTGGCTGGCCCGCGACGTGGTCAGGCGAGCGCGTGAGCGCTTCGGCCTGCCCGTGGCGCACGTCGTCGTCGACGGGGCGCACGCGCGGGTGCTCGTGGCTGCGTGATCCTTGAGTGGGGCGTAGCTCGTCGCTCGGTCCTGCCGCGCCTCGCCTGAAGCTCAGGCGCGGGCCACGGCGTCCGCGATAGGCGTGTCGCCCGAGATCAGGTCGAGCGTCTTGCCGATCGTGCTTGGCGTGTCGAGCACCGCGACCAGCGTCGCCGCCACGTCCGCGCGCGGGATCGAGCCACGCTCGAGCTCGGGCGCGAGCGCGATCAGGCCCGTACCGGGGTCGTCGGTCAGCCCGCCGGGGCGGATGACCGTCCAGTCGAGGTCGCTTGAGCGCAGCGCCTCGTCGGCCTCGAACTTCGCGCGCAGGTAGACCTGGAACACATCGTCACCCTCGACGCCAGGCTTGGCGCCCATGGAGCTGACGATGACGTAGCGGCTTGCACCGGCGCTTTTGCAGGCGTCGATCAGGCGCACGGCGCCATCGCGGTCCATCGTCAGCTTGCGCTCCGCGCCGCTGCCCGGCCCCGCGCCGGCCGCGAACACGGCCCCGTCGGCCCCGGCGATCAGCTCCGCGAGATCACGCTCGTCGTGCTCGAGGTCGAACACCACCGGCTCGACACCGGCAGCCTCGAGATCGCTGCTCTGAGCGGGGTTACGAATGAGCCCGCGAACGCGATCGCCCCGCTCGCTCGAGAGCCGCCCGAGCTGGAGGCCGATCTTCCCGTGTGCGCCTGCGATCACCACGTCCATGAGCACCATTCAACCTCACACGGCACAGCCGCTCGCCCCGCACCCGCGCGCGGATAGGGTTGCGCGAGCGACCACAGGAGGAGCAGCCATGTCGGAAGGTGCAGATCTGGTCCAGACCGCGTACGCGTCGTTCGCGAGCGGCGACGTTCCGGCGGTGATCGGCGTTTTGAGCGAGCGCGTCGAATGGGACGTGAGCACGGTGCTTCCACAGGGCGGCTCATGGCGCGGCCGCGATGGGGCGGGCGAGTTCTTCCAGGGTCTCGGCGCTGCTTGGGCTGACCTCGTGCTCGACATCGAAGACCTCGTCGACGGTGGCAACACGATCGTCGCAATCGGTCACGCGGCCGGTCGCCTGCGCGCGGCGGACAACGCGGCAGCCGGCTACTCGTTCGTGCACATGTTCCAGGTGGAGGGCGGCGAGGTCGTCCGCTTCCGCGAGTGGGGCGATCCGGACGAGGCGCTGCGCGAGCATCTGGCCTGAGAGGTCGCCGCGCTAGAAATCGCCCGATGCGCACAGCGGCGGTCCTCGCGACCCTTGTCGCGGTGCTGGGCGGCGCCGAGATCACCAAGCACGACTCGAAGCCGGCACGGCCGCCGATCGTGTTCGTCGTCTTTGACGCATTCCCCGAGTCGATGCTGATGAAGCCCGGCGGCGAGATCGACGCCGAGCGCTTCCCCGGCTTCGCCGAGCTGACGCGCGGAGCGACGTGGTATCGCAACGCGACGACCGTGCACGACAGCACGATCAAGTCGATCCCCGCGATGCTCGATGGCCGCTGGCCCAGCAACAAGCGCCGGCCGGTCTTCGCCGACCATCCGGTCAACCTGTTCACGCTCCTGAATCCCACGTACCGGGTCTGGGCCGACGAGGAGGGCACGCAGCTTTGCCCGCGGGCGGTCTGCAAGGAGAAGCCGGCCCGGCTCCTGTACCTGCTCCACGGCCGGCGCGAGCAGCGCTTCGCCGCGGCGCTCGGGCAGATCGGCGCGCCATCGCCCGACAAGCGACCGGGCCTCTGGTTCGCGCACGTGCTGCTGCCGCACGAGCCGCTGCGCTTCTTGCCCGACGGCAAGGTGTACGAGGGCGGCGCCGATCCCGAGCCCGGGCTCGACGGCAACGAGTCCTTCGACAACGAGTTCCTCACGCATCAGGCCGAGGAGCGGCATCTGCTGCAGGTCGAGTACACCGACACGCTCGTGCGCCAGCTGCTCGCTCGCCTTCACAAGACCGGGCTCTATGACAAGGCGCTTGTCATCGTGACCGCTGACCATGGAATCTCGTTCCGCGTCAAGGGATCACCCGCGCCGCCCTACAAGCTGGGCCAGATCGGGTGGCGACGCGACTTGACGACCCACAACGCGCACGATGTCGCCTTCGTTCCGATGTTCGTGAAGGCGCCGGGCCAGAAGGCGGGCGCGATCAACGACTCGTGGGTGCGCACGACCGACATCCTCCCGACGATCCTGCGTGCGGCTCATCTGAAGCGGATGCCCACGGGGCTGGCCGGCAAGCCGCTGGGGGTGAAGCGGCGAGTGCCGGGCACCCTCCACGTGCTGACCAACCTCGGCAAGACCGTGACGCTCGACCCACCGACGTTGGACCGCCGCCGTGCCGCGACCGTCGTGCGACGCGCACGGCGTTTCAGCACAGGTGCCGACGTGGATCGCATCTTCCGAGTGGGGCCCGGCACCGCGCTGATCAGCCGCACCGTCAGCTCGCTAGGCCACGCGGGCCGCGCCCGAGCGTCCGCGCGCTTCTGGGGCGCGCGCCGCTTCCTCGACGTCGACCTGCACGGCCACGAGATCCCCTCGAACGTGATCGGCACCCTGCCCGGGTCCCGTCGCGGCGACCACGATCTGGCGGTGGCGGTCAACGGCCGCATCGCGGCGGTGGGCCGCAGTGTCAAGCCGATCGGAAAGCTGGGCCTGGAGTTCTCGCTGCTGGTCCCGGAGTCGGCATTCCGGCAGGGCTATAACGAGGTACGGCTGTACGAGGTGATGCACGGTTCGCGCCTGGTCGAGCTCGGGCGCACGCCGCGGAGGTAAACCGGGAAGAGAGGAGAGTGCGCAATGCCCTACGCCGTGGATTTCGAGAACGTCTCAACCGAAGGCCTTGAGTCGTCGCCGGTCGCCGACGCGCTCGCTGGTCTACGGGCGAACGAGGCCCGCTACTTCAAGAACAAGTACGACCACGTCTTCACGGTGGAGCCTGCGAGCGACGCCAAGGACACGATCGACTGGGTGCACCGGATCCTCGAGGAGGAACGCGACATCGTCATCTCGTCGCGGCCTCTGGAGGCGACCGCATTCCAGGTCGAGAACATCCGCATGGCGTACGTCTTCTACGAAAGCGGCCTGTCGATCAACGTGATGTACACGATCGACGACGGCGGGAAGCGGGCGGTCGGGTTCAAGCTCTCCGAAGGGATGGAGATCCCCGAGGAGCTCGCCTCACGGTTCAAGTTCGCGAGGCAGAAGTCGAAGCTGGCCGGAACCATCCGGGGGTCGTACTTCGTGCTCAAGAACGAGTACTGATCCGGAGCTTCCCGGCCACGTCCCGGCTTCGCCCGGAAGCGGCCGTGCGCAGGAGTCCCCAGAACCGCAACGACCCGCCGAAGCGGGTCGTGATCTACGGCCGGGGGGCGACCCCGGGTCCCGTCCAGACCGTGCTTGAAGAATAGATGCCGGCGGGCAGCCTGGCCACGGCTGCCCCCGGCACACGGCGGAGCGCAGCGGGCTCGAACCCCAGCCGAGGAGCTACCTCGACCGTCACCGGTCTCGACGGGACGCGTCCCGCGATCAGACCGCGGCCCAAGCACGCTCAGGGACCGCACGCCGCGGCCCCTGAGCGCCAAGAGGATCAGCCGCAGCCGGTGTTGTTGCCGCAGCTCGAGCACGTGTAGCACGAGCCCGTTCGCTGCATCATCCCGCCGCACTGGGCGCACGCCGGGCCCAGATCGAGGCCTGCCAGCCTGGCCGGTGCTGCGATCGGTGCGTCGACGGTCAGCGCCTCGGCTGCGGGCTTCACTGCCGCTCCGTTGCCGCCGTTCGCGTGACCATTCGTCCCGTTGGTTCCGTTCGTCCCACCGGGGGCATCCGACGCATCCGTCGCTGCCGGCCCCGCGGTGTCGCCGCGCATCAGCGCCTCCTGGGCTGCCTTCCGGGCGCGCACCTCGGGGGTCATGATCCCCATCTGCTCGTGCACGTCGGTGTCGCAGAAGCGCGCCGCCATCCAGCGCACGATGTAGTCCGGCATCGACTTCGCGAACGGGACCTCCGGGTTGCCGGTGTAGCCCTCTGGCTCGAAGCGCATGTAGGCGAACTTCTCGACGAACGTCTCGAGCGGCACTCCGTACTGGAGCCCGATCGACATCGCCGTCGCGAAGGCGTTCATCATGCCCTTGATCGTTGAGCCTTCCTTGCCGACGTCGGTCAGGAAGATCTCGCCCGCGGTGCCGTCCTCGTACATGCCGGCCGTGATGTAGCCCTCGTGGCCGCCGACCGAGAACTTGTGCGTGATCGACTGACGCTCGCGCGGCATGCGCCGGCGCACGGGACGCGGGTCGGCACCCTCGGCCTGGGCCTCGGCGGGTGACTTGACCGGCTCGTCCTTCTTTGTGTTGGTCGACAGCGCCTGCGCCGTCTTCGAGCCGTCGCGGTAGATCGCCAGCGCCTTCAGGCCGAGCTTCCAGCCCTGGATGTAGGCGTCGGCGATGTCGTCGACCGTGACCTCGTTCGGCATGTTGACCGTCTTCGAGATCGCGCCCGAGATGAACGGCTGCACCGCCGACATCATCTTGATGTGGCCCATGTGCGAGATCGCGCGGTCGCCGACGGCCACGTCGAACACCGGCAGGTGCTCGTCCTTCAGGGCCGGCGCGCCGGTGATGGTGCCGTGCTCGTTGATGTGAGCTGAGATCTGCTCGATCTCCGCCGGCGAGTAGCCGAGCGTGTCGAGCGCCAGCGGCACCGTCTTGTTGACGATCGTCATGTTGCCGCCGCCGACCAGCTCCTTGAACTTGACGAGCGAGAAGTCCGGCTCGATGCCGGTGGTGTCGCAGTCCATGAGGAACGAGATCGTCCCGGTGGGTGCGAGCACCGTCGCCTGCGCGTTGCGGTAGCCGTGCTCGTCGCCGAGCTCGACCGCCTCGTCCCACGCCTTGCGCGCAGCCGCCATCAGGTCCTCGTCCATCAGCGTGCCGCCGATCTCGTAGGACGCCGCGCGATGCTTCTCCATCACGCGGTTGTGCGGGATGCGGTTCTTCTCGTACTCGTCGTAGGGCCCGACCGCCGCGGCGATCTCAGCCGACTTGCGGTACGCACGGCCCGTCATGAGCGCCGTGATCGCAGCAGCGACCGCGCGGCCCTCGTCCGAGTCGTAGGGCATGCCGTTCGACATGAGCAGCGCGCCGAGGTTGGCGTAGCCGAGCCCGAGCTGGCGGAACGCGCGGGCGTTCGCCCCGATCTCCTCCGTCGGGTACGACGACGGCGTCACAACGATCTCCTGGGCGAGCAGCATCACGTCGACGACGTGCTCGAACGCCTCGGTGTCGAAGGTGCCGTCCTCGCGGCGGAACTTCATGAGGTTGATCGATGCGAGGTTGCAGGCCGAGTCGTCGACGTGCATGTACTCCGAGCACGGGTTGGACGCGTTGATGCGACCCGAGTTCGGGCACGTGTGCCACTCGTTGATGATCGTGTCGTACTGCACGCCCGGATCCGCGCAGCGCCAGGCGGCGTCGGCGAGCTGGCGCATGAGATCACGCGCGTCGTACTCGTCGATCGGCTGGCCGTTGGTACGCGCGAGCGTGTGCCACTTGCCGTCGCGGTCGACCGCCTTCATGAACTCGTCGGTGACGCGCACGGAGTTGTTGGCGTTCTGGTACTGGATCGACGCAAATGCCTCCGAGTCGAGGCGCATGTCGAAGCCGGCGTCGCGCAACGCACCCGCCTTCTCCTCCTCGCGCGCCTTGCACCAGATGAAGTCGAGGATGTCCGGATGGTCGATGTCGAGCACGACCATCTTGGCCGCGCGCCGCGTCTTGCCGCCCGACTTGATCGTGCCGGCCCAGGCGTCCGCGCCGCGCATGAACGAGACCGGGCCCGACGCGAAGCCGCCCTTCGAGAGCGGCTCCTTCGAGCTGCGGATCTTCGACAGGTTGATGCCCGAGCCGGAGCCGCCGCGGAAGATCTTGCCCTCCTTGGTGTTCCAGCCGAGGATCGACTCGAGCTCGTCCTCGACCGAGAGGATGAAGCAGGCGCTGCACTGCGGATGCTCCTCGAAGCCGACGTTGAACCAGACCGGCGAGTTGAACGCCGCGAGCTGGTTGAGAAGGATGTAGGTGAGCTCGGCCTCGAACGCATCGGCGTCGTCGTCGGAGGCGAAGTAGCCACCGTCGCGTCCCCAGCCCGAGATCGTGCCGGCGACGCGGCTGACCATCTGCCTGACCGACGTCTCGCGCTCGGGCGAGTTCATCTGTCCGCGGAAGTACTTCTGGGCGACGATGTTGGTCGCGTTCTGCGACCAGCTCTTCGGGAACTCGACGCCGCGCTGATCGAACGCGGGCTTGTCGGGATTGCCGATGATCGCGTCGCGGATCTCCCACTCGACCATGTCGAACGGGTGCGTGCCGGCCTGCGTGTAGCGGCGACTGACCTGAAGACCGCCGTCCCCTGTGACGGAGCTCTTCTCGGACGCGCTACGTGTGGCTGGCATGACTTCTCCTCGTTGTGGTTCTGGGGCTCTGGCGGCTTCCCGATCGACCGCCGGAAGGGGATGGAAGGGTGGACTCCGGAGCGGACGGAACGGCCTCGGCGTGCAGGACCTCGATCGCGAGCTGATCGGGTCCCGGCACGGCCTCGGCCTCGAGCCTCCGGAGCTCGGCCTCGAAGGCCGAGAGGTCCTCGATCGAGCGGTAGACCGACGCGAACATGACGGCGGCGACGCGGTCCAGCCGCGCGAGCCCGCCAAGCGCGAGCTCGCCCACCCATTCGGCTGCTGCCTCGCCGCCCTGGCGCCGGACTTCCGCTTCGATCGAGGCGACCACTTCGTCGAGCCGAGCCGGCTCGATTGGTCGCTTCGCCGCCGCCCGCTGAAGCCCGCGAAGGAGCTTGTCGCGGTCGAACGGCTCGCGGCGCCCGCCGCGCTTCACGACATGCATGCGGACCGCTTCGGCCCGCTCGTAGGAGGTGAAGCGCTGGTCGCAGTTCTCACACTGGCGACGCCTGCGGATCGCGTCAGCCGCCTCGCGGGAGTCCACGACGCGGTGCTGGCTGGATCCACAGAATGGGCACTGCATACAGCCCTCATTCTACAAGCCCTAGTGGTTCACCTGCGAGAAAACCACTAGATATTGTGGAAAATGCGGCCTGTATGCAATTGGGGCCGCCGGACCGTCCTGGCCATCATCGCCCGCCACCGGCTGCCGGCGCGCGGGCGACCCTGCAATTAGCGCGGAATCGTCGTCAGGAGCCGAGCCGCAGCCAGTCCGTGAAGTCCTGGCCGCTCGCGTGGAGCCCCGGCCGCGGGCTCCAGCCGAGCCACCACGCGAGCGCGGCGCCGAGCGCCGCCAGCACCACCGCGGCGCCGAGCAGCGCGAGGAGCCAGACAGCGGCCGGCGCCCCGTGGTCGGCAGCCGCATGCTGTGCCACGAGCGCGGGTGCTCCAGGGGCCTGGGCCGGCGGCGTCGGCGCGGGAGTGGTCGCCGTCACGGCGGGCTGCGCCGTGGTCGCGGTGGGCGACGGAGTCGGGGTGCTCGGCGTGGGCGGCGCGCCGGCCGGCGTGGACGCTGTCGGCACCGGCACCGGCACCGGCGCAGGCGCGGCGACCCGCTGCGCGTGCTGCCTACGGCAGTTGCCGCTCTGCTCGCGCGCGCTCGCGACGGCGTCGAGGAACGACGGCGCGTACTGCGCGACGTCGGGCGGCGTCTCGTGGTTGGCGTTGCGCAGCTGCTGTTCCGAGAACGCGCACGGCTTGATCGTGCCCTGCTTCTTGTAGGCGTTGTAGACGGTCTGGAAGTCGTTCGCCGACGCCGTCGCAGGGGCGCCGAGCACGACGCCCGCCAGCGCTCCGGCGAGGACTCTGTGCGCCACGGTCCGCAAGGACGCGAACGCTAGCGACGGCCCGCGCTTCAATCGGCGCCTCGTGGCCGCCCGCCCCCGACCCAACCTCGCGACCGCGCCGGTGCTGCTCGCGCTGCTGCTGGCCGCGGCGATCGCGTACGCGGCCTGCGCATCGGGCGCGATCCTCGTCACGCCGGCGGCACGGGTGGAGGTGGGGCTGGCCGCCCTCGCGCTCGTTGCCGTGGCGGCGTTCCTGTTCGCGCCGGGGCTGCGCGCAAGCACGACGCGCACCGGCTGGGCCGGCCTCGGGCTGCTGCTGGCGTTCGCGGTCTGGACGGGTGTTTCGCTCGGCTGGTCGATCGAGCCGGACGGCACCTGGGCCGAGCTCAACCGCGCGATCGCCTACGCGCTCGCTGCCGCCGTCGCGCTCATCCTCGGCTCGAGCCTGCCGCGCGCCCGCCGGCGCGTTGCGCTCGGCTACCTGGGCGTGGCCAGCCTGGTCTGCCTCTACGCGCTCGGCGGCAAGGCGATTCCGTGGTTCCACATCGCAGGCCTGATCGACCTGAACACGACCTCGTTCTTCTCGCGCCTGCGCGCGCCGCTCGCCTACTGGAACGCGCTCGCGCTGTTCGCCGGGATGGCCGTGCCGATCGCTGTGCACGCGGCGGTCGAGCCCTTTGGCCGGCGCCCGCGCCGCGCAGCGGCCGCTGCGCTCGTGCTGTTGCTGACGACCGTCGGGCTGACGTACTCGCGCGGCGGTGTGGCGGCCGTTGTCATCGGCCTGATCGTGCTGCTGGCACTCGGCCCCGAGCGTGCGCGACTGGCCGCGGCGGCCGTGGCGGGGCTCGCGGGCAGCGTCGCGCCGCTGGTGGTCGGCTACACCCTGCACGGTCTCACCGGCGACGAGGTGGCACTCCACACGCGCACGCGCGACGGCGCCTGGTTCGCGCTCGCGCTGCTGGCCGGCATCGCCATCGCGATCGTGCTCGCACAGCTGCTCGACCGCCGCGCCCTGGCACTTCGCCCACGCCGGCGCGTACCGCGTCGGGCGCTGGTCGCCGCCGGACTCGTGGTGGTGATCGCCGCCGTGGCGGTCGCGGCGGGCGGCTCGATCGACCGCGGCTTCGACAGCTTCAAGCGCGTCAAGTTCGAGCGCCAGAACGATCCGGCCCGGATCCTCCAGACGAACTCGGGCAACCGCTGGGTCTGGTGGAACGAGGCGCTCGCGGCATGGTCGGACAAGCCGCTCGCGGGCTGGGGGGCGGGGAGCTTCCCGCTGCTGCACGAGCGCTACCGCCACAACCGGCTCGAGGTGCTCCAGCCGCACAGCGTCCCGCTCGAGTGGCTGGCCGAGCTCGGGCTGGTCGGCGCTCTGCTTGGCCTGGGCGCGCTGATAGCCCTCGGCACTGCCGTCGGCAGAAGCGTTGCCGCGGGCGTGCGGACGGGCGCGCTTGCCGGGCCGGAGCAGCGGTACGGCGCGGCGCTCGCAGCCGCGAGCGCCGGCTGGATCGTGCACATGTGGTTCGACTGGGACTGGGACATCCCGGGCGTGACGCTGCCGCTGATGGTCTTCCTCGGCGTGCTGGCCGCGCGTCCTCCCGGCCTTCCGGGAATCGGCCTCGCCATCCGCAGCCGGCAGAGCACGGCGCCACGTGCGCTTGCACTGATCCTGGGCGCGCTGCTCGCCTGCGCGATCGCCGCCTCGGCGGCGCTCCCGTCGCTGGCCGCCGGCCACCTCGAGCGGGCGCGCGAGGCGCTCGCCGCCAACCGCCTCGCCGCCGCCGCCGACCAGGCACACCAGGCGACCAGGCTCGATCCGCTCGGTGTCGACGGCCTGCTGCTCCAGGTCGTCGTGGCCGACCGCAGGGACCGCTTCGCCGATGCGGCGACGGCGCTCGACCGCGCGCTGCGGCGCCAGCCCGCCAACCCGCAGGTCTGGAATGCGGTCGCGCGTTTCGACGTGGCGCGCCAGGACATCTCCGGCCTCCTGCAAGCCGGGCGCACGAGCCTGAAACTCGATCCGGTGGGATCGTTCGGGCGCTCGTTCATCTTCGCCGCCGACCTCGGCGTGCGCTCGGCAACCGCGACCGCGACGCCACTGTCGCCGTGAGGATCGAGGGCGACGGCTGGGTGCTGCGCGTGCCGCTCACCGACGACGCCGACGCAATCGCCCGCGCGTTCCGCGACGACCCGCACCTGGCGGTCGACTGGGGCGTGGACGAGGCTCCGGACGGGGTGGGCGCGCGTGATCTCCTGGAGAAGCAGATCGCGCTGTGGGAGAACGGGGAGGGCATGCACTTCACCGTCGCGAGCGCGGATACGGACGAGCTGCTCGGCGGCGTGAACTTCCACAACATCCGCCCCGACCACCGGCGCGCTGAGGTTGGCTTCTGGCTGGCCCCGTGGGCGCGCGGGCGCGGGGTGGGCAGCGGGGCGGTGGCCGCGGCCTGCCGCTGGGGGTTCGAGCGCTGGCAGCTTCAGCGCATCGAGATGACGACCCTGCCCGACAATGCGGGCTCACTGGCGCTGGCACGCAAGCTCGGGTTCACGAACGAGGGAACGATGCGCGGCCGCAACCACGAGCGTGGCAACCAGGTTGACATCGTGATGCTCGGGCTGCTGGTTGGAGAGCTACAGGGCTAAGCAGCAGCGCGGACCGACTCCAGCGTCAGCGCCAGGCCCTCGCGCAGCTCGACCTTCGGCTCGAAGCCGAGCGCCTCGCGCGCTCGCGTGAAGTCGAGCGCGATGTGCTGCACCTCGCCGGGCCGTGCCGGCGCCATCTCCGGCGTGAAGTCGGTCCCGCCGATCTGCCCGAGCAGCTCGGCGATCTCGATCACGCTGGTCTCGCGCCCGGTGCCGATGTTGAAGGCGCCGGTCGCGTCCGAGGCCGCCGCCGCCAGGTTGGCGGCCACGACGTCGCCGACGTACACGTAGTCGCGCGTCTGGAGGCCGTCGCCGAACACGGTCGGCTTCTGGCCCTCGAGCAGCTTGCCGCAGAAGATGGCGATCACGCCCGCCTCGCCGAGCGGGTCCTGACGCGGGCCGTAGACGTTGCCGTAGCGCAGTGAGATCGTCGACAGGCCGTGCAGGCGCCGGTAGAGCTCCAGGTAGCCCTCGGCGGCGAACTTCGACTGGCCGTAGGGCGCCTCGGGCTCGGCCGGATGGTCCTCGGGCGCCGGGAGGATCCGCCCCTCGCCGTAGATCGCCCCGCCGGTCGAGCTGTTCACCACGCGCGCGCCGACGGCCTGGGCGGCCTCCAGCACGTTGATGGTGCCGACCACGTTGATCGTCGCGTCGAGCGCCACGTCGGCGATCGACTTGCGCACGTCGATCTGCGCCGCGAAGTGGAACACGGCGTCCGGGCCGGCGTCTTCGAAGATGGCCCGCAGTGCCGCCGCGTCGCGGATGTCGGCCTCGATCAGGCGCGCACCCGCGGCCAGGGCGGGCTCGAGGTTCGCGCGCTTTCCGGTCGAGAGATCGTCGACCACGACCACCTCGTCGCCGCGCGTGAGCAGAGCGTCGACCAGATTCGAGCCGATGAACCCTGCGCCTCCTGTGACCACGGCTTTCACGGGGCGGGCGATGGTAGCGTCGGAGCGGTGCCCGGCCTGTTCGTGACGATCGAGGGAATCGACCGCTCGGGCAAGTCCACGCAGGCGCGCCGGCTGGCCGAGGCGCTCGGCGACGACGCCCTGCTGGTGCGCGAGCCTGGCGGGACTCCGGCGGGCGAGCGCATCCGCGAACTGCTGAAGGACCCGTCGATCGAGCTCGACGCGCGCTCGGAGGCGCTGCTGTTCGCGGCGGCCCGGGCCGAGCTGGTGGCCACGGTCATCCAGCCGGCGCTCCACGCGGGCAAGGTGGTGATCTCGGACCGCTATCTCGACTCGTCGCTGGCCTACCAGGGCTTCGCGCGCGGGCTCGGCGAGGACGAGGTGCGGCGCGTGAACGAGTGGGCCACGCGCGGCCTCGAGCCCGATCTGACGGTGCTGCTGCGGGTGGACCCGGTCGCCGCCGCAGAGCGCGCGGGCCAGGCCGACCGCTTCGAGGACGAGGGCCTGGCACTCCAGCAACGCGTCGCGGAGGCGTATGACCGCCTCGCAGCGGCCGGTCCTGCGCGCTGGAAGGTGGTCGACGGCGCACGCGATCCGGACGCCGTGGCCGCCGACGTGATCGAGCTCGTCACAGCCGGGGTGGCCGCATGACTTTGGACCAGGCACTCGAAGCCCACCCGCATGCGCGGCTGGTGCTGGGCGCCGCGCTGGCCGACAAGCCCTCGCACGCCTACCTCTTCCACGGCCCGGCGGGCACCGGCAAGGCCACCGCCGCGCGCGCCTTCGCCGCTGAGCTGCTGGCCGAGGGCTCACCCGAGCCCGATGCCGCTCGGCTGCGCGCGCAGCACGGGACCCATCCGGACCTGACCTGGGTGCAGCCCACCGGTGTGCACGTGATGCGCGTGGATGACATCGAGGAGCCCGTGGTGGCCGCGGCCACGCACACGCCGTTCGAATCGCGCCGGCGGGTGTTCGTCCTGGAGCGCGTCGACACGATGAACGACGAGGTGGCCAACCGCCTCTTGAAGACGCTCGAAGAGCGGCTCACTACGTGCACCTGATACTGCTGACCGACCAGCTCGGCCAGGTGCTCGACACGGTCGTCTCGCGCTGCCAGCTGGTGCGCTTCGACCCGCTGCCGCGGGCGCGGATCGCCGAGCGGCTGCTGGAGGAGGGCGTCGAGCCGGAGCGCGCCGACGCGTCGGCGCGACTCGCGCTAGGAGACGGCCGCCGCGCCGAGTTCCTGGCCGGCGACGACGGGCTCGCCCTGCGCGCCGACGTCGAGGCGCTCGTGCGCGCGGCGCTAGCGGATGCCGACGGCGCCGCCGAGCCGTGGCGCGGCCTGCTCGAGCGAGCCGAGGCTGCGCGCAGGACGGCCGAGGACGCGATCGGCGTGAAGCGCGCCGCCCGACTCGAGCTCGAGCCGAAGGACCGCGAGCGCCGCACGCTCGAGAAGGAGTTCGACGACACGGCGAAGCGCGACGGCCGCCGCGCGCGGACTCACGTGCTGGAGCTGGGGCTAGAGCTTGCGACGATCACGTTCCGCGACCTCGTGTGTGTTGCCGAGGGCGCGCCCGATTCAGTTCTCGCCACCGACCGCATCGACGGTCTCGCGGCTGCCGCGCAGGCACGCGATCCGCGCCGGCTACGCGAAGCCGCCGAGCTGTGCGAGGAGACGCGCCAGTCGCTTCAGCTGAACGTCCAGGAGGATCTGGCGCTCACCGCGCTGTCGCTGCGCCTGCGGCGGCTCGTCGGCTCGCCGGGATAGCCGGCACCTCGATCACCGCGCGCGCGGCGGCGCAGGCTGCGATCCGCCAGGGGACGACACCAAGGTCCACGCGGACGATCTCGCCGTCCGGCCCGAGCCAGTAGAGGTCGAGCGGGAAGCGCATTCCCGCCGTGTGGACCGAGCGGCAGCGCGGCAGCAGCAGGGCCTCGGCCCGCGGCGAGCGCGCCCAGGCAAGGCCGATCAGCCGCTCGCGAAAACCCCGTGCGACGCGCGCCCGAGCCATGGATTTCATGGGAAAGAGAAGGGGTGAGCCTGGCTACACTCGCCCCCCCGACGCCGACGTAGCTCAGTTGGCCAGAGCACCGCTCTCGTAAAGCGGGGGTCATGGGTTCGAATCCCATCGTCGGCTTGTTAACAACGGCGTACATGAATTGACAGTTTGGGTCAGGTCCCGTAGTTCATTAGGGGTGCGTGCGCGCCTTGCAAAAGCGCTGGCCCAGCCCGACGACCCCTACGCGGGCGTCGACCTGGCCAACGCCGCCCGTTTCGGCGGGCTGCTGTGGTTCTTCGGAGCCGGGCTCTCGGCCATCCTCCTGCCGTTCGTGCATCCGACCCAGCACTTGGGCTCGGGCGGCTGGATCGTTGCCGCAGTGGTCATCGGCGCGGCGGCGGCGGCGGGCGAGCGGATGCGCGCCGTCGGAGCGCGGGCGAACATCAACGAGCTCCTCGCCTTCAGCTACTTCGCAATCGCCGGAATCGCGGCGCTCGTCTGGCTGACCGGCGGGGTTGGATCGCCGTACGCCCAGATGTTCATCCTGAGCGCGGTCTACACCGCCTCGCTGCACCCGCCGAAGCGCGTGCTCGCCTACCTCGCCGTCCTCACCCTGTTGGTACTCGCACCGGTCGCCTACGACGAGCACCTGAGCCGCCGCGAGGTGCTGGAGCTGCTCACGCAGCTCGTCGTCTGGGTGTCGCTCGCGCTCGTGATGATGTTCCTGATGCTCTACGTGCGCGCGCAGCGGGTGGGGCTGCGGCGCGAGGGCGAGCAGGCCCGGCGCCAGGCGCGGCTCGATCCGCTCACCGGCCTGCTCAACCGGCGCGCGTTCGACGAGGACCTCCAGCACGCGATGGGCCGCGCAGCGGCTGGGGCCAGCCCGCTGAGCGTGCTTGTCGGCGACCTGGACGACTTCAGCGACTTCAACAACCGCTTCGGCCATCTCGAGGGCGATGCCGTGCTGAAGGCGGTGGCCGCGTCGCTGCGCTCGGCGGTGCGCCGCCCGGACGTGGCCTACCGCTGGGGCGGCGACGAGTTCGCGGTCATCCTGCCGCAGGCCGACCTCGACGGGGCGAGGCTCGTCGCCGAGCGCGTGCAGGCCGCGGTCGCCTCGAATGCCGGCCCCGATGGTCATCTGCTCGGCATCTCGACCGGCGTGGCCGAGTTCGAGCCGGCGGCGGGGGGCGGCCCGGCCGCGCTCGTGGCGCGCGCCGACCAGGCGCTGATGCGGGCGAAGGGCTCCGGCGTCTTCGAGATCCCGCGCACACGCGTATAGCCTCAACTCCCGATGTCGTACTTCAAGGCCGTGCGCCTGTACTCGGCTTTCGAGCTGACGATCTTCACGGCGCTGGTCGTGACCTGGGTCGGCGGCTTCAGCCAGCACACGCAGCTCGTGCTCGGGTGGTGTCACGGCTGCGGCTGGATCGCGCTCTGCGTGGCGATCGCCTACGGCTGCACGCGCCGCGTCTTCCCGTGGCCGGTGCTGGCCGCAGCGGTGTCACCGCTCGGCCCGCTGGGCTCGACGATCGCGATCGAGATCGAGGCGTATCGCCGCCGCCACCACCACGGAGCGCGTGCCGTGAAGGGCGCGGCCTAGTTGTTCCCGCTCAACGTCCCGAACGTCCTCACGGTGCTGCGCATCTTGCTGGTGCCGGTGCTGGTCGTCGCGCTCACCACGGGGATCCACGACGGCGACACGATCGCGGCGGTCGTGTTCGCACTGGCGGCGTTCACGGACGGGCTCGACGGCTACATCGCGCGCTCGCGGCGGGCGATCACCACGTTCGGCAAGGTCATGGACCCGATCGCGGACAAGATGCTGATCACGGCGGCGCTGATCGCGCTCGTCAGCCTCGATCGGCTGGCCGGCTGGGTCGCGATGGTCATCATCGCGCGCGAGTTCGCGGTGTCGAGCCTGCGCGTGGCGGCTGCCCAGCAGGGCGCGATCATCCCGGCGTCGATTCTCGGCAAGGTCAAGACGGTCATCCAGATCGCCGCGGTCATGGCGCTGATAGCCGCCAACGATCCGCACGCCGCGTGGGTCGACGTGCTGGTGGGCCTGATGGTGGCGGCCACCGTCGGCTCCGGGGTCGACTACTTCCTGAACGTCAGGCGTGAGATCGAGGAGGCGCGCGAGCGCCTACACGCTCAGCGGACGGCGCGCACCGGGGTCGAGACGAGCCGTTCGAGCAGCTCTTCGCGCGAAGTTCCGCGGACGTAGAGCGCGCGGTCGAAAGCCTGGCCGTAGACGGCCAGCACCGCGAACAGCACGTCCACGGTGGCAACGCGGTCCGCCGCGCGCGCGTTCGCCATGCGAACGGCACGCCGGCAGATCGCGTCGACCGGGTCGCCGGGCGGTGGCACGTCCGCCGGCGACCCGGATGGGCGCGCGGAGGTCATCAGTGGTGCCTCCGGGACCCCAAGACCCTGAAGCACCTCTCCGACGCGCCCATGTGTCCGCAAGACCCGCAGCCAGCGCTCGGCCTCGTCTTCACGAGAGTGGGCAAACGGCATCGCGGTGGCGGCGAGGCCGAGGGCAATTGCGGCGTCTTGGGAAAGTCTCACGCCGTCTGCATCGGCCGCAGCGCGCGGCCTGCGAAGAAGGGCGCTCAGCCCTGGACAGATGTCGTAGCGGCGGGCTGGCCCTCGAGCCACTCGCGCATCGTGACGTGGCGCGCCTCGTGCTCGCCGCCGCCCGCTTCGCGTGCCATCTCGCCGAGCAGGCCCGAGCGCTCGGCGACCACGTTGTGCTGGTGGATCGTCTCGAGGTTCTCCTGGCGGGCGCAGATGAACGTGTCGGGCTCGAAGCCGGCGAACTCGTCCAGGGCCATCCGGACCTGCTCGCGCACGCAGTCCTCGACGAAGCGCGGGCGCCGGTGCGCTCGCTCGACGACAGCCAGCTCGTCCGGTCGCTTCATCAGCTCGAAGATCTCGGAGCTCATCGACTCCTCGACGATGCGCAGCAGCGTCGAGCCCTCGATCTCGCGGTCGCAGCGCTCGGGGCAGCCGACGTAGAGCGTTCCGATGCCGCGCTGGTTGTGAGTCGCGACCGGCACGTGCTCGAACACGCGCTCGATCTCGTCGTCGGTGAAGCCGTCGGCCAGCAGGCGCTCGTGTGAAGCGGCGGTGACCATCTCCTGGGCGCACGGGCAGGCGGTCATGCCCTGTGCGCTCACGCCGACGAGTCGCCGCGTCCCGCCGGCCGACGCGACCGCCGAGCCGTGCAGCGTGTAGATCTCCTGCGTCGGCGTGCCGCTGACAGGCGCCTGCTTGTGCTCGGGATAGCGCGCGGTCACGTGCACCTCGGCACGCAGGCTGTCCTGGCGCTCACGCACGAGCTCGGCGATGTGGGCGGCGAGCGTCTCGGCCTTGAACGCTTCGTTGAGCACGACCTGGTCGATCGCCTCGTTGACCGTCTCCTCGAAGCGCGACATGTGCGCGCCCTTCTGGCGCGGGTTCAGATCGACGAAGCATTCGAGCGTCGCGTAGAAGAGCTGCGGCTCGGAGCCGGAGCCGCTTATGCGCACAACTTTTTCGACGCCTGTCACCCCGACGCGCGTCAGGCTCAGATGGGTGGTTGGACGGCGCGCCTGCACGTCGTCGAGCACGGGTGTTCGCGGCGAACTCACGCGTTTGAAGATACCTCTCGGAACAAATGTCCTTGCCGGCTTGACCTCGCTGTAGATTGGACCGCGCTGGGGGGTTGGCGGCTTGCGCCGGGTCCACTGGGAGGAGAGGGAATAGTTGGCTGCGAAGGATGAGGGGGCTCTGCTCGTTCAGCCCGAGCTCGATGACGCGGTTCCGTTCGCCGACGTCGACGAGCTGCGGACGCTGATCGCCGAAGCGCGCGACCGCGGCTATGTGACGCCGGAGGAGATCGCGACGGCGCTCGAGGAGCAGGACCCGTCCGCCGAGCAGCTCACCGAGTTGCACCAGCATCTCGGCGAACAAGGCATCGACGTGCTCGCCGAGGAAGACAGCGCGAGCCAGCGGGTCAAGGACCCCGAGCGGGTCGCCGTGCGCGAGCCGATCGAGGTGCCGAAGAAGGTCGAGCTCGACCTGACCGTCGAGCCGTCACTCGACTCGCTGCGGCTTTACCTGCGCTCGATCGGTCGTGTCGACCTGCTCACCGCCGAGCAGGAAGTGATGCTCGCCAAGCGCATCGAGCGCGGCGACATGGACGCGAAGCAGCAGATGATCGAGGCCAACCTGCGCTTGGTCGTCTCGATCGCGAAGAACTACCTCGGCCGCGGGCTCACGTTCCTCGACCTGATCCAGGAGGGCTCGCTCGGGCTCATCCGCGCCGTCGAGAAGTTCGACTACCGCCGCGGTTACAAGTTCTCCACCTATGCGACCTGGTGGATCCGCCAGGCCGTAACGCGCGCGATCGCCGACAAGGCCCGCACCATCCGCATTCCCGTCCACATGGTCGAGAAGCTGAACAAGGTCGTGCACGTGGAGCGCTCACTGGTGCAGGAGATGGGCCGCGAGCCGTCGCCCGTCGAGATCGCGAAAGAGCTCGAGTGGACGGCGCGCGAGGTCAAGGACATCCTGCGCATGGCGCAGCTGCCGGTGTCGCTCGAGAAGCCGATCGGCGAGGACGAAGACTCGTCCCTCGGCGACTTCGTCGAGGACGAGACAGCCGAGTCCCCATTCGAGCTCGCCTCAGAGAACCTGCGCCGCCAGAACGTCCGCAAGGCGCTCGAGGCGCTCCCCGAGCGCGAGCGCGAAGTCATGGAGATGCGCTTCGGCCTGAACGGCCACCAGGCGCGAACGCTCGAAGAGGTGGGGCGCGCCTTCGGCGTGACACGCGAGCGAATCCGCCAGATCGAGAACAACACGCTGAAGAAGCTGGAGTCGCTGCCCGAGGCGCAGCGGCTGCGCGACGCTTCGTAGCCCAGTTGTTGCGCTTGTAGCTGTGGTGTAGCGCGTGGCGCCTTAGCGTCGGAGCGTGCTGCATCGCGCGCAAGGAGACATCGGGGAGGCGTCGGCGATCCTGTGGCTGGTCTCGAAGGGAGCCTTCGTCTATCCACCGCTCTTCAGGTCTCCTGACTGCGACCTCATTGCCGACATCGCCGGTCAACTCGTACGGGTCGAGGTGAAGACTTCGAACTCGAAGACACCGCGCGGGCGCTGGGCAGTCGCGGTATGCACCCGGGGCGGCAACCAAAGCTGGAGTGGCATGACGAAGCGCTTCGACTCTGCTCGCTGCGATTTCGTCTTCATCCACTGCGGCGACGGGCGCAGGTGGTTTATCCCCGCCGCAGAGATTGGAGGCAGCACGGCTATCGCCGTGGGCGGCCCCAAATACGCCGAGTTTGAGGTCGAACCGGGTCCTCCTTTGCCGGCCCAGACCGCGTGAATGCTTGCTTCTACAATCCGCCTCCCACACCTCGGGGGGATGTCCGAGTGGTTAAAGGAGCGTGGCTGTAAACCACGTCGCTATGCGTACGCAGGTTCGAATCCTGCTCCCCCCACTGACCGGATAGTCAAGCCGGTTGACAAGCCCAGTTAGCTCAGTTGGTAGAGCACCTCCATGGTAAGGAGGGGGTCGTCGGTTCGAGTCCGACACTGGGCTCTCTCCATTTGCAGGCATTTCCTCCCCGGCCCCGCCGCACCACCCGGCCGGGAGGTACAAAACGGGTACGTCCGGCCCCCAGTCGGACCTAGTCGCCCAACCGCCGGAGCGCCGGCGGCGCAGTCACCGAAGGCGGCCCGTAGGGCCGACCCCGAGCGAAGCGAGCGGGTTGACGGCGTCGCCGGGCGGAGGCACACGGCCACGAACTACAGCGACGATGAAGGGGCCACCACCGCCGGTTCCGTCCCTTCCGCCGTGATGGCCGAACCGCAGCGAGTCCTCCTCACCGTCCGCGATGTTGCGGAGGTCACGGGCCTCTCGGATCGCGCGATCTACGCCGCTGTCGCGCGCGGGGATCTGCGGGCGATCCGGGTCTGCTCACGCATCCGTATCCCGCAGGAGTGGTTCGACGAGTGGCTCGATCGGGCCGTCGTCGAGCCAGAGCCGGCCTTCGTGATGCCGCCGGTGCCACTGCGGCCCGGCAGCTTCAAGGCGCTGCTTCGGGAGAAGGGCGGCCAGCGATGAGCGTCGAGAAGGTGGTTCGCAAGGACGGCGGCGTCGTCTGGCGCGTGCGCTGGCGCCAGGCCGGTCAGAACCGGGCGAAGGTGCTAGGACGAAAGCGCGACGCGGAGGCGTTCGACGCGGAGCTGAAGCGACGTCGGCGGCTCGGCGAGCTCGGGCTCCTGGACGCCGGCAACGAGCGGCTCGCCGACTTTGCGCAGGACTGGTGGAAGCTCTACGCTGAGCCGAACCTGGCGAAGTCGACGCTGCGCGTCTACGCCGAGCTCTGGGACGCGCACGTCCTGCCGCGGCTGGGGCAGCTGAAGCTGCGCGAGCTCACGGTCGAAACGCTCCAGCGCTACCGGCTCGAGCTCCAACGCGACGGTGTCGGTCAGGCCTCGGCGCGCAAGGCGCTCGTGATGCTCCAGGGGATGCTGCAGCGGGCGGTTGAGTGGGGCCGGCTGCCGTCCAATCCGATGGTCGCGGTGAAGAAGCCGCGGCCGGCCGCAAGCGGCTCGTGCAGCCCCTGTCGCCCGAGGTCGTCGAGACGATGCGGGCGCTCGCGCTCGAGCAGGGCCTGATGCGTGACTCGACGCTGCTGTCGATCCTGGCCTACGCCGGGCTACGACCAGGTGAGGCGATCGGACTGCGCTGGTCATGCATCCAGGAGCGGACACTGCTGGTCGACGCCGCGGTGTTCGACGGCGAGCTCGGGCCGACAAAGACGCGGCGGGTCCGGACGGTACGGCTGCTGAAGCCGCTCGCGCGTGACCTGGCGGAGTGGCGGATGAAATGCGGTCGGCCAGCCAACGACGCGCTGGTCTTCCCGGGCCACGACGCGAAGCCGTGGACACTGACCGCGTACAAGAACTGGCGGCGCCGGTTCTTCGACCGCGTTGTCGAGGCGGTCGGGCTGAAGGACGTCCAGCCATACGACCTGCGTCACTCGTTCGTCTCGCTACTGATCCACGAAGGCCGCAGCGTGGTCGACGTCGCGCGCCAGGCCGGCCATGCGCCGACGATGTCGCTCGACACGTACGCGCACGTCTTCGACGAGTTCGATCCCCAGGGACCGGATCAGCGCCGAGGAGCGGATCGAGCGGGCGCGAGCAGCGATCTACGCGGTTAGCAACCAGCTCATCATCGGGTGATGAGTCCGCTGGCAATCACCTGGGTCGCGCGATGAGCGGGAAAAGCCGCAGTCGGAGCGGCGTGCACCCCGCCGTCCCCTCTCCGCCGCTGCGCGGCTCCGTCCCTGACCACTCCCCCTCACCTTCGGTTCGAGGAAGTGGTCAGGGAACGGGGACGGCGGGGTGCACGGACAACGTTGAGGGTCAACGAAGGGCGGACGAGGCGGGGGACGGCGGGAAAGGCGGAGCGGTTGACGAACAACAAGGCGACCAAGAGGGGGCGAAGCAGTCGTGTGTGGGGACTCCAGGTCCTAGATGGGAATGAAGAGATGAAAGGGTCCATGACGCGGACTAGGATCGATCCGAGAACGAACGGGAGCACGAGGAGCAAGAAAGCGAAGACGGTTCAGAGAGCTCGGATAGCTGAGGAAGACGCACGGGTCAGCCGGGCGATCTTCACGTTGGGCGAAGCGGCCGGCTATTTGGGCATACCGAAGTCGACCATGCAGCGATGGGCGCGTGGAGGCGACGGCGAGCCGTTGATCACGACGTTCGACGCCAGGGGTCACGAGGCAACGGTGCCGTTCATCGGGTTCGCCGAGGCATACGTCCTCTCGGCATTCCGGCGCGCTGGCGTCCCGATGCAGCGCATCCGTCCGGCGATCGAGGCGCTGACGTCCACGATCGGCGTCGACCACGCGCTCGCGTCCCAGAAGCTGTTCACCGATGGCGCCGAGGTCCTGTTCGATTACGCGACGAAGGAGCGCGAGAACGAACTGCTCGAGCTGACCGTCGTTAGGACGGGCCAGCGCCAGTTCACGTCCGTCGTCAAGGACTACCTGAAGCGGATCAAGTACGGCAGCGACGGCTGGGCCGAGCAGGTGCGGCTCCCGATCTACGAGCACGTTGACGTGATCGTCGACCCCGCTAAGGCATTCGGCCTGCCGATCGTCGTCCACGGCGGCGCGAGGATCGAGGACTTGGTCGATCGTTTCCAGGCCGGCGATTCGATCGCCGACATCGCCGATGACTTCGGCGTCAAGCCTGCTGAGGTCGAAGACGTGATCCGTGTCGCGACCCGAGCCGCCGCCGCCTGAGTTCTTTATCGACCGCAGTCTCGGCAAGAAGCATCTGGCCGAGGCGCTGCGAGCGCTCGGCTTCACGGTCCGCACGATGGCTTCGGTCTACGGCGAGAAGCGCGCGCAGGAGCTCGCGGACGAGGAGTGGTTGCGCGACGCGGGCGCGAAGGGCTGGGTCGTCCTGATGAAGGACGACCGAATCCGAACCCGGCCGGCCGAACGCGATGCCCTTGCCGCTGCCGGCGTGCAGGCCTTCTGCCTGACGAACGCTCGGCTCCGCGGAGAGGAGCAGACGGCTCGCTTCGTCAAGAACATCAACCGCATCGTCCAGCGAGCGAGAAAGCCCGGCCCTTTCATCGATGGTGTTTACGAGGACGGACTCCGGCGACTCTGGCCGAGACCGAGCGCGCAGAGCTGATGCGCAAGACCGTAGATGCGCTGATCGGCCCCGAAACACGGGGCCGATCAGCTGCGGTCTGTCGTCTGGATCGCGCTAGGCGCACACCAGTTCGCGGACCTTCTCGAGCACGTCGGTGGCATCACTCTCAGCTGCCTCCCGGATCTTCGTGTCGGTATTCGGATCGATCTTGAGCACGCCCTCAATCAGATCCCCTGCGGGAGTGCCCATCAGCCAGAGCCGAACGCGCTCGTGTTGATTGGCCGGCAACTCTTCTGGCGCGTGATTGAGGCCTCGACTACGCAACTCCTTTGAGATGTTGCTGCGGACGTGGATGCCCAATTTGCCAGCGTTATGCGCGTCGCGCAGGGTTCCCATGTTGACGGTGACCACACCGCTGTTGTCCGCGACTTTTTGGCGTAATTCGTCGTAATCCATATTTATTCACCTCCTCCTTAATTCGATAGCAGAATTATCTCAGATTACTAGAAAAAATGCAAGTCATGAGTTCATAAAATTGCCGCAAGACGGCAAAACCTGGTACAATTGCTACAAGCTAGGCAGTTGCCTAGCGACAAGACCCAGCTAGCGCCTTCCGGCCCTAGCCGACCCTCAAGCGGCCTTCGTGGTCCCTTGAGAAAGAGAGGTGTACGAAAGTGACTCCCCACGTTTCCGTGACGCCGATGAAGGCGTCCGGCATTCATCACCAGGTTGACCGCGTCTACCGCGAGGGCGGTGCGCATCAGTGGGTCCGCGAGACCTTCATCAACTCCATCGAGGCCGGCGCGACCAAGATCGAGTTCGGCATCGAGTGGCAGGCGGTCGAGGAGAAGGGCGTCTACCGCCGATTCATCGCTGACAACGGCGTTGGAATGACGCCCGGCGAGCTCGTGGGGTTTTTCAATGTCTGGGGCGGTGGAGGTAAGCCGATCGGCGGCGTCCACGAGAACTTCGGCATCGGCGCGAAGTCGAGTCTGCTGCCTTGGAACAAGCACGGCCTCGTCGTCATCTCCTGGGTCGAGGGCAATGGCGCGTTGATCTGGGTGACAACCGACCCGGCGACCGGCGAGTACGGCCTCAAGAACTTTGAGGCGATCGACCCGACGACGGGCGACATGCAGATCGTCGAGGTCGTGACTCCCTTCGTCGATGTCGACCATGGATGCGACTGGGGTGAGGTCAAGCCGGACTGGATCGAAGACCACGGCACCGTCATCGTCCTGCTGGGCGACAGCGACATCACCGACACGGTGGTCGGCGACCCGAACCGCGTCGCCGAGGCAGACATCAAGGGCATCTCGACCTACCTGAACCGGCGCATCTGGGACGCTCCGGCCGGCGCCGAGATCACGGTGGACGAACTCCGTACGACGGAGCGCGGTCTCTGGCCCATCAGTAAGGAGATGGCGCATGTGTCCGGTGGCGCGAATCGCCGAACCAACCGCCGCAAGATCGAGGGCGCGAAGTACTACATCCAGTACCCGGTGAGCTCGTTTACGAAGGGGAAGCTCGCTTCGTCGGGCACGGTGGCTGTCGGCGACGGAACCGAGGTTGACTGGTACCTCTGGGACGGCGACCGTCCCGGCGTCCAGTCGTACGCCGCACAGGGCGGCTACATCGGCGCGCTCTACAAGAACGAGTTGTACGACGTCACGAACCACCACTCCACGTACCGCTCGTTCGGGGTCCTCGAGCAGGCGGTTCGCTCCAAGCTGTGGCTGGTTATGCGGCCGCAGGCCTTCGACGAGAGCAACGGTAAGCACGGCGTCTATCCGCGCGGTGACCGGAACTCGCTGTTGATCATGGGCGGCCCGCACGCGGGTAACCCGCTCCCCGTCAATGATTGGGGAGCTGAATTTGCGGCGAACATGCCCGAACAGATCCGCGACGCGATCAATGCCGCCCGCGCCGGTGGCAGTGGAAGCGTCACGGACCCGACCTGGCGCGACCGCCTCGCCGAGCGCTTCGGATCCCGCTGGCGCATCATCAAGCTCCGCGCCCGTAAGGGTGGGTCTGCGAGCGTCGATCCGACGCAGGGTGGAACCACGCCGCGCGTACCAAAGGGCACCCGCACCGGTACAGGTGGCGGGGGCGGTGGCGGTGGGACCGGGGGCACCCTCAACACCGGTTCGAAGCCGGGCTCGGTCGCAGCCGCTAAGACGAAGGTCGCTGGCGGCATTCCGGCCTACATTGCTGTGACGGGCGACGAGATTGACGAGGAGGGAATGCTCGCCAGCTGGATGCCGAACCACCCCGACCATCCCGAGGGTGCGGTTCTCATCAAGATCGACCACCCGGTCCTGAAGGACGAGATCGAGTACTGGCAAGCCCAGTACGCCGACCACCTCGCAGACCAGATCGCCGACGAGGTGATCGCCGTCTACGGAGAGATCGCCGTGGCGAAGGTCGCCCACAGCGAGTACATGAAGTCGGTGATGCCAAGCAGCAAGGTCGAGCAGGAGCTCCGCTCGGACGCCGCACTGACGATGTCGCTCCTTGGGCTTATCGGCGAGGAGGCGGTCATCGCACCGCGTGTGGGCGGCAAGTTCGGCCGCTCGAAGGCGTCATAGACGGGAATTAGGACCGTCGCGGTGCCGCCGATCAACGGGGTCGCAAGCGAGGCGGGGCGTCTGCGCGCCCCGCCTCGTCGGCGTAAGCGATTCGGTGATCCCTGCGGCCCCGCGATGACGGGGAGCCCTGTCGCCGTCGCCGCCCACGCCGTCGCATCGCGTGCCTAGGCTGGATCGGCGTGTCTGCAGCCCCTATCGACAGCCCGGCCAACATGCTCGTCGGCCTCACGACCGACGACGGCTGGCTGGTCGAGTCGATGATCAAGCCGGCCCCGGGGGCGACGGGCGGCCACTTCTCATCCAGCTACCGAGTAACGCGAGGCGACGAGGAGGCCTTCCTCAAGGCAATCGATTACGTCAGGGCCCTGAATGCGCCGGATACCGCGGCGGAGCTCAAGGCTTTGACAGATGCTTTCGTTTTCGAGCGGAACCTCTGCCGGGCCTGTGCTGACGGGCGGATGCGAAATGTCGTCCGGATCATTTCTGACGGCGAGCTGAACGTCCCCGACTCTGGCCCGCTCGGCCGTGTCAGCTATCTGATTTTCGAGTTGGCCCGAGGGTGACATCCGGGCGTTCCGCGCTCTCTCGAACGAGATCGACGTGGCATGGGCGCTCCGCACAGTCCATCAGGCCACCCTTGGCCTGCGCCAGTTGCACGACCGCGGCATCGCTCACCAGGACGTCAAGCCTTCGAACGTCCTGCTGTTCGACGAGGGCAAGACGGGCAAGCTCGCAGACCTCGGCCGCGCGTCAGTCAAGTCGGAGACGGGGCCGTACGAGCGCATGCTTGTGATCGGCGACGGCGGTTATGCGCCGCCCGAGGCGTACTACGGCTTTCAGGAAGGCGATTGGGGTGCTCGCCGCAAGGCCTGTGATCTCTTCCACTTGGGTAGTTTGCTGCTCTTCCAGTTCACGGGCGTCAACGCGAGCGGTGCGATCATGGGCGCGCTGGCGCCGGCACACGTGCCAGCTGTCCTCGGCAGCCAATGGACCGGCACCTTCGACGATGTCGTCGTCTATCTCCGCGACGCCGCCAGCCGCGTTACGGACCAGTTCCCGACTGTCGACGACGACCAGCTTGACGAGATGATTCGGGCGCGCTTCCTGGAGCTCTGCGAGCCCGATCCGCGCCGCCGGGGACACCCGCGCGATCACGCAAAGCGCTTCGGTGACTCCTACAGCCTGGAGCGCTACGTCTCCTTCTTCGAATACATGGCCGCTCGCAGCGAGCGCCGCGTGGCCAAGATCCTCGTCCCGTGATCCGTGAGCTCTCCGACGATCGACGCGTAATCCCGCGCTGGCACAGCCCCAAGGTCAACGCGGCTCGAGCTGAAGCACTCTCCTTGCCGGCCCGGGCAGGCGGTGACGGTCGACTGCGGTCGCTTGATGGGATCGACATGCTCCGCGTCGACTTCGCGCGCCGGCGAGATGTGCCGCATGCTGGCGACCTTGTCAGTGCCGCCATCGCCGTCGGCGCTATGGACGCCGCCCGGGACGCCGCCGAATTCTTAATCGAGGCACCCGGTGCCTCGACGCTCGCCCGGAGCCTCGCTGCCGGGGTGCTGCGCGGCCCCGCTGAGGAGTTGACCGAGCTACACCTGGACGAGGTTGATGAGGCGACGGCACGCCGTCACATCGGCACGTTGCGAACACGGCTGCGGCGCGATCCTGGGAATGCCCTCGCCTGGACCGAGCTCGCGCGCTACTACGCGATCGGCGGTAGTAAGAAGAAGGCGACGCGCGCGATGAGCGTGGCGGTCAGTCTGGCGCCGCACGCTCGCTACATCCTGCGTAGCGCAGCGCGCCTGTGGGTCCACGTTGGCGACGCAGAACAGGGGCACAAGCTGCTCTTGCGCTCACCGCGGACAGCGGGCGACCCCTGGCTGGTCGCTGCCGAGATCGCCGTCGCCAACATGGCGGGTCGGCCAGCGGAGTTTGTCAAGGTCGGGCGTGAGTTGCTCGACCGGTTGCCCTCACTGCACACGACGGAGCTCGCCGCATCACTTGCGACGACCGAGCTCGATGCCGGCCAGGACCGTCGGGCGCGCCGACTCTTCGAGGCTTCGCTGATCGCGCCGAACGACAACTCACTGGCCCAAGCGGAGTGGGCGAGCAATCAACTCCAGCTTCCTGAACTTGAAACGAAACTCGAACTCGTTCCGAGCTCCTACGAGGCCAAAGCGCTCGACTATCAAAGCGCCGGGCGCCCACAGGAGGCCGTGTCCCAAGCGGCGCTGTGGCTGGCCGACGAAGCCTTCTCCTCGCGCGCCGCGATGTTCGGCTCCTACGAAGCCTCGAAGGCGGCCGATTTCACCCGCGGCGCCGATTTCGCGCGCAAAGGTCTGATCGCCAACCCGGATGACTCAACCTTGCTCAACAACTTGGCCTTCTGTCTAGCGAAGCTCGGCAAGGTCGTGGAAGCCGAACGCGCGATCAATCGAATCGGCGCTGTCGACTTCGATGCCGACCCAGCGACCATCATGGCGACGAAGGGGTTGATTGCCTTCCGCTCGGGCAACGTCGCTAAAGGCACCGAGCTCTACATCGACGCGATCCGCAGTGCCAAGGCTCAGCGCCGGAAGATGATCGCGTTCATCATGTTCGCTGCCGAGTTGATGCGCGTCGACCCCAGCAACGAGGGGCCGGAGGCGATGCGCGAGGTAAGTGAGCAAGTGGAGAGGAGCCCCGATACCGAGGCTCGGGCTTGGCTGAAACACCTGCCGTCGCCCCGGTAGCAATCGCGCCCGCGTACGACGGCGGTTCGCAGACCGTCGGGGAGCCCACTGCTTACGGGGCCGGTCTTTCCGCTTAGGCGGCGATGGCCTGCGGGCGCAGGCCGAGCTGAAGCAAGGCGTGCGTGCACATCGCCTGACGGTCCCCACCGGCTGCAATCACAGCCATACGGTTGAACGCCTGGGGGCCGGAGACGCGGTTGCGGAACACGTCGACGTCGAGCGTCTCGTAGCCCGCGGGGAGTGCATCGCCGAGGCCGAACATCGACCGCCCGCCGTCGCCCTTGCCCTTGATCACCGCGACTAGATCTCCGCTCGACGTGAAGTCGTCCGCCTCGGTGAAGACGACGATTGGCCAGGCGCTTCCGGCCGTTGATCATCTCGAAAGCGAGCCAGTACCCGCGCTCCCTCCCGAAGAAGGTCTCGCGCCGAGTCGGATGGCCGAGCCCGATCTGCGCGGGCGTGCCGTCGACCATCGTCTCCCAGACCTCGAACGGCTCGTATTCCTCGACTCCCTCGGGCCAGCTGTAGGTCTGGCCTTCGAGCTCGCCCAGCTTCTGCCAGGCGTCGGTGGGGAGCACGCCTGGCGTCGGGTGCACCGAGATCGGGCTCGGGCTCGGGCCAGCGGTCGGTGCGGCGGCCGCGACGCCGGCCGCATCAGGCCGCGCGTTGGCAAGTAGCTCGTGATCCGAAGACTGCCGCAGATCCGAGACGAGAGCGCCGATATGGCGCTCGATCAAGTCGGCCAGTTCGGTGCGCGTGACGGTGGTGCTCATGCTTCCTCCTCCAAAATAGCTTGACAAGAGCTTACCAAATCACTTAACTTGAGTCAAGTCATTCGGAAGCGCCCAGAAAGGAACCGCGCCTCCGCCGCCAACTCAAGGTCCAGGAGGACTCATGAAGCCGAGCACCGCAAGTACCGGCCAGCACCAGACCCGCCGTCCGGCGCGCCGTCGCCGCTCGGTCTATGCCGACTTCTACGCCGAGCTGCTTGAGCTCGGTGCCCGTACGCATGTCCGGGAATACCGTCGCCTCGGCGCTCGACACGGCCTCACGGGCCGTCGCCTGAACCAGATCGCCGCCGGCCGCTGCCCTGGGGTCGAGAAGGACGGCGACTACCGCCAGATCACCCAGTACGGCGTCGCGCGGGCGTAGCAAGGAGGCTGCAACCGACCGACGCGCGTCGAGGGCGTCGGTCGGTAACCTGTTAGTCACCCTGGTGCTCCACGGCAAGTCTGTGCACGCGGTGTTCGGCCCAGTCGGCAGGACACCCGCTCGACCGCGACATCTTTCCGATCGACCAAGCGGGCGGGACCGGCGGAGCTGCCGTCGCCTTGAGTGGCCGCGTGACGAAGACGGGGCCCTGGTCGCCCAGATCACCGCGCTGCTTAACCTGTCGCCCGGGCCGGACGCGTCGCGATTTGATCGTGCGCCGGAGGTTCCCGCACGGCGCCTAGATCTCGTTCACCGACCACGGCGGGCACCGGCTTCCAAGCCGTCCTGACCGACCGGCCCGACCCCGACATCGCCTCTAGACTTACAGGCAAGACCGGACGGCCACGGATAACCCGGAGGACAGCATTGAGCTCGACTGGCACTCGCACTTGCTCTTGGTGCGGCAAGCATGGGCACGACAAACGGTCGTGCGACGTCTCTCCGAATGCTGGGAAGTGCAGCGTGTGTGGTTTCCACGGGCACGACAAGCGCAACTGCCCGCAGAAGTAGTCCGCGCCTTGCATCTATCCCGAGGTACGACGGCGGTACACCGCCCAGACCTGGCTCGCCAGTCTTGTCACGAATCCGCTCTCGACTGAGGGCTGACGGTCAGGTACGGTCGAGGACTATGGCCTTCCTAACCAACAAGTCAAGTGACTTTCCACCAATGGTAAGGAGGGGGTCGTCGGTTCGAGTCCGACACTGGGCTCTTTCCGCCCGCCCGCGCCACTAGCGTCGGCCCTGAGTGCGCCCTACCGCCGACCAGATCATCCACGGCGACAACCTCGACGTGCTGGCGCGCTTCGACGACGCGTCCTTCCAGCTCGTCTACGTCGACCCTCCCTTCAACACGGGCAAGACGCAGACACGGCGCACGCTCGCGACCGAATCAAGCGCGACAGGCGATCGCATCGGCTTCGGCGGCCGGCGCTACTCCACGCGGCTGCTCGCCGAGTCGTCCTATCGCGACGACTTCGACGACTACCTCAGCTTCCTCGCCCCGCGCCTCGAACACGCGCATCGACTGCTCACGCCAACGGGCACGGTCTACTTCCACATCGACTACCGCGAGGCTCACTACTGCAAGCTGCTGCTCGACGAGGTCTTCGGTCGCGACTGCTTTCTCAACGAGATCATCTGGGCCTACGACTACGGCGCGCGGTCGAAGCGGCGCTGGCCCGCCAAGCACGACACGATCCTCGTCTATGTGAAGGACGCGGAGCGCTACCACTTCGACTCGGAGGCGGTCGATCGCGAGCCGTACATGGCGCCCGGGCTGGTCACCGCCGAGAAGGCTGCGCGCGGCAAGCTGCCGACCGACGTCTGGTGGCACACGATCGTCCCGACCAACGGTCGCGAGAAGACCGGCTACCCGACGCAGAAGCCGCAAGGCATCGTCCGTCGCATGGTGCTCGCGTCGACGTCGCCGGGTGACTGGTGCCTCGACTTCTTCGCCGGCAGCGGGACGCTCGGCGCCGTTGCGGCGCGGGAGGGGCGGCGGTACGTCCTCATCGACGAGAGCGTCGAGGCGTGCCGGGTGATGAGCGAGCGACTGAGCGGCATCGCGCGCGCGGCGTAGACCGCGCCGCCTGACGGCAAACCTTCTCCCGCAGACCCCAACGGACAGATAGCGTTCCCGCTGACCCCACGTCAGCCCGATCGGAGCCCCACGCCGTGCGCCGCCTCCTTCCCGCAGTCCTCTCGCTAGCGCTGTTCGCCGCCGCCGCCCCCGCAGCGGGCGCCGCCGCGCTCCCGGGCGCGCACATCTCGGCCGCGCCGCAGAACCTTGCGCAGGCGGCCGACTATCCGGGCATCCAGCATCTCCACTTCAAGTACGGGCCGATCTCGATCGCGCCGGGCCAGAACACCATCGAGGCTCACGTCAACAACATCAAGCCGCAGGTGCCGGGCTACATCACGCGCTTCTCGCCCAACCTCAGGTACGTGGCCGACGGCACCGTCCCGCCGGTCGACATCATCCACCTGCACCACGGCGTCTGGCTGATCAACGGCTACCCGGTCTTCGCCGCAGGCGAGGAGAAGACGATCTTCAACGCGCCGCAGGGCTACGGCATGCACTCGGATCCGAAGGACAACTGGATCATGAATTACATGATCCACAACCTCACTCCGGTGCCGACGAAGGTGTACATCACCTACGACATCGACCTGGTGCCCGACAGCGCGCCGGCGGCCGCGTCGATCACGAACCTGAACCCGGAGTGGCTCGACGTCTCGGGGATACGCGCCTATCCGGTCTTCGACGTCCATCGGAGCTCAGGGAAGAGCGGCAAGTTCACCTTCCCCGACCAGGCCGTCGGAGCGCAGAAGTCCGACATCGGCCCTGCGCACGAGTGGACCGTGCCGCACGACCTGACCATGATCAGCACTGCCGGCCACCTGCACCCGGGTGGGCTCTACGACGACATGACCGTCACGCGCGGTGGTGTGACGAAGACGATCTTCCGCTCCGTCGCGAAGTACTTCGAGCCCGCGGGCGCCGTCAGCTGGGACGTCTCGATGACGGTCCCGAAGCCGAGCTGGAAGATCGCGCTGAAGACCGGCGACAAGGTCGACGTCCACACGACCTACGACACGAAGAACGCCTCCTGGTACGAGTCCATGGGGATCATGGACTCCTTCTACGCCGACGGCACGCAGCCGGGAGCGATCGACCCCTTCGTCCAGCAGCCCGACATCGACGGGATCCTCACCCACGGGCACCTGCCCGAGAACGACAACCATGGTGGCGATCCCCAGCGTGAGCTCCCGAACGCCCTCCGGATGCTGAACGGCCCGTCAACCACGAAGGTCGCGATCGCGAACTACGTCTACGGGCAGGGCGACCTGCTGCAGAAGGGCCGGGCGGTCCGCCCGCCGGTGGTCCGCCGCGGGCACTCGATCACGTTCACGAACCTGGACGCCAAGAGCACCACCAGCCCGCAGAGCTCCGCCTACCACACGATCACCGCCTGCAAGGCGCCCTGCACCGGCTCGACGGGCATCGCCTACCCGGTCGCGAACGCCAAGGTGCAGTTCGACTCGGGCGAGCTTGGCTACGGCCCGGCCGGCTTCACGCCGGCCGCGAACCGCAACACATGGAAGACACCGAAGAGCCTTCCGGTGGGCACCTACACCTACTTCTGCCGCATCCATCCCTTCATGCGCGGCAGCTTCCGAGTCATCAGGTAACGCAACGACCGCAGGTCGGTGATCATTACGGGCTGTGGCGAAGTTCCTGCTTCGGCGACTCGTGAACTGGATCGTTCTGATCCTGATCGCCACCAGCGCGGCGTACATCCTCGCGGGCCTGACCCTCAGCCCGCGCGCCAACTACATCCAGCGCAACCCGCGGCCCCCCGAGCGCGTCGTCGACCAGCGCCTCGACGAGGTCAACCTGAACGACAAGACTGCGATCACCACGCGCTACTGGCGCTGGGCGAAGGGCGTTCTGCACGGCGACTTCGGCCGGACCTGGGACAACCAGTCGATCAACGCCGAGATGGGCAGGCGCATCGGCGTGAGCCTGCGGCTGCTGCTCGTGTCGAGCATCCTCGGCTCGATCCTCGGGGTGCTGGCCGGGGCCTGGGGCGCCGTGCGCCAGTACCGGCCCAGCGATCACGCGGTGACCGCGGCGTCATTCTTGATCCTGTCAATCCCGGTGTTCGTGCTTGCGATCGCACTCGAGATCGCCGCGGTCGGCGTGAACGACCTATTCGGCTCGAAGGTCTTCGTCTACACGGGAGAGACGACGCCCGGCCTCCAGGGCGGATCGTGGGCTCACCTCTGGGACCGCGTGAACCACCTGATCCTGCCGAGCCTCGTGCTCATCCTCGGCGAGATCGCCATCTTCAGCCGCTACCAGCGCAGCGCGATGCTGGACGTGCTGAGCGCCGACTTCGTGAGGACCGCGCAGGCGAAGGGGTTGCGCCGCCGAACCGCGCTCCTCAAGCACGCGTTGCGCACCGCCTTGATCCCGTCCGCCACCCTCTTCGCCTACAACATCGGCCTGCTGTTCGTGGGCGCCACGTTCGTCGAGATCGTCTTCGGCTGGCACGGCATGGGTGAGTGGCTCGTGACCTCGATCACCTCCAACGACGTGAACGCCGTCGCCGCGGTCAGCTGCTTCACGGCGCTCTTGATCCTGCTCGCGGGACTGCTGTCCGACATCTTCTACGCCCTCCTCGACCCCCGCATCCGCGTGAACTGATGTCCACGAGCGAGTCGATCAACGCAACCATCCTGCCCGGCGTCGACCCGGGCGGCGGCGCCCCCATCGACGAGACCCGCGTGCCGTCGCGCTGGGGCATCGTCTTCAGCCGTTTCCTGCGCAAGAAGCTCGCGCTGTTCGGGTTCGTGGTGATCGTGCTGATGTTCCTGATGGCGTTCGTCGGGCCCTACATCGGCAAGTACGGCTACACCGACCACGACTTCAGCGCCTTCCTCGACGGGCCGTCGGCCAAGCACTGGTTCGGCACCACGCAGACGGGTGGCGACCTGTTCGCGCTGACCGTCCGCGGCATGCAGAAGTCGCTGATCATCGGCCTGCTGGTGGCCGTCATCTCGACCGGCCTCGCGGCGTTCGTCGGCGCCTTCGCCGGCTACTTCGGCGGCTGGCCCGACCGGATCCTCATGTGGTGGGTCGACCTGCTGCTGGTGCTGCCGTCGTTCCTGATCGTCGCGATCCTCTCGCCGACCTTCCGCGGCAAGACCTGGCTCGTGTTCGTCGGCCTGCTGGCCGCGTTCCTGTGGATGGTCACGGCGCGGATCGTGCGCGGCATGACGATCTCGCTGCGCGAGCGCGAGTACGTGATGGCGGCGCGCTTCATGGGCGTGCCGGGCTGGCGCATCATCATGCGCCACGTCCTGCCGAACATCTCGTCGCTCCTGATCATCGACGCGACGATCAACGTCAGCGCGGCGATCATCTCCGAGTCGCAGCTGTCGTACTTCGGCTTCGGCATCCAGGCGCCCGACGTCTCGCTCGGGACCCTGATCGCGGACGCGACCACCGACGCCACCACCTATCCGTGGCTGTTCTTCTTCCCCGCCGGGATCCTCGTGCTGATCGTCCTGTGCGTGAACCTGGTCGGCGACGGCCTTCGCGACGCGCTCGACCCACAGTCCGGGGGCTCCCGCTGAACCCTCTGCTCGAGGTCAGCGGGCTGTCGGTGCGCTTCCCCGCCGACGCCGGGGATGTCCACGCCGTGCGCGGCATCTCCTACACGCTCGAGCGCGGCGAGGTGCTGGGGCTGGTGGGCGAGTCGGGCTCCGGGAAGTCGGCGTCGGCGCTGGCGCTGGCCGGGCTGCTTCCGGCCTACGCGGACGTGCAGGGCTCGGTGCGCCTGGACGGGCAGGAGCTGATCGGGCTCGGCGACGCGGCGCTGTCGGGCATCCGCGGCCGCCGCATAGCGGTCGTCTTCCAGGACCCGCTGTCGGCGCTCACGCCGGTCTACACGGTGGGCGACCAGATCGCCGAGGCGGTGCGCGTGCACAACGACGTCTCGAAGGACGCCGCCCGCACGCGCGCCATCGAACTGCTCGACCTGGTCGGCATCCCGAGCGCCGCCGATCGCGCGAAGGCGTTCCCGCACGAGTTCTCGGGCGGCATGCGCCAGCGCGTGATGATCGCCATGGCGATCGCCAACGACCCGGACCTGATCCTGGCCGACGAGCCCACGACCGCGCTCGACGTGACGATCCAGGCGCAGGTGCTGGAGGTGCTGCGCACCGCGCGCGAGGTCACGGGCGCCGCGATCATGATGATCACCCACGACCTCAGCGTCATCGCCGGCTTCGCCGATCGCGTCGCCGTGATGTACGCGGGCCGGATCGTGGAACAGGGCACGGTCGACGACCTCTTCTACGGGCCGAAGATGCCGTACACGATGGGCCTGCTCGGCGCGATCCCGCGCGTGGACGCCACCGGCCGCGAGCCGCTCGTGCCGATCGAGGGCTCACCGCCGTCGCTCGCCAACCTGGCCGACGGCTGCCCGTTCGTGCCGCGCTGCCCGCTTGCAATTGACGTCTGCCGCCAGCGCGAGCCCGCGCTCGAGGCGGTCGGGCGCAGCGCGCAGCTGGCCGCGTGCCATCGCGCCGAGGAGATCGCGATGAAGGGCCTGACGCCAACGGACGTGTACCCGCTGCCCGAGATCCCGCCCGAGCCGCTGGCGACCGTTGCGCGCGAGCAGCGCACGGTGGTGCTCCGCGCCGACGACCTCGTGAAGCACCACGCGCTGATGAAGGGCGCGGTGCTCAAGCGCCAGGTGGGGACGGTGCGGGCGGTCGACGGTGTCAGCTTCGAGGTGCGCGAGGGGGAGACCCTCGGCCTGGTCGGCGAGTCGGGGTGCGGCAAGACCACCACGCTGCTCGAGGTGCTCGAGCTGGCACGGCCGCAGGGCGGCAGCGTGGTCGTGCTCGGCCGCGACACGGCCAACCTGCCGGCTTCCGAGAAGCGCCTCGTGCGCCAGAA
This sequence comes from uncultured Thermoleophilaceae bacterium, assembly GCA_963715995.1. Lineage (GTDB taxonomy): Bacteria > Actinomycetota > Thermoleophilia > Solirubrobacterales > Thermoleophilaceae > DATBDN01. The sequence continues at coordinate 854,672 of OY970283.1, forward strand.
GCTGAGCGTGGTCTTCCAGGACCCGCTCGCGTCGCTCGATCCGCGCATGCCCGTGTCCGACATCCTGGCCGAGCCGCTGGAGCAGAGCGGCGCATCGAGGGAGCAGCGCAGCACCCGCATCCGCGAGCTGCTCGAGCTCGTCGGACTCGAGCCGGCGCACGCCGGCCGCTACCCGCAGCAGTTCTCAGGCGGCCAGCGCCAGCGCATCGCGATCGCCCGCGCGCTCGCGCTGGAGCCACAGCTGATCGTTCTGGATGAGCCGGTCTCCGCGCTCGACGTGTCGATCCAGGCGGGCGTCGTAAACCTGCTGAACGAGCTGAAGGCCCGGCTCTCACTCTCCTACCTGTTCGTGGCGCACGACCTGTCTGTGGTCCGCCACATCGCCGACCGGATCGCCGTCATGTACCTGGGCAAGATCGTCGAGATCGGCGAGGTCGAGCGCGTCTACGGAGCGCCGTCGCATCCCTACACGCAGGCGCTGCTGTCGGCGATCCCGATCCCGGACCCGCACAAGGAGCGCCAGCGCCGCCGGATCCTGCTCGAGGGCGACCTGCCGAGCCCGGCGAACCCGCCGTCCGGATGCCGCTTCCACACGCGCTGCCCGAAATTTGCGACCCTGGACGACGGCCGGCGGCACCGCTGCCTCGAAGAGGAGCCACCGCTGTACCCGCTTCCGGACGACCAGGCGGCGGCGTGCCACTACGCCGAGCGCGTGCAGGTCGTGTGAATGTGTGGAGAATGATCCGATCGCTAACGAGGAGGAACATGTGAAGGTCAAACGGGGGGCAATCACTCTCGCCCTGCTTCTACTGGTAACGGCACTGGCAGTCGCGGGCTGCGGCAGCAGCAGCAAGAAGTCATCATCTTCGTCGTCGAGCTCATCGACGGCATCGGGTACCTCGGGCAGCGCGAACACACCGAAGGCGCTCGACATCAACGTGATGCCGCGTGACCAGGTGAAGGACGGGGGGCAGCTCGTCTGGGCGGTCGACCAGTACTCGACGCAGTGGAACTACAACCAGCTCGATGGCAGCGCCGACGCGACCAACACGATTCTCCAAGAGATCATGCCGAGCATGTTCAACGCGGACGAGAAGGCCAACCTCACGGTGAACCACGACTACCTGACGTCCGCCGAGCTGACGTCCAAGTCCCCGCAGGTTGTGACGTACAAGATCAATCCAAAGGCCAAGTGGTCGAATGGCGACCCGATCACCGAAAAGGACTTCGCGGCGCAGTGGACGGCGCTGAACGGGAAGAACTCGAAGTTCCAGATCGCGTCCTCGACGGGCTACGACCGCATCCAGAGCGTCAAGCAGGGCGACGACGAGCGGACCGTGGTGGTCACGTTCGCCAAGCCGTTCGCCGAGTGGCAGTCGCTCTTCAGCTACCTCTACCCGGCGTCGACGAACAGCGACCCCACCGAGTTCAACAAGGGCTGGCTGAACAAGATCCCGGTCACGGCCGGTCCGTTCAAGTTCAGCAAGTTCGACCCGACGGCCAAGACCGTCACGGTCGTGCGCGACCCGAGCTGGTGGGGCCCGCCGGCCAAGCTCGACCGCGTGATCACGCGGCAGCTGGATCAGGACGCCGCGGTGAACGCATTCGTCAACGGTGAGGTCGACCTGGTCGACATCGGCGCGGATCCGAGTGCCTACAAGCGGCTCCAGACCGCGAAGAACGGCATCATCCGCGAGGCGGCGGGGCCTGACTTCCGCCACTTCACGTTCAACGGGACGAGCCCGATCCTGAAGGACCTCAAGGTCCGCCAGGCGATCGCGAAGGGCATCAACCGCAAGGTGATCGCGGAGTCCGACCTGAAGGGCCTGAACTTCCCGGCGGTGACGATGGACAACCACTTCTTCGTCAACACCCAGACGGGCTATCAGGACAACTCCGACGACATCGGCAAGTACAACCCGGACGCCGCAAAGAGCGAGCTCGACGCGGACGGCTGGAAGATGTCGGGCGCCTACCGCCAGAAGGGCGGCAAGACCCTGGCGGTGCGTTTCGTGATCCCATCGGGCGTGCCGATCTCCAAGCAGGAGGGCGAGCTCACCCAGGCGATGCTGAAGGACATCGGCGTGAAGGTGAACATCGTCACCGTCCCGGCTGATCCGTTCTTCGACAAGTACGTGACGCCGGGCAACTACGACATCGTGCCGTTCTCGTGGATCGGCACGCCGTTCCCGATCTCGCCGAACCAGTCGATCTACCAGAACCCGTTCAAGGACAAGTCGGGGGCGTTGCAGATCCAGCAGAACTACGCCCGCGTGGGGTCGAAGCAGATCGACGACCTGATGGCGAAGGCCGAGGAGGATCTCAATCCAGACTCAGCCCGTGCCGAGGCCAACGAGGCGGACAAGCAGATCTGGCAGGAGGTCCACTCGCTGACGATGTTCCAGCGACCGCAGATCCGCGGCGTGACGAAGGGCCTGGCAAACGTCGGGGCCTTCGGCTTCAAGTCGGTGATCCCGGAGGACATGGGCTACGCCAAGTAGCCCGGACTGAGCGTTGCGCGGCGGGTTGCGGTGAAAACCGCGCCCGCCGCCGACGTGACCACCGCCGCCAGCACGGCGGCGCGCCAGCCAGGCCCGTCCGCCAGCGCTCCTGCGGCGGCGGCGCCGAGCGAGATGCCGGACACGAGCGCCGTCAGCGGCCAGGTGAAAGCCTCGGTCTCGGAACCCGGTATCGCCACGTTGCCCGCGAGCTCGTTGCGCGTCGCGATCAACGGAGCGATCGGCAGCCCGGCGAGGATGACCAGTAGGGCCATGACAGCCGGTGAGCTGGCGAGCAAGAGGACGGCCAGTGCGAACGGCACGAAGGTCGCGGCCGCGAGGTGCACCGTCATCAGCGGAAAGCGCCGCGGCCGCGCGCCGTAGACGATCCCGCCGAGGGCGCTGCCAAGCGACCAGATCGCGATCAGCACGCCGGCGAAGTGGCGGTTGCCCTCGGCGTCGGCGAATGCGGGGAGCGTCACCTCGATCGCTCCGAACGCGAACCCCACCGGCAGCATCGCGATCACGATCGTGCGCAGTCCGGGCGAGCGCAGCGCGCCGGCCCAGTGGCGCCGGGCGCTTGCGGGCGTGCGTCGCTCGGCCAGCTCCCGGGGCAGCTCGGCCACGAACCAGATCGTCCCGGCCACGACCGTGCCGGCCGAGAGCACGAGCGCGGCCGCGGGCGAGTAGAGCCACGCGAGCGCGGCTGTGGTGAGCGGCCCGACGATGAAGATCGCCTCCGTGGCGACCGCCTCGAGCGCGAACGCGCTCGGGATCAGATCCTCCTCGTGTGCGAGCAGCGTGGCGTATGCGCCGCGGAGCACCGACGAGACCGTCGGCAGCGTCATCCCGGCGAGGAAGGCCACGAGCACGATCGCCACTGCTGGTGCGTTCGCCAGCGCCAGCCCGACAAGGCCGAGCAGGCCGGCACAGTGGCCCAGAGCAAGCCAGCCGAGCACGCGTGCGCTCAGCCGGTCGATCAGCCGCGCGATGAACGGCGCACCGAGCGCGCTGCCCAGTGCGAGCGCGCCCGAGGCCGCGCCCGCAACGGCGAAGGAGTCGCCCTCGTGGCGCAGGAACAGCACGGTCGCGATCCCGTCGATTCCGATCGAAAGGCGCGCGACGACCATCGCCAGATAGAGGCGAGCCATCCGCGGAGTACGCATGAGCGCGCCGTACGAGGTCACGGCATCACCGTACGATGCGGCGCGCGGTGGACTTCGACGCGACCCTCGGCGAGCTTCTCGGGCTGATGGGCCGCACCGTTTCGGTGCACGTGCGCAGTCCAGGCTCGAAGGCAGCGCCCGCGCTGATGGTGGTCAGCGGGAAGCTGCGCTCGGCGCCGGAGGTGGTCGAGCAGCTGGGCGGCTCGAGCGAGGTCTTCTTCTGCCGGATCGGCGACGGCGAGCTCCTGTCCGGCTTCTTCCTCGATCGCGAGCGCTTCCGCCAGGCGACGTGGTACGACGGCAAGCTCGAGATCGACCTGCGCGGCGGGACTTCGCTCGTGGTCAGCGAGGAGTAGCTCAGCCGGCGGTGAGCGCTTCGACCAGCTCGTCCTTCGACATCGACGAGCGGCCCTCGATGTCTGCTTCCTTCGCGCGCGCGAGCAGGTCCTTCTTCGCCAGGCGCATGAGCGCAGCCGGGTCGTTGTCGCCGGCGGCGGCCTCGGCGGCCAGCGCTGCGCGCCCGCCCGACTTCATGCGCTGGATCGATTCCTCGAGCGCTGCCATCAGGTCCGGCACGGCCTTCGGCGCTTCGGGCTCGTCCGGGATCTCGATCTCCTGGCCCTTGCGCTTCTTGTCGATCAGCGCGAGCAGGCGCTTGCGGTGCTCGTCCTCGTAGTTGGCCGGGTCGAAGTCGCGTTCGAGCGACTTGATCAGCGTCACGGCCTGGTCGACCTCGGCCTTCTTGGCTGCCGGCAGCTCGTCGATGCCGACCTCCTCGGCCGAGCGCACCTCGTCGTGGAAGAGCATCGTCGTGAGCGTGATCGCCTCGCCGCGCGTGCGCACGGCCACGAGGTACTCCTTCGTGCGCAGCACGAAGCGCGCGATCGCGACCTGGCCCGAGCGCTCCATCACGGCACGCAGCAGGTGGTATGCGCGCACCGCGGCGTCGTTGGGGTCCGGCACCAGGTAGTAGGGGTGGTCGAAGAAGATCGGGTCGATCTCGTCGAGATCGACGAACGCCTCGATGTCGATCGTGCGCGTCTTCTTCGGGTCGGCGGCGTCGAGCTCGTCGTCGGTGAGCATGACCACCTCGCCCGACTCCATCTCGTAGCCGCGCGCGACCTCCTCCCACGGCACCTCCTCGTGGTCGGCGGTGCACACGCGCCTGACCTCGATGCGCGACTTGTCCTTCTCGTGCAGCTGGTTGAAGTGCACCCCGAGGTCGCGCGTGGCGGACATGAGCTTGACCGGCACGTTCACGAGCCCGAACGACAGCGCGCCTGACCAGATCGGCCGCGGCATCAGGCCTTCGCCTTCGTCTTGCGGGCCTTCGCCTTCGGCTTCTTGGTCTTGCGCGCGCCGGAGACGCTCTGCTCGAGCAGCGCCATCAGGTCGGTCGAGTCCTCCTCGGCCTCGCCCGTGGGCGCAACGATCTGGCGACCCTCTGCCTTCGCCTCGACGACCTCGAGCACACGCTCGCGATAGGTGTCCTCGTACTCCGACGGGTCGAACTCGGTGGCCAGCGAGGCGATCAGCGCGTCCGCCATCTTCGCCTCGCGGTCGCTGACCTGCTTCGCGGGCTGCGGCAGGTCGAGGTCGTCGTCTTCCACGACCTCGTCGTGAAAGCGCATCGTGCTGATCCGCAGCGCCCCGTCGACCGGGCGCAGGGCGACGAGCTGCTCACGAGTGCGCAGGGCGAAGCGCCCGATGCCGACGAGCCCGGTCTTCTCGAGGGCGGCCGCGAGCACGGCGTACGCCTGGTCCGAGTCCGGCTGGGGGCCGAGCCAGTACGGCGTGTCGTAGAAGACGGGGTCGATCTGATCAGCCGGGACGAAGTCCTCGAGGTCGATCGTCTTGCCGCGCTCGCGCGCGGGAGCCTGGATCTCCTCCTTGGTCAGCACGACGTACCGGCCGGGCGATGTCTCGTAGCCGCGCACCACCTCGTCGAAGGGAATCTCCTTGTCCTCCTTCGAGCAGACGCGCTTGTGCTCGAGCGGTGCAGCGTCGGTCTCGTGCAGCTCGCGAAAGCGGATCTGCTTCGAGGACGCGGCGCCGTAGACCTTGATCGGGATGTTCACCAGCCCGAAGCGGATCGTGCCGTTCCATAGCGAGCGTGCGGCCATGAACTCTCCATTTTCCCAGCTCGGCGCTTCGGGACACCCAGGGGCAAGATCGCTTGCGGCCGCGCGCGGTCCGAGCGGTCAGTCGCGCTCGAGCCGAGCGCGCTGGCGCTCCGCGTCCCGCAGGCCCGCGCGCGCCTCGCGCAGGCGCCTGCGCGCGTCCTTCATCCGCTCCGACGCCGCCTCGGCGGCCTCGCGCGCGCGGGCATAGGACTCCTCGGCTCGCGCCAGCGAGCGGGTGGCCGCGTCGACCTCGCGCTCGAGCGCCGTCGCGGCGGCTGCGGCCGCCCGCAGCTCGCGCGCCCGCTGGAGCGCGGCCTGCTTGGCCGCCGAGTCCCCGGCAGCGGCCCGTCCCTTCGAGGCGGGGCGGGCCGGACGCGACCGGGTCGGCTGCGCCGACGCAGCCCCCGAGCCCGTGCTCGGCAGCGGCCCGAGCCCGACGGGCCGCAGCTCCGTGGTCAGCGTCCCGGATTCGACCAGCGCCCGCGCCTCGTCACCGGACGAAGCGGCGTGGAGCGTGTTGCGCATCGACTCGGCCAGCGCCGCGCTGACCATCCGCCCGAGCACGGCGGGAGCGCGCGCCATCAGCCCGTCGACCGCGGCCCGCTCGGCGTCGGCGGCCGCGCGCAGCTGGTCGGCGCCGCGCCCCGACGCCGCCTGGCGATGGGCCTGGCGCAGCTCACCGCCCGCGCCCATGAGCGCCTCGACCAGGTCCGGCTCGGCGCGCACGAGCTGGTTCACGGCCCAGGCCGCCGCGCTCGGCTTGCGCAGCGCCTTCACCTGCGCCGCGCGCTCGCCCTCGCCGGCGCTGCGCAGCTCGGCCGCCAGCGCGTTGCGCTCGGCCGTGAAGCGCTCGAGGGGGAGTGCGTAGAGATCGGTGACGCGCTCGTCGGCGCCGCTCATCTACTCGACGATAAGCGGAACGGTGAACATGCCGATCACGCCGGCGGCCGTGAGCGCAAGGCTCGGCCCGCCCGCGCCCCAGCCGAAGCGCGCAGCGGCGAAGAGCAGCAGAGCGACCAGCGTGACGCGCACCATCCGCCCGAACGCCGGGCTCACCTGAAGCGCGTTGACCTGCCCGCGGTCGGCCGCGACGGCGCTTGCCAGGCCGCGCGGCAGCGACTCGAGCAGGCCGCCGCAGTTGTCGCAGCGTGGCGCGAGCATGGTGGCCGACTGGGCTTCACGCGACCAGTCGCACCACGCGCAGCGATGCACCCAGGACCCCATCTAGAACGTCTATCGGCTGAACGGCACCAGGCGTAAAGGGATGGGCGGCGATTGTCGATACCGGGTGCGATGGCTCGTCAGCGGCGCCGCCGCGACCAGATCTGGAATCCGCCCTCACGCGGGACAGACATCAGCGCGCTGTTCGTCCTTTTCGCCGCAGGCCCGCTGCTGCTGCCACTGGTCGGTGCGCAGATCGCGGTCATCGCCTTCGTCACTCCGCTCGCCTTCTGCCTGTTCGCGTCCTGGCGCTGCGGCCTCGCCGCGCGCCGCAGCCGCCTGCGCCGGAGCGTCTGGGTCGCGCTCAGCGCCTCCACGCTCGCCGCCGCCATGGCGTCGGTGATCGCGATCGTCCACCCGCAGGGCGACGTCGCCTTCGACGTCGGGGCCTCGGGCTCGGCCCTGCTGGCCATCGCGATGCTCGACCTTGCTCGCCGCTCGCTCGCGGGTGCGCGGCTCGAGCGCGTTGTCGACGGGCTGCTGTTCCCGGTGCTCGCGGGCTCCGTCGCAATCTGGTTCGCGGTCATCCCTGGCTTCCGCGAAGGCGACCACATCCTCACCAGCGCAGTTGCGTTCGACGTGCTCGCGCTGTGCGCCGCCGCGCTCGCAATGGTGGTGCGCCCGTGCGCCGACCACGTCCGTTTCGCCGCTCCGCTCGTGCTCGGGATGGCCCTGGCGACCGTGGGCGACGGGCTCATCTCCTCGGATGCCGCCGGGCTGCTGAGTACGAGCGGGCTGGCCACCGCGCTGCTCTGGGCCGGCGCGGCCTACTCGTTCGCGCTCGCCGCCGACCTCGACATCGGCGAGCCGCTGCGCGCGAGCGCGCGGAACACCGAGGGCATCGCCGCCACGCGCTGGGTCATCGCCCGCGTGATCCTGCCGCTCGCGTCCCTGATCGTCATCCCGCTCGTGCTGGTCGCGCTGTACGCCGCCGACGAGCTCGACCTCGCGGCGATCATCTGGTTCGCCACCACCTTCCTGCTCGTGCTCGCGCTCGCCTTCGGCCGCCAGGCCTACCTGCTGCTCGACAACCGCCGCTGGGTCATCCGCGAGGGCGAGCTGCGCAAGGAGGTGATGCGCCGCAACGAGGAGCTCGAGGCGCTCACCGGCCTCGCCAGCACGATGACGCAGACGCTGGAGGAGGGGCCGATCGTGGAGCGCGGCCTCGGTGTGCTTCACCTCGCCGCGCACGCGTCGAGCTCGGCGCTCTTCACGAGCGACGACGAGCTCGTTGCAACCAACGGCGCCTGGCCGAGCGAGCGCACCTGGGCGGGCAAGCCCGGCACGCCGCCCGGCGGCCGCGCCGTCGCCGTGCGCGCCGGGCGCCAGATCCTGCGGCTCGGCCTCAGCACGCGCGGCAACGACATCGGCTACGTCACGCTCATCCGCAGCGACGCAGAGCCCTACCTCCAGAACGAGCTCGACCTGCTCGGGCTGCTCGGCGACCAGCTGGCGATCGCGATCCAGAACGCGCGCGACTACCGCGAGAAGCTCGAGCAGGCGATCCGCGACCCGCTCACCGGCCTCTACAACCGCCGCTTCTTCTACGAGGCGCTGGCGAAGGAGGTGCAGCGCTCGATCCGTTACGGCGCCTCCGCCTCGCTCGTGCTCTTCGACGTCGACGACTTCAAGGCGATCAACGACACCCTCGGCCATCACGCGGGCGACGAGACGCTCTGCAAGATCGCGGAGATCGCCGCCGGCCTGATCCGCCCGGTCGACAGCTTCGCGCGCCTCGGCGGCGAGGAGTTCGGCCTGCTGCTGCCGGAGACCGATCAGCTCGAGGCCCTGCTCGCGGCCGAGCGCCTGCGCACCGCGATCAGCCGCCACGCGATCCTCCCCGACCGCCGCGTGACCCTCTCGGGCGGCGTCGCGTGCTGCCCCACGGACGCGCTCACGCTCGAGGACCTCGGGCGCAAGGCCGACGCCGCGCTCTACTGGGCCAAGCGCAACGGGAAGAACCTCTGCGCCCTGGCAGAGCCGCTCGAACGCCACGATCTGGCCGTGCTCGCGCCGCCAAACGCCGCGCCCGTGCCGCGCTAGACTCGCCGAGCCAATGGCACGCGGAGATGTACGAATCGCGATCACGCTTGCGTGCGAGACCTGCAAGCGGCGCAACTACCAGACGAACAAGTCCAAGCGGAACACGCCGGACCGCGTCGAGCTGCGCAAGTACTGCAAGTGGTGCGGCAGCCACACGCCGCATCGCGAGACCCGCTAGGCCGTCATGGCCCGTAATCGTCAAAGGGCGAAAGAGCGCCAGGCAGAACGGCGCGCCGCCCGTCAGGCCGCTCGCGGCACGAGCGGTGGAGTGCCCGACGCGCAGCAGCGCGTGGAGGCCCCGCCGCAGGAGCTCGGCCAGAGCGGCTACACGCTCGAGCACACGAGCGAGGACGAGGAGTTCATCGGCGACCTCCAGGTCGGCGACGACGGCCTGGCTGCCGAGGACGACAGCGCCGCCGTCGGCGGCCCGCGCGGTGTCCGCGGCGGGCGCGAGCACGAGGACGAGCACCATCACGAGCGCGGCCGCGTGGCCAGCTTCCTCGTGGCGGTGTGGGCCGAGCTGGGCCGCGTCCAGTGGCCCGACCGCTCTCAGCTAACCTCCCTGACCGGCATCACGCTCATGTTCGTCCTGATCGTGGGCGGCTACCTGGGCCTCTTGGATGCAGTGTTCTCCAAGCTGGTCTCGGCGATCCTCTAGTTACCAAGGAAGAAGCAGCGCATGTTCCGCTGGTATGCGGTCAACACCTATTCGGGTCACGAGAAGAAGGTCAAGTCCAATCTCGAGCACCGCGTCCAGTCGATGGGGGCGCAGACCAACGTGCGCCAAATCGTCATCCCGACCGAGCAGGTCTCGGAGATGAAGGACGGCCAGCGCGTGCAGACCGAGAAGCGCACGATGCCCGGCTACGTGCTCGTGAACATGGACCTGAACGAGAACACCTGGACGGTCGTCAAGGGCACTCCGGGGGTCACGGGCTTCGTCGGCCCGCAGAACAAGCCGGTCCCGCTCTCGCAGGTCGAGGTCGACCGGCTGCTCAAGCGCGAGCAGGCCGAGCGGCCGCGCACGCGTGCCCAGTTCTCGATCGGCGAGTCCGTCAAGGTCGTGTCCGGCCCGCTGTCCGACTTCTCCGGCGAGATCTCGGAAGTCATGGACGATGCGAGCAAGCTCCGCGTGCTTGTGTCTATCTTTGGACGCGAGACGCCGGTCGAAGTCGGCTTCGACCAGGTCAAGAAGATCTAGCCCGATGGCACGCAAAGTCCTCACCGAGATCAAGCTTCAGGTCCCCGCAGGCGCGGCCAACCCCGCGCCGCCGGTCGGCCCTGCCCTCGGCCAGCACGGCGTCAACATCATGGAGTTCTGCAAGGCGTTCAACGCGCAGACGCAGGACCAGGGCGGCACCATCATCCCGGTCGTGATCACGGTCTACGAGGACCGCTCGTTCACCTTCATCACGAAGACGCCGCCGGCCGCGATCCTGATCAAGGAGGCGCTCAACCTCCAGAAGGGCTCGGCCGAGCCGAACCGCGTCAAGGTCGCCAAGCTCACGCGCGCGCAGGTGAATGCAATCGCAGAGCGCAAGCTGCCTGACCTGAACGCGCACACGGTCGAGCAGGCCGCGAAGATCATCGAGGGCACCGCTCGCTCCATGGGCGTCGAGGTCGGCTGATGGCGCACGGCAAGGGCTACATCGAGGCACGAGCGAAGGTCGACCGCGAGCACGAGTACCAGCCCGCCGAGGCGATCGCGCTCGTCAAGCAGACCGGCCGCGCGAAGTTCGACGAGACGGTCGAGGTGCACATCCGCACCGGGCTGAACGTTCGCCACGCGGACGAGCAGCTGCGCTCGACGATCTCGTTCCCGAACGGCCTCGGCAAGGAGCAGCGCATCGCGGTCTTCGCCAAGGGCGACAAGGCCAAGGAGGCCGAGGACGCCGGCGCCGACATCGTCGGCGCTGAGGACCTGGCCGAGAAGATCGAGGGCGGCTTCGACGACTTCGACGTAGCGATCGCGACGCCCGACATGATGCCGGTGGTCGGCCGCCTCGGCCGCATCCTCGGCCCGAGCGGCAAGATGCCCAACCCCAAGGTCGGCACCGTCACGCAGGACGTGGCGAAGGCCGTCTCGGAGTCCAAGGCTGGCCCGCTCGAGTACCGCACCGATCGCACCGCGATCGTCCATCTTCCGATCGGCAAGGTCAGCTTCGAGGAGCGCAAGCTGCTCGAGAACTACGCCGCGCTGATCGACGAGCTCGTGCGCGCGAAGCCGGCGGTCGCGAAGGGCCGCTACCTGCGCACGATCACGCTCAGCACAACCATGGGCCCGGGCATCAAGGTCGACCCGACCCGCACCCGGGACATCCTCGGCGAGGAGGCGGCCGCAGAGACTGCGTGAGCCGCTGACCTCTCCAAAGACCGTGGGCGACCCGTAAGTCCCACCTAGGAGAACCATGAACCGAGACGAAAAAGCCGCAGTAATCGAGGAAGTCGCCTCCCAGATCAAGGAGGCGCAGGCGATCTTCGCCGTGGACTACCGCGGCCTGTCCGTCAAGCAGGCGGCCGACCTGCGCGGGCGGCTGATCCAGATCGACGCCAGCCTGCGCGTCGTGAAGAACACCCTTACCGAGCGCGCGGCCGACCAGGTCGGGATCGAGGCGCTCAAGCAGTTCCTCGACGGCCCGACCGCGTTCACGTTCGTCAACGGCGACCCGGTGCTCGCCGCGAAGGCGCTCGCCGCGTTCCGCCGCGAGTCGCAGCTGCCCCAGTTCAAGGGCGGCTGGATGGACGGCAAGGAGCTCTCGATCGAGGACATCGAGTCGCTCTCGCGCCTGCCCAGCCTGGAAGTGATGCACGGCCAGCTCGTCGGCATGATCGCCTCGCCGCTGGCCGGCCTGGTGCGCACGCTGAACGCGCTGCTGTCCGGGATCGCGATCGCCCTGGGGCAGATCCAGGAGCAGGGCCTCGTGTCAGGCCCCGAGCCCGAAGCCGAAGCGCCCGCTGCGGAGCCCGAAGCCGAAGCGCCCGCTGCGGAGCCCGAAGCCGAAGCGCCCGCTGCGGAGCCGGAAGCCGAAGCGCCCGCTGCGGAGCCCGAAGCCGAAGCGCCGGCGGAGCCGGAACCAACTGAAGAACCAGAGACAGAGACTTCAAACGAAGAAGGAGACAACTGATGGCAGCCACAACCCAAGATTGGATCGAGGAGCTCAAGGGCATCTCGGTCGCCGAGCTCGCCGAGCGCATCAAGGCGCTCGAGGAGGAGTTCGGCGTGTCCGCGACGGCCGTCGCGGCAGCAGCGCCGGCAGCTGGCGGTGCCGACGGCGCCCCGGAGGAGGAGGAGTCGACCACGGTCGACGTCGTCCTGACCGCGGCCGGCGACAAGAAGATCCAGGTCATCAAGGTCGTCCGCGCGGCGACCGGCCTGGGCCTGAAGGAGGCCAAGGCACTCGTCGACGAGGCGCCGAAGCCGATCAAGGAAGGCATCGAGCGCGACGAGGCCGACAAGCTGAAGGCCGAGCTCGAGGAGGCCGGCGGCAGCGTCGAGCTGAAGTAGTCGCTGCACCGGATCAACCGGGTTTTGACGGCGGGGTGGTCATCTGACCGCTCCGCCGTTACTCTTTGCGCAGGCCTATAGACGAAGCCGTTCCGCAATCTGGCCCCAGGCACATATCCCTGGAGGCCCGGAACGGGGACCGTGATGGCCAGTAATCCCGCCCTGACCAGGGTAGGACCGCCCCACCCGCTGGGGCGGCATGTCGCTGTGCTATCTTGGTCTGTCGCGCTTTGCGCTCGCTCGCTGCCCCCCTTTCTCCCCTAAGGAGCTGCCGTCTTGGCTGTTGATTCTCGTCAGCGCCGCAGTTTTGCTCGCCTCGACAACATCCTGGATCTGCCCGATCTGATCGGGATCCAGAAGGATTCGTTCAACCAGCTGGTGGACACCACCAAGGGTCTGCTCCGCGAAACGATCGACGACGTCTCGCCGATCGAGGACTACACGGGCAACCTCGCCGTCGTCTTCGGCGAGATCAACTTCGACGAGCCGACGGCCTCGATCTCCGAGTGCCGGGAGAAGGACCTCACCTACTCGCGCCCGCTCACCGTCCGCGTGGCGTTCCAGAACCGCGAGACGGGCGAGATCCGCGAGCAGTCCGTCTTCATGGGCGACTTCCCGTGGATGACCGACCGCGGCACCTTCATCATCAACGGGACCGAGCGCGTCGTCGTGACGCAGCTGGTCCGCTCGCCCGGCGCCTACGTCATGGAGCCGAAGGACGCCGAGAAGCAGGTCTTCCTGGCCAACCTCATGCCCGACCGCGGCTCCTGGCTCGAGGTCGAGATCGACAAGAAGGGCAAGGTCTTCGCGCGTATCGACCGCAAGCGCAAGCTGCCGGTCACCACGCTGCTGCGGGCAATGGGGCACCCGACCAACGAAGAGCTCGCGGGCATCTTCGAGGACTCGCTCTACATCCGGAACACGATCGACGCCGATCCCTACGAGCGCATTCCCGCGCTCGATCTCGAGACCGACTTCGAGGGACTGATCGCCGCGATCACCGACGTCGGCATGGCACTGGGCGATGCCCACGGCAAGAAGCTCGGCGAGGCGCTCGCCGCCGTTCGCCCCGGCTTCGAGGACTTCACGGGCGACTTCCGCCCGAGCCAGGCGGCGGTCGAGCAGCTCCTGAAGGCTGCCGACAAGCTCGCCGACGTGGTCGAGAAGGCCGGCGTGCCGGACGACCTCAAGAAGGACAAGCGCATCGTCAACCTGGCGAAGAACACGCGCCAGTGGGCCACACGCCTGCGCGAGCACGACGAGGCCGAGCTCCAGCACAACATCGACCGCGCGCTGATCGAGCTGTTCCGCAAGCAGCGCCCGGGCGAGCCGCCGTCAGTCGACGGCGCGAAGAACCTGCTCAACCAGCTGTTCTTCGACCCGAAGCGCTACGACCTCACGCGCGTCGGCCGCTACAAGCTGAACAGCCGCCTGAGCCTGGACGAGCCGCTCGACCAGCGCACGCTCACCCAGAACGACATCATCGAGTTGATCAAGGAGCTCATCTCGCTGCCGAAGCTCCTCGGCATCCCGGAGACCGGGGAGTTCGAGAACGGCGAGGTCATCAAGGACTACGCGGCCGAGGCGATCAGCCTCCCGCGCGAGCCCGTCTACGACCACCTCGACGAGTACGAGCACTTCGGCAGCCGCCGCCTGCGCACCGTCGGCGAGCTGATCCAGTCGGCCTTCCGCGTGGGCCTGTACCGCATGGAGCGGGTGGTCCGCGAGCGCCTCACCACCGAGGACGCCGACACGATCACGCCGCAGACGATCATCAACATCCGGCCGGTCGTGGCGGCGCTCAAGGAGTTCTTCGGCTCCTCGCAGCTGTCGCAGTTCATGGATCAGACGAACTCGCTGGCGGGCCTACGGCACCGCCGCCGCCTGTCGGCGCTCGGCGCCGGCGGCCTCACGCGCGAGCGCGCGCCGATCGAGGTGCGCGACGTCCACCCGTCGCACTACGGCCGCATGTGCCCGATCGAGACGCCGGAAGGGCCGAACATCGGCCTGATCGGCTCGCTCGCCAGCTACGCCGAGATCTCCGAGCACGGCTTCGTCACGACCCCGTACCGGGTCGTCAAGGACGGCGTCGTCACGGACACGATCGTGCATCTCGACGCAACCGCCGAGCGCGAGAAGGTCGTCGCGCAGGCGAACGCCGACATGTCGAAGGACGGCAAGCTCAAGAACCCGGTCACGTGCCGCGTGGGAGAGGGTGACGTCGCACTGGTCGCCCCGAAGGACGTCGACTACATGGACGTCTCGCCGAACCAGATCTGGTCGGTCACGACCGCGCTGATCCCGTTCCTCGAGCACGACGACGCGAACCGCGCGCTCATGGGCTCGAACATGCAGGCCCAGGCCGTGCCGCTGCTCCAGGCTGACTCGCCGCTCGTCGGCACCGGCATGGAGCGACGCGCCGCTCTCGACACGGGCGACGTGATCATGGCCGAAGAGGACGGCGAGGTCACCTACGTCGACGCCGAGCGGATCCTGATCGGCAAGCGCGAGTACGAGCTCACGAAGTTCATGCGCTCGAACCAGGGCACGCTCATCCACCAGCGGCCGCGCGTGAACACGGGCGACCGCGTCAAGAAGGGCGACCTGCTCGCAGACGGCTCGTCGATCGACCATGGCGAGCTCGCGCTCGGCAAGAACTGCATGGTCGCCTTCATGTCCTGGGAGGGCTACAACTTCGAGGACGCGATCATCCTCTCGGAGCGCCTCGTGAAGGACGACGTCCTGACGTCGATCCACATCGAGGAGTACGAGATCGACGCCCGCACCACCAAGCTCGGCGACGAGGAGATCACCCGCGACATCCCGAACCGCAGCGAGGAGTCGCTGCGCAACCTCGACGAGCGCGGCATCGTCCGCATCGGCGCCGAGGTGCAGTCGGGCGACCTGCTGGTCGGCAAGGTCACGCCCAAGGGCGAGACCGAGCTCACGGCCGAGGAGAAGCTGATCCGCGCGATCTTCAAGGAGAAGGCGCGCGAGGTCCGCGACACCTCGCTCAAGGTCCCGCACGGCGAGGGCGGAGTCGTCATCGACGTCAAGACCTTCGCCCGCGAGAACGACGACGACCTCTCACCGGGCGTCAACGAGCTGGTGCGCGTCTACGTCGCAACCAAGCGCAAGATCGCCGAGGGCGACAAGCTCGCCGGCCGCCACGGCAACAAGGGCGTCATCTCCAAGATCGTGCCCGAGGAGGACATGCCGCACCTGGCCGACGGAACGCCCGTCGACGTCATCCTCAACCCGCTTGGCGTGCCGAGCCGCATGAACATCGGCCAGATCCTCGAGACCCACCTCGGGTGGGCCGCGGCGAACGGCTGGTACGACGACGGCACCGAGGCCTACAAGGCGTCGCTCGAGAACGGCGGTCGCGTGAAGGTCGCGACGCCCGCGTTCGACGGCGCCACGGTCCAGGACGTCGACTACGCGCTCGTGAAGTGGCAGGAGGAGCACGGCGCGGACCGCGGCATCGACATCAGCATCGACAAGTCCGCCCGCCCGGGCTGGCAGGCCGCCGGCAAGCAGCAGCTCTACAACGGCCGCACCGGCGAGCCCTACGAGGGCCCCGTCACGGTCGGCTACATGTACATCCTGAAGCTGCTCCACCTCGTGGACGACAAGATCCACGCGCGGAGCACGGGCCCGTACTCGCTCGTCACCCAGCAGCCGCTGGGCGGCAAGGCGCAGTTCGGCGGCCAGCGCTTCGGCGAGATGGAGGTGTGGGCGCTCGAG
The DNA here is from genome assembly GCA_963715995.1 of uncultured Thermoleophilaceae bacterium. Lineage (GTDB taxonomy): Bacteria > Actinomycetota > Thermoleophilia > Solirubrobacterales > Thermoleophilaceae > DATBDN01. The sequence continues at coordinate 870,975 of OY970283.1, forward strand.
GCTTACGGCGCGGCGTACACGCTCCAGGAGATGCTCACGGTCAAGTCCGACGACACGGTCGGCCGCGTGAAGGCATACGAGGCGATCGTCAAGGGCGAGAACATCCCCGAGCCGTCGATTCCCGAGTCGTTCAAGGTGCTGCTCAAGGAGATGCAGTCGCTGGCGCTCGACGTCAACGTGCGCTCCGAGGAGGGCGCCGGCGTCGAGATCCGCGACGAGGACGACGACCTCCTGCGGGCCGCCGAGGAGCTCGGCATCGACCTGTCAGGCGTGAGAGCGCCACAGGCCGGAGCCGCCGCGGACGAGTCCGAGGAGAAGATCGAGGCCGAGGGTGACGGTGGCCAGACCGACGAGTCGGCCAAGAAGCAGGACGAGGAATACATCGAGGAAGAGGCCTAGCCGCATGATCGACATCAACAATTTCGACACCATCACGATCGGCCTCGCTTCCTCGAAGCAGATCCGATCCTGGTCCTCCGGCGAGGTCACCAAGCCGGAGACGATCAACTACAGGACGCTGAAGCCGGAGAAGGACGGCCTCTTCTGCGAGCGCATCTTCGGTCCGACCAAGGACTGGGAGTGCTACTGCGGCAAGTACAAGCGTGTCCGTTACAAGGGCATCGTCTGTGAGCGCTGCGGCGTCGAGGTCACCCGCTCCAAGGTGCGTCGCGAGCGCATGGGTCACGTCGACCTGGCCGCTCCGGTCTCGCACATCTGGTTCTTCAAGGGCGTCCCGAGCCGCATCGGCTACCTGCTCGACATGGCTCCGAAGGAGCTCGAGAAGGTCCTCTACTTCGCTGCCTCGATCGTCACGTGGGTCGACGACGAGACCCGCGACGCTGATCTGCCGAAGCTCGAGAAGGAAGTCCAGAAGGTGCTCGACTCCTACGCGGGCGAGAAGGACGAGCGCGTGAAGGAGCTGCGCGGCTCGCTCGAGGCGCGCGAGGAGTACCTGACCACGGGCAAGCAGTCCAGCTTCGGCGAGGAGGACCACCTCTGGGCCGACTCCCTCGACGTCAACGTCAAGAAGCTCACCGACGAAGACCGCGAGAAGATGCTGAAGGATCTGCGCAAGACCTTCGACGCGGACATCTCCGACACCGAGGCCTACATCGAGGATGCCGCCGAGCGGATCCGCCAGGTCTGGGACCTGTTCCAGAACATGAAGCCGAAGGAGATCGTCGCCGACGAGACCGTTTTCCGTGAGCTGAAGGACCGCTTCGGCTCGCCCTACGGCTTCGGCGAGTACTTCCGCGGCGGCATGGGCGCCGAGTCGATCCGCGACCTGCTCCAGCAGGTCGACCTCGAGGCCGAGCGCATCGAGCTCGAGGACCAGGTCAAGACGGCCAAGGGCCAGAAGCAGAGCCGTGCGGTCAAGCGCCTGAAGGTGGTCTCCGCGTTCCTGAACTCGGAGAACAAGCCCGAGCACATGGTCCTCGAAGCGATTCCGGTCATCCCGCCGGAGCTGCGCCCGATGGTGCAGCTCGACGGTGGCCGCTTCGCGACCTCGGACCTGAACGACCTCTACCGGCGCGTGATCAACCGCAACAACCGGTTGAAGCGCCTGCTCGACCTCGGTGCGCCCGAGATCATCGTCAACAACGAGAAGCGTATGCTCCAGGAGGCCGTCGACGCGTTGTTCGACAACGGCCGCCGCGGCAGGCCCGTCACCGGCCCGGGCAACCGCCCTCTGAAGTCGCTGTCGGACATGCTCAAGGGCAAGCAGGGCCGCTTCCGGCAGAACCTGCTCGGCAAGCGAGTTGACTACTCGGGGCGCTCGGTCATCGTGGCCGGCCCCGAGCTGCGGCTGCACCAGTGCGGCCTGCCCAAGCTGATGGCGCTCGAGCTGTTCAAGCCGTTCATCATGGCGCGGCTGGTCGAGCGCAAGTCGGTCCAGAACATCAAGGCGGCCAAGAAGATGGTCGACTCGATGATCCCCGAGGTCTGGGACGTGCTCGAGGAGGTCATCCAGGAGCATCCGGTTCTGCTGAACCGCGCTCCCACGCTGCACCGCCTCGGCCTCCAGGCGTTCGAGCCGATCCTCGTCGAGGGCAAGGCGATCCAGGTCCACCCGCTCGTCTGCCAGGCGTTCAACGCCGACTTCGACGGCGACCAGATGGCAGTCCACCTTCCGCTCTCGGCCGAGGCCCAGGCGGAGGCGCGGCTGCTCATGCTCTCGTCCAACAACATCCTGTCGCCGGCTCACGGCTCGCCGCTTGCGGTGCCGAGCCAGGACATGGTGCTGGGCTCCTACTACCTCACCTACGGTCCGACCGACGACGAGCTGGCAGTGCTCGAAGAGGGTCTCCAGGCCGGCAAGTGGAACGAGAAGGCGAACGGCCCGCGGCCGCACGTCTTCCGCTCCTCCCAGGAGGCCGAGCTCTCATACGAGCACGGCATGGTGAAGCTGCACGACCTGGCCGAGTACCGGCGCTCCAGCGCGGAGCACCACATCCTCACCACGGTCGGGCGGATCATCTTCAACGAGCGCGTCGATCGCGCGCTCCGCGACAACCTGGAGCCGAACGAGTACGACCAGGACAAGTTCCCGTTCGTCAACCGCACGCTGCGCAAGAAGGACATGAACGACGTGATCGAGGGCCTGGTGCAGGAGTACGGCGCCTACGCCACCGCCACGGTGCTGGACGCGTTCAAGGAGCTGGGCTTCCACTTCTCGACGCAGGCCGGCATCACCATCTCCAAGAACGACGCGGTCATCCCGCCGACGAAGGAGACGATCCTCGACCGCTACGAGGCCGAGGTTGCGGAGATCCACGACCAATACGACATGGGCCTGATCACCCAGGAAGAGCGCCACGACGCGGTCGTCGAGAAGTGGAACGCCGCCACCGACGAGGTCGGTGACGCCATGCTCAAGAACTTCGACCACCTGAACCCCATCTTCATGATGGCCAACTCGGGTGCTCGTGGCTCGTTCAAGCAGATCCGCCAGCTGGCCGGAATGCGCGGCCTGATGGCCAACCCGAAGGGTGAGATCCTCGAGCGCCCGGTGAAGTCGAACTTCGCCGAGGGGCTGACCGTGCTCGAGTACTTCATCTCGACCCACGGCGCCCGCAAGGGCCTCGCCGACACCGCCCTGCGTACGGCCGACTCGGGTTACCTGACACGCCGTCTGGTCGACGTCGCGCAGGACGTGATCGTCCGGATCGAGGATTGCGGGACCGAGGAGGCGCTCGACCTGCCGCTCTACCGCGACGGTGGCATCAACCCGTCGCTGAAGGGCCGCTTCCCGTCAGGCGACATCAAGACGAAGCGCGGCCGGATGCTGCTCGAAGCGGGCAACATCATCGGCGACGAGGCGCTGGCCGAGTTCACCGACGCGTTCGGCGAGGACGAGTCGGCCACGATCCCGGTCCGCTCGGTGTTCAAGTGCCGCGCGGAGGCGGGTGTCTGCCAGCAGTGCTACGGCATCCTGCCGGCCACCGGCAAGGTCGTCGCGATCGGCGACGCGGTCGGCATCATCGCCGCCCAGTCGATCGGCGAGCCGGGCACGCAGCTGACGCTGCGCACCTTCCACACCGGCGGTGTCGCCGGCGCGGACATCACGCACGGCCTGCCGCGCGTGGTGGAGCTGTTCGAAGCGCGCAAGCCGAAGGGCCTGGCCCAGCTGGCGCGTGAGGGCGGCGTCGTCGCGGTCGAGGACACCGACAAGCAGCGCAAGGTCGTGGTCACCCTCGACAACGGCGAGGAGGAGGCGTACACGTTCCCGCGTCGTACGCGCCTGTTCGTGGCCGAGGGCGACAAGATCGAGCGCGGCAAGCAGCTCAACGAGGGCTCGGTCTACCCGGCCGAGATGCTCGAGATCCGCGGTCGCACCGCGCTCGAGCTCTACCTCGTCGACGAGGTCCAGAAGGTCTACAAGTCGCAGGGCGTGGACATCAACGACAAGCACATCGAGCTGATCGTGCGCCAGATGATGCGCAAGGTGCGCGTCGAGCAGAAGGGCGACTCCGACTACCTGCCGGGCCAGTTCGCCGACCGCCACGAGATCGCGGCGACGAACGAGGCGATCGCCAAGTCCAAGAAGGAGAAGGCCACGATCGAGGAGATCATCCTCGGCATCACGAAGGCCTCCCTCGCGACCGACTCGTTCCTGTCGGCCGCCTCGTTCCAGGAGACCACCAAGGTGCTCACGGACGCGGCGCTCGAGGGCAAGACCGATCGCCTGCTCGGCCTGAAGGAGAACGTCATCATCGGGAAGCTGATCCCGGCGGCGACGGGCCTTCGCCGCTACCGCCGCCTCGAGATCGAGCCGACCGAGCCGATCGCGCGTCCCTCTCCGGAGGAGATGGGGCTGCTCGACGAGGCCGAGCTGGCACAGGAGCTGGGCCTCACAGGCAACGGCGACCTGGCCGACTTCGGCTTCGGCGACGGCGACGGTCAGGCGTTCGCGGACGAGCTGGCCGACCTGGCGCTGCCGCCCGAGGCTGAAAAAGACGAGAAGTAGCCGGTCGTAGCTCCCGCGTCGCTGCTCGAAGGCGGCGCGGGGGTCACACCATCGACATTCGCGACGCTATGCGTCGCAGATGTCGATCGTCTGAGCTGCCCACGCCTCGAGCTCCTCGACGTGGTCGTCGGTGAGCCCGATCGCTGGATCGGTGTGGACGAGCAGGGTCGGCTCCTCGCGCTCGCTCGCCCAGAAGCGGCAGGCCTCGTTGAAGTTGTCGTCGATCCAGGCGGCCGGCCGCCCGTTCGCGTAGCGCTCGATCGCCGAGAGCTTCCAGTGCGCCGTTCCCCACTCGGGCACGTGGTCGAAGCTCAGCGTGGGGTATTCCCCGGGCAGCCCGAGCAGGTGGGGCAGGTGCTCGTTTGCGCGCTCCTCCCAGCCCGTGGCCCAGACCAGCTCGTAGGTGTCGCTCAGCCGCTTGAGGCGCTCGCCCGAGCCGTGGGCCAGGCAGTGGGGAATGCCCTCGACCGAATGGAGTTGTCCCGGTGCAGGAGCGTCGCGCGGGAAGCCGAACACGCTCAGCACGCCATCGACATCGACAAACAACACAGGCTTCGGCCAACTTTCACCGTTCTGTGACGTTTGTCGGGAAATCATGAATTTTTTTGCTCTACGCTCAAGTCGAAGTCTGAATCTGGCGATAGATGGGCATAACCGGGATCTAGGTAGTTTCGTCCCCCGGCCTCGGCCCTCCCTCTCTCTTTGACCGTACAACTCGGCATATTGCTGGCGCTCGTCTGCGCCTTCGCGACGAACCTCGGTTTCCTCTGGAAGCACCGGGGCGCGTGCGTCGCTCCCGCGGTGGACATTCGCCACCCCGTCCGGAGCGCCAAGGGGCTGTTCGCCTCCCGCTGGTTCACGATCGGCTGGGCCACGGCGACGTTCGCCTGGGTCTTCCACGTGGCCGCGATGGCAATGGCGCCGCTGTCGGTCGTCCAGCCCGTGATCGCGGGCGGACTCGTCTTCCTCGCCGTGCTGGCCGAGCGCATGTTCGGCCTCAACCTCGGCAAGCGCCAGTGGCTCGGCGTCGGCTGCACCGCCATCGGCCTCACGCTGCTGGCGCTCACGCTCCCGCTCGGCGGGGGTGCCCACTCGGGCTTCTCGGTGGCCGCGATGATCGCGTTCGAGTCGAGCCTGCTGGTCATCGGCACGCTGCTGGTGATGTCGCACAAGCTCGGTGTCCGCAACGAGCACCACGGCGTGGCGCTCGGCGTCGCGGCCGGGATCCTCTTCGGCGTCTCCGACGTGGCCATCAAGGCGCTCACGCACACGGTCGGTCAGAGTGGCCTGACCGGACTGCTCTCGCCGTGGATGGCGGCGACGGTGCTGTCCTCGGTGCTGGCCTTCTACGCATCAGCGAGCGGTCTCCAGAAGGGCGAGGCGGTTCCCGTCATCACCCTCACGAGCGCCGCCGCCAACGTCACCGCGATCAGCGGCGGCATCCTCGTCTTCGGCGATCCGCTCGCGCACACGCCGGTCGGGCTCGTGGTCGAGTCGTTCGCGTTCATCCTGGTGCTCGTGGCCGCCTGGCTCACGCCCGCCCCGCTTCGCCTCGCCGGCGAAGTCGCCACTGCCTGAGGCTCCCCTCATCTCACCCGGCTAGATTCGGGGACATGAGTGGGAATGGAGAGGTTCAGTCCGGCCTCGAAGGCGTAGTCGCGTTCGCAACCGAGATCGCCGAGCCGGACAAGGAAGGCGGGGCACTCCGCTATCGCGGCGTCGACATCGAGGAGCTCGTGGGCGTAGTCCCGTTCGAGCACGTCTGGGGCCTGTTGGTCGACGGTCAGCTCGAGCCGGGCCTGCCGCCCGCCGAGCCGTGGCCGCTCAACATCCGCTCCGGCAACCCGCGTGTGGACGTCCAGTCCGCGCTCGCGCGCCTGGCGCCCGAGTGGGGCTTCCGCGAGCTGCTCGACATCACCGACGAGGAGGCCCGCGACAACCTGGCGCGCGCCTCGGTCATGGCGTTGTCGTTCGTCGCGCAGTCGGCGCGCGGCACCGGGCAGCCGCCGGTCGCCCAGACGGAGGTCGACAAGGCCACCTCGATCCCCGAGCGTTTCCTGATCCGCTGGCGCGGCGAGGCCAACCCAGATCACGTGAAGGCGATCGACGCGTACTGGATCTCGGCGGCCGAGCACGGCATGAACGCCTCCACCTTCACCGCGCGTGTGATCGCCTCGACCGGCGCCGACGCTGCCGCCGCGCTCTCGGGGGCCGTCGGCGCGCTTTCGGGCCCGCTGCACGGCGGTGCCCCGTCGCGCGTCCTGACGATGCTCGACGACGTCGAGCGCGAGGGCGACGCCGATCGCTACGTCAAGGCGCTGCTCGACCGCGGCGAGCGCCTGATGGGCTTCGGCCATCGCGTCTACCGAGCCGAGGACCCGCGCGCGCGGGTGCTTCGTCGGACGGCGCTCGACCTCGGCTCGCGCCGTGCGGAGGTGGCGGAGGACCTGGAGCGCGCGGCTCTGGCAGAGCTGAAGGCACGCCTGGCCCGACCGCGTGCTCGCCACGAACGTGGAGTTCTGGTCGGCCGTGGTCCTCGACTACGCGGAGATCCCGCCGGAGCTGTTCACGCCGCTGTTCGTGTGCGCGCGGACGGCCGGCTGGTCGGCTCACATCCTCGAGCAGAAGCGCGAGGGCAGGCTCATCCGCCCGACCGCGAAGTACATCGGCGAGGCGCCGCGCCCGCTGTCGTCGCTTGCGGGCGCGCCTACGCCTGCGGCAGCCGGCTGACCCGCTCGATCCACGCAGCCAGGCGCGGGCGTCCGTCGACCGACTGGTGCTCGTCGAGGATGCGGTGGAAGAGCTCGTCGTCGGCCGGGTCGCGCCCGGCTGCGTACTTCAGGAACGGATAGGCGATGCAGTCGGCGGCCGTGAAGCGCTCGCCGAACAGGTAGTCGCGGCCTTCGAGCATCGACTCGAAGAAGTCGAGCCACTCGTCCATCAGCCCGCCCAGCGCCGTGATCTGCTCGGGATCGGTCTCCGGCATGCCAAGGATTCGCTCGATTTCGTTCGGCGGGCGCTTCCAGACCTCCTGGAACCACTCGGCGAAGACGTCGAGCTCGGCCCGCCTGGCGCGCTCGGCGGGGTAGAGCGGCGGCTCGGGATGGAGCTCGTCGAGGCGGCTGATGATCCTCGGCGAGTCGTGCACGACCTCGCCGCCGAAGTCGATCACCGGCACGAGCGGCTGGCCGCTGACCTGCTCGACCGGGCTGCGGTTCGCGTATTCGATCCAGATCGACTCGGCCTCGAGGCCCTTGTGGCCGAGCGCGAGGGCCACTCGCTGGGAGTTGGTGGACCAGCGGGCGCGATAGAAGCGGATCACAGCCCCCTTGCTAGCATCGCCGCTCACATGCCGTCCATAAACCAGCTCGTCCGCAAGGGCCGTGTCAAGCCCAAGCGCAAGGTAGCCACCCCGGGCCTCAAGTCAGGCCAGGGCCGCAAGAAGCGCCTCGCCGCCCCGCAGCGGCGCGGAGTCTGCACGCGCGTCTACACGACCACGCCGAAGAAGCCGAACTCGGCGCTTCGCAAGGTCGCCCGTGTGCGCCTGACGAACGGCATGGAGGTCACCGCCTACATCCCAGGCGAGGGCCACAACCTCCAGGAGCACTCGGTCGTGCTGGTTCGCGGCGGCCGCGTCAAGGATCTTCCCGGTGTGCGCTACAAGGTCGTCCGCGGCACGCTCGACGCCGCCGGCGTCTCCGACCGCAAGAAGGCGCGCTCGCAGTACGGCGTGAAGGCCAAGTAGTCAGATGCCCCGCCGCGCAGCAGCCGGTCGCCGGCCGATCGAGGCCGACGCCGTCCACAACTCGAAGCTCGTCCAGCAGGTCGTGAACAAGGTGATGGTCGACGGTAAGAAGTCGACCGCCGAGCACATCGTCTACGAGGCGCTCGAGAACCTCTCGCGCCGCACGAGCACCCCGCCCGTCGAGGCGCTCGAGGCATCGATCAAGTCGCTCACCCCGGTCCTCGAGGTGAAGTCGCGCCGCGTCGGCGGCGCCACCTACCAGGTCCCGGTAGAGGTGCCCGCCCCGCGCGCCCGCACCCTCGCCGTCCGCTGGCTCGTGGAGTTCGCACGCCAGCGCCGTGAGAAGAACATGTCGGACCGCCTCGCAGGCGAGCTGCTCGACGCCCAGTCGCAGCAGGGAGCGGCGTTCAAGCGCAAGGACGACGTGTACCGCATGGCCCAGGCCAACAAGGCCTTCGCGCACTACCGCTGGTAGGGCGTTCTCCGCGGTCCGCGGTCCGCGCTCAGCCGCCGGCCGTCCCCTCTCTGCCGCCCGCCCCGTTCTGCCGCCCGCCTTCCCCTCGCTGCGGTTTGGAAACTGCCTCGGCCAAGGGGTGGCTGGAGTGGCGCTTGCGCTCTCGCGCCGGCCGCTTCGTCCCGCGAAGGCGCTCGCTTCGTTCAATAGTTCCCGCTATGCGGGAGGAATTGAACGTTGCTCCCCTCGGTGGCGCAGCAACCGTCAATAACTGTCGCTATGCGACACCAATTGACGGTTGCTCCCGAAAACCGAGCCGGTGCGATCACTCGGGTCCGCCAGGCGACCACAACTGATCTCAGCGAGACCAACAGCGGCACCGCGAGCGAGCACCGATCCCTCTTAGCTGCCCCAGCGAGGGTCGGTGCTCGCGAACCACGCCGCCCGAGCCCTGACACGTGGGCGGAGAGCGCACCGCGCCCCGAAAGCGCCACCCGAAAACCCCGCCACGTCCCCGCTATGGGTGAGTTTCCGCGGAAACGTCCTCCCGCAAACTCCGCCACGGTTTCTTCCGCTCCGACCTCTCCCGCGGTTACGTTGGGTGACCATGGCTCAGCTCGGCTACATGGACGCTGGCCGGCGTGGTGACGCCTGTGTCTTCCGCCTCCGCGGGGAGTTCGACCTGTCGAACGCCTGGGAGATCCGGGATGCCCTGCTGGACGCCATCGGGCGGGAGCGGCAGATCGTGGTCGACCTGACCGACGTCACCTTCCTGGACGCCCAGCTCGCTCGCGCGCTGCGGAACGCTCGCGAGGCGGCCCGCCGCCGCGGGGTCGCCTTCGACCTGGTGCCGCCTGCCGATCAGGTCGTGCAGCGGGTGGTCGGCCTGGTCGACCTCGACCTGGCTGCCTGACGCCCCGCCGCGCTCTAGCGCGGCTCCAGCACCACCACGGGGATCTTGCGGTGCGGTGCCCGGGCCTGGTAGTTGTCGTAGTCGGGCCACGTCGCCGCTGCCCGCTTCCAGATCCGCTCGCGCTCGTCGCCCGCCGCTACCCGTGCGCGCACGTTCCGGCGGCCTCCGGGCATCTCGACCTCGGTGTCCGGGTTCGCCTTCAGGTTGTGGAACCACGCCGGGTGCTTCGCGTGACCGCCCTTCGAGGCGATGATCGCGAGGTTGGCGCCATCCTCGACGTACAGCAGCGGCGCGATTCGCTCGGTGCCCGACTTGGCGCCGCGATGGTGCAAAAAGAGGATCCGCAGGTTGCCGGAGCGCGCTCCAGCCGGCCGCCGGAAGCGCGGAAGAGCGCCAGGTGCGAGGCCTGCATCGCCTGCCACACCTTCGGCTGCACGGGCTTGGGCAGGCGCTCGAGCATGCGGTTGCCCGCGTTCATGGCGCGCGAGAGGCCGCTCATCGGCTGTCCCTCCTCGGCTTGCGCCGCTTGAGCGCCGCCGCCATCGCGCCGCCTGCCAGCACCAGCGCGCCGCCTGCGATCTCCAGGTAGAGGCCCGGCCCCGCCTGTGCGTGGGCCGAGTCGAAGCGGTCGCCGAGCACGCCGGTCTTGTGGATGTCGGGCAGGTCGGTGGCCAAGGCGATGACCAGCACCGCCGCGCCGATCGCCATCACCGCGATCGCCGCCGGGCGGCTGCGGCCCGCGACGGCTCCCCAGAGCATCAGCAGCGCGACGACGCCAAGCAGGACGAGCGCGTAGGAGTGCTCCTCGTGCCCGTGGGTGACGCAGGCGCCACGCAGGGAGGGGTCGGCCAGGTCGTCGCAGGAGGCGGTCAGCACCTTCACCGAACGCAGCGTCGCGAACTCCGAGACGGCGACCGCGACCGCCCCGGCGCCACCCACGAGAAAAGCCGCGACAGCGCCCACCTCAAGGGCCCGGAAAGCAGCAGTTCTGCTGCTACGATTCTCAGCCGTTTCCGGCAAGGCTGTGCCGGATTCCCCCGTCATGAGGACCGCCACCCCATAGACCTGTAGCCGGAACGCACACCGACGCAGTCTTCTGGGGCCCGGCACGGGCCTTTTTTCTGCCTAGGAACCGCAAAAACCACTCGTTCAGATGCCACGCACAGTCTCCCTCGACAAGACCCGGAACATCGGGATCATGGCGCACATCGACGCCGGCAAGACCACGACCACCGAGCGCATCCTCTTTTACACGGGCCGCACTCACAAGATGGGCGAGGTTCACGAGGGCGCTGCGGTCATGGACTGGATGGAGCAGGAGCAGGAGCGCGGCATCACGATCACGTCCGCTGCGACCACCGCTTTCTGGGCCGATCACCGCATCAACATCATCGACACGCCGGGCCACGTCGACTTCACCGTCGAGGTCGAGCGCTCGCTGCGCGTGCTCGACGGCGCGGTCGCGCTGTTCGACTCCGTAGCCGGCGTCGAGCCGCAGTCCGAGACCGTCTGGCGCCAGGCCGACAAGTACCGCGTGCCGCGCATCGCCTACATCAACAAGATGGACCGCGTCGGCGCCGACTTCGCCCGCGGCATCGAGACGATGATCGACCGCCTGGGCGCTCACCCGGTGCCTGTGCAGCTGCCGATCGGCGCCGAGGGCGACTTCTCCGGCGTCATCGACCTGGTGACCGAGAAGGCCATCGTCTACAAGGACGACCTCGGCCAGGACTGGGAGGTCGTCGACATCCCCGATTCGTACAAGGAAGCCGCGCACGCCGCGCGCACCGCGCTGATCGAGGCGATCGCCGAGTACGACGACGAGCTGATGGAGGACTACCTCGAGGAGAAGCCGATCGAGGTCGCGCGCCTGAAGGAAGACATCCGCAAGGCCACGCTCGACATCTCGATTACGCCGGTGCTCGCAGGCTCCAGCTTCAAGAACAAGGGCGTGCAGCCGCTGCTCGACGCTGTCATCGACTACCTGCCGAGCCCGCTCGACGTCCCGCCGATCCAGGGCATCGACCCCAAGGACGCCGCCAAGGTCGCCGAGGGCAAGGCCGACGCGTCCGAGTTCGAGCCCTTCACCCGCAAGGCCTCCGACGACGAGCCCTTCAGCGCGCTCGCATTCAAGGTCATGTCGGACCCGTTCGTCGGCAAGCTCACCTACTTCCGCGTCTACTCCGGCAAGCTCTCCGCCGGTGGCCGCGTGCTGAACGCGACCAGTGGCCGCACCGAGCGCATCGGCCGAATCCTGATGATGCACGCCAACACGCGTGAGGAGCAGGACGAGGTCTTCGCGGGCGACATCGCCGCAGGCGTTGGCCTCAAGCAGACCTCCACGGGCGACACGCTGTCCGCTCCCGACGCGCCGATCCAGCTCGAGACGATGACGTTCCCCGAGCCGGTCGTGCACGTGTCGATCGAGCCGAAGACGCGCGCCGACCAGGAGAAGATGTCCGTCGCACTCGGCCGCCTGGCCGAGGAGGACCCGACTTTCCAGGTGCGCACCGACGAGGAGACCGGCCAGACCGTGATCTCCGGCATGGGCGAGCTGCACCTCGAAGTGCTGGTCGACCGCATGAAGCGCGAGTTCTCGGTCGAGGCCAACATCGGCCGCCCGCAGGTGGCCTACCGCGAGACCGTCAAGGGCACCGCGGAGAAGGTCGAGGGCAAGTTCGTCCGCCAGACCGGCGGCTCGGGCCAGTTCGGCGTCGTGGTCATCAACCTCGAGCCGGCGCCCGGTGAGGGCTTCGACTTCGTGAACAAGATCAGGGGCGGCTCGATTCCGACCGAGTTCATCCCCGCCGTCGAGAAGGGGATCGAGGAAGCACTCGAGACCGGCGTCAAGGCCGGCTACCCGATGGTCGACGTCCGCGTGACGCTGACCGACGGCAAGTACCACGAGGTCGACTCGTCGGAGATGGCGTTCTCGATCGCAGGCTCGATGGCCTTCAAGGAGGCCGCGAGGCGCGCGAAGCCCATCCTGCTCGAGCCGATCATGGCCATCGAGGTCACGACTCCGCAGGAGTTCGTCGGCGACGTGATCGGCGACCTCGCTCGCCGCCGCGGCCGCGTCGAGGGTCAGGAGCCGCGCGGCAACGCGGTCGCAGTTCAGGCCAGCGTTCCGCTGGCGGAGATGTTCGGCTACGTGACGGACCTGCGGTCCAACACGCAGGGCCGGGCGGTCTCATCGATGCAGTTCGACCGCTACGAAGAGGTCCCGTCGGGCGTTGCTGAAGAGATCGTGGAGCATCGCTCGGGCGAGCCGGTCGGCGCGAGCGCATAAACGCTAGGTTTCAGGGTTCGGTTTTCGAAAGGAGCAGTTGCAAGTGGCGAAGGAGAAGTTCGAGAGGAACAAGCCTCACGTCAACGTGGGAACCATTGGTCACATCGACCATGGCAAGACCACGCTCACGGCGGCAATCACCAAGGTCCTGTCTGAGACCTACGGCGGCCAGGCGCGCAGCTTCGAGGAGATCGACAACGCTCCTGAGGAGCGCGAGCGCGGCATCACCATCGCCACCTCGCACGTGGAGTACGAGACGGAGAACCGTCACTACGCCCACGTCGACTGCCCAGGTCACGCGGACTACGTCAAGAACATGATCACGGGCGCCGCCCAGATGGACGGCGCGATCCTGGTCGTGTCGGCCGCTGACGGCCCGATGCCGCAGACGCGCGAGCACATCCTGCTCGCCCGCCAGGTCGGCGTGCCCTACATCGTCGTGTTCCTCAACAAGGTCGACATGGTCGACGACGAGGAGCTCCTCGAGCTCGTCGAAGTCGAGGTACGCGACCTGCTGTCCGAGTACGACTTCCCGGGCGACGACGTCCCGGTCGTCACCGGCTCGGCGCTCAAGGCGCTCGAGGGTGACGAGGAGTACAAGGCCAAGATCATCGAGCTGGCCGGTCACCTCGACTCCTACATCCCGGAGCCGGAGCGCCCGCTGGATCAGCCGTTCCTGATGCCGGTCGAGGACGTCTTCTCGATCACCGGTCGCGGCACCGTCGCGACGGGACGCATCGAGCAGGGCATCGTGCACACCGGCGACGAGGTCGAGATCGTGGGCATCCACGAGCAGACCTCGAAGACGGTCGTCACGGGCGTCGAGATGTTCCGCAAGATCCTCGACGAGGGCCAGGCCGGCGACAACGTCGGCTGCCTCCTGCGCGGCACCAAGCGCGAGGAGATCGAGCGCGGGCAGGTTCTCTGCAAGCCGGGCTCGATCACGCCGCACACCAAGTTCACCGCTCAGGTCTACTGCCTGAAGAAGGAGGAGGGCGGGCGTCACACCCCGTTCTTCAACGGCTACCGCCCGCAGTTCTATTTCCGCACCACCGACGTGACCGGCGTCGCCAACCTGCCCGAGGGCACGGAGATGGTCATGCCGGGTGACAACGTCAAGATGACGATCGAGCTGATCCAGCCGATCGCAATGGACGACGGCCTGCGTTTCGCCATCCGCGAGGGTGGCCGCACCGTGGGCTCAGGGGTGGTGACCGGTATCCAGGAGTAGGGCCTCCGCTCTACAACGAGCTAGGGCTGGGCGGGCCGCAGTTGGGCCCGCCCTTGCCGCGCTCAGAGGACACGCAAAACACATGGCAGCTCTCACGCAAAACAAGATCAGGATCAGGCTCAAGGCCTACGAGTCCTCTGCCATAGAGCAGGCCGCTCGCGAGATCGTCGAGACGGCTCAGCGCACCGGTGCATCGGTGTCCGGCCCCGTTCCGCTTCCGACCGAGAAGAACGTCTACTGCGTCATCCGCAGCCCGTTCAAGGACAAGGATTCGCGCGAGCACTTCGAGATTCGCACGCACAAGCGCCTGATCGACATCCACCAGCCGACGCCGAAGACGGTCGACTCGCTCCAGCGCCTCGACCACCTTCCGGCGGGCGTCGACATCCAGATCCAGTTGGTCTGATGCCCGCGCTGCTCGGAACCAAGATCGGCATGACCCAGCTGTTCGTCGAGGACGGCGCGGTCGAGCGCGTCACCGTCGTGCAGGCGGGGCCGTGCCGGGTCACCGGGCTGCGCACCACCGAGCGCGACGGCTACGACGCCGTGCAGCTCGGCTACGCCGACGTGCCCGAGCGCAAGCTCACGAAGGCCAGGCTCGGTCACCTCAAGAAGTCGGGCGACGCCCCGCTTCGCCACCTGCGCGAGTTCCGCGGCGAGGGCGAGGGGCTCGAGGTCGGCCAGGAGCTGACCGTCGACGTGTTCGAGAAGGGCCAGACCGTGAAGGTCGCCGGCATCTCGAAGGGCAAGGGCTTCCAGGGCACGGTCAAGCGCCACCGCTTCAGCCGCGGCCCGGTCTCGCACGGCTCGCACAACGTGCGCGCGCCGGGCTCGATCGGCGCATCCGCCACGCCGTCGCGCGTGTTCAAGGGCATCCGCGGCCCCGGCCAGATGGGCAACAAGCGCGTCACGCAGCGCGGCCTCGAGATCGTCGACGTGATCGCCGACCAGAACCTCGTGCTGCTGCGCGGCTCGGTCCCAGGCCCGAAGGGCTCCGTCGTCGAGATCAGGACGGATTCCTAGCCATGGCCAAGAAGACCGCCCCCTACATCGGCAAGACCGGCAAGGTCGACCTCGACGAGAAGGTCTTCGGCGAGGAGTTCAACATGGGCCTCGTCCACGAGACCGCCCGTGCCGAGCTGAACGCACGCCGCCAGGGCACCGCCTCGACGCTCACCCGCGGTCAGGTCTCGATGACCACCGCCAAGGCCTTCCGTCAGAAGGGCACCGGCCGTGCCCGCGCCGGCGCGCTGTCGACGCCGAACCGCTACGGCGGCGGTGTGGCGTTCGGTCCGTCGCCGCGCAGCTACACCGTCAAGGTCAACCGCAAGGCGCGCAAGAAGGCGCTGCGGGCGGCGCTGTCGGTGCATGCCGGGCGCGGCTCGCTCGCCGTCTGCGATCCGGAGGCTTACGAGACTCCGTCCACCAAGGCAGCCGCAGCCGCGCTCGCGGACTTCGGCGCCGGGCGCGTGCTCATGGTCGTCGGCCACGACGCCGACGCATCGTGCGCGAAGAGCTTCCGCAACATCAAGCGCGTGGCCGTCACCACGGCCGACAACGTGGGCGTGGCCGACATCATCGGCGCGGCGCGCATGATCCTCACCCCGTCCGCGCTCGAGCACATCACGGGGGTGGCCTCGTGAACTCGCGCCAGATCCTGATCCGGCCGGTCGTCAGCGAGAAGTCCTACGCGCTGCTGGCCGCCAACAAGTACACGTTCCGCATCCACCCGGACGCCAACAAGACTCAGGTGCGCCAGGCCGTCGAGGAGATCTTCGGCGTGCGCGTCGAGGACGTGCGCACCGCGAACGTCCGCTCGAAGCCGAAGCGCCGGGGCGTCAGCTCCGGCCGCACGCGTGAGTGGAAGAAGGCGGTCGTTCAGCTGCACCACGACGACTCGATCGAGCTCTTCGAAGGGACCGGCGAATAATGCCTCTCAAGAAGCACAAGCCCACGAGCCCCGGCCGCCGTTTCGCCACCTGGGCCGACTTCGAGGAGGTCACCCGCGGCGAGCCCGAGAAGTCGCTCACCGAGGGTCTCTCGAAGACCGGCGGGCGCAACTCATACGGCCGCGTCACCTCGCGCCACCGCGGCGGCGGCGCCAAGCGCCTGTACCGCAAGATCGACTTCAAGCGCCGCAAGGACGACGTGCCGGCCAAGGTCGCGACGATCGAGTACGACCCGAACCGCACCGCCTACATCGCGCTGCTGCATTACGCCGACGGCGAGAAGCGCTACATCCTCGCGCCCGCGCGGCTGAAGGTGGGCGACACGATCAGCTCTGGCCCGGGCGCGGACATCCGCCCCGGCTGCGCGCTGCCGCTGGCGAACATCCCGACCGGCACGATCGTCCACAACGTCGAGCTCCAGCCCGGTCGCGGCGGCCAGATGGGCCGCGCCGCCGGCGCCGCCATCCAGGTGGTGGCCAAGGAGGCCGGCACCGCGACGCTGCGCCTGGACTCCGGCGAGATGCGGATGGTCTCGGCCGACTGCCGCGCCACCGTCGGCTCGGTCGGCAACACCGACCACCAGAACATCACGATCGGCAAGGCCGGCCGCAAGCGTCACCTGGGCGTACGCCCGCAGACGCGCGGCACCGCCATGAACCCGGTCGACCACCCGCACGGCGGTGGCGAGGGGTCGACGACCGCAGGCCGCCATCCCGTGACGCCGTGGGGCAAGCCGACCCTCGGCTACCGCACCCGCAAGAAGAACAAGACTTCCGATCGCTACATCGTCCGCGGCCGTCGCCGCGGCAAGAGGGGCAGCTCCAGCAGATGAGTCGTTCATCAAAGAAGGGCCCGTGGGTCGAGGAGCGCTTGATGAAGCGCATCGAGGACATGAACACGGCCAACACGAAGACCATGGTCCGCACCTGGTCGCGCGCGTCGACGATCTTCCCCGAGATGGTCGGCCACACGATCGCCGTCCACGACGGCCGCAAGCACATCCCTGTCTTCATCTCCGAGGCGATGGTCGGGCACAAGCTCGGCGAGTTCGCTCCCACGCGTCACTTCCGCGGCCACGCGGGCTCCGACAAGGTGAAGGGCCGATGATCGAAGAGCCGCGCGACGAGACGGAAGAGCCGGAGGTCCCGGAGGATCCGCAGGAGGCCGTCGAGGCCGCAGAGGCGGCTGCCGAGATCGCCGAGGAAGCGGCTGCCGACGCCGCCGACGCTGAGACGCCCGAGGAGGCGGCGGAAGCCGCTGCCGTCGCTGCCGATGCCGCTGAGATCGCTGCCGAGGCGGCTGAGATCGCCGACGGCGCCGAGCCGGCCGAGGCTGACGCCGAGGAGGCTGCCGAGGAAGCCGAGGAGGCCGCCGAGAAGCCGAAGCGCCGCCGTGGCCGCAAGGCCGCCGCCGAGCCCGCCGAGGCGGCCGCCACACCGGCGAAGAAGCGCGGTCCGCGCCGCGGCTCCGCCGATGTCGCCGCGAAGAAGTCGCGCTCGCGCCGTCCCAGGAAGGACGCCGAGCCGGTGTTCGTGCGCGCGCAGGCCAAGTACGTGCGCAGCTCCCCGCGAAAGGCGCGCCTGGTCGTGGATCACATCCGCGGGAAGTCGGTCGACGAAGCGCGTGCGATACTCGCTCACACCCCGCGGGCAGCTGCAGTTCCGGTTCTGAAGGTCCTCGAATCTGCAATCGCGAACGCGGAGCACAACCACGAGCTCCTCCCCGAGGAGCTCCTCATCCACAAGGTCGTGGTCGACGAAGGCCCGACCCTCAAGCGGTTCCGTCCACGCGCGCTGGGACGGGCGACCAAGATCCGCAAGCGCACCAGTCACATAACGATCAACTTGACGAACAAGGCGTAGCCAAATGGGTCAAAAAGTCCATCCGGAGTCGATGCGAGTCGGCTACATCCACGACTGGAAGTCGTCGTGGTTCAACGAGAAGCATTTCTCGGAGTACCTCATGGAGGACCTGGCGATCCGCGATCACATCGATCAGAAGCTGGGTCACGCCGGCCTGTCCGAGATCACGATCCGCAAGGACGCGAACGAGGTCGAGGTCAACATCAACACCGCCCGCCCGGGCATCGTGATCGGGAAGGGCGGTTCGGAGGTCGACGCGCTCCGCCGCGAGCTGCACCGCCTCACGAACAAGCAGGTCAAGGTCAACATCCTCGAGATCAAGCGCCCCGAGCTGGATGCGCGCCTGGTCGCGCAGTCGGTGGCCGAGCAGCTGCAGAACCGCGTCGCCTTCCGGCGCGCTATGAAGCGAGCGCTCACCTCCGCCATGCGCTCGGGCGCGAAGGGCGTGAAGATCCAGGTCTCCGGTCGCCTCGGCGGCGCCGAGATGGCGCGTACCGAGGGCTACTCGGACGGCCGCGTGCCGCTGCACACCATGCGCGCGGACATCGACTACGGCTTCTTCGAGGCCCGCACCACCTTCGGCCGCATCGGCGTCAAGGTCTGGATCAACAAGGGCGAGATCATGCCGTCCGGCTTCCAGCAGGACCTGACCGAGCTCGAGGCCCCGCAGGCCGTCGGCTCGGGCCCGGGTGGCGGCGGCCCTGGTGGCCGTGGCGGCCCTGGCGGCGGTCCCGGTGGACGCGGTGGGCGCGGCGGCGGTCCTGGCGGCCGTGGCGGCGGTCCCGGTGGCGGCGGCCGCGGTGGTCGCGGCGGCGGTCCGGGCGGTCCCGGAGGTCGTGGTGGCCGCGGGGGTGGTCGCTAGTGCTCCAGCCGAAGCGGGTCAAACATCGCAAGCAGCACCGTGGGCGCATGGCCGGCAACGCCAAGGGCGGCGCGCACATCGAATACGGCGAGTACGGCCTGAAGGCGCTCGATCGCGGCTGGATAACCAACCGCCAGATCGAGGCTGCCCGAATTGCCATGACGCGCAAGATCAAGCGCGGCGGCAAGGTCTGGATCAACATCTTCCCGGACAAGCCCTTCACCAAGAAGCCGGCCGAGACCCGCATGGGCTCCGGCAAGGGCTCGCCCGAGGGCTGGGTCGCAGTGGTCAAGCCGGGCCGCGTGATGTTCGAAGATGTCGGGCGTCACCGAGGACCTGGCGCGCGAGGCGATGCGCCTGGCCGGCCACAAGCTGCCCGTCAGGACCAAGTTCGTCACGCGCGAGACCGAGGGCATCCAGAAGTGAAGGCCTCCGAGGTACATGGCTCCGGCGACCCGGACGTCGTTGCGCTCATTGGTAACAAGCGGCAAGAGCTGTTCAACCTGCGCTTCCAGCACGCCACCGGGCAGCTGGAGGACACGGCGGGCCTCAAGCGTGCAAAGCGCGATCTCGCGCGCGCGATGACGGTCGCCCGTGAACGTGGCATCGACGTCGAGCCCGAGCTCGCGCGTCAGCGGAAGGCTGAGGAATCGTGATCGAGGAAACCGAAGACAAGACAACTGAAGAGACGCCGGAGGCCGAGGCTCCCGTGGAGGAGACGCCCGTGGCCGAGGAGACGCCTGCCGCCGAGGAGGCGTCTGCGCCCGAGGCCGAGGCGACGCCCGAGCCCGAGGCCGAGGCTGCGCCTGAGCCCGAGCCCGAGGCTGAGCCCGAGCCCGAGCCCGAGCCCGAGGCTGAGCCCGAGCCCGCAGCTGCGGCGCCCGAGCCCGAGCCCGAGCCCGCCGAGCCCGTCGAGCAGCTCTCGCCGAAGGAGCGCCGCCGCCGTGCGCGCAGCACCGCCGGTGAGGCCAAGCCGCAGCGCTCCCTCGAGGAGCGCGTGGCCGAGCGCGCCGAGGAGCGCAAGCGCCTGGCACAGCACCGGCGCACGCGCCGCAGCGGCGAGCGCCAGGAGCGCGCGGCAAGCGCGGGCGAGCGCCAGGCCAGCACGCCCGCCGACCGCGAGGCCGGCCGTCAGCGCATGCGCCAGGGCATCGTCGTCTCGGACAAGGCCGACAAGACGATCACGGTGAAGATCGACATCGCGCGTCCGCACCGCGTCTACAAGAAGATCGTTCGCACGTCGTCAACCCTTCACGCTCACGACGAGCGCAACGAGGCGCACATCGGCGACACGGTGCGCATCGTCGAGAGCCGGCCGCTCAGCCGCACCAAGCGCTGGCGCCTGATCGAGATCCTGGAGCGTGCGCGGTGATCCAGCAGGAGACCAGGCTTCGCGTTGCCGACAACACCGGCGCGCGCGAGATCCTCTGCATTCGCGTCGCCGGCGGCTCCCACCGCCGTTACGCGGGCGTGGGCGACATCATCGTCGGCACGGTCAAGCAGGCCGTGCCGCATGGATCGGTGAAGAAGGGCGAGGTCGTGCGCGCGGTGATCGTGCGCACGAAGAAGCCGTTCGGCCGCGACGACGGCACCTACATCAGCTTCGACGAGAACGCCGCGGTGCTGATCGACACGGGCCAGAATCCGCGCGGAACGCGCATCTTCGGCCCGGTGGCGCGCGAGCTGCGCGAGCGCAACTTCATGAAGATCGTCTCGCTGGCACCGGAGGTCCTCTGATGGCCGGCCTCAAGGTGCGCAAGGGCGATCGCGTCAAGGTGATCGCGGGCAAGTCGGCCGGCCACGTCGGCAACGTGCTGCGCGCGGATCCCGAGAAGAGCAAGGTCTGGGTCGAGGGCGCCAACATCCAGAAGCGCCACGAGAAGCCGCGCACGCTGCGCGACGTTCAGCGCGGTGGGCAGATCGGCGGGATCATCGAGGCCGAGGGCCCGATCCACGTCTCGAACGTGATGCTGCTCGACCCGAGCTCGAACACCCCGACGCGCATCGGCACCCGCCGCGGTGACGACGGCCGCCGGGTGCGTGTGTCCCGGCGAAGCGGGAAGGACATCGACTGATGCCAGTCGCAGAGGCCAAGGTCCATCCGCGCCTGCGGGAGCAGTACGAGAAGGAGATCAAGCCTGCGCTGATCAAGCGCTTCGGCTACTCGAGCTCGATGCAGGCTCCGAAGATCGAGAAGATCACCGTGAACATGGGCGTCGGCGACGCGAAGAGCGAGTCGAAGATCCTCGAGGCAGCCACCGAGCAGCTCGGGATCATCACCGGCCAGCAGCCGAACATCCGCCGTTCGCGCAAGTCGATCGCGCAGTTCAAGCTGCGCGAGGGCAACCCCGTCGGCGTGGCCGTGACGCTGCGCGGCGCGCGCATGTACGAGTTCCTCGACCGGCTGATCTCGGTCGCGATCCCGCGGATCCGCGACTTCCGCGGCCTGCCGGCCAAGTTCGACGGGCGCGGCAACTACACGCTCGGCGTCCGCGAGCAGATCATCTTCCCCGAGATCGACTACGACGCCATCGACCAGGTTCGCGGCCTGGACATCGTCTTCACGACCTCGGCGCAGAACGAC
Source organism: uncultured Thermoleophilaceae bacterium (assembly GCA_963715995.1). GTDB lineage: Bacteria > Actinomycetota > Thermoleophilia > Solirubrobacterales > Thermoleophilaceae > DATBDN01. The sequence goes on from OY970283.1 coordinate 892,332, forward strand.
GAGGAGGGCTACGCCCTGCTCGAGTCGTTCGGCTTCCCGTTCGTCGATCGCGCCACGCGCCAGGCCGAGGAGGCCGCCGCGGCGTCATCGGTCTCCGACGAGGAGCGCCAGGCCAAGCTCGAGGCGGAGCAGGCGGCGCTCGAGCAGCTCAAGGAAGAGAACCCGGAGGCGTACGCGACGCCCGAGCCCCAAGAGGACGACGCTACCCTCGACGAGTCGGAAAGCACTGAATAACCCATGGCCAAGACTTCACAACGTGTCAAGCAATCGCGCCCGAACAAGTACTCGACGCGCAACTACAACCGCTGCAAGCGCTGCGGTCGTCCGCGTGCCTACTTCCGCAAGTTCGGGCTGTGCCGGATCTGCCTGCGCAACATCGCGCACGAGGGCCTGATCCCGGGCGTCAAGAAGTCGAGCTGGTAGGTCGAGCGCGATGTCGATGACGGACCCGATCGCCGATTTCCTGACCCGCATCCGCAACGGGCTTCACGCGGGGCATGACGAGGTCGTCATCCCGCACTCGAAGATGAAGGCGGAGCTGGCGCGCATCCTCCAGGAGCAGGGCTACATCGACGGCTGGTCCGTCGAGCGCGCGCGCGTTGGCGAGGAGCTGCACGTGCGGCTCAAGTACACGGAGAGCCGCAGCTCGGTCATCTCGGGCCTGCGCCGCGTGTCGAAGCCCGGCCGCCGCACCTACGTCGGCTCGCAGAAGGTGCCGCGCGTGCTCGGCGGCATGGGCACCTCGATCGTCTCCACTTCCAGCGGCCTCATGACCGGCCACGACGCGCGCCGCAACGGCGTCGGCGGCGAGCTGGTCGCGGAGGTCTGGTAGCACCATGTCCCGCATCGGGCGACAGCCGATCACGGTCCCCTCGGGCGTCGAGCTGACGATCGAGCCGGAGCTCGTGCGCGTGAAGGGCCCGAAGGGCGAGCTTCAGGAGCGCGTCTCGCGCGACATGAAGATCGAGCAGGACGACGGCGCCGTCACGGTGTCGCGTCCCTCCGACCGCCGCGACCACCGCGCGCTCCACGGGCTCACCCGCTCGCTGGTGGCGAACATGGTCGAGGGAGTGACCCAGGGCTTCGAGAAGAAGCTCGAGATCCAGGGCGTCGGTTATCGCGCAGCGCTGCGCGGCCGGGACATCGAGCTGTCGGTGGGCTACTCGCACACCGTCACGATCGAGGCGCCCGCGGGCATCGAGTTCGAGGTGCCGCAGCCCACTCGCATCACCGTTCGCGGCTTCTCCAAGCAGGTCGTCGGCGAGACCGCGGCGCGCATCCGCAAGGTGCGCCCGCCCGAGCCGTACAAGGGCAAGGGAATCCGTTACGAGGGCGAGCACGTCCAGCGGAAGGTCGGCAAGCGCGCATGAGCGTGACGAGCAAGCCCACCAAGCGCCTCAAGCGCCGCCGGCGCGTGCGCGCGAAGGTCCGCGGCAACGCGGAGCGTCCGCGCCTGTCCGTGTTCCGCTCGAACCGGGGAATCTTCGCCCAGCTGATCGACGACGTGAGCGGCCGCACCCTGGCCGCCGTCAACTGGACTGAGGCCGACACGCGCTCGCTCCAGTCGATGGAGCAGGCCAAGCGGGTCGGCGAGCTGCTCGCGCAGCGCGCCAAGGAGGCCGGCATCGAGAGCTGCGTGTTCGATCGCGGCGGCTACCAGTACCACGGACGCGTCGCAGCCCTCGCAGAGGGCGCGCGCGAAGGAGGTCTCGCGTTCTGATGGCACGTGAGCAGCGAAACCGCGGACGCGACCGCGACAGCCAGTACGGCGAGCTCCAGGAGCGCGTCGTCGAGATCAACCGCGTGGCGAAGGTCGTCAAGGGCGGCCGGCGCTTCTCGTTCACGGCCCTGGTGGTCGTCGGCGACGAGCGCACGCACGTCGGTGTCGGCTACGGCAAGGCCAACGAGGTGCCGGTCGCGATCCAGAAGGGCGTCGAGAAGGCTCGCCGCAACCTCTTCAAGGTGCCGATGCACGGCAACACGATCACCCATGAGGTGACGGGTGTGCATGGCGCCGCACGGGTGTTCCTGAAGCCGGCCTCCGAAGGTACCGGCGTGATCGCGGGCGGTGGCGTCCGCGCCGTGCTCGAGCTCGCGGGCATCCGCGACGTGCTGTCGAAGTCGCTCGGCTCGCAGAACCCGATCAACCTCGTGAAGGCGACGATGGAAGGGCTCCAGTCCCTGCGCGACCCGCGCGAGGTCGCCGAGCTGCGCGGCCTGACGATCGCCGAGGTCCTGGGCCTCGATCCGAAGGAGCCCGCCGCCGAGGCCGAGCCCGAAGCTGCCGCTGAGCCTGAAGCCGCCGCCGGCGAGCAGGCCGAGCCCGAGGCTGAGCCGGAAACGGTCGAGGCATGAGCACCGTCAAGTTCACCCAGGTCAAGTCGATCAACGGCGCGAACCCGAAGCAGCGCGACACGCTGCGCTCGCTCGGGCTTGGCAAGATCGGGCGCTCCTCCGAGAAGGAGGACTCCAACGTCCTGCGCGGCATGCTCGCGAAGGTCTCCCACCTGGTGAAGATCGATGGCTGACAAGGTCGAGACAGAAGACATCGGGCTGCACAACCTGAAGCCCAACCCGGGCTCGCGCCACCGCAAGAAGCGGATCGGCCGCGGCGAGGGGTCAGGGTTCGGTAAGACCTCCGGCCGCGGCCAGAAGGGCGCGGGCTCGCGCGCGGGCGCGAAGAAGAAGGTCGGCCACGAGGGCGGTCAGAACCCGATCCACATGCGGATGCGCAAGCTGCGCGGCCCGCACATGAAGAAGTCGATGCCGTTCGAGCAGTTCGGCCGCACGCACACGCAGCCGGTCAACCTCGCCGACCTCGACACCCGCTTCGACGATGGCGCGGAGATCACGCCCGAGACCCTGCGCGAGCACAACCTCGCCACGCGCAAGGATGTGCCGGTGAAGGTGCTCGGCCGCGGTGAGATCTCGAAGAAGCTCACCGTTCGCGCCCACGGCTTCTCTGCGAGCGCCCGCGAGAAGATCGAAGCGGCCGGCGGCACCTGCGAAGTCATAAAGCCCTAGCACGGTAGGGTCGAGGTCGTGATGGCGACGCTCATCAACTCGCTGAAGGTTCCCGAGATCCGGCGGAAGCTCGCGTTCACGGCCGGCATGCTGGCCCTCTACCGGCTTGGCGCCTACATCCCGGCGCCGAACATCGACCTCAACGCCCTCGATGCGGTCCAGAAGCAGTTCGCGGGCAACAACATCCTGGGCTTCCTCAACCTCTTCGCAGGCGGCTCGCTGCAGCGCTTCGCGGTCTTCGCGCTCGGGATCATGCCCTACATCACGGCGTCGATCATCCTCCAGCTGCTCACGGTCGTCGTGCCGTCGCTGGAGAAGCTGCGCAAGGAGGGCGAGGTCGGCCAGCAGCGCATCACGCAGTACACGCGCTACCTGACTGTGGCGCTCGCGTTCGCGCAGTCGATCGGCTACGTCTTCCTGTTCCGCTCGTTCAACACGCAGGCCGGCACCGACATCGTCAAGGACTTCGGCTTCGGCTCGGTCTTCACGATCGTGGTCTCGCTCACGGCGGGCACCGTGCTGATCATGTGGCTTGGCGAGCTGATCACCCAGCGCGGCATCGGCAACGGCATCTCGCTGATGATCTTCGCCTCGATCGCGGCCCGGCTGCCGCACGGGATCTCGGCCTGGTGGACCAACCCGGACCAGGTCTTCAAGGTGATGATGCCGTTCCTCGCAGTCGGCGTGATCGCGGGCATCGTGTTCATGCAGGAGGGTCAGCGCCGCATCCCGGTCCAGTACGCAAAGCGCGTGGTCGGCCGGCGAATGGCCGGCGGTGGCTCGACCTACCTGCCCCTGCGGGTGAACATGGCGGGCGTCATCCCGGTCATCTTCGCGGCGTCGCTCATGGCGTTCCCGCCGACCGTCGGCCAGCTGCTGCACACACATTGGGCACAGGATCTCTCGACGTTCTTCAACCCCGGCGGCGTGGCCTACCTGGTCGGCGAATCGGTGTTCATCATCGTCTTCACCTACTTCTACACCGCGGTCACGTTCAACCCGGTCGAGCAGGCCGACAACCTGCGCCAGTACGGCGGCTTCATCCCAGGGGTGAGGCCAGGCCGACCGACCGCCGAATACCTCGACCGCATCCTCGCTCGGCTCACGTTTCCTGGCGCCATCTACCTGGCGCTGATCGCGGCCCTGCCGACGATCCTGATCAACCAGACGAGCGCCAACTTCTTCTTCGGCGGCACCTCGATCCTGATCGTGGTCGGCGTGGCGCTCGACACCATGAAGCAGCTCGAGGCGCAGCTCATGATGCGCAACTACGAGGGTTTCTTGAAGTGAGCCAGCTCAACCTGGTGCTGCTCGGGCCTCCCGGGGCGGGGAAGGGCACCCAGGCCGAGCGCCTCGTCTCCGACTTCGATCTGCCGTACTACGCCACCGGCGACATCCTGCGGGCGGCGGTCAAGGACGAGACCGAGCTCGGCCGCGAGGCCAAGGACTACATGGACCGCGGCGACCTGGTCCCCGACGACCTGATCTGCAAGGTGATCATGGAGCGGATCGACAAGCCCGAGGCGGAGGATGGATTCCTGCTCGACGGCTTTCCGCGCAACATCGAGCAGGCGGACATCCTCGAAGCAGCGCTCAAGAAGCGCGGCCGCGGCCTCACCGCCGTGCTGCTGATCGAGGCCGACGACGACGAGGTCGTCAAGCGCATCTCCGGTCGCCGCGTGTGCGTGAAGAACGGGCACGTGTACCACGTGGACTTCGACCCGCCCAAGCACGAGGACGTCTGCGACCAGGACGGCTCGCGGCTGATCCAGCGCGACGACGACAAGCCCGAGACGATCAAGAAGCGCCTGTCGGTCTACCACGAGCAGACCACGCCGCTGATCGACTACTACAGCTCGCGCGGGAACCTGCGCCGCTTCGACGGAAGTCGCACCCCCGGCGAGGTGCACGATCACATCCGGGCCACGCTTGCCACGCTGCGCCTGGAGGAAGAGCTCTAGCCGTGATCATCCGCAAGTCGCCCCAGGAGATCGAGCAGATGGCGGCGTCGGGCGCGATCCTGGCGCGCTGCCTCCAGATGCTGCGCTCGAAGGCCCGCGCGGGAGTGACCACGGGCGATCTGGACGAGGCGGCCGAGACCTTCATCCGCTCGCAGGGCGCCGAGCCCGCCTTCAAGGGCTACCGCGGCTTCCCGGGCTCGATCTGCGCGTCGCCCAACTCGATGATCGTCCACGGCATCCCCGGCAAGTACAAGCTCCAGCGCGGCGACATCCTCTCGATCGACGTCGGCGTGGTGCTGAACGGCTGGGTCTCCGACGCCGCGGTCACGGTGCCGATCGGCCCGGTCAGCCCGATCGCCACGAGGCTGATGCAGACCACGCGCGAGTCGCTCTTCGAGGCCGTCGAGCTGGTCCGCCCGGGTAACCATCTAGGGGACGTCTCGGCCGCCGTCCAGCGCAAGGTCGAGGCCGATGGCTTCGCGATCGTCCGTGCCCTGGTGGGCCACGGCGTAGGGCGCGAGATGCACGAGGACCCCCAGATCCCCAACCACGGCGAGCCCGGGACCGGCCCGGAGCTCGAGGAGGGGATGGTCCTGGCGATCGAGCCCATGACCACAGCCGGCGATGACGGCATCCGGGTGGGCTCCGACAACTGGTCTGTATACGCCTCGGATGGCTCTCTGGCATGCCATTTCGAGCACACCGTGGCGGTCACCGCCGAGGGCCCGAGAATCCTCACTCCGTGGCACCTCGAAGAGGCCCGCAGAGCGGCCTAGGAGCCCGCTTCGCTCCACGATCAGCTGGGCCTGGAGTGCTGCTACATTTGTCTGTCCGGCCGGTAGCCGTCTCCTGGGCTGCTGCTGCCGCTTCTCTTTATGAAAGTACGAGCTTCAGTCAAACCCATGTGCGAGAAGTGCAAGCTGATCCGCCGCCACGGCGCGGTCTTGGTGATCTGCCAGAACCCTCGCCACAAGCAGAAGCAGGGCTAGTTGGCACGAATTTCAGGCATCAACATCCCGCTCAACAAGCGTGTTGAGATCGGGCTGACGTACATCTACGGCATCGGGCCGTCGCTTTCGCGCGACATCCTCGACAAATCGGGGGTCTCGCGTGACACCTACGTCCGCGACCTCACCGACGACGAGGTCCTGCGCATCCGCCAGATCGTCGACGGCGATCTCACGGTCGAGGGCGACCTGCGCCGGGAGCGCTCACAGGACATCAAGCGCCTGATGGAGATCGGCTGCTACCGCGGCCTGCGCCACCGGCGCGGCCTGCCGGTGAACGGCCAGCGCACCAAGACGAACGCGCGCACGCGGAAGGGGCCGAAGCGCATGGCCGCCGCGGGCAAGAAGAAAGTGAAGAAGTAGTGGCCCAGCAACGCCCAGCTCGCCGCGGCGGCCGCCGCCGGGTGCGCAAGAACATCCCCGTGGGTGTCGCGCACATCAAGTCGAGCTTCAACAACACGATCGTCACGCTGACCGACCGCGAGGGCAACGTCATCGCGTGGGAGTCGGCGGGCGGCGCAGGCTTCAAGGGCTCGCGCAAGTCCACGCCGTTCGCGGCGCAGGTCACCGCTGACGCCGCTGCGCGCAAGGGCATGGAGCAGGGCCTCCAGAAGGTCGAAGTGCTCGTGAAGGGCCCCGGCTCCGGCCGCGAGACCGCGATCCGCTCGCTTCAGGCCGCCGGCCTCGAGGTGACCTCGATCCGCGACGTCACGCCCCAGGCCCACAACGGCTGCCGCCCCCGTAAGCGGAGGCGCGTCTAGTGGCACGCGACACCGGACCTCAGTGCAAGCTTTGCCGTCGCGAGGGCGAGAAGCTCTTCCTCAAGGGAGAGCGCTGCCTGACCGACAAGTGCGGCGTCGAGCGCCGGGCATACCCGCCGGGCGACCACGGCCGCGGGCGCATGAAGCAGTCGGAGTACCGCCTCCAGCTGCGCGAGAAGCAGAAGGCCCGCCGCTTCTACGGCGTGCTCGAAGGCCAGTTCCGCACGTACTACGACAAGGCCAGCCGCCAGCCGGGAGTCACCGGCGAGAACCTGCTGCGCCTGCTCGAGACCCGTCTCGACAACGTCCTCGTGCGGCTCGGTTTCGCCGCCTCGCGGCGCCAGGCGCGCCAGCTCGTGCGGCACGGTCACTGGTCGGTCAACGGCCACCGGGTCGACATCCCCTCGTACCATGTGCGTCCGGGCGAGGTCATCGCGGTCAAGTCAGGCACAGGCGCCGACACCGTGATCCGCAACGCAACCGAACTCATTTCGTCGGTCCCGGCCTGGCTCGAGGCCGACCACGACTCTTTGACCGCCAAGGTCCTCCGCCTGCCCGACCGCGACGAGATCGTCACGCCCGTGCAGGAGCAGCTCATCGTCGAGCTGTACTCGAAGTAGCGAACACGCAGAACCGGGCAACGTCCCCGGTAGGAAGCAGGTCCCTGAATGCTCGAGTTCCAGATTCCCAACATCTCGTCGGAGAAAAAGGGCGACAACCGCACGACCTTCACGATTGAGCCCCTCGAAAAGGGGTTCGGCTACACCTATGGCGCATCGCTGCGCCGGGTGATGCTCTCGTCGCTGACTGGCGCCGCGGTCACAAGCGTCCGCATCGAGGGCGTTGCCCACGAGTTCTCCACGATCAACGGGGTCAAGGAGGATGTCACCGACATCGTCCTCAACCTCAAGGAGATCGTGTGCCGGATGCACACCGACCAGCAGGAGCTGGAGGTGCCGCTCGTCGCGACCGGCCCCGGTGAGGTCACCGCGGCCGACATCGACCTGCCGTCCGGCGTCGAGATCCTCAACCCCGATCAGCACGTGGCCACGCTCGAGAAGAAGACCAAGCTCGAGGTGTACCTGACGATCGGCCGCGGCCGCGGCTACTCGCCGGCCGAGGACAACAAGCGCCCGGATCAGCCGATCGGCGTGATTCCGATCGACTCGATCTTCTCGCCCGTCAAGCGCGTCGCGTACGGCGTGTCCGGCGCGCGTGTCGGACAGCGCACGGACTACGACCGCCTGACGCTCGACGTCGAGACTGACGGCTCGGTAGATCCGGAGGCCGCGCTGCGCGAGGCGTCCGAGATCCTCATCAAGACGCTGGCGATCTTCACGGATGCCGAGCGGCTCGAGGAGCTCCAAGCCGGTGCACGCGAGGGCGTGAACGGCTCTGGCGGCCCGGTTGGCGTCGGCGTTCCCGTTGCTGGTGCGGCCGGCGGCCCGATGGATGACATCCTCATCGAGGAGCTCGAACTCGGCGTCCGCTCGTACAACTGCCTCAAGCGCGCCGGCATCCAGACGGTCGGCGAACTGCTCCAGAAGTCGGAGTCGGAGCTGGCGGCGATCCCGAACTTCGGTCGCAAGTCGATCGAAGAGGTGGTCGAGACGCTCAAGTCGCGCGGGCTCGACCTCCGCGACTGAGCAGCGAGAAGCTAGGCTCGGACCCGTCCCATGCGCCACCAGAAGCAGCGACACAAGCTCAGCCGCGACTCGGCGCACCGCAAGGCGCTGCTGATGAACCTCTCCAAGGAGGTCATCCAGCACGAGCGGATCAAGACGACCGAGGCCAAGGCAAAGGCCGCCAAGCCGGAGATCGAGCGGCTGATCACGCTCGCCAAGCGCGGTGATCAGCATGCCCGCCGGCAGGCGGCGGCCGCCCTCGGCCAGGACAAGTTCATCGTGTATCGGCTGTTCGAGGAGATCGCTCCGCGCTACGCGGAGCGCCCGGGCGGCTACACGAGGATTCTCAAGCTCGGCCCGCGCCGCTCTGACGCGTCCGAGATGGTCTTCCTCGAGCTCGTCTGACCAGCCGCCTCGTCCTCGAATACGACGGGACCGAGTTCGCCGGCTGGGCGACGCAGCCCGATGCGCCGTCGATACAGGCTGCTGTCGAAGCGGCACTCGCCACCACGCGCCGGCAGCCGACGCGGCTCACGGTCGCGGGCCGTACTGACGCAGGTGTCCATGCGCGCGGGCAGGTGGCGTCGCACGAGGGCGAGCCTGCGCATGCAGACGCGCTGAACTCGCTGCTGCCGCCGTCGATTCGCGTGCTCGTATCGGAGCAGGCCCCGGCCGGATTCGATGCACGCCGCGACGCCGTGGCGCGGACCTATCGATACAGGCTCCTCTGCCGGCCCGTTGCGTCTCCCTTCGAGCGGCGCTACGCCATGCACGTGCCGCGGGCACTCGACCTGGACGTGCTAGATGCCTGTGCGAACGCCCTCTACGGCACACACGACTTCACGGCGTTCACGCCGACCGAGACCCACCACACCCGCTTCGAGCGCGAGGTGCTGCGATCAGAGTGGGTGCGCGAGTCCGCCGACGTGCTCGCCTTCTGGATCGAGGCCGACTCGTTCATGCGCCACATGGTGCGCGTGCTGGTCGGCTCCATGCTGGCGGTGGCGCGAGGGCGATTCGACGACGCGTGGTTCGGCTCGCTGCTCGCCGGCGCGCCCCGCGCGGAGGCGGCGGAGACCGCGCCGGCTCATGGGCTGTTTCTGGAGCGCGTCCGCTACGGGACCGCTACTTCACCTTGAAGACGAACCGATTGTGGTTGTGCTTCGCCTTGCGCGAGCCGTGGACCGGCTTTTCCCGGTTACCGACCGAGTCGATCGCGCGCGGCACCACCGCGTAGGTCCCCTTCTTCAGCCTGAGCTTCAGCCGGTAGGTCCACTTGGCGGTGCCCTTGGCGGTCAGGTAGGTCTTCTTGGTGCAACTGCGCGTCCGCGAGAACTTGCGGTTGGCCTGGAGCCACTGGCACTTCTTGGCGATCCGGTGGCTGATTGCCAGCGAGACGCGTGCGACGGTGCCTCGGCCGCCCTTCAGACAGCCCTTGTCGTGGGCGCTGCCCCTGAGCGTGATCCCCTTGCGGGTGAAGCGCGATCGCTTGGCGATCGAGGTCACCGGCGGAATGCGGTCGTGGCAGCCCGCCCTGACACCGAGCACCGCCCCGTTCGACCCGGATCCGCCCGTGCCGGTGCCGCCCGTGGTCGTGGCCGTTGGGGCAACAGTGACCGGCGGCTCGGCCGCGCAGGCCTCGCGCGAGATGTAGGCAGCGGCCTGGTCGGCCGCTTCACGGTCCGGTGTGTCGTACGGGTCACCCGGGAAGATCGTGGTTGCGCAACCGGTCTTCGGGTCTACGCCAACGGACGAGAAGTCCAGGAGATTGCGGTTGCCGCCCGCAGAGCAGAGGATCCCGACGGTGCAGATGTCGCCGTAGTGGAAGACGGTCGGGGTGACCGTCGTCCGCTCCCACGTCGCGCCGTAGTCCTTCGAGCGGGCCAGGTAGTAGCGCCACTCGCCCTTGGTGTCGTCGGGAGTTGCCACGTTCTGGCTGCCGTACCAGCCGACCACGACCTCACCGGGATTGTTTCCGGCGGCGATCGCGGACATGACGTTCGTCTTCAGGTCGCCGGTGTTCACGAGGATCGGCGTCTTCGAGAACGTCTTCCCTTGGTCGCGCGAGACCCAGATGTAGGTGTTGTAGGGGCTGTTGGCGTCGAGCTTGCCGGATGCGACCACGTAGAGGGCGCCGTCCGGCCCGACCGCGTTCGAGATGAACAGGTTCGAAGAAGCTGCCGCCGTCGTTCGCGTACACCGTCGTGTTGTCGAACTGGTCGCCGTTGCAGCCCTTGTGGTGGGCGACCACGATCTGCCCGTAGGACGGGGTAGCGGAGCCGCTGGTGGCGGCCTGCATCGTGGTCGGGGACCCGATCGGGACATAGATCATCCCGTCCTTCGCCACCGCGGACTTGCCGACGATGGTGTTGCCGACGGATGCCGGGAAAAGCGCGCTTGCCGGGTTCAGGAGGTTGCCGCACGGCGCGAAGCTGGCGCCACCGTCGCTCGACTTCTCGATAAGCGGTGCTTCGACGGTCAGGTCGTGGTAGTTGAAGTACGTCGTGTTGGCGTCGTTCGGGTCGTGCGTGATCCACTGCCGGTCCTCTTCGGCGCCAGCCTGGTCCTCCGCCGTCCCCGTTTCGCAGCCGTCAGAGAACGTCTTGCCGAAGTCGGTCGAGCGGCACACGGCCGAGCTCGCGATCTCGAGGTCGAGTACATAGACCTTGTGGTCGATGCCGACCTCGACGTCAGCATCGCCGCCACCGCCCGCCGACCCGATCGCCTTCGCCTGATCCCAGGAGTTGCCGCCGTCCGGGGATGCCCAGAAGTTCACCCCGGTCCCGTTGTCGGACTCGCCGCCGTTCGGGGCGACCGAGTAGAGACGCTCATTGCCCGTTGGGTCGAAGGAGAGCGAAGGCTCTCCGCCGCTCATTTGGCCGGTGCCCGGGAGCGAGTTCGGCAGCGGCGTCGGATCGGACAGGGTCAGCGGCGCTGCGGCCGCGACTGTCGGAATCGCGAGAGCTGCGACGACTGCAACAAACGTGAAACGAGCCCGCAACATGTGTGCCTCCCGTTGCCCTGAAGATCCGCTCACTACCCTTGAATGAGCGCCTTGAAGGTACTACTCACCAACGACGATGGCATCCAGGCGACCGGGTTGCAAGCGATGCGCCGGGCGCTGCTCGAGATCCCGGATGTGGAGCTCGCGGTCATCGCGCCGGACTCCAACCGCAGCGCGACGGCGCGCTCGATCACCACTCGCCGCCCGCTCTGGGTCGAGGAGATCGAGTTCGGCGACGGCAGCTCGGGCTATGCCACCGACGGCACTCCGGTGGACTGCGTCCGCTTCGCCACGCTCGGGCTGATCGAGTTCCAGCCGGAGCTGATCGTCTCGGGCATCAACCACGGCTCGAACCTCGGTGACGACATCACCTACTCGGGCACGGTCGCGGCGGCGCTCGAGGGCATCGTGCTCGGGATCCCGGCGATCGCGGTGTCGCAGCAGGCCGACCGCGCCGGGCTGTCATACCACCACGACGGCGAGTTCGGCTTCGACACCGTCGCGGCCTTTGCTGCGCGGATCGTGGAGGAGCTCGACGACTTCCCGCTCCCCGACGAGACGCTGCTGAACATCAACTGTCCGGCCGGCGAGGTCGCGGGCGCGCAGGTGACGAGCCTCGGCAAGCGGCGCTACAACGACCAGCTCGAGCTCCAGGAGGAGGACGAGCGCGGCCGCAAGCGCTACCGGATCTATGGCATGGAGCCGGGCTACGAGCACCAGCCGGGGAGCGACCTGACGGCCATCCACGACGGCTTCATCTCGGTCACGCCGATCCACTTCGACCTCACAGACGTCTCGGGGATGGAGGCGCTGTCCGCATTCAACTTCGGCCGGCTGCTCGTGCCTGCCGCTCGCGAGCTTGACTGAGCCGGCAGCGAAGCGGGCCGAGGAGCTTCGCCGGCAGCTCGAGTACCACGGGCACCGCTACTACGTGCTCGATGACCCGGAGGTCTCGGACGCGGACTACGACGCGCTGCTGAACGAGCTGCGCGCGATCGAGACCGAGCATCCCGAGCTGCTCACGCCGGACTCCCCGACCCAGCGCGTGGGCGGCAAGCCGCTCGACAAGTTCGCGCCGGTCAAGCATCTCCAGCCGATGCTGTCGCTCGCGAACGCCCGCAACGCGGACGAGCTGCGGGCCTGGGAGGCACGCGTGCGCAAGCTCGCCGAGCAGCACGAGTGGAAGGGCGAGATCGAGTACGTGACCGAGCCGAAGATCGACGGGCTGGCGATCTCCCTGGTGTACGAGAACGGCGTGCTGGTGCGCGGAGCCACGCGCGGCGACGGCGAGACCGGCGAGGACGTGACGCAGAACCTGAAGACGATCAAGTCGATACCGCTGCGCGTGGACGATGCGCCGCCGCTGCTGGAGGTGCGCGGCGAGATCTACCTGCCGCTCGAGGCGTTCGCCCGATTGAACGAGCAGCGGGCGGCGGCCGGGGAGCCGACGTTCGCCAACCCGCGCAACTCGGCGGCGGGCTCGATCCGCCAGCTCGACCCGGCGCTCGCCGCTCAGCGGCCGCTGCAGATGTGGTCGTACGCGGTCGGCGTGGTCGACGGGGTGTCGTTCGAGCGCCAATACGACTCGCTCCAGTGGCTGCGCGAGCGCGGCTTCCGGGTGAATCCGGACATCGAGGTCCATGCGGGCACCGAGGAGGTCATCTCCGCCTGCGTTGCCTGGCAAGGACGGCGGGAATCGCTCGACTACGACATCGACGGCGTCGTGGTCAAGGTCAACGACCTCGGCCTGGCGCGCACGCTCGGAGTGGTCGGGCGCGAGCCGCGCGGCGCGGTCGCGTGGAAGTTCCCGCCGACGACGGCGACGACCACGCTGAAGCAGATCGCGTGGAACGTGGGGCGGACGGGGCACATGGTGCCGTTCGCGATGCTCGAGCCGGTGCAGGTCTCGGGGGTCACGGTCAAGCTCGCGACGCTGCACAACGAGGAGGATCTGCGGCGCAAAGACCTGCGCGACGGCGACGAGGTGATCGTGCTGCGCGCGGGCGACGTGATCCCGCAGGTGCTGGCGCCGACCCCGAAGGCGCAGCGGAACAAGAAGCGCTCGAAGCCCGCCGAGCCACCGGCAAAGTGCCCCGCCTGCGGGACTCCAACCGTCAAGCCCGAGAACGGTGTGTGGACCATCTGCCCCAACCGCGCCGGCTGCCCCGGCCAGGTGCTCCAGCACGTGAAGCATTTCGTCGGCGCGATGGACATCGACGGGCTGGGTGAGCAGAACGTGATCCGGTTCCTGGGCGAGGGGCTGATCGAGGACGTGGCCGACCTCTACGACCTCACGGTCGAGCGGCTGACCGAGCTGGATCGCTTCGGGGAGACATCGGCGTCCAACCTCGTGCGCAACATCGAGGCGTCGAAGGAGCAGCCGTTCTTCCGCGTCCTCTACGGGCTCGGGATCGCCGGGATCGGCTGGGTGAACGCGCGGGCGCTCGCGGAGCAGTTCGGGTCGATGGACGCGCTCGCGGCCGCGGGGCCGGACGAGATCCTCGAGACACCCGGGATCGGCGCGGTCCTGGCCGACCAGATCGTCGAGACGCTCGCGGACGACCGCACGAAGAAGCTGATCGCGCGCCTGCGCGAGCGTGGGTTGCGGATGGAGCTCTCGCCGGACGAGGTCGCGCCCGTGACGGGTCCGCTGGTCGGCAAGACGTTCGTCATCACCGGGACGCTGCCGAATATCTCCCGCGAAGAGGCGACGGCACGGATCGAGGAGGCGGGCGGCAGGGTGACCGGCTCGGTGTCGAAGAAGACCGACTACCTGCTGCTGGGAGCCGACCCAGGCTCGAAGCTGGCAAAGGCCGAGAAGCTGGGCACGGAGATGCTCGACGAAGAGGGGCTACTCGAGCTCCTGTCGTAAGCGCGCAACGACCTGGGCGAGCGTGGCACCCGTGGTGACCGGCTCGCGGCGAACCTGCGCGTTGGTGAAGCGGAGCACCGTGATACCGGCGACGACGAGGATCTGATCACGCAGCCGATCGGCCGCCTGCTGACTCGGCGTCCGATGGTAGGTGAGCCCATCGGTTTCGACGACCAAACCCAGGTCCGGCCAGTAGAAGTCGACCCGAAGCCCCTCGATGACATGCTGAGTGAGCGGGCGCGGAAGGCCCTGGCGGGCCACGAGCGCGAGAAACAGGCGCTCGAGATCCGAATCGGTTCGCGTGCTTCCAAGCAGAGCCCGAAACTCGCGGGCTCCGCGACGACCAGGCGACGACTCGAGCAGTGCGAGGAGTTCGCGATGATCGACGAGCCCGAGTCGATCAGCCTCGTTGCTCGCCCTCGCCAGCTCCTCAGGCGGCACAGCTGGGGCAAGGTCGAGAAGCGTTTGCGCGGGACGGGTGAGCGGAAGGCGCCCGAGTGTCGTGGCGGCAGGCATGGGGTCACGCCGGTGGGGGGCGATGCCATCGCGGCAGACAGACCGCGCGGCAGGAATCGAGACATGGATTGGACCGTCCCCGCCTAGCCGGATGCCCCAGCGCACGGCAGCACTCTCGTGCGAAAGCACAGCCCCCTCCCCAGCCGTCAGAACAGCCGCCATGAAGAGCCCGTTGCGCGTGATCGGCAGGCGCCCGAGCGCGTAGACCCCTGGCCAGATCATCGTGAGCCGCCCGCGTGAGACGCGATGTCGAATCGCACCCCGGCTCATTCCGAGCGCATGTAGCTGCGCGGCCGAAACAGCTCCCTCTTGCTCGCGAACAAGCCGCCAGATCAGCGAGTGATGAATATTGGTAGCCATAGCTACCAGAAGGCTTCAGTCGCGGGACGTTCGCCCCCCGCGGCGGCGCTGGACTAGCTAGCCGGTCCAGCCCGCTATTGCCTGCGCCATCTTGTCCTGGAGGCTGCGCGCGTAGCCCGTGTAGATCCCGTTCATCAGGAACGAGAACGCGACTGTCCTGCCCGAGCGGGTCGTGCAGAAGCCGCTCAGGGCGCTCACGCCGGTGAGCGAGCCGGTCTTGGCGCGGCAGTTGCGGTGCGCCGGGCCGCTTCGCATCCGGTCGTAGATCGTCCCGTCAACGCCGGCTATCGGCAGCGACGCGAACAGCGCCGGGAACTCGGGACGCTTGCGCTCTGCAACGAGCAGGCGCACGACGTCGCGCGGGGCTGCGCGGTCCCCGTGATCGAGGCCCGAGCCGTCGATCAGCTGGATGTGCGCGCCGAGCGAAGCCGCGTACGTGCGCACCGCGCGCACGCCCCCGGCCGTGGTCCCGGTGCCGGACGCGTCGCGGCCGATGTCCTTCATCAGCATCTCGGCGAAGTAGTTGTCGGAGTCCTTGTTGGTCAGCTGGACGAGCGTGGACATGGGCGGCGACGAGACCGACGCCAGCACCGTAGCGCTGCGGGGCGCAGCCGACTCCGCGGCGGCGTGGCCGGGCGTGATGTCGTCGGCCTTCAGCTCGTGGCGGAAGACGTTGCGCACGTAGCCGGCCGGGTTCGACTGGAAGCTCGAGCCGTCATAGCCATGGTTGAACGACAGCGCGCTCAGCGGGCCGACCCACGGCGATGTGCGATAGCCCGAGTCGTGCACGCCGCGCACGAGGTCGAAGCGCGACTCGTCGCCGTGGATAGCACCGCGGACCGCGGTGAGGCCGGCCTGTGAGAGCTTGTCCACCAGCAGCTCGAGCGAGGCCGCCGAGGCCCCGTAGTGCTTGCGCACGTAGGCGAGCGTCCCGAAGGCGGGATCCCCGTCGCCGCGCAGCCACAGGTCGCCCTTCAGCACCCCGTCGGCGCCGATCGGCGCGTCAGAGAGGACCTGCGTGGTCAGCCTGCCAGCCGCCCCGAACCGAGCCAGCGCCGTCGAGGTGGTGAACAGCTTCGTGTTCGACGCGAGGATCCGCGGCGTGGACGGGCGCGACGAGAACAGCGTCTGGCCGCTGTCGGCGTCGACCACCAGCGCGCCCGAATAGGCGCCGGCAGCGTGCATCTGGTGGCGCAGCTGCGAGCTCAGGCTGGCCTGCGCCGACACCGGCAGGACCAGCGCGCAAACCGCGCAAACTGCCGCAAATCGCCACACCCAGCTCAGCCTATATCCGCCCCCGAACGGGTGTGCCTGCTGCGACAATGGTTGCCGCCGCCGCATGGACAACGTCGTCAAGCTAGAGAAGCCCTCTGCCACCAAGGGCAAGAACACAACTCGTGCCCAAGGGCAGCGGCGGCGACGCAAATCCCGCACGGCGCTGGTGCTCGGTGGAGGTGGGTTCACGGGCGGCGTCTACGAGATCGGGGCCCTGAGGGCCCTGGATCTGCTGGCGGTCAACAGGACCGTCAACGAGTTCGACGTCTACGTTGGGACCAGCGCGGGCTCTTTCGTGGCCGCCCTGGCGGCCAACGGGGTCACGCCTGAAGAGATGATGCGGGTGGTCAACCGGCAGGTGCCGACGCCGTTCCGCGACATCGACCGCTCCACGCTCATGCGCCCGAACGCGATCGAGTTCGCGCAGGCGCTGGCCCTGATGCCGCTGCGGATGATCGGCCTGGCGCGCTCTGTGGTGCAGCAGTTCGGGCAGGTCTCGCTGGTCGACCTGGCGGTGGGCCTCGCGGAGGGGCTGCCCGCCGGCCTCTACGACGGCCGCGGCATCGAGAGCTACCTCGCCGAGGTGCTCGGCGACCCCGATCGCACCAACGACTTCCGGATGCTCGACCGCGAGCTCTACCTGACGGCAACCGACCTCGACACCTGCGAGCGGGTCATTCTCGGCGCCGACGACTGGGACGACGTGCCGATCTCGCGCGCGGTCCAGGCCTCGACGGCGCTGCCGATGATCTACAAGCCGGTCGAGCTGAAGGGGCGCGAGCTGGTGGACGGCGGCATCCGCTCGACCACGAACGTGGACATCGCCGTGGAGCGCGGGGCCAAGTTCATCGTGGTGGTGAACCCGCTCGTGCCGTACGTGAACGACTTCCAGAAAGTGGTGCCCACGCTCTCGGGCAGCCGCGTCAGGCGCGTGTCGGACATGGGCTTCCCGCAGATCGGCTACCAGACCTTCAAGCTCCTGGCTCACCAGCGGCTGCACGAGGCCGTCAGCCACTGGCGCGAGAAGTACCCGGGCGTCGACATCGTGCTGATCGAGCCGGACCCCAACGACGAGCTGATGTTCTCGACCAACATCATGAATTACACGAAGCGGATCGACATCGCGCGGCACGGCTTCGAGTCGGTCACGATCAAGCTCGCCACCGACTACGACAACTTCCGCGCCATCTGCGCGCGCCACGGCATCGAGATCTCGGCCACGCGCGTGCGCAAGGTGATCAAGCGCTTCACGCAGGAGCGCGAGAAGACACGCGCCTGGCGCCGCATCCTCGAGCAGACGACGGGCGCGCTGCTGCGCCAGTCGGAAGAGGCTTAGGCCTCTTCCAGATACAGAGTCCGCGTCCAGATCTGGTGCAGGGTCTCCGAGACCTCGCGCGGCTTCAGCTGCTTGCCGCCACCCAGGCACATGCTCAGGTAGCGCTCGTTCATCCACACCAGCGCGGCGGCCGTGCGACGCGCCGTCATGCCGGTGGCGCGGCCGTTCTTCTGCTCGGCGCGGATGTGCTCGGCGGTGGCGTCGATGAAGCGCTGCACGAGGCCGTGGTAGGCCTGCTCGACGTCGGGATCGTCGACGGCGGCGTCGCTGATCGCCCGCAGTACTGGCCCGTGCCGCGCGTAGACCGCGACCACGCCCTCGAGGCCGCCGTGCAGGTCGCCGCCCTTCAGCCACCTGTCCGCCATCTCGAACAGCTCCGCACCAATCTCGCCGATCAGCCGCAGCACCAGGTCGTGGCGGTCGCGGAAGTAGACGTAGAAGGCAGGCCGCGACAGCCCGGTGCCCGACATCACCTCGTCGATCGTCAGCTCGCGCAGGGGTCGCTCCCGAAGGAATGCCTCGGCAGACTCCAAGATCTCCCGCTCGGCCTCGGCTGGGCTGCGTCGACGTCGGCGGGTGCCCCCATCACCCATGTGAGCGCAGCGTAGAGCTAATGCACACGACCCGCTTTCCCGTCGTGCGAGTTCTTACGGTCGCTCGATGAGCTCGATCCGGTAGCCATCCGGGTCGCGCACGAAGCACAGCCGCGAGCCGTTCTCGGACACGGTGTAGGGCGGCTTCTCGGGCTCGATGCCCTGCTCGGCGAGCTGTGGCAGCACCTGGTCGAGGTCGGTCACCGTGATCGCGATGTGGTTGTAGCCCGTGCCGAGCTCGTACGAGTCGACGCCGAAGTTGTAGGTCAGCTCGAGCCGCGGGCCGTCGTCCTCGAAGCCCATGAAGACGTTGATCGCCTCCTGGCGGATCGGCAGGCGCCCGATCTCCTTCATGCCGAGTGCCTCGTAGAACGCCACCGAGCGATCGATCTCGCCGATGCGGTAGCAGGTGTGGATCAGCTCACTCATTCTCTTCCTCCTCCGACAATGACCGGCGCAGGGCCAGCAGCAGGCGGCTCGTCTCGTTGGGACCGCGCACGGCGACGCGCACGTGGTCGTCGGCTCCGAGCGGGCCGCCGGGCGCCACCAGCACGTGCTCGCGCTCGAGCCGTGCCGCGAGGTCTGCGCCGGAGATCCCCTCGATCCTCATCCAGAGGAAGTTTGCCTGGGACGGCGTGACCTCGACGCCCAGCTCCGAGAGCCCAGCCGTGAGCGCCCCCCGCTGCTCGGAGACAAGCCGGCGGCGCTTGTCGATCTCGCGGTCGGCGATCCCGACCGCGTAGTCGGCCGCGGCCTGCGACAGCGCGTTCACGCCGAGCACGGGGGCGATCTTCGTGAGCAGCTCGGTGGAGTCGCGCGAGCCGACGGCGTAGCCGATCCGCAGGCCCGACAGCCCGTAGGCCTTCGAGAACGTGCGGAACACCGTCAGGCGCGGGAACGCGTCGGTCAGACGCAGGCACGCATCCTCGTCCTCGACGTCCTGGAACTGCACGAATGCCTCGTCGAGCAGCACCTCGACGTGGTCGGGCACCTGGCCGACGAGCGTCGCAAGCTCGTCCGCGGGCACGTAGGTGCCGGTCGGGTCGTTCGGGTTGCAGACGACGAGCGCGCGGGTATCCGGCCCGATCGCGGCGAGCGTGCGCTCGAGGTCCACGCGGTCGTCGCTCAGGTCGACCGCCACTGGCCGGCCGCCGGCG
The DNA here is from genome assembly GCA_963715995.1 of uncultured Thermoleophilaceae bacterium. GTDB lineage: Bacteria > Actinomycetota > Thermoleophilia > Solirubrobacterales > Thermoleophilaceae > DATBDN01. The sequence continues at coordinate 911,823 of OY970283.1, forward strand.
CGCGAGGCCATCAGCGGGTAGAGCGGGTAGGAGGGCCAGGGAGTGACCAGTTCGCCCCCACCGCCCAGCAGCGCGTGGGCCGCCGCCTGGAGCAGCTCGGCGGCGCCGTTGCCGACGACGATGCGCTCGGGGTCCACGCCGTGCCGCCCCGCCAGCCGCCGCCGCAGCCCCTCCGCGTAGCGGTCCGGATAGCCGTTGATGCGGCCGCGCGCGACGTAGATCGACGCGTTCATCACCTCGGAGTTCGGGATGTCCGGCCACTCGTTGCCCGACAGGTCGATCAGCGGGATCCGCGTGAGCGCCTGCGCGCGCGCTTCGTCGCGCCTGCGCATGAGCCGCTCGGCGACCTCCGCTTCCGACATCTCGTCGAACTGGCGGTAGTAGTCGAGCAGGCCCATCAGTGCCAGGGAGCGAGCTCGGGCCCAGGACCTGCGATCACGAGGAACCAGAACGAGAAGAGGACCGCTGCCACGCCCGCGCTGACCACGAACACGCGCTCGACGATCCCTTCGCGCTGATCGTGGCCGGCGGCACGGCGCACCAGCCGCCAGGCGTGGTCCAGCCGCTTGACGACCACGAGCGTGAAGAAGAGCGTCACGAGCATCCCGACGAACGGGACGAAGATCGCGAGCTCGATGTTGCCCGTCCAGCCCTGGACGTGGCCGCCGATCCAGAGCCAGCCGGCTGGCTGGGGACCCCACAGGGTCAGGAGCAGGAAGACCTCGGCGACGAGGATCAGGTAGCCGAGCCACGTGTCAACGCGCCGCCGCCGCGGGCTGCCCGCGACGGGCAGGTCGCGATAGCGAATCGGGCGCGTCCCGGGACGGCGGCCCACGAAGAGGCCACCGGTGTCGGTGGGGTCGTTGAGCGGCACCTGTTGAGTATGCCCACCCTGCCGCAGGGGCAGCCCCGGCTGCTAGGCGTAGAGCTGCTCGATCGCGTCCTCGAACTGCTCGTTCACGACCTTGCGCTTGACCTTCAGCGTCGGCGTGAGCGTGCCCTGCTCCTGCGTCAGGTCCTCGGGCAGGATCGTGAACTTCTTGATCTGCTCGACCCGCCCGTAGTGCTCGTTGACGTCGTCGATCGCGCGCTGGACCTCCTCGCGCATGGCTTCCGAGGAGAAGACCTCCTCGACCGGGATCTCGTGCTGCTCTGCGAAGCGCGGGATCTCTTCCGGGTCGAGCGTGATCAGCGCGACGAGGTAGGGGCGGCGATCGCCGATCACGACGGCCTGCGAGATCCACGGGTTCTGCTTGAGCCCGTTCTCCAGGTTGGCGGGCGTGATGTTCTTGCCGCCCGCCGTGATGATGATGTCCTTCTTCCGGCCGCTGATGAACAGGAAGCCGTCGTCGTCGAGGTGGCCGAGGTCGCCCGTGTGCAGCCAGCCGTCCGACTCGAGCGTCTCCTTGGTGGCCCCCTCGTCCTTGTAGTAGCCGTGCATCATGTTCGGCCCGCGCAGCAGAATCTCGCCGTCGTCGGCGATCTTCACCTCGACGCCCGGAAGCGCCTTGCCGACCGACCCGAAGCGGAACTCCTCGAGGGTGTTGACGGTGGCGGCGGTCGAGGTCTCGGTCATGCCGTAGCCCTCGAGAATCGGTATGCCGCAGGCGTAGAAGAACTCGAGGATCTCCTTGGCGATCGGAGCCGCGCCGGTGACGCACTGCCGGATGCGGCCACCGAAGAGGTTGCGCACGTTGACGAAGAGTTCCGTCTCGGCGCGATCGAAGTGCTCTTGCAGCTCGGCGGGAACTTCCTCGCCCTGCTCCCGCATCAGCCGCACCTTCATCCCGAGCGCAATCGCCTTGTCCATCAGCTCGCGGTCGGGCGCGGCCGAGGTGGCCATCGTGTAGATCTTCTCGAAGATCCGCGGCACCGACGGGAAGTAGGTCGGCTTGACCTCCATCAGGTTGGGCACGATCTTCTTCGGGTCCTTCTCCCAGTAGGCGATCGGCGCGCCGAGGTCGATCGAGCCGAACTGCACCAGCAGCGCGAAGGCGTGCGCGAGCGGAAGGAACAGGTAGACGAGGTCGTCCGCGTGGAAGGCCCCGCGCTGCTGGGTCATGTTGATGACCTGGCGGTAGTTGTCGTGGGTCAGCGCCACGCCCTTCGGCGGCCCGGTGGTGCCGGAGGTGTAGATGAAGATCGCGCTGTCGTCGCCCGTGACCGAGCCGATGCGCTGTTCGAGGTCCGCATCGTCGCCCTCGCGCCCGCGGGCGCGCAGGTCGTCAAGCGACACGGCGTCGTCGCCCGAATCGTCGCTCGGCTCGAAGATGACGATGTGCTCGAGCGCGGGCAGGTCCGCCCGGCAGGCACGCACCTTGGCCAGCTGCTCGGCGTCCTCGACCAAGATCACCTTCGACTCCGAGTGATGGGCCACGTACTGGACCTCGCTCGGCGAGTTGGTCTGGTAGATCGACACGGACACGCCGCCGGCGGAGAGGATCGCGAAGCACGCGTAAGCCCACTCGGCACGGGTGTTCGAGAGGATCGCGATGCGGTCGCCCTTCTGCACGCCGAGCGACATGAGCCCGAGCGCTGTCTCGCGCACCGCCTCGCCGAAGTCCTCGAACGAGACGTCGATCCACTCGTCGCCCTGCTTGTACTTGAGTGCTGTGCGGCCGGCATGCTTGCGCGCCGCAAGCAGCGCAAGGTCGGCCAGCGTCTTCGATCCCGTGCTGGCCTCGCCAGCGGGAATGGCTGCTACTTCCAAGTTCCCTCCTCGTTGAGGAGGGCGAGTCTATGCCTTGGCGAGCTGCGGGTTCGGTGTTCTGGCGTCGTCCTTCAGCGTTGCCATGAACAGCGTCTTGTCGATCCGACCCTCGAATATCGGCACGCCCATCTGCATGCACTTGGTTATGACTTCTCTACGGTGCATGCCTGCTTCGCGTGCGAGTTCGGTTGGGGTCAGATGAATCGCCATTCGCAGTCCTCCTGCGGTCGCTTGCAGCGTTCGCCACTTTTTACCGGGTGAGGTGGACGGTGCCAAGTTTTTTTGTGCTTTTTGCGGGTTTTTGGCCCCTCAGATGACCTTGTTGACCTCGCCCGCCGCCCGTTCGCCGGAGCGCACGGCGCCGTCCATGTAGCCCGCCCAGTAGTCCGCGGTCTCGGTGCCGGCCCAGTGGATGCGGCCGACCGGCGGGCGGATGTGCGCCCCGAAGCGCGTCAGGACGCCAGGAGCCATCGACCCGGTGGGGCATCCGCGCGTGTAGGCCTCGGCGGTCCAGTCCATGTCGAAGTAGTCGGAGTCGCCGTGCGCCTCGTCGCCGAACGCCGCCGCCAGCTCGTCCGCGAACGCCTGCTTGCGTGCCGCCGGGTCGAGCGCGCGGAACGTCTTCGCGTAGCGGCCGCCCACGAAGCCGAGGATCACGCCGGGGGCGCCGCTCTCGGGAGTGTTGTCGTAGGTCACGCCGGCCGGCCCGGCGGGCAGCACGAACTGCCCGCTGAAGCCCTTCGCCCGCCACCACGGCGTCGGGTAGATGAGCTGCGCCTTGATCATGTCGCCGGGCGTGTAGCGCGCCAGCAGCTTCTGCTTGGCGGCCGGGAGCGCCGGCGAGAAGTGGATCCGGCGCGCGAGCGTGGGCGGCACCGCCACGATCACGCGCTTTGCCTCGACCGTGACGCCGGTCGCCCTGACCAGCACGCCCTTCTTCGTCTGCTTGACCGAGTGGACCGGGGCGTTCAGCCGGACGCGCTTTCCGAGCGCAGCGGCGACCTTGATCGCGATCTGCTGCGAGCCGCCCTTGATGCGGCTCTCCTGGGCGCCGCCGCCGACCGAGATCAGGCGGGCGAAGGCGCCCTGGTTCTTCGCGTCGCCGGCGGCAGCCGTGTAGAAGGCGTTGAACAGCAGCGAGAGCTGCGAAGCGTCCTTGCCGTAGAGCGCCTGGGCGGCGGCGTCGAGGATCGGCGGGGTGAGCGCGCTCTTCGAGTGCGCCTTCACGAAACCGCCGAGCGTCTGCTTGTCGACGGCGGCGGCTCCCTTCGAGTGCCACGGCGCCTTCACGCCGGCCGTCTTGCCGAGCGCGTCGGTGGGCGCGAGCAGCGCGAGCTCGTCCTTGTAGACGTTCGCGTCCTCCGGCGGGTTGGGCAGCCCCGGCACGGCCGGGTAGGTGGAGCGCATGCCGTTCTCGATGTAGACGTTGTCGCCCTGGTTGTAGGTCTTGTAGGTGCCGAGCCCTACGGCCTTGGCGAGCGCGAGCACGCGGTCCTGCGTCGGGCCGACGTATTCGCCGCCGGCCTTGATCACCTGGCCGTCGCCGAGCGGGTGGTTGAACGTCCGGCCGCCCACGCGGTCGCGCGCCTCGAGCACGACCACCGAGTGGCCCTGCTTCACGAGCGTGCGTGCGGCGGTCAACCCGGCCAGCCCACCGCCGACGATGGCGACGTCGGCCTTGACGTGCGATGCGGCCAGAGCGGGTGTGTCGGTGACGGCCACAGCGGCCACTCCGGCGGCCGCCGTGCCGAGCAGGCGGCGGCGAGTGAAGTGCGTCTGCGAGTCCATGGATGCTCAAGCTAACAATCCACGCGCGGGTAGGCTGCGGCGCTCATGGCCAAGCGTGGCGACGAAGCGTTCATCGACGAGCTGATGGACACGAGCCTCTACTCGATGGGGGCGTATTTCAGCGACGAGCACCCGGAGCTGGTGGACGAGGTGATCGCGCAGAGCGAGGCGATCGAGGCAGCCGGCTTGCGCCGCTACACCGACCAGAACGACATCTCGCTGGAGGAGTGCTTCAACACGCTGCTGACGGGGTTGGCGGTGCGCTACTACAAGGCGGTCGCGGGCTAGCACCCAGCCGTCGCGTTTGACACAAGCTGCCCCGGGGACCCTCACCGGGAAGTGATGGGTTTGAGGGAGCTTCGGGAGCAGGCATCCGGCCTGACGAAGGATCAGCGCAACGCATTCCTTGCGGCCTGGCTCGGCTGGGCCATGGATGCGTTCGACTACTTCCTGCTGGTCTTCGTGATCACGGACGTGGCGAAGGACTTCGACACGTCGAAGACCAAGGTCGCGGTTGCGACGACGCTCACGCTCGCGGCGCGGCCGGTGGGCGCCGCGCTGTTCGGCTACTGGGCCGACAAGGTGGGGCGGCGCACGCCGCTGCTCGTGAACGTGGTCTTCTACTCGGCGATCGAGTTCACGACCGGCTTCTCGTCGTCGCTCACGATGCTGCTCGTCCTGCGCACGCTCTACGGCTTCGGCATGGGCGGCGAGTGGGGCTTGGGCGCGTCGCTTGCGATGGAGAAGATCCCGGCCGAGAAGCGCGGCTTCTACTCGGGGCTGCTGCAACAGGGCTACCCGCTCGGCTACTTCTTCGCGGCGATCGCGTTCTTCGTGATCACGCCGATCTTCGGCTGGCGCGGCCTGTTCTTCGCGGGTGCGCTGCCGGCCACGCTCGCGCTCTTCATCCGCATGCGCGTGGGCGAGTCCGAGGTCTGGGAGCGCACGCGCGAGCGGCACACCGGCTGGCGCGAGGTCTTCCTCGAGGGCAAGACGCTGCGGCGCTTCCTCTACCTCGTGCTGCTCATGGCCGCGTTCAACTTCATGAGCCACGGCACGCAGGACTTCTTCCCGACCTTCCTCGAGGACAAGTTCGACGCGAAGACCACGACCGTGACGATCGTCGCGCTGATCTACAACGTCGGCGCGCTGCTCGGCGGCGTCTACTTCGGCGCGCTCTCCGAGCGCTTCGGGCGCCGCCGGACGATCATCGTCTGCGCGCTGCTGGCGCTGCCGGTGGTACCGCTGTTCGCGTTCGCGCCGGCGCTCGGACTGATCACGCTCGGCGCATTCATGATGCAGTTCTTCGTCCAGGGCGCGTGGGGCGTGATCCCGGCGCACCTGACCGAACTCTCGCCGGACGAGATCCGCGGCTTCTACCCGGGCGTCACCTATCAGCTCGGCAACCTGTTGGCCGCGCTCAACCTGCCTCTCCAGACCAGCCTGTCCGACTCCCACGGCGGCGGCTTCGCGCTCGCGGCGGTGATCGTTCCCGTGCTGCTGGTGACGGTGGTGCTCACGGCGCTCGGTTCGGAGGCGCGGGGCATCAGCTTCGGCTCCGACGAGCGCTCCGGGCCCCCGGGCGACGATGCCGAGCCGCCGACGCGGACGGGCCGTTTCAGCCGCGACCCCGCGCGGGACCGGGAGTCGTCGCTCGCCCGCTCGCTAAGGTAGTCCGCGTTCGGGCTGTGGCGCAGCCTGGTAGCGCGCTCCGTTCGGGTCGGAGAGGTCGGGAGTTCAAATCTCCCCAGCCCGATGCCTCTTCATGCGATTCATCGTCTCGCTCAGCACCTGCCTCGCCCTCGCGGCGATCGGGTGCGGGGGGAGCGGTGACGCATCCGGTTCTCCGAATGCCGTCACCACGCAGGCGGTCAGCGCGGGCAGCCCTGCCGCGACCGGTTCCGCGAGCGTTCACCTGCGCCGCATCGGCAGCTTCGACTCGCCGACCTACCTGACCGCGCCGCCCGCCGACACGCACCGGGTCTTCGTCGTGGAGCAGCCGGGCACGATCCGCGTCGTCCTCGACGGCCGCGAGCTCGCCACCCCGTTCCTCGACCTGCGCTCGGACGTCCAGTCGGGTGGCGAGCGCGGGCTGCTGTCGATGGCGTTTGCGCCGGACTACGCCAGGAGCGGCCTCTTCTACGTCTACTTCACGGGGCACGACGGCGACATCCACATCCAGGAGTTCCACCGCGCGAGTGCCAACCGTGCCGACAAGGGCTCCCGCCGCGAGCTGGTCCGCATCGAGCACAGCACCTATCCCAACCACAACGGCGGCCAGCTCCAGTTCGGGCCGGACGGGCGGCTCTACGCGGGCACGGGCGACGGCGGCGCCGGCGGCGACCCGTTCCGCAACGGCCAGAACCACAAGACGCTGCTCGCCAAGATCCTGCGCTTCGATGCCGCGCGCCGCAAGCCCTCCGTCTATGCCCTCGGCCTGCGCAACCCGTGGCGCTTCTCGTTCGACCGCAAGACGGGCGACGTGGTGATCGCCGACGTCGGCCAGGACAAGTACGAGGAGGTCGACTTCGTCAAGCGCGGCCAGCTCGGCGGCAAGAACTTCGGCTGGTCCAAGTACGAGGGCTTCCACAGCTACTACGGCGGCTCTGTCGCCAACTACGTGAAGCCGCTGATCGAGCACCCGCACACGCAGGGCTACTGCTCGATCACGGGCGGCTACGTCGTCCGCGACAAGAGCCTGAAGGCTCTCTACGGGCGCTACGTCTACGGCGACTACTGCAACCCGCAGCTGCGCTCGGCCAAGCTCAGCGCCCTGCACGCGTCGGGCGACCGCGCCATCGGGATCTCGGTGCCCGCGCTCAGCTCGTTCGGCCAGGATGCCCGCGGCCGCATCTACGCGGTCTCCCAGAAAGGGCCGGTCTACCGCTTCGCGGCGGGCTGAGTGGGCGCCGCGGCGGGCTGCTGGAGCGGGTCGACGTTGGCGAACATCCGCTGCACCGCCGCAAGGGCCGGCTTCGGGTTGCCGAACTGGTCCATCAGCCCCTTCTGGTTGAGCGGGTAGAACGGCTTCGGGTTGCCGCCGTCCCAGAGTGGCCGCACGCGGAAGTCGCGCAGCGCCCACACGAGGGCGCCGTTGATGTAGGGCTTCGAGTCATAGACCGCCAGGTGGTCCTCGATCAGCTGGCGCTGGAACGCGTACGTGCCCTTCTCGTCGAAGGGCCCGTTGCGATTCGCCTCGGCGCCGAACTCGGTCACGAACAGCGCCTTGGTCGGGTAGTAGTGGTGCACCTGGTCGAGGAACGGCCCGAGGTCCGCGCGGTCGTCGATCTGCCCGCCCGGGCCCGGATACCAGCCGAAGTAGCAGTTGACTCCGAGCGCGTCGAGCACGTGGTAGGTCGACGACGGGAGCGAGGTCGGATAGCCCGAGTAGTCGAGCGCGCGCAGGCGAGTCGGGTCGATCTTGTGGAGCAGCTGAGCGGCCTCGCGGATGTAGCGCTGCTGGCCCGCCCCGACGCGCGACGGAAGCTCGTTGCCGATCGACCACGTCATCACCGAGGGATGGTTCTCGTCGCGGGCGACCGCCGTGCGCAGCAGGGCCAGCGCCTTCGAGCGGATGCTTGCCTTGGCCGTCACCGAGTTCGGCGTCTGGTACATCGGGATCTCGTCCCAGACCAGCACGCCGTCGCGGTCGGCCTGTTCGAGGAACCAGGGGTGAAGCGGGTAGTGCGCGCGGGTGAAGCTGGGCTTCAGGCTCATCAGCTCCTGCCAGATCTGCTGGCGCATCACCGGCGTCAGAGCGGCCCCCACGGTCACGTCCTCCTCGTGGAAGCTTGCTCCGCGGAGCTTCACCGGCAGCCCGTTCAGGAGCACCCGCCCCTGCTTGTTCACGCGTATCGAGCGGATGCCGATCTGCGCGCTCCAGCCCGCCGCCTGGCGCTTGCCGACGTAGGCCACGGCGCCCACCTGGTAGAGGTTCGGCGCGCCGGGCTCCCAGAGGCGCGGGTGGCTGATGCCGACCTTCGACGAGACGCTCGCCGTCGCGTACGGGGCGAGCGTGATGCTCGGGAAGCGAGCATGCAGCGAGCCCACGTCGGCGCGCACGCGCACCTTCTGCTTCTTCGAGGTCATGTTGCGCAGCGTCGCGCGCAGGACGACGCTGGCCGCGCAGGCGCGGCACGGAAGCTGCGGCTGCGCGAGGAATTCCTGCATGTCGACCTTGTTCACGCGCCGCAGGTAGACCTCGCGCAGGATGCCGCCGTAGTTCCACCAGCCGGCGCTCGGCAGGCCGGTGCTCGTGGTCTTGATCGGCGGGAGCGAATCCAGGTTGCGGCGGCTGTCGGCGCGCACCACCAGCGAGTTGGTTCCGCGCTTCAGATAGCGGGCGAGGTCGAACTCGAACGGCACGTAGGCGCCCTCGTGCCTGCCCAGCAGGTGCCCGTTCAGATAGATGCTCGAGCGGTAGTTGACCGATTCGAAGCGCACGATCCACGAGCTGCCCTTCGGCGACGACGGCAGCCGGAAGTCCTTGCGGTACCAGCCGATCGAGCCCCACATGCTCGCGACCGACTCGTCGGCGCCGTTCCACGCGTACGGCACGCTCACCTCGGTCCAGCCCGCGAGCGACTGCGAGTCATGGGCGTAGCCGGCGCGCGTGCCGATGCCGTGCGGATCGCGCTTGAAGAACCAGGGTCCGTCCAGCAGGTAGCGGCCGGTGTGGCCGCTCGCGTAGAGGCCGCCGGGCTGGGGCGTGGTCACGTCCTGCGCGGCCGCGGGGCCGGCGCAGGCGGCCACGGCCGCCATCGTGACGAGGGCGATGAGTGCTCGCTTCAAGAGCAGGCAAGGGTAGGGAGGGCGCCCGTCGTCCACGCCAGGTGAACACGGCAGCCGGGCCGCCGATTCGGGGTACGATCGCTCGGCCGCCTTCCCCGGAGGGACAGAGATGGGTCGTTTCAAGGACGAGGACGACGTCTACCGCTTCATCGGCCGCCTGTTCGAGGAGCTCGCGGCTGACCCCGAGCTCGGCCCGCAGTTCCAGAAGGCGGACACGACCGTGCAGTACAGGCTGCGCGACCCCGAGGCGCAGATCACCATCAACCTGCACCCCGAGGTCGACATGCAGGTGGACCTCGGCCCATCGGAGCTCGACCCCGAGGTGATCATGTCGATGGAGGCCGACACGGCCAACCGCTTCTGGCTCGGCAAGGTGAACGTGACCGTGGCGATCGCCCAGGGACAGATCGACGCCAAGGGGCCGGTGGCCAAGATCCTGCGCCTGGTGCCGCTCGTCGAGCCGGCTTTCGGGCGCTACAAGCAGATGCTCGAGGACGCCGGCCTGCAGGATCTGCTGGAAACGGCGTAGACCTGCGCGCGGCCGGGCATGCTTGCGGCATGCGTGCCGTCACCGCTGCCGTGCTGATCTCGATCGCCGCCGTCGTGCCTGCACACGCGGCGACCCCGATCCCGGAGGGGCCGAACTCGCTGCCGGCGTTCACGGGCCACCCGGCCACTCCGGCGCCCCTCTACGCCCCCGATCCGCCCCGCAACCCGTTCATGGCGCCCAACGGCCGCTCGAATCTGCATGACGACGCGTACATGACCGACACCTACCAGGGCGCCGGCCCGCTCGGGCGCGGGATCACGCAAAGCTCCACGTTCCTGTCGCACGAGTGTGCGTCGCTGACGTTCGACGTGAAGGACCGGATCGTTGCCATCTGCGTGGGGGTGGAGGCCCCGATCCTCGAGATGTTCGACCCGAAGACTCTTGACTCGCTGGCCTCGATGCCGCTGCCGTCGCGCCAGGGCGCCTCAACGGGTGTGTTCACCGACTTCTCCGGCGGCGGCTACTTCTACCTCGACAACAAGGACCGCGTGATCGCGCCCACGAACACGCGCCACATCTACGTGATCGGCGAGACCGAAGCGCCCGCCTTCGAGCTTCAGAGCGACTACGACCTGACCGGGGTCGTGCCGCTGGGCGACAAGATCATCTCGGCGCTTCCCGACTGGTCGGGGCGGATCTGGTTCGCATCGACCGCCGGTGTGGTCGGCTACATCGATCCCGCGAACGGTGCGATCAAGTCGATCGACACCAACGAGCCGAACGGCAACTCGTTCGCGGTCGACGACTCCGGCGGCGTCTACGTCGTCACCAACAAGGCGATGTACCGCTTCGATGCCTCGCCCTCCGGGGTGGTCACGACCTGGCGCGTGCCCTACGACAACCTGGGGGTGCAGAAGCCGGGCCAGACGCAGGCCGGCTCCGGCACGACGCCGACCGTGATGGGCTCGGACTACGTGGCGATCACCGACAACGCCGACCCGATGGACGTCGTCGTCTACAAGCGCGCGCCGCAGGTCGCGGGCGATCGCGTGGTCTGCAAGATCCCGGTGTTCTCGAAGGGCAGCGGCGACACCGACCAGTCGCTGGTCGCCACGCCGACTTCGATCGTCACCGAGAACAACTACGGCTACTCGGGCCCGGCGGCAGTGGAGGAGGGCAAGACGACCACGCCCGGGCTCGAGCGGATCGACCTCGACGCGAAGGGCTGCCACAAGGTGTGGCACTCGGACGAGATCGCCCCGTCGGTGGTCCCCAAGCTGTCGCTGGCGAACGGGATCGTCTACACGTACACGAAGCCGGCGAGCGCGGACAACGAGGACGGCTGGTACCTCACCGCGCTCGACTTCGCCACCGGAAAGACGATCTGGCGGGCACTGGCCGGCGAGGGGCTCGGCTTCAACAACAACTACGCGCCGGTCACGCTCGGCCCCGACCACGCGGCCTATGTGGGCGTGCTCGGCGGTCTCGTGCGCATGGCGGATGCCACGCCGTCACAGGTCGCTCCTGCCGTCCCGCGCGTGCGCTTGAACGTGCGCCGCTTCCGCGACGGCCGTGTGCGTCTGTCTCTGGGCGGCTTCGACCGCCGCTACGTGCGCAACGTCGAGTACCGCGCCCGCGGAAAGCGCGTAGGGCGCCCGCCGAAGTCGCCCTATCGGCTGGTGTTCAGGACGCGGGGCAGGTCAGTGCGCGCGTACGTGCAGATGGTGGACGGGAGGCGGCTCGTGCTGACGCGGAAGGTGCCGCGCCGGCGGCGGTAGCGGGGCTCACTCGCTTGCGCCCAGGGCTCAGGCGGCGTGGTTCGCGAGCACCGACCCTCGCTGGGGCAGCCAAGAGGGATCGGTGCTCGCTCGTGGTGCCGCCGTTGGTCTCGCTGTCTCGGTTCGCTCGTGGCGCCGCGTTTCGTCGCGAGTTTCACGTTAAGCCGCGTATATCGGCTCAATGTGAAACTCGGGCTTCGAGTGGCAGGTTGAGCGCGCTATTCGCGGTGAAGGTGCCACTCGGGTATCGAGTGTGACCTCGACCACGCTATAGGTGGTCAACGTCACAGTCGCGGTCGCTGAGGAGACTTTTGGTCATTTGGACCGGTCATAGCCGGAAAAAGTGACCAAAAGATTCGCGGGGACGCGTTTCGCAGGCGGCGGGGGCGAGATGGGCCGGCGGGAGAGCGCAAGCGCCACTCCAGCCACCCCTTGGCCGAAGCAGTTTGCGCATCGAAGCGGGGGGCCGGTTGGCGGCAGCGAGGGGACGGCCGGCGGAGACCAGCGAGGGGACGGCTGGCGGCAGAGCGGGCGGGCCACCTAGCGCTCCCGCACCTCGCAGTTACGCAACACGTCGCCCTTGTCGGCCACCACCGTGTCGTGCCCCGCTCCGCACAGGACCGTGTCGTGCTTGCCGTCCTTCACGTCGATCGTGTCGTCGCCGCCACCCGCGTCGATCACGTCCACGCCGGTGCCCCCTGTGATCGTGTCCGTGCCTGAGCCGGTGACGATGTGGTCGTTGCCTGCGCCGCCGTCGACCGTGAAGTTGCCGTCGCTCGCGGTGATCGAGTCGTTGCCTGCGCCGCCGTTCAGGGTGGAGTCGCCCTCGCTTGCGATCACGCGGTCGTCGCCGGCACCGCCGTCGACGAAGTCGGGACCGAGCGCGGCGAAGATGCGGTCATCGCCCGCGCCTCCGAAGATGCGGTCGGCGCCGGCCTGGCCCAGCAACACGTCGTTGCCCGAGCCGCCGAAGATCTGGTCGTCGCCGGCGCCCGCGTAGACGACATCGGCGCCGGGCCCCATGTCGATGCGGTCGTTCCCGGTACCGCCTATGGCCAGGTCAGCGCCGGTTCCGGCCGTTATCGAGTCGTTGCCGGGACCGCCCTCGATGTAGTCGCTGCCCGACAGCCCGCTCATCGTGTCGTCACCGTCTTCGCCGTAGAGCTGGTCAGGCGCGGTCGTGCCGGTCAGATGATCGGCATCGCTTGTTCCGATGAAGGTGTCGGCGAAGGCTGCGCTTGCAGCAATCACGAGGATGACTACGAGCGCCGCCGCCAACACCCCTGTCAGGCGGCGGTTCACGACTCTTACAACCCGTGATCTCCGCCTGGGTTGCGCGTGCTCATCAGGCATCGAGGTCGCCGAGTGCGTTCACGAAGATCTCCGAGAACGTCGGGAACGGCTGGATCGTGTCGCGCAGGACCTCCAGCGGGACCTCGGCACGGATGGCCAGCGTGGCCTGCTGCAGCCACTCGCCCGCCTCCGGGCCGACGGCGTAGGCGCCGACCAGGACCTTGCGCGAGCTGTCCGCCAGCAGGGTGAGAAAGCCCGGCAGGTCTTCGTAGTCGCGCGTGTAGGTCGACGTGCGCGCCACGCTGCCGATGTCGGCCCGCCCCACGGCCAGCGGGATGCCCTTCTCGCGCGCCTCGTCCTCGGTCATGCCGGCGCTGGCCACCTGCGGGTCGCAGAACGTCACGTGTGGGATCGCGCGGTAGTCGGCCTGCGCCTTCTTGCCGAGCGCGTCGGCCGCCGCGATGCGCGCCTGGTACTTGCCCACGTGCGTGAACATTGCGAGGCCGGTCACGTCGCCGATCGCCCAGACCTTGTCGGCCTTCGTGCGCAGCCGCTCGTCCACCTCGACGCGGCCGGTCTGGGGGTCGAGGCCGATCTTGTCCAGACCGAAGTCGGCCACCCGCGGCCTGCGACCGGTTGCCACGATGATCTTCGTGGCCGTGAGCTCGCTGCCGTCGTCGAGGCGCACGGTGACGGTGCCGTTCTTCTGCGCGACGTGCTCTGCGTGCACGCCCAGGTGGAGCTTCACGCCCTCGCGCTCGAGCTGCCCGCCGATGGCCTCGCCGGCCTGCTCGCCCTCGCGCGCGAGCAGTCGCTTGCCTTCCACGAGCACGACCTCGGCGCCGAAGCGGCGCAGGGCCTGCGCCAGCTCCACGCCCACCGGCCCGCCGCCGAGCACGATGACGCTCTCGGGGACCTGCTCGAACGAGGTTGCCTCGCGGTTGGTCCAGTAGTCCACGTCGGCAAGGCCGTCGACCGGCGGGATCAACGGCGCCGAGCCCGTGGCCAGGACGATGCGCTCGGTCTCGACCTCGACGTCGCCGACCTTGATGCGACCGGGCCCGGTGATCCGCGCGTCGCCGCGATGGAGCGCGATGCCCATCTCGCGCACCCACGGCGCGGCGCTGGCGCTTGCCTCGTCGTCGTGGTCTGAGACCTGGAAGTCGCGCCACTCGAGCGCGGAAGCCGTGTCGATCGAGCCCTGGATGGCCTCGCGCGCTCCGGGCGCGTGCTTCGCGCCCTCGAGCGCCTCACCCGGGCGCAGGAGCGTTTTCGACGGGATGCAGGCCCAGAACGAGCACTCGCCGCCGACCAGCTCGCGCTCGGCGATGCCGACCGTCATGCCGCCCTCGACCAGCGCGCCTGCGCACACCGTGCCGGCGGGCCCGGCCCCGATCACATATGCATCGAAGCGCTCGCTCATGCCGGTTGCATCGGGGCGTCGTCGTAGCCGGGCTCGCCCGGCAGCAGCACGCGCGCCACGCCGCCCTGGTCGAGCACCACGCGCGGCTCGATCGGCTGGATCCGCCGGGTGCGGCCGGCTTCGAGGATGTCCTCGGTGTTCTCGTACATCGTCAGCTCCTGTAGGTGGCGGATCGTCGGGAACACCAGCAGCAGCTCGTCACGCCCGTAGGCGTCGAGCGCTTCCTGCGGCGCCAGCCAGCGCAGGTCGACGCACTCCTGGCCGTCGCACTTCGGGTGCGCGTCCGCGGGCGCGCGGGCGACGAAGAACCACGTGTCGAAACGGATCTTCACCTGCGCGGGCGTGATCCAGCGCGACCATGGCACGAGCTCGCCGGGGCCGGCCATCGTGACACCGGCTTCCTCCTCGAGCTCGCGCACTGCGGTGCCGGCGGGCTCGCCGTCGCCGTCATGCACCGCGCCGCCGGGGAAGACCCACGCGCCGCCCATGAAACGCGACGCGGGATTGCGCTGGACGAGCAGCACCTCGGGCCCGTCGTCTGTGTCGCGCAACACGATCACCGAGGCCGCGACACGCGGGACGGTGACGTCGCCAGTGTTGAGCTCTTCGCCGGGGCCCGGCCGGTCGACCTCCACTGGACGGACCCTACTATCGTCAGCCGCGATGGCCGGTCAGCGCTACATCTGCGGCTCGTGCGGGTTCATCTACGACCCCGCGGAGGGCGACCCGGACGGCGGAGTGCCGCCGGGCACCGAGTTCGCTGACATTCCCGACGACTGGTTCTGTCCGGTGTGCGGGGCGCGCAAGCGCGACTTCGAGTTGTTGGACTGAAGTCGCCGCTGCACGATGTGCCACGCGTGCGTGATCACCTTCGCGAACTCGTGAGCGCCGGTCAGGTTCGGGTGCAGCCCGTCGTATGAGAACCAGCCCGGGTGACCCTTCGAGAAGCGCACCCAGTCGATCAACACGATCCGGTTGGGATGGCGTCGCGCTTCGCGCCTGATCGTCGCCGTGTCCGGGCCGTCCTGCCCGAGGAAGAAGCGATGGGTCGGTAACCCGAGCACGCGCTTTGGCCCCAGCACGCGCAACGCGCGGGTGACATCGTCGTCCGAGACCGGACTGCTCGCGCCGAGCGCCAGGACGACGAACTGGGGAAGGCGGTGCTGCTTGCGGCGCTGCTTCAGCATCGCGATGCCCTCGGAGAACGGCCGGCAGAGTCGCGCGTTGACCTCGAAGCCGTTCCTGGCCAGCTCCGGGACCGCCCAGACCATCGTCGAGTCGCCGATCGCAAACGGCGGGATCTGCCCGTGGCGCACGCGCAGCCGGCGGTGCTGGATCGGGAAGTCACACGGGCCCGAGCGCAACCCGTGCGCCGGGGCCGCGATCACGGTCAGGAGCGAAGCCGCGATGACGAGCGCGGGGGTCTTGCGCATCGGCGGAGTATCCCGCCTGGCTACGCGGCGAGCCGCAGTGACTGGCGCGCGACGACCGTCTCGATCGCCGCGCTCGTGATCGCGACCAGGCGCTCGAGTTCGCTTGTCTCGATCGCCAGCGGCGGCATGAGCACGATCACGTCACCGAGCGGCCGGATGATCGCGCCATGCGCGCGAGCCTCGAGCGTGACCTGGTGGCCGATGCGCTCGGACGGCTCGAAGCCGGTCAGCTCGATGCCGGTCATGAACCCGCGCCTGCGCACCTCGCCGACGCAGTCGAGCGCCGCGATCGGCTCGAGCAGCCGGCCGAGCAGCTCGATCTTGGGCTGAAGCGCGGCGAGCGTGTCCTCTTCCTCGAACACGTCCAGCGTCGCAATCGCCGCGGCGCAGGCGAGCGGATTGCCCGTGTAGGTGTGGCCGTGGAAGAAGGTGCGGTAGTCCTCGTGGCGGCCGAGGAAGCCCTCGTAGAGGCGCTCGCTGGCGAGCGTCGCGGCCAGCGGCAGGTAGCCGCCGGTGATGCCCTTCGCCACGCACATCAGATCGGGCGTGACGTCTTCCTGCTCGCAGGCGAACATCGTGCCCGTGCGGCCGAACCCGGTGGCCACCTCGTCGCAGATGAGCAGCGTGCCGTAGCGGTCGCATAGCTCGCGGACCGCGCGCAGATATCCGGGCGGGTGGACGAGCATGCCCGCGGCGCCCTGCACGAGCGGCTCCATCATCACCGCGGCGACCTCACCGGTGCTCTGCGCGAGCAGCCGCTCCATGTCGGCGATGTCGCCAGGCTTGGCCTTGAGCGTCTCGAACAGGAGCGGTCGGTAGGTGTCGTGGAACAGGTCGATGCCGCCCGCCGACACCGAGCCGAGCGTGTCGCCGTGGTAGGCCTCCTCGAGCGTGACGAACAGCGGCCGCGGCTTGCCGTTCTGGGCCCAGAACTGGAACGCGATCTTGAGCGCGATCTCGGTGGCCGTCGACCCGCTGTCTGAGTAGAAGACGCGGCTGAGCCCCGGTGGGGCGATCGCGATCAGGCGCTTGGCCAGCTCGATCGCGCCGACATGGGTGAGGCCGAGCATCGTGCTGTGCGCGACGTGATCGAGCTGGTCGCGTACGGCGGCGTCGATCTTCGGATGCCGGTGGCCGTGCACGTTGCACCACAGCGACGAGACGCCGTCGATGTATGTGCGGCCCTCGCTGTCGGTGAGCGTGGTCCCGGACGCACTGTCGATGATGACCGGCTCCTCCTCGACCCAGCCCTGCTGCTGGGTGAACGGGTGCCAGATGTAGCGGTGGTCGTCGGCGGCTAGCGACATACGCTGAAGCTACGGCGAGAGCCAGTCGGAAACGGGGAGGACCTCGCCCGCCTGGGCAAGCGTCTCCGGCGTCGTCCGCGGGAGGCCGATCACCGGCACCTCACCGAAGCGCTCGATCGTCTCCATGTTCGAGCGCTCCATCGCGCTCGGCTCGTCCGGCCACGGCGTGAGCACGACCGCCTGGATGCGCAGCGCGACGGCGCGCGTGGCCTCGATCGTCAGCAGGCTGTGGCTGATCGTGCCGAGGCCGGGCCGGGCGGCGATCACCACCGGCAGCGAGAGCTCGCCGGCGAAGTCACGGACGAGGTAGTCATTCGTCAGCGGAACGAGCAGGCCGCCGACGCCTTCGACAACGAGCGCGTCGGCCTTCTCGGCCTCGAGGTGCGCTCGCGTGACCATGTCTGCCCGGCTCGACGTGAGTGCCCGACGACGCCTCGGCGAGGTGGGGGCTGACGGCTGGCCCGAAGCGCCAGGGCGAGACGTCCTCCGGGCTCTGACCGGCGTTGGCCGTTGCAGCGAGCAGCTCGTGGTCGCGCGGCCACGGGTCCGGCGCCGGCTCGTCGAGCCCGGTCACGACCGGCTTGAAGGCGGCGACCCGGATGCCACGCGCGACCGCAGCGGCACAGATCGCAGCGGCGACGACGCTCTTGCCGACCCCGGTGTCGGTACCCGTTACGAAGACGCCGCGCATGCGGGCGGCAGGCTACTTCAGGCAGCTTCGGCCAGGCCGTCGTATACGCGCCCGCGGACCGGCTCGCCGAGCGGCACGGGGGTGACGGTGCGCGGGCGTTCGCCCACCACTGTGCGCATCGCGGCGGCCAGGATGCGCGCCGCCTCCACAAGCTCGGTCCGGGTGTGCGATGCCATGACGGCCAGCCGGAGGCGGGAGGATCCCTCCGGCACCGTCGGGGGTCGGATCGCCTGCGCGAAGATCCCTTGGTCGAGGGCTCGTTCGCACACCCGGACCGCGTCGCCGGCGTCGCCGACGACCAGCGGGAGCACTTGGGTCGTCGAGCCGCCTGTGGCCATTCCCTGGTCGGCCAGCGCCTCGCGCATGATCTTGGCGTTCCGCTGGAGGCGGTCAACCCTCCGCGGTTCCTCGATCATGAGATCCAGTGCTGCACCCGCAGCTGCGACGGCCGGCGGTGACAGGGCCGTCGAGAAGATGAGGGTCCGCGCGCTGTTGATGAGGTACTTCGACATCGTGCGGCTCGCGCACGCGTACGCGCCGTAGGAGCCGAGCGCCTTGCCGAGCGTGCCGACCACGATGTCGATCTCGTCCTCGAGCCCGGCAGCGGCCACCGAGCCACGTCCGCCCGGGCCGAGTGCGCCAAGGCCATGGGCGTCGTCGACCATCACGCGCGCGTCGTAGCGGTGCGCCAGCTCGGCTATCTGCGCGAGCGGCGCGATGTCGCCGTCCATCGAGAAGACGCCGTCGGTCACGATCAGCGCGCCGCGGCCGCCGGCCTCGCGCAGTCCCCACTCGAGGTGATCGGTGTCGCAGTGGTCGTAGACGAAGGTGCGCGCGCCGGCGAGCTTGCAGCCATCGATGATCGAGGCGTGGTTGAGCGCGTCGGAGAAGACCACGTCGCCCTCGCGCGCGAGCGCGGAGATGATCCCCGCGTTGGCCAGGTAGCCGGAACCGAAGAGCAGGCACGACTCGGCGCCCTTGAACTCCGCGATCCGCTCCTCCAGCCGCCGGTGGATCGTCATGTTCCCGCTGACCAGGCGCGACGCGCCGGCCCCGGCACCCCAGCGCATGGCCGCATCCGCCGCCGCCTGGCGCACGCGTGGATGGTCGGCCAGCCCGAGGTAGTTGTTCGAGCACAGCAGCAGCACCGGCTTGCCGTCGAGCAGCACGCGCGGGCCCTGGGGGCCGGAGATCAGGCGCAGCTTGCGGTACAGGCCCTGTTCGCGCAGATCGTCGAGCCGTGCCTGGAGCTCGTCCATGGCTCAGGCCGCCTCGCGCGGCATCTCGATGACGGTTGCGGTCCCGCGGTTGGGCGCGCCGTCGGGGCGGGGCGGAACCGAGGCCTTCTTCCTCAGCCGCAGTTGCTTCGACGGATCCCAGAAGTTTGCTTCGGATTGACGGTTGACCAGCGCGTCGATCGGCGTCTCCGGCGGCGCCTCGCCGTCGAGCCAGCCCGAGCGGTTGTCGGGGCGCGGGTTCGAGCCGTTGTCCTCCCAGCGGCCGGTGTTCAGGCCGAGCTCCTCGAACATCGCGCGGTCGTCCTCTGGCTCCGAGCCGAGAGTCGTGAGGAAGTTGCCCATCATCACCCCGTTCAAGCCGGCCTTGACGGCGAGCGGCTGAAGCTCGCCGAGGTTCTCCACGCGCCCGCCGCAGAGACGGAAGAGCGCCTCGGGCAGGATCAGGCGGAAGATCGCGATCCACTTGACGGCCTCCCACGGGTCCATCTGCTCGCGGTCGCCGAACTTGGTGCCGGGGCGCGGGTTCAGCAGGTTGATCGGCACCGATGTCGGGTCGATCCGCGCGAGCTGGAACGCCATCTCCACGCGCTGCTCGCGTGACTCGCCGAGGTTGAGGATGCCGCCAACGCAGGTCTCGAGGCCCGCTTCGGCGACCGCGTCGATCGTGCGGATGCGGCCCTCGTAGCGGACGGTGGTCGACACCTCCGGGTAGTACGACTCCGCGGTCTCGACGTTGTGGTGCACGCGCTGGATGCCGGCGTCCTTCAACTGCTTCGCGCGCTCCACGGACATGTGCCCGATCGACGCGCAGCGCTTCAGGTTCGTGTGCTCGGCCACGAGCCGCGCACCGTCGAGCACGTTCTGGAAGTCCCGCTTCGAGAGCCCCTGGCCCTGGGTGACCATGCAGAAGCGGTGTGCGCCGGCAGCCTCGGCCGCCTTCGCGTGCTCGAGGATCTGCTCGGGCGAGAGCATCCCGTGCATCGGCGTGGGCGCCTCGGCGTACTTCGACTGCGCGCAGAAGCCGCAGTCCTCGGCGCAGCCGCCTGACTTGGCGTTCACGAGCGAGCACATGTCGGTCGAGTCGCCGAACTGATCCTGCCGCGCTGCCCATGCGCGATCGATCAGGAGGAGGATCTCGTCGTGATCCTCGAGCTCACCCAGGGTGAGCGCTTCTTCGCGGGTAATGAGAGGAGGCAAGGCGGCTGGGAACCTCTTGACTGGTGGCCACGGTATGACCCGGATCGGACGGCAACTTCCGCGTGGTCACGCGTGTTCTGATCGGTGGATGCGCCTCCTCATCCCGCTCGCAGCCGCCGTCCTCGCGCTTGCCCTCCCAGGGGACGGCGGCGCGAGCGCCACCACGCGCCTGAACGTGAGCCCGAAGCACGGCGGCACGCGCACCACCTACGTCGTCTCGTTCCGCGCGCAGTACGCGTCCAGCAAGGCGACGAAGTCGCAGTACGTGATCGGCGCCGTCCACTCGGGCGACTGCCGCACCGGCATCAGCTCCTTCGGCCGCATCCAGGCCGGGCCGTACAAGGTCGGCCAGACCGTGCGCTTCGTGCTGAAGGCGCCTAAGGGCGGCTGGTGCCCGGGCGTCTTCCACGGCGTCGCGCACTGGGAGAAGCAGGAGGGGGACCACACGCGCGACGTGCGCATGGGCCGCTTCGCCTACCGCGTGCTCTCGCGCTAGGCGCTCAGCGGTCGTGCCACTCGGGCGCGCGCTTCTCGCCGAAGGCGCGCACGCCCTCGCGGAAGTCGTCGGTGTAGAAGCACGACTCGCGCAGCTCGACCAGTTCGCGCTCGATGTCCTCAGGCAGCTGCTGGGGTACGTCACGCAGTGCGCGGATGATGCGCTTGTTGCCCTTCAGCGACAGCGGCGCGTTCGCGGCGATCTCGGCGGCCAGGTCGAGCGACGCCTGCTCCAGCGCGTCGGCTTCGAGCACGTGGTTCACGAGCCCGATCGTGGCGGCACGGTCGGCGTCGATGTTGCGCCCGGTGTATAAGAGCTCGGCCGTGTTGGCCACGCCGATCACGTCGATGAACTTGCGCAGCCCGGTGTGGGAGTAGATCAGCCCGAGCTTGGCCGGCGGCATCCCGAGCTTGATGCCGCGCGCCGCGATCCGGATGTCGGCTGTCAGCGCCAGCTCCAGCCCGCCGCCGATTGCGTGGCCGTTCAGCGACGCAATGACGGGGTATTCGTAGCCCTCGAGTGCTTCGAGCGCATCGTGGAAGGGGTGGGCCACGAGCCGCTCGGAACGCTCGGCGAAGTTCTGCTCGTCCAGGTTGCCGATGTCGTAGCCGGCCGAGAACATCGGCCCGTCGCCCGTGATCAGCAGGCAGCGAGCGTCGAGTCCCTGGACCGTGTGGGCCAGCGTGTCGAGGATCTCGTGGTCGAGCGCCCCGCGCTTGGCCGGGTGCGAGATCCGCAGCCGCGTCACGTGGTCGGCGGGCTGGTCGAGGAGCAGCTTCCCCGACGCGAGCTCGGTCACCTGGGCGGCCAACTACTCGAGCACTACGAGCGTGTCGCCCTCGGAGACCGACTGACCTTCCGCGCAGCGGATCTCCTTCACGGTCCCGCCATCCTCGGCCTCGACCGGCATCTCCATCTTCATCGACTCGAGGATCACCAGCGTGTCGCCTTCGTCGACCGATTGGCCCACCTGGCACTCGATCTTCCAGACCGTTCCGGTGATGTGCGCTTCCACGTCGGGCATGGGCTGGCACGATAACCACCGGTGGCGGCGGACCTCGCGGTGATCGTGACTGCACGCAACGAGGCCGAGCGCCTCGGGGCGACGCTGCGCGCCCTTCGCGAAGCCTTCCCCGGCGCGGAGCTGTGGGTGGGCGACGATGCGTCCGAAGACGCGACGGCGCACGTGGCGCTGCAGGAAGGCGCGCGGCTGGTGCAGGCGCCGCGCCCGCTTGGCAAGGGCGGCACTGCGACCATCGCGGCGGAAGCGGTGCTGGCCGAAGGCGACCCGGCGGTGCTGCTTGCCGACGCCGACCTGGGCGGGTCGTCGGCGCAGCTGCGCCAACTGGTCGACGCGGTCCGCGAACCAGACGGCGCGGACCTGGCCATCGCCACCTTCGCGACACGCGTGGGCGGCGGCTTCGGCATCGCGGTCGGCGCCTCGCGCTGGGCGATCGCGCGCGCGAGCGGCCGGACGATGACGGCGCCGATGTCCGGCCAGCGCGCGATGCGCCCCGGGGTGCTCGCGCAACTGCTCCCGTTCGCCGCCGGCTTTGGGATCGAGACCGGGATGACGATCGATGCGCTGCGGGCGGGGTTGCGCGTGGCCGAGATCGAGATCGAGCTAGAGCACCGCGCCACCGGGAAGAGCCTGCGCGGCTTCACCCATCGCGGCCGGCAGGCGAGCGATGCGCTGCGCGCATACGCTGCGCGACGCACGTGATTCTCGCCATCGATCAGGGCACGACGGGCAGCACCTGCATGGTGTTCTCAGAGGACGGTCAGGTCGCCGGCCGCGCCTACCGCGAGTTCGAGCAGCACTTCCCGAAGCCGGGCTGGGTCGAGCACGACGCGAGCGAGATCTGGCAGGTCACCGAGGCGGTCGCGCGCGAGGCGCTCGAGGACGCCGGCGTGGACGGCGCCGACCTGGCCGCGATCGGCATCACCAACCAGCGCGAGACCATCGTCGCCTGGGACCGCGACAGCGGCGAGCCGCTGGCCAACGCGATCGTCTGGCAGGACCGGCGCACGGCCGAGCGCTGCAAGGAGCTGAAGGAGGCCGGCCGCGAGGAGCTCGTGCGCGAGCGCACCGGCCTGGTGCTGGACCCCTACTTCTCCGGCACGAAGATCGAGTGGCTGATCCAGCACGGCGGCGTGGACCCCGCCAAGGCCGCGTTCGGGACGATCGACGCGTGGCTGATCCACAACCTCTGCGATGGCCGGTTCGCGACCGACTACACGAACGCCTCACGCACCCTGCTGTTCGACATCGACCGGCTCGAGTGGAGCCCGGAGCTGTGCGACATGCTCGGTGTCGACCCGGCCAGCCTGCCCGAGCCGTGCCCCAGCGCGTCCGAGTTCGGCCGTACGTCGGTGTTCGGCGGGGACGTGCCGGTGGCCGGCGTGGCCGGCGACCAGCAGGCGGCCCTCTACGGCCAGGCGTGCCTGAAGGCCGGCCTCGGTAAGAACACCTATGGCACCGGCAGCTTCGTGCTCGAGAACGCCGGCCAGGAGCGGCCGGAGCTGGCGGACGGGCTGCTCACGACGGTGGCGTGGGGGGTGGCGGACCGGGTCGACTACGCGCTCGAGGCGGCCATCTTCGTCACGGGCGCGGCGGTGCAGTGGCTGCGCGACGGCCTGGGAGTGATCGCGAGCGCCGACGAGACCGAGGGGCTCGCGCGCAGCCTCGACTCCAACGACGGCGTCTACTTCGTGCCGGCGCTGACGGGACTCGGGTCGCCGCACTGGGATCCCTACGCGCGCGGGACGATCGTGGGGCTCACGCGCGGGTCGACGAAGGCGCACCTGGCGCGCGCGGCGCTCGAGGCGATGGCCTACCAGACGCTCGACGCGGTGCGCGCGATGGAGAACGCGTCCGGTGTGCGGCTCGAGGAGCTGCGCGCGGACGGCGGCGCCACGGCAAACGGCTGGATGCTCCAGTTCCAGGCGGATCTGCTGGGCGTGCCGGTCGTGGTCCCGGCGATCAGAGAGACGACCGCGCTCGGGGCCGCATACCTCGCCGGGGTGGCAACCGGTGCCTGGTCGGAGGACGACATCCGCTCGATGTGGACCGAGGCCGCGCGCTACGAGCCGCAGATGGGGGATGATCAGCGCGAGGAGCTGATCGACGGCTGGCAGCGAGCCGTTGAAACGACCCGTAACCATTCCGCATGAACTGGGTACCGACCCTTAGCTCTTGAAGGCACAGGTCTACAAAGATCCGCGCGACCCGTCGTACTTCACGCGCTTCCACGAGCGCGTTCGCAAGGGCAGGCCGGACTGGGTCTACACGCTGGTGCGCATGGTGCTCACGCCGTACCTGCTGATCGTGCACCGGGCGCGCGCGCTCGAGACCAACCACGTGCCGGAGGCGGGTCAGGCGATCGTCGCGCCGAACCACTTCTCGTTCCTGGACCACTTCTTCGTGGCCGTCTACCTGCGCCGCAAGGTCAACTTCATGGCCAAGTCGCAGCTCTTCAAGCGGCCGATGCAGTTCATCTACACGCACGGCGGCGTGTTCCCGGTGCGCCGCGGCTTCGCCGACGAGGAGGCCTTCACGACGGCCCACGCCGTGCTGAGCCGTGGCGACATCGTGCTGATGTACCCCGAGGGCGGCCGCTCACGCTCGGGCGAGCTCGGCGAGCCCAAGCGCGGCCTCGGCCGGCTGGCACTCGAGTCCGGCGCGCCGGTTGTTCCCACGGCGATCGTCGGCACGGCGAAGGCGCGCAACTGGAAGCGCCTCAGCTTCCCGAAGGTGACCGTCCTCTACGGTGAGCCGGTGCGCTTCGAGAAGGTCGAGAACCCGACGAAGGAGCAGCAGCAGGAAGCCGCGGAGCTGGTCTTCGAGCGCGTGAAGGCGCTCTACGAAGGGCTGCGCGAGGACGGCCGCAAGACCGCGATCCAGCGCGCCCGCCAAGCGGGCCGCGCGGCGGCCGCAGACGCGGCAGCGGCAACCGATCCGCGCGTGACGCTGCCCGACTGAGCGTCAGTAAGCCGGCTTCAGCGACCTGAACGCTTCCAGGTCGTGCCCCACGGAGATCGTCGCGCTCGGCGTCTGCTCGATGTAGCGCTGCACTTCCTTGAGCGAGCGGCGGAACTCGTGCTCGTCGTGGGGGCCGTACGGCATCGCGGACTCGCGGACGGTGCGCATCGTGTAGGCCGCGTCGGCGGCTATCAGGAACTCGCCGCCGGCCGTCTGGAGCACCACCGACATGTGCCCGAGGGTGTGGCCCGGGGTGAAGGCCAGCCGGACGCTGCCGTCGCCGAACAGGTCGAGCGTGCGGCCGAAGCTCGCGAACGACTCGACGGCGTCCGAGTCGAAGTCCACCGTGCGCCAGTCGAAGGCATGGTCGAACTGGCGCCGCACGTAGCCCGCCGTCAGCCCCTTCTCCTCCGTGGCCGCGTGCCACTCGCGGCCGCTGACGACGAAGGTGGCGTCGGGGAACTGGGCGACGCCGCTCGCGTGATCCACGTGCAGGTGGGTCATGACCACCACCGCCACGTCCTTCGGGTCGAGCCCGCGCGCGCGGATCTGGTCCGGCAGGCCGTCGTCCGGTCCCATGTGCGCGTTGAACAGCCGCCCCAGGATCGGCCCCATGTTCGACTTGGGCTCGACCGCGACCGAAGCGTGGAAGCCGGTGTCGACCAGCATCAGCCCGGCGCCGGGGTGCTCGACGATGAAGGCCGGGATCGGTATCTCGATCTTCTTGCTGCGGAAGCCGAGCGCGTGCAGCGCCGCGAGCTTGCCGCCGGTCGAGAAGAACGCGTCCTCCGGGTACATCGACGTGCCGGTGGTGACGGGGTGCACCCGCACGACCGCGCCTTCGCGGCCCCCGGGCAGGGGCAGCGCTGCCGGCTCGGGTTGGGCTGCCGCGGACATGGCTGCGGTGAGCGTAAACGCTGGGGCGCCAGCGGCGGGGTAGGCTCGCGCCGCGATGCCGTCTCGCATCTTCGCCCCGGGCCTGCTGAACGATCAGGTCGTGGTCGTCACCGGCGGCGGCTCGGGCCTCGGCCGCGCCAGCGCGATCGAGCTCTCGGCCTGCGGCGCGACGGTGGTCGTCGCGGGGCGACGCGGCGAGCCGCTCGAGGAGACGGCGGCGTTGTGCGACGGCGCTTGCGACGCGCTCGTGTGCGACATCCGCGAGGAGGACGACGTCAACGCCTTCGTCGACCGGGTGCTGGAGCGTCACGGGCGCATCGACACGCTCGTCAACAACGCGGGCGGCCAGTACATGACGCCCGCGGAGGACATCTCGCTGAAGGGCTTCGAGACCGTCGTGCGCCTGAACCTGATCGGCACCTGGCTGATGTCGCACACGGTCGCGACCAAGTCGATGATCCCGAACGAGAGCGGCAAGATCATCTCGGTCACGCTCTCGCCGCACCAGGGACTGCCGGGCATGGCGCACTCCTCGGCCGCGCGCGCGGCGGTCGAGAACCTCATGCGGGTGCTCTCGATCGAGTGGGCGCGCTTCAACATCCGCACGACCGCGATCGCCTCCGGCCACTTCCGCACCGACGCGCTCAAGAAGTACCCGCAGCCGGTCCAGGACGGGGTGGCACGAACGATCCCGCTCCAGCGCCTGGGCGAGGCCGAGGAGCAGGCGTGGCTGGTCGCCTACCTGGCCTCACCCGCGGGCGACTACTACTCGGGCGACGTGATCACGATCGACGGGGCCAGGGACAACTGGTTCGGTCCCTGGCCACCGCCTGGCATGACCGACGAGGGCGGAAAGCCACTCGCCGAGAAGAGGGCGAACAAAACATGAGAACGGGGCCAGGCCCCGTCTTTAAGTTGTCATTCCTCCGAACTGGCCTCCGGTCACGTTCAGCACCTGGCCGTGGACGTAGTTGGCCCACGGCGAGCAGAGGAAGAACACCGGTCCTGCTGCTTCCTGCGGTGTTGCGGGACGGCCGAGCGGGATGATCATCGCCGCCATCTGACGCATCTGCTCGGGGATGCCGAGCTTGATCTCCTGCCCGTCCTTGTTGAACGAGCCCGACTCCTCCTTCGAGGCGGTCAGGCGCGTCTCGACGAACCCGAACGCCACCGCGTTCACGTTGATCTTGAACTGGCCCCACTCCTTCGCGAGCGTCTTCGTGAGCCCGACCACGCCCGACTTGCCGGCCGAGTAGTTCGCCTGCCCGGCGTTGCCGAAGGTGCCCGAGATCGACGACACGTTCACCACCTTGCGGAAGACCTCGTTGCCCTCCTCGCGCTCCTTCTTCGCGGGCTCGCGCAGGTGCGGCGCGGCCGCGCGCAGCACGCGGAACGGAACGACGGTGTGGATGTCGATCATCGCCTGGAACTGCTCGTCGCTCATCTTGTGGATCGGGCCGTCCCAGGTGTAGCCCGCGTTGTTGACGATGATGTCGATCTTCCCGAACTCGTCGATCGCCGTCTGCACGAGCTTGTCGGGCACGCTCTCCTTGGTCAGGTCGCCGGCGAAGACGGCCGTCTCGCCCTTGATCTCGGAGGCGGCCTCCTCGGCGACGTCGCCGTCGAGATCGTTGATCAGGACCTGTGCGCCCTGCTCCGAAAGCAGCTCGGCCACCGCGCGCCCGATCCCGCGCGCCGAGCCGGTGACGATCGCGGACTTGCCGTCCAGTACTCCCACTTGCGTCTCCTTGGTCTTGGTTGGCGCGGGAGTCTGTCAGCCGTCGTCATCGCCCGCGTCTACGCCACGTGCTGCATTCGGGCCAGGCGGGGGAGGGACGGACGCGGCGCCGTGGACCGACTTCCACAGGACTGCGTCGAGGTCGGCCTGCGGCATCGAGTCGATCGCGCGGAAGTTCATGCGCTTCGAGGCCGCCGCGCCCGGCGCGTTCGCGCCGTTGCGCTCGTCGAGCGGGATGTTCGGCGCGATCGCCGTGTATGGATCGCTGTTGTCGGGTGTCGGCCCGAAAGCATCGAACAGTGGGACGGCCAGCGAGTCGCCGAGCCCGAGCGGCTTCATCCCGATCGGGATCTCGAGCGTGCGGATGAACGAGAGCATGTCGTAGCGCGTGTGCACGACCGCGCCCTTCTTCGTGTACGGGCTGATGACGAGTGCCGGCATCCGGTGGGCGTCCACGTGGTCGGCGCCGTCCTGCGTGTCGTCCTCGAGCACCTCGATCATCGAGCTGTCCCAGATCGACGAGTGCGAGATCAGGTCGACGACCTGCCCGAGCCCGTAGTCGTTCTCGGCGATCATCGCGCGCGGCGTGCGCCGCCCCGGCGTCGTGCCCTCGGTGTGGTCGTCGGAGAGCACCATGTAGTTGAACGCCGGCACCGAGTTCGATGCGATCTGCGACTGGAGGCGCGCCTGGAAGCAGAGGAAGCGCGACGACCCGGGCGAGCCTGCCGGCGGGGTCGAGTCCCACACCTCGCTGCCGGTCGAGCCGATGCTCGGCGCGCCCGCGCTCGCGGGGCTCAGCACCTCCGTGCCGACCGACGCGTCGTTGGGATAGCACCCCTGCGGGCGCCCAACGTCGGAGTTCGCCAGCTTGTCGGTGACGAGCTGGGTCTCCTCCGCGTTGCGGTCCTTGTCGTTCAACGGGAGCACACCGGCGACTGCCTCGCCGTAGTTGAAGTACGAAATCCCCTGCTTCTGCGCCTGGTCGAACAGGAAGCCCTGCCCCGGCCAGGTCACCGCATAGACGCCGAAGTCGTACGGCCGCCCGCGGTTGCCGTAGTTCTGATGCCAGTTCTTGACGACGTAGTCCGACACGCCCGCAGCGGCCGTCCAGAAGTGACCGTCGATCGACGCCTCGGAGTTGGCATACACGTGGTCGAGCAGCGGGAAGCGCTTGACCAGCGCATGGAGGTTGGGCGTCACCTTCTCGCCGAACAGGGTCAGCGCCGGATCGCCGTCGCCGCGCGAGTCGTCGCCCAGCAGCTGGTCGTAGGAGCGGTTCTCCTTGACGATGTAGAAGACGTGCTTGATCGGCCCGTTCGCCCTGATCGGGGTGCCGGCCGGCGGCGACTCGGCGTTGGACGGGATGATCTGCTGCGACGCCCGGGGCGTGAGCTTGCGGATCTGCTTGTCGGTCGGGAACTTCGCGATGCCCGACACGCCGAGCGTCCACGACGGCAGGTAGTGGAACTGCCCGCCCGCCGCCGAGCCGCCGTCGAACGGTGGCGGCGGCTCGCCGGGGTCGATCGTGTTCGGCCCGACGCCCAGGCCCTTGGCGGAGATCCATGCGATGCGCTTGTACTTGCGCGACTGGAACGCCGCGACCGGATAGGACGCCACCGGTATGCGCCCGATCATCGAGAAGTCGTGCAGGTTGAACACCGCGATCGCATCCTCGCCCGCGTCGGCCACGAGCAGCCGCTTGCCGTCGGGCGTGACCGATTCGGAGACGGGCCATGTGCCGAGCCCCTGCGGCCGGCCCACCGACAGCTTGCGCTCAACCTCCAGCTTGTTCAGGTCGATCACCGTCACCGTGTCCTCGTTCGCGAGGGCCACGTACGCGCGCTTGCCGGCCGGGTCGATCGCGATCCCCTCCGGGTGCGAGAGGTGCGGCCCGACCGTGATGTCCTTCACCTTCTTGGCGCTTGCCAGGTCGATCACCGAGACGGTGCCCGGCGTTTCGTTCGAGATCAGGCCGGTCTTGCCGTCGGGCGTGATCGCGGCGCCGTAGGGGTAATTGCCCGTGCTCACGTAGCGGATCGCCTTCGTCTTGAGGTCGACGATCGCGGCATCGTCCGAGAGGTTCAGCGCGGCCAGCATCGTCTTCCCATCCTTCGTCACAGCCAGGTCGCGCGGCCAGGCGAGCGGCTTGGTGGTGGTGGGAGGGAAGCTCTGCGGGGGCGTGGGGCCGGGTGCGGGCAGGCCAGTGGGAACCACCTGCGGCGTCGGTGCGCCCGGGGGCGGCGGTACGGGGATGACGCCTGTGCGGCGCGCCTTGCCGGTCTTGCGGTTGAGGCTGAAGACGTGAATCACGTCTCCCTCCATGCCGGGGGTGCCCTTCGGCGCTCCCTCGTAGAGGTGGGTGCCGCCGCTGCAGCCGTCACACGGGTCCTTGGTGCCGGACACGTACGCGGTCAAGCCATCGGCCGCCATCGTCATGCCGCCGTTGGCACCGGGCATCGGGATTACCTGTGTCAGCCGGCCGACCTGGCGCGCGCGCTTCACGCGGCACCGGTGCCCGCGCCCGCCCCGGCGGCAGCGGCCGTCCTGGGCGACCTTGACGATGCGGATGTCGTTGTTGCCGCGCCCGGCGGACACGGTCCACAGGAAGCGCCCGTCGGGTGTCAGGGCGCCGCCGGCCGGCAGATTCCCAAGTCCCGTCAGCTTTCCGTACGGCTTCAGCAGCCGGCCGCTCGGCTGGATGTGGCTCTGGGGGCCGATCCGGCCGTCCCCCGGACCAGTTGCCGCGATGGCAACCCCCGCAGCCAAAGCCACGATCCCCGCGCCCCCGAACGCAAGACGACTTCGCACGACCGCGCATTCAAGCCCAAGCGCGGGGCGGAGGTATCACCGTGGTGTTACCGGGCGCCGCGGCTCCAGTCGCGCATGGTCACGCGCTCGTCGTGGCCGGTCACGCTGCCCGCGCCGGTCGCGCCCGGTGCGCCGCCGTACTGGTTGAAGTAGGGACGCTCGCTGATGCCACTGCCGCCGCGCGTGGCGAGTGTCCACGCGAGGCCGAAGAACATCACGACGAGGAAGGCCAGCAGCACGCCGTTTCCACCTGCCAGTGCAAGAACGCTCATGCACCGGAAGCTAGGACGATCGGGCGCCGTCCTGTGTGACGTCGATTACTCCGTCCCGCGCCTGCGGCCAATGGCGATTTTCGCCCGGCCGGCCAGCCGCGACCCCGGCGCGCCCTCGTAGAGCACCAGGTGCGAGCGTCCGTGGTGGAGCCGGTAGCGGCGCAGGCGCCGCCGCGCAGCGTGGTCGAGCAGGTCGGCGATCGGCAGCTCGTGCGAGTGGACCTCGACCTCCTCCGGCAGCGGCTCGAGCAGGTTCACGACCACCAGTCGCGCCAGGCCTTCGAGCCGTTCGAGAAACGCCAGCGGCTCGTCCACGTGCTCGATCACGTCGAAGGAGTAGGCGGCGTCCCAGCCTGCCGGCGGCGGGTTGGTGTCGAGGTCGTACACAGGTGCCTCGAGGCCGCGCTTGCGCAGCCGCCAGCGCAGGTACTCGACGCTCGGGTTGGCGAAGTCGGCGAAGCCGACCTCGTAGCCGGCTTCGAGGAGGAGCAACCCGTCGCTGCCGATCCCGCAGCCGTAGTCGAGGATGCGCGCGCCCGGCGCCACCACGTCGGTCAGGTCGGCCAGGTAGGGCTCCTTCGTCCGGCTCATCGCGAAGACGGTGAGGTTGTAGAGATACATCTGCGAGGTGCGGTAGAGCGTCTGCTCGTCGCCCACCTGCGCCAGCTCCTCGTCCACGGCCTGCTCCCAGCGCTCGATGCGCCCGCGGTCGAAGTCGTCGCCCAGGTACTCCTCGAGCTCGGCCAGCTCGCGATCCGGGTCGATGCGCGGCGCGGCCATCAGAGCCCGAGCTGACGCCCGAGGATCTCCTTCATGATCTCGTCCGAGCCGCCGCCGATCGGGCCGAGCCGCGCGTCGCGCAGCGCGCGCTCGACTTCGTACTCGCGCATGTAGCCGGCGCCGCCGAAGAGCTGCACCACGTCGTCGGCCGTGCGCACGCAGTCGCGCTGGGTCAGCAGCTTGGCCATCGTCGTCTCGCGCAGCGCGTCGTGGCCGTTCACGAACAGGTGCAGCGCGTGGTAGGTGAGCGCGCGTCCGGCCTCGGCGCGCACCGCGATCTCCGCGATCTTGTGACGGGTCACCTGGAACTTGCCGATCGGCTTGCCGAACGCGCTGCGCTCGTCCACGAAGGCGAGCGCGCGCTCCAGCAGGTGCTGCTGCTTGGCAACGGCGCCCAGGGCCATGCCGAGTCGCTCCCACTGGAAGTTGGCCATGATCAGGTAGAAGCCCTTGTTCTCCTCGCCGAGCAGGTTGTCGTCGGGCACGAAGACGTCCTGGAAGGCGAGCTCGGCGGTGTCCGATGCGTGCCAGCCGAGCTTCTCGAGCTTGCGCGAGACGCTGAAGCCCTCCATGCCCTTCTCGATCAGCAGGAACGAGAGGCCGTGATGCCCGCCGTCGGTTGTGGTCTTCACCGCCGTCACGACCACGTCGGCGCGCACGCCGTTGGTGATGAACGTCTTCGAGCCGTTCACGATCCAGCCGCCGTCGACGCGCTTCGCGTGCGTGCGGATGCTCGCCACGTCGGAGCCGGCCTCGGGCTCGGTGATGCCGAGCGCCCCGATTTTCTCGCCCTTGATCCCGGGCACGAGCCAGCGCTGCTTCTGCTCCTCGGTGCCGAACTTCCAGATCGGCGTCATCGCGATGTTCACGTGGCCGCCGATCGCCGCGCCGACGCCGCCCGATCCGGTGCGCGCGAGCTCCTCGGCCCAGACGGCCTCGTGCAGGTAGCCGCCGCCCTGGCCGCCGTAGCGCTCCTCGAACTTCAGCCCGAGGAAGCCGAGCTCCCCACAGCGCAGGAAGACTTCGTTCGGCATCCACTGCGCGTCCTCCCAGTCCATGACGTTGGGACGCAGCTCGGACTCGACGAAGCGCCGCAGCGTCTGCCGCAGCTCCTCGTGCTCCTCCTCAAAGGGTGGTGTGACCGCGGGCCGCGTGGTCGAAGCCAAGGAGGTCTCCGCTCCTGTTGCGCTCGTTGGAGTGGTGGTAGGCGCGCACCTCGCAGATCTTGTCGTCCTGGAAGCGGAACCACTCGGTGCCGCGATCGAGCCTGCGCTCGCCCGACTTCGGATCGGTCCAGGCCATCGACCACTCGATCACGGCCTCGTTGCCGTCCGTGATGCCGTGCTCGAAGACCCATTGCGCGTCAAGGTGCTTGACACCAAGCGCGGCATTGTCCGCGATCTCGCGCCCGCGATGAGGACCCAGGCGCGTGTAGTAGTGGACGGCGTCGTCGGTGAAGTAGGACGCCACCTCGTCGGCGTCGCCGCGGCTCAGCGCCTCGTAGTAGCCGCGGACGTGGACGAGAGGATCAAAGCCCATACGAGCGGCCGATCACCTCGAGCATGATCTCGTCGGTGCCGGCGCCGATGCGGTTCAGGCGGATGTCACGCCAGGCGCGCTCGATCCCGTATTCCTTCATGTAGCCCGCGCCGCCGTGGATCTGGAGGCACTCGTCGGCCACCTCGAACGCGATGCGGCTTGCGTACAGCTTGGCCATCGAGATCTCGCGCACGGGGTAGTCGCCGTTCTGCACGCGCCAGCCGGTGGCGTAGACCATCTGGCGGGCGGTCTCGATCTTCACCGCCATCTCGGCGAACTTGTGGCGGGTGACCTGGAACTTGCTGATCGGGCGGCCGAAGGCGGTGCGCTCCTGCGCGAACTGAAGCGTTTTGTCGAACAGGTGCTGGGCACCCGAGACGCAGCCGGCCGCGCCGATCAGGCGCTCGCCCTGGAGCTCCCACATGATGTGGTAGAAGCCCTTGCCGACCTCGCCGAGCACCGCTTCGTGCGGCACGCGCACGTCGTTGAAGGCAAGCAGCGCGGTGTCGGAGGCGTGCATGCCGAGCTTCTTCAGGCGCTGCTCGCGGATCACGCCGGGCGTGTCCATGTCGACCAGGAACAGCGTGAAGCCGTCGTAGCCCGCTTCCTTGTCGGTCTTCGTGACGAGCACGATGTAGTCGGAGCGGTGGCCGTTGGTGATGTAGGTCTTCGAGCCGTTGATCACCCACTCGTCGCCGTCGCGAACCGCCGTCGTCTTGATCCCCGCGACGTCTGAGCCGGCGTCCGGCTCGGTGATCCCCAGGCAGGCGACCTTCTCGCCCTTGATCGCGGGCACGAGGTAGTTCTGCTTCTGCTCCTCGGTCCCGAACAGGTGCACCGGCGGCGTGGCCATGTCGGTCTGCACCGCCACCGCCATCGACAGGCCGCCGCAGTTGGCCTTCGGCATCTCTTCGGCCAGCACCAGGCTGGCGAAGTAGTCGCCTCCCTGGCCGCCGTACTCCTCCGGGTAGGAGAGGCCGAGGTAGCCGAGCTCGCCCATGCGCGGGAAGACCCAGTCCTCGAAGGTCTCCTCCTCCCACTTCTCCGAATGGGGGGCGAGCTCCTTGCGGGCGAACGCGGCGATCGACTCGCGAAGCTGCTCGTGCTCGTCCGTGAACGCGAAGTGGCGTCGGCTGGCGTTGAAGTCGGGCTTGAGGACGGCGTCGGCGGTGGCCATGGAGTAGACAGTAACGCTTTCTACTTCTGGCGGGAAGGCCTTTTGGTGCGCGCGGATTTGAGCGGGTGCTACGCCGGCTCGGCGGCCGCGTGACCTACTCGAGCTTCGGCCTGAAGAAGCGGTGACGCCGGCCTGAAGCCCTTGAAGGTGCAGTAGACGCCGAGGAAAAGCTCCCACAGGAACTCCGGGCCGGTCGCGACGCCCTGCAGCGAGTGGAGCGTGTTGCTCGGATGGTCGCCGCTCAACATCACGGCCGTCCCGGAGATGAAGATCAGCGGCCCACCGATCAGGCCCAGCCACGCGGCCCGTCGCGGGATGAGTTCCGAGCGGTACATCAGATAGCCAAGGATCAGCCCGTTGCCCCAACCGACGACCCAGCCCGGGCCTAGGAGGAACGTCCAGTCCTTGATCGCCGCGAGCGTGTAAGCGGTGGTCCCCTCGGCTGCTCCCGCGACCTGGTTGCGCAACGTGATGATGCCGAGCACGGCGACGATGCCGACGAGGATGAACGTACATTCGACCACCCGCGCGGCCACGTAGCCGAGCGCCAGCTCCTCGCGCTGGCGCCGGACGATCGGGTAGATCACGACCGCGGTACCGAGGTTCGCAATGATCAGCAGCAGCTCCAAGAGGGCCGCGAACAGGATCTGCTTGTCGTGCCCGGAGCCCGCGATGTAGCCGGCCGGGTTGTCGAGCACGGGCTGGTAAAGCGCCAGGGCCGGGATCGACGTGACGAACGTGATGAGGTAGAGCACGCCAAAGACACGCGCTCTCTTCTGGTCGAGAGACATGGCCAGTCCTTTCCCCGAGGGTCTCAGCCTGGCCGACCCTCGCCACCTACACCAGCTTGGAACGCGAACTCACGCGATGAGGGTGGAACCTATCCGGAAGGCATAGTCACAAGCAACCGTTTGGGGTCGCCTCAGCGCGCCAGCCGTACGACCCAGATCGTGCCGCGCACGCCGTTCAACCAACCCACAGCCCGGCCCGCGCCGCCGCGGTGGAAAGTGCCCGAGAGCATCAGCCCTCGGTGCGTACTCGACGCTAGCCACTCGGCGACCGTGCTCGGCACCGCGGCGGCTGCGCCCGAGTGCCACTCGAGCATCTCGCCCTCGCCGCGCCGGAGCGCGCCGGCGCTGTGGGCCAGGACGCCTCGCTGCATCAACGTGCGCGCCCACGCGGTGGCTCCGCGCGACAGGCGGCCGGAGAACGCCAGCGGCGGCTCACCGCTGAGGCTGCGGGCCGAGTTGATGGAGTCGATCATGTGCCGGCGGTTGCCCGGCTTGTGCTGGAAGCGCGAGGGCGCAGGCGAGCAGAGTCGCAAGCGCCGCCGCCAGAAGCGAGCGAGTGCGAGACATAGGCGGCGACCACGGTAGCGATGGATCCGGAGCGACGTTAGAGTGGAAAGTGGAGCTTCCTACTTTCCACTATGGCCTACGAGACCATCCTCTATGACGTCACCGACGGCGTCGCCACCGTCACGCTCGACCAGCCCGACACGCGCAACGCGCTGTCGAGCGAGGTCCTCGGCGAGCTGATCGCCGCCTTCGAGGCCGCGCGTGACGACGACGCGGTGCGCTGCGTCGTCCTGACCTCCTCGCACGAGCGCGTCTTCTCCTCCGGCGCGAATCTGAGCGGATTCGCGGGTGAGGTGCCGCTGATCCACAAGCACATGGGCTCGGAGCGCTTCGTGCGCCTGTTCCGGCTGATCGGCGAGCTGGGCAAGCCGTCGATCTGCGCTGCGAACGGGCATGTTCTCGCGGGCTCGCTCGGTATTGCGCTTGCGTGCGACCTGATCATCGCGAAGGAGGGCGCCGAGTTCGGCACGCCCGAGATCAACGTCGGCGCGTTCCCGTTCATGATCATGGCGCTGATCTACCGCAACGTGCCGCGCAAGGCCACGAACGAGATGCTGCTGCTGGGCGAGCGCGTATCGGCCGCGCATGCGGCGGAGATCGGGCTGGTCAACAAGGTCGTGCCCGCGGACGATTTCCAGGTGGCGGTCGACGACTGGGCGCACAAGCTCGCGTCGAAGTCGCCGGTGATCATGCGCATGGGCAAGGACGCAATGTTCCGCCAGCAGGACATGGCCTTTCTCGATGCGCTCGACTACCTGCGCGCGCAGCTGTCGCTTGCGCAGTCCACCGAGGACATCGTCGAGGGCGTGACGGCATTCTTCGAGAAGCGGGAGCCACAGTGGAAAGGCCGTTGACACCCGTCGCCATGCTGTGCCGCATCTCGGAGCGCGCACCGCACGCCACCCGGGCGCTGGCCCTCGCGCTGGCCGCCGAGTCGCGCTTCATCGGCTCGGAGGAGGCACCGCGCAGCGCCGACTGGAGTGACGACCTGCGCGCCGCCCGCGGCTGCCTGCTCGAGGCCGGGGGGCAGGTGGATGACGCGCTCGCGGCCGGCGAATTCCCACTACTCATGGCCGGTGACTGCGCGATCGCGCTGACCACGCTCGCGGCCGTGCACCGGCACCGGCCTGACGCGCGCGTGCTGTGGCTGGACGCGCACGGTGACTTCAACACGCCGGACACGACCACCAGCGGCTTCCTCGGCGGGATGTCGCTGGCCGGAGCGGTGGGGATGTGGGACGCCGGTCTCGACGCGCAGCCGTTCCCGGCCGAGCATGTCGTCATGGCGGGCGTGCGCGACCTCGAGGTGAAAGAGCGCGAAGCCCTGGAGCGCTCGCCGGCCACGGTCGTCGGGGCGGGGCTGGACACGCTGGTCGCCGTCCAGAATGCGCTCGACCGCGCGCCGGTCTACGTGCACCTGGACGTGGACGTTCTCGACCCCGAGTACATGCCGGCGCAGTTCCCGGTCGGCGGCGGGCTGCGCCCGGACAAGCTCTACGACCTGCTCGAAGCGGTGGCCGACGAGTGCGAGATCGTCGGCGTCGAGGTGACCGCGTTCATCGACGCGGATGCCACCTCCACGGTCGCCAGCGTGCTCGAGCCGATCCTGAAGGAGACGTATGTCCACAACTGAGTCGGCCGGCCTGCTGCGCCCGCTGGTCGAGGACCTGGCCGAGCGCCGCGAGCGCGCGCGGCTAGGCGGCGGCGAGGAGCGGATCGCGCGCCAGCACGGCCAGGACAAGCTCACCGCGCGCGAGCGCCTTGCGCTGCTGATCGACGACGGCACCTTCTGCGAGTTCGGCCTCCATGCGCAGCCGCACTTCTCGCAGGCGGCGATGGCCGGCCGCGAAGCGCCTGCGGACGGCGTGATCACGGGCTACGGCAAGGTCGACGGCCGGATGGTGGCCGTGTGCGCCTACGACTTCACTGTCATGGCGGGCTCGATGGGCATGACCGGCGAGCTCAAGGTCACGCGCCTGCGCGAGCTCGCGCTGACCAAGCGGATGCCGATGGTGTGGCTGCTCGACTCGGCCGGCGCGCGGATCCAGGAGGCGGTCGGGTCGCTGTTCGCCGGCTCGGGGCACCTCTTCCGCGAGGAGGTCATCGCCTCGGGCGTGATCCCGCAGGTGGCCGCGCTGATGGGACCGTGCGCGGCCGGCACCGCGTACATCCCGGGCCTGGCCGACTTCGTGCCGATGGTCAAGGGCCGCGGGTCGATGGCGCTGGCCGGGCCGCACCTCGTCCGCGCCGCGGTGGGCGAGGACGTGACGCAGGAGGAGCTCGGCGGCTCGCGCGTGCACTGCCGCGTGTCGGGCGTGGGCGACATGGAGGTCGACTCCGACGAGGACTGCATCGCCGTCGTCAAGGAGTACCTCTCGTACTTCCCGTCGCACAACCAGGAGCCGCCGCCGATCGCCGCGGCGGCCGACGCTGTGGACCGCATGGACGAGGAGCTGCTCGACGTCCTGCCCGAGTCCAACCGCAAGCCTTACGACATGTACGAGGTCATTCGCCGGATCGTCGACGATGGCAACTACCTTGACATCAAGCGCCAGTTCGCCAAGACGATCATCACCGTTCTTGCGCGCATGGGCGGGCGGCCGGTGGGCATCGTCGCGAACCAGCCCAAGCAGCTCGGCGGCATCCTCGACAACGACTCCGCCGACAAGGCCGCGCGCTTCGTCAACCTCTGCGACGCGTTCGGCATCCCGCTGGTGTTCCTTCAGGACGTGCCGGGCTTCATGGTGGGCACGAAGGTGGAGGCGGCGGGCATCATCCGCCACGGCGCGAAGATGCTGCACGCGGTGGCGAACGCCACGGTGCCAAAGGTCACGGTCGTGCTGCGCAAGGGCTACGGCGCCGGTTACTACGTAATGAATGGGCGCGCGTACGAGCCCGACCTGATCGTGGCCTGGCCGTCTGCCGAGATCAGCGTGATGGGCGCGGAAGGCGCCGTCGAGATCGTCATGCGCAAGCAGGTCGAGGAGGCCGACGATCCCGCCGCGATGAAGGCGGAGCTGATCGCCGAGTACCGCAAGATCATCGACGTCTACCGGGCGGCTTCGAACTTCATGATCGACGACGTGATCGACCCGCGCGAGACGCGCCCGGTCGTGATCAGGGCGCTCGAGATGGCCGCCGGCAAGCGCGTCGAGCGCCCGTGGAAGAAACAAGGAGTGGTTCCTGTATGAGCATCGAGGACCCCGCCGTCATCACCTGCTCGATCTCCGGGTCGCTCGCCAACCGCGAGCAGTGCCCGGCGATCCCCTACACGCCCGAGGAGTACGCGGCCGAGGCGCGGCGGATCGTCGACGAGGGCGGCGTGATGATCCACATCCACGCGCGCAAGCCCGACGGCACGCCGTCGTACGAGGTCGAGGACTTCCAGGCGATCTCCGATGCCATTCGCGGCGAGTGCGGCGACGACGTGATCGTCAACTTCTCCACCGGCGCGATGGGCGTGTCGATCGAGAACCGCATCGAATACCTGCGCGCGTGCGTGCCCGAGGTGGCGGCGCTGAACATGGGCTCGATGAACTACGCGAAGTACTCGAAGCGGCGCAAGGACTTCGTGTTCAAGGCCGTCTTCAACAACCCGTTCGACGAGATCATCGAGTTCCTGTCGGTGATGAAGGAGCTCGGGATCAAGCCCGAGCACGAGTGCTTCGACCTCGGCCACGTCGGCTCGGTCTACCCGCTGATGGACATGGGCGTGCTGGACGCGCCGCTGCACATCGACTGCGTGATGGGCGTGGTCGGCGGCGTGCGGCCGACGGCGCGCAACCTGGCGGCGATGGCCGCCGAGGTGCCGGACGGCTCCCACTGGGGGGTCATCGGCATTTCGCGCGAGCAGTGGATGCTGGTCGCGGCGGCGCTCACGCTCGGCGGCTCGATCCGGGTCGGGCTCGAGGACAACTTCTACCTGCCCGACGGCCAGATGGCGCGCTCGAACGGTGACCTGATCGCGAAGGCGCGGCAGATGGTGGTCGACGCGGGCAGGCGCCCGGCAACGGTCGACGAGGCCCGCGGGCTGCTCGGGGTGAAGCCGCGTGTCGCTGCCGCTTAGCGGCCTGCGCGTGCTCGACCTCACGCGCCTGCTGCCGGGCGGCTTCTGCACGCTGCTGTTCGCGGACATGGGCGCCGAGGTGCTCAAGGTCGAGGACACCGGCATGGGGGACTACGTGCGCTGGGCGCCGCCGTACTACGAGGACGCGGAGCAGAGCGCGCAGTCGGCGCTGTACCTGGCGCTCAACCGCGGTAAGCGCTCGGTCCGGCTGAACCTGAAGGACGAGCGCGGGCGCGAGGCGCTGCTGAGGCTGGTGCGCGACCACGACGTGCTCGTGGAGTCGTTCCGGCCGGGCGTGATGGAGCGCCTGGGCGTGGGCTACGAGCGGCTGGCCGAGGAGAACCCCGGGCTCGTCTACTGCGCGATCTCGGGCTACGGGCAGGACGGCCCGTACCGCGACCGCTCCGGGCACGACATGAACTACCTCGGCCTGGTCGGGCTGCTCGGCCTGACGGGGGAGAAGGACGGTGCTCCCGTGCAGGCGGCTGGACAGATCGCCGACCTGGGCGGCGGCGCGCTGATGGCAGCGTTCGGGATCATGGCCGCGCTGCGCGAGCGCGAGTCCTCCGGGCTCGGCCAGCTGGTCGACGTCTCGATGGCCGACGGCGCGCTGTCGTGGCTGGCGATGGTCGCCGGGCGCTACTTCGCCGACGGCGTCGCGCCGGGGCGCGGGGACCTCGAGCTGGCGGGCCGGCTGATCTGTTACCGGCCCTATGCGTGCAGCGACGGCTGGGTCACGCTTGGCGCGCTCGAGCCGAAGTTCTGGCAGGCGTGGTGCCGGGGCGTGGAGCGCGAGGACCTGATTGACAAGCAGTTCGAGGCGCCGGGATCGGTGGCGCACGCCGAGGTCGAGCGGATCTTCCTCGACCGCTCGCGCGACGAGTGGCAGGAGTTCGCGTCGCACAACGACTGCTGCCTCGAGCCGGTACTCGGCCTCGACGAGGCGCTCGAGTCCGAGCTCGTGCGTGCGCGCGAGATGGTCGTGACGATCGACCAGCCGGGCACCGACGGCGTGCGGCAGCTGGGCGTGCCAGTCAAGCTGTCGCGGACGCCGGGCGCGCCGCAGGGGCCAGGCCCCGTGCTCGGCGCGGACACGCACGAGGTGCTGCGCGACGCCGGCTACTCGGACGACGAGATCGCAGCGCTGGTGGAGTCGGGAGCGGCCGCCGGGCCTGCCGTCGGCGCGCAAGGGTCGTTCAGGGCATGACCGTGAACGGCGACCACGGGCTGCTGAAGATCTCGGAGCTGGCCGAGCGCAGCGACGTCTCGGTCGGCACGATCAAGCACTACCTGCGCGAGGGTCTGCTGCCGGACCCCGTGAAGACGTCGCGCAACATGGCGTACTACCCGGAGGCGTTCGTCGACCGGATCAGGCTGATCAAGCAGCTCCAGGAGGAGCGCTTCATGCCGCTGCGGCTGATCAAGTCGATGCTCGACGACGAGCCCGAACGCGCCCGCGCCCTGATTGAGCTGGAGGACCGGATACTCGAACACGCGCTGAAGGGCGAGGAGCGCACGCGCGTCTCGGCCGCCGAGGTCCGCCGCCGCTATGACATGCCGCCCGAGGTGCTGGAGCGGCTGGCCGAGCTGGAGGTCCTGACGCCGTCGTCACGCGGCTACAGCGAGTCCGACGTACGGATCATCGAGGCCATATCCAGGTTCCGCGCCGGCGGCTACAGCGAGCAGATCGGCTTCACGGTCTACGACACCGTTCGTTACAAGAAGGCGATGGAGGAGCTGGTGCGCGAGGAGGTCCGCGTGCTCACCGAACGGCTGGCGGGCGAGAAGACGCCCGAGGAGGTCGTCGGCCTGCTCGAAGCCGGCGTGGAGCCGCTGCGAGAGCTGATCGCAGCGCTGCACACGAAGCTGCTGGTGGCCGAGCTGACGCGGGCGCGCGAAGCGCGGCGCTAGGGCGCTTCCGGGGGGCAGGGCTCGAGCGGCGCGGTTTGGCGCGGGCTCAGGCGGCGCGGTTTGGCGCGGGCTCAGGCGGCGTGGTTCGCGAGCACCGACCCTCCGCTGGGCAACTAAGAGGGATCGGTGCTCGCTCGCGGTGCCGCTGTTGGTCGCGCTGTCGTTCTTTCGCTCGCGGGGCCGCTCCTCGTCACGAGATTCACGTTAAGCCGCGTATATCGGCTCAACGTAAAACTCGCGGTCGCTGAGGAGACTTTTGGTCATTTGGACCGGTCATAGCCGGAAAAAGTGACCAAAAGATTGTGGGGGACGTGTTCGCGGGCGGCGAAACGGCCGGCGAGAGAACGCAAGCGCCACTCCAGCCACCCCTTGGCCGAGGCAGTTTCCAAGCCGAAGCGAGGGGACGGCCGGCGGCAGGGCGCGGGGGTGGCGGCAGAACGGGCCGGCGGCAGAACGGGCCGGCGGCAGAACGGGGCGGGCGGCAGAACGCGGCACAACGGCCCTCACCACCACACTTCGTGGCTCTCCATCACGCCGTAGCCCTCGCGCAGCTCGAGCCCGTTCGGCAGCGTCCCGCTGAAGACGCCGAACGGCTGCTCGTACGAGCTGCGCAGCAGCAGCGCGTTCGTGGCATCGCGCCTGCGTGACCACTCGCTGAAGCGCAGCTCGCCCACACGCGATAGATCCGTGGCGAACTCGACCGCCCCGACCTCCTCGGGCTCACCGTCCACCCAAACCGTCCGTTCACTGGCGGTCGGCGAGTCGTGCACTCCGTCGACCAGGTTCCACGCCACAGCGCGCCCGTCGCCCGCCACCCCGACCCCGGCCGACCACGACCACACCGTGTGGCGCG
The DNA here is from genome assembly GCA_963715995.1 of uncultured Thermoleophilaceae bacterium. Lineage (GTDB taxonomy): Bacteria > Actinomycetota > Thermoleophilia > Solirubrobacterales > Thermoleophilaceae > DATBDN01. The sequence goes on from OY970283.1 coordinate 953,839, forward strand.
CGTGGTAGCCGGCGCTGTCGTCGACCACCCCGTGCAGGTCCACCTGGAGCGCCTCGCCGTCCAGTTCAACGAGCCCGCTGACCCGCACGCCGCCCTGCTTGGAGGTCCAGATGTACGAGCCGCCGTGGGGCGACAGCGTCTCGACACCGGGCATCTCGTCAACGCTCAGGCGCGCCCGCACCCCGGGCGCATCGATCGCGATCTCCGGGCCGCGGATCGCCACGCCTGCGGAATCCGACGACGCCGGTCCGCTCGCGCAGCCGGCCGTCCGGCGTGGCGATCGCCCAGAAGCGCTGGCGCAGCGGGCCGATCCACGCGTCGCCGGCGCAGAGCATCAGCTCGGGCCCGTACGCGCCCACGTAGCGCCAGCGTTTGAGCGGGCGCACGCCCCGGAACATCTTCATAGGTGCCGGGGGGAGCGGAAGCCCGGCATTCCGGACATTCGGTCCGCGGCGGGCGGTTACGATTGACTCGTCAATCAACGTTCTGGCTGGGGAGGGGAGTTGCCGGATGCGCGCTGCGGCCGTCCAGCTCAACTCGAATGAAGACAAGGAGCGGAACCTCGGGACCGCGAACGATCTGACCCGCGCCGCTGCTGCGGACGGGGCAGACCTGATCGTGCTGCCCGAGAAGTTCAACGTCCTTGGCACGCACGAGCACTACCTCGAAGGGGCTGAGACCCTCGACGGGCCGACGATCAGCTGGGCCCGCGACGTCGCGCGCGAGCTCGGCATCGACCTCGTGGCCGGCTCGATCGTCGAGCGCCGCGACGGTCACGAGAAGCTCTCGAACACCTGCGTGCACGTCACGCCGGATGGCGACATCCATGCGGTCTACCGCAAGATCCACATGTTCGACGTGGTGGTCGGCGACATCGAGTACCGGGAGTCTGCTTCGGAGGAGCCCGGCGAAGAGATCGTGCTCTCCGAGCTCGGCGACGGCGAGCCGCTCGGGCTGACCGTCTGTTACGACCTGCGCTTCCCCGAGCTGTTCCGCATCCTCGCGGTCCGGGGCGCCACCGTCATCACCCTTCCCGCCGCTTTCACGAAGATCACCGGCCAGGCTCACTGGGAGATCCTGATCCGCGCCCGCGCGATCGAGAACCAGGTCTTCATGGTGGCCGCCGGCCAGGTGGGCATGCACCCCGAGGGCAAGGAGAGCTTCGGCAACTCGATGATCGCCGACCCCTGGGGCGAGATCCTCGCGCGCGTCGACGGTGACGAGCCGGGCTACTGCGTGGCCGACCTCGACTTCGACCGCCAGCAGGAGGTGCGCGAGAAGATCCCGAGCCTTGCCAACCGCCAGGCTTCGGCGTACGTCTGGCCCGAGACGGCGGTGGCACGATGAGCGCCGCAAGCTCGCGCGCCGCCGCCGCCGCGGACAAGCGCCGCCAGATCCTGGACGCCGCGATCCGCGTCTTCGCGACGCGGGGCTTCCACGCCTGCCGCGTCTCGGACGTGGCCGACGAGGCGGGCGTTGCCTACGGCCTCGTCTACCACTACTTCGACTCGAAGGAAGAGATCCTCTCGACGCTGTTCGCCGAGCGCTGGCAGATCATGCTCGACGCGATCGCCGAGATCGACCGCCGCCCCGACACCGCGGCGCGTGAGAAGCTCTACCTGGTCGCCAGCTTCATCGTCGACTCGTACCGTCACGAGCCCGACCTGATGAAGGTGATCATCGTCGAGGTCACCCGCGCCGCCAACTCGTTCGGGCGCGCCCACCTGGACAAGATCCGCGAGGCGTACCAGATGATCGGCCTGATCGTGGAGCGTGCCCAGCAGGACGGCGTGTTCAAGCAGGACATCTCGTCCGATTTCGCCGCCTTGATGTTCTACGGCGCGATCGAGCAGCTGCTGTCCGGGTGGATCTTCGACCTGATCCCCGCGAGCGAGGACGACTTCGAGCAGGCCAAGTCGCTGGTGGTCGAGGCCATCTGCGGCGGGCTCGAGGTTCCGAGCGGCCAGGCCGCGGCGGTCTCCGGTTAGAGTGCCCGCGCTGATGCAGAACGAGCTCGTCAAGCGCCTCGCATGGAGCGGCCTCCTGGCCGGCCTGGGCGCCCTGGCGACGATCGCGACCACGCGCATAGCTGCCGCGATCTGGGTAAGGATCTTCGACGAGGACCCACCAGAGTGATGGAAGCCGCAGACTTCGACACGAGCGAGCAGGCGAGCACCAACGGCGTAGGCGCCGAGCAGTCGCCGTGGGATGCGCACGAGGCCGCTGCCGCGCCCGTCGGGCGGCCCGAGATCCCTGTGATCGGCGCGTTCGTTGGCGGCTTCGTGCTCGCGAAGGTGCTGAAGGCGCTTGGAGGCGGGGATGACGACTAGCCAGAACGGTGCCGACAAGTCACTCGGCGACGTGGTCGGCGACGTCTCGACCAAGGCGTCGCTGCTCATCCGCGAGGAGATCGAGCTCGCCAAGACCGAGATCGCCGAGAAGGCGAAGTCGATCGCGAAGGGCAGTGCCGTGGCCATCGGCGCCGGCATCATGGCCGTGTTCGCGCTGATCTACTTCTTCGAGGCGCTCGCCTGGTTCTTCAACGACCTCTTCGACGTCGGCTCGAAGCTGTGGATCGGCTTCCTGATCGTCTTCGGGATCCTGATCGCGCTGGCAGGCCTCGGCGGCTTCCTCGGCCTGCGCTGGATCAAGAAGGGCTCCCCGCCGACGCCCGACCAGGCGATCGAGGAAGCCAAGATCACCCGCACCCAGCTGATGGAGCATTCCTGATGCCCGGGCGCTCGTCAGCGGAGATCCGCGCCTCGATCCAGGAGACGCGCCGCGAGCTTACGTACTCGGTCAACGACCTTCAATCGAAGGTCAAGGAGCTCACGAACTGGCGCGCCAAGCTGGCTGCGAACCAGCAGACGGCGATCGTGGGCGCAGCGGTTGCCGGCTTCGTGATCGGCGGCGGCATCGCCGCCACCTTCGGTCTCTTCCGCCGCTAGCGACCATACGCTCCGCGAGGTGACGAACCGGACCGTCGTCCGAGTCATCCTCGTTGCAATCGCGGTTGTCGCGGCGCTCTACTTCCTGTACCTGGTGCGCAGCGTCCTCGGCATGCTGTTCATCGCGGTGTTCCTGGCCATCGCGCTCGGCCCGGTCGTCGAGTTCTTCGTGCGCCGCAAGGTCAAGCGCGGGCTGGCAATCCTCCTCACCTACATCCTGCTGCTGGCCACGGTCTTCGGGCTGGGACTGCTCGTGGTGCCGCCGATCGTGAGCGGGGTCAACAAGTTCGTGGACCACGTGCCGACCTACGTGAGCGACCTGCGCCACTCGCACACGTTCCGCAAGTACGACGACAAGTACAAGATCACGCCGAAGCTCCAGGAGCAGGCGAAGAAGCTGCCGACGCATCTGACCGACGCCGCGAGCGGCCTGCGCACCGTGACCGTCGGCGTGTTCGGGGCGATCATCCAGCTGGTCACGATCCTCGTGATGACGTTCTTCCTGCTGGCCGACGGCAGGCGAATGCTCGCGTTCGCATTCAGGGAGCTCGGGCCAGAGCGCGGGGAGCGCCTGAGCCGCGTCGCCGAGGACGTCTACAAGGCTGTCGGCGGCTACGTGGCGGGCAACCTGCTCATCTCCGTGATCGCGGGCCTGACGTCCTACTTCGTCATGCTCGCGCTCGGCATCCCGTTCGCGGTGCCGCTGGCGGTGCTGGTTGCGTTCTTCGACCTGATCCCGCTTGTCGGCTCCACGATCGCGGGGGCGATCATCGCGATCGTCGCGGCGATCGTCGGGTTCCCGGGCAAGCTGATTGCCTGGGTCGTCTTCCTGATCGTCTACCAGCAGATCGAGAACAACGTGATCCAGCCGGTCGTCTACAGGCGCACGGTCGCGATCCATCCGCTGATCGTGATCGTGGCGGTGCTCGCCGGCGGGTCGCTGCTCGGTGTACTCGGCGCGCTGCTTGCAATCCCGATCGCGGCCACGGTTCAGATCGTGGTCAAGGAATGGTGGCTCTGGCGCCGGGCGCGACTGCTGCCCGACGACGTTCCGCAGTCGGTGATCGCGCCCGAAGGCGCCTGAGCTCAGGTGAGCAGGCGGGCCGGCAGCGCGCCGAGCCCGACGAGGCCCGGCCCGGTGTGGGCTCCCACCACCGCGCCGATCTCGGAGACGAAAACCGGGTCGGTCTCGAAGACCTCGCACGCGCGCTCGACCAGCCGCTGTGCCGCCTCGGGCGAGCGCACGTGCTGGACCATCCAGGCGTCGGCGCCTGAGGCGTGGCGCTGGTGGGCGTAGTCGAGCAGCCGCTCGAAGGCGCGCTCGGAGTTGCGCACCCGCTCGACCGGCATCATCTGCCCGTCTTCGATCGTCAGGATCGGCTTCACCCGCAGCGTCGAGCCGATCCACGCGCTCGCCGCCCCGATGCGCCCGCTGCGACGCAGGAACTCGAGCGTGTCGATGGCGAACCACATCTTCACCTCGGCGCGCGCCTCCTCGGCCGTCTCGACCACGCGCTCCGCGCTCTCGCCGCTCGCAGCCCGCCGCGCCGCAGCCAGCGCGATCAGGCCGAGCCCGCCGCCGGCGCTCTGTGAGTCGACCACCGTGATCCGCTCGGAAGCGCCGAGCTGCTCGACCGCTTCGAGCGCGGCGGCAACGGTGCGCGAGAGCTGGCCCGAGCTGTGCACCGACACGATTGCGTCCGAGTTTCCGAGCAGCCCGGAGTAGGCGGCGTGGAAATCCTCGACCGTCGGGTGCGAGGTTCGCGGCAGCTCCTCGGCCGCGCGCATCTCGTCGAAGAACACGTCGAGGTCGACCTCGTCCTCGTGCACGCGGTGGCCGTCGGCGTACAGCAGATACTGCTGAAGCATGGTGAGCCCGTTCGCGTCGGCGAGGCCGGCGGGAAGGTAAGCATTCGAGTCCGAGACCACGGCCACTCCCGCCACGGCGCGGCACACTACCCTGCGCGTTCGTGCCCGGTAAGACTGCATTCATCCTCGCGGGAGGCGCTTCGCGCGGCGCGTACCAAGCCGGGTGCCTGAAGCGACTCGAAGAGGAGGGCATCGTCCCGGATCTGGTCATCGGGTCCTCCATCGGGGTGTGCAACTCGCTTGTCTACCTCTCCGGCGGGGCCGAGGCGCTGTGGTCTTTCTGGAGCCGCGCGGTGTCGCTGCCGAGGGTTTTCAGCCCGTCCCTGCGGCACAACCCGCTGGTCGGCAACTCGCTGTTCTCGATGGACGCGCTCGCGGCGATGGTGGAGAAGGAGGTCGACCTCGAGGCGTGCTTCAACTCCGAGGTCGAGCTCACCTTCGTGGTCGCCAACCTCTCGGCCGGCCGTGAGGAGATGCGCGGCAATCGCACCGAGCCGGACATAGAGCGCTTCCGCACGGTCACGCGCATGGGCTACTCGATCCCGATCCTGCACCCGCTCGTGGAGCTCGACGGTGACATGTACGCGGACGGCGGCTTTCTGTGGAACGTGCCGTTCGAGTACGCCGAGGACTGGGGCGCCGACGACGTCTACATCCTCTCGGTGATCCCCTCGGAGCTGCCGCGCGCGGAGTCGCTGCGCTTCGTCCCGCAGGTGGCGCAGCGCATGTACGACGTCTTCTGGCGCACTTTCGGTAACTCGTCATACCTGGAGAAGCGGCTCGAGGAGGGCCGCTACCACGGCATGCGCGTGACGATCCTCGAGCCAAGCCCGCGTGCCGGGATGTTCGACCCGATCGGGATGCTCAACGCGCACCCAGGCAAGTCGAAGCGCTTCCTGCTCGAGGGCTATCGCGACACAGATCGCGCGCTGCGCTCGCGCGAGCCGCCGCGCAGCGGGCGCGTCAAGGGCGCCGAGCCGTCGTGATCCTGTACCGCTGCCGCACGCCGACGAACTGGCTCTGCCGCTGCGGCACCGTCGCCCGGCGGCTGAAGAAGGGCGGCTACGAGTTCGAGCAGGTGCGGGTGCCTCAGCGACGCGGGCAGCGCGTGGAGATCCACGACCTGACCGGCCAGGACTGGGTACCTGTGCTGATCGACGGTGAGGAAGTCATCTGGGACTCCCACCGCATCCTCGACTACCTCGAATCGAGGACGAACACAACATAAAGACGGAGCCTGGCCCCGTCTTTATGTTTCCAGACGGTTCTCGAGCGCCATAGGCGCGGCCTGCTGCACCGAGGCTGTCTCCGGCTCGACGACCTCCGGCTGATCGACGCCGAGCAGGTCGGCCAGCTCGCCGGTCTCGTACATCTCCATGACGATGTCGCAGCCGCCCACCAGCTTGCCCTGCACGAACAGCTGCGGGATCGTGGGCCAGTCGGAGATCGCCGAGAGCTCCTCGCGGATGCGCGGGTCGGGGAGGATGTCCATCGCGGCGTAGCGCACGCCGAGCTCGTTCAGCGCGCCCGAGGTCCGCATCGAGAAGCCGCAGCGCGGCGCGTCGGGCGTGCCCTTCATGAACAGCATCACCTCGTTGCCGGCGATCGCCTGCTCGAGGAAAGTGCGGATCTCGTCGTTGGTGGTGCTCACTGGATGCCTCCCGGAATCGAAGTCTTGAGCGACAGCGCATGGATGGCGCCGCCGATCTCGTTGCCGAACACGTCGTAGACGAGCTTGTGCTGCTCGATGCGCGACAGGCCGTCGAAGCGCTCCGAGACCACCTCCGCGCGGAAGTGGTCGCCGCCGCCGTTCAGGTCCTCGACCATCACGTCGGCGCCGGGCAGGGCCTGCTCGATCCGTTCCTTGAGCTCGTCGGTAGTAGGCACGGTTTTCATGAGGGTAGCCGTGGCTATTATTCGACAGACGATGGTCACGCTCACGTCGATTGCAGCGGAGAAGGTGCGCGGGTTCCTCGAGGGCCAGCAGACCGCCGGACTGCGCGTGGGCGTTCGCGGCGGCGGCTGCTCGGGCTTCCAGTACGCGCTCGCGCTCGACGAGCCGAAGGCCGAGGACAAGATCTTCGACGTTGACGGCATCAAGATCATCGTCGACGAGGACAGCCTCCATTACGTGGACGGCTCCGAGGTCGACTTCACCGAGTCGCTCATGGGGAGCGGCTTCCAGGTGAACAACCCCAACGTCGTCGCCTCGTGTGGCTGCGGCTCGTCCTTCCGCATCGCGGAGGAAGAGCCGAGCTGCGGCTCAGCCGTCTAGCCGTCTAGCCGGCTCTCAGCTCGCGCTGGCGCTGCGGTGCGCAAACTGCCTCGGCCAAGGGGTCGCTGATGTGGCGGATTGGAGGGTCGCGGGGCGGTCCCTTGGGTCGGCTGTGCGACATAGACCACCTATGGGGTGGTCTATGTCGCACGGCTTCGCCGAGCGGAGCGTGCTCGCCGCGGGGCCGAGCGCGACGCGGCGGCCTGGATGCGGCGGTACCGCGCCGCGCGCGGACGGCCGCAGGCGCCAGTCCAACCACCCCTTGGCCGCCGCAGTTTGCGCCCCGACGCGCCAAAGCAAGCCCGCGGAGAGCGCGGGCGGCGGAGACCACGCCCGCGGGGGCGGAGACCACAGCGCCCGCGGGGGCGGAGACCACAGCGCCCGCCGGGGCGGAGACCACAGCGCCCGCGGGGGCGGAGACCACAGCGCCCGCCGGGGCGGAGACCGCAGCGCCCGCGGGGGCGGAGACCGCAGCGCCCGCGCACACGCCGCCGCCGCGGCCCGTGTGTGCGTCGCGGGACGAGATCAGCCGTCTAGCCGGCGTTCCGCTTCTCCCACGCCTGCGTCAGCTCGATCCGCTCGAGGATCGTCGGATGGCCGTCCTCGAAGAGGTGCTCGATCGCCGGAGGATCCGGGCGTGACTTCGCCGTGATCGCCAGCAGCCGCATCGTGTCGCGCTGCGCCGCGGGGTCGCGCGTCGCGTTGAGCGCGCGCCAGTCGGCCTCCGTTTCGTAGCGGCGCACGAACGCGTTCTGCGCCGGCGTGACCAACACGTTCAGCAGCGTCAAGACGAGGATCGCAAGCGGTACGGCGCCGGGCTCGAACATGCCGCCGCGCCGCCTCGTTGCGAGCGCGATCGCATAGGCCAGCGGGAACGCGAACAGAGCGAACAGGCCCACGCCCTTGAGGATGTGGTTGGAGCGCAGGTGACCGAGCTCGTGGGCGATGACCGGCCGGATCTCGCGCGTGGTGAACGGCTTGCGGATGACGGTGTCCCAGAGGATCACGCGCTTGGTTGGGCCGAAGCCGGTCGACTCGGCGTTGGGCGCGGTCGTGAACTTGTGCACGTCCTCGACCGAGACCTTCGCGCCGCTGACGCCCTCGACCTTCGCCAGGTGCACGGCGGCCACGCGCAGGTCGTGCCGGTGCAACGGGTGCAGGTCGGGCATGAGGTACGGCGACACGAACGCGGACAGCAGGGCGAGTCCCACGAAGACAGCGCCGCCGGGCACCCACCACACGCGCTGGAACGGCCGCGCCAGCCCCATCACGATCGCTATCGCGAGGCAGATGAAGAGGAACTGTGCGCCGAGGCCGAGCCAGGAGTCGATCGCCCACTCGACGACGCCTTGCTTCGAGACGCCATGCGAGTGCTCCCACGCGACCGCGGCGATGCCGAACGGCAGCTGCGCGATCCAGACGAACGCGAACGCGAGCATGCCGAGCAGCAGTCCCGTGCCGATGCGCCCAGCCGCCGACTCGCGCGTGAAGCGCTGCCAGCCGCGGGCGTAGAGCACCAGCGCACCGATCACGGCGATCTGCGCCAGCAGCCCGTCGATCGCGAGGAAGCGCTCGAAGCTGGTGGCCTTGCTCAGCTGCGCCTGCGTGAAGAAGTGTTGGACGTCCAGATGGGGCAGGGCGAGGTCGCTCGGGACGCTCGTGCGCCACAGAAACGACGCGGCAGCGAACCAGGCCGCGGCAAGCATGACCAGCGCCGCAGCACGGCCGGCGCGCTTCAGGCGGGCGGCCCCGCGTAGGGGTAGCGGTCCGTGAGCAGGAGCAGGTAGGCGTTCGTCTGCGCGGTGTAGCGCAGTGAGAGCAGGCCGAGCCTGCGCATGCCGTCAGGCATCCGCCCCGTGAACAGCGACGCGAACCAGCCGAGGAAGGCGACGGTCCAGAGCGCGTATCCGATCGCCGAGCCGATCACCAGCGCCGGGAACCCGAGCAGCACCCGGAACAGGGTCTTCCAGCGTCCCTGGCGAGCCGGAGGCGCGATCTGGACGTCGACCGGATAGGACCCGGCCTTGCCGGTGAAGCCCGGGAATGGCGCGCCGACGATCGTGGCGAACGCCGTGACGTGCACGACGTAGCGCACATAGGCCGCAAGGAAGCGATGGAAGACGGCGGGCGAGCGGCCGCGGAAGAGGGTCACGAACCAGCTGAGCACGGCGACGAGCTCGGCGACCACGCTCCACAGCGTCACCCACACGAAGTGAGGGGCCGCAAGCGCCAGCCGGAAGAACACGATCAACCGCGAGCGGCGGCCGTCGTCCGGTGCCGAGACGAGCGCGACCGGGTGTGCCGGCGCCGGCCACGGAACCCCGAGCCGTTCCGGGTCTGCGCTCGGGTAGCGGTCGGTGACCAGCAGCATGTACGCCGAGACCTGCGCGCCGTAGTGCAGGCAGAACCACTGGAGGCGTGTGAGGCCCTCGGGCGCCCTCCCTTTTGCCAGCGCGTAGAACCACGTGAGAAACGCACAGGCGACCACGACGCCCGTCCCCAGCCCATAGCTCGTGGCCGACTGGACCGAGCTGCCGCCGAGCACGGTGCCGATCAGCAACGCGGGGATGGCGAGGAAGAAGCGGAAGCCGGTGCGCCAGCGGCTCTGACGAGCGGGCGGGTCGAACTCGACGTCGATCTCGTAGTTCTCGCCGAGGAAGCCCGGGAACGGACCGGTGGCGAGGTTGAGGTACGCGTACACGTGCGTCGAGTAGCGGATGTACATCGTGAAGAAGCGATGCAGGCCGTCCGGCAGCCGGCCCTTGATGAGCACCACGAACCACGCCACCACCGCGACCACGAACACGCCGGTGGACCAGATGCCCAGCCAAAGGAGGTGCGGGATCGCCAGGAAGAGGCGGAAGAAGACCGTCAGCCGCGACCGGCGCAGGTCCTCGACCACGCGGATGCGGACCGGATGGTCGAGTGGCCTAGGGCTTGCCGGCTGAAGGTCGGTTGTCAAGTGACTCCCAGAGATAGAGGGACGCAAGTGTGCGGTGTGGTCGCCACGCCTCGGCGATTGTCTCCATCTCGCTGGGCTTCGGCATCTCGGCGAGCCCGTACTGGATCTGCACCGCCTTGCGGATGCCGAGGTCGCCGACGGGCAGGATGTCGGGCCGCCCGAGGTGGAACATCAGGAACATGTCGACGGTCCAGCGGCCCAGGCCCTTTATCGCGATCAGCGCCTCTGAGACCTCGTGGTCGCTCATCTGCGCGAGCTCGTCGATCGGCAGCTCGCCGTCGACGATGTGCTCGGCCAGGTCGCGCAGGTAGGCGGCCTTCGCGCCCGAGAGCCCCACCTCGCGCAGTTGCTGGGGGTCGGTGTCGAGGATCTCCTGCGGGGTCGGCGTGCGCCCGTCGTAGAGCTCGGTGAGCCGGCCGTAGATCGTCGCGGCGGCCTTCGTCGACAGCTGCTGCCCGGTGATCGAGCGGACGAGCGTGCCGTATGCGTCGTCCGGGCGCCCGCGCTTGCGCGCCTTCACGCTGAGCGGGCCGATCTGGTCGACCAGGCGCGCCATCACCGGATCGCGCCGAAGTGCGTCGAGCGCTTTCAGTGGATCAGCACCGGCGTGCCGACGGGAACCAGCGGCGCGAGCGCGTTCACGTCGGTCGCGTGCATGCGGATGCACCCGTGCGAGGCCGAGCTGCCGACCGTCCACTCCTCGCTCGTGCCGTGGATCCCGATGCCGTCGCCCAGCGCGATGAACCATGCGCGCAGCGGGTTGTTCGGATCGCCGGGCGGGAACGTCTGGCCCTGGTAGGGGTAGGCCCACGGCCGGTTCGGCGCCGTCCACGAGGGGTTCTTGTCCTTGTAGAGCACGTGGCGCAGCCCCTGCGGCGTCTTCGAACCCCTGCGCGCCGACCGCCACGGGATAGGTGCGCACCAGCCGCAGCGCGCGGAACAGCCGCAGCGTGTGCGTGCTGCGATCGACTGAGATGTATGCCGGGTAGCGCTTGCGCAAACCGGCCGTGGTGACAGCCGGCCGAACGTGCAGCACGCGGCCCGCGACCACGCGCCCGGTGGTGGGGTGGCGTAGCTCGCGCTCCAGTCCCGCGCGCACGCGTGCCTGGTCGAGCTCCGTGCCGAGCCGTGCACGCACGCGGCGCACCGCGGTCACGCCGAAGCGCACGCGTGCGTCGCGCGGCGCCCGGTAGAAGCGCTTCGCGACCGATGCGATGGCAGCGTCGCGTTCCGCGTCCTTCACGCCCAGATGCAGCGGCACGCTGACCGGCTTGTGCGCGTGGGCGAGCGCGACCGCGCGCTTGACCATCCAGTCGTAGTAGATGACGAGGCCGGCCTGGCCGGGGGTGACGAGGGTGTCGTGGTGGGCCACGCGGATCGCGATCGGGCGCTTCACGTACACCGGCCCGAGCGCATCTTCGAGCGCCTGCGTGGCCGCCGCGGGCTCGAGCCCGCCCACAGGCACGCCGGCGACGGTTGCGCCGGCGGGCAGCGGCTCGGTTGCAGCCTGCGACACGGCGGGCGCGGCCAGCGCGCCGAGTGCCGCGATAGTGGCTGCCAGGCGGAGCATGGGCCTGATGCTAGGAGTCAGAGGCGCCTAGAGTGCGCGGCCGCAATGAAGCTTGTGAGCTACGAAAAAGACGGGACGACCCACGCCGGCGCGCTGACCGATGAGGGCGTGATCGACAGCGGCTTCGCGACGATGACCGAGCTGCTGCGCGCCGGGCCGCCGGCACAGCCGAGCGGCGATCCCGTCGAGCCCGATCGCCTGCTGCCTCCAGTCACCGATCCCGGCAAGATCGTCTGCATCGGCCTCAACTACGTCTCGCACGCGCGCGAGGCGGGCCTCGAGCCGCCGGAGCAGCCGACGATGTTCGCCAAGTACCGCAACGCGCTCGCCGCGCCCGGTGCCGAAGTCAAGCTGCCTGACTACTCCTCGAAGGTGGACTACGAAGCCGAGGTCGCGTTCGTGATCGGCAAGCGGGCCAAGGACGTCGCTGAGGGCGATGCGCTCGGCCACATCGCCGGCTACATGCTGCTGAACGACCTGTCAGCGCGCGACATGCAGTTCGCCACGCCGCAGTGGATGCCCGGCAAGGTCTTCGACGGCAGCGCGCCGTGCGGCCCATGGCTCGTCACGCCCGATGAGGCGGGCGACCCGAACGCGATCGACATCCGCTTGGAGCTGAACGGCGAGGAGATGCAGGACGGGTCGACGGCCGACCTGGTGCACTCGATACCGGCACTGGTCGCCTACCTGTCGAAGCTGATGACGCTCGACCCGGGCGACGTGGTCTCCACCGGCACGCCCGCCGGGGTGGGCAGCCTCAGGGACCCGGCTGTGTGGCTGAAGCCTGGCGACGAGGTCGTGGTCGAGTCAGAGCGTCTCGGCCGCCTGGTCACGACCCTCGGCTGAGCTGACGAGCTCGACGCGGTTGCGGCCTGCGTTCTTGGCCGCGTAGAGCGCGCGGTCGGCTGCGCGCAGGAGATGCTCGCCGCTCGCCGCGTGGTCCGGCAGGGTCGCGACGCCGAACGACGCGGTCAGGCCGCCCGACAGGCCCGCGATCTCGGTCTGCTCGATCGTCGCGCGCAGCTTCTCGGCAAGCGTCGCGCCGCCCTGGAGGCTCGTGTCGGGCAGCAGCGCGGTGAACTCCTCGCCCCCGTAGCGGCCGACGAAGTCGCTCTCGCGGATGCATCCGCTGACCACCGCGGCGACCGTGGCCAGCACCTCGTCGCCCTTCGCATGGCCGTACAGGTCGTTCACGCGCTTGAAGTGGTCGAGGTCGAACATGATTGCCGTGAGCTGTGTCTTCGAGCGGCTTGCCTGCGCCACCATGCGCGCCAGCGTGTCCGCGACCGCGCGCTGGTTCGCCAAGCCGGTGAGGTTGTCGGTTGCAGCGCGCCGCTCGGCCAGCGCCAGGTTGCGCAGGTTGGCGATCACGGGTCCGGCCATCGTGACGCTGGAGCTGAGGTCCTCGGTCTCGTCGCGGTTGATCGGCTCGGGCGCGCCGAGCAGGACGGACCCGACGACCTCACCGCCCACCACGGTCGGCACGCACGTGGTCGCCCCGGGCACCGCGCCGCAGACGTCGCAGACCATGAGCCCGGTGCTGCCGGGCTCGCGCCGGTAGGGCTTCGCCAGCCGCACGGCGAGGCAGCTCTCGGGCGCTGCCCCGTCGAGGTGTTCGGCGACCGTGGGGGTGTTCTCGAGTGAGGTCGCCGCCTCGAGCCGGTTCTGGCTCGAGTTGCGCGTCAGCACCACGGCGCGCGAGAGCTTGAACCAGCCCTCGAGGTGGCGCTTGAGCACGTCGAAGGCCTCGCGCTCGCTGCGCGCCGCCTGGAGCGCGTCGCTGAACTCGGCCATCCGGCGCCGGCGTGTGCCGCGCGCTGGCCGGGACCTCGAACAGCCGCCACGCGAGCAGGCCGAAGATCAGCCCGATCGCCAGGATGACGCCGACGGCCACGTCGGAGGCGACGGTCCGAGCGTGTTTGCGATCGGACTGCTTGTCGGCGAGGAAGCGGGCATTCGCTGCGCGGAAGCTGTCCATCACGGACTTGCGCGCGACCGCCTGAGCGACCGACGGCCGGCGCCCCGCGCCGATCGTGTCGAGCTGTTTCTCGGCCAGTCGCTGCCAGTTGCGGGCGATCGAGACCTGCTTGTTCAGGTAGTCGTCGTCGAGACTGTCGCTCTCGTAGCGGCGGGTCTCGGCGATCGCCGCCTCGAGGTTGCTGCGGCCAGCTCGGTAGGGCTCGAGGAAGCGGTCCTGGCGCGTGTTGATGTAGCCGCGCAGACCGGTCTCCTGGTCGAGCATGGCGATCAGCATCCGCTGCCCGCCGTCGATGGCGTGCGTGGAGGAGTCGTCGGCCGAGGTCTGTAGTCGCCCGACGCCCCAGACCGCGCCGGCGATCACCAGCACGGCGGCCAGCAGGACGAGCCGTATGAACCCGTACCTGGACATGACCTAGGTATACCCCCCGGGCTGCGGTTCTCCTGGCTTTCGGGCGCTCGCTAGCGGCCGCGCCAGACCGGCTCGCGCTTCTCGGCGAACGCGGTCGCGCCCTCGCGGGCATCCTCGGAGGTGAAGACGGGGCCCGAGATCTCGCCCTGCTTGGCCCAACCGTCCGCCTCGGTCCACTCCACCGCCTTCTGGATGATCTCCTTCGAGGCGATCACGGCGAGCGGTGCGTTCTTCACGATCTGGTGCGCCAGCTCGATCGCCGTGTCGAGCGCTCCCCCGGGATCGGCGAGGCGGTTGACGATGCCGATCTCCTGCGCGCGCTCGGCGCTGATCGGCTCGCCAGTCAGCGCCAGCTCCATCGCGAGGTGGTAGGGGATCCGCTTCGGCAGCCGCAGCAGCGCTCCGGCGGCAGCGACGAGGCTGCGCTTGACCTCGGGGATGCCGAAGCGTGCCTCGCGCGAGGCCACGATCAGGTCACAGGACAGCGCGATCTCGAAGCCGCCGGCCAGCGCGAAGCCTTCGACCGCAGCGATCAGCGGCTTGCGCGACGAGCGCTGCGTGATGCCCGCGAAGCCACGGTCGCCCGCGTACGGGGACTGGCCCTGCACGAACGCCTTCAGGTCCATGCCGGCCGAGAAGTAGCCGCCCGCGCCTGTGACGATGCCCACGCGCAGATCGTCCTCGGAGTCGAGCCGGTCCAGCGCTGCGGCCATGCCGGTGGCCACGTCGCCGTTCACGGAGTTGCGCGCGTCGGGGCGGTTGATCGTGACGATCAGGATCCCGTCGCGGTCCTCGGTCAGAATCGCTTCGTCTGTCATGTGGTCACCCGCAGGGCCTCTCCGTCGAGGGCGTCGAGCGCCCGTTCCACCGATGAGTGAAGGCAGGTGAAGATGGGCGTCTCCGATTCGGTGTAGGCGCTCGACTCGGTAGCCCGCAGCTCCTGGACCAGGTCCATGAACTGCATGGCGTCGTCGGCGTCGAAGGCCACGACGAACTCCTGGTCGTCGAGGCCGAAGCTGTAGGCGGTGTTCGTGGAGATGCCGCTGAACTGCCGGGCGACGGCGATGTGCTCGCGCATGATCGACATGCGCTCGTCGGCCTCGAGGCGGTACCACTCGCGCTTCTTCCACATCGGGTAGACGATCAGGTACTTGTGGTCGGTCGGGCGCGGGGCCAGCGGCTGTGGCTCGTCGGCGTAGACCGACTCCTTGGTCACCGCCAGGTACGAGTGGGCGATGTCCGCGTAACGCATCAGGCCGCTCTGGTTCAGCACCACGTGCAGCTCGTGGATCGCGTCGAGGTTGGGCGTCGCGCTGCGTACCAGCAGGTCGCAGTCGCCGCGTGTGCCGACCAGGCTGTAGGTGCGCAGGTAGTGGTCCTCGGCGAAGTCGCTGCACGCGGCCGCGAACTCGCGCTTGTCCTGCGCGCGGTCGAGCGGGTCACGGCGGCGCCACTCGGGGTCGACCTTGATGAACGTGTACTTGACGAAGGTGCGCTCCGGCATCGCTCATAGAGTATTTGCGATGCGAATCGCCGCTGCGGGAGCGCTTGCAGCTCTGACGCTCGCGGCACCGGCGCACGCGAGCCCGCACGCCGTGATCGCGTTCCTGCCGCGCGGCCCCGGCGAGACGCGGCCGCTGCTCGACGAGTTCGCGGCGCGCGGCATGGCGATCGGCATGACCTCGCCGACGGTCGGCGGCTTCAAGCAGCGCCAGATGAGCCTCGACATGAGCCAGGGCGCGCGCATCCCGACGCGCCTGTACTCGAAGCTCACCGCCCCGCTGCGCGTGCGCGGCGGGGACCTGACCGGCTGGGACCAGGTCCTGCGCCGAGCCCGCAAGGCGCCCGGCGACGTGCGTCCGGGGCTGCTGGCGACCACGGTGGCGGACGCCGGCGGCCGGGTCGGCTGGCGGCGTGCCGGGCCGGGCTTCAGCGCCGGCGCGATCGTGGCCGCCTCGCGCACCGGCGTGATCCACCCGGCCGCCCCCGGCGACCGGCTCGACGTGGTCGACCTTCCGCCCGGCGCCGCCGGGCTGCGCGCGCTGGACCGGCTCCTGTCGGTGCGCTCCGACTTCGTCTACGTGGTCGAGGCGCCGTACGGGCGCAGCCTGCGGCTGCTGCCGAGCGCCATTCGCGCGCCGGGCATCCACGGAGAGCTGCGCTCGGACACGACCCGCCGCAACGGGCTGGTTGCTGCGACCGACGTGGCGCCGACCGTGCTGCGCGCGCTCGGCATCCCGGTGCCGGATGCGATGCAGGGCGAGCCGATCGAGGGCCGCGGCAGCCCCGATGCCGCCGGCGTGCTGCGGATGGCAGGGCGGCTGTCGGTGGTCACCGGCAGGCGCACGATCACGCTCGAATGGCTGCTGGGGGCCTGGCTCGTGCTGATGGCGGCGCTGTACCGGCGCCGAGCGCAGCTCGCCCGGCAGGCGGGACTGCTGGCGGTGATGTGGCTGCCCGGCGTCGCGCTGCTGACCGCCGCGATCGCGCCGGGGCGAACCACCGAGGCCGCGATCCTGGGAGCTGGGTCCGTGCTGCTCGGGGTCGCGACCGCGCGGCTGGTGCGCTGGCCGCTCGCTCCCGCCGTCCCCGCGGCGGTGGTGTTCGCGGCCCATGCGGTTGACCTGGCGCGTGGCTCGCCGCTGATCGGCGCATCGCTGGCAGGACCCAATCCCGCCGGGGGGGCGCGCTTCTTCGGGGTCGGCAACGAGCTCGAGATCATCCTCGCCGTGTCGCTGGTTGTCGGGGCGGGCGCGGCGCTCTGCGCGCTGCGCATGCGACCGCCGCTGGCCTTCGCCGTAGCGGCGCTCGTAGGGGCCGCCGTTCTGGGCGCCGGCCGCCTTGGTGCGGACGTGGGAGCGGTGGTCACGCTCGGCGCGGGGGGCGCCGCCGCCGTGATTGCGTCGCTGCCGGGCCGGCCCTCGCGGCGCGCGATCGCGTTCGGGGTCGCCGCGCCGGTGGCGGGCGTGCTGGCGCTCGTGCTGCTCGACCTGGCGACCGGCGGGAACGGGCACCTCACGCGCTCGGTCGTCCACTCGCACGGCTCCGGCAACCTCGCGGACGTGGCGCGGCGTCGCTTCGACGGCTCGCGCGCGAGCCTTCACACGCCCGGTTGGATCGCGGCGTTCGTGATCGCGCTGACGGCTGTGGCGTGGCTCGCCAGCCGCTGGCGCTCCATGCTGGAACAGGTTCCGCGCCCGCTAGCGGCGGGGCTTGCCGGCGCCTGGGTGGCCACCGTTGTCGGAGCTCTGGCCAACGATTCGGGCCCGCTGATCCTCGAGATCGGCGCGATCTTCCTGCTCCTTGCGCGCGAATATGCCGTGGTCCAGCCGAAGACCGGCGCAGCGCCGAGCGACTAGCTAGGCTTCTCCGGTGCGCGTAGGACTGGTCAGTCCCTACTCCTACACGTACCCGGGTGGAGTTCTCGCTCATGTCGAGGCGCTCTCCGAGGAGCTTCGGGAGCGCGGTCACCAAGTCCGGGTACTGGCGCCGGTCGATCCTGACGACCGGCTTACACGCATGCTCCATCGCGGTGCGGAGCCCACTCCGCGCGAGCTTCCCGACGCCTCCGAGTTCCTCGCACTCGGCCGCACGCTCGGTGTCGAGTCGAACGGCGCGGTGTCGAACATGGCGTACAGCCCTGCGACCGCCATCCGCCTGGGGCACGAGCTGCACAGCGGGCGCTACGACGTGCTGCACGTGCACGAGCCGAATGCCGGGCTCGCCTCCTGGTTTGCAGTCGAGAACTCACCGGTGCCGGTGGTCGGCACCTTCCATGCCTACGCCACCAAGCCGGTGCCGATGGCGATCGGCAACCTGATCGGCCAGCGGCGGCTGTTCAACAAGCTTGCACTGCGCATCGCCGTGTCGGAGGCTGCGCGCTGGACCGGCGAGCGCTTCTACGGCGGGCACTACCGCGTCATTCCGAACGGGATCGACCTGACCCGCGCGCTTACCGCTCCGAAGCCCGAAAACAAGCGGCTGAAGCTGCTGTTCGTGGGCCGCGCCGAGGAGCGCAAGGGCCTGCCGATCCTGATGCGCGCGTTCGAGGCGCTGCGCGCCGCCGGCGTGGACGCGGAGCTGACGGTGGCCGGAGCCACCCGCGACGAGGTCGGGCCGCTGCTGCTCGACAGCGAGGGCGTGCACGTGGCTGGGCGTGTCTCCGAGGACGAGAAGTGGCGCCTGCTGCACGAGGCCGACCTGCTGTGCGCGCCGTCGCTCGGCGGTGAGAGCTTCGGCATCGTGCTGCTGGAGGCGCTCGCGGCCGGCACTCCGGTCGTGTGCTCGGACATCCCGGGCTACCGCGACGTGGTCCGCGACGGGGTGGAGGGACGCCTGGTTGAGCCGGGCGATGCTGCCGCGCTCGGCGAGGCCATCCGCGCGCTGTCCGTGCGCCCAGATCTTCATGGCGAGCTGAGCGCCGCGGGGCGCGCACGCGCCGAGCGCTTCGCCTGGCCGCACGTGGCGGCCGAGGTCGAGCAGGCTTACGAGGACGCGGTAGCCGTGCCTGCCCCTGCCAAGCGGCGCAGCCGGATCGCGGTCGCGATGGGCATCAGCCCAGCCGACGGGCAGCCGCGCTCGCCCGCGCGCCGGGTGCCCTCGCTCGAGCCCGCCGGGCGGCGCCCGATCGTTGCGACCCTGCGGCGCGGCTTCGTCGTAGGCGGCGGCCTGCTGGCTGCCGGGCTCGGGATGCTGGCGGTGCGCCGCATCGGTCTCGACTCGATCGGCAATGCGCTGCTCAATGCAACGCCCACGTGGATGGTCGTCGGGCTGGCGCTCATGTGCCTGTCGATGTTGGTCCGCGCCGAGGCCTGGCACGCGATCCTGCGCGCCGCGCTGCCCGGCGTGCGCGTCCGGCGCCGCGACGTCGGCCGCGCCACCATGATCGGCGTGCTCATGTCGGCCACGCTCCCGGCGCGGCTCGGCGAGCCTTCGCGTGCGCTCATCGTCGCGCGGCGTGTCGGCCGTGTGCGCGAGCGGCTGCCCGTGGTTGTCGGCTCACTCGTTTCCCAGACGCTGCTCAACCTGGTGGCGTTGTTCATCCTCGGTACGGTCATGTTCGCCACCGTGGGGCTCTTCCACGGCCACGAGCGCGCGCTGTTCCTGTTCGCGATCGCGCCGTTCGCGGTGCTGGCGATGGTGCTCGCGCTGCCCGCCTTCCTGCGCCGCGGCAAGCCCTCGCGCTACGTGCGCGTGCAGCGCGCGGCGACCGCGATCCGCGACGCGATGCTGCGCGTCCGCTCCGGCCTGGCCGTGTTCTCGTCGCCCCGGCTCGGGTTGTGGGCCGCGACCACGCAGCTGTTCGCGTGGACGATCCAGTGGCTCGCCTGTTACGTGCTGATGGTCGCGCTCGGGCTGCACGCCGGGATCGGCGCAGCGGCCGCCGTGCTGTTCGCGGTCAACGTCACCGCCGTGCTGCCGGCCACGCCGTCCAACCTCGGCGTGTTCCAGGCCGCCTGCGTGGCGGTGCTGTCGGCATACCACGTGTCGCACACCGACGCGCTCGCGTACGGAATCGTGCTTCAGGCGGTCGAGATCGCCACCGCCGTCGCGATGGGAATGCCCGCGCTGCTCGGCGAGGGAATGTCGTTCAAGGACATGCGCCTGCGAGCGCTGCACGCCTCGCCGGTCGAGCTGGCCGGCAGCTTCGCCCGCAAGCAGGGCGACGCCGTCGAAGCCGACGCCTAGGCAGGCGGCTTGCGCGCCAGCGTGATCAGGTAGTCGGCGCGCACCTGCTTGTCGGTCTCGTGGCTTGCGTACAGCTCGGCCAGCTGCGCTCGCAGCGGCGGCCAGTCGTCGCCCAGCGCCGCCTTTGCCATGACCCATGGGCCCAGCGACGCCTCCTTCTGCTCGACCACGGTCGCCGCGTCGCTGCCGAAGACGGCCACCAGGTGCTCGAAGCTGACCTCGAGCCCGTGAGGCTCGAGCAGCGAGCGAACATGGGCCTCGTCGCCCCACATGGGCGGCGGCTTTGCATACGACGGCAGTGGCGGCATCTTCGAGCCGATCGTCGTGAACATCTGGCCGATCAGGCCGTCGGGGGCCCAGGTCGCGAGTGCGATCAGGCCGCCCGGCGCACATACGCGCGCCAGCTCCGCGGCCGCGACCTCGTGACGCGGGGCGAACATCACTCCGAAGGTCGAAGATCACACGCTCGAAGCTGCCGTCCTCGAACGGCAGCGCTTCCGCGTCGCCCTCGACCAGCTCGATCTCGACGCCCGCCTCGGCGGCGTGCAGGCGTGCGGCTTCGAAGAGCTCGGGCGTGATGTCCAGGCCCGTGCAGCGACCGCCGGCCAGCGCCGCCGGGACGGTCGCGTTGCCGGTGCCACAGGCGACATCGAGCACCGTGGTGCCCTCTTCGATCTCGGCTCGAGCAACCACCTCTCGACCCACCTCCCGGATCATCTCGGAGATGACGTCGAAGTTGCCTGCCGCCCAGGTTGTGCGGGCGCGCTCCTTGAGCTGATCGACTGAAGCTTCCATGGCGCGACGCTATCCGCCGCCGGAAACCGTGTCTAGGTGAGCGCGGCTTCCTCGGGATCGGCGTCCGGAAGCGGGCCGCCCTTCGCGGTCAGGGCGATCACCTCGTCGGGCGCCTCCTTGTCCGGGATGCGCCCGGCGGTCGTGCCGAAGTAGATCGCCTGCGGATGGTGGGCGATGATCGCCGCCGTCGACTGCTCGGGTGTCAGAGCGTGGCCGCCGGAGAGCGTGATCCCGATCTGCTCCATGTGCAGCAGGTCCTGGACCTTGTCGTGCTCGGCCTGCTCGGGGATCGCCGGGTAGCCCCACGAGTAGCGGCGGCCCTGATGGTCACCGATGCCGAGATCGGCGCGGATCTTCTGATGCAGCCACTCGGCGGTGCCCTCGGCCGACTGGACCGCAAGGCCGTGCATGAAGTATTGCTCCGAGTACTCGCCCTCGGCCTCGAGCTTCTTTCCGAGCTCGGTTGCGTCGGGGCCCGAGGTCACGGCCTGGAGCACAACGACGTCGCGCTCGCCCGAGTCGAGCGGGCGGAAGAAGTCGGCCAGGCAGATGCGGTCGTTCTTCGGCTGGCGCGGCGCGACCAGGCGGTTGATCTCCTTGTCGTGGTCCTCCGGGTCGAAGATGACGATCTCGTTGCCGTCGGCGTTGCAGGGGAAGTAGCCGACCAGCGCGCGCGGCTTCACGTATGCCTCGTCGGTCTTCTGCTGCTCCCACATGCGCTCGAGGCGCGGCTGGAAATCGTCACGGACGAGCTCTTCCCAGGCCTCGCCCTTCACGCCCTTGCCGCCCCAGTGCAGCTTGAACAGAACGTGGCGGTCGAGGTGCGGGAAGACCTCGTCGAGGTCGACCGGGACCTCCTGGACGCCCCAGAACGGGGGCGTCGGGATCGGCACGTCGGTGCGGGCCGGTGAGCGCACGGAGTCGTCGGTGGTCGGCGGCCCGGTCACCTCGTCCTGCGGCGTCTCGCGGAAGGTCTTGGCCTCGGCCTTGACCTTCTCGACCAGGGCCGAGCGCGCGTCGGAGTCGACCAGCTGGTCCATCGTGTCGAGGCCCTCGAAGGCGTCCTTGCAGTAGAAGACGCCCGGCTCGTAGATCTCGTCGGACTTCTTGCCGTTCGGGTACAGGATCCGCCGGCCGAAGTTGCGGTTGATCGCTGCGCCGCCGATCAGCACCGGGAACTCGTGTCCCTTCTCGTGCAGCTCGGACACGGCGATCGGCATCTGCTTCGAGGTCGACACGAGCAGAGCGGACAGGCCGATGGCGGTGGCCTTGTGCTCCACGGCGGCGTTGATGATCGTGTCGACCGGAACCTGCTTGCCGAGGTCCACGACCGTGTAGCCGTTGTTGGTCAGGATCGTGTTGACAAGTGACTTGCCAATATCGTGCACGTCGCCGAACACGGTCGCGATCACGACCGTGCCCTTGGTGTGCCCCTCGATCCGCTCGAGATAGTTCTCGAGCTGCGCCACGCAGCGCTTCATGACCTCCGCGGACTGGAGCACGAACGGCAGGATCAGCTCACCCGCGCCGAACTTGTCGCCGACCTCCTTCATGGCCGGCAGCAGAACTGTGTTGAGCGTCGGGACGGCGCCGATCTTCTCTACGGATGCGTCGATCAGCGCCTCGACGCCGTCCTTCTTGCGGCGCAGGATGTGCCAGTGGAGCGCCTCTTCGGGCTCCATGTCGGCGGTCGGGTCGGCCGCGCCCTCTTCCTCGGTCTCGCCCTTGCCCTCGAAGTGCTCGATGAACATCTGGAGGGCGTCCTCGCGGGTGTTCAGCACCAGGTCGTCGGCCAGCTTGCGCTCGGTCTCGTCGATCTCGCCGTAGGGCGTGATGTGGTTCGGGTTCACCATCGCGAGGTCGAGACCGGCCTCGACGCAGTGGTGCAGGAAGACGCTGTTGAGCACCGCGCGCGCGTTCGGCTTGACGCCGAAGGAGACGTTCGAGACGCCCAGCGACGTCTTCACGTGCGGGATCTCGGCCTTCAGGCGGCGGATGGCCTCGATCGTCTCGACCGCCGACGGCTTCCACTTGTCGTCGCCGGTGGTGAGCGTGAACGTGAGCAGGTCGAAGATCAGCAGCTCGGGATCGAAGCCGTGGTCGTCTACGCAGAGATCGCGGATGCGCTTGGCGATCTCGATCTTGCGATCGGCCGTCTCGGCCATGCCGACCTCGTCGATCGTGAGCGCGATCAGCGCGGCGCCGTGTGCCTTCGCGAGCGGCACCACCGTGTCGGCCTTGTCACGGCCGGCCTCGAGGTTGATCGAGTTGACGACCGCGCGGCCGGGGTTCTGCTCCAGCGCCATGCGCAGCACGTCGGGCTCGGTCGAGTCGATCTGGATCGGCGCCGGCTGCGTCAGAGCCACGCGCTTGACGACCTGGCGCATCTGCTCGGCCTCGTCGTCAGGGCGCTCGGTGAGCGCGACGCAGAGGTCGAGCAGGTGGGCGCCACCCTCCACCTGGTCCTCGGCGATCTGGACGATGCTGTCGTAGTCGTCTGCGAGCAGGAGCTCCTTGGCCTTGCGGCTGCCCTGCGAGTTGACGCGCTCGCCGACGACCGTCGGAGCGGGCTCCTGAACCAGCGGCGTGGCGGTCATCATCGAGGCCAGGAATGGCCCCTGCTTGGCGGGGCGCTCGCCCAGGGCACGGCCGCCGACCTTCTCGACCACGGCCTGGATGTGCTGCGGCGTGGTGCCGCAGCAGCCGCCGACGATCGAGACGCCGTAGCGCTCGACGAACTCCTGAAGCGTGTTGGAAAGCGGCTCGGGCTCCTCGGGGAAGATCGTCTCGCCCTCGGGGCCCTGGAGCGGCAGCCCGGCGTTCGGGATGCAAGCGACCGGCACCGGCGAGCTCTCGCCCAGGTAGCGGATCGCGTCGCGCATGTCCTCGGGGCCGGTCGAGCAGTTGAGCCCGATCACGTCGACATCGAGGGCGCTCAGGATCGTGAGGACGGCCTGGATGTCGGTGCCGAGCAGCATCTTGCCGCCGTTCGGCAGCAGGCTGACGCTGGTGTGGATCGGGACGACGCGGCCGGTTTCCTTCATCGCGTCGCGGGCGCCGAACACGGCTGCCTTCACCTCGAGGATGTCCTGGGCGGTCTCGATGATGATCAGGTCGACGCCGCCCTCGAGCAGGCCGCCGGCCTGCTCGGCGAAGACGGTGCGCAGCTCGCCGAAGGTGACCTTCCCGAGCGTGGGGTCGTCGCTCGCGGGCAGGTGCCCGGTCGGGCCGATCGAGCCGGCGACGAAGCGCGACTCGCCCGCGGCCTTGCGCGCGATCTCCGCAGCCTTGCGGTTGATCTCGAGCGTGTGCTCGTCGAGGCCCCACTCTTCGAGCTTGATCCGGCTGCCCTGGAAGGTGTCGGTCTCGAGCACGTTGGCGCCCGCTTCGAGCATGGACGTATGGACGCCCTCGATGACGTCGGGGCGGTTCAGAACGAGCGCTTCGTGGCACTTGCCCTGCAGTCCGCCGTAGTCCTCCTGGGTCAGGTCGAACTGCTCGAGCGTGGCGCCCATGCCGCCGTCGTAGACGACAACGCCCTTGCGTATTGCCTCGAGATAGTCCCTCATGAGAACAACACAGGGTACCTCGCAGCTGAGTTTCCCCTGCGCGCGTGTATATAGCGCTGGGGGCTGGGGCGGCCCCGGCTTTGCCGTCGGCTTGCTCTTGCGCTGCGCGGCGGAAACTGCTTCGGCCAAGGGGCGGCTGGAGTCGCGGCCTGCTCGCCCGGCGCTCTCCGCGGGCTTGCTCCTGCGCTGCATCGCGCAAACTGCTTCGGCCAAGGGGCGGCTGGAGTCGCGGTTGCGCTTTTGCCGGGCGGGATCCCGCATAGGCTTTCGCCTGCGTGGGACCGATTTCTGCGGGTTTGTGCGATTCCTGCCGCTTCCAGCGGCTGGTGCCGAACCGCCGTGGGTCGGTGTTCTCGCTGTGCGAGCGCTCGAAGACCGACGATCGGTTCGCGAAGTACCCGCGAGTGCCGGTCGAGCGGTGCCCTGGTTACTCAGAGCAGAAGCGCCCGTAGCTCGCCCGTGCCCCCGCTGTTCAGCCCAGAAGCGCCCGTAGCTCGCCCGCGAGGCGCTGGGCGTCGAAGCGGATCCTGCGGCTCGTCACGCGGCCTGGGCGCCAGCCAGCGGCGGCGAGCGCGAGGTCGCGTGCGCGGTCGGACTCGAACGCCGGTGTGGAGTCGTGTCCGTCACGGCCGTCGAGCTCGATGATCACGCGCTGGTCGCGCCAGAGGCAGTCGGCCTCGATCGGCTCGTCGCCGATCTGCATCGCGACGTTGAGCTCGGGCATCGGCAGGCGGTGCCTCCTGAGGAACGGCAGGAACTGCTCCTCGAGCACGCTTCTCGTGAGGCCCGGGGCCTCGCCAAGGTGGATGAGGGTCGTGCGCAAGGACCTCGTCCCTCGACGCCCTGCGCGTTGTTCAACTGCCGCGGCCAGGGCGGCGGTTATCGTGAGGCGCCGGTAGACAGCCTGCCGGACCGCCCGCTCGAGTTGTGGCTGAGGGACGCAGGCGGCGAGGTCGAGGATCGTGCGGAGCGGTTTCGTGACCGGGATGCCCTGGCGGGTGGTGGTGTCGAGCGGGCGGAGTGCATGTTGATGAAGGTGCAGCGCTCGATCGCCACGCCGGTGGGCCGGCGTGGTCACGTCGATCCGCGGCCCTCTCGTCTCCAGCAGATCCCATAGCGCGGCGGCGGAACGATGGCTGAGCACGGCCTCGTCCCCGGCGCTGAGCACAGCAGCGATGAACCGCCCTTCGCGACTGAGGTGGCGGTGGCCAACCGCGTAGACGCCGTGGTGGATCGGATGGAGGCGTCCAGCACGAACTCGATCGCCAATCTCGTGTCGCGTGAGTCCGAGACGCTGCAACTGGCGGTAGCTCACGACGCCGTGTTGGCGTGTCGCCAGCGCCGCGATCGCCGCGTCAACACGGTGAGTTTCACATTGAGCCGCGTATATCGGCTTAATGTGAAACTCGCGGTCGAGGCGGGCCTCGCGACTCGCTCCCCTCGCGCCGGCGCGGTGAGGCTCGCGGCTCTGCCCCTCGGCGCGGTCCATCCCGCCACCTTGGCGGCGTCCGCGTTACGCGTGGGTGACGTGTGTGACGGCTCTAGCCGCCGCTGGTTACGACGCGGTGTCGCCCGTAGCTCGCCCGCGGGGCGCTGGGCTCTAGCCGCCGCTGGTGACGACCGTGTGGCCGTCGTCGGCGACCTTTGCCTGGGGCGCCTTTGCGGAGATCGAGCCGGTGAACTCGCCGCTTGGCTTGCCGCCGCCTGCGAGCACCGCGCGCGCCTTTCCGTTCAAGCCGGCGGCCACCGCGTACTTGAGCGTGTACTTGCCTGCGACGACGGCGGTGACGTCCCACTTGAAGGTCTTCGTGTCGCCCGGCTTCAGCGGACCGAGCGCGGAGGTTCCGACGTAGGCGGTGTCGCCTCCGCTCGGGCCGGTGTTCACGACGAACTGCGGACGGCGCGGGTCGGCCAGCGACGGGTCGTTGCGCGTCTGGTCGAACGACTTCACCGTGACGGCCACGTTCGGGATCGTCTTCGTGTCGACGTTCTTCACCGTGATGATCATCGTCGAGCGCTTCGCGAGCGACTGCTTGTTCGCGAACTTCGCTTCGACGACCTGCACCTTGAAGTTGCCCGATGGCTCGTTCGCATCCTGGCGTGGGCCGCCGCCACCACAGCCGACCGCGACGAGCACGGTGGCGGGTATGGCGACTGCAAGGAGGAGGGCACGACGCAACAACGCCGCCGAAAAGTACCACCGCATCAACGAGGGTGATACCCCTTCGTCCCGAATCGCAGGCGCACGTGCAGCCACGAACGCCGCAAACCGACCCCGTTTGCCGAGCAGTTCGTCAGTCACTAGAACGTTCGTCCGTAGTGCGCTTGCATCAGTTTCATTCAGGGAACAACGTTTGTCGGTTGCGCGCGCTTACGAAGGTCGCGTACTCTTCGGAGCCTCACTGAGGGGGAGTAGTTGGTTCGAGCTGTAGCCGATAGGGCATTCCTGCCCACCAAGAACCTGCTGGAGCAGGTCGGGGACATGATGATCCTGACCGGCAAGACGATCATGTCTGC
Organism: uncultured Thermoleophilaceae bacterium; assembly: GCA_963715995.1. Taxonomy (GTDB): domain Bacteria; phylum Actinomycetota; class Thermoleophilia; order Solirubrobacterales; family Thermoleophilaceae; genus DATBDN01. The sequence continues at coordinate 980,421 of OY970283.1, forward strand.
CATCCGGCCGCCGTATCCGTACGGCACGGAGTTCGTCCAGCAGTTCCTGTTCGCGCTGCGCCTCTGCTGGTTCCCGCTCCTGATCTCGACGATCGCCTTCGGCTACGGCGCGCCGGGACTTCAGGCAGGCAACTTCCTCGTCCTGTTCGGCGCGATTGACCGCCTCGGCGGCTTCTTCGTGCTGAGCTCGATCCGCGAGTTCGCCCCGTTCGTCACGGCGATCATCCTCGCCGGCGTGGCCGGCACCGCGATCACCGCGGACCTCGGCGCGCGCAAGATCCGCGAGGAGCTCGACGCGCTTCAGGTGCTCGGCGTCGACCCGGTCAAGAACCTGGTCGTGCCGCGCTTCCTCAGCCTGATGATCGTGACCGGTCTCTTCAACATCTACGCGCTCATGTTCGGCATCTTCGGAGGCGTCCTCGCGACACTGACCTTCCACGCCCCCCTCGGCCCGTTCTTCGCCACGCTGCTCACCAACGCGTCGACCACCGACCTCTGGGGGTCGGTCGTGAAGACCACGTTGTTCGGCGCCATCATCGCCGTGGTCAGCTGTTACAAGGGCATGACCGCGAGCGGCGGCGCCGAAGGTGTGGGCCGCGCCGTCAATCAGGCGGTCGTCATCGCCTTCCTCGGCGTCTTCGCGTTCAACTACGTGTTCACCCAGACGCTGCTTGCCACCCATCCTGAGATCTCGGTGATCAAGTAATGCCTGTCGGCTGGCTTTCGGTTCCGCGCGACTGGATCGCCAACTTCGGCGTCATCGCCAAGTTCGCGGCGACGGTCGTCGGCCAGGTCTACTCCGGCCGCGTCTTCCGCTTCTTCGGCGAGTGCCTGCGCCAGTGCGGCGTGCTCATCCTCGGATCGACGATGGTCATCTGGGGCCTGGCGTTCATCCTCGGCCTTCAGTGCGGCATCGAGGGCGCGTACTTCAACCGCTCGGTCGGGGCGCCCGCGTACGCCGGCGTCTTCAGTGCCTGGTGCGACCTGCGCGAGATCATGCCCTACGCGTTCGGCTACATGATGAGCGCGAAGGTGGGCACGGGCCTGGTCGCGGAGATCGGCTCGATGCGCATCACCGACGAGATCGACGCGCTCGAGGTCATGGGCATCAGCTCGATGACCTTCCTCTGTGCCACGCGCCTGCTGGCCGCCTGGCTGGTGCTTCCGTTCATGTACGTCGCGGCCGTCGGCGCCGGGTTCTTCGCGAGCTACCTCGCGGTCGTGCAACAGATCGGAGAAGTCTCTTCCGGAGGCTTCTTCTTGATCTTCTGGATGTTCCAGAACCCTCCTGACCTCTTATACAGCGTGATAAAGGGCATGGCGATGGCGACGGTGATCGTCCTCGTCGGGCTCTACTACGGATACAACGCGTCGGGCGGGCCCGTCGGCGTGGGGACGGCGACGGCCAAATCGATGGTCTTGAACACGGTGCTCGTGCACCTGGTCGGCATGCTCGGAACCCAGGTCTTCTGGGGATCCAACCCGCGTGCCCCAATCGGCGGCTGAGGGAGAGAGAGATGGACGAGGAACGCACCGAGGAGCAGCCGGAGGCCGGCGAGCCGACAACCGAGGCCACCGAGCCGCAGTCGACCGAGGCCACCGCCGAGCCGCCGTCGACCGACGAAGCGCAGTCGACCGACGAGCAGTCAGGGAGCCGCGTCGACCCGAAGGCTCTCAACAAGGACCAGGAGGCCTACCGCGCACAGGAGTGGAGCCCCGAGGGACTCGAGAAGCGCGAGGCTGCGCCCGAGGGCCAGGAGAAGGAATACGAGTGGCACCAGGGCCAGCGCGCCCGTCCCGAGGGCTCCGTCGACGCGATCGAGTTCATCGACGTGCACAAGGCCTTCGGCCGCAACAAGATCCTGAACGGCTTGAACCTGGGCCTGCCCGACAACCAGATCTCGATGATCCTCGGCCCGTCGGGCACCGGCAAGTCCGTCTGCATCAAGCACATGGTCGGCCTGCTCTACCCGGACGAGGGCGACGTCCTGGTGCACGGCGAGTCGGTGCCGAACATGCGCGACGACGACCTGTTCGAGATGCGCAAGAAGTTCGGCGTGCTGTTCCAGGACGGCGCGCTGTTCGGCTCGATGAACGTGTACGACAACACCGCGTTCCCGCTGCGCCAGCACACCGACAAGTCCGAGGACGAGATCGCCGAGATCTGCAACCGCCGCCTGCGCGAGGTCGGCCTCGGCGGCGCCGGCGAGAAGATGCCGAACGAGCTCTCGGGCGGCATGCGCAAGCGCGCCGGCTTTGCGCGCGCGCTCGTGCTCGACCCGCAGATCGTTCTCTTCGACGAGCCCGACTCCGGGCTCGATCCGGTGCGCACGGCGCTGCTGTGCGAGCTCATCCAGGAAGTGCACGCGGAGAACGGCGGCTGCTACGTCGTGATCACCCACGACATCATGTCCGCACGCCGTGTCGCTGATTACATCGCGGTCCTCTGGAAGGGCCGGATCGTGGAGTCGGGCCCCGCGTCGGAGCTGTTCAACTCCGACAACCAGTTCGTGCGGCAGTTCCTTTCCGGCGAGGCCCGTGGCCCGCTGGGAATGGAATAACCCCGACGCAACGAATCATCTGCTGAGATACTGCCCCGTGGGGGGAGCGGTGCACCGATGTCGGTGTCCCGTAACCGGAGGGATTTCTGGGACAGCAGCAGACATCAGTGGCTCGTGTAGTAGTGCCTGCGGCGATCGTGGCCGTCATCGTTGTCGTGGCGTTTCTCATGTTCGCCGGCGGCACGAGCTACACGGTCACGGCGACGTTCGAGAACGCCGGCCAGCTGGTCAAGGGCAACTACGTCGAGGTCGCTGGGCGCCCGATCGGCAAGGTCAAGTCGATCGAGCTCGACCCCAACGCGCAGGCGCGCGTGAAGTTGTCGGTCGGCTCCGGCTTCAACCCGCTGCACGAGGGCACGACCGCCGTCATTCGCGCGAGCTCGCTGTCGGGCATCGCCAACCGCTACGTGGAGCTGACGCCGGGTCCCAACAGCGCGGCGAAGATCGCCGATGGCGGCCAGATCAGCGCCGACCGCACACAGGCGCCGGTCGACCTCGACCAGCTTTTCAACACGCTCGACCCGAAGACGCGCAAGGGCCTTCAGGACATCATCCAGGGCGGGGCCACGCAGTACGCGGGCAGGACCACCGAGGCGGGCAAGGCGCTCGAATACTTCAACCCGGCGCTCTCGACCAGCTCGCGCGTGACGCGTGAGCTCGTGCTCGACCGCACGGCGTTCAACCGCTTCGTCACCCAGACCGCCGAGACCGTCACGGCGCTCGACGCACGGCGCGGCGACCTGGCCGGGCTGGTCGGCAACGCGAACACCACCGCCAAGGCGATCGGCGACGAGAACGTGGCGCTCGGACGCGCGCTCGGCCTGTTACCCGACACGCTGCGGCGCGCCAACACCACCTTCGTGAACCTGCGCGCGACGCTGGACGACCTCGACACGCTCGTGAACGCGTCGAAGCCGGCCACCAAGCGCCTGGCCCCGCTGTTCCGCCAGCTGCGCGGGCTAGTGACCGACTCGCGCCCGACGATCCACGACCTGCGGCTGCTGATCCGCCGCAAGGGCAAGAACAACGACCTGATCGAGCTGACGGCCAAGATGCCGAAGCTCGCGAGCATCGCGAAGAAGACCTTCCCGGACGACGTCGAGGCGCTCACCAAGGTGCTGCCGGTCATCTCCTACGTGCGCCCGTACACGCCCGACCTCACCGGCTGGTTCACGAAGTTCGGCGAGGGCACCAACCCCTACGACGCGAACGGCCACTACGCGCGCATCCAGCCGATCTTCAACCAGTTCCAGTACACCGAGACGCCCGCCGGCCCGACGCTGACGCCGCTGCCCGACAGCCTGGCCGGGAAGAACGGGCTCAAGGCGCGCAACAGCCTGCGCTGCCCGGGCGGCGCGACCCAGCCCGCCCCCGACGGCTCGAACCCGTGGCGTGACAGCGACGGCAACCTCGACTGCGACCCGACCGACGTGCCACCGGGACCATGAGGCGGATCGCGACAGGAGCAGTGCTCGTGGTCGCCCTCGCCGGCGCGGCGGTGTTCGGCGTCGGCGCATCGGGCTCCGGCGGCGGGTCCAACTACACCGTGCGCGCGATCTTCGACGACGTGGCCAGCGCGGTGCCCGGTGAGGACGTTCGGATCGCGGGCGCCAAGGCCGGCAAGATCGGCCACATGGACGTGACGCCGCAGAAGAAGGCGTCGGTAGTCCTGAACATCACGGCGAGCGGCTTCACCCCGTTCCACGACGACGCGCACTGCACCATTCGCCCGCAGTCGCTGATCGGCGAGAAGTACGTGGAATGCACGCCGGGCACGCCGTCGCACAAGAAGCTCGCGCAGATCCCCGACGGGCAGCCGGGCGCAGGGCAGTACGCGCTCCCGCTCAGCCAGACCAGCGCGCCGGTGGACCTCGACCTGGTCAACGACGTCATGCGCCTTCCGTACCGCCAGCGCTTCGCGATCATCCTCAGCGAGCTCGGCACCGGCCTGGCCGGCCGCGGCCAGGACCTGAACGCGCTGATCCACCGTGCCAACCCCGCGCTGCGCCAGACCGACGAGGTGCTCAAGCAGCTGGCCGACGAGAACGTGACGCTGAAGAACCTCGCGTCCGAGTCCGACAGCGCGCTGGCGCCGCTCGCCCGCGACCGCAAGCGGCTCGCCGGCTTCATCATCCACGCGAACACGGTTGGTGAGGCCACCGCCGCCCGCAGCGCCGACATCCAGCGCTCGATCCAGAAGCTGCCCGAGTTCCTGCGCCAGCTCAAGCCCACGATGGAGGACCTGGGCGAGCTCTCCGACGAGATGACGCCGACGCTGACCGACCTCGATCGTGCGGCACCGAGCCTGGCCAGCCTTGTCGTGCAGCTCGGCCCGTTCTCGCGCTCCGCTACGCGCTCGCTGACCTCGCTCGGCACGGCCACCGACGTCGGCGGCCCGGTGCTCAAGCGCGCCGGCCCTGTCGTCAAGGACCTGAAGTCGTTCGCGCACAACGCCAAGCCGGTCGCCTCGCAGCTCGATGCAGTCACCGCCAGCCTGGACAAGACCGGTGGCCTCGAGCAGGCCATGAACTACATCTTCTTCCAGATGACGGCGATCAACGGCTTCGACGAGATCAGCCACTACCTGCGCGCCGAGCTGCTGGTGAACGTCTGCTCCACCTACGTCACCACCGAGGCACCAGGCTGCGGCGCCCACTTCGGCACCACCAAGTCGGTCACGGCCAGCAGCGCTGACGCCACCGCCGCGCTCGCCAACCACGGTCACACGCCGAAGTCGAAGGCCGCCAAGACGCCGGCGTCCGCGCTGACGAAGCTGGCCGCGCAACTGCTGAACCTGGGCAACCGCGCGACGGCGCCCGCCCCCAGCAAGAGCAAGCTGCGCGCGCTCGGCCGCGCGGGCGTGCAGCGCGTGCGCGACGCCGCTCAGAAGGACTCATCGCCGGCGCTCGACGACGTCGGCGCCGGGCGCGATCAGGCCCTGCTCTCCTACCTCATGGGGTCCGGCTGATGCGCGCGAATCGCCCGAGCGTCTTCGGCAGCCCGGTCCTGGTCGGCGCGATCACGGTGCTGATCGTGGTCGTGGGCGTCTTCCTGGCCTACAACGCGAACAAGGGCCTGCCGTTCGTCCCCACCTACGACGTGAACGTGCACGTGCCCGACGGCGCCGACCTGGTGGCCGGCAACGACGTGCGCGTGGGCGGCGATCGCGTGGGCGTGGTCGACAGCATCACCCCGCTGAGCGACAAGCAGGGGCACGTCACGGCGATCCTCGGCCTGAAGCTCGACAAGACCGTCGACCCGCTGCCGGTCGACTCGACCGTGATCGTCCGGCCGCGCTCGGCGCTCGGGCTCAAGTACGTGCAGATCACCCCGGGCCGCTCGCAGAAGGACCTGGCCGCCGGCGACACGCTGCCGCTCTCGCAGGCCAAGCCCGAGCAGGTCGAGATCGACCAGGTCTTCAACATCTTCAACAAGCCGACGCGGACCGGGATCGACAACACGCTGACCGGGTTCGGCAACGCCCTCGCCGGCCGCGGCGCGGACCTGAATCAAGCGATCGCGGCGTTCCGGCCGCTGGTCGACAACCTGCTGCCGGTGGCCACGAACCTGGCCGCGCCGCAGACCCAGCTCGGCCGCTTCTTCCGCTCGCTCGAGCAGGCCGCGAGCGAGGTCGCGCCGGTGGGCGAGACCCAGGCCGCGCTGTTCCGCAACCTCGACACCACGTTCACGGCGCTGGTGCCGGTGCGCTCCGACATCCAGGAGTTCATCCACGAGTCGCCGGAGAGCGAGGACGTGGCGATCAACGAGTTCCCGAAGCAGCGCCCATTCCTCCTGAACTCGGCCGCGCTGTTCCGCGAGCTGCGCCCCGGCGCCGCGGTGCTCCCCAGCACGGCGCCGGTGCTGGCCGACGCCGAGAAGATCGGCGCGCGCACGCTGGCGCGCACGCCGTCGCTCAACACGCGGCTGACCGGCGTGTTCCACGCGCTCGACCGCTTCATCGCCGACCCGGTCGTGCCGCGCGGGATCAAGCGCCTCGATCAGACCGTCGCGACCCTGCGCGAGCCGCTCGACTTCATCGCGCCGGCCCAGACCACCTGCAACTACCTGACGCTGTGGTTCCGCAACGTCGCAAGCCACCTCTCCGAGGGCGACTCGCGCGGCACCTGGCAGCGCTTCATCATCGTCGCCACGCCACAGGGCCCGAACAACGAGGGCGGCCCGTCGAGTGCACCCGCCAACGGCCCGACGACCGACAACCACCTGCACGCCAACCCGTACCCGAACACCGCCGCGCCGGGCCAGACGCACGAGTGCGAGGCCGCGAACGAGGACTACCTGGTCGGCAAGACGATCGTCGGCAACGTGCCCGGCGATCAGGGCCTGACAACACAGGGGCAGATCAAGTGAGGCGCGGCAAGGGACGGCAGCGGGTGAGCCCCTTCGGCGCGGGCATGATCGCGGTGATCATCATCTTCCTCGCGCTCTACGCAGCGTTCGTCCACAAGTACCCGTGGAGCAACCCGTACGAGCTGAAGGCCGTGTTCGCGAACGCGAACAACCTGGCGATCAACTCGCCCGTGCGCGAGGCGGGCGTGACCGTAGGCAAGGTCACGAGCATCGAGACCAAGCCCGGATCGTCGGCCTCGGTCGTGACGATGGCGCTGACCGGCGAGGGCCTGCCGATCCACACCGACGCGACGGCGAAGATCAGGCCGCGCATCTTCCTCGAGGGCAACTTCTTCGTCGATCTCTCACCCGGCAGCGCGGGCTCCAAGGAAGTGGGCTCGGGCGGCGAGGTGCCGATGTCGCAGACCTACGCGCCGGTGCAGATCGACCAGGTGCTGGGCGTGCTCCAGGGCTCCGCGCGCCAGAACGCGCAGCGGCTGCTCCAGGGCTACGGCAACGCGCTGAACGGCAAGCCGGGGCCGGGCGAGGACAAGCTGGCCGACCCGTCGACGAAGGGCCAGACGGCAGCGGAATCCCTGAACGACTCGCTGAAGACCGCGGTGCCGGCGCTGCGCGACCTGTCGATCGTCAACGAGGCGTTCCTCGGCGAGGAGCCGCACGACCTGTCGAAGCTGATCAACTCGGCTGGGCTGACCGCCGCGGAGCTGGCCAAGCACGAGGAGTCACTCCAGAACCTGGTCACGAGCTTCAACACCACCGTCGCCGCGTTCGCCGACCAGGCCACCGCGCTGCAGACGAGCATCCACGTGCTGCCCGACGTGCTGGCCAACGCCGACAGCGCGCTGCTGCACCTGAACAACGCCTTCCCGCCGCTGCGCGCCTTCGCCCGCGAGATCCTGCCGGGCGTGCGCGAGACGCCGGCCACGGTCGCGGCCTCGTTCCCGTGGATCGCGCAGACGCGCGCGCTGGTTTCGCCCGCCGAGCTCCAGGGCCTCGTCAACGATCTGCGCCCGTCGATCCAGAACCTGGCCAGCACCACCGACCAGTCGATCAAGCTCTTCCCGAAGGTCGACCTGGTGTCGAAGTGCTTCAGCGACGTGCTGCTGCCGACCGGGGACATCCCGGTGCAGGATCCGCCGCTGACCACAGGGATCCAGAACTACAAGGAGTTCTGGCAGGCCCTCACCGCGCTGTCGGGCGAGTCGCAGAACTTCGACGGCAACGGCCAGTACACGCGCTTCCAGACCGGCGGCGGCGCGCACTTCGTGTCCACCGGCCAGGCGCTCGGCGGCGGCGCGAGCAGCGTCAACTTCGGTAACGCGATCGAGCAGCCGATCGGCGCGCGCCCGGCGCGTCCAGCCGCGCGGCCGCCCTACAACCGCACCTTCCCCTGTTACAAGAACCCGATCCCCGACATCAACGGGGCAGCGACGACGAGCGGGCCATGAGGAAGGCAATCGAGAAGCATCTGCGCGACTTCCTCGCCCTGTTCTTCATGGGAATCGTGGCGTTCGGCGTCATGAGCTACATCCTGTCCCAGGAGCGCTTCCACCTGCCCAAGTGGGTGCCGGTGATCGGCTCGGACTTCTACAAGCTGAACGTGGACCTCCAGACGGGCCAGGCGGTCGTGCCGGGCCAGGGCCAGACGATCAACATCGCCGGCGTGAAGGTGGGCGACGTCCAGAGCGTGCAGCTGAAGAACGGCATCGCCGTCGTGTCGGTGAACATGGAGCGCAAGTACGCGCCTGTGTACCGCAACGCCCACGTGCTGCTGCGCCCGAAGACCGGCCTGAAGGACATGTACCTGGCTCTGGATCCAGGCACCAAGGACGCCGGCGCGCTGCCCAGCGGCGGCACGATCCCGGTGGCCAACACGCTGCCCGACGTCAACCCGGACGAGATCCTCGCCTCGCTGGACTCGGACACGCGCGACTACCTCCAGATCCTGCTGGACGCGGGCGGTCAGGCGTTCACGGACAAGCCCGGCCACGCCGGTGAAGCGTCGGCCGACCTGCGCCAGACGTTCAAGCGCTTCGAGCCGACCAACCGCAACCTCGCGGCGATCATGAGCCAGATCGCGCAGCGCAAGCACAACGTCAGCCACGTGATCCACAACTTCAGGCTGATCACCGACCAGCTCGCGAACACCGACGGCACGCTCGGCCGCTTCGTCGAATCCTCGAACGCCAACTTCCAGGCCTTCGCCGCGCAGGACCAGAACCTGCGCGAGGCGCTGTCGCTGCTGCCGAGCACGCTCCAGGTCACGAACACCACGCTGAAGAAGGCCGACAAGCTCGGCCGCGTGGCCGCGCCGGCGTTCCAGGACCTGCGTCCGTTCGCGCGCGCGCTCGGGCCGGCTCTGCACGACTTCCGGCCGTTCCTGATCAAGACCACGCCGATCATCAAGAACCAGCTGCGTCCGTTCACGCGCCTGGCGCGCCCGACCGTGCGCGACCTGCGCCCGACGGCGGCCGACCTGGCCGTGGCCACGCCGCACCTGAGCAACACGTTCGGCGTGCTCAACTCGCTGTTCAACCTCTTCGCCTACAACCCGCCCGGCAAGGAAGAGGGCTTCCTCTTCTGGCAGACGTGGCTCAACCACTCGGGCGCCACGATCTTCAACACGCAGGACGCGCACGGCCCGATTCGCCGCGGCCTGATCATCGTCTCCTGCGGCGCCCTCGGCGTGCTCGACAACATCATCCGGGCCAACCCGCAGCTGTCGGTGCTCACGCAGCTCCTGAGCGCTCCGAGCCGCACCCAGGCGTGCGGTGAGCAGGTGCCCGGCGGCCCGTCCGGCACCTCGACGCTGCCTACCGGCACGGCCACCTCGGCGCGCACGAAGCGCCCGTCCCGCGTTCAGATCGCAAGCCTGCCGAAGCTGAGGGCCCTCAAGTGATCAAGCAGGCACCTACTCCCGGGCGCATGATCGCGATGGCAGCTTTCACGCTGTCGTGCGTCGGGTTGCTGCTGTTCCTGTGGCTGTCGTTCGGCGGCACGATCCCGCTGAAGCCGAAGGCCTACCAGGTCTCTGTCGAGATGCCCGAAGCGGCCAACCTGGCCAACCAGGCCGATGTCCGCATCTCCGGCGTGCCGGTCGGCAAGGTCAAGTCGAAGAAGGTCGACGTGAAGAACTCGACCACCGACGTCGTGCTCGAGCTCGATCACCAGTACGCGCCGATCCCCAAGGACACGACGGCGATCCTGCGCCAGAAGACGCTGCTCGGCGAGACCTACGTGGAGCTGGCGCCGGGCGACAAGTCCTCGGGCATGATCAAGGACGGCGGGCGCATCTCGCGCGCGCACGTGGCGCCGACCGTCGAGCTCGACGAGATCTTCCGGGCGTTCGACTCCAAGACGCGCACCGCTTTCCAGCAGTGGATGATGAGCCAGGGACGTGTGTTCGTCTCACACGGGCAGGACCTGAACGACGCGCTGGGCAACCTCGCGCCGTTCGCCGAGAACACCAGCGCGATCCTCCAGATCCTGAACGAGGACCACACCGACGTCCGCCGCCTGATCCGCAACACCGGCGACGTCTTCGCAGCGCTCACCGAGCGCCGCGGCCAGCTGCGCAGCCTGATCACGAACTCGAACCGCGTGTTCCAGACGACTGCCGCGCGCGACCAGGACCTAGCCGACGCCTTCCACATCCTCCCGACCTTCCTCCAGGAGTCGCGCCGCACGCTCACGCGCGTGACGCGTTTCTCCAACAACACGAACCCGCTGGTGTCGCAGCTGCGACCGGCGGCGCGCCAGCTGTCGCCCACGCTCGTGCAGCTCAAGTCGCTCGCGCCCGACCTGCGCGGCCTGTTCCGCGACATCGACCCGCTCGTGACGGTCTCGCGCGCCGGGCTGCCCGCCACCTCGCAGTTCCTCGACCAGCTGCGGCCGCTGCTCGACGCGACCGACCCGTTCCTGCGCAACCTCAACCCGATGCTCCAGTGGATCGGGCTCTACAAGCACGAGATCACGGCATTCCTGGCCAACACCGTCGCGGCCACGCAGGCCACCTCGCTGGGCGCCGACCAGAAGACGCAGCTGCACTACCTGCGCACCACCAACCCGCTCAACCCGGAGAACCTCGCGATCTACCCGCACCGGATCGCCACCAACCGCTCCAACCCGTACGTGGCGCCGCTTGGCTACGCGCACCTGCCGGAGAAGGTCTTCGGCACCTACGCGTGCACCACCAACCCGGTGCCGACGATCGCCCCGACGGCGGTCGGCGACCTGCTGCCGCAGTCGCTGCTCGACCTGATCAACCAGTTCGCCTACAAGGGCGTCGGCGCGAACATCCCGGCCCCGCCGTGTGATGAGCAGGCGCCGCTCGGCAGCCTGATCGGCCAGACCGGCAAGTACCCGCACGTCACCGAAGCGCCCGCCGAGCCCTGATCCCCCGCATCCCACCAGCCGAGATCGAGCTGCGCACGTCGCGCTCGTCAGGACCCGGTGGACAGCACGCGAACGTGACCGCCTCACGCGTGGAGGCGGTGTTCGACGTCTGCGCCTCGGAGGTGCTGAGTGACGAGCAGAAGCGCCGGATAACCGCGCGGCTGGGGGCTCACGTGCGCGCCACCGCCCAGGACACGCGTTCGCAGGCCCGCAACCGCGAGATCGCGATCGAGCGGCTCCAGTCGCGCGTCGAGTCCGCGCTGCACGTCCGCAAGCCGCGGCGAGCGACGAAGCCGTCGAAGGGCGCGACCGAGCGGCGGCTCCAGGCAAAGCGCCAGCGCGCCCAGCGCAAGGCGGCGCGCCGCCCGCCCGCTGACGAGTGACGCGATCGCCCGATCCCGCCCATACCCTTCCAGACCGATGGACTCTCGCTTCGCGCGCATAACCGCGGCGGCAGGCAGACGCCCGCTGCTGACGATCGCCCTGGTGGCGCTGCTGTCGCTCGGCGGCGCGCTGGCCGCGATCACCGGGCTGCACTCGAGCACGTCCACCGACACGCTGGTCGACAAGGGCTCGAGCTCCTACGACGCCACCACCAAGTACCGCGACCTGTTCGGCGGCGACCCGGTGGTGATCATGGCCAAGGGCGACCTGCGGCACACGATCGAGACAGCCGACCTCGGCCGCCTGCTCCAGCTCGAGGGCTGCCTGGCCGGCAACGTGCCGGCGAAGGGCCTGAAGCAGCTGCCCGCCGTCTGCACCACGCTCGCGCACGAGCACCCGGTGAAGGTGGTCTACGGGCCGGGCACGTTCGTCAACACGGCGGCCGGCGAGCTGCTCGACGGGCTCAACGAGCGCAAGGACGCCAAGGCCAAGCAGGCCCAGCAGGCGGCCGCGGCGGCCAAGCAGCTGGCCGCGAAGAAGGGCTACTCGAAGGCGCGCCAGAACAAGCTCGCCGACGAGGCGGGCCAGCTCGTCTACGCCCAGTTCACGAACGAGATCCTCCAGCTCGCGCTGAAGTACGGGTTCTCCGGTCTTCCGTCGCTCGACAACGTCGACTTCGTCGACAACCTCGTCTTCGACTCGTCGAAGGGCACCTGCACGCCGAAGGTGCGCTTCGCCTACCTGTTCCCCAACTGCAAGGCGGCGCTGATCCAGGTCAGGCTGCGGCCGGGCCTGAGCGACCCGCAGCGCGCGGCCGCGATCAAGCTGGTCGAGCGCGCCACCGCCGAGCCCAAGTTCCAGCCGAAGCACGGCGCGCACTTCGTGGTCTCGGGCGTGCCGGTGGTCACCGACGCGCTCGCGACCGCAGTTGAGCACGCCACGGTGGTCCTGCTGGTGGCCGCGCTGGTGATCATGGCGATCACGCTGATGCTCGTCTTCCGCACGCGCATGCGGCTGCTGCCGCTGGCGCTGGCGCTGGCGGCAGCCGGGCTCACGTTCGGGCTGCTGACGCTGCTTGGCGGCTCGCTGACGATGGCCTCGGTGGCTGCGCTGCCGATCCTGATCGGCCTGGCGGTGGACTACGCGATCCAGTTCCAGTCGCGCTACGAGGAGGCGAGCTCCGGCGTCGAGCCGGCCGAGCGGGCGGTCATCGCGGCCGCGGCCGGCGGACCGACGATCGCCACGGCCGGGCTGGCCACGGCCACGGGCTTCCTGGTGCTGCTGCTGTCGCCGATCCCGATGGTGCGCGGCTTCGGCGTGGCGCTGATCATCGGGATCGTCTTCGCGTTCCTGCTGGCGCTCACCGGCGGCTTCGCCGCGCTCGTGCAGTGGCACGGCCGCGAGCGCCCGGAGGACCTGCCGCCGCTGTTCCCGAAGCTCCGCCGCCTGGCCAGCGTGCCGGCGGCACGGCTCGCCCCGGTCGCCGCGCTGTCGGGCCGCGCCAGCCGCGGCGCCCTGACCGCAGCGCTCGAGCACCCGCGCCGCATCCTCCTGATCGGCGTCGTGGCCGCCGGCCTTGGCTGGGCGGCCGACACGCAGACGAAGGTCGTCTCCGACGTGCGCGACCTCGTGCCGGCCAACCTGAAGGCGCTGAAGGACGCGAACACGCTCCAGAACACGACCCAGGTCTCGGGCGAGATCGACGTGCTCGTGAGCGCCAAGGACTTCACCGACCCGAAGGTGATCTCGTGGATGGTGCGCTACCAGAAGCAGGAGCTCTGCCGGCACGGCTACGGCGTTGCGACCAACTGCCCGGACGGCAAGGCGCCCGCGGGCGTGACGGGTCGTCCGGAGCTCTATCCGGCGCTGTCGCTGCCCGACCTGTTCCGCTCGACCAACACGAACGACCAGAGCGCCGTCAAGGCACTGCTCGATGCCGTGCCGCCCTACTTCTCACAGGCCGTGATCTCGGCCGACCGCAAGACCGCCAACCTGGCCTTCGGCATCCGCCTGATGCCGCTCGACGAGCAGAAGCGCGTGATCGACGACCTGCGCGCGAACCTGAATCCGCCGCCGGGAGTGACCGCCGGGCTTGCCGGCCTGCCGGTGCTGGCCGCGGACGCGAACCACGAGCTGTCGTCCACCAGCCGGCGCGACCTCGCGCTGCTGGCGGGGCTCGTGGCGGTGTTCCTGGTGCTGCTCGCGGTCAGGCGCCGCCTGCGCCTGGCAGTCGTCCCGCTCATACCGATCGCGCTGGCCACAGGCTGGTCGGCCGCGCTGCTGTTCCTGCTGCGCATCCCGCTCAACCCGATGTCGGCCGCGCTCGGCGCGCTGGTCATCGCGATCTCGACCGAGTTCAGCGTGCTGCTCTCGGCGCGCTACCACGAGGAGCGCGAGGCCGGCTGGAGCGCGCGCGCCGCGCTCGAGCGCACCTACGGCTCGACCGGTGCCGCGGTGCTCGCCTCGGGCACGACCGCCATCGCCGGCTTCGCGGCCCTGATCGCCTCGGACATCAGGATGCTGCGCGACTTCGGCATCGTCACGGTGGTCGACCTGACCGTGTCGCTGCTCGGCGTGATGATCGTGCTGCCCGCAGCGCTCATGTGGGCAGAGCAGCACGAGCGCTTCTCGCTCAGCAGGCTGCGCCCGCGTCGCGTCCCGAGCGGGGCCGGATCGAGCGCCGCCGCCGGTGGCTGAGGACCGCTTCGGCGATCTCGGCGGCGACGAGCCGCGCCGCCCGAGCGCTGCCGAGCTGCTGGCCGCAGGCGACGAGGCCGAGCTCGCAGCCGAGCGCAGGCTCGAGCAGCGCAGGGCGCCGAAGCCTTCAAGCGCCTACTCGTGGGTCGTGGGGATCGCGTTCCTGATCCTGATCGTGGTGGTGGGGGTGAACTCGCTGCCGAACGCGGGGGAGGGCCTCAAGGGCCCGCGCGCCGGCACCGTGCTGCCGGCGTTCGCGGCGCCGCTTGCCACCGGCATGGTCGACGCCGACGTGAACATCAAGGCGAACGGGAAGGAGCCAGGGCACACCCTGGCGTGCGCGGTCCACAACGCCTCGGCGCTGAACGGCTGCGACCTTCGCCGCCACCCGTCGGTGATCGTCTTCGCCGGCACGCGCGGGGCCGACTGCCTGCCCGGCTTCGACCGCGTCGAGCAGGTGCGCGCCGCGTTCCCGCAGGTCAGCTTCGCCGGCGTCCTGATCCGGATGGGCCGCGGCGCAGCCGCGAAGGCCGTCGGCAAGCACGACTGGGGCTTTCCCATTGCCTACGACCGCGACGGCCAGCTGACGAACGTCTTCGGCATCGGCGTGTGCCCGGCGACCGTGTTCGCGCGCAAGGGCGGCCGGGTGGTCACCACCGAGCTCGGCAAGCTCACCGACGCCCAGCTGCGCGCGGAGATCAAACGGATCCTGTGACCCTCGAGCGCGGACCCGTCGCGCCGGAGCTCGCGGCCGAGTTCCCCGGGCTCGCGCTCCAATGGCTCGCGCTCGAGGGCCGCTCGGGGCACTCGCCCCCCGAGGTCAAGCACCGCCTGCGCGAGATGAGCAACCGCGTGAGCGGCGCCAAGGCGATCCACATGCGCCTGGAGGCGATCCCGTGGGCCTACCGCGTCTTCTATCGCCAGGTCGGGATCGACCCTGACGACCGCCGCACGCCGCTCGAGCAGATCGTGCTCGACCGCCTCAAGCACGGCGGCTTTCGCAGCCGCAACCTGCTGGACGACGCGATCACGATCGCCACCTACGAGACAGGGGTCCCGGTCATCGCCTTCGACGCCGAGCGCGTCGAGCCGCCGCCCGGCCTGCGCCTGGCCGCGCCCGGCGAGCAGATGGGGGCGGTCGGCCGCCCGCTGTCGAGCGGGCAGATCATGGTCGCTGACGCCAAGCGGCCGCTGGCGGTGCTGTTCGGGGATCTCGATCCCGATGCCGGGGTCACGCCGCGGACGCGGCGGATGCTGCTGGTGAGCGTCCAGGTCGACGGCGTGCCGGACATCGCGGTCGAGGAAGCGCTCTGGACCGTTGAAGAGATCGTCACGGGTGCGTAGGATTCGGGCCCTGTCCACGCTGGATCTCATGCCGCCCGTCACAGGCCCGGTAATTGCGCCGGATGTCGACGAGCGCGCTGCGCGGCGCTCGCTGCTCGACCAGATCGCCAAGCTCGAGGGCGAGCTCTCGGCGCTCTTCTGCGCCACCTACCCGCGCAAGGGCTTCGACTGGAACGTGCGCTCGCACGCCGGTCCGCGCCTGCTCGGGCTCGGCGCGCTGGAGCAGATCCGCGACCAGCTCGCCGAGCGCCTGTCCGAGAACCGGGCGCTGCTAGGCGACCGCACCTACGTCGAGGCGCGCAACCGCCGCCTGGTCGAGGAGATGCTGCTGGCGCCCGGGAAGCACAAGTGGATGCGCATCGGCAACGAGGACATCGGCGAGCCCGGTTGCAAGTACTGGGAAGTGCGCCCGCGCCTCGGCCTCATCGGCATGCTGATGGGCTGGTGGCACGTCAAGATCTCATCGGGTTGCCCGTTAGCCCAGCCGCGGGTCCGCTAGGGCGCCGCGGCTGATGGGAAAGAGATCGCGCAAGCAGCGGCCCGAGGGTGGCACCCGGGCCGAGCGCGACGCCAGGCGCCAAGCCGCGCCGCCGCCGCGCCGGCGAGCGCGCGAGATGCCGCCGGCGCCGTGGGGCACGTTCCCGCTGACCGAGCTGGTCGTGCTGCTGTCGCTGGTGCTCGGCGTGGTGGGCTTCATCCGCTTCAGCCATCACCAGGGCAAGGTGATGGTCGTTGCGGCCATGTGCCTGGGCTCGCTGGGCGGCCTCGAGGTCTCGATCCGCGAGCACTTCACCGGCTTCCGCTCGCACACGACGCTGCTAGCCGCCAGCTCTGCTGTCGCCTCGATGATCCTCGTCTCGGTCATCGCGGGCAAGGCCGGGGCAGCCATCCTGGCCGTGGTGGTCGGCGTGGGCGTGCTGGTCTTCGTGCTCGCGTTCTACGCGCTGCGACAGGCGTTCGTGCGCCGGTCAGGAGGGCTCGGCTTCAGATAGCAGCCGAGCCCTCCGGATGGACCCCCCACTACGCAGCAGCGACAGCGCGGAACGCCAGCGGCTGGGCAGCAGCTTGAGCGCGCCGCTCCGACGGCGGCGCGGCGAGCATGGATGCCAGCGCGGCGCGCTGGCGTTCGGTGAGCGTTCCCACCTGCTTGTTCTCGGGGATGCCGAGCGCGAGCAGCAGCCGGCGGCAGCGCTCGCGTCCCCAGCGCTTCTGGCTCATCAGGAGCTCTGACAGCTCCATGCTCCGAGCCTCCCACGGGCTGTCCAGCACGACGTCCGGCACGTCCACGTCGCCGGCGGCGATGCGGCGCTTCAACTCGGCACGCGCAAGCCTCACGCGGTTCGCATGCTCGAGCGCCCGCAAATGCTGGGGCCCGCCTGTGACACTCCTGTCGATCGTTCCCATCAAGTCCTCCCCGCAGCTTTTCGATGTGCTCCTCCACAGCAGCCGTCTGCGCACGCGCCAGCGACTCGGCCTTTTCCGACAACCACCCAGAGCCAGTGAGGCCTCCATCCCGGGCCCCTTTCGAGGTGTCTGTCAGGCCGACTGCGCGTCGCGAACGACTCAGGCGAAAATAAGACGCGATGAGCCACCCGGTCAACCACGAACCACACCCCAGTTTCGCTAAGAGCGGGGTTTTCGTTACCAGACCTTCACAGGAGAACGTTTGATGCGTGCGACGAAGATCGTCGCGACCATCGGTCCTGCCTCGCGCTCACCCGCGGTGCTCGAGCAGATGATCGCCGCGGGCATGGACATGGCGCGGCTGAACTTCGCGCACGGCACAACCGAGGAGCACGCGGAGACCGTCGAGATGATTCGCGCGGCCTCGCTGAACACCGGCAAGGAGATCGGGATCCTCCAGGACATCCCCGGCCCGAAGCTGCGCCTGGGGCCCGTCGACAACGGCGTCTGCGAGCTGCCCGTGGGCGGCAGGCTGGTGCTAACACCCGAGCAGGTGCTCGGCACGAGCGAGCGGCTGCCCGTGGCCTGGAGCGGCTTCTCGGAGATCGTCGAGGCCGGCGACGTGGCCTACCTGGCCGACGGCGCCGTGCGGCTGCGGGTGCAGGAGGTGGTCGGCGACGAGGTGGTGACCAAGATCGAGGTCGGCGGGTCGGTGGCCTCGCGCCAGGGCATCAACCTGCCGAACGTGACCGTGGCGCTGCCGGCTGTGAGCGCCGAGGACCTCGAGCGCATCGAGGCCGGCGTCGGCATGGGGGTGGACGCGATCGCCCTGTCGTTCGTGCGCCGGCGCGAGGACCTCGATCCCGTGCGCGAGACGATGCAGAAGTTCCCCTACGGCTACGAGGTCCCGCTGATCGCGAAGATCGAGAAGCCGCAGGCAGCAGCCAGCGCGGCCGAGATCGTGGACGCCGCCGACGGGATCATGGTGGCGCGCGGCGACCTCGGCATCGAGCTGCCGATCGAAGAGGTGCCGCTGGTGCAGAAGCGGCTCCTGCACCTCTGCGGGCAGCGCTCGAAGCCGTCGATCACCGCCACGCAGATGCTCGAGTCGATGGTCAACGCGACGCGGCCGACGCGCGCCGAGGTGACCGACGTGGCGAACGCGATCTTCGACGGCACCGACGCCGTGATGCTCTCGCAGGAGACGGCCGTGGGCCGCTACCCAGTCGAGGCGATCGCGATGATGGCGGCCATCGCCGAGACCACCGAGCGCGAGCTGCCGTACGAGCGCTGGCTCGAGGAGCGCGGCGTGAAGGGCGGCGACGACTCGGCCACGATCGCGTCGCTCGCGGTCGAGGCCGTCAGCCAGCTCGACGTGAAGGCGATCGTCTCGCCCACGCTCTCGGGCCGCATCGCCCGCCTGATCTCGGGCCACCGCCCGCGCGTGCCGGTGCTTGCGCTGTGCCCGACGATGCCGGTGGTGCGCCGCTGCGCCGGCCTCTACTGGGGTGTGCGCGCCGAGCTGTTCGAGGAGCCGACGAACACCACCGACCTGCTGGAGGCAGCGGGACGCGCGGCCAGGGACTTCGGCATGGCCGAGACCGGCGAGAAGATCGGCATCACCGCCGGCCTGCCGTCGCTGAAGAGCGGCGGCACGAACCTGTTCAAGGTCCACACGGTGGAGTGAGCGCCGCGAGGCAGCTCGCCAAGCTCTGCGACATCCGCGACTGGGAGGACCCGCAGTTCCTGCACGTGCTGCGCGAGATCCTGCCCGAGCGCGATCCCGCGACGCACGTGGAGCGCAAGGTGTGGGAGTTCGCGATGCTCGCGCTGTTCCTGGAGCAGACGGGGCACATGCACGAGGGAACACGCGCGCTCGCGATCGGCGCCGGGGACGAGCGGATCGTGTTCTGGCTGGCCAACCGGCTCGGTCACGTTCTGGCCACCGACATCTACGGCGAGGGCGACTTCGCCGGCCGCGAGGCCGAGCACTCGATGCTGGAGGACCCCGCGGCGCACGCGCCGTTCCCGTACCGCCAGGACCGGCTCGAGGTGCGCTGGATGGACGCGCGCCGGCTCGATCTGCCCGACGCGTCGTTCGACGTCGTCTTCTCGCTGTCGTCGTTCGAGCACTTCGGCGGCCCGAGCGACGTCGCGGCCGCCGCCGCCGAGCTCGGCCGCGTGCTGCGACCCGGCGGCCACGCGTTCGTGGTCACCGAGTGCTTCGTCCGCCGCCACCCGCTGAACGCAGCGCCGGTGGACCTCGCGGTCAAGCTGGCGACCCTCGGGCGCAAGCGCCGCCGCGCCGGCCTGCGGCGGCGCGCGGTCGTGGTCGAGGTCTTCACCCCGCGCGAGCTCGAGCGCCTGATCGTGCGCCCGTCCGGGCTCGACCTGATGCAGCCGCTCGACCTCCAGCTGCCCGCGGCGAGTCGCGTGAACGTGACCCGCACGGACGCGAGTGGCCTCGATCCGGCCAGCGGTGACTACTGGCCGCACGTGCTCCTACAAGCCGATCACAGCCTGTTCACCTCAGTGGCGCTTCCACTCGTGAAGGGTCACTAGGCTGCGCGTTATGCGCCGTATCGCTCCGCTGCTCGCCGTCCTGATAACCGTCTTCGCAGCCGCTCCGGCCCACGCCGCGCTGCCGCCCGTCAAGCACGTCTTCGTGATCGTGCTGGAGAACGAGGACGCCGCCACCACCTTCGGCTCCGACAGCCCGGCGCCGTACCTTGCGCAGACGCTGCCGTCGATGGGCGCCTACCTGCCGAACTACTACGGGACCGGGCACAACAGCCTCGACAACTACATCTCGATGATCTCGGGCCAGGGCCCGAACCCGCAGACGCAGGCCGACTGCGGGACCTTCTCGGACTTCACCGGCGCCAGCATCGGCCCCGACGGCCAGGCCACGGGCAGCGGCTGCGTCTACCCCGCGGCGGTCTCGACGATCGCGAACCAGCTCGAGACCAAGGGTGTGAAGTGGCGCGGCTACATGGAGGACATGGCGAACGGGCCGCCCGACCAGGCCACCTGCCGCCATGCCGACCTGAACAGCGCCGACTCGACCGAGAGCGCACGCGCGGGCGACCAGTACGCGGCCAAGCACAACCCGTTCGTCTACTTCCACTCGCTGATCGACGGCCCCAGCTGTCGCGACAACGACGTCGACCTGAAGCTGATGCAGGGCGACCTCGCCGTGGCCGGGACGACCGCGGCCTACAACTTCATCACGCCGAACCTGTGCCACGACGGCCACGACACTCCCTGTCAGGGGTCTGCGGAGCCCGGCGGGATGACCTCGGCCAACGCCTTCCTCCAGCAGTGGGTGCCGATCATCCTTGCCTCACCCGCCTACAAGCAGGACGGCATGCTGATCGTGACCTTCGACGAGGCCGAATCGGGCGACGACTCGAGCGCCTGCTGCAACGAGCAGGCGGCGAACACGCCGTCGGCTGGTGGCACGCATCCGGGCCCCGGCGGCGGCAGGATCGGCGCTGTCGTGCTCTCGCCGTTCACGAAGGCGGGCACGGTCGACCAGACGCCCTACAACCACTACTCGATGCTGCGCGGCATGGAGGACCTGTTCGGGCTCGACCACCTGGGCTACGCGGCCGCTGACGGCCTGGTGCCACTCGGCCCGGCGCTGTTCAGCCAGACGCCCGCGCTGAAGCTCGTGACCAAGGTCAAGCGGGTGGACCGCAACCACGTGCAGTTCAAGGTCACCACGAACGTGCTGGCGAAGATGGCCACGAGCGGCAACTGCAAGTCGGTCGCGCGCAACACCTCCGAGAAGGGCACCGGCACGATCACGGCGCGCTACACGAAGGCGGGCCGCTGCAAGCTAACCGTCTCGCGCGCGGGCTGGAAGTCAGCCGCGAAGACCGTGAAGCTGAAGAAGCCCGCGGCGGCGAAGAAGAAGAAGCATTAGGTAAAGCGCGGTGCGGATCGCAGCTGCTTGCCTGCTGTTGGTCCTGCTGAGCGCGGGCTCGGCCCACGCCGCGACGATCACCCCGAGCCGCCACGACGATCCCGCCAGCGGGGGCACGACGTGTGTTCCCACCGCGAGCGACTGCTCACTGCGCGGCGCGGTCGCGGCGGCGCAGATCGGGGACACCGTGCAACTCGGCTCGGGCGACTACCCGTTGTCGCAAGGCGAGCTCGCGGTCGGCAAGAACATCACCATCGCCGGCGCCGGTCCGTCGGCGACCACGATCCGCCAGACCACGCAGAAGCGCGTGATCCACGTGACCGGCGGGACGGGCCTGACACTCACGGGCCTGACGGTCACCGGCGGCCACGTCACGGCCGCGAACGGGTCAGCGGGCACCAGTGTCTCCCCCGACGGCGGCTCCGGCGGCGGCGCCTTCGGTGCAGGCGTTGACGGCGCCGGCACCATGACGCTGACCGATGTCGTCGTCACCGGCAACAGCGCAACCGGTGGCGACGGCGGGGCGGGCAACTCCGGCACGTCGCCCGGCGCGGGCGGCGCGGGCGGCGGCGCTTCCGGCGCTGGGATCAGCGGTGGGACAAGCCTGACGCTGACGCGGGTCGCCGTGACGGCGAACGTCGCGATCAGCGGGAGCGGAGGCACGGGCGGCAACGCCGGCACGACCGGCACCGGTGGGCACGGTGGCACGGCCGGGCAACCGGGCAGCGCCGGCATCTCGATGGGCATCGGCTCGTCGCTCGTGGCCCGCGACACGCTGATCGCCGACAACAGCGCGGTCGTCGGTCACGGCGGCTCGGGCGGGGGCGGCGGCACCACATCCGGCGCGGGCGGCGGCGGCGGGTCGGGCGAGCCTGCCGACGGCGGGGGACTCTTCTCCAACGGCACGGTGTCCCTCACCAACGTGACCTTCGCCGCCAACTCGGCCGGCGGCTCGGATGGCGGCGCCGGCGGCGTCGGGCGCGCGGTCTCGAACGCGGCGAACGGCGGTGCCGGCGGAGCAGCCTCGGGTGGGGCCGGTGGGTCGATCGCGCTCCTCAACGGCGCACAAGCCCACTTCGCGTCGGTGACGATCGCGACGAGCAGCACGCAGGCGGGGACCGCGGGAGTGGGTGGCGCCGGAGTGCACGGCGGCATCTCGGGCGCCAACGGAAGCGATGCCGTCGACGAGGGCGGCGATCTCTTCGTCTACTCCTCGACGCTGACGATGGGCGACACGCTCATCGCGCTTGGAACGGGCCACACAGGGTCCGAGAACTGCTCGATCCGGGGTGGCTCCAGCTTCACGACCCTCGGTCACAACCTCGACGATCGCAATCAGTGCGTTGCGGTTCCTGCGGCGGGCGACCTGCATGACGCCATTGTCGCGCTCGGGCCGCTACAGGACAACGGCGGCCCCACGCAGACGCTCGCGCTGCTCCCTGGAAGCACGGCTATCAGCGCAGGCGCGGCGCCGTGCCTCGACGCCGGCGGCGCGACGCTGACGGCCGACGCGCGCGGGCTGCCGCGCAGCTCGCCGTGCGACATCGGTGCGTTCGAAGGCCAGGCGGCCACGCTTGCCGCGCCGACGGTGACCGGCGCGCCGGCCGTCGGCAGCCTCCTGAGCTGCAGCCCCGGCGCCACGGGCGGCGACGCGCCGCAGACGACCACCTTGGAGTGGTTGCGCGATGGCGCCCATGTCGCCGCCGGCTCTGACTACACGGTGACGGACGCCGACGCCGGGCACGCGCTCAGCTGTAAGCAGACCGTCGCCAACGCATTTGGCACCGCGAGTGCCAGGAGCGCCGAAGTGGCCATCCCGGCCCCGCCTCCACCCGCGGCCCCGCCAGCCACGGCGCCGACTGAGCCACCGGTGGTGCTGGTGCCCGCGATCAAGGGCCTGAAGCTGTCACCAAGCTCCGTCCGCAACCGTCACACGACGACGATCACGTTCTCGCTCAGCGGCCGTGCCGTCATCGTGAAGTTCTCCCTCCGGCGCTCCGCCGGCGGGGTCAGGTCCGGGAAGCAGTGCGTCGCGCGCTCGCGCCGGCATCCGCACGGAAAGGCATGCACGCGGCTCGTCTCGGTTAGCGGCGCGCCGAAGGCCACTACGCCCAAGCTCGGAGCCGCGAAGGTGCAGTGGAAACCAAGCCATCTCGCCGTCGGCAGCTACGTCCTCACCGCAACGCCGGCCGGCGGCAAGCCCGTGACGGCGAAGTTCAAGGTCAGGAAGCGCTAGCTACAGGGCCGTCCCGCGCACCTGGTCGAAGATCGCCAGTGCGCGGTCGAGGTGCTCGCGCTCGTGCGTGGCCATCACGCTCGTGCGGATCAGCGCGCCGCCGCGGGCCACAGCGGGATAGAGCGCCACGTTGGTGTAGACGCCGGCGTCGTAGAGCGCCTTCCAGAAGACCACGGCCTGCCAGTCGTCGCCGATCACCACGGGCACGACCGGCGTGATCGGCTCGCTCTCGATGATGTTGAAGCCGCGCTCCTTCAGCCCGTCGCGCAGGTAGCGCGCGTTGTCGAGCAGCTTCGCGAACAGGGGCGGGCCTTCGTCCGAGTTGCAGATCTTGACGGCGGCCAGCGCGGCGCCGATCGCGGCCGGCACGGCGGAGGCGGTGAACAGGAACGAGCGCGCCTGGATGCGCAGGAAGTCGATCACCTCGTGCGAGCCGGCCAGGAAGCCGCCGCAGGAGGCAAGCGACTTGGAGAAGGTGCCCATGCGCAGGTCGACGTCGTCCTCCACGCCGAGCACCTCGCAGGCGCCGCGGCCGTGCGCACCGAGAGCGCCGACCCCGTGGGCCTCGTCGACCATCACGCGGGCGCCGTAGCGCTTCGCCAGCGGCACGACCGTGTTCAGGTCGCAGACGTCGCCCTCCATCGAGTAGACGCCGTCGACGACCACGAGCACGCCGCCGCCGTCACCGGTCGAGCGCTCGAGGATCTCCTCCAGCCGCTTCAGGCGGTTGTGGCGGAACGGCCGGATGCGCGCGTGCGACATCGCCACGCCGTCCATGATCGAGGCGTGGTCGCCGGAGTCGACGATCACGGTGTCGCCGGGTGCGAGCAGGGTCGAGAGCGCCCCCACGTTTGCCTGGTAGCCGGTGGTGAAGACGATGGCGTCCTCGGTCTTCATCCAGTCCGCGATCTCGGCCTCGAGCTCCTGGTGCAGCGAGATCGTGCCGTTCAGCAGGCGCGAGCCGGTCAGCGCCGTGCCGTACTCGTCGAGCGCGCTGCGGGCGGCGGCAATCACGCGCTCGTCGGCGGTCAGCCCGAGGTAGTTGTTGGACCCGAGCATCACCCGCTCGGAGCCCTCCATCTCCACTACGGGACCGGCTGGGCCCTCCAGCAGGCGGAAATATGGCAGCAGGTCTTGGTCGCGTGCAGCTTGCAGCTGCTCGACTCGTTCGTGGTTGCGTGCCTTCTCGAAGAGATCGACCGCGACCCGGGGCTGTGTAGGGTGCTGCGTCGCCATGGCCGTTGAAGTCCGCCCAGTCCGCTCGCGCAGAGATCTGATGCGGTTCATCAGGTTGCCCTTCCGACTCTATAAGGGCCAGCCGAACTGGGTCCCGCCCCTGATCTACGAGCGCAAGCGCCACCTCGATCGCAAGAAGAACCCGTTCTTCGAGCATGCCGAGGCGGAGTACTTCCTGGCGCTGCGCGACGGCGAGGTGGTGGGGCGGATCTCGGCGCACATCGACCAGCGCCTGAACGAGTTTCAGAACAACGACTGGGGGCTGTTCGGCTTCTTCGAGTCGATCGACGACCAGGAGGTCGCCGACGCGCTCTTCAAGGCCGCCGAGGACTGGAACCGCGAACGGGGCCGCGACCGCGTGGTCGGGCCATTCGACTTCTCCACCAACCACGAGTGCGGCCTGCTGGTGGACGGCTACGACCTGAAGCCGCAGGTGCTCGAGTTCTGGCACCACCCCTACTACCAGGGCCTGTTCGAGAACGCCGGCATGACGAAGGCGATGGACCTCTACAAGTACTTCCTCGACGTCTCGGACCGCCAGAAGATCCTGCCGGTGGTGGTCGAGCTGGCCGGCAAGGTCGAGTCCGAGCACGGCGTGATCGTGCGCAACATGAACAAGAAGGTCTTCGAGTCCGAGGTCCGTCGCTTCATGGACGTCTACAACGCCGCATGGGAGAGCAACTGGGGCTTCGTGCCGCTCACCGAGGCCGAGCTGCGCGAGTACGCCAAGCAGCTCAAGCCGCTGCTGGACGAGAGCTGGGCGTGGATCGCGGAGAAGGACGGCGAGACCGCCGGCGCGGCGCTCACGCTGCTCGACTGGAACGAGGTCCTGATCGGCATGAACGGGCGGCTGCTGCCCTTCGGCTGGCTCAAGTTCTTGCTCGGCCGCAAGAAGATCCGCCACGTGCGCGTGTTCGCGCTCGGCGTCAAGCCCGAGTTCCAGCACACCGGCGTGGCGGCCAAGTTCTACATCGAGCACTTCGACCAGGCCGAGCGCGGGGTCGTGAAAAGCGGCGAGATGGGGTGGATCCTCGAGGCCAACACCGCGATGAATCGCGGCATGGAGGCCATGGGCGGGCGCATCGTCAAGCGCTACCGGGTGTACGAGAAGACCCTCGACGGCGAGCAGTAGAGTCGCCTCCTCGGATGAGCGAGCGCCACGACATCGAGGACACCGCGGCCGCGAACGGCCACAGCGAGTCGTCGCTCGCGCCGGTGCTCGCGGCCAGCGAGGCCCGCGCGATCGAGCCGGTCCAGCAGGCCCAGCTGCCCGTGCCCGTGGTGGCCGCCGCCGGCGGCGCCGTGGTCGGCGCTGCCGCGTTCCTGCTGCTGCGCATCCTGCGCCGGCCGGCACGGCGACGCGCGGCCGTGCGGCTCGGCAGGCGACGTGGCCGCAGCCGCGGCCTGGAGATCACGGGCTCACGCTCGTTTCTCGTCGACGTGCACATGCTCAAGAGGTGAGCGCCACGGTCGTCGCCGAGTGCGACGTCCGGCCCGTCGGCCCATACCGGCTGCCACCTGCGGGCCGCGACGGCCTGCTGCGCCGTCGCGACGGCGTGTTCTGGCGCCTCCTGCACGACGGCGAGGGTCAGCCCGTCGTTGTCCGTGTCTGGCCCGCAGGCGGCTGCGTGCGTTTCCACGCCGAGGCCTTCTCCGAGCAGGCGGCGCAGTGGGGGATCGAGCGGATGCGCTTCGCCTTCGGGGTCGACCACTCGCTGGCGGAGTTCCAGCGCGCGTTCAAGCGCGACCCCCTGATCGGGCCGATCATCCGCCGCGCCCCCTGGGCGCGGCCGCTGCGGCGGCCCGAGCCGTTCGAGGCGCTCGCGTGGGCCATCACCGAGCAGCTGATCGAGTCGGAGCGCGCGGAGGACATCCAGCGCCGCATCGTGTGGCGCTTCGGGCGCCGCGGCGAGCACGGGCTGCGCGACGCACCAACGCCCGCGGCGCTCGCGGGGCGCGCGCCGGCCGAGCTGTGCGCAATCGACCTGGGGCCACGCCGCGCGCAGGCCATGGTCGAGGCAGCGCGCGAGATAGCGGCTGGACGCGTGGACCTCGGAGAGCACGAGCGGGCCTGGGAGCGGCTGCTGCGGATCCGCAACATCGGCCCCTGGACGATCGAGAAGCTGGCCTTCCACGGCCAGGGCCGCGACGACATGCTGCCGGCGGGCGACCTCGCCTACGTGAAGCTGGTCGGGCGGATGCTGCGCCTGGGCCGCCGCGCCGAGGTCGACGAGGTGCGCGCGTTCTTCGCTCCCTACGCGCCGTTCGAGGGCCTCGCCGGCCTCTACCTGCTGCGCGGGCGGCGCTTCGTGATGCCCGCAGGGCCGCCCGTCTAGGGCATTCTCCGCCCTCGCGCTCTGCCGGCACGCGGCGCAAACTGCGGCGGCCAAGGGGTGGAGGCGACCGATGCCTGGGTCCCCTTCGCGGGGCCGGAATCCCGTTCGTTGGGGACTTTTGGGTGCCAGGGCACCCAAAAGTCCCCAACGAACGCCGGATCGTGGGCGCCGCGCGAGCGCGCTACGCCCAGCGCGGCGATCGCGCTCCGCCCAGCGCGGCGATCGCGCTCCGCCCAGCGCGGCGATCGCGCTCCGCCCAGCGCGGCGATCGCGCTACGCCCAGCGCCGCGCGAGCGCGCTCCGCCCAGCGGCGATCGCGCTCCGCCCAGCGCGGCGATCGCGCTCCTGCGGGGGGCTGTGCGACAAAGACCACCGCACAGGTGGTTTATGTCGCACAGCCGACGAAAAAACCGCCTCGCGACCTCCGCGAGCGCCCCTTCCGGCACCCCTTGGCCGAGGCGGTTTCCGCCCCCCGTGGGCAGAGCGAGCGGGCGGAGAGCGCGGACGGGTGCGGGCAGGGAACCACGCTTGCCCGCCGAAAGGCGGATGGATGCGCTCGACGCTACGACGGAGGCTGCGCCGCTGGCGCCGGACGGGTGCGCGACACGCGCTCCTGCCGGGTGTCGTGCTGCTCGCGCTCGCTCCCCCTGCCCTTGCCTCCGGCTCGTGGACGCCGCCGCGCGATCTCTCGAACGCCGGCTCGGCGCCACTCAACCTCGCGGCCACGGCCGGCTTCGGGCCCACCGGCGGCGCAGTCGTGCTCTGGCACTCCGCCGACGGCGTCCAGGCAGTGGTGCGCGCGGCGCGGCACAACTTCAGCGCTCCGCGCGCGATCGCGGGGTCGGAGCTCTCGATGCCCGATCTGCGCCCCAGCCTCGCGTTCGACGGCCGCGGTGCCGCGCTGGCGATCTGGTCCTACTTCGAGCCGCACCCGCGCTTCGTCGAGGACGGCTACGCAGTCGACTACACCTTCGGCCTGCGCGTGGCCAGCCGTGGGCCGCGCGGAGCGTTCGGGCAGGCGCAGACGCTCACCGACGCCCTCGATGCCGACCCGAGCGCCGACGTGGCGTTCGATCCGGCGGGCAACGCGGTTGCGATCTGGACCGACGAGGCCGGCATGCACGCAGCCGCACGCGCGGCAGGCAAGCGCCGCTTCGGGCACGCGCAGATCATCAGCCAGACGCGAGCGGACCCGCAGGTGAGCGTCGGCTCGAGCGGCGCCGCCACCGCAGCCTGGGCCTCGGCGGGAACGGTGCGCGCCGCATCCTCTGACGCCGGCGCCGCGTTCGGCAGTGACGTTGCCCTGAAGATCCCCGGCCTCGGCGCCGCCAAGCCCGTCATCGGGGTCGACGGCCGCTCGGCGGTCACGGCCGCGTGGTCAGACCGGGGCCGGGTCATGGCCGCGACCTGCCGCGCGTCTGGTCGCTGCGGCCGCGCGCGGGCCCTGTCGCCGGCCGGTGAGGCCGCCGCTACCCCCAAGGTGGCGGTCGCGGCCGATGGCACCGCGGTGGTGGCATGGACCTCGCCCGTGGGCGTGTCGGCATCGCTGCGCCGCGGGCACGCAGGATTCGGCACCCCGGGTGTGCTCGCCCGGCTGGCCAAGGGTGAATCCGCCAGCGACCTGGCCGTCTCGGTCGGGCCGGGCGGCGACGCCGCGGCGCTGTGGATGGTGGACGGCTCGGATGGCGAGCACGTCCAGGCGGCGCTGCGCCACGGGCCGACGGCGCGCTTCTCAGGCGCCAGCGACCTCACACCGAAGCTGCCCGGCGCGCACTGGAGCGATCCTCAGGTCGTGCTCGACGGCCAGGGCGATGCGCTTGCGGTCTGGGGCGCGCTGGTCGACGGTCACCCGTCGATCCAGGCGACCAGCTTCACCCCGTAGCGGCGCCTGGCAGGTACGCGTTGCTGGAGGCGCCTGCAACGCCGGAGCTGATCAGGCCGTTGTCCTGCATCCAGCCCCCGAAGCTCTTCCACTTGGCCGGGTCCTGCCAGCCGTAGGGGCGGCCGTGGGGCGGAAGGAAGTAGGGGAGGGTGGCGCGCACCGAGGCGGCCTGGAGCTTCGGGTCGAGGTCGCGGTTGGCCTTCGTCAGCGCGGCCACGCCAGCGGCCGGGTTGCGCTCCAGCGCGATCGCGCCCTGGCGCAGAGCGTTCATGAAGCGGCGGATGTAGGGGCCCGTGCGATCGAGCGCATCCGCGTTGGCCACGAACACGAGCTCGTCGTAGTCGGGCACACCGGCGTCCTCGATGCGGATGACGTCGGGGTGCTTCTTGCGCTGCGCCAGGTCGATCGCCTCGTAGTTCCAGAAGCCGCCGAGGATCGCATCGACCTTCCCGGACACCAGGGCCGGCACGAGGTTGAAGCCCACGTTGCGCTCGGTCACGCTCGCCTGCGGCACGTTGGCCTTGTCGAGGATGGTCTGGAGATACGCGTGCTGATAGTCGATGCCGGCGGTGCCGACCGTCTTCCCCTTCAGGTCGCCTGCGGTGTGGATCTTCGCCTTCGGCAGCGAGATGATCGAGGTCAGCGGGCCCCGCACCAGCGCGCCGACGGCCACCACGTGCAGGCCCTTGGAGCGCGCGCGCAGCACCTCCGGCTCGTAGGAGATCGCCAGGTCCACGCGGCCCGCGGCCACCTGCTTGAGCGGCGCCGACGGGTCAGCCGGCTGGCGGATCTTCAGATTCAGCCCGACACGCTTGAAGTCCCCGCGCGCGGCGGCCGTGTAGATCGGAGCGTGATCGGCGTTCGGGAAGTAGTCCAGCATCAGCTGGAACTGGTGCTGCGTCGAGGGCCGCAGCACGTCGACCTTCTCGCCGCAGCCAGCCACCGCGACCAGCACGCAGCAGGCGATGACGAACCGCGTCATCGCTCGCGCCTCCATGGCACCGCCACCCGTTCCACGATCGACACGAAAGCAAAGAGAGCCACCGCCATGGCCGTCAGCAGCACAATCCCCGCATAGACACGCGGCGTCTGGAGCTGGTTGTTGGCCAGCAGCACCAGCCTGCCGAGGCCGCGATCCGCGCCCGCCCACTCGCCGAACACGGCTCCGATCACCGAGAAGGTGGCCGCCAGCCGCAGCCCGCTGAACAGGAACGGCAGCGACGAGGGCAGCTCTGCCTTCCACAGGATCGTCAGCCGCGAGGCGCCGAGCGAGCGCATGAGCTTGAGCAGATCCGGGTCGACCGAACGCAGGCCGTCAAGCACGTTGACAACGATCGGGAAGAAGCAGATCAGCGCGATGATCGCCAGCTTCGGGCCGATGCCGTAGCCGAACGCGAGCACGAACAGCGGCGCCAGCACCACCAGCGGAATCGCCTGCGAGCCCAGCAGCAGCGGGTAGGCGGCGTCGCGCAGGGGTCGCAGCAGGTGCATCGCCACGGCCAGCAGCATGCCGAGCACGATCAAGATCGCCAGGCCCAGCAGCACCTCGCCCGCCGTCACGCCCGCTTCGCTGAACAGCAGCGAGTGGTCGGTTCGCAGGGCATGCCAGGTCTCGACGGGCGAGGCCAGGGTCAGGTTGTCGACCGAGTGGATCGACGCCACGCCCTGCCAGGCGAGCACCGCCAGCGCGAGCAGCAGCAGCGGCGGCCAGACGCGCCTCACGCCGGCGTGCCCTCCGACTCGAGTGCCTCGAGCGCCAGCGCCTCGAGCGCGGCGAAGTCGCTGCCCGTGATCGTCGTGCGCCGCGGCCGCGGGCGCTCGAGCGGCACGGCGATCTGGGCCACGATGCGCCCCGGCCGCGGCGACATGATCTCCACGCGGTCCGCCAGGTAGAGCGCCTCCTGCACGTCGTGGGTCACCAGCACGACCGTGCGCTGCTCGCGCAGCAGGGCGTCCGCGAGCCACTCCTGGAGCGAGCCGCGCGTGATCTGGTCGAGCGATGCGAACGGCTCGTCGAGCAGCACCAGCGGGCGCCCGGACAGGAACGTGCGCGCCAGCGCCACCCGCTGGCGCATGCCACCCGAGAGCTCGTGCGGCCGGGCGTCCTCGAAGCCGCTCAGGCCGAAGCGCTCGAACAGCGGCCGCGCCGCCGCCCGCGCTTCGCGCCGGCGCGCCCCGGCGCACTCCAGTGCCAGCGCCGCGTTCGCCAGCGCGCTGCGCCACGGCAGCAGCAGGTCGCGCTGCGGCATGTAGGCGGCGGGCTCCGCGGCCACCGCACCGTCGTCGGGCTGCTGGAGCCCGGCGAGCAGCTCGAGCAGCGTCGACTTCCCGCAGCCCGACGGGCCCACCAGCGCGACCACCTCGCCCGGCTCGACCACCAGCGAGAGCTCCGCGAGCGCTGTCACGTCCCCGAACCGGCGCGTGACTCGATGCAACTCGGCGCTGGCTGGCAAGGCTCCGGCCTACCGCCGGTCCAGCGACAGCGCGTTCACGAAGACCTCCAGCTGCTTCACGCTCCAGCACTCGAAGACGCCGTCGCAGAACTTCTCGTAGGAGGACATCACCGAGTCGCCGTAGTTCCAGTAGAGCTTCGGCTCGGGGTTCATCCAGAACGTGCGGCCGGCTCGCTCGGAGATCGCGCTGAACGCCGCGGCGTGGGGCTCGCGACCGTTGGTGCGGGCATCGCCGAGGACGATCACGGTCGAGCGGGGATCGAGGTCGTCGATCACCTTGCCGAGGAACTCCAGCCACACACGCCCGTAGTCGGTGTAGCCGGACACGTCGGCCACGCCGGCGTTCGACGTGATCGCCCGCGAGACCTCGCTGAAGTTGCGCTCGCGCTCGAAGACCTCGGTCACCTCCGAGATCCGCTCGACGAACACGAACGAGCGCAGCTTGCGGAAGTTGTCGTGGAGCGCATGCAGCACCGAGAGGAAGAACACCGACGCGCTCGTGACCGAGGTCGACACGTCGCACAGCACGTAGAGCTCCGGCCGCCGCGGCCGCTTCGGCTTGTACTTCAGGCGCAGCGGCACGCCGCCGGTCTCCAGCGATGCGCGCATCGTCCCCCGCATGTCCACATGGGCGCCGCGCGTGCGGCCGCGCTGCTCCATCCCCTGCGTCGCCAGCCGGCGCTTGAGCATCGCGACCGCGCGGTGCACCTGCGAGAGGTCCTGGAGCGGGTTGGACGGCAGCCCGCGGTCGAACTCGCGCAGAGGGCGCGAGGGCGGGAGCGCCTGTGTGCGCTCGATCAGCTGCCGCTCGAGCTCACGGCGCAGATGGCGCTCGAAGGCTCTCAGGCGCTCCTGTGGGACCGTGTCGGGGTCGTCACGCCGCGCTGGGTCGGTCTCTGCCTTCAGCCCGAGCGTGCGCCGGATGCGCTGAACGTCGACGCCGATCACGCCGGAGCCCTCGCCCTGGCGCCCGAACGCGGCGATCGCCAGCCGCGCCATGTCGCGCATCTCGCCGTCGGTGCCCTCGCGGATGGCGTTCGCGATCCGCTCCCGCAGCGAGTCGAGCTCCATCCGCTCGAAGCCGCCGTAGGAGTCCGCCTCGGTGACGCCGCGCTCGATCGCCTCGCGCTCGACCGCGCGGAAGAAGAAGCGCTCGAAGACCTTCCCGAACAGCACCTGGTCGTCCTGCGACTTCGCGATCGTCGCCGCTAGGGCCGCGCGGAAGTGCTGCTCGCTCGTCCACGGGACGCTCTCGAGGGCCGCAAACGCGTCGAGGATCTCGGCCGTGCCGACGGCCATCCCCTCGCGCCGCAGCTCGTCGGCGAAGTCGAGCATGCGAGCGTCGAAGCCCGCCGGCCCGCGCTCCGGCAGCGAGCCGTACAGCCCGGCGCCGCGGCGCTCAGCCGGCTTGTCGTCCGGCAACGACCCCACCGCCAAGCTTCACCCCGACGCGCTCCGCGACCACGTCCAGGTCGGTGCGGTGCTTGACGATGATCGACATCGTCTTCTCGAGCATCGACTGGTCGATGTCGTCGGCGCCGAGCAGGATCAGCGCGCGCGCCCAGTCGATCGACTCGGCGATCGACGGCGGCTTCTTCAGGTCGAGCTGGCGCACCATGTGGACCACCTCAACCAGGCGCCGCCCGAGCGCCTCGGGCAGGTCGGGGGAGTGCAGGCGCACGATCTCGAGCTCGCGCTCGACGCTCGGGTAGTCCAGCCACAGGTAGAGGCAGCGGCGCTTGAGCGCCTCGGTCAGCTCGCGCGCGTTGTTCGAGGTCAGGACCACGATCGGCTGCGACTTCGCCTCGACCACGCCCATCTCGGGGATCGAGATCTGGAAGTCGGACAGCACCTCCAGCAGCATCGCTTCGAACTCCTGGTCGGTCTTGTCGATCTCGTCGATCAGCAGGACGACGGGCTCCTCCGCGGCGATCGCGGTCAGGAGCGGGCGCGAGAGCAGGAACTCCTCGCCGAAGATGTCCTCCTGGACGTCGTCCCAGCCGGCCTCGCGCGATTCGGCCTGAATGCGCAGCAGCTGCTTGCGGTAGTTCCACTCGTATAGGGCCTTGGCCTCGTCGAGGCCCTCGTAGCACTGGAGCCGGATCAGCTTCCGCTCGGTGGCGCGGGCGAGGGCCTTGGCGAGCTCGGTCTTGCCCACTCCGGCCGGCCCTTCGACCAGCACGGGCTTGCCGAGCGCGATCGCCAGATGCGCCACGAGCGCGGTCGAATCGTCGGCCAGGTAGCCGGATGAGGCGAGGCGCTCACGCGTCTCCTCCAGTGACTGGAACGTCGCCGTCACGCCGCCGAGGATACTGTCGCGGGCATGGACGCCTTGGTCGTGTTCGCACTGAACCTGGACACCGGCCCGTTCGATCAGCTGTCGCCGCGCGCGTACATCGCGCTGATGGGCATCGGCTTCATGGTCGGCACGGCCGGCCACGTCGTGCACTCCAAGGTCATGATCGCGGCCGGCCTGCTGATGATCTTCCTGGCGACGGTGCTGCTGCCGCTGACCGCGCACGTCTCCGGCTAGGTCGCTAGGCAGCAGGCCGCAGCTGCGAGCGGCGCAGCTCGAGCAGGCGGACGACGTCCGCGCTCGGCTCGAATGGGTCGGCGATTGCACGGCCCTTCGCCAGCGGCAGAGCCGCCACCAGGGTGCCGTCGCGCTCGGCCACGAGCATCGGGCCGACCGGGGTGGGGGCGCTGTCGAGCGAAGCGAGCCGCTCGAGCCGGTCGCGATCGGCCGGGGCCGCTCCGCGGATGACCACGCGCTCAGCCTGCCGCCAGGTGCGCCGGCGGCCGACCGGGCCGTGGTCGCTTGCAATCTGCTTGAAGAGTGGTACCTCGATGAGAGCCTTCATGGTTCCTCCTGTATTCGTAACCTTCAACAAGTATATACTGGTTACGCTAACCAGTCAACTTATTTCTACGGTTACAACGTCGCAGCTAGACTTTTCGTGAGATGCCGCATTACTCGCACCCATCCACCGCCGGCCTCGAGACCGTCCGGGCGTTCGTGAACACCGTTCACCACGAGCAGGGCACGGACGAAGAGGACCTCGGCTCGCCGGCGGCGCTGGCCAGCTTCTTCACCGAGCACGGCCTCGGTCGCACCCAGCCCAAGCCGGCGGACCTCAAGCGCGCGCTGGCGGTGCGCGAGGCGCTGCGCGACGTGATGGGCGCCAACAACGGGGAGCCGCTCGATCAGGAGTCGGTCGAGCTGCTCAACCGCGCCGCGGCGCGCGCGAAGGTGGTCGCCGCCTTCGACGACCACGCCTCGTGGCGCATCGAGCCGGCCGCCGACGGCGTTGACGCGGCGCTCGGCCAACTGCTGGCAACGGTCTTCCGCTCGATGAGCGACGACACCTGGAGCCGCATGAAGGCCTGCGGCAACCCTGACTGCCGCTGGGCGTTCTACGACGGCTCGAAGAACCACTCGGCACGCTGGTGCGAGATGGCCAGCTGCGGCAACCGGATGAAGGCCCGCGCGTTCCGCGAGCGCGCGCGCACCAAGGCGGCGCGGACGCGCTAGCTAGGGCACGGTCGGAACCGCGCGGCCGCAAGCGGGCGGGCGCAAGGCTCGCTCGCCGTCGGCCCGGCCACGGGCTTCGCTCGTCCGCACGGCTCGCCCTGGCGCTGCGGCACGCAAACGGCCTCGGCCAAGGGGTGGCTGATGTGTTGCTTGCGCGGTTCGCCGGGCGGTTTTTGGGTCGGCTGTGCGACATATGGCACCTATGCGGTGGTTTATGTCGCACAGCTTCCCCGGGCGAAGGGACCTCGGCGCGGGGCCGAGTGCGCCGGCGCGGTCCCCACGGAACGCGTCCGATCGCTCCAAGCGAGGACCTCGCGCGCGCGGACGCGCGCAGGCGCCGGTCCAGCCACCCCTTGGCCGCCGCAGTTTGCGCCGCGAAGCGCCAGCGCACGCCCGCGGAGAGATGGCGCTCGCGCAAGGCGCTCCGAGGCGACGCGGACGCGCTAGCTAGGGCACGGGGCCCGGGTCCGGCGGCGGGCTCAGCCGCTCGGTTGCCTCGGCGTCGCGTGGTATCCGCACTGTCTCGGCCGGCACGTCGTCCATCGGGCGCTTCGCCCGCTCGCGGATGCCTGCGCCTGCCACCACGGCCGCGCATGCGAGCGCCAGCAGGTTCTGGCCCAGCGAGCGGTCGAACAGGCGGATGAGGATCAGCAGGCCGCACCAGATCCCGGCCACCGCCACCGCCGTGCCGTCGCCGAAGGGCAGGTGGAACTGGTAGCCGTCGGCGCGGCGCTTGAGCAGCAGCAGCACGCCGAGCGCGGCCAGCACCTCGGCCGCCTCGACGAACGTGAACGGCCCGAAGGTGGAGACGATCAGCAGCAGTGAGCCGACGGCAGCCACGCGCTGCTCGGCGCCGAGCACGCGCCACGCAGGCCCCAGGCTGCGCGCGAACTCAGAGAGCCTGGCGACCGTCGAAGCCCGCATCGGTCTCGTGCCAGTAGCTGATCTCGTCCTCGCCCTCTTCCCAGCAGAGGTAGATCTCGTTCCCGTCGCGCAGTGCGGGGAAGTCCACCAGCCCGCGCTCGAGGTCGCGCACGATCACCTCCATCGCGTCAAGCTCGCCGGCTGCCGACTGAAGCTCCAGAAACGCCTCGGAGACGACCTTGCCCGGCTCACCACCGCCGTTGCCTGGGGTGGCCTCGCCGAGTGCCTCGCGCGCATCCTCGTCGGCGAACGAGTCACGGGCCTCGCGCAGCCGCTCGATTCGCTCCGAGACCCACGGCAGCGCCGCGTTCGCCTGGTCGAGGCTGTAGTGGCGAGCATGCTTCACCCCGCAGCGACCTTAGCCGGGATAGGTTGGGCCCATGGCGGATGAGATCGGCTACACGATTCACCTGACTCCACCGCAGCTGAAGGTCGTCCACACCGCGCTCAAGTCGCTGCTCGACGACTTCGGCCACGACGAGGCGGACGTCACGCGCGCGATCCACGAGGTGCTCGACAAGCTGCCCGACGAGCACTCGATCCGCGCGATCGAGTTCTAGTCGATAGGGATGTCCTCGACGCTCGGCTCCGAGGGCAGGCGTTCGAGCCGCTCGAGGTACCAGTCGATCAGCGCACGCAGGGTCATCAGCACCTCGCGCAGCAGCGTGTTGAACTGATCCTCGAGCTCGCGCGGCAGGCCGCGTCGCGCGGCCTCCAGCAGCATGAACAGCGGCTGGAAGTCCAGCCGCGGCCCGCGCAGCGGACCCTGGGCCCCGAACGGCGGGGGCGGGATCGCGCCGGGGTCGTCGGTGTCGGCGTACGGCGCCTCCCAGTGCGCCCAGGCCTCCTCAGGGGGGTCAGTGTGCGTCGCCACTCGGCTCCTTCTCGAAGGTCACGTTCAGCGCGCCGTCCTCGAAGCGCGCTCCGGCCGGACGGTACGCGGACAGCGCCTGCGGGAGCAAGATCGTGCGCTTCTGGCTGCCGACGCGCACCACCACCTCCATGCCGATCTTCTTCAGCGACACGTCCGCCTTCTCCGCGAACGGCAGCGCCAGGCGCAGGTTCGCGGTGCCGTTGTGGGTCACGAGCTCCTGCGTGAGCTCGCTGAACAGCACCGAGGCGGCGTCACTGTCGGCGAACAGCACGTCCCCGAGGCGGTCGAGCATCTCGGGGCCGATGACCTCCTGCTCGAAGTAGGGCGCGGTCAGGATCGGCACCGGGGAGAACGCCGAGCGCACCAGCTCCATCTGGCGCTTGTGCGTCTCAGCCCAGCCGCCGAAGTAGCCGCCCGCGACGTCGTCGGGGAAGATGCGGTTGACCACCACGGCGTCGGTCAAGTAGCCGTACAGGTTCAGGTAGGTGAACGTGCGCATCGCCTCGCGCACCACCATCCGGTCCGGGTTCATCACGAGCCTGATCGAGGTCGTCGAGCGGTCGCGCAGGATCGTGTTCATCTCGACCAGGTTGCGCACCAGGCGCTGGACGTCGTCCATCACCGCCTCGGTGGGCATCGGGATGTCCAGCAGCGTGCGCGCGAACGGCCGCGCGGCGGCCATCAGGCGGCGCTCCCACGGGAAGACCTTCTCGAGCCACCACGTGCAGACGTCCGGGAACGACAGCAGCCGCAGCGTCTCGCCTGTGGGCGCGCAGTCGACGATGATCGCGTCGAAGTCGCTCTCCTCGTGGTGACGCTTGATCTGGAGCAGCGAGAACAGCTCGTCCATGCCGGGCGGCACGGTCAGCTCCTCCGCGGAGATGCGGTCGACGCCGTGCTCGGCCAGCAGTTCGCCGAGCCATTCCTGGACCGATTCCCAGTTGCGCTCCATCTCCTCCTGCGCCTGGACCTCCTGGCCCCAGAGCAGATCGCCGCACGGCGTGGGCTCGCTGCCGAGCTCCGTCTCGAGCGAATCCGAGAGCGAGTGAGCCGGGTCGGTCGAGAGCACGATCGTGCGCAGGCCGGCCCGCGCGCAGCGGCGCGCGGTCGCCGCGGCGACGCTCGTCTTGCCGACGCCGCCCTTGCCTGTGTAGAGGATTGTGCGTGGGGCCATGGGGCGCTGACTCTAAAAGAGGTGGTCTAGGCTGGCGGCGTGATGCTGCGCACCTACCGCTTTACGACCCTTGTCGTCCTCGCCCTGATCGCCTCGTTCGCCGCTGCCTGCGGCAGCTCGAGTTCGGGCAACGTGAAGGACACGCTCGACCAGGCGTTCTCCACGCCGATCAGAAGCGCGCGGATCGACCTCGAGATATCGCTCAACCTGAACGGCGTCAAGCAGCTGAACGGCCCGGTCAAGCTCAGTATCCAGGGCCCGTACGAGAGCGGCGGCAGCCAGACCATCCCCAAGACCGATTGGAACATCGCGGCCAGCGCGGCCGGTCAGAACTTCACCGCCGGCTTCATCTCCACCGGCGACGACGCCTGGGTCGGATTCCAGGGCCAGAACTACGAAGTCGGCAAGCAGGTCGTCGCCCAGATCAACAGCCAGATCAAGCAGGCGGCCGGGTCCAGCAAGAAGAAGGGCCTGTCCCAGTTCGGGATCGACCCGCGCGACTGGCTCACGAACTCGAAGGACGAGGGCTCGCAGAAGATCGCCGGGGTCGACACCGACCACGTCTCGTCCGAGCTCGACGTGCCGAGGTTCCTGGACGACCTCAACAAGGTCGTCCAGAAGGCCGGCGGCAGCGTGGGCGGCACGACCGTGCCCCAGCTCACCGACGCCCAGAAGAAGCAGATCCAGGACGTCGTGAAGAACCCGCGTTTCGACGTCTACGTCGGCAAGAGCGATCACGTGATGCGCCGTCTGTCGGCTGACCTCTCGTTCACGGTGCCGAGCAACAAGCAGACCCAGCTCGGCGGGCTGAAGAGCGGCACGCTGTCGTTCTCGATCGACTTCGCGGACGTCGGCAAGTCGCAGACGATCAAGGCGCCCGCGAACGCGAAGCCCCTCAGCGAGCTCACGAGCCAGCTCGGCGGACTCGGCAGCGCACTCGGCGGATCGTCGAGCGGCAGCTCGTCCGGATCAGGCTCGAGCTCGGGCACCCCAAGCTCAGCCGCACTTCAGAAGTACTCCGCATGTCTCCAGAAGGCCGACCCGAGCAAGCCGGCCGAGCTGCAGAAGTGCGCGGCGCTGTTGAAGTAGGGCGTGCCGGGCGGCCGTCGTGCTGTCGGATCGCCCTGTCTGGGCTGTGTCATCCAAGGACCTCACCGCTCCCAAAGGGATCCCGCGCCGAAACCTGGCGGCGATTGCCGTGCTCATGCTGGCCCTCGCGATCACGGGCAGTGTCCTTTGGGCCCACCGATCGCGGGATCCAATCTCGCGGGTCGAAGGCGCCTTTTCTTGGCCGCACTGCGCGTCGATCTCGCGGCTCGAGCCTGGCGAGTACGCGGCCGAAGGAGCGACTAGAAGCGCAGCACTCAGATGCGAAGCGATCGGGCCGGTGGTCCAGTGGGGCCGTTTCGCAGACGGGGCGAGGGCGCGGCGCGCAATCCCTGCGCCGCCAGACAGTCTGGGGCCCGCGCGCTATTGCGTAGATGGATCAGAGATCGTGAGCTCGCGCGACTTTGATAGGCGCGCTTTCGCAACTGCCTGCGCGCGTCTCGATGGCCGCGTCGTCGCCGCGCGTTAGACGCAGCACGGGGCCCTGCCTGCGGCTAAGAGGCCGTCTCAAAACCCGCCGCGCGCCCGCCGCGCTCGTCTGCGGTTCCGCTCGCGCGCTCTACCGCGGGCTTGCTCTGGCGCTGCGGCGCGCAAACTGCTTCGGCTAAGGGGTGGCTGATCTGGCGCTTGCGGCGGTCGCGGGGCGGTCATTTGGGTCGGCTGTGCGACATTTGCCACCCGTGCGGTGGTTTATGTCGCACAGCGTCCGAAGTCGATCGTTGGGGACTTCTTGACCCCCTGGGGTCAGCTTCTCCCCAACGATCGCTCCAGGCGGGGGGACCTCGGCGCGTGCGGACGGGGGCAGGCGCCAGTTCAGCCACCGCTTGGCCGCGCAGGTTGCGCCCCGAGGCGCCAGAGCGAGCCCGCAGAGATCGCGGCGTGCGTGCCTGCGGCTAAGCCGCGAAGAACAGGATCCCCACCAGCACGTACGCGGCCAGCAGCTTCACGCCCTCGAACCAGTTCGAGCGCCCCTCGTGCACGAGGTAGCCGGCTATCCAGGCCGCCCCGATCATCGCCGCGATCTCGTATCCGTTGAAGACGAGCGGCATCGGGAACGGGCCAAGCACGAACGAGCAGAGCACGAGCACCGGCGCCACGAACAGCGCCACCTGTGCGGCTGAGCCGATGGCGATGTTCATCGCCAGGTCCATCTGCTGCTTGCGCGCGACCGTGACCGCGACCCAGTGCTCGGCCGCGTTGCCCGCGATCGCCACGACCACCGCGCCCATGAAGAAGTCGGACAGCCCGGCGGCGTTAGCCGCGCCCTCGATCGAGCCGACCAGGATCTCCGAGATGACCGCCACGGCCACGCCGGCGATCGCCAGCGCTATCACGGCGCGCTTCATCGTCCAGCCGTCGGGCTCGTCGCCGGGCTCCTCGTGGAACGGGTTGAACAGCTCGCGGTGCGTTCGCAGCGAGAAGATCAGCCCGGCGCAATAGACGCCGATCAGCACCACGGCGATGGCAAGCGACAGGTGCTCGCTGGCGGCGGAGAAGTGGAAGTTCTTCACGCCCACGTGCGGCAGGTGGTGGCCGTCGGAGAGCTCGTAGACCATCGGCAGCGCCAGCGCGAACACGCCCACGATCAGCATCGCCGCCTGGGCATGGGCCATGCCGAGCGTGAAGCGCTGCTCGCGGTACTCGTGGCCTTCCGCCCGCGGCGCCTTCAGGCCGCCGAAGAACATCGCGGCGCCCATGACCAGCAGCACGTTCGAGATGATCGAGCCGGCGATCGATGCCTTCGTCACTTCGTGCAGTCCCTTGCCGAGCGCGAACAGCGCCACGATCAGCTCCGGAGCGTTGCCGAAGGTCACGTTCAGCAGGCCGCCGACGCCGGGGCCCGCGCGTCCCGCGGCCTCCTCGGTGGCGCGTCCCATCAGGGCCGCGGCCGGGATCAGCGCAAGCGCCGCGCTGAAGAAGACCAGCGTGTCGGAGGCGTTCGCCACGTCGAGGGCGATCGCCGTGGGTATGAAGACAGCCAGTACGTACTGCGGTCGCACCACCGGCACGGACCTTATTCGTCCGCGGCCGCGTGCTCCTCATCCTCGTCGCCGAAGCCGGGACGGTCGTCGTCATCGTCGTCCTCATCCTCGGCGTCCTCGTCCTCGGGATCGCGCCCGTCACTGCCGCGGAAGGTGGCCTGGAAGTTCTCGAGCATCTCGTCGCGCTGGGCCTCGTCGACGGGGACGTCGTCGCTCAGCAGCACCCAGTCGGCGCCCTCGAACTCCTCCATGTTGAAGATCTCGGAGTCGATCGACGAGGAGTCGTCGACGACGACAAGCACCTCGGTCTGCGGGTTGAAATAGGTACCCGCGCGGTTCGACAGCTCTTCGAGCTCATAGCGTCGGTCTCGTGCCATAGGGCGGTATCTATACCGAAAACGCCGGCGTTTCAGCCTCCAAGGTCGCGCAGCTGACGCTCGACCTCGGCCTCGACGTCGAGCGCGTCCTCTCCGCGCCGCTGTCGCCGCTCATTGCGCGCGATCACGAGCTGGCGCACCTCATCGCGCAGACCCGCGTCCGCGACCGGCGGCGGGCGCAGCAGTGCAGCCACCTCCGCGTCGACGTCCAGCGGTGCCTCGCCGCGCGCCTGGGCGCGGTCGGATCGCGCCTGGACCATCTGCCGCACCTCCTCGGCCTGCTCGGCGCGAGCCGCCGCGCTCCCCGCCTTCGGCCCGGGGCGGACGTCGTCGCGGTCGAGCGCGAACGCACCCTTCCCGATCGAGCTGTAGACGTTCCCGCTGCCGATGTAGCTCACGACCGCCGCCACCGCGGCGACAACCGCGATGGCGATGAAGGCGATCCCGAATGCGTCCACGCGGGTAGTTTGACCGCATGTGGAAGCGGCTCCGCCGCCGGACCCTGGCGCCGAGCCTGGCCGTCTACCCCGAGCAGCTCGGGTTGCTGCTGATCTCGCTGATCGTGATCGCGGGCGGCATTTGGGCGATCGCGCGGCTCGTCCTGTAGCCTCCGGTCGTTCGTTGACTGACCAATCAATCGGTAGCCGAAGGAGCGTCTGTGGTCGACTTCACCCTCACTGACGAGCAGAAGGATCTGCGCGAGCTCGCGCACTCTTTCGCGGAGAAGGAAATCCGCCCCGTGGCCTGGGAGTACGACAAGGAAGGCACCTGGCCCGAGGAAGTCATCAAGAAGGCCTGGGAAGTGGGTCTCATGAACACCCACATCCCCGAGGAGTACGGCGGCCCGGGTCTCGACAACATGACCGGCGCCCTCATCGAGGAGGAGATCGGCTGGGGCTGTTCCGGCATCGCCACCTCGCTCAACTGCAACGGCCTGGCGTCGGCACCCCTGATGGTCGCCGCTTCCGAGGAGCTCAAGAAGAAGTACCTCGGGATGCTCTGCGAGGAGCCCAAGCTCGCGTCGTTCTGCCTGACCGAGCCGGACGCAGGCTCCGACGTCTCGGGCATGAAGACGACCGCGGTGAAGAAGGGCAACCAGTGGGTCATCAACGGCTCCAAGTGCTTCATCACCAATGGTCAGTACGCGGACTGGTACACGGTCTACGCGAAGACCGACAAGGACGCCGGGCATCGAGGCATCTCGTGCTTCGTCGTCCCGCGTGAGTCAGACGGCATCTCCGTCGACAAGAAGGAGGACAAGCTCGGACAGCGCGCCTCCAACACGGCGACGATCTCGTTCTCCGACGTGGCCATCCCCGAGGACCACCTCGTCGGCGAGGAGAACCACGGCTTCCGCGTCGCCATGCAGACGCTCGACCGCACACGCCCCGGCGTCGCGGCAATGGCCGTCGGCATCGGCCGCGCGGCGTTCGAGTTCGCGACCGAATATTCGAAGGAGCGCGTGCAGTTCGGCGTGCCGATCGCGATGCACCAGGCGATCCAGTTCATGATCGCCGACATGGCGACGAAGCTCCACGCGGCCCGTCTGATGACGTGGCACGCGGCGTTCCTGCTCGACAACGGCGAGCGCAACACGCTCGTCTCCTCGCACGCGAAGCGCTTTGCTGCGGACTCTGCGATGGAGATCACAACCGACGCCGTGCAGGTCTACGGCGGCTACGGCTTCATCAAGGAGTACCCGGTTGAGAAGCTGATGCGCGACGCGAAGATCATGCAGCTCTACGAGGGCACGTCGCAGATCCAGCGTCTCGTGATCGCCCGCGAGGTGCTGCTGCCCCGGCGGGTCGAGTCGAAGGAGCCGGCGGGCGCGGCCGCGTAAGGGCCGCGGGCGCGGTCGGGGTTGGGCTTCGGTTAGAAACTCACCCCACCAATCAGGCGGGTTTGAGATAAATACCTCAGACGTGGGGTAGACAGATCCTTTTGCGTGGGAGGGGGTCATTCGTGGACTCTCCCCCAAACGCGAAAGGACTCGCGTGCGTCACCACCGCAGCTACCCGGCCTCGGCCGTCATCGTCCTCTGCATGGTCGCCGCCTTCGCGCTCGGCACGAGCGCCAGCGGCACCGGCTCGACCGAGCCCTATGCGACCTACGAGGCGACGGTTGGCACGGACGCTCCGGCCACGCAGTACCGCTTCGACGAGGCAGCAGGCGCGACGACGCTCGGGGACTCGGCCGGCACCCGCACGGCGACCAACACCGCGATCACGCTCGGCGGCGCCGGGCCGTTCGGCGGCTCGAAGGCAGGCGCCTTCAACGGCACGAGCTCGATCGCCGCCATGCCTTCGACGCCGCTCGCGTCCGCGACCGCCTTCACCGCCGAGGCCTGGGTCAAGTGGGCGGGCGGCTCCACGAACCAGCACGTCTTCGACCTCGGCTCCTCGACGACGAGCTACATGTACCTGACACCGTCCTCGTCGGCGACAAACAGTCCGATGCGCTTCGAGATCAAGAGCGGGGCGACCGTCTTCGACCTCGACGCGACCAGGCTCGGCTCGAACGCCTGGCACTACCTCGCCGTCACTGAAGACGCCGGCGGCACGCTGCGGCTCTACCTCGACGGCGTCCAGGCCGCGACCAAGTCCTCGGTCACGCTCTCACCGCAGACGCTCGGTTCAACGACCGCCAACTGGCTCGGGCGCTCGCAGACTGCGACCGACCCGAAGTTCTCAGGCTCCGTCTCGAACGTCGCCTTCTACACCCAGGCGCTGACTGCCGCGCGCATCACGGCGCACTGGAACGCCGCCAACTTCCCGGTCAACACCGTGCTCCCAACGGTCTCCGGCACCACAACCGACGGCCAGAAGCTGACCGGTGCAACAGGCACCTGGAGCGGGCTCTCGCCGATCACCTACGCCTACCAGTGGCGCCGCTGCGACTCCGCAGGCTCCAATTGCGCGGTGATCGCCGGTGCGACCGCCACGACCTACACGCTCACGGGCGCAGACGTCGGCTCGAAGCTCGTGCTCGCTGTCACCGGGACCAACAGCGCCGGGGCCTCGACCGCGACCGCGGCTGCGACCGCTCTGGTCGCGGGCATCGCGCCGACGAACAGCCAGGTCCCGGCGATCACCGGTACCGCAAGCGACGGCCAGACCCTGACCGCGAGCAAGGGCACCTGGTCCGGCTCCCAGCCGCTCAGCTACGCCTACCAGTGGCGCCGCTGCGACTCGGCCGGCTCGAACTGTGCAGACATCACCGGTGCAAGCGCTGCGACGTATGTGATCACATCGGCCGACGTCGCCCACAAGCTGCTGGTGGTCGTGACGGCTTCCAACTCGACCGGCTCCAAGCCTGCTAGCTCGCTTGCCACGAGCGCGGTCGCCGCGGTCGCACCGTCCAACACCGCCCTGCCCGTCATCTCAGGGACCCCCAATGATGGCCAGACGCTGACCACCTCGAACGGCACCTGGGCCGGCGCGAGCCCGATCAGCTACGCCTACCAGTGGCAGCACTGCAACTCCGCCGGTTCGAGCTGCACCAACCTGAGCGGCGCCACCACGGCGACCTACGCGCTGGCCGCGGCCGACCTC
Source organism: uncultured Thermoleophilaceae bacterium (assembly GCA_963715995.1). Classification (GTDB taxonomy): domain Bacteria; phylum Actinomycetota; class Thermoleophilia; order Solirubrobacterales; family Thermoleophilaceae; genus DATBDN01. The sequence continues at coordinate 1,025,166 of OY970283.1, forward strand.
GGCTTCACGATCCGCGCAGTCGTGACGGCGACCAACTCGGTCACCCACACGAGCGCGACCTCGGCCCAGACGGCGCTCATCGTGACCGCGCCGCCGCAGAACACGGTCGCGCCGTCGATCTCCGGCACGGCGAGCGACGGCCAGACGCTGATCGCCAACAAGGGCAGCTGGTCGGGCTCGGCGCCGATCAGCTACGCCTACCAGTGGGACCGCTGCGACGGCGCGGGCCTCAGCTGTACTCACATCGCCGGAGCGACAGCGACGACCTATCTCCTCACGCCGTCCGACGACGGCAACGAGCTGCGTGTGATCGTGACGGCGACCAACTCGCGCGGAGCACTGCCGGCGACCAGCGCTGCCTCGAACGTCGTCACCCCCGCGAGCTCGGGTGCCTGCACGGACGTCTGGAACGGGCGCGCAGGCGACGCGCTGTGGACAAGCGCCGGCAACTGGTCGGCGGGACGGGTGCCGAACAGCTCGGACCGGGCGTGCGCGGGGTCTGGGAGTTCGATCCACAGCACATCGACCGCGACCGCCGGCTCCGTCTCTTCCCAGGGCGTGCTCGACCTAGCGAGCGGCAACTTTGAGCTCACCGACGCGCAGACGCCGTCCTCGGTCCAAGATCTGACGCTCGCCGACAGCGGGGGTGCGGCGACGCTCAGGGGCGACGGCATCCTGACCGTGACGCACACGCTGCTCTGGAACGCAAACGGAGCGCTCCTAGGGCACGTCGTGCTCGCGGGCTCCGGCTCAGGAGTCTTGCAAATGGCGAGCGGCGCGACGGCATCGATGGACGGTGCTGGCAGTTTCACCAACAACGGAGACTTCACGGTCGCGGGAGGCACGCTGCAAGGAACCAACGGAGCGCTGATCACCAACAACGGGACGATGCACGTGAATTCTGAGGACGCGGGCTGCTGCCACGCCCCAGGGCTTTCCTTTGGCGGCTTTGGGTCGCTCCCGACGCTCGTCAATCACGGCACGCTCGGCAAGAGCGCCGGCACGGGCTCGACCGAGATCGACTTCGCGATCGACAACGAGGGCACGGTCGACACGACCAGCGGCACGCTCGCCTTCGGCCAGGGAGGCTCCCACACCGGCTCGGGCGCGGGCAGCTGGATCGCCGAGCCCGGCGCCGCCAATTCGCTCGCCGGCAACCTCACCTTCGACCTCGGCTCGGCGGTGCAGATCTCGGGCGCGCTGCAGCTCTCGCAGTCGGTCACGGCGACCGACATCCACGGCGTCGCGGCGCAGCTCGCGCTGACCGGCGGGACGCTCACGCTCACCGATGCGTCGAGCACCTCCGCGGTCCAGGACCTGACGCTCAGCGGCGGCCAGCTCACAGGCCCCGGCAGCCTGAGCGTCCAGCGCACGCTCAACTGGAACAGTGGTGGCGCCGTCAACGGTGGCCACCTGACGCTCGCCGCCTCCGGCACCGGCACGATCGCCACGACCGACGCTCAGCCCGCCGTGCTCGACAGCGGCGGCAGCTTCACGAACACCGGCCAGCTGACGCTCACGAGCGGCCGCCTCCTAGGCGCGCTCGGAGCGCTGATCACAAACGACGGCACGATGCACGTCAACTCAGAGGGTGGCTGCTGCGCGGTGCACGGGATCTACTGGGACGGTCGCGGCGATCGCCCGACGCTCGTCAATCACGGCACGCTCGGCAAGAGCGCCGGCACGGGCTCGACCGAGATCGACTTCGCGATCGACAACGAGGGCACGGTCGACACGACCAGCGGCACGCTCGCCTTCGGCCAGGGAGGCTCCCACACCGGCTCGGGCGCGGGCAGCTGGATCGCCGAGCCCGGCGCCGCCAATTCGCTCGCCGGCAACCTCACCTTCGACCTCGGCTCGGCGGTGCAGATCTCGGGCGCGCTGCAGCTCTCGCAGTCGGTCACGGCGACCGACATCCACGGCGTCGCGGCGCAGCTCGCGCTGACCGGCGGGACGCTCACGCTCACCGATGCGTCGAGCACCTCCGCGGTCCAGGACCTGACGCTCAGCGGCGGCCAGCTCACAGGCCCCGGCAGCCTGAGCGTCCAGCGCACGCTCAACTGGAACAGTGGTGGCGCCGTCAACGGCGGCCACCTGACGCTCGCCGCCTCCGGCACCGGCACGGTCACGACCACCGACCCTGCCCTCGCCGGGATAGATTCCGGTGGCAGCTTCACCAACAACGGTGACTTCACGGTCGCGAGCGGCCGCCTCCAGGGGGCAAACGGCGCGCAGATCACAAACAACGGGACCTTCCACGTCAACGCCGAGGGCGGCTGCTGCTCGGTGCACGGCCTTTCCTACGACGGCCGCGGCGCGCTCCCGACGCTGATCAACCACGGCACGCTCGGCAAGAGCGCCGGCACGGGCTCGTCCGAGATCGACTTCGCGATCGACAACGAGTCGGGCGGCACCGTCGACGGCCAGTCGGGCGAGCTGCTCTTCAGAGGCGGCGGCGGGCAGGGCCACGCGGCCGGCGGCGCTTGGCAGGCTGAAGCCGGCGCGCGCGTCACGCTCGACGTCGGCGGCTACTACCTCGGCCAGGCCACCGCGCTCTCGGGTCTCGGCACGATCGCGATCCGCGGCAGCGCGAGCGCCGGCGCCCTTACAGGCCACGGCAACCTCGAGCTCTCGAGCAACAACAACGGCCTTACCCTGACCGACACCCAGAACGCCTCGACCGTCGACACACTGACCCAGGCCGGCACGCTCAGCGGAGCCGCAACGCTGACGATCACCAGCCACTTCGACTGGCAGGGTGGCAGCGAGTCCGGGAGCGGCACGACGGTCTTGGCAGCCGGTGCCACCGGCGCCTTCGATGCCAGCGGGGGCCGCTTCGTGAACGCCGTGCTCGACACGCGCACGCTGCGCAACCTCGGCACGCTCACCTTCGCCGATGGCTACCTGAACGCCAGCAACGGCGCGACGATCGACAACCAGGGCACGCTGTTGCTGAACTCGGAGTCGCACGTCCAGGAGGCCGAGCTGCGCAACGTCGGCGGCACGACCCCGCAGCTGCGCAACAGCGGCACGGTGATCAAAGATGTCGGAACCGGAACAACAGAGGTCGATCTCCAGGCGTTCGGGCCTGGGCCGTACTACGAGCAGAGGGGCACGTTGCGGTTCGGCGGCTCATGGAACTCGAATGCGCCTGCGGTGATCCCCGTCGACGGCACGCAACCGACGGTGACTGTCGAAACCTCGGATGGCCAGGATAATTACTACTCCAACGGTCAAAGCGATCTGTCCATCCCAGTGACGGCGACCGGGAGTATGGGGGTGGCGAGCGTGAAGCTGGTAGACGGCAACGGGCAGACACTCGCCGCTAGCAACCCCTCATGCCTCGGAGGCTGTCCGCAATCATTTGCTGCGAACTTGACAATTCCCGGGTCGATCGCGGCGGCGGGAGACGCGACCTTGACCTTGGTCGCCGGCAGTCCCGCTGGGCCGACGGAGAGTGAAACCATCGAGATCGCAAACGACGTGGAACCGCCCGATGCCGTAGCGGCAAACAGCTTGGACGCCACATTCGATCCCGACACGGCCGAGACTGATATGACCTGGACGGATGCCTCAGACTCGGGCGGGACAACTGCACCAGCCGGTGTCGCGGACTATGAGTACCGATACCAGCGTGGTGCTGGCGCCTGGTCGGGCTGGGACACGACCGTCGGGGCAGACGTCGCCTTCCCGAACTCGTTCAGTGGCGAAAGCATCAGCATCGAGGTTCGAGCGATCGATCGTGCAGGCAACACCAGCGCGCCCACTTCGGGATATGACCTTGCGGCCCCAACGACGCTCACGACGGCCGACTCCGGCGCCGAGTCCGCCGGGGCGGACGACTCACCCGACACCACGGACTCCGACCTCTCGGCAGACCCCACAGCGAGCGCGTCATCTGTCAGTCCGCTTTGCATCGATGTGCCGAGCCCCTGCGGCAGCTACAACGGACGAGCGGCCGCCGCCTACGCTGGCTATTGGGTACGGGCGGACGGGGCCCGTATGGTGGTTGACTCGCAGGGCCGTGGCCGTACCTGGAATCAGCTATTCAACAATTACGGCTGGGACGACTGCACTAACTTCGCTAGCCAGGCTCTATGGAGTGCCGGAATGGACTACATGCGGACCGATCCCTTGCCTGGGCAGACAAGGCCGCTCAATGGCCCGACCCTGACTTCGTCGGAGGTCGGCGGATATGCGCATCACGGCACCGGCTCGTGGTGGTCAGTCACATGGATGGGGCCGATCGGCGTTGCCCGCCTGCACGACGACACCGAGTCCTGGAGGTTGGCCCCGAAGCTCTACGCACATCTAACTGAGGACTATGGACTGGCGCGCGTCCTTTCCCCAGCGGGGCATAGTCCCGAAACGCCGAAGGCCGGGGATCTCGTTTTCTACAAACAGCATGGTGTGGATGGAGCCTGGGATCACGTTGACATCGTCTACCAGGTCCGCAAGAACGTGATCTGGCTAGTTCAGCACTCGCCATCGCGTTTCAAGATCTTCTCAATCGCCAACCTGAGCAAGAAACACGGGCAGCTTGGTACCGACTGGACGTATCAATTCGTCAGACCACGTCATGCAGCAGCGAACATCCAGTAGGGACCACGCATGACTCGCCCCCCGATCAGCGTCACCCTGCTGGCTGTGAGCGTCGCAGTTGTCGGTCTCGTGCTCGGTCTTCACCTCTACCCGCGGACCGGCGCAGACCGCATTCGGCACCTCGCCCCCTTCGCACCAGATTGCCCCGTCTCGGTAAGCAAGCCGTCTCCAGATCCCGTCGCGCAGCGCTGGACTACGGCGTCGGAAACCGACGATATTGGTTGCAGCGTTGACCTCGGCTTCTACTACGCGCGATTCCCCAGTCACTCGGCTCTCCTCGCAGCTGTATCGCACGCACGACCGGATGGGCGGTACTGCGCGGGGGATACTGAGATCGTCGTGGACATCGACTTCGGACACGACTTCAACGTGTTGTGCGCCCGACTCGGCTGGAGGCTTGAGAAACCGGAGGATCCTCGCAAGCAATAGGTGTTTCCCGCGGCGCGAAGTGCACCGCCCCGACGATCCGTTGAAGTCGGCCTCGTCATTACGTGGTTGATTGGGGCATCGCCTTACGGATGGCGCTCTGGCAGCGCTGGACCGGACCGATGCCATTGGAGCGCAGCTGCAGCGGCCCAGTGCGCCGGGGTCAGCAACCCGCATGGAACTGGCACGGAGGGGGTGCCGGAGTGCCTGAACGGGGCGGTCCTCGAAAACCGTTGTACGGGTAACCCCTGTACCGAGGGTTCGAATCCCTCCCCCTCCGCTGATAGACCGGAATTACCAGTCGTAGAGCACCCTTGGCGGTCTCTCGCGGCCGAAGGGTCGCCCGGCTCGGTCGTCCACCGCTCGGCCCCTCTGGAGCCCCCTGCGCTGCATTCCATTGCAGCGCAATTGCAGCGCAGTGGATGCGCGTGCGGCGGGTCACTGCGTTACGTTCGGCGAACGCTTAGGGCGCGTCGAACTCGTCAACACGGCGGTCTGCGTGCGCCCGTCGTGGTGCGCGCGTCCTTCGGTTCCTGTCGCCGTCCGCCGAGGTGCGACTTAGGCGAACGAGCAGGCGACGCGAGAGCGAGCGGTTGGAAACCACCTTGACTCGACGAGTGCCGAGGCGAAATGCTTCGCGCAACCGCGTACGCTCGCGTGCGCGCTCATCCTGAACGCGACCCTGAACGCACACTCCGGGGCAGGCCGAATCTACTCCGACCGCCTCGGCTCGACCCATTGAGTACCGAAGGCCTTTCCCACAGGCCACAGCCGTCCCCCAAACTGGGGACCGGCGAAATCCCCGCTCGAGGTACAGGGTGGGCAGCGGACTCCCTGCCACCGCGAAAGGACTCGCGTGCGTCACCACCGCCTGTACCCGGCCTCGGCCGTCACCGTACTCTGCCTGCTGGCCGCCTTCGCGCTCGGCACGAGCGCGAGCGGCACCGGCTCGACCGAGCCCTATGCGACCTACGAGGCGGCCGTCACGACCGACGCCCCGGCGGCTCAGTACCGCTTCGACGAGGGGGCGGGCGCGACGACGCTCGCGGACTCGGCCGGCACGCGCACCGCGACCAGTACCTCGATCACGCTCGGCGGGGCCGGTCCGTTCGGCGGCTCGAAGTCGGGCGCCTTCAACGGCACGAGCTCGATCGCTGCCCTGCCCTCGACCGCGCTCTCCACAGCGAGCGCCTTCACCGCCGAGGCCTGGGTCAAGTGGGCCGGCGGCTCGACAAACCAGCACGTCTTCGACCTCGGCTCCTCGACGACCAGCTACATGTACCTGACGCCGTCGTCGTCGGCGAGCAACAGCCCGCTGCGCTTCGAGATCAAGAGCGGCGCAACTGTCTTCGACCTCGACGCGACCAAGCTCGGCTTGAACGCCTGGCACTACCTCGCCGTCACAGAGGACGCGGGCGGGACGCTGCGGCTCTACCTCGACGGCGCCCAGGTCGCCACGAAGACGTCGGTGACGATCTCGCCGCGGACGCTCGGCCAGACGAGCGCCAACTGGCTCGGGCGCTCGCAGTCGGCAACCGACCCGAAGTTCTCCGGTTCGCTGTCGAACGTCGCCTTCTACACGCAGGCGCTCTCTGCTGCCCGCATCACAGCGCACTGGAATGCGGCCAACTTCCCGGTCTCGACCGTGGCTCCCACGGTCTCCGGCACGACGACCGACGGCCAGAAGCTGACCGGGGCCGCAGGCACCTGGAGCGGGCTCTCGCCGATGACCTATACCTACCAGTGGCGCCGCTGCGACTCGAGCGGGCAGAACTGCACGGCGATCGCGGGCGCGACCGCCTCGACCTACACCCTCACGGGCGCAGACGTCGGCTCGAAGCTCGTGCTCGCCGTCACCGGCACCAACAGCGCCGGCGCCTCGACCGCTAGCTCGGCCGCGAGCGCCGTCGTCGCAGGCTTCGCGCCCTCGAACAGCCAGCTCCCGGCGATCACCGGCACCGCAAGCGACGGCCAGACGCTCAGCGCCAGCAAGGGCACCTGGGCGGGCTCTGTGCCGATCGCCTACGCCTACCAGTGGCGCCGCTGCGACTCGGCCGGGGCCAACTGCACAGACATCGCGGCTGCGACGGCGTCCACGTATGTCATCGCCTCGGCCGACGTCGCCCACAAGCTGCGCGTCGTCGTCACGGGCTCGAACTCGAGCGGCTCCGCCGCCGCCACATCGTTGGCGACGACGAACGCTGTCGCCGCCGTCGCCCCGGCCAACACCGCTGTCCCCGTGATCTCGGGCTCAGCCAATGACGGACAGACGCTCACGAGCTCGAACGGCACCTGGACCGGCACGACCCCGATCACCTACGGCTACCAGTGGCAGCACTGCAACTCCACCGGCGCCAGCTGCACGAACCTGAGCGCCGCGACCGCGGCGAGCTACGCGCTCACCGCGGCCGACCTCGGCTTCACGATCCGCGCAGTCGTCACGGCGACGAACTCCGTCAGTCACGTGAGTGCGACCTCGGTGCAGACGGCCGTCGTCGCTGCCGCGCCACCGCAGAACACGGCCCTGCCGTCGATCTCCGGCACGACAAGCGACGGCCAGACGCTGACCGCCGCCAACGGCAGCTGGTCTGGCTCGGCGCCGATCACCTACGCCTACCGGTGGCGCCGCTGCGACGGTGCCGGTGCCAACTGCGCCGACATCGCGGGTGCGACCGCTGCGACCTACGCGCTCGGCGCCGCCGACGACGGCAACGAGCTGCGCGTCGTCGTGACGGCGACAAACCAGCGCGGGGTAGTGCCGGCGACGAGCGCCGCGTCGAACGTCGTCACCCCGGTGAACTCCGGCGCCTGCACGGACGTCTGGAACGGACGCGCGGGCGACGGGCTCTGGGGGAGCGCGGGCAACTGGTCGGCCGGGCGGGTGCCGAACGGCTCGGACCGGGCTTGCGCGAGCTCGGGGACTTCAATCCGCATCTCATCGGGAGCAGCTGCCGGCTCGTTCTATTCCCAGGGCTCGCTTGACCTAGCTAGCGGCAACTTCACCCTCACCGACGCCCAAACTCCGTCCTCGGTCCTCGACCTGACGCTCGCCGACACCGGTGGGGCGGCGACGCTCATGGGCGACGGCACCATCACCGTCACGCGCACTCTGCTATGGAACACAAACGGCGCGCTCTGGGGTCACCTCGTGCTCGCAGCCTCCGGCACCGGCACGGTCGCGACCACCGACCCTGCCCTCGCCGGGATAGATTCCGGTGGCAGCTTCACCAACAACGGTGACTTCACGGTCGCGAGCGGCCGCCTCCAGGGGGCAAACGGCGCGCAGATCACAAACAACGGGACCTTCCACGTCAACGCCGAGGGCGGCTGCTGCTCGGTGCACGGGCTCTCCTACGACGGCCGCGGCGCGGTCCCGACGCTGATCAACCACGGGATGGTCGTGAAGGACGTGGGCACCGGAGAGACTCACATCAACTTCGACTACCAGAATCAGGGCGGATACCTGTACGAGCGCACGGGCACAATCGTGCTTGGGGGGGCTTACAACGAAGCGCCAATCTCCGCCAACGCAGGGCTCCCGACGATTGACGTGACCTCGGACGCGAGCACGACCCTGTTATGGGACGGTGCGAGCGATCTCGAGCTCCCCGTTGACGCCGAGAGTGGGATCGGCATCCGGTCTGTCGTGCTCTTGGACCCTGCTGGCCAAACTGAATCCACTAGTAACGCGGACTGTCCGACCCTGTGCCCCAAGTCCTGGAGCACGACATTTACGATTCCAGCGTCCGCGATCCCGAACGAGGGCGGTCGATTCCGCGTGGTTGCAACCAATAGCTTCGGGGATGCAACGACAGCAGACATAACGGTCGAACGCGCGCCGGCGTCCGCGGATGACCACGGGGTCGAGGATGGGGATGACGCCAGTGACCCGGGTGAAACTGGGTGGGCGGATGACGTACCGCCGGATTACTGCACCCCAGACCCGGACGTGCCTGACGACGATTGCACCGATACGGACGCCAATAACGCGGCGGTGCAGGCGGCACTACTACAGGCACCGCTATCTGGCGATGCGGTTCCGGTGACGGGCGATACCGAGCCACCAATGACCGCCGAGGTCGGGCCCCTCGGATTTGGGTCCAGTGAGAGTTCGACAAGCGACGGGAACTCCGTGGGATGGGGGCTGGGAGACCAGCACCTCGACATGTTCTCCGACTCCCGGTTCTCCAAGCTCGATGTCCAATATGTGCGCCTGATCGTGCCTTGGGACGTCGTTCCGCGTGGTATGGGAGAGTCGGAGACGGGGCGTCCGGCCGATCCCAATTCTCTCCAGGAGGTGGACAACTGGATCTCTGCCGCGTATAGCTCTGGCTACAAGATTCTCATCTCTTTTCAGCACTCTCGCGGCGATGACTGTACGTCGAGTTCAGATGGGTTTACGCCTGACTGTCGCATCCCGACAGTGACCCAGTACAGCAACGCCTTCGGTGCCTTCAAGGCACGCTACGGCTTGCTGGTTTCCGATTACACCGCGTGGAACGAGCCCGATCATCCAGTTCAGCCGACCTTCAACCATCCATATCGCGCCGGGCAGTTCTGGCACACGGCATGGAACGCGTGCCGAGCCGTCCCGAAGTGTACGGTCGCAGCTGGAGACTTCAGCGACGTTCCGGCATATTTCACGGCGGCCTACTTCTCCGACTATGTGCATGGAACGAGCCGCCATCCGAGCGTCTGGGCATTTCATCCGTACTACGCGGCCCACCACGTTCGCGAGGGGCACGCGGACCTCCGGTGGCTTGAGCGCTTCACTTCCGCAACTCAGGCGAAGTCGCCGGGTTCTTCAATCTGGCTGACCGAAGCTGGCCCGATACGCGCCGCACCAGGCAAACCCGAGCGAACGCCGCAGGAGGCCGTGGACGCAATGAGCCGTCTCCTCACCGAGATTCCTGCTGCCCCTGGGCTCGAAGAGCGCCTGAAGCGCCTCTACGTCTATCAGTGGAAGGGCGATTCCGGATGGGATTCTGGGCTCGTGGCGGCCTCCAATAACTGCGCTCGCCAGGTCTATTACGAGTTCCGGCTTGTGACCGCCGGCAACGGGGGGACAACCAGATGTCCAACGTCGTAGCGTCCGATCCGATGCCCTGCGGACGTTGGCTCCGGGCGCTCCGCTGCTTGGGCACAGCTCTCGCGGCCTGTCTGCTCGTCTCCCCGCCGGCACTCGCGAAGCCCTTGCACCAAGTCGTTGCGAGCACCGAGTACTTCGTAACCGACGGAGAGCGCTTCGCCGCCTACGGGGACCGGAACGCCGACCTCGTTCACGTGATCGACACCCGAACCGGGCGAGCGTTCACCGACATGAAGGACATCCACTGCCAGCCCAACGTGGAGAGTGCCACCACCCGTGTGGCTGCGGCGGGCCAGCTGCTGCTGTGGTGCGACGCAGATGGAGATGGGAAACAGGATGCAGCTGTCCGCCTCGATCTCCGGACCGGGGTTTCGCTCACGCTACCGCGTGCAACCAGCGAGCAGTTTGGCTTTTACGACAGCATCGGCGACGTTTGGCTCGACGTTTCTGGCGGCGGCCGGTTTCTCGACTGGCGCACCGGGCGCACTGCGATTCGCACACCGTTCAGCGCGCGGAGCGAGCCGCTCCTCTATGACCTCGACTCCTCGACGCTGAGACGCGTGGCCTGTCTCGGGGCGCTCAGTCCCGGCAACAGCGACGAGCGCTTCTACGCATACCCGTTCGCGATCGGTCACGCCGGCGGCGGGTCGCTCTACCTGGCCCGGTGCGGGCAGCGGCGGCGCCTGCTTGATCGCCGTGGCGCTGACCTTGGCTCGGTGTCAGCCGGCGCCGTGACCTGGGCGAGAGGGGAGGGATTCATAGGTGCGTACATCACACGCTCCAAGAGGTTCTTCCACTGGCGCGTCCGTACCAATCGACGGCAGTCGACTCCGATCTCGGTCACTCATACGCACGGTCGTGTGTTCGTCCTGCGGACGTTGAGCGAGTCGAACGACTCTGACGAAATCCCCTCCCCGGCGACTGTGCGCGTCCTGGAGGGCACGATCTGAACGGCGAAACCGGAACGCCGCCGCCGTCTTGGGATGCTGGGCTCTATGTGGGCGAGTTCAAGCTCGGGATCCAGTACTGCTCATTACGGGCGGACGGGGTGATCAATCTGTTGCTGACTAAGTCTCGGGAGTGGGCCCTCGACTGAGATGGTTCCGACGGTCCCTCATCGTCTGGCTCGCAGCGCTGTTGCCCGTTGGCGCCACGTCTGCGGCGGCGGGACCCCCAGCCGAGGCGCCTCGGGCGGGCCCATCTATATCTACCGCCCGTGGCCGTTGGTCCGCCCCAAGTCGTTCGCCGACCGCCACCACCTCGTCTGGCAGGACGGCACGGGCGTGCACGTGCCCGAGACGGCACTCCCTGGGCGACTGAGGGTCTACGCCCGCCGCCGGATCGCGAGCCGGTGATCGGTGTGGGCAGCGGTAATGCGCTCTTCGCCTGTCCCGCGTTGAACACGAACGCGGTGGACATGCGTGGGCTCGTGCTCGGGAAGGGACGAGCATCCGCCCGCCCGGCATGGACGAAGTCCTTAATCGCGAGATGGAGGCACATGGCGCCTACGAAGCCCGTCGAATCGGCGCTCGGACTAGCCCTTTTCGCTGTGGACGACTTGGAAGCGCCCAGACCGTTACGCGCCACCGTGCCTGTTCCGCGGGGATCGGAGCCATGCCGCGCGAACGCTGTCAAGTCGCCGGACGAGAGCCGGCAGCGCGTTGGCGTCCTGCCGCTCGAACTGACGAGCGTCTGACGCATGTTCAGAACGTTCCAAATTCGGGCCGCATGAACACTGGGCTCGTGGCCGTAGACGGCACGACCTTCGGGCGTGGGGACGATCCCACGTCCGCCGAGTGCGAACGCGAGCCCGCTCTGGTTGACGGCGCCGGCGCGCAGCTCGCGCACGCCGACGCTGTGTGGCGAGAGCGCGATCGCGGCGTAGGCGCCGCCGCCGGCGCTTAGGAACAGGGCCAGTGTCGCGGTTACGTTGGCGTAGGTCACCTTCGGGGTTCTCACTAGAGATCACCGCCTTGTTCGATTAACCGTGCGGACGCGTGGGCCGCGGTGCGCGGCGCTGCGCTTGGAGGCACTCGCGTCCCATCACTCACAACACCCACGCGGCCACCGTGGTGCGCGCGGCGACATGAGGGACGGGCGGCGCGGTTCGGCTCGCTCGACACTCTTGCGGTGTCGAGTCCTCGCCTCGATCGATGTGAGCGGTCTGGCTTCGTGCGCTCTAGCGGCCCGGGGCGTTAGCGGTCTCCGTCTTCGCGCGGTTGGTCTCAGCGTCTCGTACTGGTCCGCGTGGTGCTACGTGAGCGGTCTGGACGAAGGGCGGCGGCCCCGGGCCTTACGCGCTTTAAGCGCCCGGAGCACCGACTTTCGCCCCAACGCTTCAGCACGGCGCTCATCACCGCCTGATGAGCCTGCTGCTCGCCGTGGAAACCCGCGGCTGGCCCGAGAAGCCGCTCTGCGAGCGGCTTCGCACGCCGCCGTCCCCTTACGCCGCTACGCGGCTATTTCCCTGACCACTCCCTCTCACCTTCGGTTCGAGAAAGTGGTCAGGGAACGGGGACGGCGGCGTGCAGGTAGTGGTTGTCCGGGATGCAGAAAGCAACAGAACAGATGAATGGCAGGGCAAGCATGTGGCGATGTTCGAAGGCAACGGATTGATCGATCTGCAGGTTGCTGAATTGGCTGTGAGCGAGCGCGTCGGCGGCGGCAAGTAGAGGGTCAAGGAAGAGAAGAAAAGTTGTAACGGCGCTGGGCGCGAGCGCTGGCGACGGGCTCCTAAGACGCGCAGGACGCGGCGGCGCGGTTCGGCTCAGTCGGTCCTCTTGGGGGGACCGACTTTTCGCCTCGAGAAGCGCGAGCGCGCAGAGCGCTCGAAAGCTCTCGCGAAATCTCAGCTCGGGCGTAGACACAATGAACCCGAAGGCGCGAATCGCAGAGGGCGCGGCGCGGTCCCGACGCTGATCAACCACGGGCTTGTTGTCAAGGACGCGGGCAGCGGCACCAGCGAGGTCGACTTCGACTACGAGGGGGACGGATACGCCTACGAGGAAACCGGCACACTCGTGCTCGGCGGTGGTTACAACGCGCTCAAGCTTCCGATCCACGCGGGCACCGGATTGCCGCGCCTCGTAAGCCCGTCCACGGTCGTCACAGACGCAAACGCCGGACAAGTCACGATTTCGGTTGCCGCGTCGTCGACGGTCGGTCTTCGGCATGTTCGGGTCTCTGGACCCACTGGCAACTTGCTGGCCGCAACAGACGAGGCTTGCACACCACTTTGCCCTGGGGACGTAGCAACCACCGTCGCCGTCTCCGCGTCGGAGTTGCCCGAGATCCGGACCACGTTGAGCGTGGCCCTTGTGAACTCCGTGGGCGAGGAGGCGGATGTCCCCGTCACCGTAATTAGGTCCATGGACAGCCGGCCAGCTTACGACGACACCGGACCGGACGGAACCGAAAATAACGATGGCATACAGCCGGAAGACGGCACCCTGGAGGCTACGGCAGCATCCGTCCCTGATAGCCCCCCTTGCTTCCCAGATCCTGACCCGGCTGTCGGTGGGTACTGCACGAGAGACGACAACGATTCAAACAATCCGGCGCTCGCAGAACTAGATCGAGATCCACGCCTCTCGCAAAGCAACGGTGCCGGCTATGGCATCGCTGACTACCGCTCCCTCGCCTACTACAGCGCGGACGGGTCCGACACATTCTTCGACGACCCGGATTTTAAGGCGCTGCGTGCTGACGACGAGGGGTTGAAGCGCGCCCGGATCCTGATCCCGTGGAACGTATTGATTGCCAAACCGGATACCACGTTTCGGGACGATCCCGGCCTCAACCCCGACCTCGTTATCGACGGGAAGGAGCAGAGTGACTTCGATCGGTTCGCGGCTTGGATTCAGGAGACCAACGCCAGAGGGATCGAACAGTTCGTCTCGCTTGAGCGCGCTCCGAAGGCATCGGCGGATAATCAGTCACAGGCCGGCTATCTGCCGTCGTTCGCCGCATATCGGGCCGCAGTCGAAGCGCTCGTGACCCAGTACCCGACGATTCAGTTTCTGACGGCCTGGAATGAGCCAAACGAAAAGAGTCAGCCGCTGTACAACAGTCCAGAAGATGCCGCAAGGTTCTGGAGGATCGCGAGCGACGCTTGCTCCCACGGTCGCGACTCTGCGGCGGAGTCCCGGTGCGTAGTGCTCGCCGGCGACTTCAGCGATGGGCCGCACGTTCTCTTCGGCCTGCGCGGACACGTCAACGGGGTGCCGGAGTTCGATATCCCGCCCCGGGACTGGGGCTCCGAAAGCTACTTCGGGCAGTACACGACGGGCCTAGCTTTTGGTCCGGGGACGCCGAAGCGTTGGGCGATCCATGCATATTATGCTGGCCCCGCACGAGATCTCGACAACAACCCGAGGACGGGTCCCACAAGTGATTTTCGGTGGATCGACAAGTTCGTGACCGAGACCGCGGGTCCAATCTGGTTCTCGGAACAGAATGGCCTGATACGAAACGCTGGGGCTCCGGCTCAGTCGGAGGCCCTGCAGGCTCGAAGACTTGGGAGCCCTCCTACTCGGTGCCGAAAGCCGGCCGCGAGTTAAGCGCTTTTACGTCTATCAGTGGCGAGGCGACGACAATCCCAGGCTTTGGGATTCGGGATTAATTGACACTCGCCGTGACGCGAACAAGCCTTGCTTGAGACCGGTGTACTTTCAACTGCGTGCGGCCACCGACCCGGACGGCCCGCCGGCGACCACGGACCCAGCCTGCAACGCCGCGACCGATCCGAAGTGGTAGCGCGCGTGCGAAACAAGTGCCCAGAACGATGTGTTCTCTCTACTGGAATGAGACGCCGCTGGCTGGTGATTCTCGCTGTGTCGCTTGCGTTCCCCGTGACTGCGAGCGCGTCTGCAGCCGTCGTCGCAACCGAGCGGTCTGCGACGACGATCAGCGCCCTCGGGGGCATGGCCGTTTGGAGCAGTCTGGACTACCGGATCGATGGCTACAGATTGCGGATGTACGCGAATGGGATAGTGCGGACATTGCCCGTGCGCCCAGAGCCAGAGCCGTTCGATGCGGAGCTCGGCGTAGACAGCCACCGACACATAGTCATTGTTTACTCGCGCTGTCGAAAGCAGCGCGGGTTGCGCGCCCAGAGCAGCGGATGTGACATCTACGAATTTCGCGTGGGCGGGCACGAAGTGAGAGTTGCTGGGCCGAGTTCGAAAAACGCCTCGGAGTTCGAGCCGACCCTGGACGGCGATCGCATCGCGTTCGCGCGAGTGGCTGATCGGAGCGTTGAACCGGCGTCAAGGCTCTATATCTACGACCTCCGTTCAAGGAAAACACACGCAATTCCCGGCGGGCCGCGGGGTTTCTTCGAGAGCGTGGGCACAGATCAATGGGTTGGCGGCCCAGGTCCCACACGACTGAGTTTGGTCGGCAAGCATCTGGTCTATGAATGGCAGTACGTAGACAACTCCTGTGAGGCTCCCGATGGAGGCTGGGTGACCGTCTCGCAGGTCTCCCTGGTCAACGTGAACGGAGGGGCGCCCGCGCTTATTGCGGGAAGCACCTGTGCGGAGGGCGCCGACTCGCTTAAGAGCCCGGTCCTGACGTCGCGCTCGATCATCTACCTGGATTCGCGAAGTGGCCCGCAGCAGCTTGCGAGGTATACGCTTGAGACCAATCAAACGTCGCATGCAGACGGGTATGGCGGGACTGTGGCGGTTGATGGAAATGACACCAAGACGTTCGATGTACGCGCAGTAGGAGAGCTTGGCGAATTTGACGTGGAGTGGATGAATCCGGTGTTTGGCGGCTGAGCCGTCAGGTTCTCAACGCGCGGCGCATTCGCGGCGCGTTTTAGTCCAAGGGTTGCGTCCACCCGAGAGCAGTTGACGCCGCTGCGAACCTTCCAGACTGAGCGTTAGCGGCAGCGAGGCCAAGCGCGATAAGGACCCGTCTGTCGCCTCTGTTCATGGCCTGACCCAGGGTACCTGGGAGCGGCGGAAAAAGTGGCGGCGCAGGCGCGCGCGACCTCGATCCGCAAGACGATCACGGTTGAGGTACTGATCGGACGCGCCTTCCACGTCGTCACACACGAAACGACTGGTGGTGGGCCCCCGACCACCTCCCTTGACGCACGGCGCTGGCCTTCGAGCCCCGTGTCGGCGGGGCGCTTGAACTTAACGGTGACTGGAAGATCGATACGGATCTCGAACGACGAGTAGCGAACACGTTCACGCCCGAGAACGAGGCCCGCACCCGCACCAACCTGGAGCACCGCCACCTCGAGCGCCGCGAAGGGCTTATCCACTGCCAAGGGAGCACTCCCGTGCCACGATTGTCGCCGTGCCTCCGCGCGACGCCAAGTCCGCCGCCCGCAAGGCGGCCGCCCAGGCTGCCCAGGCGGTTCCGCCTGCCGCTGCCAAGCGCAGCCGGCGTGGCTCGGACCCGATCACCGGCGAACTGCGCCGGCGTGACGTCCTGCCGTTGCTTGTCCTCCACTACATCGCCCAGGGGCCGTGCTACGGCAACCAGTTGATGGAGCGGATCGCTGCGCTGACCGAGGGCGTCCTGCTCGTGAACCCGAACACGATGTACCCGCTGCTGCGTGAGCTCGAGGGCCGCGGCCTGATCGAGGGCTCGTGGGAGCACCCTGATCGCCGCAGCCGCCGCTACTACGCGATCACCCAGGCGGGTGCGACCGAGTACGAGGAGCTGCTGGCCGACGTGCTGCCGTTCCTCGGGGCGCTCGCGCGCTCGCTCGACGGGATCTTCGGCGAGATCTACGGGGACGCCTGATGGCGCTGATCGAGCGCGCGGGCTTCGCGCCGGTCACGCCGCTCGTGGCGCAACGGCTCTGGACCGACACCGGCCGCTGGCCCACGTTCGTCGACGGCTTCGGGCACGTGGTCGAGCTCGATCCGCGCTGGCCTGAGCCGGGAGCAAAGGTTGTCTGGCAGTCCGGGCCTGCCGGCCGCGGGCGCGTGACCGAGCTGATCAAGGAGAACGGCGACGCCCTGGTGTCGAGCGACGTCTACGACGAGCAGATGACGGCGATCCAGACCGCTCGCTTCGACGCGGCCGCCGACGGCTGCGACGTCTACCTCGCGCTCGACTACAAGCTCACGAGCGGCGGTCCGCTGCGCGCGATCACCGACGCGCTGTTCATCCGCCGGGCGCTCGCGATGGCGCTGGAGCGCACCCTCACGCGCTTTTCCACAGAGGCCGAAGACGAAGCGACGTCTCAGTAACGGTCTGAACGCTCCGCTGGCGCTCCGCTAGTAGCCTCGCCGTCCATGTTCGTAACCAAAGCCGCCGTCGTCGGAGCGGGGACGATGGGTGGAGAAATCGCCCAGGTCATCAGCTCCGCGGGCATCCCCGTCGTACTCAAGGACATCGATCAGAAGTTCGTAGACCAGGGCCTCGCAAAGGCCGAAGAGGTCTCGAAGATCCAGACCGGCTCGCAGGTGAAGAAGGAGAAGATCACCCAGGAGCAGGCCGACGAGCAGGTCGGCGAGATCCTCGGGCGCATCACCGGGACGAC
The DNA here is from genome assembly GCA_963715995.1 of uncultured Thermoleophilaceae bacterium. Taxonomy (GTDB): domain Bacteria; phylum Actinomycetota; class Thermoleophilia; order Solirubrobacterales; family Thermoleophilaceae; genus DATBDN01. The sequence goes on from OY970283.1 coordinate 1,042,793, forward strand.
CTCCTACGACGCGCTCGGCGATGTCGACTTTGTCATCGAGGCGGTCCCCGAGCGGATGGACATCAAGCAGGGCGTGTTCGCCGACCTCGACGCCTCGACACCGGGCCACGCCATCCTCGCGTCCAACACCTCGGGCCTGTCGATCACCGAGATGGGCGACGCCACGCTGCGGCCCGACAAGGTCGTCGGCTTCCACTTCTTCTGGCCGGCGTCGATGATGCGCCTGATCGAGGTGATCGAAGGCGAGGCCACCTCCGAGGACACCCTCCAGACCGCGACCAACTTCGCGCAGGCCATCCGCAAGACGCCTGTGCGCTGCGGCGAGGTGCCGGGCTTCGTGGTCAATCGCATCCTCATGTCGGGCGCCGCGGAGATCTGGCGCGCGCAGCAGGAGTCGGGCAAGACCCCGCAGGAGGTCGACCAGAAGATCCAGGAGTCCAAGGCGCTCCCGATGGGGCCCTTCTTCCTGGCCGACATGACCGGCCTCGACACCACGCTCCACGTCGCTCAGAACATGGTCGACTCCTACGGCGATCGCTTCTACATCCACCCCGGCATGAAGGACCTGGTCGGCGACGGCAACTACGGCCAGAAGAGCGGAAAGGGTTTCTATGAGCACGGCAGCTGAGACCGACGTCCTCGAGACAGTCGTTGAGCGCTTTCAGCTCAAGTCCCTGGTCGAGGCATGTCTTCTCGTAGAGGAAGGCGTCGCCGCGATCAAGGACATCGACATGGGCATGATGATGGGCGCGGGGATCATCCCCGGCCCGTTCGCGGCCGCCGACGAGCGCGGTCTCGACGAGATCGTCCAGGCGCTCGATAACGCACCCGCGAGCTGGGGCGACTGGACCGAGCCGCCGACGCTGCTGCGGCGCCTGGTCGCCCAGGGCAGGCTCGGCAAGAAGGCGGGCCAGGGCTTCTACCCCTACCCGTCGCCGGACGCCGAGCAGAAGGAGACGCTGCTGCTCGAGTGGCGCGACGACATCGCGATCCTGTGGCTCAACCGGCCGCCGATGAACCCGCTGTCCCCGACCGTCATCGGCGAGCTGGCCGAGACCTGGAAGCAGGTCGACGGCAAGGCGCGCGCGATGATCATCGCCTCGTCGAACACCTTCACGTTCGCGGCGGGCGCGGACATCAAGGAGTTCACGAAGATGGACGAAGAGACCGGCCGCAAGATGGTGGAGCAGGCGCACTCGTTCATGCGCGGCATGGAGTCCTCGCGTACCGCGACGATCGCAGCGGTCAACTCGATTGCGCTCGGCGGCGGCTGCGAGCTGGCGATGGCGTGTGACTTCCGCATTGCAGCGGAGTCGGCGATGTTCGGCCAGCCCGAGATCAACCTCGGCATCATCCCCGGCTTCGGCGGCACCCAGCGGTTGCCGCGGCTGGTCGGCGAGGCCAAGGCGCTCAAGATGAACCTGATCGGCGAGCCGATCGACGCCTGGAAGGCGCTCGACATCGGGCTGGTCACGGAGGTCGTGCCGGACCACGAGCTGTTCGACACCGCGCTCGCGTGGGCGCGCAAGCTGGCCGGCCAGGCGCCGCTGGCGATCGAGCAGATCAAGAAGGTCTCGGCGAACGGCGACCTCGACAAGGGCCTGGCGGCCGAGGCACAGGGCTTCGCCGCGGCGTTCCAGTCGGAGGATGCAAAGGAGGGGATCGGCGCATTCCTCGGCAAGCGGAAGCCGCAGTTCAAGGGTCAGTAGCCGAACTCCTCCGGGAGTCCCAGCACGCAGTCGTACTCACGGGAGCAGGGATCTCGGTGCCGTCCGGGATCCCCGACTTCCGCACGCCCGGTACCGGCATGTGGGAGAAGGTCGACCCGATGGAGGTCGCCCACATCGACGCCTTCCGGCGCGACCCCGACCGCTTCTGGCACTTCTACTCGCAGCGCTTCATGTCGCTGCGCGAGAAGCGGCCGAACCGCGCTCACGAGATCGTCGCGGAGCTCGAGGCGCGCGGGCTCGTCGAGGCCGTGGTCACTCAGAACATCGACCGCCTGCACCGCGCGGCGGGCTCCGACGACGTGATCGAGGTGCACGGCTCAATCGCAGAGTCGGTGTGCCTCGAGTGCGGCGGTCGCTTCGCGCTCGATGACGTCGTCGCGATGATCGAGCGCGATCCCGAGTCGGCACCCGAGTGCACCGCGTGCATCGCTCCGCTCAAGCCGGACGTGGTGCTCTTCGGCGAGCTGCTTCCCGAGCAGGCGCTGAGGCGCGCACACGATCTGGCGGCCGGGGCGGACCTGATGCTGGCGATCGGATCGTCGCTGGAGGTGCACCCCGTCGCCGCGCTGCCGGGCATCACGCTCGCGGCTGGTGGCCGCGTCGTGCTCGTCACGCAGGGGCCGACGCCCTACGACCTCGACGCCGCGATCAAGCTGGACGGCGACGTGGTCGACGAGCTGTCGGCTGTGCTGGCAGCGCTCTAGTCGTAGGAGCGGTCCAGGTGCGCGAAGCGCGGATCCGCGCCGCCGACCTCGAACCCGTTGATCCACGCCCGTCCCCGGTCGAGCGCGCGAGGCCTGGGCGCGCGGCGCGACTGGGGCTTGGCGCGAACGGGTCGCCGGGGCGGTGGCATGCGGATCGTCTGGGCCACTGCCCCGATGGTCCTGCGGGCATCCGGCCGAGTCCAGCCTCACGCGCTCGAAAAGCGCGGAAATTGCGGGATCATGCGAGCCCTTCCACGAGGGCCGGGCCGCCCGTGAGGGTCAGCTTGCCCGGCCGCAGGCCTGCTTGCTCGAGCAGCGCCCTGAGCTCGTCGGCGGAGCGCTGGCGGCCGTCGTCGCACTGCGTGAGCATTTGGACGTCGGCCAGCGATGCCGTCGCGCTCGGGCGGTTGCGCTCCTGGAGGTCCTCCACGAGCACCATCCGCGCACCAGCGGGCATCGTCTTGCGGACGGTGCGCAGGATTGTGGCGCAGGCGTCGTCGCCCCAGTCGTGGAGCACGTCCTTCAGCACGTAGACGTCGGCGGTCGCCTCGACGCGCTCGAAGATGTTGCCCTCCTTCAGCTCGACGCGATCGCCCAGGCCGCGCTCGGTCAGCCACGGCTTCGCCTCGGCCAGCACGCCGCGACCGTCGACCAGCACGCCGCGCAGGTCGGGGCGTTCGCCGAGGATGGCTGCCAGCAGCGTGCCCACGCCGCCGGCGACGTCGCAGATGACGCCGTCGCGCGGCCAGTCGTAGCCGGCCACGATCGCCGGCGCCAGCTCCTCGGTCAGCCGCCGCATGCCGCCGGCGAAGACGCGCTCCTCGTCGGGGTTGGCGGCGAACCAGTCCCACACCGACATCCCGTGCACGCGCGGGAACGCGCTCTGGCCCGTGCGGACGCTCTCGGTCAGGTCGGCCCAGGCGCTGCCCGTCGAGGGGAGCGCGATGTAGCGCGCCCAGTCGCGCATCGAGTGCGGCGCGTCCGAGCGCAGCTGCTCGCCCAGGCGCGTGAGCGTGAAGCGGCCGCGGCGGTCCATCTTCACGAGGCCCTCGACGGCGGACGCGCGCAGCACGCGGTGGAGGGCGTCCGCGTCGACGCCCAGGCCCGGTGCCATCTCCGCCGCGGTCTGCGGGCCTGTGGCCAGCGCGTCCGCGACGCCAAGCTCGGCCAGCGTGCCGAGCACGTGGGTGCGGCCTACGCCGATCGTCTTGTCGAAGACGGCGAACTGCGCCGGGATCAGGCGGTCGGCCAACGTCAGCAGGGCGCGTCGCAGCCTGGTCACGGCGACTACGACGGGGCGGGGCGGTGGGCGGTTGGGCATCGCCCCAGCATCTACGGGCCGCGGCCGGCTCGCAACCCAGGGGGTGCAGGAAGCGCTCGGCGTGCCGATAATGAACACGGATGCTCTGGCCTGGGCGTGCTCTGATTCCGATCGCAGCGGTGGTCGCCGTCTGCACGACGCTGGTCGCCGTGCCGGCGTCCGGCAGCGCGCCGCGCCCCCAGGCGCATGCGAGCGCGGACGTCAGTGGCTGGTCGGCGAACGCGGTCGCCTACCGCGGGCAGAACGGCAGCCAGTTCACGGCCGACTGCCCGGCCTACGGCACGGTCCGCTCGATCTACGGCACCGACGTCTACACCGACGACAGCTCGATCTGCACGGCCGCGGTCCACGTCGGGCGAATCTCGCTCGGCGACGGGGGCACGGTCACCTTCGAGATCCGTCCCGACGCGGGCAGCTACGCGGCCAGCACGCGCAACCGTGTGACGAGCTCGGAGTACGGCGCGTGGGTCGGGTCGTTCGCGATCGTCGGCGCGTCGCCTAACACGCCCGTCGTCGGCACCGGCGCCAGCGGCTGGAACACGAACGCAGCGACCTTCCGCAACTGGCCAGGCACGCAGTACCGGTACAACTGCCCGGCGAACGGCGTGCCCGGAGCGGTCTGGGGCACAAACGTCTACACCGACGACAGCTCGGTGTGCACCGCTGCCGTCCACGGCGGGCTGATCAGCCTCAAGTCGGGCGGCAAGGTCACGATCAAGATGCGCGACGGCCAGGCCTCCTACCGCAGCTCCACTCGCAACAAGGTGAAGTCCCAGGCCTACGGAGCGTGGCCGGCCAGCTTCATCGTCGTCGGCGCGCCCGACGGCCCGGACGACCCGGACGGGATCGCGACCGGGAACGTGCTCGTGAACGGCCAGCCGTTCACCACCGGGACGGTCAAGTACGGCGCGACGGTGGATGTCTCGGGCGGCACGCTCACGCTGACCGCGCCGAAGGTCGGCACGGTGCTCACGTTCGGCGACGGAACCGACCTGGCGCGCTACAAGCTCGTCAAGCTCACGCAGAAAGTGAAGAAGCAGACGAAGATCGTGGGAGCGCAGCTCGCGCTCTCGGGCGGGGACTTCACTGGCTGCTCGGCAGGCACCGCCCGCGCCGCGGGCAAGCCGGTGGGCAAGATCGTCCGCTCGCTGTGGTCGTCGGGCAAGGGCAAGTTCCAGACGAAGGGGAAGTACGCGAGCGCGACGGTCAGAGGCACCAAGTGGCAGACCACCGATCAGTGCGACGGAACGCTCACGACGGTCTCCGAAGGCGCGGTGACGGTGCGCGACTTCGCGCTGAAGAAGAACGTCGTGGTCAGGGCGCCCGGGTCGTATCTGGCGAAGTCGCCTTAGAGCGGGTCTCCGCCGTCCGGCCGCTCTGCCGCCCGGCCCCGCTCTGCCGCCGGCCCCGCTCTGCCGCCCACCGGCCCCCCGCTGGTCTGCCGCCCGCCGGCCCCCCGCTTCGCGGCGCAAACTGCTTCGGCCAAGGGTGGCTGGAGTGGCGCTTGCGTTCTCTCGCCGTCCGTTTCGCCTCGCGAACGCTCTCAATGACCGCGACTGTGACGTTGACCACGTATAGCGTGGTCGAGGTCACACTCGATGCCCGAGTGGCACCTTCACCGCGAATAGCGCGGTCAACGTGCCACTCGAGGGCCGCGAGTTTTACGTTAAGCCGATATACGCGGCTTAACGTCAATCTCGCGACCAGGCGCGGCGCCACGAGCGAACCGAGACAGCGCAACCAAGAGCGGCTCCGCGAGCGAGCACCGAGCCCTCTTAGCTGCCCCAGCGGAGGGTCGGTGCTCGCGAACCACGCCGCTCGAGCCCTGACACGCTGACGGAGGACGCACCGCCGCCCGAAAGCACCACCCGAAAACACCGCTATGTCCCCGCCCTGGGGTAGTTACCGCGGTAACACGCCGCTTAGAGCACCGCTGCGGAGCTCTCCGGCTGCAACGGCGCCACGCCTCGGATCAGGTCGGACGCTCGCTCGGCTATTGCGATCACCGGGGCGTTCGTGTTGCCGCGCGGCACGGTTGGCATGACGGAGGCGTCGACCACGCGCAGCCCCTCGACGCCGCGCACTCGCAGCTCGGGATCGACCACGGCGTCTTCGCCGGCGCCCATCGCGCAGGTCCCCACCGGGTGGTAGAGCGTCTGCGCGTGGCGGCGTATGAACGCCCGCATGTCGGACTCCGAGCCCGAGGCCGGCGCCTGCTCGGGAGCAGAGCAGTACGGCGCCAGGGCCGGCTGGCGCGCGATCTCCATCACGAGCGCAACGCCCGCCTCCATGCGGCGCATGTCGTCGTCGTCGGCCAGGTAGCGATGCATGATGTGCGGCTTCGCGCTCGGCTCCGGAGACGCCAGGAACACCTCGCCGGCCGAGCGCGGTGTCAGCAGGCACACGCCGATCGAGATTCCGTGGTCGGGCTGCCCGAACGGCGGGTCCTCGCTCAGGAGCCCGGGGATCGCGTGGATCTGGAGGTCGGGCGCCGGCAGGTCGCCGCTCGTGCGCGCGAAGCCGCCCACTTCGGCCATGTTGGAGGTCAGCGGGCCGCTGCCCTGGCTCTCGAAGGCGATCAGGTTGGCCTCGATGTTCTCCGGCGCCATCGCATCGGCCAGGCTCTCCGGCGCATCCGAGCGCCACAGCCCCCAGACCGTCACGTGGTCCTGAAGGTTCTGGCCGACCTTCGGGCGATCGGCGATCGGCATCACGAGCCGCGTCATCAGGTGCTCGGCCGGACCGATGCCCGACAGCATCAGCAGCTGCGGCGAGTTGTAGGCGCCGCCGGAGAGCACGACCTCGCGCTCGCAGCGGAAGCTCAGGACCTCGCCCAGCCGCCGCCCCTCGACGCCGACCGCGCGCGTGCCCTCGAAGACCACGCGCTCGACCTGCACGCCGCACTCCACGCGCAGGTTCGGCCGTGCCATCGCGGGATGCAGATACGCAACCGATGCGCTGCAGCGCCGCCCGTCGCGCTGGGTCAGCTGGTAGTGGCCCATGCCGTCCTGGGCGGGACCGTTGAAGTCGTCGTTCGCGGGCAGGCCGGCCTCGATGCCGGCGCTGACGACCGCGTCCATCATCGCGTTCGGGTGGCGTCCCTCCGCGACCGTCAGCGGGCCGCCGGCGCCGTGGTAGTCAGACGTACCGCGCTCGTTGTCCTCGGCGCGCTTGAAGTACGGCAGCAGGTCGTCGTAGCCCCAGCCGTCGCAGCCCTGATCGCGCCAGCCGTCGTAGTCGGCGCGGTTGCCGCGGATGTAGACCATCGCGTTCGTGGACGACGAGCCGCCGAGCGTGCGCCCGCGCGGCAGGTAGACGCGGCGGCCGTCGCAGCCGGGCTCGTGGCCGGTCCACATGTCCCAGTCGACCGCGCTGCGGGTGAGCGACGCGACCCCCAGCGGCACGTGGATGTTCTCGAGCGTGTCCGGCGGCCCCGCCTCGACGAGCAGCACCTGGATGTCGGGATCCTCGCTGAGCCGGGCGGCAAGCACGCAACCGGCCGAGCCCGCTCCCACCACTATGTAGTCGTACATTGAGGTCGATCCTATGAGTCTTCACAAGGAATGGGCAACCTTCATCGACCCGCGTGACGCGAGCACGTGGCAGATCGATCTGACCTTCCTCTCGAGCGCCTGGCACTGCATCTTCGGATCGGGCTGCAAGGGCATCCACGGCGACGCTGCCGTCGGCTGCTGCTCGTCGGGCGTCTTCATCAAGGCGGGCGCCGACGACGAAGAGGGCGAGGAGGACTTCAAGCTGCTCAAGAAGCGCGTCAAGCAGCTGACCGACGACGACTGGGACCTGCGCTCGCGCTACCGGAAAACGTGGTGGAAGGAGCGCGGCAAAGGCTCGGGCTCCAAGCACACGAAGGTGCAGGACGGCGCCTGCGTGTTCGCCAACCGCGGCGACGGCCCGTCGGGCACGCTCGGCTGCGCCTTCCACGTGGCGGCGCTCAGGCGCGGCGAGGACCCGATCGACTGGAAGCCGTGGGTCTGCGGCCTGGTTCCGTTCGCGATCGACCACGACGACGACGAGCAGCACCACACGCTGCGCGCCTACGAGCACGAGGGTGACTGGGGCTCGGGCGACGGCGAGCCGCTGGACTGGTGGTGTGTCGACTCGCCCGAGGCATACACCGGGTCGCAGCCGGTCTATCGCTCAGAGGAGTCGCTGCTGCGCCGCATCCTCGGCGACGAGCTCTACGCGGAGGTGGTCGCCTACATGGACGAGCGCTTCGGCTCCCCCGGAGCGACCCCGATCAACTGGGTCGGCCACTGGGGCGTCGAGCCGCCGGACGGCTCGACCTCGATCCCGCTTCCGATGGCGCCTAGCCGCCGAGACGGACGGGCAGGCTCTTGAGCTGGTTGATGAACGGTGACTCGACGTACGACGTCGGTCCCGTGATGGTCAGGTTCGGGTAGCGCCGCAGGGTCTCCTCGAGCATGATCTTCAGCTCGAGCCGGGCCAGCGCCGCGCCCAGGCAGAAGTGCCGCCCGCCGGCGCCGAACGCCTGGTGGTCGGGATTGCGCTCGACGTCGAAGCGGTCCGGGTCCTCGTAGCGCGACTCGTCGCGGTTCGAGGAGACGTACCACATGACCACCTTCTCGCCCTCCTTGATGTGGGCGTTGCTCAGCTGCACGTCCTTGGTCGCCGTGCGGCGGAAGTGCGCGAACGCGGGGAACATCCGCAGCGACTCCTCGACGGCGCTCTCCACGAGCGACGGGTCGTCGATCAGCTTCTGCTTCTCCTCGGGGTTCTCGACCAGCGCCCTGATCGCGCTGCAGAACGTGGCCTTCGTCGAGTCGTTGCCGGCCGCCATGAGCAGGAAGAAGCCCATGACGATCTCCCAGTCCTCGAGCTTCGAGCCGTCGACCTCGGCGTGGACCAGAACACTCGTCAGGTCGTCCGTCGGGGTCGCGCGGCGCTCGTCGATCAGCTTCTGGCAGCGCTCGAAGATCTCGGGGATGTCGCGCTGCATGATCATCTCGGGCCCCTCGGGATTCAGGTCGGGGTCGCCGCCGCCGAGCGTGGCGTTCATCAGCCGCGCCCAGATGACGTCGTCCTCGGGGGCCACGCCCATGAAGCTGCCGATCACGCGCGCGACGACCGGCTGCGCGAACTCGTCGACCAGGTTGATCTCCGCCTCGGGGTCGAGTGAATCGAGCCGGTCGCGCACGATCTGGCGGATGCGCTCCTCGTGCTCCCCGATCCGCTTCGGCGTGAACCCGCGCTGGAACAGCGCCTTCAGGCGGTCGTGCTTCGGCGGGTCCTGCGCGATAAACATGCCGCGCTGCATCTCCAGCGGCATGACCGCCTCGGTCAGCGCCGTGATCCCACCCACCTCCGAGCTGAACGTCTGCCAGTCCATCAAGACGGTGCGCACGTCGTCGGCGGTCGTGACCGAATGGAAGCCGGCCTCGCTGGGGTACTCGCTGATCGTCTCGGACCAGTGCACCGGGCACTCGCTGCGGCAGCGGGCGAAGAGGTGGTGGGGCGGCCCCTCGAGCCAGTGCTCACGCTCGGCGATGAGGATCTCCTCGATCGGCTTGTCGTCGGTGTTCTGCTCGTCGTGCTGAAGCGCCATGGCGCGCAGACTAATACCGGCTACGTGTCAATAGGGACTATCTCTAACACGGTGTCAACAACTGTGACGAAGTCCCCACAATGAAGCTGCCGGCCACGCCGCGTCTCGAGTTCCCCGTTCACGAGAACCTGCTCGCCGGCCAGCAGGTCGCGAGCTTCCCCGCCAGAATCGACCACGTCGGCCAGCTTGAGCAGCTGCCCGAGCCGGATCATGTCGCCGCGTATGGCTACCGCCCTCTTCTCCACGCGGATAGTGTCGCGGGTCGATGAGCGACTACACGATCAAGAACCTGAAAGACATCGACAACGCCGCCGAGGGCCGCGCCCCGGGCCTCGACGTGCGCATGGCGCGCAGCGTGCTCGACAGCGAGCAGCTCGGCGTCAGCTACTTCCACTACGGCGCCGACACGCGCGCGCCGTACGGGCACAAGCACAAGGTGCAGGAGGAGGCCTACGTCGTCGTGAACGGCTCGGGCCGCGTCAAGCTCGACGACGAGATCCATGACCTGAAGCAGTGGGACGTGGTCCGCGTGGCGCCGGCGGTCACGCGTGGCTTCGAGGGAGGTCCCGACGGCCTGGAGCTCATCGCGATCGGAGGACCGAAGCCCGAGGAGGGCGACGGCGAGATGGTCGCGGACTGGTGGACCGACTAGGCCGGCGAGAAGTCGACCGCTTGGAAGCCCCACACCTCGTCGAGCCAGCGCGGCACGAAGCCGTCGAGCTCGCTCTCCACGGCGGGGTCGACTGACCACCACGACACCACCGCGTCGGTCCCCTCGGGTGAGCGCTCATCCGGGGGATCCACGTACACGCAGCCGAGCAGCGCCGACTCGTCCTCGTTCAGCACCGCGAAGTTGAACGCCACGCGGGCGATCGCTTCTTCCTCGTGGTGGGCCAGGTCCTCGCGGTCCTGCTCGAGCGTCATCGTCGCCGGCGGCCAGCCCCAGGCCTCGCCGTACTTGGCCCACAGCTTCTCGCGCGCCCCCATCACAGCCGGGTAGTCGATGTCCACGTCGTCGGCGCGGATCGGGCGCAGGTGGTGGCCGCTCTCGAGCTCGACGCGCGCCGGCACCTCGAAGCCGTCGGCCAGCCACGCCATCAGGCGAGCCTGAACTCGGCCGGCGGCAGCTGGCCGGTGCCCTCGTAGTGCGCGTCCATCACGAGCAGCTCAGGCTCGTTGGAGACGACATCGAGCTCGACACCAGGTCCCTTCACGCGGACGAGATTATTTCGGGCGGCCCCGGCCTGCGCCGCAGCGCCCGCTCCATCCGCTCGACGGCGTGGGCCACCGCGTGCTGGAGGTGCTCGGGCGGATCGCCCGTGAGCGCCGCGTTGGCGGCATCGCCGATCTCGGCGCGGCACGCCGGCAGCTCCGGGTCGACAGCGGATGGCAGCTCGGCCAGCACGGCCTCCAGCGCGATCCGCGCCTGGAGCGCCGCCTCGCGCGGGCGGTGAGAGTCCACGTCGGCACGCGCTCGCAGCACCAGCTCCTCGCACGCGAGCAGCTCGTCGCGGCCCGACAGGATCGCCGCCAGGCGCTCGCCCGGCCCCGTCGTGTCGCCGCGTCGCCCGCGCGACAGCGCGGCGGCCTCGGTGCGCGGCAGCTCGAGCGCGTCGTCGAAGCGGCCCTCGGCCACCAGGTCGCCCACGCCGTAGCCCACGCGCACCACCAGCGCGTGCGCGGGGGAGACCTCGATCGCAGACCACGGGTCGGCCGCGGCGGCGCGGTGCGCGCGCAGCATCCGGTTGAGCTCGGCGGTTCCAAGGCGCGCCTCTTCGACCAGCGCGTCGCGGTCGCGCCGCAGCGCGCCCAGCCATGCCTCGGCCTCGAGCGGCGAGGAGAACGGCTCGGCCGCGATCATCGTGGCGCGCGAGGTGGGGACGGGCTCGGGCTCGGCGTCCGCGACCTTGCGCGCGCGCTTGCCGCCCATCATCCGCCGCTCGGGAGCGCCGAGCGTCTTCAGCGCGATCACCGACTGCGGCGTACCGTCGGGCCCGCCGCGCACGAGATAGCGCCCGTCGGGGGGTCCGAGCAGAAAGCCGAACTCGATCTGGGTGAAGCGGAAGGACTGACTAATCGTCAGACAGAACGTTGCCCGACTTCTTCTTCGGGACTGTGATCGAGTACTTCGACGGCTTGGTCGGCACCACCGGGTTGTCGATCTTCGAGAGCCGCTTCAGCAGGTTGTCCCACTGGCCGGGCTTCAGCACGGCGAGCGCCTGCATGCCGAGCTTGGCGTTCGTGCCGAACAGCGGCTTGAAGCCAACGTGGATGTGGTTCGCGTGATCCGGCAGCGCCATCGTGTTGCCGCCGTAGTCCAGCAGCGAGATGATCTGGTGCGGCGCCATCGTGCCCTGGAGCAGCATCAGGCGATGCACGACCTGGTCGGCGATCCCGCCCGGGTCCTGGTGACCGAGGATCGGGATCCCGTTGACCTCGGAGATGTCAACCGCGTTGCCTGAGGAGTGCTCGGACACGTTGCCGGAGCTCGTCAGGTAGCTGTGACCAGTCTTGAGGCAGGAGATGGTGGGGTTGAAGCCCGACTCGGCGAGGTACTCGAGCGTGGCCAGCACGCGACGGTCGATCTGGCCGGTGCGGATGTCTTCACGGCCGCCCTGGTAGATCGTGACGCGCGGGTCGTTCAGGACGCGCCGCTCGAGCATCGTCTTCGGCAGCAACATCACCTGGCCGATCGACAGGTTGTCGTTGCCGTTCGGGTCGTAGAGAGCGTTGCGGCCGGAGGCGCGGTAGATGGCGGTCGCCTCGAGCAGCTTCCAGCCGTCGAGGATCGGCTTCGGGTCGATCATCGGCGCGCCCTTGCCGGCGGGCCGGATCTGGAAGTAGATGTGCGACGCCTTGTTCGCGCTCGGCGCGGCGATGCGCCCGAGCACGGTGCCGCCGACCACGTGCGAGCCCTTCTTCAGGCGCGCCAGGCGCATGCGCTTCGCGTCGAAGTGGAGCGGGCGCGAGGAGACGTTGTCGAAGGTTGCGTAGGCGCCCTTCTTGGCCTTGGTGAGCAGGATCTGCTCGAGCCCGCCGGAGCGCTTGGCCTGGGGGCGCGCCGGGTGCGCGAACAGCCGCTCGCGCTCGACCGTGGCGGCGGGAGCCGCGGCAGCGACGCGCACCTTCTTCGCGGCGGCCGGCTTGGCGGCGACGCGCTTGGGCGCGGCCGGCTTCACCTTCGCGGCCTTCGCAGCCTTCGCGGCGTGGTCGACCTGGCGCCCGGCGCTGGCCGGGGCGGTCGGCTTCGGGTCCTTCTTGGGCGTGTTCGCCTGGATGGCCTTGGCGGTGGTCTTCAGCTTGCCCAGGTCGCTCTTCGGCACCGGGTAGAGCTTCGAGAGCCGGCCGAGGTGGCCGTACGTGTACTGGTTGCCGTACACGTCCTGGAGCACGACGTAGTTGCCGAGCCTCTTCGAGACGCCCATGTGCTTGACGACGCCGTCGTTGACCGACACGACGGGCGCGCCGCGGCGGGCGAAGATGTCGATGCCGTTGCGCGAGTCGTCGGAGCCGACCACGTTGGCGGCGTTCGCGCCTCGCTTGACGCGCTTGATCGCGTCGCTGGTCTGAAGGTCGTCGGCGTACTTCGCACGCGCGTATACGGGGAAGTGGCCCTCGGTCAGCCCGGTGAGCGAGCCGACCAGGTCAGCGGGCACGCCGGCGATCATGCGCGCGCGCAGCATCACGGAGTCGACGTACCAGCCGGCGTGGTTGTAGGAGAAGATCGCCTTCTGGATGTCCTTGTCGCCGCCCGCGGCACGCAGGTAGCGGGCCGCGCCGAAGATCGCGTCGACCGGGTTGAACGGGTCCTTGCGGCCGTCCTTGTTGGCGTCGACGCCCCAGGTCTTCCAGGTCGAGGGCAGGAACTGCATCCAGCCGACGGCGCCCGCAGAAGACACGTTCAGGTTGCGGCCGTAGTCGGTCTCGATCTCGTTGATGGCCGCCAGGACCTCCCAGCGGATGCCGTACTGGATCCCCGCGGCCTGGTAGATCGGCAACAGGAAGATCGGCACGCGGAACTTCTCGATCACGAAGTTGGGGACGCCGGAGGCGACTGCCGGGCCGGGCAGCGCGTCGAAGTAGGTGGGGTTGGTGGCCGCCGGCGAGCCGTCCGGGTTGAACAGCGTCGCGTTGATCTTGTCGAGCTTCTTCTTGACCTCACGCTGAGGCTCGGCGTTCGGAGCGTCGTCGAGCGCGTTCGGCTTCGCCTTCTCCTTGCCGCCCGACTCCTTCTGCGCCTTGCTCTTGTCGGACGCGTTCGGCGTGCCGGCATCGGCAGGCTGCTGGTCGCTCGGCTGGTCGCCGCTGCCCGTGCCGGGATCAGGCGTGGGCGAGCCGGGCGAAGGAACCGGGACCGGAACGGTCGGCAGTGGCGCCGGGGTGGGGATCGTGATGTCCGAGAGCGGCGTGCCGGGCGGCACGTCGACCGTGACCGTGGTGAGCGTTCCGTCGGCGAGGCGCACGGTGACCGTGCGCTGCTCCGCGCTGGCCGGCGATGCGGGCACGGTGAGACCGACCAGCGTCGCCGCCGCCATGGCTGCCGTGAGCAGCACAAAAAGGAGCCTCTTACTCATCCGCGCTCAAGTTCTCCTCCCGACCCCCGGGAGTGGCCCCGGACGGCGGCAAGCTATCAGAACATCCCTTTTCTTCGCGTAGTTCCGCCGATACAAGAGTCTCCCCATCTTCGGGGATGTAAACGGTTCCTGGACGTAAAAGTTGATGCGCGGAGGTCAAGTTGCACAGTTACAGGGAGATCTAAGGCTCGACTCGAGGTGGAGATTCGACGCCGGCTCCCCGAATCCGGCCCTTGCACGGTACTGTGCGCGGCGTGGAAGAAGCGCCGGATGAAGGCATCAAGGAGCGGCTCCAGCGCCAAGGCGAGGAGGCACTCGGCAAGCTCGCGGAGGAGCTGGCCGGAAACCCGCTCGTGACCGGCGCGCTCCAGCGCGCGTTCGAGGCCCGCGAGAAAGCGGTCGCGGCCCAGAACGTGGCGATGGGCGCGCTGAACATCCCGTCGGCGGCCGACATGGAGCGGCTCACCCGCCGCCTGCGCTCGGTGTCCCAGCGGCTCGAGGCGATCGAGGACACCCTCGACCGCGTCGAAGAGCGCATGCAGAGCGTGGCTTCGAGCGGCAGCCAGGACGAGCAGGTCCTGACCCGGATCGAAGAGGTCGCGAAGGACATCGCCGCGCTCCGCGAGGCACTCGCACCCGCCGACCAGCCGGTGCCGCGCGCGCAGGAACGCCTGTCGGTCACCGACTGAGCGCCGCGTAGGCCACTTCGCCCAGCTTCAGCCCGAGCGCCTCGAGGTGCTCGGCGCAGATTCGCTCCCGCCCGCCCGTGAGCGTGTCCGAGACGCCCAGCACCGCCGCCGCCCGCACCCCGCGCAGCTGCGCGATCTGGAACAGCGTGGCGCACTCCATCTCCACCACGTCCGCGCCGCCGGGCTCCGCGTCGGCGTAGAAGAGGTCGACCGATGCCGCCACCACCGCGGGTGCGTCGAGCGCGGCGGTCAGCTCGACGTCCGGCTCAACCTGCTCGCCCGCGCCGAGCGCACGGCTGGCGCCGTCGAGCGCCAGCGCCTGGCTGACGCGCACGACGTCGCCGATCGCGTGCGCCGCGGTCAGCGCCCCGCAGGTGCCGATCCGGACCAGCGACCTGGCGCCGAGCGCGATCAGCTCCTCGATCACGATCGCGGCGCTCGGGCCGCCCATCCCTGTCGCCTGGATCGTCAGCGGCGCGCCGTCGCGCGCCACCCCCGTGTAGCCCCAGAGCCCGCGATGGTGGTTGAACATCTTCGGCGCGTCGGTCAGCGCCATCGCCACGGCCATGGCGCGGTGCGGGTCGCCCGGCAGCAGCACGCGCTCGGCCAGCTCGGCGGCGGGCTTCAGATGGATTGCGGACGACGCGCCTGGCATCCCGGCCAATCTATGGAAGACTGCGAAGCCGTCGATGGCCAGCCGCAAGACACCCCAGGAGCAGGTACAGGCGACGCTGCGCGAAGCGGTCGAGCGCACGGTGTCGGCCAGCCAGCAGACGCGCACCCGCGCGCAGGACGCCGTCGATGACCTCGGCAAGGCCGCCGGGCGCTTCAGGCAGCAGATCGAAGGGCGCGCGCCCGCGACGCACGACGACCTGATGGCGATTCGAACCGAGCTGCGCAACCTGGCGAAGCGCATCGACAAGCTCGAAGAAGAAGGCGACGCCGAAGAAGAAGAAGTGAGCGGTCGTCGCGTCCTGATCACGGGCGTGTCGACCCGGCTCGGCACCGAGCTGGCGCGCCGCCTCGAGCGCGACCCCGGGGTTGAATACATCGCGGGCCTGGACGTGCGGCCGCCGCGCGCGCGGCTCGAGCGAACCGAGTTCATCGACGCCGACATCCGCAACCCGATCATCGGCAAGCTCATCCCGGTCACCGGCGTCGACACCGTGGTGCACAACCAGATCGTGCGCCAGCCGGGCGGGGGCGTTGCGCCGCGCTCGATGCACGACATCAACGTGATCGGCACGCTCCAGCTGCTCGCGGCCTGCGAGCAGACGCCCACGATCGAGGCCGTGGTGGTCCGCGGGTCGGCGGGCATCTACGGCTCCGAGCCGGCCTCGCCGCAGTTCTACAGCGAGGAGATGGCGCGCCTATACCCGCTGCGCACGGGCTTTCAGCGCGACGTCGGCGAGATCGAGAACTACTTCGAGGGCTACTCGCGCCGCCACCCGGAGGTTGTCTGCACGATGCTGCGCTACCAGCCGTCGATCGGGCCGGGCACCGACAGCCAGGTCACGCGCTACCTGTCCGCGCCGGTGGTGCCCACGTTCATGGGCTTCGATCCGCGGCTTCAGTTCCTGCACGAGACCGACGGCATCGAGGCGCTGCTGGCTGCCATCCGCAACCCGGTGCGCGGCGCGGTGAACGTGGCCGCTCCCGGGACGATCGGCCTGACGAAGATGCTGCGCCTTGCCGGCAAGGTCAGCGTCCCGATCGCCTCCGGCCTGTTCGTGCCGGCGCTGAACGCAGGCCGGCGCGTGGGCATGCCGGCGATCTCCCCCGACTTCCGCCGCCTGCTGCGCTGGGGTCGCGCGGTCGACGTGACGCGACTCGAAGACGAGGTCGGCTACACGCCGCGCTACTCGGCCACCGAGGCGGTCGAGGATTACGTGAGCCACCAGAGCGGCCGCCGGATCATCCCGTCGATCCGCCACCTGGCGGTGGGCGTGTGAGCACCACGACCGGCACGGGCACCCGCGGCGGCGTGCCGCCGCGCGAGCCGCACGCGCGCCCCAACCGCGAGAGCTTCGACGGCGGGGTGCCGCCGCTCGGCCCGGCGATCGCGTTCCTGCGCCGGCTGCGGCAGGGCATCGAGCGCGGCCCGGTGGCCGTGCCCGGCGCGGCCGTCGACGCCCTCGGATCGTTCCCCGGCGAGGTGCGCGAGGCGGTCGACCGCGCCCTCCAGCGCGCCGGCGGCGACTACACGGAGGACGACTGGGGCTTCGACGAGGAGTTCGCGACCGCGCTGCGGCCGCTGCTCGACTTCCTCTACGAGCGCTGGTGGCGGGTCGAGACCAGCGGCATCACCAACGTGCCGTCATCGGGGCGGGCGATGCTGGTGGCCAACCACGCGGGCATCCTGCCGTGGGACGGGACGATGATCTCGCAGGCGATCCAGCGCGAGCATCCACACCCGCGCTACCCGCGCTTCCTCGTGCTCGACTGGGCGTTCAGCCTGCCGTTCGTGTCGATGGCCATGCGCAAGGTCGGCGGCGTGGTCGCCTCGCCGTACAACGCGTCGCGGCTGCTCGAGCAGGACGAGCTCGTGGCCGTCTTTCCGGAAGGCGCCAAGGGCGCCGGCAAGGACTTCTCCGAGCGCTACAGGCTTCAGCGCTTCGGCCGCGGCGGCTTCGTGGAGATCGCCCTGCGCGCCGGCGCGCCGATCATCCCCGTCGCCGTGGTTGGCAGCGAGGAGATCTACCCGAAGGTCGGCGAGTCGCGGCTGGCCGCGCGCGCGATCGGGGCGCCGTACTTCCCGCTCACGCCGACGTTCCCGTGGCTCGGCGCGCTCGGCACGATCCCGCTGCCGTCACGCTGGCGGATCGAGTTCGGCGAGCCCATCCGCACCGACGACCTCGGCCCCGGCGCGGCCGAGGACCGCACGCGCGTGTTCGAGATGTCGGAGCGCGTGCGCGACGAGATCCAGCGGATGGTCTATGAGAACTTGGTGCGCAGAGGCAGCGCGTTCATTTAGTCTCCGGCCCAATGGGCAGCCCGAAGAACGCCAAAGAGTTTCGTGCCGTGATGGATCACGTGTTCGAAGATGATGAGCACCGATCCCGACATGGGGCCGCAGCTGCGCGACGCCGAGACGCCGCAGCGCTTCGAGTTCCCCGACCTCGACCTGGTCGTCAACGTGAACGCGGCCGACGAGGTGAGTGATGGCAACTACCTCGTGTGGGAGTGGTCAGACGACGTCGACTGGGAGCCCGAGGTGAAGATGCAGATGGACTCCGACGTCGCGAACAAGTACTTCCAGGGCAAGGAGAACGTGGCGATGGCGATCGCACGCCGCCGCATCAAGACCAGCGGCAACGTGAAGAAGGCGCTTGCGCTGATCCCGATCACGAAGCCCGTCTACGCGATGTACCGCGAGTGGCTCGAGGCCGAATACCCGCACCTGGTGGCCTAGGCCGCAGCACCGATCCTTGGCCCACTTGGCCCCACGCCGAGCCCCCTCAACGCGGGCAAGCTGTGCGACAAAAACCACCGCATAGGTGGTCTATGTCGCACAGTCGACCCAGACCCAGACCCAGACCCAGACCCGGCCCGCGACCCGCGCAAGCGCCACATCAGCAACCCTTGGTCGAGGCAGTTTTGCGCGGCGAAGCTCCAGACCACGCCAACGGAGAACGGGCCGCGGAGACCGCGGTCGCCTAGAAGTACACGCCGCGCAGCAGGTACGCCAGCGCCATTCCCTCGCCGGAGACCTCGTCCTTCTTCGGCTTCTCCACTTCCTCGCCGCGCTCCTTGGCCGCGCGCTCCTCTTCCTTCTTCTTCGGATCCTTCTCCGGGAAGAGCTTGTAGACCGAGGAGGCGATCTGGTCGGCCGCCTTCGGCGCGACCGCGTAGACGATCTGAGTGGCCACGCCTAGCCGGGTCGACACGCGCTTGGGCTTGTCGATCATCGCGTCGGTGATCTTCTGCGCGGCCTCGTCGGGCGTGAGCGCGGGGAAGTTCGCGTAGATGCCGGTCGGCGCGATCATCTCGGTGCGCACCAGCGGCATGTGCACCGTCGTGATGTGCACCTTGTCCTCGATGATCTCCGACGCGATGCAGCGCGAGAACTGGTCGAGCGCCTGCTTCGACGCCGCATAGGCGGCGAAGCGCGGCGTGTTCATCTGCACCGAGTAGCTCGAGATGTTGATGATGTGGCCGGCCTTGCGCTCGCGCATCCCGGGCAGGAACGCCAGGATCATCTTCAGCGCGCCGAAGTAGTTCAGGCCCATCGTGCGCTGGAAGTCGTGGAAGCGGTCGTACTGGTACTTCACCGAGCGGCGAATCGAGCGGCCCGCGTTGTTCACCAGGATGTCGACGCCGCCGTGCTCCTCGAGGATCTCCTTGGTCACGCGGTCCAGGTCGTCGACGTCGGTCAGGTCGGCCGGGTGCACGTGGGCCTCGCCACCGTGGTCGCGGATGATCTCGGCGACCTCCTCCAGCTTCTCGCGCGTGCGCGCGACCAGCACCACCTTCGCGCCGGCCTCGCCGACCTTGATCGCCGTGTGGCGGCCGATTCCGCTCGACGCGCCAGTGATGACAATCACCTTGTCACCCACTGACTTGCTCAGCGAGCGCTCGCGGAAGAGGTCCGGGTCGAGGTTGCGCTCCCAGTAGTCCCACAACCGGTAGGCGTAGGTGTCGAGCGGCGGAACGGCGATGCCGCTGCCCTCGAGCGCGGACTGCGTCTCGCGGCAGTCGAACTGTGCGCGGAAGTCGCCGGATTCGAGCGCCGACTCCGGGATGCCGAGGTCGGCCAGCACGTTGCGCCTGATGCGGCGGATGGCCGGCACCTGGCGCACGATCTGGCGCGCCGGCTTGGGGATCATCCCCTTCATCTTCGGGTCGACCCGCATGTTCAAGAGCGGCGCGTGCGCGGCCTTCAGGAAGCAGTTGATCGCCTGGCCGCGCGACAGCGGCTCCGGATCGGTCAGGTGGAAGGTGTTGCCGTGCACCTCGTCGTCGGACAGGTGCGCGATGTGGTCCATCGCCTTCGCCACGAAGTCCACCGGCACGAGGTTGAGCGGGTTGCCCTCCGGGCCGATCAGCGGGAACCACTGGGGCAGCGCGTAGCGCAGCCGCTGGATCAGCTTGAAGACGTAGTACGGCCCGTCGATCTTGTCCATCTCGCCCGTCTGCGAGTGGCCGACCACGATCCCGGGGCGGTACACGCGCAGCTTGCCCTCGAGCTCGTCGCGCACCAGCTTCTCGGACTCGAACTTCGAGCGGTGGTAGGCGTGCGGATGCTCCTGGCCCTCGTTGAACATCGTCTCGAGCCACGGGCCGCGCCAGTCCCCGGCAACGGCGATCGAGCTCGTGTGGTGGAACGTCTCGGCGTCGTGCTCGTTCGCGAACTCGACCACGTGGCGCGTGCCCTCCACGTTCGCGCGCATCATGTCGTCGTCGTCCGCGGACATGTCGTAGATCGCGGCCAGGTGGAACAGGTGGTCGATCGGCGCGTCGAACCCCTCGATCCCCAGTGCTCCCTTCGACAGGTCCCCGACCACCGGCACCACGCGGTCGCCCGCGCCCCAGTCGTCGATCAGCTCGGCCAGACGGCTCTGGGAGCCCTCGCGCACGAGCGCGTAGACGGTCCCTTCGCGGCGCAGCAACTCCTCTACGAGGTGCCGCCCGACGAATCCGGTGGCGCCAGTGACGAAATAGTTCAAGCTCAGACCTCTCCTCCAGGGGTCGGGCGAGTCTAATTCGTCAACATGCCCCAAGCGATGGACGAGCAGCGGCTCAGCCTCAGCGAAGTGGCCTCACGCGCCGGTGTCACGCCGGCAACCGTGAAGCGGTGGGTCGAGCGCGGCCTGATCCCGAACGCCAGGCAGGCCACGAAGGACGGCTGGACGCCCGCCGCAGCGGCGCACGCGCGCGTGGTCGCCCGGCTGCGCGAGCGCGGCCATTCGTTCGACGAGATCAAGGCCGCGACCAAGGAGGGACGGCTCGCCTACGGGCTGCTCGAGGATTTGTTCCCGCCCGGCGAGCAGATCTACGACATGGACGACGCCGCCGAGCAGACCGGCCTCGAGCCCGAGCTGATCGAGCGCGTCTGGCTGAGCATGGGCTTCGGCCGCCAGGAGCTGACGGCGCTCACCGAGGAGGACATGCAGGCGCTGCGCTGGGTTGCCTCGGTGCTGGCCGCCGGCTTCCCGCTGGTTGCCTTCCTCCAGCTAACGCGCGTGTACGGCCAGGCGCTGGCGCAGATCGCCGACACCGAGACGCGGCTGTTCCACATCTACGTGCACGAGCCGCTCATGCGCGAGGGCGTGCCCACGCTCCAGATGGCCGAGGAGATGGCCGACCTGGGCCGCGACCTGCTGCCGCTGGCCTCGCCGATCATGGACTACATCCATCAGCGCAACCTCGCGCACTTCGCCGAGCAGGACGTGATCGGCCACATGGAGACCGACTTCGACGAGGACGAGACCTACGGCCGCATCCGGGTGGCGATCGCGTTCGCGGACCTCGCCGGCTACACGCGCTACGTGGAGGAGGAGGGCGAGGTCGAGGCGCTCTCCTACGTCGAGCGCTTCATCGACTCGGTCGCCAACACGCTGCCGGAAGGCGCGCGCGTGGTGAAGACGATCGGCGACGAGGTGATGGTGGTCGGCCAGGACGCCGGCGCGCTCGTGGACTGGGCGGTCGGCTTCTCGCGCCTGTACGCGAACGAGCGCCCGGCGCCGCGCATCGGCGTGAACGCGGGCCCCGTGCTCTACCGCGACGGTGACTACTACGGGCGCGAGGTCAACCTGGCATCACGGGTGGTCGCGCGCGCACGCGGGGGCGAGGTGCTGGTCACGGGCCAGGTGCTCGACGACGTGGGCAGCGCTCCGCACCTGCGGGTCGACAACATCGGCCAGGTCAAGCTGAAGGGCTTCGACGAGCCGCGCTCGCTCTGTCGGGTCTCGACGGCAGACTGACGGCCGTGCGGGAACGCGCCTTCGAGGTCGCGCAGGACAGCGGCCTGATCCATGCAGGCGAGCCGATCGTGGTGCTCCTCTCCGGCGGCGCCGACTCGGTTTGCCTGCTCGACTGCGCCGTGCGCATCGGCGCGCGCGTGCACGCGCTGCACGTGAACTACGGGCTGCGCCCCGGCTCCGATGCCGACGAGCAGTTCTGCCGCGTGGTGTGCGACCGGGTGGACGTGGCGCTCACGGTCGAGCACGTGCACCTGGGTGAGGGCAACCTCCAGGCCCAGGCGCGCGCCACGCGCTACGAGATCGCGGAGCGGCTGGCGCTCGAGCACGCCTGCGACTACGCCACCGGCCACACGGCCAGCGACCAGGCGGAGACCGTGCTCTACCGGCTGGCCGTCTCGCCAGGCTCGCGCGCGCTGCTGGGCATGTCGCCGCGCCGCGGCCGCCTGGTGCGCCCGCTGCTGGAGGCCGGCCGCGAGGACACGCGCGAGTACTGCCGGGAGCTCGGCCTGTCCTGGCGCGACGACCCCACCAACGAGGACCCGCGCTTCGCGCGCTCACGGCTGCGCCACGAGGTGCTGCCGGTGCTGCGTGCGCTCTCGCCCGCCGCCGAGCGGACGATCGCCGAGACCAGCTTCCTGCTGCGCGACGAGCGCGTGGTGCTGGAGCGCGCGGCCGACGAGGCGATCGAGCGGATCGGCGTCCCCACGCCGCTGGAAGCGCTCCGCGCGGAGCCGGCCGGGCTGGCGCGAACCGTGCTCACGCGCCTGGGCGAGCGCGCGCTCGGGCGGCCGCGGCTCTCGCGCGGTGACTGCGCCGCCATCCTGGCGCTGAGCGACGAGGGCACGCAGGCGCTCGACCTGGGGGACGGCCTGCGCGCCATCGCGGAGTACGGGGTGCTGCGCTTCACGGCAGGCGAGCCGGCCGCGCCCGAGGCGCCCCCGCCGATCGCCCTGGAGATCCCGGGTGAGGCCGACTTCGGCGACTGGGCCGTGCTCGCGCGCGTTGAGAAGGTGGCGCAGGCCGCGGGCGGCGGCTTCCTGCCCACGCGCGGCGACGCGCTGCTCTCCACGCGCGCTCTGAGCGGCACGCTCACGATCAGGGCCTGGCGCACGGGCGACCGCATGCAGCCCGCCGGCCTGGAGGGCTCGAAGACGCTCGCCGACCTGTTCACCGACAACAAGGTTCCGCGCGAGGAGCGGGCGGGCATCCCCGTTGTGGAGAGTGATGGCGAGATCGTCTGGGTCGCGGGGCTTGCAGTTGGCGAGGGCTTCCGGGCCGCGCCGTACGAGTCCGAGGTCGTGGTGCTCAGCGCGAAGCGCCGCACGAGCGGGTGAGGCGTTGATCCGGCCCGCCCTCGCGGTCGCAGCCCTCGCGTGCGTGCTCGCGGCCCCGGCTGCGGCCGGCCCGCGGTATCCGCCGATTACCTGCGGGCGTATCACCGTCGGCGGCAAGCGCCTGGTCGTGAAGACCCACGGTCCGAGCTGCACGACCGCGATCAAGGGTGTCAAGGGCTTCATGGCCCACCGCACAAGCCCGCGCTTCTTCAAGTGCAAGTCCTACGGGGGCGACATCCCGGCCTACTGCATCGGCTCGATCCCTAAGTACAAGCGGCGCTACTTCTTCGCCTCGAAGGTCTAGGTACCCTCGGTCGCAGTGGCGCCCACCTCGATCGGCGAAGCGCTCGTCACCCAGGCCGACCTCGAGCGCCGCGTGCGCGAGCTCGGCCAGCAGATCTCGGCCGACTACCAGGACAAGGACCTGTTCCTGGTCGGGGTGCTGAAGGGCGCCGTCTTCTTCCTCTCCGACCTGATGCGCTCGATCGAGGTCCCGTGCGAGGTGGACTTCATGGCGGTGGCGTCCTACGGGTCGTCGACCGACTCCAGCGGCGTGGTGCGCATCCTCAAGGACCTCGACGCCACGATCGAGGGCAAGGACGTGCTGATCGTCGAGGACATCATCGACTCCGGCCTGACCCTCTCGTACCTGCTGCGCACGCTCACGGCGCGCGAGCCGCGCTCGCTGGAGGTCTGTGCACTGCTCACGAAACCGGAGCGGCGCAAGGTCGAATTGCCAATCCGCTACACCGGATTCGAAATCCCGAACAAGTTCGTGATCGGCTACGGGCTGGACCACCGCGAGCTCTACCGCAACCTTCCATACGTCGCTGTTCTTCAGGAGTAGCCCGTCCAGGTACCCTTTCAGGGAGCAACGTGAGCAGGTTCTTCAAAAGCGCCGCATTTCCGATCCTGATCGTCGTCGTCCTGGCGTTCTTCGCGCAGAAGCTGATCAGCCCTGGCGCGCGCACTCCCGTCCCGAACTACTCGGGCTTCGAGGCGCAGGTCAACCAGGGCAAGATCAAGAGCGTCACGATCCAGACGAAGGACAACACGATCGACGTCGACCTCAAGGCCGGCGGTAAGTACCAGACGGCGTACCCGGACAACACCGAGCCGACGCTGATCAAGTCGCTCGACCAGAACGGGGTCCAGATCAGCGTCCACGGCAAGGGCGGTGGTGGGTGGATCACCGTGCTCACGTACGTGCTGCCGTTCGTCATCTTCCTGCTCTTCTGGCTGTTCATCATCAATCAGATGCAGGGCGGCGGGTCGAAGGTCATGTCCTTCGGCAAGTCGCGCGCCAAGCGCATGTCGGTCGACTCGCCGAAGATCAGCTTCCGCGACGTGGCCGGTGTGGACGAGGCGGTGGAGGAGCTCCACGAGATCAAGGAGTTCCTCGAGAACCCGAAGAAATTCCAGGCGCTCGGTGCGCGAATACCTAAGGGTGTCCTGCTGTATGGGCCGCCGGGTACCGGCAAGACGCTGCTCGCGCGCGCCGTCGCGGGTGAGGCCGGCGTGCCGTTCTTCTCGATCTCGGGCTCCGACTTCGTCGAGATGTTCGTGGGCGTCGGCGCCTCGCGCGTGCGCGACCTCTTCGAGCAGGCCAAGCAGAACAGCCCCTGCATCATCTTCATGGACGAGATCGACGCCGTCGGCCGGCACCGCGGCGCGGGCCTCGGCGGCGGCCACGACGAGCGCGAGCAGACGCTCAACCAGCTGCTCGTCGAGATGGACGGCTTCGAGATGAAGGACAACATCATCTTGATCGCGGCCACCAACCGCCCGGACATCCTCGACCCCGCCCTGCTGCGCCCGGGCCGCTTCGACCGCCAGATCGTGGTCGATCGCCCCGACCGCAAGGGCCGCATCAAGATCCTCGAGGTCCACACACGTGGCAAGCCGCTTGCCAAGGACGTCGAGCTGGACGCGCTTGCCGCGCAAACGCCCGGTTTCACCGGCGCCGACCTGGCCAACCTGGTCAACGAGGCCGCGCTGCTGGCGGCGCGCAACGGCCACCGCGAGATCTCGAACATCCACCTCGAAGAGGGGATCATGCGAGTGGTCGCGGGTCCCGAGAAGAAGACGCGCGTGATGAGCGAGAAGGAACGCCGCATCACCGCCTTCCACGAGATGGGCCACGCGATCGTCGGCAACTTCCTCGAGAACACCGACCCCGTCCACAAGATCTCCGTGATCAGCCGCGGCCAGGCGCTCGGCTACACCATCTCGCTGCCTACCGAGGACAAGTTCCTCACCACGCGCGCGGAGCTGAAGGACACGATGGCGATGACGCTGGGCGGCCGCGCCGCCGAGGAGATCGTCTTCGGCGAGGTCACCACCGGCGCGTCGAACGACCTCGAGAAGGTGACCGCCACCGCCAAGCAGATGGTCATGCGCTTCGGCATGTCCGAGAAGCTCGGCCCGCGCGTGTTCGGCCACGACCACGGCCAGCCGTTCCTGGGCCGCGAGTTCTCAGCGGAGCCCGACTACTCCGACGACGTCGCGCGCGAGATCGACGCCGAGATCCGCCGCATCGTGGAGGAGGCGCACCAGGCAGCGCGCGACATCCTCACGAAGCATCGAGCGGACCTCGACAACACGTCGGAGATCCTCCTGCGCCGCGAGACGATCGAGTCTGACCAGTTCCAGCGCCTGCTCGCCGGCGAGTCCGAGGAGTCGATCTTCGGAGTCGACGAGGAGCCCGAGCGCAACGAGCCGCCGGCCGCACCGCCGGCCCCGGCCTACGAGCCGCGCCGCCCGGCGCTGCCGCCGTTCCCCAAGCCGGGCCCCGAGCCCGCCTAGCTTCTCCGGCGCTCCACCCGCCATATTCCACGACGTGGACCCGCTCGTCATGGGCATCGTCAACGTCACGCCGGACTCGTTCTCGGACGGCGGTCGCTTCCTCGATGCACCAGCCGCCATCGCGCACGGGCGCGAGCTGCTCGCCGAGGGTGCCGACATCCTCGACATCGGCGGTGAGTCGACCAGGCCGGGCGCCGAGCCAGTCGGCGCCGACGAGGAGATCCGCCGCGTCGTGCCCGTGGTCGAGGCCCTGGTGGCAGAAGGCGCGCGTGTCTCCATCGACACGACGAAGGCCGAGGTCGCGCGGCGCGCGCTCGAAGCCGGCGCCACGATCGTCAATGACGTCGCCGCCTTCCGCTTCGACCCCGAGCTCGCGGGCGTGACCGCCGAGCACGGCGCCGGCTGCGTGCTCATGCACATGCTCGGCGAGCCGCGCACGATGCAGGAGGACCCGCGCTACGACGAGGTCGTCGCGGACGTCAAGGCGTTCCTGGAGGAGCGGCTCGCCTACGCCGTCGCGCAGGGCGTCCCCGAGGACCGGATCTGGCTCGACCCGGGCATCGGCTTCGGCAAGACGCTCGAGCACAACCTGGAGCTGATCGCCCGCCTCGACGAGATCGTGGCGATCGGCCGGCCGGTCGTGTTCGGCGCCTCTCGGAAGAGCTTTCTCGGAAAGCTCACGGGGCGCCAGGTCGACGAGCAACTCGCCGGCTCGATCGCCGCGAACATCATCGCCCACGAGCGCGGGGCACGGGTTTTTCGCGTTCACGACGTCGCGCCGACGGTCGATGCGCTGGCGCTGGCCACTGCTACGGTCCGCCGCCTGTGACCGACGACGAACTCGAGCCAGACGAGCCCGACTCCGACGACGGTCTGGACGACGACGAGGGCGATGCGTCAGAGCCACTCGTCACGATCAAGATCGTCGGCCTCTCGCTCTTCACGCACCACGGGGTCGAGGCCGCCGAGCGCGAGATCGGCCAACGACTCGTGTTCGACCTGTCCTTCGACGTCTCCGACTGCGACGCGACGGTGACCGATCGCGTCGAGGACACGATCGACTACGCGGAGGTGTGCCAGCAGGTCGCGCTCGCCGCGCAGGAGCGCTCGTACAAGACGCTCGAGCGGCTGTGCTCCGCGATCGCGGACCGCATGATGGATCGCTACAACGCGGATGCCGTGACGGTGCGGGCGACCAAGCCCGAGCCGCCGATCCCGCTGCCGGTCGAGGAGGTCACGGTCGAGGTCTGGAAGGAGCGCACGGACTGAGGGCCTGGCTGGGCCTCGGCTCCAACGTCGGCGACCGGATGGCGAACCTCCATGCCGGCTGCGATGCGCTCGAGCGCGACGGGGTTTCCATCCGCGGGCGCTCGGATGTGTACGAGACCGAGCCGCAGGCGGGCGCGGTCGGCCAGCAGGACTTCCTGAACGCCTGCATCGAGGTGGAGACAGAGCTCGACGCGCAGGCGCTGCTGGCCGCGGCCAAGCGGATCGAGCTGGAGCTCGGGCGCGACCCCGATGCACCCCGTCACGCGCCACGGCCGCTGGACATCGACGTGCTGATCGTCGACGGGCAGGAGATCGACTCACCCGGCTACCAGGTGCCGCACCCCGAGCTGTGGCAGCGCCGTTTCGTGCTCGAGCCGCTGCTCGAACTCGACCCACCCGACCGCGATCAGCTCGAGGCCGCGTTGTCGTCAATCGAGGGCCAGCGCGTCGAGCGCTTCGGATCGCTGTGAAGCCGCGGATAATTCGCCCGTGCTCCTGACAATCGACGTCGGCAACACGCAGACCCACTTCGGGATGTTCCGCGGTGAGGAGCTCGCGGACCACTTCCGCTTCGCCACCTCACGCACCACGACCTCCGACGAGCTGGCAATCCGCATCGCGGCGCTGCTGCGGCTGCGCGGCATGACGCTCGAGGAGATCGACGGCGCGATCGTCGCCTCGGTCGTCCCCCAGCAGGATCAGGAGTGGATCTGGCTGAACGAGCGTTACTTCCACGGCCGACTGCTGTTCGTGGCGCCCGGGATCAAGCTCGGCATGCCGGTGCGCACCGACAACCCGCGCGAGGTAGGCGCCGACCGCCTGATGAACGCCGTCGCCGCCCACGACAAGATTCAGGGTGCGTGCATCGTGGTCGACTTCGGCACGAGCATCAACTACGACGTCGTCTCTCCCGACGGCGAGTACCTCGGCGGCGCGATCGCGCCCGGCGTCCAGATCTCGATGGATGCGCTGACGCAGCGCGCATCGAAGCTCGTGAAGGTGGAGATCGAGGCGCCCGAGACCGCAATCGGCCGCAGCACGCAGGCGGCACTGCGATCCGGGATCGTCTACGGCTTCGCAGGCCAGGTCGACGGCATCGTCGGGCGAATACGAGAGGAGCTCGGCGTCGAGGCGACGACGATCGCAACGGGGGGGCTGGCAACGGCGATAGCTCCGTTCTGCGAGGAGATCGACGAGGTCGACGACCTGCTGACGCTGACCGGGCTGCGGCTGGTGTGGGAGAGGAACCGGGCGACCGGCGCGAGCTAGCCTCACGACGGTGCCACCGATCTCCTCACCCTTCGAGCTCGGCGGCGTCAGCCTCCCCAACCGTGCCGTCCTCGCGCCGCTTGCGGGCATCGGCAACTGGTTCATCCGCATGCAGGCGCGGCGCTATGGCGCCGGCCTCGCCGTCTCCGAGATGGTCTCGAGCTTCGGCATCAAGTACGGCGACAAGCGCACACTGCGCGAGTTCCTGCGCATCCATCCCGACGAGCACCCGGTCTCGATCCAGCTGTTCGGACACGACCCTGAGGTCATGAAGATCGCCGCCGAACGGGCGCGCGAGGCTGGGGCGGACCTGATCGACATCAACATGGGCTGCCCGGTGAAGAAGGTCGTGAAGACGGGTGCGGGCGCCTCGCTCCTGCAGGACCCCGACAAGGCGGTCGCGATCGCTCGCGGGGCGGTCGAGGGCAGCGGGCTTCCGGTGACCGTGAAGCTGCGCTCGGGGCTTGTCCCCGGCGATCGCCGCGGTCTCGAGGTGGCACGACGACTGGTGGAGGACGCGGGCGTCGCGGGCATCGGCATTCACCCGCGCCACGCATCGCAGCAGCACAAGGGCAAGCCGGACTACGACCTGGCGCGCGAGCTGGCTCAGACGCTGCCCGTGCCGGTGATGCTCACCGGCGGGCTCGACAGCGCCGAAACGGCGCTTGCCGCCTACGAATACACGGGTGTGGCCGCGGTCCTGGTCGCCCGCGGATCGCTCGGAAACCCCTGGATCTTCGAGCAGCTCCTCGGCACCCGCGACGCCGATCCATCTGTTGCTGAGATCGCCGACGAGCTCCGGTGGGTGATCGACCGCGCCGAGGAGCACTACGGGGTCGAACGCGCCGGCCGCTGGCTCCGCAAGGCCTATCCCTGGTACGCCGAGCGGCTCGCGCTGCCCAAGCGCCAGGCCCATCTGCTGTGTATGAGCGCAACTACCGCTGAGGCACGGGTTTTTCTGGAGTCAGTCGAGGCGTCGGGTATGCTGCCCGCCCTTTCCCATGCCTAGAGAAGTCATCCTCACACCTGAAGGGCTCGAAGAGCTCAAGATCAAGATCGAGCACCTCTCGACGTCCCGTCGCCGCGAGGTTGCCGAGCGGATCAAGGCCGCTCGCGAGTTCGGCGACATCGCCGAGAACGCCGAGTACGACGACGCCAAGAACGAGCAGGCCATGCTCGAGAAGCAGATCTCCGACCTGGAGGACACGCTGCGCTCGGCGACCGTAATCGACACGCCGGCTTCCGGCGACACCGTGTCGGTCGGGGTCACGGTCCACCTCAAGGACCAGAAGACCGACAAGTCGCAGAAGTTCAAGATCGTCGGCTCGGCAGAGGCCAACCCCGCCGAGCAGAAGCTCTCCAACGAGTCGCCGGTGGGTCGTGCCCTGATCGGCCACAAGCGCGGCGACATCGTGTCCGTGCCGGTGCCGAAGGGCGCCGCACGCAAGCTCAAGATCACCAAGATCGACGCCGCGTAGCGCGGCGCGCGCTTGGCTAGCGCTCCCGTGCGATGGCGGACTGCACCGAGTTGGCCCAGCCCTCGCTGGTGTAGCTCGCGCCCGACACCAGGTTGATCCGCGCGCTCTGCGCGCGAAGCACCTCACTTCGAAGGATTGGCGCAGCAGTCGTTGAGATGTAGCGCGACCGCGGCCGGTCGAGCGGCAGCTTGAGCCACTGCACGTTCGTGATCCGGCCGGCCTTCACCGTGAGCGAAACCTGCACGTCGCCGAATTTCGTCGGGACGTCGCTGCCGACGATTGTCGTGCTGTGCGCCTTGGCCGCCGGTGCGGTGCGCGGCGACGTTGACGTCGCGGGAGGCTTCGCCGGCGTGGTCACGGTGACCGGCTTGTTCGAGCGCTCGACCTTCTGGTGGCCACAGCCGCTGACGGCGAGGCCGAGCGCGAGGAGCGCGGATGGGGCTGGGTGCAGATTCGGTCGCAATCGTCTGCCTCTCTGCGTCAGGAGACGCGGAACTGGTTCATGCCGGGCGTCGTCAGTAGCGCCTGGGTTTCGGTGATGCAAAGCGCCTCGTAGCCGTCGAGGCGCGCGGTCCATTCGGGTCCGGCCTCGCCCATCGCGAATGCCGCGGTGGCGTAGGCATCGGCGGTTGCCAGGTCGGGGCCGACGATCGTCGTCGACAACAGCCCGGACGGTGCGTGGCCCGTGTGCGGGTCGAGCACGTGTTTGCCGCGCTCGTACTCACCCGAGGTTGCGACCGCGATGTCCTTGCCCTCGAGCACGGCCGCGAGCATGTGGTGCTCCAGCGGGTGGCGAATGCCGACCCTCCACAGCTGCCCGGGCGCGGGCTGCCCGCGCAGCACGACGTCGCCGCCGGCGTTGATCGAGAACCCGCGGAGTCCACCCGCGCTCAGCAGATCGGCGGCGCGCCCGACGGCCCAGCCCTTCACGAACCCCGAGGGGTCGAGCTGCCCGCCCGCGCGCACGGAGAAGTAACCCCCGGTCTCGGCGTGAAGGGCGGCGGATCGCTCCAAGACCTCGTTCACCTCGGGCCGGCATTGGCCGATCGTCAGCTCGCCGCGTCCGAGCCGGCTTATCTCGCTGCCTGGCTTGTAGGTGCTGAACGTCTCGTCGACGAGCCGCAGCCAGTCGAACGCCTCGTCGAGCAGGTCCTGTTCGACATCGTGATCGCGCACGTCGATCTCGATCGGCATGCCCATGATGTGCTCCACCCGCAGGTGGCCTCCCGCGTCGATCACGGGTTGTGGATCACGGTGCAAAGGCGAATTCCTCGAGATGGATGTGGCCTCGCGGGACAGGGACCTCGCTCAGGGCCCGCCGGATCACGGCCACCAATCCGGGCGGACCGCAGAGAAAGACCTCGCGGTCGTGCAGGTCGGGGACCAGCTCACGCAGGTGCGCAGGCGTCAGCAGGTGGGCCGATGACTCGTCACGATGGTCGCCGACCACGTAGTGGAGCGTGACGGCGCGCTCGCCGGCGAGCTCGTCCAGCTCGGCTCGGAACACCAGGTCGGCGTCGGTCAGGGCGCGGTAGACGAGCGTCGCGTCCGCGTCCCGCGGGAGGTCTTCGAGCAGCGCCCTGATCGGCGTGATGCCGATGCCGCCGGCAATGAACGCGAGGCGGTCGGAACGCGCGGCCGCCGCGGTGAAGCGCCCGAACGGGCCGTCCGCAATCACGCGGGTGCCCGGTCGCAGGGACGCCAGGCGAGCGGAATAGTCGCCCGATGCCTTCACCGTGATCCGCAGGCGCTCGCCGTGCGGCGCCGCTGACAGCGAAAACGGGTGGGACTCGAGCCAGACGCCACGCGCGAGAAAGCGCCAGATGAAGAACTGCCCGGCCCGCGCGCCCAGGTGGTCGAGGTGGCGCCCGCGCAGGTAGACGGAGACCACCGTAGGCCCCTCGCGAACGACCTCGTCCACCTGAAGACGGTGCCAGGCGGCCCGCAACAGCGGCGCCGCCAGCCGGAAGATCACCACGATCGCGAGCGGGACGATGTAGAGGAGGTGCCAGAAGTGCTGCGCGGAGTGGTCGGCGGTGAGCTCGTTGCCGGTGGGAACCTGATGCAGATATCCGAGCGCGATGCCCGCGTAGGCCAGCATGTGGACCAGGTACCAGGTCTCGTACCGCAGCCGCCGCCGCACGATCATGAGCGACGAGAGCACGACTGCTATCAGCAGGCCGGTGCCGATAGTCGCCGTGACCATGCCCGGGTAGGTGCCGAGCAGCGTCGAGATCTCCTTTCCGACTCCAACCTGGTCGGTGAGCGTGTAGCCGGCGGTGATCGTCAGCGTGTGGGCGACGATCAGGACGATGCAGGCCTTGCCGTTGCGCCGGTGCCAGATCGTCACGCGGTCGAACCCGATGAGGCGATCGAGCCAGGGCAGCCGGGCGAGCATCAGGACCTGGAGCACGGCAAGGTAGGCGCCGATCAGGCCGGTGATGCGCCCGACGCTGTTCAGGACATCGCCGGTGCTCTTCGTGTGGAGATTGCCGCCGTGCACCCAGAGATGCACCATCCACCCACCGACCGCAAGGACGACGGCCGTCAGCAGGGCGACGGCCGCCCCCTCCGCGGTGCGGCGGGCTCTGATGCTCACGGGCGCTGCCGCGCTCAGCTTGCGGTCACCGCGTCGAATGTCGAGTGCGCCTGACCGCGATCCCGCTCGGGCCGGGTGACAGGCGCCTTGACGGCCACCAGGACCGACGAGGACAGGAGCAGCACGGCTCCCTCGACGAACATCGATGCGATGCCGAGGGGCTCGCCCCAGTTGCCGATGTCGCCGGTCGCACTCGGCAGGCCGGTGGTCCGGCTGAGCACGAAGCCCACCAGCACCGAGAGCGCAAGCCCGCCGGTGGCCATCCAGGCCTTGCGGCTGCCGGTCGCGATCAGCACGCCACCGACGGCGATGCAGGACACGATCAGCCCGACGTACATCCAGGCCAGATAGGGGGTCTCTCCGAACTTGCCGGGTACGTCGAGCAGGTGGATCAGGGCGATGCCGGCGAGGCCGATGGCTGCCACCGCCCTCGTCACTCCGTCCCGCACCACTGCAGCTGTATCACTCATGACGCCTCCTTCGTAGGTGTGGGACTGACGATCGACAGCGCGCCTGAGCGCTCTCTGAACGGACCCTGAGAGTTTCCTCAGAGAGGGCGCGAGGCAAGGAGTGCCGGGGGCCGATTGGATCTGGCCGGATCAGATCTTCTTGATCGCCGAGCGCAGCGACGCGATGTAGGCGCCGCTCGTCATCGTCGCGCCGCCCACCGTGTGGATCGTGGCCTTCTGCGCCTTCAGAACCTCGCTGCGCAGGATTGGGATCGCGCGCTGGTTGATTTCACGGGACCGTGGTCGTTCGGTCGGGTAGGACGCCGCGACGCCGGTGATCTTGCGTCCCTTGACGGTGATCTTGACCCGGACCGGACCCCACTTCATGTTCTCGGTCGGGCCTGCGATCACGCGCGCGGCAGCCGTGTGGGCGGATGGCGCCTCCGCGAGGGCCAGCGCTGGGATTGTCAGCTGCATCGCGAGGCCGGCGCCGGCGAGGGCCGCTGCCGGGAATCTGGTCGACATGGCTTCGACCCTGCCGATCGATCCTGGCTGTTTCGTGGGATCTGTGTAAGAGGTTTGTAAGAGCGCCCTGAGCCGTTAGATAACCAACCAGTTTGGTATTGTCCGGGCCGTGGCATCGATCTCGCTTCCGGTGCTCGCGCCCCGCGAGCGGCAGCAGGGCGGCTGCTGCGAGGCGGTCGTCGAGCCTGACCTGACCGTTCGCTCCGCGGAGCGGCTCGCCGTCATTGTCAAGGCCCTTGCCGATCCGACGAGGCTGCGCATCGTCGACACCCTGCGTAAGTCGGCACCCGAGGCGATCTGCCAATGCGAGCTGCTTCCGCTGTTCGACATGACCCAGCCGGCGCTCTCCAAGCACCTCAAGGTGCTGGTGAACGCAGGCGTGATCGGTACCGAGCGGCGCGGCCTCTGGGCCTACTACTTCGTACTCCCCGACGGATTGAAGGAGCTGGAGACATGGCTGAGCTGAGTGAGCCCACCGACATCCGCGAGGCCGTGCGGGAGAGGTACGCCGCCGCCGCGCGGGCCGCTGCCGAGTCAAGGCAGGGGACCTGTTGCACGCCCGAGGTCGCGTTGACGGACGAAGACGGCGCGGTCGTCTTTGGCGGCGCGCTCTACGGCAGCGAGGCCGGCGCCGCGACGGATGCCGCGGTCGCTGCCTCGCTCGGTTGCGGCGTTCCGACAGCGGTCGCCGACCTGCACGAGGGAGAAACGGTGCTCGACCTCGGCTCGGGTGCCGGTGCCGACGTCCTCATCTCAGCTGGCCGTGTCGGGCCGGCCGGCAGGGCGATCGGACTCGACATGACGGACGAGATGCTCGAACTGGCTCGCCGCAACGCCGCGGAGGCGCGGGCCGGCAACGCGGAGTTCCTGAAGGGCCACATCGAGGCGATCCCGCTGCCGGACGAGTCGGTCGACGTCGTCATCTCGAACTGCGTCATCAATCTCTCGGGCGACAAGCCGCGCGTGCTTCGTGAGAGCGCGCGTGTCCTCAAGCCGGGCGGGCGTTTCGCCGTTGCCGACGTGATTGCAGACCTTGACATGGACGACGCCACCCGGCGCGACATGGCCGCATGCACCGGCTGCGTTGCCGGCGCGCTGACCCGTGACGAGTTCGAGCAAGCGCTCAGGGACGCGGGCCTCACCGACATCGACATCCGCGAGACCCACCGGGTTCACGAGCATGCGGGCTCGGCGATCATCCGCGCGCGGAAGCCGGGGGCGCCGTGACCGGCTGCTGGCCCGTGGCGACGCTCGATGGCTGAGCGGCCAGGCCTGTTCAGGCGGTCGGTCGCCGAGGGTCTCGCCGCCTTTGCACTGGTCTTCGCCGGGTGTGGAGCCGTGGTCACGGACGCGACGCACCAGGGTGCTCTCGGTTCTGTTGGGGTGAGCCTGGCATTCGGGCTCGTGATCATGGTGATGATCTACGCGACCGGACACCTGTCGGGCGCCCACATCAATCCGGCGGTGACGATCGCGTTCACGATCACGCGCCACTTTCCCGGCCGTGACGCCATCGCCTACATCGGCGCGCAAGTGCTCGGGGCGACCGCCGGCGCCCTCGTGTTGCTGGCGGCCTGGAGCTCGAAGCCCGCTGACCTCGGAGCGACCGTGCCGTCGGTCAGCACGGGCACGGCACTGCTCTACGAGATCGTGCTCACCGCCTTCCTGATGTTCGTGATCGTCGCCGTCGCCACCGACACGCGAGCCGTTGGAGCTGCCGCGGCGATCGCGATCGGGGGCACGGTTGGCCTCGACGCGCTCTTTGGCGGCCCGATCACGGGCGCCTCGATGAACCCCGCGCGCTCGTTTGGCCCGGCGCTCGCCTCCGGCACCTGGACCCACTTCTGGATCTACGTGATCGGTCCAGTGGCCGGCGCCGCGCTTGGCGCCCTGGCCTACCAGTTCATCCGCGACGAGCGGGGCTGATGGCACACGTCCTCTTCGTATGCCTCCACAACGCCGGCCGCTCCCAGATGAGCCAGGCGCTGTTCGAGCGCGCGGCCGGCGATCGTCACTCGTCAGCGTCCGCCGGTTCCATCGCCGAACCCGGTGGGCAGGTTCACCCGGAGGTCGTGCGGGCCATGGATGAGCTCGGCATCGACCTCTCGGACAGGAGGCCGCAGCGCCTGACCGACGACCTTGCCGCGCAGGCCGACGTGGTGGTGACGATGGGGTGCGGCGACAGCTGCCCTTATTTCCCGGGAAAGCGCTACGTCGACTGGGATCTGCCGGATCCGAAAGGGAAGGCCCTCAGCGAGGTTCGCGCGATCCGCGACGAGATCGGGCGGCGGGTCGGGCAGCTGGTGGCCGAGCTCGACGCTGCCGGCTGACGCGAGGGGGGCGGCCGTGCCGTCGCTCGGACCGGCCATACGTCGAACGACCGCGCCTATACATTCAGGCGCGTGCCGGAAACGGGCGACGACAGGCGCGCAAAGCTTCAGCGGCTCCAGGAAGCCGGCATCGACCCCTTCCCGCACTCGTTCCCGGACGTCACCGCGATCGAGGCCGTCCGCTCGGCGCACGACGGGCTCGAGGCGGGCGACGAGCTGCCGGACGCGACGTACCGCGTGGCCGGCCGCCTGGTACAGCGCCGCGGCATGGGCGGCGCCACCTTCATCGATCTCGTCGACCGCTCGGGCAAGCTCCAGCTGCACGCCAAGCGCGACGACCTCGGCGACGAGTCGTTCGACACTCTCACCTCGCTCGACCTGGGCGACCTGATCGGGGTCGACGGCTTTGCTTTCAAGAGCAAGCGCGGCGAGCTGTCGCTGCGCGTGACCGCATGGCAGCTGCTCGCGAAGTCGCTGCGCCCGCCGCCCGACAAGTTCCACGGCCTCGAAGACGTCGAGACGCGCTACCGACACCGCGAGCTCGACCTGATCGCCAACGAGGAATCGCGCGCGCTGTTCATCCTGCGCTCGAAGGTCGTCTCGGCGATACGCAACTGGCTTGACAGCCGCGGCTTCCTGGAGGTGGAGACGCCGATCCTCCAGCGCCTCTACGGCGGCGCGCTGGCGACGCCGTTCGTGACGCACTACAACGAGCTCGACCGCGACATGTATCTGCGGATCGCGGACGAGCTGTATCTGAAGCGGCTGATCGTCGGCGGGCTCGAGCGCGTGTACGAGATCGGCAAGGACTTCCGCAACGAGGGCTTCTCGCGCAAGCACCAGCCGGAGTTCACGATGCTCGAGTGGTACCAGGCGTACGCCGACTACAACGACATCGCCGACGGGCTCGAGGAGCTGGTCGAGCACGTCGCCGCACAGGTGGAGCACACCGGCGAGATCGACTGGAAGCGCCCCTGGAAGCGGATCACGCTCCGCGACGCAATCCATGCAGAGACCGGGATCGACATCTACGAGCAGCGCGACAAGCAGTCGCTCTTGGCCGCCGCGAAGGACTTCGACCTCGATCCGGACGAGAACTGGCCGAAGCTCGTCGACTCGCTGCTGTCCAAGCACGTCGA
Organism: uncultured Thermoleophilaceae bacterium; assembly: GCA_963715995.1. Classification (GTDB taxonomy): domain Bacteria; phylum Actinomycetota; class Thermoleophilia; order Solirubrobacterales; family Thermoleophilaceae; genus DATBDN01. Next base: position 1,079,515 of record OY970283.1, read on the forward strand.
GCCCAAGCTGATCAACCCGACGCTGCTGATGGACTACCCGGTCGAGCTGTCGCCGTTCGCCAAGCGGCATCGCTCGCAGGAGGGGATCACCGAGCGATTCGAGGGCTTTGCAGGGGGAATGGAGTTCACGAACGCCTTCACCGAGCTGAACGACCCCGACGATCAGCGCGCGCGCTTCGAGGATCAGGGCAAGGATCGCGAGGGCGGGGACCGGGAAACGCAGCCCTACGACGAGGACTACGTGTTCGCGCTGGAGCACGGAATGCCGCCGACGGGAGGCATCGGCATCGGCATCGACCGGCTCGTGATGCTGCTCAGCGGGCGCGATTCCATCCGCGAAGTGCAGCTTTTTCCGGCCATGCGCTGACCCTGCACACCGTCATTCCGCCGGGGGGCCGTTGGTATCCTCAGAAGAGGTCGGGAGAACCCCCCAACGTTAGGAACCCCAGTTGTTCGAGCGATTCACAGAGCGCGCCAGGCAGGTTGTCGTCCTCGCACAGGAGGAGGCGCGCATCCTCAAGCACAACTACATCGGCACAGAACACATCCTGCTCGGGCTCTTGCGCGAGGAGGAGGGACTCGCTGCGCGTGTCCTCGAGTCGCTTGACATCACCGTGGAGCGCGTGCGCGCTCAGGTCGTTCGCATCGTCGGATCCGGCGAGGAAGTGACGTCGGGTCAGATCCCGTTCACGCCGCGCGCGAAGAAGGTGCTCGAGCTCGCGCTGCGCGAAGCGCTGTCGCTCGGTCACAACTACATCGGCACCGAGCACATCCTGCTCGGCCTCGTTCGCGAGAACGAGGGCGTCGCCGCTCGCATCCTGCTCGACTTCGACGCGGACTCGGAGAAGATCCGCAACGAGGTCATCCGCATGCTGTCCGGCCCCGGTGGCCGCCAGCGCGGCTCGGGCTCAGGCTCGGGTGCACAGGGCGAGGGCAAGAAGTCTTCGAAGCTGCTCGACCAGTTCGGGCGCAACCTCACCAAGCTGGCCGCAGAGGGCAAGCTGGATCCGGTCGTCGGTCGCGAGACCGAGATCGAGCGGATCATGCAGATCCTCTCGCGCCGCACGAAGAACAACCCTGTGCTGGTTGGCGAGCCGGGCGTCGGCAAGACGGCCGTCGTCGAGGGCCTCGCGCAGCGCATCACCAGCGGCGAGGTGCCCGAGATCCTGCGCAACAAGCAGATCTACACGCTCGACCTGGCGGCACTTGTTGCCGGCTCGAAGTACCGCGGCGAGTTCGAGGAGCGCCTCAAGAAGGTGATGAAGGAGATCACCCAGCGCGGCGACATCATCCTGTTCATCGACGAGCTGCACAACCTCGTCGGCGCCGGCGCGGCAGAGGGCGCGATCGACGCGGCCTCGATCCTCAAGCCGGCACTCGCGCGCGGCGAGCTCCAGACGATCGGCGCCACCACGCTCGACGAGTACCGCAAGTACCTCGAGCGCGACTCGGCGCTCGAGCGGCGCTTCCAGCAGATCCGCGTGGACCAGCCGTCGGTCGACGAGACCGAGCAGATCCTCAAGGGTCTGCGCGAGCGCTACGAGCAGCACCACCGCGTCGGCATCTCCGACGAGGCGCTGCACGCAGCCGCCGAGCTGGCAGACCGCTACATCTCCGACCGCTTCCTGCCGGACAAGGCGATCGACCTGATCGACGAGGCCGCTTCGCGTGCCCGCATCAAGTCGATGACGGCGCCGCCGGTGTACCGCGAGCTCGAGGAGGACATCGAAGAAGACGCGGCGCGAGAAGGAAGCCGCGATCGAGGCGCAGGAGTTCGAAGAAGGCCGCGAACCTGCGCGACACCGAGCGCCAGCTGACCAACAAGAAGCGGACGATGGAAGAGCAGTGGCGCTCCGGCGAGTCCGGCGAGCGTCCCGAGATCGGCGAGGAGGAGATCGCCGACATCGTCTCGATGTGGACGGGCATCCCGGTCTTCAAGCTCACCGAGGCCGAGACCCAGAAGCTGATGCGCATGGAGGAGGAGCTCCACAAGCGCGTCATCGGCCAGCACGCTGCGATCGAGGCGGTCTCGAAGGCCATCCGCCGCTCGCGTGCCGGGCTCAAGGACCCGAAGCGCCCGACCGGCTCGTTCATCTTCCTGGGCCCGTCAGGGGTCGGCAAGACCGAGCTGGCGCGCACGCTGGCGGAGTTCCTCTTCGGCGACGAGGAGGCCATGACGCGCATCGACATGTCGGAGTACATGGAGAAGCACTCCGTGTCGCGGCTGGTCGGCTCGCCTCCTGGCTACATCGGCTACGACGAGGGCGGCCAGCTCACCGAGGCCGTGCGGCGCAAGCCGTACTGCGTGCTGCTGCTCGACGAGATCGAGAAGGCACACCCGGACGTCTTCAACATCCTGCTCCAGATCCTGGAGGACGGACGCCTGACCGACGCCCAGGGGCGCACGGTCGACTTCCGTCACGCGATCGTGGTCATGACCTCGAACGTCGGGGCGTCGGACATCGCCAAGAACGCGTCGATCGGGTTCACCGTCGGCGACGAGACGGGCGTGACCTACGACGACATGAAGACTCGGATCATGAGCGACCTGAAGAAGGTCTTCCGGCCCGAGTTCCTCAACCGCATCGACGAGGTCATCGTCTTCCACAAGCTCCAGAAGGAAGAGATCAAGCAGATCGTCGACCTGCTGCTGCGGCGGATCAGGGAGTCGATGGCGGATCGCGAGCTGTCGCTCAACCTCGACGACGACGCCAAGGACTTCCTGGTCGACAAGGGCTTCGACCCGGCAATGGGCGCCCGGCCGCTGCGCCGAGCGATCCAGCGCTACATCGAGGACCCGCTCTCGGATGCCGTGCTGCGGGCCGAGATGGAGCCGGGCTCCACGATCGAGGTCTCGAAGGCCGGGGTCGGTGGCCCCAACGACGGCGAGAGCGAGGTCAACATCGAGATCATCGCGCCGTCGAAGGCCAAGAAGCGCGAGGCGGTCGGCGTCGGTGCCCAGGGTGGCGACGGCGATGACGGCGAGGGTGCCGGTGGTGCGGATGCGCCCGAGGACAGCGGCTCGCTGCCCGAGGAGCCCGAAGTTCTGCCGGAAGTCCCGGACGCCCCACCCGCCGACGAGAAATAGCTCGCGCTCGTCGGGACAGCTTCAGCGCGGCGGCCGCCCTCGTGGCGGCCGCTCTGCTGCCGGCCGTCGCGGTCGCGTCGTGTCCGCTTGGCAACAAGGCGATCGCGGCGTGCGATCGTCAGCTGCGCGGCTACGACGGGACCGACGTCTTCGCGCTGTCGCCCAACCAGGTGCTCGGGCTGGCGAAGTCGCTCGGGCGGACCGAGCCGCTCCTGCGCCACGGCTTCCCGCACTACACCTACGCCGGCACGCTGCCGCTGCGCTCGCAGCTGAAGCTGGCGGCGCATCTCGGGCGTGTCTACTCGCGCGCCTACCGCGCCGATCCCACCGACAACTCGCTGCCGCAGGAGGCGGCATTCGAGAACTCGCTGCTCGACCTCGAGCGCGTCGCGCGCGCGTGGGAGCTGCCGGCGTGCAGCGTCAGGCTCGCGGCGCAGTGAGCGCCGCCGACATCGCGACGCTGGAGCGCATCTATGCCGCGTGGGCGGAGGGCAAGTTCTGGACCTTCGAGCTGTTCCACGACGACGTCGAGACGCGCTGGGCCACGGAGGTCCCGGACATCGAAGGCGCCCGCGGTGTCGACGGCCTTGGCGACCTCTTCCGCGACTGGACGAGCGCATGGGAATCGTGCCGGATCGTGGCGGACGAGTTCCACGACGCGGGCGACCAGGTGGTCGCGTTCGTCCGCGTGATCGCGCGCGGCAGCGGCAGCGCCATCGACGTGGAGATGGAGAACGCGCACGTGTGGACGGTGCGCGACGGCCGCGTGGCCGCGATCCGCGCCTACACCGACCGCGAGCGCGCGCTGCGCGAGGCCGGCCTGTCGGCCTGAGGCACGCTCAGGCGGGCTGCCAGAGCTCGATCCGGTTGCCCTCGGGATCGGTCACCCAGCCGAAGCGGCCCACGCCCTCCATGTCCTGCGTCTCCTGCGCCACGTCAGCTCCCTTGGAGCGCAGTTGCGCGAGCAGCGCATCCAGATCGCGGACGCGGAAGTTGACCATCGTCTGCTGGTCGCGCGACCCGAAGTAGCCGGTCTCCCGCTCGAACGTGGCGAACACCGTCGGCCCGCTCTCGGGTTGCCAGAGGCCGTTCTCGTCGGCGTCCAGGCCCAGGCAGTCGCGATACCACGCGCCCAGGGACGCCGGGTCGGTCGCCCGGATGAAGTAGCCGCCGATGCCAAGCACGCGTTCCATGGCGCGATCTTGTCAGGAGGGGGCGAGAACGTCCGTTCGCTTCCTTAGTTTGGATACGTGGCCCGATCCGGATCGATCTTCGCCTGCTCGTCGTGCGGGCACGAGAGCCCCAAGTGGCACGGGCGCTGCCCTGGCTGCGGCGAGTGGAACTCGCTCGTGGAGGAGAAGGTGGTCGCGGCGCCGCGGGCCGGTGGACTCGGGCGAACGGCGGCGGCCAAGGCCGCGCAGCCCGTGCCTCTGCGCGAGGTCGAGGCCACGCAGGTCGCGCGGATCGGCACCGGCATCGCCGAGCTCGACCGCGTGCTCGGCGGTGGGATGGTGCCCGGCTCGCTGGTGCTGATCGGCGGATCGCCGGGGATCGGCAAGTCAACCTTGACGCTCGCGGCGCTGGCGAACATCGACGGCCCGGTCCTATATGTCACCGGCGAGGAGTCGCCGGCCCAGGTGCGGTTGCGCGCCGAGCGGATCGCGCCGGCCGCTTTGAACGTGCCGATCATCGCCGAGACCGATGTAGGGGTCATCGAGGCGACGCTCGAGACCGAGCGCCCGGCGGTGTGCGTGATCGACTCGGTGCAGACGCTGCACGACCCGGCGCTCTCGAGCGCGGCGGGCTCGGTGGCCCAGGTGCGCGAAGCCACGTCGCGATTGATGCGGGTGGCGAAGTCACGGCGCATCGCCATGTTCATCGTCGGCCACGTGACCAAGGACGGCACGCTGGCCGGCCCGCGCGTGATGGAGCACCTGGTCGACTGCGTGCTCCAGTTCGAGGGCGAGCGCGAGCGGACCTACCGGACCGTGCGCGCGCTGAAGAACCGCTTCGGCTCGACCAACGAGGTCGGCGTTTTCGAGATGCGCGAGGACGGCCTGATCGAGGTGCCGGACGCATCGGCGCGCTTCGTCGGCGAGGCCACGCGCGCGCCGGGCTCGGTGGTGCTGTGCGCGATGGAGGGCTCGCGGCCGTTGCTGGTGGAGGTGCAGGCGCTGGTCGCGCCATCAGAGATCGTGCCGCCGCGCCGGGTCGCCAACGGCATCGACCGCAACCGCCTCGCGCTGGTGCTCGCAGTGCTCTCCCGCCAGGCGCGGATCGCTGTCGGCTCCGCCGACGTGTTCGTCTCCGTGGCCGGCGGCGTGCGCGTGGACGAGCCTGGCGCGGATCTGGCGGTAGCGCTCGCGATCGCGTCGGCAGCCCGCGGCGTGGCGCTCGGCGACGGCCGCAAGCCGCTCGCCGCCTTCGGCGAGATCGGCCTGACAGGCGAGGTCCGCCACGTGGCCCACCCCGACCGCCGCCTGACGGAGGCGCGCAAGTTCGGGCTCGACACCGTGATAGGGCCGGACTCGAAGACACTGGGAGCCGCGATCGGCACGGCGCTGCGTAGCGCGGGGAGCGCAGCCGAGGTCCCAAGAGCCGCCTGAGCGAGACTCGCGCCTTGCCAAGATGCGCGGGTGACGGAGCCGCTGCTCTATTGCATCAACCTCGCCCGCGCGACCGCCCGGCGCGCTCGGATGGAGCGGCGATTGGCGCACCACGGCCTGCTCGAGCGCACGCAGTTCGTGCAGGCGGTCGAGCCTTCGATTCCCGCGGACGACAGCGAGGAGGGCATCGCGCGCGCTGGTTGCGCGTGCACGGGGTCGCACCTGAAGGTGATGCGGCTGGCACTCGAGACCGCGGGCGTGGAGGAGAGCGGCTTCCTCGTCTCCGAGGACGACGCGCTGTTCCACAACGACTTCGCGAATCTGCTGCCCGCGGTCCTTGGAAACCTGCCCGAGGATGCGCCGATGTGCATGCTCGGCTATCTGGTCGCGCAGGGCACCGACAGCCGCGCGGGCGTCGACCCGGCGCTCGGCAATCTCTTCCGGCTCGAGGATGCGGTGCTCTGGGGCTCGCAGCTCTATTGGATGTCAGCCGCGTACGCGAGGCGAGCGCTGGACGAGTACGACCAGCGCCACGAGGAACTGCCCGTCAGCGAGGTCGTCATCCAGGCTCCGGGCGGCTTTGCGAGCCATCCACCGCTCGCGCTTCAGGACGCGATCGACTCCACCATCAGGCCGCCGGAGCAACGCCTCTTTCACCTGACCAGCCAGCGTCGCTGGCGCTACGAGGACTACGCGGCCGCCGAGCACGACGACCTATCCCCGCTTGCGAAACGGCCGTCGATCGGGCTCGCGATGATCGTTCGCGACGAGGCGCAGGTGATCGAGCGCTGCCTCGAGTCGGTGGCCGGGCTGATCGACACCTGGACGATTTGCGACACCGGTTCGACCGACGGGACACCGGAGCTGATCGAGGCGGCGCTGGCCGGGATTCCAGGCACGCTTCATCACACGACCTGGCACGACTTCGGCGCCAACCGCAGCGAGCTGATGAAGCTGGCGTCCGGCTCGGCCCAATATCTGCTGCTGCTGGACGCCGACATGACGATCGAGAGCGCCGGCCAGCTCCCGGAGCTCAGCGCGGACGCGTATCTGCTCCGGCACGCCGGCAGCGTCGAGTACCTGATCCCGCGACTCGTGCGCGCCGATCGGCGCTGGTGGTACGAGGGGTCCACGCACGAGTACCTGGCGACCGAGGGCGAGCACAGTCAGGCGGTGCTGGAGGAGCTGGTCGTGGAACACCACGGTGACGGCGGGTCGCGCGTGGACAAGCTGGAGCGCGACGAACGGCTATTGCGCGCCGACCTCGAGCGCGATCCGGGCAACGTGCGAGCTGTCTTCTATTTGGCGCAGACGCTGCGCGACGCAGGACGCGACGAGGAGGCGATCGAGCTGTACCAGCGCCGGGTCGAGATGGGCGGCTGGCACGAGGAGGTCTTCTACGCGGCCTACCAGGCAGCGGTCATACGCGCCCGCAGTGATGCCGATGCGGCGATCCCGATGCTGCTCGACGCCATCGAGCGCGGGCCTCAGCGCGCCGAGCCGCTGTGCGAGCTCGCGCGCCTGTGCCGCGACAGCGGGCGCTTCGAGTCCGCCTACGAGTTCGCCCGGCGGGGGTTGGAGCTGCCGTACCCGGATGACTGGTTGTTCGTCCATCGCGACGTGTACGAGTGGGGGCTCGCGTTCGAGCTGTCGATCGCCGCGCAACGGCTTGGGCGCATGGAGGAGGCCCGCGAGGCCCAGGAGCGCCTGCTCGCCATGGATCTGCTGCCGGGCGAGATTCGCGACGCGGTATTGCGCAACCGCCGCCTGATGGACGGCTCGCACGCACCGGTCCGCCGCCAAGCCGAGCTCCTCATCGAGATCGCGCCGAGCACCACGCTCGGCGAGATCGCGCTGAGCGTCGAGCCGGACTGGCCGCGCTTCAACCCGACGATCGCGGCTGACGGTGACGGCTTCCGCATGATCGTGCGGACGGCGAACTACCGGCTGGTCGAGGGTCGCTACGAGATGCTCGACGGTGACGGCGAGATCCGCACGCTCAACTACGTCGCCACGCTCGACGCCGAGCTCGCCGTCACGTCGGTGGCGCCGCTCGAGGACCACGCGGACGGGCCGCCGATCCACCCGTCGCCGGTGCTCGGGTTCGAAGACTGTCGCCTGTTCCAGTCCCAAGGGCACTGGTATGCGCTCGCGACCGTGCGCGACCGCAACCCGGAGGCCGTGTGCGAGATCGCGCTGCTGGGCTTGGACGGGGCGGCGGTGGAGTCCGTGCGTGTGCTTCCCGGACCGTCGCCTGAGCGCCACGAGAAGAACTGGATGCCGTTCGCGGATGGCGGCGGGGCCGCTCGGCTTGTCTACTCGTGCGGTCCGACGCGCGTCCTCTCCTGCGATCCGGTGACGGGCGCCACGGAGCTCCTCGCCGAGCTGCAGGCGCCGGCGTGGGCGGCGGAGCTGCGCGGCGGCTCGCAGGGGGTGGCGGTGGATGGCGGGACGCTCTTCGTGGTTCACGAGGTGAGTGACGACGGCGGTCGCGCCTACTACCACCGGCTCGTCCTGATCGACCACGATTACCGCCTGAACCTCGCCTCGCAGCTCTTCCGCTTCAGCGACGACGACATCGAGCTGTGCGCGGGGCTCGCGCGCCGGGGCGACGAGCTGGTGATGACCTTCGGCGTCGGCGACCGTTCCGCCGGTATCGCAGTGTGCGCGGAGGACGAGCTTCTCCGGCTCCTGTTGCCGTTGGACGATCCGCGGCTCGATCCATAGGATGCAGCCCTTGGGGTCCGACCGGGAGCCGGATGAGACGGGAGGCGGGGACGATGCGCTGACGCGTCGCGGCATGCTCGCGAAGTCGGCAACAGCGTTCGGCGGCGTGATCCTGTGGTCGCCGAGTTTCGCGCTCGGCGCGAGCATCGGCCCGGCGGCACGGCTGAAGGCGCTCCGCGCCGCCATCTCGAGCTCGGATCTGAGCAGCAGGCTGCAGGGTCTTCTGATCGGCGAGATCGACGCGGCGCTGAAGGCGCTCTCCTCAGGCGACACGACGCATGCCCGGCGCTACGTGCATGACCTGATCCACTCGCTGAGGAAGGCCCGCAACAACCATGGTCTCGGACGCAAGCAGGCATTCGACTGGCTCCACGAGGCCGAGCACGCCTACCACTCGATCAAGGCTCCCCCAAAGGGCCCGACCGGTTCGTCAGGCCCGGCCGGAGGCGAGACCGGAGCAACCGGCCCGGCGACCGAAACGGGCGCGTCGGGCGCGTCGGGTGTCTCGGGGACGACTGGGACGACTGGGGCCACGGGGACGACGGGGACGACGGGGACGACGGGGACGACGGGGGCAACTGGTTCCACAGGCGCTACTGGGGCGACCGGAGCCACTGGGGCGACCGGGGCGACCGGAGCTACTGGGGCGACCGGGGCGACCGGGGCGACCGGGGCGACCGGGGCAACCGGGGCGACCGGGGCAACCGGGGCGACCGGGCCGACAGGGCCCACAGGCGCTACCGGGGCGACCGGGCCGACCGGGGCAACCGGCGCGACTGGAGCGACCGGGGCAACTGGCCCCACAGGGCCCACTGGTGCTACGGGCGCGACGGGCGCTACTGGCGCCACCGGGGCGACGGGGTCGACCGGTGCCACGGGCATCACCGGCGCCACGGGCATCACCGGCGCCACGGGCATCACCGGCGCCACGGGCATCACCGGCGCCACCGGTCCCTAGAGCCCGGCGCCCCCGCTAGCGCGAGCCCCTACGCGATCTTCATCCCCGAGATCGCTCGCGCTATCACCAGCCGCTGGATCTCGGACGTGCCCTCGAAGATCGTGTAGATCTTGGCGTCGCGGTGCATCCGCTCGACGGGGAACTCGCGTGTGTAGCCGTTGCCGCCGAGGATCTGGATCGCTCGCTCGGTCGACCAGACGGCCACCTCGCCCGCCTTCAGCTTCGACATCGAGCCCTCGGCGTTGTTGAAGTCCTTGCCGGTGCGGCCCATCCACGACGCGCGCCAGACGAGCAGGCGCGCGCAGTCGATCTCCATCTTCATGTCAGCCAGCGTGAACGCGATCGCCTGGTTCTCGATGATCTTGCGGCCGAACTGCGCGCGCTCCTTCGCGTACTCGAGCGAGTACTCGTACGCCGCGCGTGCGATGCCCACCGCCTGGGCGCCCACGGTCGGGCGCGATACCTCGAACGTCTGCATCGCGGCCTGGCGCTTGGCCTTCGTGCCTTCGCGCGCCCGCGCGAGCCGCTCGTCGAGCTTCTCCTTGCCGCCGAGCAGGCAGGAGCCCGGAATGCGGCAGTCGTCCAGGTGCACGTCTGCCGTGTGCGACGCCCGCAGCCCGTGCTTCTTCACCTTCGTGCCCATCTCGAGACCCGCTGTGCCGGGCGGGATCACGAACGCGGCCTGCCCGCGAGCACCAAGCTCGCGGTCGACGGATGCCACGACCACGTGGACAGCCGCGATACCACCGTTGGTCGCCCAGGCCTTCTGGCCGTTCAAGACCCATTCGTCAGTGGCCTCGTCGTACTTGGCCATCGTGCGCAGCGACGACACGTCGGAGCCCGCGTCCGGCTCCGACACGCAGAACGCGCCGACCGCCGGCTCGGCCTCGGTGCCGAAGCACTGGGGCACCCACTCGCCGAGCTGCTCGGGCGTGCCCGACGAGGCGATACCCGCCACGGCCAAGGTTGTGCCCATCAGCGACATGCCGATCCCAGCGTCGCCCCAGAACAGCTCCTCGTTGACGATCGGGAACGTGATCCCGGTCGGATCGGCCCAGAACTGCGCGATCCCCTCGAAGCCGTAGAGGCCGATCTTCGCCGCCTCCTGGATGATCGGCCAGGGCGTCTCCTCGCGCTCGTCCCACTCGGACGCGGCCGGCCGCATCACGTTCTCGGCGAACCCGTGGACCCAGTCGCGGATGTCCTTCTGGTCCTGGTTCAACTCCATCGAGAAGTCGCCCGACTGGGGCTCGTTCCCGGCCAGGTATTCCTCGGCGGCTGCCGCCGCGCTGGGCTCGTCGCGGGCTTCTTCTGTGGCTGTCGTCTGTTCCATGGGCGCGAAGTGTTCCAGCTTCACGAAAAATCCGCATAAAACACGGCGAAATCGGGGCCTGTCTCCTACAATCAATGTCGATGGACCCGGCTCCCGACGACGTTTCTGACCTCGAGAGCCGCCAAGAACCGCGTCTCGTCAGGGCACTGGAGATGGTCGCGCCCGGCACGGCAGTGCGGGAGGGCATCGAGCACATCCTGCATGCCCACACGGGCGCTCTGATCTGCATCGGGGACAGCGACGAGCTGTCCTTCTTGTATTCGGGGGGCGTGAAGCTGGAGGTCGACTACACGCCGGCGATGCTCTACCAGCTGGCCAAGATGGACGGCGCGATCACCCTCTCGGAGAACGCGACCAAGATCCAGTGGGCGAACGTGCAGCTGATGCCGGATCCCACGATCGCGTCGCTCGAGACCGGCACGCGCCACCGCACCGCCGAGCGCGTCTCGAAGCAGACGAGCGCGCTCGTGATCGCGATCTCCGCCGACCGCTCGATCGTGTCGATCTACCTCGACGGCGCCAAGTACATCCTCGAGGACATCCCGATCGTGCTCGCCAAGGCCAACCAGGCACTGGCCACGCTCGACAAGTACCGCAGCCGGCTCGACCAGGTGTCGACACGACTGACCGCGCTCGAGTTCGAGGGCGGCGTGACGCTCCATGACGTCCTGACCGTGCTCCAGCGCTCCGAGCTGGTCACGCGAATGGCGGTCGAGATCGAGCGCTACATCGTCGAGCTCGGCACCGAGGGCCGCCTGATCGAGATGCAGCTGGAGGAGGTCATGGTGGGCGTCGCGACCGAGCGCGGCTCGCTCGTCCACGACTACATGGTCGCCGACGGTGAGGAGGGCTTCGCGCTCGTCCTCGACTCGCTCGCCCGCCTGCCGCATCAGGACCTACTTGACTTCGGCCGGCTGGCCGAACTGTTGGGCTACGACCGCAAGGTCAACACGCTCGACCACCCGGTGTCCCCGCGGGGACACCGGATTCTGGGGCGCATCCCACGCCTTCCGAAGCTGCTGATCCAGCGCATCGTCGAGGAATTCGGCGGGCTCGAGGAGATCCTCGCTGCCGGCGATGCCGAGCTGGAGGCCGTGGAGGGTGTCGGCGACGTACGCGCGAAGGAGATCCGCGAGGGCCTTCGCCGCCTGCAGGAGATCAATCTCGTGGACCGCTACCTGCAAACGTAAGAAGAAGAAGGCTAGGAGGACGTCATCAGCGATTCAGTGTTGGAAGACATCGGGGAGATCGAGTTCGCCCCGCCGCCTCCCGCCAATTACAAGGTCGGCGACCACGTGGTGTATCCGCACCACGGCGCCGGGAAGGTCGAGCGCAAGGAGATCAAGGAGCTGCTCGGCGAGAAGCGTGAGTACCTGACCATCCGCATCATCCACAACGACATGACGGTGATGGTGCCGTGCGAGAAGGCCGGGCAGGTAGGCCTCCGCAACATCATCGGCGCGAGCGCCATCAAGAAGGTCATGGCGGTGCTGACCGACGACGTCAGCTCGATGCCGAAGAACTGGAACCGCCGGTTCAAGTTCAACCGCGAGAAGATCAAGACCGGCGACATCTACGAGCTGGCCGAGGTCGTCCGCAACCTGGCCATCCGCGAGTTCGAAAAGGGCCTCTCGACCGGCGAGAAGCAGATGTACACGCGTGCGCGCAAGATCCTCGCCTCCGAGCTGATGTACGCGCTCGCGATGGACGAGGAGGAAGCCGAGGACCACCTCACCGACGTGATGCGCGAGGCGCACACCGGTCGTGGCGGCCTGAGCAAGAAGTAGCCGCCCTGATACTGGGGATCCTGGCCGGAGCCGGCGCAGGGGATCGTCTCGGCGCCGGCGCGCCGAAGGCCTTCGTCCGCTGCGCCGGCCGCGAGCTGTGGGAATGGAGCGCCGCGACGATGCTCGACGTGTGCGACCGCGTGGTGATGGCTGTCCCCCAGCGGCAAGGTCTGACAGACCTTCATATGGGGGACGTCGAGCGTGTCGCCGGTGGGGCTCATCGCTCGGAGTCGGTCCGCAACGCGATGGCTCTGGCGCCCGATGCGGACCTCGTGGTCGTGCACGACGCTGCGCGGCCGTTCGCCTCCGCGGATCTGTTCCGTGCCTGCATCGCTGCGGTCGAGCGCGGAGCCGATGCCGCTGTCGCGGCCGCACCGGTGACCGACACGATCAAGGAGGCGGATGCGGAGCGACGCGTCGTCCGCACGCTCGACCGCAGCGCGCTGTGGTCGATCCAGACGCCGCAGGCCTTCCGCGCCGACGTGCTGCGCCGCGCGCTCGACTCGGACGCCGTTGCGTCCGCGACCGACGACGCGTCGCTGGTCGAGTCGCTTGGCGGTGACGTGCGCATCGTCGAGGCGCCCGCGGGCAACTTCAAGGTCACCTGGCCCGAGGACCTGGCTCGCGCCGAGGCGCTGCTGTGCTGACCGACTACCACCTGCACCTGCGACCGGACGAGCACGAGGCAACCGCCGCGCAGTACTTCACGACCGCGAACGCCGAGCGCTACCGGGAGGCGGCCGCCGAGCGCGGGATCACGGAGCTCGGGGTCGCCGAGCACATTCACCGCTTCCGTCAGGCGCTCGAGGTCTGGGACCACCCGTTCTGGCGCTCCTACGCGGTCGACGACCTGGACGAGTACTGCGCCTTCGTGCGCGAAGAGACCGACCTGAGGCTGGGCATCGAGGCCGACTTCATCGGCGGCCGCGAGGATCGCATGGCGAACCTGCTTGACGGGCGCGACTGGGACTACGTCGTCGGCTCGGTGCACTTCCTGGAGGACCGGGCGCTCGACATGGAGGAGTGGTCGGTGTGGCTGAAGGGCGAGTCGTCCGAGCGCATCTGGACGCGCTACTTCGCTGCCCTCGCGGCCTCGGCGCGCAGCGGCCTGTTCGACATCCTCGCCCACCCGGATCTGGTGAAGATCTGGGGCGAGGACAAGCCGTTGCCCGACGGCGACCTGCGCCGCTTCTACTACCCGGCGATGGAGGTCATCGCCGAGTGCGACGTGGCGATCGAGGTCTCCACGGCGGGTCTTCGCAAGCCGGTCGGAGAGATCTACCCGGCACCGGAGTTCCTCGAGATGGCGGTGGACGCCGGCAAGCCGCTGGCGCTGTCGTCCGACGCGCACCTTCCCGAGCAGCTGGGCCACGAGTACGACCGGGCGCTGGAACTGCTGGACTCGCTGGGAGTGAAGGAGATCGCCGTGTTCGAAGGCCGGCAGCGGCGCATGGAGCCGATCGGATGAGCTTCCGCTCGGGCATCGGCTTCGACGTGCACCGCTTCGAAGAGGGCCGCCCGCTGGTGCTCGGCGGCGTGACCGTGCTCTCCGACAAGGGGCTGATCGGGCACTCGGACGCCGACGTCGTCACTCACGCGCTCATGGACGCGCTGCTGGGCGCCGCGGCGCTCGGCGACATCGGCGACCACTTCCCCGACACCGATCCCAAGTGGAAGGACGCGCGCAGCGTCGATCTGCTGACGAGCGTGCGCGACATGCTCGCCCACCGCGGCTACGCGATCCAGTCGCTGGACGCGGCGGTCATGTGCGAGGCGCCGCGGCTCGGTCCCTACCGCGACCGCATGCGCCAGGAGATCGCGGCGGCCACCCGCCTGGACCGCTCGCAGGTGAGCGTCAAGTTCGGCACGAACGAAGGGCTGGGCTTCGTCGGCCGGGGCGAGGGAATCGCCTGCATGGCCACGGCCACGATCGAGTGGGTCGGCTAGCTTGCGTTCGTGCGCGCCATCCGCATCCACGACACGCTCACGAACGCGCCGAAGCTGCTCGAGCCGCGCGACCCAGGGAAGGTCGGGATCTACGCCTGCGGCCCGACGGTCTACGGCCGCATCCACGTCGGCAACGCACGCCCGTACGTCGTCTTCTCGCTGCTGAAGCGCTTCCTCGAGCACGAGGGCTACGAGGCGCAGCTGGTCATCAACGTCACCGACGTGAACGACAAGATCTACGCGGCCGCGGAGGATCGCGGCGTCCCGAGCGAGCAGCTCGCGGCCGAGATGACCGCGGCGTACGTGGCTGACACCGACGGCCTTGGCCTCGGCAGGCCGGACGCCGAGCCGAAGGCAGCCGAGACCGTCGGCCCGATCGTGGCCCTGATCGAGGCGCTCGTCGAGCAGGGCGCCGCCTATCCCGCGGGCGAGGGCGACGTCTACTTCCGCGTCGGGTCGTTCCCGGACTACGGGAAGCTCTCCAACCGCGCGCTCGAGGACATGCAGCAGGGGGAGGATGACGCCGATCGCGCTGGCATCAAGGAGGCCGCCCAGGACTTCGCGCTCTGGAAAGGCCGCAAGGCTGGCGAGGACACCTCGTGGCCGTCACCGTGGGGCGAAGGGCGGCCGGGCTGGCACATCGAGTGCTCGGCGATGGCGGAGGAGATCCTCGGCACCGACTTCGACATCCACGGCGGCGGCGCCGACTTGGTCTTTCCCCACCACGAAAACGAGATCGCGCAGACCGAGGCCGCGCGGCACGAGCCGCTCGCGCGGATCTGGATGCACAACGGCATGGTGCGCCTGGACGGCGAGAAGATGGCCAAGTCGGTGGGCAACATCCGGCTGCTGCACGAGGCGCTGGCAGCGGTCGGGCGCGACACGCTGGTCATGTACTTCGTGAGCGGCCACTACCGCCAGCCGCTCGTCTACGGCGATGACACGCTCGCCGACGCGCGCGGCTCGGTCGAGCGCATCCGCGACTTCGCGCTGCGGCTGAGCGCGGACGGGGAGGTCCCGGCCGAGGCGGTCGACTACGAGGAGCGCTTCTACGCCGCGCTGGCCGACGACTTCAACACGCCGGCCGCCCGTGCCGAGCTGTTCGACTGGATCACGGAGGCCAACCGCCGCATCGACCAGGGCGAGCGGATCGCGCCCGGGCCGCTGCCCGGGATGCTGCGCGTGCTCGGCCTGGAGAACCTGCTGGACGCGGATGAGGCGCCGGACGATGCCGCGCTGGCGCTGCTCGACGAGCGCGAAAATGCCCGCAAATCGCGTGATTTTGCGACTGCCGACGCACGCCGCGACGAGCTGGACGCGCTCGGCTGGGTGGTGCGCGACACGGCCGAGGGCCCGCAGCTCGTGCGCAAGCGGTGACGGTCTACGGCCGCAATCCGGTGCGCAAGCGGTGACGGTCTACGGCCGCAATCCAGTGTGCGAGCCGTGATCATCTACGGCCGCAATCCCGTGCGCGAGGCGATCGCTGCGGGCCGGCGTCCCGTGAAGCGCATCTGGTCCACCCATCCCGGCGACTGGGAGGGCGCGCAGCCGATCGACGCCGCCGCGCTGAGCGAGCTGGCCGGGTCGGTCGACCACCAGGGCGTGGCGGCCGAGGTCGGCCCCTACCCGTACGTGGGGGAGCGCGAGCTGCTCACGGCGGACGACGCCCTGGTGGTGGTGCTCGACCAGATCCAGGACCCGCGCAACCTCGGAGCGGTCGCACGCGTGGCGGAATGCGCCGGCGCCAGCGGCATCGCCATCCCCGACCGTCGCTCCGCGGAGATAACTCCTGCCGCCTGCAAGACCTCGGCCGGCGCGGTCGAGCATCTGCCGATCGCGCGGGTGCGCAACGTGGCCGACTTCCTCGACGTGGCCAAGAAGGAGGGCGCGTGGGTCTACGGCGCCGCGGCCGGCGCGCCCGTGAGCTACGACGAGCCCGACTACAGCGGCCGCGTCGTGCTCGTGATGGGCTCAGAGGGCAAGGGGCTGCGCCCGCGCGTGGCCGACCACTGCGACCAGCTCGTGAGCCTGCCAGTGCTGGGGCGGGTGGGGTCGCTGAACGTCTCCACAGCCGCGGCGGCCATCCTGTACGGAATCTTGCAATCGCGCCGACGGGGTTGACACGGACACATAACTCCGTCATTCTGCGCGTCGACGGAGGATGTGAACCTGCACTTGAGGGTTAGTCCGGGGGCGCCCGGAGCAGCCGGCAAGCACAGGTAGACCTTGGACCTCACATAGAAGGAAAAAGGCGCTGCCAGGGGAGGTAAGCGCGCCGCGAAAGGATATTCGTGGCCACTCTTGCTGCTTCCCCGACGGCTCTCCGCAAGCCTAAAGCTCACGTTGAGCCTGATGATCACTTTCTTATCGCCCTCGCCAAGCAGGGGCGTAAGGACGCGATGGACCGGATCGTCAAGCGCTACCACGGCTTCGTCCGCCTGAAGGCGTCGAGCTACTTCCTGGTCGGCGGCGACTGGGACGATCTCGTGCAGGAGGGCCTGGTCGGCCTCTACAAGGCGGTCCGCGACTACCGCACCGACCGCGAGTCGAGCTTCCGCAACTTCGCCGAGCTCTGCATCACCCGCCAGATCATCACGGCGGTGAAGACCTCGACGCGCAACAAGCACGCACCGCTGAACGAGTACGTGTCGTTCGCGCAGACGCCGGCCGCGGCCGGCGACGGCGAGCAGACGCTCGAGGACGTGCTGCCAGGCCCCTCGGTGCACGACCCGGCGATTCAGGTGATCAGCTCGGAGGAGCTGCACAGCCTGGTCGGCTGCCTGACGAGCGCGCTGTCGGAGCTCGAGAGCTCCGTGCTGTCGCTCTACCTCGACGGGCGCCCGTACGAGGAGATCGCCGGCGGCTCGAGTGCGACACGAAGACCGTCGACAACGCGCTCCAGCGGGTGAAGCGCAAGGTCTCGGCGCATCTGGAGTCACGCGCCGTTCCGGCCTGAGCCTGGTCTAGCTTTCCCGGCGATGTCGCTGTACGACACGCTGCTGTTCTTCCACGTCCTGGGGGCGTTCGCCCTCGTGTCGGGCACGACTGCGATGGCCCCATTCGCACTCGGATGGGGCCAGGTCGCGCTCGAGCGCAGCGGCGCGGCGCGGCTGGCGCTGGTCGGCGCAATCCTCTCGGGGGTCGGCGCCGTGCTCACGATCGTGCTTGGGCTCTGGCTCGTCCACAACGTCGGCTACCAGTTCTTCCGCCTCTGGATCCTGGGCGCGCTGGTGCTCTGGGGAATCGCCGGCTACTGCAACGGCGAGGTCGCGAGCGCGGCACGGAGGGCACTGAAGGGTGAGGATGGCAAGGCCGTCAGGCGGCTCTGGATGGGCGACATGCTCGGGGCGATCCTGCTGCTGGTGCTGATGGTCTGGAAGCCGGGACATTGAGCGTGCTCGCCGTCGTCCGCCCCGATTCCTGGAACTTCCCGCTGTTCTTCCACCTGGCGGGCGCGATGGCCACGCTCGCGTCGCTCGTCGTCGCGGTCTTCGCGCTCAAGCTGGCGTACAGCCGCGGCGACCAGCCGGCCACGCGCTTCGCGGCGCGCGTGCTGCTCCTGGGCACGCTGCCCTCGTTCATCGTCATGCGCGTGGCCGCCCAGATCCTTCTGAACAAGGAGCACCTCGACAAGCATCAGCCGAGCTGGGTCGGCGTCGGCTTCGGCGTTTCCGACTTCGGCGGGCTCCTGTTGATCGTCGCGCTCATCCTCACGGGGCTGGCGGCGCGGCGCACGAAGCGCGGCGAGTCGGTCGCCGGTGCCACCACGCTCGCCGTCACCAGGGGCCTGGCCGGCCTGCTGATCGTCGCTTACCTCGTGGCCATCTGGGCCATGACGACCAAGCCGAACTAGTGGACGAGGACGAGCCAACCACCGAGGAGCTCAAGGCGGTGGTGGCTGGCCAGGCCGAGCGCGATCCGCGCCGCGCCGAGAAGGCGGAGTACCTGAAGAACAAGCTCGACGAGCGCGAAGAGGCCGAGCGCGAGGCCGCCCGCGAGGACGGCGATGTTCCGCCGCAACCGTAGTCGGGGCGCCGACGTCCACATCGGGGACGCCAGCTATGACGACTGGGTTGTGGTGCGCGACTTCGAGGACCTCGAGACGGCGCTGGCGTTCCGCGATCAGGTGCGGCGAGCCGGCATGAAGGCCGTGTTGACCAGCGACTGGGAGCTGGACGCATTTCGCCGCGGCGACATCGCGCTGCGCGTGGAGGGCGGCGACTTCGGCGACGCCGAGGTGCTGCTCTCGGGCATGGACGACTGACCCTTCGCGCGAGAGCGCGCTGCCGCGAACCACGCCGCGAGCGGCTGATCGGGCAACATGCGCCGCCGCAATGGCACCACAGCTGTCGATCCTGATGCCGGTCTACAACGAGGCCGCGACCGTCGAGCGGGCGGTCGAGGCCGTGCTCGCCGCGGACCTGCCGGTATCGACCGAGCTGGTGATCGTGGACGACGGCTCCACGGACGGCACGCGCCAGATCCTGGACCAGGGCGGCTGGCCGGCGGACCGCGTGCGCGTGCACGTGCACGCGCGCAACCAGGGCAAGGGGGCGGCGGTGCGCACGGCGCTCGCGGATGCGCGCGGGGAGTTCGCGGCCATCTTCGACGCCGATCTCGAGTACCAGCCCGAGGATCTCAACACGCTGCTGCCGCCGCTGCTCGACGGGACCACGAACGCCGTGTTCGGCGTGCGTGCTTTCGACGGCTTCACGAGCCATTCGTACCTCTACGTGCTCGGGAACCGCTCGGTCACGCTGGCGGCCAACGTGCTCTTCAACGTGTACCTGAAGGACCTGATGACGATGCACAAGGCCATCCGCACCGACATCTTCAAGGCGCTCGACCTGCGCGAGGCCGGCTTCGCGATCGAGCCCGAGATAGCCGCGCGGCTGGTCCAGCGCGGCGAACGGATCTACGAGGTTCCTGTCCGCTACCAGGCGCGGGCCACCGACGAAGGCAAGAAGCTGACCTGGGTCGACGGCCTGCGGGTGCTGCGCACCCTGGTGCGCTGCCGGCTGACTAACCGCTGACGGCCAGCGGATCCGGCCGGCAGGGCTGGTTGCGCAGGCTGTCGCACGCCGGGAGCGGCGCGTGCGCGGTCTCACCCGGGACGACCCCGACCACGAGCCGCGACGGATGCGCGGCGTCGTGGAGCACCGTGTTCACGCCGGGGTCGGCGACCGGGGTGAAGGCCCAGAAGCCCGTGTGACCGGTGGGCGCCTCGATCCACACGCGCAGCCGCGAGCCCTTGCGGAACGCATGGGCGAACGGGAACACCTCCAGCCGCATGTAGGTGGGCGTGCCGGCCGTGAGCGGCTTGGCGTCGCCGCGCAGATGCGTCTGGTACGGGCGCAGGGTGGTGGACAGCTTCGGGTCGAGCTTGCGGTGCGACGCGCGCAGCCAGCCGCGCTGCACGTAGGTCTCCTGGCCGTCCGGGCGCAGCTCGGTGATCGTCGCTTCGAGGTCGGTGTCGGTGGCGGTCGACTCGAGCCACAGGTTGAGGCTCGCCGGGCCGGCCAGCACCATGTCGCTCTTCGCCGGCGCGCTCGTGTAGGCGACCGAGCCGCCGGGCGGAATCGGCGCCTTGTAGGTGAACTGGCCGAGCGAGCGGTCGGCCTCGGTCGGGCCAGGCTCGGTCACGTCCGGGCCCGGTGAGGGGTAGGCGTAGCTGTCGCCGGCCTCCGCTGCAGCGGGGCGCTTGCCGCCCATCGTGCCGCCGGCGCCCAGGAAGAACGTGTGCGGCTTCACCTTCAGCTTCAGCGACTTGCGGGCGATCGACCACGCGGGCTCGTTCACCTTGCCGTCACGGTCGATCGCGGTCTCCATGTCCACTGCCAGGTGCGGCACCCGCGTGGTGAAGCCGTTGTCGGCGCCGCGTACGAAGTGGTCCAGGAACGCGAGCGTGTTCTCCTCGTCGGTCGCGTTGTAGTAGTCGCGCCCGTGGTTGCCGTTCGAGAAGTTCGCCCACACCTGACGCGGGTGGCGGAACATGCCGAGCGACTCCCAGATGCGACCGGGCAGCTGCTCGTCCTGCCACTGGTTGTGCATGTAGACCGGGACGTCGATCTTCGAGAAGCCGGCGTTCGGGGCGCGCTTCTGCCACTTGGCGTCCGAGTCGTCGTCGAACGGGTTCTGGAGGATGAGCGTTGGTATGAAGTTGTCGAGCGTGGCGTTCGCGACCTCGTGCGTGACGTAGTTCTGCTCGCACTGGGCGTCGGCGTTCTGAGGGGCGCCCGTGAGCGCGTACTCGGTGCCGCCCGCCTTCTGGTCGCCGGTCCAGCCGAACGAGAAGTCGTACTCGAGGATGCCGCCCGGATAGACCACGTCGCGGTACAGGTCAGAGGTCGTAGAAGACGGGGCGATCGCAACCAGATGCGGCGGGCGGTCGGCAGCGGTGACCAGCTGGGTGATCCCGCCGAACGAGACGCCGATCATGCCCACCCTTCCGTTCGACCACGACTGGTGGGCGATCCACTCGATCGCGTCGTAGCCGTCGGTTCCCATCGTCGGGGCGAACGGGTCGAACGCGCCGGTGGAGCAGCCGGTGCCGCGCACGGAGACGCCGATCAGCGCGTAGCCGCGCTGGAGGATGCGGTCGGTGAAGGTGCTGACGCCGTTGTCTGATGCGTTCGAGCCGGCGGCGTAGCCCTCGTAGTTCAGGAGGGTCGGGAACGGCCCGGGCCCGTCCGGGCGCACGACGTCGTAGCGAAGCTGCGTGCCGTCGCGCGTGGTGATGTAGCCGGTCTGCTCGACGTTCGCCTGGGCAGGCCCGGCAACGGCAAGGACAAAGAGCAGCGCACCAAGCGCACAAAGTCGCTTCACGTGGGAACAACGCGGAGCAGGACCATTTCTGCCGCCGCCAGAGCCCGCTGTCGGATTCGAACCGACGACCCCCTGTTTACAAGACAGGCGCTCTGACCAACTGAGCTAAGCGGGCGCGCGGTCAGCGTAGCCCGCGGCGAGGCGCTCTTCGACGGCTCCGAGCACCGCTCCGAACAGCAGGTGGCGCCACACGGCCTGGGCGAATGCGCGGTGGTTTCCCCACAGGTTCACGCGCGGGATGAAGCGCGTCAGGGGCCACGTGGCCAGGTGCTCGGTCATCCCCGCCGCCATGCCCTTGGCCACGCCGGGGCCGCTCGCCCGGGCGGCGACGCGCGCATAGATGGCGCCGAAGACCATGCCGTTGGCGATGTGCATCACGTAGCCCGCGACCAGTGGCGCGCGCAGCGGGCGCGCCAGCAGCTCGGGGTCGGAATAGCGCACGCCGAAGACCTTCATGTCGAGCGGCTCCTGCGCCGCCCACACCGCTGCGGCCACCGCTCCAGCCGCCGCACCACCGATCATCTGCCTCTCGACCATCGCGCACCGAGCGTAACCCTGTGCGCCGACCCGGGTACCCGAGAGCATGGGGGCGAGCGACCTGTCGCGCTATCACCACCGCACGCGAGCGAAGGGCGTGAACAAGGCCATCTTCTGGACGGCCCGCGCCGTGCTGGGCCTGGGCATCCAGTTCTACTTCTCGCTCGAGCGCACGGGCCGCAAGAACATCCCCAAGAAGGGGCCGGTCATCCTGGCCGCCAACCACCGCAGCTTCCTCGACCCGTTCATCATCGGCTGCTGCGTTCGCCGCCCCGTCTACTTCGTCGCGAAGAAGGAGCTGTTCGACAAGCGCTGGCAGGGCTGGCTGCTCAACCGGCTCGGGGCGTTCCCGATCAAGCGCGGCGAGTCAGACGAGGAGTCGATGGCCACCGCGCGCGGCGTGCTCGAGCGCGGGGGCGCGCTGGTGATCTTTCCCGAGGGCACGCGCATCCGCAAGGGCGGGCTCGGCCGCCCGAAGCGCGGCGTCGGCCGGCTGGCGCTCGAGACCGGCGCCCCGGTCGTGCCGATCGCGATCCTGGGCAGCGACCGCGCCCGCCGCGGGCTGAAGATCAGGCCGGTCTGGGTGCGCGTCCGCTGTGGCAAGCCGCTTCGCTTCCCGCGCGTGGAGAACCCCTCGCCGCGCCTGGCCGAGGAGGTCACCGCCCGCCTCTGGCCGTGCGTCGAGCTCCAGTGGAACTGGCTCGGAGGCGACATCACGCCCGCGCCGGCGCCCGTGCAGGAGCGGAAGGCGGCGTGAGCGTGGTTAGGCTCGCGCCGTGGTTCCGGCCGGCAAGGCGCAGCTCGACGCTCAGTTCACCGAGCTCTACCGCGCGCATCTGCGCGACGTCTACAGCTACGCCTACTACCGGATCGGCAACCACCACGATGCCGAGGACCTCACCGAGCAGACCTTCCTCCAGGCCTACAGGCACTTCGAGCGCGCACTCGCCGAGTCCAACGGCAGGCCGCTTCGGCCGTGGCTCATCCGGATCGTCCACAACCTCGCCGCCAACTACTTCCGCGACCGCTCGCGACGCCCGCAGACCAACCTCGACGATGCGGGACCGCTCTCCGAGCGCCACAGCACCGACGAGCTGGTCGAGGGCCGCGAGGAGCTGCGCGACGTGCTCGCCGGCGTCGCGGCGCTGCCAGAGGACAGGCGCTCGGCGCTGATCATGCGCTTCGCACTGGACATGGACAACCGCGAGATCGCCCGCGCGCTCGGCCGCAGCGAGGGCGCGACCAAGGTGCTCATCCACCGTGCCATCCGCCAGCTGGAGGAGGGTCTCCAGGATGACTGAGGCTCGGTTCGACATCGAGCAGCTGCTGCGCAACGCGCTTGCGCCGGTCGAGCCCTCGGCGTCGCTCTCGCAGCGCCTCGACGTGCGCCTGACCGAGCTGACTGCGGTCGCCTTCGACGAGCTGGCCGACTGGGAGCTTGCGACGATGCGCGACCCGCGCAACTGGGCGCGCCCGGCGGCCGCCGCCCTGATCGGGGGCTCGGCCGCTGCCGCCCTCGTGCTGGTGCGCGCGCAACGGCGCTCGAAGCGGCAGGGCCATCCGCTGCGCTCGCTCGAAGAGGGCGCCCGCGACGTCTCGCGCGACATCCAGAAGCGACTGCGCAAATAAGAAAAGCGGGGCCCGGCTGCGGCCCCGCCTCTCTCGGATTCATCGGTACTGGATTCGGGCGATTGGCTAAGCGGCCGCCGGCCTGGTCGTCGGATCCGCCACCGCGGGGGTCGCCATGCCCCCAGCGATACCTGCGATCCCGATCAGCAGATGGAGGACGTTGTCCCCCGTGTTCACGGGAATGATCGAAAGGATTGAGTCGCCGCTGCCGATGGCGAACCCCCACACGGCCACGGCGAAGTAGAAGACGCCGAGGCCGAGCGCGCAGCTGCGGGCGCTGGAGTAGGAGCTGGCGGCGGAGAGGCCGAGCACGCCGGTGGCGATGTGCAGGACGCCCAGCCAGCCGTTCACGTCGAGGATCCCGAAGACGGCGCTGCGGTCGTGCACGCTGCTCGTGAAGTCAGAGTTGTAGAAGAAGCCGATGATCCCGGCGACCGTGAGCACCGCGCCGAAGATCAGCGCGTAGAGCTGTGCGGGAGATCGGTCTGTTCCTGTGCTTTGGTTCATGTGATCCGTCTCAGGGTCTTTCTTCGTAGGAACCCCAAAGCCCTTGCCACTACGCAAATCGACAACTTCTCTTGCAGACGAGGACCTGATGGCCCTCGTCCAGCGCGGCGACGCTCGCGCGTTCGAGGCGATCTACGACCGCCACGGCTCGGCGGCGTTCTCGCTTGCCTACCGGATCGCCGGCAATCGCTCGGCAGCGGAGGACATCGTGCAGGAGGCGTTCCTGTCGGTCTGGCGCTCGAGCGTCCGCTACCAGCCCGAGCGCGGGAACCTGCGCTCGTGGCTTCTGTCGGTGGTGCACAACCGGGCGATCGACTACCTGCGCCGGTCGATAAGTCAGACCAAGAACCAGGTTGCGGGCGAGGGAATCGAGGAACGCAGGGCGGGGCCGGAGCTGACGGACGCCGAGGCGATCCGCAGGGAAGAGGCGCAGACGGTTCGCACGGCGATGGAGCGGCTGCCGTCGGACCAGTTGCGAGTGGTGGAGCTCGCATACTTCGGGGGGTTCACGCACACACAGATCGCAGAGATGCTCAGCATGCCGCTGGGTACCGTCAAGGGGCGGATGCGACTGGCACTGGACAAGATGCGCGATGGGCTAGGAGAGGCAGTCGCATGACGGCACGCACGCACGAGGAATACAAGGACAACGTCGCCGCCTATGTGCTCGGTGCGCTGCCCGAGCTAGAGGTGGAGATCTTCGAGCGTCACGTCGCCGGCTGCGACAGCTGCCGCGCCGAGGTCGAGGAGCTGCGTCCCGTTGCGCACGCGATGGCGCGCTCGGTTCCGCAGGTCGAGCCACCGCCTTCGCTCAAGGCCAGCCTGATGCAGGTGGTCAACGCCGAGGCGGCGCTGCGCGCGCCCGCGGCTGCCCGCGACAATCGATCGGCCGCGCGTCCGCAGCGGCGGTCGTTCGCGGAGTGGGTCGCCGGGCTCCAGCCGCGCACGGCGCTCGCGTCCGCTATGGCCGTGCTCGCCATCGGCGTCGGTGTCGGAGTGGCCATCGACGAGGCAGGCAACGGCAACAGCAGCTCGCGCACGATCTCCGCGATGATCGACCGCAAGGTCATGCCAACCGGCACCGCCTCGCTGGCGCTGACCGGGTCCCACGCGAAGCTCGATCTCACCGGCGCGCCGCAGCCACCGTCCGGCCGCGTGTACCAGCTGTGGTACCGGCGCGGGTCGACGATCGAGCGCGGCGGCACGTTCCGCCCGCGCGCGGACGGGTCATACGAGGCCTCGCTGTCGGTGCCCGGCACCGACGCTGTGATGGTCACGGTCGAGCGCGCAGGCGGCGCTCCGGCGCCAACCGGCCCGCCGGTGCTTCAGTTCAACACCTAAGGGTCGCCCGGCGACATCCCTAGGGGTGATTCCCAATGGTGCGGAGCGGCCTGATGGCGGACGCTCTGCACATGCAAACGGAAACCACACACGAACTGCCCGAGCCCGCGCGCTCGCGGCGTCTTCAGCGCTCGACCACCGACCGCGTGATCGCCGGCGTGGCCGGCGGCGTCGGGCGCTACTTCAACATCGACCCGGTCATCGTCAGGCTCGTGCTGATCGTGCTGGCCTTCTTCGGCGGCGCCGGCGTGATCGCGTACATCGCCGCATGGCTGATCGTGCCCGACGACCGAACCGAGCGCAGCGGCTTCGACGCCGCAGGCCTGTTTCGCCGCATCGGCATCGGGCTCGGAATCCTGGTCCTGACCACCGCTGCGGCGGCAGGGGGCTTCTGGGGCTTCGCGACGGGCGGCGGCACGCCGACCGCCATCGTCGTGATCGGCGTCGGAGCGCTGCTCGTGCTCGGCGCCTTCACGGGCGGCATGCGCTGGCTGATCCTTCCGGCGGTTGCGCTCGCGCTGTCGGCCGGAACGGTCGCTGCGGCCGACCTCGACGTGCGCGGCGGGGCGGGCGAGCAGACCTACCACCCGCTGTCGGCCCAGACGCTGCGCAGCAACTACAGGCTCGGCATCGGCCACCTGCGGATCGACCTCCGCGACACGAAGCTCGGTCCGGGCGACCACCGCGTGCACGTCAAGCTCGGGGTTGGCCAGGCCGAGGTGCTGGTACCCGCGGGTGTCTGCGTCTCGAGCACCGCGCACGTCGCCGGTGGCGCAACCACCGTCTTCGAGCGCAGCACCGGGGGCGCCGACCACGACTGGGAGGACCTGCACACGCCGTCAGCGCGCACGCCGCACCTGATCGTGGATGCCGACATCGGCTTCGGGGAGCTGCGGATCGAGCGCAACCCATACGGCGTCTCGACCCAGGGCGGAGCGTGCGGCAATGGCTAGGCGCATGGACATGGCCGCCCTGGTCGGCGGCCTGCTCGTGGCCGCGTTCGGTGTCGTCCTCCTGCTCGATGCGAGCGGCGACATCCGGTTGCGCTTCGCAGCGCTCGCCCCGATCGCCGCGTTCGTGGCCGGGGCGGCGCTGCTCGCCGCCGGCCTGGACCGTCGCGCTTGAGCGATGATCACGCTGTGACGACGACGGCGCGACTGCGCGGCCGCGGCGGGATTCAGGTGGCCGTCGGCTCAGGGCTGCTGCTGCTGTCGCTGCTGCTGACGCTGCGGGGGCTCGGCATCTGGTGGTCGGACACGATCGTCTGGCCGCTGGTGCTGATCGCGGGCGGCGGGGCGCTTCTCTGGCGACAGGCCGGTGAGCGCACCGCTCCCGCGGACGAGCGGCCCGACGTGCCCGAGGAGGAGCCGGCGGTCGTGGCGTCGCGCACCGGGCTGGGCGTCGGGCTCGTGATCGCCGCGGGAGTGGCGTTCCTGAGCTCCGCCGGTGCGTTGTCGGCAGCCCGCAGCGTGCTGCTGTCGGTGGTCGTGGTCGCAGTGGTGCTGGCGGTCATCTTCGGACCGTGGATCGTGCGGCTGGCCCGCTCGCTCGCGGAGGAGCGCGCGGAGCGCGTGCGCACGCAGGAGCGCGCCGAGATCTCCGCGCACCTGCACGACTCGGTGCTCCAGACGCTCGCGCTCGTGCAGCAGCGCTCGGGCGACCCGCAGGCCGTGGCTGCGCTCGCCCGCCGCCAGGAGCGCGAGCTGCGCGCGTGGCTCGGGCGGCGCACCGCCCCGGGCGGCGCGACCACCCTGGCCGCGGCGCTCGAGGCAGCGGCGGGGGAGGTGGAGCGCGACCACGACGTGCGCGTGGAGGTGGTCACGGTCGGCAACGTGCCGCTCGACGAGCGCACGCAGTCGCTGGTGGCCGCGGCGCGTGAGGCGATGGTCAACGCCGCCAAGTTCGCGGGTGGCTCGGTGGTCGACGTGTTCGGCGAGGCGCGCGACGACGCGCTCGAGGTCTTCGTCCGTGATCGCGGGCCCGGCTTCGACCCCGCGAGGGTGGCCGAGGATCGGCGTGGAGTGCGCGAGTCGATACTCGGCCGGATGGAGCGAAGCGGCGGCCGGGCGTCGATCCGCTCACGGCCCGGTGAGGGAACCGAGGTCGAGCTGATCCTGCCGGTGAAGTCGTGACGCGCGTCCTGATCGTGGACGATCACGAGCTGTTCCGCGCGGGTGTGCGCATGCAGCTCGAAGCCCTGGTCGACGTGGTCGGCGAGGCGTCGGGGGTCGACGACGCGGTACGCCTGATCGAGGAGCTCACGCCTGACGTGGTGCTGCTCGACGTGCACATGCCGGACGGCGGCGGGATCGAGGTCCTGAAACGCTCGGCCGCGCTCCAGCCGCAGCCGCGCTTCCTCGCGCTGTCCGCGAGCGACGCGGCCGAGGACGTGATCGCCCTGATTCGCGCGGGCGCGCGCGGCTACGTGACGAAGTCGATCTCGCCGGCCGAGCTGCACGATGCCATCGCCCGGGTGTGCGAAGGGGACGCTGTCTTCTCGCCGCGGCTGGCGGGCTTCGTGCTCGACGCCTTCGCTGGACCGGCCGGCCAGGCTCCGAGTGCGGCCGAGGAGCCCCACGAGAGCGACGTGGACCAGCTGACTCCGCGCGAGCGCGAGGTGCTCCGCCATCTCGCGCGCGGCTACATGTACAAGGAGATCGCCCAGCGCCTGGGAATCTCGGTGAAGACGGTCGAAGCGCACGTCTCCGCGGTGCTGCGAAAGCTCCAGCTCTCGAACCGTCACCAGCTCTCCCGCTGGGCGCAGGCACGCTGGCTCGACTGAGCTGCGGGCTATCTTCGCTTGGTGGCCACGTGCTATCGACACCCCAGCCGGCAAACGGCTGTTTCGTGCTCGAACTGCGGGCGGCCGATCTGCCCGGACTGCATGACTCCCACCTCGGTGGGCATGCGCTGTCCCGAGTGCTCGCGCGAGAAGACGCGCGTGGTTCGCGCGGCCGCCGCCTACCGGGGCGGCGATCCGGTGGTCACGTACGGGCTGATCGCGGTGAACGTGCTCGCGTACCTCGGCACGATCGCGTCGGGGTCGAGCGTGGGTGGCAGCGTCGGCGGCAACTCGCTGCTGGCGAAAGCTGCGCTCGACGGCCCTGACGTTGCGAACGGCGAGGTCTGGCGGATCGTGACGGCGGGCTTCATGCACTACTCGTTCTTCCACCTGCTCTTCAACATGTACGCGCTCTACATCCTCGGGCAGCTGCTGGAGCCGGCGATCGGCCGCGTGCGCTTCGGCCTGGTCTACGCGGTTGGCCTGCTCGCCGGTTCGCTCGGCGCTCTGATCGTCACTCCGAACGGCCTGACCGCCGGCGCGTCCGGCGCTGTCTTCGGGCTGATGGGCGGGGCCATCCTCGTGATGCGCGGTCGCGGCATCAACCCGATGGAGAGCGGCCTCGGTCTCTGGCTGCTGCTCAACCTCGCGATCACGTTCACGGTCTCCAACATCTCGATCGGCGGCCACATCGGCGGCCTGATCGGCGGCGGGATCGCCGCCTGGATCCTCGTCGAGGGGCCAAGGCGGCTGCGGATGCCGCGCTGGGCGCCCGATGCCGCGGTGGCCGCGCTCGGCATCGCCGCCTTCGTAGCGGCGATCGCTATCGCCTGACGCCCAGGATCGCTATCGCCTGACGCCCAGGCTCGCGTAGACGGCCTCGACCTCGTCGGCCATTCGCTCGAGGCCGAAGCGCTCGCGCACGTCCGCGCGGGCGGCTTCGCCCATGCGCTCGCGAAGCTCGGGGTCGCCGGCGAGGCTGCGCAGCGCCTGCGCGAGCGCTGCCGGATCACCGGGGCGCACGAGCAGGCCGGTCACGCGGTCGCGCACGATCTCCGGGAGCCCGCCGTGCGCGGCTGCGACCACGGGCAGTCCGGCGGCGAGCGCCTCGATGGCGCTGTTCGGCAGCGGGTCGGGCCGCGTGGACGGCACGGCCACGGCATCCACCGACGCCAGGATCTCCGCCGGGTTCGCGCGGAAGCCGAGCATGCGGACGCGGTCCTCGACACCGAGGCTGCGCGCGAGCGCCGCGATGTCGGGCGCGGTCTCGCCCGGATAGGCGTCGCCCGCGATCACAGCAACCGCTCCGATCTCCGCCAGCGCCGGCTCCGCGAGCGCCCGGACCAGCACGTCCTGCCCCTTCCAATCGGCGATCCGCCCGAGCACGGCGACCGAAAACGCGGAGGCTGTGCGACTTAGACCACCCATACGGTGGTCAACGTCCAACAGCTCGGGGCGAACCAGGCCGTCGTGGACCACGACCGTGCCGTCGCGCCAACCGCCGTCGCCGTCGCCGAACTGCGCCGCGACCGCCTCGGAGACGCATACGAGCGCGTCGGCCCGCTCCAGCCGGCGGCGCCACAGCGGCCAGAGCCGTGCGGCCATGCCGCCGGCGGCGCCCGCGTAGATCTCGCGCACGTGAATCACGTGGGGCACGCCGGCCGACCGCGCCGCAGCGCGGCCGCCAAGGACAACGGACGTGTTCGAATGGACGATCGACGCGTCGCGCGCGAGTACAGCCAGAGCACGTCGTTCCCGCCACCCTTGGATGCCAAGCCGTAGAACCCCGCCAGGCGTGAGCAGCCGCCGGCGCAAGACCGCAAGCGGCAGAACCACCACTTCGACCCCCGCAGCCGACAGCCGCTCGCCAAGCTCCCCGAGCGAGGGCAGCACCACGCACACCGACCACCCGCGCTCCTGGAGAGCCGCTGCCAGCGCAGCCAGCTGGAGGTCCGCGCCGTATAGCCCGGACGACGAGTGCAGGAACAGGACCCGCTTAGGAATCGCTCTCGACGCGTTGCTTGAGCTCGTCGACCGAGCGCTTCATCACCTGGTCGGTGAGGGCCTTCTTGACGGGGCCGGGCAGCCACACACCGGGGTCGATGTCGAGCGCGTAGGTGGCCAGGGTGGAACCGTCGCCCTGGTCCTCGAACACGTACTCGCCGTCAACCGACTTGACATCCCCCTCGACGTACTCCCACGTGACCAGGTGCGGAGGCTCGTAGGAGTAGCGCAGGGTGTAGGAGACCTGGCGTACCTTGGCGTCGATCTCGAAGTGCACGTCGCGACCGCGCCCCTTCCCGTCCCGCGAGAGGACCTCCACTTCCTTGACAGCCGACTGCCACTCAGGAAAGGTCTCGTAGTCGGTGATGGTGGTGAAGCAGGCCGCCGGCGCCGCTTCGATGACCACTGAGTGCGAAGGCATCCGAGGGGAGACTAGATGCCGGTTCTGAGCGATGAGGACGTGCAGGCAAGGCTGGGTGACCTGGGCGAGGGCTGGGAGAAGTACGGGAACACGCTGCGCAGGGAGTTCAAGTTCGACGACTTCTCGGGCGCGGTCGAGTTCGTGAACCGCCTGACGCCGGTGGCCAACGAGCTCAACCACCACCCCGACGTGTTCATCAGCTGGGGCCTCGCGCGCGTGTCGCTCATAAGCCACTCCGAGCATGGGATCACGGAGAAGGACTTCGAGCTTGCGCAGAAGCTGGACGGGCTGGGATAGAAGCCGCTGAGACGGCTTCTGGTTAGCGGCGCGCTCGTCCTGCTCTGCTGCGCGGCACCCGCGTCAGCGGCGCAGAAGACGACGCGCGTGTTCGCGGTGCAGCCGAAGCTGGACCTGGCGTGGATGGACACGCGCCAGCACTTCCACGACAAGATGTTCGCGCTGGCCGACCGGACCCTGCGCGTTCCCGGCGCGCCGCTGGTGCACGACGGCGCGGACGACTTCGCGTCGCACCTTCGCGCCGACGGCCGCAACCTCGTCGTCTGGCCGGAGGACATGGGGCTGTGGGCGGCGCTGACCGGGCAGCGCGGAGCAGCGGCGCGCAGCTCGGGTTCGCTGGTCGGCGCGGTGGTGAGCCTGTTCTCGAGCTTCCAGCCGCAGATGAGCTACTACGCGGGTGTCTATCCGCAGGTGGCCGCGCGCAATCCCCAGGTGCGCCTGCTGGAGCTGGCGCTGACCGACACGTTCGCGCGCGTGGCGGTGGAGACGTACTCGGAGATGGCGGCGCGCTACCACGTCTGGCTCGAAGCCGGCGTGGACATGGCGCAGAGCTGGAAGGTGGTCTGCAACACCAACGAGCACCCGCCGCAGCAGCCGTGCGACGAGGTGGATCCCGCGAAGGTGCAGGCGCTCGGCGACCCGGATGACGTGGCGCGCGGGTACGCCTACGAGGCGACCTCCCCGGACGTCTCGAACATGGCGCTGGTCTTCGGTCCCGACGGCGTCCTCTACTCGAGCCAGGTCAAGACCTACATCACGCCGATCGAGGTCGGCCAGGCCGAGAAACAGGTCGCGGCGCTCGACCTGGTGCCCGGGTCGATCGCGGGCGGGCTGAGCCCGGTCCAGACGCCGGTCGGCACGCTCGGGTTCGTGACGAGCAAGGACGCGTGGATGCCCGACGTGACCGACCGCCTGGAGGCCGAGGGCGCCGACCTGCTCGTGCAGCCCGAGTTCTTCGAGGGCGACCTGGCGACGACGAAGGGCATGTGGGCAGCCGACACGCTGAAGGCCGCCGGCTACAGCGACGTTCAGCGCCACCCGGGGTTCAGCGCGATGGCGCTGCCTTCCGCTGTCGGCAACGTGTTCGACTTCTCGGCTGACCAGCAGTCGCACATCGCCGTGCGCCTGTCGAAGCCGGCCGCCGGCAGGTGGCTGATCGGCCAGCCGCCAGGCCCCGGCCTGGTCGGCGTGACGCCGTGGGTGGTGCCCGACCCGATCCGCAAGGGCGAGCCGATCGCGGCGCGCCGCAAGCGCCTGGGTGAAGCGGGCAAGACGCTGGCGCCGGGCTCCGGCGTGGCGTGTCCCGATCCAGCCAAGCCTGGCCCGTGCGAGAACGGCGACGTCGAGACCGTGCTGTGGAAGGACGTGCCGGTTGGCTGGCCGTCGTTCAAGCGCACGGCCAAGCGGACGCGGACGGGGTTTGCGGCGGCGCGCGCGCTGGCCCCAGCCCGCCGCGCACAGCGGAACGCGGCGGTCGCCCTCGCCGGCCGCTACGCAGCCATCGCGTTCGAGCAGGACGTGGGCGGGACGTGGTCGCAGGTGATGGTGGCCACGAGCCGCGACGGCGGCCGGCACTGGAGCGACGCGCAGTCAGTCGAGCGCGAGCCCGGCCGCGACCTGTGGCCTTCGATCACGGTCGACGAGCACGGGAAGCTGAACGTTGCGTTCTCGTCGTCGCTCCACATCGGCGGCACCTGGTCCTACCCGCAGATCGAGCTCGCGCAGGGCTCGATTACCAAGCAGGGCGCACCGAAGCTCGCCTCGCCGATCCCGGTCAGCCAGTCACGCGCCGACCGCGGCCAGTGGAAGCCCGCGCTCACGCGCGGCCCCGGCGACCTCGTGCACATCGCGTTCGTCGCGGCGCGCACGCGCTCGGCCGACGGGAACCTGCCGCAGGCGGGCATCTACTACGGGCGCTTCCACACCAGCATCGTGCGCGGCAAGCTGCCGGTGAAGCGCCTGGACGGCGGCAAGCCCGCCCCGCTGGCGGCGCGCCTGGACAACGCGTGGGCGCCCGCGATCGCGGTGAGCGGTCGCAAGGTCTTGGTCACGTGGATCGACTTCCAGCACTACGACTGGGACGTGATGTCGCGGCTCTCGCGCGACGGCGGCTCGCGCTTCGGCGCCCAGGTGGACTCCAACCTCGACAAGCCCGCAGTCGAGGACCTGAGCGACTCGCCGAGGCCCGTCCTCACAGAGCGCGGGCCGTTCATCGCATGGACCGACTTCCACAAGCGCGACTCGGTCGCCGCGGCGCACCCGCTCTACGACACCTACCTGGCAGCGCCCGGCAAGCATGCGCTGCAGGTCGATCCCTACGGCGGCAAGCAGGCGTCCACGTACTGGCCGTCGGCCTGCGCAGATGGCAGGGACGTGATCGTCGCGTTCCAGGACTCGGTGACGGGCGTCGGCCGCATCCGCGTCACGCGCGTGCGCGCGGGCAAGGCTCGCGGACGCCCCTTGCCGCTGTCGGATTCGCCGGCCGCCGCGTACCGGCCGGCGCTCGCCTGCGACGGCAGGCGCTTCGTGGCCGCCTGGGAGGACACGCGCAGCGGTCCCGCGCTCGTCTACGCGACCGGCGATGCCTTGAAGCGCATCCGCTGAGCGCGGCGTAATCTGCGCCGCGGCATGGAGCGGGTGATCCGCGGCAGCGTCGCCGCGGAGTTGTCACGCAGGGACTTCCTCGGGCGAACGTCGGCACTCGGGGCCGCCGCGCTGGTCGCCTCCGCACTGCCGATGGCCGAGCGCCTGATGGCAGGCGTGGCGCGGGCGGCCGACCCGACGCTCGACGACGCCACGCTCCAGGCGTTCGCCGACACGATCATCCCGGGCTGCAAGGTCGCGATGACGGACCTCGGCGACCCGATCCACCCGCAGGCGATCGCGGGAGTCGATCCCGACCCCGGTGCAGTGCAGGCCGACGCGCTGCGGCTGTTTCACGATCCGCTGATCGGCTTCGACGCGCTATCGCCGGCGTTCCTGGCCGACCTGTCGGTGCGCTCGCTGCAGCAGGGCGGCGTCTTCCTGACCCTCTCCTACGACAAGCGCGTGCAGGTGCTGCTCGGCGGCTTCGACTTCTCGAACTCCGACCGCCTTCTCTACGAGGCCGCGGCGGCGGTTCCGTTCACCGCGTTCTGCGCGGCAGCCGAGCATCCGTTCGGCAACACCGCGAACGCCTCCGGGTACCGCGTGATGGGCTACCCGGGCGGCGGCCCGAACGACGCCCCCGTGATGTACCCGTACTCGGCCAGCTACCGCCGCAAGCTGTCGCGCGAGCGGACGAAGAAGGGCTACCTGGCCTGAGATGGCCGAGCGCGTCGACGTCTGCATCGTTGGCTCCGGCTTCGGCGGCTCGATCACGGCGTGGCGGCTGGCCGAGCTGTACCACGCGGCCGGAGTCGACGCGAAGAACATCCTCGTGCTGGAGCGCGGCCGCCACTACGAGCACACCGAGTTCAAGCAGTCGATGTCCGTCGACCACCTGTCCGAGGTCTACAACCTGATCCAGTCGACGCAGGGCACCGGCGCGCAGTTCGTCGTGGGGAACGCCGTCGGCGGCGGCTCCAACCTGTACCTGGCGGCCAGCCTGCGCTCGCCGACCGAGAACTTCGAGCGCCGCGATCACGCGCCCGACGACGGGCCGGACCGGCGCATCTGGCCGCAGCAGGTCTCGCGCAAGTCGCTCAACCCGTACTACGCGCGCGCCGAGCGCGCCCTGCGCGTGCGTCGCCCGTCGTGGAACGAGGTGTCGCGCTCGGGCGGCCTGTGGGCGGCCACCCTGCACGCCGCCGGCCACACCTGCGACCGCGTGCCGCTGGCCATCGACTTCGGGCGCTGCGTCGACGCCAAGTGGTGTCACACCGGCTGCATCTTCGGCGCGAAGAACACGGTGAACACGAACTACCTGGCGGCCGCGCGCGCGCACGGCGTTCAGGTGCGCCCGGACCGCCAGGTCGACTCGATCACGCGCTCGACCACCGACGGCTATCGCTACGTGGTGACCGCGGACGTGATGGACAATGAGGGGGACCACCCCACACGCCAGCCGGTGAACGGCATGAGCGAGCAGATCGAGTGCAAGGTGCTCGTGATGGCCGCCGGGGCGATGGGCACGCCGCCGATCCTGCTGCGCTCGAAGCAGAACGGTGACTTGGCGTCGATCTCGGACCGAATCGGCAAGCACCTGGGAGTGAACGGCGACCACGTGGCCGGCGTGGAGTACGACCCGGCGAAGATCAAGCGGCTGCTGAAGCTGCCCGGCTACGGCGCGTTCTACAAGGGCAAGCCGATCACGACGATGTCGTATGACTGGTACGCCGGCCGCCGCGGGCACGAGCACGACGGCAAGCGCTTCTCCCTACAAGAGATCTTCCTGTCGACCCTGACCAACTTCCTCTACGACGACGGGCGCGACCCCGAGGGCGAGCCGTCGTTCTGGGGCGTTGGCAAGAAACGCTCGATTGCGTCGTGGTCGGACCACATCGAGATCCTCGCGATGGTGGAGGACACCCACGACGGCGAGTTCTACCTGCCACCGCCGAACGGCGGGGGCAGTGAGAACACCAGCGCGGGCCCGGTGAAGATCGGCCTGATCAAGTACGAGATGAGCGAGCAGTCGCTGGCGGTGCGCGAGGCCGCGAACGGCGCGATCAAGAAGGTCGTCGAGCGCAGGGGGCTGGCGCGGTTCCTCGAGCTGACCGAGACAAAGGGCGCGTACTGCGCGCACCCACTCGGCGGAGCGCGGATGGCGGACTCGAAGGACCTCGGCGTGGTCGACCATCTGTGCGAGGTCTTCGACAACGAGGGCCTCTACTGCATCGACTCCTCGGCGATCCCGACGTCGCTCGGAGTGAACCCGTCGCTGACGATCTCGGCCGTGGCGGAGCGCGCGGCCGAGGGAATCGTCAGGCGCGCCCACGATCTGGGCCTGCCGGCGGCGCCGGCCGCCTTCAAGCCGGGTGCGACTCCACCAGTCCACGTCGGCGAGCGCGTGGTGCCGAAGCTCCGGCATCCCAAGCACCGGTGAGGCACCGGACCCCTTGCTAGCGTTCGGCCGGTCCCCGCGAATGCGCGACGATCCAGACCCACCTCGAAGTAGCCGGCTGAACGCCGCTGCCCTGTCGGAGTCCGCGGGATGACGGTCGTGTTGTTGCTCGCCGTCCTCGCGCTCATCGCGATGAACGCGTTCTTCGTCGCGGCCGAGTACTCACTCGTGCGCAGCCGGCCCGACCGCATCGAGGCCGCGGTCGAGCGCGGCGACAAGGGCGCGCAGCTGTTCAAGGTCCAGGTCGACTCGATCGACGAGTACATCGCCGCCTGCCAGGTGGGCATCACGATGACGTCGATCGGCCTCGGTGCCGTCGGCGAGCCAACGATTGCGAAGCTGCTCAAGGGGCCGTTAGGCGGCCCGCTGGCCCATGGCACCGCCGTGATCATCGCCGGGGTCATCGCCTACCTGATCATCACGAGCCTCCACATCACCTACGGCGAGCTCGTGCCGAAGGTCTACACAGTGGTCCACGCCGAGGGCGTGGGGCGGCGCCTGTCGCGCCCGCTGCGGTTCTGCCGCCGGCTCTTCAGCCCGTTCATCGTGGCGCTCACGGGCCTTGCCGACCTGACGCTGCGGCCACTCGGCATCGACCCCGACCTCGCCGGCGAGGAGGAGACCACCTCGGAGGACCTGAAGTTCCTGATCGCCCGCTCCACGCACGGCGGCCAGCTCGACCCGGGTGAGGCGCACATGCTCGAGGGCGTCTTCCACCTGCACGAGCAGGAGGCCCGCAACGTGATGACGCCGATTCCGGCTGTCGTGACGGTGGACCTCTCGGCGACCGTCGAGGTTGCGCTGCGCAAGTGCGTGCAGTCGGGACACACGCGCCTCGTGGTGACCGAGAACGACGACTCCGACCGCATCCGCGGCACGGTTCACTCGAACTCGCTCGCCCGGCTGCTGATGAACCAAGGTCCCGAGGCCAACATCGAGCCGCTGGTGAAGGACGCGCTGATCATCCCCGAGACCAAGCCGCTCGACGACCTGCTGGCAGACCTCCAGCGCGAGCGCGCGTCGATGGCGGTGGTGATCGACGAGTACGGGCGCACGGCGGGCATCGTCACGGTGGAGGACATCATCGAGGAGGTGGTCGGCGAGATCGCCGACGAGACCGACCCGGCGGCCGGCGCTGTCAGGCGGCTTGCCAACGGCGACTGGTTCGTGCGCGGCCACGTGCCGATCACCGACCTCCTGGACTACGGGCTCGAGCTGCCCGTCGACAACGATGCCTACAACTCGGTCGGCGGCTTCGTCTTCGGCGAGCTCGGGCGCCTGCCGAAACGCGGCGACACCGTGCAGTTCAACGGCTACTCGCTCCGTGTCGAGGCCGTGCGTGAGAACCGCGTCGAAGCGGTGCGCATACGCCACACGCACGCCGAGGGGCCGGAGGCGGAACCAGCCGAGTCGTAGCCCCGCTTCCGTCCGGGTCACGACCTACCTTCAGGGGGCGAGCCGGTCCCTCTTCCCAGGAGGTCCTTGCAATGTGGTCCGTCAAGCTGAGCGATGATCAGCGCGAGGCGATCAGCGTGCTGATCAAGGCTCAAGGTGAGTCTTACGACAGCGATCTGCGTGATGCGCTGCGAGCGCTCGAGCTCGCGCGCTGGGACGACCTCCCGGAGGCGCAGCTGCCGTGGGACAGGGTCGAGGAACTGGCTTGCGCGCAGGGCATCGACGAGGCCGACGTCGTCTGGGACCTGGCGGGCGGGATGCCGTCGAAGGCGCGCCGCTCGGCGCCCGCCAAGGGCGCCAAGCCGCCGCGTTCGCGCGTCTGAGCCGGCCGCGGCGCTCTCCGCTCACGCGCGCTACTTGTACTCGTAGAACCCGCGCTTCGTCTTGCGTCCCAGATGCCCGGCGCCGACCAGCTCGGTCAGCCGCGACGGTACGTCGGCCTCGATCTCCGCGCCGATCGCCGCCGCCACGTCGAGGCCCACGAAGTCGAGCAGCGCGAGCGGCCCCATCGGGTGGCCGGCACCGAGCTTCATGCAGGTGTCGATCGCCTTCGGGTCGAGGCCGAGGTCGAGCATCCGCACCGCGGCGAACAGGTACGGGAACAGCAGCCGGTTGACCACGAAGCCGGGCACGGCGGGCACCTCGACGGCGGTCTTGCCGAGCGTGTCGCACAGCGCGCGCAGCCGGTTGCGCGTGTCGTAGCTCGCGCCGTCGGGATAGGCCAGCTCGACCAGCTTCATCTTCTCGACGGGGTTGAAGACGTGCATCACGGCGAAGTGGGCCGGGCGCCCGCTCCACGCGGCCAGCTCGTCCACGCCGAGCGACGACGTCGTCGACGCGATCACGGCTGAGGGCGCCAGCTCGTTGCCGAGCTGTTCCAGCACCGAAGCCTTCACCGCGCGGTCCTCGGCAACCGCCTCGACCACCAGCGTGCAGCCGGACAGCTCGGCGAGTGAGGTGACCGCGCGCGCGCCCGTCGCCTCGGCCGCCCGGGCCGCGGATTCGGCCGAACGCGCCCATACGAGAACCTCGCCGTGGGAAGCCGCGGCGCGGGCAAGGCCGGAGCCGATCGCGCCACAACCCGCGATGCCCAGCCGTTCGTTCATTGACTCGCGAGTCAACGAAGCAAGTAGCCTATGGAAGTCAGTCGGAGAACGAATTCACGAGGAGCAGACTCGTCATGAAGCAAGGCCGTGAAGTTGTCATCGTCGAGGCCGCGCGCACCCCGGTGGGGCGTGGCCACAAGGAGAAGGGTTACTACAAGGAGACCCATCCGAACACGCTCCTCGGCGCCGCGTATCGCGCCGTGATCGAGCGCGCCGGCATCGATCCGGCCGAGGTCGAGAACGTCATCGCGGGCTGCGTGCAGCAGTTCGGCCCGCAGGGCCTCCACGTCGGGCGCAACGCCTGGCTCCAGGAGGGCTTCCCGATCGAGACGTCGGCGACGACCATCGACCTGCAGTGCGGCTCGGCCCAGCAGGCCGTGAACCTGGCTGCGACACAGATCGCCGCAGGCGTGCACGACGTCGTCATCGGCGGCGGTGTCGAGCACATGGGGCTGCTCCCGTTCGCCGCCGGCATGAAGGTTCAGGAGGAGTTCGGCTACGCCTTCACGCCCGAGCTCATGGCGAAGCACAACATCGTCGGCCAGGGCCTCGGGGCCGAGATGATCGCGGACAAGTGGGAGATTCCGCGCTCGGAGCTCGACGAGCTCGCCGTGCGCTCGCACAAGCTCGCCCACCAGGCGACCGAGGAAGGGCGCTTCGAGCGCGAGATGATCCCGATGCAGGTGAACGGCGACACCTACATCACCGATCAGGGCATCCGTCCTGACACCAACCTCGAGACGCTCTCGCAGCTGAAGTCGGTCTTCAAGGAGGACGGCAAGATCACCGCCGGTAACGCCTCCCAGGTCTCCGATGGCGCCGCGGCCGTGCTGCTCATGTCGGCCGACAAGGCCAAGGAGCTCGGCCTGACCGCACGCGCGCGGATCGTCGACCAGACGACCGTCGGCTGTGACCCGGTGCTGATGCTCGAGGGCCCGATCCCCGCCACCGCCAAGATCCTCGAGCGCAACTCCATGTCGATCAACGACATCGACCTGTTCGAGATCAACGAGGCGTTCGCCCCGGTCGTCGCTGCCTGGCAGCGCGAGCACAACCCCGACATGGACCGCGTGAACGTGAACGGCGGCGCGATGGCGATCGGGCATCCGCTCGGCTCGACGGGCGCGCGCCTGATCACGACGCTGCTGCACGAGCTGGAGCGCTCCGACAAGTCTGTGGGCTTCGTCACGATGTGCTGCGGCGGCGGGCTCGGTACCGGCACGCTGATCGAACGCGTCTGAGCGCCGCTGAGATCGTCATATTCGTGTTCCTGATCGCCCTGCTGGTTCTGGGGGCGATCAGGTTGCGCGGTCTCTGAGCCGGGTTTTCCCCTCCTCCGCGCGGGTAAAGCCTGGACATGGAAGTCGGTACGACTCCTTCGGTCCTGGCTGGCCGCTACCGGGTGATCGACCGCCTCGGCGCGGGCGGCATGGCCACCGTCTACCTGGCCGACGACGAGCGCCTCGGGCGCCAGGTCGCGGTCAAGCGCCTGCACTCCGACAGCCCCGCGGACGCCGCGCGCCGCTTCGATCGCGAGGCCAAGGTGGGGGCATCGCTGTCGCACCCCAACCTTGTGACGGTCTTCGACACGGTCGCCGACGACGAGGGCGTCCTGATCGTCATGGAGTACGTCCCAGGTGAGAACCTCGCGGAGCTGATGAGCGGCGAGCCGATGAAGCCCGAGCGCGCCATCTCGATCGTCAAGCAGGTTGCGGCTGCGCTTGACCACGCGCACGACGCGGGCGTGATCCACCGCGACGTCAAGCCCGCGAACATCCTGATCTCGCCCGACGGCAAGGCCAAGCTCGTCGACCTGGGCATAGCCACCGTCAGCGAGCGCACCCAGATCACCGCGGCCGGCACCGTGCTCGGCACGCCTTCCTACATGGCGCCGGAGCAGCTCGAGGGCGGGCGGCTCACGCGCGCCGTCGACGTCTACGCACTCGCCGCCGTCGCGTTCGAGCTGCTCAGCGGGCGCAAGGCGCGCAGCGGGCGGACACCGGTAGAGATCGCGCACCAGGTGGCCGCGCAGCCCACGCCGGACCTGCGCCAGGCGTGGCCCGACGCGCCGCCGGCGGCGATCGCCGCGCTCGAGCAAGCGATGGCGCGCGACCCGCGCGAGCGTCCCGCCAGCGCCGGCCGCCTGGCGGGCAGCATCGAGAACGCCCTTCGCGCCGCGCGGCCTGAGCCCACCGGGCGGGTACCGCTCGGCCGCACCACGCGCACCAGGCTCGGCGAGCAGCGGGCTCGCGCGCGGCGCGCGCTGCCGGGCTGGATCCCGGTCGCGATCGTGATCGCGCTTCTGTTCGTGGTCGCCGGCGCCATTGCCGCGCTCACGAATGGCGGCGACGACAAGGGCACGGCTGCTCTCGTGCCATCGCAGCAGCACAAGCCGGCGAAGTCGAAGTCGAAGCCGAAGGCCGCGCCAGCGCCAGCGCCGGCACAGCAACAGACGACTCCGGGCCAGCCGGGGGCGAACAGCCCCGCTGCGATGCAGCAGCAGGCGCACGCGCTCATCGATCAGGGCAAGTACGACGCCGCGATCGCGCTCGACAAGCAGGTGGTCGCAAAGGGCCCGGGCAGCGGGCTCACCTACGCCTACGCGCTCTACGACCTGGGCCACGCCCTGCGCGTGTCGGGGCACCCGGACCAGGCGATCCCGGTCCTCCAGCAGCGGCTCCAGATCAACAACCAGCGCGGCGTCGTCGAGGCCGAGCTGAAGAAGGCCAAGGCGGAGGCGGGGGGCGGGTAAAGTCCGGCCCGCTTTGGACCTCTCGCTTTCACCCTCAGAGACAGAATTCAGAGACGAGCTTCGTAGCTGGCTCGAGGCGAACCACCCGGGCCCGGCGCCGCGCGGCGACGACGACGCCTTCGAGTTCGCCCGCGACTGGCAGAAGAAGCTCCACGAAGGCGGCTGGACCGGCCTCTCGTGGCCGAAGGACTACGGCGGCCGCGGCGCCACGCTGATCGAGCAGGCGATCTTCAACGAGGAGATCGCCCGCATCGGCGCGCCCTCGCCCGCGAACGTGCTCGGCCTGGTCATGGGCGGCCCGGTGGTGATCACGCACGGCAGCGAGGAGCAGAAGCAGCGCTACCTCGAGCCGATCCTGACCGCCGACGAGATCTGGTGCCAGGGCTTCTCCGAGCCAGAGTCGGGCTCCGACCTGGCGTCGCTGAAGACGAAGGCCGTGAAGTCGAACGGCGACTGGCTCGTGACTGGCCAGAAGGTCTGGACGACCTACGCGCACAAGGCCAAGTGGTGCATGCTCGTGGCGCGCACCGACTTCGACGCGCCCAAGCACAAGGGCCTGACCTACTTCCTGATGGACATGGAGCAGGAGGGCGTGACAGTGCGCCCGCTGCGCCAGATCACCGGCGAGGCCGAGTTCAACGAGCTGTTCCTCGAAGAGGCGCGGATTCCCGACGAGAACGTGGTCGGAGGCGTTGGCAACGGCTGGCAGGTGGCGCTCACCACGCTGATGTTCGAGCGGGCAGGCCTGGGCGGCGCAGCCGCGATCGGGATCAAGATCGCGCTCGGGCAGCTGATGGACCTCGCCCGCGAGCGCGGCGTCGATCAGGACCCGATCATCCGCCAGAAGATCGCCGAGCTCTACATCAACGCCGAGGCCCTGCGCCACACGGCGTCAAGGGGCTTGACACAGATCATGAAGCGCGGACAGCCAGGCCCCGAGGGGTCGCTGCCGAAGCTCCAGTGGTCGCAGACCAACCAGGCGCTCACGGAGCTCGCGATGGACATCCGCGGCGACGAAGGCCCCGTGTTCGACTCCGACTGGACCTACCGCTTCCTGCGTGCGCGCGCGAACTCGATCGAGGGCGGCACGACAGAGATCCTGAAGAACATCATCGCCGAGCGCGTGCTCGGCCTGCCGAGGATGCGATAACGAGATGAACTTCGACTTCACCGACGACCAGCGCGCGATCAAGGAAACCGCGCGCGACCTGCTGGCCAAGCGCTTCAAGCTCGAGCGGCTGCGTGAGCTGGCCGAGTCGAAGGGCTACGCCGACGACGCCTGGGCCGAGGTGTCAGAGCTCGGCTGGCCCGGCATCTTCATCCCCGAGGAGCACGGCGGGCAGGGCCTGGGCGTGATCGAGCTCGTGATCCTCCTCGAGGAGCTCGGCTACGTGCTGGCGCCGCTGCCGTTCCTGTCGAACGCCGCCGCCGGCCTGATCCTCAACGATGCCGGGGCGACCGACCGCCTCGAGGGCGTCGCCTCCGGGGAGCAGCGCGGCACCGTCGGCGTGCTGAAGGACGGGCGCGCGGCGCTCGTGCCGGACGCCGAGGAGTCGGACTTCATCATCCTGCTCGACGGCACCGAGGCGACGCTCGTGGAGCGCGCGGACGCGCAGGTCGAGGCGATCAACGCGATCGACCCGACCCGCCGCTACGCGACGGTCACAGCGAGCGGCGGCGAGTCGCTCGGCGACGTGAGCCGCGGGCGCGACCTGATCGCGCTCGCCACCGCCGCCGAGCTGGTCGGCATCTCTCAGCGCGTGCTCAAGATGGCCGTCGAGTACGCCAAGGACCGCAAGCAGTTCGACCGCCAGATCGGCGCCTACCAGGCCGTCTCGCATGCCTGTGCGGAGATGCTGAAGCAGGTCGAGGGCGCCCGTTCGCTCGTCTACTACGCGGGCTGGGCTGCCGACGCGGCACCCGACGAGTTCTCGCTCGCTGCCTCGATGGCGAAGGCGTACGCCTCGGATGCCGGCTGGAACGTGTCGGCGAGTGCACTCCAGGTGCACGGCGGGATCGGCTTCACCTGGGAGCACGACCTGCACTGGTTCCTGAAGCGCGCGAAGACCGACGGCGTCCTCTACGGGTCGGCACGCGATCACCGCGAGCGCGTGGCCGAGCTGGCGGGCCTGAGCGCGGCTGCAGCGACCGTCTAGCTCGAGGCAACCACGCGGTCGTGGATCGCCTGCGTGAGCGCGTCGATGTGCCGGCTCAGCTCGGCGACGCGCTCGGTCAGGGCCGTGTTCTCCTGGAGCAGGCGGTCCTGGCGCTGTGACAGCTCATCGCGGTGGCGAGCACTCGACTCCTCGGACGCCTTGTCGCGGTCGGCCTGCCGCGTCTGCGCAAGCAGGATCAGCGGAGCCGCGTAGGCCGCCTGGGTCGAAGAAGGCCAGGTTCAGCAGGATGAACGGGTAGGGGTCCCAGCGCAGGCTCACGGCGACCGCGTTCAGCACGATCCAGGCGATCACGAAGAGCGTCTGCGTGAGGATGTAGTTCGGCGTCCCGAAGACGCGTGCGAGTCGCTCGGCCCGGCGGCCGAACGCGTCCGTTCCGAACGGGGCGTGAAGGTGCTCGTGGTCGCGCACGTGGCGCAGCGGATCCGGGGCGTCGGGCTGCGATTCCGTCGCGGTTGTCATGCAACGGGCTTCGCCGTGGCGTGTCCCCGTCCTGCCCTGCGGGAGCGGTCAGGCCAGGCGCCCGCCCACGAACTGCGTCACGCCGGTCAGGCGCTGGCGCACATCCGTGAAGCCGCGCTCGATCAACCCGTCCACCAGCTCGTCACGCTCGAACATGTTCATGCCGCTGCGCGCCTGGAGCACGCGCTCGGCTGTGCGCAGGGGGAGCGAGCGCCCGCGCACGCTCGTGAAGATCGCGAGGCGGCCACCCGGCGTCAGCACGCGCGTGAACGAGTCGAGCGCGGCGTATGGGTCGGCGAACAGGTTCAGCGCCGCGAAGCAGCAGACGGCATCGAAGCTCGCGTCCTGGAACGGCGCGTCGGCGGCGTCGCCGCGCAC
Source organism: uncultured Thermoleophilaceae bacterium (assembly GCA_963715995.1). Classification (GTDB taxonomy): domain Bacteria; phylum Actinomycetota; class Thermoleophilia; order Solirubrobacterales; family Thermoleophilaceae; genus DATBDN01. The sequence continues at coordinate 1,123,675 of OY970283.1, forward strand.
GTAGGCCACCTCGTCGAGGCCGGCTGCCGCGGTGTCGGCGACGGCCCGCGCCAGCATCGTCTGCGACACGTCCAGCCCGACCACCAGCCCGTCGGGCCCGACCGAGCGCGCGAAGTCACGCGTGAAGTTGCCCGTGCCGCAGCCCACGTCCAGCACACCATCGCCGGGCGAGAGCGCCAGCAGCAGGCGGGCGATGCGCTTCTCGTCGTTCATGCCCGGGCCGAACGCGCCCTTGGCCACGCGCCCGAGGGCGGGCCGCCACCAGCTCTCGTAGATGCGTGGGACGACGGTGCTGAGCATGAAGCGCTGCGCCATGCCTGACGCCTCGTGGCGCTCGGGCCCGAGCAGGTCGAGGTAGCCGTCGACCTCCTTGGCCTCGGCGCGGGCCTGCGGCCTCAGCAGGGGCCGCGCGCGCTCGAGCGGGTTCAACCCTCGCGCGAGAGGCTCGGCATCTTCGGCAGGTCGAGCAGCTCGCTGCGCTCCTCGCCGTCGCGAGCGAGCACGTCGAGGCGGGCGATCTCGCGCTCGCCCAGGCGGCGTGCCGGGTGCTCGGCGGGCAGCCCCGCGATCAGGTGCCTGATGCGGTTGCGCAGCTGAAGCGCGAAGTGCGGGGTCGACGCGCCCATGAGCTGCTGGACGTCTTCGACGGTCGGTTCGCGCTCCACGCGCGACGGCAGCTCGTACTCGCTCACGCCCGGGAATCTACGGGCTGCGCGACTCGACCGGGATCAGGCGCGTGATCTGGTCGAGTCGTCCCTGTGCCGCGAGCGACACCGTGGCGACGTCGCCGAGGATCCAGACGCGGTTGTAGACGCCCGACGAGGGGTCGGTCTGGTAGCCCGGCTCGACGTCGAGCAGGTAGCCGGACACATCTGAGGGCAGCGTCTTCGCGGTGTTGGTCAGCAGCATCGGGGCGAAGACGCCGTTGGTCGCGAGCGTGGCTGCCGCGGCGGCGTCCAGGGGCCGCGTGGTGCTCGCGAGCGAGAAGTTGTAGCCGGGCACGGTCACGCCCCAGCCGAACCCGCGACGCGAGTAGCGCGCGAGCGCGACGGCGTTGGCCACCGGGGTCGGTCCCGCCACGCGCCGCACCGTGCCGAGGCTCTTCAGCCGCCGCTCCACGGTCGTCGAGATGACCGACTCGGGCCCGAGCACGTAGATGTCGGGCTTGTCGTGAGCGGCGATCGCCTTCATGGTCGCCGCCGGGATGCTGGCGCTGTGGGTGAACAGCACCGAGTCGCCCGAGCGCGCCGCCCACGCCGCTGCCGGCATGGCAAAGGCCGCCTGCTCGCCCGAGGCCACGATCACGTGCGGCGACGGCTTGCCGCGAATCGCGGTGAAGAAGCGGTCGATGGCGGCGGCGGTCGCGTACGGGTCGGGGGCGCTGATCCGGCCGCTCTTCAGGCCCGACGGCGCCGGCGGCTTCGGGCCGATCCGGATGACCTGCGCGTCACGCGCCAGGTCGGCGCCCTGCGGCTTCAGGCGATCGAGCACGTCTGAGGTGGCCGCCGGCAGGCTGCCGCCGTCGCTTGCCAGCACCGGGGCTCCGAGCGGCTGGGCGTCGAGCACCGAGGCGGCGATGGCGTCCTGCCAGTCGTTCTTGTCGACCAGCACCACCGCATGCGGGCGGTCGTCGCTGGCCGTGGCGGGAAAGACCGCGGCGGTCACGCCCGCCAGGTCCGCCACCGCGTCGCCGCCGCCTACGCGGATGGTGTTGCGGGTCGCAACCACCGGGAAGCCGAGCTTCGCCGCCGCCTGGCTCTGGGATGCCCCCGGCGCCGAGCCGCCCGCGACCACGCCGCCGCCCGTCTCGCCGCTGCCGCCACCGATAGAGCAGCCGGCAAGGGTCACGGCTGCCAGGACGAGCACTCCGGATCGCATCGGCGCGCACGTTACTTGGGCGCTGGCGCGGTGCCGCCCGCTCGCTCTGGTTGCGCGGTGCGCTCTGCCGCCCTGCCCCGCTCTGCCGCCCACCGTCCCCTCTGCCGCCAGCCTTCCCCTCGCTGCGGTTTGGAAACTGCCTCGGCCGAGGGGTGGCTGGAGTGGCGCTTGCGTTCTCACGCCGGCCGCTTCGCCCCTCGAACGCTCGCTTCGTTCAATAGTTCCCGCTATGCGGGAGCAATTGAACGTTGCTCCCCTCGGTGGCGCAGCAACCGTCAATAACTGTCGCTATGCGACACCAATTGACGGTTGCTCCCGAAAACCGAGCCGCTGCGGTCACTCAGGTCCGCCACGCGACCACAACTGATCACAGCGAGACCAAGAGCGGCTCGCGAGCGAGCACCGATCCCTCTTGGTTGCCCAACGGAGGGTCGGTGCTCGCGAACCACGCCGCTCGAGCCCTGACGCGCCCGCGGAGAGCGCACCCCGACCCGAAAGCGCCACCCGAAAGCACCGCCATGTCCCCGCCCTGGGGTAGTTTCCGCGGAAACACATCCGCGACGCTCGCCGGAGGCGAGCCGTCCGCCTCCCGCTCCTGATTGACTAGTCGGTCAACGAACCGGGAGGACCCGTGGATTTCCGTCTGAGTGACGAGCAGGTCGAGTTCCAGAGCCAAGTGCACTCCTTCGCGCGCGACGTGATGCGGCCGGTGGCCGACCACTTCGACCGCACCCAGGAGACGCCCTGGGACGTGATCCGGGCCGCCGCCCAGCAGGACCTCTACGGCATCAACTACATCCAGCGGATGGGGTCTGACCCCGGCGGGCTGTTCGGCGTGATCTACGCCGAGGAGACCCACTGGGGCTGCGCGGGCATCGCGCTCGCCATGTCGGCGTCGTCGCTCGCCGCGGCCGGCATCGCCTCCTCGGGCACGCCCGATCAGATGGCTCGCTGGATCCCGGAGTGCTTCGGCACCGCCGAGGACGTCAAGCTCGGCGCCTACTGCGTGACCGAGGCCGGCGCCGGCTCCGACGTCAAGGCGCTGCGCACGACCGCCAAGCGCGACGGCGACGACTGGGTGCTGAACGGGACGAAGATCTTCATCTCGAACGGCGGCATCGCGGACGTGAACGTGGTCGTCGCGACCGTCGACCCGGCGCTGGGCCACCGCGGCCAGGCGTCGTTCATCGTGCCGAAGGACACGCCGGGCCTGTCGGCCGGCAAGAAGGAGGACAAGCTCGGCATCCGCGCCTCCCGTACGGGCGAGGTCGTCTTCGAGGACTGCCGCGTGCCGATGGAGTGCCTGCTCGGCGGCATCGAGAAGCTCGACGCGAAGCTCGAGCGCGCCCGGTCCGGTCAGTCGACCGGCAAGGCCTCTGGCGCCCTGGCCACCTTCGAGATGACGCGGCCGCTGGTCGGCGCATCGGCGATCGGCATCGCGCGCGCTGCGTACGAGTGGACGCTCGACCACCTCGAGGACCAGACGCTCGACGGTGTTCCGGCCCTCGAGACCCAGGGCGTGCAGCAGGTGATGGCGGATGTGGCGACCGAGATCGAGGCTGCTCGCCTCTTGTGCTGGCGCGCCGCGTGGATGGCCCGCAACGGCGTCCCGCTGACCGGTGGGCAGGGGTCGATGTCGAAGCTGAAGGGCGGCGACGTGGCGATGTGGGCCACGACGCGCCTGATGGACCTGGTCGGCGACTACGCGCAGTCGTCGGACTGCCCGCTCGGCAAGTGGTTCCGCGACGCGAAGATCTACCAGATCTTCGAGGGGACGGCCCAGGTTCAGCGGCTCGTCGTCGCCCGCCTCCAGCGCGAGGAGCGCAAGAAGTGGCTGGCAGATCACGAGGCCGTGTTCGAGCAGGCGCCGGGCACGCCGACCGGCGACCAGATGGCGCCCGCAGCCGCGTGAGCAGCACGGCGACCTCAACCGAGGGGCTCGTGATCGTGGTCGATCGCGAGCTCTGTTACGGCTTCGGCGACTGCGTCGAATCGGCCCCCGCGGTGTTCGAGCTCGACGACGACGAGAAGGCGGTGGTGATCGACCCGAACGGGGCCGGTCGCGACGACCTCGTCGAAGCAGCCGCCAACTGCCCCGTCAACGCGATCACGATCACCGACTCGGCAAGCGGCGAGACCGTCTTCCCGTAGATTGGGCACAAGATGGAGGGCAGCCCGAAGATCCGCGTGATCATCGCCGACGACGACGAGCTGGTCCGCAAGATGGTCGGAGCGATGATCGACGAGGCGCCCGACCTCGAGCTGGTGGGGGTCGGCGAGGATGCGGATCAGGCGCTGGAGCTGGCCACCGAGCACTCACCCGACGTTGCCGTGCTCGACCTGAACATGCCGGGCGGCGGCGGCTTCGGCGGCGCCGGCGCGGCTGCGCGCATCAAGGCGGCGTTCCCGGACATGCGCGTGCTTGCTCTGACCGCCTCGGACGACCTCGAGACGAAGATGAAGCTGGCCAACATCGGCGCCGACGGCTACATCGTGAAGGGCGCCAGCCGCGAGCAGATCCTGAACGGGATCGCCGGGGCGATGGGCCTGGGTTAGGACCGCGTTCGCCGGGTTGCGAACCGCCTGAGCCGCACATACGCTCGGAGTACCTGTTGGCTCGCTCGCGTGCACGTGAATGCGTCGTTCTCACGGCGCTCGTACTCCTGGCCGTTGCCGTGCCGGCGCGTGCGAACGTGGGCGACCTCTGGGTGGCCGACACCGACAACGGCTGCACCGGCGGCAACTTCGGTGGGATCTACCGGGTCGATCCGTCGACGCACGCGATCACGCCGCTCTCGGTCGGCGGGATCCTGCGCTCACCCGACGGCATCGCCTCGGCGCCGGACGGCAGGACGCTCTACGTCTCAGACGCGAACGCCTTCGACCCGACGCCGCCGACGTTCACGATGGGCGCCGACTGCCCGTACAGCAATCCCTGGGACGGCAACGGCGGCGTGATCGCGATCGACACCGCGACCGGGGCGCAGCGGGCGCTTTCGGGCGAGTCCGACCCCGACGACTGGGGTGACCCGGCCGGAATCGCATGGGACCCCTCGACAAGCACCCTCGTCGTGATCGGCCCCGGCGCCTCCACCGGGCCGGTGCTGGCGCGGGTCGATCCCGCCACCGGCGACCGCACGGTGATCGACCAGACCGACTTCGTCAATCCGTCGGCGGTGACGGTGGCCGCGAACGGCGACATCTACGTGACCGACCAGGGCGCGAATGCCGGCGGTGGCTCGCCGGGCTCGGGTGACGGGCGCGTGCTCGAGCTGGCGGGAGGCGCCGGCCCGGCGACGGTCGTGTCGCAGGACGCCAGCGCGCTGTACGACCCGGCCGGGATCGCGCTGGCGGCCACCGGCGCGCTGGTGGTCACTGATCTGGTGGCCGGCAACGCGGGGCCGGGCTTCATCACGGTCAACCCGGCGCAGCCCGCTACCTCGAACGCTTCGCTGATGGCGCCGTCGGCACCAACGCCGCCGTCGTTCTGCGACACCGGCGGCGTCGGCGCGCCGTGGGAGCGGCCGATGGGAATCGCACCCGGCCCAGGCGGCTTCGTCGTGGCGGACCCCGAGGGTCCCGAGCCGATGTGGTGCAGCGGAGTGGGGGTTGCGACAAACAACGGCATCGTCGGCTCGATCGACCTCTCGGCCACCAGCGCCTGGATGGCGGGCGGCGACGCCGCAGCCACGCCGTGGAAGGATCCTGTCGCAGCCGAGCCCGCGCTCAACCGGCCGCCGCAGGCAGCCGCGACGGTGCCGTCGGAGGTGCTCACCGGCGCGCCGGTGACGATCGACGCGTCCGGCTCCTCCGATCCCGACGGCGACGCCCTCACGTACGCCTTCGACGGCGGCGACCCGGGTGGCTTCCACGCTGCGGCCGGGCCGGGCTCGAGCTTCACCGGGAGCTTCTCGACGCCCGGGTTGCACTTCGTGACGGTGACCGTGAACGACGGCTTCGGGGGCACGTCGGTCGCGATCACCGGCGTCCACGTGAGCGATCCGATCCCGCCGGGCAGCCCGCCCGACGCCGGTGGCAACGACCCCTCACAAACGCCGGGCGGCACCACATCCGGCACGCCGGGATCGGGCTCAACCCCGCCCGGCACCACGACCACGACCGTTCCGGCCTCGCTGACGCTCGACCAGCTGCTCAGCCCCAGCGGCGTGACGATCCCGCTCGCCTGCAGCGCCGACTGCACCGTCACCGGCTCGCTCCAGATCTCGGCCTCGTCCTTCAAGTCGCTCACCGCCGCCGCCAAGCTGCTCACGCTCGGCAAGGGCAGCGTCAAGCTCAAGGCAGGCAAGAAGGGCAAGCTCCGCATCAAGCTCACGGCGAAGGTACGCAAGCGGCTGAAGCACGCCCTCGGCTCGGCCTCGGCGGCCGCCCGGCGCAAGATCCGGCTCCAGCTGACGCTCAGCTCCAAGTACAAGTCCGGCGCAAAGAAGACAATTCGGCGCAAGATCGTCTTGAAGGGCTGACCGATGAGGACACAGAGCGCCAACCGCAGTGGGCAGTTCGGCTTCCGGCTGTTGGCCGGCACGCTCGCCGTGTTCCTGCCGATCACGATCCTGCTGGCCGTTCTGCTCGTGCGGGACGCCTCGTCGACCTTGACCGACCAGGCGCAGCGCACCCTCTCCACTGCCGCGCGCACGACCGGCGACCGCGTCGACGCATGGGTGGCTGACCGGCGCGCCGACATGAAGGTGGTCGCCTCGGCGCTCACCGGCAACCCGCTGCGCGGGGCCGGTGTGGCCGCCTACCTCAAGGATCTGGACAATGCCTACGGCTCCTACGACTCGATCCAGATCGACTCGCTCGATGGCAAGTTGCTTTCCACCAGCCGTCCCGGGCAGTCGTTCTCGGTCAGCGGCCAGGCATGGTTCCAGAAGGCTGCGGCAGGCAAGGCGGTAGTGTCACCGATCTACTCGAGCGCGGGCCGCTTGCGCTGGGTGGTCGCGCACCCGGTCCTTGGCGCGAAGGACCAGCCGGTGGCGGTCGTGCTCGGCGACCTGAAGGAGTCAACACTCGGGCGCTTCCTCCACGGCGAGGAGCTGGGCAAGACCGGCGAGACGTTCCTGGTCGACCCGAAGGGCCGCCTGATCATCAGCTCGGCGCTGGGGGCGGCGCCGACCGAGTCGCAGATGCTGGCCGCCGGCGCGCTCCAGGCCGCCGGGCCGAGCAGCGGCGGGAACGTGCTGGCCGGCAGTGCGCCGGTCAAGGGCCTGGGCTGGCAGGCGGTGACCCAGCAGAAGAAGTCCGTTGCCCTTGCGGCCACGAAGGACCAGCGCAACCTGGCGATCCTGCTGGTGGCGATCGCCACCGGGCTTGCGGCGCTGTTCGCGTTCTTCTTCGCGCGCAGCTCCACGCGGCCGCTGACCGAGCTCGCCGAGGCTGCCGAACGGGTGCGCGGCGGGGACCTCTCCGCGCGCGTGACGCCGCGCGGCGCGAACGAGGTGCGCGCGCTGGGGGTGGCGTTCAACTCGCTCGCGGAGAGCCTGCGGGTGCTCGAGTCGCTCGGCCAGCTGATCGCCCAGATGAAGGGGGCGAGCGCGCAGATGTCAGGTGCCGCCGGCGAGCTGTCCACGGCGTCCGACGAGCTGGCCGCGGCCACCACGCGCCAGACGACCGCGGCCACCCAGACGTCGTCGACGATGGAGGACCTGTCGCGCACCGCCGGAGGCATCGCCGACCACGTGGACACGGTCGCCAGCCAGGCCGGCGCCACCAGCGAGGCGCTCGCCGAGGCCGCGGACAACATCCACGCATCGTCGGAGCGCACGGCTGCGCTGGCGCAGCGCTCGGACGAGATCGGGGAGATCCTCCAGATCATCAACTCGATCGCCGACCAGACCAACCTGCTGGCCCTGAACGCGGCAATCGAGGCGGCGCGGGCCGGTGAGGCCGGCAGCGGCTTCGCCGTGGTCGCCGAGGAGGTCAGGCGCCTGGCCGAGGACTCGAAGAAGTCGGCGAAGGACATCGCCGAGATCGTGGAAGCGACCCAGACCGAGACGCACGCGTCGGTCGACGCGATGGAGAAGGGGTCCAAGCAGCTTGCGGGTGGCCTGGCGCTGATGGAGTCCGTCATGTCCACGATGGCGCGCGTGCGGCAGGCCACGCAGGAGCAGCGGACGGCGTCGCGCGAGGTCGTGAGCACGATGGACGGCGTGACCGACGCGAGCCGCCAGACGGCGCAGACGAGCCAGGAGATCGCGGCTGCAGCCGCGCGCCTGGTCGAGCTGGCCGCGCAGCTCGAGCAGACCGCCGGCGCCGCCGAGGCGCGCCGCGAGGCGGACACGGCCGCGACGGCGCCCGTGGTCCCGCGCACCGACAGCGGTGCGTTCTGGCCGTCGCTCGGGTCGAACGGGTCCGCGCACGACGAGCCGGCGCGCGATCCCGAGCACAGCGAGACCTGATGCGAGCACTCCTCCTGCCGGTGCACGGGGAGTGGTACGGGCTGCCGCTCGAGTCGGTCCGCGAGGTGGTCACCGACCCCGAGCTCACACGACTGCCGCTGGCCCCACCGTCGCTGCTGGGCGTCTTCAACCTGCGCGGCCAGGTGGTGCCGCTGGTGGACACAGGCGCCCTGCTGGGGCTCGCGCCGCTGGCGCGGCGGCCCTACGTGGCGGTGGCGATCCTCGGTCGCGCGCTCGTGGGCCTGGCGGCCGACGGCGCACCCGAGACGACGCGGCTGGAGGAGCAGGTCGGCGTCGGCAAGCTGCCGGGCACGGGTGCGCTGCACGCCTCGGGTGAGCGCGTGGTGGCGGTGCTCGACGTCGCCGCGCTGGTCGCCCCGGAGCGGTTGGCGGCCTGATGGCGGACGAGTTCGTCCAGCTCTTCCAGCAGGAGGCCGAGGCCAGGCTGACCTCGCTCGGTGAGAACGTCCTTCATCTCGAGGCCAGCGGCGACCCGGAGCTGGTCCAGCAGCTCTTCCGGGACGCCCACTCGATCAAGGGCGCGGCGGCGATGGTGGGCTTCGGCGACGTGGCGCGCATCGCGCACCGGCTCGAGGACCTCCTCGACGAGCTGCGCTCCGGGAAGCGCGCGGCCGAGTCCTCCCTCGTGGACGTCGTGCTGGCGGCAATCGACGACCTGCGCGCCGTGGTCGCGCTGTTGATCGCGGGCGGAGCCGAGGCCGAGGCCGCCGCGCGGGCCGACAGCGCCGAAGCGGCGCTCGCCGCGTTCGCGGGCACGCCGGCGCCGGAGTCGGCCTCGCTGCGCCCTGCCGCGCCCATCGAGCCGCTGACCACTGCCCCGGTCCGCGCGGCCGGGTCGACCGCCGCCCCCGCCGCCACCGAGGACGCGATCGCCGTGCCGGTCGAGCGCCTGGACGAGCTGGTGCGGCTCGTGAGCGAGTCGTCCGCGGCGCTGCTGCGCGTGGGCCGCTTCATCGAGGAGCGCCTGGGCGAGGATGACGCTCAGAGCATCGCGGAGTTCCGCGAGCTCACGCGCGTGCTCGGTGCGCTCCAGGAGCGCACCATGCGCGCGCGCATGGTCAGCGTCGGCACGATCGCCGCCCCGCTGCATCGCGCCGTGCGCGACGCGGCGCGGCAGACGCTGAAGCAGGCGCGCTGGGAGATCGCGGGCGAGCAGACGCAGCTCGACCGCCACGTGCTCGAGCGCCTGCGCGACCCGCTCATGCACCTGGTGCGCAACTCCGTTGACCACGGGATCGAATCGCCCGAGGTGCGCGTGGAGCGCGGCAAGCCCGCAGAGGGCAGCGTGCGGCTGACGGCCACGCAGATGGGGTCGGACGTGGCGCTCGTGGTCTCCGACGACGGCGGCGGCATCGACCTCGACCGCCTCCGCGCGCGCGAGGGAGACTCCAGCCTCAGCGACGAGCAGGCGATCGAGCTGATGTTCCGCCCGGGCGTGTCGACTGCCGACTCGGTCACCGACCTGTCCGGCCGCGGCGTCGGCCTGGACGTGGTGCGCGACGCGCTGGCGGCGGTGCGCGGGCGCATCGAGGTGAAGACGGCGCTCGGCGCCGGCACGGAGTTCCACATCCGCGTGCCGATGACGCTGGCGGCCCTTCACTCACTGCTGGTCGCCGCGGGCGGCGGTCGCTTCGCGCTGCCGCTCCAGTCGGTGGTCACCGTGCTGCATCCCGACGGCTCCTCGAACGGCTTCGTCACGCTGGGACAGGAGCGCGTGCCGATCGTCTCGCTGGCACAGACGCTCGGATTCAGCGGTGCCGACAGCGGCGGCCCGGCGGTGGTCGTCGAGGGCGCGGGTGGCCTCTATGCGTTCCGGGTCGAGCGGCTGCTGGGACAGCGCGCGGTCGTGGTCAAGGAGCTGGGTGACGTGGTGCCGCGCCTGGACCTCGTGGCCGGCGCGGCGATCGAGCCGGACGGCTCGGTCATGCTCGTGCTGGACGCGCCCGCGGTGGTGGAACGGGCGGTGGCCGTCGGCGGCGCGCAGCCGCTGCGGCGCGAGGCCGCTTCGAGCACCAGGGCGCGTGTGCTGATCGTGGACGACACGCCGATGATCCGCGAGATCGAGCGCGAGATCCTGGAGCGCGCGGGCTACGAGGTGGTCTCCGCCTGCGATGGGCGCGAGGCGCTCGTGCGCGTGGCCGAGCAGCGGCCCGACCTGGTCATCACCGACATCGAGATGCCCGAGCTGGACGGCGTCGGCCTGATCGAGGCGCTGAAGGCGACGCCGCGCACGGCCACGCTGCCGGTGCTGGTCGTGTCGAGCCTGTCGCTCGAAACAGGCGCCGACGACCACATCGCCAAGGCTGATCTGGGCGAGCAGATCCTGCTCGACACCGTCGAGCGGCTCCTGGCGACCCGGGTAGGCTCTCCTCAGACCGCGTAACCCACCCGAAGGAGGAGCCGTGCCAGGCCTCGGAGGCCGCATGTCAACAGTGATCAAGGCGAAGGTCTCGAAGCTGCTCGACCGAGCTGAGGATCCCGCTGAGACGCTCGATTACGGCTACCAGAAGCAGCTCGAGCTCCTTCAGAACGTGAAGAAGGGGATCGCAGACGTCGTCACCTCGAAGAAGCGCCTGCAGATGCAGACCGAGAAGATGCAGCAGCAGGTCGTCAAGCTCGACACGCAGGCGCGCCAGGCGCTGGCGCAGAACCGCGAGGATCTCGCGCGCGTGGCGCTGGAGCGCAAGCAGGCGGTCCAGACCGAGATGCAGTCGCTCGATCAGCAGATCGCGCAGCTCGAGCAGCAGCAGCAGCAGCTCACCGACAACGAGCAGAAGCTGCGCGTGAAGATCGAGGCGTTCCGCACCAAGAAGGAAGTCATCAAGGCCCAGTACTCGGCCGCCGAGGCGCAGGTGCGCATCGGTGAGGCCGCAAACGGCGTGGGGGAGCAGATGGCCGACCTCGGCCTGGCGATCCAGCGCGCCCAGGACAAGACCGAGAACATGAAGGCGCGCGCCGACGCGGTCCAGGAGCTGGAGGCCGCCGGCACGTTCGAGGACCTCACGCAGCTTGGCGACGGCGGCCAGGACGACCTGGATCGCCAGCTCGCACAGGTGACCACCGGCGCGGCGGTCGACGACGAGCTGGCCAAGATGAAGGCCGAGGTCGGCCCCGGGTCGGACGCGGCGCCTGCGCCTGCGCCCGCGCTCGAGCAGGGCGGCGGCGAGCCCGAGAAGGAGGCGTCTCAGTGATCGTGCGGATCTCGGGCGAGGGCCAGTTCCGCCTGGCCGACGAGCACGCCGCGCATCTGAACGAGCTCGACAACAAGGCCGTCGAGGTGGCCGCGAGCAAGGACGAGGGTCAGTTCGACTCGGTCTGGAACGAGATCCTGACCCTCGTCGAGTCGGGCGAGCTGATCCCCGACGACGAGCTGGTCGAGTCAGACGTGATCCTGCCGCCCCGCGACGTCACCTTCGAGGAAGCCTGCGAGGAGTTCACAGGCGACGGCCTGATCCCGGACTGAGTCTGGCCTAGAGCGGAGCGTCCCAGAGCGGGAACCAGCGCTCGAGCTCGGGCTCGATCGGCAGGTCGTTCTCGATCTGGGCCTTCAGGCGCAGCTCGTACTCGGTGTCGCGCTGCTTGCCGGGCTTCGGCGCGAACGGGTAGAAGCTCGCGCGCTTGAAGTTGTAGATGAACAGCACTTGCTGGCCGTTGTCCACCCACGGGAACACAGCGGCGAGCACGCGATCGCCGTAGCCGCCCGCCTGGAGCTCGGAGGTGATGGTGTTGACGGAGGTGACGAGGTCGTCGAAGTCGTCGTCGTGGAAGACCATCCAGCGGTAGCCGTACTCGTCGTCGTTCTGCTGGAGCGTGGTGCCGGTGTCGGAGGCGGCCGACTTCACGAGCGCCTCGCTGTCGGTGAGGATCTGCTTGAAGTCGGCCGACTGGATCTGCTGAAAGACGATCGCGGCCGCGCCTGTGGACTTGAGGCCGAGTGAGGTCTCGAGCGTGACCTGTGCGGTCGACATCGCGAACAGTCGGTCCGCGTTGGCGGTCTGGAGCTTCTTGCGACCTCCGAGGATCGAGTCGAGCAGGCCCACCCTAGGCCGCGATCGGAGCCTGGAGCTGCGACTCCATCTGCTGAAGCGCCGCGATGCGCTTCTCCATGGGCGGGTGCGTCATGAACAGCGTGTGGACGGTGTCCTTGACGCTGGTCGGCACGATGAAGAACGCGTTCATCTTCTCGGCTTGGCGCAGATCCTGGTCGGGCACGCGCTGCATCGCGCCGTTCAGCTTGATCAGTGCCGAGGCAAGCGCGCTCGGCCGGCCCGTGATCAGCGCCGCGCCGCGGTCGGCCGAGAACTCGCGGTAGCGCGAGAGCGCGAGCATCAGGAAGAAGGACACGATGTAGACGACGAACGATGCGAGCAGCACGACCGCGAAGCTGGGCCCGTTGTCGTCATCGCCGCCACCGCCACCGAAGCCGCCCCCGAAGAAGAAGCCGAACTGAGTGATCATCGCGGCGATCGAGGCGAAGAAGCTCGCGATAGTCATGATCATCACGTCGCGGTTCTTCACGTGCGTGAGCTCGTGCGCCATCACGCCCTCGAGCTCGTGAGGCTCGAGCGTCTCGATGATCGCCGTGGTCGCACACACGGTCGCCGCCTTCTGCGAACGGCCCATGGCGAACGCGTTCGGGACGTTCGACTGCGCGATTGCGATCTTCGGCTTGGGCAGGTCGGCCTGGATGCAGAGCCGCTCGATCATCGAGTGGAGGCCCGGCGCCTCGGCGGCCGAGACCTCCTTCGCTCCGGCGGCGGCGAGCGCGATCTTGTCCGAGAAGAAGAGCTGGCCGAGCGACAGGAGCGCAAGGAACAGGACCATCACGCCAAGCCCGGCGCCGGCGGCAAAGATGATGCCCGCGAACACGACGTAGAGCGCTCCGAGCAGGAACATCGTCAGGAGCATCCGGCTCTGCAAGCCGCGATCGCGAGGGAAGACAGTGCGCGTCCGAGCCATGCTCAGAGGATACGGAGCACGGTCCACCCGCACGCTGCAACATCGATTGCAGGGAGCAGGATGGCTGCTAGGTTCGGCGACGACCTGTAGTCAATTTTCCCTGCATAACAGCCGTAAACGCAGGGCACTTTCCGCTTTGAAGCGCGCCTTTCTCGTTCCCTTGACGCTCGCCCTCGTGGCGTTTCTCGTGCTGCCCATGCCCGGCCTGAGCTCGTCGCTCGACCACCGCATCAACGTGGTCAAGGCGAAGATCCAGGCGAAGAGGGCGAAGGAGGGTGTGCTCACGACCACGATCTCGCACTTCAACCAGCGGATCCAGGGTCTCCAGGGGTCGATCCGGGACCTCCAGGCGCGCCAGAACACGATCCAGGAGTCGCTCTCGCAGAAGCAGGCGGAGCTCTACACGACCCAGGACAAGCTCGAGAAGGCGCGCGACCGGCTGGCCAGCCTGAAGCTGTACCTCGGGCGCGCGCAGAAGGTGCTCGCGGCGCGGCTCGTGCAGATGTACAAGGACGGCGACCCGGACGTGCTCTCCGTGATCCTGGAGTCCCACGGCTTCAGCGACCTGCTCGAGCAGACCCAGTTCCTGGACCGGATCACGGCCCAGGACAACCACATCATCACGCGCGTGCGCTCGCTCAAGTCGCAGACGACGAGGCAGACCAAGGAGCTGGGCACGCTTCAGCATCGGGAGCAGGCGGCCGCGGCTGCGATCGCGGCGCGCCGCGACCAGGTTGCGGCCGTGAAGGGCACGCTCGTCTCTTCGCGCAGCGATCTCCAGAGCGCGCGCAACGGCCGTCGCGTGGTGCTCGCGCGTGTGCAGTCGTCGCGTCACCACCTGGAGGGCGACCTGTCGAAGATGCAGGCGCAGGTCCAGGCGCAGCTGCGCGCGGCGCAGGGCCCGTCGCTCGGCGCAGGGCCGATCCGCCGCGGGAGCGGCCAGCTCATCTGGCCCGTCAACGGCCCGATCACCTCGCCCTTCTGCGAGCGCCGCGCCTGGGAGGCCTGCCACCCGGGGATCGACATCGGGGTCCCATCGGGTACCCCGATCCGCGCCGCCGACTCCGGCCGCGTCGCGATCGCAGGCTGGGAAGGCGGCTACGGCAACTACACCTGCATCCAGCACACCGCCTCGCTGTCGACCTGTTACGGGCACCAGTCGCACATCGGAGTGAGCGTGGGCCAGAACGTCTCGCAGGGCCAGGTGATCGGCCTGACCGGCTGCACCGGCCTCTGCTTCGGCCCGCACCTGCACTTCGAGGTGCGTATCAACGGCGCCGTGACGAACCCGCTCAACTACCTCTGAGCTAGGTTCAGGCCGGCATGCAGCCGGAGATCCATCTCGGTCCGCTCACGATCCAGACGTTCGGGATCTGCTTCGCGACCGGCTTCCTCGTGGCAGCCGGCGTGATCGGGCGGCGGTTCCGCGAGCTCGGCGAGCCGACGGACTGGACCTGGGAGCTGACCTTCTCCGTCATGGCCGGCGGGCTGGTCGGATCACGGCTCGACTACCTGATCGAGAACTGGTCGAGCGTGAAGGACGACCTGCTCGGCAACCTCTTCTCGGGCTCCGGCCTGATCTGGTACGGCGGCGTCATAGGAGGAGCGCTCGGCGCCGTCATCTGGGCCTGGCGGCGCAACTGGCTCAGCTGGGCGCTCGCCGACGTCGCCTGCATCCCGCTGGCGCTGGGCTATGCGATCGGGCGTTGCGGCTGCCAGCTCTCGGGCGACGGCGACTACGGAATCCACTCGGGTCTGCCGTGGGCGATGGCCTACCCGAAGGGAACCGTCCCGACCACGATCGAGGTCCACCCGACGCCCGTCTACGAGACGCTCGCGATGGGAATCGTCGCGATGATCCTCTGGCACCTGCGCGATCGCCTGACGGGCGGCCGCCTGTTCGCGCTCTACCTGGTGCTGGCCGGCGTCGAGCGGCTGCTGGTCGAGTTCATACGCCGCAACAAGGACGCGGCGCTGGGCCTGACGATCCCGCAGCTCGTGTCACTGGTGATGATCGCGGGCGGAGTGGCGCTGGCGATGCGCGTGTCGGGCAGGCCGGCGCGCGTGTTACCGCGGTAACTGCCCCAGGGCGGGGACATGGCGGTGTGTTTGGGTCGCTACGGACCAGGGCTCGAGCGGCGTGGCTCGCGAGCACCGACCCTCCGTTGGGCAACTAAGAGGGATCGGTGCTCGCTCGCGGTGCCGCTGTTGGTCTCGCTGGCGGCGCCGCTCCTGGTCGCGAGTTTCACGTTAAGCCGCGTATATCGGCTCAACGTAAAACTCGCGAGCTTCGAGTGGCACGTTGACCGCGCGGTTCGCGGGTGAAGGTGCCACTCGGGCAGCGAGTGTGACCTCGACCACGCTAGAGGTCGTTAACTTCACAGTCGCGGTCGCTGAGGAGACTTTTGGTCATTTGGACCGGTCATAGCCGGAAAAAGTGACCAGAAGATTGTGGGGGACGCGTTTCGCGGGCGGCGGGGGGCGAAACGGGCGGCGACAGAACGCAAGCGCGACTCCAGCCGCCCCTTGGCCGAAGCAGTTTGCGCACCGCAGCGAGGGCCGGCGGGCGGCAGACCAGCGAGGGCCGGCGGGCGGCAGACCAGCGAGGGCCGGCGGGCGGCAGACCAGCGAGGGCCGACCGGCGGCAGACCAGCGAGGGCCGGCGGCACTGCGGGGCGGCGCGGCAGACGGCCGCGGGCTAGCCCCGGGGCCGCAGCGAGTACAGGATCCGCGACCCGCTCGGCAGCTCCTGCGTTCGCTCGATCTCGAACGACTCGCGCACGCACTGCTCGAAGAAGCCGCGGTCGTAGTCCTCGTGACTCACCCGCTTCGCGGACAGGAGCCGCTTCACCATCGGGTCCTCGCGCGTCATGAACTCGATCACGACCTGGGCGCCCAGCGTCGAAAGCCAGTCGACGAACTGGCGCACCGGCACGTTGCCGGTGATCGAGACGTGGTGCAGCAGCGCCAGCGCCAGGATCAGCTCGGGCTTGCCGCGGTCGGTCCAGGTCTTGCGCTCGAGGCCGCGCCAGCCGAGCGCCGGCGAGGGGTCGGTCAGGTTCATCACCAGCGGCAGGATCTGCTCGTTGCCCTCGCTCTTGAGGTCGCGGTAGAGCAGCTCGACCGTGGAGGGATCGAGGTCCAGCGCCAGCACGGTGCTCGCCTGCTCGGCGATGATGCGCGAGTAGAAGCCGTCGTTTGCGCCCAGGTCCCATGCGAGCTTCCACTCGCGCTGTGAGGAAACCTCGCGGATGAAGTCAGCCTTCGCCGCGTTGTCGCCGTCCTCGTAGGTGTTGTCGCCGCGGTAGGCGGTCCACACGGATTTGGGCGGATCCCAGTCGGTGGCCAGGACCGTCTTGCGCACCTTCTTCAGGTTCGCCCGGACGAGCTCCTTGCCGAAGCCGGCTGACTTGAGCTCCTTCTTGACGTCGCCGCCGGTGCGGCCGCGCTGCGAGTACGACTGGTCGAGCCGCGCGTGGATGAAGACGTGCGTGAGAGTGCCCTTGCGGAAGCGGTCGCGGAAGCCCATCAGCGCGCGCGCCTGCGACGGCGTGATGCCCTCGAGCGCGCCGCGCATCCAGGGCTGGAACGGCACGCCCTTGTAGGCCTGGAGCATCAGCGGGTAGAGGAACTGCATGCAGAACTGGCGGTAGGCCGCCCATGGCTCGCCCGGCTCGAACTTCTCCCACGAGCCGATGTCCACGAACACGGGCCGCGCGCCCTTGAACTGCACGTTGTACGGCGTCGCGTCCTTGAGGATCAGGTCCTCGTCCAGCGACGCCAGGTTCAGGTCGAGCGTCAGCAGCGCGGCATCGCGCAGCATCCCGGGCGTCCACTCGTACGGATACGAGACGAACGGGATGAGCTCGTGGCGCAGCACGGCGCCGTACTCGGACGCGCGAAGCCCGGCCGGCGCCTCGGCGCCCTCGACCTCCTCGGTGCGCACGATCTTGCCCTCCTCGACCAGCCGCGGGAACAGCTTGGTCTGAGCAAGCGCGCGCCAGTCGTCGAGGCCCTGCCGCGACAGCGCGCGGTAGACCTCGCCGTCGGCGTAGAAGATCGTGCTGTCCGGGTCCCGGAAGGACCCGGGTTCGACCTGTGCGGTACTCAGGACGACGACTCGGTCTGCGGCGCGGCGTCAGGCGTATCCTCGTCCGGCTTGCGGAGGTGGAGGAAGACGAGCAGGCGGCGCCAGTAGACCTTGATGGTCACTGCGGCAGCTGCCAGGCCACCGGCGATGACCTGAAGCATCATGCTGCCGCTGCCGGGATCGAGGTATGCGAAAAGGGCTCTCATTGCGGAATCTCCAGAAGAATCGAAAGACGGGGAAAGTTACGTGCTAGCTACCAGCAGCATCGCGCGGTGACGAAGGCGAAGCGCGCCGGACCCGCCACCCCCTTGCAGCGGACGCCAGCAACTCCGCAGAGAGGGTAGCCATGATTGCGAATTCTGCAACTGCGGGCACGAGGTAGCGCAACGCGAAACCCGCCCCCAGCGCGGCTCCAAGCAGGATTCCGAGCCCGATTCCCAGGGTCAGAAAGATTGCCGGAGCGAGCGGATCGCGCCTGCGCAGGCCGATTCCGAGCGCCAGCAGGCCGGCAAGGGTCGCCAGGGCCAGCAGCGGGCGGCTCGTGTGGACCACGCTCGCGTAGTGCCGCAGCGCGGCGGCCGGCGCCGACGCGTGGGTGCGCAGCGAGGGGTAGAGCCGCCTGCGCGTGGCGCGGTCGTCGAAGCGGATCCGGGCGCTGCGCGGGAACGCGACCGTGTCGTCCTCGCGGTGTGGCGCGTGCGGGCCCGGCCTGAAGAAGCGCAGGAAGTCGCCGGCCACGAGCTTCGCGTAAGCCCCCGGCCGGTGCGTGATGACCTGGCGGGCGAAGTGGCCGAGGATGCGATCGGTGCGTGCCTGCTCGTGCTTGTCGGCGCTGATCCCGCCGAAGGCGCGCCGCGCCGGGCTGCGGCGGTTGAACATGAAGAAGCTCTGGTTCTCGTGCGCGGCCTCGCGCGGGCGCGTGCAGAGCTTGCGGGCGGCAGGCGCGACGTCGATGCCGTCGCAGCTCGCGATCGAGCCAACGCGCCCGTAGAGGAACCAGCCGTTCGCCTGCGTCAGCCCGAACGTGCCGGTCACGTGCGCGTGCGCGAGGGAGTAGACGAGCAGCGGAACGACGAGCCAGCCCATCCCGGTGACCACGGCGCGGCGGCCCGGGCGAACCCAGGCCAGCCAGACGACCCAGGCCGGCAGCGCGAACAGACCCACCGGTCGCATCAGGACCGCGGCCGCCAGCGCCGCTCCCGCAAACCCCAGCGCCACGGCGGCCGACGGCCTCGCCACCCAGCGCTCGCCGATCCGCCCGCTCGCCGCGAGCGTGGCCCACACGGCCAGCATCAGCGCCAGCGTGAAGAACGCCTCCGCGAGCACGTACTGCTCGAGCGCCACCGCCCACGCGTCCAGCACCACGAACGCGCCCGCGACCGTCGCAAGCCACGCCCGCACGCCGAGTGCGCGGCAGGTGGCATACACCAGCACCGCAGTTGCGAGCCCCGCGAGGTGCTGCACGGTGGTGATCACCGGCAGCGCGTGCAGAAGCTTCAGGATCAGCGGGTAGCCGCTGGGGCGCAGCGGGGCGAAGGTGACGATGCCGCTGCCGTGCGCCATCGACAGATAGCCCCACGAGTCGCTGTAGAAGAGCGCGGGGCGGTAGGCGATCTCACATGCCAGCCGCAGCAGCGCCCCCGCCGCGATCACCAGCGCGAACGGCCAGTGACGGCGCAGCACGGTCAGGAGCGCGTCTTGACGTAGAGCCGGCCCTGCACGGCACCGTTGCGGTGCCCCACCTGGAGGAAGTTGTTCGAGATCTTCACGAGCTTGAAGCGCTTGTCGCGCTCGACCACGTGGATCCACTGGAGCGAGCGCCGCTTCACGAGCGACGTCCACGGGGCGACCCACTCGTTGTGACGCGACGTGATCGGCCGGATCAGGTCGAGCTGCTGGCCCACGCGCATGCCGTCCAGGATCGGCACGAGATTGCGCTTCGCACGCGTCGCGCGGAGCCGCTTGACCGCGTCACGCCAATCCATCACCTGCGGGTCCGGGAACCAGCCGAGCTCGGTGGCGTAGCGCATGCCGTGCGCGCCGTCCTCGTTCATGTAGTGGTAGATCAGCGGTATCTGCTCGGGGTGGGTGGACAGCACGACGTCGCCCTGCTGCAGGCGAGGGGCCGTGTCGCCCACCACGCCCGAGACGTTGCTCTTCAGGAACAGCCGGTCGGGCTTGTGGGGGTAGAACTGGAAGCCTGCGCCCAGGATGATCAGCGCCGCCAGGCCGATCACCCCGGCACGCGCGAACGCCCAGCCGAGGAAGATCAGGAACGGGCCGACGAAGATCGCGAAGTAGCGCGGCACCCAGACGCCGGACGCCTGCGAGATCGTCCACGCCAGCCCAACGATCGCGGCGAGCAGTCCGAACGCCACCCAGCCGGCGCGATCGTCGTCGACACGCAGCCAGCGCAGCACCCCCACGGGCTCGTCCGCGCGTGCGGTGCGGCGGCGGGCCAGGATCGCCATGACCACTCCGGCGGCCGCGGTCACGGCCGCGATCGGCCACTCGTGCCTGCCGCCCGCGAGGCTCTGCGGGATCTGCTGGGCCGCGCGCCAAGTCGGGCCCGAAGCCCAGGGTGCCGCGGTGTGGCGCACCTGATAGAGGGCGGTCGGAAGCCACGGCAGGTAGAGCACGAACGCCCCGCCGAAGCCGATCAGCGCGTCGCGCAGCAACTCGCGCCGCTCGGGCGCCCGCCGCACCAGCATCACGACGATCGTCAGCGCCACCCCGAGCACGAAGAACGCCGACCAGATGTGCGTGTAGAGCATGGCCACGAGCGCCACCGAGAACGCCGGGATGAAGCGGCGCCTGCGCTGCACGAACGCGAACAGGAAGAACGTGGTCGTCGCCAGGCTCAGCAGCACCACCAGCGAGTACATGCGCGTCTCCTGCGCGTATGTCGTCAGGAACGGGTTGGCCGCGCACAGCACGCCCGTGACGATCCCGGCCCAGCGGCCCATCAGGCTCCAGCCGGCCCAGAAGCCGAGCGGGATCGTCAGCGTCGAGAAGAGAAGCGAGAGCGCGTGGGTGGCGTGCTCCTTGGTCCCGAAGAAGCCGATCCAGATGTGCAGCAGCATGTAGTAGAGCGGCGGCGAGCCGTCCTGGCGCAGCACGCCCGGGATGTCCAGGAACGAGTGATGGGCGATGCCGATCGAGAGCCCCTCGTCGATCCAGTACGCCTCGCTGAACGCGCGCGAGCGGACGTAGACCGACCACGCGAGCAGTGCCAGCCCAAGCGCGATCGCGAGGATCGCGAGCGGGCTAAGCCTGCGACGCCTGGAGCCTGGAGGCGCGGTAGCCGGCGAGTCCGCCGTAGCGACCGACAAGGAGGAGAAGTCCCGTGACCGTGATGGGGATGAAGAGGACAAAGCGCAGGAGGAGCAGGAACGAGACCGCGACGCCATGGGAGCGCCCGAGCGACTTGGCCGCGAACAGCACGGCGGCGTCGAAGGTTCCCACGTAGCCCGGACCCGCGGGGATCAGGGCGACGAAGTTCGCCACGACCATGATGAACACGGCGCCGTCGAGCGACACGCCCAGGCCGACCGCGTGGGCCACGAGGAAGTAGGTAGAGGCCTCGATCGCCCAGATGACGAACGTCATGCCGAACAGCAGGAAGCCCTCGCGGCTCATCAGGTTGCGGGTCGGCGCCAGCAGGCGGCCGATCGACTCGACGAGCCACTTGAGCCGCGGGTGCTTGGGCTGCGGGTGAAAGCGGGACGGGAAGAACGCGATCGCCGCGATGCCGACCACGACGATGCCGAGCAGCGCGATCGGGCTGCCCGACACGAGCGTGCCGTAGGCGCCGAACGCGAACGCGATCGCGAGCACGGCGGCGTCGAGCACGCGCTCGGCGATGATCGTGCCGAGCACCTCGCGCTTGGATGCATCGACGCGGCCTGCGACGAGGAACGAGCGCAGCGCCTCGCCCGCGCGCGCCGGAAGGATGTTGTTGCCGGCGTACCCAACCGTGACGATCGCGTAGGAATCGATCCGCTTCGGATGGATCGAGGTGTGGCGCAGCAGCCGGTGCCAGCGCTCGCCGCGGCACAGCGTCGCGATCGCGTAGATCACCAGCGCGCCCACCAGGGATGAGTAGGCGTGCGTGTCGCTCGGGATGCTCGGCAGCTTCTGCTTGGAGATCCACCAGCCGGCAGCCGCGAGGAACACGACCGAGATCGCCGTCGAGACCACCCGCATGAGCCGGCCGCGACGTGACGGAGCTACCGCGTCTTCGAACTCGTGCGGCGGGTGCTCGAACTCGTCGGGCAGGTGTTCGAGCTGGTCAGTTGTTGGAGCCGACGTCCGCAAGTGGCTTCTCCATCGAGGGCGGTTCCGGGATCTTGCCGTCCTTGTATGGCTGGAACTCGTCCTTGTGGCTGGTGTCTTCCTCGTGGTAGGACGACTCCGCGTTGACTGCCCAGATGTCGTGCTCTGTGCCGTCGCAGATGTTCTCCACGGTCCGGATGGCGGTCAGCGACGAGTGGTCTGAGTTGTTGTAACGGTGCAGCCCGTTGCGACCGACCTGGTGCAGGTTGTCGATCCCCTCGAGCCAGTCCTTGATCACGTCGACGCGCTCGGAGTACTCGGCGTCGTACATCGGGTAGGCCTTCGGCACGCGCACGGCGTAACCCTTCTCGACCTTCGACGGGTCGACCAGCTGCAGCTCCGCGAGCTCGCGCGTCGCGAGCTTCACGAGGTCGTCGTCGGACATCGTCCAGAGGTCGTCGCCCTCGAAGCAGAAGTACTCCAGGCCGACGCACGCCTTCGAGTCGTCGGGAACCATCCAAGGACTCCAGGAGCGGTAGTTCTGGATGCGCCCGACGCGCACGCCCGGCTCGTGGATGTAGATCCAGTTGTCGGGGAACAGGTCCTCGCCGTCGATCACCAGGCCGACCGTGAGGAAGTCGCGGTAGCGCAGGCCCTTCGCTGCCTTCTCCACGTACCTGCCGGGCGCGGGCTCGGTGATGCCGACCGCGGTGCGCAGCGGCAGCGACGAGATCACGTGCAGCGGCTCGATCGGCTGGCCGTTCACGATCACGTGCTTGACGGACTTGCCGTCGTCGTTCAGGACGATCTTCTCGGCGGTCGCGTTCAGGCGAACCTCGCCGCCGCGGTTCTCGATCTCGCGCGCCATCGCGTCCCAGAGCTGGCCCGGGCCGTAGCGCGGGTAGTGGAACTGGCCGATCAGCGATTTGATCTTGTTGCCCTTGTTGCCGAAGAACGCGGCCTTCGCAGCTGAGAAGAAGGACAGGCCCTTGATGCGCTGCGCTGCCCACTCGGCGCGCAGCTCGGTGCAGGGCACGCCCCAGACCTTCTCGGTGTAGGTCTTGAAGAAGAGCGAATAGAGGCGCTTGCCGAAGCGGTTCGAGACCCAGGTCTCGAGGTCGTCCTCGCGCCCCTTGGGCTTGACGGTCGCCCAGAGGTAGGAGAGGCCGGAACGGATCAGCTCGACCGGGCCGAGCTGCTTGATCACGTCCATGCCCTCGAGCGGGTACATGAGGAACTTCTTGTTCCAGTAGATGCGCGACATGCGCGGGCGCAGCAGGAACTCTTCGTCGAGCACCTCGTGCCACATGTCGTCGACTTCCTTCGCCTTCGTGAAGAAGCGGTGGCCACCGAGGTCGAAGCGGTAGCCGTCGTGCTCCTTGGTCTTGGCGATGCCGCCGAGCTGCTCGTCGGCTTCGACGACCAGCACCGGCTCGCCGCGCTTGGCGAGGTAATAGGCAGCGGTGAGCCCGGCGGGGCCCCCGCCGATCACCAGATGTCGGCGCTCGCTTGCGCCACCGTTCGTTGAAGCGTTCAGTTCCACTGTCTCCGGCTGAATGTTTCGGGCGCGGCGTAAAGACAGGCGTAAGAACCGCCGCGCGGAGGAAGCGCGTTAGCTTAGCCGCCGGACCCGGAGGCCCTTCGTCTAATGCCCCGCACTCGGTCCTTTACCCCCGTCGACGATTGGCCATGCATCGCGTGTCCAGGTGATCGGGTCCAGCAGCAGACTTCGCTGCGGTGAGATCGTGCCGACGGCGTTGTAGGACGCGTACAGCATCCACCAGCGGCCGTTGAGCGACTGCGCGACCGAGCCGTGACCGGGGCAGAGCCAGGAGTCGTTCGAGTCGAGGATCGGGTTGCGCTTGAAGCGGGTCCAGGGGCCGTAGAGGCCCTTCGCGCGCGCGACGCCCATCGCGTACTCGCAGTTGGGCCCGCAGCACAGGTTTCCCGAGTAGAAGAGGTAGTTGTAGCCGCGCCGGCGCACGATCTGCGGGCCCTCGATCACGCCGCCCTCCCAGCCGCGCCCGGTCGCCGTGAGGATCTTGCGCCGTACCCCCGTCATGGACAGTCCGTCCTGCGACAAAGGCTGGATCCAGAGCACGGTCGTGACGCCCTCGGTGTTGCGGTCCTCCTTCCAGACGAGGAACGGCCAGCCGGCGTTGTTGCGCGCCACGCTCGGGTCGATCGAGCCGTCGGGCTGGCATACGAGCGGGCCCTGGTCGTCGTAGGGGCCGATCGGGTTCGGCGAGGACGCCACCGCCACGCACATCTGCCCGCTCTTGCGGCGGGCGCTGTAGTAGGCGAGGTAGTCGTCGCCCTGGCGGTCGATCTCGGGCGCCCAGAAGTTGTGCCCGTCCGTCCACGACGGGGCGTGCTGGAAGATCGACCCGGCCGCCGTCCAGTGCACCAGGTCCGGCGAGCGCAGGATCGGCGGGAACGGGTTGCCCTGTGACGCCGTGCCGGCCGCCCAGTACTCCGGGCCGATCCGGACCACGGACGGGTCCGGGAAGTCGCCCGCGTAGACCGGGTTCGCGTAGTGCGGCGGGTTGTCGAGCGCAGCCGCGCTCCCCGCTGCCGCCAGGAGGATCAGCAGCGCGAGAGCCGTTGCGAGACAGGCGCGTGCGATGCGTCTAGCGTAGGCGGGGTTGCGGTTCGTAAAGCCGGGGGAGATAATTCCCCCAGGCGACACGGGGGTACGTCTTGAGGGCCACGAAGGCCTACATCGCAAGTCTCGGCACGACCGGTGTTCTGCTTGCCGCATCGGTGCTGATGCTTGCCCTGGTGAGCGCCGTCGTCGCCTTCGACGAGTGGCCCGATGGCAATGCGGCCACGCCGGTGAAGACGCTGGTCCTGGCGCCCAGGCCGTCCACGATCCACGTCAGCACGCGGCCGCACGCCGCGGCCGCCACACGCGCGCCGGTGCGCGCCACGCGCGGCAGGACCGCCGCTGGACGCCGGGCCGCGGGCCGCACCCCGGGCAGCAGGCCGCGCCGCGTCACGAGCACGCGCCCGGGCGCCGGCACGCCGAACACGCCCGCGGCGCAGACCCCGGCGCCGAGCTCCGGGGTATCGGTCCCCGTCCCCGTTCCCGTTCCGGTGTCCGTGCCCGATCCGCAGCAGACGCTCGCGCCGGTGCAGCAGGCCACGGACCCGATCGTCAACACGGTCTCGAACCCGGGTCCCGCGGTCAGCCAGGTGGCCGACCAGGTGCAGGGAACCACGAACGCGGTCGGCACCGCGGTCGGCAACGTCAGCCCGCAGGTGGGACAGATCGTGCAGGACGCCGGCCAGGTCGTGTCACAGACGCTGCACGGCGTGCCGCTGCCCGGGCACACGCTCCCGGGTCACTAGCGCAGCGCGCGCTCGATGAAGCGGATCGACTCCGCCTGGAGCTCCTGGTCGTGCTGGAGCGAGCGATGGTGGCCGCCCGGCACGAGCAGCAGCCGCTTGGGCTCGCCCGCGGCAAGGTGGAGCTCCTCCGAGACCGTGTAGGGCACCTGCTCGTCGCCGCGCGCGTGCATCAGCAGCACGGCGGTGCGACCGGCAAGCGACGCGACCGCGCGGCGCAGGTCGAGCGTGGCGAGCCAGGCCTCGAGTGCGGCGCGGTCGGCCCGGAAGCCGTCTAGCCGTCCCGAGCGCAGGCCGCGCAGCAGCAGGTCCTCCGGGGCCGGGCAGATGGCAACGACCGCGGCCAGCGGCGGGTCGGCGATCGCCGCCGCGTGCAGCACCTGGAAGCCGCCCATGCTCGACCCGCGCAGCGCCACCTGCGGCGCGTGCTCGCGCATCGTCGCCACCATCGTGAGCACGTCGGCGAACGCCGTGGGGCCGAACTCGCCGCTGGAATCGCCGTGCCCGCGAGCGTCGAAGGCCAGCGCGGCCATGCCCGCGCCGCGGCACGCGCGCCCGAAGTCGAAGTGCGATTCCTTGGCCGATCCCGACCCGTGCGCGATCACCACGCCGGCGCGCGCGGGCTCCGCGGGCAGGAACAGCGCGTACGCCAGCCCGTCGCGCTCGCCGAGCTGCGGCGGCTCCGGAGTGGGCAGAGGGGTGCGCATAATGGGCATCATGCCCGCCGCGGCCCGCACGTTGTCGCCTGTCTATCCGGCCGATGCCCGGCTGACCGACGACGGCCGGCTCGAGGTCGGGGGCTGCGATCTGGCGGAGGTGGCGCGCGAGCACGGCACCCCGGCCTACGTCTACGCCGAGAACGACATGCGCGAGCGCGCGCGCGAGTACCTCGACGCATTCCGCTCGCGCACGGAGCGCTTCGAGGTGATCTACGCGTCGAAGGCGTTTCCGGCAACGGCGGCCTATGCGCTGTTCGCGGAGGAGGGGCTGTCCTGCGACTGCGCCTCCGGCGGCGAGCTGCACCTGGCCCTGGCCGGCGGCTTCGCGCCCGAGCGCGTCTACATGCACGGCAACAACAAGACCGAGGACGAGCTGCGCTACGCGTTCGAGCGCGGCGTCGGGACGATCGTCGTCGACTCGTTCGACGAGATCGAGCGCCTGCGCCGGCTCGCGCCGCAGGGCCAGGACGTGATGCTGCGCGTGACCCCGGGGATCAAGCCCAGCACGCACTCCTACATCCAGACGGGCCAGGTCGACTCGAAGTTCGGCTTCGGCCTGGACGACGTGCCGCGCGCGGTCGACGCCATCGGCGCGGCCGGGTTGCGGCTGGTGGGCCTCCACGCCCACATCGGCTCGCAGGTGTTCGAGCTCGAGGCGTACGAGAAGCTGGCCGAGGTGCTGGGCCAGCTGGGCGACTACCCAAGGCTCAACCTGGGCGGCGGGCTCGGCATTGCTTACACGCACGAGGACGAGCCGCCGCCGGTCGAGGACTACGTCGAAGCGCTTCTGAAGAACGCGCCGGCCGGCGTGACCGTGCTCTGCGAACCGGGGCGCTCGCTGGTGGGCAACGCAGGGGTGACCGTCTACACGGTCGGCACGATCAAGAAGATCCCGGGCGTACGCACGTATGTGTCCGTGAACGGCGGCATGTCGGACAACCTCCGGCCGATGCTCTACGGCGCCAAGTACGAGGCCGACATCGTCGGGCGCTTCGGCGGGGACCGGCTCTGCACGGTCGCGGGCATGCACTGCGAGTCGGGTGACATCCTGATCCGCGACGTGGTGCTCGACGACCCGCGGCCGGGCGACCTGCTCGTGGTGCCTGCAACCGGCGCCTACGGACACGCGATGGCCAACAACTACAACGCGATCCCGCGGCCGCCGGTGATCTTCTGCCGCGACGGCCAGGCGCGAGCTGTGGTGCGCCGCGAGACCTACGAGGACCTGACCGCCCGTGACGCCGTTTAGCGTCGGGCTGCTCGGCCACGGCACGGTCGGCAGCGCGTTTCACACCCTGCTCGAGGAGCGGGCCGAGTCGATCGAGTTCTCCACCGGCAGGCGTCCCGAGTTGTCAGGTGTCCTGACACGTTCGCGCGGCGACTTCGACGACATCCTCGAGCGCAGCGACCTGGTGGTCGAGCTGATCGGCGGCGTGGAGCCGGCGCGCGACTACATCCTGCGGGCGATCGAGGCGGGCAAGCACGTGGTGACCGCGAACAAGCAGGTGCTGTCCCAGCACGGCGAGGAGGTCTACGAGGCGGCGCGCACGGCGGGCGTGCAGCTGCGCTTCGAGGCTGCGGTCGGCGGGGTGGTGCCCTGCATCCGGGTGATCCACGAAACGCTCGCGGCCGCCCACATCGACCGCGTGCACGGGATCGTGAACGGGACCACCAACTTCATCCTCACGCGCATGACCGAGACCGGAGCCTCCTACGAAGAGGCGCTGGCGGAGGCCCAGGAGCTTGGCTACGCCGAGGCTGATCCGACCGAGGACGTGAACGGCAAGGACGCCGCCGCGAAGATGGCGATCCTGGCGCGGCTCGCGTTCCGCGCGCCGGTGGCGCTCGACGACGTTCAGTACGAGGGGATCACGCACGTGACCGCCGAGGACATCGAGTACGCGAAGGACCTCGGGCTCTCGCTCAAGCTGATCGGCACGGCCGAGCGGCGCGACGGCGGCATCTCGGTGCGCGTGCACCCCGCCTTCCTCTATCCAGGTCATCCGCTCGCGGCGGTGAACGGGCCTTTCAACGCGGTCACGATCGAGTCGCCGGCGATCACCGAGATCACCCTGTCGGGGCCGGGCGCGGGCGGCCCGCAGACAGCCTCCGCCGTGCTGGGCGACGTGATCAGCGCGATGATCCCGCCGCCCACGCTGCCGCCGCCCGCCACCGACATCCCGCTCGTGGACGACATCGAGTCGGCGTTCTATCTCTACGTGGAGGTGGCCGACCGGCCCGGCGTACTTGCGCGCGTGGCTGAGATCCTCGGTCTCCAGGGCGTGTCGATTCGCTCCGTCGTCCAGAAGGGCCTCGGCGAGAACGCGCGCCTGGTGATGGTCACCCACCCGGTGCTCGAGTCCAACTTCCGCGCCGCGATGGAGCTGGTCGGCGGGCTCGACTTCCTGCGCGCCCGGCCGCGGATGCTGCGCGTGATCGAGGCCGACTTCTGAGCCTCTGGCGCTACCGCGACCGGCTGCCGGTCGACCCGCTCGTAACCCTCGACGAGGGCTGGACGCCCCTGGTGCGCGCCCCGCGCCTGTCGGAGCGCGTCGGCGCCGAGGTGTGGCTGAAGGTCGAAGGCGCAAACCCGACCGGCTCGTTCAAGGACCGCGGGATGACTGTGGCCGTGTCCGCCGCCTTGAGTGAGGGCGCCGAGGCGGTCGTCTGCGCCTCGACCGGCAACACCGCGGCCTCGGCGGCGGCCTACGCGGCGCGCGCCGGACTGCGTGGCGCGGTGATCGTGCCCGAAGGGAAGATCGCCACGGGCAAGCTGGCTCAGGCGCTCATGCACGGCGCGCGCGTGGTTGCGCTGCGCGGCAACTTCGACCAGGCGCTCACGCTGGTGCGCGAGCTCGCGGACAAGCATCCGATCGCGCTGGTCAACTCGGTCAACGAGTTCCGGCTCGAGGGGCAGAAGACCGCTGCGTTCGAGGTCTGCGACCAGCTTGGCGAGGCGCCCGACGTGCTGTGCATCCCGGTCGGCAACGCGGGCAACATCAGCGCCTGGTGGCGCGGCTTCGGCGAGTACCAGGTGGCGCCGCAGCTGTTCGGGTTCCAGGCCGAGGGCGCGGCTCCTCTGGTCTATGGCAAGCCGATTGACAACCCCGAGACCGTGGCTTCCGCCATCCGGATCGGCAACCCCGCGCGCTGGGAGGAGGCGATGAACGCGGTGACCAGCTCGCGCGGCCAGATCCGCGCGGTCTCGGACGCGGAGATCCTCGACGCCTATTCCT
The DNA here is from genome assembly GCA_963715995.1 of uncultured Thermoleophilaceae bacterium. Lineage (GTDB taxonomy): Bacteria > Actinomycetota > Thermoleophilia > Solirubrobacterales > Thermoleophilaceae > DATBDN01. Next base: position 1,152,617 of record OY970283.1, read on the forward strand.
TCCTCGGCGCACGCGAGGGCGTGTTCTGTCGCCGGCGTCGGCGGCGTCGGTGGCCGGGCTGCTCAAGTTCGGCGCGGAGGGCACCGTCGTGTGCGTGCTCACGGGCCATGGGCTGAAGGACCCGACCACGGCGATCGACCGCGCCTCGGGCGTGGTCTCCTGCGATCCGGACTACGCGGCGCTCGAGTCCGCGGTGCTTGCGTGAACCGGCGCCGCCTCGTGCGGGTGCCGGCGTCGTCGGCCAATCTTGGCCCGGGCTACGACTGCCTGGCGGCTGCACTGTCGCTGCACCTGGAGCTGGAGGTCGAGGAGACCGGCGAGTTCGCGGTCGAGTCGAACATCGACGGGATCGCGCTAGACCGCTCGAACCTATGCGTGCGCGCGTTCAAGAAGCTGCACTCGGCTGACGGCCTGCGCTTCCGGATCGACTCGGAGATACCGCTGGCCGCGGGGCTCGGGTCCAGCGCAGCCGCGATCGTGGCGGGCCTGATGGCGGCCGACCACATGTTCGAGCTCGACGCCGAGGTCTATCCGCACGCCGTCGAGATCGAGGGCCATCCCGACAACGTGGCCGCGGCGCTGTTCGGCGGCTTCGTGGTCTGCACCCCCGACGGCGCGCAGCGCTTCGACCCGGCGCCCGGGCTGGAGGGCGTGCTCGCAATCCCGCCCACCGCGGTGCCGACGCACGAGGCGCGCGCGGCGCTGCCGTCCACGGTGCCGATCACCGACGCGGTCCACAACATCGCGCACGCATCGATCCTGATGCTCGGCCTGGCGCGCGACGACTTCTCGCTCATCGGGGCAGGCCTGTCGGACCGACTACACCAGGACCGGCGCGCCCATCTGTACCCGCGCTCGATGGAGCTGCTGGGCAAGGCCCACGAGCTCGGAGCGGTGGGGGCGACGATCTCAGGAGCAGGGCCAGCCGTGCTGTTCTGGTGTCACTGGCAGCAGACAGGAGGCGTGTTCGAGGCGCTCCAGCGCGAGGCAGCCGACTGCACCGTGCGACGAGTCCAGTTCGTGCCAAGCGGAGCCGACGTCAAAGCCCTGTAAACAAGCGGCCTTTTCATGAGGACGGGGCCAGGCCCCGTTCTCATGAGAGTGGGGCCTGGCCCCGTCTTTAAGAAGGGCGTCTCAGGTGCCAGCTCTGCTCGGCTTCGAGCTGGCTTGCCACTGACAGCAGCACTCCTTCGGCTGCCGGCTGACCTATCAGCTGGACTGCCAGCGGCAGGCCGTCCGAGCCCTGGTACATCGGCAGCGAGATCGCCGGCTGCCCGGTCACGTTCACGAACGGCGTGAACGGCGTGAAGTCCGAGCTGGACATGAACGTTCCCATCGGGTCGTCGCCGTCGCTCGGCAGCGAGCCGATCGCGAGCGGGCGCTGCGCCAGCGCAGGAGTCAGCACGAGGTCCCACTGCGACCCCCACTCGATCACGCTGCGCGCCAGGCGCTGGAGGATCGTCAGCGAGCGCGTGTAGGTCGACGACGGCGTCGCGAGTGCCCGCTCGTGCAGCGCGAGCGTGAGTGCCTCGACCGTGTCGGGGCCCGCCTGTGTCCCCGTGAGCAGCTCGCCGAGCATCACGCCTCCCGACACCATCGCGGCCCAGAGGTCGGTGAACATGTCGATCACGGCGTCGAGACGCACCGGCGGCTCCACCTCCTCGACCGCGTGGCCCAGCGACTCGAGCAGGACCGCGGTATCGCGTGCCGCGCGCTCGGCTCGCGGATCGAGCGCGACGTCGACGCCGGGGTCCATCACGAGCGCCACCCGCAGCGAGCCGGGCGGCCGCGCCGCGCTCACCGAGAACGGCTCGGATGGGGGCGGCGCCCAGGTGGAGTCGCCAAGCTCGTAGCCCGCGAGCACGTCCAGCGCCGCGGCCGTGTCGGCGACCGTGCGGGTGAGCACGCCGTCAACCGACAGGAACGAGTCGCCCTGGTCGGGCCCGCGCGAGACGCGCCCGCGCTGCACCTTCAGCCCTACGAGCCCGCAGCAGGCGGCGGGGATGCGAATCGAGCCGCCGCCGTCGGAGGCATGCGCGATCGGCACGAGCCCGCCCGCCACCGCCGCGCCGGAGCCGCCCGACGAGCCGCCGGGCGTGCGCGAGGTGTCCCACGGGTTGCGCGTCGGCCCGAAGCGGCGCCCCTCGGTCACCGGCAGGATCCCCAGCTCCGGGGCCGTCGTCTTGCCGACGATCACGAAGCCGGCGTCGCGGATGCGGCGGACCGCGTGGGCATCGTGCTCGGGTGTGAAGTCGCCGAACAGCTGCGAGCCCATCGACACGCGCAGCCCGGCCGTGGCCGAGTTCAGGTCCTTGATCGCGATCGGCACGCCGGCGAAGGGGCGCTCGTCCCCGCTCGAGATCGCCGCGGCCGTCGCAAGGGCGCCTTCGCGGTCCACCACGGCAAACGCGTTCAGCCCCTGCAGGTCGGCCTCGATGCGATCGAGCGCCAGCTCGGCCAGCTCCAGCGCGCTCAGCTCACCCGCGCGAACCAGGTCCGCGAGCTCGGTGGCCGGTTTGAAGAGAAGCTCTGAGTCAGGCACGAGGCGCGAGACTAATGCTGCTCGCGCCGTGGGCGGCTCTGTCGCTGACCCTCATGTAGTAGAGCCGGAAGGCCCCGATGGCGATCTCGTCGCCGTCGTCGAGCTCGTGCCAGTCGACGCGCTCGCCGTTCAGGAAGACCCCGTTCAGGCTGCGGTCGTCGAGCACGCGTGCGCCCGTCCGGTCGTGATGGAGCAGGGCGTGGCGCCGCGACACGGTCGGATCGTCGAAGCGGATGTGCGCCGACAGGCTGCGGCCCACGCGCGTCCAGCCGTCCTGCATCGGCATCACGTGCACGCGGTCGTCGGACTCGAAGGCGACGTAGTCGCCGTTGACCACCAGCGCGTCGCGGGCGGCGAGCAGCCACTCGGGCGCTGACACATCCGGCACCTCCTGCAGCTCGCGGGTCTCAGGGCGCGTGAACATCGAGCCCCGCTTGAACTTGTCGCTTCCGCATTGCGGGCAGCTCGGCACGTGGTCGAGCTCGTGCAGGGCGATCTTGAAACCGCAACTGTCACACCTGAACGAGCCGGCCCCTGCCAAGGTCCCAGCCGCTACTGCATCCACCGTGAAGCCCTCCTCCGAACGTTGTGCGGATCGTAACGGGACGCCGACCCATAGACAACTGAATACCCGCAAAATGCGAAATTAGACCCACAAATGGGTCACCGACCTGACCTGGACGTGACCGCCCTCCCCGGAACGGATGAACGCTCGGCACTGTCGGGAGGGATGCGCAGGCCGGAGGCGAATCCGCACACCGTGCGCCCGCCCACGATCGACATCAGCTCGGAGCTCCAGACGCGCAGCCTCAAAGCACCGCGGGCGGTGCCCGACTGCGCCGGCTGCGAGCGCCGGCTCCTGCCCGGCGAGACCCTGCACGTCTACGAGTCGGGCCGCTCGCTGTGCACGCTCTGCGCCGCTGCCTTCTCCGAGGCTCCGCTGCGGCGCGAACGCGTTCACGCCACGGCCATGAGGCTCGCGGTCGTGCCGCGCGCGGCCTGACCCCGGCCCGGACCTAGAATGCGACGCCGGTGAGGCCGGTCGAGTCGCGCATAGTCATCTCCGCCCCGCGCGAGGACGTGTTCGACTTCATCACCGACGTCTCGAACCGGGTCGCCTGGATGGACAACTTCCTGGACGACTACCGCCTCAACCGCGTGAACCCGGTGGGCATCGGAGCGGGCGCCGCGTTCGTGATCGACTCGCCGCTGTTCCCGCTGCGGGCCGAGTACCAGATCGTCGAGGCGGAGCGGCCGCGGCGCATCGTCGAGCGCGGCCGGATTGGCCGCTGGGGGCGCACGACGGGCTGGACGGAGTGGGAGCTGTCGGACAACTACGGCTCGACCGAGGTGACGGTGGCCGCCTGGACCGAGCCCGGCATCCGCTGGGACGCGATCAAGGAAGGCCTGGGCGCGCGGCCCTGGTTCAAGCGCCAGCTGAACGTCTCGCTGCGGCGGCTGCGTGCGGTCTTCGAGGAAGGCTCGGAGCGCCCGCTGGCCCGTACCGGCGTCGCCGGCTACGAGCCCCTCAAGGCGGCGCGCTACGGAAGCGACGCATAAACTGGCCGCCCGCATGGCCCGTCGCCGCACACAACTCGCCCTCGTGGCCCTGCTCGCGGTCGCCTGCGTTGGTGCCTTCGCCGGCTGCGGCAAGGTCAGCAACAAGCCAGGCGAGGAGGTTCGCGAGGGCCTTTCGACTCCGCTCGGCGGCCTGCGCTACACGGTCTTCCTGACGCGCCAGCTGAACCTGAAGAACGAAGAGGACGGCGGCTACCTGCCCGGCTACAAGGAGGCCGCGCCGGGCCACGGCCTGTTCGCAGTGTTCCTCCAGGCCTGCAACACCGGCAAGAGCGTGGCCCCCGCGACCGGCAACTTCTACATCGAGGACGCGCAGGGCGACAAGTTCTTCCCGACCCAGCTGCCGAAGACCTATCCGTTCATCTACCAGGCCGGCCCGGTGCCGCCGCAGAACTGCGAGCCCGCGCGCGGGAGCCTCGCGCAGCAGGGGCCGACCTCAGGCGCGATCCTGCTGTTCAACCTCCCGCTGGCGAACACCGAGAACCGCCCGCTCATCCTTCACATCGAGAACCCGACGAGCGCCCCGCCGACCGAGGGCCGCGTCACCCTCGACATCTGAGCCCGGCTCAGCGGGCCAGGCCGGCCTGGAGCACGCCGCGCGCCGCCGGCGCCGCAGTCGAACCACCGGCGCCGCCGTGCACGATCAGCACGCAGACCGCGATCTTCGGCCGTCGCACCGGCGCGTAGGCGGCGAACCAGGCGTCCGTGTCGTAGCCGGGCGGCTTGGCGTCCACGCCCTGGTCCACGGGCGGAGTGGCCTGCGTCTGGCCGGCCGGCTTCACGGTGGTGGTCAGCTCGGCGGTGCCGGTCTTGCCGGCGACCTTCACCGGCGCCAGGTTCGCGCTCCTGCCCGTGCCGTAGGCCACCACGCCGATCATCATCTGCTCGAGCTCGTTCGCAACGCGCCGCGTGAGGACCCGGTGGCGCACCGCGCGCTGGTCTGCGAACACGCGCGGCTCGGTCTGGAGGCCGCCGGCCGCAATCGACTGGGCGACCGACGCCATCTGGAGCGGAGTGGCAAGCACCTTGCCTTGTCCGATCGCGGTCGAGCCGACGGCCAGCGGCGAGTTGATCTCCGCGGCCTGCGGGATCGTGCTGGGCAGCGCGCCCGGTATCGACGGCGTGCGGTTCCAGCCGAAGCGCTCAGCCTGCGCGACCAGGCGCCCCGCCCCGATGCGCACCCCGAGCGGGGCGAACACGGAGTTGCACGAGTTCGCGAACGACTGGGCGAGTGTGCCGCCGCAGCTCTCGCCGTTGGCGTTCTGGAGATCCACGCCGTCGATCACGGCTTCGGTCTGGATCGGGAACGGCGTGGACAACTTCACGAGCTTCGCGGTCAGCGCGGCCGACGCCGTGACGATCTTGAAGGTGGACCCGGGCGGCTGCGGCCCCGAGAACGCGATCCCGGCGAGGGCGCGGACCTCGCCGCTGCGCGGGTCGAGTGCCGCTACGCCGCCCAGGCGCCCGGCTAGGGCCGTCACGGCCGCCTGCTGGATGCCAAGGTCGATCGTGGTCCGCACGGCCTTCGCGCGCCTGGGCTTGGTCGTGGCGATCACGTGCCCGGCCGCGAACAGCAGCCCGCCCGGCGTGCCGGCAACGCGGGCCTCGGCGATGCGCTCGAGCCCCGACGTGCCGACCAGCGTGCCCGGCGGGAAGCCGCGCGCTGTCAGCGAGTCGATCTCTGTCTGCGACTGCGGCTGCCCGAGGCTGCCCGCAATCGACTGCGCGATCGCGCCCAGCGGCTGGGTGCGTGCCGCGGACGGGCCGGTTGCGATCACGCGGCCGTCGCGCGCGAGGATCGACGCGCGCACCGGCGCCGCCGTCTGGCGGGTGAGCTTGGCGGCGGTCGGCTTGCCCGGGAAGGTCATGCTCGGGTTCCAGTCGACCTTGCCGTCCTTCACCGGCAGGTGGATCACGCCGCTGACCGTCGCGAACGCGCGCGTGCGGACCGCCACCGAGAGCTCGACGCCGTTTCCGTGCCGGCGCACGCGCGTGACGTGGACGGAGCGCAGCGTCGCCGTGATCGCATCGAGCCGGTAGGCCGACGCGAACGCGCCGGCACTCCAGCGCTTCTGGGCGGCGGGTGTCAAGAGGCTGTACATCGCCGGGAAGCGCCCCTGCTGCCACGCCCGCGCGAAATCGCGGCCGGCGCGGACCGATGCGGGAGTGCTCAGGACACCGAAGAGCAGGCCCAGGACCAGCGCCACGGCTGCGACGGCAGGCAGGAGTCGGCGGAAGATCCGCCTGCGTCGTTCCGATCGGTGATCGCGCTCTGTCAGGCCGCGTGAACGTACCCGCAGTCGCGGACCGTCAACCCGTAACGTGGGGCGCGGGCGTGACCACGATCGACTGGATCATCGTCGCCTTCGTCCTGTTGATGGCGGCGTGGGGCTTCCTTCAGGGCCTGCTCGTCGGCGCGCTGTCGCTGGCAGGCTTCGCCGGTGGCGCCGTGGCCGGCGCGCGGATCGCGCCGCTGCTGCTCTCGGACGGCTCGCACTCGCCGTACGCGCCGCTGTTCGCGCTGCTCGGAGCGCTCATGCTCGGTGGGCTGCTGGCGATGGGGCTCGAGACGCTCGGGTTCAAGCTGCGCGGGCTGCTCGTCGGGCCGCTCGGCATCATCGACAGCGCCGGGGGAGCGGTTCTGCTCGCCGCCGTCGGCTTCCTGGTCGCGTGGCTGTTCGGAGCCGTCGCGCTCCAGACGCCAGGTGCCCGCGAGCTGCGCGGCGACATCCAGCGCTCGAAGATCCTCACCACGCTCAATCGCCACCTCCCTCCGTCGGGCGGCTTCCTCGACGCGCTGGCGCGCTTCGACCCGTTCCCCGCTGTCACCGGAGCGGTGCCGCCGCTCGCCCGCCCGAATGGGCGCCTCCCGCGCGACCCGCAGGTGCGCGCCGCCACCCAGAGCACCGTTCGCATCCTCGGGACGGCCTGCGGCCTGGGCATCGAGGGATCGGGCTGGGTCGCCTCGCGCGACACCGTCGTGACCAATGCGCACGTGGTGGCCGGCGAGCACGACACGACTGTGCAGCCGCTCGGCCAGGGCCCTCGCTACGACGCGCGGGCGGTCTGGTTCGACCCGAAGAACGACATCGCGATCCTCCACGTCGGCCAGCTCGACCGCATCGCGCCGCTGACGCTGAACCTTGATGCGCCGAGCGGGTCCTCGGGCGCCGTGATCGGCTACCCGGAGAACGGGCCGCTCGACGTGCAGGCGGCGCGCCTGGGTCCCACGCTCGAGGCGCTCGCAGAGGACGCATACGGCCGCGGCCCACTGCGGCGCCGGATCACCACGCTGCGGGCGCTGGTGCGCTCGGGCAACTCGGGTGGCCCGGTCGTTGACGGCAGCGGCCGCGTGCTGACGACGGTGTTCGCGTCGAGCACAGGCCCGGGGCAGCGGACGGGCTACGGAGTGCCGGACTCGGTGGTCCGCGACGCGCTGGCGAAGGCGGGCGGACCGGTGGGCACGGGGCCCTGCACCCGCTGAGGCGCAAGAACTCGGCCTCCCGTACCGTTTCGTCCCTCGATGAGGGGGTGGGGGGCTCTACTTGCGGTATGCGCGCTCTGCGCGCTGCCCGGCGCTGCACTGGCGTCGTTCCCATACGAGCACCAGGGCAGCGATCCGAACGACTACGCGGGTTACTTCCTGCCCGCCAACGCGCCGCGGCCGAACGAGCTCTCGGGCTCCAAGACCTGGATGTACGCGGCAACCCCGTCGTCGCCTGCGAGCCCGCTCGTGGCCGACAAGCGCGAGCTCGGCGGGGTTCGCGGCGCGTCGGTGGTCGACGCGGACGGCACCGCTCCCCAGGCGTGGGCCACCACCACCGGGCGCCCCGACGTCACGCTCGCGGTTCTGGACTCCGGGATCATGTGGAACAACCTCGGCAAGCCCGTCAACGACGTGCGCCTGAAGCTTCGCCTGAACGCCGGCGAGCTGCCGTTGCCGCAGGCGGACCGCGCGACCTCGACCGACTCGCTGGTGCCCAGCTGCGCAGCGCTCGCGGCGCGCGAGGGAGCGCGCGACCTGAACGGCGACGGCATCTACAACATCCTCGACTACGCCTGCGACTCGCGCGTGGATCCGGATCCGCCGCAGGGCGTGGGGCCGAAGGTGGGCGGCCAGCCGCTGCTCGACCCCGAGGACCTGATCATCGCGTTCTCGGACGGCACCGACGCGGACCACAACGGCTACGTGGACGACATCGCCGGCTGGGACTTCCTCGACGACGACAACGATGCCTTCGACGACGTCCAGTACGGCCACGGCAGCGGCGAGATCGGCGACTCCGCGGGCGAGGCGGACAACGGCGACAACCTCGGTACCTGCCCCAACTGCATGATCATCCCGCTGCGGGTCGGCACGTCGTTCGTGGCGGACGTGAACCGCTTCGCGCTCGCCACCCTCTACGCCACCGACAACGGCATCGACGTCGTCCAGGAGGCGCTCGGCACGCTCAACAAGTCGCGCATCGCGGGCGACGCGATCAAGTACGCCTACGACCACGGGACGACCGTCATAGCGTCGGCTGCCGACGAGGCCGCGCAGCACCACAACTGGCCCTCGTCGTACCCGTACTCGATCGTCGTCAACTCGGTCACCCACAACGACACCGGGCCCGCCGACTCCTCCTACCTGGAGTTCAACGGCTGCACCAACTTCTCGTCGCGGATCACCCTCGCGATCCCGTCGGTGAGCTGCTCGTCCGATGCGACCGGCCGTGGCGCGGGCATGGCCGGCCTCATCTATTCCGCCGCCCTCGACGCCAAGGAGGCCGGCAAGCTCGCGCCGCACCCCGATTGCCGGCGCGTGGACGGCACGCGCTGCGTGATCACCCCGAACGAGGTGCGCCAGCTCATGGCATCCGGCACCTTCGGCGGCGTGCAGGCCGCCGACGACGTCAACTTCGCTCAGGACCCGGTCACAGGCGCCTCGACGGAGACCTCGTGCATGGGCAGCACTCCCGGAATCCCGGGCTGCACCGACCCGTTCACGCCGCTCGGAGCGTCGTTCCCCGGCGTGACGCTGCCGTTCCGCTACCCGGCGCGCAAGGGCCACGATCAGTTCTACGGCTACGGCCGCGCGAACATGTACCACTCGGTCAGCTGGGTCGACCCGGCGTCGGGCAGCTCCCACATCCCGCCCGAGGTGGAGGTCACCTCGCCCGGCTGGTTCGCCATGGTCGACCCGAGCCAGAGCTCGTTCCAGGTCAAGGGCCAGGTCTACGACCGCGGGCAGCCGTACACGTGCACCGTCTACATCGCGCCCGGCTCGTATCCGAAGGACACCGCGGCGCCGGACGGCGACTTCGTGAAGTACGCGAGCCCGGTCTGCGACGGGACGACCACGCACAGTGATCGGATCGACGGCCAAATCGCGGACGTGAGCGTGGCCGACCTGAAGGCGCTCTTCCCGTCGACGGCCGGTGACTTCACGGGCCCGGAGGGCGGGGTGACCGGCCAGACGCCCAACCCCGGCGGCAACGTTGGCCGGCCCGACGACGAGCCCTACGCATTCGTTGTCAAGGTGGTTGCCACCACCGCGGGCACCGACGCCGCTCACACGCTGACGGGCACCGACCGCAGCCAGGCGTACCTGCACCACGACGCCTCCCTGCTGCCCGGCTTCCCGAAGCAGCTGCCCGGCGACGTGGAGGCATCGCCGGTGCTGGCCGACCTGGACGGTGACAACCGCAACGAGCTCGTGCTGGCCAACTCCGACGGCGAGGTGCACGCCTACCGCCGTGACGGCACCGAGCTGCCCGGCTGGCCGTTCCACACCGATGAGCTGCCGGATCATCCAGGCTCGGCGGCCCTCAGCTCCGGCGCGGTCGCCCCGGGCCGCGGGGCGATCCTGGCCACGCCCGCCGTCGGCGACCTCGACCACGACGGAACGCTCGACGTGGTGGTCGCCGACATGGAGGGCAAGGTCTACGTGATCGACGGCGCCACCGGCGCGCTCGAGCGGAAGATGCACACCAACCCCGACTTCTCCGGCGCGCCGCTGCATCCGTTCGAGAACGAGCGCGGCGTCGGCCCCGACGGCAAGTTCGATGCGGACCTGGCGCACCTCCAGCGTGTTCAGCACGGCTTCATCGGCGCGCCGGTTCTCGCTGACCTCGATCAGGACGACGGCGGCAGGCTCGAGATCGTCGCGGCTGCGCTCGACGGCCACGTCTATGCCTGGAACGACGACGGGTCGGACGTGCCGGGCTGGCCGATGCCGGTCGTCGACCACTCGAAGCTGCGCTCGGCGCAGCCGCAGTTCGCGCCGGTGACGCAGCTTCCGTACTACGACCCCGCCAAGGACCCGGGCGGTGACGGCCACGACCAGGGCGCGATCGTCGACACGCCGGCCGTGGGCGACATCGACGGCGACGGCAAACCGGACGTGGTGGTCGGCACCAACGAGAACTACGGCGACGGCGAGGGCGGCGAGACCTTCAACGGCGGCGGGGCGAACACGGCCGCCTACGCGGCGCTCGGTCAGGCGCTGGCGCTCGCGAACGGCCGCCTGTACGCGATCAAGGCCACGGGCGACCCCGACGGCGACCCGAACACTGGCGCGCCACCGTGGCTGCCCGGCTGGCCGTTCAAGGTCGGCATCCTCGAGCGCGGCATCCTCCCGCTGGTCGGCGAGGGCATCACCGGCGACCCCGTCATCGGCAGCGTGCCGTGCCAGGGCGTGACGAACGACACGCGCGTGGGCGTGATCCCGGCCGCGGGCATCCCGTACGTGGTCAACAAGGACGGGCAGTCGTGCTACGGGCGCGATCCGCAGGGCGCCGACATCGGGCTCAACACCGAGGGCGGGGCGGCGAGCGACCAGCCGGTGCTCGCGGCTTTCGGTCACCCGGCGTTCGCCAAGCTCGCCGGCGGCACCGCGTTCCTCGCACCGGCCGCGGGCCTCCAGCGGGCGGTCGACGTCGTCCTGCCCGAGTACCAGGGCGGTCAGGACTACCTGGTCGCCTGGGACCTCCAGCAGCCGCAGGGGACGATCAAGCAGGGTTGGCCCGCGACCACGAACGACCTTCAGTTCCTCACCGGCCCGTCCGTGGGCGACATCTCACCCGTGCCGGGTGAGGAGGTCATCGAGGGCTCGGCGAGCGACGACTTCGAGGGCATCACCTCGGTCGGCGCGAAGGCGCCGGGCTGGCCCAAGCTGAGCGGCGACTGGGACGTGGCGAACCCTGCCATCGGCTCGTTCGGCCAGTTCGAGACCGACCCGGCCGCCACGCGCGTGGTCATTGCCGGGACTCGCAACGGCCGGCTGATGGCCTACGACACCGGCGCCGCCGTCTGTGGTCCCGCGTCCTGGCCGGAGTTCCACCACGACCCGGCCAACTCGGGTGACCTCGATCGCGACGCCGTGTCGCCCGGCGTCCCAACGCAGGCCGCGATTGCCGCCGGCAACAAGCTCCAGTTCAGCTCGCCCGGCGACGACCTGCTGTGCGGCACGCCGGCGAGCTACGAAGTGCGCACCTCCGACGCGCCGATCAGCGCGAAGACGTTCTCGGCCGCCGATCCGGTGGTCGCCACAGGCGACCCCGTCGCCGCAGGTGGGCAGGCAACGCTCCAGCTGCCCAGCTCGGGCCTGAAGCGCTACGTCGCGGTGCGCGCCGTGGACGACCAGGGCAACGTGGGCCGCCCCGCTTCCGTCGAGACCACGACCGAGCAGCGCGAGGGACCGCCGCCGGCCGGCGACACGGGGACCGGGGGAGACACCGGCACCGGCACCGGCACGGAGACGGGCACGGGTTCGCCGGGCACCGGCGCACCGGGCAGCGGCTCGGGCACGTCGAAGCCGGGCGGCGCCCAGGCAGTGCTCGCAGACCGCCACGGCTGCCTGCCGAAGAAGCTCGGCTTCAAGAGCCGCGGGCTCGGCACGATCCGGCTCGGCGACGACTCGGCACGCTCCCTCGCCCATGTCGGAAAGCCGCCGAGGACGAACCGGTCGAAGACGGTCTGGACCTATTGCGTGCGCGGCGGCGGTCGGGTCGCGCTCGTGTTCGTCAACCGCCACATCCGCCTGATCGAATCGACCGCGCACGCCCACGAGGCATCAGGGCACGCGGGAGCGGGCGACCTCATCTCGAAGCTGGGGCGCGCCTACCCCGGCGCGAAGCGCTTCGAGCGCGGCCTCTTCTTCACGCACAGGTCGAGCCGGATCGTCTTCGTGGTGAAGGGCCGACGCGTGCGGGCAACAGCGGTGGTTGACCGTCGCGGGATCAAGAATCCCAAGCTGCTGCGCCGGTACCTGAAGCTGGCGTCGCTGTAGCGCGCCGGAGCAGGCCCACGCAACAAACGTTGCGTGCGCAACGACACTCTCCGCAGGGCGCCGCAGGCGTAGCGTCGTACACATGTTCATCAAGGCCAGCGACGGAACGAAGCTGTACGTCCGGCACGTGCGGCCGAGTGACAAGGATCTGATCGGCAAGGCGTGGCTGCGCCTCTCCGAGGAGAGCCAGCGCAAGCGCTTTCTCGCACCCAAGCCGATCCTCACGAAGCGCGACCTCGCCTACTTCACCGAGATCGACGGGCACGATCACGTTGCGCTGGTCGCGGTCTGCCTCGACGACCCGAAGCGCGTGATGGCGGTGGCGCGCTATGTGCGCCTGCGCGAGGATCCGGAGACCGCCGAGGTGGCCGTGACCGTTGCCGACCACATGCAGGGCAAGGGCATCGGCAAGGCGCTCTCGATACTGCTCGCCGACGAGGCTCGCGGCCGCGGCGTCAAGCGGTTCAGCGCTTCGATGCTGACCGACAACGGGGCCGCGCTGAAGCTGATGCACGCCATGTCGCAGCGGCTCGAGTCACACACTGACCACGGCGTTCGCGATCTCGTGGCAGATTTAGCCGCCTGAGCCAGAAGGACTTCGAACAGCTCGTCGGCCGCGTCGACCCGCCGATGTTCATCGTCACCGTCCGCGGGCCGGACGGTGAGCGCAGCGGTTGCCTGATGGGGTTCGCCACGCAGTGCAGCGTGGATCCGCCCCTGTTCCTGGCGGCCATCTCGCGCACGAACCACACGCACGACGTCGTGGCGGGCGCGGACGCCGTGATCGTGCACTTCCTCGGCGCCGCTCAGCGCGACCTGGCAACCCTGTTCGGTGGCGAGACGGGCGACGAGGTGGACAAGTTCGAGCTCTGCACGTGGTCGGAGGGACCCGAGGGGATCCCGCTTCTGGACGGCGTCCCGGGCTGGTTCGCGGGCCACGTCCGCGAGCGTCTGGACCTCGGCGACCACCTCGGGCTGCTGCTCGAGCCGTTCGCGGCGGAGGACCGCGGCGGGCCGCTGGATCTGGGCTTTCAGGACGTCAAATCGGTCGAGCCGGGCCATGCGCCATGATCGGCGTGCCCTAAGGTGAAGATCGGGAGATCATGGGCCAGACGCTTGTAGTCGCAGAGAAACCGTCCGTCGGTCGCGACATCGCGGCCGCGCTTCCGGGCACCTTCAAGTCGTCCCAGGACAAGACGCACCTGGTCGGCGACGACTACGTGATCACCTGGACCGTCGGCCACCTCGTCGGCCTCGCCGACCCCGAGGAATACGACCCGAAGCTCAAGAAGTGGCGCTACGCCGACCTGCCGATCGTCCCGTCGAAGTTCAAGCTGGTCCCGAACGACGCGAAGGCGGAGAAGCAGCTGAAGGCGATCCACCGGCTGATGCGCTCCGACGACATCGACGTGATCGTGAACGCCTGCGACGCCGGCCGCGAGGGCGAGCTGATCTTCGCCTACACGTACGAGACCTCCAAGTCCAAGAAGCCGGTCAAGCGCCTGTGGCTCTCCTCGATGACGCGCAAGGCGATCCAGGAGGCCTTCCAGCGCCTGCGCGACGGCGACGAGATGAAGGACCTCGAAGCCGCCGCCCGCGCGCGCTCCGAAGCCGATTGGATCGTGGGCATGAACGCCACCCGCGCGGCCACGATCAGGCTGCGCTCCGCATTCGACGGCGCGGTTTCGCTGGGGCGCGTGCAAACGCCGACGCTGGCGCTGGTGGTGCGCCGCGAGCTGGAGATCCGCGCGTTCGTCCCCGAGGCGTACTGGCTCGTCGAGGGCCGCTTCGGCGCCGAGCACGGCGACTACTCGGGTCGCTACATGGGCGGCAAGCGGCTGAAGGACGCCGCGGAGGCGACAGCCGTCGTCGAGGCCACCCGCGACAAGCCGGGCAAGATCACGAAGCTCGAGAAGAAGGAGGAGCGCGAGCAGCCGAACCTCCTCTACGACCTGACCACGCTCCAGCGTCACGCGAACACGCTCTTCGGATACTCCGCGCGCCGCACGCTGTCGGCCGCGCAGGCGCTCTACGAGCGCCACAAGGCGATCACCTACCCGCGCACCAACTCCAAGTTCCTCTCCGGCGACCTCGTGCCCGAGATCAAGCCCACGGCCGAGATGGTCGGCGCCAACGAGCCCTACCGGAAGGGCGCCGAGTACGTCATGGCGCTCGAGTCACTGCCGCTCCAGCGCGTCGTCAACGACGCGCGCGTGACCGACCACCACGCGATCATCCCGACCCGCGCCGAGCACGTCCTCGACAAGATGTCCGACGACGAGCGCCGCATCTACGACCTGGTCGCGAAGCGCTTTCTCGGAATCTTCCATCCCGATGCGGTCTTCGAGCGCACGCGCGTCGAGACGACCGTCGAGGAGCACGTGTTCCGGACCAGCGGCCGCATTCTGGTCGAGGCCGGCTGGCGCGGCGTCTACGGCGAGGAGATCCAGTCGCGCGACGGCGGCGAGGACGACACGGGCGGCGAGCAGCTGCTGCCGGTGCTCCACGAGGACGAGTCGGTCAAGACGCTGAAGGTCGAGTCGCTCGAGAAGGAGACCCAGCCACCGCGACGCTACACCGAGGCCTCGCTGCTGGGCGCGATGGAGGCTGCCGGCAAGGACATCACCGACGACGAGATGCGCGAGGCGATGAAGGAGTCGGGCATCGGCACCCCGGCCACGCGCGCGTCGATCATCGAGCGCCTGATCTCGGTGGGCTACATGGAGCGCGAGGGACGTGCGCTGCACGCCACCGAGAAGGGCGTCAAGGTCATCGAGCTGCTCGGCGAGCACGTGATCACGTCGGCCGAGATGACCGGCAACTGGGAAGCGCGCCTGAACAAGATCGAGCACGGCGAGGACTCGCGTGCCAGCTTCATCAAGGACACGTCGAAGTTCATCGAGGACATCGTCGGCTGGCTCGACGGGCACCTCAAGGACGTCAAGATCGAGCGCGCCAACCTCGGGCCGTGCCCGGTGTGCGGGCGCGACATCATCGAGAACCGCAAGGGCTACTCGTGCTGGTCGCGCGAGGACCCTGGCTGCGGCTTCGTCATCTGGAAGAACAAGGCCGGCAAGACGCTGACGGCGTCGATCGTCAAGGAGCTGATCGAGTCTCTGCGCGAGTCGATGGCGCGCGGCGACCAGCCGCCGGTCGGCCGCACGAAGGGCCAGATCACCGGCTTCCGCGGCCGCTCCGGCCGCTCGTTCCGCGCCAAGCTCAAGCTCGTGCAGAACGAGGAGGGCAAGTGGCGCGTGGAGTTCGACGAGGAGTGGGCACAGGGCCCGCGTCCCGACCAGCCGCCCGACGACGAGCAGCCTGGCGCGGCGGCCGAGAGCGCGGCCGCCGAGGAGCAGCCCGAAACGGTCGCAGCGGGGGTCGCTGACGAATCAGCCTGAGCCGCTGGGCGCGGAGGATCGCCGCGCCCGCCGGCAGGCAGCCCGCCGCCGCGCCGTCCGCAGGCGACGGATCGTGGCGCTCTCGGTTGTGGCGGCGACCGTGTTGCTGGTCGCCTTCCTCGTCACGCGCGGCGGCTCGCACGGCGGCGACGGCCTGGCCGCGGCGATTGCGACGGCGAAGGATCACGCCAAGCCCAAGGCCAAGCCGCCGCCGCAGCTGCCGGGCGGCGGGCGGACGCTGTTCCCCAGCCGCCGGATCGTCGCGTACTACGGCGCGCCCGAGAACGTGGAGCTCGGTGCACTCGGTATCGGCACACCCAGACAGGCAGGGGAGAAGCTGCTGAAGCAGATGCGCCCCTACCGCCGCGGCGGGCGCAAGCTGCTGCCGGCGATGGAGCTGATCGCGGTCGTGGCAGCCGGCTCGCCGCAGAGCGACAACTCCTACAACACGAAGCAGAGCTACGCGATCGTGAAGAAGTACCTGAAGGCCGCGCGCAGGATCCACGCGCTGCTGATCCTCGACATCCAGCCGGGACACGAGCAGTTCCTGCCGCTCGTGAAGCACTACGGCCGCTTCCTGCGCGAGCCCGACGTCGACGTGGCTCTCGACCCCGAATGGGCCACTCCCGGCGCGGTGCCCGGCACGGTCATCGGGTCCACGGATGCCGCGACCGTCAACCGCGTGTCGGTCTATCTCGCGGCCATCGTCAAGAAGTACCGGCTGCCGGAGAAGATGCTGCTCGTCCACCAGTTCACCGACGGCATGATCCGCAACAAGCCACAGCTCAGCCGATCGCCCGGTGTCCCGCTCGTTCTGAACGTGGACGGCTTCGGATCGCAGGCCGTGAAGATCTCCAAGTACGACGACTTCACGCATCCGCGCAACCGCTACCGCTCGGGCTTCAAGCTCTTCTACAAGGAGGACACCGACACGATGACCCCGCGCGAGGTGCTGCGGCTGCGCCCGCGACCGGACGTCGTGATCTACGAGTAGCTCTCGGCCCGGCCGAGGTCCTCGTGCGCCAAACCGAGCAGCAGCCGGCGCAGTTCTGGCGGCTTGTCGTCCTCGACGAACAGGGCCGAGCCGGGCCAGTAAGGACTGTCCCCGGCGTTCGTCTGGAGCAGGTTCGGCTCGTAGAGCCAGCTGCCCGTGTTGTGGAGGCGCGGATCCCAGCCGCGGTCGCCCGGCAGCGGCCCGGGCCGGTGCGTGTGGCCGTAGACGATCTCGGTCGCGTCGAGCTCGAGCGCCGCCGCCAGGTCGGTCATCGCGGTCAGGCCGGACTCGCGCAGCGTTACGCCGCTCACCCTCGCCTCGAATGGGCCAAGACCGGCGCGGTTGAGTGCCCACACCGCCGACGGAATGCCAACGCTGCGCAGCGCTCGGCTGCGCGGGTCGCGGCGACGGTCGATCCGCTTCCAAACCCTGCGGCTCAGGTCCATGCCGAGCACGCGACGAGAGCGCGTGCTGCTCTGAGCCAGGGCGTAGGCGAACGCGTACAGCGGCGCCATCGCGTCCTCGTAGTCGTCCGGCGTGCGCGGCGGGGGCGCAAGGCCGCCCGTGGCACGCGCGACGGCCGAGATCGCAACGGCCTCCAGCCGCGGGATCGACATGTGCGCGTCGATGTAGTGCCCGTGGTGTGCATAGGTGCCGGGTCGCAGCCAGATGCCGGGGTAGGCCAGCTCGACCTCGTTGCCTGGGAGGCGCTCCGCGATCAGCGAGCCGATCCGCGACGAGCCGGGACCCGTTCGCTGCTCCAAACCCAAAGGCGTGCCGGCCAGTCGCAGCTCCTCGAGCCAGTCGGCAACCACGCGGTGATCGTGGTTGCCGGCCAGGATCGTGATGCGCCGGCCCGGCAGCGCCTCGCCGAGCTCCGCGAAGAACGGCAGGGCAACCTCGAGCACCCCGGGCAGCGCCTGCTCCCGCAATTCGAGGACGTCGCCGAGCAGCACGATCTCGTCGGCCTCCTTCAGCGCGTCGAACAGCAGTGCACGGACCTCGGGGCGGCGCAGGACGTCGGCCTGCGAGCGCGCGCCGAGGTGGAGGTCCGAGAGGACTGCGGTCACCACCGGTGGGATCTTGGCAAGCGCGTATCTTCGGTCGTGGGTGAATTCTCTCTTCTGTCGCCACAACCGCTTCACCGCGGAGTGCCCGATCTGCTCGAAGGGAAGCGTTCTCGCCGGCGAGCCACCCGAGCGCACGCGGCCCGCCAAGCCGTCCGTGTCGCGGCCGAAGGGGCGCCCTAAGGGAGCCGCCGCGGCGGCCGCAGCGATCCGCTACCCACACGTCTCGACCGGCCCCGTCGAGCACGAGGCGCGGATCTACGAGGTCCGGCTCGAGCAGGTGCCGGGCGGCCTGCGCCTGGGCCAGTGGCGCAGCGGCGAGCTCGAGCGCAAGGCGCCCGTGCTGCCGGCGTCCGCGCTGCGAGCGCTGTTCGAGGAGGCGGGGGGCCGCGGGTTCGTGCGGTTCGAGCCGGGCGACCTGCCGCGGACGGCCGCGAGCCCAGGCCGCGCGGGCGACATGAACGACGAGCTGCGGCTCGAGCAGCTCGGTGATGGCTACGTCCGCCTCGCACGCTGGATCTTCTGGCCCGGCACGGGGGTGGGCTGGGAGCTGCAGGAGGCCCCCGTGATGCTGCCCGAGCAGCGCTACGAGCAGGTGCTCGCGACCGACGGAGCCTGAGTCCTCCGCCGTGGCACTCGACGCGGTTCTCAGCCCGCCGGCGCGGCAGGCGGGCGGCCCGAGCGCACGCGTCGTCCGGCCCGGAGCACCGCGCCGACGACGATCGTGATCCCCACCGAGCCCAGCACGGCGGCGATCGGCGCGAGCTGGAGCTCGTAGCGGACCAGAGCCCCGCGACCCGCGGCCGTGGCGCCGGCGACAGCGAGCCATGCGAGCACGAAGCAGAGCCCGGCCCGCCTGCGCCGCGGGTCCCCGGTGACGAGCACGAGCAGGCCCGCAACGGTGCCGAGCGACAGCACCCACCACACGCGCAGGGCCGGCTTGATGAACGACCACACCGAGCGTGTCAGCTTGGGCGGGTGGGCCAGGTCCGGGCCAACGTCTGTGTGCACGTTCACCTGGTTCGGGTTCATGCGCAGACGCCACATCTCTCGGAGCGTCCCGAACGCGTACTCGCCCGGCGCGCGCTTGATCGCCGTCTGGGCGATCTCCTGCTCGCCGCGGAGCGCCTCGAGCCGGCTCGCGCCGTCGCTCTGGAATGCCGCGCGGACGGCGGTGACCATGCGCGTCTGTCCACGGGCGGCCGCGGCCTCGCTGGCGTACTCGCCCATCGCGGTGTCGGTGGGGAACGGGAGCTTGTCGACCTCGAACGCGCGCGCGAACAGCGTGTCGCCGGACACGGTGCTGAGTGTCGGGCTGCCGACCACGTCGATGTTGTGGATGACCCACGGGGCGACAACGGCGGCGAATGCCGCAAGTGCCACGAGGCCGCGCAACGCCGACCGCCCCCACCCGCGGCGCGCGGTCAGGAGGGCAACCAGGGGTACGAGCGCAAGCAGCTCTCCCGATGGCCGCACCAGCGCCGAGAGCCCATAGAGCGCACCGACCGCGACGAGCACGAGCCAGCGGGCATCGGCGTCGCGGGTGAGCTCGAGCGCGAGCAGCGCAGTCGCGCTGAACACGAGGAACGCGAACAGGAACTCCGAAAGGAGCGGGAACTCGATGTAGGGCAGACACGGGCTGAGCGCCAGCAGCAGCGAGGCGATGATCGCGGCCGGCTTCCCGAACAGCCGCCACGCGACAACGAGCACGAGCAGCACGAGCAGCACGCCGAGGAACAGCTGCGCATCGACGACGGTGTCCTCGCGTCGCCCCGGCAGCAGGTCCATGTACGCGATGAAGACCGGGTAGCCGGGCGTCCGGTACGACGCCGTGCCCACGCCGCCGAAGCCACGACCGGCGACCAGGTTCGACGCCAGCTGGGCGAACTCGGTGCTGTCGCCGGGCAGGATCTCGTGCTGGGCCAGCGCAAGCGGGATACGGACGCCGATCGCGAGCAATGCCACCGGCGGGGCCACCCACGCAAGGCGCAGCTCCGGCAGCCGCACGGCCGCGAGCCGGCGCCCGAGGATCGCCACGACTGCTGCCGCGGCCGCAGCGACGTCGCGCAGACGCCGGCCCGCGCCCGGCCTAGCGACGTGACCGGGAAGCCAACCACGGTGTCCAGCAGCGGAGTGCGCTCAGGGCTCGGCGTGCTCACTATCCCGTGCTCGTCCCTGGGCCGAAGGTGAAGCCTGGCCCGACCTCGTACCGGTGAATCTCGAGGATCTGCCCGTCAGGCTGCCGGGTGCGCATGTAGAGGACGGGGCCGATGCTGAAGACCCCGATGGTCGGCGCCGCCGGGATCGGCCCGAGAAACGACGACAGTGCGGTGAGCTGTGCCCCGGGGTTCGCGACCTTCAGCCGGGTCACGAGCGGTTGGGGCGTGGGGAAGTGCCCTTGGGCTTCGTATGCGACATGGGCGTCGACCGTCAGAGTGAGCAGCTCCCTGCGCAGGTCGGGTGGCTTCGTCGTCGACGACGCCCGAAGTGCGAGCAGACCGGCGCCGGCGACGGCGGTGGCGCCGAGGGCCGCTGCGAGCCCGAGCCGTCGGACCCGGAACGCGAGCGTCGGCGCCAGCAGGAGGCCGATGACCGGCGCGAGCATCAGGTGCTCCCAGACGAACGTCGTCGACAGCTCGTTCGCAAGCGGGCTGAACGCGACCACGAGCATCAGGATCGACAGCGCCCACAGCCAGCCGAGCGTTGGTGCCCGCCAGAAGCGGACGAAGATCCGGGTGCAGCCAAAGGCGAACAGGAACGGCATCAGCAGGACGCCGGCGTCGCGGAAGTCGAGCCAGAACGTGCCGAGCCAGCCGTAGTTGCTGAACGCCTCGAACGGGATCGGATAGAACACCCCGGTCCCGACCGGCGCCGTGCCAGGCACGCCCGCGGCGTGCACGAGCTTCACGATCGGCAGGATGCTCATCTGCCCGCCCGTGACCGGTGCGAGCGGGTCGTGGGTGAGCTGGGCGAACGTCGGCAGGTTGCCCGTGACGTAGAGGTAGCCGATCACGCCTTGGCCCGGCCGCTGGATGTTCGACACCGCCGCGATCTCCGGATGGCCGGACAGATATGAGCCGTAGCGAGCGCCCACCGCGAGGAACACGACGAAGGCGAGCACGAACCCGACGGCGCCGATCTGCAGAACGCGCCGGTAGTTGACGGTGCGCGGCCAGAACAGGTGCAGCATCCCGGCCCACGCGACGGTGGCGGCCATCACGCCGCGATCCGCGGTGAACACGAACGGCACGATCGAGATTGCTCCCAGCCAGCGCGCGGCGCTCCAGCGACCGCGGAACGAGCGCGTGCGGAGCCCGACTGTCCAGAGCACGAAGGCCACCTGGTTGAAGTAGGTGAGGACCTTGCCGGGTCCGTAGAGGTGGTCGAACGCCGGACCCGCTCGGCGCGCGGCGCGAATCGCCGCCGGGTCTGAGATCACGCTCGAGAGCCCCACCACGTCCGCCGCCGCACGCACGAACGCCAGAAAGCCGATCAGCCCGAGCACCACCGCTATCGCCCAGACGACGGGCAGACGGTCCCGGTTGAGCGTCATGCCGCCGTGATCCGCAGGTGCGCGGAGCTTGGAAGCCCTGCCGCGGTCAGCCAGCAGGCAGCCCGCGGCGAACGTGAGGATCGATCCGTAGACGAGCGCCCACGCGTGCGGCCCGAGCGGCGTGTAGCGGATGACGGGTATCGCGAACAGCCCGATCGACGCCGTCCATACCCAGAGGAACACGGTCAGCGGATCCGCCACGGCCCCGTACCGATACCTCGCTCGACGGCTCGCAGCGAGCGCGAACCGAGCCATGACAAGAGCGGCGATCCCCGCTGTGATGCGCTCGGCCGCCATCGAAGAGCCGCGATGCTAGACGCCGCGTGGCCCGCGTACGGTCGCTACGATCCCGCGCCTTGCGCCAGCTTCGAGCACGATCGGCGCGCTGCGTCGCGGCAGTGATGGCTGCCGCACTCCTGTGTGTCGCAGCAGCTGTCGGCGGCTGTGGTGGGGGCGTCAACACGCGCCGCAACACCGCGCGCCAGATCGCGGCCAAGGCTGTCGGCGGCGGCCGTCCGCTGACCCAGGAGGAGAAATTCCTCTCGCGCCGCATCGTCAGCCCCGCGTCCGCCGACAAGTATCCAGCGGGATCGGTCCAGCGGGCGTTCGTGAACTTCTGGTCCCAGATGAGCTACAACGCCTGGGGGCCGGCCGTGGGGGCCTTCGAGCCGGGGCTGGTGAAGCTCGTCGGCAGCGATCTGCTCGTGGATGCGCTGCGCACGATCCAGACGCAATCGCACCCCGTGCGTCCGCTGATCCGCGGCGTCGAGCACTCGGGCAACCAGGCGACGGTGTTCTACTTCATCCGCATATCGACCGGCGCTCTCCTGCCAACCTCCACGTCGTTCGCGCGTCACGGCACGCAGTGGCAGATCTACTACATGGCGAGCCTGGACGACGCGCTCGGCCTTGCGGCTCAGCAGCGAGCGCAGGCCCGCATCAACGCGGCCTCGACGACGCCCGCCGGCCCGGCTATCGCCGCCGGCGCAGCTGCTCGCCGGCTTCAGCCGACGTACCTGGAGATGCGGGGGCCGACAACTTCCTCGCCCTGAAGCGGATCTCGTAGCACGAGACGAGCCCGCTCAGATTCTCCTCGTAGAACTCCTGCGTCCATGGGGTCAGGTTGACCAGCGCGCCGAACGAGCGGCGGAGCGCATAGCGCCCGTAGAAGGGACGGGGAGACTTGAAGCCGAGGTCCACCGACTCGAGCACGAGATCGAGTTCGCGCTGGTAGGTCGGAACGCGCCGCGAGTAGATCTCGTCGCGGGCGAAGTACGAGAGCGTGTAGAGCCCGAACGCGGTGCGATGGGTCGCATCCGAGTAGAAGTAGGCGTTGGAGAAGTGCGGCACGACCAGTTCGAGCGACCCGCCGGGCGCGATCACGCGCGTGATCTCCGCGAGCATGGCCGGGACGTCCTCGATGTGCTCGAGGAAGTGGCTCGAGTACACGCCGGCCACCGTGTCGGCCGGGATTGCCCGCAGGATCTCGAACGCGTCGCCGACCAGGTCGACGCCGTCGTAGTCGAGCGTGTCGATCCCGACGTATGAGGGGTCGACCTTGCGCTCGCCGCAGCCGAGGTCCAGGTGTCGGCCCACGAGCCGCTCCAGAGGCACGGTCGAAGGCTAACCCGGAGCTGGCTACCGTTGTCCACATGCGACGCGCGGCTTTGCTCATGGGTTTGACGGCGGCGCTGATCGTTCCTCAGGCCGCGTCGGCCCACACGGCCATCAAGTCGATCTGGGGCGACCTCGATGCGAAGAGCTTCGGCTACTACCACGCGCTGGGCGTGAAGGACGTGCAGCTCGCGCTCGACTGGTCGGCGGTCGTCACGCGGCGGCCAATCGCCCCGCGCAACCCGAACGACCCCGCATACGTGTGGCCGGCGGCCATCGGCAAGGCGGTCAAGCTGGCGAAGCGCGACCACATCGGCCTGTCGATGATGTTGATCCGCACCCCGGCGTGGGCCAACGATGCCCGCGGGATGCAGTGGGCGCCGGACAATCCCGGCGACTACGCGGACTTCGCCGCTGCCGCCGCGAAGCACTACCGGTCCGTGCACCGCTGGATGATCTGGGGCGAGCCGGGCCGCGTTGGCCAGTTCCAACCCGAGACGCCGAACGATCCAGGCGCCCCGCGCCTCTACGCGCGCCTGCTCGACGCGGCGTACGGAGCGCTGAAGCAGGTCAGCCGGCGCAACATCGTGATCGGCGGAATGACGTTCACGGGCGGCGACGTCAACGCGCGCGAGTGGATCCGCTGGATGCGGCTCCCGTCCGGCAAGCCGCCGCGGCTCGACTGGTGGGGCCACAACCCGTTCTCGACCCGCTTTCCCGATCTGAAGAAGAAGCCGTACAAGGCTTACCTCATGGACTTCAGCGACCTGGACACGCTCGAGTCGCTCCTGCGCGGGGTCTACCACCGGAGCGTCTCGCTCTGGCTGTCCGAGTTCACGATCCAGTCCGATCGCGGCTCGAACGCATTCAGCTTCTATGTCTCGAAGCGCGAGCAGGCGCGCTGGCTCACGCGTGCCTACGCGATTGCCAATGCCGAGCCGTGGATCGCCGGGCTCGGCTGGGTGTACCTGCGCGACCAGAGTGGGGTCGGCGAGGACACCGCCAACTGGGGCCTGCTGAGCTACCGATGGAAGAAGAAGCCGGCCTACTTCGCGTACAAGCGCGCTCGCTGAGCGCGCTCAGATCAAGTACTCCGAGAGGTAGGGCGCGTAGAGCGGCTGATCCCGGAGTGATTCGGCGCGGACCTCGAAGAGCTCCAGGACCTCCTCCGGCAGAGCGAGATCCACGGGCTCGGCCGGCCTGAGCGCCTGCAGCAGCCTGATCAGCGGAGCGAACGCGTTGCTGCGGGTCCGGTGGACGTACGAGTCGAGCACCCTTTGGCGGAGCCGCCCGCGCAACGGTAACCCCAGCACCAGCCGGGAGAGCCGGGGATACCACCGCAGCTCGACAGGCGACAGCGAAGGATTGACGCGGCCGGGATCGATGTCGGCGTGGCCGATGCCCAACTCGCGCTCCAGATGCGAGGTGAAGGCTGCGGTCGAGTCGCGCAGAAGCTCGTACGGCATCAGGATGAGACGGTCGCCGAAGGCGCTGCGATAGAGGTCGATCACCCGGTCGTAGTCCCATCGACGCTTGGAACGTCTGATCCGCTCCGCGGCGCCGTCGACCGTGAAGTCTCGGGTTTCCCCGTTCCTCACGTTCTGTGAGTAGCCGGAGATCAGAGAGCCCACGCACCCTCGGGTGACCATGAGCACGTGCGAGTCAGGAAACAGGCGCAGGAGCGTGTCGCGGACCTCCCTCTGCGCCTCGGGCGAGACCCTGCCCCTGGGGAAGTCTCGGTAGCCCGGATCGCCGGCACGCGGGTGCGGCCTGCTCAGCGACTCGGAGCTCGTCACGCGCACGCGCGACCCGCTTCGCGGCTCATATGCCTGCTGAGCCACGTCCCAGACGTGGGCGAAGCCCGCAATGCCGCCTTCGGCGTAGAGGATGTCGGGGTGCGCGAGGAACCAGCGCTGTAGGAACGTCGACCCGGCCTTCGGAAACCCGACGTGGATGAGGTGAGTGACCGGGGGCACGGGCGGGGCTGACGCTATCGACCATAATCGCGCGGTGCCGGCACCCGGGGCAGCCGACGGTCAGGAGCCGGGCGTGCTGACGTGGGACGACTTCGGCGAGCTCGTCGAGACTAGCGTCGCCGCTCGTTTCGAGGCGGTGGCGGCAGCTCTGCCCGGCCAGCCCGCGCTGATCGGCGGCGCTGAGGGGGTACTGACGTACGGCGATCTGGAGCAACGGACGCGCCGTGGGGCGGCGGCGTTGATCGAGCGGCTGGGAGCGGGCGGCGACGTCGTCGCGGTCCTGCTACCCCACGGTCCCGGCGCGGTGAGCACCACACTTTCGGTCTTCCGGGCCGGCAAGGTGCTGTTGAGCCTGGACCCTGCGGCGGGCATTGCACGCAACCTGGCGATCCTGCACGAGGCTCGTGCGGCCGTCGTCGTGTCCGACGCCGCGGGACGGGCGGAACTGGCGGCGGGGGAGCCCGAGATCGCCCTTGTCGACGTCGACGCGCTCGAGGCCGAGCCTTCGGGATCCTTGCCGCGGCGAGCGCCCGAGGACCCCGCGATCCTGCTCACCACCTCGGGGAGCTCTGGGGCTTCCAAGTGCGTCGTCGTCTCCAACGCCGGACAGCTCTTCGCACTCCACGCGGTGGGCCGCGCCGTCGACATGGGTCCAGGCGACTGCGGCAGCTCGCTGTTCTCGATGGCGTTCACCGGGGGTGTCACGATGGGACACATGCCCCTCGTGCGAGGGGCTGCGGTCTGGGCTGCCGATCTGCGCTCGCTCGGCCTCGGCGGAACGGTGCAGGGCATTGCGCAGCATCGAGTCAGCCATCTCATGCTCGTGCCGAGCGTGCTTCGCGCTCTCACCGGTGTCGCCGCACCGCAGGCGCTCGAGACCGTCCGCATGGTCCTGGCGGGCGGTGAGGCGATGACGCCGGAGGATGTCCGGCGCGCGCGAAGGGTGTTCGCGCCGCGGTGTGTGTTCGTGCAAGTCATGGCCTCGACAGAGGCGGGGCCGGTCGGCTTCACAAGGATCGAGCCTGAGGACCAGCCGGCAGACGCGGCCATGGGGCTGCGCCCGTTCGAGGGATTGGACGTGCGCGTGACGGATCCCGACGGTGCGCCCGTCCCGGCCGGGGAGACCGGAGAGATCGTGGTGCGCGGACGCCACACGCCCAGCGGATTCATCGGAAAGGGCGACGACGAGCGGTTCACCGACCATGGCGATGGAATGATCTCGATCAGGACCGGTGACCTGGGCCGATTCGACGCGCTCGGCGAGCTGCACGTTCTGGGGCGAAGCGACGATCGTGTGAAGATCCGGGGACAGAGCGTCGAGCTCGATTCCGTCGAGGCGGCGGTTCGGGAACTTTCGGAGGTCGCCGCTGCCGCCGTGTGTGCGGTCGAGATTGGGAAAGCGACGGTGTTGGTCGCCTGCATCGTTGCCGCCGGCGGACACGTGGCTCCAGATGCCGACTCACTGAGGCGGAGGATCGGGCGGCAGCTCGCAGCCGCCGCGGTACCCACCGTCGTGATCACAGCTCCGGCACTGCCGACGCTGCCGAACGGAAAGACCGATCGCGCCGCCGTCGCCGCCTTTGCCCGGACCGCCCTGTCTCCCGAGGCGTGATTCAGGGCCGCGCGGCGGCGCCCAGCAACAACTCGGCCATGTCGCCGCCGGGATCGGCGGACACGAAGCGCCGGACCTGCTCGGCCCCCGCCCGCCCGAGTGCGGGCCAGTCCTCGCGGCGCGCCCAGGCGCGTTCCAGTGCCTCGTCCACGGCCGCGACGGTCGGGGCCCCGGCCAAGAACCCAGTGACGCCGTCCGTGACGAGCTCGGCAACACCGCCCACGTCCGTGGCGATCACCGGACGCCCGCACATCATGGCCTCGACCACGGTGAGGGGCAGCCCCTCCGCCCGTGATGGCAGCACGAGCGCGTGATGGTGGCGCCAGAGCGCCTCGACGTCGGAAGTCTGGCCCGCGAACGACACGTCGTTCAGCTCCAGCTCGGCGGCAAACCGCCTGAGCCCACCAGCATGACTGCCGACCCCGTGGAAGGAGACGTGCAGTGGCCGGGCACGCCAGTGGTCGAGCGCCAGGACACGCAGGAGGACGTCCTGTCCTTTCTCCGCGACGTAGAGACGGCCCACGCAGGCCAGATGAATCTCCCCGGAGTTGGTAGGCGGGCAAGGCAACGGCCCGGCCTGGCCCGCCATCACCGGATTGCGGACCACCCGCGCATTGCCGAGCCGCACCCCGAGCTGCTGCTCGGTGACCACCAGGTTGCTCTCCGACACGAACAGCGCCTGTCGAGCGCCCTGGAAAGCACCCACGCAGGCCGCTCGTTCGAAGTCTGCGGGCCATTGCAGATCACTTGCCTTGTGCGAGAGGAGCAGGTAGGGGACCCGCAGCCGCTGGCACAGGCCGGCGAGGTAGAGCCCGTCGAAGGTCTGGCCCTGTGAGATCAGCGCGACCGCCGGTCGCGCGCGCAGCAGCACGCCGGCGCCGGCGAGCATCCGCCTGCGGGAGGAATCCACGTCGTGGCGCTCGGGAAGGACCGCCCCGGCCAGACGGGCAGCCCGTCTGGCCCACCACGTATCGAGGTCGTGCAGGCGAGCGCCAGCCGAGGCGAGCGCCTGAATGCGGGGATGGTGTGGGTCGATTCCGGTCTTGAGGATCGTGACCCGATGGCCGGCAGTCAGAAGCTTGTCCGCGGCCGCAGCCCACAGCTCCTCGCTCCCGCCCCACGCTTCCGGGCAGGTGCTGAAGACCGCGACCTCACGTGCCTCGACGCCGCGCATGGGCCGAGTCACCGCACTAGGTCGGTGATGGCGCTGCTGGTGCCCAGCGACCAGTCGCGGTACGCGCCGGTGCGCCACTCCTGGGCGACGACGGGCCAACGGCGCACGCGCGAATGGGGCAGCTCCGTACGTCGCATCAGGTGCGTGGAGCATGCCTGGATGCTGGCGTCGGCGGCTGGAGTGAGCTGCCCTGCGGCCTCGAGGCGCGCAACGAGTACCGCCAGCTGGGCGACGCGCGAGGTATGCCGGAGGTCGCGTTCGGCGGGGCTGACCGCGAGGGCGGCCAGGCGCCAGAGCCGCGGATGGGTCAGGCGACGGATTCGAAAGACCCTGATGCCCACCTGCTGCTCGCGATGGACGCGATAGTCCAACAGCGGCTCGTCGATCTTGGCGACGCGTGCAGTGGCGGCCATCACGAGCGAGATCCAGCGATCGTGGTGCATCGGCTCGTATGCGGAGAGCTCAGGCGGAAACGGCAGGATCACGTCGCGCGCCTCGGCAGGGAACGCGAGCATGCACCCGGCCACGACGGCCCGCCCGAGCAGCGCGCGGAAGGGATCGGCGTCGAACGTCCGCTGCACGCCGGCGCTGAAGCCGAGCGTCTGCCAGACGCTTCCGCTCATCAGACGGCCGTCGCCCGTCAGCAGCCTGGCATCGCTGAACGCCAACCCGACCGCCGGATCGGCCGCGAACGCCTGCTCGAGGGTGGCGAGCTTGTGCGGGCGCCAGACGTCGTCTTGGTCGGCGAGCGCGATGATGTCTCCGGTGCAGCGCGCGATGGCCTGCTCGAAGTTCGCCGTCGACCCGAGTCTCGGCCCTGTCTCGATCCGCACTGGAAATGGCGCCCGTCGACGAAAGGCCTCGAGCAACTCGGGGGTCGCGTCGTGTGACCCATCGTCGCGGACGACGACCTCGTCGGGTGGGCGGGTCTGGCCTTCGATCGATGCCAGCTGAGCCGAGAGATAGCGCGCCCCGTTGAACGTGCACAGAGCGACAGAGACCTTCACCGTGGTCCGGGTGTGGTCGTCGAGATCTCGGTTTCCGGCGGGGAATCGTTGAGATACTCGCCCGCATAGGCTTCGTACTCAGGAAGGCTTGCCAGCAGGGAGGCCCGGCCCCGCAGGCGCTCCACGGTGGCGGATGTGATGGCCTGGGACCGGTCGATGTGCAGTCTCGGAGCGACGCGGGCCAGGATCGCGATCGCGCGGTTGAGGTCAGGGCCGCCGATGCGCTCTTGGTAGGCCGCGAAGGCGCTCGCCTCCCATTTGCCCAGACGGGAGGCGAGCGTGCCCGCCAGGCGCGAAAAGACGCGGTACCAGAACAGCTGCGGCGGGGCGAGGCCGCGGTTGAGCCAGCGAGGGGGTGGTCCGGCCGCATCGAGACCGAGCCGGGCCTCGATGAGGCCCGTGAACCGCGGGCCGTCGTCGCGTAGAACCTCGTAGGGAAGCACCAGGACGTTCTCGGCGCCGAAGGCCGCGCGGTACATCGTGACGACCCCGTCGTAGTCAAAAATCGTCTCGAGCTCGCTGCCCATCCGGTCGATCATCTCGTCGGGGCGCAGCGCTCCGCCGGCCGCGACATGGCGCGCGTAGATCGAACCCAGGATGTCGCGGAAGCCGCGCGTGACGATCAGGATCGTGGCGCCGCCGCACAGCATGCGCAGGGTCTCGCAGACGCGCGCCCGCCGCTCTCGGTGCGCCTCGAACGACCCCATGTCGCGGACTGTGCGCGGCGGCGGCGCGGCGATCGACTCGGAGCTCGAGACGTGCCAGCGCAGCGAGTCGCTGGCCATGTCGGGCTGCTCGGCCAGGCGCCAGAGTGCGTCGTAGCCGCCCAGCTGATTTGCCTGATAGACGAGTTGCGGATGGCGCTCGAACCAGTCCTGAAGCGTGGACGAGCCCGCCCTTGGGTAGCCGATGTGGATCAGATGTCCTGCCATGCGCAGACCAGCGTATGGAAGGGCCAGCGGCGGCGGCGCGACGCGGCGACCTGACACGGATTCCGTGGCCAGACGGGGCGGATGCCCTGGTAGCATCGCGCCGGTTGCCTGGGCTCGCCTCGCGGATCGCGTCGGACGTGTCCCTAGTCACGCTGTGGGGACGTCGCGAGCTGCGGGTCCGCTACCGCTCGACTCGTCTGGGACTGATCTGGGCACTGGCGCAGCCCCTGGCACTCCTCGCCGTGTTCGGTTTCGTCTTCAGACGCTTCCTCCACGTCGGGTCGGGCGGCCTGCCCTACATCAGTTTCGCCTATGCGGGACTGGTGCCGTGGACGTTTGCGACGTCCGCCCTCGCGGCGTCGGTCACCTCCCTCGTCAACGCCAAGGACATGGTGACGGGGGCTTACTTCCATCGCGAACTGGTCCCGCTCGGAGCGGTGGCGGCGTCGGGTCCCGACCTCGCGATCGCCGTCGTCCTGCTGCTTGTCATCGTGGCGATCCAGGGGGTCGGGTTGAGCATCCACTTGATCGCTCTTCCTCTGGTGTTCGTCGTCCTGCTGCTTTGGACATCTGCCGCCGCCATCTTCCTGGCCACGGCAACGGCGTTCATCCGGGACATCCGGCTCATGTTGCCCCTGACCCTGCAGCTGCTCTTCGTGGCCTCGCCGATCATGTATCCGAAGAGCCTGCTTCCCGCGTCCTTCCACTGGTTGTCCGTTGTCAACCCGGTCGCGGTGCTCGTCCAGGGCATGCGGGACTGCGTGCTCCTCCATGTCTGGCCGGCGTGGGGCCTGCTTGCGGCCCAGGGCCTTGTGGCGCTCGGGTTCCTGGTGCTTGCAATCGTCTACACCCGGTCGGTCAAGATGCGCATGGCGGACGTGCTGTGAGCGGGTCTCCCGCTGTCGTCCTCGACAAGGTCACCAAGATCTACGAGCGGCCGGGGCGCCGCGGCCTGGTTCGTGCAGCACTGGGGGTCGGTGGTCCCGCCCGCGACGGCGCACACGCGCTGCAGGACGTCACGCACACGGTCGCGCGCGGCGGCAGCCTCGGCATCGTGGGACACAACGGGGCCGGCAAGTCGACGCTGGTCAAGATCCTGGCGGGCGTGACCGAGCCGACCAGCGGCCGGGCCGTGGTAAACGGCCGGGTGGCCTCACTTCTCGACAGCGGCCTGGGGCTTCACGGAGACCTCACGGGCGAGGAGAACCTCGGCTTCGCCTCCGTCCTCCAGGGCGCGACACCGCGCGAGGCCCGTCGCGTGAGCGCCGCGGTCGTGGAGTTCGCTGGGCTCCGAGATTTCATGGACATGCCCGTCCGCCAGTACTCGAGCGGAATGCGTGCCCGGCTGAGCTTCGCTATCGCCTGCTCGGTGTCGGCCGACATCCTCGTGCTCGACGAAGGTCTCGCGGCGGGGGATGCCGACTTCCGCCGCCGGGCGATGGATCGCCTGCTCGAGCTTCGCGATCGGGGCACGACCTTCGTCTTCGTGTCGCACTGGCTGAAGGGACTCGAGGATCTGGCCGAGGAGGTCATCTGCCTCGAGCAGGGACGCATCGTCGACCGCGGCGCGCCGTCAGATGTCCTTTCGCGGTACACGGGAGGCGAAGGGGGCGGCGACGTGGCCGCGGGCGACGGACGGGTCAGTGTGCGGGCAGCCTGGACCGACCCGCCGGAGATCGATCCGCTGGCATCGCTGACCGTCCACGCAACGTTGCGCGTGACAGCGGCGGTCCCTGGAGCGCAGGTGCGACTGCGCATCGGCACCACCAGCGGCCGGCGGGCGCTGGTCGAGATCGAGATCCCGGACGCGTCGCGGCTGGTCCGCGAGTCACCGGGGGAGTACGAGCTTGCCGGTCACCTCGAGTCGTTCCCGATGGGGCCGGGCGCGTACGTCGCGACGGTCTCCGTCGTCGACCCGGTCGCCGAGTCCGTCCTCAGCCGCGCCCGGACACCGTTCACGGTTGCGGGAGCCGCCACCCCGTCGACGCAGCTGGGGCTCGTTCCCGAATGGACGGTCCGGGCCGTACCGCACCGGGCCGACGAGCCGCGCGTCCGATGACGCACGCCCTGCCGCGCACGCTCTTCGTCTCGCACGAGGCGACCCGGACGGGAGCCCCGAAATGCCTGCTGGGAATGCTGCGGTGGGCACGGGCGAACACGGCGTTGGACTTCGAGGTGATCCTGCGCCGCGGAGGCCCGCTGACCACGGACTTCGCGGCCGTCGCGCCGATGCACCTGCTCGACGGCCGACCCGCTTCCTCGTGGTCGGCGCGGATGGAGCGCGAGCTCGGGCGCGGCCCACTGAGGGACCCCTTGGCGCGGACCGTCAGCACGGTTCACCGCCGCCGCCTGCATGGGCTCCGCGACTTCGAGCTCGCCTATCTCAACTCCGCGGTCGCGGCCTCGGTGATCGGCGCGCTTCCGGGCTCGGTCAAGATGCTCGTCAGCCACATCCACGAGCTCGACACGCAGCTCGAGCACTCCCTGCACCGGGAAGCCGACCGGGTTGCGCTCTTCGACCGCACGGACCGATGGATCGCAGCGGGAGAGGAGGTGCGCTTGCTCCTGGAGGACCACGGCGTGGATTCCCGGCACATCGCGGTCCAGCCCGAGTTCATCGAGGTGCCCGCTGCGCCCGACCCCGCCGCGGTCGCGCAGGCGCGACGATCGCTAGGGATCCCGCCAGATGCCCGCGTTGTGGGAACGATGGGCACGATCGAGCCGCGCAAGGGGCCCGACCTGTTCGTGGCGCTGGCCCAGCAGCTGCGCACGACTCACGGGGATGACGTCCATCTGCTCTGGGTCGGCGCACCTACCGGCAGCCCGTGGCAGTGGCCCATGGAAGAGGACATCCGCCGGGCCGGGTTGAGCGATGTGGTGCACCTCGCCGGGGCGCAGGCCGACCCGATGCCCTACCTCGCCGCGACGGATGTGTTCGTCCTGACCTCGCGCGAAGACCCTTTTCCGCTGGCGTGTCTGGAGGCCGCGGCCCTCGGGCGACCTGTCGTGTCGTTCGCCAGCGGCGGCATGAGCGAGTTCCTGGCTCACGGTGGCGGCACCGTCGTTCCCGCTCTCCATGTCGCTGCAATGGCAGCCGCGGTGTCTGAGTTGCTCGACGATGCGAGTGCTCGCGCGCGGG
Organism: uncultured Thermoleophilaceae bacterium; assembly: GCA_963715995.1. Taxonomy (GTDB): domain Bacteria; phylum Actinomycetota; class Thermoleophilia; order Solirubrobacterales; family Thermoleophilaceae; genus DATBDN01. The sequence goes on from OY970283.1 coordinate 1,185,475, forward strand.
CCGGTGAGCTCGGGGCGGCTGAGGTCCGCCGCCATCACGACGTCCAGCGATGTGCCCCGCAGATCCTGGCGCAGCTGGAGACGTGGTGGCGCGAGCGACCCGGTGCTCAGACGCGCGCTGACGGCTGACCGAGAGCCCGGTCGATGGCGAGCGCGACCAGGTCGACCGCGGGCTCGACCAGGAGCTCGTCGTGCTCGGCATCGATGTCGCACGTGTCCACGCCCGCACGCGCAAGGTCCTCCCAGCCCTGAGACCGCGGGTCAGGTTCGTTGCGAGAGGCCCGCAGCAGCACGATGCGCCTGTCTCTGGCGGCTGGGGCGTAGCGAAGGCCCATTTGCGCGAGGACGCGCCAGACGAACTGGGCGCGGCGTGAAGCGCGAACAGACCCGCGGCGCCTGAGGTCCCAGGCTGCCAGCGCCGCATCCAAGGAATCGGCAAGCCCGAGCAGGACTGCGCCGTTCTCGACGGTGGCGCGCACCGGGGCCCGCCTCGACATCCGGGCGAAGGCGGCTGTGGCGGCCCACCGGCCCGACCCCGGTGGCGGGCCTGGAACGGCGTGACGGGGGAAGCTGGGCGGCCGCCGTCCTCGTATCACCTGCGCGTCCAGCATGATCAACGGCTCCACGGTCTCGCCATGTGCCTCCAGGACGTCGGCGATGGCCCACGCAAGCGTGCCCCCGAAGGAGAACCCGCCGAGCCGGTAGGGCCCGTTGGGCTGGATGGCCCGGATCTCCTGCGCGTGTCCGACGGCCAGATCTTCCAAGCGCCGCTCGCTCGGAGGGTGGCCATCCCACCACGGGGCCTCGAGCGCGTGGGTTGGATAGGCGAGCACGCCCGTCAGGGGCCGGTATTGCATGGCGGTGCCCCGGAGCGAGTACGCGAGGAACAGGGGGGCGACTCCGGTTCGCGAGAGTCGGCGGCGAGCATGGTCCGACCTGATGTCGTCACCGTCACCGCGAACGACCGCGGCCAGCTGCTCGATGGTCGGAGCCGCCCCGAACATCGCCGGGGTGATGACGACGTCCAGGCGGCGCTCGATCTCGACGATGACCCGGCCCGCGAGCAGGGAGTGCCCCCCGAGCGCGAAGAAGTCGTCGGTCACGCCGAGCTGCCGGTGGCCCAGCGCGTCCACCCAGATCTCCCGCAGCGCGGATTCGACCCCGTCGCGGGGCTCGACCAGCCGATGCTCCTCGTGCTCGAGCCGGGTCGCCAGGAACGCCGCGACCCCAGCCCGGTCGATCGCGCCGTCCGGCAGCATCGGCAGCGCGGGCACCGGCACGATCCGGTCCGGCGCGGACGCGTCGCGACCAGCATCAGCGAGCTCCATCTGGACTCTGCGTGTCGTCAGCGCCGACGCCCCGGCGACGGGCACGACACAGGCGGCGACCATGGCTTGGGTTCCCCGCCGCACCACCGCCACCGCGGCGGCCGAGACGGATGGGAGCGCGCACAGGGCGGCTTCCGTGTCGAGCTGCAGGCTCGAGAGCTCGACTTCGGGCTCAGCGCTCATCGTTCACGCGTCTCCCCGGTGCCGCACGCGGACGCGGAACCCCTCGGACCTCGCCGCGACGCTCGCGACGTAACCGGCGGGTGCAGCCACGCGCACCGTGGTCGCGCTCTCAGGCAGTGCCTCCCCGAATCCAACCCCCGCCGACTTGAGCTCGGCTTCGTGCGCCGTCCACTGTTCGAGAAACACCAGCCGCCGTCGAGCGGCCGGGGCAGCGGCCACGGCGAGCGCCCGGGCACGGGGTAGCAACGTCACAGGATCGCCGACGCCGCCGGCGGGACGGAGCGCCTCGAGGTCGATGCCGACCTCCGTGTCCCCGGACAAGGCGACGGCACACAGGCCTGCGCTCCTTGCGACGCTCACGGACAGCCAGTCGTGCGGCGGCGCGAGGTGCGGTTTGCCGCGCCCGTCGACCACGAGCTCCACGTCGTCCACCGCGGCGGACAGATAGGCCGCCGCCTCCTCCCTGAGCAGCGAACGCGACCAGAGTCGCCGGCGGTAGGCCACGGGGTCGAGCGGCGGCGGTTCACGGCGCAGCGGCCTGCGGTTGGGCTCCGCTGACGGCCCCGAGCGGTCGACCAGCGCGAAGATCACGTCGACGATCCCTGCCGATGGCGCTGAGGCGGTCAAGAACGGGCCTGCTCGGTCGGCATGGGGTGACCCTAGGACCTGGGCGCTGTCGCGGTTGGCCTGCACGCTGAGACCGTGTCAGATCGAGACCCCTGGGGGCGACTTTTCCGTCGGATCGCCCTCCTAGTTTTGATCGCTTGCCTCTCAGCCTCGTAACCGGTCCTGCTAATGCCGCAAAGGCAGGCTCGGTGCTGGGCGGATTTCGCGCGCGTATCGACGAGGACCCGCTTCTGGTCGTCCCGCGCATGGACGACATCGACCACCACCAGCGGACCCTGCCGGGCGACGGCGCGCTGCTCGGTGGGCGCGTGGTGCGTTTCGCGTGGCTGTTCGACGAGATCGCCCGCCGCTGCGGCTACTCGGCCCGGCGGGCTTCGCGCCTCCAGGTAGAGCTGATCGCCGGGCAGGCCATTCGCGCGACGCGCCTCAGCGCCCTCGCCGCGTCGGCCGAGCGCCCGGGCTTCACCCGTGCCGCCAGGCGCCTGTTCGCGGAGCTCGAGCGCAGCCGCGTCGAGCCCGGCCGCCTGAGCAAAGCGCTCGGGCGCTGGGCGCCGGACGGCCCGCGCGCCGCATACGCCGGCGAGGTCGGGGCGCTCTACCGCGCCTACCGCGAGCGGCTCGATGCGGCGGGCATGGTCGACCCGGATCTGTTCGCCTGGCGCGCGCTCGAGCGCCTGCGCCACGAGCCGCACCGCTTCGGCCGGACGCCGGTGTTCGTCTACGGCTTCGACGACTTCACAGAGCTCGAGCTCGAGACGCTCGAGGTGCTCGCCCTCCGCTCCGAGACGGACGTGGTCGTCGCGCTGCCCTACGAGCGCGGGCGGGTCGCGTTCAAGCCGCTCGCCGGCACGTTCGAGCGCCTGCGCGCTCTGGCCGGCGACCGCGTCGAGGAACTGCCGGCGCTCGACGACCACTACGACGCGCAGTCGCGCCCCGCCCTGCACGCGCTCGAGCGCGGCCTGTTCGAGCCCGCTGCGGCCGCTGCGGCCGACGCGCGCCCTGTGCAGCTGCTCGCCGCGGGCGGAACGCGCGCGGAGCTCGAGCTGGTCGGCGCGGAGGTGCTCGCGCTCCTGCGCGCTGGCACGCAGGCCGGCGACATCGCGGTCGTCTTCCGCGACCCGCGCCGCTACGCGGCGCTCGCGGGACAGGTGTTCGGCTCCTACGGCATCCCCTACTCGGTCGACCGGCGCGTTCCGCTCGGCCACACCGCGCTCGGGCGCGGCCTGCTCGCGCTCATCCGCTGTGCGCGTCCGGGCGGCTCGGCAGCAGACCTGCTCGCCTACATCCGCACGCCCGGCCGCCTGCGCAGCACAGAGCTGGCCGATCGCGTCGAGGCCGCGGTGCGCCAGACGTCCATCAGCACCGCCGACGAGGCGGCCGAGCTGTTCGAGGAGCGCGCGGGCTGGCCGCTCGATGAGATCGAGCGCATCCGCGCCGCCGCCCGCAGCGACCGTGGACAGGCGCTCGCGGCGGCTCTGCTCGCGGTCGTGGAAGCGCGCTTCACCGATCCGTACCGCCGCGCGGCGCACGTCCTGCGCGGCGCGGAGCTGGACGACGCACGGGTGTTCGAGGCGGTGCGCTCCGCGCTCGCCGACATCAGCGCCGTCACGCGCGCTGCCCCGGACCTGTCCACGCTGCACGACCTGCTCGCCGAGCTCGAGGTGCGCACGGGCGACGCCCCGGACCCCGAGCGCGTGCAGATCGCCTCGCCCGAGAGCGTGCGCGCGCGCCGCTTCGACGCCGTGTTCGCCTGTGGGCTTCAGGAAGGCGAGTGGCCGGCCCCGGCCACGGCCGATCCGTTCCTCTCCGACGACGACCGCCGCGAGATCGCCTCCGAGGGCGGCCTGCGCCTGCCGTTCCGCGAGGACCAGCTCGACCGCGAGCGCTACCTCTTCTACGCCACGATCTCGCGCGCCGAGCGTAAGCTCGGCCTGTCGTATCGCATCAGCGACGAGCAGGGCAATCCGGACACCCCCTCGTTCTTCGTCGAAGACGTCCGTGACGTGCTCGGGGACGCGCTCGCCAAGCCGCGCTTCCGTGACCTCGCAGCCGTCACGTGGTCGTGCGAGGAGGCGCCCACCGAGAGCGAGTGGCAGCGCGCGGTCGCGCTCGAGGCTCCGCGTGTGATGCCGCGGCTGGCCACGCGCATCCTCACTCCTGCGCTCGCCGCCTGGCTGAGCGAGCGCGGGGCGTACTCGGCGGGAATGCTCGAGGCGTTCACCGAGTGCCCGGTGCGCTGGCTGCTCGATCGCGTGCTCGAGCCGAACGACCTCGAGCCCGATCCCCAGCACCTGGTCCGCGGCGCCTTCGCACACCGCGTGCTCGAGCTCACCTACCGCCGGTTGCGCGAGGAGACCGGCTCGGCGCGCGTGACCGCGGCCACGCTGCCGATCGCGGAGGGACTGCTGCACGAGGCACTGCGCCAGGAGCAGGGCGAGTTCAAGCTCTCGCCGAGCGAGACGCGCGTGCTCGCGGCGGTCAGGCGCCTGGAGTTCGACCTGCTGCGCTTCCTGCGTCACGAGGCCGCCAGCGAGTCGGAGCTCGAGCCCGTCGAGCTGGAGCTGAGCTTCGGCCTGAAGGACAGCCGCCTGCCGGCGCTGCGGCTGGAGCCGGAGGGGATCGAGATCCGCGGGGTCATCGACCGCGTCGACCGCGCCGGCGGCCACGCGCTGGTCGTCGACTACAAGAGCGGCAGGAACGTGACCGGCGTCGCCAAGTGGGCCGAGAAGGGCAAGCTTCAGGCGCCGCTCTACGCGCTCGTGGTGAAGGACCTGATGGGGCTCGAGCCGATCGGCGCCGTCTACCAGCCGCTGGCGGGCGACGACCTGCGCGCACGCGGGGTGGTCGACGACTCCCATCGTGACGAGCTCGGCGGGGGCTACGTGCGCACCGATTGGACGTCGCCCGAGGGGCTCGACGAGGCGCTCGACGACGCGCGCGAGACCGTCCGCAGCGTGGTCACGCGCATGCGCGACGGCGAGATCCAGCCGCGGCCGGCCTGCTGCTCGGGCGGCACCGGCTGCGCCTACCCGTCGATCTGCCGCAACGAGCGAGGCAGCTCGTGAAGCTCACCGAGCAGCAGCAGCGGGCGGTCGACCGCCGCGACGGGCCGCTGTTCGTCCACGCGGGCGCGGGCTCCGGTAAGACGAGCGTGCTGGTCGAGCGCTTCGTGCGCGCGGCGCTCGATCAGGATGAAGCCGGCGTACCCGCCGGCGTCGACGGGATCCTCGCGATCACCTTCACCGACAAGGCCGCCGCCGAGATGAAGCTGCGCATCCGCCGCCGCTTCAGCCAGCTCGGCGAGCGTGAGCTCGCGCGCGAGACCGAGCGCGCCTGGGTCTCGACCATCCATGGCTTCTGCTCGCGCGTGCTGCGCGCTCACCCGCTAGCGGCCGGTATCGACCCCGAGTACGCAGTGCTCGACGAGGGCGAGGCCGCTCGGCTGGCGCTCCAGGCGAGCGAGCAGGCGATGGAAGGCTTCCTGGGCGCCGATCCCGAGCCTGCCCGGCTGGAGCTGACCGCCGCCTACGGACCGGACCGGCTCGGGGGGCTGGTGCGCGACTTCCACGCGCGCCGCCGCGCGGCGGGCGAGACCGTCCCGCGGCTGCCCGTGCCGGCCGACGACCGCGACCCGGCAGAGATCGCCTGCTGCTCGACGCTGGCCGAGCTCGTGGCCGGCTTCAGCGAGCGCTACGCCGATCTGAAGCGCCGCCGCTCGGCGCTCGACTTCGACGATCTCGAGCTGATGACGCGCAACCTGCTTCGCGACGATCCCGGCCTGCGGGAGCGCTACCGCGCGCGCTTCCGGCACGTGCTGGTGGACGAGCTCCAGGACGTGAACCCGCTCCAGGAGGAGTTGCTCGAGCTAGTAGCGAGCGACAACGAGTTCACGGTGGGCGACGAGCTCCAGTCGATCTACGGCTTCCGCCACGCCGACGTCGGGGTCTTCCGTCGCCGCCGCGAGGCGGCGCGCGCGGCCGGCCGCATCGAGTCGCTGACCGTCAACTTCCGCAGCCGCGCCGAGATCCTCGATGCGATCGACGCCGCCTTCGACGAGGTCTTCGACGACTTCCAGCCGCTCGATCCGGCGCCCGGCGCCGAGCGTGGGGTGGAGCCGCTGGTGGAGCTGCTGCTGGTGGACAAGAACCCAGGGCGGTGGCGCGCGACGCTCGGCGAGGACGCCTTTGCGTGCGGCGACGTCCCCGACTGGCGCGCCGCCGAGGCGCGCCTGTTGGCAAAGCGCATCGAGGCGATCGCCACCGCCGAGCGCCGCGGCTACGGCGACTTCGTGATCCTGCTGCGCGCGGGAAGCGACGCGCCGCTGTTCGAGGGCGCCCTGCGCGACCGCGGGGTCCCGACCTACCTGGCCGGCGGGGGCGGCTACTGGAGCCAGCAGCAGGTGGCAGACGTCCGTGCCTACCTGGCCGCGCTCGCGAACCCGCTCGACGAGGTGGCGCTGATCGCAGCGCTTGCCTCGCCGCTCGGCGGCGTGTCGCTGGACGCGGTCGTAGCGCTCGGGCTGGTGGCGCGGCGCACGCACACCGACCTCTGGAGCGTGCTGAACGCAGGCTCCGGCGATCTGTCCGCGGCCGACACCGCGCGGGTGGCCGCGTTCGCCGAGCGCCTCGCGCGCGACCGCGCCGCCGCGGCGCACCTCGGGCTCGCGGAGCTCGTGGAGCGTGCCGTGACCGAGTCGGGCTACGACCGGGTGGTGCTCGGGATGCCCGACGGCGAGCGCCGCATGGCCAACCTGCGCAAGCTCATGAGCGTGGCGCGCAGCTACGAGGCCGACGAGGGCCGCAACCTGCGCGGCTTCATCGACCATCTCGACGAGCAGCGCCTGATCCGCCCGCGCGAGGGCGAGGCCACGCTCGAGGGCGCGGAGCTCGGCGCGGTGCGGATCATGACGATCCACAACGCGAAGGGCCTCGAGTTCCCGGTCGTGTGCGTGGCCGACACGGGGCGCGAGGGCCACGAGGACGATGCCCTGCTCGACCTGTCCGCCGACGGCAGGATCGCGCTGCGGATGGCGTCGCTGGAAGACGGCCTCGTCGACTCCCGCGACCGCGCCGAGCTGTGCGAGCTGCGCCGCCTGGCCGACGATCAGGAGGAGCGGCGCGTCATGTACGTGGCGCTCACGCGGGCGCAGGAGCGGCTCGTGGTGAGCGGCGCCACCGACTTCGAGAAGTGGCCCGAGCCGGCGCCGCTGGGCGCGCCCGCGAACTGGCTCTGGCGCGCGCTCGCCCCCGACCTCGCCGAGCGCGTCGGCCGCGGCGAGGTGGGCGGCGAGTCGGCGCGCGAGTGGCACGGCCGCTGCGCACGCGTGCTGTGGACGGCCTGCGCGCCCGCGACGGTGGAGTCGGTGCTGCCGGCGGCCGATCGCGCGCCCGAGCCCCAGCGTGACCCCGCCGACGCACAGCACATGCTGGCGCTGGCCCCGCACTTCGAGCCGGTTCGCGCAGCGCCGGCGCTGCCGGTCAGCCGCCTGAGCTACTCGGCGCTCTCCAGCTACGCGCGCTGCGGCTACCGCTTCCACCTGGAGCGCGTGGCAGGCCTCCACGCGGGCGACGATGCTCTGCCCGGCGCCGACGAGGAAGGCAGCGGCGCGCTCGCGCGCGGGCGTGCGGTCCACGAGCTGCTCGAGCACCTCGACATGGCCACGGGCGCGCTGCCGGCGGACGAGCGCATCGCCGAGGTGCTGGCCTCGCACGGGCTGGACGCGGCCACGGCGGCCGTGGCCGACCTTCGCGGGCTCCTCGAGGGCTTCGCAGGCTCGCCGCTGCGCGCACGCCTTGCCGCCGCCCGGCGCGTGCGCACCGAGGTGCCGTTTGCGTTCAACCTTCGTGGCGAGCGCTCGCTGCTCCTGACCGGCTACCTGGACGTGCTCGCCGACGAGGACGACGGCACGCTCGTGGTCGACTACAAGTCGGACGCGCTCGACGGCCGCGATCCGGAAGCGCTCGTCGCAGCCCGCTACGACGGGCAGCGCACCGTCTACGCGCTGGCGGGGCTGCGCGCGGGCGCCGAGCGCGTGGAGGTCGCCTACTCGTTCCTGGAGCGCCCGGACGAGGTGATCGCCGCGGTCTACACCCGTGCCGACCTGCCGGCGCTCGAAGCGCGCCTCGGTGAGCTTGCGGCAGGCCTCGTGGCCGGCAACTTCGAGCCCTCGGCCAGCCCGGGGCGCGATCTCTGTGCAGGCTGTCCGGGGCGCGCCTCACTCTGTTCGTGGACCGAGGAGATGACGCTGGCATGAGCACGAGCGCTGTACAGAAGGAGCAGGCCGAGGGGATTCCGGGCTTCCCCGGCCCGTACGAGGTCGGGCGCTACGCGCACCGGCTGCGGGACGAGCTGCGCGGGTTCACGCGTGTGGCGCTGGTCGGCGAGCTGATCAAGGTTCGTATCGGCTCCGGGCCGCAGGTCTACTTCGAGCTGCGCGATCGCGACGGCGCGCTCCCGTGCGCGATGTGGCGCAACGAGTTCGATCGCTGCGGCCTCCGGCCGGAGGACTTCCGCGAGGGCGCCGAGGTGGTCGTGGCCGGTGGCTGTGACTTCTACCCAGGCAGCGCCACGGCGTCGCCCGGCTTCGTCTTCAGGGTCAACCAGATGCGCCACGCGGGTGAGGGCGACCTGCTCACGCGGCTCGAGCGCCTGCGCCGCCAGCTTGCGGGCGAGGGGCTGTTCGAACGCCAGAAGCTGCTGCGGATCGCGTCGCTGCCGCGCACCATTGGCGTGATCACCGCCGAAAGCAGCGCCGCGCGGCGCGACTTCCTCGCCGGGCTCGAGCGTCGCGGCTGGCGCGGGCGGATCGTCTGGGCGCACGCGCCGGTCCAGGACCGCCGGGCCGCTCCCGCGATCACCAAGGCCGTGGCGGACCTCGGCATCTGCCGCGAGGTCGAGACGATCGTGGTCACCCGCGGCGGCGGCAGCATCGCCGACCTCTGGGCGTTCTGCGACGAGGCGCTCTGCCGCACGGTCGCTCTGCTCGGCACGCCGGTGATCAGCGCCGTCGGCCACGAGACCGACCGCACGCTGATCGACGACGTCTCGGCCCACTGCTGCTCCACGCCCACGCACGCCGCCGAGGTGGCGGTGCGCGTCGACTGCTCGCTCGCCCGCACGCAGCTCACGCGTGACGCCGTGCGCATGGACGGGGCGGGGCGCGGCGCGCTCGTCGCGCGGGCGCGCCATCTCGCAGCGCTCACGCGCGCGCCGCGCGACCACGTGGCCCGCCACCGCGCGCAGCTCCACCAGAACGCGCGCGAGCTGCGAGCCGCGTCGAAGCGCGGGCTCGACCTGCGCGACGCGCATGTCAGGCGCGTGCTCACCGTCGTCGACCGCAAGCTGGCGGCCAGCGCGGTCGACGCCGCCCGCAACCTCGCCGACCTTCGGGCGCGCGCGCGGTCGCTCGACACCGCGAGCGCGCGGGTGGAGGAGCGCCGGCGCGAGACGCTCGCGCGCCTGATGGCGGCGCTCGACGCTCACGATCCGCAGCGCACGCTCGAGCGCGGTTACGCGCTCGCGCTCGGAGCCGACGGCGAGCCCATCGGCAGCGCCGCCGCGGCGCGCCACGCTGGCGCGTTCGACCTCCGCTTCGCCGACTCGACCGTCCCGGTGCGGGTGCCAGACTCGGGGTCCGATGGCGGCTGAGGGACGCACCTACGAGTCAGCGGTCGAGCGGATCGAGACGATCATCAAGCGCCTGGACTCGAACGAGGCCGGCCTGCGCGAGACCCTCGAGCTCGTCAAGGAAGGCCGCGAGCTGATCGAGTACGCGGCCGGCGAGCTCGATGCGGTCGGCAAGGGGCTCGAGGAGCTCCATCTGGACGACCTGATCGCTCGCTTGGAGGCCGCAGGCCCCGAGCAGCAGTCACCCCGCAACTAGCGGCAATCGCAGCTTTTCCGTCAGGTCCGGCACGTACCTTGCGATTCATCTTCATGCGCGACAGGGGAGCACCCAGACCAATGTCTCTCTGCTTCATAGAACCCGAGCAAGCCATCCGCGTAGTCGCGGAGTCGATCGGTCGCGAAGCACGCCGCCAGCTGCTCGGCGAAATCGTGCATGCGTGGGTCGACGAGATCCCCGACGACGAGCTCGTCGTCCACTACGCGAAGGCGGTCGAGGATCTCGACGAGGACGACCTGTCGATGCTCGCGGCCTGGCACGCATCGCTCGACGTCGGCCACCCGGTCGCGAACAAGGAGTTTCTCCTCAAAGCGTTCCCGGGCCTGGGCGAGAATCGCCGCGAGGCGCTGAAGATCGCCGCGGGCTTCAGGGGTGACGATGCGTTCACGTCTGAAGAGGCGACATGTGACGCCGTCATCGACACGGTGGTTCCCTGGTTGTCGGAGGCTCGCCAGATCGAGCTTGCGGCGGAGGCCGTCGAGCTCTACTGCTGGGACCGTTTGGGCTCCGACAACTAGCTCGGGGGCGGCGGCTGCAAACCTTCGCCTGGCTGCGTCATCGGTCGGCCATGGGCATAGCCCTATGGCCTCCCTGCTTCCTTGCCATGCTCGGTTTTCGCCGCCGTTCGCTCGTTCTTTTGGTGGTGCTGTTGTGCGGTTGCGGTCAATCCGCGATGCCTTCTCGCTCGCCGCCTCGTCCCACTGCGCACGCCTCCGTGTTCCCTGGTCCTTCTCGCGCTTCCTCGGCTTCGGTCACTCATGTCTCTGATGGCGACACGATCTCTCTTTCCGGGATCGGCAAGGTTCGGCTCATCGGCATCGACACTCCGGAGGTCTTTGGTCACACCGAGTGCTTCGGGCGCTCGGCTTCGGCTTTCACCAAGCGGGTTCTGCGCGTCGGCACGCGGGTCGAGTACCGGCTCGGGGTCGAGCGGACCGATCGCTATGGGCGTGCGCTTGCATACGTGTGGCTCGGCGACGGGCGCATGTTCAACGGGATGCTTGCCGAGGAGGGCTACGCCACTCCTCTGACGATTCCGCCCAACGTGGAGTACGCGAGCCTGTTCGTCGCGGCTGCCCGGCGCGCCCGGGCTGCGGCGCGCGGGCTGTGGAGCCCGAAGACGTGCAACGGCGTCAACCCCTCGAACCACCCCGGCGACCGCGACTGCTCCGACTTCAAGACGCACGCCGAGGCGCAGCAGTACTTCGACTCGCACGGCGGCAGCGCGAGCAACAACTTCGACGACCTCGACGGCTCGGATCACGACGGACGCGTCTGCGAGACGCTGCCCTGAGTCAGCCGACGAGCACGCGGACCTCGACGATCGCCTCAGTCAGCCGACGAGCGCGCGGACCTCTGGTATCGCCTGCTCGGCCGACTTGAAGTGCACGGCGCTCATGCCCAGCTCGGCGGCCGCGGCGCAGTTGACGTCGACGTCGTCGACGAACACGCACTCGGCCGCGCGGATGCCGTCGCCCAGGCGCTCCAGCGTCAGATCGTAGATCGCCGGGTCGGGCTTTCGCATCCCCACGAACGCCGAGTCGACCACGTCGTGGAAGATCTCGTCGACGGGCAGCTTGGCGCGCCAGAGCGGCTCCCACTCGCGGACGTTGTTGGTCAGCATCGCCATGCGCAGGCCGCGTTCGCGCAGCTCGCGCATCAGCTCGATCATCGGCTCGTTGGGATGCAGGTGCGAGAAGTAGACCTCGCGGAAGCCGGCCAGCTCGATCTCGGGCGGGAGCTTGGCCTGCACGATCGCGGTGAACTCGTCCTCGGTCAGCTCGCCGCGCTCGAGTTCGTAGAGCGGGTTCTCGCCGCGCTCCTCGCCGGCCGTGTGGAGTGCCATTCCGAGCACACCCGGATCGGCGCCGACGTTCTCGTTCCAACCGGCGAACGCCTCCCACAGCGGGTTGGTCAGCACCCCGCCGAAGTCGCAGATGACGGCGCGGATGTCGCTCATGCGGCGGCTGGGGTCTGTTCGCGCACGGTCAGCTCGTAGACACCGCCGCCCTCGATGCCCTCCATGCGCCAGTTCATCGCCGCCGCATGCACGTCAAGGCCCTCCAGCGCCAGCGACGCTCCCGCGGTGACCTTGCCGAAGGCGCGTCGCGGGAAGTCCTCACCGGGCAGCCACAGCTCCAGGCTCGCCTGGCGCGGCCGCCCCTCGCCGTCGTAGATCGTGGACAGCCGCGCGGTCTCGACGCTCTTCGAGTCGCCGTCGCTCCAGAGCTGCGCGACCACGAGCTCGTCACCGTGGCCGAGAGCGCCCGACGGGCGGCGCGCGAACGCAACCGCCGCGTGGTCGCGGTCGATCAGCACGCAGATGTAGCGCGTGGCGTCGAGCTCCTGCCAGCGCGGCGGGTCGTTGATCTCGGCGATCACGGCCAGGCCGCTGGCGCCGTCCGAGCACAGCGACGTGCGCATGCCGGCCAGGTCGACCGGCTCGGCAATCCGGGTCAGGTCGAGCTCGAGCTCACCGGGCAGCTGGGCATGCCAGCCGTCCGGCGTCGGCTCGATCGCCGTCGGCTCGTCGTACGAAGATGCCCCGCCCTCGTCGAAGCGCAGCGCGAAGCCCGAGCGCGCGGTTGCGTAGAGGTCGCGTTCGTGGTCCACGAACGTGAGGGCGAGTGCGGGCTCGGTCATCGCGGCAGGCGGGGTTGGTCGGTCTCGTGAGCGGTGCCTTCGACGTCCCAATCCGGGGGGACGTCGCTGACGGGGGCGCGCCTGCCGGTCGCGATCGAGATGCCGAACATGCGGCCACCGCGGCGGATGAGCCAGCGCCGGAACAGCGAGCGCGTGGGGGGCAGGAGCAGCCCGAAGCCGACGATGTCGGTGAGGAAGCCGGGCGTGATCAGGAACGCGCCGCCGAAGATCACGAGCACGCCGTCGAGGATCTCGCGGTGAGGGATGCGGCCCGCCTGCATCGCCTGCTGGAAGCGGTTCCAGACGGCGCGGCCCTGCGAGCGCATCAGCCAGGTGCCGATCAGGGAGTCGGCCACCAGCAGCGCGAGCGTGGGGGCCCAGCCGATCACGTCGCCCACCTTGAAGATGACGTAGAGCTCCGCGATGGGAACGAGGATGAAGAGCGCGATCAGCCCGATCATCGGCCGAGCCGAGGCTACTAACCTTCCCTGCGTGCCATCCGTCGACGACGTCGAAGACGCCCTCACCAACGTGATCGACCCCGAGCTGGGTCTCGACTTCGTCGAGCTCGGCCTGATCTACGAGGTCGAGGTCGAGGGACCCGAGGTCTACGTCACGTTCACGCTCACCTCACCCGGCTGCCCGATCGGCCCGCAGGTGGCGGATCAGATCAAGGAGTACGTCGCCGAGCTCGAGGGTGTCGAGAAGGTGCATCCGAAGATGGTCTTCACCCCGCCGTGGACGCCCGAGCTGATGAGCGAGGACGCGAAGTTCGCCCTGGGCTACTAGGCGGCTCGCCCGCTGCCGTGAGCAGCTCCTGGAGCGCGTCCCAGACGTAGCTCCCCACCAGGTCGATGTCGGGCATCGCGTCGTAGTCGCCGAGCAGGCTGAAGTCGAGCTTGCCGTTGTATGACATCGCCGCGATCGTGAGCGCGTAGTTGTCGGGCAGGAACGCCACCGGCACGAGCTCGAGCAGCTCGCGGCCCAGCAGGTAGATCGGGATCTGCGGCCCCGGCACGTTGGTCACGATCATGTTGAACAGACGCGTCGACCAGTTCATGCGCGAGGCCATCGACAGGATCGTCGGCGGCGCGAAGTCCTCGAGCCCCGCGATGACCTCCGCGGCCAGCGCCTGCTTGGACTCCTTGAGGCCCTGCATCGACTCACGCACGATCCGCAGCCGCTCGACCGGGTCGCGCGCGTAGACCGGCAGCGGTGCGCGCATGACCGCGATGCGGTTGCCGAGCTGCTCGTGGTCGTCGTCCGAGCGGATCGAGACCGGCACCTGAGCGTGCAGCTCGAGGCCCTCGGTACGCACGCCGCGCGTTCGCAGCCAGCGCGCGAGCGCGCCGGAGACGACCGCCAGCACCACGTCGTTGACGGTGCCGCCGAGCGAGTTCTTGATCGTCTTGAACTGCGCCAGCTCCGTCTGCACCCAGAAGACACGGCGGTGGGATCCGATCGGCACGTTCAGCGGCGTCTCAGGTGCCGGGTTGAGCCCCGCCCACGCCACCTCGCCAAGTCCCTGCGCAGCCTCGCGCACGCGCGCGATCGTCCGCTCGGGGTGCATGGCCGCGTCGACCGCGCTGCGGCCCACCTCGGCGGGCCGCCGCACCAGGCCCTTCACGCCCTCCGCGATCAGCTGCGCCTGCGACGGCTCCGGGTTCGGGGTCCAGTCGGGCTCCGGCTCGCGCTCGGGCGGCACCGGTGTGATGTCGAACAGGACGGTCGCCAGGTCCACGCCCGCGATGCCGTCGACCAGCGCGTGGTGGGTCTTGTTGATGATTGCGAAGCGGTCGTCCTCCAGCCCCTGCACGAACCAGCACTCCCACAACGGCTTCGAGCGGTCCAGCCGCTGGCTGAAGATGCGGGCCGTCAGCCGGCGCAGCTGGTCGATGTCGCCCGGCGCCGGCAGCGCGGTGTGGCGCACGTGGTATTCGAGGTTGAACGACGGGTCGTCCACCCACAGCGGACGGCCCATCTCGAAGCGCGGCACGGCCAGCTTCTGGCGGTAGCGCGGGACGCGGTGAAGGCGCGATGCGATGTGCGCCAGCGAGTCCTCGCGCGCCGGCGGCGGCCCCTCGAAGATCATCACGCCGCCCACGTGCATGTGGGATGCCTCTTTCTCGCCGGCGAGGAACGACGCGTCGATCGCCGAGAGCCGGTCCATGTGCCCCTGTGCAGTCATTGGGCTGCATATTCGCCTCTCTATCCTCTCTAGGCAATGGCGACCGTTCCCGAGAAGCTCCTGCTGGCTGCCCCGCGCGGCTATTGCGCCGGCGTCGACCGTGCCGTTCAGACGGTCGAGCGCGCGCTCGAGCTGTATGGGCCGCCCGTCTACGTCCGCAAGGAGATCGTCCACAACAAGCACGTGGTCGAGCAGCTGCGCGAGCGCGGCGCGATCTTCGTCGAGGAGGAGGACCAGGTCCCCGAGGGCGAGACCGTCGTGTTCTCGGCTCACGGAGTCGCTCCCAGCGTGCACGCGGGCGCCGAGGTGCGCGGCCTGAAGACGATCGACGCGACCTGCCCGCTCGTCACCAAGGTGCACGTCGAGGCGAAGAAGTTCGCCGCGCAGGGCTACACGATCGTGCTCGTCGGCCACGCCGGCCACGAAGAGGTCGAGGGCACGATGGGCGAGGCACCCGACCACATCGTCCTGATCGAGACCGAGGAGGACGTGGAGCACCTCGAGGTGGAGGACCCCGACAAGATCGCGTTCATCTCGCAGACCACGCTCTCGGTCGACGAGACCTCGGCGATCATCAACAAGCTCCGCGAGCGCTTCCCGAACATCGTCGGTCCGCGCACGGACGACATCTGTTACGCGACCACCAACCGCCAGATGGCCGTGCGCCAGATGGCGCCGCACTGCGATCTGGTGCTCGTGATCGGCTCGGCCAACTCGTCGAACTCGAACCGCCTGGTGGAGGTCGCGCGCGACCACGGGGCCGAGTCACACCTAATCGA
Organism: uncultured Thermoleophilaceae bacterium; assembly: GCA_963715995.1. GTDB lineage: Bacteria > Actinomycetota > Thermoleophilia > Solirubrobacterales > Thermoleophilaceae > DATBDN01. Next base: position 1,201,125 of record OY970283.1, read on the forward strand.
CAACGAGTCCCAGGTGCGCGAGGAATGGCTCGAGGGCAAGCGTGTCGTCGGCATCACATCCGGCGCAAGTGCCCCCGAAGAGCTTGTCAAGCGCCTTGTCACATGGTTCCGTGAGCGCGGCACCGAGCAGGTCGAGGAGTTCGACGTCGTGAAGGAAGACGTCCGCTTCATGCTGCCGAAAGAGATTCGGCGCGAGCTCGCTGCGCGCGCCTGACACGCTCCAACTGCGCAAGTCGTCGCGCACATTCGCGCATACGTCCTGGATAACCGATAGGTTGCGCGCGTCCCGAACTCCATTTCCTTGGGAGGAAAAGATTCCAGATGGCTTCACGTAACCAGTCCACCGCGTCTCGTGCTCGGTCGGCGGCGTCGTCCGCGGCAAAGCGCGCGGCCGAGGCAGCCGAGCAGGCAGCAGGCGCTGCAGTTCAGGCAGTCGAGGGTGCGGTAGCGCAGGCCAGTAAGTCGACGGGTCGTAAGAGCTCGGCGAAGAAGAGCTCGGCCAAGAAGAGCTCGGGTCGCAAGACCGCGGCTCGCAAGTCGGCGAAGAAGAGCAGCGCCAAGCGCACCGCCAAGAAGAGCGCCGCGAAGAAGAGCAGCGCGAAGAAGCGGCCGGCGAAGAAGAGCTCGGCGAAGAAGCGCACGACCGCGAAGAAGCGGTCGACCGCGAAGAAGGCGACCGGTCGCAAGACGTCGGCGAAGAAGACCGCGCGCAAGGCGACAAAGAAGGCTGCGAAGCGCGCCGGCGGCGCGAAGAAGACAGCCAGGAAGGCCGCCAAGAAGGCTCGCTCGACCGCCAAGAAGGCGACCAAGCGCGCCACCTCCGGAGCGAAGCGGGCCACCAAGGCCGCCAAGACCGGTGGCCGCAAGGGTGCGAAGGCCGCGAAGACGTCGGCCAAGCGCTCGGCCGCCGGCTCCAAGGGCGGTCGCAAGGCCGCGAAGAAGCGCCGCTAGAGATCTTGCGCAGGCTGCCCTCGGGTCACCGGCCCGGGGGCAGCGGCGTGAACTGAAAGCCGTGCAGCCGCAGGCCCGACACCTCGGCCACGACCGTGCCGTCGCAGGCGTGAAGTCCCGGCTCGACGCTGCCTGAGAGCACCGCGTAGGCCTCGCCCGCGCGGTAGTCCACGCGCGCGCTCGCGCCCGGCGTGAGCGCCTCCACGTAGTCCTCGCCCTCGGCCCAGTCGCCGTCCAGCTCGACGCGTGCCGCATCTGCCGGCAGCTGCACGTCGGCCGTCTGGGGCTCGAGCTGTGCGTCCGGCGCGTCCTCCGGGCGCAACGGCTCGAGCAGCTCGGGAAGCTCGAGCTCGCCCTCGGGGTCGGTCTCCTCGATCAGCTCCTGGATCACCTGCTCGGTCTCCGCGTACTCGCCCTCGCCCCAATGAACGAAGCGCAGCACGCCGCGCCGGTCGAACAGGTAGCGCGCGGGCCAGCCGCGGTTGCCGTACTCGCGCCAGACCGCGAAGTCCGGGTCGAGCACCACGGGGTAGGGGATCTCCATCCGCTCGACGGCGGCGAGCGCGACATCGGGGTCGCGCCCGAACGAGTAGCCGGGCGTGTGCACGCCGATCACGCGCAGCAGCCCCGGCTCGCCGTAGCGCTCGTGCCAAGCGCGCACGTAGGGCAGCGTCCGGTGCGAGTTGATGCGCGCGCTGTCGAGGAACTCGACGAGGATCGGCCGGCCGATCTGCTGGGCCATGCGCAGGAAGGCCACGCCAACCCACTGGAGCCCCTGCGGGAACTCCGGGGCGAAGCCCTCGTTGTCGGGGGGCAGCCGCACGCGGAGAGCTAGAGGACCGAGAGGATGATCTTCGGCGACACGTACAGCTCGATCGCGCAGGACGCGAGCAGCATCGGCACGGCGATCGCGGTCGTGACGAAGGTGGCCGCCATGAGGTGGTGCCAGTTGTCCTTGCGGCTTGCGATCAGCCACGCCGACAGCGGCAGGAACAGGGCGACCAGCTCGGGGACCGCATGGGGTGTCAGGGCAAGCAGCAGCACGAGCGGTGAGAGCCCGAGGTGGTAGGACTGGTCCGCTGTGCTCGCGCCGAGCGCGTATGCCTGAGTGGACAGCGAGAACGTGGTGGCGGCCGCCACGAAGGCGATCGCCGCGGGGCCGGCTGTGTTGTGCACGCGGCGCCAGATGCCGGTCTTCGACTCCGCGACCATCGGCAGCGAGCTGCCGGCGATGAAGCCCGCCACGCACGCCATCGCGTGAAGCGCCAGCACCAGCGAGTTGCGATACAGGATCGGCCCGGCGTCGCTCAGCCGCGAGTCGCGCGTCACGCCGGCGAGGCTGATCGGCGAGGGGTCGGGCACCACCAGCTGCGCAACCACCCAGACGGCAGCCAGCAGCAGGACCGCCACGCCGACAGCGCCGGCGAACCAGGGCCGGAGCACGCGCCAGTGGTCCGCATGCCACATCGCAAGGGTCGCGCGCGTGTCGCGCAGACCCTGGACGACAACGAAGTCCTCGCGCGAGGTGCCGATGACGGCACCAGTGCCAACCGTCTTGCCCGGAACCTCCGGAGGGTCAGAGACCGAGCCCATGACCCTGTCTACGTTACCCGCCGCCGAACGGATTCCTACCGAGCAAGCCTGGTGAGAGCGCGAGGGGCCGTCAGGTCAAGGACGCAGGGGTGAAGGCGTACTACGTACGCCGAACCCCGAGGACGCAGAGCTGGCATGCCCCGCAGGGCTCTCAGCCGATCGAGCCGATCATCTCGAGCTGTATGAGTCGGTTGAGCTCTACCGCGTACTCCATCGGCAGTTCCTTCGTGACCGGCTCGATGAAGCCGTTCACGATCATTGCCGCGGCCTCCTCCTCCGACAACCCGCGGCTGCGCAGGTAGAAGAGCTGCTCGTCGGAGATCTTGCCGACGACCGCCTCGTGGGCGACCGTCACGTGCGGGTTCTGGATCTGGATGTCGGGCCACGTGTCCGAGCGCGAGTACGGATCCATCATCAGGCCGTCGCACTGCACGCGCGCCTTCGAGCCCTGCGAGTTGTGGCCCATCCGGACCAGCCCGCGGTAGCCCATGACGCCGCCGTCCTTGGAGATCGACTTGGCGAGGATGTTCGAGGTCGTCTCGGGTGCCAGGTGCATGACCTTGGCGCCGGTGTCCTTCCAGACGCCGCCCGAGGCGACGCCGACGTTCAAGTGGTCGGCACGCGCGCGGGCGCCCAGCAGGAACGAGCCGGGGTAGAGCATCACGTACTTGGCGCCCATCGAGCCGCCGACCCATTCGACGGTGCCCTCCTCCTCGACCACGGCGCGCTTGGTGTTGAGGTTGTAGACGTCCTTCGACCAGTTCTGGACCGTCGTGTAGCGCGCCTTCGCGCCCTTCTTCACGAAGATCTCGACCACTGCCGAGTGCATCGAGTTGACGCTGTAGGTCTGCGCCGTGCAGCCCTCGATGTAGTTCACGTCCGAGCCCTCGTCGGCGATGATCAGCGTGTGCTCGAAGGTGCCCTCGTTGGCGCCCTCCATGCGGAAGTAGGCCTGAAGCGGCAGGTCCATCTTCACGCCCGGCGGGATGTAGACGAACGAGCCGCCCGACCAGATCGCGCCGTGCAGCGCCGAGAACTTGTTGTCCTGCGGCGGCACGCACTTGTTCATGAAGTACTGCTCGACCAGGTCCGAGTACTCCGTGACCGCTGTGTCCATCGAGCAGAAGAGGATGCCCTGCTTCGCGTACTCCTCCTTGAGCCCCTCGTACACGGGCTCCTGGCGCCAGACGCCCACGACACCGGCAAGGTGCTCGCGCTCGGCCTGCGGGATGCCCAGGGCCTCGTAGGTGTCCTTCATGTCCTTCGGCACGTCGTCCCAGCTCTGGAAGCGGCCGGTGGTCGGCGGCGAGTAGAGGACGAGCTCGTCCAGGTTCAGGCCGGAGAGGTCGACGCCCCAGGTGGGAATCGGCTTGCGCAGGAAGATCTCGAGCGACTTGAGGCGCTTGTCGGCCATCCACTGCGGCTCGCCCTTGATCCGGGAGAGCTCCTGGACGACCTCGCGCGAGATGCCGCGCTTGGCGACGAGCTGACCCTGCTCGTCTTCCTTGATCGCGCTGTTCGGAATGCGTGTCTTGTCAGTGGCAGCCATTGATTTCCTAGGTCCGGGGTCGGGTTTCCAAGGATAGCGAGACAGGAGGTCTGCCTAGACTGCCGCCGCTCATGCTCTTTGTCACAGGATTTCCAGGTTTCATCGGCAAAACGCTGGTGCGCGAGCTGCTCGCGGACAGCAGGGCAACCAGGATCGCGTGTCTGGTCGAGCCGCGCATGAAGGATGCCGCGGTGAAGGCCGCCGGAGAGCTGCCCGGCGGCGAGCGAATCGAGGTCCTGGCGGGCGACATCAGCGACCGCCGGCTGGGCCTGGGCGCGGACGACTACGAGCGGCTCACGGCCGAGGTCACGGCGGTCTTCCACCTGGCCGCGATCTACAACCTGGCCGTCCCGCTCGAGCTGGCCCAGCGCGTGAACGTGGACGGCACAGGCAACATCGTCGAGTTCTGCACCCGCTGCGAGAAGCTCGAGCGCCACAACTATGTCTCGACCGCCTACGTCGCCGGCACCCGCAGAGGCGTGGTCTACGAGCACGAGCTGGTCATGGGCCAGTGGTTCAAGAACCACTACGAGTCGACCAAGTTCCAGGCCGAGGTCTGGGTGCGCGAGTCGATGGACAAGGTCCCAACCGCTGTCTACCGCCCGGCGATCGTCGTGGGGGACTCCGCCAGCGGGCTCACGCAGAAGTTCGACGGCCCCTACTTCATGCTGCGCGCCATCGGGGTGAGCATGAAGCGCGGCTGGCCGATCGCGAAGTACGGCAAGTCGGCCGCGCCCTTCAACGTGGTGCCGGTGGACTTCGTGGTGAATGGGCTGATGGCGGGGTCAAAGGACGATCAGGCGATTGGTCAGACCTTCCACCTGGTCGACCCGGAGCCGATCAGCGCGGGCGACGTCTTCGAGCTGCTGAGCGAGCTGTACGCGAACAAGAAGCCCGCCTACACCATGCCCGCCAAGCCGGTGGCGCTGGCGCTGAAGGCGAAGGCCATGCAGCGGCTGTTCGAGGGCATCCCGTCGGAGTCGATCGAGTACCTGAACCACCCCGTCCGCTACGACGCCCGCCGCGCGAGTGACCTGATGGAGCGCGCCGGGCTGCGGCTGCCGCGCTTCCCCGAGTACGCCGAGACGATGGTCAAGTTCTTCCGCGAGCACCAGGACGACCCGGCCTTCGCGCCGGCGCTCTGAGGCGCTGTGGCGGACTCGCTGCGTGGCTCGCTGCTGATCGCAACGCCCGCGCTGCGGGACCCGAACTTCCACCGGACCGTCGTGCTGATCGCCGAGCACGGCGAGGAGGGTGCGATGGGCGTGATCCTCAACCGGCCGAGCGGCATGACCGTGGCCGACGCCGCCCCCGACCTCGAGGACCTCGTCGGCCCGGAGGCGCCGATCTTCGCCGGCGGCCCGGTGCAGCCGAGCTCCGGCGTGGTCATAGCCGAGGTGGTGGAGGCCGACGAGCCGATCGTCGGCGACCTCGTGCTCGTGCCGGGGCTGGGCGAGCTGGCCGACGTCATCGACAGCACCGACCGGATCCGCGTCTTCGCCGGCTACGCCGGCTGGGGCCCCGACCAGCTCGAGGATGAGATCGCCCGCGACGACTGGTTCACCGAGCCCGCGCGTCCGGCGGACGTCTTCTGGGACGACCCCGACTCGCTGTGGACGGCCGTGCTGGAGCGAAAGGGAGGCCAGTTCGCCCTGGTGGCACGGATGCCGGACGATCCGTCTCAGAACTAGCGGCGTTCCGGCCCGGCCTGGACCCAGCCGCTAGCGCCGCTCAGCCGCCAGCAGCACCGGCTCGGGCGGCGCGTCGGCAATCGGGTCGAGCAGCGCTCCCTGGTCGAGCGTTTCGAACGCTGCGACCACCGCGGGATCGAAGTGGCTTCCGCCGAGCGACACGATCTCCTCGACCGCGCGATCCAGCGGCCAAGCCTGCTTGTAGGGCCGCTCGTGAGCGAGCGCATCGAAGACGTCGGCCAGCGCGACGATGCGCCCCGCCAGCGGGATCTCGTCGCCCGAGAGGCCGGCCGGATAGCCGGCGCCGTCCCAGCGCTCGTGATGGGTTTCCGCGATCGTCTCGGCCGTCCGCAGGAGGTCGAACTCGCTGCCGCTCAGGAGCCCCGCGCCGATCGAGGTGTGCATCTTCATCAGCCCGAACTCCTCGCCGGTGAGCGGGGCCGTCTTCAGGAGGATCGCGTCCGGGACGCCGATCTTGCCGATGTCGTGCAGCGGGGCGGCGCGCAAAAGAACCTCGACGTCCTTCGCGTCCATCCCCATCGCCTCGGCAAGGAGCGCGACCGTGCGCCCGACGCGCTGCGCGTGCTGCTGCGTGTTGTCGTCGCGATATTCCGCCGCCAGCGCCAGTCGCTCGAGCAGCTCGAGCCGGGCGCGCTCGAGGTCGGCGGTCCGTTCGCTGACGCGCGCTTCGAGCTGCTGGTTCTGGCCGAGCATCTCGCATTCGAGCCGGCGGGTCTCGAGCAGGTTGGCAATGCGCAGGCGCACCTCGATCGGGTCGAGCGGCTTGCTCAGGAAGTCGCTCGCGCCGCATTCGAGCGCGCGCTGGCGCGTGTCGGCTGTCACGTCCGCGGTCAGGACGAGCACCTGCATTCGCGGCGACAGCTGCATCTGCGGTGCGAGGACATCCATCAGCTCGAAGCCATCCGGCTTCGGCATCTGAAGGTCGAGCAGGACGAGATCGGGCTGGAGGGTGGCGCAGAGGTTCGGCACCTGGTGCGACTCGGTGGTCGCGGTGACCTTGTCGTAGCCCCAGTTCTCGAGCATGCGCTCGACCAGGATCACGTTCGCGGGCTGGTCGTCGACGACGAGGATCTTGGCCCAGGTTGCGTCGGGACGGGTCATGGCGATGGCACCTCCGCGTGTGCCGGCAGCAGCGCAGCCGGCGAGTCGAGAACCTCCCAAACTGCTCCGAGCACCACGTTCAGCGTGAGCGGCTTGGTCAGGTAGCGCGCTGCGCCGAGCCTGGTCATGCGCACCCGCTGCTCCTCGGTTGCGTCCGCGCTCACCGCGATCACCGGGATGCCGCGCGTCTGCTCGTCGGCGCGCAGCCGCTTGAGGACGTCGGGGCCGTCGAGGTCCGGCAGGTGCACGTCGAGCAGGATCACGTCCGGTTGATGCTGGCGTGCGAGCTCGATGCCGAGCTTGCCGTGCATCGTCGTCATGAGCTCGAGCCGTGGCTCCTCGTTGAAGAGCTGTGCCATCAGGCGCACGTTCGCGGCGTCGTCCTCGATGTAAAGAACGTTGCCATGTGCGACACCCTGGCCGTTGGGGGCGGGCCCGACGGCGGCTGGCTCGAGCCGCGACGGCAGCTCCTCGGGCACCGCGGCCTCGAGGGGCGCCTCTGCCAGGGGAAGCTCGACATGGAACGTCGATCCGATCCAGGGCTGGCTCTCCACGCCCATCGTGCCGCTCATCGCCTCGGTCAGGCGCAGCGCCAGCACCAGCCCGAGGCCGGTGCCCTCGACGCCGCTTGCCTCTGCGCCCAGGCGCTCGAACGGGATGAAGAGCTTGGACAGGTGCTCCTGGGGGATGCCGAGGCCGGTGTCGGTGACCAGGATCTGCCCGCGGTTCTCGACGCGCTTGATCCGGACGCTCACCGAGCCGCCGTCGCGGTTGTACTTGACCGCATTGGCGAGCAGGTTGAGCAGCACCTGCTTCAGGCGCTGCTGGTCGGCGGCGAGCCAGATGTCCTCGGAGTGCTTCACGTCCGCGCTCAGGTCGATCCCGCGCTGAGCGGCCAGCGGGCTGACGAGCTCGATCGCCTCGCGGACGATCGTGCGCGCCTGCACGGGCTCGATCGCCGGGCTCATCGAGCCGGCCTCGATGCGGGAGATCTCGAGGACCTCGTTGATCAGGTCGAGCAGGTGCTTGCCGCCCGAGACGATGTGGGCGACGTTGTCGCGCTGGCGTGCGTCGAGCTCGTCGAGCTCCAGCAGCTGTGCGAAGCCGAGGATCGCGTTCAGCGGCGTGCGCAGCTCGTGGCTCATGCGCGAGAGGAACTCGCTCTTGGCGTGGTTGGCGCGGGTGGCTTCCTCACGCGAGGCCGCCAGCTCCGAGTGCTGGAGGTCGAGCGCCTGGCGGGTGGCCTCCAGCGAGACGGCCATCGAGTTGAGGGACCCGGCCAGCTCCTTCAGATCCGGCATGCCGGTCTCCGAGACGCGCGTGGAGAGGTCGCCCTTGCCGAGCCGCCGTGCGGCGGCGGCGATACGGCGCACGGGAACCGTGACGCCCTGGAGCAGCTCGACACCGAAGATGACGATCGACAGGACCGAGCCGATCAGCCCGATCAGCCCGAGGATGAGCGCGCGCGTGAGCGCGTCGCCGAGGTCCGACGAGCGCCGCGCGGAGTCCGCCTGCTGGAGCTCGATCGCGCTGCTGAGCGACTGCAGGAGCGGCCTGCGGCCCACGTCGGGATCGTCGGTGTAGGCGGTCACCCGCGCGCGCAGGTCGGCGGCCGAGTTCTGGCCGATCGGTGAGTTCTGGGCCGCTTCGGCGGCCTGCGTGGCCGTGCCGGCCGCGGCGGCCACGGCGGCCGGATCCGCCGTCGAGGCGGCGGTCACCTGGGTGCGCGCCATAGTGGCTGTGTTGACCACCACGCTGCCCGAGCGTCCCGCACGGTCGGCACGCCGCGCCTCGCTGGTCGCAGCGATGAGTGAGACGAACACCACGACCACGAACGCAGCGAGCAGCGCGGCACCGAGGCCGATTCGAAGTGAGAGTGTGGCTTTGCGTCGGGAAAGCATGCGCGCGGTCGGGGCGTAGCCCCTGTCCGTTATCGGCAGGAATGCCGCCCGACTGCACCTACGAGAGGACTATTCGCTCTCGGGCCAGCTCGGGTCGCCCGTGACGGCGCCGCGCAGGACCTTCAGGTTCAGCAGCGCGCACTTGCGGCGCGTGGCCGAGATCGTGATCCCCATCTGCTCGAGCATCCAGTCGGCATCCAGCTTCGCCGCTTCGTCGACCGGCATCCCAATCAGCTCCTCGGACGCGATCGAGGCCGCCGCCTGCGAGATCGCGCAGCCCTGCCCGTGCCATTTCAGGTCGGCGATCTTGCCGTCCTCGACGCGGATCTGGAGCTCCATCTCGTCCCCGCAGAGCGGGTTGCGATCGTGGAAGTCGAGATCGTGCTCGGGCAGCTCGCCGAAGTTCCTCGGCTGCTTGTAGTGCTCGAGGATGTAGTCCCGGTAGAGCTCGTCGCTCACAGCTGAAAGACCTTACGGGCGCTGTGCAGCGCGTCCACCAGGCGATCCACGTCGTCGCGGCCGTTGTAGACGTGGAAGCTGGCCCGTGCCGTCGCGGGCACGCCGAGGCGGCGCATCAGCGGCTGCGCGCAGTGGTGGCCGGCGCGGATGCAGACGTTCTCGCGGCCGAGCAGCTCGGCCAGGTCGTGGGGGTGAAGGCCCTCGACCGTGAACGAGACAGCCCCGCCACGCTTGTCGAGCTCGCTCGGGCCGTAGATCCTGAGGCCGGGCACCTCGGGCAGCCGCTCGAGCGCGTAGGCCGTGAGCTCGGCCTCGTGCGCGCGCACGGCGTCCATGCCGATCGCGCTCAGGTAGGCGAGCGCCGCGTCGAGGCCGACGGCCTCGGCGATGTTCGAGGTGCCGGCCTCGTATTTCCACGGCAGCTCGTTCCAGGTCGACTCCTGCTCGCCGACCATCGAGATCATGTGGCCGCCGCCGATGAACGGGCGCATCGACTCGAGCAGCTCGCGCCGGCCGTGCAGCACGCCGATGCCCGTCGGCCCGAGCGCCTTGTGGCCGGTCCAGGCGTAGAAGTCACAGCCGATCTCGCCCACGTTCACGGGCATCTGGGGCACGGCCTGCGAGCCGTCGATCAGCGACAGCGCCCCGGCGGCGCGGGCGCGCGCGGCGATCTCCGCGACCGGGTTGATCGTGCCGAGCACGTTCGAGACGTGCACCGCGGCCACGAGCCGGATCGTGCCGCGCGCCAGCTCCTCGTCGAGCTCGTCCAGCGACAGCGTGCCGTCGTCCTGCACGTGCAGGTAGCGCAGGGTCGCGCCGGTGTCGTGCGCGGCCAGCTGCCACGGGACGATGTTCGAGTGGTGCTCCATCTCGGTGACGAGGATCTCGTCGCCCGGCTTCAGCTCGTGGCGTGCCCAGGCGTATGCCACGAGGTTGATCGCGGCCGACGCATTGGCGGTGAAGATCGTGGTCGGGGTCTCCCAGCCGGCGAACTCCGCCACGCGCTCGCGCGCGCCCTCGTAGGCCTCGGTGGCCTTCACCGCCAGCTCGTAGACCGAGCGGTGGATGTTGGCGTTCGAGTGGCGGTAGTAGTCGGAGATCGCCTCGATGACGGCTTCGGGCTTCTGCGACGTGGCCGCAGAGTCGAGGTAGGTGATGTCACCGCCCAGGATCGGGAAGTCCGCGCGCACGTCGATCGAGGTGGTGGTGGCCATGGCCTAGCGCTGCGCGACGTATTCGCGCACGTCCTCCTCGGCCTCGGCGATCTTCTGCGCGATGCGCTCGCGCACCATCTCCTCGAGCGCCGGGTCGTGCAGGCGCTGGATGACCTGCTCGAAGTAGCCCTCGACCAGGATCCGCACCGCTTCGGGCCGCGGGATGCCGCGGCTCATCATGTAGAAGACCTGCTCCTCGTCGATCTCGCCGACGGTGCCGCCGTGCGATGCCTTGACGTTGTCGGTCTCCACGATCAGCGACGGGATCGCGTCGCCCTTCGCCCGCGGCGAGAGCAGCATCGAGTGCGTCTGGAGGTAGGTGTCGGTGTCCTGGGCGTCCTTGACGATGTGGATGAGGCCCTCGTACGACGCGCGCGACTCACCGGTCAGCGCGCCCTTCCAGACGGTGTCGCCGGTCGTGCGCCCTGCTTCGTGCAGGTCCGTCGTGAACAGGTCGAGGTGCTCGTCGCCCTGCGTGATGTAGAGGCCCGTGTGGCGCATGTCGGAGCCCTGCTCGGCGGTGACGATGTCGAGCGTCTGCTTGGTCAGGTGGCCGCCCAGGTGGATCGGCACCCACGAGCAGTGCGCATCGCGGGCGATCTCGATCCGGCGCGTGGAGATGTCGTAGACCTCGCCCGCGCCCCAGTCCTGGAAGTGGGCGACGCGCACGTTCGACGCCGGCCGGCAGAAGAGCTCGAACGAGCCGGCGTGCAGGGCCTGGCCCTCGAAGTCGGGCGCAAGGAAGTACTCGCGGATCTCGCACTCGGCCAGCTCGTCGACGATCGCGAGCGTCTGCGCGTACTGCGCCGTGCCCGGCTCGTCGATCTGCCAGATGATCTGGATCGGCTTGTCGATCTTCTCGCCGCGCGGCACGTGCAGGAAGACCCCGCCGGTCCAGAACGCGCCGCTGGCGGCCGGGAACTTGCCCTCGTCCGAGCGCACGCGCTTGCCCCACCACTGCTCGACCAGCTCGGGGTGCGACTCGGCCGCCTCCTCGAGCGAGCAGAGCGTGATGCGCGGGTCGTTCACCTCGGTGTAGACGATCGACGCTCCGCGCTGCACGATCACCGCGGCAAGCTCGTCGCCCGCGACGATCTCGGGGCGCTCGGACACGGCGTCGTAGTGCTTCGGCTCGAGCTCGTCCAGGCGCAGGTGGCGCAGGGTCGTCGTCCAGAAGCCGGAGCGGCGCCAGGTCGGCATCGGCTCGCGCTCGTAGACCTCGAGTGCCGCCGCACGGCGGTCCAACACCAGCTCAGACGGCATCGCCTGCCGCCACCTCCTCGCGGACCCAGTCGTAGCCCTTCTCCTCCAGGTGGTCGGCCAGCTCGGGGCCGCCCTCCTGCACGATCCGCCCGTTCAGCATGATGTGCACGAAGTCGGGCTTCACGTAGCCCAGGATGCGCGTGTAGTGGGTGATGATCAGCGAGCCCATCTCCGGCCCGCGCAGTGCGTTCACGCCGTCCGAGACGATGCGAAGCGCGTCGATGTCGAGTCCCGAGTCGGTCTCGTCGAGCACCGCGTAGGCGGGCTCGAGCATGGCCATCTGCAGGATCTCGGCGCGCTTCTTCTCGCCACCCGAGAAGCCGTCGTTCAGGTAGCGGCTCGTGAACTCGCGCTCGACGCGGAGCACCTCCATGTTCTTCTTGAGCAGCTGGCCGAACTCCTTGACCTTGATCGGCTCCTCGCGCTTGGCGTTGATCGCGGTGCGCAGGAAGTTGGCCACCGACACACCGGGGATCGAGACCGGGTACTGGAACGCCAGGAACAGCCCGGCCTTCGCGCGGTCGTCCGGTGCGGCTTCGGTGATGTCCTCGCCGTCGAGCAGCACGCGGCCCTCGGTGATCTCATAGGTCGGGTTGCCCATCAGCGTGTTGGCGAGCGTCGACTTGCCGGAGCCGTTGGGGCCCATCAGCGCGTGTGTCTCGCCCTTCTCGATGACGAGGTCGACGCCGTGGAGGATCTCTCGCTCCTCGGTGCGCACGTGCAGGTTCTGGATTTCGAGGCTCATGCGGCCTGCTTCTCCTTCTGTCTCTTCGGGATCAAGTCGTCGAGGGTCATGTCGGTGAGCGTGCGCACGATCGAGCCCTGAACACGCGTCCAGAGCAGCTTCGTCGGGCACGGCGCGTCGCCGCGCACCTCGCGCGAGCACATTCCCTCGGGGGTGATGCACTCGATCGGGGCGAGGTGCCCCTCCAGGGCGGAGACGATCTCCGCCATGGTGATCTCCTCGGCGGGGCGCGACAGCGTGTAGCCGCCGTGAGCGCCACGGCGGCTCTCGACCAGGCCCTGGCGGCGCAGCCGCTGGATCAGGTGCTCGAGGTATGCGAGCGGCAGCCCCTCGGCCTCCGCGATGGTGCCGAGTGAGACGGGCCGCTCGGCATCGGTGCCGGCCAGGTGCGCCATCACGCGCACCCCGTATTCAGCCTTCGTGGAGAAGATCACCCGGCAAATCCTACCCAGGGGGTAGGAGAAGCTAGGCGAGCACCTCCGCCGCTGCGCGCTCGCCGCTGCGCACCGCGCCGTCCATGTAGCCGCACCAGTAGTTCGAGGTCTCGGTGCCGGCCCAGTGGATCTTGCCGACGGGCGCCCTCAGCGCCTCGCCGAAGTCGATCAGCGTGCCGGGCGCCATCACTCCGACGGGGCAGCCGCGGATCCACACGTCGGAGGGCCAGTCCTTCTCGTAGACGGCCTTCACGTTCTGGGCCTGGTCGTCGTCGAAGAAGTGCTGGAGCTGGTCGAGGCACGCCTTCTTGCGGTCCTCGAACGAGCGCGGCGTCCAGACGCGCGCCGACGTCCCGCCGATGAAGCCCAGCACCACGCCCGGGTTGGCGTCCTTCGGCGAGGCATCGAAGGTGACCGTGATCGGCCCGAGGTTCGAGATGCACTGGCCGGAGAGGCCCTTGTCGCGCCAGAACGGCTTGTCGTAGACGGCCTCGAACTTGCGCAGCGTGCCCTGCGGGATGCGCTGCATCAGCTGGTCGCGCAGGTCGGTCATGCCGCCGTGGTAGATGATTCGCCCGGCCATCGCCGGCGGCATCGCAACGATCACGCGCTTGCCCTGGACGTAGAACTTGTCGGTCCAGACGCGCACGCCGAAGTGGCCCTGGTCGATGCGCCGCACCGGCGCGTTCAGGAACACGCGCCGGCCGAGCGCCTTCGCCATCGCGATCGAGATGCCCTGCGCGCCGCCGTCGATGCGCGTCTCCTGGCCGCCGCCCTGCGTGTTGAAGTTGCGCTCGAAGGTGCCGACGTTCTGCTCGTCGCCCGACGATGCGATGTAGAAGAGCGTGTAGAGCAGCGAGATCTCGCGCGGCTCGGCGCCGAAGATCGGCTCGCAGGCGGCCGAGACGAGGTCGAGGAACTCCTGATTGCCGCTCGAGTTCGCGCGGATCCAGCTGTCGAGCGTCTGGGAGTCCCAGAGGGAAGCCTTCGGATGCGCCCACGGCTTGTTCACGTCGATCTCGGCGGCCATGCTGTCCAGCTGCGCCACCGCCGTGATGATGTCGGGGGCGATCTCGGGGTCCGAAGGCGCGGTGCCGAACACAGGCGTGTTCGAGGCGAAGGTCTCGCGACGGCCGTCGCTGCGGATGTAGACGTTGTTGCCTGTGTTGTAGGTGGGGAACGTGCCGATGGCAAGCTCCTTGACAAGCGCGGCGATGTGGTCCTGGGTCGGGCCGATGAAGGTGCCGCCCATGTCGGCCACCTTGCCGCCGCCGATGTCCTCGTTGAGGGTGCGGCCCCCGACGCGGCCGGATGCCTCCATCAGCACCACCGACTTGCCGGCCGCGGCCACCTTGCGCGCAGCCGTCAGGCCGGCGAGCCCGGCGCCCACCACGACCACGTCCACCTTCTTGCGCGGGCGCGTGTGCTTGGAGGCGACCGCGGTCGCCGCATTTGCGGGCGACGCCGCCACGGCTCCCGCCGCTGCGCTCGTTGCCCCTGCCTTGATCAGATTGCGCCGTGTAGGCCGCCAGTCCCTTGCCGCCATTCGGCGGCAGGTTACGACTCTTCGCGCTCGAGCACGCTGATGTCGTGTGCCAGATCCTCCGGCGAGGTCTGGTCGATGGACACCGCCACGCGCTGCAGGCCCGCCTTGTCCACGAGCGTGATCAGCGCCTGGTGCTCCGAGTCACGCAGCTGCGGCTGCACCGCGAACCCGCGCCAGAGCGGCTGGAGCTGGCGGCGGGTGCCGAGCACGTAGCGCATGCGGCCGGTCAGCTTTGCCTTCGCGATGAAGGTGCGTGCGCTCGCCGGCGTGTCGCCGAACGGGTCGACGCTGATCGCCAGCGCCGGGATCTGCTTGCGGCCGAGGTCGTCGAGCGCGCCGCGGATCATCTGCGCCTGGATCGGACAGGTCTCCTTGCAGTGCGTGTAGGTGTAGGTCACGACCAGCGGCCGGCCGCGGTACTGAGCCATCGTCACGCGCTTGCCGTTCTGGTCGGTCAGCGTGAAGTTGGGCGCGTGCACGCCGGGCGGCAGCGTCGCGCCGCGGAACGGCGAGTCCGCCGCGTGCACGACCGCGGGCCCGTTCGGCTGGTCGTTCAGATGCGAGATCAGCACCACGCCCAGCACCGCGACCAGCGCGCAGGTGGTGGCGAACATGGCTAGGGCCAGGCGTGATCGCACCGTTTCGAGGGTACCTTTCCGGTCGTGGGGCGCTTGGGGGTGGTGGCGGCCGTAGCCGCGTTGCTGGCTTTCTGCACGGGGACCGTGGGGGCGGCCGCTCCTGTCACGGGCTACGACGGCTCGAACCCGTTCGACTGCCAGCTCCAGGAGCTCGGTACGGGCGCTGACTTCAAGGACCCCGGTGCCGACCCGTTCTGCGTCGAGTACGACAAGACCCACCAGAACGTGACCGAGCTCGGCGTGGTCCAGTTCCTGTCGCAGGAGCCGGCGCGCTTCGCCGCCGCGGGGCCGAAGTGCTGGTACTTCCAGCGCGACCACTGGGTCGGCTCGGTCGTGCAGGGCGACGGCTCGACCCAGACCTACAAGTGGGACGGCTCGTACTTCTTCGACAAGGCGCGCGGGCTCGGGGGCGTCTACATCGAGAACTTCTCGATCAACGGCAAGACCGGCGACCCGACGACGCTGCCAGGCTTCCCCGATTCGTGGAAGCCGTACTTCGGGCCGGGGCGCGGCGGCGTGGTGACGATGGACACGGTGCGCGCGGATCCACGTTGCGTGGCGAAGGCAAAGGCTGCGCCCGCGCCGGGGCCGTACGCGTGCTCCGAACAGCGCGGCAAGGTGGGGAAGGGCATCGGGCCGCTGCGGCTTGGTGAGTCGCTGGCGGCCGCCGAATCCGCGCTCGGGCCGCCCGCGCGGACGACAGGCCGCGTGTCGCGCTGGTGCACGGCCGACGGCGGCAAGCTCTCGGCCGGGTTCAGCGGTGGGCGATTGCGCTTCGCGCTCACGACGTCGCCGGGGTTCTCGTATCGCGGTGTCGCGCCCGGTGCGCGCAGCGCTCGGGTGCGCGGGCACCTGCGCAAGCTCGCTCAGCGCGGGGGCGTTGCGGTGTTCGTCGCGTCTGCGCGCGGCCGCTCCGTGCTCGTCGGCGCGGATCGGCGCCGTGTCCGCTTCATCGCGCTCGTGGCGCGTGGCACGTCGCGGCGCGCAGTCGGCCGCTGGCTCGACGCTTCGCGCTGATCGTCGGGGAGTTTTGGGTGTCCTGGCACCTAAAAGTCCCCAATGATCGCCCTCAGGGCTCGATCAGGCCGCGGCGGATGGCGTAGCGGACCAGCTCGACGCGGTCGCGCATCCCGAGCTTGGCGAGCAGGTTGGCGCGGTGTGACTCGACGGTCTTCTCGGCGAGGTTGAGGATCGACGCGATCTCCTTGTTGGTGTAGGCCTCGGCGATCAGCTTCACCACCTCGCGCTCGCGTGGCGTCAGCTTCTCGGTCGGGTCGGAGTCGGGGTCCTCGAGCATCCGCTTGACGAGCGTGCCCTCCGCGTGCGGGGAGATGAACGAGCCGCCCATGGCCACCGAGCGGATCGCGTTCACGAGGTCCGTGTCCGCCGCCCGCTTGAGCACGTAGCCGCTGGCGCCCGCCTTGAGCGCTTCCAGCAGGTAGCGCTCGTCGTCGTGCATCGACAGCAGCAGCACGTTCACCTCAGGCGCCTGCTCGTGGATGTGGCGCGCCGCCTGGAGCCCGGTCATGCGCGGCATCGCGACGTCGAGCACCGCGATGTCCGGCTTGTGCGCGAGCACCTGCTCGAGCGCGTCGACGCCGTCCTCGGCTTCGGCCACCACGTTCATGCCGTCCTGGCGGTCCAGCAGCATCCGCAGGCCCGCGCGCACGATTCCGTGGTCGTCGGCGATCAGGATGTGGAGCACACGGGCCTCATTGCGGGATGTAGAGCCTGACACGCGTACCGGTGCCGGGCGTCGAGTTGACGGTCAGCTCGCCGCCGACCAGCCGTGCCCGCTCGGCCATGCCCGAGAGGCCGATCCCGCCGCGGGCGTCGGGACCTCCCGACGTGTCGAAGCCGTCGCCGTTGTCGCGCACGCGCAGCTCGACGCCGTGCGAGGGGAACACGCGCAGGTCGAAGTCGACGATCGTCGCCCCCGAATGCTGGGCGGTGTTCGACAGCGCCTCCTGGACCACGCGGTAGATCACGGTCTGCTGGTCCTCGGTGAGCGCCTCGGGCGCGCCCTCGTGGTGGAGCGTTGCCTGGATCCCGCTCTGGTCGCTGAAGCGCGAGAGCTGGGTCTCGAGCGCCGCGATCAGGCCCAGGTCGTCGAGCGCCGCCGGCCGCAGCTGGCGGGCCAGGCGCAGCAGCTCCTCCATGGCCTGGTTCACGAGCGTCTTCAGCTCGCCGATCTGCCCCGCCAGCTCCGGCGGGGAGTCCTCGCTCAGCGCCTGAAGGCGCAGCAGGATCGCCGTGAGCGCCTGGTTGACCTCGTCGTGCAGGTCGCGGGCGAGGCGGCGGCGCTCCTCCTCCTGCGCGCGCAACACCAGGCGGCCCGAGCGGCGCCGCTCGTCCTCGATCCTTCGCAGCAGGCGGCGGAACGTGATCGCGAGCCGCTCGACCTCGTCGACCGTGGTGCGCGGGACCACGAACTGGGTCGTCGGCTGCGCGGGGTCGATCTCCTCCAGCCGCGCGATCAGCGTCTCGAGCGGCGAGAACTGGCGTCGCAGCAGCAGCATGTTGATGCCGAGCAGGACCAGGATCGACATGGCGATCGCGCCGTAGCGCAGGCGCCCGTCGTTCACCGCGAGGTCGAGCCCGGCCGCTGCCGTGGCGGCGAAAAGCACGGCAACGACCAGCAGCACGTTGACCGCTACGACCTGTCCGATGAGTGACTCGCGCCTACGCATGACTACAAATGGGGTCCCGACCCTATGTGTGGTTTACAGGGATGCACCGACAATGATGGTGGAGCGCGGATGCCAAATCGGATCGGGCGTCCCTCCGCAGCAATAGTGTCTAGGTCGTGAATCGGGCCCCGTCAGGGGCCCGATTTGCGTTCGGGCCGGCTTTTTGGGCCAATGGCCCAAAAAGCCTTTTCGCTCTCCGCTTGCGCGGCCCCTGCAAAGCTGCGTCTGGCTTCGTCATCGGTCGGCCATGGGCATATCCCTATGGCCTCCCTGCTTCCTTGCCAGACTTGCTTTTCGCGGCCCGTTCGCCGGTCCCTTTTGGCTCGTGGTGCTGCGGGGTGGGGCTCGCTATATTTATTGAAGTAATACCCCTCGGTATTTAGGAGTTTTCCTTACATGCCTTCTGGCGCAGAGCTTCTCCGGCAGATCAAGGAGCAGATCAAGGAAGTCGATCCCCGCGATGTCCACGACATCGTCAACAACGGGTACGACGCTGTCGTCGTCGACGTGCGTGAGCAGCACGAGTTCGACGAGGGGCGTATTCCTGGTGCGGTCCATGTGCCGCGCGGTCATCTCGAGACCCGCATCGAGGGCAAGGTGGGGGACAAGGACGCGCGCGTGATCCTGTACTGCCAGTCGGGCAACCGCTCGGCGTTCGCGGCGGACACGCTTCAGCGCCAGCTCGGCTACACGAACGTGGAGTCCATGACCGGCGGCATCACGCTCTGGAAGGACCGTGGCTTCGAGGTCGAGCAGCCGCGCGTGCTCACGCCCGAGCAGCGCGAGCGCTACTCGCGGCACACGCTGATCGAGGAGATCGGCGTCGAGGGACAGCTCAAGCTGCTCGACGCGAAGGTGCTCCTCCTGGGCGCAGGCGGGCTCGGCTCGCCGAGCGCGCTCTACCTGGCGGCAGCCGGCGTCGGCACGATCGGCCTGGTCGACAACGACGTGGTCGACATGTCCAACCTCCAGCGCCAGGTGGCGCACGCGGAGAGCCGCGTGGGCATGCCGAAGGTCGACTCGGCGGAGATCGCGATCAACGAGATCAACCCCGAGGTGAAGGTCGTCAAGCACCCGGTCCGACTTGACGCCTCGAACATCATGGACATCCTGCCCGGCTACGACGTGGTGGTCGACGGGCTCGACAACTTCCCCACGCGCTACCTGCTGAACGACGCTTCGGTGCGGCTTCAGATCCCGGTCGTGTCGGCCTCGATCCTGGGCTGGGACGGCCAGCTGTCGGTCTTCAAGCCCTACGACGGCCCGTGCTACCGCTGCCTCTACCCGTCGCCGCCGCCGGCCGAGCTCGCGCCCTCGTGCGGCGCCAACGGCGTGCTCGGCGCGCTGCCTGGCGTGATGGGGATGCTCCAGACCGTCGAGACGATCAAGCTCATCATCGGCGCCGGCGAGCCGCTGATCGGGCGCCTGCTGCTCTACGACGCGCTCCAGGAGAGCTTCACCGAGCTGAAGGTCCGCCGTGACCCCAACTGCCCGATCTGCTCGCGCCCGCCGGAGGACATCTCCGACGACGAGCTCGGCGTCTTCCCGGACTACGAAGCGTTCTGCGCAGGCGTATAGCCTCACCGCCGTGCCGACACTGAAGATCCCACCGGTATTGCGCAACTCGACAGGCGGGGAGCGCGAAGTCGCGGCGCCGGCTCGAACGTGGGCGAGCTGCTGCGCGACCTGGCCGACAAGCACCCTGCCACCCAGAGCCAGCTCTTCGACGAGCAGGGCGAGCTGAACCGCTACGTGAACGTCTACTTGAACGACGAGGACGTGCGCGTGCTCGACGGGCTCGACACGCCGGTGGGCGAGTCGGACACGATCATGATCCTCCCGGCCATGGCCGGGGGTTGCTGAGCAGCTAGGCCGCCAGCATCAGCTCGGCCGCGCGCGCGTGATGCGTGTGGAGCCCGCGGGCCTGCTCCTCGGCGCGCGCGATCAGGTGCGAGAAGTCGAACTCGGCCAGGCGCGGCTCGCCCGGAGCCGCCGCGGCCAGCGTGCGCCACAGCGCGAGCTTGCCGTTCACGCCCGTGATCAGCCCCTCGAGCTCGATCACGCGGCTGAGCGGCGAGTACTCGAGCAGACGCCCGTTCAGCTTCAGTCGCCCGAGCTTCTCGCCCAGCCAGAAGGCGCCGACCTTCATCGGGTTCACGGTGACCTCGAGGCGCGCCATCACGTTCTCCAGCTGGATGCGGTCGGCCTCGATCTGCTCGGCCAGGTCGTCGAGGAAGTCCCCGAGCTCGGTGCCCTTGTTGGACCCCGCGGCACGGCGCGCCAGGTCGCGCCCCACGGTCGAGCCGGCGAAGTGGTCGTTGAGGTAGATCGGGAGGAGATCGCTGGAGAAGAACATGAGTCTCCTATGCCCGTAATGCCGTCATTCGCTGCAAAGTTGTTTCCAGGGCAACAAAAGCTGGGTACCCTTTGAGGCGGTGTTCGAGGACCTCCGCAACAGGCCCTGCGGCGGCCGCTACGGCGACATCGTCGAGGCGATCGGAAACACGCCGCTGGTCGAGCTCAAGCGGCTCTCGCCCAAGCCGGGAGTCCGCATCTACGTGAAGCTCGAGAGCTTCAATCCGACCGGCTCCGTCAAGGACCGCGTCGCGCGCTCGATGATCGAGGACGCCGAGGAGCAGGGCGCGATCGCGCCGGGTCAGACGATCCTCGAGCCGACCTCTGGCAACACCGGCATCTCGCTGGCGATGATCTGCAGCCGCAAGGGCTATCCGCTCAAGGTCGTGATGCCCGACAACGTCACGCAGGAGCGCACGCAGCTGCTGCGGATGTACGGCGCGGACATCGTCTATTCGCCCGGCCAGCAGGGCTCCAACGGCGCGGTGGCGATGGCGCTCGAGATGGCCCAGGCCGACCCGTCGTACTACATGCCCTACCAGTACGGCAACGAGGCGAACCCGCGTGCGCACTACGACGGCACGGCGGTCGAGATCCTCGAGGAGCTCGACGAGGTCAGCGCGTTCGTCGCCGGCCTTGGCACGGGCGGCACGCTGATGGGGAACGGGCGCCGGCTGAAGGAGGAGAACTCCGAGACGCGGATCGTGGCCGCGGAGCCGCTTCAGGGCGAGCTCGTGCAGGGCCTGCGCTCGCTCGACGACGGCTTCATCCCGCCGATCATCGACCTGACGCTGCTCGACCGGAAGATCTTCGTGTCGAACCGCGACGCCGTGATCTGGACGAAGAAGCTGCTCGCGGAAGAGGGCCTGTTCGTCGGCGTCTCGACCGGAGCCGTGGCAGCGATCGCGGTGCGCGTCGCCGGCGAGCTCGACGACGGCAACGTCGTCTTCGTGGCTCCCGACGACGGCTGGAAGTACCTGAGCTCTGGCGTCTACAACAAGACGATCGAAGAGCTCGACGCCTCCGGCGTCATCGACAACGCCGCCTTCTGGTAGCCGCTAGGCCTGGTCTTCGCCGGCTTCGGGCGCGGCGGGTGCGGCAGCGGCAGTGGTGGCGACGGCCTTCGGCGGATCCTCGACGTCCAGGTGCACGTCGTCGTGGTCCTCGCGGTTCTCGCCCGAGATCGAGTCCTTGAACTCGCGGATGCCGTTGCCGAGTGAGCGGCCCACCTCGGGCAGCCGCTTCGGGCCGAGCACCAGCAGCGCCACGACCAGCACGACAACGAGCTCCAGTGGGCCCACGTTCGGCATTGCCTCAGAGTAGCGGCGCTTTCTGAAGCTCAGGCCCCGCCGGTCTCGAACGTGCGCGGCAGGAGCGGTTCGCCCGCCAGATCGCGCAGCACGACGAGGCGCCGCCCGGCCTGCGCCATGAACGCCGCGGTCGCCCGCAGGTGGCGCGACTCGCTGATTCCCTGGATCGCCGTGTAGGCGGCGTGCACCACGCTCTCTTCCGCGCTCACGAGATCGCGCAGGAACCCGCGCGCGCTCGGGTCGCGCGGCGGCGGGGCGAGGGCGGGGTCAGGCGGGGGCGAGGGCGTGCCGCCCACCTGGCGCAGCGCGCGCCGGAGGGCCGCTGCGGCCTGCTGTGCCTCGGCCTCGAAGCGCTTCACGGTTCGCCGCTGTGCCGCCGACAGCGGAGCCTTGGCGAGCACGACCTCGTACGCGAACACCGCCTGCTGCTCGTAGGCGACGAGCGCGCCCAGCGCCCCGCGGTCGGCGCCGCTCATGCCACGTCCAGGGCCACGGCGTGCTCCGCCTCGGTGGTCATCAGCGCAGCCACCGTCGCGCGCAGCTGCGTGCTCTCGAGCTTCGGGATCACGAACGCGTAACCGGCGGACCAGGTCTCCTCGGCCGCGATCGCATGCGCGCGCCAAGCATGCGCCTCGTTCGGCACTCCACGGCGATACACCGCAGCCGGCCGCGCGCCCGGAACGGTCGCGCCCACCTCGCGCAGCAGTTCCTCCACCGCCGCGGCGTGCGCGCGCTCCTGCGCGAGGATGGTGCGCACGAGCGGATCGCTGGTCAAGCCTGCGCCGATCTCGTAGAGCGCCACCTGCGTTCGCTCGGTCTCGAGCGCGGCGCGCAGGATGCGGGCGTCGCCCGGGTCACCGGCGAGCAGGCGCGCGGGGCGCCCGCCGCAGCCGGCCAGGAACAGGGCGGAAGCGCCGCTGACGAGCGCTGTGCGCCTGGTCATCACGTGCGCGCAGGCTACGCGGGCGCGGCGACTAGCCTTGCCGCCGGTGAGGATGTCGCAGGCCCAGCTCGACGACGTGATCGCACACGCGCAGGCCGACGCGCCGAATGAGTGCTGCGGCTACATGCGTCTGAGCGATGGGTCGGTCGACGAGGTGATCCGCTCGCGCAACCTGCGTGACTCGCCCTACGGCTACGAGATCGACCCGAAGTCGCTCCTGGCGGCCAACGACCTCGACGACGACGGCTTTGGCGTCGCGATCTACCACTCGCACCCGCGCAGCCCGGCGGAGCCGTCGCAGACCGACATCAACCTGGCGCACTACCCGCACTGGCTCTACCTGATCGTCTCGCTGGCGAGCGAGCCCGAGCTGCGCGCGTGGCGGATCGCCGATGGCCGCGTCGAGGAAGAGCCGGTCCAGGTCGTCTGAGCTGCCGCTTGTCTGCCCCGCGTGCGGGCGCGCCCACGGCGCCGACGAGCGGTTCTGCGTGAGCTGTGGGATGCCGCTCGTCCATGGCGAGGATGTCGACCCACTGCCCGTTTCCGAGGCGCGCGAGCGTGCGCGCAAGATCGACCCTCGCTATGCACAGGGCGAGCCGGTGCGCGTTGCGTTCACGCGCAACCAGGCCGAGTCGGACCTGCTCCAGAACATCCTGCTCGAGGAGGGCATCCCGTCGATGGCGCGGCGCACGCGCGGGTTCGACGTGCCGGACTTCCTGGCCGCGGGCCCGCGCGACGTGCTGGTGCCCGAGTCGGGCGCGGAGCTGGCGCGCGAGCTGCTGCGCGAGACGGGCGTTGGGGAGACCGTCGATCCGTCGCAGCCCGGGACCACGGCGCCCGTGCTCCAAACGCGGATCGTGCTCGCGGTGCTAGGTGGAGGGCTCCTGGCGGCGTTCCTCGCCTGGCTGCTTGCCAACGGCGGCAGTTGAGGTCGCAGCTCGCCGCAGGCCCTCCAGCGACTGAGCGATCCAGCGCCTGACGAACGGCGTCGCGAACAGGCCCGACACGCCGTGCTCCTCCACGCCGAGCTCACCGTCCACGAACGTGCCGTCCTGCGCGCGCGTCAGGAGAAACTCGGCGTACATGCCGGTGTCCAGGCAGCGCACGCGCAGCTGGTGGCAGTCCTCGAGCTGCTCGATCGAGATCGTCGTCTCGATCGTCTTGCCGGGACGCTTGGTCACCTGGCGGTAGGTGCAGCCAACGGCCAGCAGGTCGCATTGCACGTCCTCGACGCGAGGCCACCACTCCGGGTGGCGGTTCACGTCGCCGATCAGCTCCCAGACCCGCTCCACCGGGGCTTCGACCATCACTTGCCGTCGCGCCGACTGCACGGTGCCCACGGTAACGTCCGCGGACATGGACTTCACGCCTTCGGACCGCGTTCTTCAACTCCGCGAACGGATCGAGGGCTTCCTCGACGAGCACTACTACCCGGTCGAGCTCGAGACCCTCCACGCGCTCGACGACGAGGTGCGCCCGGGCGTGGCCTACCCGCAGATCCTGGTCGAGATGCGCGAGCGTGCGAAGGCCGAGGGGCTCTGGAACCTGTTCCTCCCCGACGACGAGCACGGCGCCGGGCTGACCAACTGGGAGTACGGGATGTTGTGCGAGGTCATGGGCCGCTCGGTGGTGGCCGGAATGGTCTTCAACTGCGCCGCGCCCGACACGGGCAACATGGAGATCCTGGTCGACCACGGCACGCCCGAGCAGCAGGCGCGCTGGCTTCAGCCGCTGCTGGACGGGGAGATCCGCTCGTGCTTCTCGATGACCGAGCCGCAGACCGCTGGCTCCGACCCGACCGGCCTGGCGGCACACGCCGAGCTGGATGGCGACGAGTGGGTCATCAACGGCTTGAAGTGGTTCACGTCGGGCGCCGTGGGCGCGGACCTGGCGATCGCCATGATCGTCACCGAGCCCGAGGCTGCGCCGCACAAGCGCGCGTCGATGATCCTCGTGCCAACCGACGCGCCCGGCTTCAACCTGCTGCGGCCGGTGTCGGTCATGGGCCACGCCGGCGGCCCGGGTCACTGCGAGATCGAGTACGCCGACTGCCGCGTGCCGGCCGACTCGGTGCTCGGCGAGCGCGGCGCCGGCTTCGTGATCGCGCAGGACCGGCTCGGGCCGGGGCGCATCCACCACTGCATGCGGGCCATCGGCGCCGCGGAGCGCGCGCTCGAGCTCATGTGCAAGCGCGCCGTTGGGCGTGAGGCGTTCGGCTCGACACTGGCGGAGAAGCAGTTCGTCCAGGACTTCATCGCCAAGTCGCGGATCGAGATCGAGCAGGCAAGGCTCTTGACTCTGTATGCCGCCTGGCAGATGGACACGCTGGGCAAGCGCGAGGCGCGCCAGACGATCTCGATGATCAAGGTCGTGGCCGCCAACATGGTCATGGACGTGCTCGACCGCGCGATGCAGGTGCACGGTTCGCTCGGCGTCTCCGACGACACGCCGCTGGCGATGCTGTGGCGGGGCCTGCGGATGCTGCGGCTGGCCGACGGGCCGGACGAGGTGCACAAGATGGTCATCGCGCTGCGCGAGATCAACCGCTGGCGCGAGGACGACACGCCCGACTACTGGCGCGAGGCCGCGCGCTCGGGCGCGATCGACGCCTGGGCGGCGGGTGAGGCGCAACATGCTTGACGCCACGCTGACGCGCAACACCGACCTCGCGCTGGGCGACGAGCAGCAGGACTTCGTGCACGCGCTGCGCGACTTCGCCTCGAAGGAGGTGAAGCCCGGCGCCCACGACGAGTTCGAGAACGACCACCACTCGGACGAGCTCGCCGCCAAGCTGGCCGAGCTCGGCTGGTGGTCGCTCTGCATCGACGAGGAGTACGGCGGCTCGGGCGGCACGTTCTCCGATGCGGTGCTGTTCCTCGAGGAGACCGCGCGCGGGCAGATCCCGGTCGCCGGCTACGGCGTCACCCTGATCGTGGTTGGCGCGCTCAACAAGTTCGGCTCCGAGGAGCAGAAGCGCGAGCTGCTCGGCAGCGTCGCGCGCGGCGGCGTGCTGGCGATAGCGATGTCGGAGCCCGACTCGGGCTCGGACGTGGCGTCGCTCAAGACACGCGCGCGGTTGGAGGACGGCGAGTGGGTCCTCAACGGCTCGAAGATGTGGTGCTCCTACGCGCACAAGGCTTCGCACACGCTGATCGTGTGCCGCACGCAGGAGGGCTCCGAGCGCCACGAGGGGCTGTCGATGATCCTCGTGCCGCACGACGCCGAGGGCTTCACGATCACGCCGATCGCGACCCTGGGCGGCGAGGAGACCAACGAGCTGCACCTGGACGACGTGCGCGTGCCGGAATCCGCTTTGGTCGGGACCGAGGGCAACGGCTGGACCCAGCTCATGGCGGGCCTCAACAACGAGCGCGTCATCCTCGCGGCGTCCGCTCTGGGCCTCGCCCAGCGCGCGTTCGACGACGCCCTCGCATACGCGAAGGAGCGCAAGCAGTTCGGCCGGCCGGTCGGAACCTTCCAGGCGCTACAGCACAAGTTCGCCGACATGGCAACGGATCTCGCGCAGGCGCGGCTCCTGGTCCGCTTCGTCGCACGGCTGACCGACGAGGACCCGCTGCGGATGCTCCCGCAGGAGGCGTCGATGGCGAAGCTCGCCTGCACTGAGCTGGCCAAGCGCTGCGCGCTCGAAGGCATGCAGATCATGGGCGGCTATGGCTATGCAAAGGAGTACCCGATGGAGCGCCACCTGCGCTCAGCCGTCGTCACCACGATCTACGGCGGCACCTCGGAGATCCAGAAGAACATCATCGCGAAGACCCTCGGGCTGTAGGGCAGCGACCCCGTCGGCGCGCGGTTAGATGTAGCCGTGCGCATCTGCTCTCTGCTTCCGAGCGCCACCGAGATCGTCGCCGACCTCGGCCTGATCGACTCGCTCGTTGCCGTCTCCGAGGAGTGCAAGTGGCCGGCGGAGGTTCGCGGCAAGCCGCGCGTCACGGCGGCGCGCGTGGACTCGGCGAATCTGTCCAGCGCGGAGATCGACCGCGTCGTGCGCGAGTCGCTCGGCGATGGGCGGCCGCTCTACGCCGTCGACGCGGATCTGATCGCCGAGCTCCAGCCCGACATCCTGATCACGCAGGACCTGTGCACGGTGTGCGCTGTGTCGAGCGGCGACCTGGCGACGGCGTGCCCGGTTGGCGCCGAGATCATCTCGCTCGACCCCGGCACGTTGGAGGAGGTTGCCGGCACCGTCACGCTGCTCGGCAAGCGGCTCGGTGCGGACGAGCGCGCAGCGCAGATCGTCGACGAGATGAACGCGAAGGTCGATGCGGTGCGCTCCGCCGTCGCGGGTCGCCCGCGCCAGCGAGCCTTCGTGTGCGAGTGGTGCGATCCGCCGTTCTGCGCAGGCCACTGGGTGCCCGAGATGGTCGAGGCAGCCGGTGGGGTGGAGGTGATGGGCGTGGCGGCCCAGCCGTCGCACTCGACCACCTGGGACGAGGTCCGCGCAGCCAAGCCCGACCTGATCGTGATCGCGCCGTGCGGGTTCGACGCTCAGCAGGCCGCCGAGCGCGCCGCCCACCTGGACCTGCCCGGCCGCGTCGTCGCCGTCGACGCCGACAGCTACTTCTCACGGCCGGCCCCGCGGCTTGCCGACGGCGTTCGCCAGCTCGGGCATCTGCTGCACCCGGACGTGGTGCCGGACCCGGATCTGCCGGCGATCGAGATGCAGCCCGCGGCCGCGAGCTAGACGCCGTCGAGCCGGACGCGGCTGGCGACGGCGTCGTTTGCGTGGGCGCCGCGGTCTGCGCCCGCGCGCGCTCTCCGCGGTCTCCCGGGCCGCCGCTCTCCGCGCGCTTGCGCTGGCGCTTCGAGGCGCAAACTGCCTCGGCCAAGGGGTGGCTGAAGAGGCGCCTGCGCCCGTCCGCTCGCGGCGCGGTTCCCGCTTGGAGCGATCGTTGGGGACTTTTGGGTGCCCTGGCACCTAAAAGTCCCCAACGATCGTCGGATCCGCGCGCTGCCGCCTCGCGCCCGGCCCCGCGGCGAGCACGCTCCACTCGGCGAAGCCGTGCGACATAAACCACCGCATGGGTGGTCTATGTCGCACGGCCGACCCAAAAGGACCGCCCCGCGACCCCCGCGAGCGCCACATCAGCCGCCCCTTGGCCGCGGCAGTTTGCGCTCCGAAGCGCCAGCGCGAGCTACCCGGAGGCCACGGACGAGCACCAAGCGGAGACCGCAGAGCCGACGCCGCTGACCGCGGCGCAAAGCCACCGCGGTGGTCTGAAACGTCGAACTACAGCGAGCGCAGGTAGTCGCGCCAGTCGGGCTCGACCTCGCGCGGCTTGCGGGCGAAGACGCGCTCGATCGCCGCCGAGGAGCCGCCGGCGTCCAGACGCGAGACCAGCTCGACCGCCGCCGCCGGCCCGTAGGCATTCTCGACCAGCGCGAAGATCGTGCCGCCAAGGAGCTGCGCGTCGCGCGCCTTCGGCGGGAACGACGGCGGGCGGCCCTCGTGCATCCGGCGAGCGATCGCGGGGCGCAGCAGCGGCGCCTGGCCCGAAAAGTGCGTGGCGGCGCCCTCGGCAAGCCACGCCCAGCGCAGGTAGCGCGCGAAGCTGCGCGGGTTGAAGGGCGGTGGCAGCTTCGGGTTGTTGGCGCCCACGACCAGATGGACGTACTCGTGCATCGGCGCCAGGCGCAGCGCCTCGATCGACTCGGCCAAGCCGGACGCGCGCTTGGCCAGCGCCCGCGGCGCGAGCACGTGGATCTCGCCCGTGTTGAACCAGCCCGCCAGGTAGCGACGCGCCGCCGGTGCGGTCGCCCACCGGGCGAGCGGCAGCCAGGGCTGCGCCAGCGACAGCTCGAGCGCGCTCGGGTGCATGACGATCGACACGTCGCCGGGCGTGCGGAAGAAGCGGCGGTCGAGGTGCGCGCGGAACAGCTCCATCCGGTCGAGAAGCGCTATCGCGTCGTCGGCGTCACGCGCGTCATGGCGCGCGGTGAACGACGCGGACGGTGTCTCGACCCAGCTCACAACTTAAAGACGGGGCCTGGCCCCGTCTTTAAGTTGTCTAACGGTGCCCCTCCACCTCGACTGCCTGCTGGAACGTCGGGCGGTTCTGCCACGGGATCAGCGGTGACTCGATCGCGGAGGCGGCCTGCTGCCAGATCGCGTCATGGCACAGCTGGTCATGCGACTTGCGCATCGGGTCGGGCGGGCCGATCGTGGGCTGCTTGTCGCAGACGTTGTCGGCGCCGTAGACCTTGTCGTTCGGCGTGTCGACGGCCTGCGCGAGCGTCGCCGCGAGCATCGCGCGGCACTTCTTCAGCGAGCCGTTGCCGCAGTACACGCGCGAGAAGCGGCCCTTGACCTTCTTCACCTTCAGCGCGTCGCGCAGGTCCTTCTGCACCTGCCCGTAGACCGCGCCCTGGAAGGCCGACCCGTGGTGCGCGCCGTTGCCGTTCGGCGTGTCGTCGATGCCGTTCTCGAGGCGCCCGGAAACGGACTTCCACGCGTCGTCGCCCAGCACCGGCTGGAACTCGCCGGCCACCCACAGAGGCCACCAGGCGTCCATGATCCGGATCGCGTCGGAGTCCTCGTAGACGCCGTCCTTGTTGCGGTCGATCCGGTGCGCACCGGTGGCGCGCCAGGCCTTCAGCTTCGCGATCGCGTCCGCCAGCTTCGGATCCTTCTGCTTGCCCAGCACCTTCAGCGCCCACGGCAGCACGTAGAAGCCGCGGAAGTCGGTGGTGGCCGCGCCTGTCATCGCGTCGATCACCTGCGGCAGGTCGACCTTGCGCCCGCCGTGGATGCGCGCCTTCAGCTGGTACTCGAGCATCTGCGATCGGTAGAGGTCGGAGTAGCTCCAGTTCGAGTCGGGCGCGCGGTAGAGGGGCGCCTGCTTGTTGTTCCACGAGATGATGAAGCTCTGATCGATTGCCTTCGGGCGCTGCTTCTCGGTGGCGCGCGCGGAGCTCCACGCGACCGGGTCCCAGCCCTTCCACTCGAACTTGGGCGTGGCCCAGACCGGGAAGTTCGGGTTCAGCTTCTTCCCGCGAACCGGCTCGTAGCCGGGGTCGATGTAGGCAATGTGCTTGTCATCGATGTAGAACCAGTTGAACGCGTAGCCCATCAGCATCGCGTTCTTCATCCACTCCTGCGGCGTGCGGTTGCGCGTCGGCGCGTTCCACGCGACGATCGCCGCGGCTGCGTCGAACTCGTGGTTGTAGGTAGAGCGCTGCGAGGTGAACAGGACGGGCTTGCCCTTGATCGTCGCCGTCGCGATGCCGAGCCCCACCTTCGTGCGGTAGGCGCGCAAGGTCTCGCTGCCCGCAGGAGTCGAGTCGACCAGGTTGGGCTGCCAGGCGTCCGTCTCCTGGAGCACCTCGATCGGCTGGCACGAGCGGCGTACATGTAGCCGGTCGGGTTGGCGGGGTCGACCGCCGCGCCGTTCGGGTCACAGAGCGGCACGGCGAAGGTGTCGATCAGGTCCTGGCCCGACGAGGTGGCGCTCCAGGCGTAGTCGGGACCGCGGCCGATGTCCACGTAGGGCGTGCCAGGAATCGCCATCCCGCGCGCCTGGAGGTCAGGGCCGCCGTGGATGTCGATCTCGGTGAGCGCCTGCGGCTCGAAGTAGCCGGTCTGCGGGCCGAAGACGGCGATCGGGTGGCCGGAAACCGTGTGCTTGCCGCTCACGAGCAGGGCGTTAGAGAGCCCGTGCAGGCCCGACAGCGGCACCTGAAGCCCGGTGCCGCTCGAGGACTTGTCGCTGCCGCCGCTCGCCGAGGCGATCACCGGCAGCATCTTGGTCGAGCCCTGGTCGGGCATCGCCATGCTGCCCTTCGCCACGTGCTTGGGATTGGCCTCCCACGGTGTCTTGGTGTTCGAGGTCGTGGGCGCCTCCGGGTCCTCCTGCTCGCGGAAGTCCGCGTAGACCTTCTTGCCGCCGCGCGTGCCGAAGCGCTTCTTGAGCGACTCGAACGTGAGCGCGTTGTCGAGCTCGCCGCCGCCGCCCGCGCCGAGGATCGCGCCGATCACGATCCCGTTGGTCATCACGTCGGCGACGGTCCACGTGGCCGGCCCCTCGGGATGGTTCACCGCCGCGTACTCGACCGGCATCTTGCTCGGATCGAGCTTCGCCTCGTCGATGTACTCGTTGACGCCGTCCACGTAGGCGCGGATGTCGTCCTGCACCGTCGTCCCGTCCGCGCCGAACAGCTTGGGCAGGTTCGCGAACTGCTGGTCGAGCTCGCCTGGTTTGTAGGGGGCGAGCTGCCACACCTGGTGGTCGAACTCGCGGCCCGAGCCGCCGATGAACGACGCGCCCTGGCCCCTGCCGATGTGGCGGTAGACGTCCATCAGGAACAGCCGGTCCTCAGCCTGCGCGTAGCCCGAGCCGAACATCGCCCCGGCGCGGGTGTCCGACCAGATGTGGGGGACGCCGAACTTGTCGCGCTGGATCGTCACGTCGTCGCGCGGCGTCTCCGTGCGCACCACGTCCTCGGGCTTCGACCCGAAGCTCGCGTCCTTGAAGTACTTGGGGATGTCGGGCGCCTTGAGTCCTGGCGCCCCGTAGATGAGGTCGCGATACATGGCGAGCTGGTCGTCCCAGTTCGCGGGTCGCTGGCCGCTCGACTCGAACGCCCCGGCCTCGGTGGCGCTGTCCACGCCGTTCGAGCCTGGCGGCAGGACGTTCCAGAAGCCCTTGAAGTCCCCCTGTTGATACGCGCCCGGAGTCGGTGCAGCTGCGGCCGAAGCCGCGAACAGCAACACGAGTCCCGCGCAGGCCACCCCGATTGCCCGCTTCATGGGCGGGCATTCAACACTCTCTGGCTAGCTCTTGGCGTCAGACGAGCAGCGGGACCGCATCCGTGGCGATCGCTTCGATCTCCGCGGCGGCCCGCTCGAACTCCTCGTCCGAGAGCACGGGCGTGCCTTCGAAGGGCAGCTGGCGGTGCAGCTCGACCCACGAGCGGCAGCCTCCGTACTCGTCGCGGACCTTCACCGTGACCGGCCGCGGGATGCGGTAGGTGCGCAGCAGGATCACGTGCAGCGGGTGGCGCCGCTTCCAGGTCAGCCGCTTGGTGGCGTAGTCGCTCGTCCACACGTGGTACGGCGTCAGGGCGTCGACGCAGCGCGGGTCGGTGATCAGGTAGCTCGCCGCGACCTCGGCCCAGGCGCGCACGCGCACGCGGTCGGGCTGGGGCAGCTCACCGTCGCCGTGAAGGAGCGTGGGAGCGGGCTCGCCCTCTGCCCACACGCCCTCCTCGAGCGCGCGCTCGAGCTCGGGGTGGTGGGACTCGCGGACGAGGCCGCCGGCCTGGTGGTCGAAGGTCGGGTACAGGAAAAACCGGTCGTGCTCGATCTCGAAGTGGCGGTTCTCCTCGCGGATCCCACCCTTGCGCAGAGTCAGCAGCTGCTCGCCTTCGGCGAGTGCGCGCACGGTCACGGCCCATTCTTTGAGAGCGATCGGCATATGAGAGGCGGCGGCGCTGCGTGTCGGTTGCAACGAGGCGATTCGGTACTGCTCGCAGACCGGCCGCGCGGCATCTAAGCGAACGATTTGCAGGGATGCAAGTTTGTGACGCCGATTACTTACACAGCGTCAGGTGGCTGACGAACCACCTCGAAGA
The DNA here is from genome assembly GCA_963715995.1 of uncultured Thermoleophilaceae bacterium. Taxonomy (GTDB): domain Bacteria; phylum Actinomycetota; class Thermoleophilia; order Solirubrobacterales; family Thermoleophilaceae; genus DATBDN01. The sequence continues at coordinate 1,233,120 of OY970283.1, forward strand.
CCGCCGCGAAGTCCTGTTCGCCGAGCCCGCGGTCGTCGGCAGTCGCGTAGAGGGCCTCGGCGTCGCGCGCCAGGCCGAAGCTCTGGCCGAGCGCCTGGGCCTCGGTCAGGCAGTGGCGAACGTCCTTCAGCATGTGCTCGAGCTTGAAGAGCGCCTCGTAGTCGTGCTCGATCATCGGCTTGGCCTTCAGGTCGAGCATGGTCGAGCGGCCGGAGCCCGCTCCGATCACCTCGAGCATGCGGTCGGTGTCGAGCCCGTAGCGCTGTGCCACGTCGATGGCCTGGGCGAGCGCGGCGGCGTTGGTCGCCGCGAGCGTGTTGTTGAGGAGCTTCACCATGGCCCCGTGGCCGTTCGGGCCGCAGTGCACGATCAGCTCGCCCATGCCCTCGAACAGCGGCTTCGCCCGGGCGAAGTCGGCGTCGCTCGCACCGGCCATGATCGTGAGCGTGCCGTCCTCGGCGCGCGGGCGCGAACCGGTCACGGGGGCGTCGACGAAGCCGATGCCGTGCTCCGCAAGTCGCTTGGCGATATGCAGCACGGCGCTCGGGGCGATCGTGCTCATGTCGATCACGAGCGCCCCCTCCGCCAGCGCGTCGACGGCGCCGCCGTCGCCGAACAGGACGGCCTCGACCTGCGGGGAGTCGACCACCATCGTGATCACCACGTCGGCATGAGCGGCCGCAGCAGCCGGCGTGTCGGCGATCGGGGGCCCGATCGCGTCCGCCCGGGCCCGCGTGCGGTTCCAGACGGTGACCTCGAACCCCGCGCCGCGCAGGTTGTGGGCCATGCGCGAGCCCATGATCCCCATTCCCAGGAATGCGACCCGCTCACGGGGAGCCATGCCCGCCCCCTCCTGGGGTCTCGATCCGGAGCCGGTCACCGGGGCGCAGCGTACCTGTGGACTTGCCGGGCAGTTCCTCGCCGTTGAGGCTGTTCAGGCCCGCCGCGCCGTCGCCGCCGCCGTCCGCGCCGCGTGGCTGGTGGCGGCGGCGCTCGCTGATCAGCGAGTAGGTCATCTCTGCGAGCGCCTCCACCTCGCGCAGGATCCCGTCCCCGCCGCGGTGGCGCCCCGTCCCGCCCGATCCGCGCCGCAGCGAGTACTCGATCGCGCGCAGGGGGAACTCGCGCTCGAGCGCCTCGATCGGCGTGTTCAGCGTGTTGCTCATGGCCACGTGCACGGCACTCGGGCCGTCGGCATCCGCGCACGCGCCCTGGCCGCCTCCGAGCGTCTCGTAGTAGGTGAAGTCCTCGTTGCCGAGGGTCAGGTTGTTCATCGTGCCCTGGCCGAGGGCGCGGCCGAACGCGGCCAGCACCAGGTCCGCCACGCGCGACGATGTCTCGACGTTGCCCGCGGCGACCGCGGCCGGCGGGCGCGCGTTCAGCAGCGAGCCCTCGGGTGCGATCACGCTGATCGGGCGGTAGGCGCCGGCGCAGGGGCACGTCCGGGTCGGTGAGCACGCGCACGGCGAAGTAGCAGGCCGAGGTGGTCACGGCGAGCGGGCAGTTGAGGTTGCCCTCGTGCTGCGCCGCGGAGCCCGTGAAGTCGAGCGTGATCGCATCGCCGGCGACGATTGCCGTCAGGCGCAGCTCCAGGTCGCCCGCCGCGGCCTCCAGGACGTCGACCGCCTCGTAGCTGCCGTCGTCCAGCTCGGCCAGCCGCGCGCGGGTCCGGCGTTCGGCGTAGTCGAGCGTCTCGCTCAGTCCCTCGCGCACGTGCGCGAGCCCGAAGCGCTGGACCAGCTCCGCGAAGCGAGCGGCGCCGGTGGCTCCCGCGGCCAGCTGTGCGCGCAGGTCGGCGCTGCGCTCACGCGGGTTGCGCATCTGCCCGAGGACCGCGGCGAGCGCGTCCTCGTCGGCACGTCCGGCGCGGACGATGCGCGTCGGTGCGATCACCACGCCCTCGTCCTCGAGTGAGGTCGAGTCGGCCGGCATGCTTCCGGGCACGCGGCCGCCGACGTCGGCGTGGTGCGCGCGCGTGGCGGCGAAGCCGAGCAGCTCGTCGGCCGCGAACACGGGGGCGATCACCGTGATGTCGGGCAGGTGGGTGCCGCCCTGGTAGGGGTCGTTGAGGATCCAGGCGTCGCCCGGCTCGTGCTGTTCGGCGAGCACGGCTGCGACCGCCGCGGGCATGGCGCCCAGGTGCACCGGGATGTGCTCGGCCTGCATGACCATCTGGCCGTCGGCGTCGAAGAGGGCGGTCGAGCAGTCGCGCCGCTCCTTGATGTTGGCCGAGTGGGCCGAGCGGATGAGCACGGCGCCCATCTCGTCGCAGGCGGCGCGCAGCGCGCCGACCATCACCTGGAGCGTGACCGCGTCCATCAGCCGGAGCGCTCCATGAGCAGGGTGCCCTGGCCCACGTGACGGGCATGCCAGCCGGGTGGCACCACGAGCGTGGCACCGGGCAGCTCGGCGATCGCCGGCCCGTCGAGATCGCGCGGCACGCCGCGCACGATGCGCGTGTCGAGGCGCTCGCCACCGAACCAAGCCGCGCGCGAGCCGGCCTCCTCGTGCTCCGGCGGGTCGGCGAGCTCTGGCTCGGAGCCCGGCAGCGCGACGGCCACCCGCACGGTCACGAGCTCGAGCTCGGCATCGCGGTCGTCGTAGCCGTAGTGGTCGCGATGCACGGCGTCGAACGCGGCCCGCAGAGCCTGCGGCTCGGGCGCGGCTCCGCCGTGCACCGTCAGCTCGAATGCCTGGCCGACATAGCGGAGGTCGTAGGAAGCGCGAACAACCGGGGCCTGGCCCCCTTCGCGAAAAACCGAGTCCTGGCCCCGCTCGCGAACGACCGGGGCCTGGCCCCCCTCGGGTTTTGTCTCGAGAACGGCTCGCCCCTTCGCTGCCAGGCGCTCCACGCTGGCTGCGATCGCGTCCCGCGTCAGCGCCTCGCCGCGCAGCAGCACGCTCTCGGCCAGGTCGCGGCGGCGCTCGGACACCAGCAGCCCCAGCGCCGACAGGACTCCCGACGCCTGCGGCACCACGATGCGCGTCATCCCGAGCTCGCCGGCGATCGCCGCCGCGTGCAGTGGCCCGGCTCCGCCGAACGGGACCAGCGCCAGCTCGCGCGGGTCGATCCCGCGCTCCACCGTCATGACCCTCACGGCCTGCGCCATCTCCGCGCTCGCCACGCGCACGATTCCAGCCGCAAGCTCCTCGCGCCCGAGCCCGGCGCGTGCACCAAGCTCGTCGAGCGCGCGTTCGGCGGCCGCGAGGTCCAGCGCCACGCCGCCCGCCAGCGGCGACTCCGAATCGAGATAGCCCAGCACCAGGTTCGCGTCCGTCACGGTGGGCTCGGTGCCGCCGCGCCCGTAGGCCGCCGGTCCCGGCTCGGCGCCCGCGGACCGCGGGCCCACACGCAGGGCGCCGCCGGGATCGAGCCACGCCACGCTGCCGCCGCCGGCTCCGACCGTGTGCACGTCGACCATCGGCAGCGCCAGCGGCCGGCCGCCGACCTGGCGCTCACCGGCCACCACCGCGCCGCCGTCGAGCGCCACCGACACGTCGCACGAGGTGCCGCCCATGTCCAGGCAGACGGCGCCAGGCTCGCCCGCCGCCCGAGCCATCCACGCGGCGCCGACCGCGCCGCCGGCCGGCCCCGAGAGCACCGTCCACGCTCCATGCGCCGCGGCGTCGCCGGCATCCGCCACCCCGCCGCTCGAGAGCATCACGTCCGGATCGGGCAGCCCGGCATCGCGAGCCCGCCCAGCGAGGCGGCCGAGGTAGTCGCGCATGAGCGGCGACACGGCGGCGTCGACGATCGTGGTGGCGCAGCGCTCGTACTCGCGGAACACCGGAGCCGTCTCGTGCGAGACCGACACGTGCAGGCCGGGTCGCAGCCGCAGAAGCTCGTCGCGCACGCGCGCCTCGTGCCCGGGGTGAAGGAAGCCCCAGAGCAGGCAGACGGCGACGGACTCGACGTCATCGGGCAGCTGGGCCAGGCGGGCGCGCAGCTCGTCGACGTCGATCTCGCGCAGCACACCGTCCGGCCCGGTCCGCTCGGGCACCGCCAAGCGCAGCTCGGGCGGCACGATCGGCTCGGGGTGGGCCGCGCAGAGGCGATAGAGGTCCGCACGGTTCTGGCGCCGCAGCTCCTCGAGGTCGGTGAACCCGTCGGTGGCCAGCAGCGCAGTGCGCGCGGTGCGCCCCTCAACCAGGGCATTGGTGGCCACGGTCATCCCGTGCACGAAGCCGTCGATCGCCGTCGCGCCGGCGCCCGCGGCAGCAAGCGCGGCCTCGACCGCATCGATCACGCCGCGCGACTGGTCGCCCGGAGTGGTGGGCGCCTTGGCGGTTACAAGGCGGTCGCCATCCAGGATGGCGGCATCCGTGAACGTGCCGCCGACGTCCACGCCGAGAAGCATCGGCGCAGACGCTAGTGCCTGCGCCAGCGCGCTAGTGCTCGCGCCCCGCGCCGCGCGCGTTTCCGCGGAAACTCACCCAGGGCGGGGACGTGGCGCGGTTTTCGGGTGGCGGTGCCGGCGCGGGCGACGCTCTCCGCCCACGTGTCAGGGCTCGGGCGGCTCGGTTTCGGCGAGCATCCGTCAATTGGTGTCGCATAGCGACAGTTATTGACGGTTGCTGCGCCACCGAGGGGAGCAACGTTCAATTGCTCCCGCACAGCGGGAACTATTGAACGAAGCGAGCGCCTTCGCGGCGTGAAGCGGCCGGCGCGAGAGCGCAAGCGCCACTCCAGCCACCCCTTGGCCGAGGCAGTTTCCAAACCGCAGCCAGGGGACGGCGGGCGGCAGAGCTGGGCTAGCGGCGGCCGGCGGAGCCCCCCTCAGGCAGCCGTCAGCTCGATCTCGTCGTCCAGGTGCTTGTGCGACGGGCAGTAGCGACTGCCGGGCAGCGGCTCGCGCTGGCACGCGGTGCCGCGGCGGGTGGTGGCGTGACAGACGAGCGGTGTGCCGGTCACGGAGTGACCGACGCGCGCCTGGAGGTCGACCCAGTCGGTCGCCAGCCGCATGTGGCGCTCGATCACGGAGTACGCCACCATCTGCTTGCTCATCGGAAACAGCGTGCGGACGTCGTAGAACAACGTGCGCGCCGGGCGCGCGAAGTAGTGGCGGTCGGCGGCGAGTCGCTCGACCGCGGACTCGCACGAGGTCAGCAGGCGGGCCTTCGCGGCGCCCACCGCGCAGCCGTGGTCCGGTACTACGAACTCGGCCAGCTCTCGGTACATCGAACGACTGAACTGGTACATCGACACTCCCCCATTGAGTGGAGAGTCGAGTCAAGCACCGAGTCGTTACCGCGCCGGGAAGCGCGGGTTACGTGAGCATTAACCGGTTCAGGGTTACCGGACGCCGACCGGGGTATCTGGACCTTCGTGCCGCGAACGGCGGCACCTCAACTGACCTGATCTGAGATCTCGCAACGAAGGGAGCACGACATGGCTGAGCTCAACGCTCGCGACGCCAAGCTCGTCCAGTACCTCAACGAGGCCCACGCAAAAGAGGCCGAGCTCGAGGCGGACCTGACGGCACACATCAATCTGACGCAGAAGGCGCCGTACAAGAAGCGCCTGCAACAGCACCTGAAGGAGACGCGCGAGCACAAGCGCCGCGTCGCCTCACGCATCAAGAAGCTCGGCGGCCAGGCCAGCACCGGCGTCCGCGCGCCCGGCGTGCCGGACGTGGTCGGCGAGCTCGCCGGCAAGGGCATCGCGGCCGTCAAGGGCCAGGTCGGGATCGCGCGCGCCGCGGTTACCGAGCAGGCCGAGACGCACCTGCGCAATGCCCGTGAGGAGCTCCGCGAGGAGTACGTCGAGATCGGCACCTACACGGCGATCGAGGCGTTCGCGACCGAGGTCGGCGACAAGGAGACGGCACAGCTCGCACGCGAGATTCGCCGCGACGAGCAGAAGACGGCCGACTACCTCGAGCGCCTGATCCCGCAGCTCATCAAGGACGTCGTCAAGAACGAGGTTCCGCGCGAGCAGCGCGCGAAGCCGAGCACCCGCGGCCGGCGGTCGACCAGCTCGCGGAAGCGCACGACGAGCTCACGCAGGCGCAGCACCACCTCGGCGCGCAAGTCGGCAAGCGGCTCGCGCTCCTAGTTCCAGCGCTCGAACAGCGGCGGATCGCCCCCGCGCACCACTGCGTGCGTCCAGTCCAGGCCTGAGTCCTGGCGGGGGTGGTCGCGCCGCTGGTGCGCGCCGCGACTCTCCTCGCGCGCGAGTGCCGAGGTGGCGATGACCCGCGCGAGCGGGAACGGATCGCCGAGCAGCTCCTCGAGCCCACGCGGATCGCGCTCGATTCCAGCCAGGCGCCACAGCGCCTCGCGGGTGGACGCTTCCGGCACGACCGGCGGCGCCTCGCGGGCGGCTGGGAACTCCGCCGTCGCCACGCCAGGCTCGTCCGAGGCCGCGAGCGCGGCACGGCGCGCGAACACCACGCACTCGGCTAGCGAGTTCGACGCCAGGCGGTTCGCCCCGTGCAGGCCGGTGCAGGCGCACTCTCCCACGGCATACAGACCCGCGAGCGTCGAGCGCCCGTCGAGGTCGGTTGCCACCCCACCCATCGTGTAGTGCGCGGCCGGCGCGACCGGGACCAGGTCCCGCATCGGATCGATCCCGATCTCCTCCAGCACCGACACGATGTTCGGGAAGCGCGCCGGCTCCACGCCGCGCATGTCGAGGTGGACCGCAGCGCGCGCCGCGCCGGCGACGGGACGCGTTCGCAGCTCACCCTCGATCGCCAGCGCCACCTCGTCGCGTGGAGCGAGCTCCTCGACGAAGCGCTCGCCGTGACCGTTCAAGAGAAGTGCCCCTTCGCCGCGGATCGCCTCGGTGATCAGGAAGCCGTCGCGCGCGCCCGTTGAGACCAGGGCGGTTGGATGGAACTGCTGGAACTCCATGTCGGCGAGCGCAGCCCCGGCCGCCAGCCCCAGCGTCATCCCGGCGCCGACCACGCCGTGAGGGTTCGTGGTCCGCGCCCAGAGCGCGGCCGCGCCGCCGGTGGCCAGGATCGTGCCGCGCGCGCGAACGGCGCACTCGCGGCCGCCGTGCTCGCGCAGGTGCGCGCCCACGCAGCGGTCGTCCACACGCGCGAGCGAGACCGCCGACGTGTTCTCGAGCACGCGCACGTTCGGGTCGAGCGCGACCCGCGCCGAGAGGTCACGTGTGATGCGCCGCCCGGTCGCGCTGCCGCCCGCGTGCACGACGCGGCGGCGCGAGTGGCCGCCTTCCAGCCCGAGCGCGAGCGCGCCGTGGCGGTCCGCGTCGAAGCTCACGCCGAGCTCCTCGAGGTGCGCCACGCGCGCCGGCGCGTCCTCGCACAGGACTCGCACCGCCGACTCGCGTGAGAGCACACGGCCTGCCTTGAGCGTGTCGCGCATGTGCAGCTCGACCGAGTCGTCCGCGGCGAGCGCCGCGGCGATCCCGCCCTGGGCCCAGTAGCTCGCAGACTGCGCCAGTGGCGAGCTCGACACGAGCACCACGCGCGCGCCCGCTTGGGCCGCTACGACGGCGGCATAGAGACCGGCGGCTCCTGCGCCGATGACGGCGACGTCGCCGTCGACCGTGTCGATGTCGCGAGCGGGCGTCACGGCCAGGCAGGGCCTACCGTATCGGGATGCCGCCCGCGCTCTACTTCCAGCACGCGTCGTCGGTCGAGCACGACACCGGGAGCCACCCCGAGAACAAGGCGCGGATCCCGGCGATCGAGCACGAGCTGGCTCGCCGCGACTGGCTCGGCTGGGAGCGGCGCCAGGCCCGGGCGGCCACCCAGGAGCAGCTCGAAGCGGTGCATCCGGCTGCGCACATCGAGCGCATCCGCGCGATGTCCGAGGCGGGCGGCGGCTGGTTCGACGCCGACACGATGGCGAGCGCCGGGTCCTACACCGCTGCGCTCCACGCAGCAGGCGGCGCCTGTGCGGTGGTCGACGCGATCGTCTCGGGCGAGGCCCGGACGGCGTTCGCCGGGATGAGGCCGCCGGGCCACCACTGCGAGGTTGCGCGTCCGATGGGCTTCTGCCTGTTCAACAGCGTCGCGATCGCCGCCCAGCACGCGCGCGGCGCGCACGGCATCGAGCGCGTCGCGATCTTCGACTGGGACGTGCACCACGGCAACGGCACGAACGACATCTTCCACTCGCGCAGCGACGTGCTCTACATCTCGATCCACCAGTCGCCGCTCTATCCAGGGACCGGGCGCCGCGACGACACGGGTTCGGGCGCCGGCGAGGGGTTCACGCTCAACCTGCCGGTGCCGCCCGGCTCGGGCGACGAGGTGTGGCTGCCGCTGGTCGACGACGTCGTGGTCCCGCGGCTGGCCGAGTTCGAGCCGGGCCTGATCCTGGTCTCGGCCGGATTCGACGCGCACCGTGCCGACCCGCTGGCGCAGTGCGCCCTGACCGAGGACTCGTTCGCTGCGATGGGCACACGCGTGCGTGAGGCGGCGGGACGCCTCGGTGCTCCTTACGGCGCTGTGCTCGAGGGTGGTTACGACCTCGACGCGCTGGCGGCCTCGGTGGCCGCGACGCTCGAGGTGTTCTGACCGCTACGGCTTGGCGTTCGGGTCCTTCGACACGAAGCGCGAGTAGGCGTCGCCGAACTCGCCCTTGCCGCGATCGCTTGCGGCCTGAGCGTCGGCCTGGTCCTTCGCGTCGAACTGGCCGTCGAAGACCACCCAGTAGCCCGGGCGCAGCGTCGGGAAGTCGTCGGAGTGGAGGATCGCCGCGGTGCCGATTCCGGCACTCCGCGCGGCCTGAAGCTTCTGGTTGGCCGCAGCCTGCGAGGGCAGCGACGCGAGCACGACGGTGAACGCGCTCTTGCCGGGCGGCCACCCTGATGTGGCGGTCACGGGGGGCGCTGGTGTCGGCGTGGGTGTTGCCGTGGCGGTGGTGCCGGTCGGCGTGCCGGGCGCAGGCGCAGGCGTCGTCGCCGACGTGGTCGGCGCGGGCGTTGCGGTGGAGGTTGTCGGCGCGCTGTCTGCCGGCGCGCTCTGCGGCGCCGCGCCCACGGCCGTCGTGGTCGTGACGGAGTCGTTGTCGGCGGCCAGCACGGCGATCCCAATGCCGAGGCCCGCGAGCAGCAGGACGAAGGCGACGATCGCGGCGGGCAGCCGCCATCCCGCCGGGCGCTCGTAGGCGAGCGCGAGGCGCGCGCCGCAGTCCAGGCACATGAGCTGCCAGGCCGCCGTGGGCGCGCCGCAGTTCGGGCACGCGAGCGTCTCGGGCTCGCCGGGCGCCTCCTGCTCGATGCTCACCTGGTCGCCCGTGTCCGGATCCACCACGGTGCTCACGCCTCGACCTCCATGACGGTGGTGGGCTCGGCGGCGATCTCCTCGCGCGCATCCGTCAAGGGCGTGTCGGCCACCTCGGGCGGCGTCTGCGGAGCCGCGTCGGGACGCCCGTCGAGCGGCGTGCCGCAGTTCGAGCAGAAGCGCGCGCTGTTCGAAGCGAGCGTGCCGCAGGTGGGGCACGGCCCGGCGATTCCGGCGGCGGCCACGCGCGCCAGGTCCGCATCCACGCCGATCGCAGCGGCCAGGGCACGGGCGTCGGCGTCGGTTGCGGCGACCTCGCGGATCTTGCTGTTGATGACGGGCGTGTCCTCGCGGCCCTGCCTGTGTGCTTCGAGCACGAGCGCGCCGAGCTCGACCAGCTGCGCGTCACGCAGCCGGCGCAGCTCGCGCAGCTGCCGGCGCATGCGGCCGCGCTCACGCGTACCGCCCGGCGCGACCGCTTCCGCGCCGCGGTCGATCCCAGCGGGCACGTCGGACCCACGCGCGGAGCGGTCCACGCGTTCGCTGAATCGTGTCCTCAGGCCTGTCAGGAAGGAAGGTGGCATCGACGTCTCGGGGGCTCGGCGCGAATCAGGCACGAAGCCAGTACCGGAGCTAACCGGCACTTTATCGACGCGTTCCCCGTAGGAACGGGGCGTAAACGACTGACGGAGGTCACTCGGTGAGCTCACGGTATGCCTGGAACACGCGCCGGGCCATTCGGTCGCGCTCGAACAGCGCAGCACGCGCACGGCCGTGCACACGCGGGTCCGGCTGATCGAGCTGGGCGCGGGCGACCGGCACCCAGGCGCCAAGCTCCCACGGAGCGCAGAGCGTGCCCTCGATGCCCGCGAGCGCCAGCGCCGCGATGCCCACGTCTGTCGACAGCACCGGCACGTCGCAGGCGAGGGCCTCGAGTGCCGCCAGGCCGAAGCCCTCGCGCTCGGATGTGACGCACACGGCGGCCGCCGCGTTCACGAACAACGGCACGCGCTCGGGGTCGACGCCGCCGAGCGTGAGCAGCTCCGCTCCCACAGCGGAGGCGAGCGCGGTGGCGCGGTCGTGCCGCTTCTCGGCGCGGGCTGGATCGGCGGGGAACAGCAGGTAGCGCCCGTCCAGCGACAGCCCGAGCTCGGCCCGCGCGTCGGCCCGCGCGATCGGCTTGAAGCGATCGAGGTCGAGGCCGGTTGGCAGCACCGCAACCCCGAGCGAGTGCCCCGCCCCGGGCAGCCGCCTGCGCGCGAGGTTGGCCGACGCCGTCGCGGGCAGTGCCGCCGCACGTGCCAGCACGCGCGACATGCGCCCGACAACCGCGTGCTCCAGGTCGGTGCCGTGGAAGGTGACCACCAGCGGAGCGCCGCCGCCCAGCGCCCGCGCCGTCCAGCCGCCGAGGCCGTGATGGGCGTGCACGACGTCGAAGCCGCCGCCGCGGTGGCGCCGGCGCAGCTCACGCGCCGCACGCGCGTAGTTGAGGCCGCCGGGCTCGAACTGGAACACCTCGACGTCGAGCCCGTCGATCTTGCGCAGCGACTCCACCTGGTCGGCCACGAAGCGCCCGCGCTCGGGGTGCGCAGCGGTGGGGTAGAGGCTCGTGACGACGAGGGCCCGCACGCGCCGTTTGTAACACCCAGGTCTGGTTCCGTAACGCTCGCGGGCGCACGATCGCAGCCTCCACCCACGACAAGGAGGCAGTCGATGTACCAGCTATTCGGATATCTGCACGCACGCGCGCTCCAGCTCCGCGACGAGGCCGGACAGGGGACGGTCGAGTACGTGGCTCTGATCCTGCTCGTCGCGCTGGTCATGGCCGGCGTCATCACGGCGATGAACGGGTTCAAGACCGATCAGGGCAAGGACCTGGGCGACGCGATCCTCGGGAAGATCCGCGACGCCGTCGACAAGGTGCAGTTCTGACCAGGCGAAGGCCTACAGCGACAGCCGGCGCATGAGCTCGGCGAGCCCGGGATTGGCGTGCGGGCCGGCGCCGGCGAGCTGCTCGATCACGCGTTCGCGCACGGGCAGCGGCATCGCCTGCGAGAGCTTGGCCTTCGCCTCGACCGAGCTGGCCGCCAGCCGGAAGGCGATCGTGCCGGGCGCGATCCGGCGTGAGGTCTCGAGGCCCTTGCCCTCCAGTCGCCACGGCGAGGGCTCGGGCGCCTCGTGGTGCTCCAGCGTGCGCCGGAGCAGGTCGAAGACCTCATCCGGGTCGTTGATCGCCTCCGCCTTGCCGTGCAGGTGGACCGAGATGTGGTTCCACGTGCTCGGGATGCGCGTCACATCGGGGGCGTACCAGGAAGCCGAGATGTAGCCGTGCGGGCCGTCGAAGATCAGCAGCACATCGGCCCCGGCTTCGATGTCGGCCGCCTGCGGGTCCTCGCGCCCGAAGTGGCCACGCACCACGAAGTCCTCGCCCGGGTCGAGCAGGAAGTAGCCGTAGGTCGCGCGCAGGCCGCCGGGCCCGGCGGTGACGATGCGCGCCCAGCCGTATTCCTCGATCAGGCGGCGTGCCTCGGCGGGCTCGAGCTTGTACTTGCCCTGGACGAACACACCACCACGGTAAATCAGGTCGGCGGCAGCAAGTGCTCGACCTCGAGCCCGGAGCACTCTGCAAGCGCCTCGGCCACCAGCGAGCGGTGGCAGGCCTCCGGGTCGCGCTCCACGCACAACAGCGCTGTCGCGCCGGCGGCGGCAGCGAGTCGGCCACCCCGCGCAGGTCCACCTGGTCGAGCCGCTCGTGCCTGAAGCGCTCCACGTATTCGGGGGCCAGCCTCGCGCGTGAGCGCTTGCCCACGCCCTCGCGGGCATCCTCGGCGTACTGGAGCTGGCGCAGCTCGGTCGTCGGCGCGAGCTGCGGCATGTGTTCGTAGGCGATCCCTGCATCCGCCAGCGCAGCCTGAAGCCGCTTCGAGTTGGCCCACGCGTATGCGGGGCCGCGCACGCCTCGCCGCTGGCGGACATCGAGCAGCAATTTCACGTCGGCGCGCCGTAGTGCTGCCAGGAACGTCTCGAGGCTCCAGTCGTAGACCCCGATTGTCACAAGCCTTGCCACTCGCAGATCGTCGCAGTCGGTCGTGCGAACATCACGGGCGTGGGTGCCCCGGACCGACATGGACCCGTCGCGCTCTTCGACTCGGGCGTCGGAGGCCTGACCGTGCTCCACGAGTGCCTCGTGCAGATCCCGCACGAGGACTTTCTCTACCTGGGCGACACGGCGCGCTTTCCCTACGGCGAGCGCTCGCTCGAGGAACTGCGCGGGTTCGCGCACGAGCTCGCCGAGATCCTGGTGGCCGAGGGGGCGAAGCTGCTCGTGGTCGCCTGCAACTCGGCCACGAGTGCCTCGATGCCCGGGCTGCGCCGCGACCTCGCGGGCGTGGTCGACGTGATCAGCGTGGTCGAGCCCGAGTCGCGGCTGGCGGCCGACACGACCACCAATCGCCGCATCGGCCTGCTCGCCACGCCGGCGACGGTCGACAGCGGCTCCTACCAGCGCGCGCTGCGCGGGTCGGCGCCGGGCTGCGAGGTCACGGCGGTCGGTACGCAAGAGCTCGCGCCGCTGATCCAGCGCGAGGGCGACTGGTGGGACCAGGAGCTCGTCGACTGCGTCGACCGGGTCTGCGAGCCGCTCTCGGCCGCGAAGGTCGACACCGTCATCCTCGGCTGCACGCACTACCCGCTCATCCGCCCGATCCTTCAGCGCCGGCTCGGCCGCCGGGTGCGGCTGGTCACCTCGGGCGCGGCGATCGCCGAGACGGTGCACCAGGCGCTGCGGGCCGACGGGCTTGCGCGCGACGACGAGAGCCGCCGCGGGGACTACGGCTTCATGTGCACGGGCGACCCTGACGAGTTCCACCGGATCGGCGGGCGTTTCCTCCAGATGCCGCTCGGGCAGGTGCGGCACGTGGAGGTCAGCGATCCGAGGAAGGCAGCGGCATGAGCCGGCCGGACGGCCGCGCGAACGACGAGCTGCGCCCTGTCACGTTCGCGCACGACTTCGTCCCGAGCGCGACGGGATCGGTCCTGATCGCCCAGGGCGACACGCGCGTCATCTGCACCGCGTCGGTCGTCGAGAACGTGCCGCGCTGGATGGCCGGCAAGGGCCGCGGCTGGGTCACGGCCGAGTACGGGATGCTTCCCGCCTCCACCGGTGACCGCAAGCAGCGCGACGTCACGAAGGGACGGCCCGACGGCCGTACGGTCGAGATCCAGCGGCTGATAGGCCGCTCGCTGCGGGGCATCGTCGACTTCGAGGCGCTCGGCGAGCGCACCGTCTGGGTCGACTGCGACGTGCTCCAGGCTGACGCCGGCACGCGCTGCGCGTCGATCACGGGCGGCTACGTGGCGTTCGCACGCGCCGTGAACCGCCTCATCGAGAAGGGCGACCTCGAGACCTCGCCGCTCACGCAGTCGGTTGCCGCGATCTCGTGCGGGATGGTCGAGGGCGAGGCCCGGCTCGATCTCAACTACATCGAGGACTCGACCGCCGAGGTCGACGCCAACGTGGTCATGACGGGTGACGGAGGGCTGGTCGAGGTGCAGGCGACGGCGGAGCGGACACCGCTCTCGCGCGCGCACCTGGATGAGCTGCTGGCACTCGCGGGCGACGGCATCGAGTCGCTCAAGGCGGCACAGGCCGATGCCATCGCCGCCGCCGGGCCGGCGTGAAGCTCGTCCTCGCGACTCGCAACGAGCACAAGCTGCGGGAGTTCCGCGAGGCCCTGCCGGGGATCGAGATCGAAGCGCTGCCCGCGGACGTGCAGCTGCCGCCCGAGACCGGCGACACGTTCGCGGAGAACGCCGCCGTGAAGGCGCGCACAGCACATGCTGCGACCGGCCTGCCGGCGATCGCCGACGACTCCGGCATCGAGGCCGCCGCGCTGGGGGGACGGCCGGGCGTGCGCAGCGCGCGCTTTGCGGGTGAGGACGCGAGCGACGAGGCCAACCTGGCCAAGCTGCTCGCCGACGTGCCCGCTGACGGCGACCGCAGCGTCGCGTACGTCTGCGCGCTGGTGCACGTTGCGGCTGATGGCGAGGAGTGGCTCTTCGAGCACCGCTGCGAAGGCCGGCTGGCGCGCGAGCCGCGCGGCGACGGCGGCTTCGGCTACGACCCCGCGTTCATTCCCGGCGACTACGACGACGGCCGCACGATGGCCGAGCTGAGCCCGGAGGAGAAGCACGCGATCAGCCACCGCGGGCGCGCCGCGCGCGCATTCCGCGACTGGCTGGAGGCACGCTCGTGAAGGCCCCGGCTGGAGGCGCGCTCGTGAAGGGCGCGACCACGCGCGCGGCGGCGCTGTCGATCGCGTCGAACTCGCTGCTGATCGCGCTCAAGGTCGTCGCCGGGATCATCACGGGCTCGGTCGCGATCCTCACAGAGGCCGCCCACTCGTCGATCGATCTGCTGGCGTCGCTGATCGCCTTCTTCTCGCTGCGCAAGGCAGCCGAGCCGGCCGACGCGTCGCATCCGTACGGCCACGCGAAGATGGAGAACCTGGCGGCGGCGATCGAGGGGATGCTGATCCTGGTCGGCGCCGGGGTGATCGTCTACGAGTCAATCCATCGGCTCGTGCACGGCGCGCACGTGGACACGATCGGACTCGGCATCGGCGTGACCGCGTTGTCGGCCGTGGCGAACTTCTTCGTCTCCGGCTACCTCGAGCGTCAGGCGAAGGCGACCGAGTCACCTGCGCTCGCGGGCGACGCAGCGCACCTGCGCACGGACGCGTGGACATCCACGGGCGTGCTCGTCGGGCTCACGCTCGTCGCGCTCACCGGAGCCGACGCGCTCGACTCCGTCACCGCCCTGGTGGTGGCCACGGCCATCGTCGCCTCCGGCGTGCGCCTCGTCACGAGCTCGTCGCGCGTCCTGGTCGACGAGGCATTGCCCGCTGCCGAGCTCGACGCGGTGCGCGAGATCATGCGCGGCCACGCGGGCTCGGAGGTGCTCGGCTTCCACGCGCTGCGTGCGCGCCGGGCGGGCAGCCGCCGCTACATCGACATGCACGTGCAGTTCCGCGACGGCACCTCGCTCGAGCGCGCGCACGAGCTCGCGCACGAGCTCCAGGCCGCCATCCGCGCGCAGCTGCGCAACGCGGACGTCCTCATCCACCTCGAGCCGCAGAGCGCTCTACGTGAGGTTGACGGCGGCAGCGGCCCCTACGGCGAGCACCACCCCGAAGTAGCCGACGTAGCCGTTGACGAGCAGCAGCACAGCGGCCACTAGGCACACCAGCACAGTCGTCAGCCACGCGATCTTCGCTGCACCCACGGTGGCTATTGTGGCGACGGTGTCGGCAGCACTCACTCCCGAGCTCGCGCTGAGGTATTTGGACGAGCTCTCCACCGACATCAAGGCGTCGGTCGTCATGTCTGCCGACGGGCGCACCGCGGCAGCCAGCCGGCCCGGCACGAGCGGCGACCGCCTGCGCGAGCTGACCGCCCAGCTCTTCACCCAGGCCGACGCCGCCGATGACCTGCCGGTCACACAGGTCGAGGCATCGACCGGCGCCGGCGCCGTCTACGCGGTGCGCGACGACGACTGGATCGTGGGCGTCGTGACCGGGCGCTTCGCGCTGTCGTCGCTCATGTTCTACGACCTGCGCAGCGTGCTAGGCGACCTCCGGGAAGGCGCGGCATGAGGGACCGCCGCGGCGCGCTCGGTCGCGCAAGCGAGCTGGCGGAGTCGGTGGTTGCCGGCGTCAAGCGCCGGCAGGCCGCGCGCGAGCCGAAGGTGATGCTCTACGACGAGGACGGTCGCCCGCGCACGCTCGACCCGTCGGCGGAAGCGGCGCTGGCGCTGGTGGAGACGGCGCGTTCGCTCGTCGACCTGATCGGCCCGGAGGAGCTCGCAGCCGACGACGACGACGTGGCGGAGGAGGAATGACGCTGATCGGTGAGGAGCTTGCTCAGCGTGTGCTCGAGCGCGCGCTGGCTAACGGCGGCGACTTCGGCGAGGTCTACTCGGAGGATCGCTACGGCTTCGCGGTCGGCCTCGACGACTCGAGCGTCGAGCGCCCGCAGACGGGCAGTGAGCGCGGCGCGTCCGTGCGCGTTGTGCAGGGCGACGCCACCTACTTCGGCCACGTCGACGGCCTGGCGGAGGACGACCTGCTGCGGGTGGCGGAGTCGGTGTCCCAAGCGGTGCGCGCGGGCGACGCGCACGCCGTGGCCGCCCTGAGCGCCGCCAGCGCGGAGGTGGTGCATCGGATCGCCGAGCGCCCCGAGGAGGTAGAGGCCACGCGCAAGGCCGACCTGCTGCGCGAGTGCGACGAGCGCGCACGCGGCGTCTCGGGCGACATCGCGCAGGTGATGGCGAGCTACGCCGAGAACCGGCGCATCGTCGAGATCTTCAACTCCGACGGCGTGGCCGCTGCCGACGATCGCACCCGCGTGCGGCTCGGCGTCCAGGTCGTCGCCCGCCGCGACGGCCGCGTCGAGACCGGTCACGAGACGCTCGGCGGCCACGTGGGCTTCGAGATCCTCGAGTCGGACCCGGCCGGCGTCGCCGAGCGGGCGGCGCGCAAGGCGGTTATCGCGCTCGACGCGATCGATGCGCCGAGCGGGAAGATGCCGGTCGTCGTGGGCAACGCGTTCGGCGGCGTGCTGCTGCACGAGGCGGTCGGCCACGGGCTCGAGGCAGACCACATCCAGAAGCGCTCGAGCGTGTGGGCGGGCAAGCTCGGCGAGCTGGTCGCCGAGGGCTTCGTGACCGCCTACGACGACGGGCGCATGACCAACGAGTGGGGCTCCGACGGCACCGACGACGAGGGCACGCCGACCCAGCGCACCACGATCATCGAGGACGGCAAGCTCGTCTCGTATCTCTACGACCTGATGCGCGCGCGCAAGGACGGCGTGAGCCCGACCGGCAACGGTCGCCGCGAGTCGTTCCGCCACCTGCCGGTGCCGCGAATGACGAACACTTACTTCGCGCCGGGCACGCAGACGAAGGACGAGCTGATCGCGGGCGTGGAGCGCGGCCTCTACGCCGTCTCCTTCGGCGGCGGCCAGGTGGAGCCGGCCACCGGGGACTTCGTCTTCGGCGTCTCCGAGGCGTACATGATCGAGAACGGCAAGGTCACCTCGCCGGTGCGCGGGGCGACCCTGATTGGCAACGGCATCGAGGCGCTGGCCGCGGTCGACGGGATCGCCGACGACCTGGCGATCGCGACCGGCTTCTGCGGCAAGGCCGGCCAGCGGGTGGCCGCCGGCGTGGGCCAGCCGCACGTGCGCATCCGCGCGCTGACCGTCGGCGGCACGGGCGAGTGAGCGGCGTCGACCTCGAGCGCGCCGCCGCTGCGGCGGTCGAGGCCGCGCTGGCCGCGGGCGCCTCGGACGCCGATGCCTGGGCCGAGGAGGGCGTGGAGCGTGAGATCCGCGTCTACGAGGGCGCCGTCGAGTCGCTCACGGACGCGGCCAGCCACGGCGTGGGCATCCGCAGCTTCGCCGGCAACCGCTGGGGCTACGCCTACGGGACCGATCTCTCCGACGACGGCCTGCGCGCGCTGGCCGAGGCCGCCAGCGGCGCGGCTGCGGTCGCCGACGACGACGAGTTCGCAGGCCTGCCCGACGAGTTCGGCGCCGCCGATGCCGGTTCGCTGGCGTCACCGGCGCTTGCCGACTGGGACACGGCGCGCAAGATCGAGCTCGCCCTCGAGATCGAGCGGGCGGCCCGTTCGCGCGAGGGCGTCTCGCAGGTCGAGGAGACCATGTACGCGGATGCCGCCGAGCGCGTCGCGCTCGCGAACTCGCGTGGCTTCAGCGCCAGCTTCGAGTCGACGATCGCCTACGCCTGGGCGTCCGCGTTCGCCGGCGAGGGCAGCGACCTGATGACGGGGCTCGGCGTCGGCATGGGCCGCGATCCGGGCGCGATCGATCCCGAGGCCGTCGGCCACGAGGCCGCGGACCGCGCGCTGGGGCTCGCCGGAGCGCGCCAGCCCGAGGGCCGCCGCTGCCCGGTCGTGCTCGACACCTTCGTCGCCGCCAGCTTCGCCGGCTTCATCGGCGGGATGCTCTCGGCGGATGCGGTACAGCGCGGGCGCTCGCTGTTCGCCGATCGCGAGGGCGATGAGATCGCCGGGACCGAGTTCGTCCTGGCCGACGACGGGCTCGAGCCAGGCGGGCCGTCCACGGCGCCGTTCGACGGCGAGGGCTCGCCGCGGCGGCGCACCCCGCTGATCGCCGACGGCAAGCTTCTGTCGTTCCTCTTCGACGCCCGCACCGGCCGCCGCGGCGGGGCCGCCACCACCGGCAACGCGGGCCGCGGCTCGTATCGCACGCCGCCTTCGGTGTCGACCACCAACCTGGTGCTCGAAGCGGGCGGGGCCTCGCTCGAGGATCTGGTCGCGCGTGCCGGCGACGGCCTCTACGTCGCGAGCGTCGCGGGGCTGCACTCGGGGGTCAATCCGGTGTCCGGAACCTTCTCCGTGGGGGCCACCGGAAGGCTGATCGAGAACGGTGAATTGGGGCAGCCGGTGCGCGAGATCACGATCGCGAGCGACCTCGTTTCGATGCTCTCAGCGGTGCAGGCGGTGGGCGGCCCGGGGCGCTGGGTGCCGTTCGGAGGCAGCGTGAAGGCGGGCCCCGTGCTCATCGCAGAGATGCGCGTTTCGGGCTCCTGAGGCCACGAAGACCCCGCAAATAGCGGAAATCCGCCTGGAAAGCCGCATAACTGAGGGAAACGCGGCTCTGACAGCGTCCGTTTGCGCTGTTAGGTTCAGCCGCTGACCCAGGAACCAAATACGGAGGGATGACTTGAACAAGTCTGAGCTGATCGAGCAGGTAGCTGACCGCGCCGACATCAAGCGGTCTGAGGCCGAGGCAGCGGTGAACGCCCTGACCGAGGTGGTCAAGGAGACGCTCCAGCGTGGCGGCGACGTTGCGCTCACCGGCTTCGGCAAGTTCTCGGTGGCCGAGCGCAGCGCGCGTCAGGGCGTGAACCCGCAGACGGGCGAGCGCATTCAGATCGCCGCAAGCAAGGCTCCGAAGTTCTCCGCCGGCGCCGACTTCAAGAAGGCACTCAAGGGCACCTAGACGCGCTATCCGGCGTCCTCGGGGTTCGGCGTACCTAGTACGCCTTCACCCCTGCGTCCCTGGCTAGCACGCCTAGTAGTTCCTTGACCATCGGCGCTTCGGCGCGACAGGTAGCCCGTTTCAGCGACCGGCTCGCCTCTCTTGTTGAAGAGAGGCAGAGCCAGGTCGTGCTGGGCCTCGACCCGGATCCGGCCAAGCTGTGGCCGGAGGCGGTTGCGAGGGCGGGCATGGCCGAGATCGCGCCCGAGGACCGGGCGCAGCTCACCGCTGAGGCGGTTGCCAGGCACTGTGCGCTGGCGATCGCGGCGGCGGGGCCCTCGTGCGTTGCCGTCAAGCCGCAGCTCGCCTGCTTCGAGCGGCTCGGCTCGCACGGCTGGGCTGCGCTCGAGCAGACGGTGGCGGCCGCTCACGACGCGGGGCTGCTCGTGCTGGCCGACGGCAAGCGCGGCGACGTGTCGCAAAGCGCCGAGGCCTACGGGCAGGCGCTGGTGGGCCACACCGACGGCCCGTTCGGCCAGGTGGCCGGCCTGGGCGCCGACGCGTTCACGGCCAACCCGCTGCTGGGGCGCGACTCGCTCGAGCCGCTGCTGGCCGCCGCCGACGCCGCCGGCGCGGGCTGCTTCGTGCTCGTGCGCACGTCGAACCCCGGCGCCGCGGAGATACAGGACCAGCCGCCCGAGCTGCCGCTGCGGACGCGGCTCGCGCGGCTGGTGGACGAGCTCGGCGCCGAGCGCGTCGGCCAGGCCGGCCTCTCGGACGTGGGCGCCGTCGCCGGCGCGACGCGGCCGGAGCTGCTCGCCGAGCTGCGTGAGCTGATGCCGCGCGCGATCTTCCTTTTGCCGGGCGTCGGCGCGCAGGGCGGCGGCACGGATGCGCTCGGCCCGGCGTTCGCGCCACATCCGGCAGCCGGGCTGGTGGCCGCCTCGCGCTCGATCGTCGACGCACACGCCACCGCGGGGGGCAACCCGGCGCTGGCGGCGCAGCAGGCGGCCGAAGCGCTTCGGATCGCCACTTGGCGCGTGGCCGGCGGCGCCTGAGCGCCGCCCTGCAAGGCGCACTGGCGGCGGCATGAGCGCCCTACCATCAGGGAGCCATGAATCAGCGGACCAGGAGGAGTCTCGCGCGCTTTCTGGCGCCCCTGGCACTGATCGCCGTGGTGGTCGCTTTCCTGGCGATCGTGAGCGGCTCGGGCGGGGGGAGCAACTCGAACGGCTCCGGGACGACCTTGACCACGTCCTCTGTCGCGCAGCCGTCCAAGACGAAGAAGGCCGCGACGAAGACCGCCGCGACCACGAAGCCGGCAGGCGGAGCGAAGGCCTACACGGTGCAGGTCGGCGACACCCTCGGGTCGATCGCGGACAAGACCGGCGTCACGCTCGAGCGCATCCAGGCGCTGAACCCGGACGTGGACCCGCACGCCATGGTCGCGGGGCAGAAGATCAAACTGAAGTAGTGCGGCGTCCAGCGGCCCTGCTCTCGGCCGTCATCTTCGTGGTGGCACTGCTCACGGCAGCGCCCGCATCGGCTGCGCTCGCGCGGCCGTCGCTCGCAACCGCCAGCGCAGGGATCGTGATGGACGCGCGCTCGGGCCAGGTGCTGCTGTCCAAGCATCCGGACGCGCGGCGCCCGATCGCCAGCACCACGAAGCTGATGACCGCGCTGCTCACGCTCGAGAGCGGCAAGCTGAACGCCACCTTCACGGCGCCGGCGTACAACGCGTCACCGGCGGAGTCGAAGATCAACCTGCGCCGCGGCGAGCGCATGAAGGTGCGCGACCTGCTGACGGCGCTGCTGCTGGAGAGCGCGAACGACGCCGCGGTCGATCTCGCCGTCGGCATCTCGGGCTCGCGCGAGGCGTTCGTGGCGAAGATGAACGCGCGGGCACGCCAGCTCGGCCTGCGCAACACGCACTACGAGAACCCGGTCGGGCTCGACTCGCCGCGCAACTACTCGAGCGCGCGCGACCTGGCCACGCTCGCGCGGCTGCTGATGACGAAGCCGCGCTTCGCGGGAATCGTCGACCGCACGGGCGCGACGCTGGAGAGCGGTGACCATCCGCGCACGATCCAGAACCGCAACCTGCTCGTCGGCCGCTATCCGTTCGTCGACGGCGTCAAGACCGGCCACACCTCGATCGCGCACTACATCCTGGTCGGCGCGGCGCACGGGCACGGGGGCCACATCGTCAGCGTGGTGCTTGGCGAGCCGAGCGAGGGCGCGCGCGACGCCGACACCCTCTCGCTCCTGCGCTGGGGCATCGACCAGTTTCAGCGCGTGACGCTGCTGCGTCCCGGCCGCACGGTGGCCTACGCGAAGGTCGCGCACCACGCCGGCCTGCGCATCCGCCTGACCACGCGCCGCAGCGTCAGCTTCACGCTCTTGCGCGG
Source organism: uncultured Thermoleophilaceae bacterium (assembly GCA_963715995.1). Classification (GTDB taxonomy): domain Bacteria; phylum Actinomycetota; class Thermoleophilia; order Solirubrobacterales; family Thermoleophilaceae; genus DATBDN01. The sequence goes on from OY970283.1 coordinate 1,254,757, forward strand.
GCAGCGGCTCGTCACCCGCGTGCACGCGCCGCACGAGCTCTCCGGGCCGCTCCCGGCGGGTCGCCGAGTGGGCTCGGTCGACGTGCGCTTCGCCGGTCACACCGTCGAGACGATCGGCCTGGTGACCACCCGCGACGTGCCCGCGACGGGGGTGGTCAAACGGGTGACTGACGACCTTGGCGCGCCCCTCACGGCGCTAGCCTTGCTGCTCGTGGTCGTCGGCGGGGCGTTTGCGGGTCTGAAGCTCAGGGCAGCGTTCTTGCGCCGCCCGCCAAAGCCCGCCTCCTCTCGATGATCCTCACGGTCACACTCAACGCAGCGATCGACCGCACGCTCGCGGTGCCGAACTTCCACGTCGGCCGTCGTCACCGCGCGGTCGAGCAGACCGCTGTCGCGGGCGGCAAGGGCGTGAACGTGGCGCGGGCGCTGAAGTCGCTCGGGCGGCCGGTGCTCGCCACGGGCGCCGCCGGCGGCGGGACCGGGGCGCGCATCATCGCGCTGCTCGAGGACGAGGGCATCACCAACGACTTCGTGCGGATCGAGGACGAGTCGCGCATGTCGACGGCGGTCATCGATCCAACCGACGGCGTCACGACCGAGATCAACGAGCGCGGCCCGGCTCTTTCGAGCACCGAGCGCGAGCGCGCGGTCGAGCGCATTCTCTACCTCGCGCAGGGCGCGCAGATCGTCGTGCTGTGTGGATCGCTGCCGCGTGGCGTGCCGGTCGAGCTCTACGGCGAGCTGGTCGACGAGCTGCGGCGCATGGACGTCCGGACGATCCTCGACACCGAGGGCGAGCCGCTGCGCATCGGCACCCGCTCGGGCCCCGACCTCGTGACGCCGAACCTGATCGAGGCCGAGGAGCTGGTCGGCCACGAGTTCGCCGACGACGAGGACCGCCTGACCGGTCTGCGCGAGATCGTGGAGCTAGGCGCGCGCGATGCGCTCATCACCTACGAGTCGGGCTGCGTCGCGCTGCTCGGTGGCGACTCCGCCGAGCGCGTGGCCTACCGCGTCTCGGTCGAGCCGCGCGAGCCGCTGTCGCCGATCGGCGCGGGCGACGCCTTCCTGGCGGGCTACGTCGCCGGCCTCTACGAGGGGCGCTCGGAGGAGGAGTCGCTGCGCTTCGCCACGGCCTGCGGCGCAGAGTCGGTGCGCCACGTGGGCGCGGGCGTGATCGATGCGCGCGAGGTCGAGCGTCTGTTGCCGGACGTGGCGATCGAGCGGCTGCCCGAGCCGGCGATCCTTTCTCCGTAAAGAGCGGGAAAGAGCCCTCGGGCACGGTGCTAACTTGGCTGTTTCAGTCCGCCGCCGAACCTAAGGTGCCTTGCCAATGGAGATCGAGATTGGACGTGGCAAGAAGGGTCGTCGTGCCTACGGGTTCGACGACATCGCGATTGTGCCCTCGAGGCGCACGCGTGACCCTGACGACATAGACGTCAGCTGGACGCTCGGGCCGTACCGGTTCGAGATGCCGCTGCTCGCGTCGGCCATGGACGGTGTCGTCTCACCGCAGACCGCCGGCATCCTGGGCAAGCTCGGCGGCCTCGCCGTCCTCAACCTCGAGGGCATCTGGACTCGCTACGAGGACGCGGAGAGCCAGCTCGAGCTGATCGCCTCGTTCCCGAAGGAGACGGCCACCCGGCAGATGCAGGAGGTCTACAAGGAGCCGGTCAAGGCCGAGCTCGTGGCCCAGCGCATCCGCGAGGTCAAGGAGCAGGGCGTCGTCTGCGCCGCCTCCCTCACTCCGCAAAAGGTCAACAAGTACTACGAGCTGGCGCTCGAGGCGGGCCTCGACATCCTGATCATCCAGGGCACGGTCGTCTCGGCCGAGCACGTCTCACAGACGTCGGAGCCGCTCAATCTCAAGGAGTTCATCCGCGAGATGCCGGTGCCGGTGGTCGTGGGCGGCTGCGCGTCCTACCAGACTGGTCTCCACCTCATGCGCACGGGCGCGAAGGGCGTGCTCGTCGGCGTCGGGCCGGGCCACGCGTGCACCACGCGCGGCGTGCTCGGGATCGGCGTGCCGCAGGCAACCGCGATCGCGGACGTGGCCGAGGCGCGCACCGACTACCTGAAGGAGTCGGGCGAGTACGTCAAGGTCATCGCCGACGGCGGCATGCGCACCGGCGGCGACATCTCGAAGGCCATCGTCATGGGCGCCGACGCCGTCATGGTCGGCTCGCCGCTTGCGCGCGCGTACGAGGCGCCGGGCAAGGGCTACCACTGGGGCATGGCCACCTTCCACCCGACGCTGCCGCGCGGCGCCCGGGTGAAGACGACCCAGAACGGCTCACTGGAGCAGATCCTCAACGGGCCTGCGCTCGAGAACGACGGCACCTTCAACCTCATGGGCAGCCTGCGCACGTCGATGGCCACCTGCGGATACGAGGACATCCTCGACTTCCAGCGGGCCGAGGTCATGGTCGCGCCGTCGCTTCAGAGCGAGGGCAAGTCGCTCCAGCGCGAGCAGGCGGTCGGGATGGGGGCCACGAGCGCCGCGGCTCCGGCGCCGATCGAGCAGCTCACCAACGGCCAGATTCTCGAAACCGTTTCTTCGAACTAGGTGGAACCAGTCACGACCCCGAACTCCGTCTCGACTGAGACGGAGGCTGGCCCGATCACGAAGACCGACGAGGTGCTCGTTCTCGACTTCGGCGGGCAGTACTCGCAGCTGATCGCGCGGCGGGTGCGCGAGTGCGGGGTCTTCTCGGAGCTGCTGCCTCACACCGTCGACCTGGACGAGATCAGGCGTCGCCGGCCACGCGGGCTGATCCTCTCTGGCGGCCCGGCGTCGGTCTACGCCGACGGTGCGCCGAAGCTGCGCAACGAGCTGATGGAGATGGACATCCCGGTGCTCGGCATCTGTTACGGCATGCAGGCGATGGTGCTCAACCTCGGCGGTCGCGTCGAGGGTGCCGAGGTCGGGGAGTTCGGCCGCTCCCAGCTCACGGTCAGCCAGGAGGGCAGGCTCCTGCGCGGGCTTCCGCACGAGCAGTCGTGCTGGATGTCGCACCGCGACACGGTCTACGAGGCGCCCCCAGGCTTCACCGCGCTCGCGTCGTCCACCGAGTCGCCGGTGGCGGCGCTCGAAGCGCCCGACCGCGGCCTCTACGGGATCCAGTTCCACCCGGAGGTCGTTCACACGCCCTACGGCACCGACGTGCTTCGCCGCTTCCTCGACGACATCTGCGGCTGCTCGATGGAATGGAGCGCCGCGTCGGTCATCGAGGAGCAGGTGGCCCGTATCCGCGAGCAGGTCGGCAGCGGCCGCGTCATCTGCGGGCTCTCCGGCGGGGTCGACTCGTCGGTGGCGGCGCTGCTCGTGCACAAGGCGATCGGCGACCAGCTCACCTGCGTGTTCGTCGACCACGGGCTCATGCGCAAGAACGAGGGTGACCAGGTGGTGGCCGCCTTCCGCGACCACTTCAAGGTGCCGCTGATCGCGGTCGACGCGAAGGATCGCTTCCTCGCTCGGTTGAAGGGCGAGACCGACCCGGAGACCAAGCGCAAGATCATCGGCGCCGAGTTCATCCGCGTCTTCGAGGAGGAGGCGGCCAGGATCGAGGACGTCTCCTACCTCGTGCAGGGCACGCTCTACTCGGACGTGATCGAGTCGGGCGGCGGACATGGCTCGGCGGTCATCAAGTCGCACCACAACGTCGGCGGGCTGCCGGACGACCTCGAGTTCCAGCTCGTGGAACCGCTGCGCTCGCTGTTCAAGGACGAGGTGCGCCAGGTCGGCCTCGAGCTCGGGCTGCCGGAGAAGCTCGTCTGGCGCCAGCCGTTCCCGGGCCCGGGCCTGGCCATCCGCATCATCGGCGGCGAGGTCAACTGGGAGCGCCTCGAGCTGCTGCGCGACGCCGATGCGATCCTCCAGGACGAGATCCGCACCGCCGGGCTCTATCGCGAGCTGTGGCAGTCGTTCTGCGTGCTGCCGGGCGATCTGCGCTCAGTCGGCGTCCAGGGCGACGAGCGCACCTACGGCTACGTCGTGGTCATCCGCGCGGTCACCTCCGACGACGCGATGACCGCCGACTGGGCGCGGCTGCCCTACGACCTGCTCGAGAAGGTCGCCTCGCGCATGATCAACGAGCTGCGCGACGTGAACCGGGTCGTGCTCGACATCACGTCGAAGCCGCCGGGAACGATCGAGTGGGAGTAGCTCCCGACGTCAGCGACTTCACGGCGGAGCTTCACGGCTACGCCTACCTGCCGCGCATGTTCGACAAGGCGCGCGGCAAGCTGGCGGGCACGACCGAGGGGCCGCAGTTCGGCTGCCCGCTCGACCACACGGCGATGGCCCGCCTGGGCATCTACCCCGAGCAGGTGCTCGACCTGGTGCGCGTGCACGGAGAGGACGACACGGCGATCCTCGACGGCCTGAAGGAGATCGGGATCGCGTCAGCGGAGGAGGCGTGGTTCGACGCCGAGGCAACCGAGGACGAGCTGCTGGGCGGCCCCTACCTGAAGGTGCGCCCGGTCGAGCAGATCGACGAGCTGCGCGCACGCCCCGGCCACGAGGTGCTCGTGGTCGAGGAGGGCGAGGCGAAGATCACGCTGGGCGAGCGCCAGATGCGCATCGTCCGAGCGGGCGAGGCCGTGCGGATCCCGCCCGAGCTGCCCCACAGGATCGAGGGGTCTGACCCCCTGCGCATTTCGCGGCAGTAACTGCGCTCGCTAGGAGAACGCGTCCCAGCTCTGAAGCGACGGCAGCGGGTCGATCACGTGGCCGCCGTTGTACCAGCCCGGTGAGGTCCAGATCTCGAAGTGCAGGTGGCATGCGGTTGCGTCGCCGGTGTCGCCGACGACGCCGATCTGCTCGCCCGTGAAGACCTTGTCGCCCTCGCTGAACGCGCTCGGCTGCGCCATGTGCATGTAGGCGTTGTCGGTCCCGTCGAGGCCGTGGATCACCAGGTAGTTGCCGGCCGCCGACTGCGATCCCGAGTAGACGACCGTGCCGCCCTGGGCCGCCGCCAGCTTGGTCCCGCACGGAGAGAGCACGTCCTGGCCCTGATGCGTGTGGCCCGAGCGCGTGGCGCCGAAGCGGTCGGCAGAGTCGCCGTAGTCGTGGCGGCCGCGGACCGGGAAGAAATGGGTGTGGAGGTCGAACGCGTCGCGGTCGGAGTTCGCGGCGGCGCTCGTGACGGTCAGGCCGGCGCTCTGGACGACCGCGCGGAACGCGTAACGCCCCTCTGGCTGCGCGACGCCGTCGACGTTGCCGTTCCAGCGGACGGCGCGCACCTGCCCGGCGGGGACCTGCGGCTGGCTCCAGGTCTGGACGACCACGCCGTCCGACTCGCGCACCAGGTTCACGGTCACGTCGCTGGGAGCGGTGCCGCTCAGCCGGTACGAGAAGACGATCGCGCGCTGCGCGCCGTAGAACCACTTGGCCGCCGAGGTGGCCGTCTCCACCGACGACGCGCCCGGAGCGGGCGAGAGGATCGGCTGCGACTCGGGTGGTGGCGCCGGGAGGATCTTGACCGGCTTGGTCGGCGCGGATTGGCTGCCGCTGGGCGCGAGGGCCTGAACCGGGCCGGTCTGAGCGTCGATCGGCACCGACACCGTCACAGCAGATGCGCTGTGAGCCTTGACCGCTGCCGTCTTGGCCATGCCCTTGAGCCCGGATCCCTTGAACACCACCTTGGTCACCGCGTCCAGGTTCTTGCCGGTGATCTTCGCGGTCGAGCCACCCTGGATGCGGTGCTTCGCGGCACACGCCTGTACGCAGGTGATGCTGGCGACCGTCGGCTCCGGGCTGTAGGTCACGCCGCCCGTTCCGGCCATCGCGGCAGGGGCGGCCGCGAGTGCGAACGCAACGCCAAGCACCAATCGATGGATTCCCCGGATCTTCGAGCCTCTCTGTTTTGCGCCTACGGGGTGAGCTGACGGGCTCGCGCAGAACAGCAGCGCTACAACCGGCTGATCCGGTCGATTCGCCCCCGGGTGCGGTCCAGGCAAGGCCCGCGCCCAATGGTTCCCCCGTTCCCATCCGGTGGCCGGACGGGATTCGGCAGGTACTACAAGTCGGCGGCAGCATACACCGGGGCCGGGCGGATCCCCTGACCGACCGCTACCCTCTCCCGTCTGTAAATGAAGACTTTTGTGGCCACACCAGCGAACCGCGAGCGCAACTGGGTCATCGTCGATGCCAACGGCAAGACGCTTGGCCGGCTCGCGACCCAGATTGCCGACGTGCTGCGCGGCAAGCGCAAGCCCGAGTACACGCCGCACTGCGACGTCGGCGACTTCGTGGTGGTCGTCAACGCCGAGCGCATCTCGGTCACCGGCAACAAGCGCCAGGACAAGAAGTACTACCGCCATTCCGGCTATCCGGGCGGCCTGCGCGAGCGCACGCTCGAGGAGATGCTGGCCCGCAGGCCCGAAGAGGTCATCCGCCTCGCCGTCAAGGGCATGCTGCCGCGCAACCGGCTCGCCCGCCAGCAGCTGAGCAAGCTGAAGGTGTACGCCGGCCCGGACCATCCGCACGTCGCGCAGAAGCCCGAACCTCTGGAGATCAACACTTGATTCAGGACGAGAGCCCCGACCAGCCGACGGACGAGACGCCCGACGAGGAGAACGTCGAGCCGACGACCGCGCCGGACGAGACACCCGGCGTACCCGAGGGCGAGCCCGCCGAGGATCCGGGCGCCGCTCCCGACGAGACGCTGAGCGAGGCAACCGAGGACGCGCCGGCCGCCGAGGAGCCCGCCGCCGAGGCCGAGGAGCCCGCCGCCGCTGAGGAGCCCGCCGCCGCTGAGGAGCCCGCCGCCGCTGAGGAGCCCGCGGCTGCCGGCGAGGAGCCCGCCGCTGAGGAGCCCGCCACCGACGAGCCCGCCGCCGAGGAGCCCGCCGCCGAGGAGCGCCAGCGCCCGCCGCGCCGCGAGCAGCCAAAGGCAGACGAGCCCGAGGTCATCCCGGGCGCCCACCTCGAGCCCGACCTGGTGCTCGATCAGCCCGCAGCCGACGCCGACAGCGACGAGTACGCGCAGTACGCCGACGACAGCGGCGACGACGAGCCCGAGGCGACCGCGGCCGAGCCCGACGAGCCGGCCGTGCGCAGCCCGCTGGAGCTCGCAGCCGACGCCCGCTACAACGCCACCGGCAAGCGCAAGACCGCAATCGCGCGCGTCATCCTCAAGCCCGGATCGGGCGTCTACACGATCAACGGCAAGACGCTCGAGGAGTACTTCCCGCGTGACCGCCTCCAGACGCAGGCACGCCAGCCGCTCGACGCGACCGGCAACCTCGCGCGCATGGACGTCGTGGCGCGCATCCACGGCGGCGGCGTGTCGGCCCAGGCCGGGGCGCTGCGTCACGGCATCGCCCGCGCCCTCGTCGAGGCCGAGCCGAGCCTGCGCACCGAGCTGAAGCGCCGCGGCTACCTCACGCGCGATCCGCGCGAGAAGGAGCGCAAGAAGGCTGGGCTTAAGAAGGCCCGCAAGCGGCCGCAGTTCTCGAAGCGCTAGCCCGGACAGCCCACGTGGGTGCCGAAGCAGTGACCAGCCGGCGACTGTTCGGCACCGACGGCGTTCGCGGACGTGCGGGCGAGTTCCTGACCGCCGACCTGGCCCTGCGGCTGGGTCACGCCGCCGTCGGCATCATGGGGTCCGACGCTCCACAGGTGCTGATCGTGCGCGACACGCGCGAGTCCGGCCAGATGTTCGAGTCGGCGCTCGCGGCGGGCATCACGGCCGCCGGCGGCGACGCCGTCTACGGCGGAGTGCTCCCGACCCCCGGCGCCGCCGTGCTGGCGCGCCGCCTGGGGTTCGACCTCTCGGCCGTCGTCTCGGCATCGCACAACCCGTTCCACGACAACGGCATCAAGTTCTTCGGCCGCGACGGGACCAAGCTGGACGACGACGCCGAGGCGCGGATCGAGCAGGCCGTGCTCTCGGGCGACGAGCCCGCCATGTCCGAGCGCGCGGGCCGCACGCGTGCCCTGCGTGGCGCCGCCGACGACTACCTGCGCGAGCTCGAGCTGCGCTTCAAGGGTCTCGACCTCGCGGGCATGCGCATCCTCCTCGACTGCGCCAACGGCGCCGCCTACCGGGTGGCCCCGGAGATCTTCCGCCGCCTGGGCGCGAACGTCGACGTCGTGGCCGACGAGCCGGACGGCCGCAACATCAACGCGGGCTGCGGCTCGACGCACGTTGAGCAGCTGGCCGCGACGATGGCGGACGGCGGCTACGACGCCGGCTTCGCCTTCGACGGCGACGCCGATCGCGTGCTGGCCGTCGACCGCGCCGGCCAGGTGGTGGACGGCGACGAGATCATCGCGATCGCCGCGCTTCACCTGCACAAGAGCGGGGACCTGCCTGGACCGGGCGTTGCCGTGACGGTGATGACGAACTTCGGCTTCCACCGCGCCATGCAGGCTGCGGGCATCGAGGTGACGACGACGCCGGTCGGTGACCGCAACGTCATCGCCGAGCTGATGCGCCGCGGCTGGGCGCTGGGAGGCGAGCAGTCGGGCCACATCATCGAGACCCGCTTCGTGCCCTCCGGCGACGGCACCGCCGCCGCGCTGCTCACCCTCGAGGCGCTCCGTGGCCGCGACATGACCGAGCGTGACGCGATGGCCAAGCTCCCGCAGGTGCTGCTGAACGTGCGCGTGGCCGACCGCGACGCGCTGGATGGGGCCCGTGAGGTCTGGGACGCCGTCGAGCGTGAGTCTCAGGCCCTGAACGGCGACGGGCGAGTGCTGGTGCGGGCCTCGGGCACCGAACCGCTCGTGCGTGTGATGGTCGAGGCCCCGGAAAAGACGCAATGTGCGGAAATCGCCGAGCGGCTGGCCGGCCTCGTGGAGCGCGAGCTGGGCTGAACCCGCTGATAGTCTTCTAGGCCAGCAGAAGGGTCCTGCGGAGCCGCGCCGAAGCGGCTTCTTGCGTTTTAGGGAAAGGAGCCCGGCATGTGCGGAATCGTTGGATACGTGGGGGAGCGCCCTTGTCGGGAGCTTCTCCTCAAAGGCCTCGAGCGCCTCGAGTACCGCGGGTATGACTCCGCTGGCCTGTCCCTGCTCGCCGACGGGCGCATCGAGTCCGTGCGCGCGGTCGGCAACCTCCAGTTCCTGAAGGACGCCGTCGAAGGCCCGGGCGCGGGTGCCGTCGCCACCGCCGAGTCGCAGGCCACGATCGGCATCGGCCACACCCGCTGGGCCACGCACGGCCGGGTGACCGAGGCCAACGCCCACCCGCACTACGACAACGAGGATCGCGTGCACATCGTGCTGAACGGGATCGTCGAGAACTTCGCGGACCTGCGCGAGCAGCTCCAGGGCGAGGGCGCCGACTTCACCTCCGAGACCGATGCCGAGGTGGTGGCGCACCTGATCGCGCGCCGCTACGACGGTGACCTCGTCGAGGCCGTACGCGTGGCCTACTCCGAGCTGCGCGGCCACTACGCCTTCGTCGCGATGCACGCCGACGAGCCCGACGTCCTGGTGGGGGCCCGCAAGGAGTGCCCGCTGGTGGTCGGCGTCGGCGAGGGGGAGACCTTCATCGCCTCCGCCATCCCGGCATTCCTCAAGCACACGCGCAAGGTAGGCATCGTCGGCGACGACGAGCTGATCGTGATCGGCCGGGGCGGCCCGCAGTTCCTCGACGCCGTGTCGGGCGAGCCCGTCACGCGCGAGATCAGCGAGGTGGACTGGGACGACGACGCCGCCGAGAAGGGCGGCTTCGAGACCTTCATGCTCAAGGAGATCTACGAGCAGCCGGACGCCGTGGCCGAGACGGTCGCCGACCGCGTCCACGGTGATGTCGTGGATCTCGGCGACCTCGGCGGAATCTCGGACGAGTTCCTGCGCGGAGTACGCCGGATAGTGATCGTCGCGTGCGGCACCTCGTACCACGCCGGCCTCGTCGGGCGCTATGCGATCGAGGAGTGGGCGCGCGTGCCGGTCGAGATGGACATCGCGTCCGAGTACCGCTACCGCAACCCTGTCGTCAGCGAGCACGACCTCGTGGTCGGCATCACGCAGTCGGGCGAGACCGCCGACACGCTGGCCGCCATGCGGCTGGCCCGTGAGCGTGGCGCCAAGGTGCTCGCGGTCACCAACATCATGGGCTCGCAGGCCACCCGCGACTCGGACGGCGTGCTGTTCACGCGCGCCGGGCTCAAGATCGGCGTGGCCGCCACGAAGACGTTCGTCGCGCAGGTGGCCGTCATGTACCTGCTGGCCCTGAAGGTGGCCCAGGAGCGCGGGTCGCTCTCCCCCGAGGAGCTCAAGACGCTCGTGGGCGAGATCCGTGCGCTGCCACACAAGCTCGCGGAGCTGCTCGAGAACATCAACGGCTCGATCGACCGCATCGCCGGTCAGTGGTCGGCCGCCAACTTCTTCCTCTACCTCGGCCGCCACGTCGGGCTGCCGGTGGCGCTCGAAGGCGCGCTCAAGCTCAAGGAGATCTCCTACATCCCGACCGACGCCTACGCGGCCGGCGAGATGAAGCACGGGCCGATCGCGCTGCTGGACGAGCGCACGCCGGTGGTCACGATCGCGACCGAGTCGCCGGTGCTCGAGAAGGTGCTCTCGAACATCGCCGAGGTCCGCGCCCGCGGCGCTCACGTGCTCGCGATCGCCACCGAGGGCGCGGCGCAGGTCGGCGAGCACGCCGACGAGGTCATCTACGTGCCGCAGACCAACTGGCTGATCCAGCCGATGCTGGCGATCGTCCCGCTCCAGCTCCTGGCCTACCGGATCGCGCGCGCCCGCGGGCTGAACGTGGACCAGCCGCGCAACCTGGCAAAGACTGTCACCGTCGAGTAGCGCTGCGGGCCGACGGGCCGCGCTCGTTAGTCTCGCCGCGTGATCGGCATGGACATCCTCGAGGTCGAGCGGCTGGAGCGAGCGCTTGCGCGCACGCCGTCGCTCATGTCGCGGCTCTTCACCCCCGGCGAGCAGGCATACGCCGCGAAGCACAGCCGCCCGGCGATCCACCTGGCCGCGCGCTTCTGCGCGAAGGAGGCGGTAGCCAAGGCACTGGCGCTGGAGGCCTGGGCGTTCGCCGACGTGGAGGTGGTGGCCACCGGCGCCGCGCCGGAGATCCGCCTGTCGGGTGCCGCCGCCGAGCGGGCGGCCGAGCTCGGCGCGCATCCGCGCGTGTCGCTCACGCACACGCGCGCGACGGCAGCGGCGGTGGCGATCCTCGCGTGACCCTGCCGGAGTGGCTCGACCCGCTGTGGGAGGCGGCCGAGATGCGCGCGGCGGACCAGCATGCAATCGAGCAGGCGGGAGTCCCTTCGCTCGACCTGATGGAGCGCGCCGGTGCGGGCCTGGCGCGCGCGGCCGCGCGGGTTGCCGGCGAGGGCCCGGTACGTGTGGTCATCGGCAAGGGCAACAACGGCGGCGACGGCCTGGTGGCTGCGCGCATCCTGCGCGAGGACGGCCACGAGGTCGACGTGCTGGCCGTGGCCGACCCCGCCGAGCTGAAGGGCGACGCCGCGGCGAACCTGGACCGGCTGCCGGGCGCCGCCCCGGTCGCGTTCGATGCCGCCGGGCTGGAGGGCTCGGGAGCGATCGTCGACGCGATGCTCGGCACAGGCTTCGAGGGTGAGCCGCGCGAGCCGATCGCAGGAGCCATCCGCGCGATCAACGCCAGCGGCTGCACGGTCGTCGCCTGCGATGTGCCATCGGGGGTGAACGCGTCGAGCGGCGAGGTGGAGGGCGATGCCGTCACGGCGCACCTGACCGCCACCTTCCACGGCCCCAAGATCGGCCTCTACGTCGAGCCGGGCAAGACGCATGCGGGCCAGGTCGAGGTGGTCCAGATCGGCATTCCGCGCTCGGCGCCCGAGCCCGAGGCCGCGGGCCTGATCGGCGAACGGGTGCTGACGCTGGTGCCCCCGCGCGCACGCGACGGCAACAAGTTCAAGTCCGGAACGGTGGTGGTGGCCGGCGGCGCACGCGGGCTCACCGGCGCGCCGACCATGGCCGCGCTGTCGGCCATGCGCACCGGCGCCGGCTACGTGCAGCTGGCGGTTCCGGAGCCGGCCGAGACGGTGCTCGACCTGCGCTTGATGGAGGCGATGACGCACGGCCTGCCGCACGAGGACGGCGCGCACGTGGAGCGCGGAGCCGACACGGTGGTGGAGTTGTCGCAGCGTGCCGGCGCGATCGTGCTCGGCCCGGGCATCGGCCGCAGCGATGGCGCGGTCGCGTTCGCGCGCCGGGTGGCACGCGAGGTCGAGGTGCCGCTGCTGATCGACGCCGACGGCCTGAACGCGCACGCCGAGCATCTGGAGCTGATCGCCGAGCGCAGCGCCCCGACCGTGCTCACGCCGCACGACGGCGAGCTCGGGCGGCTGCTGGCCATCGACTCGAAGGCGGTCGGCGAGCGACGGATCGCGCATGCCCGCGACGCCGCGGAACGCAGCGGCGCGATCGTGGTGCTGAAGGGCGACGACACGCTGGTGGTCCCCCCCTCCGGTCCGATCGCCGTCAGCCGTGGCGCCACTCCCGCGCTCGCCACGGCTGGAACGGGCGACGTGCTGTCCGGCCTGATCGGCGCGCTCCTGTCGAAGGGGATGGACCCGTTCGAGGCGGCCTGCGCCGGTGTCTTCGCGCACGCGCGGGCCGGGCGCGCAGCGGCTGAGCGGATCGGCGCAGATCACGTGGTTGCCGGCGACGTGATCGACGCAATTCCCGAGGGCATGCGGCGGCCAGGATGACGATCGAGCGCGCAGCCGCCCACATCGACCTCGGCGCCGTCGAGCGCAATTGTGCGCACATCCGGGCGCTGCTCGGCGACGACACGCGGCTGTGCGCGGTGGTCAAGGCAAACGGCTACGGCCACGGCGACACCTGGTGCGCCAAGGCCGCGATCGCCGGGGGTGCCTCGTGGCTGGCGGTGGCAGCCGCGGGTGAGGCGGTAGAGCTGCGCCGCCACGGCATCGGCGCGCCGATCCTGATCATGGGCGCCCTCACGCCGGCCGACGCGCGCGCGGCGCTCGAAGCCGCAGCCGACATCGTGGCCTGGGAGCCGGAGTTCGTGCATGCGCTGGCAGCGGCGGCAGAGTCGCTCGGCGTCGACGGCCGGGTGCACGTGAAGCTCGACAGCGGCATGGGCAGGCTCGGCAGCAAGGATCCCGAGCAAGTCCTGGCGGTGGCCCGGATGGTCGACGAGTCGCCGCATCTTCAGCTGATCGGGTTGATGACGCACTTCGCGACCGCCGACGAGCGCGGCGACGACTACTTCGGCCGCCAGCTCGACGAGTTCACCGAGCTTGCTGAGCGCTTCCGCGAGTCGTATCCGCACGCGATCGTCCACGCCGCCAACAGCCCCGCCACCTTCCGCGAGTCCGCCGCCCACTTCGACATGGTCCGCTGCGGGGTCGCCATCTACGGGCTCGACCCGTTCCAGGAGGACGCGCACGCGCGCGGGCTCGAGCCTGCGCTCACGCTCGAGTCCTACGTCGCTGCCGTGCGCCGCTTCGAAGCGGGCCAGAGCGCGGGCTACGGCCGCCGCTGGATCGCGAGCGGCCCGACCTGGGTCGGCACGCTGCCGATCGGCTACGGCGATGGGTTCCGGCGCGCGTTCACGAACAACGCCGAGGTCCTGATCGGCGGCGAGCGCTACCCCGTGGTCGGCGCAGTGAGCATGGACAACATCACCGTCGACCTCGGGCCCGAGCCGGACGTGCAGCCAGGCGCGCCCGCCGTCCTGATCGGCACGCAGGGCGGCCAGCGCATCAGCGCCGAGGAGCTGGCGAAGCGGATCGACTCGATCAACTACGAGATCACGTGCGGCCTGAGCCCGCGCGTGAACCGCCATTGGAGCTCGGCGTGAGCCTGGTCGAGCAGCGCCTGGCCGCACAGCCGGTCGTGCTCGCGGCACGCCAGGCGCTGGCGGGACAGGGCAGCGTGTGGATCGTCGGCGGCGCGCTGCGCGACGCGCTGCTGGGCCGCCCCGAGCTCACGGACCTCGACCTGGTCGTGCCCGGCTCGAGCGCGGCGGAGACCGCGCGCGCGATCGCGCAGGCTGCACGCCGGCCGGTCTTCCCGCTGTCGGAGGAGTTCGGCGCCTGGCGCGTCGTTGGGGACGGCTGGCTCTGCGACGTCACGCCGCTCCAGGGCGCGACGATCGAGGACGACCTCGCGCTGCGCGACTTCACCGTCAACGCGATGGCGGTGCCGCTGTTCGGCGGAACGCTCGTCGACCCTCACAACGGCGAAGCCGACATCGACGCGCGCGCGCTGCGCCTCGTCGCCGCCGACGCTTACGAGCGCGACCGCCTGCGACCGCTGCGGCTGGTCCGCTTCGCCGCCGAGCTGGGCTTCGATCCCGACGAAGACACCGCCGCCGCCACCCGCGTGTGGGGACCGCGCGTGTCCGAGGCCGCGGGTGAGCGGGTGTTCGCCGAGCTGCGCCGGATCGTGGCCGCGCCGCGAGTGGTGCAGGGCCTGCGGCTGGCCTCCGAGCTGAACGTGATGGAGGCGGTGCTTCCGGAGCTCGAGCGGCTCCGCGGGATCGAGCAGAGCCACTTCCACCACCTCGACGTGTACGACCACACGATCGAGGTGCTGAACGCGCTCGGCGAGGTCGACTCGCGCCTGGACGAGTACTTCCCGGGCGACGCGCTCGAGCTCCGCGCGCTCATGGACGAGCCCTTCGCGGACGAGCTGACGCGCGCCGACGCCCTGCGCTTCGCTGCGTTGTTCCACGACATCGGCAAACCGCAGACGCGGCAGCTCACCGACAGCGGGCGCATCACCTTCATCGGCCACGACGCCGTCGGCGCCGACATGGTGCGCGCGATCTGCACGCGGCTGCGCACGAGCGAGCGCCTGCGCGAGTTCCTGGCCGCCGTCACTCGCCACCACCTCGTGCTCGGCTTCCTCGTGCACGAGCGACCGCTGTCGCGGCGCGACGTCTATCGCTACCTGAAGCTGTGCTCGCCGGTGGAGGTCGAGGTCACGCTGCTCACCTGTGCCGACCGGATCGCCACGCGCGGCAAGAACGCCGACGCGGCGATCACGGCGCACCTGGAGCTGGCGCGTGAGCTGATGAGCGCTGCGCTGCGCTGGCGCAGGGACGGCCCGCCGCGGCCACCGTTGCGCGGCGACGAACTCGCAGAGCAGCTAGGCATCGAGCACGGCCCCGGTCTGGGCCGCCTGCTGGCCGCGCTGGAGGAGGCGAGCTACGCGGGCGAGGTGACAACCGCCGACCAGGCGGTGGAGTACGCGCGCCGGCTCCGCGAGAATCAGGTGCAGACATGACGATCGTGGATCTAGCCGTCTACCGCGACGGCCAGCGCGAGGAGGATCCCTCGCTCGACTCCGCGTTCGAGGCGTGCCGCGACCCGGGGACGATGGTCTGGATCGGCCTGCACGAACCGACCGAGGACGAGTTCGACTCCGTGCGCCGCGAGTTCGCGCTGCACGAGCTGGCGGTCGAGGACGCGATGCACGGCCACCAGCGGCCCAAGCTCGAGGTCTACGACGACGACCACCTGTTCCTGGTCTTGAAGACCGCGCGCTACTTCGAGCCCGACGAGCTCGAGTTCGGCGAGATCCTGATCTTCGTCGGCGACCACTACATCGTCTCGGTGCGCCATGGCGAAGCCACGCCGCTCCACGACGTGCGACTCTCGCTCGAGAAGCGGCCGGAGCTCTTGAAGTGCGGCACGGGGGCCGTTCTCCACGCGATCATGGACAAGGTCGTCGACGACTACGCGCCGGTCCTGACCAACCTCGACATCGACATCACGGAACTCGAGGCGCAGGCGTTCGGCGAGGCCGCGCCGCAGGGGCTGACCGAGCGCATCTACCGGCTGAAGCGGCAGGTCATCAGCCTCCACCGCGCAACGGCCCCGCTCCAGGAGCCGCTGTCACGGCTCGCCGACGGTCGCTTCGACGTCATCCACGACGACATCAAGCCGTACTTCCGCGACGTCTACGACCACCTGCAGCGCACGGTCCAGACCGCCGACCAGTTCCGCGAGCTCCTTACGAGCATCCTCGAGGCCAACCTCACGCAGGTGTCGGTGCGCCAGAACGAGGAGATGCGCAAGATCTCCGCGTGGGCCGCCATCCTCGCGGTGCCCACCCTGATCGCCGGCGTCTACGGCATGAACTTCCAGAACATGCCCGAGCTGCGCTGGCACTACGGCTACCCGCTGGCCGTCGCGGCCATGGCTGCGCTGTGTGTCGGCTTGTTTGGCTACTTCCGCCACATCGACTGGCTGTAGCCTGCCGCCTGCATGAGCGATCCCGATTGCATCTTCTGCAAGATCGTCGCCGGCGAGATCCCCTCGCACAAGATCGACGAAGATGACAAGACGCTTGCCTTCATGGACATCAACCCATGGACGCACGGCCACTCGCTCGTGATCCCCAAGCAGCACTCACGCAACATCTACGACGCCGAGGCCGGCGACCTCACGGCGGCGCACCTGACCGCGCAGCGCGTGGCTCAGCGCATGCGCGAGCGCCTGAACTGCGAGGGCATCAACGTGGTCCAGTCCTCCGAGCCCGCTGCCATGCAGACCGTCTTCCACACGCATGTGCACGTGATCCCGCGCTATTCCGACGACGGGCTGGCGCTGCCGGCCCACCCACAGGCCGCGGACAACGACGAGCTGGCAGAGCTCGCGGAGAAGCTGCGTGCCTAGGGTTCGCTACGAGCGCGACGGCGATGTCGGCCTGATCGTGCTCGACGACCCGCCGCTCAACCTGTTCGGCGTCGAGCTCATCAACGACCTGGTGGCCGCGATCGAGGAGGCCGAGGGCGACATGGCGCGCGCGCTCGTGATCCGCGCCGAGGGCCGTGTCTTCACAGGCGGCGTCGACGTGCAGGTGTTCGCGGGGAAGAGCCACGAGGAGGGCGCCACGCTGTTCGAGGACCTCGTGAAGATCGTCCACAAGCTGGAGGCGATGCCCGTCCCGACGATCGCCTCGGTGCACTCGCTGTGCCTGACGGCGGGCTTCGAGCTGGCGCTCGGCTGCGACGTCCTGCTGGCGGGCGAGGCGGCCAAGTTCGGGCTCGTGGAGCGCGTGGTCGGCCTGACTCCTGGCATGGGCGGTACCCAGCGCGTGGCCGAGCGCGCCGGCCCGGCGCGCGCACGCGAGCTGGTCATGACCGGCGAGCTCTTCGACGCGGCCACGCTCGAGCGCTGGAATGTGGTCAACCGCGTCTATCCGGACTCTGAGTTGTTGGAGCAGACGATGGAGTTCGCTCGTCACCTGGCCGTGGGCCCGCCGAAGGCCCACGACGCGACCAAGCGCATGGTGCGCGCGTTCCTCGACGAGGGCGGCGTGCGTGGCGCCGACGCTCACGTCGGCGACATCGCGGCGTCGCTGTTCGCCACGGAGGATCTCCAGAACGCGGTGCAGACGTTCCTGAAGGAAGGCCCCGGCAAAGCAACCTTCGAGGGCCGGTGAAGCACGTCGCCGCCACAACCGCGGTGGTGTTCGCGCTCGGGGCGACGGCCGCCACCGTCGCGCTCGCGGTGACCGTGCGCGACCGCGACGATGTCACCACAGGGCTCGACATCTCGAAGGCGTCGAGCACGCACAACCGCGTCTCCGACGAGCTCGTCCAGACGATCGACTTCTACGAGGCCGTCTCACCGTCCAAGCTCGTCAACAAGTCCGGGCCGCCGTCGACCGTGTGCATCGACATCTGGACGCGTTCGACCCCCGGCGAGTCGCCGGCCGACTACGAGGCCTGTGCCGGCCCGGCGGCGAAGGGCAAGGGCTGGGTGGCGAGCCTCGCGCGCAAGCGCGACCAGGGCTCGCAGCTGCGAGTCGGGCCGGTGAAGGTGGAGCAGCCGTCCGGCACGCGCCTCGTCATGCGGATCGACCCCGACGACATCAAGCGGCCGGCTTCGTACCGCTGGCGCGCCGAGTCGCGCAGCTTCGGCAAGGACTGCAAGGCCAGCGGCGGCTGCCCGGATTACGCGCCGGATCGCCCCGATACGGCCCAGACGAAGCTCAGCACTCCGCGCACTTAGGTTTTCTGCTCTCGACCGCCGCCTGCTGGTACGGTTGCGCCGATTGGGCCGGACTGGCCGGCCCACTTGGAACACGTTGTGCCGGAAGTTCGGGTTCGCTAGTGCACCGGGCGGGCGCAAGAAAGGTGCATCACATGGCGACCGGAACGGTCAAGTGGTTCAACGACGAGAAGGGCTACGGCTTCATCACGCCGGACGACGGCGGCCGCGATCTCTTCGTTCACTACTCCTCGATCTCGGGCGGCGGTTTCCGCTCTCTGGCCGAGGGCTCGAAGGTCTCGTACGAGGAGGAGCCGGGGGACAAGGGCCCCAAGGCGGTGAACGTCGAGAAGATCTAGTTCTCGCGCGCACTACCCTCATAGGCAGTGTCGAAGGAAGAAAAGATCGAGATGGAAGGGGAGATCCTCGAGGCTCTCCCCAACACCATGTTCCGGGTGAAGCTCGAGAACGACCACGAGGTGCTCGGGCACATCTCCGGGAAGATGCGGCGTCACTACATCCGCATCCTGCCCGGGGACAAGGTCAAGATCGAGCTGTCCCCTTACGACCTCGACCGCGGTCGCATCACCTACCGCTACAAGTAGGCCTGCGGCACCGCGTCGACGAACTCACGCGAAGTCGCCTGCTCGATGTGCTTTGCAGCATCGAGCAGGCGGGCTTCCGCGTCCCACGGGCCGACCAGCTGAAGGCCGATCGGAAGCCCGCTGGAGTGCAGGCCCGCGGGCACGTTGATGCCGGGCACGCCGGTGAGGTTGCCGAAGCCGGTCTGGCGCACGTTCGCGCGGTCGGCCGGATGCGGGCCCGACGGCAGCTCGACGGTCGGGTTGTCGATGCGCGGTGCGGGCGCCGGCACGGTGGGCAGCGCAAGCAGGTCCACGCGGCCGAAGATCTCGGCCAGGCTGCGGCGCAGCTGCGAGCGCACGCGGTGCGAGCGCGCAAGCGCCGCGGCTGGGATCAGCGCCGAGAACTTCGTGTAGGCGCGGCTGACCGGGTCCTGCTCGTCGACGTCGTCGAGCGGCCACTCCGGGAGCATCTGGGTGGCCAGGTTCAGCGCGGTCGCGATCCGCGCGTGCTCCTGGCCGTCGATCGCCACGTCCTGCGTGTCCCACCCCGCCGCGGCCAGCGCCGAGCGGCAGGCGGCGTCAACCTCCGGGTCGAGGTCGTCCCAGAAGAAGGCGGGGACGCCCACGCGCAGGCCACTCGCGTCCGCCGCCGGGAGGGTGGTCGCCATCAGCGCCTCGGTGGCCAGCCGCGCATCGTCCGCGTCACGCGTGAACGGGCCGAGTGCGTCGAGGTCGTAGAAGCCGTGGATGTTGCCGTCGACGGGAATCGCCCCGAACGTCGGTTTCAGCCCGACCACGCCGCAGTAGGCGGCGGGCAGCCGGATCGAGCCGCCGCCGTCGGCGCCGACCGCTGTCGCGACCATGCGCGCACCCACCGCGCTCGCCGAGCCGCCCGAGGAGCCGCCGCCCACGTGCTCGGGGTTCCACGGGTTGCCGACCGGGCCGTAGGCGGACTGGATGCCGGTCGAGCCACCGCCGCGGTAGTGCATGTTCGTCACGCCCACCAGCACCGCGCCCGCCTCGCGCAGGCGCCTGAAGATGCCGGAGTCGCCCTTGGGCGCGGCCTCGTGCTCGGTCCCGTCCTGCGCCGCGCGGTATGGGATCTGGAATTGATCCTTGACGGCGAACGGGACGCCCTTCAGCGGGCCTTCCGGCGCCTCGGCGAGCATGCGCTCGGAGTCGTCCGGGAACGTGGCCACGACGGCGTTCACCGACGGGTTGCGCTCATCGATCCGCGTGAGCGTCGCGGCCAGCAGCTCGGCGGCATCGAGCTCGCCCGAGGCGACCGCGGTCGCCTGCTCGCGCAGCGAGAGGTCCTGTGGGTGGCTCACGAACCCGGCGTCCCATGCGCGCCGCCAGAGGTGCCCGTCCCATGCGCGCCCCCAGAGCTCGGCGCCCGGCTCGGGTCGAAATCGGTCTCGGGCCAGAGCCCGTTCATGTCGACGGCCATCAGCGCGCGCAACTCCGGCCCGAAGACCTCGTCGATGTAGCGCATGATCGTGAGGTCGGTTTCGTCGGCGCTCAGGCCCTGCCACTCGAGGCCGCCGCGGGCGAACTGTTCGAATGCGTCCACTGACCGCCGTACGCTAACGCCACATCGCTCGGGGAGCGGTCGTGTTCGGAAAGCCGATGCGAAAAAAGTCTCTAGTGGCAATCATCACGATCGTGGCTGCGCTTGCAGTGGTCGCGGTCGCGCTCGGCCGGGTGGCTGAGCTGGGCACCACGCTCGACCAGAACACCGCGGCGTGCCCCGACAACTGCCAGGCGATCGGCCAGGTCTCGGGCTTCCAGATCCAGCAGGGCACGCGCAAGAACCCCTACCGGCTGCGCAGCTACGGCAAGGTAGTCGCCTTCACGGTCAAGCTGGGCAAGCCCGACGCCTCGCAGATCAAGTTCTTCAACCAGCTGTTCGGCGGCCCGCCGCAGATCCAGCTGACAGTGCTCAAGCCGTTCACGCCGGGTAAGGGGCAGCCGAAGGCGCCCAACAAGTACGTGCTCGCCAGCCTCTCGCCGCTGTTCGACCTTCAGAACTTCTTCGGCTCCGAGCCCACCTTCGCGCTGCCGCGCCCGCTCACGATCAAGCCCGGGTACGTCGTTGGGCTGACCGTGCCGACCTGGGCGCCGGCGTTCGCCGTCAACCTGGGCGACGACATGATCTGGCGCTCGTCGCGTGATCCGAAGGACTGCAACGACGTCAAGCAGGACGCGGCGCAGGCGCTCCGCGGGAGCTCGCGTACCTACGGCTGCGTCTACAAGACCGCGCGGCTGCTCTACACGGTCACCTACATCCCGGATCCGAAGCCGACCGTAACGACGAAGAAGTAGCGCCGCCCGCTCTGCGGAGCTACGATCGACCCATCACCACCCAGGGCTGGATCTTCATGGTGGGTTTCCGCGTTTTCGACGTCGGCCTGCTGCTCCTCTGGCTCGTGTGGTTCTTCCGTCTCCGCGAGGACGACGACGACCAGACCGACGACGGCGGCTCAGGCGGAGGCGGCGGCGGGAACGGCCCGAAGCGCGACGACGGCGGTCCGAAGGGCGGCGGCGGCCTCCGAAAGCGCCTGGCGCCCGGCCCACGGCTGCGTGACAGCTTCCGCCCCCGCCCAATCGCGAGGCCCCGAGGCGCCGAGCCGGTGCCGCACGTGATGCCGGCCCGCGTAAGGCGGCCACGAGCGCCCGATCCGGCGCCGCGGCGCGCTTAGCTCGTCCGCCTGCTGCGGCCTCGGCCGGCCCGCTCTCCCGGCCGCGCGGTCCTGCCGCCAGCCGTCCCCTCGCTCTGCCGCCGGCCGTCCCCTCGCTGGTCTGCCGCCGGCCGTCCCCTGCTTCGGTGCGCTAACTGCCTCGGCCAAGGGGCGGCTGGAGTGGCGCTTGCGTTCTCCCGCCGGCCATCTCGCCTCGCGAACGCTCTCAATGACCGCGACTGTGACGTTGACCACCTATAGCGTGGTCGAGGTCACACTCGATGCCCGACTGGCACCTTCACCGCGAATAGCGCGCTCAACCTTCCACTCGAAGCCCGAGTTTCACATTGAGCCGATATACGCGGCTCAATGTGAAACTCGCGACCAGGAGCGGCGCCGCGGGGCGGTGGCGACAGCGCGACCAAGAGCGGCGCCGCGAGGCGGAGCGGCTTCGCGAGCGAGCACCGATCCCTCTTAGCTGCCCAGCGAGGGTCGGTGCTCGCGAACCACGCCGCTCGAGCCCTGACACGCTGGCGGAGAGCGCGCCCGCCGAAACCGCCACCCGAAAACTCCGTCATGTCCCCACCCTGGGTGAGTTTCCGCGGAAACGCGCGGAAACGCGCGCGGGCCTGCGGCCCGCGCTCAGCAGGCGCCTGGGTTCTCCTTGCAGAACTGCTCGAACTTCCCTGCGGGGGTGCCTGGCGCCGGCGTTGTCGTCCCTCCGCCGGTCGTCGGTGACGCGCCGCCCGTCTGTGGCGGTGCTGCGCCTCCCTGGGGGGTGCTCGGGTTCGATTGGACGGTGCTCGTCTGGGTCGGCGTCGTCGTTGTCGCCGTGGAGGTCGAGGTGTCCGTGGTCGTCGTGTCGGTCTTGGTGTTGTTGACCGTCGGGGTCTTCGTCGAGCCGGGCACGGTCAGCGTGGGGGCGGTGGATGGGAGCGGCTCGGCGGCATTCTTGTTCCCGCCGCCTCCGCAGGCCGCGAGAAACGGCACGGCTGCCGCCAGGATCACGGTCGCTGCTGCCCGGTGGGAGCGCATGATCAGCCCTCGAGTGCAGGGAGCCGGCGGCCGCACGTGGGGCAGTCCGGCACGTCCTTCGGTGCCAGTTGCTCCAGCGAGCAGCCACACAGCCGCAGGTTCTCGACCGCCCAGGGCAGGCGGCTCTCACTCGGCGCGAGCGGGAGCACCTTCCCGACCACGGAGAACTCGTCCCCCGTTTCACGGTCGACGTACACGGCCCCAGGCTCGACCTCGCGGATGACCTCGCGGTCGCGCTTGGAGCGCAGGCGATATAGCTGCGGACGCGGCACGGCGAGTGAAGTTACCAGGGAGAGTGGCCGTATCACCCTGGTGCAAGCGGTGAGCGCCACAATCCCGCGCTCGTGCGCATCCTGATCTTCCACGGCTATCTGCTGCGCGGCACCGGCAGCAACGTCTACAACGCGTCGCTGACGGCTGCCCTGGCCAAGCTCGGCCACGAGGTCCACCTGCTGTGCCAGGACCGCGACGCGCGCGAGTTGCCGTTCGTCGACGCCGTCGGTGACTGGGACGGGGGCGAGCTCACGGTCGAGGTCCTGCGCGAGCCCGTGCGCGTGACCGCCTACACGCCGGCGATCGGCCGCACGCTGCCGGTCTACGTCGCCGACCGCTACGAGGGCTTCGACGCGCGCCCGTTCACGGAGCTCTCAGGCGACGAGGTTGAGCATTACGTCGAGGCCAGCGCCGCCGCCGTGCGCGACGTCGCCGCGCGGGCGGACATCGAGGTCGGCCTGGCCAACCACCTGGTGATGGGGCCCGTGATCCTCGCGCGCGGGCTCGACGCGCCCTACGCCGTGAAGGTCCACGGGAGCGCGCTGACCTACACGGTTGCGCCCGAGCCCGAGCGCTTCCGGCCGTACGCCGCCGAGGGCCTGGCACGCGCCGGCGCCGTCCTGGTGGGCTCGCGCCACACGGCGGAGGGACTGTGGGCCGTCATGGACGACCAGGCGATCCGCGACAAGACGCGCCTCGGCCCACCGGGGGTGGACGCCGACGCCTTCGTGCCGCGCGACGACCCCGCAGAGCGCCTGACCGCGCTCGCGGCCCGGCTCGAGGCGGGCGACGCCGCCGGCTGGGGTGGGGAGGCCGGGGCGGCGGCCGCGCTGCGCGAGCTGGACCCCGAGCACGATCGCATCGTCAGCTACGTGGGCAAGCTGATCGTGTCGAAGGGGGTCGACCTGCTGGTCGCCGCCTGGCCGCTGGTGGCCGCCGCCGTGCCGGACGCGCGGCTGGTCATCGTCGGCTTCGGCACCTATCGCGACGGCATCGGCCGGCTGGTCGATGCACTCCGCGACGGCGATCTGGACGCCGCGCGTGAGATCGCACGCCGCGGCCGCGAGCTCGAGGGCGGCCCCGCGGGCGAGCTCCGCTACCTCAGCGCCTTCCTCGATCGCGTCGACCCGGCGAGCTACCTGCCCGCGGCCGCGCACGGGCTCGCACGCGTGCATTTCACGGGGCGGCTCGAGCACGCCGACCTACCCGACCTGCTGCCGGCCTGCGAGGCCCAGGTCGTGCCAAGCACCTGGCCCGAGGCGTTCGGGATGGTCGCCGCCGAGGGCGCCTCGTGCGGGGCGCTGCCGGTCTCCGCCGCCCACTCCGGGCTGGCCGAGGTCTCGAAGATCCTGGCGGGAGCGCTCGACGACGATCTGCGCCCGCTGCTGTCCTTCGAGCTCGGCGACGACGCCGTGGAGCAGCTCGCCGACCGCCTCATCCGCTGGCTCCAGCTCGACCCGGACCGCCGGGCGCCCGCTTCACGCGCGCTGTCGGAGCTGGCGCGCGAGCGCTTCTCCTGGGAGGGCGTCGCGGCCGGGGTGATCGCGGCTGCGCAGGGTCGGCTCGACGCGCTTCCGCTGCCCTAACAGCTAGTCTCCCGCCCGCTTTGCACCGCTTCCGCTCCACCGCGCTGGCCTCCGTCGCCCTGGCGGCGGGCGCCATTGCGCTCTCCGCCTGCGGTCGCGATGACGCCAACCTCGTCAAGGGCAAGACGCTGTTCGTGACCCAGTGCGGCTCCTGCCACACGCTGGCGCGGGCCGGCACAAAGGGCATCCAGGGCCCCAACCTCGACGACGCCTTCGTCAGCCCGCGCGCTGACGGCTTCACCGCCAAGACCGTCGAGGGCGTGGTCAAGCGCCAGATCGCACACCCGCGCCGCAACAGCATCATGCCCGCAGCCCTGGTGAAGGGCGAGGACGCCCGCGACGTGGCCGCCTACGTCGGCTTCGTGGCCGGCATCAAGGGCAAGGACCAGGGCGCGCTGGCTCAGGCCGGCCAGCCGAAGGTGAACAAGAAGCCGATCGCGGCCGCGGGCGGCAAGCTCACGATCGATGCGGTCGACGGAACGGCCTTCCAGTCAGTCGTCGCGACCGCCCCGGCGGGCCAGGTCACCTTCGACATGCCGAACAAGTCGTCGCTCTCGCACAACATCGCGCTGAAGGGCGTGGCGGGCGCCGCCGGCAAGATCGTCCCGCAGGGCGGCACGTCGACCTTCACCGTCTCGCTGAAGCCGGGCAAGTACGAGTACTACTGCCAGGTCCCCGGACACGAGCAGTCCGGGATGAAGGGCACGCTCACCGTCAAGTAGCGAAGACGCCGGCCTCGGCCTCGGCCACCAGCGCAAGCAGGTCGGGCAGGAGGTCCGGGTGTGCCGCCGCCAGCCCGTGCGGGCCGGCCTCGAGGTCGGCCACCGCAGCGCCGGCCTGCTCGGCCACGATCCGCGCCCCCGCCCAGTCCCAGGCGCCGAGGCCGCGCTCGAAGTAGCCGTCGAGCCGCCCCGCGGCCAGCCAGCAGAGGTCGAGGGACGCAGCCCCGGCGCGCCTGAGGTCGCGCACCCGCGGCAGCACCCGGGCGATCACCTGACCCTGCTTGGCGCGCCGATCGGCGTCGTATCCGAAGCCTGTGGCCACGAGCGCCGTCGCGAGCGATGGTGGCGGCCCCAGCCGCAACTCGTCGCCGTTCAGCGTCGCGCCTGATCCCCGCTCCGCCACGAACAGCTCGTCGCGCACCGGGTCGAACACCACGCCCAGCGTGCCCTCGAGCGCGATCGAGACCGCCCACTGCGGGATCCCGTAGAGGAAGTTGGTCGTCCCGTCGAGCGGGTCGACCACCCAGCGGCGCCCCGACTCCGAAGCCGAGCGGCTGCCCTCCTCGCCGAGCAGCCCATCGTCCGGGCGCTCGCGCAGCAGCCCCGCGCGGATCAGCTCCTCAGCGTCGCGGTCGGCCGCCGA
Source organism: uncultured Thermoleophilaceae bacterium (assembly GCA_963715995.1). GTDB lineage: Bacteria > Actinomycetota > Thermoleophilia > Solirubrobacterales > Thermoleophilaceae > DATBDN01. The sequence goes on from OY970283.1 coordinate 1,280,212, forward strand.
GACCATGTCGGTCGACGACGACTTCACCTCCACGTCGCGCGCCTTGTGCCCGAAGCGCTCCATCAGCAGCGCTCCGGCCTCGCGCGCGAGTGCAACCGCCAGCTCGCGGTCCGAGCTCAGAAGATCGCCCGGAGCACGACCACGATCACCGCGATCGCCAGACAGACGACCAGAACCTGCACGAGGAACCGGAACATGTCCCGCTCCGAGCGGAGCGGATTCCACACGGTGCTAGAGCACGTAGATCGTCAGGAAGACGACGATCCACATGATGTCGACGAAGTGCCAGTAGATCCCGGGGATCTCGACTCCGCGATGCGCCTCGGGCGAGAAGTGGCCGCGGAATGCCCGCACGTTCGCCATGCCGAGCAGGATCAGGCCGACGGTCACGTGCGCGCCGTGCAGGCCTGTGAGCCCGTAGAAGATCGTGCCCTGCGCGTTGTCGTGGATCGCCCAGCCGAGGTGGAAGTACTCGTTGACCTGGACCGACAGGAACGTGAGGCCCAGAAGGAACGTGGTCAGCAGGCCCGCGCGCATGGCGCGCGTGTTGTTGTTCTTGATCCCCTCGAGCGCCCAGTGCATCGTGAACGAGGACGACACGAGGATGCAGGTGTTGATGCCCGCCACGAGCACCGGGATGTCGTGCCCGGCCGCCGGCCACTGCGCGTGGTTCACGACGCGGATGAAGAAGTACGCCGTGAAGAACGCTCCGAAGAGCATCACCTCGCTGACGATGAAGAGGTACATCCCGAGCGTCTGAGGGTCGACCGCCGACGAGAAGTGCGGCGCGGGTGGGCCGTGGTGGCCTTCCTGCTCGTGAAGGTCGGACGCGACGCCTGCGGCTTCCATCACGCAGCCCTGCCTTCCTGGCCGGAGGCCTGTACGACCACGTGCTCGACGGGCTTGCCGGTGGCGTTGCGGACGCGCTCGATCAGGTCGCTGCGCAGCCACCCCGAGCGCTCCGCCTCGAACGTGGAGATGATGATGTCGTCGACCGGGTACCAGCGCACGGCGTTCTGAACAGCCGTGTACGGGTCGGGGTGCACGACCTGGCCGACCGCGTCGACGCCGTCTTCCTCGAGCGTGCGCAGCACGTGTGCCAGCCGCTCGTAGGGGTCGCCGCCCCCACCCTCGCCCTGAGGGAGGATGAGCACGAAGCGGTGGTGCCCGCCGGTCGCCCGCGACTTGATCAGGTCGAGCAGTTGCTCGTCCTCGATCGTCTGGTTGGCAACCACGAGCGTCTCGGTGCCGCGCTCGCTGTCCTCGGGGTCGTCGACGACCACGTGCTCCACTGGCCGCCGCGACGCCTGGGCCACCCGCTGCACGAGGTCGCGGCGCAGCCAGCCCGAGCGCGTCTCCGGGTGCGTGGAGATGATGATCTCGTCGAAGTCCTCGCGGCCCAGGCAGTCCATGACCGCGGTGTAGGGGTCGGGATCCTCGATCGCGCCGGTGGCCTTGATGCCGGCTTCCTCCAGCCGCGCGAGCGTGGCCTTGAGCCGGTTCTCCGCCGCCGAGCGAGCCTCCTCGCCGTACTGGACCCAGCCGGAACGCGGCTGGTTCTGCGGGCAGATGACCTTGACCTCGACCGGCCCCTTGTCTGCACGGGCCTTGACCGCGTCGATCAGCGGCTTGCCGACGACGGTTTCGTTGGCGACCACCAGCAGTCGCTTGGGAGCGCCCTCGGTCATTCAGCCGCCACCTGCGCGACGCCGGCGGGCGCCGCCTGCTCTTGGCTCTTGAAGACCGCGTGCCGAGCCCCGGGCACGCCGTACTCGTAGGGACCGCCTACGACCGTGGGCACCTCGTCGAAGTTGAAGATCGGCGGCGGCGAGGACACCTGCCACTCGATCGTGTGCGCCTGCCACGGGTTTGCCGGCGCGGGCGGCCCGTGGCGCCACGAGCTGATCATGTTGTAGACGAAGATGAAGAACGTGGCGCCGAAGATGAACGCGGAGATCGAGATGAACAGGTTCCACGCCGCGTACTTGTCCGCGTAGTCGGCCACCCGTCGCGGCATCCCGTCGATGCCGATCAGGTGCATCGGCCCGAACGTGGTGTTGAAGGTCACGAACGAGAGCCAGAAGTGCCACTTGCCGAGCGTCTCGTCGTACATCCGGCCGGTCATCTTCGGGAACCAGTGATAGATCCCGGCGAAGATCGTGAACACCGATCCGCCGAACAGCACGTAGTGGATGTGGGCCACGATGAAGTACGTGTCTGAGACGTGGATGTCGTAGGGGATGACCGCGAGCATCACGCCCGAGATCCCGCCCAGCGTGAACATGGTGATGAAGCCGAGCGCGAACAGGAGCGGCGTTCTCAGATGGATCACGCCCTTGTAGAGAGTCGCGAGCCAGCTGAAGATCTTGATGCCGGTCGGCACCGCGATCAGCATCGTCGTGATCATCATCGGCACGCGCAACCACGCCGACATGCCCGAGACGAACATGTGGTGCGCCCAGACGGTGAAGCCCAGGAACACGATCGCCAGCAGCGAGAAGGCCATCATCCGGTAGCCGAACACCGGTTTCCTCGCGTGGGTCGATATCACCTCCGACACGATCCCGAACCCGGGCAACATCATGATGTAGACGGCCGGGTGCGAGTAGAACCAGAAGACGTGCTGATACATGATCACGTCCCCGCCGGCACTCGCGTTGAAGAAGTCGGTGTGCAGGCTGCGGTCGAGCAGCACGAAGAACTGCGAGCCGGCGATGAACGGCGTCGCGATCACGACCAGCAGTGACGTCGTGAAGTTGGCCCACACGAGCAGCGGCATGCGCCAGAACGTCATGCCGGGCGCGCGCATCGTGATGATCGTGACCAGGAAGTTGAGGCCGGTGGCGACCGACGACGCACCCGCGAACTGCACGGCCAGGTTGAAGAACGTCTGGCCGAGCGGCGTGTCGGTGGACAGCGGCGCGTAGGAGGTCCAGCCGGTGGCGAACGCGCCGCCGGGCGCGAGGAACGACGCCAGCATGAGGATCCCGGCCATCGGCAGCAGCCAGAACGACAGCGCGTTCAGCCGCGGGAACGCCATGTCCGGCGCGCCGATCATGAGCGGCACCACGAAGTTGGCGATGCCTGCGAACACCGGGATGATGAACAGGAAGATCATCAGCGACGCATGCACCGAGAACAGCCCGTTGAAGGTGTTCGAGTCGACGAACTGCGAGCCCGGCTGCGCCAGCTCCGCCCGCATCAGCATCGCCATCAGGCCGCCGCAGACGAAGAAGAAGAACGTCGTGCAGATGTACTGGATGCCGATGACCTTGTGGTCGGTGTTGACCCTGAAGTAGTCCTTCCAGCTCGTCGCGCCGTGCCCCGAGTGGTCCTCCTCGCGCGTCTCGCCGCCGGACGCCCAGTAGAACCAGTAGTCGAAGCAGCCGATCCCGATGACGAACGCGAACGGCACCGAGATCATCGCGATCGTGGCGATGCCGTCGGGGAAGTAGAGCGGGTGGTAGTGCAGCGCGAGGCGCGCGAGGATGTCGAGCGCGAAGGCGAACCCGAGGCCCAGCGGCACCGCGATCAGGACGCGGTACCAGCCCGGCCCGGTCCAGCGCGAACGCGGCGTGTGCGCCGGTGCGTGGGAGTGATGAACGGTTGCTGTAGCAGTAGCCATTTCGTCAGTCCTACTTTCCGGCCTGGAGCAGATACTTTACGAGCGCGTCGACCTTCTGGGGACCGAGGCGAGTCTTGAAGTCCTGGGGCATGACGCCCTTCGGGAACCCGGCGGTGATCTTCGCGTTCGGGTCCTCGATCGACTGCTTGATGAACGCGGCGCCGCTGGCGGCGATGTTGTTCAGCTTCGGCCCGACCGCCCCCGTGGTGCCGGCGTCGGCCAGCGTGTGACAGGCCCCGCAGCCGCCCTCACCCGTGAAGATCGCCTTGCCCTGCGCGGCGGTCGCCGTCGGCGCGCCGGCGCTGGGCGCCGCGGCGCTGGGCTTCGCTCCGCCGGTCAGCGTCACGCCGCCGACGCTCTTCCCGAGGCGCGACTTGGCCCACTGCGCGAACTTCGCCGGCTCGAGCACGTTCGCGGCCACGCGCATGGTCGAGTGGCCGAGGCCGCAGAGCTCGGCGCAGACCACCTCGTAGTTGCCGATCCGGTCGGGCGTGAAGCGCACGTGGTCGACCTGACCCGGCACCGCGTCCTCCTTGACCCGGAACTCGGGGACCCAGAACGAATGCAGCACGTCCTTCGTCGTGATCTTCATGTAGACCGGGCGGTTGTTCGGCAGGTACAGCTGGTCGGCGATGAACTTCTTGCCGTCGGCCTGCGTGTACTCGAAGTGCCACGTGAACTGCTGCGCGATCGCACGCACCTGAAGCTCGTTCGGCTGCTTCTTCTCGATCTGTGCCAGCACGACCGCGGCGTAGACCGCCAGCGCCGTGACGATCAGGAACGGCACGGTCACCCACACGATCTCGAGGCGCGTGTTGCCGTGAATCGGCGCGCCGTCGCCGGTCGGGCCGCCGGGGCGCACGCGGAAGCGCACCACGCAGTAGATCGCGACGGACATGACCAGCACGAACATCGGAACCGACGCAACGAGCAGCCAGTCGTAGAGCGTGTCGATCTTGTGAGCCGCAGTCGATGCCTGCGTCGGGAACCAGTCGATCTGCAGCGCGCCGTAGGTGCCGGCAACCGATGCCCCTATTCCGATGACGAGCATTCGGATGAGGTCTTTGCGCTGCGGGCTCACGGGCGGGGCAGTCTAAAGCGAAGCCGGACAGCCGGGTCGCTCATCGCCGTGTACCCTTGCGCCGCTCGTCACAAAGTGTCACCGTGGAGGTCGGATGCAGGTACGCAACGGGATGACGGACGCAATCCTCTCGATTGGTCCGGGGCACACGCTTCGCGACGCCGCGAAGGCGATGGCTGCGCGCAAGGTCGGCGCGGCGATCGTCACCGATCCCGACCAGCAGGGCCCGGGGATCATCACCGAGCGCGACGTCCTCGAGTCGATCGGCGCCGGCCAGGATCCTGACACCGAGCTGGTCAGCGACCACCTCTCGGCCAACCTCACGTTCGCGTCGCCCGAGTGGTCGCTCGAGCGCGCGGCCGAGGCGATGGTCAAGGGCGGCTTCCGTCACCTGATCGTGGTCGAGGGCGGCGAGACGGTGGGCATCCTCTCGATACGCGACATCGTCCGCTGCTGGACCCAGGACGGCGCAACCAGCTCGATGCCGCGCGAAGAGGCCAAGGCCTAGCCCAGCAGCCCCTGCCCGACCCACTGGCCTTGCCGCACCCCGCCGGGCACCGCGAACACCGCGCTGCTCGTGTGCGTTATGTACTCGTTCAGCGCGTCGTTCGAGCCCAGCCGGCGCTGGATTGCCGCGAACTGGCGCTCCGGGTCGCGCTGGAAGGCGATGAAGAAGAGCCCGGCGTCGAGCTGCCCCAGCTCCGGGTCGAGCCCGTCGGTGAACGAGTAACCACGCCGCAGGATGCGCTCGCCGCCGTTGGAGGTCGGCCCCGCCAGCCGCACGTGCGACTTGGCCGGCAGCTCGCGGGGCCGCACCGGGTCGCGCTCGCGCGTGCCTCCAAACGGCGCTCCCGTGACCTTGCGGCGGCCGATCGTCCGCTCCTGATCCTGGAGCGAGGCGCGATCCCAGACCTCGATCAGCATCCGGATCCGGCGCGTGACCGCGAACGTGCCGCCGCGCATCCACGCAGGCAACTCGCCCGGCCCGATCCAGACGTGGTCGTTCATGGCCTCGACGTCCTCGGAGCGGATGTTGTTGGTCCCGTCCTTGAAGCCCATCAGGTTGCGCGGCGCCGACTGCGTCTCGCTGGTTGTGGACGTCCGCCCGAACCCGAGTTGCGACCAGCGCATCACGACCGTGCCGCGCCCCAGGCGCGCCAGGTTGCGGACCGCGTGGAAGGCCACCTGCGGGTCGTTCGAGCACGCCTGTACGCACAGATCGCCGCCCGAGAGGTCGGGGTCGAGCTCGTCGCCGGGCAGCGGCGGCAGGGTGCGCAACGCGGACGGCCGCATCCGCGCCAGCCCGAAGCGGTCCTGGCCTTGATGCTCGAACAGCGACGGGCCGAAGCCGAACGTCAGCGTCAGCTGTGCCGGCTTCAATCCGAGCGCCTCGCCGGTGTCCGCGGGTGGCGCGAGCGGCGCGTTGCCGTCGCTGCCCGCCAGCTCGCCGGCGGTCATGCGTGCGGCGGCGTCCGTCCACCCGCGCATCAGCTCGCGCAGGTCGGCCACGTCGTCGCTCGTCACGTCGAAGGCGGCGAAGTGCAGATGGTCCTGTGCCGTCGTCGCGATGCCCGCCTGGTGCGCGCCGTGAAACGGCACCGTCGGAGCGCCGCCGCCTCGGGGGTCCTCGCTGCGCCCGAGCTCGTAGCCGCCGACTGCGACCGCCGCACCGCCCGCGGCCGCCGCCGTGAGCAGGCGCCGGCGGGTGAACGGGCGGGGGCTCATGCGACCAGGAGGGCAGGGATCCTCGAGAGCGGCTCGGCCAGCGCGTCGATCGCCTGCGACAGGGCCCTGATGTCGGGGCGCGTGAGCGCGCCGTAGGGGACGAAGCCGTCGCCTCGGCGATGTCGCGCGAGCGCGAGGTCGACCTGCTCGAAGCGGCGGTCGATCTGGCCCGCGAGGCCCTTGTCGCGGTTTCGAGCGAGCACCGCGACGGCGTTGAACGCCGCCTTCGCCCCGTCGACGTTGGCCGCGAAGTCGACGAGGTCGATGTGCGAGTAGCGCTCCTCCTCGCCTGTGATCTTCGACTTGGAGACCTCGCCGAGCAGCTCGACCGCGCCGTTCGCAATCTGTGCAGGCTCGAGCTTCACGTTGCGCACCTTGGCCTGGAGCTTGCGCACGTTGCGCAGGAGCCCCGCCGCGAGCGCGCTCTGTCCCTTCGTGGTGCCGCGAGCCCACAGCGCCTGCTCGATCGGGTGGAAGCCGGTCCACTTCGAGCGCGACACGTCGCCGGCGCGCGCGTCGATGTCGGGGTCGAGTGATCCGAACGTCTCAGCCACCGGCTCCACGCTCTCGTAGGGCACGCGTGCCTGCGCGTAGAGGCGCTTCGACGCGGCCAGGTCGCCGCGCTCTACAGCGGCCGCGAACGCCTGTGTGCGCGCGACCAGACCGGCGGTCTGATCCTCGAGGTAGCCGCGATAGGTGGCGACCGCGCTCTGCGCCGTCGCTGACGGCGCCTTCGACGCGGCGCCGCCGGTCACGCGCAGGACGCCCTTGCCGGCGGTCGTGCCGCCGGGGCACGACAGGGTGTAGCGACCGGCGTGCAGCGTCACCGAGAACGAGCGCTCCAGGCCCGGCGTCACGTTTTCGACCTCGCCGACGATGTGCGTTCCCTCGAGCAGCTCGAACTCGGTCACGTTGCCCGCGCCACCGCCCGTGACCTTGAAGGTCGTCGGGCCAGCCGGAAGCTGCATCTGCGCCGGCTTGCAGCCGGAGTCGATCAGCGCGATCGTCACGTTGCGGGTGTTCGCGGCGCTCGTGCCGCCGCCGCTCGACCCGCAGCCCGCGACCAGCCACGTCGCAGCTACGGCGAACAGGAGCGCTGCCGGCCGGCGGCGCCTCAAGCGGCACGCCCGGCAGACAGCCGGGCGGGCATGCTGTGAGCCGGGACGCGACTTGACCGAAGCGGCCGCCAGCGGTCGGGCCAGGCCACGTAGAGCCCGACCGGCACGACGTAGGCGGCCCACGCGAGCACCTCGGCCACGGTCGGGTGCCCCTGCACGCCGAACATGCCGGTGATCAGTGTCCCGTGGATCGTGCCCGGCTGCACGAGCCAGGTCAGGTCGAGCGCGTTGCCCTGAAGCAGGTTGAACCAGCCGGCCTCGTGCGCGGTGTGGAAGGCGGTCGCGAAGATGCCGGCGGCGACCAGCGTGAGCACCAGGCCGGTCGCGCGGAAGAAGCGGTTGAGATTGATCCGCACGCCGCCGCGGTAGAGCGCCCAGCCGATCACGACCGCGCACACGAGGCCGAGCACGGCGCCTGAGCCGGCGGCCGTCGTGTTCGCCGAGTCCTGGAAGACCGCCAGCAGGAAGACGGCAGTTTCGAGGCCCTCACGCAGCACTGCGAGGAACGCCATGCCGAGCAGGGCAACCGTCGAGCCCTTGGCGAGTGCGCCCGCGGCCTGGCCGCGCAGGACCTTGGAGAGCCCGCGCGCGTGGCGGCGCATCCAGACGATCATGTAGGTGACGGTCGAGACGGCTACGAGGGCGACGACCGTCTCGAGCCCCTCCTGCTGGCGCTGCGGAAGGTTCTCGCCGATCAGGCGCAGCGCGACTGCCGTGGCGGCGCAGAGTGCGACGGCGATGCCGACGCCGAGCCACATCTTGCCCAGCGCGTCGCGGCGGCCCTCCTTCACCAGGAAGCCCGCGATGATGCCGACGATCAATGAGGCCTCTACGCCTTCGCGCAGGGCAATCAGGAAGGTGGGAAGCATGATCTCCGCTTGGTCAGTAGGGGGCCCTAACTCTTAGGGCGGCCTAATTTATACCAGGGGAGTAGGAAAAGGCCAGCCGGTCAGTGGCTGTGGTCCAGCGGGAGCTCGGCCATGTCCGCGCGCGTGGAGCGGATCCAGCGCATGAGGATGGTGACCACGATGATCAGGCCGATGATCACGATCGGCAGCCAGGTGATCACGCCGACGAGCGTGATCGCGATGCCGAGCGCGAGCGTGAACGGCAGGTACGACGGCTCGGGAAGGTGAATCGCCTCGCCGGGCGGCGTCAGCTCGGGGTCGTGCTCGATCTCCGCCATCAGCCGAGGTAGATCGCGGCCGCGAGGAACGAGGCCCCGAAGACGATCAGCGCGATCGCTCCGGCGATGAGCGCGGTGCGGAGATTTCGCTGTGCGAGCCGCCTGTCCACGACGTGCTTTCTATCAGGCGCCGGGCATGCGACTGCTTCACCCGGGTAGGTTGCGGCCTGGATGCAAGTGCTCGGAATCGACGTGGGGGGCACCAAGGTGGAGATCGCCTCGGTGGTCGACGGACGTGCGCTCGAGCCACAGCGCGCGCCGACCCCGGTCGACGACACCGACGCGCTCCTGGACGCGATCGAGGCGCTCGCGCGGCGCGTGATCGAGCGCGACGGCGAGCCCGAGGCCGTCGGCGTCGGTGTGCCGTCGCAGATCGACTTCGCCACCGGCACGGTCGTGTCCAGCGTGAACATCCCGCTCGAGGGCGTTCCGCTGCGCGACGAGCTTCAGAGCCGCTTCGGCGTGCCGGTGTTCGTCGACAACGACGCCAACTGCGCGGCGCAGGCCGAGGCCGAGATCGTCGACGGGGCGCCCACGCGCCACCTGCTGATGCTCACGCTCGGCACCGGCGTGGGCGGCGGAGTGATCATCGACGGCCATGTCTTTCGCGGCGCGACGGGGCTCGGCGCAGAGCTCGGGCACATGGTCATCGAGGCCGACGGCCGCAAGTGCCCGGGCCGTACCTGCCCGAACCGCGGCTGCCTCGAGGCGTACGCCAGCGGCAAGGCGCTCGAGATCGCGGCCGGCCGCCCGGGTCGCGAGGTCGAGGACGCCGCCCGAGCCGGCGACGCCGCGGCGCGTGAACATCTGAACGAGCTCGGCCGCTGGCTCGGCGTCGCGCTCGCCAGCTTCGTCAACATGTTCGAGCCGGAGCACATCGTCATCGGCGGCGGCTTCGGGGCGTCCGCATACGACCTGTTCATCGACGCCGCGATCGAGGAGGCGCGCTCGCGCGCGCTTCCCGCTGGCTTCGAACGGGTAGCCATATCGCTGGCGAAGGGGGGCAACGATTCCGGTGCGATCGGCGCCGGGGTCATGGCCCAGAAGGAACACGCGCTCGCCACCGGCGAGCGGGATACTGCTCGGAGCTCAACTCTGGAGGGTGAGATTTGACATCGGCTGCGACTGACAGGCAGGCACTCGACAAGCTCTGCGTCGACACGATCCGGACGCTGTCGATGGACGCGGTCCAGAAGGCGAACTCGGGCCATCCCGGCACGCCGATGGCGCTCGCGCCGATCGCCTACGTCCTCTACACGCGCGTCATGCGCCACAACCCGCAGAACGCGGACTGGTACGACCGCGACCGCTTCGTGCTCTCGGCAGGGCACGCGTCGATGCTCCTCTACTCGATGCTCTACCTCACGGGCTACGGGCTCACGCTCGACGACCTCAAGAACTTCCGCCAGCTAGGCAGCCCCACGGCCGGCCACCCCGAGTACGGCCACGCCGCGGGCATCGAGACCACCACCGGCCCGCTGGGCCAGGGCATCTCGAACTCCGTGGGCCTGGCGCTGGGCGAGCGCATGATCGCCGAGCGCTTCAACCGGCCGGGCCACCAGATCGTCGACCACCACACTTACACGATCGCCTCCGACGGCGACATGCAGGAAGGGGTCCAGTCCGAGGCGGCGTCGATCGCCGGCCACCTGGGGCTCGGTCGCCTGACTGCGTTCTGGGACGACAACCACATCTCGATCGAGGGCGACACGGCGCTGTCGTTCAGCGAGGACGTCGGCAAGCGCTACGAGGCCTACGGCTGGCACGTGCAGAACCTGGGCGAGGACCTGGCGCTCGAACGCGTCGAGGAGGCGCTTGCGACCGCGCGGGACGTGACCGACCAGCCGTCGCTCATCATCATTCGCACCCACATCGCGCCCGGGTCGCCCAACAAGCAGGACACCGAGTCCGCGCACGGATCGCCGCTCGGCGAGGACGAGATCAAGCTCACCAAGGAGGCCTACGGCTGGCCGTCCGAGGAGGCGTTCTACGTGCCGCAGGAGGCGCTCGACCACTTCCGCGAGTGTCTCGAGCGCGGCGAGGAGATGGAGGGCCAGTGGCAGGAGCGCTACGAGGCCTACAAGTCCGAGTTCAAGGCCGAGAGCAAAGAGTTCGAGCGGATCATGGAGGGCAAGCTCCCGAAGAACTGGGACGCCGAGGTGCCCAGGTTCAAGCCCGACGACGGCCCCATCGCCACACGCAAGGCCTCGCACCAGGTGATCCAGTGGGTGGCCGAGCAGGTGCCCGAGTTCATCGGCGGATCGGCCGACCTCTCACCGTCGACTCTCACGACGATCGACGATGCCGAGTCGGTCGAGCGCGGCAACTACGGCGGGCGCAACATGCATTACGGCATCCGCGAGCACGGCATGGGCGCCATCGTCAACGGCATGGTGCTGCAGGGCCTGCGGCCGTTCGGCTCCACGTTCCTCATCTTCAGCGACTACATGAAGGGCGCGATGCGCCTGTCGGCGCTGATGGGCATCCCGTCGGTGTGGGTGTTCACCCACGACTCGATCGGGCTCGGCGAGGACGGGCCGACGCACCAGCCGATCGAGCAGCTCGTCCACCTGCGCGCCGTGCCGAACATGAAGGTGCTGCGCCCGGGCGACGCGAACGAGACCGCGCTCGCGTGGCAGTACGCGATCAACCGCCAGGACGGACCGACCACGATGGCGCTCTCGCGCCAGAACCTGGACATCCTGGAGCGCCGCAGCGTGCCCGACGACGCCATCGAGCGCGGCGGCTACGTGCTGCGCAACAAGAGCGGCAAGCCCGACGTGGTGCTGATCGCAACCGGCAGTGAGGTGATGATCGCCGGCGAAGCCGTGGACCTGCTCGAGGAGCAGGAGGTCAAGGCGCGGCTGGTGTCGATGCCATGCGTCGAGAATTTCCTGGAGCAGGACGACGCCTACCGCGACGACGTGCTGCCGCCAGGCGTCCCGCGCGTGTCGGTGGAGGCCGCTACCACGCTCGGCTGGGAGCGGATCGTCGGTGACGGCGGCGCGATTGTCGGCATGACCACGTTCGGCGCTTCCGGGCCGCAGAAGGATCTTTACAAGCACTTCGGCTTCACGGGCGAACATGTCGCGGAAGTCGCCAAGGAGCTCGCAGAAAGGAACGCCGAATGAGCGTCGCCGCAGAAGTCAACGAACGCCTTGCACGGATCACCGAGCTCGGGACCTCGATCTGGCTCGACCAGATCCGTCTCAACCTGATCGAGTCCGGCGAGCTGGAGCGGCTCGTCAAGTACGAGTCGCTGCGCGGGGTCACGTCCAACCCGGCGATCTTCGAGAAGGCGATCCTGGGCTCGGATGACTACGACGAGCTGATCGACGAGGCCGCCAAGGAGGGCCTCGACGCGCGCGCGATCTACGAGCGGGTGGCGGTGAAGACCGTGCAGGACGCCTGCGACGTGCTGCGGCCCGTCTACGACGAGTCCGAGGGCGCCGACGGCTTCGTCTCGATCGAGGTCGAGCCGGACCTGGCCTTCGACACCGACAAGACGATCGAGTCGGCCCGCCATTACTGGGAGGTCGTGGACCGCCCGAACGTGATGATCAAGATCCCGGGCACCGACGAGGGCACTCCGGCGATCGAGCAGATGATCTACGAGGGCGTCAACGTGAACGTGACGCTGCTGTTCTCGGTCGAGGCTTACGCGCGCGTGGCCGAGGCCTACATGAAGGGTCTCGAGCGGCGCAAGGACGAGGGCAAGGACATGGGGCCGCAGTCGGTCGCCTCGTTCTTCGTCTCGCGCGTGGACACCGAGGTCGACAAGCGTCTCGACCAGCTCGGCAAGAGCGAGCTCCAGGGCACGGCCGCCGTCGCCAATGCGCGCGCCGCCTACCTGCGCTTCAAGGAGATCTTCGCCGGCGAGCGCTGGCAGCAGCTGGCAGACGCCGGCGCCCGCGTGCAGCGGCCGCTGTGGGCATCCACCGGCACGAAGAACCCGTCGTACCCGGAGACGAAATACGTCGACTCGCTGGTAGGCCCGCACACCGTCAACACGATGCCGATGGCCACGCTGAACGCGGCCGGCGAGCAGTCCGAGGCCAGCGGCGCGCCGGTCGAGACCGATCCCAGCGCCGAGCTCGAAGCGCTGCGCGAGGCCGGCATCGACATGGACGACGTGACCAAGAAGCTGCTCCAGGACGGCGTCGACGCATTCATCACGCCGTTCGAGAAGCTGCTGGCGGGCGTCGAGTCGGCGCGCGAGGCCACCAGGCTCGGGCGCCCGAAGACATTCGACTCGGCCATCCCCGACGAGCTCGAGGAGCCGCTGCGCAAGAAGCTCGAGCAGGCGCAGTCCGAGGACGTGGCGCGCCGTATCTGGCACAAGGACGAGTCGCTCTGGGGCGGCCCCGGCGTGCCGGAGATAGGCAACCGCCTGGGCTGGCTCACGATCGCCCAGCGCATGCTCGACCACTGCGGCACGCTGAACGACTTCACCGACGAGGTGCGCGCCGACGGCATCCAGAGCGTGATCCTGTGCGGCATGGGGGGCAGCTCGCTGGCGCCGGAGGTGCTGAGCCAGTCGTTCGAGCGCGGCGGCGGCGGGCTCGACCTCTACGTGCTCGACTCCACCGATCCGGGCGCGATCAAGGAGGTCGAGGACAAGGTCGACCTCGAGCGCACGCTGTTCTTGATCTCGTCGAAGTCGGGCGGCACCGTCGAGACGATGTCGCAGTACCACTACTTCCGCTCGAAGGCCGACAACGGCAAGCAGTTCGTGGCGATCACCGACCCCGGCTCCTCGCTCGAGGAGCTTGCCGGGAAGGAGGGCTTCCGGCGCGTCTTCCTGAACGACCCGGACATCGGCGGGCGCTACTCGGCGCTGTCGTACTTCGGGCTCGTGCCCGCCGCCCTGATGGGCGTGGACGTGAAGGCGCTGCTCGACCGGGCCCGCGTGGCCGAGGAGAACTGCTCGCAGTTCGACGCCTCGACCGCCAACTCGGGCCTGTGGCTCGGAGTCGCGATGGGCGAGCTGGCCCTCAAGGGCCGCGACAAGCTCACGTTCGTGGTCGACGATCCGATCTCGAGCTTCGGCCTATGGGTCGAGCAGCTGATCGCCGAATCGACCGGCAAGGAGGGCAAGGGCATCCTGCCCGTGGCCGACGAGCCGCTCGGCACCCCCGATGCCTACGGCGACGACCGCGTGCTGGTGCACCTCCAGAGCGATGACGGCGCCGATCTGGCGCACTTCATCGCCGGCGGCGTGCCGGTGCTGACGTTGAAGGTGGATGGTCCCGAGGACCTCGGACGGATCTTCTTCTTCGCGGAGTTCGCCACGGCGGTCGCCGGCTGGGTGCTCGGCATCAATGCGTTCGACCAGCCGAACGTCCAGGAGGCCAAGGACGCGACCAAGAAGGTGCTGGAGGAGGGCGTCGAGGATCTGCCCAGCGGCAAGCTCGACCTCTCCGGCGTGGCCCCGCCCAACTACGTGGCGATCCAGGGCTTCGTGCAGCCCTCCGACGAGTTCGACGAGGCGATCGTGGAGCTGCGCCGCGCGATACGCGACAAGACGAAGGCCACGACCACGTTCGGCTACGGGCCGCGCTACCTGCACTCCACCGGGCAGTTCCACAAGGGCGGCCCGAAGACCGGCGTCTTCATCCAGTTGATTCACGACGGCGACGAGGACATCAAGATCCCCGGCGCGGGCTACTCGTTCAAGACGCTCAAGAACGCACAGGCGATCGGCGACTACCGCACGCTCGAGGCCCACGGCCTGCCGGTCACGCGGATCCGGCTGGAAGGCGATCCCGCGCAGGCGGTTCGCGACCTCACGAAGGAGATCGGCTGATGCAACTCGGCTTCATCGGACTGGGCCGCATGGGCGGCAACATGGTCCACCGGATCAAGCGCGACTCGGAGCACGAGGTCGTCGCGTTCGACTTCAGCGCCGACGCCGTCAAGAAGGCGGAGGGCGTGGGGGCGAGCGGCTCCGACAGCCTGGAGGATCTCGTCTCGAAGCTCAAGAAGCCGCGCAACGTCTGGATCATGGTTCCCGCCGGTGACCCGACGCAGGAGACCGTCGACAAGCTCGCCGGGCTGCTCGAGGAGGGCGACATGATCATCGACGGCGGCAACAGCCGCTGGACCGACGACAAAGCGCGCGCCGAGCAGCTCGACTCGAAGGGCATCCACTACTGCGACGTCGGCGTCTCCGGCGGGGTCTGGGGCCTGGAGGTCGGCTACTGCATGATGGTCGGCGGCCCCGACGAGGCCGTCGAGCGGCTGTCTCCGATCCTCGACGTGCTCGCGCCGCCCACCACCGAGGAGCACGGCCCCGGCTGGGGCCACTTCGGGCCAACCGGCGCCGGCCACTATGTCAAGATGGTTCACAACGGTGTCGAGTACGGGATGATGCAGGCCTACGCCGAGGGCTTCTCGCTGTTCGACGCCTGTGAGTTCGAGCTCGACAACGCGAAGATCGCCCACCTGTGGATGCAGGGCTCGGTGGTGCGCTCGTGGCTGTGCGAGCTGGCCGCGAACGCCTTCGAGCTCGATGGCAACGACCTTGACAACCTCGAGCCCTGGGTCGAGGACTCCGGCGAGGGCCGCTGGACCGTCGAGGACGCCATCGACAAGCGCATTCCCACGCCCGTCATCACCACCTCGCTGTACGAGCGCTTCAGCTCGCGCGGCCAGAACGCGTTCGCCGCGAAGTTCAATGCGGCGCTGCGCAACCAGTTCGGCGGACATGCGGTGAAGAGCCGCGCGCAGACCGAGGCGCACGCCGAGTAGATGGCGACGGTCCGCGGCCTCACCCAGGTGTTCGAGAACCCCCTGACCGAGGGGCTCGAGCGCGTGCCCGTGCACCCGACGACGATGGTCATCTTCGGCGCCTCCGGCGACCTGGCCAAGCGCAAGCTGCTGCCGGCCATCTACAACCTGGCCCACGAGGGCGCGCTGCCCGAGCGCTTCAACCTGATCGGCTGCTCGCGCTCGGAGTGGTCCGACGACGAGTACCGCGAGGTGGCCAAGGAGGCGATCCAGAAGTTCTCCCGCCGCGACACCGACGAGACGGTGCTCGACGGGCTGCTCACGCGCGTGCGCTACGTGCCCGGCTCGTTCGACGACGACGAGCTGTTCTCGAAGATCAACCAGATCGCCGAGGAGGAGGACAAGGAGGCCGACCTCGTCTTCAACCGGATCTTCTACCTGTCGGTGGCGCCGCAGTTCTTCGAGACGATCGCCGAGCAGCTGGGCAAGAGCGGCATGAACAAGAACGACGAGGCCGAGACGCGCATCGTCGTCGAGAAGCCGTTCGGCCACGACCTCGATTCGGCGCTCCAGCTCAACAAGTCGCTCCTGTCGGTGTTCGAGGAGCGTCAGATCTACCGCATCGACCACTACCTCGGCAAGGAGACGGTCCAGAACACCCTGGTGCTGCGCTTTGCGAACGGCATCTTCGAGCCGGTATGGAACCGCTCGTTCGTGGACCACGTGCAGATCACGGCCTCCGAGGAGGTCGCGCTCGAGGGCCGCGCGGGCTACTACGACACCGCCGGCGCGCTGCGCGACCTGATCCAGAACCACCTGCTCCAGCTGCTGATGCTCACCTCGATGGAGCCGCCGGTGTCGTTCTCCGCCGACGACATCCGCGACGAGAAGGTGAAGGTGCTGCACGCGATCAAGCCGCCCGACGTCGACGAGGTGGACCAGATGGCTGTGCGCGCCCAGTACTCGGCGGGCACGGTCGCAGGCAAGGAGGTGCCCGGCTACCTCGAGGAGGAGGGCGTCGACGACGGCTCGGTCACGGAGACGTTCGCCGCCGTGCGCCTGAAGGTGGACAACTGGCGCTGGGCGGGCGTGCCGTTCTACATCCGCACCGGCAAGGCGCTCGCGCGCAAGGGCACCGAGATCGTGATCACCCTCAAGCCAGTCCCGCACCTGGCGTTCCAGCAGGAGGGCTCGCTTGGCGTGCACCCGAACCAGCTGATCCTGTCGGTGCAGCCGAACGAGGGCGTGTCGATGACGCTCATGGCGAAGATCCCCGGTTCGCGCATGCGTGTGCGCCCGGTGAACATGGAGTTCCTCTACGGCACCTCGTTCCTGTCGCAGTCGCCCGAGGCCTACGAGCGCCTGATCCTCGACACCATGCGCGGCGACGCCACGCTGTTCGCCCGCAACGACGAGGTCGAGGCCGCCTGGCGGATCGTCGATCCGATCCTCGAGGCCTGGAGCAAGGACAAGGAAAAGGTTCCGCAGTACAAGGCCGGCTCGTCGGGCCCGTCGGAGCAGGACTCGATCCTGCTCGGCGACAACAAGTGGCGCCCGATCTGAGCCGATGCCGGGCAGCGCGCAGATCGAGGGCACCTGGTCCGAGCAGGACACCACTCCGACGGCGATCGACAGCGCGCTGCGCAAGCTGCTGGTGGACGCGCACACCGAGGAGCACGGCTACGTGCCGGCACGCGTGCTCAACGTCGTCATCGTGGTCGACCGCCAGTTCAAGGGCGAGATCGCCAACCGCCTCGAGCGGGTCGGCCGCTACCACCCGTCGCGCACCGTCTTCGTCGCGGTCGAGCCAAAGCGCAAGACGATCGATGCCCACGTGCAGATCGCGGTCGAGGCGGCCGACGGCGGGATCATGGTCGGCAGCGAGACGATCGAGATCGACGTCGGCCCCGAGCACGTCGCCTCGCTCGACACCATCGTCGACACGCTGCTGGTGCCGGACCTGACCACCGTTGCGTGGGCGCCGCACGGCCACCGTGATGCGATCGACGCGCTGCGCCGCCTGGTGTCGGTGGTCCTGATCGACTCGGCGCAGCAGCTGAACGCCACCGAGGCGATCCAGCGGGCCGTCTCGGTGGCCGAGGACGCGTACGTGGTCGACCTGGCCTGGCTGCGCACCACGCCGTGGCGCGAGCGCATCGCGGCCACGTTCGACCCGCCAGCGTGGCGCACGTCGCTGCGTGAGATCAGCGGCATCTCGGTCACGGCCCGCGAGGACTCGGTCGTCGCCGGGATGCTCCTGCTCGGCTGGCTCTCGTGCCGCCTGGGCTGGGAGCCGGGCGAGCTGACTCGGCACGACGGCGTCTACATGGGCACCGCCCACAGCAAGCGCCAGGACGTGAAGATCAAGCTCTACGCCGAGGGTGAGATGAGCGTGCCGGGTCTCTCCGGCGTCATGATCGAGACCGCCTCGGGCTCCAAGCTCACGCTCGATCGCGGCCCGGGCGGCCTCCAGGCCAAGCGCGTGGCCCGCGACGGAAAGGAGTCCTCGTGGGTCGTCCTCGGAGCCTCGCGGGGCGAGTCCGGGATCCTCGGTGAGGGCATCCGCCAGGCGCTCCTGCGCGACCCCACGTATCGCCCGGCGCTCGAATGCGCGTGCACCTTTCTCGGTACTGTGTGATGCATCTCTCGTCATTCGGCGAGATAGGTCACTAGTAGTAGGTCTCCAGTCCGTTCACCGGATAGGAGGCAGCTCTTGAGCACAGCGACGACGGCACCCCTCGGAGGGACGGGCCGCGCCCAGCGGCCTTCTGTCGCGCGCTTCGTGCGCCGCGCCTTCGACCTGAACATCGGCGGCGAGCGGGGCAGCATCGAGCGGCGCGCGTTCCATCGCTTCGCGCTCGTCATCCCGATCGCCAACCTCGCGGGCGCGATCGACGTGTTCCTGTTCCTGTGGTTCATCGCGCCGCTGCCGGCGCTCCAGGACCGCGGGCATGTGCAGGCGGTCAACGCCCTGGCGTTCGCGATCGTGCTGCTCGTCAGCTTCACCATCTGCGGCTCGCTCTCGAACAAGTGCGCCGAGCCGATTGCGCGCTGGCTCGACTCCGGCAAGCCGGCCGACGACCAGATGGTGCGGCGCGTGCTGCGCTTCCCGTTCAGCCAGACGATGCTGAGCGTGTACTCGTGGGCCGCGTCCGCGCTGGCCTTCGGCATCCTGAACGGCTCGTTCTCGACAGTGCTCGGCGTGCAGGTGGCGATCGGGATCCTGCTGGGCGGGATCACCACCTGCGGGATGCTCTACCTGCTGGCCGAGAAGGCCTTCCATCCGATCACGGTGCGGGCGCTGTCGGGCACCGTGCCGCGCGAGCCGGAGCTGCCCGGCGTCGACGCGCGTGTCTTGCTGGCATTCGGCATCAGCGCCGGCGCTCCGCTGGTGGCGCTCGCCGGGCTGGGCGCGGTCACGCTCGCGGATGGCGGGGTCAATGCCGACAAGCTGGCGCTCACGGCCGTGGTGCTCGGTGGCGCGGCGCTGCTGTTCGGACTGGCGGCGATGAAGCTCGTGGCGCGCTCGTTCGCGCAATCGCTTCGGGCCATGCGCGAGGGCCTGGCGCACGTGGAGCGCGGCAACCTCGACGCCGAGGTGCGCATCCACGACGGCAGCGAGCTGGGTGTCCTCCAGGCGGGGTTCAACTCGATGGTGGCCGGGCTGCGCGAGCGCGAGAAGCTGCGCGACCTGTTCGGCCGCCACGTCGGCGAGCACGTGGCCAACTCGGCGCTCGAGCGCGGCACCGCGCTGGGCGGCGAGCAGCGCGACGCGGCGGTGCTGTTCGTCGACCTGCTCGGCTCCACCAACCTGGCCGCCTCGAAGGCGCCGGACGAGGTCATGGCGCTGCTCAACCGCTACTTCGCGATCGTCGTCGAGGTGGCCGACAAGCACCGCGGCTGGGTCAACAAGTTCGAGGGCGACGGCGCGCTCTGCATCTTCGGCGCCCCGCGCGCCATGGACGACCCCGCCGGCTGCGCGCTGTCGGCAGCGCGTGAGATGGACGAGCGGCTGCGGGCCGAGCTGCCACAGGTGCGCGCGGCCATTGGCGTGTCGGCGGGCACGGTCGTCGCAGGCAACGTGGGGGCGCGCGAGCGCTTCGAATACACGGTCATCGGCGACCCGGTCAACGAAGCGGCGCGCCTGACGCAGCTCGCGAAGTCCACCGACGGCCGCGTGCTGGCGTCGAAGTGCACGCTCGACCGCGTCGCCACCCGCGAGCAGTGGTGCTGGCGAGCCGACGGCGAGGCGACGCTCCGCGGTCGCCCAGAACCGACCCCGCTGGTAGTGCCAGTCGCTTCCTGACGCAAAGATGAGAACGGGGCCAGGCCCCGTCTTTAGGATTGCGCCTGTGCGGCCCGAGGTCCGGATCTCCGAGCAGCTGGCCGAGGATGCGGCGAATCTCCTCGCGGAAGCGGCCGAGCGTGGGGGGCACGTCGTGATCACCGGCGGCTCGACGCCGAAGGCCGCCTACGAGCGGGTCGCCCAGCTCGGCGCCGACTGGTCGCGCACCGAGGTCTGGTTCAGCGACGAGCGCTGCGTCGCGCCGGACCACGAGCAGTCCAACTTCAAGATGGCAAGCGACGCGCTGCTGTCGAAGATCGAGCCGCTGGCCGTCCACCGGATGCAGGGCGAGCGCGGGCCTGGCGAGGGTGCCGCGGAGTACGCCAAGGAGCTTGCCGGGGTGTTCGGCCCGGACGTGGTCCCGCCCTTCGACCTGATCCTGCTGGGCCTGGGCCCCGATGCGCACTGCGCGTCGCTGTTCCCGAACAACCCCGAGCTCGGCATTCGCGACGCCAACGTCGCGGGCGTCGAGCAGCCCGGCATGGCCCCGCTCGTGGCGCGCATCACGCTCACGCTGCCGGTGCTGAACGCCGGCGCGCAGGTGGTCTTCCTCGTCTCCGGCGAGGAGAAGGCGGACGCCGCGGCGCGCGCGTTCAACGGCCGCCAGGGCCCGGACGCGCCGTCGTCGCTGCTCGAGCCGCGCGGCGAGTACGTGCTGCTCTGCGACGCCGCTGCCGCGGCGCGGCTCTAGTTCCCTACTTCAGCTTCGGCGTGATTGTGATCTTCACGTTCGCCTTGTCCGTCGCCGCCGGCAGCTTGACCGCCTTCACGATCATCTTCCAGACACCGCCGTCAGGCCTGCGGATCCGGTAGAAGGCGTAGCTCGCGCCGTGGCCGAAGGTGGCGCCGCGACCCGGTCGTTTCGGCGTGTGCGTCTTGCCGTGCGGGTCCTTCAGGGTCACGTTGTAGGTCCCCTCGCCCCAGTTCACGAAGAAGGTCACCGACGGCAGCTTCTTCTTCGGCAGCCGCTCCTTCGCCGACTTCGTCTGGCCCTTCTTGAAGGTGAACTTCTTGTTCACCACCGTCTTCTGGCCGTTCGTCAGCCCGAGGCAGCTGAAGTAGAGCCCCGTCAGCTGGTCGTCGGTGGGCGTCGCCACGTACTGGCCGCCCGTGTCGGAGGCGATCCGCTTCAGGCGGTCGACGTCCGACTGGAGGAAGCTCGTCCCGAGCTGCACCACGCAGACCGGCCAGCTGTGACCGGTCGGGTTGATCGCGAAGCGCAGGTGGCCGTTGTTGTAGGGCCCTGCGTTGTGCCCGCCGTCGGTCAGGAAGATGGCGCCCTTCGGGCGCTTCGGGTCGATCGACGGTCCGGTCAGGGCCTTGTAGGCCTGGTCGAAGCCGATGTTGTAGTCGGTCCCGCCGCGGTCGATGATCTGCGTGTTCGAGACCTTCTTCAGGTTCTTGATCACCGACGCGCCGCTGATCGTCGTCGGATCGAAGATCGGCTGATACTGGTCGTCGAACCCGACCGCGCCGAGCTTGTCGCCCGGCTTCGCCAGGTCCAGCAGGAGCTGGAGCGCGTCCTTGCGGCGGAACTTGGGATCGGTCCCGGCCATCGAGCCGGAGATGTCCACGATCGCCTCGAGGTCGACGTTGCCGGTGGCCGGCGCCGGTGGGCCGGCCTGTGCCAGCGTCAGCGTGCCCGCCGTGTAGCTGACCGGAGTCTTGCCGTCGCCGGACGTGTACTGGACGAGGAACGGCCCGTTGTAGGCGGCGTTCGGGAACGTGACGGGCACCGCGGTCGCATCGCTGGCGCTCGTGCCGATCGGTGTCCCGTCCTGGAGCGTCACCGTGAAGTTCGAGCCGCCGCCGGGGGCGAGCAGCTTCAGCACGGCGCTGCCACCCGGGGGCGAGAGGATCTGCCGGTCGGGCGCGTCGATGTACGCGCTGCCCTCCGGCCCGCTGTAGGACGCGCCGTTGCAGAACTCCATGACGTCGAGCTGGATGTTGGCCGCGGCGCCGTCGCCGGCCGCGGTGGCCGTGCCCGTGCGGCTCGAGTCGCCGGTTGTCACGCAGCTGTCATATGTCGTTGCGGAAGCGGTGAACGGCGGGGTGTAACCGCTCAGGTAGCTCGTCGGCGTCGACCAGTTGCCGGCGGCATCCGTGGACTCGTAGTCCACGCCCTTGCCGGCCGAGTCGGTCAGCTGCACGCTCACCCCAGGCAGCGCGACCCCGCGGGTGTTCGACACGTTGCCGGTGATGTCAGCCGAAGCGACCGCCGGAAGGAAAAGGGCAGCGGCGAGCGCTGCTATGGAGATGGCGCTCCCACGCGCGAGTCCCTGCATCTGGCGAACCTAAGTCGCGCGCTCGGGCGTGTCAAGAGAGCGCGGCAGCAGCACGAAGCCGGCGGCCAGGATCAGCAGCCCGAGCAGCGTGATCAGGTCGCCGATCAGCACCGAAGCCGGCTTGTAGTCGAAGCTCACGACGTGGCTGCCGGCCGGCACGGCCACCGCGCGGAAGCCCACGTTGGCGGGCCGGATCGTGGCGTCGTGGCCGTCCACCTTTGCCTTCCAGCCCGGGTAGAAGGTGTCGTCCAGGATCAGTTCTCCCGGCCGCGTGGCGTCGACCGCCAGCATCACCGAGCGCTCGCCGTCGCGGACGAAGTGGGCAGCGCCGGGCGCCGGAGCCCTGCCGCCGGGCGGCGCGGGGGCGCCCTCGATCACGGGCGCGCTCTGGTCCTTCCCGGCATTGCGGCCGACCTTGCCGAGTGCATCGTCCAGGCCGCTCGCCGGCGTCCACGAGTACGCAACCCACGCCCGTGGCACGGCGGCCTGCTTCTCCACGACCGGCCCGACGCCGTTGGGCTTCCAGCGCCCGGACTTGTCCGCCGCGAGCGCATAGGAGATCTCGAAGCGGACCGCGTAGAGGTCCGCCAGGCGGTCGTCGTCGGCGGGCAGCGCCGTGAAGTCCGCCCCCTGACCGCCGAGCAGCGTCCACAGCCGGCCGCGGCGCTCGAGCGGGGGCGAGCGGTAGATGCGCGCGTCGCGCAGCCCATAGCGCTCGGGCACGTTGCCGCCCAGCTCCACCTGGCCGGCCACGCGCGCGTGTCCCTGCGTCTTCTGCAGCTGTCGCGATGGCCGGCGGGGTCGGCGGGTTGGCCTCCGCGAGCGGGATCGCCGGCTGAAAGCCGCGCTCGTACGACACGAGGTCGAACAGGGTCAGGGCGATCGCGGCGGCGGCCACCCACGGGCCAAGCCGCGGCCGCCAGACGGCCATGGCGATCAGCGCCAGCGCGAGCGCCGCGAACAGCCCCCAGCGCAGGAACACCGCCAGCTGGAGCTCGGGCCGGTCGAGCGCCGCGTGGCCGATGCCCAGCACGTGACCGAGGGCGCCGTGGCCGTCGCGCAGCACGTCGTGGTGCTTCACGAGCCAGCCGAGCGGGATCACCGCGGCCAGCGCTCCGGCGGCCAGCGGCGCGAGCCGGCGCAGTCGCCGCGTGTCCAGTTCCAGCAGCGCGTCCAGGCCGTAGGCCGCCAGCACGGCGCCCGCCAGCGCGCACACCACCAGGTAGCGGAAGCGGTTCACCTGGTCGATCCCGGGCAGGCCGTCGAACAGCCCCGTCAGCAGCGGCAGCTTGACCACCAGCGACAGCGACACCAGCCCGGCCAGCGCGAAGAACACCTGCGGCCCGCGCGGCCGCCGCGCCAGCCCGGCCGCCGCGAACACCACCGGGATGACGCCGAAGTAGCCCGTGCGCTCGATGTAGTTGAGCGGGCCGCCGCCGATCTCGAACTTGTCGGGCCGCCCCCACAGCTCCGGCGCGAAGAAGCCGAACAGGATGCTCTTCGGCCCGCCGCCGGCGGCGCGGCTGATCATGTACGACTGGTGTGAGAGCTCGATCAGCGGCAGCTCCACGACAGCGCCGATCATCAGCCCCAGCAGCCCGGCCGCGCCGAACTTGCCCGCGATCGCGCCGGCCCGCCGCGAGTAGCCCGCGTGCACAACCACCCGGTAGGCGAACCACGGCAGCAGAAGCGACGCCGCGATCACCATGCTCGGCGGGTGGCCGCCCAGCACCACGAACGCCACGCCCACCGCCACCCACAGCCCGTCGCGCCAGCGGCCCTGGCGGGCCAGGCGCTCGGCCGCGAGCAGCAGCCACGGCATCACCACGTACACGTTCACGTGCGGATGCGAGAGCCAGTCCACCAGCGGCGCCGACAGCATGAACGCGCCGCCGCCCAGCAGCGCCGCGGGTCGTCTCAAGCCCAGGGCGGCCAGCAGCAGGTACAGGCCGAGCGCGGCCGTGAGCAGCTTCAGCACCGCCAGCCACTCGAGCGACTGCCAGAACGGCGCGACCGTGGCCAGCCAGTTGAGCGGCGACAGCATCGCGTTCTGCTGGCTGGCCAGCAGCGCGTCGCCGCCGCCGTTGTAGGGATTCCAGGTCGCCAGGTGCCCCGCGCGCAGCGCGCGTCGCATCAGCAGCATGTCCGGATGCAGCTGGTAGAAGCTGTCGAAGAGGAACTGGTTCGACGGCGGCTGCTTGGGCGTCAGCGCCGGAGCGAACGGGGCCTGGTAGTCGAGGACGTCCTCTGCGGCCAGCACGCGGCCGCTCAGCAGGGCGCTCGAGAGCAGGCAGACCACGGCCGCTCCGTAGACCAGGCAGGCGACGAGGGCCGGCCTCGCTCGCAAGATCGCACAGCCTCGGCGCACGGCGCGGGAACTTAGCCGGGTTCGCGTGCGCTTAGAGTTTCCGCCGGTGACCGGCCCCTCGACCTCCGACGGATCCTTCAGTCACGCCCGCAGCCCGTTCCCGCCGATCGCCCACTACGGGTTCCTCTCCGACTGCGAGGCATGTGCGCTGGTTGCTCCGAGCGGCGCGGTCGAGTGGCTGTGCCTGCCGCGCTTCGACTCGCCGTCGATCTTCGGCGCGATGCTCGACCGCGACAGCGGGGTGTTCCGGCTCGGCCCGGGTGACGTCGCGGTGCCGGCTGGCCGTCGCTACGTGCCGGGCACGATGGTGCTGGAGACCACGTGGATGACTCGCACCGGTTGGCTCATCGTCCGCGACGCGATGCTGATCGGCCCCTGGCACCACGACGACGACCGCTCGCACACGCACCGGCGCTCGCCCACCGACCACGACGCCGACCACGTGCTGCTGCGCACCGTCAAGTGCGTGCACGGCGCGGTCGAGCTGCACCTGGACTGCGAGCCGGTCTTCGACTACGGGACGGTGGACTGCGAGTGGGAGTACGCCGGCCATGGCTACCACAAGGCCGTCGGCACGGGCGAGGGCATCGACATGGAGCTGCACCTGATCACGGACCTGCGCCTGGGCTTCGAGGGTCGGCGCGCCCGCGCGCGCTCGACGCTGCACGGCGGGAACACGGCGTTCGTCGCGCTGGCCTGGTCCGACCACGCGCCGCCCGCCGACTACGACGAGGCCTACGAGCGGATGGAGCGCACCGCCAACTACTGGCGCGAGTGGCTGGACCACGGCGAGTTCCCGGACCACCCGTGGCGCGACCACCTCCAGCGCTCGGCGCTCACGCTGAAGGGCCTCACCTACGCGCCTACCGGGGCGCTCATCGCCGCGGCGTCGACCTCGCTTCCCGAGACGCCCAAGGGCGAGCGCAACTGGGACTACCGCTACACGTGGATCCGCGACGCCACGTTCATGCTCTGGGGCCTCTACACGCTCGGCTTCGACTGGGAGGCAAACGACTTCTTCTACTTCGTCGCCGACGTCGCCTCGAGCGACGAGCGCCTGCAGATCATGTACGGGATCGGCGGCGAGCGCGACCTCTCCGAGCGGACCATCGACCACATGTCGGGCTACGACGGCGCCCAGCCCGTGCGCGTGGGCAACGGCGCCTGGGACCAGGACCAGCACGACGTCTGGGGCGCGATCCTCGACTCGGTCTACCTCCACACCCGATCACGCGACCACATGCCCGAGCGCGTGTGGCCCATCCTCAAGGTGCAGGTGGAGCGCGCGATCGAGAACTGGAAGGACCCCGACCGCGGCATCTGGGAGGTCCGCGGCGAGCCGCGCCACTTCACCTCGTCGAAGGTCATGTGCTGGGTCGCGCTCGACCGCGGCGCCCGCCTCGCGCGCATGCGCGAGGAGTTCGAGTTCGCCGACGAGTGGCAGAAGATCGCCGACGAGATCCACCAGGACATCTGCGAGAACGCAATCGACGACCGCGGCGTGTTCTGCCAGCACTACGACACCGACGCCCTCGACGCCTCGGTCCTCCTCATGCCGCTGGTGCGCTTCCTGCCGTCCCACGACGAGCGCATAGTCGCCACCGTCCGCGCGATCGGCAAGGAGCTCACCTACGACGACCTGGTACTGCGATACCGCACGGACGAGACCGACGACGGGCTCTCGGGCGAGGAGGGCACGTTCACGATCTGCTCGTTCTGGCTCGTCTCGGCACTATCTGAGATCGGCGACAAGCAGCACGCGCGCGAGCTGTGCGAGAAGTTGCTGTCGTACGCATCGCCGCTGCAGCTCTACGCCGAGGAGATCGACCCGCACACAGGCCGCCACCTGGGCAACTTCCCGCAGGCGTTCACGCACCTCGCGCTGATCAACGCGGTGATGCATGTGATCCGCGACGAGGAAGAGGCGATCGCCCGGCCATACACGGGCGTTACGGCCGAGAAGATCAACGAGGCCGAGCAGGCGCCGGAGGGCGACGAGCGGCCGGAGTAGGCGGGTTAGCGGACGCGGGCAGAAACGGTCTGCGCGCTGAACAGCTCCGTCTGGGGGAAGCTCGCGGTGAGACGCCGTGTTTTGGCGCGCATAGTGAGCACGATGCGGAATGACCCGCCCCGGAGGCGCACGCTCCGGCGGATGAGCTGCTTGCCGGCGTGGAAGCGCAGCGTGAGGCGCGCCGCAGCCCCGCTCGCTGTGCGGCCACGGATGACAAGGTGCTTGCCAGTGTGACGAGCGCTGGTGATCCGAAGGCCGGGGCGGAGGAGCAGCTTCGGCGCAATCGAGAGGGCTGTCGGGTCCGGGGTCGGCGTCGTCTCCGTTGAGCTGGCATCGGGAGTCGTTGCTGTCGGCGGGGTCGATCCATTCGGCCCGGACCCGGCGTCCGGGTCGGACCCATAGCGCAGGGTGGCGCTGGCCACGTCGGCTGGATCGGCATTGCCGGCAGCGTCGACAAGCCAGAGACGGACGAGCCACGCGCCGGTGGCGGGAACCGAGACGCCATCGAGCTGAGAGATGTCGAGTCCCGACGCTTCCTGGGGAGCGCCGCAGTCAGACCCGTCCGCGTCGCAGATCTGGTAGCGGGCACCAGCGATCGGCGCAACCTGACCCGCGGGGTTGGCCCAGGTGAGCGAGAACGAGTCGTCGTCACGCCAGTCACTGCCGCCGACGACGGAGAGCTGCTGCGGCGCCGCCGGAGCAGTGTTGTCCACCGTGACGGTCTGCTTCGGAGACTTCGTCTCGTTCGAAGCGGGATCCGAAGTCGCAACCTGAACCGAGTGCGTGCCATCAGCGAACCCGCGCGTGTCGATCGAGAGTTCAGCGCCCGTCTTGTTGGCGCAGGGCACCGTGAACGTGAAGTCGCAGCTGTAGGTAGTCGTCGGCTGAGCGACGTCGTCGACGTAGAGCCGCGAAGACCGAATACCGACGTTGTCGCTGGAATCGAAGCTGGCGTAGCGGGTGCCAGTGAGGTAGCCGCCGGCGAGGAGGGGGCCGCCGATGTTGGAAATGGTCGGGGAGCTGCCATCGGTGAGGGTGACGGTGGCGCCGTAGAGGACGGCGGCTACGTGGTGAAGGGATGCACCCGCCACACAGTTGCCAGCAGCGCTGGGTTGGCAGTAAACGCCCACATCCAATGTGGTCGCGGTGCCCGACAAGGCGAACGAGGTTCGCTGACCACCCGCTCCGCCAACCGAACACTCGTAGTTCGGATAAACGATCGAGCACGACTCAGCCGGCACTGAATCGATGGTGAGTGCTGGGCGCCAGTCGTCGTCATCCATTTTGTACAGCCAACGCGAGTACGAGAGTCCCGCGATAGCGGTGCCTCCAGGCGCGGTGAACGCCCAACCAGCAGATGCCCCGCTGGGCACCGGCGCGCAGCTCGAGCCGCAGGTCAACGCGTCGTCAGCTGACAGACCGCCGCCAGCATCACACGCCGACGACACTTCCAACTGCCCCGGTCCGGGGTCGCTGTTGTGTCCGCTCCAACTGTTGTTCGTGTGGCCGGGTGCATCGGAGCACGCAACCACGTCATATGTGCCGGCCCGTGCTGATGCGCTGCCCATCACGCCAGACGCACCCATAAGGGCGATTGCTAGGGCAGTTGCGCGATTCAAGCGTCCACCGCGTGGTACGCCGGCAACGAGACTTCAGTGGAACGTCGAGCGAAGGCGAGCCGCAGCCTTCCCGCGTGCCAGTGCCTCGGCAGTATCAGCGCGATTGAATTCGCCCCTCGGCTGATTCGGCGAACAGTTTTGTACTGAAACTCTCCGAGTCTCTGCTCAAGCCGTACGGACAGTCGGAGACCGTGAGCTCGATTGGTCACGGAAACGCGAAGCGCACGGCCAATACGGGTGAGCGAGAATCTGGGTCGAGCCGTACGCAGCCTGGGAGTGCCGGGAGAGCCCACAGAAAGCCCGGGCGGCGGGGTGGTTGGAGAGGACCCATCCTGGGCCGGTGTAGTGCTCGGGCCCTCCGATGGAGACTGCAAGCCGTCCTCGCGCGCTCGTGCGATGTCAACGAGTGAGCCCAGCGCGGCCGCTCGGAAGAGTTCAGCGACGTCTAGGGCTCCGGTGCCGTGCATCGCGCTCGTTTTCGCCAATTGCTCGGCCTCGACCCAGGTCAACGTCGGCGAGTAGCTCCGAAGAAGTGCAAGCGCGGCCGAGATCGTTGCGGAAGCAGAACTCGTGCCCCCCGCCCAGTCCGTGAATGGCGAACCTGTATGCGGATCCGCCCCATCAAGGCCGCAGCCTGGGCCTGCGAGGTCTAGGTCGGGGCCGCGGTTGGAAAACGCGCAGAATGAGCGGTCCGCCGTCGTCATAGCCGCAACTGAGAAGACTCCCAGTCCGTTTGCCGGCGGACGAATCGTTGAGCCATCGTTTCCAGCGCTCGCAAGCACACTTACTCCATAGCGCTGATGTGCCACCGCGACGGTGTCGTCAAGTCGAGCCTGTGCGTCCGAGGTTGCTGCACACGCGCACTCCAAGGACAGGTTGACCGCGACGATGTCGAATCTCGCAGAATTCTTATCGCACTCTTCAATGGCCCGGCGGTAGTCATCAAACGGAAACGTCGTCTGCCCTTGCGGCATCGCACGCACCGACACGATCCGCAGCCCTGGCCACAGCCCAACCGTTCCCCAGCCATTCATTGGCGCCCCCGCCGTCATTGCCATGTACGTCCCGTGGTCTGAGTCGACCCCGGTTCCCGGTCCTCCGTCGAGCGACGTACGCTCGAGGATTGGGCCGTCCGGTGAGTCTGCCGGGGTGTCCGGTGTGATGTCAACGCCGGAGTCGACCAGGCAGATTGCCGCTGGCTTTTCTGGCGGATCGAGGTAGGGGACGAAGTCGAAGTTGTAGGCCTTTGCCTGGGCAGTCGGCCACGCCGACTCGTCCGCTCGAGCGATCGACGGGACGAGCATCGCTGCGATGCATGCGACGCTCGCTGCGATCAAGCGCACCGGTGCTATCCCCTGCCAGGGCCTCACCGGATTGTTATCGGCAACAACGGCGACTGGGTTAGGCATCTCGTTCCTCCTCGGCAAACGCAAGCGGCGGTCGCTCTCGCGACCGCCGCAGTGTTCGGTTCAGCGCCTGCCGGCTACGGCAGCACCCTGACCTTGACGGCCTTGGTGCTGTAGCCGATTTCATAGGGGTACGACGAGTCTTTCCTGACCCGCGCCCGGAACCTCCACGTGGCCTTCCCGGCCATGAACCGGTACTTGAACTTGTACGCGCCTGCCTTGTTCGTCCGCGGTGCGGCGAAGGTCCGCCACTGCTTGCGGAAGAACACCTGGAGGTCGACGACGACGCCGCGCTTTGCGATCGGCTTGCCAAGGAGGCGGCCCTTGAAGACCGTCGCGTGCTTGTTGTGCACGGTCTTCAGCGTCGCCTTCATCGTCACGCCAGCACTCACCAGCAGATGCACGTCGGTGGTGTCCGCAAAGGACGTGTCCGCCGTGTAGGTCCGGTAACCGAAGCGCACGGTCCGCGACGGGCCCGCGGGTGCCGTGTAGGTGAAGCGGCCGTCGGCCCCGGTGACGACCTGAGCCGCGTCAGCCATCGACGCACCCGGAATCGCCGTCTGGACCTGCACCGCCAGGAGTGCACCGGCGATCGGCGCCCCGGACGGTCCGACGAGGCGTCCTGTGATTGGGACACGCTTGCCGTACTTCACCTTCATCGACGACGACCGGCTGTTGGCGAGCGCTGTGAGCACCACGCGATCCGCTGCGGGAGAGCCGTTTGGCGCTCCGCGGTCCACCGTTGCCGTCGACCCGCTCGGGACGACCGGGTGCGGTGCCCCGGCGTTGATCGGAGTCGCAGGCGTCGCGGAATCGTGGGAGCCGTCGGCGGGAGCCGGATGGCTCGCGATCACGACGGGTGTCGGCGCGGAGCAGCTGGTCGCTGAGCCGCCGCTGTTGGTCGCCCTGACGCAGAACTGGAGCGTGTGTCCGATGTCCTGCGCCGTGGGCGTGTAGCCGATCGCGTTCGCTCCATCGATCAGAACGCAGTTGAGACCCTGCGAGTCACAGCGAAGCCACTGGTAGGCGTACGAGTTGTCGCTGCCAGACCAGCTGCCGGTGCTGCCCGCGAGGTGGTCGCCGACTGCCGGCGAGCCACCACCGTTCCAACTCGGATCGGACGTCGAAACCGGCGTCGTGGCCGATGCCTGCGGCGCGCGCCGCACGCTGATCGTGAGCTGCTTGCTTGCGGGGCTCGTTGCGTTTCCGGAGTAGTCGCTCGAGGTCAGCGCGATCGTGTGGCTGCCCTCCGCGAGCTCCGTCGTGTCGAGCGCGAACTGGCCGCTGCCGCTGAGCGGGCACGGCACGAGGCTGCCCGCCGTGCAGGTCGAGCTGTTCACTCCGTGGTCGACGCCGTCGACCAGGAAATGCACCTGTGAGACGCCCGAGCCGCTGTCGGTGACGTCGTAGGTGATCGGCGCGACGCCGTCCGCCGGCGCCGCATTCCAGCCACTGCCGCCGACCGACCCAAACACCGGCGTCGACGGGTCGACAAGGTGCATCGTGGCGCCGCTGAGCGTCCACTCGTTGCCGTACTGGTTGTTCGACAGGCCAGAGCAATTGCCGCCCTGCTGACAGCCGAGCTCGGTGCGAAAGCGGATCGCGTGCGACCCGGTCTGGGGGAGCGCGTACGTCGCGTTCCCCTGCGTCGTGCCCGTGTTGCCGATGTAGCTGGCGACGTTGCTGCGGTTGCCGTTCTCGAGGTCCGCGTAGACCGCGTCGTAGGCACCTGGCGACCGCGGGATGATGGACTGCGTGAGCGCCGCAGAGCTGATCCAGGTCCCGGCCGGCGCCGCGAACGTCCAGGCGGAGTACGCCCCGGCGGCGACCGTGTTGACCTCGAAGCGCCGGTAGACGCCGAACGACGAGCAGTTGGAGGTCGCATAGAAGTACGGCGTGCCGCCGGATTCGCCCGCGGTTGCCTCGTACGACCAGCCGGCCGTGCTCGTTGACGACGCTCCGCATGAGTGGACGTCGTAGGTGCCGGCCGCTGCCGGCGCGCATGAACCCGCCAGGGCGGCCGCCGCGAGCAGCAATCCGAGCAGGGGTGAGTGAAGCCGCTTTCGCAGCATGGGTGAGCCTCCCTCGTGAGGTGAGTGGTGACGGTGATCGGGGGCCGATCACCAGATTTGCCGTTCCGCCCGGGTGGGGTAGGAAACCACCCACAACGGATCAAGATGCGTGTTCGGCAAGAAGAGGCGATCTGCTGACGGTCTTCGCCCCTCTTAGACACCAGCCCGTCCGCAAATTGCGGGATTTTTCGACTCGGTGGGTCAGGTCTCCCCGAGCTTGGCTGGGGGGAAGTGTCGACGGATCATCGGGGACTTTTAGGTGCCAGGGCACCCAAAACTCCCCAACGATCGGAACGAGCGCGCCCCCGCGGCCGCTACACGTGCACGTCGACAACCATCGCCGCGAACAACAGCGCCAGGTAGGCGAGCGACGACAGGTACAGCTGCAGCGCCGGCCGGCGCTCGCGGGCGCGGAACAGGCGCACCGCCAGCCACACGAAGCCTCCGCCGAGCACCGTGGCGGAGATGAAGTACACGGCGCCGAAGAGGCCGCCTACGAAGGGGAGGATCGTGACTGCGACCAGCAGGAACGTGTAGAGCACGATCTGGAAGCGGGTCTCTTCCTCGCCGCGGACCACCGGCATCATCGGCACGCCAGCCTTCGCGTACTCGTCCTTCATCAGCAGCGAGAGGGCCCAGAAGTGGGGCGGGGTCCAGTAGAAGACGATCGCGAACA
The DNA here is from genome assembly GCA_963715995.1 of uncultured Thermoleophilaceae bacterium. Taxonomy (GTDB): domain Bacteria; phylum Actinomycetota; class Thermoleophilia; order Solirubrobacterales; family Thermoleophilaceae; genus DATBDN01. The sequence continues at coordinate 1,312,458 of OY970283.1, forward strand.
GGTACAGCGCTGAGCCGCTCAGGCGCCCGGTCGTGGCCGCCCAGGCGACCAGCGGCGGCACCGCGCCGGCGGCCCCGCCGATGACGATGTTCTGCGGCGTCCGGCGCTTCAGCCAGATCGTGTAGACGAAGACGTAGCCGAGCAAGCCGCTCAACGAAAGAGCCGCCGCCAGCACGTTGACGAACGTGGCCAGCAGCGCGAACGCCGATACGCCCAGCAGGATCCCGAACGTGAGCGCGTTGCGCGGCGCCACGCGCCCGGACGGCACCGGCCGGTTGGCCGTCCGGACCATGACCGCGTCCAGGTCGCGGTCGAACCAATGGTTGATCGCACCGGCGCCTCCCGCTGACAGCGCGCCTCCCAGGCAGGTCAGAGCCACTCGGCCGATCGATGGCGATCCCGCGACGTACATCGTGGTGATCGTGGTGAACAGAAGCAGCGTCTGGACACGCGGCTTCATCATGTCGAAGTAGTCGCCAACCACTGCGCGCATGCGCGCGCGTGCGGCCAGACGTTGTGTGGCGGTGCCGGCTTCCACGGCGGATCAGACTAGAGGCTGGGCCACCGAGCCCACCTGGGTACCCGTCGCGGCAGCGACCTCGCGGCGGATGTCCTGCATCGGGCTTGCCGAGCGGACCCGCGGGATCACGTCGAAGTTGTTCTCGGGCGGCGGCGAGGTGGTGAACCACTCGAGCGTGTTGGCCTGCCACGGGTCGTTGCCCGCCTTCTTGCCGCGCTTCGCGGAGTGGACCACGTTCACCAGCGTGACCAGGATCCCCAGCGCCAGGATGTAGGAGCCGATCGTGGAGATGAGATTCCAGGTCGTCCAGCCCATGTTCGGTGGGTAGCGGTCGATGCGCCGCACCATGCCGTCGAGGCCAAGCGTGTGCTGGACGAGGAAGGTGACGTTGAAGCCCACCAGGATCATCCAGAACGAGATCTTCCCGAGCGTCTCGTTCATCATCCGGCCGCTCATCTTCGGGAACCAGAAGTAGAGCCCCGCCAGGTAGCCGAAGACCGCCCCGCCGAACAGCGTGTAGTGGAAGTGGGCGACCACGAAGTAGGTGTCGGTGAGGTACCAGTCGACCGGGAAGATGGCGAGCAGGATCCCGGTGACGCCGCCGAACACGAACACGGCCGGCAGCGCGACGGCGAACAGCATCGACGTCGTGAACTTGATCGAGCCGCCCCACATCGTCGCGATCCAGTTGAAGATCTTGATCCCGGTCGGCACCGCGATTGCCAGCGAGCTCAACATGAAGAACCCGAGCACCGGCGTGTTGGTGGGCGTGGCGAACATGTGGTGCGCCCACACGAGCATGCCCAGGAACGCGATCGCCACGGTGGACGTCGCGATGGCCGTGTAGCCGAAGATCGGCTTACGGGCCATGACCGGGATGATCTCGGAGATCATCCCGAACGCGGGCAGGATGAGGATGTAGACCTCTGGGTGGCCGAAGAACCAGAACAGGTGCTGCCAGAGCAGCGGGTCCCCTCCACCGGACGGTTCGAAGAACGACGTTCCGAAGTGGCGATCGGTGAGCAGCATCGTCGCCGCGGCGGCGATCGACGGCAGCGCGATCACGATCAGGTAGCTGAAGACGAGGATGCCCCAGGCGAACAGCGGCATCCGGCGCCACGACATGCCGGGCGCCCGCATGTTGTGGATCGTCGCGATCAGGTTGACCGCGCCGAGCATCGACGAGAGGCCGGTGAGGTGGATCATCAGGATCCACGCGTCGGCGCCGTTGTTGGCGATGAACGCGTCGTCGGACAGCGGCGCGTACATGGTCCAGCCGGCGCTCGGCGGCTCGAAGAACAACGAGCTGTAGAGCACCATCCCGCCGGCCAGGAAGAGCCAGAACGACAGCGCGTTCAGGCGCGGGAACGCCATGTCGCGCGCGCCGATCATGAGCGGGATCAGGTAGTTGGCGAACGCCGCGATGATCGGCACCGCGAACAGGAAGACCATCGTGGTGCCGTGCATCGTCACGAGCCCGTCGTAGACGTGCGGCGAGACGACCGTGTTCTCGGGCTTCGCCAGCTGCGTGCGCATGAGCAGCGCCTCGACGCCGCCGAGGCAGAAGAACATCAGCGACGCGACCAGGTACATGATCCCGATGCGCTTGTGGTCGACGGTGGTGATCCAGGACAGCCAGCCGGTCGGGCGCTCCTTGATCCCGCGCATCACGATCTCGGGCCGCCCGGCTCCGCCGTTGAGGCCGATCGGGCTGCGCTCGGGAGCGTGATCGATGGTGGCCAAGGGTCTCCTTAGTTCGCGTTCGTCTTGGTGGCGGTCGGATCGCCCTGGCCGGACTTGCGTGCGGCGGCCAGTGCGGCCTGCGAGGCGAGGATGTTCTTGCGCTGGTTCTCGATCCAGCTCTGGTACTGGTCGACCGGAACCGCGATCACCCGCGCGCGCATGTCGGCGTGGTTGTCACCGCAGAGCTCGGCGCACTCGCCGTAGTAGACGCCGGGCTTCGAGATCTTGAACCAGGTCTGGTTGGTGTGGCCGGGCACGGCGTCGGCCTTGCCGCCGAGCTTGGGGATCCACCACGAGTGGTCCACGTCCGAGGAGTAGATCTTCAGCGTGACCGTGGTGTTGATCGGCACGTACATGTCGGTGTACGCGTAGACGGGCCGGTTCTCCGTGAGCGGCTTCTCGCCCACGTAGTCGAAGCGCCAGATGTACTGCTGGCCGTTCACGTGGATGCGCAGCGACTTGCCGCCGGGCGGCGCCTGCTGCCCGAGCGATGCATACGGCACGCCGGCGGCCAGCTGCGCGCCGTTGGCACCGGTGCGGTCCGGATGGATGATGCCCGGCAGCGCGATGAACGAGATCGCGGCGACGATCGACACCAGCACGATCGCGCCGATCGTCCAGCCGAGCTCCAGCGGCACGTTGCCGTGGACCGCGACGGGCATCGGATCGTTGCGCTTGCGGCGGAACTTGACGACGCAGTAGATGATCAGGATCTCGACGCCGATGAAGACGACCAGGCCCATGATCCCGGCGATGATGTAGAGCGTGTTGATGCGGTCCGCGTTCGGCGAGCCGCCGTGCTCGGGGGTGAACGTGTCGGCAAGCGCCGGTGCCGCCGCGCCGAGCGGGATCAGCAGAGCGGCAGCGGCCGCGAGCAGGGAGTGAGTCCGCTTCGAGCGCAAGGCGGGCGCAACTATACGGGGGACTCAGTTAGGACCCGGTGAAGGACGGCTTGCGTTTCTCCACGAACGACGACACGCCCTCGGCCACGTCCTTAGTGCGGAAAAGCTCATGCTGGATGTCGGCTTCGAGCTCGAGCTGAGCGTTCAGGTCGCCGTAGACCATCTGGTTGATCGCCCGCTTCGAGCCCGCGTACGAGCGCGTCGGCCCCTTGGCAAGCTGCAGCGCCAGCTCGAGCGACTCCTTCGGCAGCGACTCCGGCTCGACCACGCGGTTGATCAGGCCCCAGTCGAGCGCCTGCTGCGCCGGCACGCGTTCGCCCAGCAGCGCCATCTCGAACGCGCGCGCCTTGCCGACCGCGGCCGGCACGAACGCCGTCGAGCCGCCGTCAGGCATCAAACCGATGTTCACGAACGCGAGGTTGAAGTAGGCGCTCGAGGAGGCCAGGATCAGGTCGCAGGCGAACGCCAGCGACGCGCCGATGCCCACCGCCGGGCCGTTGACCGCCGCGACCACGGGCTTCGGCAGCTCGCGCAGGCCGAGCAGGATTGGGTGGTAGAGCTCGGTCAGGCGCTTGCGCACGTTCGGCAGACCGTCCTCGTCGGTCTCGCCGGCGCCGGACGCCTTCAGGTCGGCACCCGAGGAGAACCCGCGCCCCGACCCGGTTATCAGGAGCGCGCGGACCGAATCGTCCTGCGCATCCTTTGTAACCACATCGCGCAGGTCGTGTCCGAACTGCTCGTTCCAAGCGTTGAGGCTTTCAGGGCGGTTGAGTGTGATCCGGCCGACGCCGTCCTCGACGTCCCAGATGACGGTTTCGTAGCTCATGTGCCTGCGTATTCTGCTTGGAATGCTGTTGGAGGAGGTTGAGTGGCTCGGGCACTCGGGTTTCAGGATCACCGTCGGCTCGGCGTCGATCTACATCGACCCGTACCGGGTGGCATCCGATTCGCCGCCCGCGAACCTGATCCTGATCACGCACCAGCACTACGACCACTTCTCGATCCAGGACCTGGAGCGGCTGCGCAGTGACGACACACGCGTGATCGCGCCGCCGGCCGTGGCCGAGCGGCTCGAGGGCAGCGTCAGCTCGGTGGCGCCGGGCGACGTGATCGAGACCGACATCCCCGGCGTCGACGTGCGCGCGGTGCCCGCCTACAACACGTCCAAGCGCGACGGCGAGGGGCGGCCGTTCCACCCACGCGAGGCCGGCTGCGTGGGCTACGAGCTGAACGTGCGCGGCGAGCGCCTGTACCACGCGGGCGACACCGACGTGATCCCCGAGATGGACTGGGTCGTGGGCGCCGAGCTGGCGCTGCTGCCCGTGTCCGGCGTTCACGTGATGACCGCGCTGGAGGCCGCCGAGGCTGCACGTAGGATTCAGCCGACCGTGGCGGTTCCGATGCACTGGGGTGGACACATCGGATCCGAGACCGACGCTCAGGCCTTCGCCGACGCCGCGCCGGTCGACGTGGTGATCATGCGCCCGGCGGAGGCGGCGTGACCCGCGCGCAGGCAGCCTTCAGGCAGATGGCCGAGGCCGACCCGGACCTGGCCACGCGCCTGGTCTTGATGTCGCTGCCGGTGGTGGCCAAGCGCATCTCCGGTGAGCTGACGTACGACCTGACCGTGCACGGCTGGGGCACCTACCGCGTGTCGAAGCACAACGGCGCGGCAACGGTCGACGAGCAGCCCGAGCGCGCGGACGTGGATCGCCCCGACCCGGGCGTGGACTTCACGATGGTGATGGACGCGCGCGCGCTGGCGCAGATGGCGGCCGGGGCCAACCCCGCGCGGCTGATGCTGGACGGCCGGCTGCGCATCCGCGGCAAGCGCCGCCGCGCGCTCAAGCTGCGCGCGATGGCCGAGGGCGAGCTCGACCTGGCCGAGGTGCTGCGCTCGGGCGCGGACATCGACCCCGACCTGCTCTATCGCTCGCTGGAGTACCTGATCGATCCCGAATGGACGCGCGGCCACAAGTTCACGGTCGTCTACGAGATCGGCGACAACGCCTGGCAGGTGGAGGTCCGAGACGGCAACCGCCCGACCGTGGCCACCGGTCACCCGTCGAGCAAGCCCGATGCGACCGTGCGGCTGTCGCTGGACACGTTCCGGTCGCTGCTGAACGGCGAGCTCACGCCAACCCAGGCGATGCAGCGCGACCTGACGTCGGTGGACGGGCAGATCTATCCGGTCACGTTGCTGGGCCGCTGGATGGAGCGCGCCCAGGGCCGCGACGAGCAGGAGATGGCGCGCGAGCGCGAGCAGCGCACGAAGCAGGATGCGCGGGTTGGCAGCTGGGGCGGGGCCAAGCCCGGAACGAACGGCGCCGGCCGCCAGGGCACCGACGGGCTGCTCGACTACACCGAGCTCTACGCGCTGTGGGAGCGCCAGAACTGGAAGGCGCACGAGCTGGACTTCTCGGTCGACCGCGAGCAGTGGGTCACCACGCCGCGCGACTCGCAGATCCACACCACCTGGTCGCTCGGCTCGTTCTACATCGGCGAGCAGCGCGTGACCGCCGACCTGGTCCCGTTCGTGGCCGCGGCGCCGAGCGGTGAGGTGGAGGCGTTCCTGGCAACCCAGCTCGTCGACGAGGCCCGGCACGCGGTCTTCTTCGATCGCTTCGGCTCCGAGGTGATGGTGCTCGACGCCGGCGACCTGCGCGGCCGGCTCGCCGAGCTGGAGCAGCTGATGATGGACCCGTGGCGCCAGCTCTTCGACGACGACCTGCGCGGGATCGCAAAGCGGATCGCGGAGCGGCCCGACGACCTCGACCTGTTCGTCGAGGGGATCACGACGTACCACATGGTCATCGAGGGCGTGCTGGCGATGACGGGCCAGCACTTCATCCTCAAGTACATGGAGGACCATGGGTTGTTCCCGGGCTTCCAGAAGGGCTTCTCGCTGGTCGAGCGCGACGAGCACCGCCACATCGCGTTCGGCGTGCGCTTCCTGAAGGACGTCATCGAGCAGGAGCCGCGCTACGGCGAGGTGGTGCTGAACAAGGTGCTCGAGCTCGTCCCGCATGCCTCGCACGTGTTCGTTCCGCCGTACGCGGACTCGCCGACCGACTTCGTGAGCTACGGCTACCGCTCGGACGAGATCTACGGGTTCGCCTACCGCTCGCTCAAGCGGCGCATGGGGCTGCTGGGCCTGGAGCTGCCGCCGGCCGCGGAGCTCATGCCCGGGCCGGTGGACTCCGACGCCCATGCCGCGTCGCCCGAGCAGGCGCCGACCGCGGCGTAGCCGGCCTGTTGCGTCCCACCCGAGCCCAACGCGCTTGCGCTGCTGCCGCCGTTGTGGTCGGCTTCGCCACGCCGATCGTGCGCAGGCACCTCACGCGCGGGAAGGTCGGTAAGCGCACCGCCGTGGTCTCGGCGCTTGCGTGGCAGGCGCCCGCGGCGCTGGTGCTGGCCACGAGCCCGTCACGGCTGCGCGCCGCGGGGGTGTACGCGCTCCAGATGTGGGCGTACGTGATGCACTACGACATGCCCGACGACGATCCCGACTGGATCGCCCGGCGGCTGAAGGTGCGCTACCCGATCACGGTCGACCGCTTCCTTGGACGCGGTGAGATTCCAACCGTGCGGCTGCAGCGCCTGCTGGGCCGGACGGGCCAGGTCAGGCGCCATGACACCGCGCTCGCCTGGCTTCACTGGAGCTGGTTCATCGTCCCGCACGGGTCGATCGTGTACGTGCTGTGCCGGCGTCCGGAGCGCTACGAGCGGGCGGCGGCGATGATGGCCGCGACCTTCGACGCGGGCGTGCTCGTCTACTGGCTCGTGCCCACCGCGCCGCCATGGTGGGCGGGGCAGAACGGCCACCTGCCGCACGTGCGGCGCATCATGGTCGAGGCCGGCACTGAGTTCTGGGGCGAGCTTTGGCAGCGGCTTTACGATTCGCTGGGTCGTAACCCTTTTGCCGCCATGCCGTCACTCCATTTCGGTACCTCAGTCATGGCCGCCCACGTGCTGGGCGAGGTCGGTCCTGCCGAGGCCGCGGTCGGCTGGGCATACACGGCGGGGCTTGGCTTCGCGCTCGTGTACCTGGGTGAGCACTACGTGACCGACCTGATCGCGGGCGCGGCACTTGCCGAGACCGTGCGCGTGGTTGCCCCGCACGCCGCGCCGGTCGCCCGCCGGCTGGCCGGCTTCCTGCGCCCGGAGGTTGCGTGAGCGACGACTCCACAGTCGGGATGGAGACACGTCAGTACGACGTCATCGACGTCGCGCAGGACCACATGGACGAGGGCACGTTCGGGCGGCTCAGCTCGCCGCGTGCGGTGGCGATCATCCTCGTCGGGATCGTGGTCGCGATCGTGGGCCTGTACGTGCTGCTGCCCAAGCTCGTGGGCGTGTCGGGCGCGTTCAACCGGCTGGGCGACGCGACCTGGTACTGGATCGTGGTCGCGTTCGGGTTCGTGGTGGTCGCCTTCGGCGCCTATGCCGGCGTCTTCAGGGCGGTCGTGGGCGGGGGCCCCGACTCGGGGATCCCGAAGGGCCGCCTGAACCTGCGCGCCTCGTACGAGATCACGATGGCGGGCTTCGCCGGCTCGACGTTCTTCTCGGCGGCCGGCGCGGGCGGCCTGATCATCATCTACTGGGCGCTGCGCAAGGCCGGCATGGAGGCGCGGCGCGCGGCGTGCCGGATGGTGGCGCTGCTGGTGCTGCTCTACGCGTTCTATGCGGCTGCGCTGATCATCTTCGGCGTGCTGCTGCGCACGGGTGTCCTCCATGGCTCGCACCCCACCGGCGGCACGATCGTGCCGGCGGGCGTCGCGGGCGTGCTGATCGCCCTCGCGTCCTTCATCGCGCTCATCCCCGGCGACTTCGAGCGCCGCATCAACCTCGTGCAGAAGGGCACGGGCCGCGCCGCCCGCGTGGCGCACCGGCTGGCCACGATCCCGGGCACGGTGGCCACCGGCGTGCGCACGGCGATCGACCGCCTGCGCGACCGCGAGACCGGCCTCTTGGCGGTCAGCGGCGGCATCCTCTACTGGGGCGGCAACATTGGCGTGCTCTGGGCGGCCTTCCACGCATACGGGGTGGAGGTGCCGTTCGGCGTCGTCGTGCAGGGCTTCTTCGTCGGGATGGCGGCCAACGTGATCCCGTCGCCCGCCGCCGGAGCGGGACCCGTGGATGCCGGGATGATCGCGGCGTTCATCCTCTTCGACATCCCGAAGGAGTCCGTGTTCCCGGCGGTCTTGACCTACCGTCTCATAGCCTTCTGGCTGCCGACGATCCCCGGGATCATCGCCTACTTCCAGCTGCGCCGGACCGTGCACGGCTGGGAGGAACTGGACAGGACGGGCTACACTTCAATTAGTAAAGTATTGGAGGCCTAGTGAGTCAGGAGAACGGCGGCAAGCCCGTCGAGAACGTGATCATCGTGGGGTCCGGCCCGGCCGGCTACACGGCTGCGCTCTACACCGCGCGCGCCGACCTTCAGCCGCTCGTGATCGAGGGCTGGGCGTGGGGCGGGCTGCTCCAGCAGACGACCGACGTCGAGAACTACCCCGGCTTCCCGGACGGCCTGATGGGCCCCGAGATGATGCAGCGCTTCCGCGACCAGGCGGTGCGCTTCGGCGGCGAGGAGCGCTTCGTCACCGACGAGGTGTCGAAGCTCGAGCTCTCGCCCGACGGCGGCGTTCACCGCCTCTGGGTCGGCGACACCGAGTACCGCACGCGCGCCGTCATCCTCGCGATGGGCGCCGAGCCGAAGAAGCTCGGAGTCCCGGGCGAGGACGAGCTGTCGGTGGGTCGCGGCGTGTCGTACTGCGCCACCTGCGATGCAGCCTTCTACCGCGACAAGACCACGATCGTGGTCGGCGGCGGCGACACGGCGATGGAGGAGGCGATCTTCCTGGCCAAGTTCTCGTCGAAGGTGACCGTGGTGCATCGCCGCGACGAGTTCCGCGCGTCGAAGATCATGGTCGAGCGCGCGCGCCAGATCGAGAACCTCGAGTTCATGACGCCGTACGAGCCCGTTAGCTTCGAAGCCGGTGAGGGCGGCCCGCTGTCCCAGGCGGTGCTGCGCAACACCGAGACCGGCGAGGAGACCACGCTGGACATCGACGGCGCGTTCATCGCGATCGGCCACCGGCCGAACTCGCACCTGGTTGCCGACCAGGTGAAGGTCGACGACGAGGGCTTCGTGCTGACCGAGGACAAGTCCACGCGCACCGGCGTGCCGGGCGTGTTCGCCGCCGGCGATCTCGTCGACCACATCTACCGCCAGGCCATCACGGCAGCCGGCACCGGCTGCCAGGCCGCACTCGACGCCGAGTGGTACCTGCGCGACCGCGAGCCGAACCCGGCGGACCACTGGTTCGCCGAGGACGCATACGAGCACCAGGCGCCGAAAGCGCCGCAGGCAGCCTCGGCCGAGTAGCCAGAGGGGTCTGACCCCTTTGGGGGCTTGCGTCAGTAGCTAGCGCAGCGTCCGGGTTGCCGCTGCCGACGCGCGGTTGTCGGCCGCGTCGTTCACGCGCGCGGCCAGCTTCAACTTCACGCTGTTCGCCCCGAAGAGCAGCTTCTTGCCCTTCTTCGTCAGGGCCAGTGTCGCGTCGAGGTGCTTTCCCTTCACCACGAGCGTGCGGGTGGCCACCGTGGTCTTGCCGGCGGTGGCGGTCAGCTTGAAGCGCGTTGGCTCCGTGGTCTTCAGCCGCACGCGCACGCCGCGGTGCTCCAGCACGCCGGAGATGCGCGAGTCGAGGATGGCGACGCTGGCATCGGGCGGGCGCGTGTCCTTCGGGCTCGGCGCCGGGTTGTCGGGCGTGCGCGGCTTCGGCGTCCCGTTCGCCGTCACGTGGATCGTGCCGGTCATGAACGAGTGCACCGAGCAGTGGAAGCCGTAGTCGCCGGTCGTCAGGAACTCGACGCCGCTCACGGGCGCCGTCTTGCCGCCCTCGATCGTCTCTGACCCGAACAGCGGCTTGGCATCGCCGCCCTTCGCATCGGAGGTCACGTCGTGGAACGCCGTACGGTCCGAGTTCTGGAAGGTGAGGGCCTGGCCCTGGTCGATCGTCACCTCGGTGTTGGCGTAGACGTCCGGCGCCGGGCCTGCGGTGATGGTCGCGTCGCCCAGCGCGGGCGCGGCGCAGAACGCGCCGGCGGCCACGAGCGCGGCCACGGCGGCTGTGCGCCTCACTCGAATGCGCCTCGCATGACGTGCTGGAGCTAACACTGCGCCGTCCTCAGACGCGCAGGTAGACGGGGTTGGAATAGATCCACGGCCGCTCATGCGCCTCTGCCTCGACCCGGTAGACGCCCGGCGCGCCGGCGGGCGCGCTCAGCTCGCGGCCGTCGCGCTCGGCCACGAGCGCGCCATCGCACAGCAGGCGGATGTGGGCGGGCTGCGGGGTCGAGGCGTGCAGCGTGATGCCGTCGCCGAAGGCGCGCTCGGCACCCAGCGCCGTGCGCTGGCCACCCTCGTCGAGCGCCTCGAAGCTGAAGCCCGTGGCGTCCGCGACCAGGTCGTTGGCGATGTAGCAGCGGCCCTCGCGCAGCGCCTCGTAGACCCGCTCGCGGTCCGCGTCGAGCTCGTGCGCCAGCGGAGCGTCCAGCAGCAGGTGGGTGTGCAGCTGCCGGAACGTGCGCCGGTAGCCCATCGCGCGCAACGGCACGTGACCCGCGACGCGGATGCCGAACTGGTGCGCATCAAGGCCGCCGATCGCGACCACGCGCCGCGCCCGGCACAGGCGGTCCCACTCGCGCAGGTTCCCCTCGGGCGGGGCGCCGATGATGCGCTGCGGCGTGAAGATCATCCGCGCCACGTCGGCGAAGCCGCGCACCTTCTCCGCCGTGTCGTTGAGGAACGACCACAGCTCGATCCCATCGAGCGCGTCCGTCTGCTCCCACGGGATCCCCGGGCGCTTGAAGCGCTCCGACCCTCGCGAGAACGGGTGCGCGCCGAAGCCGAAGCCGCCGGCGGCTTCGACGGCGCGCCGGATCTCCACGCCGGTCTGGTGCCGGCTGATCTCCTGGTCGAGCCCGAATGCGAGGTAGTGGTCGCCCCCCGGCGGCGTGACCTCGTGGCCCACCAGCAGCAGCACGTCGCCGTACCAGCGCTCCTCGCCGTTGCGTCTAGCCGCCAGCGTGTCGTGGTCTGTCAGGAGCACCACGTCGACGCCTGCCTGCCCGGCGGCGCGAGCGATCTGCGGCACGGTCCCGGTGCCATCCGAGTACGTCGAGTGCAGGTGCACGACGCAGGTCAGGTCGACGTAGTCTTCGCGCATGGCCGCCATCGAGAGTCCTGAAACCGTAGGGGTTCGCCCGTTTCACGAGTTCGACGAGGCGCACGCGCTGTGGCCGCGCGGCGAGCGCCCGGCCGCGCTGCGCGAAGCCGCCCAGGAGTTTCGCGCGCGCTTCAAGGCGCAGGGCCAGATCCGCGCCGTTCGCACGATCGACCTGGCCAGCGCCGGCTATCCCACCGCCTTCGCGCTGGCGGGCGCCGCCAAGGGCGTGAACCCGTTCGTCAACATCCGCAATCGCCTGGTGATCGTGCAGTTCGAGGACTTCGAGGGCCGGTTGCGCACGCTCGCGTGGGAGCCGACGATCCCGGAGGGCTCGGTCGAGGCCCCGTTCTACGAGCAGCTGCTGGAGCGTTACGGCGAGCTGCTGGCCTACAAGGTCTTCGGCAAGATCTTCAACTCGGTCGACGACGCCCTGCGCATGTGCGGCCTCACCCGCGAGGACATCGACTTCGTCAGCTTCGACCACCTGCACGTGCAGGACTGCCGGATGCTGATGGGCACCACCGAGCCGGTTCTGGATGACCGCGAGCCGAAACCACCGTTCTTCCCGAACGCGAAGTTCCTGAACCAGCGCAAGGAGGTTGACACCTTCCGGTCGACCCATCCGATGCAGTGGGCCTGGTACGTGCCGGGCGGCATGGACAAGGTGATCGACGACAACCTGGTGCTGCTCGACGGCGACGTGGAGCTGGGCATAGGCGTTGCGATCGTCGCCACGCCCGGGCACACCGACGGCAACCAGTCCCTCTGCATCAACACCCCCGACGGCATCTGGGTCAGCTCCGAGAACGGCGTCTGCGCCGACTCGTGGCACCCGCACCTCTCGAAGATCCCCGGCGTGCGCAAGTACGCCGAGTTCTACAACCGCGAGGTCGTGCTCAACTCGAACACGCTCGAGGACTCGATCGACCAGTACGACTCGATGGTCAAGGAGAAGGCGCTTGCCGATCCGAACCGCGCCGACCCGCGCTGGCTGAACGTCTTTCCGAGCTCGGAGATGGAGAGCTGGAAACGTCAGTGGCCGGTTGTGCCGACGTTCGTGTACGGCGGAATGAATTACGGTCGCATAGCACCCAACGAAGGAGGAGCAGCATGAGCTATCTGGTGGTTCTGAAGATCCCCGTCGACGCCGACGGGATGCGCAAGGCCGCGCAGGAGCACGGCGATCTGATGCGTGAAGTGGCGGGCGCCGGGCGCGAAGCCGGAGCAATCCACCACGACTTCTACGCGGGCGAGGACGGCAGCGTGATCGTGGTCGACGAGTGGGACAGCAAGGAGTCGTTCCAGGGCTTCTTCGAGGCCCAGGGCGAGAAGATCGGCCAGCTCATGCAGACCGCAGGCGCCCAGGGTGCGCCGGACGCGCCGCGCTTCTACGAGAAGCTCTCGCTGGGCGACGAGTTCTAGAACACGTAAGGCACGGCGCCGGTCGCGCCGAGCGAATACCAGAGCCCGAAGGCAAGGCTGAGCGCGCCGAGGGCCGGTGCCAGCGCCGCGAACCGGCGCAGCACCGGTCCGCGCGTGAGCGCGTACCCGAACGTGCTCGAGGCAATCGCCATCGAGACCGCGGTGAAGAACGCGAACAGGGCGAGCGCGACGATGGCCTCGGCGTGGTCGGGAATGGCGGCCAGGAGCAGCACGCCGACCCCGGCCGAGCCGCCCATGCCGTGCACCAGTCCGATGCCGTAGGCCTGAAGCGGGCTGCGTCCGCGACCGTGCACATGTCCGGGCCCCTCGCGGAAGGCGCCCTGCCGACAGCGGATCAGCAGCCGGATCGCCAGCACGATGATCACGATCCCGACAGCGGTCTCGGCACCCTCCTGCACGGCCGCGGGCAGGTAGCTCTTCGCCAGCACGATCGGAACGCCGAAGGCGAACAGCGAGGTGGCGTGCCCGAGGCCCCAGACGAACCCGAGTGAGCGCGCGCGGCGGTGGTCGTGCCCGCCGTCGCCCGCGATCAGGGTGGTGACGGCCGTCAGGTGATCGGGGTCGGTCGCATGGCGCAGGCCGAGCAGGATCGCGACGAGTGCCACGACGACGAACGCCTCACCGGTTCCGAGTCCTGCGATCTGATCGTCTAGTCCGAACATGGGGGCTCCTCAGTGGACCTGGTCGATGCCGTGCGCGGTCAGGACGAGCCCGGCCGCCACGATCACGACTGCTGACAGGGATGGGAGAACGGTGGCCACGCTTCCGCCGAACCGGACGCGGGCGAGCAGGCTTCGCGCGTAGACGACCGCGAGCCCGAGGCCGCTCAGCGTGGCCGCCAGGCCGACGCTGAACGTGGTGATGAGCAGCAGGCCGAGGCCGACCTGATGCTGCGAGATTGCGCCGAGCAGCACGACGAGCGCAGACGGGCAGGGAATCAGCCCGGCCGAAGCGCCCATGCCCAGCAGGCCGCGCCAGGTGAGGTCCTCGGGACCGTGCGTGTGCGAGTGGCCGCCGTGCGAGTGGCTGTGCTCGTGCTCGTGACCGTGTGAGTGGTCGTGCTCGTGCCCGTGCGCGTGGGCATGTGCGTGAGCCGCAGCCGCTCGCCGAACCCGCAGGCGCGAACGCAGCACGCCGGCGCCGACCAGCACGACCATCGCGCCCGAGGCCACGGTCAACCACGGATAGAGCTGCTCGGGGACGATGTACTGGGACAGCGCGAGGGTCACGAGCCCGAGCGCGAACACGCCGATCGTGTGCGTGATCGTCACGGTCGCGCCGAGTGCGAGCGCGTGCTTGGCGGTGCCGCGCGTGCCGACCAGGTAAGCGGCCACCATCGCCTTGCCGTGCCCGGGTGAGAGCGCGTGCAGCGCGCCCCAGCCGAACGCGGCCAGCAGCAGGAAGATCAACACGCCCTTGCCATCCGCGGCGTCAGAGAACACGCCGGCGAGCCCGTCGCCCGAGCGGTTCTCGGTCGTGTGCCCGGCGTCGATCCCGCGCGGCGCCGAAACGGTGCCGCTGCCGGCGGTCACGCTGAAGCTGGCCGTGCGCTGGTGCAGCGGGCTCGTGAGCATGTCGGCGGGGTAGGAGCGCAGGCCGCCCGTGGGATCGGTCGCGGGCACGCTCGAGCGCACCGCCGTGCCGCTGCCCGCGTGGATGACCACGGCCTTCCAGCCGACGCGGCCCTCGAAGGTGGCGTCGTCGAGCGCGACGTGCTGGGCGTATGAGACGGCAGCGCTCAGGTCGAACTCCACGCGCGTGAGCGGCAGGCCGCCCTGCCCCGGCGGGTGCGACAGCTTCGCGCCCGGCCCGAAGCTGAGCGCGACCGGGCGACCGTCGACGGTCAGGCGCAGGCCACGCTGGACGTCGGCCTGCTTGCGGGCCAGCACCTGGGCATCGCTCAGGCCGCGCTCCTGGAACGTGGGGATCTCGGCCTGGTCGAGGATGTAGTGGACCGCCACGCGGTCCGACGAGATCGTGACCTGGCTCAGGTGGTTGATCGAGAAGTTGCCGAGCGGGTGTGCCGAGGCAACTCCCGGCGTCAGCGCCGCGGCCACGGCGAGGCACGCGATCAGGGCCAGGCGCCTCATCGCAGCGCCTCCAGCATCCGCCGCGCCTGCGGGGCATAGAGCGGCGAGAAGTGCGGGTTCTCAGCCAGCGAGCGCTCCAGCAGCGAGCGCTCGAGCGACACCCGGCCCACCGCACGCGCGGCCACGGCACCGTGGAACAGGAACATCGGATCGCGCGAGCCCAGGCGCAGCGCACGCTGCGACCAGCGCAGCCCGTGCGCGGGATGGCCCGAGCGCGTCAGCGCCCAGCCGAGCGCGTCGGCCGAGCGCACGCTTGGCGCGGTCGCCCACGCGCGGCGCCCCAGGATCAGGCCGCGCGCGGGCGAACCGTGGCTGGCTTCGAACAGCGCGAGGTCGACGTCCGTGTCGACCCCGGCTGCCCGCAGCAGTTTCTCCTCGGCGCCGACCAGAGCCAGGTCACGCCGCGCGGCGGCACCGCGGCCGGCGGCCAGCTCGGCCTCGCCGAGCCCGACGACGTACTCGGGCAGCGGCAGCCGCTCGACCACGCGCCGGTAGCGCGCGATCGCGTCGGGCAGTTCGCCGCGCGTGGCGGCGAGCTTGGCCAGCCCCGCCTGCGCGGGCACGTAGGCGGCGAAGCGCGTGAGCGCGGCGCCGTAGGCCAGCTGCGCGGAGTGCAGGCGGCCACGCTGGAGGTCGAGGTTGCCGAGCAGCGTCTGCACGTAGGCGGCGTTCTCTGCCACGTCGCCACCGGCCGAGATCGCGGCGTGGGCGGCGTCGGCGGCGCCCGCCAGGTCGCCGTGCAGCTCGCGCCAGTACTCCACGCGGGCGTACGAGGCGAGCGTGGGCTTGAGGTCGACCCAGCGCTGGAGCGTGCGGCCGGCCTCGGGGTAGCGGCCGAGCTCGACCAGCGAATCGACCAGCACTGCGTACGGGGCGGCGAGCTCCGGTGTGAGCCGGTGCGCGCGCTGGCCGAGCACGAGCGCGCCGGCGAAGTCATGGCGTGCAAGCGCCAGCGTGCCGGCCACCACGACGGCCTCGGGACTGCGCGGGTTCAGCCGCAGCGCCGTCTGGAGCACGGCGCCGGCGCGGGTGTAGTAGGAGGCGTCGCCGGTCTCGCGGACCTTCTGCATGTAGGCCGAGGCCAGCTCGGCGTAGCCCTGCGGGTTCTTCGGCGCGCTGCGGACCATCTGCTGCAGCGATGCGATGCGCGCGTCGGTGGACTGCGAGGTGGCGGGCACGAACGCGGGCTCGGCGGCGGCGCGCGGCGCCTTCGAGTGCCGCGTCGCGGCGATCGTGAGGACCGCGAGCGTGGCCGCGAACGCGAGGGCGGCCACGAGAAGCCTGGTTGGAAGACGCTGTGTGAGTGTCATGTCAGCTCCTGGGGCGAAAGCGGACGGTGTGTCCCCGCCGGGTCTCCCCGGCGGGGACGGTTCCGTTACGGCTGCGCCGGCGTCGGGTCGTGACCCGGCTCCGTGCGCTTGATGCTCGAATCGAGCCCGTCGTGCGGCGGTGCCACATACGGGAACGATGTGAGGAACGGGACGTCGTTCTGATCGACGCCGTCGCCCAGCGGCACCTTGTTCCCCTGGAGGAACCCGGCCACCACGCGCAGCTCGATGTCCGTGACGTCGTCGCCGAGGCGGCGGCCGTCAGGGAAGCCTGCGTTGTCGCCGGCGATGTAGCCGAAGCGATTCTCCGTTGCGCTCGGCGGCACGCCCAGGTTGATCTTCAGCGTGTCGGCCGCGGCCGACTTCTTGCCGTTGATCTGGGTTGCGCCGGGAACACCCGTCAGAAGCGCCGTCACGATGTCCGTGCGGTTCTTCTCCGGAGCGTTCACGTGGTACAGCAGGTTCATGATCTTCGCCAGCTCGGGCGAGAGCACGTACTTGCCGTAGTTCTTGGCGTCGTCCTTCGGCTGTGTCCGGTTGAACTGGTCCTTCTTGCCCAACGGGATGACAACCTCGTTGACGAGCGGGTTGCCCAGGCGCGAGACCTGAACCCACTTGCCCTTGCCCTTCGCGGACGACGTGACCTGCAGCGCCTGCCGCTCGGTGTCGGCCCATACGCCAACCACGGCGTTGGGTGCCGCCGGCGACGAGACGGCCTTGCCGTCACGCGTGACCGACGACTTCGGCACCTGGAGAACGATCGAGTGGACGTTGTAGCCCGCCAGATCGTCCTTGCCGCCGCCCTGGTTGCCGGTTCCGACATTCGGGCGGAAGTTGATCGCGTCGAACGTCTGACCGAGGTCGACGAAGAACGGATCATCACGCTGACCGGCGAACACCTTGCCGCCGCCCTTGACCGAGCGGATGGCCTGGTTTGCCACCGAGTCGTAGTTCGGGAACGTCCTCGGGCCCACGTTGTTCGGGGCGACGGGGATTCCGCGGCCAATCACCTTCGCGGAGCGCTCCTTGCCGTTCTTGTAGACCTCACGCGTGATCGTGTAGGTCTGCTTGACGTTCAGCTTCGAGTCGTTGATCGAAGTCACGCCCGGCAGCGCGTACAGGAACGAGTCGGGGTTGCCGACCTTCGTCTTGAACGCGAACTGGTAACGGATGTCCGGCGCGCCGTCACCCGTGTTGTCGATGTTGATGTAGTAGTGCGCGCGGTCGTCGAACCTGTAGAAGTTCGGGCCGCCCGCTGGATCCTCGAACGGAATCCAGTTCGCTACGACTGTCAACGCGCTCGTGGCATCGTTCGCCGTGAACGCGTAGAGGTCGGTGTCGTCGGCCGTCGGGTCGATCGACGTCAGCGGTGCCTCGCGGTGGCTCGAGCCGAAGCTCAAAGGCACGGCGATGGCAGCGGCGATCATCGCCGCAATCAGCGCAGTCCTGCGCATGAGTCCATCCCTCCTTGCTTGCGGCCCCTCCTCCATGACGGGCCTGATAGCTGCTATGCGCAGGAGGCCTGGATGTGGATCACACCCTGGACGTTTGTCCTAGTAACTTCCAATGAATGGCGCATCCAGACTCTTTTTCCGCCCGCTCAGAGCTGTCGGTGGGCGGCGAGACCTACGAGATCTTCAAGCTCGGCGCGCTCCAGTCGTCATACGACGTCGCAAGGCTCCCGTACTGCCTGAAGGTGCTGCTGGAGAACCTGCTGCGCAACGAGGACGGCCGCTTCGTGACGAAGGAGCAGATCGAGCGGATCGCCAAGTGGGACGCCAACGCCGAGCCCGAGCACGAGATCGCCTACAACCCCGCGCGCGTGTTGATGCAGGACTTCACCGGCGTGCCGGCGATCGTGGACCTGGCGGCCATGCGCGACGCGATGGCCGAGCTGGGCGGCGACCCGGCCAAGATCAACCCGCTGGTGCCCGCCGAGCTGGTCATCGACCACTCGATCCAGGTGGACGTCTTCGCCATGCGCGATGCCTTCAAGCGCAACGCGGAGTTCGAGTTCGAGCGCAACAAGGAGCGCTACGCGTTCCTGCGCTGGGGGCAGGAGGCGTTCGACAACTTCGTGGTGGTGCCGCCCAACACCGGCATCTGCCACCAGGTCAACCTCGAGTACCTGGGCCGCGTGGTCGAGTCGCGCGACGGGCAGGCGTTCCCCGACACGCTCGTCGGCACCGACTCCCACACGACGATGATCAACGGCCTCGGCGTGCTCGGCTGGGGCGTGGGCGGCATCGAGGCCGAGGCCGCGATGCTCGGCCAGCCAGTGTCGATGCTGCTGCCGCAGGTCGTCGGCTTCAGGCTCACCGGCGAGCTGCCCGAAGGGTCGACCGCGACCGACCTGGTCCTGACCGTCACGCAGATGCTGCGCGAGGTGGGCGTGGTCGGCAAGTTCGTGGAGTTCTTCGGCCCCGGGCTGCCGAACCTGGCGCTGGCCGACCGCGCGACGATCGGGAACATGTCGCCCGAGATGGGCGCCACCTGCGCCATCTTCCCGGTGGACAAGGAGACGCTGCGCTACCTGGAGTTCTCGGGCCGTCCGACCGAGCGGCTGGAGCTGGTCGAGGCATACACGCGCGAGCAGGGCCTCTTCCACGACGAGGATTCCGAGCAGGCCACCTACTCGCAGACGCTCGAGCTCGACCTGGCGGACGTGGAGCCGAGCATGGCGGGACCGAAGCGCCCACAGGATCGCGTGCCGCTGTCGAAGGCGGCCGAGATGTTCAAGACCGCGCTGGCGGACATGGACGGGCAGCCGTCGCCGCACGGCAACGGCGGGTCGTTCCCAGCGAGCGATCCCAACAACACGGAGTCCGAGTCGCCGGCGAGCGAGTCCGAGTCCACGACCGCGACGGCCGAGCACCACCACAAGACCGAGGTCGAGCTGGACGGTGAGCGCTTCCCGCTGTCGGACGGCTGCGTGGTGATCGCGGCGATCACGAGCTGCACCAACACCTCGAACCCGTCGGTCATGCTCGGCTCCGGGCTGCTGGCCAAGAAGGCGGTCGAGCGCGGGCTCACGCGCAAGCCGTGGGTGAAGACCTCGCTCGCGCCCGGGTCCAAGGTCGTGACCGACTACCTCGACAAGGCCGACCTTCAGCAGTATCTGGACCAGCTCGGCTTCACGCTGGTGGGCTACGGCTGCACCACATGCATCGGCAACTCCGGGCCGCTCCAGGACGAGATCTCGCAGGCGATCAACGACAACGACCTGACGGTGGCGTCGGTGCTGTCGGGCAACCGCAACTTCGAGGGACGTATCCACCCCGAGGTCAAGATGAACTACCTGGCGAGCCCGCCGCTGTGCGTGGCCTACGCGCTTGCAGGCCGCATGGACATCGACCTGCTGAACGACCCGCTGGGTCAGGACGAGAGTGGGGAGGACGTCTACCTGCGCGACATCTGGCCGACCCAGCAGGAGGTGAACGACGCGGTCTCTTCGGCGGTCGAGTCGGACATGTTCCGCAAGAGCTACGGCGCCGAGCTGTTCAAGGGTGACGAGAACTGGCAGGGGCTGGAGATCCCCGAGGGTGACCGCTACGAGTGGGATTCCGACTCCACCTACGTGCGCCAGCCGCCGTACTTCGAAGGCATGGAGGTCGAGCCGCGCGAGGACTTCGAGAAGATCGAGGGCGCGCGCTGCATAGCGAAGCTGGGCGACAGCGTGACCACCGACCACATCTCACCGGCCGGAGCGATCAAGCAGGACTCACCCGCGGGGCGCTACCTCGAGGAGCACGACGTGGAGAAGAAGGACTTCAACTCCTACGGCTCCCGGCGCGGCAACCACGAGGTGATGGTGCGCGGCACGTTCGCGAACGTGCGGATCCGCAACCAGCTCGCGCCGGACACCGAGGGTGGAGTGACGACCTACTTCCCCGACGACGAGCAGATGTCGATCTACGACGCCGCGATGAAGTACGCCGAGTCCGACACGCCGCTGTGCGTGCTCGCGGGCAAGGAGTACGGCTCGGGGTCCTCGCGCGACTGGGCGGCCAAGGGCCCCAACCTCCAGGGGATCAAGTTCGTGATCGCGGAGAGCTACGAGCGCATCCACCGCTCGAACCTCGTCGGCATGGGCATCCTGCCGCTGCAGTACCCGGATGGCGAGAACGCGGAGTCGCTGGGGCTCTCGGGGGAGGAGACCTTCGACCTCGAGACGCTCGAGGACGGCGCCCGCACGCTGAAGGTGAAGGCGGGCGACACCGAGTTCGAAGCACGCGTGCGGATCGACACGCCGAACGAGTGGCTCTACTACCGCCACGGTGGCATCCTCCTGTTCGTGCTGCGTCAGCTGCTCCAGCAGGACTGATGCCGGGGAAGTGCCCGAGCGCGCGCCGGTTCGCCCTCGACGCGTACGCCTCGGAGCGCGAGCTCGAGCATCCCGCGGAGGTATGTGCGCTCGTTGCACGCGCCGGGGGCGACGAGGACCTCCAGGCGGCGGCGCTGCTCCACGACCTGGTCGAGGACACCGGCACCGAGCTGGGCGAGATCGGCGCGGAGTTCGGATCGCGCGTGGCGGCGTTCGTTTCGGCGATGACCGAAGACGAGTCGATCGGCGACTACGCCGAGCGCAAGCAGGAGCACCGCCTGCGCGCCTGCCGCGCCGGGCACGAGGTGGCGCTGCTGTTCGTGGCGGACAAGCTCTCGAACGTGCGCCGGATGCAGCGCGGGCTGAAGACGCCCGATGCGTCCAAGATCGGCCACTACGGCGCCACGCTCGACACGATGCGCGCGGCCTATCCGGACCTGCCGCTGCTTGACGAGCTCGAAGCGGAGCTGGGCGCGGTCCGAGCCACGCTGGCGGGGTCGACGGCCTCCTAGGCCGGGGGCTCGCTCGGGCGCGCGCGTGCCAGCGCGCGCTTCATCATCTCGTCGTGGGCGTTGCGCGTGCGGCCGCTGCGGCGGCGCCACTCGCCGTCCGAGCCCAGGTCCCAGGCGAAGGTGTCGTCGGCGAAGCACGCGTCCAGCGTCGCCGTGATCTCGGCCTGCGCGTCCGGGTCCTCGACGGGCACGACCAGCTCCACGCGGTTGTCCAGGTTGCGGCCCATCAGGTCGGCTGACCCGATCAGGATCTGCTGCACGTCGCCGCGCTTGAACACGTACACGCGCGAGTGCTCGAGGAAGCGGCCGACCACCGAGACGACCTTGATGTTCTCCGACGCGCCCGGGAGCCCCGGGACAAGGCAGCAGATGCCGCGGACGTTGATCTCGACCGGCACGCCAGCCTCGGAGGCGCGGTAGAGCGCCTCGATCATCCGCGGGTCGGTGAGCTGGTTCATCTTCATGCGGATGAGAGCGTCCTCGCCGCGCTCCTTCGCCGCAATCGTCTCGTCCACCTCGGCGATCATCCCGCTGCGCAGGTGCGTGGGCGCGACGAGCCCCTTACGGAAGCTCGCCGGCCGCGAGTAGCCCGTCAGCAGGTTGAAGACCTCTGCCACGTCGGCGGCGATCTCGGGGTCGGTGGTGAAGAGGCCGAAGTCCTCGTAGATGCGGGCGGTCTTGGCGTTGTAGTTGCCGGTTCCGATCTGCACGTAGTGGCGCACGCCGTTGCCCTCGCGGCGCACGATCAGGATCGCCTTCGCGTGCGTCTTCAGGCCGGGCAGCCCGTGCACCACGTGCGCGCCCGCCTCTTCCAGCGCGCGCGCCCAGCCGATGTTGCGGCGCTCGTCGAAACGCGCCTTCACCTCCACCATCGCCACCGCCTGCTTGCCGCGCTCGGCGGCTGTGATCAGCGACGGGATCAGCGACGAGTCGGGCGAGGTCCGGTAGACGGTCATCTTGATCGCCAGCACCGCGGGGTCGTCCACGGCCTGTGCCACCAGTCGCTCGACCGTCGCGCCGAAGGAGTCGTAGGGGTAGTGCACGAGCAGGTCGCGCTGGCGCATCGCGCTCAGCACGTCTGCGGGGTCGTCGTCGGGCTGGAACTCCGGCGGCACCACGGGGGTGAAGCTCGGGTCCCGCAGATCGCGGTGCCCGTCCACGTCCTGGAGCTCCCAGAGGTCGCCAAGGTCGACCATGCCGTCGACATCGAAGACCTGCTCCTCCTCCTCGACCTGGAGCCAGTCGATCAGGCTCTGGCGCACCTCGGGCAGCATGTCGGAGCCGACCTCCAGGCGCACGACCTCGCCGAAGCGCCGCCGGCGCAGCTCGTCCTCCACCGCGCGCACCAGGTCGTCGGCCTCGTCCGAGACCGTGAAGTCCGCGTCGCGGGTCACGCGAAAGACGCTCGAGTGGAGGATCTCCATCCCAGGGAAGAGCGCGTTCAGGTGGCGCGCGATCACAGCCTCGAGCGGGATGAAGGTGCTCGGCCCGATCTCGAGGAAGCGCGGCAGCACCTCCTTCGGCACCTTCACGCGCGCGAAGCCGTCCTGACCCGACTGCGGGTCGCGCAGCAGCACGGCGATGCTCAGCGAGAGGTTCGAGATGTACGGGAACGGCCGCCCGGGGCCCACGCCGAGCGGTGTGAGTGCCGGGAAGATCTGGTTGTGGAAGTGGCGGTCGACCTCTTCCAGCTCGGCGCCCGAGCACTGCTCGCAGTCGACGATGCGGATCTCGTTCTGGTTGAGCTCGGGCTTGACCGCCTCCTCCCAGTGCCGGGTGCAGCGCTGCATCAGCTCGCGGGCGCGCTCGGACACCGCGTCCAGCGTCTCGGCGGGGGTGAGCCCGTCGGGGCGGCGGGCATCGACGATCCCGGCTTCGATCTGGTCGTGCACCCCGGCCACGCGCACCATGAAGAACTCGTCGAGGTTCGTGGCGAAGATCGCCAGGAACTTCGCGCGTTCCAGCAGCGGGATCTCGCCGTCCTCGGCGAGCTCGAGCACGCGCTCGTTGAAGTCGAGCCACGAGACCTCGCGGTTCGTGTAAGGCAGCTTGCGCTCCACCGGTGCATCGGGCACGCTCGGCGTCACCGGCACGGTTGTCATGGCTTCATCTCCGGCCAGATTCGCACGAACTCACGGTGTAGCACGCGCCGCTTCGCCTCGAAATAGGTCGCGAGCGCTTCGAGCCCGACGTAGCGCCTGTCGGCGGTCGGAACGCTGGCCGCATCGGCGCGGATGCGCTCGCTCATCTCGTCGCAGTCGTGGATCTCGCCGAGCAGGTCCTGGAGCACCTTCATCCGCTTCGCACCGGCCTTCGCCTCATGGCCGATGCTCGGCTCGGCGATCTCGTACAGGTAGCGCAGCCGCTTCGTCGCTATCCGCGCGTCGTGCAGGTCCTTCACCCGCCGCGCGTCCAGCGAGCGCTCGCCCAGCTTCGCGAGCTCGTCGCGGCGCACGGTGATGATCTTGTGCGCGTTCTCAGCGAACGGCGCGGCCGGGTCCAGGCCCTTGACCTTGCGCGCCTTCATGCCACCGCCTCGCGCTGGGCAGCCGCCGCGAGCTCGAGCAGGCGCGCCTGGAGCTGCGTGTCGGTGATCTCCTCCAGCGCTCGGGCAAGCTCCGCGTTGCCCTCGGCCTGGTCGGCGCGCAGCTCGGCCTCGAATGCGTCGACGCCTGGGCGCACGGCGGCAGGCAGCTTCGCTGCGATCTCCTCGATGGCCTCGAGTGCGACGTCGGGATCGCGGCGCGCGCCCAGCGCGTCGGCCAGCGCCTTCACGTCGCGCAGCGCGCGCTTGAAGTCGTCCCTCGGGAAGCAGACGCGATAGACCTCGAGCGCCGCTCGCAGCCGCCGGGTTGCCACGCGCATGTCGTGCACGCGCTCGATGTCGCCGGTGTCGAGGACGCCGCCCGCGAACTGGAACACCTCCGCAGTGCGCACCTGGACGGTGCGCGCGGCCGCTTCGCGCAGCGGGATGTCCGGCCCGAGCCCCTCGATCGCACGCGCGCGTGCCATCAGGCGGCCTGTGCCTCGGCCACGCCGGTCAGGATCACACCCTCGCGCAGGCCGCCGTTGCCGATCGACAGCGGCAGCCCGATCAGGTCGCACAGCTCCTCCAGCACGAGCATCCCGGCTGGCAGCAGCTCGACCCGCTCGGGCGCAAGGTCGAAGCGCTCGGCCACTTCGGCCGCGGGTGCCTCGGCGAGGATGCGGATGCCGCGTTCGAGCGTCTCGTGCGAGAGCTCGGCGCCGAGGATGCGCCGCAGCGACGTGGCGGTGCCACCCACGGCGACGGCCTTGTCGACCAGAGGCAGATCGAGCCCCTCGAAGACGCCGCTCACGTGCTGGCGCACGCGCTCGAGGTCGCGGGCTCGCGGCGGGTCGCTGGTCACGTAGGCCTCCGTGAGCATCCCGGAGCCCACGCGGAAGGTGGCGTCCCAGGTCGAGCCCTCGTCGACCGTGCCGATGGCGACCTCGGTCGAGCCACCGCCCACGTCGATCACGACGATCGTGCCCTCGGCCGGGGCGCCGAGGCGCTTGGTGGCGCCGACGAACGCCAGCTGGGCCTCCTCGTGCCCGGTGAGCACTCGCACGGGAATGTCGGTGCGGCCCTCGACCGCGTCGAGCAGCTTGTCCTTGTTCGGCGCACCGCGCACCGCGGCGGTGGCCACGATGGTGATGTCGTCGGCGCCCATCTCGCGTGCCAGGCGCACCTGCGTCGAGACGACCTCGGCCGTGTTTGCGATGACGGCCTTCGGGATGCGGCCCTTCGAGTCGGTCTGCTTGCCGATCAGCGTGTAGGCCCGCTGGCTCATCAGCTCGCGCCATACGCCGTCGTCGTCCACGTCCGCCACCAGCAGTCGCGTCGTGTTGCTTCCTATGTCGACGCACGCATGGAGCACGGGCTTCGTAGGGAATCATCCTCGCCCAGCCGTGGTGTGAACGAGTCGTGAACGCTCAGAAGATCGAGCGGTCGCGCCGGAAGGCGTCGCTCACGCGCCCGAGCTGGTCCTCGACCGAGCGGACCTTGTCTTCGAGCGTCTGCGTCGGCTTGTCCATGCGCTCGTCCAGCTTCAGCACGGTGTAGACGCGCGGCAGGCCGGCCTCGAACGGGACGTTGTGCAGCTGGCGCACGACCTCGAGGATGTCCTCGACGGTGCCCTCGAGCTCGGTGCCCATCGCGTGCAGCCGGAAGCGCACCTTGTCCTGAGCCTGGAGCCGACGCTGCATCTCGGCGACGTACTCGGAGGCGCTGGCCGACTGGCGGCCGAGCCCGATCACGGTGAGGTCGGCGGTTGCCATCAGGCGAGCGTAATGCCGTCGCGCAGCAGCGGCGCGGCGCGGTAGCGCTCCTCGTGGTAGCGATCGAACAGCGCGTCCATGGTCGCCAGCACGTGGTCGGACCCGAGCTCGCGCCCGAGCTCCAGCGGTCCTTTCGGCCAGTTGAGCCCGAGCTCGGCGCCCTCGTCGATGTCCTCCGCGGAGCCGATGCCCTCGCCGAGCGCGAACACGCCCTCGTTGACGATGCAGCACTGCACGCGGTCGAGCAGGCTCTGCTCCGCCTCGGACAGCGTCGCCCCCTCCTCGTCATCGGGACGATGCGGGCCCTCGCCCTCGTAGTCGTACCAGCCGCGCCCTGTCTTGCGTCCCAGCCGTCCCGCGGCGACCATCCGGGCCTGGAGCGGATTCGGCTTCCAGCGCGGCTCGCCGAAGGACAGCTCCATGAACGACTGGGCCACGGCGTAGCCGACGTCGATCCCGACCAGGTCCATCAGCTCGAACGGCCCCATGCGGTAGCCGCCGCCCACGCGGTAGATGCGGTCGATCTCCTCGTGCGTTGCCAGCCGCTCCTGAAGCAGTCGCAGAGCCTCGCTGCCGAACGGCCGGCCGCACCGGTTCACCAGGAAGCCGGGGCCGTCCGCGGCGTCGATCACGCGCCGGCCCATCGCCTCGCCGGCGGCGCGCGCGACGGCGAGAGCGTGCTCGCCGGTCTGGAGCGCCGCGA
The DNA here is from genome assembly GCA_963715995.1 of uncultured Thermoleophilaceae bacterium. Taxonomy (GTDB): domain Bacteria; phylum Actinomycetota; class Thermoleophilia; order Solirubrobacterales; family Thermoleophilaceae; genus DATBDN01. Next base: position 1,338,559 of record OY970283.1, read on the forward strand.
TCAGCTCGACGAGCTTCATCAGCGGGGCCGGGTTGAAGAAGTGCAGGCCGACCACGTTCTCCGGCTCGGCCGAGGCGCTCGCGATCTGCGTGACCGGGATCGACGACGTGTTCGTGGCCAGCACGGTGCCGGGGTCGCACAGGTCGGACAGCTTTCCGAACAGCTCGCGCTTGAGCTCGAGGCGCTCGGGCGCGGCCTCGACCACCAGCTCGCGGTCGCCGAGCTCCTGCAGCGCATGGACGCCGCGCAGGCGCCCGGCGGCGGCGCGCGCGTCGTTCTCGCTCCAGCGCCCGCGCTCGGCGCCCTTCTTCAGGTTCGCCTGCACCTGCTCGACACCGCGCTCGAGTGCGTCCTCGAGCGGGTCGTGCAGCACGGTGTCCATGCCCGCGAGCACTCCCAGCTGCGCGATTCCCGCGCCCATCGTCCCGGCGCCAACAACGCCGAGCCGCGACGGAGCGTCGCTCACAGCATCGCGTTGATCCCGGTCGCCGCGCGGCCGATGATCAGCTTCTGGATCTGCGAGGTGCCCTCGTACAGCGTGGTCACGCGCGCGTCGCGCAGGTAGCGCTCGACGGGGTGGTCGTCCACGTAGCCCGAGCCACCGTGCACCTGGATCGCCAGGTTGGCGCACTCGATAGCCGCCTCCGTGGCGTACAGCTTCGCGATCGACGTCTCGGTTGTGTTCGGCTGTCCCGTGTCCTTCAGCCAGCCCGCCCGCCAGCAGAGCAGCCGCGCAGCGTCGGTCTTCACGACCATCGTGGCGATCATGTCCTGCACCATCTGGAACGACGCGATCGGGCGGTCGAACTGCTTGCGCTCCTTCGAGTAGGAGACCGACGCGTCGACGCAGCCCTGGCAGATGCCGACGCAGCCCGAGGCCACGCTGTAGCGGCCCGAGTCGAGTGCCGACATGGCGATCTTGAAGCCGTCGCCGACCTCGCCCATGAGCGTGCTGTCGGGAACCTCGACGTCGTCCAGGAACAGCTCGGCCGTGTCCGAGCCCTTCAGCCCGAGCTTGCCGTGGATCGCCTGCGAGCTGAAGCCCTCGGTGTCGGTCGGCACGAGGAAGCATGCGATCCCGCGGTGCTTCTTCTCCGGATCGGTCTGGGCGAAGACCAGCGCGACCTTCGCGAAGTTGCCCATCGAGATCCACTGCTTGGCACCGCTGATCACCCAGCCGCCGTCGGTCTTCTTCGCGCGCGTCTGCTGGTTGGCGGCGTCGGAGCCCGTGCCGGGCTCGGTCAGGCCGAAGCAGCCGAGCGCCTCGCCGCTGCACAGCTTCGGCAGCCACTCGTGCTTCTGCTCCTCGCTGGCCCAGCGCACGATCGAGGAGCACACCAGCGAGGTCTGCACCGACACGACTGTCCGCATGGCCGAGTCGGCACGCCCGACCTCCTCGACGATCAGGCCGTAGGTGCGGTAGTCGAGCCCGCGGCCGCCGTACTCCTCGGGCACGATCGAGCCGAGGTAGCCCATGTCGGCGAGCTTCTGGATGAGCTCGGTGTCGAAGTGCTCGTTGCGGTCGTTCTCCTTGACGCGCGGGAAGATCTCGTTGTCGGCGAAGTTGCGCGCGGTCTCGCGAATGAGCCGCTGCTCGTCGGTGAGTTCGAAGTCGATCATTGCCGAGCGATTCTTGCCGATGACGCCCGCCGGCACCGCCGCGCTCGGGCCGAGGCCGTGGACGTGCACCGAAAGCCCATCTAGAGTCGAGCGCTTGGACGGTGCCTTCTTCCTGCTGTTCCTGCTGATCCTGTTCGGGATCTTCGCCCTGCTCGGCAAGTACCACCCTGTGTCCGGCGCCGAGGTTCTGGACTGGAAGCCAACGCGCTCGCCCGCGGTCGAGGCCGAGCTCGAGCTGGACGACATCGACCAGATGCTCGAGGCCCAGAACGAGCGCCGGCGCGCGTCCGGGCGCGCCGAGCGCACGGAGGAGGACGTGAACATGCAGGTGCACGAGGATCGCGCCTTCATCGCGGACTACGCCGAGCGCGTGAAACGCCAGGACGACGAGCGCAGCGAGTAGCTAAGCCACTGCGCGAGCGCGCGGACGCCTGCGCGAGCGCGGGGCGGGCGCGGTCTCCTGGAGCCAGCGCCGCAGCAGCGTGTTGAAGCGCGCCGGGAACTCGATGTGCGGGTAGTGGCCGCAGTCGTCCAGCACGTGCACCTTCGCGTCGGGATGGGCGCGCGCGAACGCCCGGGCGTGCACCGATGGCACGAGCCCGTCCTGGCGCCCCCAGAGCATCCAGAGCGGAATCTCGAGCGCGGCTGACTGCTCGAGCAGCTGGCCGGTGTAGCAGTCGATGCAGGCGTGCCCCGCCGCCAGCAGCCTGCTCAGGTCGCCGCGCGTGCCGTGCATGTCGACCAGGTGCTTGATCTCGTTACCGAGGCGGTCGGGGTTCGCGAACAGCCGCAGGGTGAGGAAGCTCTTCAGGCCCTGGCGCACGAGCGGCGTGGTCAGCGGCGACGGGATCGCAAGCGCCCCCTGCCAGAGAGCGCGGGCTGTGAGCGCGTTCCACCACCACGGCGGCGCACTGCCAAGACCGGCGGGTGCCACCAGCCCCAGTCGCTCGACGCGCTCAGGGTTCTCGACGGCCAGCCGCAGCGCGACGGCGCCACCGAGCGAGTGGCCGATCACGGTCGCGCGATCCAGCTCAACCTCATCGAGGAAAGTCGGGAAGAACTCGCTGTAGAAGTCCAGCAGCTTGCCCTTCGGCGGGTCGTCCGAGCGCCCGAAAGGCGGCATGTCGAGCGCCACCACACGGTGGTCCTTCAGAAGTCCCGGCACCACACGGCGCCAGCCGTCGGCGGTGTCGCCGTAGCCGTGGATGAGCAGCACCGGCGGACCCTCGCCTGCCTCCACCACGTAGGTGTCCACGCCGGCGATCCGGACCAGGCGATGGGGCAGCTCGTTGCCCTTTGCGTCGTGCAGTCCCGGGTGTCGGATGCGATGTGGCACGGTGCTTCCTTGGGTGTAACCGTTATTGCGGACGACCAATCCCTCCATATATTCGACGCGTGGCCCGGGTTCTCATCGTTGGCTGCGGTTGCCGCGGCACCGCGCTTGCACGAGCGTTGATGGAGGAGGGCAATCCGGTGCGCGCGACGACCCGCGATCCGGCTCGCATAGAGGCGCTCGAAGACGCCGGAATCGAGGCCCGGGTGGGGGACCCGTATCGCCTGGCCACGCTCATGCCGCACGTGGCGAACACCAGCGCGATCGTCTGGCTGATGGGCAGCGCCAGCGGCCACGACGTCGAGGCGCTGCACACGACCAGGCTCCAGACCGTGCTCGAGCGGCTGGTCGACACGCCGGTGCGCGGGATGGTCTACGAGGCGGCGGGCACGCTGCCGGCGGAGCTGCTGCGCGGCGGCGCCGCGGCGGTGCGCAAGGCCGGCCTCACGTGGCAGATGCCGTACGCGATCGTGGAGCAGAACCCACGCGAGCACGACGCATGGCTGTCGGCGATGGTCGCGGGCGTGGCGGAGGTTCTGGCGCCCTAGACGATGTGCTGCACGCCCGCGATGGCGAGCAACGTGATCACGAGCGCGAAGACCGCGAGCCCCACGGAGATGACGGTGAGGCCGCCCCACACGAGCGTGGCGGGACTGAGCGACAGTCCGGGCTCATCGGCCACGGGAGCAACCGGCGGCTCGACCTCAGGCTCCGGCTCAGCCGCCCGCGCAGGCAGCTCGACGCGAATCTGAACCTGCCCGCCGGGCCCGGCGAAGCTGGGCTGCGGCAGTAAGCCGTCAGCGGCCACGAGCGCGACCCCGCCGAAGCCCGCGACGGGCTCTGTGGGTCCCTCGATGACGGGCGCGTGCACGACCAGCGGCTCGACCACGCGCAGCGCAGCGGCAGGCCTGTCGGCCGGGCCGGCGCCCGCTGACTCGGGATGCGCCTCGATGAACTCGCGCACGAGCTTCTCGCGTGCCTGGGAGAGCCGGCGCTCGTGGGCGACGCAGCGCTCGCAGTTGCGCAGGTGGACGTCCAGGCGAGCCGGGCCGGGCGGCGTGAGCACGCCGTCGATGCGATCCGAGAGCAGGCGCTCCGCGCGCTCGCACCAGCCGGACGCGGACAGCGGGAAGATCGATCGCCGCAGCGCCTTGCGCGCGGCGTAGAGCAGGTCGGCGAGCGCGACGGCCGGAATCTCCATCTCCTCGAGCGCCCGGTCACGGGTGCGACCGGCGATCTCGATCAGCGCGAGGGCGCGAGCGGCGTCCTCGTCCAGGTCCGGGACCGCGCGAAGGACATGCGCGAGCGCGTCGGCTGGGTCGACTGGGCCGGCGGGCCGCAGTGGTACTGGTCGAAGTGTGGCCTGCTCCACGAGAGGGTCAGCATAACCTCGTTTCCGGCGTGCTACCAATCGCGGTCATGCCGGATTACGCCAAGAACGTGCTGGTCGAGACGCAGTGGGTGGAGGCCCACCTCGACGACCCGGCGATCCGCATCGTCGAGGTGGACGAGAACCCCGCGCTCTACGCGGAAAGCCACATCCCGGGGGCCATCGGATTCGACTGGAAGCGTGACCTCCAGGACGACGTCAGGCGCAGCTTCTTGGGACCCGAGCGGTTCGCCGCGCTGATGGGCGAGCGCGGCATCTCGAACGACCACACGGTCGTGCTCTACGGCGACCGCAACAACTGGTTCGCGGCCTACACCTACTGGTACTTCAAGTACTACGGGCACGATGCGGTCAGGCTGGTGAACGGCCCGCGCGAGAAGTGGATCTCGGAGAGCCGCGCGGTCACGCAGGACCTGCCGAGCTTCGAGCCGGCGACCTTTGTCGTCGAGCGCGAGGACGATGCCATCCGCGCCAAGCGTGAGCTCGTGGTCGGAGCTGTCGACTCGAAGAGCCACAGGCTGGTCGACGTGCGCTCGCCGCAGGAGTTCTCAGGCGAGCTGATCTCGATGCCCGGCTACGAGCAGGAGGGCGCGCAGCGCGCCGGCCACATCCCGGGCGCGCACTCGGTTCCGTGGGCGCAGGCGGTGCGCGAGGACGGCACCTTCAAGCCGCGCGACGAGCTGGAGGAGCTCTACACGAACAAGGGCGTCATCGACGGCGAGACGCCGATCATCGCCTACTGCCGGATCGGCGAGCGCTCGGCGCACACCTGGTTCGTGCTGCACGAGCTGCTCGGGCGCGAGGACGTGCGCAACTACGACGGCTCGTGGACCGAGTGGGGCAACCTCGTCGACGTGCCGATCGAGAAGGACGTCTAAGCGACGCGTTCCAGGAGGTGCTGCACGATCCGTGCGGTCGCCCCCCAGACGAGGTTGCCGTCGACGCAGTAGGTGGGCGTGCGGAACGGCACGCCCTTGCGCACCAGGCGCTTCATCTCGAAGCCGGCCCGCAGGTCGGGAATCGAGAGCTCCAGGATCACCTCGACCTCGGTGGGCTGCGGCGTCCACGCATGCCCCGGCTTGATGACGCCGACGAACGGGTGGATCTTGTAGTTGGTCACGAACGTGCCGACGGGCGGCAGCGCGCCGACGACCTCGACCTCGGCCGGGGCCAGGCCGATCTCCTCCTCGGCCTCGCGCAGCGCCGTCGTGCGCAGGTCCTCCTCTGGGAAGTCCTTGCGCCCGCCCGGGAACGAGATCTCGCCGGCGTGGTGCGACAGGTCGTCGCGGCGCTTCGTGAAGACGGCGTGCAGGTCACCCTGGTCGAGGTACAGCGGGACCAGCACGGCGGCGTCCACTCGGCCGCCGACCGCCTCCATCTCGGCAGCCGCCTCGGGTGTGAGGAGGGCGGCCCGCAGCTCGTCCAGGTCCAGAACGGGCAGGTCCCCTCGGCTAGAGAAGCTCGAGCTTCTCGTCGAAGATGACCTCGCCCTCGAGCGTGCGGTGCACCGGGCAGCGGGCGACGATCTGCATGAGGCGCTCGCGCTGCTCCTCGGGCAGCTCCTTCGGCAGCTTCACCGCGATCTCGAAGCGGGTGGGCGAGCCGCGCTGGGCCGGCTCGTAGGTGACCTCGACGGTCACGTCGCCGATCTGCCAGCCCTTGCGGTCCGCGTACATCTCGAGCGTGACGGCGCTGCACGACGCGAGCGACGCGGCGAGCAGCTCCTGGGGCGACGGGCCCTCGTCGTTCCCGCCCTCCTTGCGCGGCTCGTCCGCAGTCAGCACGTGGTCGCCGCCGCGGATTTCGATCGTGTGCGTGAAGCCGCGCTTGCGGATTGCACTTGCTTTCCTCATCCGCGGCCTCCAAACAGCTCGGGATCGGGTTCGTCCGCGAAGCGCGCCATCGCATAGACGGCGTCGCTCGCGCGGTTCAGATAACGCAGCACTGTGTCGTCGGGCAACTGGCCGTCCTCGCGCATGGATGAAACCCGCCGCTCGGCCCGTCGGATCGCCGTACGCGCGACATCCAGGCGGGCGGACAGCTCGGTCCCGCCGGGGATGACGAACTTCGGCGGCAGGTCCACCCGCTCCATGTAGCGGTCGATGTCGGCTTCGAGCCGCTCGACCATCGCCTCGGTGACCTTCGAGACGCCGGGCTCCAGCCGGCCCGCAGCCTCGGGCGCCGTGGCCAGCTCGGCGCCCGCGACGAACAGCTCGCCCTGGATGCGCAGGATGTCTGCGTACAGCTCATCGTTCTCGCGCGCCGCGGCGCGGCAGAGACCGAGCTCGGATGCGGCTTCGTCGACCGAGCCGTATGCCTCCGGGCGCGCGTCCGACTTCGCCACGCGACCCCCGTACCAGAGCCCGGTCGTGCCGTCGTCGCCCCTGCGCGTGTAGATCTTCACGGTCACTACTCGAGCGGGTTGATCAAGAGGCCGGTTGGGATCTTCGGGTAGAAGAAGGTCGACTTCGGCGGCATGGTCTCGCCGGCCGCCGCAACGGCGCGCACCTGGTCGATGGGCGTGCCGCGCATGATGAACGCAGCGTCGGCTCGACCGTCGTTCACCGCCGCGAGTGCATCGCTTTGGTCCTTCGAATAAGCGAGCCCGTTCAGGTGCGAGATGTCGTCCTCGGACAGGCCGGCGGGACCGCGCAGGATCAGCGCTTCGAGCACAGCGGTGTCCAGCCGCCGGTACTCGTCGGGCTTGTCCGGCATCGCCTCCGCGAGGCTCTTCGGGTCCTTCAGCGTGAGCCGGTAGGGCTGCTTGAAGTGCGCGTCGATGTAGCCGAACGCGGGCAGCTCTCCCGCGGGCGGCTCGATGTCCTCGAGCGCGACCTGCTCTATCTCGAAGTGCTCGCGCAGCGTCGCGGCGAGCGCCTCCTGGCGCACGGCGTCCTTCAGGTCCGTGAGCAGGCGGTGAGTGGGGAGGATGACCATGCCCGGGTCCTCCATCGAGCAGAGGAACTGGAGCACGTAGCGGTGGTCGCCCTCGCCACCGATCTCCTCGGCATACACGCGCGCGGTCTCGTAGCGATGGTGACCGTCGGCGATCAGCAGCTCACGCTCCGACAGCGCGTCCTGGAGTCGCCCGATGACCTCGGGGTCGCTGATGCGCCAGAGGCGGTTCGCGATGCCGTCGGCGTCCACCACGGTCGCGGTCGGCTCGGCCTCGGTCAGCGGCCCCAGCACCTGCCCGGCCGCGTCGCCCGGGTCGTCGAAGAGGCTGAAGATGGGGCTCAGGTTCGCGCGCGTCGCGCGCGTCAGGCGCAGGCGATCCTCCTTCGGGCCGGGGTGCGTGCGCTCGTGCGGGCGGATGCGCCCCTGCCCGTAGTCCTCCACGCGCACGCGCGCGAAGAAGCCGGTGCGGTTGAGGGTCTGGCCGCCGAGGCGGAACTGCTGGCGCATGACCCAGATCGACGGCTCGCGCTCCTTCACCATCACGCCCTGTTGGAACCAGGCCTCGAAGATGTGCTCGGCGTGCGCGTAGGGGTCCTCGCCCTCTTCCGGCGCGGGGAGGTCCACCTCGACGATGTTGAACGGGCTCTTCGCGATCAGCTCGCGGCGCATCGGGTCGTCGATCACGTCGTAGGGCGGCGCGACGAGGTTCTCGAGCGCCCCAGCGGTGCGCGTGTCGTAGTGGACCGCGTGGAGCGGCTGGATCTCGGCCATCGCTTCTGAAGCTACTAGGCGCCCGGCGGCTCGGGCCGGACGATCAGGATGGCGATGTCGTCCTCGCCCCCCGCGACGGGCAGCATCGCGTCCAGCACGTGGTCGGCGAGCTCCTCGGGATCGCGCGGCGCGGCCGCAACGGCGGCGCGGAGCCTGGCGATGCCCTCGTCGATCGACTCGCCGCGGCGCTCCACCAGGCCGTCGGTGTAGAGCAGGAGCGACTCGCCGGGCGCGAGCTGGTCGTGCTGGGTCTGGTACGGATCGGCGCTGCAGCCGAGCGGCACGCCGCCGGGCCGGTCGAGCAGGCGTGTTGAGCCGTCGGGGCTCACGACCATCGGCGGGACGTGGCCGGCGTTCACGTAGCGCAGCGTCAGGTCGGGCGCGATCACGGCGTAGATCAGGGTCGCGAGCCGTTCGAAGGTGGGGCTGTGGATCAGCACGTCGAGCCGCTGCGCGATCCCCGCGGGATCGATCCCGTCGAGCGCGTACGCGCGCAGGCCATGGCGCAGCTGGGCCATCAGCGCCGCCGCTTCCAGTCCGTGACCCGTCACATCGCCCAGCACGACGCCGACCTCGCCGCCGCTGCCGAGCGGGATCAGGTCGTACCAGTCGCCGCCCACCTCGGCGCCATCGCTCGCGGGCACGTAGCGGACCGCGGCGCGCATGCCGTCGAGCGCTGGCAGCTTGTCCGGGAGCAGTGCCGGCTGAAGCGTCTCGGCGATGCCCCGCTCGCGCTCATATACACGCGCGTGGTCGATCGCCATCGCGGCGCGCTCGGCCGCCAGCTCGATCAACGCCACCTCGTCCTCCGCGAATGTGCGCTCTTCGGTCGAGCCCACGTGCAGCACGCCGAGCACGTCGTCGCGCACCACCAGCGGCGCGCCGACCATCGACTCGAAAGGCAGTTCGCCCAGCACCGGGCTCATCACGTGGCGATAGGCCTCGGCGCCGATCACCACCGTCCGGCGCTCGGATGCGACCCGGCCGCTGAAGCCGCCGCCGACCGCGATGCGCGAGCCGAGCTCGATGTCAGTCAGCCCGCGCGCGGCGCGCAGGACGAGCGTCTCACCGTCGTCGTCCAGCAGCAGGACGGCGGCCACGTCCACGCGCAGGGCCTGGCAGATGCGGCTGAGCAGCTCCGGCAGCAGGTCGCCCAGGCTCAGGTGCGCGAGGGCCGTCTCGGTGATCAGCTGAAGGTCGGCAACGCGCTGTGCCATCGCGATCGCCGCTGCCGCACCGGCGGCCTGCTGCGCGGCGGCGTGCTGCTCGGTCACGTCGTGACCGGTGCCGGCCATGCGGATGACCGTGCCAGTCTCGTCGGCGATCGCCCGCCCGCGAGCCTGCACCACGCGCTCCTCACCGTTCGGCCGGGTGATCCGGTGCACGTAGGCGAAGTCCGACGCCGTGGCGAATGCGTGCTGCACAGAGCGGTCCACGAGGTCCCGGTCCTCCGGGTGGACGTGCTCGAAGAAAGCGCGTGTAGTCGACCGGCCCGGTCTGCGGCTCGTGACCGTAGATCCGGTACATCTCGTCCGACCACGTGACGACGTCACGGCGAACGTCCCACTCCCAGGATCCGAGGTGCGCAATCGCCTGCGCCTCGTCGAGCCGCTCGGCGTGTTCCCGAAGCGCCGCCTCAGCGCTGCGCAGCTGCGTCTGGGACTCGCGAAGTCGCTCGGTGACAGCATCCGTGCGGCCCTCCCTTGCCATGCGCGGAGAGTACGTGCTGGCACCTACACTCGGATCGTTCGGGGCGTGGCGCAGCTTGGTAGCGCACCTGCTTTGGGAGCAGGGGGTCGCCGGTTCAAATCCGGCCGCCCCGACTGAAGACGCGCGCAGAGGGGGCGGTTCTCGCCGAGACCTGAGCACGAGAAAAAAACTCTCGTGAGCCCCGATTGGGCGTAGGGTCGATGCACGCTTGGGTTAGTCGACCCTGGCGACAGCGATCAGGAAGGTGGCAGGGATGCTCTCGACCGCAAGGTCACGACTCGCCGTGGCGGGACTCGTCGTGGTTTCCGTTCTCGCGTGCGCGATTGTTTTCTCCGGCTCGGCCGGCGCCACCACCTTTACGCCGCAGGCGAGCGCGTCAGTCGTTCAAGACGGGAATCCCGGAGACGCAGACGGCGACGGCGTCCCTGACGCGAGCGACAAATGTCCGAATCAGGCGGGATCCGAGGATGGCGACGGTTGCGTCGACTCTGACGGCGACGGTGTCGACGATGACCAGGACAAGTGTCCAAACCAGCAGGGCTACGACCCGAGCACCGAGAAGCCCACCGCCGACGGATGCCCACTGCCGCCGGTGCCGCCGTCCATCAGAGTCTCTTACTTCGCAAACGGCCCCTTCCCCGGAAAAGCGCAGTTCGGGTCCGTGTACTTCGAGTGCCAAAACGGGACCGACAGCTGCAAGACGCAGGGTGTCGTGTCCCTCACCGTCTCCGCGGCCATCAAGCGAAAGCTGCGGCTGCCGTCGACCTTGCTCGCCAAGGGCGACATGAGTCACCCGTGCGGCGAAGGTGTCACTTGCGTGAATCTGACTCCGAAGCCGTCGGTCAGGAAGAAGGTCCAGGCTTGGTACAAGAAGGAGACAGACGACGGCCGCTATGACGACTCCAAGAGCCCGCTACCCGTCGAGTTCACGTTCGCCGCGACGTTCCCCGTGCACAAGACGCTGAGCACGACGATCGCGGTCTCCTCGAATAAGAGGCTCACATTCGAGTTCGGGGGAAACTTCCCGCCCGGCGGCAAGCGCACGGTGCGCTAGCCGCTCAGCCGGGGGCGCTGCCTCTCGGCGATATACCGTCGCGCCCGTGGACCTGATCAGCCGAATCGATACCGGCGGGAGCGAGTTCCTGATTTTTGCGCTTACTCCGCCGCGTCTCGCGACCGACCGTGAACGCGCGCAGGAGATCGCCGACGCGACAATCGCTCGGCTTCATCCGCTCGGCCTCGACGGCCTGATCCTGTACGACATCGACGACGAAGCCGACCGTAACCCGGCCGAGCGCCCGTTTCCGTTCATGCCGACGCTCGACCCCGCCGACTACCTCGCTGACCACTTCGGGGGCTGGGACACGCCGGTGATCGTTTACCGCGCCGTCAGCAAATACGCCCCCGGTGAGCTCCGCGCCTGGCTCTCGGCGCAAGATCCGAAGCGGGTCATGACCGTCCTCGTGGGAGCGGCCTCGAGCGGCGCGACGGTTCGGACGTCATTACGCGACGCTCAGGCGCTGCGGCAACAGGCCAACGCTGAGATGCTGTCGGGCGGCGTAGCGATACCCGAGCGCCATGCCCGCCGCGACGATGAGCACCTCCGACTCCTCGCCAAGCAGGACGCCGGCTGCCGGTTCTTCGTCACCCAAGTCGTCTATGACATCAATGCAGCCAAGAACCTCGTCTCCGATTACCACTACGCGTGCCGCGCGCAGGGCATCTCACCAGCGCCGTTCGTCTTCACGTTCTCGGTGTGCGGATCGATGAAGACGCTGGACTTCTTGCGATGGTTGGGCGTCGAGGTGCCGAGATGGATCGAGAATGACCTCACGCACGCTGCCGACACGCTGGAGGCCTCCTATCAGCACGCCCTGACGGCCGCGACCGAGCTGATCGCGTACTGCCGCAGGCTCGGCATGCCGTTCGGAATCAACGTGGAAAGCGTCTCGATCAGGCGAGTGGAAATCGAAGCGTCGGTCCGGCTCGCTGGGGAGCTTCGAACGCAGCTCGGAGGCTGAGTCCAGCGCAGGCTCCCACTCTCGGTTTTCCACTGTTGAACTGCTCGCGCCCAGCCCTCGACGATTAGGGTCAGCACATGGACCAGCTGATCGAGCGCTTCTATTCCGCCTTCGACCGCCACGACGGCGACACCATGGCCGCCTGCTACGCGCCGGACGCGCATTTCTGGGACCCGGTGTTCGGCGACCTGAACGGTGTCGAGCCCGGCGCGATGTGGCGCATGCTGACGAGCCGTTCCGCCGACCTCCGCGTTGAGCTCGCCGAGCACAGCTCGGACGGGGAAACCGGTACTGCGCGCTGGATCGCGCACTACACGTTCACGCAGACCGGGCGCGCCGTCGTCAACGACATCCGCGCGACCTTTCGCTTCGAGAACGGCCTGATCACAGATCACCGCGACGAGTTCGATTTCACGAAGTGGGCGCGCCAGGCGATCGGCCTGCCGGGGCTGCTTCCTCCCGTCCGCGCAACGGTCCGCAAGAAGGCGCGTGCGGGGCTCAACGAGTTTCTCGCAGGCACCCCCGCCGCGTAAGCTCTCGCCATGGGACTCGGTGCTGCGCCTGCGGTGAGGGGCGGCGACCACGCTTGTTGTGTCTTCGGCAGCGACGAAGATCAGGCCACGCTCGTGGGGGACTTCGCGCTCCGCGCATTCGCTCGCGGCGATCGGCTCTTCTATCTCGGCGACCGATCGGATGAGCGCGCGGTCATCGACATGCTCGACGCCGCGGGTGCCGACGGCGAGCGCCGGCTCGCAGCAGGCGAACTGAGCTTCCTGCACTCCTCGCAGATGGTCATGGACGGCGGCTTCGATCCGGAGCGCCTCCAGGCCACCTGGGGTGACATCGTCGCTGCCGGGCGGGCGGACGGCTACAACGGGGTCGCAGCCACGGCCGAGATGACGTGGGCGCTCACCTGGAACCTGCCTGCCGATGCGCTCATCGACTACGAGTCGTCCTTGGCGGACACCTTCGCCAGCGGGGAGCTCGCCGCGCTGTGCCAGTACGACAGTCGCTGGATGCCCGAAGACGTCCTGCCGCGCGCCACGGACTGCCACGAGTTGAGCGCCGCGCTCGACGAGGACGGATGGAGCGCCGACTGGTCGCGCGTCCTCCTCGACTACACGCAGGGGTCGACCGAGCTCGGCCTCGGCGGCGACATCGACCTGGCGAACGTCTCCGCCCTGCGGCCACAGCTCACGGAGCTGCTCAGCGACGGCGACGCCGTGGCTGACTGCTCCGAGATCAGGTTTGCCGACGTCGCCGGATGCCGGCTGCTGCGCGATGCGTGTCTCGGGAACGTCGCACCCGGCAAGCTCACGATCGCGAACGCGCCGCCGGTGCTGCAGCGTGTCATGAAGCTGTGCAACTGGGCCGACGGCGTGCTGTAGCGGCTTAGGACGGCGCCGAAGCTGCCTTCGCGCGCCGCGCCGCTTTCACGCGGTCGTTGTGGTCGAGTGCGACCTTGCGCAGGCGCACGTTCTCGGGCGTGACCTCCACGCACTCGTCCTCACGCAGGAACTCCAGCGCCTGATCCAGCGACAGCCTGCGCGCGGGCACGAGCCGCACCAGTACGTCGGCCGTCGACGAGCGGATGTTCGTCAGATGCTTCTCCTTGACCGCGTTCACGTCGAGATCGTCGGAGCGCGAGTTCTCGCCGACGATCATGCCCTCGTAGACCTCCTCGCCGGGGCCGACGAACAGCGTCCCGCGCTCCTGAAGGTTGAACAGCGCGAAGCTGGCGGTCACGCCGCGGCGGTCGGCCACGAGCGATCCCGACGGGCGCATGCGCAGCTCGCCCGCCCAGGGCTCCCAGCGGTCGAACACGTGGTGCAGCAGGCCGGTGCCGCGCGTCTCGGTGAGGAACTCGGTCCGGAAACCGATCAACCCGCGCGCGGGGACCAGGTACTCCATGCGCACCCAGCCCGTGCCGTGGTTGACCATCTGCTCGAGCCGTGCCTTGCGCAGGGCGAGCAGCTGCGTCACGACGCCGACGAAGTCCTCGGGGATGTCGATCGCCAGGCGCTCGATCGGCTCGTGCACGCGTCCGTCGATCTCGCGGATGACAACGCGTGGCTGGCCGACCGTGAGCTCGAATCCCTCGCGCCGCATCAGCTCCACGAGGATCGCGAGCTGGAGCTCGCCGCGCCCCTGGACCTCCCATGCGTCGGGGCGCTCGGTGTCGACAACGCGGATTGAGACATTGCCGACCAGCTCCTGATCGAGCCGCGCGCGCACCTGGCGCGCGGTCAGCTTCTTGCCGTCCTGGCCGGCGAGCGGCGAGGTGTTGATGCCGATGACGACGCTGATCGACGGCTCGTCGACCTGGATCACCGGCAGCGGCTGCGGGTCGTCGGGATCGGCCAGGGTCTCGCCGATCGTCACCTCCGGGAGCCCGGCCAGCGCGATGATCTCGCCCGGCCCGGCCTCCTCGGCGTCGACGCGGTCGAGCGCCTCGGTCACATAAAGCTCGGTAACAGTCGCGCGTTCGATCGTGCCGTTGGCGCGGCACCAGGCGATCGGCGCGCCCTTGCGGATCGTGCCCTGGCGCACGCGGCAGATGGCGAGGCGGCCAACGTACGGTGAGGCGTCGAGGTTCGTCACGTGCGCCTGGAGCGGATGGCCCTCGTCGTAGGACGGCGCCGGAATGCGCTCCAGCAGCAGGTCGAACAGCGGCTTCAGGTCGGTACCGGGCACGTCGGGGTCGAGCGACGCCTGACCGGCCCTGGCGTTCGTGTAGACGATCGGGAAGTCGATCTGCTCCTCGTCCGCGTCGAGATCGATGAAGAGCTCGTAGACCTCGTCGATCACCTCGGCCACGCGCGCGTCCGGGCGGTCGATCTTGTTGATCACGAGGATCACCGGCAGGCGCGACTCGAGTGCCTTGCGCAGCACGAAGCGGGTCTGAGGCAGCGGGCCTTCGCTCGCGTCGACAAGCAGCAGCACCCCGTCGACCATCGTCAGCCCGCGCTCGACCTCGCCGCCGAAGTCGGCGTGGCCCGGCGTGTCGACGATGTTCAGCTTGACGCCGCCGTAGCGAACTGCGGTGTTCTTCGCCAGGATCGTGATGCCCTTCTCGCGCTCCAGGTCCATCGAGTCCATGACCCGCTCGGCCACGTCCTGGTTCTGGCGGAAGGCGCCGGTCTGCCAGAGCATGGCGTCGACCAGCGTCGTCTTCCCATGGTCGACATGGGCAACGATGGCTACGTTGCGGAGGTCTTCGCGTACAGGCATGCGCACGCTGAAGCTAGCGGCCTGCGGTCACGCGACCGCCCGCGCTCAGCCGTTGCCGCGTGACTGAGGCCGGCGCGCCGCTTCCGCGGCGTCGCGCGCGACCTTGGCGCCGGCTGCATCGCCTTCGCTGTCGAGTCGCTCCGCCAGCCGTTCCTGGCGCCGCGCTTCGTACTCACGACCACCCGCCCGCTTCTCGCGTTCCCGGGGGTCGAGCTTGGGCTTCTTCTTCTTTTCCTTCCCGAACCCGAACAGACCCATGAAACGAGCCTACTCCCGCGATGGGTACGCGCGACGACCGTTGAGGCCCCGAGACCCCGGAATCCCAGCGGCACCAGACCTACACTCCGCCCGTCCGGGCCCGTAGCTCAGCGGATCAGAGCGAGGGACTTCTAATCCCTAGGTCGCAGGTTCGAATCCTGCCGGGCCCGTTCACGATGTCGCTTTCTATGCGACCTCTCAGCGCAAGAAGCGACGGGCTACGACGGGCACTGTCCCCAGTCTGTCCCCGTGGTGGGGGGCCCCACGGCTGCGCCACGCGGGCAGGTCGAGGACGTTCGAAGCTCAACCCGCTCGGGATGATGAACTTGCGCCGCAGACGCAGCGGTCGCTGCCGCGAGCGATGCATACGACGACAGCGGACAACCTGAGCAGGCGCGTCATCAGCGTCATGCCGAGCCGAACTCGCGCGTGTAAGCCGTGAGCCAGTTCGTCGAGATCTGGCGTTGCGCCGCCTTCAACGAGAGGTGCCCGGAGCAGACCTCGACGTGTAGTCGATTCTCCAGCTTGTCCTTCTGGTGGAAGCCCGGCTTCGGGCTCGCAGCCTCGGGAAAGAGGTTCTTGATCGAGTTCGAGCCGCCGAGACGCCGCGCTGGAGGCGGCCGGTCTAGGCGAGCTCAGAGCCAAGAGTGACCCGATCGTCTTTCACGATCTGCGCCACACCTTCGGCACGCTTGCTGTGCAGGTGTGGCCTGTAACGGACGTCCAGGCGTATATGGGTCACGCCGATACCAAGACGACGATGCGCTACGTCCACCACATTCGCCTTTCGCGCGACTCATCACTCTCCCCCGGGTGGGTGCGTATCGGCGCCAGTCCCAGCAGGCCCGGGCCGGCCACGTCAAATTCGTCAAGACTTGACAGCGAAGGAGATAGCGCACGTCATTACACCGTGGACGGAGTGTCCGTATGGCGGACGCGATAATCCGGTGCCGCTAGCCGCACTTTGACAATCCCGACCGAGCCCGTCGTTCGCGTGGATGCCACTCGGCTACGCCATTTCGTCGCCACGGTGTTCAGGAAGGTCGGAGTCCGCGCCGACGATGCAGTGCGCGGGGCCGAGGTGCTCGTCAGAACTGACATGCGAGGTGTGAGAACGCATGGTGTTCATTACCTCCCAGAGTACGTGCGCTGGTTCGCGGATGGGCACGTCAATCCACGAGCGCATCTCAAGGTGATTTCTGAATCACCGACCACGGCAACGTTGGATGCTGGCGATGGGTTAGGCCATTTCAGCGCCTGCCGTGCAGTACGCCTTGCGATTGCCAAGGCCGAGCGCATGGGTATCGCGCTCGTACTCGTGCACCGTGCAAACCACTTCGGGGCCGCGGGGCACTACGCCCTGATGTGTGCGGAAGTTGGCTTGGGGGGTCTGGCTTTTTCAAATGGCCAACCCACCATGGCTGTCCCCGGGGGTGGTCCCCCAACTATTAGCAATTCGCCTACTGCCTACGCGTTCCCGGATCCGGACGGGCACGGACCGGTGGTTTTTGATGTCGCACTCAGTGGCATGTCGTGGACAGCTGCTTCCGTCGCCGCGGCGACGGGCCAATCGGTCCCCGATGGGTTGCTTGCCGATTACGACGGCATCGCTACCACTGATCCGTCGCTCTTGGTGAAGGGGCGAGCATCTCTTCTTCCGGTCGGCGGCCACAAGGGGTTTGGCTTGGCACTGCTCGGCGAGATTCTGGCCGGGGTCCTGGGTGGTGCCGAATTCGGGAGTTCGGCACCGTTGACCGGGCCCGAACTAGCCGGGCATGCGTTTCTGGCGGTGTCGATCGAGCGCCTGATGCCCCTGGCGGACTTCAAGGCGCGGCTAGCGCAGCTTCGCCGAGATGTGCACGCCGGTGGGGGCCGCTTACCGGGTGAAGGTGCGGCTGCGAAAGAGCGCCGTGCTCGCGCGTCGGGCCTCGAGTTCGACCAACCGACCTGGGTTGCGCTCGAGGAGGTCGCGGAGACGCTGGCGCTTAGCGCACAACTCGCAGCAGCGCGAATGCCTTAGCGCGCGCTCAACCGCCGCCCTCGCGGCACGAATTGCGCATCCGCGGTGTGCAGAGCTCCCGTGCGTGGCCACGCCGACCGACTGCCAGATCCTGGTGCACCGACCCGTCCACCTGCCCACATAGGGGATATGCCCCGCGCTGGGCTGGACGTCAGTACGTCGCCGCTCTGTAATACGGGGCAGGCAAGGAGCGTTGCAAATGAAAACCGTCTCGTACAAACACATGGCTGACATGACAAAGGAGGATGCCGAGCTGATCGTCTCGGACGGTAATGAGGAGGCACGCGAGCTGCCGGATCGGGTCCTCGATGCTGTGCGAAAGTTGCGTGACTTTCAGGGCCCGCTACTTGTCACCAGATACGAGCACTCCTTGCAGTCCGCGACACGGGCGTATCAAGCGGGCGAGGACGCCGAATACATCGCAGGCGCGCTGATTCATGACATCGGCGATCACATGGCGCCTTACTCCCACGGGGAGTATGTCGCCGCGATCATGAAGCCCTACATCAATGAGCGCGTCTGTTGGATCATCAAATACCACCCTCTCTTCCAGGCCTATTACTACGCGCACCATCTCGGAGGCGATCGGAATGCACGCGACCGCTTCCGCGATCATCCGTGGTATGACGACTGCGTGAAGTTCTGCGCCGACTACGATCAAAACTGCTTCGACCCCGAGTTCGAATCGCTGCCGCTCGAATTCTTTGAGCCAATGGTCAGGCGTATATTCGGCAGGCCGCGCTACGTGGCGGATGGAATGTCGATACTTGTGGAGTCGGCATGACGGTTGGGGAATAGATCAACGCCGTCCAAGCGCCAGATTGGGGGATGGCGAAACGCGGCCGGCTGATGCCGCGAGCGGGCGGTGGGAGCAGGCGGTCGTAGAGGCGCCTGTCGGGCTGATGGTTGCGGGGTTACCTGGCGCGGTCCGATGTATTCGAGAACCAGAGAACGCTCTCTGTTGGTCCCATGGTTCCTGACACTGAACCCCCTGCAGAAGCGATCTCAGACGGCCTGACGGTCGCAATCTCGGAACCCCGAGGTCGCGGGTTTGCCAGGGCCGCGCTACCGAGGATGCCGTCCTCGTGCTGGAGACCGCCAGGCACGAGCAGGCGAGACGATTCGGCGACAGCGGTTCGCACGCGAGGTGAAGCAGCCTGGCGAGGCTCGCAAAGGCCGCGCGCGGCCGCGCGGGCTTGATCGCGGGCCACGGTTGAGTTGTAGCAGCGGAAGTCGCGGGCGCGGCTTGGTGCTCGAGGCTAGACCGTCGCGCGGCCCGTTCTTATCGTGGCAGTCTGTGGAGGTGATCTGGGAAGCTTGAACTGAACTTAGATGCCCATCTCAGATTCCCAGTCAGCGAGCGTCTGGTCGAGTCGATCGACCATATCGCCGAGTTCATCCTCCGTGATTGTGAGCGGCGGGGAGACCCAGATCGGCAAGCCTCGTTCGCCTTGGGCGCGCCGGTTGCCGTATAGCGCCGAGTAGAAGACCAGACCGTTCGCAAGGCCCACCTGCTGGAACCGCTGCTCCGCCTGCGCACTCCGCGGGAAGAAGGCGCGCCCGTCCGGCTTAGAGGTGAGCTCGAGCACCATGAACATTCCCCAGCCGCGGACGTCCGCCACTCCTGGGTGCGCCATCAGCCGCTCTGCGTTGGAGAAGAGTTGCTCCCCACGGACGCGCGCCTGCTCGATCAGGTTCTCAGACTTGAGGATGCTTATCGTCGCGACGCCGGCGGCGCATGCCAGGGCATTTCCGGCGTTTGTAAAGCCGTGGATAAAGCCGGTTCCCGTCGTGAAAGGTTCGTTTACCTTGCCGCTCACCGAGACGGCGCCGAGAGGGACGTTTGAGGAAGAAATGCCCTTGGCAAAAGTCATGATGTCGGGGACAACCCCGTGGTGCTCGACGGCGAACCAGCGCCCGGTCCGGCCAAAACCGGTTACCACCTCGTCATCGATGAAGAGCACATCCTGCTCGTCGCAAATTCGGCGCACTTCCTGCCAGTAGACCGCTGGCGCTACGACCCCATAATCGGAGCCACAGCCATGCGGCGTGGCGACGAACGCGGCGACCGTCGCCGGGCCCTCGTAGGCAATGACCCGCTCCAGCTCCCGAGCGCTCTTTAACGCCCAGTCATCTCGACTGACCCCTTCGGGCCGAAGAAAATCGCTGTACTGGAAGACCTTCGGCCACTGCTGGACCATGGGGTCGTAATGACGCAGGGTCCCCGGGTGGCCTGACAACGCCATTGTCGCGAGCGTCATGCCGTGATAGGACTCGTAGCAGCTAATGATCTTGTGCTTGCCGGGATTGCCCTTGGCAACGTGATACTGGCGCGCGATCTTCAGCGCCGTCTCGACAGCTTCTGACCCCCCAGAGACCAGGTAGCTGGCCGTGAAGCCCTCGGGCGTCACGGACGCGAGCGCCTCACAGAGGTCCGCCCGCCGGCGGTTGGCCAGCGTCGGATGAACGAAGCAATACTTGTCGAGCTGCGCGGTGATCGCCGCCTTCATGACCGGATGACTGTGGCCGAGGTTCACCGCCATCGGCCCACCAGAGATGTCGTAGTAGCGGTTGCCCTCGGTGTCGTAGATGAACACGCCCTCCGCGCGTTCAACCTCGACGTTGAGCGCGTGGTAACTGAAGGCGTAGGCCCAGGCGCCTTCCTCCTCCAGAGGCGCGAATGTCTGCTCCAGCGACTGCGGCATGGGATAACTCCCCGGGGTCGTGATGAAGGCCCGAACATCCCACCGAATACCTGAGCGTGTCCAGCAAGGCTCGACGAAGTTGGTCCATCTGGCGGATGCCGGCCCGGGCATAGGGGGCCGCCTTCCGCGGTCCACCGGCCACCGAGAAACGATCGCGCAGGACACCACCCTGCTCGCCGCCCGTCAGCCGCATCCTGGCCCCACGATCTGCGCCAGGCGTTCGGCACACGAATGGCGCCGGCGGGTGCGCCGCGGCGCGCGCTGGAGAGCTGATGCGCCACGGTGATTACATGACGACAGAGATCTATGCGGACTATGCGCCGGATCCGTCACATGTTGTCCAGTACGCACGCCGCGCGTTCGGAAACGGTTTCGAGAGCCAAGCAGCCGCGACACGCAATGCCGCGTCCCCGAGGGCGAGTACCCCTAGCCCTACTAGGCGAACTGAATCACGCTGCGGATGCCGTCCTGCGCCTCCATCAGCTCGAAGCCCTTGTTGACCTCGTCCAGCGTCAGCGTGTGCGAGATGAACGGGTCCACGTCGAGCTTGCCGTCCATGTACAGCTCGATCAGCTCCGGCACCTGGTCGCGGCCACGCACGCCGCCGAACGAGGCACCCTGCACGCGGCGGCCCTGCATCAGCCAGCGCGGGATGATGTCGAGCGTCTCGCCCTTGCCGGCCACTCCGGCGATCGTGCACAGCCCCCAGCCCATGCGCGCCGACTCGACTGCCTGCTCCATCACCTTGACGAGCCCGGTCGCCTCGAACGTGTAGTCGGCGCCGAAGCCGTCGGTCATCTCGAGGATCTGCTCGAGCACCCCGTCGCCCGCGACCATCGTGTGGGTTGCGCCCTGGCCCTTGGCCAGTTCCAGCCGGTCGTCTGACAGGTCCACGCACACGATCCGCTCTGCGCCCTGCAGGCGGCAGCCGGCTACGGCACCGAGACCGACCATCCCCGCGCCGAACACGACGCACGTGGACCCCGGCTCGACCTGCGCGCGGAACATCGCGGCGCCGAGTCCCGTCGACAGCCCGCACGCGAACAGGGCGCAGCGGTCCAGCGGCGCGTCGGGGTTGACCTTGGCGAGCGCAACCTCCGGTATGACCGTGTACTCGGCGAACGTCGAGCAGCCCATGAAGTGGCGGACCGCCACGCCGTCGCGGGACAGGCGCGGCGTGCCGTCGGGCAGGTAGCCCTGGTTCTGCTGCTCGCGGATGCCGATGCAGACGTTGGTCTTGCCGCTGCGACAGTTGACGCACTCGTTGCACTGTGGCTGGAACAGAGTGACCACGTGGTCGCCGACGACAAGCGAGTTGACTCCATCGCCGACCTTCTCCACCACGCCTGCGCCTTCGTGCCCGAGCACGCACGGCGAGTAACCGGAGGGATCTGCCCCGGACGCCGTGTAGAGGTCTGTGTGGCAGACGCCGCACGCTTCGAGCCGCACGAGCACCTCGCCCGCCTTGGGCTCGGCCAACTCGAGCGCCTGTACGACAAGCGGCTTTCCGAATTCCTCGAGCACGGCGGCGCGGACCTTCATCGGACAGGAACCGCGTTACGCAGGGGGCGCGCCGTCGTACTGGGGCACGTCGCCGCCGATCGTGTCCCAGTGAGCCTTATTTGCGACCATCATGTGAAACTCGGGCTTGAGGTCTAGTTCGCGCATCAGTCCGGCAGCGACAAAGTACTTCTCACCTAGATCGTCATAAATGCTGGAGCCGCATTGGTTGCAGAAATGGCGCGGTGCGAGCTCGCTCTCGTAGCGACCCACGAGTTCCTGTCCCTTCGTGAACTTAAAGTTGCCCGGGTCCACGAGGACCGCGGCGAGACTCGATCCCGTCCACCGCTGACATCGCGTGCAGTGGCACACGCCAAATCCTTCGGGGTTTCGCAGTTCGTACTCGACGCCGCCACAAAGACATGCACCTTCCAGCATCTCGCTCATCGGCGAGCCTCCTTCAGTTCGATTGGCACCCGCCGCTGCGAGCGCGCGTGCTGCCGAGCCTGCAGATCCGCCAGGGGTCGGCAGGTCCATGAGTTGCGACCCTCCCACGGGTGGAACCTCGGCGCAGGACGCACGCGCGAAATCTCCCCCGATCGGGCAGGGCCCGCGGCTGTCGGCGACCTGGACGCAGTTCGGGCTAACTGAAAGCGTGATCGAGCGCGTCGGCGAGTTCGAACATGTCAGCAACTGCGCCGTAATGCGCGACGGAGAAAATCGGCGCGTCTGGGTCAGTGTTCACGGCGATGATTAACTCAGCGGAACGCATTCCGGCGAGGTGCTGTACCGCACCGGAGATGCCCATCGCGAGATAGACGCGCGGCTTGACGGTCTTTCCTGATTGCCCCACTTGCCGGCCGCTCGCTAACCAGCCCGCATCAACGAGCGGCCGCGAGCCACTGAGCGTCGCACCGAGCTTCGTCGCGAGCTCGGCGAACCGCTCGATGTTGCCCTCGTCTTCCACGCCTCGTCCTATCGCGAGGAGGAAGTCGGCTTTAGTGATGTCGACGCCTCCCTCTGATGTGTCTCGGAACTCGACATGTTCGGTGCGTGCGACCCCGTCGAGAACTACCTCGAGCTTGCGGACCGGTACGTCCCCCTTTCCTGCCGGCGCGGCTGGAGATGACCCGACACGTAGGAGAAGCACCGTGCAGTCTTTGTTGGGGAACTCGTACTGCGCGATCAGCTTGTTCCCGTAGGCGCCGCGAGCAGCAACCGGTCCGTTCTCCCAGGCCACTTCCGTAACGTCGCTCGCGAATCCGAGGCCGCGAACGGCGGCGACAGCCGGCGCGAATGCGAGGCCGTCGATGGAGTGCGCGGCCAGCACAAGCCGAGGGCGTTCCCGTGCAATTGCTTCTTCCACCGCCCGTTGAGTGATGTGGGCTTCGAAGTGCGCGGCGGGCGACGCGACCGTTAGGACTTCGTCGACTCCGGGACTGCCGAGCGTGCTCGCGTGGCTGTCCGGCGAGGCATCAATAACCACGACCGAGACCGGCTCTCCGGACAACTCTTTCAAAGCCAGCGCTTGGCTGATCAGCTCGAACGAGACGTCGCGGACTTCGCCGCGGCGCGTTTCGGCGATGACCAGAATTCCGCCCATCAGGCAACTCGCTCGCGGATGAGGGACATGATCTTGTCGGCCACGTCTGTCGCCGAACCCTCGAGGATGTCCGCCCCGGCGCCGCGCTCCGGATGTGCCAGGCCGCGCAAGCGCGCACCCGATACTGCTCGTAGCTCAGTCGAACCAAGGCCGATGTCTTCGAGCGAGCGAACTGTCAACGGTTTGTCGCGCGCCTGCTTGATCGCGCGCAGGGTCGCGTAGCGCGGCTCGTTGATACCCGTCTGAATCGTGAACAGCGCCGGGAGGTCGATCCGCATGACCTCCTTGGCTCCGCCCTCGAGTTCGCGTTCAATGGTTGCGGTCGTTCCGGCAAGGTCGACACTGGTGACAACGGCTACATGCGGTAGTCCGAGATATCCCGCCAAGGCGACACCGGTCGCGCTGTTCACGGCGTCCGACGACTGCACACCACACAGGACTATGTCCGGCGACTCGGGACCGATGGTCGCGGCGAGAACCTTCGCGACGGTCAGCGCGTCTGCGCCGGCGAGATCGTCGTCCCACACGCGAATCGCTCGGTCGGCGCCACGCGCGAGCGCGTTCAACAAGACGTCGTCGGCCTCGTTATCTCCAACGGTGACGGCGATGACGTCCCCCGCGCCGGCCGGATCACGAAGTTGAAGCGCCGTCTCGAGCGAGAAGGCGTCCCATTCGTTGAGTTCGAATTCGAGAAAGTCCGGGTCCACCCCCGACCCGTCATCCAACAACTCGAACTCGTCGTCGAGGTTCGCAACCTGCTTTATCGCGACTGCGATCTTCAATGAGCTCATGAGTCCGGCGAATGGTGCAGGGGCGCGTAAGGGACAGAGGTCTGCTCCGACCAGAAATGCCCGAGTGGGGGAGCCTCAAATCCCCCAAGCGGGCGTTCTGTTTCCCTCGGTTCCAGAGCATGCGCCCGGGTCCAATACGTTGCTACCGCAAGCCGTTCCAACAAATTCGCATGCAGGAGGCCAGATGCCGCGGGATCCACGGTATGACGTTCTTTTCGAGCCGATGGAGATCGGCCCGAAGACGCTGCCAAACCGCTTCTGGCAGGTACCGCAATGTGTCGGCTCGACTCCCGGGACGCCGGCGTTGAACGCAGTCGCACGCGCAGTCAAGGCTGATGGAGGCTGGGGTGCGGTCAACACCGAGCTCGTCTCGATTCATCCGTCCGCGGACCCGGCGCCGATGCTGCAGCCGACACTTTGGGATGAAACCGACGCGCACAACCTGTCGCTGGTCGCCACCGCGATCAAGGACGGGGGTGCGCTCGCCGGGATCGAGCTCGGTTACAACGGCTTCGCACGAAGCTTCGACACCCGTTTGGTGCCGCTCAATCCAACGCAGCTCGGCAGTGAAGTAATCGAGGGTCTTGTCGCTTATGGCCTCGAGGCGACGGAGAAGGAAATCCAGCAAAACGCGCGGGACTGGGCGAAGGCGGCGACGGTCGCTCGCGACATCGGCTTCGACATCATCTACGTCTACGGCTCTCAGGACCTTGGTCCCATGCGGTTCCTCTCCAAGTTCCACAACAAGCGAGACGACCGCTACGGCGGTTCGCTCGAGAAGCGGGCGCGCCACTGGATCGAAGTCCTGGAGGCCGTCAAGGACGCCGTTGGCAGCGACTGTGCTATTGCGATCCGGATGGCGCTCGACGACTTGCGTGGGCAGCAGGGTCTGCCACTTCAAGAGGTCGTGCGCGTCGTCGAATGGCTTGATCCGCTGGTCGACGTGTTCGATTTCAACATTGCGGGCTGGGACTGGGGCGAGGACAACGGCGCATCGCGCTTCTATCCGGAGAACCACTTCAAGGAGTGGACCCGTGAAGCGAAGGCCGTCGTGAGCAAGCCGGTGGTGAGCGTCGGTCGGCTGACCTCACCGGACACGATGGTCGAGGCGATCAAGAGCGGGCAGCTCGACATCATTGGAGCCGCGCGACCGTCGATCTCTGACCCGTTCTTGCCGAACAAGATCAAGGAAGGACGCCTCGAGGACATTCGCGAGTGCATCGGTTGCAACACGTGCATTGGTCGGTGGGAGGCGCGCGCGCGCGTTGCGTGTACCCAGAACGCGACCGTCGGCGAGGAGTTCCGCCGGGGTTGGCACCCGGAGCGCTTCTCGACCGCACGCAACGCCGACAACGACGTCGTCGTGATCGGCTCTGGGCCGGCCGGACTC
Organism: uncultured Thermoleophilaceae bacterium; assembly: GCA_963715995.1. Taxonomy (GTDB): domain Bacteria; phylum Actinomycetota; class Thermoleophilia; order Solirubrobacterales; family Thermoleophilaceae; genus DATBDN01. The sequence continues at coordinate 1,363,800 of OY970283.1, forward strand.
GAGTGCGCGATGGTGCTCGGCAAGCGTGGGATGCGCCGTGTCCACCTAGTCGAGCAGGCGCCAGACATCGGCGGCGTGCTGCGCTGGATTCCACGCTTACCGCGGCTCGGCGAGTGGGGCCGACTGCTCAATTACCGTCAGATCCAGATCGACAAACTCAAGAACGTCGACATCATTCCGAAGACTGCACTGTCGGCTGCCGACGCGCTCGATTACGGCGCCGAGTACATCGTCGTCGCGAGCGGTGCATCGTTTGTCCGCGATGGCACCAACTTCGCAAACCACGCGCCGATTCCGGGCGCGGACGCCAGCCTTGCGCATTGCCTCACCCCGGAACAGATCATGCTCGAAGGGAAGGAGGTCCCTGGCAAGACCGTTGCAATCCTCGACTACGACGGCTACGTCGCTGGGCTCGGCCTGGCCGAGCTCTTGACTGCACGCGGACACGCGGTCACGTACATCACGCCGATGCCGCATGCGGCCTCCTACACGCGTTACACGGGCGAGCTCCCAAATGTTCATCGGCTTCTGCGCGACCTCGGGGTGCGCGTTCTGACCGAGCGTTTTGTCGGGTCGATCGAAGTCGGTCAGGTCACGGTCCACGGTATTTACGACTCGAGTTTCCGTCGTTTCCCCGATGCCGAAGGCGAGACGCGGGACCCGGTCGGCGACCCCGAGATGGTGGCAGCGGATGCCGTGGTCCTCGTTACCGGCCGGCGCTCCGAGATGGGGCTGTACCGCGGGCTGCTCGAGCTCGAGGACGAATGGGCCGCAGCCGGTGTCAAAGGCGTATATCGGATCGGTGACTGCGTCGCGCCACGCCAGCTATCAGAGGCGATCTTCGACGGCCACCGCCTCGCGCGCGAGATCGACAGTCCCGACCCGGCGACCCCGCTGCCGCCGCGGCGTGAGGTTCACCGCTGGGGGACGGTCATCGACCCCGAGGTCAGCGCTCGCGCCTACCTCAACGAGGTGCTGGCCGGCACCGACATACGCCTGGTGACACCGGCTTGAGCGCAAGCCGAGCCTTTTGCGCGCCGCTGTTCGACTGAAAACGAAGCGATGAGCGGTGTGAGCCTGGTCGCGGCGCAGAAGACTCGAGATGTCCTTTGGGGCGTCCCACACGCCGCCGAAGTTGGGTGGTATGCGCTCATCGCCGTATCCGTCGCCGTCTTCGCCTTCGGCGTTCTACGGCCAGTCGCGAAGTACCGGCACGGGCAAGCGATCTGGCTCCCGCCGATCCGAGAGCTACCGCGCCGGCTGAGGGCGGCGGCGGGCACGCTGTTCAGCCACGTATCGATAAAAAGGCGCGATCCGTACATCGGTTGGGCGCACGGTGCGATGTTCTACGGCTTCATCGTGCTGTTTCTCGGCACGGTTGTCCTCGGCGTCAACAGTGACGTGACCGAACCGCTGTTTGGGTGGCGCTTCTTCAAGGGCAACTTCTACCTCGTCTACTCCGTCATCCTCGACGTTTTCGGGCTCGCTCTGCTCTGTGGCGTCGCGATGGCCATCGTCCGCCGCGCGCTCATTCGGCCCCGCAAGTTGGACTACGCGCGACCTGATCGTCCCGCGGACCACCCAGCACAAGCGCGCGCCCAATACCGGGTAGGGGATTGGGTTTTCGTCGCGGCCTTGTCATATCTGGTGCTCACGGGCTTTGTGCTCGAGGGCGTCAGAATCGCGATGGACAACCCTGGATATAACGCGTTTTCGCCAGTCGGCTGGGTTGCAGCTCAGGGCATCGGTGCACTGGGCTTCGGGCAACAAGGTTTGCGGGATGTTCGCCACGTCTTGTGGTGGTCGCACGGCGTCGTCGCGCTGGCGTTCGTCGCGTCGATTCCCTACACCAAGGCAGCCCACATGCTGACCAGCTTCGCGAGTCTGGTTCTGCGTGATGATCGTGCAGGGAAGCGTCTCCGCCCCTTGCCCGCGAGCGCGGCAAGTGATCCGGCGGGTTACGGCCAGCTGAGCGACTTCTCGATTCAGCACCTTCTCCAGCTAGATGCGTGCACGAAGTGCGGGAAATGCCATGAGGCCTGTCCTGCCAACGCAACCGGCAAGCCGTTGTCGCCACGCGACGTGGTGCTCGAACTGCGTGAAGAGGCCATCGACGCGTTCGACGGCGTAGGTGTCGGCGGCATCCTCCAGTCGTTGCTGCAGCGAGGTGGCGGTCAGTCGCTCGACGTCGGCGTGATCGGTCCCGACCGTGTCGCGGAGGACACGTTGTGGTCATGCATGCAATGCAACGCGTGCGTTGAAGTCTGCCCGGTCGGAATCGAGCAGGCGCCAATGATCAATCAGATGCGCCGGCGGCTCGTGGAGGACGCTGAGATGCCCGCCGAGCTCGCGTCGACTCTCCAGGTGATCCACCGTGCCGGTAACTCGTTCGGCGAGAGCAAGCGCAAGCGCGGTCGCTGGACGCGGGAACTCGACTTCGAGATAAAGGACGCGCGCAAGGAAGCGGTGGACATTCTTTGGTTTGTCGGTGACTATGCGTCGTTCGATCCGCGATCGCAGGAAACCTCGCGAGCGTTGGCACGGCTGCTCGCCAAAGCGGGCGTCGACTTCGGAATCCTCTACGACGGCGAGGCGAACTCCGGCAACGACGTCAGGCGTGTCGGGGAAGAAGGGTTGTTCGAGGCCCTCGCGGAACAGAACATCGAATCGCTAGACGCGTGCGAGTTCTCACGGATCATCACGAGCGATCCGCACTCGCTGAACACCTTGCGGAACGAGTACCCGGACTTCGGCGGCTCCTGGAACGTGATCCACCACACCGCATACCTGCTCGAGCTCATGGAGACGCGTCGGCTCCCAGTTCCGCGCGCACTCAATTATCGCGTGACCTATCACGACCCGTGTTACCTCGGCCGTCACAATGGCGAGTACGACGATCCGCGGCGAATCCTCGAGCTTCTGGGTTGTGAACTCATCGAGATGCCGCGCAACCGTGACAACAGCTTCTGCTGCGGCGCGGGTGGCGGTCGGATCTGGATCAACGACGCTCCGGGCACCGAGCGTCCATCGGAGAATCGGGTCCGAGAAGCCGTCGCACTGGGCAAGCTCGACTTCTTCGTCGTTACCTGTCCGAAAGACGCGACGATGTTCGGCGATGCGATAAAGACCTCGGGGAACGCGGATCGCATTGCAATACGAGAGATCACAGAGCTCCTTGAAGAAGCCGTGATCCCGGCCTGACGACGGCAACCGAAACGGCGCCGACGCAAGCTGTACCGCGACTGGCAGGATGACGCACTGAACCCACGTCGGTCCTCGCTACCCGCCGACCGATAAGCAGTCGCGCGCCACAGGATCAGCCGTTGCTGGGGCGCCCCCGTCGTCGATGACCTCTATCGACGTCGTCTAGATATCTCGTTCGACACGAACGACCGTGGAGGCGCCGCGGCGCAAGCTCGACCGCTCGGCATTTCCGGGCAGCAGTCAATGTCGCTGGGATCACTTCGCTCCTCCTGCCAGACAGCCGATCTCCGCGGGCGGGGTTGACACGGTCCGAAGCCGCCGCTATTACTAACTGAGCGCTCATTCAGGAGCGTACCGAGGAGGAGAGTGAACATGACCGGACGGTGTGTTCTAGTCGTCGACAACCACGAGGTCGTTCGGGCTGGCCTACGCAGTTTGCTTGGCAGTGTTGCTTGGGTTTCTCGCTGCGTCGGCGCCGGGAACGGTGACGACGCGCTGGAAGCTGCGCGCCGTTACGGGCCGCACCTGGCCATCGTGGACCTTTGCGTCGGCGATGAGTCCGGGCTGGACATCTGTCAGAGCCTGCGGCGAGAAAATCCGGACATTCGTTGCCTGCTCTCGTCCGGCGCTGGTCGTATCAGCCCTGCGGTCGCGCGGGCTGCTGGAGCGTGTGGATTCGTTCCAAAGGATTGGCCGGCGGCCGCACTCATCGAAGCCGTCCGCCTCGCAAGCGCTGGCCACTGCGTGTTCACAAAACACGCGGAAGACGCAGCAGGTGCGGGATCCCTCACGGCACGTGAGCGCGACGTCCTCGTGTACCTCGCTCGAGGGCTCAGCAACCCGGAAGTGGCTGCGGCACTGAACCTTTCGCGCCACACCGTGAAGCAGCACACAAGCGCGCTGTACAAGAAGCTCGGCGTTCGCAATCGCGCGGAGGCCGCAAGCCGCGCCGAGCGGCTCGGTCTCGCGGCGTAACGCGTCCGGTCGTCGGGCTTCCCTATATCCCCCGATCGGACGCGAACCGCTAGTAAGCGTTGCAGGCTGCGGCGCTCGCAGGTATCTCCGAGAGCAGCCGTGAACGCCCTCGATAGCGAAGATCCAAGCGCGTGGGACCCGACGCTCCGCCCACGTCTGCGACTCGATGAAGTGCTCGCCCGGGCTGCCACTCAGTGGCGAGACCGTGAGGCGATCCGCGACGACGCCGGAGCGCTGTCGTACGGCGAGCTCGACCATGTTGTCTCGCGACTCGCTGAGCGCTTCCAAGAAGAAGGCGTGTGCCGAGGCGATCGGGTCGCAACGCTGATCTCTGCCGGGAACGTCGGCGCTGCCGTGCTCTACGCGATTTCGCGAGCAGGCGCCGTCTCAGTGCCGATCAACGAGTTGCAGGCGCCCCCTGAGATCGCCGACGTTCTGAGCCGAAGCGGCGCGCGACACTTCGTGACTGACGCGCGTCTCGGAGCGGAGGGCGCACTGGGCTCGCTGTCTTACGACCAGCTTGCCGGACATCGTAAGCCGAGTCGCGCTGTCTTCAACGATGGCGAGCTTCGCTGGCTCACACGCGGGAACGGTGAGTTCTCGACGCGCGACATGGACGAGATAGCCGCAGTGGTGTTCACCAGCGGGAGCACCTCGCGCCCAAAGGGCGCATTGCTGACGCATGAGGGGCTGGTCGGTGTCGGGCATTACGCGATGCTCTCGGTAGGGATGGGGCCCGACGATGCTCTGCTCAACGTGCTTCCCGGTTATCACGTTGCGGGCATCGCCAACTCATTGCTAGCCGCCGGCTTGAGCGGGGCGAAGTGCGTCTCTGCACGCTTTCACCCGACGCGCGTTCTCGAGTACTTCGAACGAGACCGGATATCGGTGACCCTGGGGTTCGGCCCGATGTTCGAGGCGATTCTCAACTCCCCGCGATATTCGCCGTCGCGTCATCCCAATTGGCGAGTCGTGGCGCTGTCTCAAACCAGCGACCACTTGATCAGGAGACTCCGCACGGCCGGGGTCGAGCGGATCGCGTACGGCCTGGGCATGACCGAAACGTCAGGCGATTTCACCTTCTCTCGGCCTTGGCTGCCGGACGCCGATGCGGTCGCATCCGTTGGGGTGCCGTTGCCCGGACTCGACGTACAGGTCGTCGATCCGGCCTCGGGCGGCGCGCTGGCCGCAGGCGAGGTGGGCGAGCTGCGCGTAAAGGGATGGAGCCTGTGCCGCGGCTACATCGATGGATCGACCAGTGTCGACACGCGGGGCTACTGGAAGACGGGCGACCTAGGGTACGTTCGGCCCAACGGGACTATCCAGTTCACCGGCCGCATCAAGTTCATGGTGAAGACCGGCGGTGAAAACGTCTCGGCTTATGAGGTTGAGCACTTCCTGCTGGCGGAGATCTCCGAGGTCGAGCAAGCCGTCGTGGTGGGGGTTCCCGATGATCGCTGGGGAGAGAAGGTCGTTGCCTTCGTGAGCTTCGCTGCCGAACAGTCATTGACAGAGGACGATCTCAGGATGCGCTGCAAGGGAAAGATCGCGGGTTACAAGGTCCCCAAAAATTTCATCTCCCTTACGCACGCAGAGTGGCCGCTACTGCCCGCCGGCAAGATCGACCGGAGTCGCCTTGCGCAGCTTGCCTTGGATCGCCTGCGGAGCGGCCTGCCGCGAGGTCGCCCGTCGCTCGGCAAGGCCGCGCCAGAGCACGATCGCGCAGCCGAGGGCACGTAGCCTGAACTCCCCCGTCTGGGCAGAGGTCTGTTGCACCGCCGGACGTGAGAGCTGTGCCGTGGCACGGTCTCTCCCTCACGCCACAAGGGCCGTTACAAGCGAATGCGGGGGTCGAACAGATGCACACGTCGGTCTTGGACCTATCGATGTTCGCGGTGGAGGTCGATGGCGACGTCGGCGGAGTGGACGACGTCTTTCCGGCGTGGACGCCGATCCTCGACCGCATCGGGGTCGTCGTGCACCGGCCGTTCGAAGTTGTCGGCGCGAGCATGATGCTCTCGCTCGGCATCGCAAACTTCTTCGCGAAGGGCGGTCGGGATTCCGCTGGAAATCCGCGGATGTACGCAGAGATTTATCTGTTCGATGTTGGCGGCTGCCATGGAGATCCGGGCTACCTCGACTTCGTACCCGCTGAGAAGGAAGTCGTGATTCCCGACGGACCCGTGGCCGAAGGCGTTGACGACGTGCTGCGGCCGAACAGCCTGGCTAACGAGGTCTTGATGCAGGTCAACGCGCACGGGATTACCCGATTGCTCGTACCGGATGGCCCGCCCGTGCCCGCGGAAATCGGCCGCTTCGTCCGCATGAGTGCCGAGTGCCGACTGCGGTCGGTATACGCCTACACACGTGATGGGAAATCGGTCGCGGATCCAGACGTAACCGTGCGGAGTCTCTCGCCGATCCCGGAGCGCAATGTCGACGCAGTTATCGACCCGTCGGCGGCCGCGCGCCGAGACCCGCGCTTCGGCGATCCGGGCGACATCGAATTCGCCAACTGGGTCAGTCGTGTCGAGCGACGGATCAGCGATGTGCCAGGTCCGATTCGTGCGGAAGTTCGTGCCGAGCGAGATGCCGTGGTAGTCGACGGAACGACAACTGAGCGCTACCGCCGGGCAAATCTCGACTTCGCTCTGTCCCGGCTCGTGCCCGCTCGAGCCGCCGCCTCGGGGTAACGGGTGGCTGCAGTGGCTGTCGCGGAGATAGCCCAGTTGGGCCGAGTTCGCGCCGCGCGCGGAGCAGGCGCGACGCGTCAACACAAGCTCTACTTATGACCATCGAGAAGATCAAGCCTGAGGCCTTGCCACCCGCGCATGGCTTCGCGCACGCCGTCGTCGCGACGGGGACCAGGTTTGTCGTTACTTCAGGCCAAACACCGGTTGATGCCCGCGGCGATCTAGTCGGGGCCGGACCGGACTATCGGGCACAGGCATACCAAGCGGCCAAGAATGTCTACACGGCCATCGCCGCCGCTGGCGCGAGCGCCGCCGACATTGTCCGGCTGACCATCTTTGTCGTCGATGCCGCCGATGAAAATCTCGAATTGCTCTACGCCGGGCTCGGCGAGGCGGGGGGCGAGGCCGGCGCCAGGGCTACCGCAACAACGCTCGTCGGCGTTTCTCAGATTGCGGTCCCGGGAGCGGTAGTTGAGATCGAAGCGACCGCGATCACCGATTGATCACCTGCGAGTGGAACTCCTGCGACCGGGTGCCCGGGTGAGATATCTCGTAGCTGGGGGCTTGCCGCGAGGGGTCAGCCATTCGTCGTTCGGTCCGAGCTGAAGTGCGACCATGGTGTAATCGCATCAGGTGAGCCGTGAACCGAGATGAGACCGGCGAACAACGTGACGGGACCGATGCGTCGACGCGAAGGCGTATCGAGGAGGTCGCCCTCACGGTGCTCCTAGAGCGCGGCTACGCCGGCACTCCGCTGCGCCGCATCGCAGATGCAGCAGGGGTGACGACCTCCGCGCTTTACTGGCACTTCTCTTCGAAGAGCGAACTGTGTGCATCCGCGGTCGCCCGCGAGTACCAGCGTTTCTCAGACGAGGTCACGGCGGCGCTGACGCCAGGTCCGCCCGCCCAGCAGTTGCGCGCGTACGTCGTCACGTTTGTCAGGTATCAGATCGCGCGTCGTCGCGGTGCGATGACTCTCGGCTTCGATGCTCTCGTTTCCTCGCTACCGGATGAGGACCGGTCTCGGATCGCGAAAATTCAACGGCCGCTACACGACCGGCTCCGCGAAATCCTTACTGCTGGGAAGCACCAGAGGCTCTTCTCGTACCCGGACGAGAACGTCGCTGCTTTTGCCATTACGACTATGTGCAACTACGTGTTCACGTGGTACAAGCCCGACGGGCGCCTCACGGTTGACGAGGTAGCGGACGGGTACGCAGACCTCGCAGTGAGACTCGTGTCGGGCTGCAAGTCAGTTCGCCCGGATTCTCCGGCGCCGACGAGGGTCGTCGTCCGGTGATCCGGGCTCGGCCGACCGGGAAGAAACCGGTTGGATTCGCCATGCACAACTAAGTGCGTGACGTAGCGGGAAGTTGAACGGCGCCCGGCTCCGAGGCCGTGCGCCGGAAGCCCCGCAGCTTGGGATCACCCACCCACTCGTCTATAGCCCAGCCCCACTGTTGAGCGACGACACTTGGCCTGGCTTACCGTCTCTGAACATGGTCACGGACAAGATGCAGGCGGTCCAAATCGTCGATGACAGCGGTCCTCCCTCGGCATTTGCCGTCGTTGAGGTTCCGGTCCCTGCGAGGACGCACCCCATGGCCCCAGACGATGCAGTACTCGTCGACGTGGCCAGCGCCGGCGTTTCCTTTCCGGAGGTCCTGCTGAGCTACGGCCGCTATCAAATGCAGCCAGACCTCCCATTCATCCCGGGGTCAGAAGTGGCCGGCCACATCCGGAGCGCCCCCCGTGATTCGCCCTTCAAGCCTGGAGACCGCGTCGCGGCATACACGGATTCCGGGGCTTGGGCCGAGGTCGCCGCCGCGCCGAGCTGGCTGACCGTGCCGCTACCGGACCGACTCGACTTCGCACAGGGTGCGTCGCTGCTCGTTAACTACCACACCGTCTATTTCGGCATGGTGATCCGAGGCCGGCTGCAACGAGGCGAAACGATGCTCGTCCATGGTGCTGCAGGCGGCATTGGAACCGCGGCTCTGCAGATTGCTTCGGGGCTCGGGATCGAGACCATCGCGGTGGTCTCGACGGAGGAGAAGGCCGAGGTTGCGCAGGCCGCTGGAGCCACGCATGTGGCGTTTGCGGACCAGGATTGGAAATCCGTTGCCAAGAAGAGCGGCGGGGTCGACGCTGTTCTCGACACCGTCGGCGGTGATCGAGTACTAGACAGTCTTCGGTCTCTGCGCGAGGGCGGCCGCCTGATCGTCATCGGCTTCACGTCCGGTGTGATTCCCGAGGTTAAGCTCAACCGCCTACTTCTCCGGAACCTCGACGTCGTCGGCGTCGAATGGGGATACGCCTTGAGCCGACCCGCGACGTGCCAGCAGATTGTGGAAGCTGTTAACGGGCTTGTCGATGAAGGCTTCGTCACGCCTCTGGTCAACCACCGGTTCCCACTGAAATGCGCCGCAGAGGCTGCCGCGCTGATCGAGGAGCGTCGGGCAACAGGGAAAGTCGTGTTGGAGATGGGTCGAACGCGGACAGTTGCGTAGCGAGCGCTACGTCTGAACCGGCTTTACCGCATTTATTGCGAGGTCGGCATATAGCGCGCCTAACTGCTCCGGGGATAGTCGCCCGTCGGGCTTGAACCAGACATACACATACTCGGACATCGTGATGAGCGCCATCGTCGTGAGCGAGAGGTCGGGAATCGAGAAGTCGCCGGAATCCTGACCGTCACGCAGGATCCGCTTGAGTGCGTCCACGATTTCTGTGGTCGCGCTCTTTATCGCAGCTTGCGCTTCGTCCGAAACGTTCTCGTGCAATTGGCCGTAGCCGGCACTAAATGTCAGCTCGCGGTCGCGTAGTTGCAACTCGACGTACGCAGCGGTAAAGGAACGCAATCGTTCCTCCGGTGTCGTGCCGCTCGTCCGCTCGCGCAGCTCCCGCATGAAGTCTCGGTAATCCGTTTCAAGGATCACCTCGCACAGCTGCTGCTTCGAGGCGAAGTGCCAGTAGAGCGCTGGTGTGGTTACCCCCGCTCGCTTTGCCAACTCGCTCATCGTTGCGCCTGCATAGCCTCGCTCGAGCAGGAGCGTTCGTGCTTCGCGGATGATCCGGTCCCGCGTCTCATTGTCGGCGCTGCGTGGGCCGCTGGCTGGCACGTTCCGAGCCTATCTATGCCCCGACCGGGTCAAGTACCGACGTAGCGGAGCGGATTACGCGAGCCTCGCGCGCGCCAGCATGACACGCGTTGCTGGTCGGCGCGCAAGCTCCGTTGGCATGTGATCGCAGACGCGGGTCGGATTTGTCGACCGGGCGATGCCGCCGCTCTCTTGAGGGTTCCCCGCTCGGCTATGTGGCGTCTGCATCCCACGCCGTCGCGCTGAGCCCCCGCGCGCGCACCTTGGCTTTCTCGATCCGCTCCGATGGCGTTTTCGGCAGGACATCGACGAACTCGATGAAGCGCGGGACCGCAAAGCGTGGGAGGGAAGTGCTCATGAACGCGTGAAGTACTTCCGGCTCGAGTTGGGATTTTTCTCGCCGCACGATTAGCAGCGCGACATCCTGCTCGCCGAGCGGTGACGGAACTCCGAATGCCGCGGCCTCGAGGACCTCGTTGTGCCGTGTCGCCGCTTGCTCAACCTCCCAGGCGGAAACGTTTTCGCCGTGGTGGCGAATCGCATCCTTAGTGCGGCCGACGAACTCGAAATCGCCATCGTCTGCTTCGCGGACGAGATCTCCCGTGTGATACCAGAGGTTGCGCCATGCTTCGACCGTCGCTTCCGGCTTTCGCCAGTACCCCGCCATCATGACGTTGGGATGGCAAGGCCGGCAGCAGAATTCGCCAACTTGGCCCGGCTGCACTTCGCGGTCGCTCGGGTCAACCACCATCGCCTCAAAGCTCGGCGTAGGCCTGCCGATGCTCCCAGGGCGACGCCCACCCTGCACCGTCCACGTGACACACCCTGTTTCCGTCTGGCCGTACCACTGATGAACCTCTAACCCGAACCGCTCCTCAAACGGGGCGTGGATTTCAGGCGGAACTGCCGAGCTCGCTGCGAGCCGGGCTGGCTGCTGCGCATCGTCCTCACTTGGCTCGCGCTTGAAAAGGAGCCACATCATCGTGCCGATCGAGCCGAAGACGTCAATCTCGTGAGCGCGGATGTCGTCCCAAAATCGGCTCACGCTGAAGCGTTCAGCGATTACGACAGTAGTGTGCGCTGCGAGGGCAATCTGAATGAAGCTGCGCGCGTCCTGGTGGAAGAGGGGCTGCGCCGTGTAAAGCACCTCGCCGGCGGCAACTGAAAGCCCCTCCCTCAAAACCTCGCCTTGGTTCGGCCAGTGGTGCTGAGGCACCATCACGCCCTTGGACGGGCCAGTGGTGCCCGATGTGTAGATGATGCTCGAGACGTCATCCGGCGCGGGATCAGCCTCTATCGGTCCCTCCGCGGAGTCCGTGAGCTGATCGAAAGACACGTGCCGTGTGCGAGCACCGAAGGGCTTGCTTTCTGACTCTCCACCAATCAGCACGGCCGTCTCGGGTGCCGCCCCCGCATCGCGTAGAGCTTCCACATGTCGCGCGCTGGAGGCAATTACCCGCGGAGCGGCGTCGTCGACTAGGTAGGCGAGAAACTCGCCCTTCGCGTCGGCGTTGAGTGGCACGTCGATAGCACCGATTGCGTTGGCTCCAAACCAAGTCCAGATTGCTTCAGCACGGTTCTCCGACATACAGGCCACGCGGTCGCCATGCCGCACGCCGAGGGACTGGAGGCCACTCGCAAACGCCTCGGTGCGTGCATGGGCCTCCGCGAACGTGAATTCCTCACCGGCGATTCGGAGGAACACGGTGTGCGGAGCGTGAGTCGCGGCTTCACGGAGCGCGGCGATGGTGGAGTTGGGCGTGATCATCTGTCGGCTGGTTTCGGAATCTAGTGTCGACGGTTTCCTTTGGCGCTTTGTCGCCGCCGACATCCCCCGGCAGGGGGTAGTGCCGGATCAGCGCGCGCGATGCGCGAATTGACACCTAGGGTTTCTCGCATGCAGCCAATGGAAGCCGACAACGCCTGCGACGTTGTAATCCTCGGGGCGGGGATCGCGGGTATGACGGCGGCGTACGAACTACGCGACCGCAAGGTCCTAGTGCTGGAGGCGCTGGATCGCGTGGGTGGTCGAACCTGCTCGGGGGGCGACGACGCCTCTTGGTACAACATCGGGGCCCAGCTCGTCTCAAGCGAGCGAATGGTCGCGCTCGGCAACGAGCTGGGGCTGGACCTCGTCAGTTTGAGAACGTCGGACTTTGGATTCGTAGTCAATGAGCAATTCGCGCGCGGTCGATCACCCGAGCGACTCTTCATGTCGTTAAAATCTTCCGTGGGCTAAGAAAATCGACTTCGGTATCGCGGTACTCCGCATGCAGAAAAAGCTGAAGGCGGTTGCCACGATGGGTCCCGGGGAGCGCACGAGCCTCGACCGGAAGTCGCTCCAGGAGGTCATCGGCCGTGTCGGCCCGATGACTGCGCGGATGCTCTCCGAATGCTGCGAGAACGCCGCGGGGATTCCCTCGTCTGGGGCCTCGGGACTATTCGGTCTGGCGTACGGGCTGGGTGCCTTCCTAGACCCAACCTCGAAAGAGCATCTGTACTCCGTCCGTGGCGGCACACAGCGTTTCGCTCTCGCGATTGCTGAGCGCCTTCCGCCGGGAACGATTCGTCTCGGGTGCCGCGTGACGTCGGTCCGCCAAATGACGGACGCTGTCAGGGTCACATACAGAGACGAAGCGGGCGAAGAACATGAGGTGACCGCCCATCAGTGCATCTCTGCAGTACCGGCACCGACGGTTCTCGGCATAGTCGAGGATCTGCCGTTGGATAAGGCGTCCGCGCTGCGTCGGATCACGCCGTATTCGTCGTTGATCTCGATCGCATGGCCCGTCGAGAATGGAAAGTCGGCGCCGTGGGACGGGGTGTTCGTCGTTCCAGTGATTGGCCCCGAAGGTTTCAACCTACTCACGAACTACGGGTTTGCCGCCAAGCAGTCGCGTCCTGATCTCGGCGGATACCTGAACACGCTGTCGGCAGGAGCGAAGGCGGATCTCTTCGAGGCGACCGACGACGAATCAATGCTCGATCGTTTGTACGCCGAAATGATCAAGATCTTTCCGGAGGCCCGCTCGCTCGTGGATCGCGAAGGGGCTGTTGTAAAGCGGTGGCAGCGCGCCGGCCTGCCCCCAGTGCGGCCCGGATACCTGCAGGACCGGCCGCTCTTGCGCCAGTCCGTTGGGAGGATCCACTTCTGCGGCGACTACACCTCCGAACCGGGACTACCGGGCGCGAACAACAGTGGTCGGCACGCCGCGAAGAACGTTTCGGACGCCCTAGTCGCGCGTCCGCAGGCGCTCATCCCCCAGCTGGACTAGCTGTGTCCGATCCACGCTGTCCGCTCGCGCTCGACGCGCAAGGATTGCGCTATGCGGATCCTCCTAACCGGCGGCGGCGGTGAGATGGGTGCCGCCGCCGCGCGCGTCCTGGCCGGCTCGGATGCGATCGAGGGGCTCGTGCTAGCCGATCTCGACGAGTCGCGCGCGCAGGCAGTTGCCGACGGTTGCGGACCAAAGACCAGCACGCTCGCCCTGGACATTTCTGACGCGGCCGCGCTCTCGGGCGCACTTGAGGGCATCGACATCGTCCTCAACACCGCCGGTCCCTTCTATCGACTAGGGCGCCCGGTGCTCGAGGCCGCGCTCGCCGCGGGCTGTCACTACCTCGACATCTGCGACGACTGGGAGCCCACGCTCAAGATGCTCGAGCTGGACGAGGAGGCCCGCGACTGCGGTCTGACGGCGGTGGTTGGGATGGGGGCGAGCCCCGGCACCAGCAACCTGCTCGCCGTCAAGGCGATGAATGAGTGCGACACAGTCGAGCGCGTCCTCACCGGGTGGCGCGCCGGTGCGGGCGTTCCGCGCCCTACCCCGAAGGATCCCGAGCCTGAGACGACCGCCGCGGTCCAGCACTGGGTCCACAACTGCTCCGCGCCGATCAAGGTCTGGCGCCGCGGGGAGCTGGTCGACGCGTGGGGCCTCGAGCAATTGGAACTCCCGTACCCCGGCCGCGGGGCCGAGCCCGTGTGGCTGTGCGGCCACCCGGAGCCCTTGACAATCCCGCGGGCGCGCCCGGAGCTACGCGAATCGCTCAACGTAATGACGGCACGCCAAGGGCTAATCGACGCGATCACGCGCATCTCCGAGCGCGTCAAGCGCGGCGAGCTCGACGTTCCGGCCGCGTCCAAGGCGCTGCTTGTCGAACCGAACATGTGGGGCTCGGCGGCCGGACCGGCACCGGCGCTGCCCGACCTCTTCGCCGTTGCCGAGGGAACGAAGGGTGGCAAACGCGTCCGCGTCGGGGCGCGGCCTCTGGCGATCCCCGGCGCCGACATGGGCGAGTTCACCGGCATCCCGCTTGCGGTCGCGACGTTGATGATCGTTCGCGGGGAAGCCCTTGCGACCGGCGTCCACGGGCCCGAGGGGGCGATCGACCCTGACACCTACTTCAGGGACCTGGCCGAGTTCGCTTCCGAGCGGCCCGAGGACGATCAAGTCGTCGAGGTGCTCGTCGACGAACTGCCCGAGGCGTAGCGGGACGCGGCAATAGCTGCCCCCGTCAGCGACCGCCTCCGGCTACTCAAGACCTTCGCTTCCGTAAGTGTCTTCGGCGAGGCGATCATGCTCGCCGTTATGCCGCCGATGCTTCCTCACCTTGTGCGCGAATTCTCGCTCTCTGCCGCGGCTGCGGGTGTGCTAACTGCCAGCTACAGCGCAGGCATGCTTGTAGCGACGGTTCCCGCAGGGATGGCGGAGTCGCGCTTCGGCGCGCGGATGGCTGCGCGCCTAGGATTGGGCGTCCTTGCGCTCGGCTCATTAGGGTTTGCCGTAGCGACAACGCCCGCGAGTCTGGCGGCTTGGCGATTCGTGTCCGCGCTCGGCGGTGCCTGCGCTTGGGCTGGAGCTCTCGGATGGGTCGCTCAGCGCGCGCCTTCGCATGAGCGCGGGGCAGCGTTCGGCGGCGTCATCGGTGCGGCGTTTGCGGGGACGCTCGCCGCCCCCGCCTGCGCACTGATCGCGAATCACGCCGGTCGGATCCTCATCTTCGTGCCCCTCGCCTTTGCCTTCGCCGCCGTTGCCGCGTGGGGCGGTCCGAGCGATATGCGCTCGGAGCGGTCGCGTCTCACAACGGGCCGGATGCTCGCTGTCCTGCAGCATCGCGACGTTGCTCTCCCCTTGGTCGAGATGATCTTGATCGGCGTCGTCCTCGGCACGATGATGTCGGTCGCGCCACTGCTCCTTGCGGCTCGTGGTATTGAGACCAGCACGATCGCCCTCCTTTTCTTCGCGGTCTACGCACCGCAGTTGGCGATTTCGCCAGCAATCGGACGCGCGGCCGACCGGCTCGGCGCGCAAACCGTTTTGACAGCACTGCTGTTCCTCACGGCGGCGCTCTTGCCAGTCGTAGGTGCCCTGACCGCGCCGGCCGCGCTCGGCTTCGCCTTTGTCGTGCTCTATTCAGTTGTCCTTACGGCGATCGGGCCGGTAAGCGTGTGGATTAGCCGCGCGACCGAAGCAAATGCTGGTTCGCAAGGATTCGCGGTCGCTCTGACGAACGGCGCCTGGGGTGTGGGCTCAAC
This sequence comes from uncultured Thermoleophilaceae bacterium, assembly GCA_963715995.1. GTDB lineage: Bacteria > Actinomycetota > Thermoleophilia > Solirubrobacterales > Thermoleophilaceae > DATBDN01. Next base: position 1,379,309 of record OY970283.1, read on the forward strand.
TGTTGGCGCCGTTGCGCTGTCTCTCGTGGCAGAGGAAGTGAGCTTCGAGTTCGCTCTGTGCCTTGCGGGATTTGTTGCAGCTGGGGCCGCCGTTCTCGCTGGTCGCCGCGCACGTTCACGCGTCGGCAGCGGCAGGCCGGGATCAACTCCGATCTCGGAGCGCTGAACGAGGACGATTTTCCGCAGGAGACGCCGAGGGTGCATTTCGGGCGGTCGGTCAGGGCATCCCCCACGTGGGCTAAGCGTGGCGCGCAGCGGCGCAATGCGCCAAATGATCCACGAGGCTTCTCGGAACGAAGGGTCAGCGACGACGGTGGCCCGCTAGCAACGGAGGTAGGAGTGATAAGCATTTTTCGTGTTCTTGCGGTCACGGCTTGCTCGGCGGCCCTCGTCGTCGTCGCAGGCTGTGGCTCGAGCAAGAACTCATCCTCATCAACTTCGACAGCCAGTAGCGCGGCAACCACGACAACGTCAACGGGTTCCACAAGCTCGACGAGCCTGCCCAATCTCAGCGGGCAAAAGGCGGTGTACGTCAACTACGGCGGCAGCACGCTCGACGTAGCGAAGAAGACCGAGCTTCAACCGTTCGCGCAAAAGACCGGCGCCACAATGGGCACCGATTCGCCGAGCGACCCGGCGAAAGTGAAGGCGATGGTCCAGGCAGGCAACGTCACCTGGGATTTGATCGACATGGACGGGGCTAGCGGAGCGGCCCTATGCCAGGGAGGCATGCTCAGGACGCGCGCGGAGATGGGAATCGATGTCAGCCAAGTCGATCCGAAGTACATCACCGATAAGTGCGGCGTCCCGATCATCCTGACGACGATGGCGCTCGTCTACAACAAGGCCAAATACGGGGACCACCCGCCGACGAAGATCACCGATTTTCTCGACACCAAGAACTTCCCCGGCAAGCGATCGACGTTCAACTATGCGTTTGAGGGCCTAGAAGCCTTCGAGCTAGCGTCGGGCTCAACGAAGCTCTACCCGTACAACTTCGCGCAAATCCAAAGCGCGTATAACAAGATCAAGAAGAACCTAGTGCTGCAGAGCACTCTTGCCCAGCAGGGCGAGGCGCTCTCGTCGGGCAACTTCGACATGTGCCTCTGCCTGACGGGACGTGCGGCTGTCACGCCGGGTGTCAGTCCAGACAAGGTCGGCATCGTTTGGGACCACGCCTGGGTTGCCCAAGATGATCTCTACGCACTCAAGGGCTCGAAGGCACCGAAGGTCCAGGCGGCCTTCATGAACTACATCGCCCATCCGGGACCGCAAGAGGCGTTCGCCGCGGTGCAGCCATACGGCTCGACGATCAAGGGCGCGAAGCCGAAAGTCAAGGAAAGCCTCAAGTACTGGATGCCCGAATACAACACGGACAAGACGAATGGCTTGACGTACATCGACGTCAGATACCTAGCGAAGCCAGGGGTCAGCGAAGAAGCGAACCAGAAGTGGACAGCGCTGACGTCCGGCTAGCCTCGCGTCGAGTCTTCTAGGAACTGTTCGGCGTGGCCGGTCGACCGTGGATGCGGACGGCCGGCCACTCGACGCTCAACCCGCGAAGTCTGATCCCCCATTCGGGTTCTCTCGTGCAATGAGAGCTGCCACGGGAGCGGCAGAAGCAGACTATTGATGACGGTGTTGAGCGTGTGTCCACAATCCTGCATGCGTGCGAGCACCAGGCCATGAGGCAGGATCGTGTTGTGCTTGCGTCACCCGACGGGCCGGCAGACGCCGGGGCCATCGATCCTCAGCGGACAGAGGGGGTAGGTCGAGCGCTTCGCGTGACCGGTAGCGCCCGCTGGGCGCTCGCCGTGCTCATCCCGCTCGCCCTCGTCGCGGCAGTCTTTCTGTACCCAATCATCCTGATCTTCATCAGGACCTTCACAGACTTCGTCCTCCCTAGCGACCACGGATTCGCGAACTACACGTGGTACTTCGGCGACCCCGTCCAGCGGACGATTCTCCTGCGGACCTTCACCACGGCATTCGCAGTCACGGCGCTAGCACTGTCGATGGGTTACCCATACGCGTACCTCATGACGATCGTTAGCCCGCGTTGGCGGCTTGTGATGCTCGCGCTCGTGCTCCTGCCGTTCTGGACGAGTCTGATCGTGAGGACGTTCGCGTGGATCATTCTGTTTCAAGACACGGGCCCGATCGTCAGCTTCCTTAACACGATCGGCTTCCGGCACGTTCACATTCTGGGGTCGACACTTGCCGTTGCCATCGGCATGACGCAGGTCATGCTCCCGTTCATGGTCCTTCCGCTTTATTCCGCGCTGGTGGCGATCGACCGGAATCTTCTCCGCGCCGCCGAGGGCCTCGGCGCTCGGCCGAGCACCGCGTTCGGCCGCGTATATCTGCCGCTGTCGGTCCCTGGCATCGTCGCCGGGTCGTCAGTTGTCTTCATTTTGTCGCTGGGCTTCTACTTCACGCCGGCGTTGCTCGGGTCGCCACAGAACAGTCTGATCTCGCAACAAATCGTGATTCAGGTTCAGAACCTGCTCGCGTTCGGCCGCGGTGGAACGATGGCGCTCGTGCTGCTGGTTATAACACTCGTACTGCTGGCAATCGCGTCGCTGGCGGCGCGCAGGTGGACTCGCACGGTCGGAGCCCAAAGCCAGCGAGGTCTCGCGTGAGCGTCCGAGCGGAACGCCCACCGCGGCTTCTCGCAGCCTTCGCGTGCGTCGTCGGGCTCCTGCTTGTCGCTCCGACCCTCATCGTCGTGCCGATGAGTTTCACCAACCGCCAGAATTTCGGTTTCCCGCCGAAGGGGTTTTCGGCGGAGTGGTATAGCCGTTTCTTTTCGGACCCGGACTGGTACAAGGCGGCGCTGCTGTCCTTGCGGGTCGCTGCTGTCGTCGTGGTTTTGTCAACGGCACTCGGCACCTTGGCCGCACTATCTCTCTACCGCGGGAAGGGTCCCTGGAGGACACCCGCACGCGCGCTGCTTCTTGCTCCGATCATCGTCCCTGGGGTAATCACAGCGATCGCCGTCTATTACGTATTTCTTCGCTGGCACCTGACCGCAAGCTTCAACGGTTTTGTCCTCGCCCATACGGTGCTCGCGATTCCCCTCGTGATTATTTCCGTCAGCGCGTCGCTCGCGGGCTTCGATGAGGGGCTCGAACGGGCGGCGGCCTCGCTCGGGGCTCCGCCGTTCGCAACATTCCGCCGCGTGACGCTGCCGCTGATCATGCCCGGCGTCCTGACGGGCGGGCTGTTCGCCTTTCTGACGTCGTTCGACGAGGCCATCGTGTCTCTCTTCCTGTCCGGACCCGGCGAGCGGACCCTTCCGGTCCAGATGTATCAGAGCATTACTGCAGCCGTGGACCCCACGATCGCCGCTGCATCGACGATGTTGATCGTCTTGTCAACCACCCTGTTGTTCGTCGTCGGCATCGTTGCGAGCCGCAGGAGGACCAGACGTGTCTGAGGCAAGTCGAGGCGCGAGTCTAGAACTGACCGGCTTAGTCAAGCGCTACGGCGAAGCTACTGCGCTCGATGGGGTGTCGCTCGATATTCCGGCGGGCGAGTTCGTCACTCTCCTTGGCCCGAGCGGCTCCGGGAAGACCACGACGCTGAACATGATCGCTGGGTTTGTCCAGCCCGATTCAGGTCACATCAAGATGGCTGGCAATCCGATCGAACGGATGCGTCCGTATCGCCGGAACATCGGGATGGTGTTCCAGAACTACGCCTTGTTCCCGCACATGACGGTTGAGCAGAACGTCTCCTTCCCGCTGAAGCAACGTAAACGGCCGAAGGCCGAGATTGTGAGCAAGGTCGCGGACGCGATCGATCTTGTGGGTCTAGAGGGGCTCGGCCGTCGATACCCCCGCGAACTCTCTGGCGGGCAGCAGCAGCGTGTTGCGCTGGCTCGCGCGCTCGTCTTTGAGCCACGGGTACTCCTTCTCGATGAGCCACTCGGAGCGCTGGACAGGCGGTTGCGCGAAAGCCTCCAGCTCGAGTTCAGACGCATCCATCAAGAGATCGGCATCACATTCATCTACGTGACCCACGATCAGAGCGAGGCACTTGTCATGTCTGACCGCATCGCGGTCTTCAATCGTGGCCGTATCGAGCAGGTCGGACGAGCCGAAGACTTGTATGAGCGTCCGGAGAGCCTGTTCGTCGCGCGCTTTTTGGGAGACTCCAACGTCCTTGCCGGCACGGTCTCACGTCAAAACGGAACGCCGAGGCTAAGGACCGAGGGATTTGAGCTCATCTGCCCCAATCAGCCTGAGGTGGCGCACGGTGAAGGAGCGGCGATCATCATCAGGCCCGAGCGCTTGGCCGTGGCGACGAACGACCCGGATCCCGCTGCTTCAACGAACGCGCTGGAGGGCCGGGTTCTCGAGATCATCTACCTTGGCGGCCTCCGCCGGCTCGAGATCGATATCGGTGCATCGGTAAACCTTCTGGTCCAAGAACAGGCAGGCACGGGGTCGTCCGCCGCTGTCGGTGATCGCGTGCGGATCATCTGGGATGCCCGTGACACAGTCCTGCTCCCGCACGCGGACGCAGGCGGCCTCCACAGTGCCACGGTGGGACTCGTCGGCGAGACGGGCGTGGACCCGGCAAAAGCCTGACGGAGATGGAGCCCTCGACAGCCTCTCGAGGCGGGCCATTCGGCGCGCTACACCATGTCGGAATTATCGTTGAAGATCTGGACGCTGTATGTGACCGTCTCACGACGTTGCTAAACGGCCACGTGGCGGACGAGGGGGTCGACGACCCGTTAGGTGCCCGCTGGTTGTGGATCGAGTCTGTGGGCAGCCCGATCGTCGAGTTGGTCGCCCCGATCGGCAACGGCCCGATCGCGGAGTACTTCGCAAGACGGGGCGAAGGCTTGCATCACCTGTCGTTTCTGTCCGCCTCGCTCGAGGACTCTCTTGCGCATGTGCACAGGTGTGGCCTGGGCGCCATCGGCGAGAACCGCAACCACTCGGGTTACGAGGAATTTTTCGTCGACCCGTCGGCGACCGGCCGCGCACTGTTTCACTGCTTCCGGGCTCTCGCAGCTTGACCGACAGAACCCGGGTCGGGGCCGTCGCGACGATATTTCCGGCGCGCACATCACCCAACCGGGCGGGGTTGTGCCGTCGGGCGGCGGTTCGGCGGTTCAACGGGTAAGACTCCCGGCGATGACAGTGAAGGACGAAGCTGCGGAAGCGTCGAGCCTGTTTGACCTGACCGGGCGTCGTGCGATCGTGACAGGTGCCAGCCGTGGGATCGGTCGCGCGATCGCGGTTGGTCTCGCTGACGCCGGAGCGAACGTCGTCGCGGTCGCGCGCTCGAAGAACGGACTCGAGGAAACGGCGGGGCTAGCCGAACACTCGCGCGGAACGATCGAGATACTGCCGAAAAATCTGCGCGACCCGGCAGGGATCGAAGCGACAGTCGCGGTGACCGTCGAACGTTTGGGCGGGATTGACATCCTTGTCAACAACGCGGCAGACGACAGCGCGTCCGATGTCATCGAAGAGGTCGACCTCAGCGGGTACCAGGCTGTTCTCGAGTTGACCCTTCAGTCAACCTGGCTGATGTCGCGCGCGGCGTCGGAGCACCTTGCCGACGGTGGAGGCAAGGTGATCAACGTCGCATCCATGCTCGGTCTCGTCGGGATCGCCGGCGACTCCCCCTATGTCGCGGCGAAGCACGGTGTCGTCGGACTCACGCGTGCTCTTGCGCTCGAGTGGGCTCGCCGCGACGTGCAGGTCAATGCAATCGCGCCCGGCTTTGTCCGCACAGACATGATTGCCGACATCATGGGTGACGAACGGCTGCTGAAGTGGGTTGAGCGCAACACGCCGCAGCGACGCGTGGCGGAGCCGAGTGAGATCGTCGGACCCGCCATCTTCCTCGCGTCCCCGGCGTCGAATTTCATCACCGGTCAGGTTGTCGTTGTCGACGGCGGCTGGACAGCGCAATAGGCCAGCGGCGCGGAAACGCCCACGCGCATCGGCGAGGCGGTGCTCGGGTCAGACCCGGCCTGCACCCACTCTAGCTAGGCGCGCGACGACCGAGAAAGTCCGAGAGGTGTAGATCGAGCAGATTGTCCGCCAGCTCTGGGTCGATCTCCAGCAGATCTGCAATCGCGTGCACCGCGTCCTCGCGACTCGTGGATTCTGTAACGGTTTCCATGAGTGCGATACCGCAATCACCCGCGCGTTCGATCGCGCGCTGTAGCTGGTGCCAACGTTCGTCGGATCCTGGCTGAGATGACGTCATGTCATGCGCCGCCCAAGCGACGCGCTTTCGTCGCTGGTCAGCGGCCGCGTCGTCGCATGCTCTTGATCCCAAGCCACGATGACACTGTGCGCCTCCATCACGACGGTTCCGTCTCGAGCCGTGAACTCTTCGTCGAGCCGAACACTCGACGTCCCAATTCTCGAGGGCGTATAGCGACAAAAAACTGCCCGATCCGTAAACGAAATTGGGCTTTGAAAGTCGAGTTCGAGGTGAGCGACGACGTAAGGCCACGTCTGCGGCAGGACGTCCAGCGTCGAGTCGAGCCACCTACTGCGGCCGTGCTCCGCGATCGCGACCAGCGCCATGTGGGATACATGCCCGTACGAGTCGACATCCGGCCACCGGATCTCGACCGCCACAGCATCAGTGTCGTTTTGGGAGGCGCCAAGCACTCAGCGCAATGTACGCGCTTGACCGTGGTCGAGAAAGCCACGGATGCGACCGACCCATTCAACTGAGGAGGAGTTAACGCATCCGCCGGGTGGGTGTTGTGAATGGGCACCCCGGGCGATCCGGACCCTGAAGACGTCAAGGTGAGGAGAGGCGGTGGAGGAGGAGCAGAAAGTGAAGCGATTTCGTACGAGGACGTGGCAGAGATGAATGTGGCGGCATGCTCATCCTCGTTGCCCATCAAACGACGTCTAGGCCCGTGTTAAGCGAGTCGCCGGTGCGTGAGGACTACCGCTACGCCACCGAGATCACAACGCGCTGGCAGGACAACGACATGCACGGGCACGTGAACAACGTCGAGTACTACTCGTTCTTCGACACGGTCGTCACGCTATGGCTCGTTCAAGAGGCCCGCCTCGACGTACGGAGCTCAGACGTGCTTGGGCTGTGTGTCGAGTCGCGGTGCGACTTCCGGGCGCCGATCACGTTCCCCGAAGTCGTCGATGCTCGAATGCGCGTCGGCAGGATCGGGCGCTCTAGCGTGCGTTACGAGATCGGACTATTTCGGAGGGGCCAGGACGAGTGCGTCGCGACGGGACGGTTTGTGCACGTCTACGTTGATCGCGCTAGCCGCCGCCCGACGTCGATTCCGGATGACTTTCGCGCGGCTCTTCGAACGCGTCGCGATCGCGTCAAAGGCCTAGCGCAACTGTCTTCGTGCGCGTGTAGAAGGCGAGCCCTTCGAGGCCCTGCTCCTTCGCACCGGAGCCCGACGCCTTGAACCCACCGAACGGCATGTGCACATCCCACCCGGACGTGGGCAGATTCACTGCGACCTGACCGACCTGCACGCCGTCGATGAACTCGGTGGCACTCGCGAGGCTAGTCGTGAAGACCGCAGCGGCAAGGCCATACGCGGAGTCGTTAACTGCGTCGATCGCCCCGGCCACGTCATCCACCGGGACCAAAGCGATGACGGGTCCGAACACCTCTTCTCGCCAGATCTCCGACGAGCGGTCAGTGATGAGCACAGCCGGACGCACGAAGCATCCGTGTGCGAGGTCTTCGTCGTCGAATCGTGCGTTGCCGGTGACGACCTCGGCTCCGGCTGTGCCTGCGCGTTCCACGAAGCCCTCGACGGTCTCCTTCTGATCGGTGGAGACGACGGGACCCATGGTCGTTTCCGGGTCCGTCCCGGGACCGACGACCACGTTCTCGGCGAGCTCGCTGAGCCGCGCGACCGTCTCATCGAGGACTCGTCTGCTGACGATCACACGACTCGTGGCCGTGCAGCGCTGGCCTGCCTGGGCAAACGCAGCCGTAGCGATCGTCGTCGTCGCCTGGTTCAGGTCCGCGTCGTCTAAAACCACAGCCGCGTTCTTGCCGCCAAGCTCCGCGAGGAGCTTGATGTTGCGCTCTGCGAGGTCGCGCGCCAGACCGTCGCCGACCTCGTTCGAGCCCGTGAAGCTGATCGCCGAGAGGGCGGGGTGGTCTATTAGCGACGCGCCGATGGAGCGCGCGGAGCCGGTGACGGTGTTGACGACGCCGGGTGGAAGTCCACCGTCGGCGAGGGCCCGAGCAAGATGAATACTGACCACGGGTGTGTAGCTGGCGGGTTTGAGCACAACGGTATTACCGGCAATCAGCGCCGGCGCCAGCTTGCGCGCGGGGGTGAGGATCGGATCGTTCCATGGACAGATCGCGAGAACGACACCAACCGGCTCGCGGACTGTCCAAGCGCGTACACCAGGCCTTTCGTCCGCGAGCAGCTCCCCGAGCACGGTACGGCCGACGCCGCCGTAGTACTCGAAGAAGTCGGCCGTCTTTCCGATCTCTCCGCGTGCCTCCGCAAGCGTCTTGCCCATCTCGAGCGTGAGGTCATGCGCGATCGATTCTGCGCGCTCCCGAAGCAGTTGTGCTGCCCGGAGGAGAACACGTCCCCGCGCGATCGGCGATATGGAGGCCCAGGCCGGAGCCGCGGCCGCAGCGGCGTCAAAGGCTGACGCGACTTCGGCCACGGACATCGCCGGCACTTCCGCGACCACCTGGCGTTGGTCAGCGGGATTGAGCACCTCCAGCCAGTGGGCCCCGCTTCGCCACTCGCCGCCGATGAGATTCGGGTATTGGTTCGGGGTGCTCACCACGCGCCCGTCCGGGCGTGTGATTCCCATGCACCCCGACTATCGCCGCGATGGAAGTGCTCAAGTAAGCGGGTGAGCGCAGACGGGTCGAGCGGCGTGGGATTGTTCGGCCGCGGATAGACATCACAGCACTCGGCAGCCATCGCGGCGAGGTCGCTGCGCGTGATCCCGACGGCGTCGAGACTGCTCGGGATCTCGAGCTTGGTCATGAGATTCACTAGCCAGGTGATAAAGGCCGCGGCGTCCGCGTCTGTGCCGACGAGTTCTCCCATCTCAGCCATCGTGGCCTCAGTTTTGTCGCGACAGTACGCGAGGCAGTATGGAAGCGCCATCGCACAGGTAACGCCGTGAGACAGCCCGGTGCGCGCTGCAATTGTGTAGGCAAGGGAGTGCCCCACCACCACTGACGCGTTGAGGGCGAGTCCAGCCTCATACGCACCAAGGGACATGCCGAGGCGCGCCGTCGCATCCGTCCCCTCGAACTCGATCGGTAGCGCGCGCGACAGTCGGCGAATCGCTGAGCGTGCGGCCTCTGTGGTCAGTGGCGTGCGGAACGTCGAAAGCATCGACTCGATTGCGTGGCTGAGCGCGTCGAGTCCACTTGCGGCCGCGACCGGCCGTGGCAGGCCCGCGAGGAGATCTGGATCCAGAAGCGCGACTCGAGGCACAAGGTAAGGGTGGACGAAGATTTTCTTGCGTTGCTCGTGCCAGAGCATCGCTACCGCCGTGGTTTCTGCGCCGGTGCCCGCCGTAGTCGGAAGCGCGACAATCGGTGCCGTCCGAAGCAGGGCCGTGGTTGGCAACAGTCCGTCGGTCAGTCCAATCTTGTTGGTTAGAACCGCGGCGGCAAGCTTGGAGGCGTCCAACGTGCTTCCCCCGCCGATCCCGACCACCGCTGCTACTTCGCGCGAATCGACGCTCTCGACGATTGCCTCGATGGTTGCTGGGCTTGGTTCACCGGCCACTGCCGGCCCAACGACGGAGGCGAAGCCGGCGTCGGTCAGGGACTCGATCAGCGGAGCGGTCAGCCCGAGGTCGAGCAGGACCGCGTCGGCGACGACGAGGACGGGCCCCGCTGCTGAGCGGCATCCGGCGGCGGTGAGTTCCGCGCCGGTGTCTTGGATGGCGCCCGAGCCAACGAGGACGCGCCCCGGGCTGACGAAAGGTCGCAGCGGGAAGTCGACTGCTTTCGTCATCTGCCGAAGGGCTACCAGACTCGCTGCGCGGTTATCCTCCACTGCTGAAGAAGACCCCCCGACTGGCGGGTTGTGTCGCGCCGAGCCGCCGTCCATAGCGCGACGCCTCTTAGCCTCAGTCCGATGCGTGTGGTCATTGTCGGCGCGGGGATCGTGGGGTTGGCCGCGGCGCGGACCGCGCTCGAGGCCGACCCGAGGGCCGACGTCCGTGTCGTCGACAAAGAGGCGGGGCCGGGACGGCACCAAACGGGACACAACAGCGGGGTGGTCCATGCCGGGCTCTACTACGTACCGGGCTCGCTCAAGGCCCGGCTGTGTCGCCGCGGCGTCGATCTACTTCGCGCGTATTGCGCCGCAAACCGGATCCCGTATGAGGAATGCGGGAAGCTGCTTGTGGCGACGAACGAGGTCGAGCTCGAGCGGTTGGACGGGCTCCTCGAGCGCGCAGGCGCGAACGGCGTTCCTCACGTGCGGCGGTTAGACGAGTCGCAACTGCGGGAGGTGGAACCGCACGTCCGTGGGCTGGCCGGACTCCATTCGCCGACGACAGCGATCGTTGATTACAAAGCCGTGGCGAAAGCCTTTGCGCGGGACGTTTCGACATGGGGGGGCAGGATCGAAGTCGGGCGAACGGTCAGTTCGGTCATCGACTCCGGCGCAGAGGCGGAGGTGAGGTTCACCGATGGCACCGCTCTCGCTGCAGACCGCGTACTCGTCTGCGCGGGGCTCCATGTCGACCGGTTGGCGCGGGCGTCAGGCCGACCTGCGGACCCGCGAATCATCCCGTTCAGGGGCGAGTATTACGCGCTTCGCGCGGGTCGCGAGAGTCTTGTCAGAGGGCTGATCTATCCAGTGCCGGATCCGGCGTTGCCGTTTCTTGGTGTGCATCTGACTAAGTCCATAGACGGCTCGGTGAGCGTTGGCCCGAACGCCGTGCTGGCGTTGGCGCGCGAGGGTTACACCCGTCGCGCTGTCGACCTTCAGGACTTGTTTGAGATCGTTCGATGGCCCGGTATGCGCCGGGTTGCGCGGAAGTACTGGAGAGTGGGCCTCGCGGAGATGGCTCGCTCGGGGAGCAAGCGAGTTTTTGTGCGAGACGCTCAGCGATACGTCCCTGAGCTTCAACCGGCTGACGTCGTCGCGGCGCCCGCTGGCGTCCGCGCGCAGGCGGTCAGCGCCGATGGTCTACTGCTCGACGATTTTGCGGTCGACGCGACACGGAACGTGGTCTGGGTACGAAACGCACCCTCTCCAGCCGCTACGTCGTCGATGGCCATCGCTGAGGAGTTGGTTGATCGATTGGCACTCACCGGCGGCATCGTTGCCTCCACCACATGAGACGACCCACCTGGGGGGGATGTGTTCCGCGCGCCTTGTACGGAGCGTCTCCGCTGAGGAAGCTTCGCTCATCCGGCCACTCCCTCCTCGCGGCCGGATCCAGGTAGCCGACGACGCATCCTGGATGCGGGGCTCTGGGGCGGGCGTTGGCCCGCCCCGGCGCTCGCATCGAGCAATCCGTGGCGAAGCCGACTGACCCCTCAGCGGTAGCAAATCGCGGGCCGAGGGTCTAACCACGGCGACTGCGTGGTCGAGTGCTTAGGCTTGCGCGTCTGACGGGGCGTTAACGCATTGTCATGCGGGCTCGAATTCGAGCCGGTCGGGAGGCGCGATCGCGAGTCGAAGCGCCTGCGCGGTGTTGACCGCAACGGCCCAATTCGTGTCGCAGTTGTCGCAACGGCAGCGGACCGTGGAACGGTGAGGCTCGTCGAGCTTGAACTCAGAGTGCGACGGCTCGCCGAGGCAATACGGGCAGGCGAACGACGCAGCGACGAGTGCCTCGGCGTCGTCAACGGCGAAGCGAGCAGTGTCGGTGAGGAGCATGCGTTGATGGTCTGCGATCCGCGCTGTGACGAGACGCGCACCGCGGTCAAATCACCCACGTGGGCAGGAGGCGCCGAGGTACCAGCCGTGGCACCAAACTGAGCGAAAGTGTCCTGATCTCAGGTCATGTGAGTCCGCTTAGTTACGCGCGAGAGCGCTCCGCAGAACTGCTCCGGGCGACCTCATAACCAGAAGGTCGCGGTTCCGTCGTTTCCCGGCTCGCAGTTCGGGTCCGGCAATGGCCGCCCGGCCCAGTTGCACGACGGCGCGGCCTAAAATCTGCCCCCAACCGTGTCCCGAAATGCCGAGATCTGTCCCGGCCTGAGCTGACCTGAGATCACTCGGGAGGTGCGATCAAACGTCGCAGAAGCTGCCCAGCGCAGACTTCTAATCCCTAGGTCGCAGGTTCGAATCCTGCCGGGCCCGCCTCGGAGCCGCGCTGGACGATGAGGGTCAGCGCTGCCCACGGCGCTCAGCTGACGCCTGCACCACTCGCGTCGGACTTGCAGAGCCGAGTCGTAGAGGACGGCCTGTCCGCGTCCGGCGGCCTTGGCGTCGTACAGCGCCTGGTCGGCGTGCTGCCGCAGGTCGTGTGCTGATTCCTGGCGTGCGGTGCGGATTGCGATGCCGACGCTCGCCGTGGCATGGGCGGCCCTGCCGGCGAGGGTGTATGGACGCTCGAGTGCATCGACGATCCGGTCGCCACACCTGACTGCGACTTGTGAGTTCTCCGCCGCCAGCACGACGCAGAACTCGTCCCCACCGAGCCGCGCGACGGTGTCCTCCGGACGGACACAGTCCACAAGCCGGCGTGCCACCTCGGTGAGCAGCTCATCGCCTGCTGCGTGTCCGAGTGAGTCGTTGACTTCTTTGAAATGGTCGACGTCGACCATGATGAAGGTGACAGCCTTCGCCGGCGTGCGCCGGCTGAACAAGTGTGCGACCCGATCGTCGAACAGGGATCGGTTCGCGAGTCCGGTCAGGGGATCGTGCAGCGCCAGATCTTGGTAGCGAGCTTCGCTCAGGATCAGGCGGTCGCGGACGCACCGCTCGGAGTCGATGGCGTAGACCAGTCGGGCAAGGGCGGCGATGAACGTCGCGACCGTGAGGTACATCGCCGCGGCCGGCAGGCGGTGGATGCTGTCGACAACCAAGATGGCCGACACGGCGAGCGCGGCGACGGCAACGGCAACGAGCGTACGCAGCGCCGGTCGCCACACCTGGGAATCGTGATATCGGAGAGCGGGCTGCCACGCCGCCATGCCCATCGCCACCGCGGCCACACACCACATGGAGTCGACCCAGCCACCGACTGAGTACGTCCCTGCCGCTGACCGGAACAGGTAAATGCTGTCTGCGCTGACGAACAGGATCAGCGCGACTGCAATGAAGATCAGCGCGCGATCAGGTTTTCCCGCCAGCAACTGCGTGCCACCCACCAGCAGCCCCAACAGGATCAAGTCGGCAATCGGATACGCGATGTTCGTCACCGACGCTGAGAGATCGCCGCCGGAGATGCGGAGGACGTCTGGGAGCACGAATGCCGTGACCGCCGCCATGACTGCCAGCGCAAGAACCGCACCGTCGAGGAGAATCGGGCGCGTTATCGACCTCACCCGGGAGCGAAGCAGCCGTACGATCGCGACAGCCGCAAGGGGGTAGAAGGCGAGATAGCCGAAATCAGCGAGCGATGGTTGCGAGACGTGCGCGCGATTCGCTAGGACCTCTTTGTAGTACCGATCAGCGAGCGCTTGGAACAAGAGTCCCGTGCCGGCACACGCCCAGGCGACCCGCTCGCCTCGTGTTGACGCTGAGCGCCATAGGCACAGCGCCGCGCCCGTCACGAACGTGGCGTTGATGAGCCATCCGGTCGCAGCCGTGCCGGGATCTGTGATCGCAACCACGAAATGCGCAACGACGGCGCCCGCGCCCAGCGCGGCCAGTATGCGTGGGCCGCGCCGCATGTGCGCGGACGTACCGGTGACACCGCGTGAGTCGCGGACCCGCGACGCACCGTTCTGGTGCGGTGCGGCCGAAAGCGGCCTGTCTTTGGCGAAGTCCATCGGTTCCATGACTCGATCCCTGCACCGGGGGTGCCGGCTTTCCGAGCATGACCCAGTAGCGGTCAGCGCACGTCCGTGTCAACTACTTAACCTCCGCCACCCTCACCGCATTCGCAGCACCCGCTCAGGAAATCCACAGCTGGGCTGTCGAAGATGGCCTCATGAGCACGCACGATTCACACGACGACCACGGCGATGGGCTTCACGAGGATCTCTTCAAGCTCGCTTCACGACGCGACGCGCTGAAGCTCTTCGGAGCTGCGGGCGCTGCCTCGATCCTGACGACGCTCGGCGCTTCGCAGGCTTTCGCCAAGACCCCGACCGGCAAGGTGCCGACAGAAACCGCCGGGCCTTACCCAGGCGACGGCTCGAATGGCCCGGACGTGCTGAACGACTCGGGGATCGTGCGCCACGACATCCGCCGCAGCTTCGGGGACAGCAAGACGCTCGCGAAGGGCATCCCGCTGCACGTCAACCTGACCGTGACCCAGGCGGCGAAGGACTACGCGCCTCTGGCCGGCGCCGCGGTGTACCTGTGGCACTGCGATCGGCTGGGCAGGTACTCGATGTACTCGCCGGGCGTTGAGGACGAGAACTACCTGCGCGGGATCGCGAAGACCAACGGCGACGGGACGGCGTGGTTCAAGACGATCTTCCCCGGCTGCTACTCGGGCCGCTGGCCGCACATCCACTTCGAGGTGTACTCGTCGGTGGCGAAGGCCGTCGCAAGCGGGCCGATCGTGAAGACTTCACAGATCGCCCTACCTGCTGCCATCTGCAAGAAGGTCTACGCGAAGAGCGGCTACACGGGCAGCGCCGCCAACCTCTCCAAGACCTCGCTGTCGCGCGACATGGTCTTCGGCGACGACAAGGCGATCCACCAGATCCCCACCGTCACCGGCAGCGTGGCGAAGGGCTTCGTTGCGAACCTCACCATCGGCGTCTGAGCCAGGGGCGATTTCCCGGCGCCGCCGCGTCGTGGCGACAGCTGCGGTTTCGGGTGGCGGCGGAGCAGCAGTCGTGGGAGCCTTGGCTTACGTGGACGGCTCACCACGGCCCCCCATGCGGTTGTTCACGGCCCTCGGCGCTGCGGCGTGCATCGTGCTCGCCCTCGCCGTCGCCCAACCCGCTGCGGCGCTGACGGCCACCGAGTTCACGACCGGGATCGGCAGTCCGACGTTCCAGGTGGCGGCCGGGCCTGATGGCGCGGTCTGGTTCACCGAGTTCGCGGCGCCGGCCGGCGGCATCGGGCGGATCGCGCCGGACGGGACGGTCAGGGAGTTCTCGGCCGGCATCACCCCGAACAGCGAGCCGCTCGGCATCACCGCCGGTCCCGACGGCAACGTGTGGTTCACCGAGTCGCAGGGAAACCGGATCGGCCGCATCACCCCGAGCGGCGTCGTGACTGAGTTCTCGGCCGGTATCGCCGGGGGCTCTCGCCCGGTCGACATCACCGCGGCACCGGACGGGAACCTCTGGTTCACGATGCTCTCGGGGGCCATTGGGCGGATCACGCGGGCCGGGGTGATCACGACGTTCTCGGCGGGCCTCTCGGCCAACAGTCAGCCCACAGGCATCACCGCCGGTCCGGACGGCAACGTGTGGTTCACCGAGTCGCAGGGAAACCGCATCGGCCGGATCACGGGCGCCGGCGTGGTGACGGAGTTCCCGACCGGCAGCCCAACGGGCGCCCCGCGTGGGATCACGCTCGGCCCGGACGGCAACCTCTGGTTCACCGACAACTCCACCGGTCGCATCGGGCGGATCACTCCGGCTGGCGTTGCGACTGTCTTCACTGGGCTGACGGCGTATTCCTCGCTGATCACGCCCGGGCCGGACGGGAACCTCTGGTTCACCGAGCACGACAGCGACATCGTCGGGTCGATCACGCCGAGCGGCACGGTCACCGAATACCCGACCGGCATCACCGCGGGTTCGGGCCCGTTCGGGATCACGACCGGCTCCGACGGAAACATCTGGTTCGGGGAGAACCAGGCGAACCGCATCGGACGCCTGAAGATGGGCCGGGTGCCGCCGCCCGTGTTCACCAAGAGCGTGGACCTGACGGCCACGAGCGGCAAGGTGCTCGTCGAGCTCCCCGGGCGGGGGACGTTCATCCCGCTCCTGGACGCGGAGCAGGTCCCGCTGGGGTCGATCATCGACGTGAAACGCGGACGGGTGCAGCTGTGCTCGGCCACATCGAGGGGGAAGGTGCAGTGCTCGCTCTTCTTCGGCGGGCAGTTCAAGGTCACCCAGCAGGGCGGCGTGACGGTGCTCGCGCTGGTCGGCGGCAACTTCGCGGCCTGCCCACAGACAGGGCGGGCCGCGCACACCGCTCGGCACAAGGCCGGACCGCACGCGGCCATCCGAGAGCTGTGGGCCGACGGCAAGGGCATGTTCAAGACGCAGGGCCGATTCGCGTCCGCGGCGATCAGAGGCACGAAATGGCTGACCACTGACCGCTGCGACGGGACCCTGATCCGGGTCGTGAAGGGTGCGGTCGCCGTTCGCGACCTCACACGCCACCGGAACCTGACCCTGCGCGCCCCACGCAGCTATCTGGCGCCGGCAAAACGCTAGGCGGGCGTCACTTGCCAGGCGCGATCCGGGTTCGCGGATGCCGAACTCGGGCAGTGTGCTTCTCGTGAGGTTCTTCGCGATCGTGGCCATCGCGGCAGTGATGCTCGGACTGGCGGCCCTTGCCGCGTTTGCCGGCGGTGGCGCCCTGAGCGTGGCCGGCGCTGTGGTGCTCGGGCTTCTGGTCTGCCTGGCCATCTACGACCTCTTGCAGCGCAAGCACTCGATCCTGCGCAACTACCCGGTCGCCGGCCACATGCGCTTTCTCTTCGAGGCGATCCGGCCCGAGATGCAGCAGTACTTCATCGAGCGCAACTACGATGGCCGTCCCTACGACCGCGACACGCGCACGGTCATCTACGAGCGCGCCAAGGGAATCCACGGCGAGCAGGCGTTCGGAACCGAGCGGGACATGGCCGAGCCGGGCTACGAATGGCTGCTGCACTCGGCCGCCGCGCTGGATCCGCCGGACGAGCAGCCGCGGGTGCGGATCGGCGGCCCCGACTGCACGCAGCCCTACGACATGGCGCTGCTGAACGTCTCCGCGATGAGCTTCGGCGCGCTCTCGGCCAACGCCATCCGTGCGCTCAACGGCGGCGCGAAGCTGGGTGGCTTCGCGCACGACACGGGGGAGGGCGGGCTCACCAAGTACCACCTGGAGAATGGCGGCGACCTGATCTGGGAGATCGGCAGCGGCTACTTCGGCGCCCGCACGAAGGACGGCAACTTCGACCCCGGGATGTTCAGCGAGAAGGCGGCCCACGAGCACGTCAAGTGCGTGTCACTGAAGCTGTCGCAGGGCGCCAAGCCCGGCATCGGCGGCGTGCTGCCGGCCTCGAAGGTCAGCGCCGAGATCGCCGAGGCGCGCGGAGTCCCGAAGGGCGAGAAGTGCGTCTCGCCGTCGCACCACAAGGTCTTCTCGACTCCGCGGGAACTGGTCCAGTTCATCGCCGAGATGCGCCGGCTGGCCGGCGGCAAGCCGACGGGCTTCAAGCTCTGCATCGGCACCAAGCACCAGTTCCTGGCCGTCTGCAAGGCGATGCTCGAGGAGGGCACCACGCCCGATTTCATCGTGGTCGACGGCTCCGAGGGCGGCACGGGCGCCGCGCCGCAGGAGTACGAGGACCACGTGGGAACCCCGCTCACCGAGGGCCTGATGTTCGTCCACAACGCGCTGGTGGGAACCGGGCTGCGCGAGCGCATCCGCATCGGCGCGAGCGGCAAGGTCGCCACGGGCTCTGACATCGTCAAGCGCATCGCTCAGGGGGCCGACTACACGAACGCCGCGCGCGCGATGATGATGGCCGCCGGGTGCATCCAGGCTCAGCGTTGCCACACCAACACGTGCCCCGTCGGCGTGACGACGCAGGACAAGCGCCGCGCCCGCGCCCTGAACGTGCCTGACAAGACGCAGCGCGTGTACCGCTTCCAGGACGCCACCGTGAAGCAGGCCCAGCAGATCATCGGCTCGATGGGCCTGGACAGCCCGTCGGACATCGAGCCCTGGATGCTGATCCGCCGGGTCGACGAGGCGACCACGAAGTCGTTCGCCGACCTGTTCGAGTGGCTGAAGCCGGGCGAGCTGATCGCATCGCCTCGTGAGTCGTGGGCCGCCGACTGGGAGCGCGCCGATCCGGATTCGTTCAGAGCCCGCAGGCTCGTGTGAGGAGGACCGCATGCCCACTGTCGCCGAACTGATTGTCAAGGGACTTGCCGACCTGGGAGTGAAGAACGTCTGGGGCGTCGTGGGCGACGCGCTCAACCCGGTCACCGACGCCATCCGCCGCGAGGACCGCCTCGAATGGATCGGAGTGCGCCACGAGGAGGCCGGCGCGTTCGCCGCCGGCGCACAGGCTCATCTGTCGGGCACGCTCGGCGTCTGCATGGGCACCGTCGGCCC
Organism: uncultured Thermoleophilaceae bacterium; assembly: GCA_963715995.1. Classification (GTDB taxonomy): domain Bacteria; phylum Actinomycetota; class Thermoleophilia; order Solirubrobacterales; family Thermoleophilaceae; genus DATBDN01. The sequence goes on from OY970283.1 coordinate 1,397,715, forward strand.
GGGCTCGATCCATCTGCTCAACGGCCTCTACGACGCCAAGAAGTCACGCGTGCCAGTGCTCGCGATCTGCGGGCAGGTGCCGCTCGCCGAGATCGGCAGCGACTTCTTCCAGGAGGTCGACAACGACCAGCTGTTCGCCGACGTCGCGGCGTTCTCGCGCACGGTCTCGAGCCCCGAGCAGATGCCGCTGCTGTTCGAGCAGGCGGTGCAGGTGGCGTTGTCGCAGAAGACCGTCGCGGTGCTGACGCTCCCGGGTGACGTGGGCGCGATGGACGTGGCGAAGGGCACCGCCGAGCCGCACTTCACCCAGGCAGACCCGCCGCTGATCCCGGACCCCGGCGGCCTTGCCACTGCGGCCGAGCAGATCGACGCCGCCGAGTCGGTCGCGATCCTGGCTGGGCAGGGTGCGCGCCACGCGCGCGAGGAGCTCCTGGCTCTGGCGGACCGGCTCTCCGCCCCGATGGTCCTGACGCTGAAGGCCAAGGACGGGCTCGAGCGTGACAACCCCTACCAGCTCGGCCAGACCGGCATGATCGGGAACCCGGCCGCGCGCAAGGCGCTCGAGGCTGCGGAGCTGCTGCTGATGGTCGGGACCGACTTCCCCTACGTCGACTGGTATCCCGAGGGCAAGACCGTGGTCCAGATCGACGTGCGCGGCGAGCACATCGGCCGGCGCACGCGGGTCGAGGTGGGGGTTGTAGGGGACACGCAGCTGGCGCTGGCCGGGCTGCTCGAGCGCGTGGCGCCGAAGCCCGACCGCTCGCTGCTCGACGCTCACCGGGAGCAGTACGAGAAGTGGCGCTCCCGGCAGGTGAAGCTCGCCGACCCTGAGCACGATCGCCAGCAGGCCGGCCGCGCACGTGCAGCGCTCGACAATCCCGAGCGCCGGATCCGCCCCGAGCTGCTGGCGGCGGCGATCGACACGCACGCCGACGATGACGCGATCTTCACCTCAGACACCGGGATGTCGACCGTGTGGCTCTCGCGCTTCGTCACGATGCGCGGCACGCGCCGCCTGGTCGGCTCCTACAACCTCGGCTCGATGGCCAACGCGATGCCACAGGCGCTCGGGGCGCAGGCTCTGGATCGCACGCGCCAGGTGATCGCCTTCTGCGGCGACGGCGGTGTGACGATGCTGCTGGGCGACCTGCTGACCGCCGTCGCGTACGAGCTGCCGGCCACCTTCGTCGTCTTCGACAACGGGCGGCTCGGCATGGTCAAGCTCGAGCAGGAGCAGGGTGGGCTGCCTGAGTTCGGAACGCAGCTGCGCAACCCGGACCTGGCCGACGTGGCACGCGCGCTCGGACTGACCGGCATACGCGTGACCGAGCCCGAGGAGGTCGACGCTGCCGTCCAGAAGGCGCTCGGAACGCCGGGCCCAGTGCTGCTGGACGTGCTCACCAACCCCGAAGAGGTGTCGCTGCCGCCGAAGGTGACCTCGTCAGACGCCTGGGGCTTCGCCATCGCGAAGCTGAAGGAGACGCTGACGAGCCGCGAATCGGATTGATCGCTCGAACTGTTGACGCAACGTCAGTAAGTCGTTACGCTCCCGGTCCATGAGCGTGACCACCCAGACAGCCGGTCTGGCTGATCTCGATGTCGGCAACCTCGATCTCTGGGCCGAGGGGCCGCCTCACGAGGTGTTCGAGACGCTGCGCCGCGACGCGCCGCTCCACTGGAGCGAGCTCAACGAGTTCGACCACGAGCGCGGCTTCTGGTCGGTGGTGCGCTTCGACGACATCGCCTCGGTCGGCAAGGACTGGGAGACGTTCTCCTCGAAACGCAGCATCATCCTGATCGACAAGCTGCAGGAGGATCCGGAGCTGCCGGATCCGATGGACATCGCGCAGCACATGATGATCACGCAGGATCCGCCGCGGCACGACCGCATGAAGGCGCTGGTCCAGCGCGCGTTCACGCCCAAGCGCGCGCTCGAGCACACCGAGCGCATGCGCGAGATCATCAATCTCGTCTACGACCGCGCGCTCGAGCAGCACGCCGACGGGCGCATCGACCTGGTGCAGGACGTCGGCTGGTATGTGCCGTCGATGGTCATCGGCGACATGCTCGGCGCGCCGCGTGAGGACGCCGCGAAGCTGGTCGAGTGGACCAACACGACGACGGCGTTCCAGGATCCGCGCCTGGTGCCGGACCTCGGCATGGTGATGGAGGCGCTCGAGGAATTCATCCCTTACGTCGACCAGCTCGTCGCCGACAGGGAGAAGAATCCGACCGGCGATCTGACCAGTGCGCTGATCGCAGCCGAGATCGACGGCGAGCGCATGCCGCACGAAGAGATCCTCATGTTCTTCTTCCTGCTGATGGTCGCCGGCAACGACTCCACGCGCTCGGTCTTCACCTCGGGCATGAAGAGCCTGATGGAGGATCCCGAGCAGATGGAGCTCGTGCGCTCCGGCGCCGTCCCGCTCGAGCAGGTGGTGGAGGAGATGGTTCGCTACTACCCGCCGTTCGCGTACATGCGCCGCACGGCCACCCGCGACGTCGAGCTGCACGGCCAGACGGTCAAGGCCGGCGACAAGCTCGCGCTCTGGTACGTCTCGGGCAACCGCGACGAGTCGGTCTTCGACGACCCGCACCGCTTCGATGTGCGCCGCGACCCGAACCCGCACCAGGCGTTCGGCGGCGGCGGTCGCCACTTCTGCCTCGGGGCGGGCCTGGCCAGGCTCGAGCTGAAGCTCTGGCTCGAGGAGACGCTGCGCCGCTTCCCGGAGATCGCGCGGGACGGGGAGACCGAGCGTGTCAGCTCGACCTTCCTCAACCAGTGGGCGCGGATCCCTGTCCGCCTGAGCTGACCCGTCGCGCGCGGGTTCAGCCCCGCGAACCGTCTCCGATCGGCGCCAACAGCTCCTCGTGGCGCAGCGTGTCGAAGACCGCTACGAGCTGCGGGTCGAGGTGCGAGCCGCTCATCACGTGCAGCTCCTCGAGGGCTTCTTCGAGCGGCCACGCGTGCTTGTAGGGACGCTCGTGGGTGAGGGTGTCGAAGACGTCGGCGAGGCCGACGATGCGTGCGACGAGCGGCGTCCTTTCGCTCTCGACCCCGGCGGGGTAGCCGGTTCCGTCCCAGCGCTCGTGGTGGTTGAGCGCGATGACCTCGGCGAGCTGGAGCACGCGCGAGTGCGAGCCGGCCAGGATCTGCGCGCCTATGAGCGTGTGGCGCTTCATCTCCGCGAACTCCTCGGTGGTGAGCTTCGCCGGCTTCAGGAGAATCGAGTCTGAGATGCCGATCTTGCCGAGGTCGTGCAGCGGGGCGGCACGGCGGATCAGCTCGATCTCGGCGGTGGGGCGGCCGAGCTCGGCCGCGATCCGCGCCGCGGTCCGGCCGACCCGCCGCGCATGCTGCTGGGTGGCGTCGTCGCGGTACTCGGCGGCGAGCGCGAGCCGGTCGAGCGTCTCGAAGCGGGCTCGCTCGACCTCGCGCGTGCGCTCCACCACCCGCTTCTCGAGCACGTCGTTGTGCGTGCGCAGCTCGAGGTTGAGCCGGCGAATCTCCAGCAGGTTGGCCACCCGCAGGCGCGCCTCGGTGGCGTCGAACGGCTTGGTGAGGAACTCGGTTGCGCCGAGCGCGAGCGCCCGCTCGCGGGTCGGGCGGGTCTGGTCGGCGGTCAGGACGACGATCGGCACCAGTGTGCGCCCGCGGCGCCACGGCTGAAGCTGCTCGAGCAGGTCGAAGCCGTCAGGGCCCGGCATGTGCAGGTCCATCAGGATCAGGTCAGGCTCCGCCTCCCGGCACAGGCCGATGACCTCGTCCGACTTGGTGGTGCTGACCACGCATTCGTAGCCCCAGAGGTCGAGCATGCGCTCGAGCAGGCGGACATTGGCCGGCTCGTCGTCGACCACCAGGATGCGGGCGGCGAGCGAGCCGCCGATGAGCATGTCCATCTAGCCCGCGCCCTTGGCGGAAAGCGTCTCGTGGACGATCGCGCGGAACTTCTCGACGTTCAATGGCTTCGTCAGGTACGCGCGGGCGCCGGCGGCGAGCAGCCTGGTGACCTGGCCATCGGTGGCGTCGGCGCTCAGCACGACGATGGGCAGATCGGCGGTGAGGGGGTCGTCCTGGAGCCGGCGCAGCACGTCGCGGCCGCTCAGGTCCGGCAGGTGGAGGTCGAGCAGAACGAGGTCGGGCACGTGCTGGCGGGCGAGCTCGATCCCGAGCGTGCCCTGCATTGCGGAGATCAGCTCGACCTGCTCCTCGTGCCTCAGGATGCGCTCGATCAGGCGCACGTTGGCGACATTGTCCTCGATCAGCAGCACCTTGCCGGCGGGCATCTGGGTGCGCCCACCGGCCGCCTCGGCCCCCTGGAACTCGGCCAGCGGGCCGACGACGCCCTGAAGCTCGACCGTGAAGACGGAGCCCTCGCCGACCACGCTCTCGACCTCGAGCGTGCCGCCCATCGTCTCGGCGAGCCCGCGCGCGAGCGCCAGCCCGAGGCCGGTGCCCTCGATCGGGCTGCGCTCGGCGCCGATGCGGTCGAACGGGTCGAACACCCGCTCGAGCATGCCGGGCGCGATGCCGCGCCCGTCGTCGCTGACCGCGATCGTGAGCCGATCGTGCGCGGCCCGGCCGACCTCGACGACTACCTCGCCGCCGGGGTCGTTGTACTTGATGGCGTTCGAGAGCAGGTTGAGCAGGACCTGCTTCAGGCGCTGGCGGTCGGCAAGGACGAAGTGCTCGCCCAGATTGCTCGCCTCCTCTCGTAGCGCGACCGAGCGGCTTTCAGCCAGGGGGCGCACGAGCGACAGCGCCTCCCCGACGGCGTCGCTGATCATCACGGCCTCGAGGGAGATGCCGAGCTGTCCCGCCTCGATGCGCGAGATGTCGAGGATCTCGTTGATGAGGTCGAGCAGGTGCCAGCCGCCGCGAAGGATGTCGCGCACGCTGCTCTCGTTCTCCGCGCCCAGGTCTTCGAGCTCGAGCAGCTGAGCGAAGCCGAGGATCGCGTTCAGCGGCGTGCGCAGCTCGTGGCTCATGCGCGAGAGGAAGTCGTTCTTGGCCTCACCGGCCGCGCGCAGCTCGGCATTCGCGCGCTGTAGGTCGGCCGAGCGCCGGAGGATCTCGGACTCCATCCTCGTCGTGCGCTCGCGCAACTCGGCCTCCGACGCTACGAGCTCGCTGCCAGCCTCCTGGAGGTGCACGAACTCGGTCACGTCCTCGACCGAGTGGAGGATGAACATCAGTTGCCCGCGCTCGTCGAGCACGGGCGAGTTGAGCGGGCTCCAGTAGCGGACCTCGAAGGCGCCGCCCTCCTCGGCCAGCCGGCGGATGTCGTACTTCTGCACCGCCATCGCATCGGCTACGCGCTGGTCGCGCACCCGCGTGAGCGACGCGCGCAGGTTGTGCTCGCCGGTGGCGCCTTCGTCGTCGGGGTTGTCCGGGAAGACCTCGAAGACGCCGCGCCCGATGATCGCGCGCGTGGTCATCGTCGCCTTCAGGTAGGCGTCGGAGACTGCGACTATCCGCAGGTCCGGATCGAGGACGAGGTAGAGCGCGGGCCCAGACTCGAAGAGATGGCGAAAGTCGACCTCAGGCTGGGTCTGGTTGGTCGGTGAGTCTGGCTGGAGGTCGTGCATGAGCCGCTCGGGAGTCCGTTCCCGCCGCCTGGAGGGAGTGTCCATTTCCACAATACTCAGAATCCCCTAAGCAGTGGGATTCAGAGGCGGATTCGAGTGGCTCGACGCTGACGTTGATCCGTGCGGTGGCGCGGTAGAGGTGCTCGAGCGCGCCGCGACGGGGGATCGTCCCGAGCAGCTCGATGAAGCCGAGCCCGGCTAAGACCCGGACGTGATAGCTGACGGTGCCGAGCGGGGCGTCGAGGTCGCCTGCGAGCTCGCTCGGGCTCGCCGGCGCCGCCGCCAGCGCGCGCAGGAGCTCAGCGCGCAATGGGTGGGCGAGGGCTCGTGCGGCTTGGAGACTCGCCTGCTCTTCGGTGGTCGATGTCAAGTCAGGGGCTTCCTCTCGTGGATGGTGCTGGCGACGGCGCACGGCCTGTCCGCGCGCCGTCCCCGGCGAGTGAGTTCTTACGGGAGCAGGATCACTCGGGCACCCCCTTCCGGCGCTCGGCGCGAGGGCGCGCGACGTACAGGATCTTCGGGTGGCGCTGCTCGTCGGCATCGGCCTCCAGCCGGCAGCCGGGCATCTGGCCGCGGCAGTCGACGAGCTCGAGCCCGCTGCGCTCGAGCAGCCGGGCCACGCGTTCGATCGAGTGGTGGCACTGGACGTGGTGGCTCATCTCGCGCACCCACGAACCCGCTTCACGAGCGAAGATGTCGATAGTCGCCCGCGCCAGCCCGTCGTCTGAGGTGCCCTCACCGCGCCAGGCGAAGAAGAGGTCGCCCTCGTCGCGCACGAACTGGCCGCTGAACGCGCTCTCGTAGGCGCAGCGCGAGTTGCAGTCGAAGACCAGCAACCCGTCTTCGGCCAGGCAGCCGGCCATCCGGCGCAGCGCAGCGGCGAGCTCGGCCTCGCCGAGCAGGTAGTTGACCGCGTCGTCCAGACAGGTGATCAGGTCGAAGCGGCCAAGCGGCGGCAGCTCCCGCATGTCTGCCACGAACAGCTCGACTCCGCGGGCCGCGAACTTCTCGGCCGCGGCGGCCACCATGGCCGGCGAGATGTCGCAGGCCGTGACCTCGTAGCCACGTGCGAGCAGCGGTTCGAAGCTCTTGCCGGTGCCGCAGGCGACGTCGAGAACGCGTGTGCCGCGCAGCCCGTGCTCGCGTGCGAGCTGCTCGATCGCGCCGAGCCAGGTCTCGTAGTCGTAGGCGGATGTGAACGCGTCGTAGTAGGGGGCGAGCGCCTCGTAGCCGGAAACGGCCGGGTCGCTCGCCGGGGGTGCGATGACAGCCATACCGATGTAGACCCACGAACTACTCAACTTTGTTTCACTAGTTGAGAAGGTCGCCGACGATGGAGCGAACGCGCACCCGCACGGATCCCTGGAACTGGGATGCCGCACGCGCTGTCTGCCTGCGCGAGACGAGCCGCCTGCTGCGTGATCGCTGTGAGGCGGAGGACGCCGCGCAGGAGGCGGTGCTGCGCGCCTGGCGCGCGCTCGAGCGCTCCAGCACGGTGGACTCACCGAACGCGTGGCTGCGGACGATCGCCGGCAACGAGGCGCGCCGGGTCTGGAGCCGCGAAGGCCCCGCCCGGACCGGGGCGGCGCTGCTGGAGGGCGACGGCTCGGCGTCCGAGGCGGCGGACGTCGACGAGTCGCTGGGCGGGCTGATGTGCGAGCAGCTGCTGGCGGCACTGCCGCGCTGCGACCGCGACCTTGTGCGCCTGCGCTTCGTGGACGACCTCGGCTACGCGGAGATCGCCGCCGCGGCCGGAGTGCCCGAGGCGACAGCCAAGACACGTATTCACCGAAGTCTCGCCAGGTTGCGTACCCTTTTGAGTAATGAAGCCCTGGGCTGACGTGACGGACCCTCGGGTCGTCAAGGCGCTTGCGCACCCGCTGCGGGTACGGATCCTGTCGATGCTCGACGAAAGCGTGCTCAGCCCGAGCGAGATCTCGGAGCAGATCGACGTCCCGATCGGCAACGTCAGCTACCACATCCGCCAGCTCGTGGATCTCGGGATGATCAAGCTCGTGCGGGAGACCCCGCGGCGCGGCGCGGTCGAGCACCACTACAGCGCCGAGGCGCGTCCGATGATCACCGACGAGGCGTGGAGCAAGGCTCCGGAGATCGTGCGCCAGGCGATGGTCGGCGCCGCGCTCGAGGAATCCGCGCAGGCTGTGAACGCGGCAGCGCTCAGCGGCGGCTTCAGTGCGGACGGCGCTCACCTGAGCCGGATCCCGAGCCCGGTCGACGCGCGTGGCTGGAAAGAGATGTCGAAGGAGCTCGCGAAGACGATGGAGCGGCTTCAGCGGATCGCCGAGGCCAGCCAGGCGCGGCTGAAGGCGTCCGATCACGATGGTGAGCAGCACGCGACCGCCGTGATGATGCTGTTCCAGGACATGCCGGTGGCAGCCGAGAACGGCGGCGCGCGGCGCAAGAAGGCCAGGCGCGCGCCGATGCGCACCTCGTCCCGCGCGCGGGCCTAGGTCTGTCTCAGACCGACAGGCGCGGGCTCGCGCAGCGCTCGTCGTAGCAAGGCGCAGGCCGGCCCTGGGGGCCGCGGTGGAAGTGCACCTCGTGCGCAGCGTCAGCGGGGTTGCGGAACAGCCTGTTGGTGGCGTTTTTGAGAGTTTGTAACACTGTGTTACAAAGTAGCAGCAGCCCTTTCAGCGCCACCCCCCATCCGGGTGGGTGACCGCATGGCGCCCGTGTTGCTTCTGTGCCACGGTGGGTTAGAGATACGCACTTGGCCGACTCGCAGCCGCTCACCGAGCTCGCCTATCCGCCCGGGCCGATCGAGGCGCTCGACGCCTTCGCCGACGTGCTGGCCGACGCCGAGGCGGGTGCCACGCGGGATGCCTTCTACGGGCGCCTGTGTTACGTCATCTGCGATCTGGCCGCGATGGATCGCGCCGTCATCTTCCGCTACGACGAGAGCGTGCGCCGGGTGCGCGTGGCCGGCACTCACAACCTCGACATCGAGCTGTTCGCCGATGCCGACGTTTCGGTCGAGTCGGCGCCGATCGCGCGCCAGTCGCTCGAGCAGGACGCAGTGGTCGAAGATCCCGTCGCCGTCGCCGGACGACCTGCCGGAGCGCTACCGCCCGCTCTTGACCCGCGGCAGCAGCCTCGTCTGCGTGCCGCTCGCCGCGGCCGGTCGCTGGATCGGAGTGGCGCTCTGCGAGCGCACGAGCGGCGCGCCGCTGAGCCAGCGCGAGCAGCACCTGCTGTGGACGCTCGGCAAGACCGCAGCGCTCGCCGCGACCGCGCGCATCGCGACCTTCGAGGGCGAGCGGGCGCGCGAGCTCCAGCAGCGGATCGACATCGCGCGCGACCTGCACGATGGGGTCGTGCAGCGGCTGTTCGGCGTGTCGATGGCGCTCGACTCCGACGGCGACTTTCCGCGCGAGGATCGCGTGCGCGCCGCGGGCGAGATCCAGAAAGCGCTCGGTGAGCTGAGGACCGCGGTGCAGCAGCCGCTGGCCCGTGCTCCGCGGCCGACCGCGACCACGCTCGCGGAGGAGGTGGAGCGGATCGCGCGCAGTCACACCGACATGCGGATCGAGGTCGAGCCGGGATCCCAGCTCGACGTGCCCGCCGCGCTCGAGCCGCTCGCGCAGTCGGTCCTGGCCGAGGCGCTGCGAAACGCGAAGAAGCACGCGCGGCCAACGCTCGTGTCGGTGCGTGCCGGCCGCCGCGACGGAGCGTTCATCCTCGAGGTGACCAACGACGGCGTGAGCGGCGCCGGCGCGCGCACCACCGGCATGGGGCTGCGCCTGGCGGCGTTCGAGGCGCTCCAGGTTGGCGGCGTGGTGGAGTTCGGCGCGCGCGAGGACGACCGCTGGCAGGTCAGCTTGGTGGTACCGGTCGATGACGACTGACGTGTCGCTCGACAACGGCGGCAGCAAGCTCTGCGTGCTGATCGTGGACGACCACGACGTCGTCCACTGGGGCTTCCGCCTGCTTTTCAGCCAGCAGCCTTGGGTCACGCGCTGCCTGAGCGCCCGCAGCGCCAAGGAGGCGATCGGCCACACGCGCCGCTTCGAGCCGCACGTGGCGCTGGTCGATCTGTTCGTGGGCGACGAGTCGGGGGCTGAGATCTGCGAGCGTCTGCGTCAGGAGAGCCCCGCGCCGAAGGTGCTGCTGATCTCGGGCGCCGGGCGGATCTCGAAAAGCGCGGCGCGCGCCGCGGGCGCGGCGGGCTTCGTGTCGAAGGACTGGTCGAGCACGGAGATCGTCCGCGCGGTGCGCATGGTCGGACTCGGCAAGACGGTGTTCCCGGCCCAGCCGGGCCGGCCCGCGTTCGAGCTGACGGAGCGCGAGCGCGAGGTGCTCGGGCTGATGGCCTCGGGCGCGACCAACCGCGAGATCGCCGGGTCGCTCTACCTGTCGCCGAACACGGTCAAGGAGCACACGAGCGGCCTGTTCCGCAAGCTCGAGGTGCGCAACCGCACCGAGGCGGTCCAGCGCGCGCAGCGGCTCGGCCTGCTCGCCTGACCCACCCGGCTGGGGGGTTCGTTCGACCGCCACCCACCCGCCCGGGTGGTTGACCGGCGCCGCCCCGTAGCCGCCCGCTCGGGCGCCGCTAAGTGTGTGGGCGATGACGCAGACCGCGGTTCTATTTCCAGGCCAGGGGAGCCTCACTCCCAACTCGGGTGCGAGTGCTCGCGAGGGCTGCCCCGAGCTGGTGCAGCACGCGACGGAGCTGCTTGGCGCCGACCCGTTCGAGCACGCTGCCGAGAGCACGGCGTATGCGCAGCCGGCGATCTTCCTGGCGAGCATGGCCGGGTGGCGCGCGCGGCGCGCCGAGCTGGGCTCCGATGTATGCGCCGCGGCCGGGCACTCGCTCGGCGAGCTGTCGGCACTCGCTGCGATGGGCGCGCTGGACGTCGAGGACGCGCTCCGGCTCGTGGTGCTGCGAGGGCGGTTGATGGAGCAGGCCGCCGCGGCGGGCGGCGAGGGCGGCATGCTCGCGCTGCTGGGCGGCGAACCCGGCGCGGCGGCTGCGATCGCGGCCGAGCACGGGCTCGTCGTGGCAAACGACAACGCGCCCGGGCAGCTCGTGCTCTCCGGCCCGAGCGACGCGATCGGGGCGCTTGCGCGAAGCGCGCGCTCGCGCGGGTTCAAGGCGCTCGCGCTCGACGTGCGCGGCGCCTTCCATTCGAACTCGGTTGCCGCCGCGCGTGAGCCGTTCCACGCGGCGCTCGCCGCGGTCTGCTGGCACACGCCCGCGGCAACGGTGATCTCCGGCCTGACGGCGGCGCCTTTCACCGACATTCCACGCGAGCTGGCCGACGCGCTCGTCTCGCCGGTGCGCTGGCGCCAGACGATGGCCACGCTCGTGGACCTCGGCGCGCGCGAGTTCGTGGACGTGGGACCGGGCCAGGTGCTTGCGCGCCTGGTCACGCGCAACGTGCCGGTGGCAGAGGAACATGCACTCGCCGGCTGAGGTGCAGATAGAGCTCGAGGCTCCGCGCGCCGGCCGCGCGCTGGCTGCCGGCATCGCCGGGCTGGGCGCGGCGTTGCCGCCCGCGGTCGTGTCGAGCGACGAGATCGCCGAGCGGCTGGGCGTTCCCGGCGGCTGGATCGAGCGCCGGACCGGGATTCGCTCGCGCCGGCGCGCAGCTCCGGACGCGCGTGTGAGTGAGCTGGCCACCAGCGCCGCGCGCGCGGCGCTCGCGGACGCCGGCCTGGACGCCGCGGCGATCGACATGGTGCTGGTGGCGACGCTGGCATCCGACGAGATCACGCCGAACACCGCGCCGCAGGTGGCGCATGCGCTCGGTACACAAGGGGCGGCCGCGATCGATGTCGGCGCTGCATGCACGGGTTTCGTGAGCGGGCTGGCGATCGGCGCCGCGCTGATCGAATCCGAACGCGCGCAGAACGTGCTGGTGGTCGGCGCCGAGGTGCTCTCCCGCTACGTCGACCGCGACGACCGCTCGACCGCCGGGCTGTTCGGCGACGGCGCGGGCGCGGTGGTGCTGGCGCCATCGGACGGACCTTCGGTCGGGCAGGCCGTGCTCGGCTCGGACGGCTCGGCTGCGCCCTACATCATCGCGCCGCGTTCGACAGGGCTGATCGCGATGGACGGCCACGAGACCTTCAAGCGCGCGGTTCGCACGCTCGCGGCCAACGCGCTCGAGACGGTCGCGGCGAACGGGCTCGAGCTCGGCGACGTCGATCTGTTCGTGCTGCACCAGGCGAACGCCCGCATCGTCAGCGCGGTGCAGGAGGCCCTCGAGGTCGAGCCCGAGCGCATGGTCGACGCGATCGCCGACGTCGGCAACACCTCGGCGGCGAGCATCCCGCTGGCCCTGGCCAGCGCACGTGAGCGCGGCCAGCTGCGACCCGGCATGCGCGTGCTGCTCGGAGCCGTCGGCGCGGGCTTCACCTGGGGCGCGGTCGTGGTCGAGTGGGGGAGCGCGTGAGCTCCGCCGTGGCCGGCACGCGCCCGGCGCCGCGAGTGGCCGGCATGCGGCCCGATGACGCCGTCGCGATCGTGACCGGAGCTGCCGGCGGCATCGGCGCGGCCACGGCGCGCGCGCTTGCCGGCGACGGCTGGGCCGTGGCCGTGCTCCACCGCGGGAACGGCGACGCGGCCACCGCACTCGCGAGCGATCTCACCAGCGACGGTGCCCGCGCGCTCGCAATCCGCGCCGACCTGCGCGACCCGGACCAGCTCGAAGCGGGCTACCGCGTGGCCGAGGCCGAGCTGGGTCCGGTGCTCTGCCTGGTCAACAACGCCGGCATGCGCGCCGACAACCTCGCGCTCTCGATCTCCGACGACGACTGGGACGCGGTCATCGCCACCAACCTCAGCGCCGCGTTCCGGCTCACGCGCCGCGCGCTCGGCCCGATGCTGCGTGCGCGCTTCGGCCGGATCGTCAACGTCGCTTCGGTCGTCGGCCCGCGCGCCAACCCCGGGCAGGCCAACTACGCCGCGTCGAAGGCGGGCCTGATCGGCATGACCAAGACCATCGCCGCGGAGGTCGCGCGCAAGGGCGTGACGGTGAACGCCGTCGCGCCCGGCTTCATCGCCACCGACATGACGGCGGATCTGCCCGCCGAGGTCATCGCGTCGGTGCCTGCGCGCAGGGCGGGAACGCCCAGCGAGGTGGCTGCCTGCGTGCGCTTCCTCGCCTCCGACGCGGCCACATACGTAACCGGAACAACGCTCTATGTCGACGGCGGCATGTCCGCCTGAAAGGAGAACCACAGATGTCAACGACAACCGATACGACGCAGGTGGAGAAGACGGTCACAGACGCGCTGGAGCAGTTCGGCGCCGATCCGGCCGCAATCAAGCGCGAGGCGACCTTCGCGGACCTCGACGTGGACTCGCTCGACCTGGCCGAGCTGTCCCAGATCGTGGAGGACGAGTACGGCGTCAAGTTCAACTCGACCGACGTCGAGAGCCTGAAGACGGTCGGCGACGCCGTCGACTTCATCGTCGCGCGGGCCTGATGAAGGAGGTCGTGGTCACCGGGGTCGGCGCCATCACGCCGCTCGGCGTCGGCGCCCCGGTGCTCTACGAGCGCTGGGTCGCCGGCGAGATCGGCATCGAGGACGGCGAGGCGCACTGCGAGAGCTTCGATCCGCTCGAGTTCTTCACGCGCAAGGAGGCGCGCCGCTCCGACCGCTTCACGCAATTCGCCTTGGCCGCTGCGAGGGAGGCGCTCGCGCAGGCGGGCTGGGCCGATGACCCGTGTTACGAGCCCAGCCGGATCGGGTGCGTGCTCGGCACGGGCATCGGCGGCCTCGGCACGCTCGAGGACAACTTCGGGATCCTCCACGACGAGGGCCCGCAGAAGGTCTGGCCGCTGGCCGTGCCGCTGATGATGGGCAACGCGGGCTCCGCGGCGATCGCGATGGACAACGACCTTCGCGGGCCGGTGTTCGGGATCGTCTCGGCGTGCGCCGCCGGGGCGAACGCGATCGCCACCGCGGTGCGCATGATCCAGACGGGCGACGCCGATGCCGTCGTGACCGGCGGCTCGGAGTCGGCGCTCACGCCGCTGGCGCGCGCCGGCTTCGCGGCACTCGACGCGACCTCGACCAGCGGCGTGTGCCGGCCGTTCGACGTGCGCCGCGACGGCTTCATCATGGGCGAGGGAGCCGGCGTGCTCGTGCTGGAGGACGGCGAGAAGGCCCGGGCGCGTGGTGCGCAGATCCTGGCGAGCGTGCGCGGAGTGGGGCAGACCTCGGACGCGCATCACCTGACGGCGCCGCGCGCCGACGGCGCCGGCGCAGCCGCTGCGATGGCGGCCGCGATGGCCGATGCGGGGATCAGCCCGGCGGACGTGGACTACGTGAACGCTCACGGCACCTCGACGCCGCTGAACGACCGCTCGGAGACGATGGCGATCAAGACGGCGCTCGGCGACCACGCGCACCAGATTCCCGTCTCCTCAACCAAGTCGTCGATCGGGCATCTGCTCGGCGCGGCAGGGGCGGTCGAGGCGATCGCCACGATCGCGACCCTGCGCGGAGGGGTGGTCGCGCCGACGCTCGGGCTCGAGGAGCCCGACGAGGGGCTCGACCTGGACTTCGTCCCCGGGCAGGCCCGGCCGCTCGAGGCCCCGGATGGACGCAGGCCGATCGCCATGTCGAACTCGTTCGGCTTCGGCGGGCACAACGCGGTGCTGGTGCTGGAGGCCGCGTGACGCTTGCGCTGGTCACGCGCCAAGAGGAGAAGCTCTCCGCGCTGGAGCGCCTGGAGGTGCTCTGCGATCCCGGCTCGCTGCACCTGATCCGCACGCAGGTGCGCTCGCGGCGCATGGGCGAGAAGGCGCGCGACGGCGACGGCGTGCTCGCGGGCAGCGGCACGGTCGACGGTCGCCAGGTGTTCTGCTTCGCGCAGGACCCGTCGTTCGCGGGCGGCTCGCTCGGCGAGGCTCACGCCGACAGCGTGGTGCGAGTGCTCCGGCTCGCGGGCCGCGCGCAGTCGCCGGTGGTCGGCTTCATCGAGTCCGCCGGGGCGCGCATGCACGAGGGCCTCGAGGGCCTTGCTGGCTACGGCCGCATCTTCCGCGAGCACGTCGCGCTGTCGGGGCGGGTGCCGCAGATCTCGGTCATTTGCGGCGCGTCCGCGGGCGGCGGCTCCTACGCGCCCGCGCTCACCGACCTGGTGGTGATGACTGATGCGGCGACGATGTTCCTCACCGGGCCGGGCGTGGTGGCGGAGGTGACCGGCGAGCAGGTGAGCGCCAGCGAGCTGGGCGGCGCGCGAGTGCACGAGCGCACCGGCGTCTGCCAGCTGACGGCGCCCTCCGACGTGGACGCGGCGCTGCTGGTGCGCGACCTGCTCGACTACCTGCCGCAGCACTCGGGCGAGCTGCCGCGCCGCTGGCCGGCCGTGGCAGCGACCGGCCTGAACCCGGGCGATGTGGTGCCGGACGACCCGCGCCGTGTCTACGACGTGCGCGAGGTGCTGGCCGCGCTGGTGGACGGCGGGCGCATCCAGGAGGTGTCTGCGCGCTGGGCGCGCAACGTCACCTGCGCGTTCGCCCGCGTTGACGGGCGCGCGGTTGGCGTGGTGGCCAACAACCCGCGTTACCTCGGCGGCGTGCTCGATGCCGACTCGTCGCAGAAGGCCGCGCGCTTCGTGCGCACCTGCAACGCGTTCGGGCTGCCGCTGGTGGTCGTGGTGGACACGCCCGGCTTCCTGCCCGGCACGAGCCAGGAGCGCGCCGGCGTGATCCGCCAGGGCGCCAAGCTCGTCTATGCGTTCGCCGAGGCGAGCGTCCCGCGCGTCACGGTGATCACCCGCAAGGCGTTCGGTGGCGCGTTCATCGCGATGAACTCGAAGGAGCTCGGCGCCGACGCCGTGTTCGCCTGGCCGCAGGCGCAGATCGGCGTGATGGGGCCTGAGCAGGCGGTGGCGATCATCGAGCGCCGCGCGATCGAGGCGGCGCCGGATCCGGCTGCGGAGCGCCGCCGCCTCGCGCGTGCGTACGCGCGCGCCAACCTGACAGCCGCGGCGTCGGTGGCGGAAGGCCACGTGGACGAGGTGGTCTGGCCGGTCGACACGCGTGGGCGGATCGCCGGCGCGCTGTCGGCCATGGCCAGCGCCGGCCGTGCACGGCCAAGCACCGGGAACGTGCCCCTGTGAGCGCGCCGTTTACCACGCGCGCGCGTCCGGTAACCGAAACAGACGTGGCCGTTTTCTCGGAGCTGACCGGCGACTGGCACCCGCAGCACTCGGACGCCGAATGGGCGGCGCAGAGCGCCTTCGGCGAGCGGATCGCCCACGGCATGCTCGTGGCCAGCCTGGCGGTGGGGCTCGTGGACTTCGACCCGGAGCAGGTGGTGGCGCTGCGGCGCGTGCGCGATCTGGTCTTCAAGCGCCCGGTGCGCTTCGGCGACACGATCTGCGTGCACGGCAAGGAGGTCGAGCGGCGGCCGCTGGAGCGCGACACGGCGCTCGTGGCCTGGGACTGGCGCGTGGTGAACCAGGACGACGCGCTTGTGTGCCGGATGACCGTGGAGGCACTCTGCCGCGAGCCCGTCGAGGCGGAGGCGTGATGCTCGAGGGCAAGCGACTGCTGATCACCGGCGTCGTCACCCGCGACTCGATCGCATTCGAGGTCGCGCGCCAGGCGCAGGAGGCGGGCGCCGAGGTGCTGCTGACCGGCTTCGGCCGCGCGCGCCGGCTGACCGAGCGCGCCGCCGTCAAGCTCCCCGAGCCGGCCGAGGTATTGGAGCTGGATGTCAACTCGGTTGACGACCTGGAGGCGCTTCAGACCGAGCTTGCCAGCCGCTGGGGCGTGCTGGACGGCGTGCTCCACGCGATCGCGTTCGCGCCGGCCGACGCCCTGGGCGGCGGCTTCCTCGACACGCCGTCGGCAAGCGCGCTGACGGCGTTCGAGACGAGCGCGTTCTCGCTGAAGGCGCTGACGGCGAGCATGCTGCCGCTGCTGGAGCAGGCCGAGAACGGCGCCAGCGTGGTCGGGCTCGACTTCGACGCCTCGGTGGCATGGCCGGTCTACGACTGGATGGGGGTTGCGAAGGCGGGTCTCGAAGCCGTTGCGCGCTACCTGGCGCGCGACGTCGGCGCACGCGGCGTGCGCGTGAACCTGGTCTCAGCCGGCCCGATCGAGACGCTTGCCGCGGGCGGCATCCCGGGCTTCGAGCAGCTCGCGGGCGTGTGGCGCGACGTCGCGCCGCTGGGCTGGGACACGCGTGATCCGTCGTCTGTGGCCGGAACCGTCTGCTACCTGCTGTCGGATCTGGCGCGCGGCGTCACCGGCGAGATCATCCACGTCGACGGCGGCTATCACGCGATGGGGGCTCCACTGGCGTGAGCGGCGCCCTGTTCCTGTCCGGCGGTACCGGCTTCCTCGGGATGTCGCTGATCGCACGCCTGCTCGAGGCGGGCGACGGGCCCGACATCTTCCTGGCGGTCAGGGCACGCGACCAGGCCGAGGCCGACGAGCGCGTGGCGGCCACGCTTGCGCGGCTGTACGAGTCGCCACCGGAGGCTGCCGCGCGCCTGCACGCGGTCCCGGCCGACCTGACCAGCGCGGGCCTGGGCATCGCACGCAGCCAGCGCGCCACGCTCGCCGCCGAGGTGGAGCGCGTGGTGCACAGCGCAGCCTCGGTGTCGTTCACGCTGCCACTGGACGAGGCCCGCGAGATCAACGTCGACGGCACGCGGCGCATGCTGGAGCTGGCGCGCGAGCTGCCGAGGCTGGAGCGCTTCGTGCACGTGTCGACCGCCTACGTCGCGGGGCGCGCCGCCGGCGCGTTCTGCGAGGCGGACGCGGGCGGCGGCGACTTCCGCAACACCTACGAGCAGTCGAAGGCGGAGGCCGAGCTGGATCTGGCGGCCGCAGCAGAGACCCTGCCGATCGTCGTCGTGCGGCCGAGCATCGTGGTCGGCGAGTCCGGCTCGGGCTGGACCGCTGCCTTCAACGTCCTCTACTGGCCGCTCCAGGCGTTCGCGCGCGGGCTGCTCCAGGAGGTCCCGGCCGATCCCGCGGGCATCGTCGACATCGTGCCGGTGGACTACGTGGTGAAGGTGATCGAGCGCGCCGCGTTCGCGCCCGCCGTGGCGGACCGGCTGCACGCGGTCGCGGGTGAGTCCGCGCTGCGGGTGGACGCGCTGGTTGCAGCCGCCGCGGCCGAGCTCGGCCGGCCGCTCCGCGCCTGCTCGCGCGCGGGACGCTGCCCGACGATCACCCGGCTGCGATCTTCGAGCCCTACTTCGACATCGCGACCAGCTTCGACGACCGCCGGGTGCGCTCGCTCATGGGAGGCCCCGCGCCGGACCCGGCCGCCTACCTGCCGCAGCTGCTGCGCTTCGCGCGCGCAGCGCGCTGGGGCAAGCGTGAGATCTCGCGCGAAGCCGCGCGCACCGCGTGGCAGGACGGCGCGCTCAGGCCGCCTCGAGCGCAAGCCCGTCCGGCGGCGCGATCGCAAGCCTGATCGCCTGTCCGGAGTTGATCGCGACCAGATAGCTGCGAACGCAGCCGTCACAGCGGCACAGGACCACCGACCCGCCAGGCTCCTCGAGGCAGAACAGCGCCTCGGCGGGCGCGGCGAGGCAGAACGGGCACGCGAACGACGCGCTCACGAGCACATCGACGTCATCGACCGAGAAGCGGGCTGCGTCGGTCAGGATCACACGTCGATCTTGCGCCACGCGCTCGTGGCTGCGAAGGGATCGACGCGGCGAACCACCCACTCAGGTGGGCGGCTCGCCGGCCGGGCGAAGCGCTACTCGCCGCCCTCGTACTTGAACGAGATCGCGAGCCGTACGCGATAGCTCTTGAGCGCGCCGTTCTCGATCGTCACGTCGTTGCGGACAACCTCGGCCACGCGCAGGTCGCGCACGGTCTTGCCGGCGGTCTCGACCGCGTTGCGGGCGGCCTGCTCCCACGACTCCGAGCTGGTGCCGATGACCTCGGTCACCCGGTACACGCTGTCTGCCATCCCAGCCTCCTCCGTTGGTTGAGGCGACCCTATCCGCTGCTGAGCCCAACCGCCTGCGGCCCGCGGTGCCAGGTCAGCTGCGAGAGCTCGTCCGGCGGCTCGCCCGTGAGCAGCCAGCTGCCGTCGTCGCGCCGGGCGACCAGCCCGCTCGCGACGAGCTCCTTCAGCGCCGTCGTGACCGACGCCCGCTGGCACCCGACGAGCTGCCCCAGGATCTGGTGGGTCAGGCCAAGCGGCAGCACCACGCCGTCGGCGCTGACCTTGCCCCAGCGCTCGGCGAGGTACCAGAACAGGACGAGCAGCCGCGTCTCAACCGGTGACAGGCCGAGCAGCGCCTGGTGCACGGCCATCCGCACCGAGCGCCGGATCGCCCGTTCGAGCAGCACCCCGGTGACCTGGGGAAAGGGCATCAGCGAGTGCCCGAAGTCGTGGTCGAGCACCGCCAGCTCGACCGTCGAGAGCGCATGCCAGAACACGTGGCAGTGCACCAGCCCCTCGTCACGAGCGGCCACCGCCGGCTGGAGCACGTCGCCCTCGCCGAGCAGCTCGGTGGAGGTCTGGCCGGCCAGCACGAGGTCGCGCGCGATCAGACCGCCGAGCACCAGGTAGCCGAGGTGGCCGGGCTCGGACGCGTCGAGCGGGACCTCCCAGACGCCCGGCTCGAGCCGCTTGACGGGCGCGACGAGCGCGGCGCGCGCGTGCCCGACCAGGGCAGGGGGCACCCGGAGTCCTAGCTCCGGGTCCGCCTCCAATACCCGCACCGCTGCCGTGATCTGGGCCCTCCGGACGGGGTTGCAGGATTGCCCCCACGCCGCGTTTCCGACTCGCACCCTAGACCGCAAAGTGCGGAGGTTGCAAGGCAACGTTGGAAATCAACGTACGGCTTTGGCGGCTCGCTCATCCGGCGTAGGTTGCCCCCGGCAGCGAAATCGAGACCAGAGGGGTGGTGGGGCAGATCTGCCTCGCAATACCAGGTCAGGTCATAGACGTGGTCGACGAGCAGAACCGCCTGGCGCAGGTGGACGTCGCCGGCGTGCGGCGCACGATCAACATCGGCCTGCTGGACGAGGACGGCGTCGGCGCGCACCCGGGTGACTGGGTGCTGATCCACGTCGGCTTCGCGCTCTCGAAGGTCGACGAGGAGGAGGCACACGCCACGCTCGGGCTGCTTCAGGGCATGGGGGCCGAGTACGAGCAGGAGCTCGAGGAGCTGAAGGCGAGCCTGATCGAGTGAGCGAGCCCGCCTGCACATCGGACCACTGCATCACCTGTGGCGACGACGGTGTTCCGATGGCGGTACTCGCGATCGACGAGGCGCGCGGCCTGGCGCTCTGCGTCGACGGCGACGGCGCTAAGAGCACCGTCGAGATCGAGCTGGTGCTGCCGGTCGCGACCGGCGACGAGCTGCTCGTTCATGCCGGCACGGCGCTTGTGAGGCTCGCATGAGGTTCGTCGACGAGTTCCGCGACCCCGAGCTCGGCCGTGTGCTTGCCACCGAGATCCTGAGCTCGGTCGAGCCCGGCCGCCACTACAAGTTCATGGAGGTCTGCGGCGGGCACACGCACTCGATCTACAAGTACGGGATCGACGATCTGCTGCCGGAGAACGTCGAGCTGGTGCACGGCCCCGGCTGCCCGGTCTGCGTGATCCCGATGGGGCGCGTGGACGACGGCATCGCCGTGGCGCGCGAGCCCGGCGTGATCTTCACCTGCTTCGGCGACATGATGCGCATCCCGGGCTCGGACGGCAGCCTGCTCGACGCGAAGGCCGAGGGCGCCGACATCCGGATGGTCTACTCGCCGCTCGACGCCCTGCGGATCGCGAAGCAGAACCCGGACCGCGACGTCGTGTTCTTCGCGATCGGCTTCGAGACGACCGCGCCGTCGACCGCGCTCACGCTCAAGCGCGCGAAGGCCGAGGGCGTCCGGAACTTCTTCTGCATGTGCAGCCACGTCACGATCGTGCCGCCGCTGCGCGCCCTGCTCGACTCGCCCGACCTGCGCCTGGACGGCTTCATCGGCCCCGGGCACGTGTCGACGGTCGTCGGCGCGCGGCCGTTCGAGTTCATCCCCGCCGACTACGAGAAGCCGGTCGTGATCGCAGGCTTCGAGCCGCTCGACATCCTGCACGCGATCAGCATGCTGCTGGCTCAGATTCGCGGCGGGCGCTGCGAGGTCGAGAACCAGTACAAGCGCGTCGTCCCCTACGAGGGCAACATGCGCGCGCTCGAGGTGATGGCCGAGGTGTTCGAGCTGCGCCCGCACTTCGAGTGGCGCGGCCTGGGCTTCATCTCGCACAGCGGCCTCAAGCTCTCGGACGCCTACGCCGAGCTCGACGCCGAGCAGCGCTACAGCGTGCCGGGCATCCGCGTGGCCGACCCGAAGGCATGCCAGTGCGGCGAGGTGCTCAAGGGCGTGATCAAGCCGTGGGAGTGCAAGGTGTTCGGCACCGCCTGCACGCCCGAGCGCCCGATCGGCACCTGCATGGTCTCGTCCGAGGGCGCCTGCGCGGCGTACTACAACTTCGGCCGCTTCGCGCGCGAGCGGGAGGTTGTGTGACCGTCACCGCGCGCGAGGAGCGCATCCTCGCGATCATCGAGACCGCGCGCTCGAAGCGGCCCAAGTTCCGCGACGACCACATCACGATGGCCCACGGAGCCGGCGGCAAGGCAACGAACGGGCTGATCGAAGGGCTGTTCGCGCCCGCGTTCGCCTCGGAGACGCTCGACGCGATGGGTGACGCCGGCTTCCTCACCGTCGGTGACACGGAGCTCGCGATGACAACCGACAGTTTCGTCGTCAAGCCGATCCGGTTCCCGGGCGGCTCGATCGGCGAGCTGGCGGTGAACGGCACCGTCAACGACCTCGCCGTCGCGGGCGCCAGGCCGCTCGCGCTGACCCTGTCGCTGGTGCTCGAGGAGGGCCTGCCCGCCGACGAGCTCCGCGCCGAGGTCGACGCGATTGCCGCGGCGGCGAGCGAGGCGGGCGTGCAGGTGATCGCCGGTGACACGAAGGTGGTCGAGCGCGGTCACTGCGACTCGATGTACATCTGCACCGCCGGCGTCGGCGCCCGCGACCCACGCGCGCGGCTTGCCACGGACGCGCTGCGCCCGGGCGACCGCGTGCTGCTGTCCGGCGCGATCGGCGCGCACGGCACCGCGATCATGCTCGCCCGCGGCGAGTTCGAGCTGGACGCCGCGATCGAGTCAGACACCTGTTCCTTGTGGCCGGCCGCCGACGCCCTCCTCGATACGGCCGGCCCTGCTCTTCGCTGCATGCGCGACGCAACGCGCGGCGGCGTCGCCTCGGTGATGAACGAGCTGGCGCGCGCGTCCGGCGTGGCGATGATCGTGCGCGAGTCGCAGGTGCCCGTGGACCCCGCGGTCCTGGGCGCCTCGGAGATCTTGGGGATCGATCCGATGTACGTGGCCAACGAAGGCAAGCTCGTCGCCTTCGTCGCGCCCGATGCGGCGGACGAGGCGCTCGCGGCCCTGCGGTCGGTGCCCGGGTGCGAGGAGGCGGCGGAGATCGGCGAGGTGCGAACCGATCCGCCGGGGATGGTGCTGGTCGAGACGAGTTTCGGCGGCAAGCGGGTGATGGACCAATTGGTCGGCGATCCGCTGCCGCGTATCTGTTGAGAGGTGAGGAGGCCGGATGAGCACAGCAGCAGCGCTTGACCACTTCAAGGAGACAGAGGGGGTCACCGCTCACGTTCTCTGGATGACGACCGGCCTCAGCTGCGAGGGCGACTCGGTGGCCATGACGTCGGCCACCAACCCGAGCCTCGAGGACATCATCACCCAGGCGATCCCTGGCATGCCCAAGGTCGTGGTGCACAACCAGGTCATCGCCTACGAGGTGGGCGACGAGTACATCCAGGCCTGGTTCGACGCCGAGGAGGGCAAGCTCGACCCGTTCGTGCTGGTCATCGAGGGATCGCTCGGCAACGAGAAGATCAACGGCGAGGGCCACTGGACCGGTTTCGGGGTGAACTCCGCCAACGGCCAGCCGATCACCACCAACGAGTGGATCGACCGGCTTGCGCCGAAGGCCGCGGCCGTGGTCGCGGTGGGCACGTGCGCCACCTACGGCGGCATCCCCGCGATGAAGAACAACCCCACCGGCGCGATGGGCGTCCCGGACTACCTCGGCTGGCAGTGGAAGTCGAAGGCCAACCTGCCGGTGGTCTGCATCCCGGGTTGCCCGGCGCAGCCGGACAACATGACCGAGGTGCTGCTCTACCTGGCGCTGCACCTGGCCGGCCTGGCGCCGGCTCCCGCGCTCGACGAGCAGCTGCGCCCGACCTGGCTCTTCGGCCGGACCGTCCGCGAGGGCTGCAACCGCGCCGGCTTCGCCGAGGAGGGCAGCTACGCCACCGAGTACGGGTCCGACCATCGCTGCCTGGTGAAGCTCGGCTGCAAGGGGCCGGTGGTCAAGTGCAACGTGCCCGTGCGCGGCTGGGTCAACGGCATCGGCGGCTGCCCCAACGTGGGCGGCATCTGCATGGCCTGCACGATGCCCGGCTTCCCCGACAAGTACATGCCGTTCATGGACCCGGATCCGTGGGGGTCGGCTGACACGTACGTCATGAAGTACACGTACGGCCCGATCGTGCGCTTCTTCCGCAACCGGCACATGAAGACGAAGGAGCAGGAGCCCGAGTGGCGTCACAACAAGCCCGAGCTCACCACCGGCTATTCGAAGCGCTGGTAAGGCGCGAGAGGAACTGACATGGCAACGATTGAGAGCCCACGCGACCAGAAGGTCATGGTCAAGGAGATGTCCTGGGACCCGATCACCCGCATCGTCGGGTCGCTCGGGATCCACACGGAGATCGACTTCTCCAACCAGACGGTGAACAAGTGCTACTCGACGTCGATGGTCTTCCGGGGCTTCGACATCTTCATGAAGGGCATCGACCCTCGTGACGCGCACTTCATCACCAGCCGCATCTGCGGCATCTGCGGCGACAACCACTGCACGTGCTCGTGCCTGAACCAGAACATGGCCTACGGCGTCAAGCCGCCGGTCCTGGGCGATCTGGCGTTCAACCTGGCCGAGACAGCGGACTACATCTTCGACCACGCGATCTTCAACGACTGCATGGCGAACGTGGACTTCTGCGAGCAGATGGTGAAGGAGACCAACCCGACGCTGCTTCGCACCGCGGAGTCCACCTCGGCGCCGCACTCCGACATCCACGGCTACAAGACGATCGCCGACATCATGCGGGCTCTCAACCCGTTCACCGGCGAGTTCTATCTGGAGACGCTGCATGTCGCGCGCTACACGCGCGAGATGTACTGCCTCTTCGGCGGGCGGCACACGCACCCGTCGACGATCATGCCGGGCGGCTGTAGCGCGGACATCACGCATCAGACGCTCACCGAGTACTACGTGCGCCTCATGAAGTACTTCGACTACGTGAAGCGCAGCGTGCCCATGCACGACGACCTGTACGACTTCTTCCTTCAGGCGCTGCCCGGGTACGACATGGTCGGCTACCGCGACACGAACCTCGTCAACTGGGGCTCGTTCGACGATCCGGACTACGTCGACTACAGCTACGCGAACATGACCGACTGGGGGCGCAAGCGCTACATCACCCCCGGCATCGCGATCAACGGCGAGCTGATCACCACCGACCTGGTCGAGATCAACCTGGCGATCCGGATCCTGCTCGGGTCGTCCTACTTCGACTCGTGGGAGAACGAGCCGACGCTGGTGACCAAGGATCCACTTGGCAACCCGGTTGACAAGAACCATCCGTGGAACAAGGTCACGCTGCCGAAGCCACAGAAGCGCGACTTCGCCGACAAGTACACGTGGGTCGTGTCGCCGCGCATCTACGACAAGCGCACCGACACGCACGTCTGCTGTGACACCGGCGGCGGCCCGTTCGCGCGTCAGTGGTGCACGGCGAAGGCGGGGCTCGTTGACTTCGGCTACGCGAAGGCCACCGGCCACTCGATCCAGATGACGCTGCCGCGCTCCGCGAGCTTCCCGTCGATGGACCTCGAGTGGCACGTGCCCGAGAAGTCGAACGCGATCGAGCGCGACCGCGCCCGCACCTACCACCAGGCCTACTCGGCGCTGATCGCGCTGCACTGCCTGGAGCGGGCGTTCGGCGAGGTCAACGCCGGCCGGACCAAGAGCTGGAACGAGTTCACCGTTCCGGACGAGGCCGTCAGCTGCGGCTTCCACGAGGCGGCGCGCGGCGTCCTCTCGCATCACATGGTCATCAAGGACGGCAAGATCGCCAACTACCAGCCCTACCCGCCGACGCCGTGGAATGCCAGCCCGCGCGACGTCTACGGGACTCCCGGCCCCTACGAGGATGCGGTGCAGAACACGCCGATCTTCGAGGAGAACGGCCCGGAGAATTTCAAGGGCGTCGACATCATGCGAGCGGTCCGCTCGTTCGACCCGTGCCTGCCGTGCGGCGTGCACATGTACAACGGGAAGGGCAAGGTCCGCAAGGTGGTCCACACCCCGACGGCGTTCGCGTAGGGCGATGGCGATAGCGGATCCCGATCAGCTGGTCGCGCGCGTCCAGGAGCTCACGGCACACCTGGAGGCGGTTCCCGATCCGGGGGCGCGCGCGATCGCCGAGGAGCTGTCGGCGGCGATCGTGCAGATGTACGGCGCGGGACTGGAGCGCATCGTCGAGCTGGCGGGTGACGATGTGCTCACGGCGTTCGCGGACGACCCGGTCGTCGCGAGCCTGCTGCTGATCCACGACCTCTATCCCGTGCCGCTCGACGAGCGGGTGATGGAGGCCCTCGACCGCGTGCGGCCCTACATGGAGTCGCACGGCGGCGACGTGGAGCTGCTGGGGATCGAAGACGGCATCGCGAAGCTGCGCCTCCAGGGCAGCTGCAAGAGCTGCAAGGCGTCGTCGGCCACGCTGGAGCTGGCGGTGCGCCAGGCGCTCGAGGAGCTGGCGCCCGACCTGAACGGGATGGACGTGGAGGGCGTGGTCGAGGAGGACCCGCTCGAGGCCCTGCCCGGCATCCCGCTGCCGATGATCGTGAACGGCGGCCCGGCGCCGGCGCCCGCCACGCGCGCGTGGTACGACGTCGACGGCATCGGCGCGCTCGGGCTCGACACGCTGGCGGCGGCGGACGTGGCAGGAGTGCCGCTCGTGATCGGCAACGTCGACGGCACGCTGCTTGCCTACCGCAACACCTGCGTGGGCTGCGGCGGCCGGCTCGACGCCGGCACGCTCGTGCAGGGCGCGCTCACCTGTCCCGGCTGCGGTCGCAGCTTCTTCCTGCCGCAGGCAGGCCGCTCGCTCGACGACGAGCGGCTCCAGCTCGACCCGGTGCCGCTTCTGCGCGAGGACGAAGCGGTGAAGGTGGCGCTCGCGTCGTGAACGAGCGCCTGGCGGATGCGATCCAGCGCCGCCAGCGCGCGGACGCGATGTCGAGCCTGCGCAAGCTGGCCACGCGCGGGCGCCGGCGCCGCCCGACAGCGCTGCGCCGATGGCCGACGACGGCGAGCGCTGCGACGTCTGCGGTCGTGGCATCCCCGACGAGCACCGTCACCTGCTCGACCTCGAGCAGCGCCAGATCGCCTGCTCCTGCGACACCTGCTGGGCGCGCGAGTCCGGCGAGGCGCGCTACATACCGGTCGGCACGCGCACGGTCTGGCTCGAGGGCTTCGACATGCCCGACGATGTCTGGGCGTCGTTCGGGATCCCGATCGGCCTGGCCTTCTTCATGTGGTCGTCGGTCACCAACTGCGTGGTCGCGCTCTACCCGAGCCCGGCCGGCGCGACCGAGAGCGAGCTTCACTTCGCCACCTGGAACCAGCTCGCCGAGCTCAACCCGGTGCTGCGTGACCTGACCCCGGATGCCGAGGCGCTGATCGTCAACCGCATCTCCGATCCGCCCGCCTACGCGCTGGCGCCGATCGACCGCTGCTACGGGCTGGTGGGCCTGGTCAAGGCGAACTGGCAGGGCATCTCGGGCGGCCCGCTGATCGGGCCCGCGATCGACGACTTCTTCTCCGACCTGCACGCGACCGCGGTGGCCGCTTGACGTCGCCGCTGGAGGAGGTGGCCAGCGGCCGGGTCGCTCCCGAGCCCGAGTTCGAGGTTCTGGCGGCGTCGGGGCGCCGTCATGCGGCCGTGCCGGCGCTCGAGTTCGACGTCCAGGTCTCGGAGCCCGATGGCAGGCGCGTCTACCTGATCGCGCTGGCGGCGCAGATCATGATCGAACCTGCCCGCCGCCAGTACGACGAGCAGACCCGTGCGTCGCTGGTCGAGCTGTTCGGCCCGGCCGAGCGCTGGTCGGTCACCACGCGCAGCCTCGTCTGGCATCGCGCCGACGTGCTGGTCCCCACGTTCACCGGATCGACCACGTTCCGCATCCCCGTGCCGTGCAGCTACGACCTCGAGCTCGGCGCCGCGAAGTACTTCTACTCGCTGCCCGACGGCGAGGTGCCGCTCGCCTTCAACTTCAACGGCACGGTCTTCTACGAGGAGCAGGGACGGCTGCAGATGTCGCTGGTCCCGTGGGCGTGCTCGGCGGAGTTCCGGCTGCCGGTGGCCACGTGGCGCGAGCTGATCGAGCACTACTACCCGCACACCGGCTGGGTGACCCTGCGGACCGACACGCTCGAGCGCCTCCAGGCCG
Source organism: uncultured Thermoleophilaceae bacterium (assembly GCA_963715995.1). Classification (GTDB taxonomy): domain Bacteria; phylum Actinomycetota; class Thermoleophilia; order Solirubrobacterales; family Thermoleophilaceae; genus DATBDN01. The sequence goes on from OY970283.1 coordinate 1,424,863, forward strand.
AGAAGCGGCGGCGCGAGCTGCCCACGATCGACGCCGCTGTTGCCGCGCTGCTGGGACAGGAGGGCGCTTGAGCGCGCCGGTCGAGGAACTGGTCGAGTCGCTCCTGTGGGAGGGCTATGCGCTCTACCCGTACACGCCGGGCGCCACCAAGAACGCCACGCCCACGCCGTTCGGGATCGTCTACCCGGCGAGCTACGCCGACGGGCGCAGCACGTTCAGTCACATGGAGCTGGACTGCGCGCTGTCGCAGCCCGGCGCCGTCACCGCCGACGTGCGCTTCCTCCAGCCGACAGGGCCGCGCCACGAGGGCGAGGCGAAGTCGTTCGTCGCGGCTGCGGGGAAGAGCTGGCACGACTTCGCGCCGCTGCGCATCCGCGCCGAGCTGACCGTCAGCGGCGAGCGCGCGACGCTGCGGATCGAGAACCACACACCCGCCGATGCCGGCATCGGCCGCGCGGAGGCGCTCCAGCTCTCGCTCATCTCCACGCACCCGATCCTGCGGGTGGACGGTGGCCGGTTCGTCTCGCCGCTCGAATCCGGGCTGCGCAGCGTCAACACGTTTCCGGTGCTGGCGAGCCCGGACGACGACGTCGTGGTCGGCGCCGCGATCGTGCTGCCCGACCATCCGCAGCTCGCGCCCGAGAGCCTTGGCGGCCTGTTCGACTCGACCGAGATCGAGGAGGCACTGCTGCTGCACGTGCAGGTGCTGAGCGAAGAGGAGCGGGCCGCGATCGAGGGCGGCGACCCAGCCGTGCGCGCGATGATCGAGCGCGCCGAGCACGCGTCCTCGGAGGACATCCTCGCCTTGCATGGGCGCGTGACGATGAGCCCGCCCTCGCCGTCGGCCGCCGTTCGCGACCCCACCCGCGGCGAGCAGCGCGTGGAGGCGGACGGCAAGGTCTTCACGCGCGGCATGACCGTACGGCTGCGGCCAGGCCCGGAGGCCGACCTGCACGCCCGCGCGCTCGACGGGCACCTTGCGACGGTCGATCGCATCTACGTCGACCTGGACGGCAAGGTGCATCTCGGCGTGACCCCGGTGGGCCTGCCCGGGCAGGAGATCCTGCGCGAGACCGGGCGCTTTCTGACCTTCTTCCCCCAGAAGTGGAGGTACTCACATGAAGCGGATTCTCGTTGCGGGCGTGGGCAACGCATGGCTGCGCGACGACGGCTTCGGCGGCGAGGTGGCGAAACGGCTCGGCGAGCTCACGCTGCCGCCCGAGGCCGCCGTGTTCGACTTCGGCACCGGCGGGCTCGACCTGGCCTACGAGGTCATGCGCGGCTACGACGCGCTGATCCTGCTCGACGTGAGCCGCCAGGGCGGCGAGCCCGGCACGCTCTACGTGATGGAGGCCGACGAGGCCGAGATCGATGCCGGCATCGAGGACGGCCAGGTCATCAACCCGCACGCGATGGACCCGCAGACCGTGCTGCGCTTCGTCAAGTCGGTCGGCGCGTGGCCCGGGAAGGTCGTGGTGATCGCCTGCGAGCCCGCCGAGGTCGAGGAGATGGGCTTCGGCCTGTCCGACGACGTGAGCGCCGCCGTGGAGGGCGCGGCCAAGCTCGTGCTGGACACCATCGCCGAGTTGACCACCGACAGCGCGTACGCGCCGAGCTGAGTTGCACGAGCTGTCGCTGTCGGGCGCGATCGTGAACACGGTCGTCAAGCACGCGGAGGGCCGCCGTGTCTCCGTGGTGAGCCTGCGGATAGGGCGCCTGCGCCAGGTCGTGCCCGACACGCTGGAGTTCTACTTCGGCTTCGTCGCCGACGGCACTGTCTGCGCCGGGGCGCGGCTGGAGCAGGAGATCGTCCCCGCCGTGCTGCGGTGCGAGGCGTGCGACGACGACTGGGAGATCGGCTTCCCGGTCTTCCGCTGCCCGAGCTGCGGCGGCGCCGAGGTGGAAGTGGTCAGTGGTGAGGAGTTCGAGGTCGAGTCGATCGAGATCGAGGAGGACGCATGCATCGCACAAAGGTGAGGATCGTCGAGGACGCACTCGACGCGAACAACACGATCGCCGAGTCCAACCGCGCGGACTTCGACCGCGCAGGAGTGGCGGTGGTGAATCTGATGAGCGCGCCCGGCGCGGGCAAGACGACGCTGCTCGAGCGCGTGCTGCCCGCGATGGACGTCCGCGTGGGGGTGCTGGAGGGCGACGTGCAGGGGAGCATGGACGCGGACCGGCTCGCACACCTGCACATTCCGGTCACGCAGCTGAACACCGATTCGGGCTTCGGCGGCGAGTGCCACCTGGACGCGAACATGGTGCGCTCGGCGCTGCCGTCGCTGCCGCTGGAGGACCTCGACCTGCTGGTGATCGAGAACGTCGGCAACCTCGTGTGCCCGGCCGAGTTCAAGGTCGGCGAGGACGCCCGCGCGATGGTCGTCTCGGTCACCGAGGGCGAGGACAAGCCGCTCAAGTACCCGCTCATGTTCCGCACCTGTGAGCTGGTCATCGTCAACAAGCTCGATCTGATGCCACACATCGACTTCGATCTCGACAAGCTGCTTTACAACATCGACGCCGTGCATCCCGGTGTTCAGACGATGCTGGTGAGCGCCCGCAACGGCGGCGGTGTCGCGGCGGTGGGTGAGTGGCTGGCCGGCGTCGGGCAGCGGGTGCAGGCGCTGGTGTGAGCTCGGCCCTCGGCATGGGGGCGCTCGAACGTTGCCTCGGCGCGGGGCTGGCAGAGCGCACGCGCGCCAACGACGCGTTCTTCGAGCGGGAGGCTGAGCGCCTGGCGCGCGCGTGCCACCGCATGGCCGAGCGCTTCGCGCGCGGCGGGCGGCTGGTTGCCGTGGGGCAGTCGCCCGCGGCGCGCTCGGATGCCCGTCACGTGGCCGTGGAGTTCGTGCACCCGGTCATCGTGGGCAAGCGGGCACTGCCGGCGATCGGGCTTGCGGGCGAGGGCGGCTCGGTCGAGCGCCAGCTCGATCTGGTGGCCGAGCCGGGCGACATCGTGATCGTGTTCGAGGCGGAGGCCCCCGAGGCGCGCGCCGCGACGGCGCTGGCCCGCAGTCGCGGCTGCATGACGATCGCGTTCGCGGGCTGCGAGGCCGAATGGTGCTTCGAGCCGCCGAGTGACGACCCGAGCGTGCGCCAAGAGCTGGTCGAGACGCTCTACCACGTGCTCTGGGAGCTGGTGCACGTGTTCTTCGAGCACCGCGGTCTGCTCGAAGGCCGCACCGCCAAGAAGGTGCACGACAGCGGCGCGTCGAGCTTCCTCTACCCGTTCCTCGGCGAGACCGAGAGCGATCTCGACGCGGTCGTCGCCGACGTGCGCGCATCGGTTTTGGCCAAGGCGAGCGAGATCGCCGCGCTGCGCAGCCAGACGCTCATCGAGAACGGCGCGGAGCTGAGCGCGGCGGCGGCTGCTCTGCGCGCCAGCCTGGACGCCGGTGGGCGGCTGATGGCGCTCGGGAACGGCGGCTCGGCCACCGACGCGATGGACGCCGTCGCCGACTTCCGCGAGCCGCCCGATCCGCGCTGGACGCCGCGGCGCGCGCTCGACCTGACCGAGGACGCGTCGATCATCACCGCGGTCGCCAACGACATCGGCACCGAGGCGATCTTCTCGCGCCAGGTCATCGCGCACGGGCGCGCGGGCGACACGCTGCTGGCGCTCTCCACGAGCGGCAACTCCGTCAACGTCATGTCGGCGCTCGCCGAGGCGCGCCGGCGGGAGATCGCGACGATCGCGATGGTGGGCTACGACGGCGGCCGGATCGCGGGCGAGCGCCTGGCCGACCACGTGGTGGTCACCCGTTCCGAGCACATCCCGCGGATCCAGGAGGCGCAGGCGAGCGCGTACCACCTGCTGCGCGAGCTGGTGGAGCTAGCCGGGCCGTGAACGCGCTGGCCACCGAGCAGCGACGGCGCGTGCGCGCGCGTGTTGCGGGCACGGTCCAGGGAGTCGGCTTCCGTCCCTACGTCTACCGGCTGGCGGTCGAGCTTGGCCTGGACGGCTTCGTGCTGAACGAGCCCGAGGGTGTCGTCCTTGAGGTCGAGGCCGAAGCGGGCGCAGTGGAGCGCTTCTTCGAGCGCCTGCCCGCCGATGCGCCGCCGCTGGCCGTGATCGACCGCGTCGAGACCGAGCCGATCGCCACCACCGGCGCGCGCGGGTTTGCCATCCACCAGAGCGCGCATGCCGGCGCCGCGCACGCCGACGTCACGCCCGACAGCGCCACCTGCGACGACTGCCTGCGCGAGCTGTTCGACCCGGGCGACCGCCGTCACCGCTACCCGTTCGTCAACTGCACCAACTGCGGGCCGCGCTTCACGATCGTCACCGGCGTGCCGTATGACCGCCCGCTCACCACGATGGCTGCGTTCACCATGTGCCCGGCGTGCCGGGCGGAGTACGACGACCCGGCCGATCGCCGCTTCCATGCGCAGCCGAACGCCTGCCCGGACTGCGGCCCGTCGCTGGACCTGCGCCACCGCGACGGCACGAGGGTGGGCGAGCCACTGGCGGCGGCGGTGCGAGCGCTGGCGGACGGCCTGATCCTCGCGATCAAGGGCATCGGCGGCTTCCACCTGGCCTGCCGGGCGGGCGGCGAGCAGGCCGTGGCCGAGCTGCGCGCGCGCAAGCACCGCGAGGACAAGCCGTTCGCGCTGATGGCCGCATCGCTCGAACAGGCACGCGAGCTGGTCGAGCTGACTCCCGAGGACGAACAGGAGCTGACCGCGCCTTCACGCCCGATCGTGCTGGCGCCGCGCCGCCCGGGAGCCGCGCGTGGCCGCGCCGTCGCCCCGCACGCACGTGAGCTCGGCGTGATGCTGCCCTACTCGCCGCTCCACCATCTGCTGCTGGCCGATCTGAGCGAGCCGCTCGTGATGACCAGCGGCAACGTCTCCGACGAGCCGATTGCGTTCCGCGACGAGGACGCGCTCGAGCGCCTGGCCGGCATCGCCGACCTGTTCCTGCTGCACGACCGCCCGATCCGCACCCGCACCGACGACTCGGTCGTGCGCACCGTGCGCACCGGCGCGGGCCGGCGGCAACGGTGCTGCGCCGCTCGCGCGGCTACGTGCCCTCGGCGCTGCGGCTGCCGCTGGCCGCGCCGCAGCCGCTGCTGGCGTGCGGCGCCGAGCTGAAGAACACGTTCTGCCTCGCCGACGACGAGCGGGCCTGGGTCGGCCACCACATCGGCGACCTCGAGAACTGGGAGACGCTGTCGTCGTTCACGGACGGCATCGCCCACTTCGAGGAGCTGTTCGCGATCGCGCCTGCCGTAGTAGCGCACGACCTGCACCCCGAATACCTCTCGACCAAGTACGCGCTCGAGCGCGAGGACGTCGACACCGTCGCCGTGCAGCACCACCACGCGCACCTGGCCGCGTGCCTGGCCGAGCACGGCGAGACGGGCCCGGCGCTCGGAGCGATCTACGACGGCACCGGGCTCGGCACCGACGGGACGATCTGGGGCGGCGAGCTGCTCTGGGGCGGCCTTGCGTCGGCGCAGCGGGTCGGGTCGCTCTGGCCCGTGCGCCTGCCAGGCGGCGCCGCGGCCATCCGCGAGCCGTGGCGCATGGCCTACTCGTGGCTCGACGCGGCCGGGATCGGCGTCGAGCGCGCCCGCTCGCAGGCCGAGCGCACCGTGCTCCAGATGATCCGCTCGGGCGTGGCCGCGCCCATGACCTCCAGCGCCGGCCGCCTGTTCGACGCCGTCTCGGCGCTCTGCGGCATCTGCACGAAGGTCAACTACGAGGGCCAGGCGGCGATCGAGCTCGAAGCAGCGTGCGACCCGGACGAGACGGGCGCTTACCCGCTGCCGCTCACGCAGCACGAGCGCCGGCTGGTGCTGGACGCGCGGCTGACCATCCGCGCCGTGAGCGCGGACCTCGAGCGCGGCACCGACGTGGCCACGGTCGCGGCGCGCTTCCACAACGCCCTGGCCGATGCGACCGCCCGCGCCTGCGCGGTGCTGGCGCGGCGGCTCGGCTGCCACACGGTCGTCCTCTCCGGCGGCAGCTTCCAGAACCGGCGCCTGCTGGAGCGGACGGCCGCCTCGCTAGTGGCCGCCGGCGCCCGCGCGTTGGTTCCCGAACGTCTCCCACCCGGCGATGGCGGAATCTCGTTCGGCCAGGCAGCGGTCGCAGCGGCGCTGCTGCGGGAGCGCGAGGCCGCATGAGCGTGCTCGACGAGCGCGTCTCGACAGGCGGCGGCCAGAGCAAGCGCTACGGCGAGTTGACGGTCGCCGACGTGAGCGCACGCGCCGACGAGCTGCGCTCGGTCGGAGGCGGCGGCCCACTCGCACGCGTGATCCCGGTGGCGCAGGCCTGGGCCGAGCTGGCGCGCAGGATGAGCGGCGAGAACGCCGCAACGGTGTCGGCGCTCGGCGAAGAGGTGGCTGCGTCCTACGCAGGGCGCCTGTGGATAGTGCCGCCGGGCGGCAGCCTGCTGCGGAGCTAAGCCGCGACGCCGCTCTCGGCAGTGCGCTGCTTGCGCGTTGCGTGACCGCCCTCGAGCGATACGTCGGGGATCAGGCGGTCGAGCCCGCGCGGCATCCACCATGCGCGGTCGCCCAAGAGGGCCATCAGCGCGGGGGACACGATCATGCGGACCACCAGCACGTCGATCAGGATCGACGTTCCCAGGCCCAGGCCGAACATCTTGATCACCACGTCGCTGCCGCTCATGAACGCCAGGAAGACCGACGCCATGATCAGGCCCGCCACGAGCACCACCTTTGCGATCCGCGACAGCCCGTGCACCACGCTCTCCGCCGGGCTGTCGCCCTCGAAATAGGCCTCACGGATGCGCGACAGCAGGAACACGTTGTAGTCCATCGACAGGCCGAACAGGATCGCGAACATGAACAGCGGCACGAACGAGACCACCGGCACGTTGTCGCCGACGCCGAGCAGCGACGCACCCCAGCCCCACTGGAAAACCGCGACGATCACCCCGTAGGCGGCGCCGATCGACAGCAGGTTGAACACCGCCGATGCGAGCGGCACCCAGATCGAGCGGAACACCGCCATCAGCAGCAGGATCGAGAGCCCGAGCACCACGGCGATGAACAGCGGCAGCCGGCCCGCGATCTTGGAAGAGAAGTCCTCGAAGCTGGCCGTCTGGCCGCCGACGAACACCTGCAGGTTCGACCCCGCGACGGCGCGCGGGATGTCCGAACCACGCACGCGATCGACCAGGCTGGCGGTCGCGGCATCCTGGGGTGAGGTGCTGGGGGTCACGTTCAGGATCGCCGCGTTGCCCGGCTTGTTGTAGATCGCCGGCCCGACCACGGCCACGCCCGGTGCCTTGCGCAGTGCGCTCGACAGCCGCGCGACGGCAGCGCGGTCCGGGCGCCCGCCGTTCCTCGCGCCGATCGCCAGCAGCAGCGGTCCGCTGAAGCCGGGGCCGAACGCGTGGCTCAGGTGGTCGTAGGCGCGCCGCTGGGTCAGCTTCGACGGCTGGTTGCCGTCGTCGGGCTGGCCCAGTCGAAGGCTGAGCATCGGGATCGACAACAGGACCAGGATCAGCCCGCCGCCGATCACCGCGAGCTTGGGCCGCGCCACCAGCCGCTCGCCCCAGCGCGCGAACCCGGCCGAGCGCGCCACGTGCGCGGGATTCTTCGGGCGCAGCCGCCGCGCCAGCATGCCGGCAAGCACCGGCAGCGCCGTGAGCGACGAGATCACGACCATCGCCACGGCAATCGCCGCGCCGACGCCCATCTTGCCGACGAGCGGGATGCCGACCGCAAGCAGCCCGGCGATTGCGACCATCACGATCGCGCCGGCAGCGACCACCGACACGCCCGAGGTCGCGCTGGCGCGGGCCGATGCCTCCTGAGGGCTGTCGCCGTTCGCAAGCTGCTCGCGGAAGCGGCTGAAGACCAGGAGTGAGTAGTCGATGCCCGCGCCGAGGCCGAGCATCAGGGCGATCGTGGTGGCGAAGTCCGGGATGCCGAGCGGCTTCGACACCGCGTGCAGGATCAGCTGGCTGACGATGACGCCCAGCAGCGCGCCGAGCACCGTCACGAACATCGCCGCGAGCGAGCGGAACAACAGGGTGAGCAGCACGATCGCGATTGCGACCCCGATCAGCTCTCCGACCGGGGCATCCTGCTGCGCCGCGATGTCGGCCACCGGGCCGCGTTCGTCCACGGCGACCGCCGAGCCGGCGCCCGTCTGCGCGGCCTTGACGAACGCCTCGCCCTCGGGCTTCTTCAGGTCGGTCGGCTGGACGTCGTACTGCACCGTCGAGAACGCCGTGCGACCGTCGCGCGCAAGCGTGCCGGTGCCGGTCGCGAGCGGATCGGACACCGACGTGACGTGGGGCAGCCGCGCAAGCGCCGCGAGCGAGCGCTTCACGGAGGCCTTCGCCGCAGAGCCGGTCAGCTTGCCGGTGCGCGCGCTGAAGACCACCTGGCTCGACACGCCTGCGGCCGCTGGGAACCTGGCCTCGAGCAGATCCTGGGCGCGCTGGGACTCGGTGCCGGGGATCGAGAAGTCCTGTGCAGCCGCGCCGCCCTGCGAGCCGGCGATCGCTCCGATCGCGACCAGGGCAACGACGAGGCCCACGAGCCCGCGCTTCCAGCGCAGGGTGAGGGTTCCGCCGATGCGAGCCAGGAGGACGGACATCTACCGAAGCTAGCCGCTCACCAACGCGCCGGCCTTGGCCGGCCGCGTGACCGCGTCAGGCACCGTCAGCGCGCAGAGCATCCCCAGCCCGCCGGCGGCGGCCGCGATCACGAACGCGATCGTGAAGCCGTGCGTCGTGGTCATTCCCGATGCGGTCACCGAGCTCGCGATCACGCTGCCGGCGATCTGCCCGCCCACGGCGCCGCCGAGCGTTCGCGTGACGGTGTTCATGCCGGTCGCGATGCCGGTCTGATGCGTTGGTACGGCCTCGACGATCAGGTTGGCCATCGCCGCGTACGAGAGGCCGATGCCGATCCCGAGCACGGTGCAGGCGATGTAGAAGTCAAGCGGCCTCCCATGTGCGATCGCCAGGAACGCGAATGACAGCATGCATCCGGCGGCGCCAAGTGTCAGCGGCAGCCGCCCGCCGAAGCGCCGCGACAAGCGGCCGGACACCGGGCCGAACAGCAGCATCATCACCGTGGACGGCAGCAGCACGAGCCCGGCCTGCGTGACGTTGTCGCCGAAGCCGAAGCCACTCGAGCGCGGCGTCTCCACGAACTCCGGAATCAGGATGAACGAGCAGAACATCGACGCCCCGATCAGGAACGCCGCCGTGTTGACCGTCCAGACCCCGCGCAGTCGCATCATGCGCATGTCGACGAGCGGCTCGGCCGCGCCAAGCTCGTTGGCGACCCAGACCCCGAGCAGCACGATGCCCGCGACGAACAGCCCGATCACACGTGGATCGCCCCAGCCCCAGATCGCACCCTGGCTCGTGGCCAGCAGCAGGCAGACGAGCCACGCCGACAACAGCAGTGCGCCGGCGATGTTGATCCGCCCCGGCATCTTCACGGGCGACTCGGGCACGAACGCCACGGCCATGACGCCGGCGATCGCGACGAGCATCAACGGGAACCAGAACAGCCAGTGGTAGCCGAGGTGGTCCACGATCGGGCCCGCCAGCACGATGCCCGCGCCCGCGCCGACGCCCAGCAGCGCCGAGATCAGGGCGATGCCGCCGGGAATGCGATCACGCGGGAACTCGTCGCGGATGATCCCGAACGCCAGTGGGAAGATGGCGCCGCCCAGGCCCTGCACGACCCGTGCCGCGATCAGCAGGTCGACCGAGCTCGCCAGCGCGGCCAGCAGCGAGCCGGCCCCGAGCGCGGCGAGTGAGATCACGAGCATGCGCTCCTTCCCGAACATGTCGCCAAGCCGGCCGAGGATCGGTGTCGCAACCGACGCGCTCAGCAGGTATGCGGTCAGGATCCAGGCCACGGCGGCCGTGCTCGTGTGGAGTGAGTGCTGGATGGCGGGCAGGGCGGGGGCCACCAGCGACTGGAGCAGCGCGAACGACACTCCCGCCAGCGCGAGGGCGGCGAAGGTGATGCCGTAGTGCTGGCGCTCGGCCGGCTGTCGATCGAAGCGGAACATGAAGGCGGCCTTCCCTGAGGCTACTGAGGGCGCTACATCAGGCCAGGAGCTGCTTGCAGGCCGCATCGCCTGTCCAGCGCTCGTACTGATCGGGTGTCCAGCCGCGCTCGGTCACGAGCAGGTGCCAGACGGTGGGGTGGTTGATCGTCCAGAGGATGTCGGTTGCCGTGACGACGTCGAGCTCGGGCTTGAGCGCGCCCTTCTCGTGGAGCTTCTTGACGATCCGCTGCTGGTTCTCGTGGTAGTTGGAGTTGATGCGCTCCCAGAGCGCGGCGATGTCGGGATCGAGCGGCGAAGCGCTGCGGATGACATCGCCAAGGGCGCCGATCCGGCTCTTGCCCAGCACCGAGTTGCGCGCGTTCAAGCGCAGCTGGCGCTCAGCGTCGGGCTCGTCGAGGGTCTCCCGGTACCACTCCTGATCGACGATCGGGACTTCCTCGCGGCCGCCGCGCAGGCGCAGGTTCCAGAGCGCGCGCAGGAGGCCGCCCTTCGACTCGAACGCCAGGTAGACGGTCTTCGAGGCCACGCCGGCCTCGCGCGCGATCGCCGCCATCGTCGTCGGCCCGTAGCCGTCGCGGATGAACAGCCGGGCGGCCGCTTCCAGGATCTCCACGCGCGTGGCCTCGGCCTGCTCACGGCGCCGCGGGGAGTGATAGCGGCGCTTGGGCTTGACATCGTCGGGCATTTGGTTATCTTAGTGCAGTATTCATTACGCACTCGGCGTAGTGAAATGAGATCGGGTCTCGGGAGGGACGCAAATGGAAGCTACAACCGCCGTCAGGCAGCGCCGTATCGGGCCGTTCGGCGTCACGGCAATCGGACTGGGATGCATGGGGATGTCGGCCATGTACGGGCACGCCGACGAGAGCGCCGCGCTGGCGACGATCGAGCGGGCGCTCGAGCTCGGCTGCAACCTGCTCGACACCGCCGAGTTCTACGGGCCATTCGAGAACGAGAGGCTCGTCGGCCGGGCCATCCAGGGCCGCCGCGACGAGATCGTCGTCGGAACCAAGTTCGGCGTCACGCCGCAGGGACTCGACGGCTCGGCCGCGAACGTGCGCCGGTCGATCGAGGGCTCACTCGAGCGACTCGGCGCCGACCACGTGGACATCTACTACCTGCACCGCGTCGATCCGCGCACGCCCATCGAGGAGACGGTGGGCGCCATGGGCGAGCTCGTCACAGAGGGCAAGGTGCGCTGCATCGGCCTCAGCGAGGCCTCGCCGGAGACGCTGCGGCGGGCACATGCCGTTCACCCGGTCGCCGCGCTCCAGACGGAGTACTCGCTCTGGACACGCGATGTGGAGGACGCGATCCTGCCGGCCTGTCGCGAGCTCGGCGTGGCGTTCGTGGCCTACGCGCCGCTCGGGCGTGGCTTCCTGGCGGGTCGCTTCCGCGACGCCGGCGAGCTCGACGAGAAGGACGTGCGGCGCATGATGCCCCGCTACCAGGCCTCGGCGCTCGAGCACAACCTCACGCTTCAGGCAGCGGTCGAGGAGCTCGCGGCCGAGAAGGGGTGCAGCGCGGCGCAGCTGGCGCTGGCCTGGCTGCTCGCGCGGGGCGAGGACATCGTCGCCATTCCCGGCTCGCGCCGGCCAGAGCACGCCGAGGACAACCTCGGCGCCCTCGAACTGCGGTTGACGGACGGCGATCTGGAGCGGATCGAGACGACAATCCCCGACGCCAGCGGCGAGCGCTACCACGCCGCCGGCATGAAAGTGATCGACAACTGATGGAAACGACGACGATTCGAACCAACCTGCACGCGATGTGGGGCGCCGTGGCGCCCGCCTGGGGTGAGCACGCGGACTTCATCGACCAGCGCGCGGCCGATGTGACCGAGACGATGATCGGGATGGCGGGTGCGCAGCCGGGCGAGCGCGTGCTCGAGCTCGCCTGCGGACCGGGTGGACTCGGGCTGGCGGTCGCCGCCGCGCTCGGGCCCGACAGCGAGGTGGTGCTCTCGGACATCGCCCCTGCGATGACCGCGATCGCCGCGGCCCGTGCCGAGGAGCGCGGCCTGGCGAGCGTCTCCACGCACGTTCTCGACATCGAGGAGATCGATCAGCCGGATGCGTCATACGACGTCGTCCTGAGCCGCGAGGGCTTCATGTTCGCGGTGGACCCGGCCGCGGCAGCCCGCGAGATCGCGCGCGTGCTGCGGCCCGGCGGCCGGGTGGTGCTCGCCGTGTGGGGCGCGCGTGCGCGCAATCCGTGGCTCGGCATCGTGATGGACTCCGTCGGCGAGCAACTCGGAGCCCCGGTGCCGCCGCCAGGCATACCCGGCCCGTTCGCGCTCGACGATCCCGAGCGGCTCGAGTCGCTCCTCACGGCAGCCGGCCTCGACGAGGTCGAGATCAGCGAGGCCGAGGCGCCGATGCGCGTGCCGAGCTTCGAGGATTGGTGGTCGCGCACGACGGCGCTCGCCGGCCCCGTCTCGAAGCTGTTCGAGACGCTGCCCGCCGAGGCGGTGGAGGCGATCCGCGTACGCGCGGAGGAGGCCAGCCGTGCCTACGCGACGGCGGACGGGCTCGAGTTCCCGGCGGTCACGATGCTGGCTAGGGGTCGCCGCGCCTAGCCAGTTGACAAACGACCGATCACGATATATCGTTGATATTCACAACGTGATCAACACTGGAGAGAAGCAATGAATCGCATGCACCACCGGCACTGCCGGCCCGGCTTCGGCCCAGGCGGCCCAGGCACAGGATTCCGGCACCACCACCGCGGCGGACGCCGCGCCCGGCGCGGGGACATCCGCGCAGCCATCCTCCTCCTGCTCGCCGAGGAGCCGCGTAACGGCTACGGCCTGATGCAGGAGATCGAAGAGCGCAGCGGCGGCATCTGGCGCCCGAGCCCCGGCTCGGTCTACCCGGCGCTTTCGCAGCTCGAGGACGAGGGCCTCGTCCGCGTCGTGGAGCAGGACGGCCGCAAGTCGTTCACGCTCACCGACGACGGAACCGCCCACGTCGAGGCAAACCGCGAGCGCATGGGCGAGCCGTGGGCCACCGCGGCCGAGGGCGCAAGCGGCGAGCTCCACGAGCTGCGTCGCACAGCGCAAGCGCTGACCGCAGCGGTGATCCAGGTCGCCCAGACCGGGAGCCCGGCGCAGCTCGACGAGGCCAAGGGCCTGCTCGAGAACGCGCGGCGGTCGTTGTATCGCCTGCTCGCGGGGGATGCGCCCGAGGGCGGCGACGCGAGCTAGCGGGCCTGGTGCCGCGCGGCGCTCGTTCGCGTCGCCGCGCGGCGCTCGTTCGCGTCGCCGCGCGGCCGCTCGTTCGCGTCGCCGCGCGACTGGCCCAGCTCTGCCGCCCGCCTGCTCTGGCGCTGCGGTTTGGAAACTGCTTCGGCCAAGGGGTGGCTGGAGTGGCGAGGGCGTTCTCCCGCCGGCCATCTCGCTCCCGCCGCCGGCTTCGCCCTCGAATGCGCCGCAACCGTCAATAACTGTCGCTATGCGACACCAATTGACGGTTGCTCCCGAAAACCGAGCCGCTTCGTTCAATAGTTCCCGCTATGCGGGAACAATTGAACTTTGCTCCCGGACAGCGAGACCAAGAGCGGCTTCGCGCGCGAGCACCGATCCCTCTTGGTTGCCCAACGGAGGGTCGGTGCTCGCGAACCACGCCGCTCGAGCCCTGATCCGGACCGCCCTAACCGCCGCCGCCGCCCAGGAAGCCGCCCGCGAACGCTCCCGGCCCGCCGAAGCCGCCGCCCGCGCTCGTGCCGGCGGCTGTTGCGGTTATCCGTGATGCGGTGATCGTTCCGTTCCTGCTCTTCGAGCCGACAACGATGACCGTGTCGCCCGGGTGGATTGCGGATGCGTGTGAGGTGGCGTTGCGGCTGATCTTGGTCCGGCTGCTCGCCGTCACGCGCAGGAGGTTGCCGTCGCTGTCCTTCAGGTAGATCGAGCGGCCCTTCGTGTTCGCCACCGTTCCGAAAGTCGGTGCTGCGCCGCCACCCGGCGCCGCGCCGCCACCACGGCCCGCACCCGTGCCGCCGGCACCAGCCGTGCCACCGCCACCCGCGAACGCGCGCCGGAAGCCCGCGCCCGCGCTGGTCGCCGCCGACGCGGAGCTCGCGGCCGAGGCGGAGCTCGAACCGCTGTGCTTCTGCACCTCGACCCCGCCGATGAAGCCGAGCGCTGCCAGCAGCAGCGCCGACAGCGTCATCGCCAGGCGACCGAACGCGAAGCGGCGAGGGCGGGGCGGGAGGGTCTCGGTCTCATCCATCACTCATACCTCAGCGCCTCAACTGGGCGCATTCCGGCCGCTCGCGCGGCCGGGTAGGTGCCGAAGAACAGGCCGCAGAACACGGCGGCCCCGAACGCGAGGAAGATCGAATAGAGCGCGATCACCGGCGTCACGCCGACGATCCGGAACTGGCTGCCGACGATGCCCACGAGCACGCCGACGAGTCCTCCGAAGACCGAGACCAGCACGGCCTCGATCAGGAACTGGCTGAGGATGTCCGAGCGCCGCGCGCCGACCGCCTTGCGTATGCCGATCTCGCGCGTGCGCTCGGTGACCGAGACGAGCATGATGTTCATCACGCCGATCCCGCCGACCAGCAGCGAGATCGCGGCGACCGCGCCCAGCAGCGTCGTGAAGACCTTGGTGCTCTGGGTCGACGCCTGGCGCACCGAGCCCTGGTTGGCCACCTGGAAGCCCGGGTTGGACGTGTCGGTGATGTCGTGGCGCTGCTCGATGATCTGTGTGACCTCGGCCTGGGCAGCGTCGAGCGTCGACGACTTCGTCGCCTGGACCGTGATGTTGCTCAGGTTCCCGTAGCCCGAGACGGTGTCCTCGACAGCAGTCAGCGGCGCGATGACGATGTCGTCCTGGTCCTGGATGCCGTTCGAGCCCTTCGACTTCGTCAGCCCCGCGACCGTGAACAGCGATCCGTTCACGCGCAGCTCCTGGCCGAGTGGGTCCTGGCCCGCGAACAGGTTCTGGGCGACCGTCGGCCCGATCACCACGACCCGCCGGTGGTGCTTCACGTCCGCGCTCGTGAACATCGTGCCGCTGGCGATCTCGTAGTCGCGCGTCTTCACATACGGCGGCGTCGTGCCCACGAACGAAGACGGGCTGTAGGAGGTCGAGCCCGCGACGAGGGTGGTGCCGCTGGCCGACACCACCGGCGCGGCGCTCTTCACGTCGGGCGCGTTGAAGCTGTCAGCGAGAGCCATCGCGTCCGCTGTGGTCAGCGACACCGCACCGGTTCCGCCACCGAAGCGGAAGCCGCCGGGGCCACCGCCGCCGAACTGCGACTGGACAACGAGCACGTTCGACCCGAGCGCGTCGATGCTCGCCTGCACCTGCTTCTGCGAGCCGTTGCCGACCGCCACCAGCACGATCACGGCTGCAACGCCGATCGTCATGCCCAGGATCGTCAGACCCGACCGCAGCTTGTTCGCTCCGATGCCGCCGAGCGCCACCCGCAGCAGCTCGGACCCCGTCACGCAGTCATCTCCACGAACTCATCCGCAGCCACACGGCCGTCGGAGAGCTGGATCACGCGCCGCGCCCGCGAGGCGACCTCGCGCTCGTGGGTGATCAGGACGACCGTGCGACCCTCGCCGTTCAGCCGCTCGAAGATCGCGAGCACCTCGCGCGTGGACTGCGAGTCGAGGTTGCCGGTTGGCTCGTCGGCCAGGATCAGCGTCGGGTTCGTGACGATCGCCCGCGCGATCGCGACCCGCTGCTGCTGCCCGCCCGAGAGCTCGGACGGCCGGTGCCCGGCGCGATCGGTCATGCCCACCTCGGCCAGCGCGGCCAGCGCACGCGCCCGCCGCTCGGGGCGCCGCAGCCCCGCGTACGCCAGCGGCATCTCCACGTTCGCCAGCGCAGTCGTGCGCGGCACGAGGTTGAAGCTCTGGAAGACGAAGCCGATCTTGCGACTGCGCAGATCGGACAGCTCGTCCTCGTCCATCGTCTGTACGTCGACGCCGTCGAGCAGGTAGCGCCCCGCCGTCGCCACGTCCAGGCAGCCGACGATGTTCATGAGCGTGGACTTGCCGCTGCCCGAGCTGCCCATGATCGCCACGAAGTCCCCACGGTCGATGCGGACCGACACCCCCGACAGCGCACGCACGGCCACGCTCTCGCTCAGCTGGTAGACGCGCTCGACGGCATCGAGCTCGATGACCGGCTCGCTCAACCGGGAGGTCCTCCTACCGGTCCTGCACCGCCGAACCCGCCGCCCCCGAAGCCGCCGCCGAAGGAGCGCCGGTTGAAGCCCTGCGCACCCGTGCCGCTCGTGCCGCCAGAGGAGGTCGAGCTCGCCGCGGTGACCGTCGTCGCGCGCACCACGACCTTGTCGCCAGCCCGTAGGCCGCTGAGCACCTGAACGGACGAGTCTCCGGTGAGCCCCGTCTCCACCGTTCGCGCAACATGCTTGCCATTCGTCTCGAGCGTCACGGTCGAGCCGGTCAAGGCCTGGGTGGGGATCGTGATGCCGCTGGCCTCCGCCGTGACGATGTCGGCCGTCGCGCTCATTCCCGACTTGAGCTTGCCGCTGCTCTGGCGCAGCACGAGCGTGACCGGATAGCTGACCGCGCTGCTGGATCCCGATGACGACGGCAGCACGCCGATCGAGGACACGCGCGCCGCGAACTCCTGGCTGTCGGCCGCGTTGACCGTGACGGTCGCAGCCTGGCCGGTCCGCACCGAGCCGATGTCCGACTCCGACAGCGACACCTGCATCTTGAAGCGATGGACGTCGACCAGCGTGACGAAGCCCGAAGACGACGACGATGAGGACGACGAAGAGCTCGACGACGAGCCGCCACCCAGTCCCGATGCGATCGACGCGCCATTCGACCCGCTCCCCGATCCGCCCCCCGAGCCAGAGGACGACGACCCGGACGAGCCCGAGCTGACGTTGTCGCCCACCGCGCCGCTCACAGCCGCGACGGTGCCCGCCATCGGCGCCACGATCTTCGTCGCCGTCACTGCCTTCTCGGCCTTGGTCACCGCGAGCTGAGCGCTGGTCACGCTCGCCTCGGCCGCCGCCACCGACACTGTCGAGCTCGACGACGACGCGCCGCTCGACTGAGCGGCCGCAGCGTTCTTCGACTTCGAAGTGGTCGTGGGAGTAGTAGCCGGCTGCTCCGCCTTCGTCAGCGTGTCCTCGGCAGACTGGAGGTCGGCTTCGGCCTGGGCGAGGTCGGCATCAGCGCTGCTCGGGTCGATCGCGGCCAGGACCTGGCCCTCGACCACGTGCTGTCCCGCCTTCACGTTCACGGCGGTCACGGTTCCGCTCGCTCCGAAGCTGAGGTCGAGCTCCTTCTCCGGCTCGAGCGTGCCGCTGCCCGACACGGTCTTCTGGACGACGCCGTGCGTGGCCGTGACGGTGCGCTCGCGGACGCTCGCGGTCTGCGCCGGCGAGCCGACCACCACCACAGCCGCCACGATCGCCGCAACGGTGGCCGCGGCGAGCGCGATCAACAGGAGCGACGGTCGCCGGCGCCGCATCAGTTCTGCGTGGTGCCGGTCTGACCGGGAGGCACGCCAGGCGGTCCCGCTCCCGGCCCGCGGCCGGCGGGGAACTTCACCCCGCACTTCTTGAATGCGGCCTGCAGCTTCTTGAAGCGCGTGCCGTTGCGAAAGCCGCCGGCGGGAGGCTGTCCAGTGCGCGGTCGGCGGGCCCCGCTCGGCGGCTGGCCACCGATGGGTGGCTGACCGTTGCGCGGACGAGCGCCGAAGTTGATCCCAGCCTTCGCGAGGCAGGAGCGCTGGGTCGCGGTCAGCGAGGCGAACGGCCCGCGGAACCCGCCACGCGCAGCGGCCGCGCCCGCGGCGGCCGGCTTGCTGGAGCCGCCGCAAGCTGCCAGGCCGAGCGCGGCGCAAACCGCGAGGGCAGGGACAACCATTGCGCGCGGGCTCGCCACGACGCCCACAGAACAGCCCGGGCGTAAGTTGTGCCGAAGTCCCGCGTAAGAAAGCAGTAAGACCCTGGCATCCGAGCTCGCAGACCTGACCGCTCAGCTGGTCGCAATCGACTCCGTCAACCCGGACCTGGTGGCGGGCGGCGCAGGCGAGTCAGCGGTCGCCGGCTTCATCGCCGACTGGGCCAGCCGCCAGGGCCTGGAAACGGAACGGCTCGAAGAGCACGCCCGGGCGTCCGAGCGTGCTCGTGCGGGCGCGCGGATCGGGCGGCGGCCGCACGCTCCTGCTGTGCGGCCACATCGACACCGTGAACGTGGAGGGAATGGACGCGCCCCACAGCCCGCGCGTGGACGGCGACCGCCTCTACGGCCGTGGTGCCTACGACATGAAGGCGGGAGTGGCCGCCGCGCTCGTGGCCGCGCGGGACGCGGCCCGCATGCAGTTGAGCGGCGACGTCGTGGTGGCTACGGTCGCCGACGAGGAGCACGCGAGCATCGGCGTGCAGGAGGCGCTCGAGCACGTGCAGGCTGACGCCGCCGTGGTGACCGAGCCCACCGAGCTGGACCTGATCGTCGCGCACAAGGGCTTCGCCTGGGCCGAGATCGAGGTGACGGGTCGCGCTGCCCACGGCTCGCGCCCGCAGCTCGGCGTCGACGCGATCGTCCAGATGGGCGCCGTGCTGCGCGAGCTCGGCCTGCTCGACACGAGCCTGGCCGAGCACACCCACGAGCTGCTCGGCCGCGGCTCCGTCCATGCGTCGATCATCGAAGGCGGGGTGGAGCTGTCGAGCTACCCGGCACGGTGCGTGCTCGGGCTCGAGCGCCGCACGCTGCCGGGCGAGAGCGCCGCGGACATCGAGCGCGAGCTGGCCGCGCTGCTCGATCGCTGCCGCGCCGCCAGCGACCAGTTCGAGGCCAGCGCCCGCGTGCTGCTCGTGCGCGAGCCGTTCGAGGTCGACCCCGCGGCACAGATCGTGACCGCGGTCAGCGAGGCCGCCGCCGAGATCACCGGCGCGGCGCCGCAGCAGGGCGGCGCGAGCTACTGGGCCGACGCCGCCTTCATCGCGGCGGCCGGCATCCCCACCGTGATGTTCGGCCCGGGCGGCGAGGGAGCGCACGCGGTCGAGGAGTGGGTGAGCATCGCCGACACCGAGGTCGTAGCGCGCACCTTGACCGCCGTCGCCGAGCGGTTGTGCGGTGCTGCGGCGTAGATGACTGCCGAAGCGCGCCCGCGCGTCCGCGTGGTGATGAGCGGTCTGATGCTGGTGATGCTGCTGGCATCGCTCGACCAGACGATCGTGTCGACGGCGCTGCCCACGATCGTCGGCGACCTCGGCGGGCTCACTCACCTCTCGTGGGTCGTCACCGCGTACCTGCTGGCCGTCACGGTCGTGACGCCGCTCTACGGCAAGCTCGGCGACCTGTTCGGCCGCAAGGTCGTGCTCCAGGGCGCGCTCGTCATCTTCCTGGCCGGCTCTGCGCTCTGCGGGCTGGCACAGGGGATGACGGAGCTGATCGCCTTCCGCGCCCTGCAGGGGCTCGGGGGCGGCGGGCTGATGGTGAGCGCCCAGGCTGCGATCGGCGACGTGGTCGCGCCGAGCGAGCGCGGGCGCTACTCGGGCCTGTTCGGCGCCGTGTTCGGAGTCTCGAGCGTGGCCGGTCCCCTCATCGGCGGCTTCCTGACGACGCACGTGTCGTGGCGCTTCATCTTCTACGTGAACCTGCCGGTGGGCGCGGCTGCGTTCGCCGTGCTGGCCGTGGCGCTGCCGAGCGTGGCCGAGCGCCGCCGCCACGCGATCGACTACGCCGGCACCGGACTGCTCGCGCTCGGGCTCGCGTCGCTGGTGTTGCTGACCACGCTTGGCGGCAACACCTACGACTGGGCCTCACCCGAGATCGTGGTCATGGGCGTCGTGGCAGTGCTGGCCCTGTTGGCGTTCATGCGCGCCGAGCGCCGCGCCGCCGAGCCGATCCTGCCGCCCGCGCTGTTTCGCAACCGCGTCTTCGTGGTCTGCGGCGCGGTTGGGCTGGTGGTCGGCTTCGCGCTCTTCGGCGCACTCACCTACCTGCCGCTGTTCCAGCAGGTGGTGCGCGGGCTCAGCCCGACCGCCTCGGGCCTTCAGCTCCTGCCGGTGATGGGCGGCCTGCTCGTGACCTCGATCTTCGCGGGCCAGGTGATCACGCGCACCGGCCGCTACAAGCTGTTCCCGATCCTCGGCACGGCCACCGCCGCGCTCGGCATGTTCCTGCTGTCCTCGCTCAGCGAGAGCACGGGCAGTGGTGTCGCCGCGCTCCACATGCTCGTACTGGGGCTCGGGCTGGGCATGGTCATGCAGGTGCTCGTGCTGGCCACCCAGAACGCCGTCTCCTACGACCAGCTGGGCGTCGCCACCTCCGGCGCGACGCTGTTTCGGTCGATCGGCGGCTCGCTGGGCACAGCGGTGCTTGGCGCCGTGTTCACGGGCAAGCTCACCTCCGAGCTGCCGGCGGGCGGCACGAGCTCCGTCAACCCGGCCCAGGTGGCGAAGCTGCCGAAGCCGGCGCACGACGCCTTCGTCGCAGCATTCACCGACTCGATCCAGCTCGTGTTCACGGTCGGCGCGGCCGTAGTGGTCGTCGCGTTCGTCCTGTCGTGGTTCATCCAGGAGCGACCCCTGCGCCAGACCGTCGAATCGTCGGTGGGCGAGGCGTTCGGCGCGCCCGTCGACACGGACACGCTGCGCGAGATCGGCCGCGGCATCGCGCGTCTCTGGGGCCGCGAGCGGACGATGCGCTTCGTCGCGGACGCGGTGCAGCGCGCGGGCATCGACATCCCGCCGGGCACTGGCCGGCTGATGCTGCGCGCACCGGCGCCGGGCGAGCTCGACGCGATCGCGAAGCTTCCTCACGTGAGCAGAGAGGGGCTTGCGCGCTCGATCGAAGACGCGCGCGAGCGCGGGTTGTGGGACGACGACGGCCTGACGGCTGCGGGGCATGCGCTGCGTGGGCAGCTGGTGGCGGCGCGGACGGAGTGCATGCGGGAGTTGATCGCCGACTGGGAGCCCGCCGGCGACCCGGAGCTGGACACCCTGCTGACGAAGCTCGCCGAGGAACTCGGCACGCGCGACGACGCGCTCGCGGCGGCGTAGACAGCCTTACGCCGGACCGGGAGCCCGCGAACGCCTGAGGCCTACGGCGCGTAGCGCTTCGCCAGCAGCGCGACGAGGTCGTCCACGTCCTTGCGGGCGCTGGCGCGGCCACTGCCGCGCGTGAACGCATCGAAGCCCTCACCGCCCGCCGCCAGGAAGTCGCTGGCGGCCACCACGTAGTCACGCGCCGGGTCGATCTCCGCCGGGACTCCCGTGCTCACGAGCTGTGGCTCGCCGGGGGCGTCCTGCTCGGCCAGCAGCGCCTGCACGTCGCGGCCCGACATCGTCATGCGGACCACGTCGTTGCCGAACGGCCGGACCTCGAACGTCCGCGTAGGTGACCGGGCCGGCGGGCAGGTCCGCGCGAACCCAATCGGGCGCGACGAAGGCCATGTCGGCGTGCGCCGCCTCACGCTGCGACTCGGCCACCAGGTAGCCCAGTTCGTTCGGCCCGTCTGGGCCCGGCATGCGCGCGATCGCGGCGGGCAGATCCGCCACCGGCCGCGTGGCCAGAGCGCCCAGGCGGGCCCGATAGCCGGCCACCAGCGCGCTCAGCCGCGCGTCCGGGGACAGCTCGTCGTCCCACACGCGGTCCACGTCCGCGCCGGCGGACACGACCTCGTCGCTGGTCGGGTCGATCGACAGGTCGATGCGGTCGAAGGCCATGCCGAAGCAGATCGCCTGCGTGAGCACCTTGTGGCCCACGCGCAGGTCCATCAGCGTGTGCGTGTGGCCGGCGACCACGGCGTCGACCGAGTCGCTCATCTGCCGTGTCTCGTCGACGATCTCGCCGCTGGCGCTGCTGTCTGAGTCCTGCACGCCGCCGGCATGCGCGAGCACGACGATCGCGTGCACGCCCTGTGCCTCGAGCTCGCGCGCGTAGGTGTTGACCGTGTCCGAGATGTCGGTGAAACGCAGCGCGCGACGGTACTCCGGCATGAGCCAGCGCCCGCTCGAGGTGGTGGTCACACCGATGAAGCCGATCTTCACGCCCGCGCGCTGGACGACGACGTAGGGGGGCAGCAGCGGCTTTTCCGTGCGTGCATCGAGCACGTTCGCCGCGATGTAAGGGAAGTTTGCAACCCCGACGAGCTTGCGCATTGCATCGGGGCCCTTGTCGAAGTCGTGGTTGCCGAGCGTGCCGACATCGAAGTGCATGAGGTTGAGCGCCTCCGCGGTCGGCACGTCGCCGAAGCGCGCCGAGATCAGCGGCGATGCGCCGGGGCTGTCGCCGGCGGTCACGCGGATCGTGGGAGTGCCGTCGCTCGATGCGCGATCGAGCGCACTTGCCAGCCACGCGACGCCACCCGCCTGGCGCCCGTCGACCGCCGTCGGCTCGAGATGGCCATGGAGGTCGTTGATCCCGAGGATGCGCACGTGGACGGGCGGCACGGCCACGCTCGACCGCGCCGGCACGCGCGCGCCGACGTCAGGGGCGCGCGTGGCAGACAGCAGGGCGGCGGTCGCGGCGGTGAAGGCAATCAGCGCGCGCGGCCAGTGCCTGTGCATCGCCATCAGCCTCAGAGGCGGCGCCGGAAGGGGCCACGGACCTCGTAGATCGCGCCGCGCCCGTAGGCGCGCTGGGAGGAGAAGTAGAAGCGGTCGCCGGCCGGGTTGAAGGCGACCCCGCTGACCTCGGAGCCCTGGTGGATCGGCCCGCTGAACAGCAGGAAGCGCTTGACGCCGTCGCGCGGGTCGAAGGTCGAGACCCCCTGCTCGGGGCGGCCGTTGTCCTCCGCCACGAACAGCTCGCCCGCCGGCGAGCTCGTCATCTGGTCGAGCGCGACGAGCGGCGGATCTTTGTAGTCGAAGCCGTCGTAGACGACCTTGATCCGCTGCTTGCGCAGATCGAGCGCGTGCAGCTTCGAATCCTCGGTCGTGCCGATGTAGACGGTCCGCCCGACGCGCCTGATGCCTTCGGCGCGCAGGAAGTTGGTGGACTGCTTCACCTGGAAGCGAAGCTCCTCGTGCCTGCCCTGAGGGTCGGGAACCTCGTACCACGACACGCGATCGCCGCGAACGCCGGCCACCTCGAGCAGCCCCTTGTCGAGCCGGCCCCAGCGCTCTGGTGTGAAGCGGTAGAAGCGACCGTCCGGGATGTCCTCGGTCATGTAGAGCCGGCGCGTCTGCGGGTCGGCTGCGACTGCCTCGTGCTTGAACAGGCCGAGCGCGGGCCGCGCGACGGCTGGGCGCTTGCCGTACGGGTCGCACTCGAGCACGCGCCCGAACGGAACCTCCTCGCACGTGAGCCAGGTGTTCCACGGCGTGACGCCGCCCGAGCAGTTGTAGGCGGTGTGCTCGCAGATCCGGTAGTAGTCGGCCGGATTCCCACGGCCGTCGACGCGAATCGCGCCGACCCCTCCCGGCGTGCCCTCGGAGTTGGACGCGTAGATCCAGCCGCCATCGGCCGTCCGGAAGGTGCCCGCCCCGTCGGGATTGGTGTGGAAGCGCTCGCGGCTGCCCGCGACCGGCTGCCCGGCACGCGCGATCAGCCGCGACTCGAAGCCCGGCGGCAGGTGGAGGCCGTTCGCGTCGGCCGCGCCGAGCGGCCCGTAGCCGGAGGACGTCTGGCCACGGACCGCGCGCGCGGGGACGCGGGTCGACCCTGGGCCGAACAGGTCGGGAACGAACAGCCCGAGCCCGGCGGCCGCTGCTCCGCCAACGCCGATGCCGAGTAGCTGGCGACGGCTGAGGCGGGCGACATGGTCGACGCTCACGAGGCCCAAGTGTCGGGCACGCGCGGCGGTCGTTTGTAACGATCCTTTGACGCTTCTGTGACGATCCTGTAACGGGGAAACCGGCGTCTAACCAACTTCTCATCTTGCGCCACTAGCTTGCCGCGACCGTGAGCATCATCGACGCGATCATCCTCGGCGTCGTCGAGGGCCTGACGGAGTTCCTTCCGATCTCGTCGACGGGCCACCTGACGATTGCCGAGAAGCTGCTCGGCAAGGACATCTCCGCGAAGTCGGTCACGGCGTTCACGGCGGTGATCCAGGTCGGCGCGATCGTCGCGGTCCTGATCTTCTTCCGCGAGGACATCCTCAGGCTCCTGCGCGCGCTGTTCGGCGGGCTACGCGACGAGCAGCGGCGCCGGACCGACCCCGACTGGCGCTTCTTCTGGCTGATCGTGATCGGCTCGGTGCCGATCGGGATCGCCGGGCTGGCGGGGAAGGGGCTCGTCGAGGGCCAGCTTCGCAACCTCTACGTCGTGGCCGCTGCGCTGATCGCCTGGTCGCCGGTGATGGTCTACGCCGAGCGCCAGGCGCGCCAGAGCCGCGGCGAAGGCTCGCTGTCCCCGCGCGACGTGATCGTGATCGGGCTGGCGCAGTGCCTGGCCCTGGTGCCGGGCGTGTCGCGCTCGGGCGCCACGATCAGCGCCGGCCTGCTGCGCGGGCTCGACCGCGTCACGGCCACGCGCCTGTCCTTCTTCCTGGCCATCCCAGCGCTCGTCGCTGCGGGGCTGCTCGAGCTCAAGAAGTCGTTCTCGGAGGGCGTGGGGTTCGCGCCGACGGCCGTCGGCACGGTGGTCGCCTTCGCGGTCGCGTACGTGACGATCGCGTGGCTGCTGCGCTTCGTCGCGCACCACCCGATCAGCCGCTTCGTGCCCTACCGCGTGGCGCTCGGCGTGATCGTGATCGTGGTCGTCGCGGCGACCGGCTCGAACCCGAGCTGACTCAGGCGACGCTGACGACCGTGTAGCGGCGATCGCCGCGCGGGGTGGAGACAACCACCTTGTCACCTGCCGACCGCCCGATGATCGCCTGGGCGACCGGGGACTCGACCGACAGCTTGCCCTCGGCGAGGCTGGCCTCGGTGACGCCGACGAGCTTGTAGTCGAGCTCCTTGCCCGTCTCCTCGTCGCGCAGCTTCACCTGGGAGCCGAACTGGGCATCGGAGCCCTTCTGGTTCTCAACCACGACGGCGGTGTTGAGGCGCTCGCGCAGGCGGAGGATCTTGGTCTCGAGAAACGCCTGCTCGTTCTTGGCGTCGTGGTACTCGGAGTTCTCCTTGAGGTCGCCGAAGTCGCGCGCGATCTTGATGCGCTCGGAGATCTCCTTGCGACGCGTGGTCTCGAGGTGGTCGAGCTCTGCCTTCAGCTCGGCTAGGCCCTCGGAGGAGATCTGGGTCGGCTCGGTGCTCATGGGTCGCTCACGGTAGCGATCAGGCGGGTCTCCTTCGGCCGCAGGAGCACCGTCAGCGCGTGCCCGTCCACGCAGGCGAGACCGCCCTTCTTCATGTCCACGCGCGCGCCGGTGAGCGCCGCGATGGCGTCGGAGAAGTCGGGCTCGTGCCCCACGAGCAGGACCTCGGTGAGGCCGGCCGCCAGTTCGAGCGGGTCGAATGGGCCTCCCGAGAGGCGCTCGTCGATCGTCATGTCGGTGCCGAGCGACTCGCACGCCAGCCGCGCTGTTTCGCGCGCGCGCACGCGAGGGCTGGCCACGCAGAGCTCGGGCTCGACCCCGAGTGTCGCCAGCGCGGCGCCCGCGTCGCGGGCCTGACGCTCGCCCTTCTTGGTCAACGGGCGCTCGTGGTCCGGGGTGCCGTCCTCCGCCTCCCCGTGGCGCAGAAACCAGATCATCCAGCGAACTGTAGGCGCGAAGAGGCTTTACCCTCAGAGCCATGGCGACCTGTCTCGTAACCGGCGGCTCCGGCTTCCTCGGCTCCCACCTCTGCGACCACCTGCTCGCGAAGGGGTACCGGGTCATCTGCGTCGACAACCTCGAGACCGGCAACCTCAACAACATCGCCCACGTCAAGGACGGCGACACCTTCCGCTTCGTCCAGGCCGACATCACGACGCACTACGAGGTCGACGAGCCCGTCGACTTCGTCTACCACATGGCCTCGCCGGCGAGCCCGATCGACTACGCCCGGCTGCCGCTCCACACGCTCAAGGTCGGCGCCTACGGCACCCACAACACGCTCGGCCTCGCAAAGGCGAAGCGCGCCCGCTTCCTGCTGGCGTCGACGTCCGAGGTCTACGGCGACCCCGAGGTCCACCCGCAGAAAGAGACCTACTGGGGCAACGTCAACCCGATCGGCCCGCGCGGCGTCTACGACGAGGCCAAGCGCTACGCCGAGGCGATGACGATGGCCTACCTGCGCCAGCAGGGCGTGGACACCTCCATCGTCCGGATCTTCAACACGTATGGCCCCAGGATGCGCCCGCACGACGGCCGCGCCATCCCCACGTTCATGCGCCAGGCGCTGTCGGAGAAACCCGTCACGGTGTTCGGTGACGGCTCGCAGACGCGCTCGTTCTGTTACGTCGACGACCTGGTCCGCGGCCTGATCCTGCTGATGGAGTCGGGCGTGCACGAGCCGGTCAACATCGGCAATCCGATCGAGCTGACGCTGCTCGAGATGGCGAAGACCGTGATCGAGCTGACCGAGTCGCGCTCCGAGATCGTGTTCGAGGCGCTGCCGGTCGACGATCCGAAGGTGCGCCAGCCCGACATCTCGCGCGCGAAGGACCTGCTCGGCTGGGAGCCGGAGGTCGACCTGCGCGACGGTCTCCAGAAGACGATCGAGCACGCCATGTCGCAGCTCGCCCGGCCTGCATGAGCGCAGAGGCCAAGAACCTCGAGGCGATCTCGCGGGCGATCGACGTCCACAACCGCGACTGCCCGTTCCCGGCGGTCGCCGTGTGCATGAACCCGTTCGAGGTCGAGCGCCTGGGCTGGGACGAGATCCGCGGCCTGCCGCTGCGAGGCGATCCGAATGTGGGCACGGGATCGTTCCGGATCGTCTGCGGCGGCGACGAGCCCGGGCTCGAGGAAGAGGAGAGGGAGGTCGTCGAGGCGGTCTCCGAGCAGGTGGTCCCGCTGGTCGAGTAGTTGCAGGCCCGGAACTCCGGCCCGGGGTCCGGGTTGGATTCAGGGAGTGGGAGCCAAGCTACGCATCTGGGGCCGCAGCCCGGCTCGGCGCATCTGCGCGCTGGCCATGCTGGCGCTTGCGCTTGCCGGCGGCGTCGTCCGCGCCGCCGTGCCCGCCCCGGACATGCCGCCGCCCGACCCGCCGGACTACGGCAACCCGGTCATGCCCGGCAACTTCCCGGACCCCACCGCGGTCCGGATCGGCCCGGAGTACTGGGCGGTTGCAACCCGCGTCTCGGGGCAGACCTCACCGCCGATTCTGCGCTCGCCCGACCTCGTCCACTGGACGGTCGCCGGCTCGCTCTACACCGTCGCTCCCGCCTGGAGCAGCGGCCGTCAGGTCTGGGGTCCGTGGCTAGAGCGCAATGGTGACAACTACCTTGTCTACTACAGCGCGCGCAAGAAGTACGGGCGGCCGTGCGTCACGGTCGGCGTCGCTGGTAACCCGATCGGCCCCTACACCGACGTAGGCCCGCTCGTGTGCCAGCCGAACGCCTCGATCGACCCGAGCGTTGTCCACAACGTGCACGGCCGCGCCTTCCTGGTCTGGAAGGAGAACGGCGGCTCCAGCCCGAGCTCGCTGTGGGTGCAGCCGCTGGCGCGCGACGGCCTGTCGCTCACGGGTGCCGCGCACAGGATCATGGTCGGCGACCGCGACAGCTGGGAGGGCGGCCTGGTCGAAGGCCCGCGCATCGTGCGCCGCCACAACTGGCTCTACCTCTTTTACTCGGGCGGTCACTGCTGCGCCCCGTCGGATTGTCAGTACGCGCTCGGCGTGGCGCGCTCGAAGAGCATCTACGGGCCGTGGCGGCGCGCGAAGCAGAACCCGATCCTGAAGTCGGACCGCAGCTGGATCTGCCCAGGCCACGGCGCGGTCCTCCAGACGCCGAGCGGGCACTGGTGGCTGCTCTACAACGGCTACCGCGCGCATGGACCCCCGGACCGCGGGCGCGAGATGCTGCTCGATCTCGTGCACTGGTCGCACAAGGACTGGCCTTACATCACGCCCGGCTCGCGCCCCGCGACAAGCGGGAGCGGCGGCCTCAGCGGCTGAGGATCAGTCCCGCTTTCGCTGCCCGAGTGCGCGGGCGATCGCGGCATCCATCGCCCGGTCAGGCAGGAGCCGCGCCAGCGGTGCACGCGACTTCGCGTCACGGCCGACCAGGTAGCGCGTCTTGGGCCGCGAGGCCGTGAGCGCGTGGGCCACCGCATCGGCGACCTCCTGCGGAGGCACGCCCTTCGTCCGGTTCTTCTCGGACTCCCTGCGCACGGCGTCGATCACCTCGCCGTAGCGCTCGCGCACCTCGGGCCGGCCATCGCCGTCCAGATCGTCCGCCTGGGCGACGCCCTTGTCCCAGATCGGCGTGGCTACCGCGCCGGGCTCGATCAGCGCGACGTGGATGCCCCATGGCCGCAGCTCGCGGCGCAGCGCGTCACTCAGTCCTTCGAGCGCGAACTTGGATGCGTTGTAGGGGCCGACCAGGGGCAGCGCCAGGCGCCCGCCAATCGAGCTGATGCTCACGATGCGGCCGCGACCGCCCTCGCGGATCAGCGGCAGCATCGCCTGGGTGGTGCGCACGACTCCGGTGACGTTGACCTCGAGCTGGCGCTGGAAGTCCTCGACGGCAATGAACTCGAGCGGCCCGGCCACGGCGATGCCGGCGTTGTTCACGAGACCCGCAAGTCCCTTCCCAGCGACCGCGGTGCGGATCTGCTCGGCCGCCGCGGCCACCGAGGCGTCGTCGGTCACGTCGATGATCACGGGCTCGATGCGCGGCCCGCGCACGCGCTCGCCGTCCGCGGGCTTGCGAACGCCGGCAAAGACGTTGAAGCCCGTGCTCGCGAGGTGGACGGCGCAGGCCTCGCCGATCCCCGACGAGGCACCCGTCACCAGTACGTAGCCGTTGCTCACAGACCGGGATAGTGACGGGCCACGAAGCCCGCCGCGGTGCGGGTCGCCAGCTGCCAGCGGCTGGCGTGGTCACCCGCGCGTCCACTCGTGTCGAAGCGCAGGCCCGCGACGTACATGAACACGTGGCCGCCGTTCGCATAGATCGTCAGCCAGTGGCCGGGGCCAGGAGCGCCCCAGTTCATGAGCTGCCCCGAGGTCTGCGTGTAGCCGAGCATCCCGCCCGCGGCCAGCGCGAAGCTGACCGAGCCCGAGCAGTCGTAGCCCTTGTCGAGCCAGGCGCCGTGGCCGCCGCCCCAGATGTAGGGCGAGCGGGCGATGCGGTTCCCAGCCTCGATCACGCGCTTGATCGCCGCGGGGGCGTTGTCGGGGGCACGCGCCAGGCCGCTCGCCTCGACCCACGCGCCGTGGCCGCCCTGGAGCCACTTGGTCTCGGCGACCGAGTCCGGCCGCGAGTGGTCGAGCGTGTTCGCCTGCGAGTCGACCCAGTAGCCGGACGCCGCCGAGCCCATCTGAAGGCGGGAGCGAGCAGCACGCCGGGCCGCCCTGGCGGCGGCGCGGGCACGCGCGCGGGCGCGGGCGGCCGCTTGGATCCGGGCGTAGGCAATCGCGTGGGCGCGGGCCTCACGCGACACGCGGCGCGGCGTGCCCAGGCGGCGAGTCATCTCGGCGAGCACGCGCCGATTCGGGTCCGGCACCGCGGCCGCATCTGAAATCCGCTCGATCGACGCCGCGCGAGCCGCCTGAAGCTGCGACGCGCCGGCGTCCCCGCCGCCGTTCCCTGATGCGATCGCAAGCACTATCAGCCCGGCTGCCAGCACGCTGGCGAGCAGGGTTGGAAGTGTTCGCAGCACGGCCAAAAGCGTAATCGCTACCCTGGACCGCGCCGCAACATCCCATGCCTGTGGGGGTTCGGCATCAAAACGGAACCTTTGCCTAATCGCTGACCCGCCCTGAGCGGTGATGTGACCGGGGGACCCAAATGTTGGTTGGGGCGAATCGCCGCAAGGCGTAGCGGAACTCTTTCTCTGCGAGCCCGTCAGCTAACCCCGGAGGCGTTCTTGGAAGAGAGGACCGAACCGAACGATGGACAAGGGCTTGCGAGCCAACGCTCGTATTTCAATGTTTGCCGCCTGCGCGGCACTGACCGCCATGCCGGCAGCCGCCTGGGCGCGCTTCGGCGATCACCCGTTGCACACGGGATCGTCGGGGCACGACGTGCGCGTGCTCCAGTCATGGCTCGACAAGATGGGCTTCTCGACCGGCATCGACGGCCAGTTCGGCCGCCACACGCGCTGGTCGCTGCGCCGCTTCGAGCAGGCGAGGAAGCTCCACGTGGACGGCGTCCTGTCGCGCTCCGACGCTGACGCGATGCGCAAGGCGATGTCGGCGCACTACGCGTTCGCCGGCGACGACCCGAACGCCGGCGGAGTGCCGCCGACCAAGGGCGCGCCGAGCGAGGGCACCGCGCCGGGCGAGAAGGCCGTCATCGCCTCCGACGGCCTCCACGCCGTCGCACCGGCTGACGCTCCCCAAGAGGTCAAGGACGCAATCGACGCGGCCAACGACATCGTCGGCAAGCCCTACAAGTACGGCGGCGGTCACGGCAGCTGGCGTGACTCCGGCTACGACTGCTCAGGCACCGTCTCGTACGCGCTGCACGGTGCCGGCCTACTCAAACGGCCGATGTCTTCGGGCGAGTTCAGCGGCTGGGGCGTGGGCGGCAAGGGCAGCTGGATCACCGTCTACTACAACGGTGGCCACGCCTACGCGGTGATAGCCGGCCTGCGCCTGGACACCTCGGGCGACGCGAGCGGCAGCGGTCCGCGCTGGCACAAGAACATGACGTCGAGCTCGGGTTACAGCACAGCCCACTACAACGGCCTCTAGCGCAAACGCCAGGCGGGGCCGAAGCTAGACTCGGCCCCGCTTGGTGGGCGTAGCTCAGCTGGTAGAGCTCCTGGTTGTGGTCCAGGCGGTCGCGGGTTCAAGTCCCGTCGCTCACCCCTAAAATGCCTGCAAAGGCCACGTTTTCAGCCGAGGCTGTGCACGTCGCGTCGCGCACGTGACACCAATTTGTCGCCGGGCAGTTGCATCTTCGCTCCTACGCGGCACGACGCACGCCCCATTCAATGATCCTGATTCCGCTCTCCCTCGGCTGTGTTTCGATCATTTCCTCGACGGCAATCTGGACGTGCCTTCGCCGATTGCTCGCGGGGGTATATCCGCGATACATCTGCTGGCCGAACGGCACCCAAGGACCTGCGGCGGTGTCGAGACGCTCGCTCGGGTGGTGGAACCAGTGCTGGTCAGCGTGGGCAATGACGCTGCCGTTGTGGTTTCGGACCCAGTCGATGTCCAACTTCGTAAGGGGCTCAGTCGAATAATCGTCGAGCCACGTGAGCAGCAGCAGCAGTCGAGGTGTCAGTGCGATTCGGAACTCCGTCGTTGCGAAGATGCCCCAGGGGGGAACAGACGACAGAGGCTGAACCGCCACAGGGCCATCTGAGACCGGGACGAGCGGGTGGTCTGCCGTCGCAAGCCGGGGCCGGCCGCAGACAAGCAGCGTCCAATGCATGTTCGCGAACGCGGTCGCGACCCACGGAAGCGCGTCCAGTATGTGCGTGTGGCGTTCGGTGTCGGAGGACAAGAACTCTCGGGCCGCGTCGAACGACTCCGCCGGCCGCTCTGGGTGCGCCTCGCGCGTCCATCGCTCCGCATTGGCGAGGGCCTGTCGGTACCAGTCGTGCCACGCAGGGCCTCGCATCATCTGCAGAGCGATGTACTCGCTGAGGCGACCTCGCTCCGTCCCCGTGAGGGGCCAGCGTGACTCGGCGCCACGAAGTACCGGGAGAGCCTTCCCTTCGAGTACCGACATGGCGTCCTCGAGCCAGTCGCTCGTCGTTCCGTCGGGCAGTGCCTCGGCATAGAAGCCCGAGCGAACTCCGATCGACTCGGGCCACAGCAGCTCGGACTCGCGCTCAGCCTTTGCCCAGCCGACGGAAACTCGGCCATCCGTCCCCGCCCAGCCCCGGAGATATCCGGCGGGAACGATGTGGCTGTGGCGGCCCTTCATCTCGATGAAGTTAGACCCGCGATCGGCGGTCAACCGCCAGCGAGGGCACCGATGAGGGCATCGCGGATCCCGGACTCCGCTACGTCAGCATCAGCTTTCGGACAGCCCCGTCCAAGGAGAAGCGATCTGAGCAGAACTCACGTGGCCGGGGGTGGCAGGCGGTGCCCGGTCCCGCGCGCCAAGGGCGACAGGGGTGTTGCCACTGCGGCCCACCGTAGTCCGAGCCAAGTCCGTCGGCACGGGTTGCGATCCGGAGCACAACGACGCGGAGCGGCTATGTGGGCCCGAATCCTGCACTTCTGCATACAGATATGAGAGGATCGCCGCGCGAAACCAAGGTGGATCCTCGAAATCGTGCGCCTATTGCTGATTATCTGTCTACAGGAGGCGATCGCCGTCGGCGCAGTGCCGTCCAGCAACCTTCAAGGAGGCTTCGTTGAGTACACCGTTTGAGGTCACGGCGGACGGGATCCGTATCGCTGGACGTCTGAGTCGCTCCGGTGATGACGAAGCCCCGTTGATCGTGGCGTTGCACGGCGGGAGCTACACGTCGGCGTACTTCGATATCGCTGGACACTCGCTACTCGATATCGCGAATGCGAACGGGTTCTCGGTGCTGGCACTCGACCGGCCTTGTTACGGCGAAAGCGATGCGATCTCCGGCCTGCCGATTTCGTTCGAGGCAAGCGCCGAAATCCTTGACACCGCAATCCAGGCGGCGTGCGATGACCTCAAGCCACGCCATGGCGTGGTGCTTTGCGCGCACTCCATCGGCGGAGCGATCGCGGTGACTCTCGCGGCTCGCCAGCCGTCGTGGCCACTTCTCGGGGTTTCCGCGACCGGCATCGGCGATGTGCTGCCGCCGGGCGTCGCTGAGGCGTGGAACTCGATGCCTCCCGGCCAGCCGGTGGACTTTGCGATTGAGCAGCGTCGGCAATTCATGTATGGACCGGACTCGACCTTCGATCCCGACGTGGTCAACGCGGCCGAGGTGTCGGCAGCGCCGATCCCGCTGGAGGAACTGCTCGAGGTGGTCGGCGGATGGATAGACGCGTTCCCGGCCGTTGCCGCGGAGGTACGCGTGCCGGTTCAGTACGTACTCGCCGAGTACGACGGTCTTTGGATCGCCGACGAAGCGACGGTCGACGCCTTCGCCGCTCATTTCACATCTGCGCGGTTCGTCGAGTCCACGCTCTTCCGTGGCGCGGGCCACAACATCGACCACCATCACCTCGGCCGCGCGTTGCATCTAAGCCAACTCGCGTTCGCCCTCCGCTGCGCCGGCGAGCAGGCGAGACCCGAGGCGTAACAGGGCGATGGACCCATCAGACAACGCCACACGTAGCGGCACCGGCGCCGACCTTGCTCACACGCACGTGCGCGAGGCGATTCTCCACGGCCGCCTCGCTCCGGGGCTCGTGGTCTCGCAAGTCCAGCTGGCGCGCGAGCTCGGCGTGAGTCGCACGCCACTACGGGAGGCGCTCCGGATGCTGCAGCGCGAAGGCCTCGTCGCGGGCGACGCAAATCGGATGGTTCGCGTTGCCTCTTTCTCGATCCAGGACGTTGAGGAGCTCTACGCCGTCCGAATCGCAAATGAGGCGCTCGGGGTTCGGTTGACCGTGCCAGCTATGACGCCCGATGATGACGCCTCGCTTCAGCGCAGCCTGGCCGAGATGGAGCGGCTGGCCGCCGACGGCGATGTGGATTCGTGGGAGAGCTGCCACCGCGTGTTCCACACCCAGCTCGTAGCCGGCGGGGGTAGGCGGCTGACCACTCTGCTCTCGGAGCTTTACGACCACGCCGAACGCTATCGGCGCCTTTACATCAGCACCGAGCCTCGTGCGATGTCAATCGGCGCTCACGAGCACGAAGCGATCGTCGACGCCTGTCGCGCCCGGGACGGAGCGGCTGCTGGGGCCGAGCTTGCGCGTCATCTCTCGCGCACCGCTCTGACCGCCCTGATGCAGATCGCGCCGGAGCATGAGCCCGCGATGGTCCGCGGCGCGCTGCGCGCTGTCCTCGGCAGTGCCGAGAAGGCACCCTGGAAAACGGCAGCGCCGGCGCCATGATCTTTGGAGCTTCGGAAACGGTCCGGTCGACGTTGCACGCTGTATTCGACGTGCGGGTTTCCTAGACGCGGGGACTCGGGTGCGCGCCGCTGTACTGCACGAATACGGAACGCCGCGCTGCGACGTGTTCGATGAGCCGGTCGCGTCTGGCGACGAAGTCGTGCTGGCTGTGGCGGCGGCGGGTGTCAACCCGTTTGACATACATGCGAGTTCGGGTCGTTTCTACGTCAAGCCGCCACTGCCGAGCGTGGTAGGGCTCGATGGGGTCGGGCTGACGCCAGACGGTCGGCGCGTCTACTTCGAGGGAACCGTCTCGCCGTACGGCGCATTGGCAGAGCGGACGCTGGTCGCACCGCATTCGCTGGTGGAGCTGCCCGGCGAAGTAGATGATGCGGTTGCT
The DNA here is from genome assembly GCA_963715995.1 of uncultured Thermoleophilaceae bacterium. GTDB lineage: Bacteria > Actinomycetota > Thermoleophilia > Solirubrobacterales > Thermoleophilaceae > DATBDN01. Next base: position 1,459,232 of record OY970283.1, read on the forward strand.
GCTGCGCTCGGCAACTCTGGGCTGGCCGCGCTGCTGTCGCTCGACTGGCAGGCCGACTTGGCAGCCGGCGAATCTGTTCTCGTGCTCGGAGCCACCGGTAGCACCGGTCGTCTGGCCATCCAGATCGCCAAGCAACTCGGGGCGGGGCGGGTAATAGCGGCGGGCCGAGATGCGGGCCGCCTTCATCGAACTGGGGAGTTGGGCGCGGATGTCTGTGTCTCCCTAGAGGCCGCTGATCCTCTGCCCGCGCTGCAGGACGCGCTCGGGCCCGGCGCGGACATCGTCATCGATTTGTTGTGGGGGCGCGCCGCGGCTCTCGGCGTGCAGGTGGCTGCCAGCGGCGCGCGCTACGTCCAGGTTGGAAACGCTGCAGGACCGATCGCGAGTCTCGACGCAGGGATGATTCGCAGCAAGGCACTGAAGATCGGCGGCTACGCGAACTACCACGTTCCGGCCGAGGCCCGACACGCTGCGTACCGGCGGCTGATCGAATTTGCGACCGCTGGCCAACTTCAGGTCGACGTAGAGCGAGTTGCCCTCCGAGACATCGAAGCCGCGTGGGAGCGCCAGCAGGCCGGGCCGTCGCGCAAGCTGGTGGTGATCCCGTAGCCGCGCGGATTAGAAGGCGAAACAGTTCGCATTACTGGCGCGTGAAGCAATCCGCGCCGCGCCCGGGAGTCTCATGAGCCTGGCCGACGCGGCGATCTGGACACCATCCGCGGCGCGCATCGAGCGCGCAAACGTCACGCAATTCGCGCGCTGTCGCGGACTGCCGGAGGAGTACGGCGAACTCTGGCAGTGGTCGGTCGATTCGCTCGAGGAGTTCTGGGCTGCGGTCTGGGACGAGTGGGTCCAACCGGACGCCCCGTACGAGCAGGTGCTGGCGCGCCGCGAGATGCCGGGCGCCGAGTGGTTCACGGGCTCGAAGCTGAACTACGCGGCGCACATCTTCCGCGACCGCGACCCGGACGGGCTGGCGATCCAGCACGCGTCCGAGACGCGCGAGCTCGCGTCGTGGACGTGGGGCGACCTCGAGCGCGAGACGGCGCGGATCGCCGCCGGCCTGCGCGCGCTCGATGTCGAGCGCGGCGACCGTGTCGCCGCCTACATGCCGAACATCCCCGAGACGATCGCCGCGTTCCTGGCGACGGCGTCGATCGGAGCGGTCTGGTCCTCGGCCGCGCCCGAGTTCGGCGCCCGCTCGGTGATCGAGCGTTTCCAGCAGATCGAGCCGAAGGTCCTGCTCGCGATCGACTCCTACCGCTACGGCGGCAAGGACTTCGACTGCTCGGACAAGGTCGAGCGGATCCACGCGGCGATCCCCGACGCAGAGCTCGTCCGCTTCGGCTATGCGGACGGATCAGGCTGGGATGCGTTCGGGGCTGTGCATGCGAAGCTCGCCTTCGAGCCCGTCGACTTCTCGGATCCGCTCTGGATCCTCTACAGCTCCGGCACGACCGGGCTGCCGAAGGCGATCGTCCACTCGCAGGGCGGCATCCTGGTCGAGCACCTGAAGAAGATGCATCTGCATCTGGATGCCCATCCCGGTGACCGCGTCTTCTGGTTCACGACCACCGGCTGGATGATGTGGAACTTCCTCGTCGGCGTCTTGCTGACGGAGGCGTCGATCGTCCTCTACGACGGCAACCCCGCAGGCGACGTGCTCTGGGACCTAGCGGCCGACTCCGGGATGACCACCTTCGGGACGAGCGCCGCATTCATCGCCGCCTCGATGAAGGAGGGGATCGAGCCCACGAAGCGCCGCGACCTCTCGGCGCTCCAGGCGGTCGGCTCGACCGGCAGCCCCCTGAGCCCCGAGGGTTTTCAGTGGGTCTACGACACACTCGGCTCACACATCTGGCTCTTCTCCACGAGCGGCGGCACCGACGTCTGTTCCGCCTTCGTCGGGGGCGTCCCGACGCTGCCGGTCTACCGCGGCGAGCTGCAGGCACGCTCGCTCGGCTGCGCGGTCGAGTCGTGGGATGAGGACGGCAAGCCGCAGATCGGCCAGGTCGGCGAGCTCGTGATCACCGAGCCCTTGCCGTCGATGCCGATCTACTTCTGGGACGACCCCGACGGCGAGCGCCTCGAGGAGTCGTACTTCTCGATGTGGCCGGGCGTCTGGCGCCACGGCGACTGGATCGAGATCACCGAGCGCGGTACCGCGATCATCTACGGAAGATCGGACTCGACGATCAACCGCGGCGGCATCCGCATGGGCACGTCCGAGATCTACCGTGCCGTGCTTTCGGTCGACGCCGTCGAGGACGCACTGGTGGTCGACGTGCCGAAGCAGGGCGACGAGAACTGGATGCCGCTGTTCGTGGTGATGAAGGAAGGCGCAGAGCTCGACGACGACACGGTCAAGGAGATCAGGAAGCGCATCCGCGAGGACTGCTCGCCGCGTCATGTGCCCAACGACGTGATCCAGATCCCCGAGGTGCCGCGCACCCTGAGCGGCAAGGTGCTCGAGGTCCCGGTCAAGCGCATCCTTCAGGGCGACGCGCCGGAGAAGGCCGCCAGCCGTGAGTCGCTTGCCAACCCCGAGGCGCTCGACTGGTTCGTGGACTACGCGGCGTCGTCGGTCAAGTGACGCCGGCAACAGTGACTTCCAGCGAGGCGAGACCACGCAGCGTCTGGTTGATCGCACGCACCGGCTTGGCGATCTCAAAGCGCTCCACTCGCTTGCCGAGCGCCTCGAGGATGACTCGCATTTCGAGGCGCGCAAGGTTCGAGCCAACGCAGGCATGGGGACCGAAACCAAAGCCGAGATGCTGTGCGACACGCTCACGGCGCACGTCGAATCGGGTCGGGTCCTGCCAACGGCGCTCATCGCGGTTGGCTGCGCCGTAGAGCAACATCACTCGCGAGTCGGCGGGGATGGTGACGCCGTCGACGGAGTGCTCGCACGTGGTGCAGCGCGAGAAGCGCTGGATCGGCGACTCCAGGCGGAGTACCTCGTTGACCGCGTTCGGGATCAGCGACGAGTCCTCGCGGACGAGCGCCCATTGATCGGGATGCTTGCCGAACAACAGCATCGCGTTGCTGATCCCGTTGATCGTCGTGTCCAGGCTGGGGGCGAGGTAGCCGGACATCATGCTCGGGCAGATCTCGCGCGCGATCTCCCCACGGTCGGCTGCGTCGTAGACCATCTGTGCCCAGCCGCCCGGCTTGAGATGTGGCGGCACGGCCTCTTCGCTGCCGTAGTTGAACATCTCCATCGTCAGGGGCAGGGCGGCACGGGTGCGCTCGTTGTGCGGCCCCATCGCATCGAAGGTCGCGGTAGCCCAGTCGAGCATCCGCTCCCGGCCTGACTCCGGGATCCCCACGAGGTTCGAAGATGATCGTCAGTGGCAGGTGCTGGGCGAGGTCGGTGACGGCGTCGAAGCTTCCGCGGGCCACGAGGCTGTCGACGAGGCTCTCCGCCTCGGCAACCAGGGCCGGGCTCAGCTCGCGCACGGCGTCGGCCATCAGGGGACGGCGCAAGACTCGGCGCATCTCGTCGTGGCGCGGTGGGTCGGTGCAGATGATCGCTCTGCTCCCCGTCGCCTCGTTGACGATGTCGTTGAGCATTACGCCGCGAGCGGAGGAGAACACCTCCCAGTTGCGAGCGGCCTCACGGGTTTCGGCGTAGCGGGCGAGCGCGTAGGCCTCGAGACCGGGCAGCCAGACCACAGCACCCAGCTCGCGCAGTTCGTCGTAGGCCGGATACGGGTCGGCGAGCGCCTCCTCGCTGAACAGGTCAACGTTGGATGCTGGTGCTGCTGCGGTCTTCACGATCTCGTCAGGCGCGTGAGGACATGAACGAGTCCAGAGCCTCGTTGAACTGACCCGCGGTGTCGCCTTGGTGCGGGAAGTGGTGTCCCGATTCGATGGTGATCTTCTTGCCATCCAGCGCCCAGGCCAGCTCATCCGTGATCGCATCGAACCCAGGACTCCAGCCACCCTCCACGGTCATTGCGGGGACGCTGGCCTCGCGAACCCGCGAGACAGCCGCTGTTTCGTCCCACGTCGACGGGTCACGCATTACCCGTGCGCCCTTGCCCATCGCGCGCATGTGCTTGAGCTTCGGGCGCGGCTCCTGCAATCCGCGCGGGATGCCGGCGGCCTTCATGAAGCGCTTGACCGCCAGGATCGGGATCTTGGTGTCGACCGCGTCGGCAAGCGACCGCTTGAAAGCGATCGCTTCTGGCCGGTGGCCGGCGATCCCGTAGAGCGGGGGCTCGATCAGCGTGAGCGAGCGAACGGCCTCGGGACGCGAGCCGGCGGCGCACATCGCGATCGCGGCGCCATAGGAATGTCCGACGAGATGGGCGCCGTCGCCGAGTAACTCCGCGACCCACACCGCGTCGACCTCGATGTCCTCGGGCCCGCGCGATGGACTGTGGCCGTGCCCCGGTCGGGTCGGCATGATCAGCTCCCAGCCCTGGTCGGCGAGCGGAAGCTGGAAGCGCCAGTAGTCCTCGCCGCCGGCCGGGCCGCCCTGCACGCTGCCATGGACCATCAGCACCGGTTCACCGTCGCCGCGCCGCGTGATCTGGATGCCCTCGCTCGTCATCCTCGTGCGTTACCCGCTCCCGAACGGCGGCGGCGGCAGCGGCGGCAGGAGGCCTCCGGGTACGGGAGAGCCGTCGGCGGCTCCGCTCGTGCAGTTGACGGAACTCGCGACGGTCTCGTTGCTCCCGTCGAGGTACTCGAGGTGCGTCTGCAGCTTCCAGCTCCCCCCGGTGCAGGCGGTGGACTCGAATGGCGAGAACGCGGCGGCGGCCGACGCGCTCGCGCTCGACCGCATGCGCGACTTACGGCGCTTGGCGGCAATCCGTTTGCATCTGCGCACGGCGCGGGCGCGCTTTTTCTTATTCTTGATCCGCCGCGCTTTCTGCATACACGTTGGGCGCTTGCGCTTGGGCTTGGCAGGAGTGGTTGACGCGGGTGGGCCGCTGCCGGGCATCTGCCAAGCAACCGCCCAGCGGGACAGCCAGGCATGGACCGGCTGGTTCTGGCCCTGAGCGGCTGCGCTTGGGTCGAAGACTGCCGTCGGGCCGTTGCCGTCGGCCGCCGGCTTGACGATCCCGAATCCGACGCCGGTCTTCTCGATCGGCTTGCTGACGTGAACCCAGCTCCCGAAAGTGTCGGGTCCGGTCTTCCAGATGTAGCCCTGGTCGCTGTTGACCTTGGCCCTGAACTCGACGAGGTACAGGGTTGCCTGGATCGTGCCGAGCTGTGAGTCGGCGGGGCAGTCGGGTTTTTTCGTGTCCTGCGTGATCTTCGACTTGTCGCAGGTGGCGAAGTGGTCGAAGCCTGAGATGAAGTCGGGCGGGAGGATCTGCTCGAGCTTGATGGCTCCTGAGGTCGGGTTGCCGTCGGCCCCGGACTTGATGTCCTTCGTGTCGAAGCCGACGGTCTGCGCCTTCGGGGCGACTTTCGTCCCAGCGCCGGGGGGGTCGACGCTGCCGACGAGTGTCGTCGCGCTAGCCGCCGACGCCGTACCGAGCGCTGCCGTGATCGCAAAAAGTAGGACCGAAATCCGCGTCTTGCGCATGAGGTTCCTCCCGCCGCTTCGAAATCGCTCTTGCGTTATCGTTAAAGATCATAGATCATCTACGATCTTGCGTGCAACCCGTCCACGGCTGTTTCTAGGAGGAGAGATATGTCCCGTTCCCGTCGTCTGCTGAGTGGTTCCATCGCTGCGGTATCTGTCGCTGCGCTTGTCGCCGGTGCGGTGCTGGCCCCGGGGGCCGGTGCTACGAGCTCGCGGAAGACCTACTCGTACACCGAGCACTGCAAAGGCAAGCTCAGTGGCACCAGCTCGTCGTCGGGGACGTGTAAGAGCAAGCTCGGCAACTCGAAGTACAAGGTCGTCATCACCCCGCCGACCGAGAAGCAGGTCGAGACCTACAAGAACGGCAAGATCTACTCGTCGGGCACGGTGACGATCGCCAACGGCAAGGCCGGCGGCAAGTACAAGATCACCAGGGGCACGGGTCACTTCAGGGGCGCAACCGGCAAGGGCACCTACTCGGTGGTCAACAAGGGCGGCTACGTCTACACCACGGCCACGGGCACGATCAGCTTCTAGGCCCAGCGCCAGTCACGAGAGGAAGCCATGCGGATAGGAACAGCGCAGGACGCGGCGGGGCTGCGTGCGGTCGTCGTCGTCGATGACGTTGCGGTCGATATGGCCGAGGCAGCCGCCGCCAGCGGCGCGATGCCCGACTCTCCCAATGGGACGAGCCTGGTGCGTCGCCTGCTGGCAGCGCCGCTCGAGGTCCGTGAGGCCGTCGGGGCGGCGGCGGCCGGTCTCACTGCGGCCGGCCCGCCGGTCGCGGTCGCGCTAGCCGATGTTCGGCTCGGCCCGCCAGTGCCGGATCCATCGAAGATTCTTTGCCTCGGGCTGAATTACGCCGCCCACATCGCAGAGTCAGGGCTCCAGCGTCCCGAGTTTCCCGAGTTCTTCGCGAAGTTCCCCAACGCGCTGGTCGGTCCGAGCGACGACGTGCTTATGCCCTCGGTCAGCGAGGACATCGACTACGAGGGCGAGCTCGCGCTTGTCATCGGCCGTCGCGCCAAGGATGTTGCGGTGTCGGACGCGCTCGAGTACGTCGCGGGATACATGGTGCTGAACGATGTCAGCGCAAGGGACCTGCAGATGCGCGGGACACAGTGGCTGCCAGGCAAGGTCCTTGACACGTTCGCGCCCTGCGGACCCCTCTTGGTCACGCCCGATGAGCTCGGCGACCCCCAGGATCTCGCGCTGCGCACGACGGTCAACGGCAACACAGTGCAAGAGGCGCGAACCAGCGCGATGGTCTTCTCGATCGCCGAGGGGATCAGTTACCTGTCGTCGCTGATGACGCTCGAGCCCGGCGACATCATCTCGACCGGGACCCCGTCAGGCGTGGCGTTCGGGATGGAGACCCCTGTCTGGCTGAAGCCCGGCGATGTAGTCGAGGTCGAGATCGAGACACTCGGCAAGTTGTCGAACCGGCTCGCGGTCGCGTGATCTGGCTCAAGCGACTCGCAGCACTTGCCGCGCTGGCCACTTCGTGCACGGCGCTCGCGGCGTGCGGCGGTGGCGGTGGCGGCACGAGTACGACAGCCGGCGGCGCCGACACGACCTACGGCGGCCCGAAGGGTGGCAAGGTCACTGCTGCCGATCTGGCGGTGGCACAGAAGTTCGTTGGCGGGACACCGGGCAAGGCGACGAAGTCGCCAATCAACGTCGGGCTGATCAGCAACACGGCCGGTCCGATCCCGCCTCCGCCGGGCGGACGCTTCCTCGTCCAGGCCGCGATCCGCTTGTTCAACGAGAAATTGGGCGGCGTCCAAGGGCATCCGATTGTCTTCAAGTCCTGCACGACTGGCGCGTCCGACGAGCAGGCCCAGGCGTGCGGCCAGCGCTTCCTCAACGACTCTTCGATAAAGGCGGTGTTCAACCCCGGCCTACCGAGCGGCGGACTCGCTCTTCTCGGTGCGATCGGTGGCAAGAAGGTCGAGTTCTGCGTCATCCCACTGCAAGCCGACCTATTCGGGACGAACGTGTTCTGTCCCGGTGGCGGGACGATGGCCGCGAGCTCGGCGATCACGTACCTGACGGCGAAGCCCGGCATCAAGACGGTTGCCCAGCTGCTGCCGGACGCCGATCTGTTCCGTCAGATCGCTCAAGCTGGCTTGCATCAGATGAAGGTTCAAGGCCTCAATCCGAAGCTCGGACTCGTTCCGCAGAACAGCCCGGACGTCACGTCGTCGATCGTGGCCAGCGGCGCGCGCACCGCGGACGCGCTCGACGTCACACTCGTCTCGCCTGGTCAGTGCATCGCGGTCGCGAAAGCGCTCAAGGCGCTCGGTGTTCCGGAGACGAAGCCGGTGGTCTCGCTGTCGACGTGCATCAACCCGGCCGTCGTCAAAGCGCTCGGCGACCTGCCGCACTGGACGTACTTCGATCTTGGCGAGAGTCCCTACCTGCCTAACCCGAGTCCCGCGATGAAGGCGATGCTCGACACCAACGTGACCTACGGCAACGGCCAGACCGGGGCTTGGTCAGCGGCGGAATTCGGCACGGCACTGTGGATGGCGAAGGTCCTCAATGCCGTCGGCCCAAACAAGCTCAGCACCGCTGCGATCGCCGCGGAGGCCAAGAAATTCCGCGGACCGATGTTCCTCGGCGATCCGAAGATCCAGTTCGGGCGAGTGCCGTGGCGTAACACCGGCACGCTGACTGGGCGCTTTTACACATACAAAGGCCACGGCAAGTGGGTCGACGCCACCGGAGGCAAATACCTGCCTTCGCCGCCGCCAGCTAACTGACAGACCGGGAGAAATGAAATGACCACCACAATCGTGCGCCCGACGCTGCACCACGTGACGTTCAAGACCAAGCGCCTGGACGCGATGGTCGACTGGTACGGCAAGGCGGTCGGGATGGAGCCGAACTTCAAGTTCGAAGGCGGCTGCTGGATGTCCAACGATGCCGCCAACCACCGGGTCGCGCTGCTTGCCGTCCCGGGGCTCGAGGAGCCGGCCGACCGCATCAGTGAGACGGGCATGCACCACCTGGCCTTCGAATACGACTCGGTCGAGGATCTGCTGGCCACCTACGAGCGGCTGCGCGAAGACGGCATCGAGCCACACGCCTGCCTCGATCACGGAATGACTACCTCGTTCTATTACGTCGACCCTGACGGCAACAGCGTCGAGCTGCAGGCAGACAACTTCGGCGACTGGGATCAGTCAAGCGAGTGGATGCGCACCGCTCCGGAGTTCGCGGCCGACCCGATCGGCGTGAACCTGGACCCGGCGGCGATGCTCGAGGCCTCCAAGGCTGGCGCTGACGCCCAGGAGTTGCACCGGCGTGGCTACGCCGGCGAGTTTGATCCCGGCACGCCACTGGACCTGCGACTGCCCTGACATGTCGGCATGAAGGACTTCGTTCTTTTCTCGCTGCTCGGCCTCGGCGGCGGGGTGCTCATCAGCCGGCCTGGCGCTGTCGATCGTTCTGACCTATCGCGGGGCGGGCATGATCAACCTGGCTGCCGGCGGGATCGCGATGCTCGGCGCGTATGTCTTCTACGGCCTCCGCATCGGGGGCTACCTGTTCCTGCCGCCGATTCCGTTCGCGGGCAAGCACCTTCAGCTCGGCGGGCCCTGGGCCACAGTGCCCGCGTTCATCGTGGCGCTGGCGGTGTGCGCCCTGACCGGCGCGTTGTTCGATGGGATCGTCCTGCGGCGCCTGCGCGCGGCATCACCCTTGGCGAAGCTCGTCGCCTCGCTCGGTCTGCTGCTCACGCTTCAGGCGATCATCATCCTGCGCTTCGGCGGCGACACGCAGACCGCACCGACCGTCCTCTCGGAGTCGCCGGTCAGCGTTTTCGGCGTACCGGTCCCGGTCAACCGCTTCATCCTCACCGGCCTCATCGCCGTAGCCACGGTCCTTCTCGCGGTCGTCTATCGCAAGACACGCTTTGGCATCGCCACGCGCGCCGCGCAGGAGAACGAGGAGGCCGCCAGGCTCACGGGGCTGTCACCTAATCGCCTGTCGATGGTCAATACCGTCATGGCCTTCGTCCTGGCCGGGGCGGTTGGGATATTCGCCGCACCGATCGCCCAGCTCGACCCGCTTGTCATCGCCTTCAGTGTCATCCCGGCGCTGGCCGCAGCGCTGATCGCGGGCTTCACATCGTTCTCAGTTGCGGCTATCGCCGGACTCGGTATGGGGATCGTGCAGTCGCTTGTCATCTGGCTCGAGGCCAAGAGCTGGTTTCCCAGCACGGGGGATGGGCCGCTGCCCGGCGTCGCCGATGTCTTCTTCTTCGGGGTGATCGTGGTCGTGCTGTTCCTGCGCGGGGCCAAGCTGCCCGAGCGCGGCGCGGCGGTCGAACGACGCCTGCCCCGAGTCCGGACGCCGAGCCGTCCACTGCTTGTCGCGATGGTGCTCGCCGGCGTGACGGCGGTCGCACTAGTCGCCTTCCCGTTCGACTATCGCCAGGCGCTGACGAACTCGCTGATCGGCGCCCTGATGTGTCTTTCGTTCGTGGTGCTGACCGGTTTCATCGGGCAGATGTCGCTGCTGCAGTCGGCGCTCGCCGGCGTCACCGCGCTGGTGGTCGCGAAGCTTGCGCACAGCTCCGGAATCGGATTCCCGATCGCGCCACTGCTGGGCGTACTGGCCAGCCTCGCCGTCGGCCTTCTGTCGGCGCTGTCGGCGTTGCGCGTGCGCGGCGTCAGCCTTGCGATCGTGACGATGGCGGCCGCGTTGGCGATCGAGAGCTTCTGGTTCGAGAACACCTCATTCGGCATCAACGCCTCGCACGACAAAGTGGCTGATCCGTCGCTGTTCGGCGTCGGGCTCGGCACCCATTCGGATCTTCTGGGAACGACGACGCAGCCGAGCCCCGTGTTCGGGTTCATGTGCCTGGCCGTCCTTGTCGCTGGGGCGTTGACCGTCATCGCCGTGCGCCGCGGCGAGCTCGGCCGCCGGATGCTCGCCGTGCGCTCGAACGAGCGCGCCGCCGCGGCGGCTGGGATATCCGTGCGCGAGACGAAGCTGGCGGCGTACGCGATCTCCTCGGTTCTCGCGGGCACTGCCGGTGCGCTCTACGCCTACGACTACGGCTCGGTGTCCGAACCGCGCTTCGCCGTGCCGATCGCGCTTTCGCTGGTGGCGTTCTCGTATCTGGGCGGGATCACATCCGTGGCCAGCGCCTATCGGCGGACTGCTCGTGACCGAGGGCTTGTTCATCCACACCGCGAACGGGCTGCTGGGCATCCCTGTCAGTTATCAGCTGATCGTCGGCGGCCTTGCGCTGATGATCAACGTCGTCCAGTTCCCCGAGGGCATCGCGGGCGTTGTTGCCGAGCGCCGCGAGGCGCGCCTGAGGGCTGCGTCATGACACCAGCGCTCGTCACGCGTGGCCTGTCGGTCAGCTACGGCGGCGTGCAGGCTCTTGTCGACGTTGAGCTCGACGTCGCTCGCGGTCAGGTCGTCGGGCTCATCGGTCCCAACGGCGCCGGAAAGACGACCCTGATCGACGCCGTCACCGGATTCACGCCGCACCGCGGGACGGTGATGCTCAACGGGCACGACCTCGCCGGCGTGGCTCCACACGAGCGAGCCCGCCGCGGGCTCAGGCGCACCTGGCAGTCCGCTGAGCTCTTCGACGATCTGACAGTTGCCGAGAACCTTGTTGTCGCGGGCTCCTCCGGCTCGCTGTGGGGGCTCGCGCGCCGCTCGCTGCGTCGTTCCAAGCACGACGCCGCCGATCCGGCAGCCGTGCTCGACCGGCTTGGACTGGCAGCGCTCGCCGACGCGCGCCCTGATCAGCTCAGTCAAGGGCGGCGCAAGCTCGTCGGCGTCGCGCGCTCGCTGATGGGCGAGCCAGACATTGTGCTGCTCGACGAGCCGGCGGCGGGACTGGACAGCGAGGAGAGCGAGGAGCTCGGAGCCCACATTCGCGTGCTCGCCGACAACGGGCCGGGGATGCTGCTCGTCGACCACGACATGGGCCTCGTCCTCTCGGTCTGCGATCACGTTGTTGTCCTCGACTTCGGCCGCGTGATCGCCAGCGGGACGCCCGCCACCGTTCGGGCCGACTCGGACGTGATCGCCGCTTATCTTGGCGACGTTCCGAGCGACATCGAGGCGGCGGTGTCGTGAACACTCCCGCGCGGCTCGCGCTCGAGGCGGTGACCGCCGGTTACGAGGGCGCGGCAGCAATCCGCGACGTGACACTCGACGTCGATCCTGGCGAGATCGTCGCCGTGCTGGGCGCCAATGGGGCAGGCAAGACGACGACGCTGCGGGTGGCCTCCGGCCTGCTCGCCCCGATGTCGGGTCGTGTCTTGCTCGACGGGACGGACGTCACCGGCGCAGCGCCACAGGCGCTCGCAGCACGTGGCATGGCCCACGTCGCCGAAGGTCGCAGTGTGTTCTTCGGCCTCACGGTCGCCGAGCATCTTCGCCTCTCGCCGCGTGGAACCAAGGTCGATGCTGACCTCGCGTACGAGCTGTTTCCCGCCCTGCTCGAGCTTTCCAACCGCCGTGCCGGTCTGCTTTCGGGCGGCGAGCAACAGATGCTCAACCTTGCCCGCGCGATCACCCGCCGGCCGAGCGTCCTGCTCGTCGACGAGCTCAGCCTCGGCCTTGCACCGGTCATCGTCAAGCGTCTGTTGCCCATAGTGGGTGACTTCGCAAGGGAGACCGGCTGCAGCGTAGTCCTCGTCGAACAGCACGTTCACCTCGCTCTCGGTGTGGTCGATCGCGGCTACGTGCTCGCTCACGGAGAGGTCCGGCACGAGGGCACTGCCGCCGAGTTGGGATCGGACCGTCAACTGCTCGTGGCGAGCTATCTGGGCGACACCTGACAATTACGATCGGACGGAGAACATGGCTAAGACACGAACGGGTATCGAGCCCATCAGGCAGGAGACGCAGTCGCTGGTCGATCGCGTCACACACATCGTGCGCCGGTCGATCATCGACGGCCGGATTCGACCCGGCGAGACCCTTTCCATCAGCGACTTGGCGGCCGACTTGGACGTGAGCCCCAGCCCGGTCCGCGAGGCACTCCAGCGCCTCGCCAGCCAGGGCCTCGTCGAGCTGCGCCCGGCCCGCACCGCGATCGTCGCCCCGCTCCAACTCGACGACCTCCATGAGATCTACCGTCTGCGCTTGTTGCTCGAGGTCGATGCCGCCGAACGGGCCTGCCCGCAGCTGACCGACCACGACGTCGACGATCTGGAACAGGAGTTCGCGCGGATGCACGCCGCGCCACCGGATTCCGACGAGTTCTGGGACAGCCACGAGGCGTTTCACCTGATCCTCATGCGCCATGTCGTCAGCGAGCGACTGGCGCGCCTCGTGACCGAGCTCTGGCAGGCGTCTCAGCGCTACCTGCGTGTGGTGTACGGCGAGACCGATGCCTTGCGAGAGCACTCCGCGTTTGATCGGCACCTGCCGCTGCTCGAGGCAGCGCGGTCGCGGGAGAGCGCGCGGATGCGCGATGCGCTCACCGACCATCTCGCCTCAAACGAGCTTGAGCTGGCCGAGAGGTTGGCGGCCGTGCTCGAAACCGACGACTGAGGTAAGTGGACGTGCCGTCTTCCGCGACCCAGGTCGTGGTGGCAGGAGGTGGGCCCGTGGGCCTGGCAGCCGCCGTCGAGCTCGGGCGACGCGGCATCGATTGCATCGTGATCGAGCCGCGGACGACGGTCTCGCACATGCGGCCGCGCTGCAAGACCGTCAACGTGCGCACGCTGGAGCACCTGCGCCGCTGGGGGATAGCCGAGCAGCTACGTGAGCGAGCGCCGCTGCCGACCTCGTACTCCGACCAGGTCGTCTTCTGCACGTCCTTGAGAGGCCGCGAGCTGTCGCGGTTCAGCGGGGTCTTCGGGCTTGCCCCGCAGGGTGATCGCTTCCCGGAGCTCGGCCAGCAGGCCCCCCAATACGTACTCGAGGAGCTGCTCCGCGACACTGTCGCCGAGATCCCGTCATGCACACTGATTACGGGGTCCAGGGTCACCAGCGTCGAGCAGACCGCGGACGCGGCGACGACGACGGTGGCCGACGCGGACGGCCGCGAGGTGCGAATCACGTCCGAGTACGTCATCGGCTGTGACGGGCCGCGCAGCACCGTGCGCGACGCGATCGGCTCAGGGTATGTCGGCGAACACGCCCTGCGACCAAACTTCGGGATGGTCTTCGCAGCACCGCAGCTCGTCGACCAGGTCCGGCACGGGCCCGCAGTGCACTACTGGGTCGTCAACAGCGTCACGCCGGCGCTGATGGGGCCGCTCGACCTGAATGGATCATGGTGGATGATCGCCTTTGGGGTTGAGCGCGATGACGGCGAACTGCGCGCCAAGGCACTCATCGATGGGGCTGTCGGCGAGCCCATCGAAGCGACCGTTCTCTCCACGGACCCGTGGACGGCTCGGATGCAGCTCGTCGACCGCGCGCGCGTGGGGCGGGTGTTCCTGGCGGGAGACGCGGCCCACCTCAACCCGCCGTTCGGCGGCCACGGCCTCAACACTGGCTTCGGCGATGCGGTCGACCTCGGCTGGAAGCTGGCGGCGGTGCTCGACGGCTGGGGCGGCGCCGGCCTGCTCTCTAGCTACGAGGCCGAGCGGCGTCCGGTGCAAATGCGCGTGATCGACGCGGCTACCGAGAACATGAAAGTGCTCGCGACGGAGCTGCTCGTCGACGACCTCGAGGTGGACGGGCCCGCCGGCGATCAGGCCCGCCGCCGCGCCCACGAGCAGATCCAGCGGACCAAACGCGCCGAGTTTCACGCGCTTGACCTCGTGCTGGACATCGCCTACGAGTCACCGATCGTCGCCGAGGGCGGGGCAAGGCTCGCCCACAGCTGGCTCGGCCCAGGGCGCTCCATCTACGACGTGCTCGGTGAGGGCATGACGCTGCTAGTGGTCGACACCGGCGTTGAGGAGTCCGTTGCTGCGGTCGTTGCGACGGCGGATGCGCGCGGCGTTCCCCTTGATGTCGCCGAGGTGGCGGCCGCCGGGCTGCGGGATCGCTATGGCGCCGCGCTCGTCCTAGTGCGCCCCGACCAACACGTCGCGTGGCAAGGCGACCGCTGGCCGGATGACGGCGAGGCGCTGTGGGATCAAAATCAGGGGTGCGTCAAGAGACAGGGAGGAAGTCGCATGAAACGTCTGATCGTTGTGTGCGCGGCGATGTGCGCTCTGGTGGCGCCGACGTGCGCCGCCGCCGAGCCTGCTCCACCGGTGGCGGACCTCGGGGTGGCGTCCTCGCCCAGCGGGGCCAGCTGTCAGGCCTACTCGTTCAAGATCCTTCAGAACGCAGGCGACGCAACGCGTCAATCGGTCTGGGGCGAGCTGTGCCACCGCGCGCCGCTCACCGGGAAAACGCCCGTCCAGGTACTCATCCACGGCGGGGCCTACAACCACACCTACTGGGACAACCCCTACCACCCGGCGACCTACTCCTACGTGAAGTGGGCTACCGATCGCGGATACGCGACGCTGAACATCGATCGGCTCGGGTACGGGCAGAGCGACCATCCCGACCCAACGACGCTGAACTTCGACGTTGCCGGCTTCGTCACCCACCAGTTGGTCATGGCGCTGCGTCAGGGTGCGCTCGGGCCGCAGTTCTCGACCGTCATCCTCAACGGGCACTCGATGGGCGCGATGGCGGCAGAGAACGAAGCAGCCAACTACAAGGACATCGACGGGATCATCCTTACGGGCATCGGGCACAACCTGTTCGGCAACAAGCCGCCGCCCGCCAGCTTCGACTTCTCGCCGGCCGCGACAGACCCGCGATACGTCGGCCAGCCCGAGGTCGCCGGCTACCTGACGACCAGGCCAGGCTCGCGGACCGACGCCTTCATCACGCCGGGCACGATCGAGCCCGGCATGGTCTCGGTTGAGGAGAACACGTTGAAGGACACGATGTCGGCCAACGAGCTGACGTCGATGCAGCAGCAGACCAACGATGGCGGGATCACGATGAGGATCCGGGCGCCCGTGCTCTTCGCACAGGGCCGTTTCGACAGTCTCTGGTGCTCTCGGAGCGGTGACTGCACCACCGACCCGCAGGCCGCGATGGAGTCGAGTTACTACGCACCGGGCGTCTCGTTCACGCGGATCGTGATCGACAAGGCTGGTCACTCGGTCAACTCATGCGTCACGGCGCCGGAGTTCTACGCGGACACGTTCTCATGGCTGAACCGCGTGCACCTGGCGCCAGCGCCGAAGGCCACACACCACCGCGTCAACCATCACAAGCGCAAGCACCACCGGCGCAAGCACCACCGGCGCACACATCGGAAGACGACTTCATGACCAGCGGTTGCGGTTTCAGTGGAAGGGCCCGACTACCAACTCGACCCTTGTCCGGCTCCCATCAATCGGTCCGCTTAGTCGCCCGGAAGTAAGAGTCCGGTTGAAGGCGCGGTCGGAGGCACGCCCCAGTCGAGCCGTCGCGAACCGTGACACCGTTCGTGACACCAATCTGAGCGAAACTGAGCTGACCTGAGCGAACGGAAACCGCATCACCATGCGGTCACAGGTCCCAGGCGCACAACAAATCTCTGGTTGTGGTCCAGGCGGTCGCGGGTTCAAGTCCCGTCGCTCACCCCTCGTAAAGCCCCGCTTGGAGGGGGCTTGGCCTTCCCGGACATCCGGAAGGGCGAGCGGGGTCCCCCAAATATCCGCTGGTGCTCCATACTGGTTGTACAGAGGGTTTTGGCGGCTTTGAGTCGGCGCTTGATCTCCCTGGGACCCATCCCGCACTAAGGAGATCGAATGCTCGCCCGATTTAAGGACACCCACGGCACCTCGCCTCGCCGCTCCCTTCTGCTGATCACGACGGCCGCGATGGTTCTCGCCATGGCCGGGTCGGCGTCAGCGGACTCCCTGACCATCACGGCCGGGCCGCCTTCTATGGACTCCGACGGGGGCGGGCGCAACGTGCAGAACCTCACGGTGAACACCGTGGTCGACAGCCCGGGCTCCCACCAGCTCACGATCGAGTCCCAGGATGTCGGAACAGCGTGCCCCGCCACGGAAGGCCAGGGCAACGGGGCGTGGGAGACGGTCGGCGGGTTCGGGGGGCAACTACAGGGGTCGGAGACGAACCAGATCAGCGGGACCCTCCCCCACGGCACCGTCCACCACACCCACCTCTGCGGGTACCTGACCTCAAACACGGGCACGACCCCAGGCTCACCGGGAACGCACTCGACGACCGCCGTCGCGGACGTTTCGTCGTTGCAGTCGTACGGCGACTACGCCGGATACAACGTCTACGGGGGCCTGTACCTGCTTCAGACGGGGCCGCAGCGGATGGTCTTTCGCTTCATCGCCTCTTCCAGCGCCGGAACCAAGGCCTACACCGACATGCCTTGCAACCTGTCGGGGGACGTCCGGATGACCGTCACCTCCAAGCTGCGAAAGAAGCTGCGTCTGAACAGCACCACACTGTTCAGCCACGCCTTCAAAGCCGACACCACACTTCGCGTGGACTGGGTCCTGTCCAAGACGCTCAGGGCCAAGCTCAAGGCCGCGGACCTCAATCACCTCCCGGTGACCCTGACACTGCAGTCCGACGCTCCCATCGGAAAGACCTTCAAGGTCACCAAAGACCTCTATGGCGCTCGAGGTGTCTTCGGGGCAAGCTTCGTCTTGCCCAAGGGCGACGAGTAGGGCTGACGGCAGGCGGCCGTTGCACGGAAGGCCGGTCGGTGACTGCCAGAAGGCGTTCGGAGCCGTCCCTGTCGGCTTGGTCCATGGTGGCGGATGATGTGCTCTCGCCGTAGGTTGGTTTAGGTCCTACTGGGAGGTTCCGGAATGCTCGTGCGATTGCGGTCCAGGCTCACGTACGCGAACGTCATGGCGACCATCGGGGTCTTCCTCGCCTTGGGCGGAGGCGCCTACGCGGCGATCAAGCTCCCGAGGAACAGCGTCGGCCCCCGGCAGCTGCAGAAGAACTCGGTCACTGGGGCAAAGGTCAAGAACGGTTCGCTGACCGCTGCGGATCTCGCCCGCGGCCTGTCTCCCGGGCCTCGCGGCCCAGCGGGGCCCGGCGGGGCGGACGGCGCACCTGGCGCCACCGGTTCTCCCGGTGCCAAGGGAGGCGACGGCACGGACGGGGCACCCGGCCCGTCCGGCGTTGTCGCGACGCATGGGTTCGGCGGCAGCATCGGCACGATCACGGGGACGGGGACCGGCGCCGGGGACTGGCAGTTCGCCGGCGCGACCGCCTCGGTGACAGTTGCTGACGGCCAGCGCATCACTGCAACTGCCGCGATGGCGCTCGGGGCGGGTTCGTCGACCGTTGTCGGCTCGGACATCTGCTCACAACCTCAGGCCGGTGCCATTGCGCCGATCGGAAACCACCTGACGACCGGCGTCTCGGCGCGGCAGGTCTTGACCGCGGTGGCGACCTTCACACCGGGCGCCGGCTTCTACACGATCGGCGCGTGTGTCCGAGTCAGTTCGGGATCGATGCTCGACAACAACGACGTCACCGATGGGTGGTTCATCGTCACGAATTGAGGGCCTGACACCGAGCCGCCGACGTGCCCTCACAGGTCGCGCTCCGTGACGAGTCCGGTGGCAAACGCGAGGGCGACGAGTCGTCGACGCTTTTCGAGTTGCGGGAGGGCGTCTATGCCGAAGCGGGTGAACAGCGCCCGCATGTGGGTCTTCACCGTGCCGACGCTGATGACCAGTTCGGCGGCGATGGCCGGGTTGGTCGTGGGAGAGGCGTCCGTGGCTCCGCCTTTGAACGGTCGACACAGCGCGATCAGCACACGCCGTTGTGACTCGGTGACGCCGACAGCCAGCTCACGGTCGTCGGCATGCTGCGTCGTTTCTGCGGCCTCGCCGCCGGGCCGGTGGAAGACGATGGCGGTGTTGCCGATCCTCATGACGTCGGCGTCGATGAGCCGCCGCCGGCCGTTGAGCCGCTCCCCGCGGACAAACGTGCCGTTGCGCGAGAGCCCGTCGTCGGTCAGGACCCAGTCGCTGCCGACGCGCTCGAGCTGTGCGTGCAGGCGTGACGCCTTGCCGTCTTCGGCAAGGCAGACGTCGCATTCGGAGCTGCGGCCGATCGTGACGCGCTCGACATCGTCGGACAGCCCGATGATCCGCTGGTCGCCATCAGCGTCGCGGAACAACAGGAACGGGACGCCGCCGCGCTCGGCGGCCAGGCGCTCGCGCAGCTCCTCCGGGGTGGACTGGTGCGCGCCGTCGCGGTGGCCGGCGTTCACGGAAGGAAGCGGACCGTTTGGAGAAGTCGCTCGGGCGTGTCGAGCTCCGCGTTCGACAGGGCGCTCAGCACCGCGGCGACGACCCGGCCGCGGTGTCGCACCAGCCAGAGCCGCTGGCTGAGCCCACGCTCGGCGTTGTAGCTCGCCATGGCGGTCTCGAAGAGGGGAAGGCATAGACGTTGCCCGCAGAGATCGGATCGCGGCGTGCCCGCACGCACATCGAGAGAGACGCCCACGGCCGACTCGCCGCCGATGGTGGTGCGCCGGACCGGTCCGACAGCGAGATGTGGATTGGCACGCAGCGTGCGCAGAACCTGACCCACGCTGCGAGGTGGTGCCACTCCACCGCGACGGTCGAACACGTGCGCCGGCACGAAGAGCGTGGCGCCGGTGTCGGCGTTCCGCCGGCGCCCGAATTCGAACGCCTCGGGGTCGACGGTCGTCACCCATTCGTCGTCGTCGACGGTGACCGAGACGCGACTGCGGTCGAGGCGCCCGACGTAGGTCCCGCGCCGCAGCGGGCCGCCGAGGAGCGGGCCGTGGTCCTTCGGCGGCGCGGGGTTGGGTGTCGTGGCCGGCGCGGGCGACGTCGGCAGCACCTTGATGACGCCGTGGTCGGAGGAGATCCAGAGGGCGCCGGCACCCGCTTGCGGCCAGCCGACCCCGCTGCCGAGTGCGAGTGGACGCCCGGCCTGGCGGCCCGACGCAGCATCGATTCGATGTAGCTGGGCGGGCGCGGCCGGGTCAGGGGCCCGCAATGTGGTGACCCAGATCGAGTCCCCGAGCGCGGTCGCGGTCGTGGCGAAGCTCAGGCCGCGGACGATCTCGCCGCGTGGTTCGAGGCTGCGGGCATCCACCTGCAGCAACGCCGCGTTGGGGGAATCAGGGATCCACAGCGTCCCGCCGCGCAGCGCCATCTTGAACGTCTGTCCGGCCGGGTGGAACGCATCGACGTGCCCGGTCCCCATGTCGATGCGCGCGAAGCGGCCCTGCGTGTCGGCCAGGTAGGCGATCCGGCCATCGGGCTCGACATCGAACGATTCCGTACCTGACGCGATCGGGGTCCCGATGCGCCGGAGCGTGGTCGCGTCGAGCCGGACCAGCTTCGTCGGCGGTCCCGTGATCACCCACAACTCCTGGCCGCCGACGGCCGCCCCGAGGATGAAGGCGCCGAGGTTCTTGCGAGCGGTGACGCGGACGGTCTTCGGGTCCACGCGCACGACGGTCCGGCTCGTCGCGTCCATGGCGAAGACCGCGCCGGCGCCTGCGCGGACCGTTACGTTGGTGTCGCCCGCCTCGACGGGAGGTGCGAAGCGCAGGGGCGCACCGACCACGCGATCGGTGGCAGGGTCGACGCGGACGAGCTGGCGATCCTGCCGTCCGACCCATACGCCGCCTGCGCCGACTCCGATCGAGCGCGCGTCGCCGCCGACATCTATCACCGCGGCGATGCGTGCCGCCGGCGCGTTGGCGGGAGCGCGTTTCGGCGTCTTCTCGCCCGACGAGAGCAGCACCACCGCGAGGACGGCGCCAACCGCCGCCGCGACGGCGCCGATCCACACCGGGACCCGCCGGCGGCGTGCCGTTCGCGTGACCGGGAGGGCGCTGCGCGCCGCGTCGGCGAGAGCGCGAGGGCTCGCGTAGCCATCCGGCTCGGCCGCGCGCTCGACCACCGGTCGCAGCGGCGCCGGAACCGCTGCGGTGACTGCGTCGCGGGTGCCGGCGCTCGCGGACGCCAGCAAGCGGCCGAGACGCTGAACGGCGCTCTCCGCCGGCGCGCCGTCCCTGTCGAGAAGTGCCTCGACGGCAGAGAATCGTGCTTCGCCACCGGCAGACGGGATCACCGTCCTCAGCGTTGGGAGCACCCCGTCGACGCCAGCTCGTTCGAGAGCCTCCACCGCCGCGACCATCTGCTCGACAATCGCGACGGCGTGCTCGGGCGCGAGCGGCCCGTCGGCCAACCGGTCCTCGAGGCGCGAATTCCCCGCGCCGCCAATCGCCACGATGCGATCCTCGACCGTGCGCACCTCGTAGACCGGAAGCAGGTGTCGGTCCTCGATCGCCGCCAGGCGCGTCACCTGGGCCAGGAACCGCTGACCCGCCTCGGAGTCGGCCGGCGCGTCGGCGACGTACACCGTCACCCGGCGCCCCAGGCCAGTCTGCATCGCGGTGTAGACCGAGCCGCCGCTCGTCGTGTGGTCCAGCGCCTGCACTTGCAGATCGTGGACCGTTGTCCCGACCTCGAACACGTCAGCTCGCCGCTGTCAGCCTGCGGATGGTCTGATCGGCGCCGCTCGCGACCCAGACGGCTTCACCGTCGCTCGTGAGCGCCAGCGGCGGCGCGCCGACGGAAACCGGCGGGTCAAGCGTTCGACCGGTGCGCGCGTCGAGGCGCGTCACCGTGGCGTCGCCCGCAGCCACCCACAGATTCGGCCCGGCGATTGCGATGTCGAGCAGGTCCTTGCCAAGTGAAACCGGCGCGCCCACGACCTCTCCGCGGTCGGCGTCGATGTGAAGGAGGGTCCGGCTCGCGGCATCGAGGACCCAGACGTCGGTGGCCGAGACGGCGAGCGCCGACGGGGCACCGCCGATGCGGATCCGCGCGCGGTGCCCGGAGCGCGGATCGACGCGGTCCACGGCGCCGCTGACCCGGTCGGCGACCCAGACCGATCCCGCTCCGGTGGCGATCGCCTCAGGGTGACGGCCGAGGACGGCGAAGGAACGCGCTACGCGGTTGGTGCGCAGGTCGATTCTCACCAGTCGGCCGGGACCAAGACGTGGCACCGTGGTCGTCCACACAGCGCCCTCACCGACGGCGACGCCCGACGCCCCATCAACGAGCTGCACCCGCCCGACTGGGGTCCCTCTTGCCGGGTCGACGCGGGTGACGCCGCCGATACCCTTCGCCGGCAATGCCGTCCAGATCGACCCTGCACCGGCCGCGAACCCGGAGCGCGGGCCGCCGCCGAGGTCCAGCGCCGCGCGCAGCTCGGTCACCGTTCGCGTGCGCGCGTCAACACGGACGAGGGTTCCGCCCATGGCCCTCTGGGTCCAGACGTCGCCGCCAAGGGTGACGATGTCGTCCGGGCGGCTGGGGACGGCTGTCGGGCGTCCCGCGGCGACGGCTCTCGTCGGGTCCCTCCGCCGTCCACGCCCATCATCGCCGCCCGCGATGATGGCGATCGCAATTGACGCCGCCGCGATGACCGTCCCCGCGGCGATCCACCGCGGCACGGCGATCCGCGGTCGCCGGCGCCGGGGCGCCTCGGAGGCGGCCGCCGCGCGCGCGAGCGCGCCGGCGCTCGCGTAGCGATCGGCTGGGTCCTTGGCCATCGCGCGTGCGACGACCTCGTCGAACGCAACAGGCACGGGTGCCAGCGTCGATGGGCGGGGCGCCGTGTCGGACAGGTGCGCGGCAATGGCCTCGAGTGCCGTGTCGGCGGGATAGGGCGGCTGGCCGGTCAGGCAATGGTGCAGGACGCCGCCGAGGGCGTAGACATCGGTCCGGGCATCGAGGTCCGCGCCGCGGATCTGCTCGGGCGCTGCATACGCGACTGTTCCCATGAACTGACCGGTCGATGTGAGGGCCGTCAGGCGCTGAGCGGGGACCGTGAGCCCGAAGTCGGTCACGAACACGTGCCCACCGCCGGCGAGCAGGATGTTGGCGGGCTTGACGTCGCGGTGCACGAGCCCTGCGGCGTGCGCCGCATCCAGGCCGGCCGCGACCTCGGCGATGACCGCGACCGCCTCGGTGGGCGCAAGCGGCCCATCCTGGGCGATCCGCGCATCGAGGCCCTGTCCATCGACGAAGCGCATCGCCATGAAGAGACGACCTGCCTCTTCGCCCGCTCGGTAGACCGCAACGACGTTCGGATGATCGAGCGTGGCCATCATGCGCCACTCGCGCTCGAACCGCCGTCGGAAGCGCTCGTCGCGGGAGAGATGCGCGGCGATCACCTTCAGCGCCACCGAGCGTCCGAGCTCCGGGTCGAGCGCCCTGTACACGTCGCCCATCCCGCCACTCCCAACGAGCTCAACGACGGTGTATCCGCCCAGATGATCCCCAGGCCGCAGCGCGATCTGCTCCGGGCGGTCCTCAGAGATCGTCGTGTCCGACAACGGAGAGCGATCGTAAAGCGCAGGGTCGAGAAAGACCAGACCATGGTCCACTACCCGCGCGGGGGCAACGCTGGGATCGTGATCAAGCCGACTTCAGGCACGTAATCACGACGCAAAGGAGCAACGATGCTCGACCATTTCAGGCTCATCCCGGCACACACGATCGCCCTTGCCGGTGTCGTGGCACTCGCCCTCGCGGGGTCCGCCGATGCCTCCGGACCGAAGACGCTGACGGTCCATCTCCACACCCAGCCGGCGGTCTTCATGCGCGACGGCAAGGTCCTTGCCAAGCAGCCCGCCGAGCCGAAGCTCGGCGACCTCCTTTTCCAGGTGGCCACCATCTCGAAGGGCGGCAAGAAGATCGGCCGCGAGGACGTGTTCTGCGGGTTCGTGAGCCCGACGCGTGAGATCTGCACCACCGTCGACGTCCTCCCGGGTGGAACCGTTGTCCACGACGGCGCCTATGACGGCAACCAGCCGGTGTTCCTCGACGCCATCGTCGGCGGGACCGGCAAGTACGCGGCAGTCCGCGGGAGCGTCAAGGCCCGGTTCACCGGTCTACTGGACGCTGGCCAGGTCTACCACTTCATCTGGTGACCACGACGCTACGTCTGTGCGTCCAGCGCCAACTCGCTCATGGGCCGCTCACGCAGTTGAGAGGCGGAGTCGGCCGGCGACGCGGGGCCCTGGATGTCCCGGCGCGCCTTCGCCGTGTACGCGACGAAGCCGGCGAACACGATCAGCCCAATCACGCTGACAAGGCCGTCGCCCAGGCCGAGTCCACTCTTCGCTGAGGACTTGCCAAACCAGTCCGCCATCGAAGCGCCGAGTGGGCGCGTCACGACGTATGCCGCCCAGAACGCGAGCACCGCGTTCAGGCCGAACCATCGCCAGCCGACGAATGGCACCGCGATCGCGGCGGCGAAAAGGGCTACCGAGCCCAAGAACCCGAGGTTGAGCGTGAACGCCGTCATGTCACCGGCAGCCGTGCCGAGTGCGAACGTCGCGAGTACCGCCAGCCAGTAGAAGAGCTCGCGTCGCTTCGTCGTGATGCTGTGAATGTCGAGCGTTCCCTCGACCCGGTGCCAGACGAAGAAGATCACGGCGACGCCGATCGCGCACATGGTCGTGCTGACGGCGTACGGGATGCCGGCACCCTTGTGCATTCCGTCGGCGACCATCGTGCCGAAGACGGCAACCATGAGGACCGCGAACCAGTAGTTCCACGCGCGGTACTCGCGTGACCGCAGTTGCAGCCAGAGTGCTAGGGCGATGCCGCCGGTGCCGAGGAGCGCGGCCAGCGGGATGCTTCGCTGTCCGAGGAAGTCCGACGATGACTCGCCGATACCGGTCGTCAGGATCTTCATCACCCAGAACAGGCCGATGACTTCGGGGACCTTCGCCGCGATCGGCTCGGCACCGATCGCACCCCAGACACGCTTCAGCATCGGCCGGAAGCTAGGCATGCTTCCTGAACGGAGCCTGAATCCGCGTGAAGCCGTGCTCCCGCGGGGCTCAAACCCGACGACGCGCGAGGATTGGGGGGCGCGTCGCCGGGATCAAGCGGTCGTCGTTACTAGGCGCTCGTGGTGCTGCCGTCGGAGCCGGAGTCGTTCGACGCCCCGTCAGTGCTGGAGCCGGTCGAGTCCGGACCATCGCCGTCCCGCCCATGATCGCCGGGGCCGCCGTGGCCCTGGATCACGTTGAACGACTTGTCGAGGTGGACCTCGACCTTGCTGCCGTCGGCCTTCGTGACCGTGACCTCATAGCCATCGCCGCCGAAGTCGGTGGTGACAGCGCCGGCATTGCTGCCAGTGCCAACACTCTTCTCGGCGGCGGCCTGTGCCTTCGCCGCGGCGTCACCAGTCACCGGCTTTTCGGCATCCTCGTGCGCGGCACTGCCGTGCTCGGGTCCGCCGAACCCGTGGCGGCCGCGGCCGCCGTGGCCCTGGATCACGTTGAACGACTTGTCGAGGTGGACCTCCACCTTGCTGCCGTCGGCCTTCGTGACCGTGACCTCATAGCCATCGCCGCCGAAGTCGGTGGTGACAGCGCCGGCATTGCTGCCACTGCCAACACTCTTCTCGGCGGCGGCCTGTGCCTTCGCCGCGGCGTCACCGGTCACCGGCTTCTCGGCATCCTCGTGCGCGGCACTGCCGTGCCGTGGCCTCGGTGCCGCCTGGGTTGTCGTGCCGCTCGCAGCCTTCTTTGCGCTCGTCTTACTGGCCGCTCCCGCGAGTGCGGCGCCGCCTAGGGCAAACGCGGCGAGGGCGGCAACCGTCAAAACCGCTTTTTTCATGTGATCGAACAACTGGCGTCTCCTTAGGTGAGATCGTGGGTGCTGCTGTACGGGTGAGCCTCTTGCGCGCCGGTGAGAAAACCGTCGGAGAAAGCTGAGAACACGCCGATAATCCGCTACCGCAACGAAGAAGGCGAAGCGCCGGCAGCGCTGCGACCCGCTCCCGTGGGCGCGTGTGGAGCGGCCCGCGCCCCCGCCCGTGCGCGTGCGCGTGCGCGTACGGTGGAACACGGAAGTTCCACAATCTGCCGGGAGGCAAGGAATGCCATCTCCATTCACCAGCGTGTCGCGCAAGCGATCGCGCCTGGGCCAGTCGCGTCGCCTCAAGACGGTCGCCGCGCTTGCCGTGGTCGCGCTGTTCGCCACCGTCGTGCCCGCGGTCGCCGCCCCGCACGCGTTCTCCTCGTCACTGTCGCCGATCGCCATCGCGAAGAAGGCGCTGAAGCTCGCAACGGGCGCCAACAAGACTGCGAAGAGCGCGAACAAGACCGCGAAGAGCGCGGACAAGACGGCAAAGACGGCGCTCGCGACGGCAAAGCAGGGACCGGCGGACAACAGCGTGACGACGAACAAGATCGCTGATGCGAACGTGACCGGCGCGGACCTGGCGGCAGGCGCGGTCGGGCCGGGGAAGATCGCCCCGGGCACGATCGGCAGCGACGACATCGCTGCGAACGCGATCGGGCCGGGCAAGGTCGCCGCCGGCGCGATCCAGGCCGCCGACATCGGTGACGGTCAGGTCCCCGGCATCAAGATCACCGATGGCTCGGTAACGACGGCCGATCTCTCGGGGGCGGACATCACCGAGACGATTCACGCCGACGCCGGCGCGGTCCCCTCGCACAGCTGCGTGACGACCGTCGTCGACATGGCCGGGGCACGGGTCGGCGATGCCGCCTTCCTGACCTTCGTCGGCACCACCCCGGTGCCGCCGGGGCTGACGTTCGAGCTCCTCAAGGTCTCGAACCCCGATTCGGGGACGCTCAGATTGTGCAACCCGACGAGCGTCGCCTCCACGGCGTTCTCCGACGTCGGCGTGCGCATCATCGCGTTGCATTGAGCGGGTAGCGACCTGAAATCGAGCAGCCGCGCGCTGAATGCGAGAGGATCGCCTGATCGGCGGAGTGCGCGACATCAGAAAGCCTGGCGCCGGCCAGGACAAGCTGGTCGCGCGCCTGCGCCACGAGGCGGAGCTGCGCGAGGACGACCTGAGGCGATTGCGCAAGCAACTCGATGCCGCCGTGCTCGAGCTGGAGGACCTCCGCGCGATCCGCGATGCGCTCACGCCGCCGGAGCTGCCCAGCCGTCCCGGACTGGACATCGCGGCGGCGTTCCTGCCGGCGACGGCCGAGCAGGTGAGCGGCGACTTCTATCTCGTCGCCGAAGGGCCGCAGGGCGCCACCGTCGTCGTGGTCGGCGACGTGATCGGGCACGGCCTTCAGGCTGCGCAGCGGGCGGCCTTCGTCCGCACGGCGTTCGCCGCGGTTGCGCCCTTCTCCGACGACCCGAGTCGCCTGCTGACCTGGGCGCACATCGCGCTCATCGAGCGCATCGGCACGAGCGCCGACTTCGTGACGGCCGCCTGCGCGACCTACCACCCCGGCACGCAGTTGCTGCGCTGGGCATACGCAGGCCATCCGCCAGGGCTCTGGCTCGACGACGGCACGCCTCTGGCCGTCCCCGAGCAGGGGACGCCGCTCGGCGTGGAGGAAGGCCTGGGATGCGTCGAGGGCTCGCGGACGGTGACGGCGCGCGAGGGCTTCCTGCTCTACACCGACGGCCTGACCGAAGCGCGGCGCGGCACCGAGATGTTCGGCGTCGAGGCTGTGAGCGCCGCATTGACGGAGCTGAGGGCACCTCTGGCGAGCGAGGCGATCTCGATCGTGCGCGCACGTGTCGCCGAGTTCGCCTACGGCGGCTTGACCGACGACCTCTGCCTGCTGGCGGTCCGCTTCGCGGAATCCCGCCGCGACGCGAAACCTGCCCGATCTAGCATCGGCTCCGGTACCGTCAGGTTGTAACAGATCTGACGTTTGACCTGCGGTCGTACATCGGCGGGATCCTCGATCAGATCCCCGGCGCCGCCGCGTTCACCTTCGACACCGAGATGCGTGTGCGCGATGCATACGGCGACACGTTCCGGCGCGCCGGGCTCAATCCGCGCAAGCTCGCGGGCAAGAGGCTCTCCGACATCCTGCCGGAGGACCTGTGGACCGGGGTCAGGGGCCCCCTCGTCGGCGTGCTCGCCGGACGCGAGCTTGCGTTCGCGTACTCGGCCGCTGTAGGCGAGTACCACATCGTCGTCACGCCGCTGCGTGTGAACGACGAAGTGGTCGGAGGCCTCGTCGTGATCCACGAGCTGAACCCCACGGCGTCACCCGGAGCGACGGTCGACACCGAGGAGGAGGACGCTCGCGAGTCGCGGCGGCGCCAAGCCTTGAGCCTGGCGGGGATCGGCACCTGGGAGCTTGACCTGCGCACGGGGAACGCGCGCTGGTCGGAGGAGTACCACGCCCTCTACGGCGTCGACCCGCAGCGGTTCGTGGCGAGCCGCGAGGCGTTTCAGAGGCTTGTCCTGCCCGAGGACCGCAGCGTGGTCGCAGAGGCACTCGATCGGATCGCTCGCGACGGGATCGCGACCGAGATTCGGTACCGAATCTCGCGCCCGAGCGACGGCGCCGTGCGGATCCTGCGCAGCCATGTGACCGCGCGCATCGATTCCGATGGCAAGCCCGCCGTCCTGCTCGGAACCGGGCAGGACGTCTCGGATCTCGTGATGGTGCTCTCCCAGCGTGAGCGCGAGATGCTGATGCTGCTCGCCGAGGGGCTCAGCGGCACCGAGATCGCAGCCCAGCTTGTGCTCTCGCCTGCCACCGTCAGAACGCACATCCGCAACGCGATCGTGAAGCTCGGCGCCCACACCCGCGGCCAGGCGATCGCAATCGCCCTCCGCTCCGAAGAAATCGGCTCCTAGCACGCCTTCAAGCCGCTACGTCAGCTGAGGTAACTGGGCCCGATCTACCTGAATTGTGGTACTGGCCGCACCCCATCCGGGGGTACGGTCAGGTACGACCAAGGATGGGGGATGGGATTCGCATGGAGAGCTTGCTGCAGGATCATTCGGGACCGCAGTCCCAGAGTGTCGCGGAGCGCTTCTTCGAGCTGTGTCCGGGCATGCTGTGCGTCGCGGACCTGGACGGACACCTGACACGGCTGAGCCCGAGTTGGGAGAGCGTGCTCGGCCGCACGGTCGAGGAGCTGCTCGAGCGATCGCTCTCCGAACTGACGCACCCGGACGACCTGGAGATCACGCAGGCAGCTCGCGAGCAGCTGCTCGCAGCGCCGGGTGAGGTGGTCACGTTCGAGAGCCGCTCGCGCGCGACTGACGACAGCTACCGCTGGCTGTCCTGGAGCGCGGGTATCGATCCCGAGCGTGAGCTCATCTACGCGGTCGCCACCGACGTCACGGAGCGCAAGGACGCAGAGTTCGCGGCTGCTGCCGAGGCCAGGCATCTCGCGGCCGTGGCCGCATCCGTCGACGACGCCATCATCACGAAGGATCGCCTGGGCACGATCACGAGCTGGAACCGCGGTGCCGAGCGCCTGTACGGCTACCGACCCGAGGAAGCGGTCGGACGTTCGGCAGCAATGCTGATTCCGGCGGACCATGCCGGCGAGGACCAGGAGATTCGCGAGAAGGTCCTGGCGGGCGCGCCCGCCTCGCACTACGAAACCATCAGGCTGCGAAAGGACGGGACGCGGGTCGAGGTGTCGCTGACAGCGTCAGGGATCGTCGATGCGGCCGGACGGGTGGTCGAGGCCGCGACGACCGCTCACGAGAGCACGGACATCCGCGCCGCGACTCGTGAGCTCAAGGCCGCCAACCTCGACCTCGAAGCGTTCGCATACAGCGTCTCGCACGACCTGCGCGCGCCGCTCAGGACGATCGGCGGCTTCGCGGCGATTCTCGAGGCCTCGTATGGCGCAGACATGCCCGACGAGGCCAAGCGTTACCTCGGCCTGATCAAGAAGGGCAGCCGCGACATGGGCGAGTTGATGGACGACCTGCTGGTGTTCTCGCGGCTCGGCCGCCAGACGCCCGCCACGCAAATGATCGATCCGGCCCAGGTGGCCCGCCGCGCGCTCGAGCAGATCGCAGGGGACGACCAGGCCATCACGTCGATTGTCACCATCGATCAACTGCGGCCATGCTGCGCTGATCCGGTGCTGCTGCGCCAGGTCTTCCAGAACCTGCTGTCGAACGCGCTGAAGTTCAGCGGCGGCCGGCAGGACGCTCGCGTCGAGGTCGGCTGCGACGACGCGGGCTACTACGTACGCGACAACGGCGTCGGCTTCGACCCTCGCTACGCCCACAAGCTGTTCGGGGTCTTCCAGCGCCTCCACCGCGCGGAGGACTACGAGGGCACCGGTGTAGGGCTGGCGATCGTAGAGCGGATAGTGGCCCGCCACGGCGGCGAGGTGTGGGCCGAGTCCGACGTCGGCCAGGGCGCAACCTTCCACTTCACGATTGGTGGTCCTCGCAATGCCTAACTCGTACGACGACGTCGACATCCTGCTGGTCGAGGACAACCCCAACGACCTCGAGCTGACCCAGCACGCGCTGGGCGCCAGCAATCTTGCGAACCGGGTTCAGGTGGCCCGCGACGGCGAAGAGGCGCTTGACTTCCTGCTGTGCCGCGGCCGGTATTCCGAGCGCGACGCCAGCTCGGGCCCAAAGCTCGTGCTGCTCGACCTGAAGCTGCCGAAGGTGGATGGGCTCGAGGTGCTCCGCGCACTCAGGGAGGATCCCCGCACCAAGCTCCTCCCGGTGGTCGTGCTGACCTCGTCGGACCAGGAGACGGACATGGTCAAGAGCTACGCGCTCGGCGTGAACAGCTATCTGGTCAAGCCGGTCGACTTCGGCGAGTTCACGACTGCGGTCTCGCAGCTCGGCATGTACTGGCTGATGCTGAACGAGAGCCCGCCGTTGGTGGCCGTGTGAATTCCACGATCTTCAAGACGCTGAAGCCGCTCCGCGTGCTGGTCCTCGAAGATCGTTCGGATGACGCCGATCTGGTGATCGGCTACCTCAAGATCGAGGGCCTCCAGCCGGTTGCAACAGTGGTCGACGACGAGGCCGCGTTTCGTGCCGCGCTGACCGACGACTTCGATCTGATCATCACCGACTACAGCCTGCCGGCGTTCGATGGCCTGAGCGCAATTCGCGCGGTCAGGGAGATGGAGCCGCCGCGACCCCCGGTGATAGTGGTGACCGGAACCGCCAACGAGGACCAGGCGGTCGAGTGCATTCGCGCGGGGGCTGACGACTACCTGTTGAAGGACCGCCCGGCGCGGCTCGGTCAGGCCGTCAGGCAGGCGCTGGCGCGTCGCGAGCTGAGCGACCACAGCCACGACGTGGAGGCGGGACTTCGGTCTCGCGACGCGCAGCTGCGAGTGGCTCAGCGCATCGCCCGGATGGGCAGCTGGGAGTACGACGTGGCGACCAAGTCGCTCAGCGTGAGCGATGGCTTCCTGGACATCTTCGACCTGCGCGACTCACCGGAAGCCGTCAGTGTGGAGGGGTTCATAGCGGCGATCCATCCCGACGACCGGGCACGCGTCCGCGCAATGGTGGAGCACGGAGTCTTCGCTGACGACGAGCCCGAGATCGAGTACCGCGTGGTCCACCGCAACGGCGACGTGCGCACCGTAGTGGCGCTCGCCGAGGTCGTGCGCCACGCAGGACGGCTCGTGGTCATGCGCGGCACCGCTCAGGACATCACCGAGCGCAGGGATTCGGAACAGCAGCTGCACCGCTCCGAGCAGCTCTTCCGCCAGGGCTTCGACAACGCCTCGATCGGCATGGGGGTGGTCGATCCCGGACGGAACGCGTTCGCGCTCGTGAACGACGCCATGACGGTGATCACCGGCTCGAGCCGCGAGGAGCTGCTCACTGACGGCTGGCTCGTCGAATCCACGCTCGCCGATGACCGAGAGGCCGATCGCCTGATGTACGAGCAGATGTTCAGCGGCTTGCGGAAGTCCGACGAGCGCGAGCGCTGCCTTTCTCAACCCGATGGCTCCCATCGCTGGAGCTCGTGGAGCCTTTCACCGCTGCGGGAGGAGAGCGGAGCGGTCACCGGCCTCTTCGTCCAGGTGGTCGACATCACCGAGCAGAAGCTGCGTGAGCAGAAGCTGGAGAACGAGGTCAACGAGATCTCCTGGATCGCCCGTATTCGCGACGCGCTCGACCAGGAACGGTTCGTCCTCGAGGCGCAGCCGATCGTCTGCCTCGCGGATGGCCGGACGGTTCAGCACGAGCTGCTGATTCGCATGGTCGACAAGGACGGCGACGTCGTCGCGCCGGGCGAATTTCTTCCCACCGCCGAGAAGTTCGGGCTCATCACCGAGATCGATCTGTGGGTCGTCGCCGAGGGCGCCAGGTTCGCGAGCGGTGGCAATCCGGTGACGATCAATCTCTCCGCCGCATCGATCGGAAGCCCCGACCTGCTCGATGCGATCGAGCGCGCGATCGCGACGAGCGGCGCGAACCCGGCCGACCTCGTGTTCGAGATCACCGAGACGGCACTGATGGAGAATCTTCGACCGCGGTGAGCTGTTCGCCCAGAAGCTCGTGCAGCTCGGCTGCCAGGTCGCGCTTGACGACTTCGGAACCGGATTCGGGAGCTTCACCTACCTGAAGCGCCTGCATGCCGACTACCTGAAGATCGACATGGAGTTCGTTCGCGAGCTCACGCGCAGCACCGGTGACCAGCACGTCGTCGAAGCCATCGTCACGCTGGCTCGCGGCTTCGGGCAGCGGACGATCGCCGAGGGCGTCGAAGACCAGGAGACGCTCACCCTCCTGCGCCAGCTCGGTGTCAGCCACGCGCAGGGCTTCCACCTGGGTCGCCCCGGTCCGCCGCCTACGTCGATGCGACCCGGCGAGCGCCCGACCTATGAGCTCGACATCGACCTGGATCCCGCGTCCCGGGCCGGGGCGCTCGTGTCAGGCCGCTCGTGATCGACCTCACACGCGCTCTGACCACGCTGGTCGAGCGTGGCGGGTCAGACCTGCACCTGAAGGCCGGCAACGGCCCGCTGGCGCGCATCGACGGCAACATCGTCCCGCTCTACCCCGAGGCCGAGCCGATCGCTGCGGAGGAGATGTCACAGCTCCTGCTCTCGACCCTTCCCGAGTCCCGCATGAAGAGGTTCGAGACCAATTCGGAGCTGGACTACGCCTACGCGGTGCCGGGCGTGGGCCGCTTCCGCGTGAACGCCTTCAAGCAGCGCGGCACGGTGGCGATGATCATGCGCGCGCTGCCGCACACGATCCCGTCTTTCGATGAGCTCGGCCTGCCTGATGCTGTGCGCGACCTGTCCGAGACAGAGCGCGGGATCGTTCTGGTCACCGGCACGACCGGCTCCGGCAAGTCCACAACGCTCGCGGCGATGATCGACCACATCAACCGCACGATGCAGAAGCACATCGTCACGGTCGAGGACCCAATCGAGTTTCTCCACAAGGACCAGCTCTCGTCGGTGAACCAGCGCGAGGTCGGCATGGACACGGCGTCGTTCACGCAGGCGCTCCACCGCGTGCTGCGCCAGGACCCGGACGTGATCCTGGTCGGCGAGATGCGCGACGAGGAGACCGTGAAGACGGCCCTGTCCGCGGCCGAGACGGGCCATCTGGTCTTCTCCACCCTGCACACCGCGGACGCCGCCGAGACGATCAACAGGATCATCGAGTTCTTCGAGCCGCAGTCCCAGCAGCAGGCTCGGGCGATGCTGGCCGGGTCCTTGGCGGGCATCGTCTCCCAGCGACTGGTCCCGGCGGTGATTCCGGGACGCCGGGTTGCGGTGATCGAGGTCCTCAGGACCACCGGCCGGATCCGCGACATGATCCTCGACCCGGAGAAGACCGCGAGCATTCCGGATGCGATCTCAGAGGGCGGCTTCTACGGAATGCAGAGCTTCGACCAGGCGTTGTTCGAGATGGTGAGCGACGGGCGCGTCGACATGGCGACGGCCGTTGGCCACGCCTCACGTCCCCAGGACTTCAAGCTGCTGGTCGCCGGCGCGGGCTCACTCGGAACCAACATCGATCAGGTCGACCAGGAACTGGCTGTGTTTTGATCGCGAGCCGCGGCATGTGGGCACTGGCTGTCGTCGGGCTCGCCGTGCACGCACTGCAGGCGAAGTTCAACATCTTCGGGCACGGCGCCGACGGGATCATCACCAATTGGGTCTATGACGGGTTGCTGCTGATCGGTGCAGCCCTCGTCTTCCTCCGGGCGGCGGCGATGGGCCCGGAGCGCCTCGCGTGGCGGCTCCTCGGTTGCGCGCTCGCCGTCTCCGCGCTTGGAGACATCATCTGGGCCATTCTGTACTCGAGCGGAGGGCCCGAGCCGTATCCATCGCTCGCGGACGCGGCGTGGCTCTCCTCCTATCCGCTGTCGGTTGCCGCGCTGGCGCTGCTCCTGCGCGCGCGCACGCGCCGGCTCTCGCGCGGCGCCCTCTGGATCGACGCCGCGATCGGGTCCTCGGCGATCGCCGCGCTCGCCGCAGCGCTTGTGTTCGGCCCGGTCCTGGATCTCACCGGCGGCACGAGCGCGGTCGTGGCGACCAACCTTGCCTACCCGGTCGGCGACCTGATCCTGCTCTCGATCGTCGCCGCGATGTTCGCGCTGACCGGCTGGCGGCCCGACCGCGGGCTCGCGATCCTGGGCGCGGCGCTGTTGCTGCGCATCAGCGCGGATGGGATCTACCTGATCCGGACGGCCAACGGCACCTATGAGGCCGGCGGTCTGCTCGACACGATGTTCCCGCTCGGATCGATGATCATCGCCGTCGCGGCCTGGCAGACGCCGCGTCGCGTCCTGAGACCGGTCGACGACCGGATGCATTCTGTCTTTCCGGCGCTGTTCACGCTCACGGCGCTGGGGCTTCTCGTCTACGACCACTTCAAGCGCATCGACGTCCTCGCGCTGGGGCTGTCGACCCTCACGGTCGTGCTCGCCGCGGGAAAGATCACCTGGATGCTGCGCGACACGCGCCGAGCGCACGAACACAGCTCGGAGCTGGCCCTGACCGACCCCTTGACGGGGCTTGCGAACCGGCGCGCGCTGATGGCCGACCTGGGGCGCATCCTCGAAGACGGTGTCCGCGCCCGGCCACACGTGCTTGGCCTGCTCGACCTAGATGGCTTCAAGGACTACAACGACCGCTTCGGCCACATCGCCGGCGACGCGCTGCTGGCACGGCTGTCACTGCGCCTGCGCGCGGCCATCGAGCCGTACGGCCACGCCTACCGGATCGGCGGTGACGAGTTCTGCGTGCTGATCGCCTCCGACGGCGAGAACGGAAAACTCGGGATTGCGGCCGCGGCGGCCGGGCTGTCCGAGGCTGACGAGGACTTCACCATCGAGCCCTCACACGGCGCGGCAAGGCTGCCGGCCGAGGCCACGGATGTGAGTGCCGCGATGCACCTGGCCGACACGCGCATGTACGCGCAGAAGGACAGCCGCGTGCGCGCGGGCACCGTGGCGCACACGTGCAATGCGCTGATCCGCGCCCAGCACGCGCGCTTGCCCGGGCTGGATTCACATCTCGAGCGCGTGGCGGAGCTCGCGGGGGCTGTGGGCGATCGCTTGGGTCTCACCCATGAGGACGGCGAACGCCTGGCATGGGCAGCCCGGCTGCACGACCTCGGGCAAGTCGCGGCGCCCGCCGAGGAGGGCGACCCCATGAGGACGAGCCCGCTGATGGGCCAGCGCATCCTCGGCACGGAGCGCGCGCTGAGGGGCATCGGGCAGCTGATCCGCTCGGCCGAGGAACGCTTCGACGGCGACGGCTCCCCCGACGGGCTCAGGGGCGAGAGGATTCCGATGGGAGCGCGCGTGATCGCCGTGTGTGATGCGTTCGACGTCATGGCCGGCGAGCGGCCGTACCACGTCGCGCTGTCGCCCGCCGATGCGGCCACAGAGCTTCGCCGGGCATCGGGCTCGCAGTTCGACGGACGGGTGGTCGAGGCGCTCTGCGCGCACCTGGATCTGCCCGAGACCGGACCGGAGTTCGACGCCGAGGCGCTGCTCGCCGGGCGCTTGTAGCTCGCTCCGCGACCTTTGATCCGGGGCCTTGACGGATCGGTCAGGATGGCTCCATGACCAGTGTTTCAACCGCCCCCGAGAGCCCGCCGCTCTCGTCTGGCCAGCTCGCCAGGCTCGCGGAGCTGGGTGAGGAGCGGACAGCGGCCGTCGGCGACGTGCTCTTCCGCGTCGGCGACCGCGACTACCCCTTCATCGCGATCGTCGAGGGCGAGGTGGCGATCCTCGACGCGGCCGGGAACGAGATCGTCCGGCACGGGACCTCCAAGTTCCTCGGCGAGCTGAGCCTGCTCTCGGGGCAGACGGTCTTCCTGACCGCGGTCGTGACGGAGCCGCTGCGCTACATCTGCGTCGACCGCGACACCCTGCGCGCGCTCCTTTTCGACGACGGGCCGCTCAGCGACCTGTTGCTGTCCACGTTCATCGCCCGCCGCGAGGCGCTGCAGCGCGTGGACGGCGTCGGAGTCGAGATCGTCGGCCCGCACTCGTCGCCGGAGACGATGCAGATGCTCGCCTTCGCGCGCGCCAACCGCATGCCGTTCACGTGGCGCGACCCTGCGCGGCTCGACGGCCCGGAGGCCGCCGCGCTCGTCGAGGGACTGGACGCGGCGAGTCTGCCGCTGGTGCGCCTGCCGGGCGGGGTCGAGCTGCGCGGTCCGTCGACGGGGCAGGTCTCGCGGGCGCTCGGCGTGGGCCGGGACCTGGCGCCCCGGGAGGAGGTCGACCTGCTTGTGGTCGGCGCCGGCCCGGCCGGGCTCGGCGCCGCGGTCTACGGCGCGTCCGAGGGCCTCGACACGCTCGTGGTCGACAGCACCGCGCTGGGCGGACAGGCCGGCTCGTCGCGCAGAATCGAGAACTACCTGGGCTTCCCGGCCGGGATCAGCGGCTCCGAGCTGACCGGTCGCGCGGTCACGCAGGCGCGGAAGTTCGGAGCGCGTCTAGCGACTCCGTACCGGGCGCTGGCGCTGGAGCCGGGCAACGGTCGCCACGTCGTACAGCTCGACGACGATCACGAGGTTGCCGCGCGCGCCGTGGTGCTCGCCACCGGCGCGCAATACCGGCGCCTGGGCGTCGACCGCCTCGATGACTACGAGGGCCTGACCGTCTTCTACGCCGCCGGGCCGCCGGAGGCGCAGCTCTGCGGCGCCTCCCGCGTGGCCGTCGTCGGTGGCGGCAACTCCGCCGGACAGGCAGCGATCTGGCTGGCGCGCGGCGGCGCGCTCGTGACCGTTCTGCATCGCCGCGCCGATCTGCGCGAGACGATGTCGGACTACCTGGTCCGCGATCTCGAGCGCTACGGCATCGCGGTGCGCGACCAGAGCGAGATCGCCGCCCTGCACGGCGACGACGGCCGGCTCGAGGCGGTCACGCTGAAGACCGGCGAGCGCCTGCCGTTCTCGTTCCTGTTCCTCTTCCTCGGCGCAAGTCCGTGCACCGAGTGGCTCGGCGACACCGTCGCGCGCGACGCCGACGGCTTCATCCTCACCGGGCCGGCCGCGGCCCAGGAAGCGCTCCTGCACACGAGCGTCCCGGGAGTGTTCGCGGCGGGCGACGTGCGCTCCGGCTCGACGAAGCGCTGCGCGACGGCGGTTGGTGAGGGCGCGATGGTCGTGCAGTTCGCGCACGCACGCATGGCCTGAGCTACAACGCGGCCGCCGGTGACAGCTCGGTGTCGTCGTCTGCGAACAGCGTGCGCGCGGCCGGGTTGGCGGAGCGGCTGCGGCGGTGGAACAGCCACACCCCACAGACCACGCCGGCGAAGGTGAACGCGCCCCAGCCGATCCCCTGGCCGACCTGCGTCAGCACGGGCCCAGGGCACGCGTTCGACACGCCCCAGCCGAACCCGAAGAGCAGCGCGCCGGTGATGTGGCGGCGCTGCGGGCGCTCGCGCAACGGCTTGTGTGCCGCGTTGCGCGTGACCAGTCGCGTGCCAACCGCCGCCACGGCGATGGCCGAGAACATGAACAGAAACAGGTAGCTGCTCTGGAACAGCAGCGTCTTGCGGATGACCTCGGGACTCGACATCCCGCTCCAGCAGAGGATCAGTCCGAAGACGACGCCGATCGCGAACCCCGCCGCGCGCCGCTCCATCAGATCACCGCCTTGATCGCGAAGCTGACCGCGATCGCGGTCGCGAAGAACGTGGCGGTTGCGGCGATGCTCGCGACCGACAGTGACGAGACCCCGCTCAGGCCGTTGCCCGACGTGCAGCCGCCGGCCAGCTTCGCGCCGTAGCCGACCGCCACGCCCGACAGCACGAGCATCGGCGCGATCCACACGCGGGCGCCGCCGTCGAAGGTGTCCGTGAGCCAGCCGTAGCCCTTGAACACCGGGCTGCCCCAGAGCAGGACGTAGAGCCCGCCGCTGGCGACGATGCCGAGCGCGAACCAGCCGCGCCAGTCGAAGCGCAGGCTGCCGGCACCTGCCTTCTCGATCAGCTCCGAGAACCCGCCGGTCACGCCCAGACGGGCGCCGAACAGGACCCGGACCGCCACCACGCACAGCCCGAGCACCGGTCCGGCTATGTACCAAGCGAGTTGTTCGTGAACCAACGGGGCCTCCTGACTGCCGCAGACAACAAAGGTAGCTTCGGGGTGCCGAGGCCTTGCGGGCCGGCCGGTTGATGCCACGTAGGAGAATCTCCTCATGGCCCTGAACCCCGGCAGCCACTCCGCCCGTGCCTGACCCAGCACCGACACCGCCCACCGAGCGCCCGGACGGCACTTCCGCCAAGCAGCCGATGATCCCGCGCAGCCCGCGCTTCGTCACGTTCCTGCTCGGCCTGCTGCTGCTCAACCTGATCCTCTCGTTCGCCACCGGCGGCCCGGTCTCGCGCCGCCAGGTGCCCTATCAGCCGTTCTTCGTCGCGCAGCTGGAGGCGAAGAACGTGCGCCAGATCTCCTCGCGCGCCGACTCGCTCGAGGGCGAGCTGATCAAGCCCGCAAGCTACGACCCGCAGGGCAAGGCGAAGCCGGTGCAGGTGACGCGCTTCAAGACCCAGGTGCCGGCGTTCATCGACCGCACCGCGCTGACCAAGCTCCTGAGCAGCCGCAACGTGGTGGTCAACGCCAGCCCCCCCGACGCCGGGCGCGGCCTGCTCGCCAGCCTGCTCCTGGGCTTCGCGCCGACCCTGCTGCTGGTGGGCTTCTTCATCTGGATCGCGCGCCGTCAGTCGGCGGGCGGGGTGCTCGGCGGCTTCGGCCGCTCGACGGCCCGCAGAGCGGTCATCGGGGAGAGCGACCGCGTCTCGTTCGACGACGTGGCCGGCATCGACGAGGCCGAGGACGAGCTCGTCGAGATCGTCGACTTCCTCAAGAACCCGGCGCGCTACACGAAGCTCGGCGCGCGCATCCCGCGCGGTGTGCTGCTCTACGGGCCGCCCGGCACCGGCAAGACTCTGCTCGCGCGCGCGGTCGCCGGCGAGGCCGACGCGGCGTTCTTCTCGATGTCGGCATCCGAGTTCGTGGAGGCGATCGTCGGCGTGGGCGCCTCGCGCGTGCGCGACCTCTTCAAGCAGGCGAAGGAAGCCGCCCCCGCGATCGTCTTCATCGACGAGCTCGACGCGATCGGCCGATCGCGGTCCGGCAACGTCGGCGGCCTGAGCGGGGGCAACGACGAGCGTGAGCAGACGCTCAACCAGATCCTCACCGAAATGGACGGCTTCGAGGCCGGCACGAACGTGATCGTGCTCGGGGCGACCAACCGTCCCGAGGTGCTCGACTCCGCGCTGCTGCGGCCCGGCCGCTTCGACCGCCGGATCGCCGTGCAGCCGCCCGACAAGGTCGGCCGCGTCGAGATCCTGAAGATCCACACACGCTCGGTCCCGCTGGCGCCGAACGCCGACCTGGAGCAGATCGCGGCCTCGACGCCGGGCGCCACTGGCGCCGACCTGGCGCTGCTTGTCAACGAGGCGGCGCTGTTCGCCGCGCGCCGCGACCACACCGCGGTGGAGCAACAGGACTTCACCGATGCGATCGAGAAGATGATCCTGGGCACCGAGCGCCAGGTCGTGATGACCCACGCCGACCGCGAGCGCACCGCCTACCACGAGTCCGGCCACGCGCTCGTCGGCATGCTCACGCCCGGTGCCGACCCGGTACGGAAGATCTCGATCATCCCGCGCGGGCTGGCGCTCGGCGTCACGCTGTCGACCCCCGACACCGACCGCTACGGCTACGGCCGCGACGAGCTGATCGCCCGGATCAAGGTGGCGCTCGGCGGCCGCGCCGCCGAAAAGGTGATCTACGACGAGGTGACGACGGGCGCCGAGTCCGACATCCAGAACCTCACGCAGATCGCGCGCAGCATGGTCGGGCGCTGGGGCATGAGCGACGCCATCGGCCCGATGGCCGTGACCGACGGCCGCCAGGACGGCTTCCTGCTGCCGGGCGCCG
Organism: uncultured Thermoleophilaceae bacterium; assembly: GCA_963715995.1. Taxonomy (GTDB): domain Bacteria; phylum Actinomycetota; class Thermoleophilia; order Solirubrobacterales; family Thermoleophilaceae; genus DATBDN01. The sequence goes on from OY970283.1 coordinate 1,498,908, forward strand.
AACAGGCTTCGGCCGTGACCCAGCAGCTGGTCGACGAGGAGACGCGCCGCATCATCGAGACCGCCGAGCAGGACGTGATCACCCTGCTCGAGGGCGAGCGCCCGCGCCTCGAGTCGCTCGCGCAGGCGCTACTCGCGCACGAGACGCTCGACCAGCCCGATGCGTACAGCGCCGCCGGGGTCGATCTGCCCGTGGCGAGCACGCCGGAGCCGGCGGCCGCTGCTTCCTGACCTGAGCACCAGCCGACGCGCCGATTAGTTTCCGGCGCCGGCGTAGTCAGGAGCGGTGATGTCAGAGACGAACGGCACTCAGGACCCGGCCATCGAGGCCCGCGGCCTATCGCGCACCTTCAAGGGCGGCGTGGAGGCTGTGCGCAGCGTCGATCTGAGCGTGGGCCGCGGCGAGGTGTTCGGCTTCCTCGGCCCCAACGGCGCCGGCAAGACGACCACGGTGCGGATGCTGTGCACGCTGCTGCCGCCGACGTCCGGCAGCGCGCGCGTGGCCGGTGTGGACGTGGTGGACGATTCCGCCGGCGTGCGGCGCAGGATCGGCGTGGCGCTCCAGGAGATCGGGCTCGACCCCGTGCAGACGGGCCGCGAGCTGCTCGAGCTCCAGTGCGGCCTCTATGGGATCGGGGGCGAGGCCGCCCGCTCGCGCGCCACCGAGCTGCTCGACCTCCTCGGCCTGAGCGAGGCGGCCGACCGCCGCACGAAGACCTACTCGGGCGGGATGAAGCGCCGCCTGGACCTGGCGAGCGCGCTCGTGCACCAGCCGCAGGTGTTGTTCCTCGACGAGCCGACGACCGGGCTCGACCCCGCGTCGCGGCTGACCGTCTGGGACGAGGTCCGCCGCATCAACGCCGCCGGCACGACCGTCTTCCTGACCACGCAGTACCTCGAGGAGGCCGACCAGCTCTGCAACAGGCTCGCGATCATCGACGCCGGCTCGATCGTCTCCGAGGGCACGCCCGAGGCGCTCAAGGCCCAGATGGGCCACGACGTGGTCCGGCTCACGCTCGACGGGGCGGACCCGGGGGCGACCGAGACCGCGGTGCGCGACCTGCCGGGCCTCGAGCGGGTCGTGCCCGAGAACAACGCGCTCGCGCTGTACCTCGAGGACGGCGCCAGCCAGATCGCCGAGATCGTGCGCCGGCTCGACCGCGACAACATCCGCGTCGGCGCCATCGCGGTCATGCGCCCGACCCTTGACGACGTCTTCCTCCGCGCGACGGGCCGCAGGCTCGAAGGCGCCGAGGAGCAACAGGAGGAGCAAGCGGCATGAACGAAGTCATCCTGCTCGGCCGCCGGGCCACGCGCGAGATCGCCCGCTACCCGGAGGCCACGATCCCGGCGCTGTTCATCCCGCTGTTCTTCCTCGCGGTCAACATCGGCCAGGTGTCGAAGACGTTCCCCAGCTCGACTCCGTTCCTGCACGGCCAGGGCTACGTCGCGTTCCAGCTGCCGGTGTCGCTCATGTTCGCCGTCGCGACTGCCAGCTCCGGCCTGGCGCTGGTCACCGAGATCGACCTCGGCTACTTCGACAAGCTGCTGGCCGCGCCGATCAGGCGCTCGTCGATCATCTTCGGGCGGCTGACCGCGGACCTTGTTCGTGGTGTGCTCGGCTCGACCGTCGTGCTGCTGGCCGGCCTGGCGCTCGGCGCGCACATGGAGAGCGGCGTGCTTGGCGCGCTCGTGCTGGTGCTGCTGGCCGCCTGCTTCGGAGTCGGCTACGCGGGCTTCGGCATCCTCGTCGCACTGCGCACGCGCAACGTGCAGGCGACGAACACCAGCTTCCTGCTGTTCTTCCCGCTGCTGTTCCTGACGCCCAACTTCGTGCCGTTCGACCGCCTGTCGCCGCTCATGGAGACGCTCGCCCGCATCAACCCGGTGAGCTACGTGATCGTCGGGTTGCGCTCGCTGGTGATCGACGGCTGGGATGCCGGCAAGCTCGCGGCCTGCGCCGGCGTGATCGTCGGCCTGACGGGGCTGTTGACCGTCCTCTCGCTGCGCGCGATCGCGAACTACGACCGCGCCTGATCAGGCCGCCGGCACGATCCGGCCGCTTACGGCGCCGAGGTCCACCTCGCCCGCCGTGCCCCGGATGACCACCTCGTCGCCGTCGTCGAGGAACGGGCGGCCCATCTCCATCAGGCTGCCGCCGCTCGCTGGGTCGCCGCCTGAGATCGTCCCGGTGCCCAGCAGGTCGCCCGGCCGCACGATCGCCCCGCAGGAGGCGAGGTGCGCCAGCTGCTGGGCGGCGCTCCAGTAGAGCCCGCGCGAGTTCGTGCGCGTGATCTGCTCGCCGTTCAGCTCGACCGTCAGCTCGATGTCGAAGTTCCAATCGCCGCCGCCGGCCAGGTAGTCGAGCGGCGGCGGGTCCTGGCGCGGACCGCTCACGCGCTGGCCGGCCAGCTGCGAGATCGGCACCACCCACGGCGAGATCGAGGTGGCGAACGCCTTCGCCAGAAACGGGCCGAGTGGCTGGCCCTCGAAGCGCTGGATGTCGCGCGCGCTCCAGTCGTTCAGGAGCACCACACCGAAGATGCGCTCGGCGGCCTGCTCGGTCGGGATCGGCTCGCCGAGCCGGTTCGGCGAGCCGCCGATCACGAAGCCCAGCTCGACCTCGATGTCGAGCGCATGCGTGGCGCTCCACTCGGGGGTCTGACCCCACGGCCGTCGTATCGGCCTTCCCGACACCACCACCGTGCTCGCCCGGCCGTGGTAGCCCACCGGCATGCGCCGCCAGTTCGGCAGCAGCGGGTCGCCCTCGGGCCGCAGCAGGCGCCCGAAGAAGGTGGCGTGCTCGAGCGACGAGTAGAAGTCCACGTAGTCGCCGACTGTGAACGGCAGCCGAAGGTCGGCGTCCGCGACGCCCTCGAGCTCGCCCTTCGCGTGCAGCGTCGCGAGCTCCTCGATCAGCTCGTCCCAGGCCGAGCGCGGCGCCGCCAGCAGTGCGTCGAGCGTGGCGAACCCGGGCACGGTCACGACTTCCGAGCCCACGCGCGCAACACAGCGGCCCGACGCGGCTGTCCCGAAGGCGATCGTCAAGCCGACGTGAGCGACTTGTCCTCGTTCCACGAGTACGCGTAGCTCGGCTCGTCGACGGCCTGCCAGGCCGGCGTCAGGTTCAGCGGGCGGAACGTGTCCCACATGACCGCGAGCTCACTCGTCTGCTTCGACCCGAGCGCCTTCTCGACCGCGCCGGGCTGCGGGCCGTGGGGGAGCCCGCTCGGGTGCAGCGTGATCATCCCGATGTCAACTCCCTTGCGTGCGGCGTAGTCACCGCCCGCGTAGAACATGACCTCTTCGGACTGGATGTTCGAGTGGTGGTAGGGGAGGGGCACCGCCGTCTCGTCCCAGTCGAGCATGCGCGGCGCGAAGGTGCAGATGACGAAGTTCTGGCCCTGGAAGGTCTGGTGCGCCGGCGGCGGCAGATGGAAGCGGCCCGCGCGCGGCTCGAAGTCGAGCGCGTTGAACGTGTAGGGGTAGACGTAACCGTCCCAGCCAACGACGTCGAGCGGGTGGCGGTCGAGCACGTACTCCTGAAGCCCGCCGCGCACGCGCAGTGTCAGGCGGTGCTCGCCGTGGTCCTCCACGGTCTCGAGCTCGCTCGGCGGATGGAAGTCGCGCTGCGAGTACGGCGCGTGCTCCAGCAACTGCCCGTAGCGATTGCGGTAGCGGTTGGGTGTCTCGATCTCACCCGGGGTGTGGAAGCAGATCCAGAACTGCTCCTCGCCCGCGTCCGGCTCGAAGCGGTGCGTGGTCCCGCGCGGGATGACCACGTAGTCCTTCTCGCGGAACGGCAGCGTCCCGAAGATCGTGTGCACGACACCCGCGCCGCGATGCACGTAGACGACCTCGTCGCCCTCGCCGTTGCGGTACCAGCCCTCCATCGACTCGTCCGGCTTGCAGACGGACACCTCGATGTCGGAGTTCCACATGAGCAGAGTGCGTCCCTCGACCGGGTCGCCGCCGCCGGCGACGCCATTCGCGTCGGCCAGCCGGTGCACGTGAGCGTCGGGCAGCCACTGCTCGCGCACGAGCGGGCGGAACTCGCCGACCTGATCCAGCCGGCACGGTGAGTTCAGGTGGTACAGGATCGACTCGTTGCCCGAGAAGCCCTCGTAGCCCATCACCTCCTCGACCAGCAGCTGGCCGTCGCGCCGCGTCTGCGCGTGGCGCTTGGGCGGAACCTCACCGAGCGAGTGGTAGCGCATGGCTGGAGCCTAATTCCCCGTCCTAGAGATTCCCGCGCAGCGCCTGCTCGCGCTCGATCGCCTCGAACAGCGCCTTGAAGTTGCCGTCGCCGAAGCCGCGCGCCCCGTGGCGCTCGATGACCTCGAAGAAGACGGTCGGGCGGTCGCCGACGGGCTTGGTGAAGATCTGGAGCAGGTAGCCCTCGTCATCGTGGTCGACGAGGATGCCCTGGCGGCGCAGGTCGTCGATCTGCTCGACCAGCTCCGGAACCCGTGAGGGAACCTCGTCGTAGTACGCGTCCGGAATCGTCAGGAACTCGACGCCGCGCTCGCGCAGCTCGGCCACCGTCGCCACGATGTCGCGCGTGGACACCGCGATGTGCTGCGCGCCGGGGCCCTCGTAGTACTCGAGGTACTCCTCGATCTGCGACTTGCGCTTGCCCTCGGCCGGCTCGTTGATCGGGAACTTGACCACGCCGCGGCCGTCGGCCACGACCTTCGACATCAGCGCCGAGTACTCGGTGGAGATGTCGGAGTCCGAGAAGTGGATCATCTCGCGCATCCCGAAGACGCGCTCGTAGTACGAGACCCACTCGTCCATGTGCTCGACGTTGCCGACCACGTGGTCGACGCCGAACAGCATCTCGCTGTCGGAACCAAGCTCGCGCGCCTCGTAGCCGGGCATGAACGCGCCCTTGTACCCGGAGCGCTCGACGAACGTGTGCAGCGTCTCGCCGTACGCGGCGATCGTGCACAGTCGCACGCTGCCCTGCTCGTCGCTCAGCTCGTGCGGCGGGGTGATGCCCTTGGCACCGTGCTCGGTGGCATGCGCCCAGGCGTGGTCCACGTTCGGTACCGAGACCGCGATCACCTTCACGCCGTCGCCGTGCTTGCGGTGGTGCGCCGCCATCGGCGTGCCGGAGCTGAGGCCGCCCGTCAGCACGAGCCGGATGCGGCCCTGCTGGAGCACGTACGACGCGCGATCGCGCAGCCCGGTCTCGAGGCCCGCGTACGCGACCTGCTTGAAGCCGAACGCGTGCATGTAATAGAAGGCCGCCTGCTTCGCGTTGCCCACGAACAGCTCGATGTGGTCGATACCCAGCAGCGGCATCGGGTCCTTGACCTGCGTCGTCGCTTCGGTTGCCTCGATCAGCTGTGCCATCTCGTCTCCTTGTTACGCCGTGGTGGGTGTCGCGCGGCGCATGGCCGCAATGCTCTCGTCGTCGCAGTCCCGGAAGAACCCGCCGATCAGCTCGCGCACCTCGTCGAGCGACTCGGCGCGATAGAGAACGGGCTGGTACTGGGTGATGTCGTAGTCGGCCGTGCCCATCTCGATCAGGTCGAGCGGGCGCAGATCCATGCTGCGGAACTCCTCGATCTCGCCGTAGCTCGACAGGATCCCCGCGCCGTATGCGCGCAGCTCGCCGTGCTCGATCACCACGCCGAACTCGACCGTGAACCAGAAGACCTTGGAAAGGAACTTGACGTTCTCGTCGTCGGTCAGGCGGTTGGCCGCGACGCCGGCAAGGCGGTGCAGCTCCGAGAACGTCGGCGTCGCGAGCAGATGCCCGTGGCCGATGACCTCGTGGATGATGTCCGGCTCCGGTGTGTAGAGCGGCACGTCGCCATGCCGCACGTACTGGGTGGAGTAGAAGCGCCGTTGCTCGAGCGCACCGTAGAACTCGCGCAGCGGCACGAGCCCCGCGGCGGGGCGGTAGCGGAAGCCGCTGATCGGCTCCACGAGCTCCGACACCTCGTCCAGCTCCGGCACGTGGTCGCGCGGCAGCCCCACGCGCTCGACCGCCTCGCAGAACTCGTCGATCGCGTAGTGCTCGTACTTCGGCCACAGCTCGCGGCAGACGGTGCGCCACACCTCCTCCTCAGCGGCCGTGTAGTCGATGTGCGGCGCGCGCTGCCCGGGCGACCACGCCAGTGCCGCCGTGGCGATCTGGTTGCGGCGCGCGCGGTACGCGGGATCGTTGGCGCCCGGATGGTCGTGCGCCAGGTGAACCGTGACCGACCCGTCGTCGCCGGCGGTGACCGGCGAGTACAGCTGTGCTTCCTCGAACACTGCGGGCTCCTCCCTTCGGTGCTCGGTCCGAGGAGAGCAGGTTCGGGGTGGCTTGGCAAGTCTGCTCTATCCGACCGGTCAGATCGTCTAATATTTGGAGCAGATGGCCGCAAAAGATGGTCAGATTGACCAGCTCGACGCCGAACTGATCGCAGCGCTGCGAGCCGACCCACGTGTGGGCCTGCTCGAGATCGCGCGCCGCGTGGGGGTCGCCCGCGGCACGGTTCAGGCGCGTATGTCGAAGCTCGAGTCGCGCGGTGTGATCACCGGCTACGGCCCCGAGATCGAGCCGGCGGCGATGGGCTACCCGATCGCCGCGTTCGTCTTCGTCGAGCTGAACCAGGGCCGGCGCACGGACGCCGCCGAGGCCACGCGCGCGGTCCCCGAGGTGCTGGAGGTCGACGCCGTCAGCGGCCAGCAGGATCTGATCTGCCGCGTGGTCGCGCGCGACACCGAGCATCTCCAGCAGATCGTGAACGACCTCGTGACGAGCGACGCCATCCAGCGCTGCACCACCCACATCGTCTTGTCACGCCAGGTGGCGCCGCGCACCGCGCCGCTGCTGCGGGCCGCTACGGCCGGCTGACCCCGGCCTCGTCCCGTCGTGCGCTAGAAGATGCCGATCCGCTTCGGCGGCCAGTAGGTGGCGAAGGCCTCGCCGATGACCCACTTGTCCGGCACCGGTCCCCAGAAACGGCTGTCGTCGCTGTCCCCGCGGTTGTCGCCCATCACGAACACGTAGCCGTGCGGCACCTGGATCGCGGTCGGGAAGTCGCAGTCGTCGCTGTCGCCGCACGCGCGCGCGAAGTGCTCGGTCGCGACGTGGCCATTGCGAACCGCGTGCCCGCCGAGGATCGCGATCGTGTCGCCGCCGACGGCGACCACGCGCTTGATGAAGTTCTCACTCGCTGCGTGTGGCACCGGCGCCGCGCACGGCGAGTGTGTGCCGCTGCCCGTCTGCGCATCGCCGCAGCGCTGCTCGTCCGCGCCCGTCGGCGGGTGGAAGACGATCACGTCGCCAACGGAGGGGGTCGAGCCGAGCCGGTGCGAGAAGCGGTTGACGAGCACCCGCTGGCCGACATCGAGGGTCGGCTCCATCGACCCGCTCGGGATCCGGTACGGCTTGACCGCGTAGGCCTGTACGCAGAGGGCCAGTCCGATCGCGATCGCGAGCGTGAACACGATCTCGAAGAGAGCGTTGTGGCGCAGCTTCTGGATCTGCTCGTTGCGGCGCAGCTTCTGAATCTGCTCGGGCACGACCATCGATGATCGCAGAGCATCAGCCGGGCTCCGGCAGCAGCGGGACGGCCTGCCCCTCGTCGCGATCCAGCAGAACCGCGCGTGTGATCGCAGCCGACCCGAAGCGCTCGCGAATGTCGTCGAGCGCGATGTCGAGGACCTCGCCGCGGGCAGGCTCGAACGGCAGCGGCATCTGCGCGGCACCCGCCGGCTCGAGGTTGGTGAGCGCCACGCCGACGAGCGTGAGCCCGCGCCGCTCGATGACCGGCACGGCCGCAGCGAGGAGCGCCCGCGCGGCCGCGAGGATCGCCTGGGTCTCCGCCGTGGCCTCGGCCAGCGTGTGCGAGCGCGTCGCCCGCGAGTAGTCCCCGAAGCGAAGCCGCAGCACCACCGTGCGCCCGATCCGCTGCGCCGCGCGCATCCGCCGCGTCACGCGATCGACCAGGCCGACCAGCACCGAGTCGACCACCGCGAGCGAGCGCGACCGGGGCCCGAGCGCGTGCTGTGCGCCCATCGAGCGCCGCCGGGCGCGAGTGCGCACCCGCCGTGGGTCGCGGTTGTGGGCCAGCGCGTGGAGCTGCCGACCCATCGCCGGGCCGAGCATCGACATGAGCTCGCGCCTGGGGACGGCGGCGACCTGGCCCACCGTCGTGAGCCCGCGCTCGTGGAGCTTCCGCGCGGTGACCTGGCCGACGCCCCAGAGACGCTCGACGGGCAGAGGATGGAGAAAAGCGAGCTCGCCCCCGAGCGGCACGACCAGCAGCCCATCCGGCTTGGCCACGGCGCTCGCCACCTTCGCGAGGAACTTCGTGCCCGCCACGCCGACCGTGATCGGCAGGCCGAGCTCTGTGCGCACGCGCCGGCGCAGCGCACTGGCGATCTGCGACGGGGTGCCGGAGATGTGCTCCAGCCCGCGCACGTCCAGGAACGCCTCGTCGATCGAGAGGCCTTCGACGACCGGCGCGGTGTCCTCGAAGACGCGGAACACCTCCTTGCTGGCCGCCGAGTAGGCCTCCATACGCGGGGTGACGACGACTGCGTCCGGGCACAGCCGCCGCGCCCGCGAACCACCCATCGCCGTGCGAACCCCGCATGCACGCGCCTCGTAACTGGACGACAGAACGACCCCGCCGCCGACGATGACCGGCCTGCCGCGAAGCGCCGGGTCGTCGCGCTGCTCGACTGACGCGTAGAACGCGTCGAGATCGGCGTGGAGGACGGTCGGCTCGACAGGCATCGAACAGATGTTCCCATGTGTGGCGGACGGACCGCGACGCTCAGTTGCCGAGCGCCGCCACCAGCGGCTGCGCCACGTCGTCGAATGAGACGTCGCGCCCCGACGCCTCCCGAACCGACCCGACGGTTGCGGGATCCAGCGGCAGCTCGAGCGCCGCGTACACCTCGACCAGCAGCGAGCGCCCAGCCTCATCCGGTGCGAGCGCGATTACCGCGTCGATCCACGCCGCGCCCTTGATCGCGCGCTGCGCCAATCCGGCGAGCTTGACCGTGCCGGAGCGAATGCTCCACGCGCCGGGACACCACTCGCCCGGCAACTCGCCCCGCTCGGCGTCGATCCCTAGCCCGGCGAACATCGCGAGGAGCGCGCGCACCATTCGCTCGTAGCGCTCCTGGGTCTGCTCGAACGTCGGCGCCGGCTCGCACAGGCCCACGCATACCGACCCCGGGCCGAGCACCACCGCGTGGCCGCCGCTGATGCGCTCGATCGGCTCGAACCGGGCGCGCGCACCGAGCTCGCGAGCCGCCGCGGCTCCGGGGCGCAGCGCGTCGAGCCGGCGCAGCGCGAGCGCGGGCGACGGCGTCCAGATGCGGAGCGCCGCATCCAGCTCACCCGCCGCCACACGGTCGAGCAGCCCGCGGGAGAACGCCTGGTCGTCCGCCGCGGAGGCCGCGCTCGGCGTGGGGGAGATGTGGACCTCCGGCACGGCTAAAGGGCGGAAACGGTGGGCCCTGCGTGCCCGAGCTCGACGGTGCGCATCTGCACGTTCTCTATCACCTGGTTGACACGGGAAGAGCTTGTATGCAAGTATACCGAACGCATGGCCAGCGCCCTCTCACCGATCTCGCGCACGAACGGCGCCCGCGCCGGCCTTGCGGTCTACGGCGCCCTGCGCGAGGCGATCGTCGCCACCGAGCTCGAGCCGGGCCGCCAGATCTCCGAGAACGAGCTGGCCGACAAGCTCGGCGTCAGCCGCACCCCGGTCCGCGAGGCCGTGGCACGCCTGCGCGATGACCAGCTCGTCGAGGTCGTGCCACAGCTCGGCACCTTCGTCAGCCGCATCAGTGTCAACGGGGTTGACGACGCGCAGTTCCTGCGCGAGGCGCTCGAGTGCGCTGCCGTCAGGCTCGCGGCAGAGCGCGCAGACTCCGACAGCGTGCGCCAGCTCGAGACGCTGATCGAGCGCCAGGAAGCGGCGCGCGATGCCGCCGACGCAGGAGCGTTCTACCTGCTGGACGACCAGCTGCACTCGACACTCTGCGAGCTGAGCGGCCTGCCGATCGCGTGGACGATCGTCGCCCGCGCGAACGGGCACCTCAATCGCGTGCGCCGTCTGAGCCTGGCGCACCCGAGCTACATCGCCGAGATGATCGAGGAGCACAAGCAGGTGGTCGGCGCGGTGGCCAAGCGCGACCCCGATGCCGCCGAGCAGGCGCTCCGTCATCACCTGCGCATGGTGCTGTCCGACCTTCCCACGATCCGCCGTGACCACCCCGAGTACTTCGAGGACGCCTGAGATGGCCATCGTCCCGCGCGACGCCGACCCGCAGGAGACACAGGAGTGGCTCGAGGCTCTGGAGGCCGTGCTGCGCGAGGACGGCCCCGAGCGCGCGCAGCAGCTGATCGACACGGTCGTGAACGAGGCGCGCGGTTCGGGCGCGCACGTCGAGGTGGGGCTGACGACGCCGTACGTCAACACGATCCCGCCCGAGCGCGAGCAGAAGCTGCCCGGCGACCCGGAGGTCGAGCGCCGGCTGCGCTCGATCCTGCGCTGGAACGCCATGCAGATGGTGCTGCGCGCCAATGCCGAGTCGTCGGAGCTCGGCGGCCACATCGCCTCCTACAACTCGATCGCGACGCTGTACGAGGTCGGCTTCAACCACTTCTGGCATGCCCCGTCGGACAAGCATGGCGGCGACCTCGTCTTCCTCCAGGGTCACTCGGACCCGGGCGTCTACGCGCGCGCGTACCTGGAGGGCCGCTTCACCGAGACGGACCTCGACGGCTTCCGCCAGGAGATCTCGAAGGGCGGTCTCGCGTCGTATCCGCACCCCTGGCTCATGCCGGAGTTCTGGCAGTTCCCGACCGTGTCGATGGGCCTCGGCCCGCTGATGGCGATCTACCAGGCGCGCTTCATGAAGTACCTCGCGGGCCGCGGCGTGTCCGACACCGAGGGACGCAAGGTGTGGGCGTTCATGGGCGACGGTGAGATGGACGAGCCCGAGTCGCTCGGCGCGATCTCGCTGGCCGGCCGCGAGCGGCTCGACAACCTGATCTTCGTCGTCAACTGCAACCTCCAGCGCCTCGACGGCCCGGTGCGCGGCAACGGCAAGATCATCCAGGAGCTAGAACAGGACTTCCGCGGCGCCGGCTGGAACGTGATCAAGGTCATCTGGGGCCAGCGCTGGGACAAGCTGCTCGCCGACGACCACGACGGGCTGCTGCGCCGTCGCATGGAGGAGGCCGTCGACGGCGACTATCAGACCTACAAGTCGCGCAACGGCGCCTATGTGCGCGAGCACTTCTTCGGCGGCGCGCCGGGCCTGGCCGAGCGCGTCGCGCACATGACCGACGACGAGATCTGGGCGCTCAACCGCGGCGGTCTCGACGCGCAGAAGGTCTACGCGGCGTATGCGGCGGCAGCCTCGACCGAGGGCCAGCCGACGGTCATCCTCGCCAAGACCATCAAGGGCTATGGGATGGGCACGGCCGGCGAGGGCCAGAACATCACGCACCAGCAGAAGAAGATGAACGTGGAAGCGCTGCTGGCGTTCCGCGACCGCTTCGAGCTGCCGCTGACCGACGAGCAGGTCTTCGAGCCACTCGTACTACAAGCCGGCCGCCGACTCTCCCGAGATGCAGTTCCTGCGCGAGCGCCGCGCGGAGCTTGGTGGATCGCTGCCGGTCCGCCGCACGAAGGCGGATGCCCTGCCCGTGCCGCCGCTCGAGCTCTTCAAGGGCCAGATCGAGGGCTCGGGCGAGCGCGAGATCTCGACCACGATGGCGTTCGTCCGCATCCTCGCGGCACTCGTGCGCGACAAGCAGATCGGTCGCCGCGTGGTGCCGATCGTCCCCGACGAGTCACGCACGTTCGGCATGGAGGGAATGTTCCGCCAGCTCGGCATCTACAGCCAGGTCGGGCAGCTCTACCAGCCCGAGGACTCCGAGTCGCTCATGTTCTACCGCGAGGACGCCGCCGGCCAGATCCTCCAGGAGGGCATCAACGAGCCGGGCGCGATGTCGTCGTGGATCGCGGCCGCGACGTCGTACTCGAACCACGGCGTCTCGATGATCCCGTTCTACATCTACTACTCGATGTTCGGCTTCCAGCGGATCGGCGACCTGGCCTGGGCAGCCGGCGACATGCGCTCGCGCGGCTTCCTGCTCGGAGGCACCGCCGGGCGCACGACGCTGAACGGCGAGGGGCTCCAGCACGAGGACGGCCACTCGCACATCCAGGCGTCGGTCATCCCCAACTGCGTCTCATACGACCCGACCTACGCGTACGAGGTGGCCGTGATCATCCGCCACGGTCTTCGGCGGATGTACGCCGAGCAGGAGGACGTCTTCTTCTACATCACGGTGATGAACGAGAACTACGTGCATCCGCCGCTGCCGGAGGGCGTCGAGGAGGGCATCCTGCGCGGGCTGTACCTGCTGCGCGACGCAGGCCCCGACGCGACGGTCCAGCTGATGGGCTCGGGCACGATCCTGCGCGAGGTCGAGGCTGCCGCTTCGATCCTGGAGGCCGACTTCGGGGTGGCCGCGAACGTCTGGAGCGCGACCTCGTTCACCGAGCTGCGCCGCGACGGGATGGAGGCCGAGCGCTGGAACCTGCTTCATCCCGGCAAGAAGGAGCGCGTGCCGTTCGTGGCGTCGACGCTCTCGGGGCATGAGGGCCCGATCGTCGCCGCCTCCGACTACATCCGCGCGTTCCCCGATCAGATCCGGCCCTACATCGGCGAGCGCAAGCTGGTTGCGCTCGGCACCGACGGCTTCGGCCGCAGCGACTACCGCGCGACCCTGCGCTCGTTCTTCGAGGTCGACCGCCATCACGTGGTGCTGGCGGCGCTGCGCTCGATCGGCGACGACAAGGCCGCCAAGGCAGCGATCAAGAAGTACGGAATCGACACCGAGAGCGAGGCCCCATGGCGGAGATGACACAGGTTGCCGTGCCGGACATCGGCGACTTCACCGACGTGCCGGTCATCGAGATCCTCGTGGCCGAGGGCGACGCCGTCGAGCTCGACGCGCCGCTCGTCACCCTCGAGTCGGACAAGGCGACGATGGAGATCCCGGCGCCGGTCGCTGGGGTAGTCGACAAGCTGCTTGTCAAGTTGGGCGACACCGTGTCGGAGGGCTCGCCGATTGCGACCATCGCGGCTTCGAATGGTGCGCCGGCGGGGGAGGAGCCGCTGGCGGCGGAGCCGGCGACCACGGAGGTTGCGGTCGATCCGCCCGTGGGGGCTCCGGTTGTGGCTGAGGCGACGGAGGAGGTCGAGGCGCCCGCTGCGCCCGCCGACGAGCCTCCGGCCGCTGACGACGACGGTGAGTCGCCCTACGCGTCACCACTCGCGCGCCGGATGGCCCGTGAGCTTGGCGTGGACCTCGACGTGGTGCATGGGACGGGGCGCAACGGGCGGATCGTCCGCGCGGACGTCGAAGCCGCGGCGTCAGGCGTGTCGAGCACGGGCGGCGGTGGCGGTGCGGCGGGCGCGGTCGGTTTGCCCGGCTTGGCGCCGTGGCCGAAGGTCGACTTCGCGAAGTACGGCGAGATCGAGCGCGTGCCGCTGACGCGGATACAGAAGATCTCGGGACCGAACCTCGCGCGTAACTGGGTGATGATCCCGCACGTCACCCACCACGAAGAGGCCGACATCACCGACCTCGAGGCGTTCCGCAAGCAGGTGAACACCGAGCATCCCGAGACGAAGGTCACGATGGTGGCGCTGCTGATGAAGGCGGTGGTCGCGTCGCTCAAGGAGTTCCCCGACCTCAACTCGTCGCTCGACGGCGACGCGCTGGTGCGCAAGCACTACTGGAACATCGGCTTCGCGGCGGACACGCCGAACGGGTTGATGGTTCCGGTGATCAAGAACGTCGACCAGAAGGGCCTGCTCGCCGTGGCGACCGAGCTGCGCGAGCTGTCCGGCAAGGCGCGCGAGGGCAAGATCATGCCGGCTGACATGGCCGGCGCGACGTTCACGATCTCGTCGCTCGGCGGCATCGGCGGCACCGGCTTCACGCCGATCGTCAACGCACCCGAGGTCGCGATCCTGGGAGTCACCCGCTCGGCGATGAAGCCGATGTGGGACGGGTCCGAGTTCGTGCCGAGGCTGATGGTGCCGCTCTCGCTCTCCTACGACCATCGCGTGATCGACGGCGCCGCCGCGGCGCGCTTCATGGTGCACCTGGCGGGCGTGATCGGCGATCTGCGCCGCGTGCTGCTCTGAGACAGCGGTCGCGCGATCATCTCTGCGCGCGCCCTGCACAGCGGGGAAGACCGTCTGCATCGCCGGTGCGCGTTTCCGCGGAAACTACCCCATAGCGGGGACACTCCGGCTCGTCTGGGTCGGCCCTTCTTCCGTCCGCCCTTCATGGGAACATCTGTTCGTGGCCACAGCAGCCAGACCCGCGGCGCTCGAACGGCTCGGCGACGAGATCGCCGAGCTTCATTCGCACATCAGCGCGGCGACCGCGCGCTGGCTCGGGCTGCTTGCCCGCTTCGACGACGAGGAAGGTTGGGGCGACGGGCACAAGACATGCGCGGCTTGGCTCTCCTGGCGTTGCGGGATCTCGTGCGGCACCGCGAGGGACCACCTGCGCGTTGCTCACGCGCTGCAGTCACGGCCGCTGGTGCGGGCGGCGTTCGAGCGCGGTGAGCTCTCGTATTCGAAGGTGAGGGCCCTGATGCGGCTCGAGCCCGACTTCGACGAAGAGCTGATGCTCATGTACGCCCGTTACGCGAGCGCAAGCCAGATCGACGAGATTGTCCGCGGCTGTCGCCGCTGCATCGCTGTCGAGGAGGGGGCAGCGCGCCGGTTCGCGGAACGTGAGTTCAGCTGGTCCTACGACGACGAGGGCCGGATCGTCTTCAAGGGAAGGCTGCCGGCCGAGCTCGGGGCGATCGTCACTCGCGCTGTGGAGGCCGCCTGCGACGAGCTCGGGCCTCCGCCGCCGGAGATCGCAACAGGGCTCGCGCCCGATGGAGCCGGGCTCACAAGCTCGCCCGGCGCGCGGCGCGCGGATGCACTTGTCGCGCTGGCGCAGACTGCGCTCGCCCCCAAGGCAACTTCTGCCGACGTCTACCAAGTCGTCGTGCACGTCGACGCGGATGCCCTCTCCAGCAAGCCGAGCGACGAGGCCCGCTGCACGCTCGAGGACGGCGACCCGCTGCCGGCAGCGCTCGCCCGGCGGCTCTGCTGCGACGCGAGCGTCGTTGGCGTGCTCGAGCGTGATGGCCAGCCGATCTCGCTCGGTCGCAAGACACGGACCATTCCGCCCTCGCTTCGCAGGGCGCTGCGGATGCGCGACAAGAGGTGCCGTTTTCCTGGTTGCACCCAGCGGTACCACCTCGATGCTCACCACATCAAGCACTGGGCCGACGGCGGCGCGACTGAGCTCGACAACCTCGCCCAGCTCTGTCGGCATCACCACGTCGTCCTGCACGAGGGTGGGTTCGCCATGCGCCGGCAGGGCGATGAGCTCGTCTTCCTCGCGCCCGGGGGCAAGCGGATCCCGCAGGCTCCGCGCCAGCCGCGCGGCGACTGTCGTGTAGTCATGGAGTCCGCTTCGGCCTGCGGCTCCACTCCGGACCCGTGGACGCTCAACCCGGTCGAGGCCAATCCAGGCGCCGAGCTCGGGTGGTCGATCACAGCGATGCTCGAGTCGCGGCGGCCGTCGCGGGAGTGAGGTCCTGGCGCCTGCCGCCGCACGCGCCATTGACATCCATCCGCCGTGCGGCATACGTTCGCGCTCATGGCCACGGATACGACCACTCCCGCCGTCTCGGATGACGATGCGAGGCTCGCGAGCCTCGGCTACAGCCCGCAGCTGAACCGGGTTCTAGGGCTGTTCTCGAACTTCGCCGTCGCGTTCACCTACCTGTCGCCGATGGTGGGGATCTACTCGCTGTTCCTGCTCGGCGTCGGCACGGCGGGACCGGCCTACATCTGGCTGACGATCATCCCGGTTGTCGGGATGCTGTTCGTCGCGTGCGTCTTCGGCGAGCTGGCGAGCCACTATCCCGTGGCCGGCGCGCTCTACCAATACAGCAAGTTCAACGTCGGTCCCCGCTTCGGCTGGTTCGTCGGGTGGTTCTACGGGATTGCGCTGCTGGTCACCGTGGCTGCCGTGGACACCGGGGTGGTCTCGTATGTCGCTGCGCTGACGCACAACTGGTTCCACTGGAACCTCGACGCGACCAAGCACTCGACGATTCTGTTCGTGACCCTGATCCTGCTCGCGATCCAGACGTCGCTGAACATCACGGGCGCGCGGGTGATGGGGCGGATCGCGCAGTTCGGCGTCTGGGTCGAGCTGCTCGGGACGGTGGGGATTGCGCTGATCCTGCTGATCCACGGCTTCCACCACGGGCTGGGATTCCTGTTCCACAGCCAGGGCGTGGAGCACGCGGCGAAGAACCCGCTCGGGCTCAACTTCCACGGGCACTGGCTCTCCAGCGCGGCGCTGATCGGCGTGCTCGCGCCGGTCTACATCTTCTACGGCTTCGAGTCCGCGGGCGACATCGCGGAAGAGACGCGCGACGCCGGGCGGCAGATCCCGAAGGCCATGCGCATGGCGCTCGTCTACGGCGGCATCGGCTCGCTGATCCTGACCGCCGGACTGCTGCTGGCGATGCCGGAGCACGGCGCGGTCGCGGCGACGGTCAAGGGCGGCGGCGTGCCGTTCATCCTCGGCCAGCTGTCCGAGGGCCTTCAGGACTTCACGCTCTGCCTGATCATCTTCGCGTTCTTCTCGTGCGGGACGTCAATCCAGGGCGCGGGGAGCCGGCTCGCGTTCTCCTACGCGCGGGACGGGGCACTGCCGGCGTCGAATTGGATCGCGCGGGTGCACGACCGCTTCCGCACTCCGGTCAACGCGCTGCTCTCGGGCGCGTTCGTGACGGTGCTGTTCGTGCTGCTCGTGTTCCTGTCGCCGAAGCACAACATCCACATCGCGTTCATCACTTACCCGGCGAACACCAACGTGCTCGTGTCGCTGGTCTCGTTCGGGGTCAGCGGCATCTATTTGTCGTTCCTGCTGGCGGTGATCGGGTCGATGATCGCCCGCTCGCGCGGGTGGATCCCCGAGGGCAGCTTCCGGCTCGAGCGCTGGGGCTGGCCGGTGTCGATCATCGCGGCCGCCTACCTGGGCCTGATGCTGATCAACATCGTCGCGCCGACCGGGCTGTCGAGCGGGCGAGCGTTCTTCAACCTCGACTGGATCACGCTGAGCGTGATGTTCGTGATCGCGGTCGTCGGCGCGTTGTACTTCTTCATCGCGCGGCCGGACAAGCAGGTGTCGGGCCACGTGCGGACGGGCTAGGCGCGCGCGGGGCGTCGCGCCGCCCCGGCCTGAGCACGCCGGGCCGAGCGTGCCCGCGCGTCTAGCCCGCCTTCGGCGTGTACACCAGGATCTGAACGCCGTCGCCGACGCTCTGCGACTGCCCGAGCTCGAGCGGCGTCTTCGCGCTGCCGTCGGCGAACAGGCGCTTGCCCTTGCCGAGCACGACCGGGAAGACCATCAGCCGCCACTCGTCGACCAGCCCCGCCGCGGCGAGTGCGTGCACCAGCGTGACGCTGCCGTTCACGAGGATGTCGCCGCCATGCTCCTGCTTGATGCGGTTGACCTCCGTGGTCAGGTCGCTGCCAAGGACGTGCGAGTTGTTCCACTCCGGATCTGACAAGGTGGTTGACACGACGTACTTCGGCATGTTGTTGAACTTGTCGGCGAAGCCGGCCTCGTCGGTGCGGTCGGGCCAAGCGGCGGCGAAGCCCTCGTAGGTGGTCCGGCCGAGCAGCAGCGCGTCGGCGGCCATCACCTCGTCGAGCTTGAACTTGTCGCCCTCCTCGCCTCGGCTGAACTCGAATGCCCAGCCGCCGAGCTCGAAGTCCTCGGCGCCGCCCGGATCCTCCACGACGCCGTCGAGAGTCATGAACTGCGAGACCACAACCCTGCCCATCGCTTCCTCCTCGTTCAGTGTCGTGGTCTAGGACCGGGGGCCGCATCCGAACTCATCGGTGCGCGCCTGTGACCGGGGGGCCGCCTCCGAACTCATCGGTGCGTGCCCCGCAGTCAGACGGCGTGAATGTGCGCTACCGGTGTGAGCGGAACGAGATGACCTGCTGGATGCCCGTCGGCCGGTTCGTGTAGCGCATCGTGTACGGGAGCAGCCCGGGGACGAAGGCGATCCGCTCGCGCGTGGCGTCGCTGCGCCATGCGGCCGGATCCTCGGTTCCCTGGCTCGCTGCCAGGTCCGTTCCGGCGGCATCGATCGCGCCCCAGATGTCGGCCTGGCAGGTCGCCTTGTTGCCGCCGCCGCAGTAGTGCACGTTGAACGGCGCCTTGACGCTGTCGCCGAGCAGCGAGCGGATGTCCTTGGAGAAGTACTGGTACCAGCCGCCGTACTGACCGCTGGGCGGAAGGTCGAAGCGGCCCTGGACGTGGGACAACTCGGTCTCCAGGTCCGCTCCCAGCACCGGCGCCATCGAGGCGTCGGCGATGCGCGTCCAGGCGCCGTCCATGATCGCGGCGCCGGGGTCGTCGATCTTGCCGTCGCCGTCGCGGTCCAGGCGGCTGCCGCCCGCCTTGTTCCACGCGACCAGCAGATTCAGCATCTGCTGCGCGCGCGGGCTCGGCGCCGTGGTACCGGCCAGGAGCCGTGCCAGCAGCGGCACGACCTCGATGGCGCGCACGTCCTGAGTGGCGGCCGAGTTCATGGCGGAGGTGACGGTGGCGAGCGTCCACTTGTGGTGCACGGCCAGCCGGTCGAGGTTCTTGTTCAGCAGGTCGACGCGGCCGATTGCGCCGGCGCGCATCCACTCGCTGTCGGCGGCGCCGAAGCCCTTTGCGACGTTGTTGTTCCAGTTGACGATCCGGCCGCGCTTGGGATCCATCCCGTGCGGGTGGGCCTTCGCCGAGATGTAGCCCTTCCACTCGTAACTGCCGTCGCCGTTGGTGAGCAGGCCGGGATCGACGTTCGCCGGGCGAACGGGCAGGCGGCCGGAGGTGAACTCGGCGATGTGCTTGTTGTCGATGTAGAACGAGTTGAACGTCTGCGGCGACTTGGCCGCGGCCGCGAAGAACGTCTTCGGGCTGTGGACCGCGCCGGTGGAAAGGTCGCGGTACAGCAACAGGTCGAGAGCGTCTCTGCCGTAGGAGGAGCGCTTCGACGAGATCGCCACACGCGTGCCCTTCACGGTCGCGTAGCCGACGACGGGGCCGTGCACGGTCGTGTGGAACGAAACCGTCTTGCCGTCGAGCGTGCCCGCGTCGAAGAAGTTCATGTCAAGGCACTTGCCCTTGTACATGTACTTGGTGTCGGAGCCGCCGCAGAGGGTCTCGGCGTACTGATCGATGATGTCGCCGCTGGCCGAAGTCAGTGTCTCGGCGAAATCGATCCCGCGCCCGATCAGCATGTAGCCCGGGAACGGTGCGCTCGTGGCACCGCGCCAGCGCAGGCCGGGGGCGTTCATGTCCATCTCGTAGGTGAGGCCGGGGTAGTAGTAGCCGATCTGCGGGCCGCCGACGAGCAGCGGGTGGCCGGTGGCGGAATGCTTCGCGTCGATCATCAGCTCGTTCGACGCCTGGTGCTGCGGCGGATCGGCGACCGCTGCCTGCGATGCCACCGCCGAGAGGGGCGTGAAGCTGTCCGGGTCGATGATCACGTTGCCCGCCTGCGTGTTCGGCACCTTCTCGTAGGGGAACGTGCCGTCGATCGAGGTCGGCTGCTCGGGGTCGTCGTGCTGGCGCAGGTCGTTGAAGACCTGCAGGCCACGCGTTGCGCCGAGCGTGGTGGTGAGCGAGGAGAAGAACTGCGTGCGTGCGGCCTCGCCGCCGCCGCCCTGGCCGACGAACTGGCCCTTGAGCGCGTCGAGAGCGAAGACGTCGTTGCGTGTCCACTTCGCCGCCATCACGCCGGCCTTCTTGTAGCGCGCGTTGATGCCCGAGACGAACGTGTCGATGTCGTGCAGAACCTGCTTGCCCTCCTTGCCGGCGTGCTTCAGCACCGTCGACTGGCGGGCCACGACTGCTTCGGTCTGCGCGCTCGGGGTGAAGGACTTGAGCTGCGCGATCAAATCGAGAGCCGTGAGACCGGGCGCGCCGATGGCCGCGACGCGCGAGTTGTAGCGAGCCTGTTCGAGCAGCAGCTGGCGGTCCTCGGCGAGCAGGTAACCGGCGGCCCAGACGCCGCCGTCGTAGGTGGTCGCCTTGATGTGCGGGACGTTGAACTTGTCGCGCGTGACCGTGACGCCCTTGCGCGGGACCTTCTCGGTCTTCGCGGGCCCGTCGGTCCCGATGCTGTTGAACGCCTCCGACTTGAAGTACTTGGTGAGGTCGCCTGGAGTGACGTGATCGAAGAGCGGCGTCAGGCCGTCGTACATCTTCGCCTCGGCGTCAGCGCCCGCGGGAATCGGAACGCTTCCGTACTGGCCCGACGGGATGATGTTGAGTGCAGTCGCCGCCATGTCCTTCGCGCTCGCAGTCGCGGGAACCAGTGCAGCGGCGGCAATGACGACGATTCCGATCGTCTTGCGCATCAGGCGAATCCTCTCCTCAGTGGTCGAGCCGGAACGTAGCAGCAGCTAGTGACGTGATGTCACGGTTACCCGCGTGCCGTTGACCGGCGAAAACGTGACATTGCGGCGCGTCACGCGCTCGGCGCCGGAGGCCGCCGCGCGCAGCTCGCAGCGCTTCAGCATCTCGGTCAGGACGACGCGCATCTCGAACTCCGCGAACGCCGCGCCGAGGCAGCGGCGGACGCCGCCGCCGAACGGCACCCATCCGTACGTCGTCGGGCTGCCGTCGAGGAAGCGCTCCGGCTTGAACGCGTACGGCTCGGGGTAGAGGTCTGCACGCGTGTGCGTCAGCCAGATCGCCGGTGTCACGTCGGTGCCGGGCTCGAGCGTGAAGCCGTTCACGCGCAGCTCGCTGGTGAGCCAGCGGCAGGCGAGCGGGACGACCGGGCGCAGTCGCAGTGACTCGCGGATGACGGCACGCAGGTAGTCGTCGCCGTCGCCTGAGTCGATCTCGCGCGTCAGCCGGGCAAGCGCCTGCGGATGGCGCACCAGCAGGTCGACGGTCCAAGCCAGCGCGGTCGCCGTCGTCTCGTGCCCGGCGAGCAGCAGCGTCACGAGCTGGTCGCGCAGCTCGCGGTCGCTCATCGGCTCGCCGTCCTCGAAGCGCGCCTGAGCCAGCAGCGAGAGGATGTCCTCGCGCTGGGCGAGGTCGGGATCGGCGCGCCGCTCGTGGATCTCGGCGAGCAGCACGTCGTCGATCTGCGCAGAGATGTCGCGCAGGTGCCCCAGCGGGTCGAGCCGCTCGAAACGCCTCGACAGCAGCACCTTGAACTGGAGCGCGGCCGACGACGTCTGGTCGAGAAGCTGGGGGAGGAGCGTGCGCAGGCGCTCGCGGCGCCGTTCGTCGGCGACGCCGAAGACCGCGCGCATGATCAGCTCGAGCGTGACCGCCTGCATCCGGGGATGGAGCGCGAACGGCGTGCCCGCGGGCCACGACTCGATCTCGCGCTCGGCGATCTCACGGAGCGCCGGCTCGTAGGCCTGCATGCGCTCGCCGTGGAACGGCGGCAGCATCACGCGCCTGCGCGCGAGGTGCTCGGGGCCTTCGAGCAGGAGCACCGACTGCGGCCCCATGACCGGCATCAGCGCGATGCTGCGGCCGGGCGGCAGGGCGTGCTTCGGCTCCGTGTAGAGGGCCTGGATCGCCTCCGGGTCGGTGAGCATCACCATCGGCGTGCTGAAGCCGATGAACTTGACGGCGAAGTTGTCGCCGAAGCGGCGCCGGCACGACTCCATGAACGAGATCGGCCGCAGAAGCCAGCGCGCGGTCTGGATGGCGGGCGGCTCGTTCGGGATCGGAGGCGCCGCGCTCATGGGCACAGCGTGACAGCTAGGCCGCGAGTGCCTGATCAACCGAGCCGGCCGAGAGCACGTGCTCGGTGACCATCGTGGCCGCGCCGATCACGCCGGCGCGATCACCGAGCCGCGACGGCAGGATGCGCAGGTCACGCGTGGCCAGCGGCAGCGAGCGGCTGAAGATGCCCTCGCGGACGCCGGCGAGCAGGTGCTCGTGCGCATCGGCGATGTCGCCGCCGATGACGATCACACCGGGATTGAAGAAGTTGACCGTGCCGGCCAGCACTTCGCCGAGCGTGCGGCCGGCCTCGCGCACCATGCGGATGGCCACCGGGTTGCCCGAGCGCACCAGCTCGACCACGTCGCGGCTGTGCTCGGCCGGGACGTCGAGCCTGGTCAGCTCGTCGGCCAGCGCCTGGCCGCCGGCAACCGCTTCGAGGCAGCCGACGTTGCCGCAGCGGCAGACCACGTCTTCGCGCGCGGTCGCGCGGATGTGGCCAATGTCGCCCGCGGCCCCACGGGCGCCGCGGTACACGTGGCCGTCCGCGACGATGCCGCAGCCGATGCCGGTGCCGACCTTGATCATCAGCAGGTGCTGCACCTCGCGCCAGTTCATCCAGTGCTCGCCGCGCGCCATGATGTTCACGTCGTTGTCGACGAGCACGGGCGCGGCGTAGCGGGCGGCGAAGCGGTCGGGCACCGAGTAGCCGTCCCAGCCGGGCATGATCGGCGGGCTCGCCGGGCGCCCGGTCTCGAACTCGACGGGCCCCGGGACGCCGATGCCGATGCCGCGCACGTCACCGGGCTCGCGCCCGGTCTCTGAAAGCAGCTGCTCGAACTGCCGCGCGACCCAGTCGAGCACGGGCTCGGGGCCGAGCGCGATGTCAAGCTCGTTGGCATGTTCGGCCAGCGGCGCTCCGGCAAGGTCGCTCAGGGCCAGCCGCGCGTGGGTCGCGCCGAGGTCGGCGGCCAGGATGACCCCGGCGTCGTGGTTGAAGGCGAGCGTCGTGGGCGGCCGCCCGCCGGTCGACGGGCTGCCACCCGCCTCGTAGACCAGGCCGGCCGCCATCAGCGCCTCGACGCGCTGCGCGACGGTGGAGCGGGCGAGGCCCGTGTAGCGGGCCAGGTCCGCGCGCGTGGTCGCCGTGCCGGTGCGGATCAGCTGGAGCAACGCGCCGGGGCTGGTGGGCGAGGACTGTGGAGGTGTCTCGATGGTCCTCATCCCGGCCTAAGTAAACCATGCCGTTGGACGAAGGCCGCAAGGTTTCTTTGTCCGATCGACAGTCTTTTGCTTGACATTTGGACTAAGTAGACATAGGTTGACCGCGGCATGAACGGCGAGCTTCGCGTTGGCATCGCAGGAACCGGCTTCATCGGCGGCGTTCACGCCCGCTCTGCCCGCGTGGCGGGTGCCCGTATCGCCGGCGTTGCCGCCTCGAGCTCGGCTACCTCAGAGGCAGCGGCGCGGACGCTCGGCGCCGAGCGCGCATTCGCCTCGGCGGAGGAGCTGGTGGCCGATCCGTCGATCGACGTCGTCCACATCTGCACGCCGAACCACCTGCACGTGGCGCTCGCCGAGGCCGCAATCGCTGCCGGGAAGCACGTCGTGTGCGAGAAGCCGCTGGCGCTGGACGCGGCCACCGCCGCGCGGCTGGTCGCGGCGGCCGAGACGGCCGGAGTGCAGGCGGCGGTTCCGTTCGTCTACCGCTACTACCCGACCGTGCGCCAGGCGCGTGAGCTCGTCGTCGCCGGCAGCACAGGGCCGCTGACGCTGCTTCACGGGAGCTATCTCCAGGACTGGCTGCTTCGCCCCGGCGACGACAACTGGCGTGTGGACGCGGAGCTCGGCGGCAGCTCGCGCGCGTTCGCCGACATCGGGTCGCACTGGTGTGACCTGGCGGAGTTCGTCAGCGGGCATCGCATCGTCGAGCTGTCGGCCAGGACCTTCACCGCGGTCCCGGAGCGCGTGCACTCCGAGCGGCGCCAGGCGTTCGCGGCGGGCGACTCGGATGGGCAGCTGCGCGCCGTCGCCACCGAGGACGGAGCGCTGATCCAGTTCGAAACCGACGGCGGCGCGCTCGGGTCGCTGGTCGTGAGCCAGGTCGCCGCCGGCCGCAAGAACCGCCTCTGGATCGAGCTGGACGGTGCCGACGCGGCGCTGGCCTTCGATCAGGAGAACCCCGAAGCGCTCTGGCACGGCCGTCGCGAGAGCCTGTCGATCGACCGCCGCGACGCCGAGGCGATGTCGCCCGAGGCCGCGCGCTTCGTGGTGCTGCCGCCAGGTCATCCGCAGGGCTACGGGGACTGCTTCGACGCCTTCGTCGGCGAGTTCTACGAGGCCGTCAGGAGCGGCGCGCCGGCGCCCGGCATGCCGCTGTTCGCGGATGGCCTGCGCGCCGCGCGCATCACCGAGGCCGTGCTCGCGTCGGCACGCGACCGGGCGTGGGTCGACGTGGCCGCGGCGGACATGCCCGAGGTGGTCGCGTCGTGAAGCTCGGGATGCTCACCTCGTGCATGCCGGAGCGCTCGCTCGAGGAGATCGCGGCGTGGGCCGCGGCCGCGGGCTACGAGGCGCTCGAGCTGGCCGCCTGGCCGTCGATCGGGGACCGCCCGTTCACTGCATCGCACGTGAAGGCCGACGCGTTCGACGAGCGCGAGGCCGAGCGCGTGCGCAGCGCGCTGGCCGGCAATGGCTTGGAGCTGTCGGCGCTCGCCTACTACGACAACAACCTCGATCCCGACAGCGCGGCGCGCGAGGCGAACCATGCCCACCTGCGCGCCTGCATCGATGCCGCGTCTGCGCTCGGAGGCGTGCCGGTCGGCACGTTCATCGGCCGCGACCCCTCGGCGAGCGTGGCCGACAACCTGCGCGAGGCCGAGCGGCTGTTCCCGCCCCTCGTGGATTACGCCGGCGAGCGCGGCGTGAAGCTGATGATCGAGAACTGCGTGATGGAGGGGTGGCACCCGGATGGCTACCCCGGCAACCTTGCCTACTCGCCGGAGCTGTGGGAGTGGATGTTCGGCCTGGGCCTCCATCTCAACTTCGACCCCTCGCACCTGCTGTGGCTGGGGGTCGACCCGGTCGCAGCGCTGCGACCGTACGTGAGCCACGTGATCCACGCGCACGCGAAGGACGCCGAGACGTTCCCGGCCGAGCGCAACCGCTTCGGCTTCTTCGGACGCACCGCCACCCGCGAGGCAGACCCGTGGGACATGGGCTGGTGGCGCTACCGGATACCGGGGCTCGGCGCCGTCGACTTCCCGCACTACATCGACGTTCTCTACGAGGGCGGCTTCGAGGGTGTGCTGTCGGTCGAGCACGAGGACCCGGTGTGGGGCGGCACGCCCGAGCGGATCGAGGCCGGCCTGACCATCGCCCACAACAACCTGCGGCCGCTGGTGGTCGGATGAGCGACGACAACGACAAGGTCCTCGAGGTTCATGGGCTCACGAAGGAGTTCCCGGGCGTGAAGGCGCTCCAGGGCGTGGACTTCGAAGTGGCGGCGGGCGAGGTCCACTGCCTGCTCGGGCCGAACGGGTCAGGCAAGTCGACGCTGATCAAGTGCATCTCCGGGGCTCACGAGCCGACGAGCGGCGAGATCCTGTTCCGGGGTGAGCCGCTGCCGCCCGGACAGCCGGCGGCGACCCTGAAGCTGGGCGTCGCGACGATCTACCAGGAGCTCGACCTGGTCGAGGACCTGACCGTCGCAGAGAGCATCTTCCTGGCCCACGAGCCCCGCCGCGGACCGCTGCTCGACCGCGAGCGGATGGTCCGCGAGTCCGCCGCGCTGCTGGCGCGCCTGGGGCATGCGCAGATCTCGCCGCGCGTGAAGATCCGGGCGCTGCGCCCGGCCGCGCAGCAGGTCGTCTCGATCGCACGTGCGCTGTCGCACGACGTCCAGCTCCTCGTCATGGACGAGCCCTCCGCCGTGCTCGACGACGGCGAGGTCGAGGTGATGTTCGAGGTCGTGCGCAGGCTGACGGGCGAGGGCGTCGGCGTCATCTACATCTCGCACCGGCTCGACGAGATCCGGCGCATCGGCGACCGCGTGACCGTGATGGCCGACGGCCGGACCACGGCGACGGGCCTGCCGGCGACGACGCCCACCGACGAGCTGGTCACGCTGATGGTCGGGCGCAAGGTCGAGCAGATGTTTCCCGCGCGCGCGGGCAAAGCCGGCGAGCTGCTGCTGGAGGCCCGCGGCCTGCGGGCGCTGCCTGCGGTTCGCGGCGTGAGCCTGGAGGTGCGCGCCGGCGAGATCGTCGGGCTCGGCGGTCTGGTCGGCTCTGGCCGCAGCGAGGTGCTGCGCCTGATCGCGGGCGTCGATCCGCTCGAGGATGGCGAGGTCATGGTCGGCGGGCGCAAGCTGCGCGCGCACCAGCCCCGCCGCGCGATCGAGGCCGGTCTCGGGCTGGCGCCGGAGGACCGCAAGTCGCAGGCGCTGATGCTCGACTGGAGCCAGACCAAGAACGCCACGCTGGCCAGCCTCGACCACCGCTTCATCAACGTTCATGGCGAGCGCGCGCGGGCCCGTGAGCAGCTGCGCGCGCTGCACACGTCCCCGGACGACCCTGACCGGCTGGTGCGCGTGCTCTCGGGCGGCAACCAGCAGAAGGTGGTGCTGGCGCGCTGGTTGCTGCGCGAGTGTCGCGTGCTGCTACTCGACGAGCCCACGCGCGGCGTTGACGTCGCGACGAAGGCCGAGCTCTACAGGGTCATGGCCGACCTGGCGAGCGCGGGGATAGGCGTGCTCGTCGTGTCCTCCGAGCTCGAGGAGCTGGTGGGGATCTGCACCCGCATCCTCGTCATGCGCGAGGGCGAGATCGTTGCCGAGTTCGAGGGCGGGTCGGCCACCGAGCGCGACCTGCTGCGCCACGCCGTTGCCCCTACCGATTCGCCGGTTCTTGCCGAGGAGGTCGCATGACAACCCCTGCCCAGACAGCCGATGAGCGGACCGAGCCCGCGCTGCTCACGCACATCAAGGCGCTCGAGTTCCAGGAGTACGCGCTGGCGATCGTGGTCGTGGCGCTGTTCGTGGCGGGCGCGATCCTGAAGCCCGACACGTTCCCGACCTGGGCGAACGTGCGCAACATGCTCACGCAGGCCAGCGTGGTCGGCGTGCTCGCGATCGGCATGACGTTCGTGATCGCGACCGCCGGCATCGACCTGTCGGTGGGCTCGGTGGTCGCGGCTGCGGGGATGTTCGGGGGCATCCTTGTGGGCGACGACGGCACGAGCACGCTGCTGTTCATCGTCGGCGCGATCGCCTTCGGGACCGTGCTTGGGACCGTCAACGCGACGGCGATCGCGTTCGGGCGCGTGGTCCCGTTCATCGCCACGCTCGCGATGTTCTCGATCGGGCGCGGGCTCGCGCTGCTGCTCCACCACAAGCTCCCGGTCAGCCTGCTCGATTTGAACGGCGGCTCGTTCGCGGACGCGAAGGCAGGGTCCCTCCTGTGGTTCGGCACCGGACGCATCGCGGGCATCCCGGTGTCGGTTTATGTCTTCCTCGCGATCACCGTGCTGGGCTGGGTGCTGCTCAACCGCACTCGCTACGGCCGCTACGTCGTGGCGGTCGGCGGCAACCGCGAGGCGGCCAGGATCGCGGGCGTGCCGGTGCGCAGGATCATCTTCTCCGTCTACGTCCTCTCCGGGCTGCTCGCCGGCATCGCAACGGTGCTCTTGTGCGCGCGCCTGGGCAGCGCCTCGCCCGTGAGCGGAAACCTCTACGAGCTCGACGCGATCGGCGCAGTGGTGATCGGCGGCACGAGCCTGGCCGGCGGGCGGGCCACGATCGTCGGGACCTTCCTCGGCGTCCTCACCTTCGCGCTCATCTTCAGCTTGATGACGCAACTCGACTTATCCACCGAGATCCAGCAGGTCACGAAGGGCGCGATTGTGCTGGGCGCAGTTCTCCTACAGCGGCCGGAGGCTCGTTACTGATGGCCGCCACTGGCCCACCAACCAACAAGAGAGGTTCGACATGTCGCTGAAGCGACTCCTCATCTCGATCGCCGCGGCTGCGCTGCTGGTGATCGGTGTCGCTGCTTGTGGCGGCGGCACTAAGACGGTCACGACGACGGCTCCGGCAGCGGCGCCGACGAGTGGCACGAGCAACGACAACCCGAGCGGCAAGACCGTGAACATCATCGCGAGCGTGCCGCCGACCGACCACGGATGGCTCGGTGCCATCTCCAAGGACGCCAAGGCGCAGGCTGCGCAGTTCAAGGACGTCCACTTCGAGCTGCTCCAGGCAGCCGACGCGGACTCGCAGTCGCAGCAGATCGACCAGGCGATCGCGAAGCATCCAGATGCGCTCGTGGTCCTTCCACAGGACGGCGCCGCACTTACTCCCGCCGCGCAGAAGGCGCAGAAGGCGGGCATCCCGGTCGTGAACATCGACCGGCTGTTCACCAAGCCGGACGCCGCGACGGCGACCGTGCTCGGCGACAACTACCAGATCGGCGTCCTGGCGGCCGACTACATCTCCGGGCAGCTGAAGTGCCAGGGGAATGTCGTCGAGATCCAGGGCCTCGCGGGCATCTCGGTCACGACCGACCGCTCGAAGGGCTTCAAGGACGAGCTCAAGGCGAAGTGCCCGGGCGGCGGCCTGAAGATCGTCGCCAGCCAGCCGGGTGATTTCAACCCGGACACGGGCCTCAAGGTCATGGAGAACATCCTCCAGGCCCAGAAGAAGATCGACGCCGTGTACACGCACGACGATGACATGGCCCAGGGTGTCGTCCAGGCGATCAAGAACGCCGGCCGTGAGAAGGAGATGTTCCTCACGGGCGTCGGCGGGTCGCAGGACGCGATGAAGCAGATCAGAGGCCGGCGGCCTATACCGCGCGACCTTCCTCTACAACCCGAACATGGCCGCGACCGCGGTCAACATGGCGCGGCTGATCGCGCTTGGCAAGGGCTTCGCGGAGACGGTTCCGTCGGAGGTCCCGCGCCAGATGATCGTGCCGGCCGCAGTGGTGACGAAGGCCAACGTCGCCAAGTACCAGAAGTACGCGTTCAACTAGGACGCGCTTCGAGGCGAGCACCGGCGGCCTGCGTGGGGCGGGTCGCCGGTGGCTCGGCTGGACCGGCGGGCGAAACGCCCCGGTACATCCTTGTACCGGTCGTATAGACAAGACGACCGGTCGAACGGCGATCTTTCAGGGGTGAACGCGCGTCCCCTGATTGGCGTATCCACGTCCGAGCTGCGAGCCGCCGAGGGTGCGCACTTCGCGCATCACTCCGAGCCGCCGCGCCGGATGCTCGCGCTGGGCGTGTCATATCTCGAGGCTGTCGAGGCGGGCGGGGGCATCCCGGTCATCCTCGCTCCGCTGCCGGCGCGCCGGCTCGAGGCGATCATCGACCGCCTGGACGGCATCTGCCTGTCGGGCGGCCCGGACGTCGAGCCGGGTTGTTACGGAGCCGCCGCGCACACCGAGCTCGGGCCGACCGAGCCCGAGGTGGACCTGTTCGAGCTCGGCCTTGTGCGGGCCGCACGGCGCCGAGGCTTGCCGATCCTGGCGATCTGCCGCGGCATGCAGGTGTTGAACATCGCGCGCGGGGGCACGCTTGTACAACACCTTCCAGACTTGAGCGATGAGATCGAACACCGCCAGACCGAGCCCGCTTCACAGCCCACGCACAGCGTGGCGCTGGCACCCGAGAGCGGGCTCGCGCGGCTTGCGGGCAGCGACTCGATCGACGTGAACTCCTTTCATCATCAGGCAATCGACCGTCTCGGAGCCGGCCTCGAGCCGGTCGCGTGGGCGGCAGACGGCGTGATCGAGGCGGTCGAGGTCCCGGGCGATCTCTTCACGCTCGGCGTGCAGTGGCACGCGGAGTGCCTGACCGATCGTCCCGAGCAGGCGCGCCTCTTCAGCGGCTTGGTCGACGCTGCCGAGCAGCGCGACGGACTGGCCCGGGAGAAGGCCGCATGAGCGCCCACATCCGGCCGGACTGGGCGCACTGGCGCTCCGATCCCGCCATCCCTGACTGGTCGCTTGGCATCGAAGAAGAGGTGATGCTGCTCGACCCCTCGACATGGGCGCTCGCGCACGTGATCGACGACCTGCTGCCGTCGCTGTCGCCGGAGCTCGCGGCCAGCGTGTCGGCCGAGACCAACGCGGGCACGCTCGAGCTCGCCACCGGCGTCCACAGCTGTGTGGCGGACGCCGTCGGCGAGCTGACCGCGCTGCGGCTGCGCCTGCGCGACGAGCTGACCGGGGCCGGGCTGCGGGCTGCGGTCGCGGGCACGCACCCGATGAGCGAATGGGAGGACTCGCGCGTCTCCGGCGGCGCGCGCTATCAGCTGCTCCAGGCGTCGCTGCGCGATCTGACGCAGCGCGAGCCCACGTTCGCCCTGCACGTGCACGTCGGGATGCCGAGCGCCGAGTGCGCGGTCCACGTGCTGAACCGCATGCGCGTCCACCTGCCGCTGCTGCTGGCGCTGTCGGCGAACTCGCCGTTCCTGCGCGGCCGCGAGACGGGTCTCGCTTCAAGCCGGACGCCGCTGTTCCAGGCGTTCCCGCGCGTGGGCATCCCGCGCCGCTTCGACTCTTACGACGACTGGGTCGGCGCCATCGCTCCGATCGTCGAATCCGGCGCGGTCCCCGAATCGACCTTCTTCTGGTGGGACGTCCGGCTGCAGCCGCGGCTCGGCACCGTCGAGATCCGCGTCATGGACGCGCAGACCTCGATGGACGACATCGCGGCACTGGTGGCGCTCACGCGGGCGCTGGCCTACGCCGAGGCGACCGACAGGGTTGCGCCGGAACGCCTGGTCTGCGCGCCGGAGGTGCTCGACGAAAACCGCTTCCTGGCGGCGCGCGACGGGATGAACGCAGAATTTGTCGACCTGCGGACGCGCAGTCGCGTGCCGGCCCGGGTACTGGTCGAGGAGATGGTCGAATCCACGCGCCTATATGCCAGGCGGCTGGGCTGCCTCGACGAGCTCCTCGACGTGCTTCGGATGGCTGCCGACCCGCCCGCTGATCGCCAGCGTGCGCTGGCCGACGAGCGCGGCCTTGGCGGCGCGGTCGCGGGGTTGTCGGAGGCGTTCTGCGCGCCCCGCGCCACGGCAGCCGGCTCCGAAGCGGCATTGGCCTGCTGAGCGGCGATGCCGACCGCGACCCAATCCAGCAGCGCCCGGTCCACCCGCGGATACCAGGCGGGCGAGTTCTACGACGAGGCCGTCGACCCCGCGGGACATCCGCGCCCGGGCTACGAGGAGGTGTTCGGAGCGCTTCAGGGGCGCGATCCGGCCGAGCTCTCGGGCCGCGTCCTCGCGGCGATGAAGCGCATGGGAGCCACGTTCAGCACGGCCGACTTCCCGGTCTGCCCGATCCCGCGCCTGATCCCCGCGGCCGAGTGGGCGCTGCTCGAACGCGGCCTGGCGCAGCGCGCGCAGGCGCTCAACGCGTTCATCGCCGACGTCTATGGCGATCGCGACATCGTCAGCGCCGGGGTCATCAGCTCTCAGGTGGTGGCGAGCGCGGACCACTACGAGCCGGCGATGGCGGGCGTCTTCTGCCCGGGCGGGCATGCGCCGGTGATCGGTTTCGACCTGGTTCGCGGCGCCGACGGATCGCTGCGGGTGCTGGAGGACAACCTCCGCACCCCGTCCGGCCTTGCCTACTCGGCTGCGGTCCGGCGCGCGGTCGAGACGCAGTTCCCGCTCACGGCGCAGCGGCGGGTGCCGCTCGACCCGACCTTCGCGCCGTTGCGCGACGCGCTGATCGAAGCGGCCGGCGGCGTCGAAAATCCGCGCATCGCGCTGCTCAGCGACGGCCCGTCGAACAGCGCCTGGTGGGAGCACCGCACGCTCGCGCGGCGGCTGGGCATCTCACTGGTCACGCCGGAGCGGCTTCGTCTTCGTCAGGGCCGGCTGTGCACCGTCCTGCCCTCCGGGCAGCTGCGCGAGCTGGACGTGGTCTACCGGCGCACGGACGAGGATCGCCTGCGCGACGAGCATGGACGCCCCACGTGGCTCGCCGAGATGCTGCTCGAGCCGCTCCAGCGCGGCGTGCTCGGCCTGGTCAACGCCCCCGGCACGGGAGTCGCCGACGACAAGCTGGTGCACGCCTACGTGGAGGACATGATCCGCTTCTACCTGTCGCAGGAGCCGCTGATCGAGTCGGTGAAGACGTTCGACCTCACGCGCTCCGACGTGCTCACGAAGGTGCTCGGCAGGCTGTCCGCGATGGTCGTGAAGCCACGCACCGGACACGGCGGCCACGGTGTCTTCATCGGGCCACTCGCCACCGCCGAGCAGCGCGCATCGGTGGCGTCGGCCGTCCGGGCCGCACCGCAGCGTTACGTGGCCCAGGAGACGGTGCGCCTGTCGCGCCTGCCCACCGTGATCGACCACGGGGTGGAGCCGCGGCACATCGACCTGCGTGTCTTCTCGCTCGGCTCGGGCCGGCGCATCACGGTGCTGCCTGCGGCGCTCACGCGCGTGGCGCTGCGAAGCGGCTCGATGATCGTGAACAGCTCGCAGGGCGGCGGCGCGAAGGACACCTGGATCATCGGCGAGTCGTAGGTCCTCCGCGCTCAATCTCGTCCTCGGGGATGAGACAAGCTCGTCCGCTCGGCCGACGACGGTTTCCCGCCCGCGGGCGATATTGCCCGCATGGAGTTGCTCACCCAGATCGAGCGAGAGACCACCTCCCAGTGGTTCGCCGACGAGATCGCCTTGGCTGCGCTCGGCACCCCTCGGTGCCAGGACCAGACCGCGCTCGTCGAACGCACGGCGTCGAAAGGCGCGATGCCCCCTCTGCATTCCCGCGTGGAGGCCGAGACGTACCGCGTGCTCGAGGGCGAGGTCGAGTTCTACATCGGCGACGAGGTCGTGCCTGCTGGCCCGGGCGATGTCGTCGTCGCAGCGGCAGGTGCCGAGCGCACCTTCCGCGTGAAGTCGGACGCGCGCTGGCTGGTGCTGACGCACGTCGCCTCACTGGAGCTGTTCCTGGACTGGAACGGAGCGATCGCCTACCCGGTCGCCGTGCCCGTCGCGGGATGGCCTTCTGACGAGGAGAAGACGGCGCTGACCTGGGTCGCCGCCGTCAACGGGATCGAACTGCTTGGGCCGCCCGGCGTGCTGCCGGGCGGCCACAAGCAGTAGCTGCCGGTTGTCTCAGCGGCAGGGTGAAACCCCCGCGCGCCGGCGGCGGCGCTCGTCCGCGATCTCCGCGTAGCTCGCGCTGGCGCTGCGGCGCGCAAACAGCCGCGGCCAAGGGGCGGCTGATGTGGCGCTCACGGGGGTCGCGGGGCGGTCCTTTTGGGTCGGCTGTGCGACATAGACCACCTATGCGGTGGTCTATGTCGCACAGCTTCCCCGAGTGGAGCGTGCTCGCCGCGGGGCCGGGCGCGAGGCGGCGGCGCGCGGATCCGACGATCGTCGGGGACTTTTAGGTGCCAGGGCACCCAAAAGTCCCCAACGATCGCTCCAAGCGGGAACCTCGCCGCGTGCGGACGGGCGCAGGCGCGAGTCCAGCCACCCCTTGGTCGCCGCAGTTTGCGCCGCGACGCGTCAGAGCGAGCCCGCGGAGAGCGCAACTCGCGAAGAGCGCGGCGTTCGCGCGGGACGGCGCCGTCGCCACCGTGCGGGAGGTCTCGAGACGGCGCCTAGGCGGCTACGTGCTGCCGCAGCGGCTCGAGCTCCGCCACCACGTCCTGGACCACCGTGCGCACCTGATCGTCGAGGTTGGGGTCGCTCAAGCGGCCGTCGTCGCCGAAGCGGGTGTGGGCCTGTGGGACCGCCACCTCGCCCTCGATCACGCGTGCACCGGTCGCGCCGAGCACCTTGCGCAGCTCGGCCTGAGCCCAGACCGCGCCGAACATGCCCGTGCTCGCGCCGATCACGGCGACCGGCTTGTTGCGCAGCACGTTCGTGGCGAGCGGGCGCGAGAGCCAGTCGACGGCGTTCTTCAGCGCGCCCGGGATCGAGTGGTTGTACTCGGGGGTGGCGAAGAACACCGCGTCGGCCTCGGCGACCGCCGCGCGAATGCGCGCGACGGCCTCCGGGGCGTCATCGGTGTCGGCATCTCCGTCGTAGTGGGGGAGGTCCCGCACTCCGTCGCAGATCTCGAACTCCGCGCCCTCGGCCTCGAACAGCTCGCCGGCGTGACGCAGGAGGGCCGTGTTGTGTGAGTCGCGGCGCAGGCTGCCGCTGATGCCGAGGACGCGCATCGTCTTAGGCCTCCTGCTTGGAGAGCTGGAGGTCGACGATGATCGTGACGGTGGTCGACAGGGCCGGCTCGCCGCTCGGGAGATCGTTGTTCCAGCTCACGCCGAACACGTCGCGGTTGATCTTCGCCTCGGCCTTCAGGCCGAAACGCTCGCCGCCGTAGGGATCTGCCATCGGGTCTGAGACGACGCCGGTGATCTCGACGGGCTCTGTGTGGCCCTTGATCGTGATCTCGCCGTCGATCTTCAGCTCGTCACCGTTGCGCTCGATCGACTTCGAAGCGAAGCCGAGCTCGGGGTGGCGCTCGGCGTCGAAGAAGTCAGGCGACTGAAGGTGCGCCTCGAGGTTCGGGTCCTTGACGTTGATGGACGCGACCTTGGCGGAGCCCTTCAGCTCGCCGTCGGTGACCGTGGCGTCGAAGTCGTTGAACGAGCCGGTGAACGTGCCCGCCATGTAGTCGACCGCAAAGCCGACGTTCGAGTGGACCTTGTCTACCGACCAGGTGCCGGCGGGGAGTGTCTGTGTCTCGGTGGTGCTCATCTCGTGTTGCCTCCTGGGTTCTCTGTGAAGAATGTTGCTAGAGCAAGCAATATAGCCGAAGAATGTTGCGCTGTCAACATTGCGCGAGCAACAATATGCCGAGTACCCGGCTGGGCGGGCCGCGAAACGGCGCGGAGGCTGGGCGACGGCGGCCGCGAAACGGCGCGGAGGCTGGCCTAGGCGGGTTCGGAGCAGGCGCTCGCCGCGCGGGGCGCGAAGCGGGCGAAGACCGCGGCGAGCGTCTCGATCTCGGCGGCTGAGAGCTGCTCGAAGAACCGCTCCTGCACCGAGGCGAAGTGGCTCGACTGGGCCTTGCGGACCAGGTCGAGGCCGGGGGTGGTGAGGTGAGCCTCGACGGCGCGCGCGTCGCCTGCGGCCGAGCGCCGCTCGACTAGCCCGCGACCTTCGAGCGTGTCGACAATGCGTGAGATCCGGCTCAGGCTCAGGCCGGTCGCGACAGCAAGGGCGGACAGCCGCAGGCTGCGTCCTTCGGCCGCGGCCAGGCGGCCCAGGCACTCAACGCCGCTCAGCGTGAGGCCGTGCTCGGCCTCGAGCTCGGCATCGAGCGCGCGGGTGAGGCGCTTGTGCGTCTCGAGCATTCCGATCCACGCGTCGGCGTGGGTGTCGGACCAGCTGGCCAGCCCGTCGTCACCGAGGACGTAGGCGCATTTGGAGCTCGTGGTGTCAGCTGGTCCGGGCATTACTTGCTCTGGCAATCATAGCCGTTGCGACAGCCAATCGGTGGCCGCGGGCAGGTGCTGAGGGTCGATGTTGTGGGCGGCGTCGGACTCGTGGTAGTCGACCGTGAAGCCCGCCCCCTCGAGCGTCGCGCGCGCGCTGCGCGCGAAGGCGACCTCCATCACGGGATCGCGGCGGCCGTGGGCGATGAAGACCGGCAGATCGCTGCGTGTGAGGTCCGGCTCCCAGCCCGCGACGACCGGGATGAAGCCGGAGAAGATCAGCAGGCCGGCTGCGGGCGGTCCGCGCTCAGACCGAGCGAGTAGCTCATCACCGAGCCCATGGAGAAGCCGCCGAACACCGTCTGCTCGGGCGTGAGGCCGGTGCGTTCCCACAGCTCGTCGTGGAACGAGGCAAGCGCGGCGAACGCCGCGTTGAAGCTGTCCGGGTCCGGATAGCCAACCCGCGGCACGACGTACCAGTGGTAGCCCGGCCAGCCGGGGAGGGTCAGCGGTGCGCGCGGCGTGACCACGTGCAGGCGGCGCTCGGGATCGAGCACGTCGGCGAGCCCGAGCAGGTCGTTCTCGTCGGCCCCGCGGCCGTGGTGCAGCACGAGCAGACCGGTCGCATCGCCGGCCGCCGGACGCTCACGAAAGGCGAGCTCGCTCAATGTCGTCTCCAGTTCTTTCGCTAATTGCAAACACGCGTTATACGAGTTTGCGACATCTTGGAAATTGGCCTATTCAGCCGTCCCTTTGCGAGTCCGATCGCACTACCAGGCAGCGCAGGCGACTCAAGGAGAGGACGGGACGACATGGGTTTCAAGAGCAACTAGCTTCAAGCACCGAATCGATGCGAACGGGCCGCCACGAGCGGCCCGTTTCGTTTCCCAGTGCTTCAGATTCGGCCTGAAAAGCCGATAAATACGGCGTGGGCGCGAGGCGGCACACGACGATGCTCCTTGCCGAGACGGCTCTCGGCGCGACGGCCGCCTTCATCGCACTCGCTTATGAACCTCTCGACCGGGCCGATGGCGTGGAGCTCGTCGGGCTGTTCCTGGCTCTGGCGATCGCGAGCGATGCGTTTGCGATCGTCACCGACCGCGGGCTGAACGTCTCCGGCTCGCTCCTGGCGATCGTGCTCGCGATTGCCCTGACGGGGCCGGCCGGCGGCGTGATCGTCGGGACGCTGTCGGCGCTCGTCGACGGGCTGCGGCTGCGGCGGCCGATCGCATCGATCGTGAGCAATGTGGCCGTGTATGCCGCGTTCCCCGTGGCGGGTGGGTTCACGTTGCGCTGGCTCTCGGACCTGTTCGATGCGCAGCTCGGCAGCCTTGCGTTCGCGACCGCGTTGGCCCTGGCATTCGTGGTTGCTCTGCTCTTCAACTTCTTCCACGTCGCGCTCCACGTGCGCGTCTTCTCCGGGCGCCGGGTTGTCGACCAGATCGTGGATGTGCTCGTGCCGCTGCTTCCGTCCGAGCTCCTCACCGGGCTGCTCGGGGCCACGGTCGCGACGCTGTATCCGAAGCTCGGCGTCGCCGTGATCATCCTCGTCGCGCTCGTGCTGCTCGGCTTCCTGTACGTCATGCGCGAGCTCCAGCGCTCGCAGGCGCGCGCCGAGCGCCTGCGCGCGATCCAGGTCGACGTCCTCTTCTCGATGGTGCGCACGCTGTCGCTGCGCGACCGGATGACCGCGCGCCACTCCGCCGCGGTTGCGCGCTACGCCCAGGCCATGGCGCGCGCCGCGGGCGCGACTTCTGAGCAGCAGCGCCTCGTGCACACCGCGGGCCTGCTGCACGACATCGGTAAGTCGATCTTCCCCGACCACGTGCTGTTCGCCGATGGCTCCCTGAACGACTCCCAGTGGGAGATCGTCAAGCAGCACCCCGCGCACGGCGCGTCGATGATCGCCCAGATCGAGGAGTTCGCCGACATCGCCGAGCTGGTGCACGCCCACCACGAGCGCATCGACGGAACCGGCTACCCGCTGGGGCTTGCAGGTGACGACGTGCCCTGGCTGTCACGGATGCTGTCGATCGCCGACACGTACGACGTGATGACCTCGCGCGATTCCTACCGCGACCCCGTGAGCTCGGCAGAGGCGATCGCCGAGCTGCGGCGCGTGTCCGGCAAGCAGCTCGACGGTGAGCTGGTCGAGGTGTTCATCGGGCTGCTCGCCCGCGAGGAGCTCGCCTTCGGGCACGGTGACGACACCGACTTCGAGCGCGAGCTCGAGCAGGAGCGCGCGCGTGCGCTCGCGCTCCCCACGCTGGCAGGGGCCACGGGCTGATGCACCAGTCGGTGCAGGCACTGCGGCTACCAGGGTTGCCGCGCCTCGCGGGTGCCCTGACGCTGGCCGAGCTCGGCGAGACGCTTGCCGCGATCGCGCTCGCTGTGGTCGTCTTCGGGCGCTCCGGCTCGGTGCTCGCCACGGGAGCCTTCTTCGTGGCCGCGCGGCTCGGGCCCGCGTTCATGAGTCAGCCGCTCGCCGCCTTCATCGACCGCGTGGCCGACCGCCGCGGGCTGGCCTGCTGCTTCGCCGCGGAGGCGGTCCTGTTCGCGGCGCTTGCAGCACCGCTGCCCGTCGTGGTGCTGATCATCGTGCCGGTCCTGACCGGAACGCTCGCGGTGTGCTGCCGCAGCGTCACGCGTGCAGAGGCGGCCGTTCGGTTGACGCGCGCCGAGCGCCTGCGCGACGGCAACAGCGGGCTCAACATCGGCTTCGCCATCGCGGGCACCGCAGGTGCGGCGGCAGGAGGCGCGCTGGCTGCGCTCACCACGCCGGCCGTCCCGCTGTTCTGCGCGTCTGCGTGCTTCGCCTTCGGCGGCCTGCTCGTGCTCCGGACGCCGCGGGCGCGGCCGCCGGCCGTCGCCGAGACGCTGCTCGGGCACCTGCGCGAGGGGCTCGCCTACGCCCGCTCGGACCGCACGGCGATGCTGCTGATCTGCGTGCAGACCGCGGCGATGCTCGGCTTCATGCTGGTGATACCGATCGAGGTCGTCTACGCCGAGCGCGATCTCGGCGTGGGCCCGGGCGGCTACGGCGCGCTGCTGGCGGCGTGGGGCGTCGGCATCGTTCTGGGCGGCGCGCTCTTCGCACGCGCGAGCCGCTCGCCGCTCACGGCGCTGGCGGCCGTGGCGTCGCTGGCGGTCGCCAGTGCGTATGCGGGTCTGGCGCTCGCTCCGTCGCTCGCGTTTGCCTGCGTCGCGTCGGTGATCGGCGGGATCGGCAACGGCGTGCAGTGGGTTGCGGTGATGACGGCCGTGCAGGAACGTGTGTCCGAAGCGCTCCAGGTGCGCGTGGTCGGACTGCTGGACGCCGGCGCGCAGCTGGCGCCCGGACTTGGCTTCGCGCTCGGCAGCATCCTGACCGCGGCGCTCTCGGCGCGGGCCACCTACGGGATCGCCGCGGTGGCCACGACGATGGCCGCGATCGCGTTCTTCGTGATGCATGCGCGCGGCGCGCGCGCCCTGCCCGCCTCGCGGGCGGCTGCTCAGCTCTGACGTCGTCTAGCTTTCGGGGGGAAACCAATCAAGGAGACACCCGTTGGCCTACGAAGTCCCAGCGCTTCCCTATGACTACAACGCTCTCGAGCCGACGATCGACGAGCAGACGATGAAGCTTCACCACGACAAGCACCATCAGGCTTACGTGGACAAGGCCAACGGCGCCGTGGAGGGCACCGAGTGGGAGGGTAAGCCGGTCGAAGAGGTGCTCCAGAACCTCTCCTCGCTGCCCGACGACAAGCAGGGCGTGTTCCGCAACAACGGCGGCGGCCATGCCAACCACTCCCTGTTCTGGGAGTCGATGAGCCCCGATGGCGGCGGCGAGCCGAGCGGTGAGCTTGGCGACGCGATCAAGGACGCCTTCGGCTCCTTCGACGACTTCAAGGAGCAGTTCGAGGCCAACGGCGTGGGCCAGTTCGGCTCAGGCTGGACCTGGCTCGTGCTGGACGGCGGCGAGCTCAAGCTCGAGAAGACGCCGAACCAGGACAGCCCGGTCCTGAACGGCCAGACGCCGCTGCTCGGCAACGACGTGTGGGAGCACGCCTACTACCTGACCTACCAGAACAAGCGACCGGACTACCTGAAGGCCTGGTGGGACGTCGTGAACTGGGACAAGGTCTCAGAGCGGTACTCCGCCGCCAAGGGGTAGTGGCGCAGCGAGTCGCGGTGGTAGGAGCCGGCCCGGCCGGCTTCTACGCCTGCGAGGACCTGCTCAAAGCAGGGTTCGAAGTCGACCTCTACGACGTCCTGCCGACACCGTTCGGGCTCGTGCGCTCGGGCGTGGCGCCGGACCATCCGAAGATCAAGTCGGTCACGCGCCGTTTCGAGAAGACGGCGGCGCAGCCCGGCTTCCGCTTCTTCGGCGGCGTCGAGCTGGGCTCGGACGTGGAGCGCGACGAGCTGTTCGAGCGCTACCACGCGGTCATCTACGCCGTCGGGACCTCGGCCGACAACCGGCTCGGCATCGCGGGCGAGGACCGGCCGGGCTCGCATGCGGCCACCGAGTTCGTCGCCTGGTACAACGGCCACCCCGAGTACGCGGGCTACGAGTTCGACCTCTCGGCCACGCGCGCGGTGGTGATCGGCAACGGCAACGTCGCGATCGACGTCGCGCGGATGCTGGTGCTCGATCCCGACGAGATCTCGGTCACCGACACGGCCGACCACGCGATCGCCGGGCTGGCCTCGGCGCAGGTGGAGCACGTGATCATGCTCGGGCGCCGCGGCCCCGCCCAGGCAGCGTTCACCAACCCGGAGCTGCTGGAGCTGGGCGAGCTGAAGCGCTCGGACGTGATCGTCCATCCCGAGGAGCTCGAGCTCGACGAGCATTCGGCCCGCTGGCTCGAGGAGCACGGAGACAAGACGGCGCGCCGCAACGTCGAGATCCTGCGCGAC
This sequence comes from uncultured Thermoleophilaceae bacterium, assembly GCA_963715995.1. Classification (GTDB taxonomy): domain Bacteria; phylum Actinomycetota; class Thermoleophilia; order Solirubrobacterales; family Thermoleophilaceae; genus DATBDN01. The sequence goes on from OY970283.1 coordinate 1,539,054, forward strand.
TACGCGGGGCGTGAGCCGACCGGCAAGTCGCACCGCATCGAGCTGCGCTTCCTGCGCTCACCGGTCGAGCTGCTGGGCGACGACGACGACGCGCCGGTGGCCGGCATCCGCGTCGTCCACAACCGGATCGAGCCGGACGAGCGCGGCAACCTGCGCGCGCTGCCGACCGGCGAGGAGGAGGTGATCGAGTGCGGCCTGGTGCTGCGCTCGATCGGCTATCGCGGCCGCCCGCTGCCCGGCGTGGCGTTCGACGAGCGCCGCGGGCTGATCCCAAACGACGCCGGCCGCGTGACCGGCGAGGACGGTCAGCCGAGCCCGGGCGAGTACGTGGTCGGCTGGATCAAGCGCGGCCCCTCAGGCGTGATCGGCACGAACAAGAAGGACGCCTCGGACACCGTCGGGCGCCTGCTCGAGGACGCGGAGGCGGGGCGACTGAACGAACCCACGCAGGTCGCCGACGGCGGGGCGGTCGAGGCATGGCTGCGCGCCAGAGTGCCCGGGCTCGTGACCTGGTCGGGCTGGCAGGAGATCGACCGTCACGAGACGACGGCCGGCGAACCGCACGGGCGTCCCCGCGTGAAGGTGATCAGCGTCGCCGAGATGCGCGAGATCGCCCGCGGCTCAGCCGGCTGAGTGTGCGGCAGGCGCGCCCGGCCCAGACGCGGCGGCCGAGTGTGACCGCCCGCACCCCGCCGCCTGGTGCGCACTGTTACAAAGGGTGCGGGATGAGAGACAAGCTGCCTCCAGGTCTGCCGCTGCCGAGCCTCATTCAGACGCTGGGCTGGTGGAACCGCCCATTGGCGTTCCACGAGAGTGCGCGACGGCGCTACGGGAACCGCTACACCGTGCGCCTGCTCGGCGCGCCGCCGTTCGTCATGCACGCGGACCCCGAGCACATCCGCGAGATCTTCACGGCGTCGCCCGAGGTGCTTCACCCCGGCGAGGGCGCGGGCATCCTCGAGCCGGTCGTCGGGACCTACTCGGTGATCCTTCTCGACGAGAAGGCGCACCTGAGCCAGCGCAAGATGATGCTGCCCGCGTTCCATGGCGAGAAGATGCAGCGCCTGGACGAGCTCGTCGCCGAGGTGACCGAGCGCGAGGTGGCCGGATGGCCGACGGGCAGCAGCGTCGAGCTTCACCCGCGGCTGCAGGACCTGACGCTCGAGGTGATCCTGCGCGCGGTGTTCGGCATGGAGCCGGGCGCCCGGCTCGACGGCCTGCGCGACGCGCTGCGCGACATCCTCACGTTCGCGACCCGTCCGATGACGCTGGTCCCCTACCTCCAGAAGGAGCTCGGCGGCCACTCGCGCTGGGCCCAGTTCATCGAGTTCCGCAAGCGCTCGGACGCGCTCGTCTACGAGCTGATCGCCGAGCGCCGCGCGACAGCGGTCGAGGATGCCGACGACGTGATGGGGATGCTGCTTGCGGCACGCCACGAGGACGGCTCGCCGATGTCCGACAAGGAGCTGCGCGACGAGCTGATGACGCTGCTGGTCGCAGGCCATGAGACGACCGCTTCCTCGCTTGCCTTCGGATTGAACATGCTCGCGCGCAACCAGCGGGTAGTGGGCGAGCTGCGCTCAGGCGACGACGACTACCTGACGGCCACGATCCACGAGATCCTGCGCGCGCGCCCGGTGCTGCCGAACGCGGCGCCGCGCCTTGTGAAGCAGCCGGTCGAGATCGGTGGCTGGGAATACGAGCCGGGCGCCTGCCTGGTAGCCAACAGCTACCTCGTGCACCACGACCCGGAGATCTACGAGGACCCCTACAGCTTCCAGCCCGAGCGCTTCCTCGACGAGGGCCCGGGGACCTACACCTGGATCCCGTTCGGCGGCGGCCGACGGCGCTGCATCGGGGCCAGCTTCGCGCTGCTCAAGATGAAGACCGTGCTTCGTGAGGTGGTCGAGCGCTACGACTTCGAGCCCGGCGTGAACGGCGCCGAGGTCTCGCGGCGGCGCAGCATCACCATCAGCCCGCGCTTCGGAGCATCGACGGTTTTGCGCTCGCGCGAGCGCGCACTTGCCGTGGCATAACCTCGCGGCGTGAAGCGCACCATCCTGTGGCTCTGCTGCGTCGCGCAGTTCATGGTGATCCTCGATGTGTCGGTCGTGAACGTCGCGCTGCCGTCGATCCGCTCCGACCTGGGCTTCTCGCAGATCGATCTCCAGTGGGTTGTCAACGCGTACACGCTCACGCTGGCCGGCTTCCTGTTGCTCGGCGGCCGCGCAGCCGACCTGCTCGGGGATCGGCGCGTGTTCATCTTCGGCCTGTCTGCGTTCACGCTGTCGTCGCTTGCCGGCGCGCTTGCCAACGCGCAGATGGTGCTGATCCTCGCGCGCGGCGTTCAGGGCATCGGCGGGGCGATCGTGACCCCGGTGACGCTGTCGATCATCACCAGCACGTTCGCCGAAGGCGGCGAGCGCAACCGCGCGCTTGCCGCGTGGAGCGCGATGGGCGGCGTCGGCGGCGCGGTCGGCGTCCTGTTGGGCGGAGTGCTCACCGAGGCGTTCGGCTGGCGCTCGATCCTGCTGATCAACGTGCCGGTGGGAGTCGCGGCGGCGCTAACGGCCTTCCGCTTCGTGACCGGCGGTCGCCAGCGCACGGGCGAGCGCAACTACGACCTTCTGGGTGCCGCGACGATCACGGCGGGCCTGGTGATCCTCACCTACGCGATCGTCCGCACGGACGTGAACGGCTGGGGCGCGGCCAAGACGCTCGTGCCGATGGGCGCCGGGCTCGCTCTGGTGGCTGCCTTCCTCGTGATCGAGGGCCGCGTGGCCCGGCGGCCGCTCGTGCCGCTGCGCATCTTCCGCTCGCGCACGCTCTCGAGCGCGAACGTGGTGATCTTCTTCCTCGGCGGCTCGGCGTTCTCGATGTGGTTCTTCGTCTCGCTCTACATGCAGCAGGTGCTGGGCTACTCCCCGATCGAGGCGGGGCTCGGGTTCGCGCCGATGAGCGCCGTTGTCGTCCTCGGCTCAGCGCTTGCCGGCAGGATCGCTGCGCGGGCGGGCGCCGGGCGGGTCCTGTCGGCCGGCATGGCGTGCGTGGGGGTGGGGCTGCTGCTGTTCTCGGGTGTCGACCTGCGTGGCGGCTACGTGACCGAGATCATGGTCCCCGGGCTCGTCACCGCCTTCGGGATCGGGCTCGTGTTCGTGTCTGGAACCGTGTCGGCGGTTGCCGGGGTCGAGCGCGCCGAGACCGGTCTCGCCTCCGGGCTCGTGAACACGTCGCGGACGTTCGGCGCGGCGCTCGGGATTGCGGTGCTGGCGACGGTTGCGAGTGCGCGCAGCTCGGCTGCGGCTTCACACGGCGCGGCCGCGCTCGTGCTCGGCTATCAGCGGGCCTTTCTGGTGAGTGCGTCGTTTGCGTTCGCGGGCGCACTCGTGGCGCTGATCTTCCTCTCGCGGGGTGTGAGGCAGCCGGCCCCCGCGACCTTGGCGGCCGCGGGAGCCGAGCCGGCAGGCGACTAGGCCTGGTGGTGGCGATGGCGCGCACGCGCGCGAGCAGCCGCCTTGGCGCGCCGCGCCGCGCGACTGGTCGTGGCCGACGTTGTCGTCGTGCCGCTGTCTGCGGACGTGTCGGTGGACGACGTGTCGGTGGAGCCGGGGTAGGAGCCCGGGTAGCTGCCCGGGTCGCCGCCCGCTCCGTCGCACGCCAATGCCGTGCCGCCGCCCGCGAGGGCGAGCAGCGCTGTTGCGGCGAACACCGTCGCCGGTCGCTTCAGGTACTGCATTTGGGACCTCCTTGTTGGGTTGTCGTTGTCGGGGAAGTCATCGCGGCCGCCGCAGGGTGAGCACGACCTTGCGTGCCGAGCCGCCCGTGTCGCGCACGGTCAGCGCCAGCGTGCGGCGCAGTGCGGACCGGGCGCGCGCGGCGAGCCGCTTGGAGATGCGAACGGTCAGCGTCTTCGTCCTGCCCGCGTAGCGCCTGGTGCCGATGCGCGCGGTCTGCGTGCGGTGCGCGCGGCGCTTCAGGGTGGCGAGCGCGAGCCGCGCCGAGCCGCTGCAGCGGCTCGACCCGCAGCGCATGCGCAGCACGAGCGTGCGCTTCTTCGTCGACGCCCAGCGCGCGCTCCAGCTGGAGCGGCCGCTCTTGGTCGACGCAGCCGACCGCAGCGACGCCAGCCCGGCGAGCAGGCTCGTGTAGCTCGGCCGCAGCGAGCCGTCTGGGCGCACCAGCCCGGCATCGAAGAAGTCGTTCACTGCGGCACGCCACTGGTAGATGTACATGCGCGTGATCCGCGGCCGCGTCGCGGCGATCGAGAACGCGTTCGTCACGGCCGCGGCGGCGCGCGCCTCGTCGTAGCTCAGGAGCTCGTGGCCGTGCCCGTCGCGGCGCACCACGATGCCGCCGGTCTCCTCGATCCAGACGCTGCCCGGCATCTGGGCGAGCGCGTTGTCGGTGCCGGACGTGGTGCCGTAGGTCACGTCGGTGTAGTTGTGGAGGCCCCACAGCGCGGGGCTGGCGCTGGTCGCCGCTCTGAAGCGCCGCAGCCAGTTGACGTAGGAGCCGGAGTCGATCACGTCGGCGGCGACGATCGTGCAGCCGGGGCACGCCGCTCGCAGCTGGTCGTAGTAGCCCGCGACCGCCACCGGAGCGTCGGCCGTCGGCTGGCTCGCATGGTTGGCCTCGTTCCATGTGGTGTAGGTGCGCACCGACGGGAAGCGCGCGATGAAGGCGCGCACGGCCGCGCCGTACTGGGCCCGCGACGGTGCCGTGCAGGTCCGCGCCGGGCACTTCTGGTGGAGCAGGTGCTCGAAGGCGACGTGGGGGGTCATGCCGGCGGCCTGGACGGCGTCGAGCCACGCCTGAACCGCGGCGGGCTCACTCGTCGCCGCATCCCACGGGACGATCAGGCGAGCGTCCTTCAACCCGAGGACGCGCAGGTGCGGATCGGAGAACGAGCTCGGGCTCTGGTCGGAGATGCCCACCTGGAGCGCGGCGGCCGGGACCGCGGATGCCGCGAGTGCCGCGACGGTGAAGAGCAAGGTGGGGAGTCCCATTCGCATCGTCACCGGGTACAACGGCGCCGGCCGCGTGGCGTTAGGCGGTATCCGCCGTCTCAGCCGATCCCCAGCCGCGTCTTACAGCTCGCTTACGCGCACGTCGCATCGTGATGCAAGGCCGCACGGATGCTCCAAGCTCACCCGACCTACCGCCTGCTCACGGACGAGCGCCTCGCGCGGCTCGCTGCGGATCGCGACGACCATGCGTTCTCGGCCCTGTACAAGCGCCACGAGGCCGCGCTGCTCGGCTACTGCCGATCGATCACCCGCGACGGCGAAGACGCGCGCGACGCGCTTCAGAGCGCGATGGCTTCGGCGTACGTCGCGGTGCCTCATCGCCATCGCGATGCGCCGGTGCGCGCGTGGCTGTTCCGGATCGCGCACAACGAGTCTGTGGACGTGCTTCGGCGGCGGCGACCCGATCTGCCGCTGATGGAAAGCGACTTGTCATCTGTCGCGTCAGCCGCTGACCAGACCAGCAGCCGAGTGGCGGTGCGCGAGGTGCTCGCGGAGGTGGCTCGGCTGCCGGTGCGCCAGCGCGGCGCGTTCGTGCTGCGTGAGCTCCAGGGGCTCGAGTACGGAGAGATCGCCGTTGCGCTGGCGGTGTCCGAGGCGAACGCGCGCCAGCTCGTGTTCGCCGCTCGCTCGGGGCTTGTCGACTCGCGCGCCGGCCGTGCGCTTCCGTGTGAGCTCGTGCGCGACGCGATCGAGGCGGGTGACAGGCGCGTGCAGCGCCGCCGCCCGTTGCGCGCGCATCTGCGGAGCTGCGAAGACTGCCGTGCCTACGCACACGGCTCGCGCGTCGGCGCAAGGCACGCCCTCGCCGCGCTGCCTGGTGGCTGGATCGCGGGCTGGTCGTCGCTGTTCGGCTCGGGCGGCGGTGCCGCGAGTGGTGCCGGCGAACTGCTCGCGCCCGCGAAGGGGGCGGCGATCGTCGCCGTCGCAGCAGCGGTCGCAGGCGTCACGGCCGGCCACGATCCGGCGCGGATGCTGGCAGCCCGCGCGAGCGTTGCTCCTGCCGCCGTGGTACGGCACGCGCGAGCGAGCCGTCCCAAGGCGGTGGCCCGCACGGCGCTGCCGGGCGCCGTGGCCGCGCGCAGCGTGAATCGCACGGCGGTCCTGCAAAGCGCCGCGCAGCCCGTCAAGCGGACCGCGGCGGTGGTCCGGCGCCGTGCTGCGCCGCGGGGCGAGCGGCGATCCACGGAGCGCACGCGCGCCGCGCCGCGTGCCGAGGGGCGGCCAACCGAGCGCAGGCGGGCGCAGCAGCCGCAGCCGCAGCCGCAGGTTCAGAGCTACGCGCAGCACGAGCCGCAGGGCCGGCAGGGCGGGACGGACCAGCAGAACCAGCAGAACCAGCAGAACCAGCAGTACCAGCAGGCCGGCTCCAACGCAGACCCCGCGCCCGCCGCGGCCGGTCGTGGCTGGTCAGGCTCCCGTGATTCGCTCGCGGGCAATGGCGACCATCCGGTCGCAGCGCGCGCCGATGGCGGCAACGGCGGCGGCCAGGTCCGCTCGCTCGATGGCCGCGGCCAGTTCGGCGTCGGCGGCCCGTAGCTCGTCGTCGAGCGCGCCCGGCTGGCCGCGGGTCAGCTCGAGCGAGCCGAACTCGCCGCGGAAGTAGGCGAGCGGTTCGCCGCCGCGCGTCGCGGCGGCCGACTCGACCTCGGCGAGGAAGACGTAGTGGGTGCCGCCGGTCGTCTCCTCGGCCACGCGGCACTCGAGCGTTGCGAGTGCCTCCTCGAACAGCGGCTCGCCCCACGTGCCCGCGCGGACCGGGACGCCGGCGAACTTGTCGCCTCCCTTCTGGGCGAAGCGCTCGGCCAGGTCGACCTGGTGGGTGCCGAGGATGTTCACGCCGAAATGGCGCGAGGCGGCGACCGCGCGCCCGGTCTCGGATTGCTGGTTCATGCAGATCAGGAGCATCGGCGGCTCCAGCGACAGCGAGCTGACTGCGCTGGCGGTCGTGCCGTAGGGGCGTCCGTCGTGGAGCGCGGTGATCACGGTCACGCCGCTGGCGAAGTGACCCATCACCTCGCGGAACTCGTCGGGCGAGAGGCTGCGGGCTTCCATCTACGGGCTGAGCCGCTCCGGCACCCACGCCCCACCGGCGAGGCGAAAGCGGATGCGGTCGTGGAGGCGGCTCGGGCGGCCCTGCCAGAACTCGATCGCGTCCGGGTCGAGCGTGTAGCCGCTCCAGTACGGCGGGCGCGGGATCTCCTGGCCCTCGAAGCGCCGCTCGCAGTCGGCGATCGCCTGGTCGAGCGCGGCGCGGCTCGGGATGACGCTGCTCTGATGCGAGGCCCAGGCGCCGATCTGGCTTCCGCGCGAGCGGCGGGCGAAGTACGCGTCGGAGAGCTCGCTCGGCAGCGGTGTCACGACGCCCGTCACGCGCAGCTGTCGGTGCAGCTCGAGCCACGCGAACGTGAGCGCGGCGTTCGGATTCGCGGTGAGGGCGCGGCCCTTGGCGGAGTCGGAGTTGGTGAAGAACCAGAAGCCGCGCTCGTCCAGGCCGCGCAGCAGGACGTAGCGCGACTCGGGGCGCCCGTCCGTCCCGACGGTCGACAGCGTCATCGCGTTCGGCTCGATGCAGTGGGCCGCGATGGCATCGTCCACCCACTTGCGCGCCTGCTCGACCGGATCGGGATCGAGGTCGGCCACGTCGATGCCACGCGTTTCGTAGTCACTGCGCAGGCCTGCCAGGTCCATGGCTGAAGGTCTAGCGGCTCGCGCGGTCAGGCCACGCTCACGGGCACCGAATTCGACGTGCCGAGCGCGTTCTCGTCGTCGGCGCCCGTGTGGGCCACCACGGCGTACTCGCCCGCGTCGGGGAAGCCGAGCGTGCGCTCGAAGCTGCCGTCCTCGCCGGTGTTCACGCGCACGTTGCGCACGGTCGCGTAGCTGCCGTCGGGCTGCTGGAGCGCCATGGCGATGGTGACCTTGGGCTTCGCGGGGCTCGTGGTGCCCGTGAAGGTGATGACGCCACCGGGGCTCGTCTGCGGCGCTTCGGCGGTGAGGGTGATCTGCGGCGGGACGAACGCGTAGAAGCCGGCGGAGACGACGGCGGAGTGGCTGTCGTCGCCGCGGTAGAGCGCTCGCAGCGGCGTCCCGGAGCCGACTTGCACGAGCACGCTCCAGGAGCCATCGGCGGCGGTGATCGCGCTCGCGAACGTGGCGGCAGCGGAGCTCGTGCTGCGCTGCTGCACCTCAATGGCTGCGCCGGCGATCGGCCCCTCGGCGTTCGAGAGCACACCCGCGACCGCGATCGCGCCCGGCGCCGCGGCGCCCGCCTGGGCCGTCAGCGAGCTCACGTCGCCGATCCGGCCGGCCACCGTCTGGCGCAGGCGCGGCAGCTGCCGGTACATCGCGCTGCCGGGGCAGGCGGTCGCATCCGCGTCGCGGTGCCCGGAGACGCGGTTCAGGCGCACCCGCGTGCCGGCGCGATAGCGGCTGTAGTACTGGCCGCTCTCGCTCACCTCGACGGTCACCGTCCCCGGCAGCTCGATCGAGTGCAGCGCGAGCTTCCATGCGAGCAGGTCCGCCAGCGCGTCGAAGGTGCGGCGGGTGGGCGGGGAGTAGCTGAAGGTCCCGATCAGGGCGACGCCGCTCGAGACCAGGTTGTAGCCACCGGCCTGAGCTCCGACGACCGCCTCGTCTACTCCGCCGGCGCGGGCCTCGAAGACCTGGCCGTAGCGGTCGACGGCGAAGTTGTAGCCGATGTCGTTCCAGCCGTTGCCGTACTTGTGGAACAGGCAGATCGAGCGCACGATTGCCGCTGACTGGGAGGCGCGGTAGCCGTTCGCGCTGACCGTGTGGTGCACGAAGGCCAGCTCGACCTGGCCGAGCCCGGCGGGGTAGCGCGGCCGGCAGGCGGCGGTTGCCCAGCTCGAGCGCGCGATGATCGACGGCTGGCCCGGGCCGGCCGGCAGGTCGGTCCTGACGTAGCGGGTTGCGGCTGTCGTGGCCGGCGCGCTCCCGCCGTCGACCAGGATGGCGCGCACGCCATGCAGCGAGCGCGGCGCGCGCAGCTCGAACGCGCGCGAAGGACCTACCCAGACCGGGTCGCTGACCGTGCCGGGGCCGTGGGAGTGCGCCGGCAGCTCGTGCCAGTCGCTCCAGCGTCCGTCTCTGTCGAGGGCCCGGACGGCGATGCCGTGCTCGCGTGCCTCGACGCCGAGCAGCTCGAACCGCCGTGGCGTGGCCACGACGCCCGAATGCCAGCCGTCGCGCGCCGCGCTGCCGCGCGGCAGCCGCAGGTCGAAGACCGCTTCGCCCCGGTCACCCGCGAACACGGTGCGCGGGCCGAGTAGTGAGCCGCCGAGCAGCAGCCCGGAGGCAGCAGCGGCGCGGCCGAGCAGGCCACGGCGTGTCAGGTCCATCGCCATCCAGCTTCGCAACACGGCTGCGCCGGCTGAGAAGCGGTGCTGCCGCCTAGCGGACCTGGAGGACCACCTTGCCGGTGGCGCCGCGGCCGTCGATCAGCTTCAAGGCCTCGGCGGCGTCCTCGAGCGGGAAGGTCGCGCCGACGGGCGGGTCGACGGCCCCCGCCTGGATCAGCCGCTCGATCTCGGCGCCGATCTGGCGCGTGACGTCAGGCTTCGGCATCACGTAGGCGCCCCAGCCGGCGCCGACCACCTCGGTGTTGCGAAGCAGCAGCCGGTTGACCTTGACCTCGGGGATCGAGCCACCGGTGAAGCCAACGACCACGAGGCCCTCCTCGTTCAGCGAGCGCAGGCTGTCGGTGAAGCGGTCGCCGCCGACGGGGTCGAGCACCACGTCGGCGCCGCCGAGCTCCTTGACGGCCTCCTTCCAGTCGGCGTCGGAGCGGACGACCTCGTCGGCGCCGGCCTTGCGCGCCATCGTCTCCTTCTCGTCGCTCGACACGACGGCGATCGTGCGGGCGCCGAGGCCCTTGGCCACCTGGAGCGACGCGGTGCCCACGCCGCCGGCGGCGCCGTGCACCAGCACGGTCTCGCCCTCCGCCAGCCGGCCGCGCATCTTCAGCGCGAAGTAGGCGGTGTGGTAGTTGAGGACCAGCGCCGCGCCCTGCGCGAAGTCCCATGCGTCGGGGATCGGAAAGACCATGTACTCGGGTGCCACCGCCACCTCCGCGAACGCGCCGAGGAAGCTGAACGCCGCGACGCGCTGACCGGTCTCGCGCACCACGCCGCCGACCTCGCTGCCGGGCACGAACGGGAGGTCGGGCTTGAACTGGTACTCGCCGCGGGTCTGGAGCAGCTCCGGGAACGACACGCCGGCGGCGTGCACGTCCACCAGCACGCCGCTGCCGGGCGTGAGCATGTGCGAGGCCTCGGGCTCCGGGATGTCGACCAGCTCGAGTGCCTCGTCCGGTCCGTTCAGGTTGGTGATCTGCATCGCGCGCATGAAGCGCGCAAGCCTAGGCGCCGCCCGCGAGAATGGGTGCGTGCCCGAGCTCCTGTGGACCCCCTCGCCCGAGCGCATCGAGCGCGCCAACCTGACGGCGTTCGCGCGCAAGCGCGGGCTGCCCGAGGACTACGGCTCGCTCTGGAAGTGGTCTGTCGAGCAGCTCGAGGAGTTCTGGGCGGCCGTCTGGGACGAGTGGGTGGAGCCCGACGACCCCTACGAGCAGGTCCTCGCCGAGCGCCGGATGCCGGGCGCCGACTGGTTTCCGGGCGCCGAGCTCAACTACGCGAAGCACGTCTTCCGCGGCCGTGACCCCGAAGCGCTCGCGATCCAGCACGCGTCGGAGACGCGCACGCTGGGCTCGTGGACGTGGGGCGAGCTCGAGGCCGAGACGGCGCGCGTCGCTGCGATGCTGCGGTCGCTCGGGGTCGAGCGCGGCGACCGCGTGGCCGCCTACATGCCGAACATCCCGGAGACGGTGGCCGCCTTCCTCGCGACAGCCTCGATCGGCGCCGTCTGGTCCTCGGCCGCGCCGGAGTTCGGCGCCCGCTCGGTGATCGACCGCTTCGCCCAGATCGAGCCGAAGGTGCTCCTGGCGATCGACGGCTACCGCTACGGCGGCAAGGACTTCGACTGCGCGGCGAAGCTGGAGCAGATAGCGGCGGCGATGCCCGCCACGAAGGTGGTCCGCTTCGGCTACGCCGACGGCACAGGCTGGGGCGAACAAAACCTAAAGACGGGGCCAGGCCCCATCTTTAACTTCCAAGCCGTTCCGTTTTCCGACCCGCTCTGGATCCTCTATTCGTCCGGGACCACCGGGCTTCCGAAGGCGATCGTGCACTCGCAGGGCGGGATCCTGCTCGAGCAGCTGAAGAAGATGCACCTGCATCTGGATGCCCAATCCGGTGATCGCGTCTTCTGGTTCACGACGACCGGCTGGATGATGTGGAACTTCTTGGTCGGCGTGCTCTTGACCGAGGCCTCGATCGTGCTCTACGACGGCAACCCGGCCGGCACCGTGCTCTGGAACCTGGCCGCCGACGCCGGGATCACCACGTTCGGCACGAGCGCGGCGTTCATCGCCGCCTCGATGAAGGACGGGATCGAGCCGGCCAAGGGGCGCGACCTCTCCGCGCTCGCGGCGGTCGGCTCGACCGGCTCACCGCTCGCTCCCGAGGGCTTCCAGTGGATCTACGACCAGCTCGGCTCGGACATCTGGCTCTTCTCGACCTCGGGTGGCACCGACGTCTGCTCGGCATTCGTCGGCGGGGTGCCGACGCTGCCGGTTTACCGCGGCGAGCTCCAGGCGCGCTCGCTCGGCTGCGCGGTCGAGTCCTGGGACGAGGACGGCGGGCCACAGATCGGCCACGTGGGCGAGCTCGTCATCACCGAGCCCCTGCCGTCGATGCCGATCTACTTCTGGGGCGACCCCGCCCGCGAGAGGCTGCGCGAGTCCTACTTCGCGCGCTGGCCGGGCATCTGGCGCCACGGCGACTGGATCGAGATCACCGAGCGCGGCACGGCGATCATCTACGGACGATCGGACTCGACGATCAACCGCGGCGGCATCCGCATGGGCACCTCGGAGATCTACCGCGCGGTGCTCTCACTCGACCAGGTGCAGGACGCGCTGGTGGTCGACGTCCCGCGCGAGGGCGAGGAGAACTGGATGCCGCTGTTCGTCGTCATGCGCGAGGGCGCAGAGCTCGATGACGAAACGCTGAAGGCGATCCGCACGCGCATCCGCGAGGACTGCTCGCCGCGCCACGTGCCGAGCGACGTGATCGCCATTCCAGAGATCCCGCGCACGCTGTCAGGCAAGGTGCTCGAGGTACCGGTCAAGCGGATCCTGATGGGCGAGCCGCCCGAGCGTGCCGCCAGCCGCGAGTCGCTTCAGAACCCGGCGGCGTTGGACTGGTTCGTCGACTACGCGGGGTCGATGTGACGGTCGATCGTGCGCTGGACCCAGTCCTGCGTGGCCGTGTCGGCCATGCGGTAGCGCGCGAGCAGCTCCTTCTGCTTCTCGAGCGGTAGACCGGCGATGACCCAGCGCACGGCGTAGCGCTCGAAACGCTGCTCCTGCGCGCGGTGCCAGTGGTCGTCGACCGACGCCGCCGCCCCCCCGCTGCGCCGCTCGAGCTCGGCCTCGCTGCCGGCCGAGATGCTGTCGCGCAGTGTCAGCACGTTGCCGTCGTCGTCGGTGTAGTCGGTCGTCGCGACGACCGTCCGCTTGCGAGAACGTTTGCCCACGTGCCTGATCGTGGCACGATCCAACTGTGGGAACCGGATGGGACGAGATCGACCTCGCCGACAGCAACATGGTGCGCGCGGGGGAGGAGTGGCACTCCGAGCTCTACCGCATCGCGAGCTCGCAGTTCCTGCGCTGCGCCGACGTGCTCGACCTCGACCAAGAGTCGCGCGAGCGGCTGATCGAGCCGCGACGGTCACTGATCGTCGTCTTCCCGGTGCGAATGGACGACGGCAGCGTGCGCTCGTTCACCGGCTACCGCGTGCAGCACACGCTCACGATGGGCCCGACGAAGGGCGGCATCCGCTACGCGCCGGGAGTGTCGATGGGCGAGTGCGCCGCGCTTGCGATGTGGATGACCTGGAAGTGCTCGCTGCTCGGGCTGCCCTACGGCGGCGCGAAGGGCGGCGTGCGCTGCGACACCAACGAGCTGTCGGTCAACGAGATCGAGCACATCACGCGCCGCTACGCCTCCGAGCTGATCCCGGTGATCGGCCCCGACCGCGACATCCCGGCGCCCGACATGGCCACCGGCGAGCGCGAGATGGCGTGGTTCTACGACACCTACTCGCAGGCCATGGGCCACTCGGTGCCGGAGATCGTCACCGGCAAGCCGGCGGTGCTCGGGGGCACCGAGGCGCGCCGCCCGGCAACCGGGCTCGGCGTGGTCTACGTCACGCAGGCGGTGCTCGACCGGCTCGATTGGGACATCCGCGAGCAGCGCTTCGTGGTGCAGGGCTTCGGCAACGTGGGCGCGGTCGCGGCGCTCGAACTGCACCGGCTGGGCGCGAAAGTGGTCGGCGTCTCCGATCACACTTGTGGCGTGGTCGACCCGGACGGGCTCGACATCCCGGCCGTCAGCGCCTGGGTCGCCGAGAACCGCTTCCTCGAGGGCTGCCCGATCGGCACGCGTGTCGGCCGTGTGGATGTGCTGGAGACGCCGTGCGACGTGCTGATCCCGGCTGCGATCGAGCGCCAGATCACGAGCGAGAACGCGGGCAAGCTCGACTGCCGGCTGATCGTGGAGGCCGCCAACGGCCCGACCACGCCCGAGGCCGAGCGCATGCTCGACGAGCGCGGGATCACGATCGTGCCGGACATCCTCGCGAACGCCGGCGGCGTGACGGTCTCCTACTTCGAGTGGGTCCAGGACCAGCAGAAGTACACGTGGGAGGTCGCGCAGATCAAGGATCGCCTCCGGATGCAGCTGCGCACCGCCACGGCGAAGGTGGCGGCGGCCGCCGACGAGCTCGACCTGGACTGGCGGACCGCGGCGATGACGGTCGCGGTCAAGCGCGTGTCAGAGGCAGCGAAGCTGCGCGCGATCTATCCCTGAACGGCCGCGGGGTCGCCCGCGTGGGGTTGGCCGCGCGCGACGACGCGGTGCGCGCGCGGCGCCCTGGCTGCGGCTACGCCGCGCGTGTGAGCCCGCGGCGCAGGAGCTCGGCCAGATCGCGGCCGTAGTTGCGATCGCCGAGCATCACGTACGCCTTGGCAGCCCGGTCGAGAGCGTCGCGGATCACGCGCGCAGTCACCGCCGGGCGAACGCGGGCGTCGATGGCGCCCTGGGCCTGCCAGTCGCGAAGGAACCCTTCGAGCCACTCGCGCGACGGCGCGGTGCGGGTGAGCCACTCGTCGGTGTCGTCGACCAGCTCGAGGCCGCGGTTGACCACCATGTAGATGTCGCGGTGCTCCTCGGCAGCCTGGTAGGCGGCCTCGAACAGGCGCACGAGCGCGGAGTCGAAGCTGCGGCTGCGGCTGGTCTTCTCAGCCGCGAGCGTCGCGAAGCGTTCAGCCAGCTGCTCGGCGAAGGCACCGGCCAGCGATTCCTTGCCGGGGAAGTAGAGATAGAAGGTGCCCTGAGCGACCCCAGCACGGCCGACGATTTCCGATACGGTCGCCTCGTCGTAGCCCTTCTTCGCGAAGACGCCGCGCGCCGAGGACAGCAGTTGCCCTCGCCTGTCCCCGGAATTCGCCACTCGGTCCCTTTGTACCAGACTGACTGTCAGTCAATGGCGGGCGGGTTGGGCGGGTGTTGGGGGTGGCGGTTTCGGCGGGCGCGCTCTCGGTCAGCGCGTCAGGGCTCGAGCGGCGTGGTTCGCGAGCACCGACCCTCGCTGGGGCAGCTAAGAGGGATCGGTGCTCGCTCGCGGTGCCGCGGTTGGTCGCGCTGTCGCCCCGCGCTCGGCGGAGCCGCTCCTGGTCGCGAGTTTCACGTTAAGCCGCGTATATCGGCTCAATGGGAAACTCGCGGGCTTCGAGTGGCAGGTTGACCGCGCTATTCGCGCGGTGAAGGTGCCAGTCGGGCATCGAGTGTGACCTCGACCACGCTATAGGTGGTCAACGTCACAGTCGCGGTCAGTGAGCGCGTTCGCGGGGCCGCGGGGGACGGCGGGAGAGCACAAGCGCCACTCCAGCCACCCCTTCGCCGAAGCAGTTTGCGCAGCGCAGCGAGGGGACGGCCGGCGGAGAGCGGCGAGAGGACGGCCGGCGGAGAGCAGCGAGAGGACGGCCGGCGGAGAGCGGCGAGGGGACGGCGCGCGGCAGAGCAGGCCTGGCTGCCGCCCGGCCCGCGGCGGCACCACAGCCGCAACCTTCCACGACCAGGCGTGTTCCGGCCTGTGATGTCCACCAGCGTCCGCCCCGTCACCACGTCTCGACCGGCGACCCGCTCTGCGGCTCGCCGGGCGCTGAACGTGGCGTTCGTGGTGGTGCTGATCGTGGCCAGCGTCGCTGCTCAGGCGGTCGACAAGACGCCGATCGCCGTCGGGCTGCTTCTGGTCGCGGCCTGCGCGCTTGCGCCGCTGTTCTCACCGTCGCTCGACGCCTGACCCCGCCCGCGCTCGACGCCTGAGCCAGCGCCTCGCCCGACGCCTGACCCCGCCCCCGCCCGACGCCTGAGCCAAGCTGTCGCACGACGCCCAAGGCAGTCGTGCTGAGATCCGCGTGGTGGCGGACACACTCACTCGCCGTGACCTGAACCGCGCGCTGCTCGCGCGCCAGGGGCTGCTGGAGCGGCGGCCGCTCGATCCGGCGGGCGCCATCGAGGCGGTCTGCGGCCTCCAGGCCCAGGCGGCGGCGCCTCCGTTCATCGGTCTCTGGACACGCATCAGCGACTTCGACGAGAGCGCGCTCCAGGCGGCGATCGATGCCCGCACGGTCGTCCGAGCGACGATGATGCGCCACACGATCCACTTCGTCACGGCGCGCGACTACTTGTGGCTGCGGCCCGCGATCCAGCCCGCCCTCGACGCGAGCTTCAACGCCCAGACGCGCAAGCGGCTGGCGGGCGTCGACGTGACGCCGTTCCTCGAGGACGCGCGGCAGGCGTTCGCCGAGCGCCCGCACACGTTCAGCGAGGTGCAGGCGCTGGTCGTGGCGCGCGATCCCGACTGCGACGTCCGCGCGATCACCTACGCGGTGCGAACGCATCTGAAGCTGATCTGCGTGCCGAACACGTCGCGCTGGCGCTTCGGCGGGCGGGTGCCGTTCACGCTCGCCGAGGCATGGCTCGGCCGGCCGGTCGGCGACGAGCACGACCACGAGCAGATGGTGCGCCGCTACCTGGCGGCATTCGGGCCCGCCACGCCAGCCGACGTGACGGCGTGGTCGGGTGTGGGTGGCATGCGCGCGGTGGTCGACGCGATGCGCGACGAGCTCGACATCCACCGCGACGAGGCGGGCCGCGAGCTCTTCGACGTGCCGGGTGCGCCGCTGCCGGGCGCGGGGGTCGCCGCGCCACCGCGCTTCCTTCCGGAGTTCGACAACACGCTGCTGGCCCACCGCGACCGCACGCGGGTGATCGCCGACGAGCACCGGCCGCGCGTGTACCTCGTGGCGGGGCGGATGCTCGGGACGCTGCTGCTCGACGGCTTCGCGGCCGCGACCTGGCGGCTGGAGCGAGCTCGCGGCGAGGTCACGCTGACAATCGAGCCGTTCGGGCGGATCACGAAGGTCGACCGGACGGCGCTCGAGCCCGAGGCCGAAGCGCTCCTCGCCTGGGCCGAGCCTGATGCCACCTCCCGCAAGCTCCGCTTCCGGCGATAATCGCCCGCTTGGACTTCGAGACGATTCGCTACGAGGTCGCCGACGGCGTCCTGACGATCACGCTGAACCGGCCCGACCGGCTGAACGCGTTCACCGAGACGATGATGAACGAGCTGCTGGCGGCCTTCGATGCCTCCGACGCCGACGACGACGTGCGCGCGGTGATCGTTACCGGGGCGGGACGCGGCTTCTGCGCGGGCGCCGACCTGGCGAAGGGCGGCGACACCTTCGACTGGCGCGAGCGCGCCGCAGCGGGCGACGTGCCGCGCGACGGCGGCGGGCGCGTGGTCCTGCGGATCTACAACTCGGTGAAGCCCGTGATCGCCGCGATCAACGGCCCGGCCGTGGGCGTTGGCGTGACGATGACGCTGCCTATGGACATCCGCATGGCCGCCGAGGGAGCGAAGATCGGCTTCGTGTTCGCGCGCCGCGGCATCGTCCCCGAGGCGTGCTCGAGCTGGTTCCTGCCACGCCTCGTGGGGGTCAGCCAGGCGATGGAGTGGGTCGCCACCGGACGCGTCTTCGACGCCGAGGAGGCTCACCGTGGCGGCCTGGTTCGCAGCGTCCACGCAGGCGATGACCTGCTGCCAGCCGCGAACGCGCTGGCGCGCGAGATTGCCGACAACACGGCGCCCGTGTCGGTGGCGCTTGCCCGCAGGCTGATGTGGCGCGGCCTAGGCCTCGACCACCCGATGGCGGCGCACCGCGCCGACTCCCGGGCAATGTTCTCGCGCGGCCAGTCGGCCGACGCGGTCGAGGGCGTGACGTCGTTCCTCGAGAAGCGCGCGGCCTCGTATCCCGACCGCGTATCCGACGGCCTGCCCGACCTATCACTGGAGGAGCCGCAATGGAGCTGACAGGACGCACGATCGTGGTGACCGGGGGCGCCTCCGGCATCGGGAAGGCGCTGGCCGAGCGCTTCGCGATGGAGGCCGCCCAGGGCGTGGTCGTGGCCGACATCGACGAGGCGGGCGCAAAGGCGGTGGCCGACGGGATCGCGGGCGCCGCGCTGGGCGTGGGCTGCGACGTGACCGACGAAGCCGCGGTGAACGAGCTGATCGACCGCGCCGAGAGTGAGTTCGGCAACGTCGACATCTTCTGCGCCAATGCCGGTATCGGCCTTGGCAGCCGCCTCGACGCGAGCGACGCGGAGTGGAAGCAGGTCATGGACGTGAACGTGATGGCGCACATCTACGCGGCGCGCCGGCTGGTGCCCGAGTGGCTGGAGCGAGGCGAGGGCTACTTCGTCTCGACCGCGTCGGCGGCCGGGATGCTGTCGCAGATCGGCGACGTGACCTACAGCGTGTCCAAGCACGGCGCAGTCGCGTTCG
The DNA here is from genome assembly GCA_963715995.1 of uncultured Thermoleophilaceae bacterium. Classification (GTDB taxonomy): domain Bacteria; phylum Actinomycetota; class Thermoleophilia; order Solirubrobacterales; family Thermoleophilaceae; genus DATBDN01. Next base: position 1,557,071 of record OY970283.1, read on the forward strand.
CGGAGTGGCTTGCGATCACCTACGGCGCGCGCGGGCTGCGCGTGAGCTGCCTCTGCCCGATGGGCGTGAACACACCGCTCGTGCAACGCGGCCTCGACATGGAGGGGCCCGAGGGCCTCGGCGCGAAGATCGTTGCCGCATCCGGTGAGCTGCTCGATCCCGCCGACGTGGCCAAGGACGTGATGGCGGCGATCAAGGACGAGCGCTTCTTCATCCTCCCGCACCCGGTGGTGGGGGAGTTCTACCGCCGCAAGGGCGACGACCACGACCGCTGGCTCGCCGGGATGCGCCGCCTCCAGGCGCGCGTCGAGGAGGCCACCGGACAGCAGGCCTGAGTGAAGCTCTGCGTCCTGCACCACCTCGACAAGCCGTTCCTCGGCGGTGCCGCCCGGCCGCTCCAGGAGGCCGGGCTCGAGCTCGACGAGCGCGACCTGAAGCACGGCGATCCACTGCCGGAGGCCGGCGAGGCGGACGCGATCCTGAGCCTGGGCGGCGACCAGTCGGTGCGCGAGCTCGCGCGCTACGACTACCTGGCGGACGAGGCCGGGCTGCTGCGCTCCGAGGCCGAGCGCGGCGTGCCGATCCTCGGCGTGTGCCTCGGCGGACAGCTGCTGGCGCACGCGCTCGGCGGCTCGGTCGAGCGCCTGGAGGTACGGATGGTCGAGTGGTCCGAGGTCCACCCGCTTCCAGCCGCTGTGGGCGACCCGGTCGTTGGCCGGCTGCCCGATCCCGTGCTCGCGCTGCACTGGAACGAGGACGGCTTCACGCCGCCGCCCGGTGCCGTCGAGCTGCTCTCACGCGCGGGCGGCGGCGGCGAAGCGTTCCGCTGGCGCGATCACGTGTGGGGGATTCAGTTCCACCCCGAGGCAGACGCCGGCGCCCTCGAGGGCTGGTACTCGGACGTCGACTGGCTTGCCGAGGCCGGGGTCGAGGAGGCGGCTGCCCGGGAGGCGGATCGGCTCCACCTTCCCGGGCAGGTCGCGACGGCTCAGGAGATCTTCGGCGGCTTCGCCGAGTTCGTCAGCAGCCGGTCTCCAGCGCGACCGCGCTGACATCCGCCGACCCTGACGAGTCGCGCCGGGCGGCGACCAGCGGCCGGATCAGGTACGCGGCGGCGATGGCGCCAACGATCGCGAGGGCGGCACCCGCGGCAAGCGCGTCGTGGAGACCGTTGACGTAGCTGGCCTTGTCGCCGTGTGCGAGCGCGGCCGTCGGGATCATCGCGCCGAGCGCTGCCACGCCCACCGCGATGCCCGCCTGGCGGAACGTGTCGTTCACGCCGGCGGCGAGGCCGCTCTGGTGCTCGGACACCGAACCGAGGGCGACGGCGATGACCGACGGGTTGAACATGCCGGTGCCGATCATCGCGACGAGCATGCCCGGCTCGACCGCGAGCCAGCTCGAGCCGGTGCCGAGCGTGGTCATCAACAGCAGCCCGGTGCCCACCAGGGCAAGGCCGCCGCTGACCATGGCCCGGTGGCTGACGCGCTCGGACAGGCTGGCGGTGGCGCCGGAGACGACCGCGTTCAGCAGCGTGCCGGGGACGTAGACGAGCCCGGCCTCGATCGCGCTCAGGCCCAGCACCTGCTGCATGTAGATCGTCGCGTAGATGTAGACCGCGAACAGCGATCCGGAGATGGCGAAGGCAGCGATCTGCGCGCCCGCGAACGACGGCACGCGGAACAGGCCGAGCGGCAGCATCGGGTCCTTGACGCGGCGCTCGACGGCGGCGAAGACGGGCAGCAGCACGGCTGCACCGGTCAGCTCGGCGACGATCTCGGTCGAGCCCCAGCCGACGTCGTTGCCGCGCAGCAGCGCGAGCGTGAGCAGGAACAGGCCGGCGCTGAGCAGCGCCTGACCGGCCCAGTCGATCCGCCGCGGCTGCGGATCGCGCGACTCGCGCACGTAGCGGCGCGTGATGGCCAGCGCGGCGATGCCGATCGGCAGATTGATGACGAAGATCGAGCGCCAGCCGAAGCCGCTCGTGAGCGCGCCGCCGACCAGCGGGCCGAACGCGAACGAGCCCGCGATCGTCGCGCCGTAGACCGCAAGAGCCTTCGCCCGCTCCTGCGCCTGCGGGAACTCGTGCGCGAGCAGCGCCATCGAGGTGGCGAACATGGCCGCGGCGCCCAGGCCCTGAACTGCGCGGATGATGTTCAGCATCGTGATGTCGGTGGCAGCGGCGGCCGCGCCGGAGGCGATCGTGAAGACCACCATTCCGGCCGCGAACACGCGCCGGCGGCCGATCCGGTCGGCGAGCGAGCCGGTGGTGAGCACCACGGCGGCGAGCGCGAGGGTGTAGGCGTCGACGACCCACTTGAGGCCGCCGAGGCCCGTGTGGAGGTCGCGCCCCATGTCGGTGATCGCGGTGTTCACGACCGCGATGTCGAGCATGAGCATTGCGGTCGCGAGTGACACGACCGCCAAGGTCCAATTGCGATGCTTGCTGGCTGTCATGGCATGCAAGCTATGACCGCGGGCGCGGGCCGTCGTCGGCCGTGGGGACGATTTCGCGTCCTCCCTGAGAAGGACTGTTCAATGCAGGCGGTGGAACAGCCCGACCCGCGCTTCACGCTCGCCAACGAGCGCACCTTCCTGGCCTGGACGCGCACGGCGTTGTCGTTCACGGCCGGCGGCCTGGCCATCGAGCAGCTGCTCGACACCAGCCACGCGGCGCGGCTGGCCATGGCGATCCCGCTGGTGCTGCTGGGTGGCTTCCTAGGCGTGACGGGCTACGTGCGCTGGCGGGTCTCGGAGGAGGCGATCGCGCGCGGGGACGCCGTTGCGCCCTCGCGCGTCCCGCGACTGGTGGCCGGGGCCTTCGTGCTGCTGACGGCCGGCGCGCTCGTGCTGGTCATCGCCTCCTCGCGCTAGGCCGGGCAGCCCGCCGCACCCAAAAGGTCGACGGTCGCCACCGGTCTGGGTACCCTGGCCGCAAGGCGCCGGGACGGCGCCCAACTGGACTCTTGCGACGTCGGATCTCCAAGCGAATCACCGCCCGGATGGCGCTGGTCGGTGGCCTCATGGCGCTCCTCCTGGGTGCTGCCTTCGTGCTGCTCGTGTTCGCCGTCGCGGGCCAGCGCGACGCCGGCAAGCTCGCGCTGCGCTCTCAGGAGGCGATCACGGCGGGGACCGAGCTCGAGAAGACGGTGATCAGCCTCGAGAACGGGCTGCGCGGCTACGTGGCGAGCGGGCGCGAGCGCCAGCTGGATCCCTGGAAGGCGGGGCTGAAGGTCTATCCGCGCCAGGTCCGCGAGCTCGAGTCGCTCGTGTCGGATGTCCCGTCGCAGCAGGCGCGCGTGCAGCTGATCAAGGGCCAGATCGACGACTACGTGAACCTCTGGGCAACGCCCCTGCTCGGGCTGGCGCGCCAGCGGCTGGCGGTGGCCCAGAGCGTGGCGATCAACGGGACCGGGCGCGTGCGCATCGACCAGCTGCGCAGCAGCTTCGCGAAGCTGTTCGCCCAGGAGCAGTCGCTGGCCGTGAAGCGCGAGCACAGCGCCGAGCGGACCTCCAGCCGTGCCATCGCCGCGGGCTGGAGCGGCCTCGGCCTGCTCGTGCTGCTGGCGCTCGCGGCCACGTTCTACCTGCGGCGCTGGGTCCTGCGGCCGGTGCTCACCGTCGCGCAGGCAAGCCGCCGGCTTGCCGAGGGCAACATGTCGGCGCGCGTCCCACCGCTGCGCGACGACGAGCTGGGCGACCTCGCGCGTGCCTTCAACTCGATGGCCGACTCGCTGGAGCGCAGCTCCGAGGCGCTTGCCGATCGCTCGCGCGAGCTCGAGCGCTCGAACCGCGAGCTAGAGCAGTTCGCCTCGGTCACCTCGCACGACCTCCAGGCGCCACTCGCGACGATCTCGATGTACGCGCAGCTGCTCGAGCAGCGCCACGCTGAGGAGCTGAACGGCGGCAAGCAGCTGGTCGACGGCATCAACGCCGCGACGGTGAAGGCGCGCACGCTCATCCGCGACCTGCTCGAGTACTCGCGCGCCGGCCGCGGCGAGCTGCTGAGCGAGCCGATCGAGATGAAGGACGTCGCGGGCGAGGCGCTCGAGATGCTCGCGGGCCCGATCGCCGAGGCGCGCGCGAGCGTGCACGTCGACGATCTGCCGGTGATCCTGGGTGACCCGCGCAAGCTGCGGCAGGTCTTCCTGAACCTCATCGGCAACGCGATCAAGTTCACCCAGGACGCGCCGGTCGTGCGCCTGACCGCCGAGGTACAGGGCAGCGTTGCCATCTTCGCCGTGTCCGACAATGGCATCGGCATGGATCCCAAGCAGGCCGAGCGCATCTTCCAGCCGTTCCACCGCCTCCACGGCGAGGAGGACTACCCGGGCACGGGCATCGGCCTGGCGGTCTGCGAGCGGATCGTGGAGCAGCACGGCGGCCGGATCTGGGCGCAGAGCATTCCGGGGGAGGGCAGCACGTTCCACTTCACGCTCCCGGTCGCCGGGCGCAAGCGCTCGAGCGTGGCCAGCTTCGACGGAGCCGACCTCTAGTGCGCGCCCGCCTGCTCGCAGCGAGCGCGCTGGTGGCGCTCGTGGCGGCCGGCTGCGGCGGCGGCTCGGGCGCGGACAAGGGCACGGCCCTGCCGCTGATCACGATCGGGACCAAGAACTTCACCGAGCAGTACATCCTCGGCGAGCTCTACGCGCGAACCCTGCGCAAGGCTGGCTTCCGGGTGGTGCTGAAGAGCGACATCGGCAGCTCCGAGATCATCGACAAGGCGCTCACGGGCGGCAGCCTCGACATGTACCCGGAGTACACGGGAGTGCTGCTCTCGGAAATCGCGGGCGACCGCCGCCGCCCGCGAACAGCCACGAGCGCCTACGCGCGCGCAAAGGCGTTCGAGGAGCGGCGCGGATTCACGCTGCTCGCGTCGACGCCGTTCAGCGACTCGAACGCGCTCGCCGTACTCCCGCCGTTTGCCGGCCGCAACCACCTGCGCGCGATCTCGGACCTTGGCCGGCTCCCTGGCGTTCGCATCGGCGCGCTGCCGGAGTTCCAGGCCCGCTTCGAGGGCTCGGTCGGGCTGCGCTCGGTCTATGGGATGAGGCGCTTCCGCTTCGTGCCGCTCCAGTTCGCTGCCCGCTATCCCAGCCTCGACCGCGGCAAGGTCGACGTCCTTGCGGTGTTCACGACCGAGGGGCAGCTGTCGGGGTCGAAGTACCGCGTGCTGGCGGACCGCCGCAACCTGTTCGCGTTCCAGAACCTGGCGCCGGTGATCAGGCGCGATCTGGTGCGCAAGTACGGGACCAGGCTGACCGGGCCGCTCGATGCGCTCAGCCGACGTCTGACCACGGACATCATGCGGCGGATGAACGCGGCGGTCGACCTGAAGGGCGAGAAACCCGCCGCGGTTGCCGACCGATTCATCCAGAGCGGGTCCACTGGCTGACCCTGAGGCAACCGAACGGGGTGCGCGCACGTACCTAACGGGGATGCCGAAAGTGTCAACAAGTGCAAGGATGGGCGGCGGACTCTTGCCCGCTCCAGGCAACTTCGACGTGGCCACCGAGCGCCTTGGCCCGGCACTGGTGGTGGCACCAAGAGGCGAGATCGACCTCGCCACGGTCGACCTCGTCCGCGAGGCCGTCGAGCGCGAGCTGCAGACCGGCGACGATCTGGTGATCGACTTCCGCGGCGTCGGCTTCATGGACACTTCCGGGCTGCGTTACGTGCTCCAGCTGCACGACGAGGCTCGCCGCGATGGGTTCGATCTGCGATTGGTGCGGGGCCCTGGCGCGGTGCAGCGTGTGTTCGAGGTCTCCGGGCTCGATGCGCGACTTCCGTTCGTGGACGACCCCGCCGAGCAGCCGCCCAGCGAGTGAACGCCGGCGAGCGCCGCGCCGTCGTCTACGGCCTGGTCGTGACCGCCGGGTTCGTGGCAATCGACCTGGCGAGCAGCGGGGTGTCGATCTCCGGGTCCTATGGACTCGGCGCGATCGTGGCAGGCGTGCTCGCCGGCTTCCGGCCGGCGCTGGCCCTCGCGGTGCTTGCGGTGCTGCTTGCTGCTCTGAGCGGGGTCTGGAATCACGACGTCGGCGACCTCGGCTACTTCCTGCGGCTGTTCGTCGCTTCGGCGGGCGGCCTGCTTGCGCTCGGCGCGGGGCGGCTGCGCGAGGAGAACGAGGGCGCGCTCGAGCGCGAGCAGCGCGCCGAGGGTGCGCAACGGCTGCTGAGCGACGCGGGCGCGGTGCTCGCGTCCTCGCTCGACTACGCGGGCACGATTCAGCGCGTGGCCGAGCTGGCGGTGACCGCGCTGGCCGACTGGTGCACGGTCACGATCCGAAATGGCGACGCGCTCGAGCACGTCGCCGCAGCGCACAAGTACCCGGCGAAGGCCGAGCTGGCACGGTCCTATGCGCGGCACTGGCCGACCAGTGCCGACGCACCGACGATCAGCGCGGAGGTGCTGCGAACCGGCGCAGCGCGAGTGGTTCCCGAGCTCACCGACGCGATGCTCGATGCGCTCGGGCTCCCGGTCGCGCAGCGACAGGAGCTCGCGCTGCTCGGCGCCGATTCGATCATCGTGGTGCCGATGGCGACGGCCGAGCGCACGGTCGGCGTGCTCACGCTCGTGGCCGCCGAGTCGCAGCGGCGCTTCGGAGACGACGACCTCGAGCTGGCGCTGGAGCTCGGCCGCCGCGCCGCCACCGCGATCGAGAACTCGCGTCTCTACACCGAGCTCGAGCAGATTGCGACGACGCTCCAGGCCAGCCTGCTGCCGCCCGCGCTGCCCGAGGTGCCCGGCTGGCGCTTCGCCAGCCTCTACCTGCAGGCTGGCGCGCAGGCCCAGGTGGGCGGGGACTTCTACGACGTGTTCCCCACAGCCGCCGGCTGGATGGCGGTGATGGGCGACGTGGTTGGCCGCGGCCCGGCGGCGGCGTCGCTGACCGCGATGGGCCGCTACACGCTGCGCACGGCGGGCAGCCTGGTGGGGACTCCGACGATGGGCCTGGCGCGCCTGAACGACCACCTGCGCGCGCGCGGCGACACGGCCCTTTGCACGGCTGTCGTCGTGCTGCTGCGCGAAGGCTCGGACGAGGCGAGCCTTGTCTGCGCCGGGCACCCGCTGCCGTACCTGATCCGCGACGGCCAGGTGCAGGCGGTCGGGCGCACCGGCCCGCTGCTGGGTGCTTTCGACCACGGGCAGTGGCTGCCCGAGACGCTCGACATGCGCACCGGCGACGTGCTGGTGCTCTACACCGACGGCGTGCTCGACGCCGGCGGCTCCGGCGAGCGCTTCGGCGAGGCGCGGCTCGTGGACGCGCTCGCGGGCACCGGCAGCGCGGATGATGCGGTCGCGCGCATCCACGCGGCGCTCGTGGAGTTCGCCGGCGACGAGCAGGATGACGACACCGCCGTCCTCGCCCTCCAGAAACTCTAGGCAGGTAGGCTGGCGCCGGAGAGCGAGAGGGGAATGTAACGATGGAAGCTGCCGGCCTGACCGAAGCCCAGCGAGCAACGCTCCGGGCCTTCTGCGACACGATCGTCCCGAGCATTTCGCGGCCCGCCGACCCGGACGGCTTCTGGGCACGCAAGGCGAGCGACCTGGCGATCGACCAAGGCGTCGAGCAGGTGCTCGCGACGCTTCCGCCGACGAGCTTCAGGCCGGGCTCGGCCAGCTGCTCGACGCGCTCGGCGCAGCAGGGCTTCGAGCGGATGCCGTCGCAGCGCTCGCGCGAGCAGGTGCTCGCGCAACATGACGCTGGCCTCGACGCGAACGCTGCACAGGGCATCTCGGCGCTGACCGGGATGACGCTCTTCCTCTACTACGGCGCCCCCGATCCGCAGACCGGCCAGAACCCGAACTGGAAGACGCTTCGGCTATCCCGGCCCGGCGGTCCCGCCGCCGCAGGTCGGAGAAGGCGATCACGCCGATCGTGCCCGACGGCGACGAGCGGAGCTCGAGGCGGACGTGGTGATCGTCGGCTCGGGCGCGGGCGGCGGCGTGGTCGCCGGCACGCTCGCGCAGCAGGGCCTCAAGGTCGTGGTGCTCGAGGCCGCGGGCTACTTCAACGAGTCCGACTTCCAGCAGCTCGAGCTGGCCGCCTACCAGGAGATGTACTGGCGCGGCGGCCCGACGCCGACTGCGGACGGCAACCTCTCACTTCAGGCCGGCACGACGCTCGGCGGCGGCACGACCATCAACTGGACCAACTGCCTGCGCACGACCGGACTGGGTCCGCGAGCAGTGGGCGCACGGAAGCACGGCCTCGAGGGCGTCGACGGGCCCGACTACGACGCGCCACCTCGACGCGGTGCTCGAGCCGGATCGGCGCGACCGATCAGGCCAGCGACCTGAACGGGCCGCAGCAGCGGATGCAGGCGGGCTGCGAGCAGCTCGGCTGGGACTTCAGGCACGGTCGTTCGCAACGCGGACGTCGAGAAGTACTCGCCCGAGGCGTCGGGCTACCTGGGCTTCGGCGACCAGTCGGTGCGAAGAACTCCGCCGAGAAGACCTTGCTGCGCGACGCGTTCGAGAACGACGCCGACATCCTCGTGCGCACGCCGCGCCGAGCGGATCCTGGTCGAGGACGGCCGTGCCGCCGGCGTCGAGGCCCGCTATGAGCGATCCCGAGAGCGGCCGCAGCGCGCGCGTGGTCGTGCGTGCGCCGAACGTCGTGGTCGCCTGCGGCGCGCTCGAGTCGCCGGCGCTGCTTCTGCGCTCGCGGCATCGGCGGCCCGGCGGTCGGCGACTACCTGCGCCTGCACCCGGCGCTCGCGATCTTCGGCTCCTACGGCGACGACCAGCGCGCCTGGTGGGGCGCCCCGCACGCCGGGCTCTCGCACGAGTTCGACAACGTCGAGGACGGCTACGGCTTCCTGATCGAGGGCGCGCAGTACACGACCGGGACTCGCCGGCTCGGCGCATGCCGTGGACCAACGGCGAGCGAGCACAAGGAGCTGATGGCGCGCTGTCAAGCACGGCGCCACTTTCATCATGCTGCTGCGCGACCGCGGGCACGGCCGGGTGGTGATCGACGCGAACGGCGAGGCGGTGCCGTTCTACGCGATCGACGGACCCGCTCGACCTGAAGCACCACGCGCCTTGCGATCGAGAAGATCATCCGCCTGCACGAGGCGGCGGGGGCCGATCAGATCATGTCGCTGGCGGGGGGCCTGCCGCTGTGGCGGCGCGGCGACGACCTCGAGCGCGTTCATCGAGCGCGCGCAGCGCGTGCCGCAGCGCGCGGGCGGGCAGCGCCTGTTCTCCGCGCACCAGATGGGCACTGCCGCATGGGCACGGACCCGCAGACGAGCGTGGCCGGCCCGTAGGGCGAGCTGCACGACGTGAAGGGCGTCTGGATCGGCGACGGCAGCGCGTTCCCGACGTCCTCGGGCACGAACCCGATGGTCTCGATCATGGCGCTCGCGCGCCGCACCGCTGAGGCGATCGCGGACGCTGCGGGCAAGCCGGTTTCCGAGCAAGCAGCACGACAGGAGTTGCGTGATGGCCACAGCAGTGACTGACGGAGCCGCTCCGCCTCGACGTGGAGCCGATCGTGCGCGACGCGTTCTACATCGGCGGCGAGTGGGTCTCGGCCGTCGGACCGCGACACCGTCGAGGTGATCGACTCGACCACCGAGCAGGTCATGGGCACGGTCGCGCTCGGGACGGCGGAGGACGTGGACCGCGCGGTAGCGGCGGCGCGCGCCGGCGTTCGAGGCCTGGTCGCAGACCGGCGTCGAGGAGCGCATCGGCGCGCTGCGCGCGATCGCGGCCGCGGCTTCGGGCACGCAGCGCGAGGAGATCGCGGCGCTCGATCGCACGCGAGGTCGGCATGCCAATCGGGCCTCTCGCGGATGATCCAGGCCGGCCTGCCGACGATGTCGTTCGGCTCGATGGCCGAACCTGCTCGACGAGGTCGAGCTGGAGGAGCAGGTCGGCAACTCGCTGATCGTGCGCGAGCCCGTCGGCGTCGTCGGCTGCATCACGCCGTGGAACTACCCGCTGCACCAGATCTGCGCGAAGGTGGCGCCAGCGCTCGCGGCCGGCTGCACGGTGGTCGTCAAGCCCAGCGAGGTCACGCCGCTGAACGCGTTCATGCTCGCCGAGGTGATCGACGAGGCCGGCGTGCTGCCGGCCGGCGTCTTCAACCTCGTGCCCGGGCTCGGTCCCGTCGTGGGCGAGGCGATGGCCGCCCACCCGGACATCGACATGATCTCGTTCACCGGCTCCACGCGCGCGGGCAAGCGCGTGAGCGAGGTGGCGGCCGGGACTGTCAAGCGGGTGGCGCTCGAGCTGGGCGGCAAGTCGCCGAACGTGATCCTCGACGACGCCGACCATGCAGGAAGCGGTGCATCGACGGGATCGGCAAGTGCTACCTCAACTCCGGTCAGACCTGCAGCGCGCTCACGCGCATGCTCGTCCCGCGCGAGCGGCTGCCGGAGGTGGAGGTGATCGCCAAGGCCGTGGCCGAGGCGACTTCGTGGTGGGCGACCCGTTCGACGAGAGCTCGAACCTCGGGCCGCTGGTGTCGGACGCGCAGCGCGAGCGCGTGCGCGGCTACATCCAGAAGGGCATGGACGAGGGCGCGAAGCTGATCGCGGGCGGCGACGAGGCGCCGGAGGGCCAGCCGCGCGGCTACTTCGTGCAAGCCGACCGTGTTCTCCGAGGTCACACCCGGGATGACGATCGCCCAGGAGGAGATCTTCGGGCCGGTGCTGGCGATCATCCCGTACGACACCGAGGACGACGCCGTCCACGATCGCCAACGACACGATCTACGGGCTCGCCGGCGGCGTCTGGTCGGGCGATCTCGAGCACGCCAAGCGGTTCGCGCGCCGCCTGCGCACCGGGCAGATCGAGATCAACGGCGCCGCCTTCAACCCGCTCGCGCCGTTCGGCGGCTACAAGCAGTCGGGCCATGGACGGGAGCTCGGCCCATTCGGGCTCGACGAGTTCCTCGAGATCAAGTCGATCCAGCTCTGAGGGGCCGCTGAGCCGCTCGTCGCGCCCGTTTTGCGGGCGGCTCGCTCACGCACGTATCCGTGCTGATTTTCCGGGCATGGCGTGAGCCGTGGTAACCAGTCGAGGGACGTGCCTTTCCGCCCCCGCTCAGTAACGGTCTGGATTGCCGTCGTGGTCGGCACGGCCACGGTGCTGATCGCGCTCGTCTCGCGCGTGCGCTTCGCCTACACCGGCGTGGGCGCACACGTGATGATCGCGACGGCCATCGCGCTCATCGGGGCGCTGGCCGCCGGACTGGTCGTGGCACGTTTTCGCCGCAGCCGGCGCACCCAGGACCTGGCGCTGGCCCTCGCGCTGGTGGTGCTCTCGGGGTCCGAGCTGTGCCTGTCGGCGCTGCCGGCGGCGCTCGGGCAGATCGACTCCAACTTCGTGGCCTGGGCCCCGTTCGCCGGGCGGGTCGTGGGCGCCCTGCTGTTCGCGCTGTCGGTGGCCGTCCCGGACCGCCTGGTGCCACGCCCGCGGCGGGCGGCATGGACGATGGTCGCCCTCGGGCTCGCGATCGTCGGCGCGGTGGCCGCAATCGTGGCGTGGCTCGCGCCGGGCTGGGGCGACCCGCTGCGCGACAACCTGCTTCCGCGCGCATCCGACTCGCCGCACCTATCGGCCGAGACGGTCGAGCTCGTTCTGCTCGGTGTCGTCTTCGCGCTCTACGTGCTCGCCACGCTCGGTTTCGTCGCCCGGGCTGAGCGCACCCGCGACGAGCTGTTCGGCTGGTTCGCCTTCGCGTGCCCGTTCGGCGCGGGTGCCGCTGCGAACTACTTCCTGTTCCCGTCGCTCTACCCGGGCTGGGTCTACACGGGCGATGTCCTGCGCCTGGGCTTCTACGTGATGCTCGCGGCAGGCGCCGCGCGCCAGATCGCGGCCTGGCAGGCGGAGCTGGCCGCCACCGTTGCCTCGGGCGAGCGCAGGCGGATCGCGCGCGACATCCACGACGGGCTCGCGCAGGAGCTCGCGTTCATCGTCGGGCAGCTGCGCTCGCTCGTGGAGCACAGCGGCGAGGGCAGCCCGTTCCCGCCGATCGCCGCGGCCGCGGAGCGGGCGCTCGACGAGTCGCGCACGGCGATCGCGGCTCTCAGCCGCGGCGCGGACGACCCGCTCGACGTCGCGCTGGCGCAGGCGGCGGAGGACGTGGCGGGGCGAAGCGGCACCCATCTGCGCTTCGATCTGGAGACCGACGTGCACGTTGCGCCAGAGTTGCGCGAGGATCTGGCCCGGATCGTCCGCGAAGCGGTGTCGAATGCCGCGCGCCACGGACAGGCTGCAAACGTGACGGTCGCCCTATCGAACATGGATGGAATACGCGTGAGCGTGATCGACGACGGAATCGGCTTCGACCCCGAGGCGCCACGCCGGCGTGGCTTCGGGCTGACCAGCATGCGCGAGCGCGCGGAGCTGCGCGGGGGCACCTGTGCGGTGCGCTCGCAGCCCGGCGAGGGCACGGAGGTCGAGGTGGTCGTACGTGAGCTCGTCTGAGGGGATCACCGTCCTGCTGGCCGACGACCACGCCGCGGTCCGGGCGGGGATCCGGATGGCGCTCGACGGCGAGGGCTTCCGCGTGGTCGGCGAGGCTGCCGACGGACCCGCCGCCGTCGCGACGGCGCTGGAGTTCGAGCCCGACCTCGTCCTGCTCGACGTGAACATGCCCGGCAGCGGCATCAAGGCCGCCGAGGAGATCGTCCAGGCCCTCCCGGGCACCACTGTCGTGATGCTGACCGTGTCGCGCAGCGACGACGATCTGTTCGCCGCGCTGAGGGCCGGAGCGTCCGGCTACCTCCTCAAGGACACCGACCCGAGCCGGCTGCCGTTCGCCCTGCGCGGCGTGCTCGAGGGCGAGGCGGCGCTGCCGCGCGGGCTCGTGGCGCGGCTGATCGAAGAGTTCCGCACCCGTGGCAAGCGGCGCCGCCTCCCCCTGATGCGCCAGCGCGGCATCGAGCTGACCGAGCGTGAGTGGGAGGTTCTCGACTTCCTGCACGATCGGCTCTCGACGGCCCAGATCGCGGAGCGGATGTCGATCTCGCCGGTGACCGTGCGCCGCCACGTCTCCGAGATCCTCAAGAAACTGCGGGTATCGAGCCGGGAAGAGGCGGTCCAGCTCCTCGGGGACGGCGGGCCCGGTGACAGCAATGAACCAGTGCCGTTCAAGCCGTGAACGCGCGATCGGACTCCGAGGACTATGGCTAATTCCTTGCCAGTGGGTAAAGCTCTGACATAGGGTCGCCCGACGGGGCGGTGCCGCCTCAGCCTGGACACTCATGGATCAAGACGCAGCCGACCTCTACGAACGCCTTCGCATAACGAGCGAGCGTGCCGACGCGGGCCGGGTCAAGATCGCGGACGAGATCGAGTACATCCTGACCGAGGGTTACGCCTACGCGCTCAACCTCGAGCTGCGCCCGCAGCGGATCGAAAAGCGCATCGTCGCGCTGGTCACCGCGGGCGAGACCGACAGCGAGGAGCTGCATCAGCTCGCTCGCCAGAAGCTCGACACCGATCGCGAGCTCGTCGGGCTGCGCGAGATCCTCAGCAAGCTCCAGGAGCACTGCGACGCGCTGAAGGCCGAGGGCCGCGTCGCGATGCCGGAACGCGAGCTGGCGCGCCCGGCAGAGCCCCCCGACTCGACCTGAGGCCTAGACCAGGCCGGTCCGGACCGCGTAGACCGCTGCCTGGATGCGGTTCTCGATCTGCAGCTTGAGCAGGATCGAGGAGATGTGGTTCTTCACCGTGCTCGGGCTGATGAACAGCGTCCGGCCGATCTCGGCGTTGTCCATGCCCGACGAGAGCAGGCGCAGCACCTCGATCTCACGATCGGTCAGCGAGGCTGACGCAGGGTCTGGGACGGTTGGGCGCACGGGCGACTCGCGCACGCGCTCGAGCAGCTTTGCGGCGACCGACGGCGACAGCAGCGCGTCGCCGCGGGCGGCGGCGGCGATGCCGGCCACGATCTCCTGGGTGGTCGCGCTCTTGAGCAGGTAGCCACAGGCGCCCGCCAGCACGGCCTCGGTGATGTCGGGCGACGCGGACGAGACCGTCAGCATGATCACGCGCGTGAGCGGGGCGAGCGTCGCGATCTGGCGCGCGGCGTCGATGCCGCTCACGCCCGGCATGTTGAGGTCCATGATCACCACGTTCGGGTGCTTCTCCTCGACCAGGCGGACGGCCGACTCGCCGTCGGCAGCCTCGCCGACGATGTCGATGCCCGCTTCGAGCAGCAGGCCGCGAAGTCCGGCGCGGTAGATCTCGTGGTCGTCGACGAGCAGTACGCGCGGGCTAACTGGGGGGTCCGCCATTGCCCGTGAGTCTACGTCTGGCGCGGGACGCCAGGTAGAGAATCCACAGCTGCGCGACATCGGCGAGCGTTCCGTACAGATGGCCCACCGGACCGGTGTAGATCCAGGCCGTGAAGCGCTTCCGGGGCGGCACCTTGGTCACGCTATCGTGGCCGCCCCATGCCAGTTTCCACCAGCACCACGGACCTCGGCGACTCGAAAGTCCGCCTCGACGTGGAGGTGCCTGGCGACGCTGTCGAGCGCGAGCTCCAGCGGGTGGCGCAGGCCGCCGGCCAGGACATGAAGATCGCCGGCTTCCGCAAGGGCAAGGTTCCGCCGCAGGTCGTGATCCAGCACCTTGGTCGCGCGGCGCTGCTCGACGAGGCCATCCGCCACGGCATGGCGGACTGGTACGAGGAGGCCGTCAACGACGCCGGCATCGCAGCCGTCGGCCACCCCAAGGTCGACATCGGCGACGTGCCCGAGGCCAAGGGGAGCGCGCTCAGGTTCACCGTCGAGGTGGCCGTGCGCCCGACCGCCACGCTCGGCGAGTGGAAGGGCGTCGAGGCGCCCAAGCGCGAGCCCGAGGCGGCGCCGGAGGCGATCGAGGCCGAGCTGGAGCGCCTGCGCGAGGCGCTCGCCTCGCTCGAGCCCGTGGAGCGCGAGGCGCAGGAGGGCGACTTCCTGGTGCTCGACTACACGGGCTTCGTGGGCGACGAGCCGTTCGCGGGCGGCGAGGGCCGCGGGCAGACGATCGAGCTCGGCGCGGGCCGCCTGATCCCCGGCTTCGAGGACCAGCTCGTGGGCGCGCAGCCCGGCGAGGAGCGGACGCTGAACGTGCGCTTCCCCGACGACTACGGCGCCGAGGAGCTTGCCGGGCAGGACGCGCGCTTCGAGGCGAGCGTCAAGGAGGTGCGCGAGAAGCGCATGCCCGAGCTCGGCGACGACTTTGCGAACGAGGCCGGCGGCTTCGACACGCTCGGCGAGCTGCGCGAGGACATCGAGCGGCGCCTGCGCGAGGCGGACGAGCGCGGCGCCGACCGCGAGTTCCGCGAGGCCGCGCTCGACGCCGTCGTGGCGAACGCGACGATCGACGTGCCCGAGGATGTCGTCCACGGGAAGGCGCACGACATCTGGCACCAGATGGAGCACCGGCTGCGCCACCAGGGCATCGACCCGGCGCAGTACCTGGCCATCACGGGCAAGTCCGAGGAGGACCTGATCAAGGAGGCCGAGCCGGACGCCGAGAAGTCATTGCGCCGCGAGGCGGTGCTCGCGGCGATCGTCGAGGCGGAGAAGATCGAGGCAAGCGACGACGAGCTGATCGACGCCATGCGCGATGCCACGCCCGGCGCCGACGAGCAGCAGATGCGCAAGGCGCTCGCCGAGCTCGAGAAGGACGGCAGGCTGGCCGTCCTGCGCGAGGACGTCGCGATGCGCAAGGCGGTCGACCTCGTGGCCGAGCACGCGAAGCCGATCGAGCCCTCGCTGGCGGAGGCCCGCGGCAAGATCTGGAAGCCCGGCGACCCCGAATAGGGCTCCCGGTACGCTGGAATTGAAGGAATCCGAACCGTCCTAGCCAATGAGAGCGAGATCCTGATGAGCCCCCTGGTCCCGATGGTCGTAGAGCAGACGTCGCGCGGTGAACGTGCGTTCGACATCTACTCGCGGCTGCTCAACGAGCGAATCATCTTCCTCGGCACGCCCGTGACAGATGACATCGCGAACCTGATCGTGGCCCAGCTCATCCACCTGGAGTCGGAGGACCCTGACAAGGACATCTCGCTGTACGTCAACTCGCCTGGCGGGTCGGTGTACGCGGGTCTCGCGATCTACGACACGATGCAGTTCATCAAGCCCGACGTGCAGACCATCTGCGTCGGCATCGCGATGTCAATGGGCGCGCTGCTGCTCTCAGGCGGCGCAGAGGGCAAGCGATTTGCCCTCCCGAACGCGAAGATCCTGATCCATCAGGTCTCCTCGAGCTTCCAGGGGCAGGCGACGGACATCGAGATCCATGCGAAGGAGATCATCGACGTGCGCCGCCGGCTGGACGAGATCCTGGCCAAGCACACCGGCCAGGAACTGGAAAAGGTCGCGCGCGACACCGAGCGCGACTACTTCATGTCCGCCGAAGAGGCAAAGGAATATCACCTGATCGACCAGGTCATCTCGCACCGCTAGCGAGGTACCCTGGGCGACAGAGAGGGAGGACTCTTGGCTCGCCCGACCGATTCGAACGAACAGCTCCTGTGCAGCTTCTGCGGCAAGTCACAGCGGCAGGTCAAGAAGCTGATCGCAGGGCCGGGCGTCTACATCTGCGACGAGTGCATCGATCTCTGCAACGAGATCATCGACGAGGAGCTGACCGGGCCCTCGACCTTCGACATCGAGAACCTCCCGAAGCCCAAGGAGATCTACTCGGTCCTCCAGGAGTACGTGGTCGGTCAGGAGAACGCGAAGCGCACGCTGTCGGTGGCGGTCTACAACCACTACAAGCGCGTGCAGATGATGCAGGCCGAAGAGGGCGAGATCGAGCTTCAGAAGTCGAACATCCTTCTGCTCGGCCCGACCGGTTGCGGCAAGACGCTGCTCGCGCAGACGCTGGCGAAGATCCTGAACGTGCCGTTCGCGATCGCCGACGCGACCGCGCTCACCGAGGCGGGCTACGTCGGCGAGGACGTCGAGAACATCCTCCTGAAGCTGATCCAGGCCGCCGACTTCGACGTGAAGAAGGCCGAGACCGGGATCATCTACATCGACGAGGTCGACAAGATCGCGCGCAAGGCCGACAACCCGTCGATCACGCGCGACGTGTCGGGTGAGGGCGTGCAGCAGGCGCTCTTGAAGATCCTCGAGGGAACGGTCGCGTCGGTGCCGCCGCAGGGTGGGCGCAAGCACCCGCACCAGGAGTTCCTCACGATCGACACCACGAACATCCTGTTCATCTGCGGCGGGGCGTTCGCCAACCTCGACAAGGTCATCGACCGCCGCGTGGGCCACAAGGGCATCGGCTTCGGCTCCGAGGTCAAGTCCAAGCACAACAAGGACACGGGCCAGGTCTTCGAGGACGTGCTGCCCGAGGACCTCGTCGAGTACGGGCTGATCCCGGAGTTCATCGGCCGCCTGCCGGTGGTGTCGGTCATCCACCAGCTCTCGCGCGCCGACCTCGTGACGATCCTGACCGAGCCGCGCAACGCGCTCGCCAAGCAGTTCCAGCGCTTCTTCGAGTTCGACAGCATCGACCTGGTGTTCGCCGACGACTCGCTCGAGTCGATCGCCGACAAGGCGCTCGAGCGGGAGACCGGTGCGCGCGGGTTGCGCTCGATCCTCGAAGAGGTGCTGCTCGACGTGCAGTTCGAGCTCCCCTCGCGCCGCGACGTGCGCAAGTGCGTCGTAACGAAGGAGACGATCACGAAGGGGCTGAAGCCCACGCTCGTGACCGAGGCTGCGCGCGACGAGGACGAGCCGGCTGCCGCCGAGACCGCCTGAAGCCGCGCTGCGCGCCGCTTCTGACACCACGTAAGCGGCGCCTAACACCGGCCGGGCTATCGTCGCTCGGGGTATGGGGACTCTCGTTCGGCGGATCGCATCAACCACAGCTGTCGCGGCCGCGTCGCTGATCGCGGTCTCGTCGGCCTCTGCTGCCTTCGGCGTCGCGTCGTTCAACGCCGAGGTGCGCAACTCGAACACGCCCGGTGACCTGGATACGCAGGCCGGCTCGACGCCGTTCACGGGCGTCACGGACTTCGCCTTCAACAACACGATGAACGTGCCCGATGGCAACGTGAAGGACGTCCGCGTGGACCTGCCGCCGGGGCTGATCTCGAACCCGCAGGCCACGCCCAAGTGCACCGAGGCGCAGTTCCCGAACTGCCCGTCGAACACGCAGCTCGGCACCGAGCAGCTGACCGTGTCGCCGGGAGTGACGGTGACCGAGCCCGTCTACAACATGGTCCCCAAGGCCGGCCAGCTGTCGCTCTTCTCTCTCAACACGCCGGTCGGGCGCACCGACATCGTGGGCGGCATCCGCGACACGACCGACTACGGCCTCTTCTTCACGATCAGCGACGTGCCGCAGAACGCGAACCTGCTGCGGTCGGTGCTCACCTTCTTCGGCGACCCGCCCGCGCAGAACGGCGCCGGTGGACCGTCGTCGCCGTTCATCCGTCTGCCCACGAGCTGCAGCGGGCCGCAGACCACGCTCTTGACCGTGACCTCCTACGCGGGTGAGACCGCCACCGCCAAGGCGGTCACGCCGACCGGGGCGACGGGCTGCGACGCGCTGCCGTTCATGCCGAAGCTCGTGGCCACGACGTTCGCCGCCGGCGTCGGCAAGCCGGCCGGCTTGACCGTGAAGCTGACGCAGACCCCCTCCGAGGCCAACGTCAGCTCCGTTCGCGTGACGCTTCCCTCGCAGCTGGGCGTGCGGATCGCCAACCTGCAGCACGCGTGTCCCGAGGCCACGTTCAACGCGGGCCCCACCACCTGCCCCGCCAACTCACGCGTGGGCAGCGTGAGCGCGATCACTCCGCTGCTCGCCACGCAGATGACGGGCGACGTGTACCTGGAGGCGCATCAGGCGGGCAAGCTGCCGACCCTCGAGGCAATCCTGCGCGCTCCGGGGGTGCAGGTGCACCTGACCAGCACGATCGACCTGTCGCACGGGATCACGTCCACCTTCAACGGGATTCCCGACGTGCCGATCAGCGAGTTCGTGCTCACGCTCGACGCCGGCGCCGACTCCGCCCTCGCGGCGAGCAGCGACCTCTGCGCGCAGGCGCTCGACGCCACGTCCACGATCATCGGCCAGAACGGCAAGTCGGTCGACGCCACGGAGCCCGTCGGGGTCGCCGGCTGCAGCGTGAAGATCGCTACGGCGAAGGCCGGCTCGCGGACGGTCAAGGTCACGGTCCACTCGCCCGCGCCGGGCAGGGTCCGGGTCACCGGCAAGGGCCTGGCCGCGCGCACGATCACGGTGAACGGACAGGGTCTGCGCAGCATGCGGCTGAAGCTGACCCGCGCGGGCGCGAAGTCGCTCGAGCGGCGTCACAAGCTGCTGGTTCGCATCACCGCTTCCTACGCGCCAACTGCGGGCACCAGCGCCGGCGGCCAGGCCGTGAAGGCGTCGGCGTCGCACAAGCGCGTCGTGTTCCGCAAGCGCTGAGCAGTCTGCGGCGAATGGGCGGTGTGACCCCGTAAGCTCGGGTCAACCTGGCAGGGGAGGGTTGGACTCGATGGACCGCATTGGAAAGCTGCTTGTCACAACTGCGCTCGCGCTCGGCCTGATCGCGCCGTCGGCGCACGCCGCGTTCGGCGTGCAGAGCTTCGACGCCGACGTGTTCGCGGACTCGTCCCAGACGACCGTGCAGACGCAGGCCGGGTCGACGCCGTACACGGGCGTGACCGACTTCAAGTTCAACACGGTCGCCCTGACCGGTTCGCCCGACGGCAACGTCAAGGACATCCGCGTCGACCTGCCGCCGGGCTTGATCTTCGAACCCGGAGGCGACGGCGAAGTGCTCCGACGCCAACTTCTCGGCCCAGACGTGCCCAGCCGACACGCAGATCGGCACCGAGGACCTGACGGTCGGGACCACGCTCTTACCGATCCCGATGTCGGCGGACGTCTACAACCTGAACCCGCAGCCCGGCCAGGTCTCGCGCTTCGGCTTCAACACGACGCTCGGCCCCACCTACATCATCGGCGGCGTCGCCGACACCAGCGACTACCACCTCTTCTTCACGATCAGCGACGTCCCGCAGATCGCGAACATCCTCGAGTCGAAGCTCACGTTCTTCGGCAACCCCGGTGACCCGGCCTGGGCGACGGGCGCGAACCCGGCGCCGTTCATCCGGCTGCCCTCGGTCTGCGCCGGTCCGCAGACCACCACGCTCACCGTCACCTCCTACGCCGACGAGACACCGCCGCCGACAACGGACACGACCGCCACCGGCGCGACCGGCTGCGATCAGGTCCCGTTCACGCCCACGGTCGCGGTCACTCCCAGCACGACGCAGCGCGACACGCCGACGGGCGTGAAGGTGAACGTCGGCGTCCCGTGGGTGACCGACCCGACCGCGCTCGCCCAGTCGCACGTGAAGACGACCGCGGTGGTGCTGCCGCCCGGCATGACGATCAACCCGGGTGCGGCGAACGGGCTCGAGTCGTGCACCGACGACCAATTCGGCCGCGGTACGCACAACCCGATCGCCTGCCCGGCGGCGTCGAAGGTCGGCACCGCGCAGATCACCTCGCCGAACCTGTCGGCGCCGCTGACCGGCTCGGTCTTCCTCGGCAAGCCGCTCGCGGGCAACCCGTACCGGCTGTTCGTGGTGGTCGAGGGCTTCGGCCTGTCGATCCGCCTCGAGGGCAAGGTCGCTCCCGACCCGAACACCGGTCAGCTCACGACCACCTTCGCCGACACCCCGCAGGTCCCGTTCACCGACTTCGAGCTGAACCTGGGCGGCGGGCCCAACGCCACGATTGCCAACCCGCTGGCGTGTGGCGCCGCCGCCACCACCAGTGCGATCACCCCGTACTCGGGGAACCCGGACGCCACCCCGGGCTCGAGCTTCAACGTCGACCTCGACGGCGCGGGCGGCGCATGCCCGCCGACGCCGTTCCAGCTCGGCTTCAGCGCGGGCACCTCGGACCTGACGGCTGGTGCGTTCTCACCGTTCTCCTTGAACATCACGCGCGACGACGGCCAGCAGTACCTCAGCGGGCTCACGCTGACGCAGCCGCCCGGCCTGCTCGGGCTGCTCAAGAGCGTGCCGCTCTGCGACGACGCGAGCGCGGCCGCGGGCACCTGCCCCGAGGAGAGCCGTGTCGGCACCTCGACCGTGTCGTCGGGCGCCGGCTCGGCGCCGTTCTCGCTGTCGGGCCCGGTGTACCTGAGCGGCCCCTACGGCGGCGGCCCGTTCGGCCTGGTGATCGCAATCCGCGCGCTGGCCGGCCCGTTCGACCTCGGCACGGTGGTGGTGCGCGCGGCGATCAAGGTCGACCCGTCCGACTCGCACCTGACGATCGACACGCCGTCGCTGCCGACGATCCTCCAGGGCATCCCGCTGCGGCTGCGCAACGTCAACGTGACGATTGACCGGCCCGGGTTCATCTTCAACCCGTCCAGTTGCGGCGCGCTCACGATCAACGCCACGCTCAAGTCGACCGACGGCGCGACGCAGGACGTGTCGAGCCCGTTCCAGGCGACCGGCTGCGACGCGCTGCCGTATGCGCCGACGATGACCGTCACGGGGACTCCCACGAAGAAGGGCAGGCCGGCCGGGCTGACCGTGAACCTCTCGCAGGCGCCTGGCGAGGCGAATACGAAGTCGGTGTCCGTGCACCTCCCACCGCAGCTCGCGGCCAACTTCCCGACCCTTCAGAACGCCTGCCCGCCGGCCACGTTCCAGGCCGATCCGAAGAGCTGTGCCACCGGCTCCAAGGTGGGCTCGGTCACGGCAGCGACGCCGCTGCTCGACCAGCCGCTGGGGGGCACGGTCTACCTCGAGTCGCACGTCGCGGGCCAGCTGCCCACGCTCGAGGCGGTGCTGGAAGGCTCGGGCATCTCGGTCGATCTGAGCGGCACCATCGCGCTCGGCAAGGGCATCACCTCGACGTTCGCCACGGTTCCGGACGTGCCGATCACGTCGTTCACGCTGACACTGCCCGCGACGCCGAACCCGGCGCTTGCGGCGAACACCGACCTGTGCTCGGTGCCGCTTCCCTTCGACGCCACGATCCTCGGCCAGAACGGCAAGCAGGTGGGTGTCAAGTCAACCGTCGGGATCCCGGGCTGCGGCGTCGCGATCCGCACGGTCAAGATGGCGCGCCGGAGCGCCGTGATCGGCATCCGCGTGCCGGCCAAGGGAACGGTCAAGCTCAGCGGCAAGGGCCTGCGCGGGGCCAAGCGGCAGACGCTCAAGGCCGCAGGCAACTACAAGGTGCGCGTGCGGCTGACGAAGGCGGGCACGAAGGCGCTGAAGAAGGCGCTGAAGGCGAAGAAGAAGAGCAAGCGCAAGTTCACGTCGAAGCTCACGGTGGCCTTCACGCCGGCCAAGGGAGTGACCGCGGGCGGCGCGGCCGTGAAGAGCTCGCGGGCGACCAAGAAGCTGACTTTCAAGAAGCGCTGACCCGCACCCGGGTAGGGTCCCGCTCCATGACGGAACTCGCGCCTGGCGTGCACCTCCTCTGCGGCTTTCCCAAGTACGGGATCAACTGGTTTCTCGCCGAGGACGTGCTGATCGATGCCGGCGGCAAGCCCGACCGCCGCCGCATCCTCAAGCAGCTGCGCGGGCACGACGTGAAGGCGCACGCGCTCACGCATGCCCACCCGGACCACCAGGGGTCGAGTCACGCGGTGTGCAGCGAGCTCCAGATCCCGTTCTGGGTCGGCGCGAACGACGCCGACGCGGCGGAGAACCCCGAGCTGATCGGCCAGCGCCAGCCCGACCGCTGGCTCGCGAAGCTGATGCAGCGCATCTTCGCCGGGCCTGGGCACAAGGTCGACCGCACGCTGCGCGAGGGCGACGAGGTGGCGGGCTTCCAGGTGCTCGACACGCCCGGGCACTCGGCCGGGCACGTGTCGTTCTGGCGCGAGTCGGACCGCGTGCTGATCGCGGGCGACGTGGTCAACTCGATGCACCCGTTCACGATGGTGCGCGGCCTGCGCGAGCCGCTCGAGGTCTTCACTCCCGACGTGGCGCAGAACCGCAAGTCGATCAAACGGCTCGCCGAGCTCGAGCCGGCGCTGCTGCTGGTAGGACACGGGCCGCCGGTGCGCGACCCGCAGAAGCTGCAGGACCTGGCCGCGAGCCTGCCGTAGCCTGAGGCTCCATGCCGGCCGACCGCCTCGAAGGCCTACGCGAACGCACGCGCTACGTCCCACACGACGTCGAGCCGCGCGTGTTCGAGCGCTGGCAGCAGGCGGGCATCTTCCACCCCGAGCCCGAGGGCACGGGCGCCGAGAACTACTCGATCGCGATCCCGCCGCCCAACGTGACGGGCGCCCTGCACATGGGCCATGCGCTGAACGGGTCGATCCAGGACGTGCTGATCCGGCGTTCGCGGATGCGCGGCGTGCGCACGAAATGGATCTTCGGGACCGATCACGCGGGCATAGCCACGCAGGTCAAGGTCGAGCAGCAGCTTGCCGAGCAGGGCAAGTCGAAGCACGACCTCGGGCGTGACGCGTTCATCGCGCAGGTGTGGGAGTGGCGCGCGAAGTACGGCTCCACGATCGTCGAGCAGTTCAAGCGGCTGGGCTGCTCGTGCGACTACGAGGACGAGCGCTTCACGATGGACGATGCCTATGCGCGCGCGGTCGCGCACGTGTTCGTCGCGCTCTACGAGAAGGGCCTGATCTACCGCGACAACTACATGGTCAACTGGGACCCCGGCACGCGCTCGGCGATCTCGGACCTGGAGGTGGAGCAGCGGCGGGTCGAGGACAAGCTGTTTTCGATCGACTACCCGCTGGAGTCGGGTTCGGGCTCGATCACGATCGCGACGGTGCGGCCGGAGACGCTGCTGGCCGACACGGCGATCGCGGTCAACCCGGGCGACGACCGCTACGCGCGCCTGATCGGCGAGGCCGCGATCCTGCCGATCGTGGGCCGGCGCCTGGCGATCATCGCCGAGGACTACGTCGACCCGGAGTTCGGCACGGGCGCGCTGAAGATCACGCCCGGGCACGACCCGAACGACTTCGAGATCGGGCGCCGCCACGGGCTCGAGGAGATAACGGTCATCGGCGAGGACGGGCGCATGACCGAGGCCGCCGGAGAGTTCGCGGGCATGGAGGTCGAGGACGCGCGGCTGGCGGTGGTGGCGCGCCTCAAGCAGGACGGGCTCATCTCCGAGGTCGAGCCCTACTCGCACGACGTGCCGCACTCGCACCGCTCCGGTCGCCGCATCGAGCCGCTGATCTCGCTCCAGTGGTTCTGCAACATGAACGAGCTGGCCAAGCCGGCGATCGAGGTGGTGCGCTCGGGCCACGTGCGCTTCCACCCGGAGAAGCCGTGGACCGACGTCTACCTCGGCTGGCTCGAGAACATCCGGCCGTGGTGCGTGTCGCGCCAGCTCTGGTGGGGCCACCGGATACCGGTCTTCTACTGCGACAACGGCCACTCGACGGCCAGCGTCGAGCGAATCGAGTCGTGCCCGGAGTGCTCGCAGCCCGTGCACCAGGACGAGGACGTGCTCGACACCTGGTTCAGCTCCGGGCTGTGGCCGTTCGCCACGCTCGGCTGGCCGGAGCAGACCGACGAGCTGCGCGCGTTCTACCCGACCGACGCGCTGGTGACGGCGCGCGACATCATCTTCCTCTGGGTGGCGCGCATGGTCATGCTGGGCATCGAGTTCACCGGCGAGGTCCCGTTCACGGACGTGCCGATCACTTCGGTCATCCAGGCGCCCGACGGCCGCCGCATGTCGAAGTCGCTCGGCACGGGCATCGACCCGCTGGACGAGATCGCGGCCCACGGCGCCGACGCCGTCCGCTTCGGCCTGCTCGCGATGGCCTCGACCCAGGACGTCCGCTACTCGGCCCAGCGCGTGAAGCAGGGCGAGGACCTGACGAACAAGCTGTGGAACGCGAGCCGCCTGATCCTGACGAACGTACCCCAGAACGAGGGTCTGTCAGACCTTGGATCTGGGGGTGCCTTGCACGTCGAGGATCGCTGGATCGTGTCCGCGATGGAGCGACACACTGCGCGCGCCAACAAGCTGATCGACGAGTACCGGCTCTCGGCGGCGGCGCTCGAGCTCTACGACGCGTTCTGGACCGACGTCTGCGACTGGTACCTGGAGCTCGTCAAGCCACGCCTGTACGACGGTGACGTCGAGGCGTCGGCCACGCTCGTGCGGGTGCTCGAGCGCTCGCTGATGCTGCTGCACCCGTTCATGCCGCACGTGACCGAGGAGATCTGGTCCTACATGCCCGGCGAGCGCGGGCTGCTGGCTGTTGAGCCCTGGCCCGACGCCGACGAGTCGCTCTACGACGCCCAGGCGGAGGCCGAGCTCGAGCGCGTGCGCGAGACGGTGGTCGCGATCCGGCGCCTGCGCGATCTCGCCGGCGTCAAGCCGGGCCTGCGGCTGCCTGCGGCCGTCGACCTCGACGACGCGCTGGCCGCGCACGTGGTCAACCTCGCGCGGCTGGAGCAGTCGGCGAACGGCGGTGAGCCGATCGCGACGATCGGCAGCGTGCGCATCCTCGCGTCGGCGGATGTGGACGCGGATGCGTTCGCCGCACGCGTGAGCGCCCGGCGCGACGAGCTGCGGCGCGAGGTCGAGCGCGGCGAGAAGAAGCTCGCCAACAAGGGCTTCGTCGACAAGGCGCCGGCCGAGGTCGTCCAGGAGGAGCGCGACAAGCTCGACGCCTACAAGCGCGAGCTGGAGAGCCTGGGCGGATGAACCTGCGCCAGGCCGAGGACTACCTGCTCGGCCTCGAGCTGTTCGGGATGCGCTTCGGGCTCGACCGCATGCACAAGCTCATGACGGTGCTCGGGATGCCGCAGCGGCGCTTCGCCTCGATCCACGTGGTCGGCACGAACGGCAAGTCGTCGACCACGCGCATGACCGCAGCCATCCTGGAGCGCCACGGCCTGCGCACCGGCATCTACACCTCCCCGCACCTGCGCGGCTTCCCCGAGCGGATCGAGGTCGGCGGCCGCCCGCTGGCCGACGGCGAGTTCGCCGAGGCGGTCGCCCGCGCCGCGCACGCGGCCGAGCTGGTCGACCGCACGCTGCCCGACGGCGACGAGGTGACCCAGTTCGAGGCGCTCACCGCCGCCGCGTTCCACGCGCTGGCGGCCGCGGGCGTCGAGGTGGCGGTCATCGAGGCGGGCCTGGGCGGCCGCTACGACGCGACGAACGTGATCCCGTCGAAGGTGCAGGTGCTCACGAGCGTCGGGCTCGACCACACGCGCTGGCTGGGGGAGACGATCCCCGAGATCGCGGCGGAGAAGCTGGCCGTGGTGCGCGACCACGCCACGCTCGTCATCCCGCCCGACCTGGCGCCCGAAGCTGTGCCGGTGGCCGAGGAGGTGGCGCGCGAGAAGCACGCCACGATCGTGCGGGCCGCCCGCGACGTAGGAGTGCCGCTGGCGGCGCGCGGCAGCTTCCAGCGGCGCAACTTCGCGCTGGCGGCGGCCACTGCCGAGGCCTTTCTGGAGCACCCGCTCGACCCCGCAGCCGTCGAGCAGGCCGCTGCGGCGGTGCTCGTCGCAGGACGGATGGAGGTCGTGGACGAGGATCCGATGGTCATCCTCGATGGCGCCCACAACGGTGCCGGCATGGCCGCGCTGGCCGACGCGCTGCCCGAGGTGATCGGCGATCGCGCGCTCACCGTCGTGCTGTCGATCCTTGACGACAAGGACGCGCGCGCCATGCTTGCAGCGTTGCTGCCACTTGCCGAGAACGTGGTCTTCACCCGCACGTCGAACCCGCGCGCGCTGCCGCCCGGGACGCTCGCGCACGTGGCCGAGCGCCCGGACGCCGTGACCGTGGGTGATCCGAAGGCGGCGCTGGATCGCGCGCGCGAGCTCGCCGGCCCGCATGGAGCCGTGCTAGCGACCGGCTCGATCTACCTGATTGCCGACCTGGTGCGGGAGCCCGGCCAGGCGCGGATCTCGATGATCTGATGCACGACGACGGCCCCAACTTCCTCGCCATGATCGCGCTCGTCGCCGTGGTCGTGGCCACGGTGATCTTGGTCTTCTTCGGTTTTGGGTACCTACTGGGGAAGATCTTCCTGTAGGCCAGCCACCTAGACTCGCCCGCCAATGCTCGTAGTAGCCATATTCGGGATCACGAACGACGCGCTGAACCTGGCGGTCAACCTGCTGCTGCTGTTCCTCGTCGTGATCTGGCTCGCGCTGGTCTGGTGGACCTACGCCGACGCCCGCCGCCGCATCGACGATCCGATGCTCGTCGGAACCGCGACGGTCGCCTCGCTGTTCCCGTTCGTCGGCACGATCGTCTACCTGATCGTGCGCCCGCCCGAGTACCTCGAGGACGTGCGCGAGCGTCAGCTCGAGATCGCGGCCGCGGAGGCGCGGCTGGCACAGATCGGCGCGCTCACCTGCCCGTACTGCGAGGGCGACATCGAACGCACCTTCCTCGTCTGCCCGCACTGCATGCGCAAGCTGAAGGACCCATGCCAGAGCTGCGGCCGCCCGCTCGACCCGCGCTGGACGGTCTGCCCGTACTGCGAGGCGCCGGTCACGGCGTCCCCGCGGCGCGCAGCGGTCAGCTAGCGAGCGCCGCGGGCGGCTAGCCTGCCGCCACCTATGGACCGAACTCTCATCCTCGTAAAGCCGGACGCGTTCGCGCGCGGCCTCACCGGCGAGATCATCGCCCGCTTCGAGCGCAAGGGCCTGCGCATCGTGGCGCTCAAGCACATGCAGATGGACCGCGAGCTCGCGCAGCAGCACTACGCCGAGCACGACGGCAAGCCGTTCTTCGGCGAGCTCGTCGAGTTCATCACCAGCGGCCCGCTCGTGGCGATGGTGCTCGAGGGGCACGAGGCCGTCGTGGCCGCGCGCCAGGTGATCGGGGCCACGAACCCGCTCGAGGCGAACACCGGCTCGATCCGCGGCGACTACGCGCTCGAGGTCGGCCAGAACATGGTTCACGGCTCGGACTCGAACGAGTCCGCCGCGCGCGAGGCAGCGCTGTTCTTCCCGCAAGGCTGACGCTCGCCTCCGCCTCGCCGCAGCGGCGGGCGATCCTCGAGCAGCTCGGGATCGAGTTCACGGTCGAGCCGGCCGACGTCGAGGAGCTGACCGAGGGCGATCCGCGCGAGCTCGTGCTCGAAGAACGCGCTGCGCAAGGCGCGGGCGGTCGCGGGCGAGCTGGTGCTGGCCTGCGACACCGAGGTGAACGTCGACGGGCGCGTGTTCGGCAAGCCGGCCGATGCCGAGGAGGCTGTGGCCATGCTCACAGTCCTCGCCGGGCGCGACCACGAGGTGCTTGGCGGGATCGTTCTGCGCCGCGGTCAGAGCGAGGCGACAGCCGTTGCCTCGACAACGGTCCGATTCCGGACGCTGGAAGCGGATGAGATAGCCGAATACGTGGCCACGGGGGAGTGGCAGGGCCGCGCCGGGGGCTACGCGATCCAGGGCCGCGGGGCCGCGCTGGTCGAGCGGATCGAGGGCGATTTCTGGAACGTGGTGGGCCTTCCGGTGCCCGAGCTCGTGCACCTGCTCAAAACCCCCTGCTAGCGTCCTTTTTTGGAGTCAGCGGGGGCCCGCAACCGCGTGTGCAGAGCTCTGCCGCGGCTTCTCTAGTCTGCGCTCCTCCTGTATGGGTTTCTTCTCGTACCTCACCGGATTCGGTGGCCGTGACATGGCCGTCGACCTTGGAACAGCGAACACGCTGGTCTATGTGCGTGGGCGCGGAATCGTGCTGTCCGAGCCCTCGGTCGTCGCGATCGACTCGCGCACGCTCGAGGTGCACGCCGTGGGGATCGAGGCCAAGCGCATGCTCGGCCGCACCCCGGGCACGATCCAGGCGATCCGGCCGCTCAAGGACGGGGTCATCGCCGACTTCGACGTGACCGAGCAGATGCTGCGCCACTTCATCCAGAAGGTCCACCAGAACCGCTGGGCGCACCCGCGCGTGGTGGTCTGCGTGCCTTCGGGCGTGACCGGAGTCGAGAAGCGCGCCGTCGAGGAGGCGTGCCTGTCCGCCGGCGCGCGCCAGGCCTACCTGATCGAAGAGCCGATGGCAGCCGCGATCGGCGCCGGGCTGCCGGTCGGCGAGCCGAGCGGCAACATGGTCGTGGACATCGGCGGCGGCACCACCGAGGTCGCTGTCATCTCGCTCGGCGGCATCGTCGTGTCGCAGTCGATCCGCATCGGCGGCGACGAGATCGACGAGTCGATCACCAACTATGTGAAGCGCGAGTACAAGCTGATGATCGGTTCGCAGACCGCCGAGGAGGTCAAGCTGGAGATCGGCTCTGCGTTCGCGCTCCAGGAGGAGGTGCAGGCCGAGATCCGCGGCCGCGACCTCGTCTCGGGTCTGCCGAAGACCGTCGTCCTCACCAGCGAAGAGGTGCGGATGGCGATCGAGGAGCCGGTCCAGGCGATCATCGACGCCGTGAAGGAGACGCTCGACCGCACCCCGCCGGAGCTCGCGGCCGACGTGATGGACCGCGGGATCATGCTCGCGGGTGGCGGCGCGCTGCTGCAGGGCCTCGACGACCGGTTGCGCGACGAGACCCAGATGCCTGTTCATCTGGCCGAGTCGCCTTTAACCTGCGTTGCAGTTGGTTCAGGACGCTCACTGGAGGAGTTCGAGGCGATCCACCGCAGCAGCCGCAACAACAACCGCCACCGGCGCCGCTACTAGCACGAGGACACCTGGCGATGTTCTCCAGGTCCCCCGTCCAGCGCCGACGCGCCGTGCTCGCGGTGCTGCTCGCGGTATCGCTCGTGCTGCTGACGGTCTACTTCTCCGAGCCCGTCGGAGGCGGGCTGCATGCCATCCAGCGCGGCGCCGGCGAGGTGCTCTCGCCGCTGGAGGAGGGGGCCGCGCGCATCTTCAAGCCGTTCAGCGACCTGGCTGGCTGGGTCGGCGACGTGGTCGACGCCAAGAAGGAGAACAAGCAGCTCAAGTCCGAGGTGAAGAACCTGCACGGACAGCTGGCCGAGCTCGCGACGGACAAGCGCGAGGCCGACCAGCTCGACGCGCTGCTCCAGGTGTCCAAGAACCTGCCGCAGGACGCGAAGACGGTGACCGCGCGAGTGATCGCCCACTCGCCGACCGTCTGGTACTCGACGATCCAGATCGACAAGGGGCGCTCGGACGGAGTCCGCACCAACGACCCCGTGATCACAGCCGGGGGCCTCGCAGGCACCGTCGTCAGCACGACCAACGGGAACGCCCGCGTGGTGCTGATCACCGACTCGTCGAGCGCGGTCTCGGCGGAGGTGATGCCCACGGGTGTGGCCGGCGTCGTCAAGCCGGAGATCGGCGGCCGTGACCTGATCCTCGACTACATCCCGCGGAACAGCCACCTGCATCGCGGTCAGATCGTGGTCACCTCGGGCTTCAGCTCCGGCGACCTGCAGTCGCTCTTCCCGCGCAACATCCCGATCGGCAAGGTCGGCTCGGTGGACCAGGACCAGCTCGAGGTCTACCAGCGCGTGCGCGTTCACCCGTATGCCGACCTGCGCAACATGGACTTCGTCCAGGTCGTGACCGACAACGGGACCGACCAGGCCGCGGCGGCGGTGACGCGCCCGTGAGCCCATCGCCCGGCACCTTCGCCCGGCTGGCGGGGCTCGTGCTGTTCGGCGTGGTGCTCCAGGTCGCGGGCGTGTCGACGATCCACGTGTTCGGCGCCCAGCCGGACCTGGTGCCGCTGATCGTCGGCGCCGTCGGACTGCTGGGCGGCAGTGTCTACGCCGCGGTCGTCGGCTTCTCGTGCGGCCTGTTGATCGACATCGCGCTCGGACAGCCGCTTGGCTCGTCGTCGCTCGTGCTGACCGCCGTCGGCTACGGCGTCGGCCGCTACCAGGAGGTCCGCGACCCGGCCCACGGCCTGCTGCCGATCCCGATCGGCGCGGCTGCAACGGCCGGCTACGTCGTCGGCTTCGCGCTCTTGTCGTTCATGCTCCAGGTGCGCGGCCCGGTCAGCGCGTCCGTGATCCGCGAGATGATCATCACGATCCTGCTGAACGCCCTGCTCGCACTGCTCGTCTTCCCGCTCATCCGCCGCTTCATGAGGGCGACGCTGGTGGGCGATCAGCGATCGCGGCGGCGTCCCGCGACGGCCACCACCGGGCCGCTCGGCCTGCGCGGGCTCGAGATCTGATGTACCTGGACTCCGACCGCCGCGGCACCGCCATGTCGCCAGGGCTTGCGCTGCGGATCGCGATCCTGGGCGGCGTCGCGCTCGTCATGTTCGCGATCGTGTTCCTGCGGCTCTGGTACCTGGAGGTGCTCTCGGGCGACCACTACCTGGCACAGGCGAACAACAACCGCGTGCGCGAGATCAAGATCGCAGCGCCGCGCGGGAAGATCGTGGACCGAAACGGCCACACGCTGGTGGACAACCGCCCAGCGCAGGTGGTGGAGATCGCGCCGGACAAGCTGCCCAAGTCGCAGGCGGCCAAGACGCAGCTCTACACGCGGCTCGGGCGCGTGCTGCACATGACGCGCCGCGACATCCGCACGACCGTGCGCCAGCAGCTGCGCGCCGTCCCGTTCTCGGCGGCGATCGTGAAGACGGACGTGAGCGGGCCTGTCGTTGGCTACCTGTCCGAGCACGAGCGCTCGTTCCCGGGCGTGACGGTGGACAAGCTGTGGCTGCGCTCCTATCCGTACAAGCAGATCGCGGCGCACATCTTCGGCACGGTCGGCGAGGTCACGGCCGAGCAGCTCAAGCAGCGGCGCTACTCCGGGGTGGTGCCGGGCGACCGCATCGGCCAGTCCGGCATCGAGTCCTCCTACGACCGCTTCCTGCGCGGCCGCAACGGCGCGCGTCGAGTGCTGGTGGACGCCGCCGGCAACCCGCACGGCACGATCAACTCGGTCCAGCCGGTCGCCGGCCACCAGCTGCGGCTGTCGCTCGACCTCGGCGTGCAGCGCGTGGGCCAGCAGGCGATCTCCGGAGACGAGGGCGCGTTCGTGGTCATGGACGTGCACTCGGGCTCGGTGCTCGGCCTGGGCAGCAACCCGTCGTTCGACCCGAACATCTTCTCCAAGGGCATCAAGCAGAAGGACCTCGACGCGCTGAGCTCGCAGGCCAACGGCGCGCCGCTGGCGGACCGCGCGATCCAGGGCCTCTATCCGACGGGCTCCACGTTCAAGCTGATCACGGCAACGGCCGCGCTCCAGGGCGGTCTGATCACGCCGGACACGACGCTGTACGACCCGGGCTACTTCAAGGTCGGCGGCGTCACGTTCAAGAACGCCGAGGGCGCGGTCAACGGCGCGCTCCAGCTGCGCAAGGCGCTTCAGGTCTCAGACGACGTCTTCTTCTACAAGCTCGGCCTCGAGGCTTTCAACACCGGCAACGGCCAGCTGATCCAGCAGTGGGCGCGGCGCTTCGGGCTGGGGCAGGACACGGGCATCGACCTGCCGGGCGAGTCGGCGGGCCTGATCGCCGGGCCGGCGGCGAAGAAGGCGCTCTACAAGGCGCACGTGAGCGACACGGCGCAGTGGTACCCGGGCGACAACGTCAACTTCGCGGTCGGCCAGGGCTTCCTCCAGGTGACGCCTCTCCAGCTCGCCACGGCCTACGCGGCGTTCGCCAACGGCGGCACGCTGCTGCGCCCGCACCTGGGAGAGCGAATCGAGGACACGAGCGGGCGCATCGTCCAGGAGTTCCAGACGCGCGCGCGGCGCAAGATCCACATCGACCCGGGCAACCGCCAGGCCATCCTCGACGGGCTGCGGGCCGCGGCGAGCCAGCCGGGCGGCACCTCGGCCGCCGTCTTCAAGGGCTTCCCGATTCCGATCGCGGGCAAGACCGGCACGGCCGAGAAGGGACTTGGGCGCAAGGACCAGTCCTGGTATGTGGCCCTGGCCCCCTATCCGGACTTCAAGTACGTGGTCGCCGTGACCGCCGAGCACGGCGGCTTTGGCGCCGACACCGCCGCGCCCGAGGCGCGCAAGATCCTGGCTGAGCTCTTCGGCGTCAAGGACAAGGGCCCGACGCTAGGGTCCACGAACTGATGGAGACCGCGAGCTTCGGCGGCTCGGTCCAGCGCTTCGAGGAGCCCAGGGCATCCTCGCTGGCCGGCATCCTCCGCTTCGACCCGCTGCTCGCGCTGGCGGGCATCGGCCTGATCGCCTGCTCGGTCTACGTGCTCTCGGCCGCCACCGAGAACGACATCCCTGGCAGCCCCTACTACTACGTGGCTCGCCAGGCCGCCTACGGCGGCGTCGGCGTCGTCTTCATGATGCTGCTCTCGCGCTTCGACTACTCGCGCCTGCGCGAGCTCAAGCTCGGGCTCTACGGGCTGTTGATCGGGCTGATCCTGCTGGTGTTCGCCTTCGGCGCGGCCGCCCGCGGATCGCAGCGCTGGATCACGCTTCCGTTCTTCAACCTTCAGGCGTCCGAGGTCGGGAAGGTGCTGCTCACGCTGGCGCTGGCGTCGTTTGCCATCGACCGCGTGCGGCGCCTCGACGAGTGGCGGACAACTTCCAAGATCATGGCCCTGGCCGCGTTCCCGGCGATGTTGGTGGTCGCCCAGCCCGACCTCGGCAGCGGCATGGTCTACATCGTCATCGCCGGCGCGGTTCTGTTCGTCGCCGGCACCAAGTGGACGCATTTCGCCGCGCTCGGGACGCTGCTCGTCACCGCCATAGTGGTGGTGCTCGTGGCAGCCCCCGCGCTCGGAGTCCACGTTCTCAAGCCGTATCAGGTCGACCGGCTCACAGCGTTCGTCAACCCGTCGGACAACCCGCGCGGGCAGGGGTACCAGCTGAACCAGTCGATCATCGGCATCGGCGCCGGGCAGAAGACCGGGCGCGGCGCCGAAGGTGCAACCCAGACCAAGTTGAACTTCCTGCCCGAGCATCACACGGACTTCATCTTCTCCGTTGTGGGTGAGGCTTATGGCTTCCTGGGCTGCGCGCTGGTCCTGTCGCTCTACGCTTTGTTGATCTGGCGGGGCCTACGAATATTGACCATGGCGAAGAACCTGTACGGAGCTCTGATCGCGGGTGGCATCACCGCGATGCTGATGTTCCAGGTTTTCGTCAACGTCGGAATGACCATCGGGATCATGCCCATCACCGGCGTACCGCTGCCGCTGATGTCCTACGGCGGATCCTCGGTCCTAGTTACCTTCCTCGCCCTTGGCCTGCTTCAGTCGGTTTACGCGCAAGCGCGCGAGACGGCTCTCGGCAAGGGTGGAGGCCTACTCCCATGAGAGGTTTTTCAGTTGAGAAAGCAAGTTTTGGTGACCGTCGATCAGGGCGAGACCCGGGTCGCGATCCTCGAGGCCGACGGCGAGCCCGCCGCGGCGTCGAACGGGAAGGAGCAGCCGAAAGGTCGCTCTAGAAGGGGAGGCCGCGGCAAGCAGAAGCCTCCGCAGAACTGGCGCGTCGGCGAGCTCTACGTAGAGCGCCGCGGCTCGCGCTCGATCGTCGGCAACGTCTACAAGGGGCGTGTCGACAACGTGCTGCCGGGCCTCGAGGCTGCGTTCGTCGACGTTGGGCTCGACAAGAACGGGTTCCTGCACGCCGACGACATCGTCATGCCCGGCGTCGAGATCGCGCGCCGCGGCCGCGGCGGCGGTAAGGGCAAGCGCATCGGCGAGTTGCTCAAGCCCGGTCAGGAGGTCATCGTCCAGGCGGTCAAGGACCCGCTGAAGACGAAGGGGCCGCGGCTGTCGATGCAGCTGTCGATCGCGGGCCGCTACCTGGTCTACGTGCCGCAGGGCGAGGGCGTTGGCGTTTCACGCCGCCTCGAGGACAAGGAGCGCGACCGCCTGCGGCGCCAGATCGCGAAGGTCGACCTCGGCGAGGGCGGCGCGATCGTGCGCACAGCGGCCCAGGGCGCGACCACCGAGGACTTCGATCGCGAGATCAAGTATCTGCACAAGCTCCACGACGTGCTCCAGGAGCGCGTGAAGGAGGCGAAGGCGCCGGCGATGGTCTTCCAGGAGGCCGACCTGTCGGTGCGCGTGGTGCGCGACATCTTCTCCAAGCAGTTCGAGCGCGCGGTGGTGGACGACGAGAAGCAGCATCACCGGCTGATCTCGTTCTTCACCCGCACGGCTCCCGAGCTGCTGGATCGAGTCGAGCTCTACAAGGACGACGATCCGCTGTTCGAGCGCTACGGCGTCGAGGAGGCGTTCGAGTCGGTGCTGCACCGGCGCGTCGACCTGAAGTCGGGCGGCTACCTGATGATCGACTACGCCGAGGCGCTCACTGTCATCGACGTGAACTCGGGCTCGTTCACCGGCCGCGGCCGCGAGGCAAGGCTCGAGGACACGATCACCCAGACCAACCTCGAGGCCGCCGAGGAGGTCGTGGCGCAGCTGCGCCTGCGCGACATCGGCGGGATCATCGTCATCGACTTCATCGACATGTCCCGCGCGCGGAACCGCGACGCGGTGCTGAAGACGCTGCGCAAGGCGCTCGACGAGGACCGCACGAAGACCTACGTGGTCGAGATCTCGCCGCTCGGGTTGGTCGAGATGACGCGCCAGAACGTGACCGAGGGCGTGCGCGAGATCATGACCCGCATCTGCCCGACCTGTGACGGCGAGGGCGTGATCCTCTCCGAGGAGACGATGGCGATCCGGATCGAGCGGCAGCTGCGTGACCTGGTCGCAGACCGCCCGGCACCCGAGGCGTACCTGATCCAGGCGCACCCGGCTGTCGCGCGCCTGCTCCTTGACGGCCCCGGCCGTCCGCTGCTGGCACTCGAGGACGAGGTCGGCAAGCGCTTCTTCTTCGAGGGCTCCGAGGCGCTTCCGCTCGACTACTTCGCGGTGGCCATGGACGGCTCGCTGGAGGACGTCGAGCAGCGCGCGCTGCCGTTCCAGCCCGGCGAAGAGCTGCTCGTGAAGATCGAGGAGCCGCACATGTACGACGAGGACGACGCCGTGGCGAAGATCGACGGCTACGTCATCTCCGTCGCCGCAGCAGGCCGCTTCATCGGCGATCGCAAGCTCGTGCGAATCGAGAAGGTCGGGCGCACCTCGGCCGACGCGATCATCGTGGGAGAGGCGGGCGACGCCGACGACGAGCAGAAGGCCGAGGCGGATGCCGCCGAGTCCGGGTCCGGCGACAGCGAGGGCAGCGGCGAGAACGGCAGGCGCCCGCGCAGGCGGGGTCGCCGCGGTGGCCGCGGCCGCCGCAAGCCGGCCGAGGCGGGCGCTCCCGCCGAGGGCGGCGGCGCGGGCTCCGGAGGCGAAGCGGCCGAGTAGCCGGGCAGCGGATCTCCGCCGCTACACTGGCTCCGCGCCCTTGGAGGGGCGTTTTCTATGTACGCAATCGTTCGAGTAGGTGGAAAGCAGTACCGCGTCGAGAAGGGCGACCAGCTCGTCGTCGACCGCATGCATGAGGACGAGGGCGCAAAGGTCGCTCTCGAGCCGCTGCTGTTCCGCTCGGACGACACGGTTTTCGACGCCGACGGCCTCGCGAAGGTGAAGGTCGAGGCGGTCGTGCGGGCCCATCAGCGCGGCGAGAAGATCCGCATCCGCAAGTTCAAGCCCAAGCGCGGCTACCAGCGGCGTGCCGGCCATCGCTCCGAGCAGACGGTGCTCGAGATCGCGGACATCAAGATGCTCTCGCGCAAGCCCGCGGCCAAGAAGGAGGCCGAGGATGGCTCATAAGAAGGGGCTCGGCTCCAGCCGCAACGGCCGCGACTCACAGGCGCAGCGCCTCGGGGTCAAGGTCTTCGCAGGCCAGACGGTCACCGGCGGCGAGATCATCGTCCGCCAGCGCGGAACCCGCTTCAAGCCCGGCGACGGTGTCGGGATCGGCAAGGACGACACGCTGTTCGCGAAGGCGGCGGGCACGGTCGATTTCAAGACCGGCCGCCGCGGCCGTACGGTCTCAGTCCTCCCGTCCGAGTAAGGCCCTACACGCGCTTCGTGTCGCGCCGGTAGGCGCGTGCCGCGGCGGCGGTGGCGACCACGCTCCAGATCACGATCACGGCCCAGCCGTGTGAACCCCAGGGGTGGGGCACGCCCAGGCCGGCGCGGCTGGCCTGCACGACCCAGTAGGACGGGAGATCCTTGGCGAGCGACTCGAAGAAGCCGCCACCGGTAATGGGGAACCAGCTTCCGCCGAGGAAGGCGAACAGAGCGGTCGTGCCGCCGATCGCCGGGCCGACGGAGTCAGCGGTGACCATGTGGCCGATGAAGATGCCGATCGCCGCAAACGGGATCAACCCGATCAGGATCAGCCACGTCATGTCGACCCAGCGCCCGGCCGACATGCTCACTCCGAGCGCGAGCCCGGCCGCGTAGAGCGCTATCAGGGTCATCGCCGCGAGCAGGTAGCTCGTCAGCACCTTGGCGCGGAAGTACTCGCGCGTGGTCAGCGGCGTGATCCGCAACTGGCGGTTCCAGCCGGTGGTCCGCTCCGCGGCGATCCGCGCGCCGCTCGAGAGCATGGCGTTCATCGTGCCGAACGACGCGAGGCCGATCATGAAGTAGAGCGGGGCACCGATGCCCGAGCCGCCCAGGCTGTGCTCGTTGCGGTTCGGCGTTGCGATCAGCAGGTAGAGGACGATCGGGAACGCCAGCGAGAAGACGAGCACGCGACGGTTGCGCACGGTGCGGATGAGCTCGAAGCGGATGTAGGCGACGCTGCGGGTCATTCCGCTGCCGCCGTCAGCTCGATGAAGGCCTCTTCCAGGCCCGCGCCGGTGATCTCGATGTCGCGGGCGGCCGGGTAGCCGGCGATGAGGGCGCGGATGGCGGCGTCGGAGTCGCGGCAGCGCAGCATGACCGAGTCGCCGTGGCGCTCCGCGGCGCTCACGCCGGGCAGCGCCGACAGCTCGCCGGTGTCGACGGCGGGCAGGGTCGTGCGGATCACGCGTGAGCCCACGCGTGCCTTGATCTCGGTCGGCGCCCCGTCGGCTACGACCTGGCCGGCGGCCATCAGGACGGCGCGGTCGGCGTAGTCGTCGGCCTCCTCGAGGTAATGCGTTGCGAAAAGGACCGTCTTGCCGCGCGAGGCGAAGTCGCGCATGGTCGACCAGAACGCGCGCGGCCCTCGACATCCATCGCCACCGTGGGCTCGTCCAGCACCAGCAGCTCGGGGTCGCACACGAGCGCGATCGCGAAGCGCACGCGCTGGGTCTGGCCGCCCGACAGCTTCTCGGTGCGCCGATCGGCGATGTCGCCGATGCCGACCGACTCGATGACCTCCTCGACGTCCAGGGCGTGGGGGTAGAGCGCGGCCATCATCGTGATGAGCTCGCGCACGGTCACGTCGCGGATGACGGCGCCCGTCTGGAGCATCGCGCCGACGGCGCCGGCCGCGACAGCGTCTGCGGGCGTGCGGCCGAAGATCGCCGCGCTGCCCGCATCGGGGTCGAGCAGCCCCAGCAGCATGTCGATCGTGGTCGACTTGCCAGCGCCGTTGGGTCCGAGCAGCGCAACGGTCTGCCCGCGGGGAATGGCCACCTCGACGCCGCGAACGGCGTGAACCGGGCCGCGCGGGGTCTTGAACGACTTGGCGAGTCCCTGGAGCTGGACCAGGTCTGCGGTCTGGGCTTGCGTCACGAGAGCCCAACCTAGCTACCCCGCCATCATTGAGACGTGCTTCAGGACAGAGCCCGCATATTCGTGCAGGCAGGGACCGGCGGGAACGGCTCGTGTCGTTCCGCCGCGAGGCCCACGTGCCGCAAGCGGCGGCCCCGACGGCGGCGACGGCGGCCGCGGTGCCGACGTGGTGCTCGTGTGCGACGGCTCGCTGCGCGACCTCCAGGCGTTCCGCGCGGCGCGGCGCACTGCAAGGCGGCGCGCGGCGGGCACGGCGAGGGCTCGAACCGCCACGGCGCGTCGCCGAGCGCGCTCGAGGTGGCGTGCCCCCGGGCACGATCGTGGAGGACGCGGAGCGCGGAGCGCGCTGGGACTTCACGGCGCCGGGCCAGCGCGCCGTGGTGGCGCGCGGTGGCAGCGGCGGCCGTGGCAACAAGCAGTTCGCCACTCCCACGCGGCAGGCGCCGCGCTTCGCCGAGCGCGGGCTCAGCGGGGAGGAGGGATGGCTCGAGCTGCAGCTGAAGCTACTGGCCGACGTCGGGCTGGTCGGGACTGCCGAACGCGGGCAAGTCGTCGCTGCTCGCGCGCCTGACGCGGCGCGCGCCGAAGATCGCCGACTACCCGTTCACCACGCTCGAGCCGGTGCTCGGCACGCTCGACACCGGCGAGCGCCAGCTCGTGATCGCCGACATCCCCGGGCTGATCGAGGGCGCAAGCGCCGGCGCCGGGCTGGGCCACGAGTTCCTCGCGCACGTCGAGCGCACGCGCCTGCTCGTGCACGTGCTCGACCTCGCACCGGCTCGACGGCTCGGAGCCGCGCGCGAACTTCGACGACGGTCGAGGGCGAGTTGCGCGGGCACGGCGGCGGGCTTGGCGAGCTGCCGCGCATCCTCGTGTCTGTCCAAGGCCGATCTGGTCACGCCGGAGGAGGCGGAGGCGGCGCGCGTGGAATGGGCGCGGCGGCTCGGCGATGGCGTGCTGGACGTGCTCGTCACCTCGGCGGCGACGGGCATCGGGCTGGACGAGCTGAAGAACGCGATCGCGCGCCACGTGCCCGCGGATGCGCCAGGTGCTGCCAGAGCAGCGCGAGGCGCTGGCCGAGCACCGGGTCTACCGCCCCGGTGCGGACGACGGCTATCGCGGTCGAGCGCGGCTCCGACGGCGTCTTCCGCGTGACCGGCCGTGGCATCGAGCGGCTGATCGCGCGCCACGACGTCGAGAACGAGGAGGCCCTGCGCTACGTCGAGGAGCGGCTGCGCGTGCTCGGCGTCATCCGCTCGCTGGAGGCAGCCGGGTTCGAGGCGGGCGACGACGTGGAGATCGCCGGGACGTGTTCGAGCTGGACCCCGGGATGCCGTTCAAGAGCTGAGCGGGCGCAGCGCATAGCCTGTCCCGCTCATGTCCGTGGTGGTGGCAAAGCTCGGCTCGAGCGATCGTCGCCGACGAGCGACGGCGAGGTGCGCCGCGACGTCCTGGCCTGCGTCTGCGAGCAGGTCGCGGCGCAGCGCGAGCGCGGGCGCGCAGGTGGTGATCGTCACCTCGGGCGCGATCGCGCGTCGGCATGCGCGCTGATGGAGCTTCCGGTGCGGCCGTCAGCCATGGACGAGCTCCAGGCCGCGTCGGCCGTCGGGCAGGGCAAGCTCTACCGCGACTACGACGAGCTGCTCGCGGCGCCGGTCTGCGCTCGCGCAGGTGCTGCTCACGTTCTTCGACATGTCGGCGCGCACGCACTACCTGAACGCGCGGCAGACGCTTCGGCGGCTGCTGCGTGGGGGGTCGTCCCGGTGATCAACGAGAACGACACGACCACCACCGACGAGATCTCCTTCGGCGACAACGACTTCCTGGCCGCGCAGGTGGCGATCCTGCTCCAGGCCGACGAGCTGCTGCTCCTGACCGACACGGACGGGCTCTACACCGCGGATCCGCGCCGGGACCCTGGCGCGGAGCTGATCGCCGAGGTGACGGAGTTCCAGCAGCTCGAGGACCTCCAGATCGGCGTGTCGAGCTCGCCGATCGGCTCGGGAGGGATGCGCTCGAAGGTCGTGGCCGCCGAGATGGCGACCGCCGCCGGCATTCCCGCGCGGATCGCAAACGGCAGGCGGCCCGACGTCGTCGCGGCTGCCTTCGCGGGTGAGGAGGCGGGGACGCGCTTCCTGCCGCAGGCCGGCCGCGTGTCGAGCTTCAAGCTGTGGCTCAAGTACGCCAAGCCCACGCAGGGGCGGCTGCTGGTCGACCAGGGCGCGGCCACGGCGCTGCGCGAGCGCAACTC
Source organism: uncultured Thermoleophilaceae bacterium (assembly GCA_963715995.1). Taxonomy (GTDB): domain Bacteria; phylum Actinomycetota; class Thermoleophilia; order Solirubrobacterales; family Thermoleophilaceae; genus DATBDN01. The sequence goes on from OY970283.1 coordinate 1,597,773, forward strand.
GTCGCTCCTGCCGGTGGGCATCACGGCGGTCGAGGGCGAGTTCGAGCCCGGCGACGCGGTCGAGGTGACCGCGGGCGGCCGCGCGATCGGCAAGGGGATCGTCAACTACTCGGCGGCCGAGCTTCAGCGCGTGATCGGGCTGAAGACGCCGGACGTGCGCGAGCTCTTGCCGCGGGCAGCCGACGAGGCCGTGCACCGGGACTATTTCGTCCTCGAGTGAGGATCGGCGCGAGGTACCCTTCAGCCATGGCGATTCAGACCCGCTCAGTCGCCGACATCTGCTCCGCGGCGAAGGAGGCCTCGCGCCCGCTTGCGCGGCTCGAATCGGGCACGCGTGACGCCGCGCTCGAGGCGATCGCCGCCGCGCTCGAGGCGCGCGTGGACGAGATCCTCGAGGCCAATGCGCTCGACCTGAAGGCGGGCGAGGAGGGCGAGGTCGGGGCGGCGCTGCTCGACCGGCTGCGGCTGACGCCGGAGCGAATCGCCGGGATCGTGCGCGGTGTGCGCGAGATCGCGGCACTGCGGGACCCCGTCGGCGAGGTGCTTGACGGCTTCCGGCTCGCAAACGGGCTCGACGTGCGCAAGGTGCGCATGCCGCTCGGCGTGATCGCCGTGGTCTATGAGTCGCGGCCGAACGTGACGATCGACTGCGCGGCGCTTGCGATCAAGTCCGGCAACGCGATCGTCCTGCGCGGATCGTCGATGGCGGCCAACTCGAACGCGCTGCTGGCCGAGCTCGCGCGCGAGGCGATCGCGTCGGTTGGCGTACCCGCAGATGCGATCTCGCCGGTCACGGGCGGCGGGCGCGAGGAGCTGCGCGCGGTTGCGACCCAGGACGGCGTGATCGACCTGCTGATACCGCGCGGCGGCGACGGCTTGAAGAACGCCCTGAAGGAGTACGCGACCGTGCCGGTGCTGTATGCGGCGTCGGGCAACTGCCACGTGTACGTCGACGCGAGCGCCGACCTCGAGAACGCGCGCGCGATCGCCCTGAACGCGAAGGTGCAGCGCCCCGGCGTGTGCAACGCGGCCGAGACGCTCTTGGTGCACTCAGACGTCGCCGCCGAGTTCCTGCCTGGGCTGATGACCGACCTGGGCGACGCGGGCGTCGAGCTGCGGGTGGACGGCCGGGCGCGCGCGGTGGCAGGTGGCAGCGGCGACTCGCTGGTCGACGCCACCGATGACGACTGGGCGACCGAGTACCACGACCTGATCCTCGCGGTGAAGGTCGTCGACTCGGTCGACGAGGCCATCGAGCACGTGAACCGCTGGGGCTCGGGCCACTCCGACGCGATCGTGACCGACTCCGAGTCCGCCGCTCGCAACTGGATCGAGTCGGTCGACTCGGCCTGCGTGTACGTGAACGCGTCGACGCGCTTCACCGACGGCGGCGAGTTCGGCATGGGGGCGGAGATCGGCAACTCCACGCAGAAGCTCCATGCGCGCGGCCCGATCGGCGTGCGCGAGCTCTGCACATACAAGTACGTGGTCGAGGGCTCGGGCCAGATCCGCGCATAGTGCGAACCGGGATCTACGGCGGCGTCTTCAACCCGCCTCACCACGGGCACCTCGTCGCAGCGCAGGAGGCGCACTCGCAGCTCGGGCTCGACGTCGTCGTCTGGGTTCCGGTCGGCGAGGCGCCGCATCGCGTGATCGAGGAGGACCCGGGGGTGGAGGAGCGCTTCGCGATGGTGGAGCTGGCGACCGCGGCCGACGAGCGCTTCCAGGTGTCGCGGGTCGAGATCGAGCGCGAGGGTCCGTCCTACACGGCCGACACGCTTCGGCAGTTGCGTGAGCGCGCGGCGGAGGACGAGCTGTTCCTGATTCTCGGAGGAGACCAGGCGCTTGCGCTGCCGGGCTGGCGCGAGCCCGAGGCGGTCATGTCGCTGGCCACGCTCGCGGTCTTCGACCGTGGCAGCAGCACGCGCAACGCCATCGGGATCACGATCGGCCGGATGCCGGGCGCCGAGCGGATCGAGTTCCTCCAGATGCCGCGGATCGACATCTCGTCCACGCTCGTGCGCCGTCGCGCCGCCGCCGGGAAGCCGATCCGCTACCTCGTTCCGGACAGCGTTGCCGATTTCATCGGCGCGCGGAATCTCTACGGTGCACCTGAACCAGCTTCGACCAGCGCATGAACGAACCGGCACGACAAGAGGAAGTACGCGAGCTCTCGCCCGAGGAGCTGGTCCAGCGCATCGCGGAGATCGCCTCCGACAAGCTGGCGCAGGACATCCGCATCGTCGACCTGCGCGGGATCGTGTCCTACACGGACTATTTCGTGATCTGCTCGGGCGGCACGGAGCGCCAGACGAAGGCGATCCACGACGGCATCTACCAGGAGCTGAAGGACGTGCACGGGCGCCTGCCGCGGCGCGTCGAGGGGCTCACGGAGTCCCGCTGGATCCTCATGGACTACCTCGACGCCGTCATCCACGTCTTCACCCCGGACGCGCGCGGCTACTACCGCCTCGAGCAGCTCTGGGGCGATGCGCCTTCCCGGCGCGTCGAGTAGACGCCTCAACGGCGCGTCGAGTCGGTGCAGGGCTCAGTCGGCCAGCGGCTCGTGTGCCAATTCGTGACGAATGCGGTCGCGAGCGTCGGCGAAGCGGATGGCCTCGTAGGCGATCAGCAGCGTCAGGATCGCGGCGAGGATCGCAAGCGCAGCCAGCGCCGGTACGGCTGTGGCGAGCGGGATCAGGGCGACCACGACGACCGCGGTGACCAGGCGCTGCTTGTTGAGGGTGCCGATGTTGCGCAGGCGGAAGCCGACGTGCGACAGCAGGTAGATGGCCGAGCCGCCGTAGAGCGCGGCGGCGGGGACCGTGGCCAGGTGGTCGCCGACGGACTCGAGCGTGATCTTGATGCCGAACGCCAGCAGGACGATGCCGGCCACCATCCCGAAGTGCATGTAGGAGTACGAGTCGCGCGCGATCGCGTTCTGCTCGCGGCCGGGTGTCGCGCGCGCGAGGTGGCGGGTTGCGACGATCGCCACGACGTCGAAGTAGAGCCACCAGAGCGTTGCGGCGAGCGCAACGCCGGCGACCGCAGCAGCGACGACGCCGATGTCGACCGTCGCGTGTGCGCCGGCGCCGATCGCAACCACGGACTCGCCGAGCGCGATCAGCACGATCAGCCCGTGCCGCTCCGCGAAGTGGCCCGGAACCAGCATCCAGCCCTCGACGCCGAAGAGGTACGGGCCGCCGACGTCGATCGCTATCGCGGTGACCCACAGTGCGCCCTGAGCGGCGCCATCGAGCTGTGAGGCGGCGATGATCAGGGCGACCCCGATGAAGCTGCTGACCGCGAGGCCGAGCACCGACTTGCGGAGCATCGGCTGGTCCCGGCTCGCCAGCAGGAACAGCGCGATCTGGCCGCCGCGGGCGAAGCCGTAGGCGACGCCGAAGACCAGGCCGGTGCTGTTGAACGCGTGGGGGACAGCGAGTGCCGCGACGAGCAGGGCCGCCATCGACGCGAAGATGGCGATCCGCACCGCGCCCTCTTCGGGATCGACCACGCTGGTGAGCCAGGCGTATCCGACCCAGCACCACCACAGCACGCACAACGCCCCGACCCCACGCGCGACGCCGCCCCAGCTCGGGTCCGCGGCCATGAGCGCCGTGCACTGCGTGATCGCCAGCACGAAGACGAGGTCGAAGAAGAGCTCGAGCGCGGTGACGCGCTCCTCCTCGCGAAGGACGGCCTTCAGCCGCGACGCGTGGGCAGCGGAGCCGGCTTCCACGGGGCGATCTTGTCAGGCAGCCTCCGCGGGCAGGAGCCGCGGCTGCCACAGGGTGACGCGCAGGAAGCGCCTGCCCCAGCGCGTGATCGTGAGCTCCTGCCCCTCGGCAGCCAGGTCGAGGTAGTAGCCCAGGCGGTTGCGGAACTCGTCCGAGCCGATGCTCAGCGGGGGTTCGGAGTGGAGCTGGGGGGACTCGAACCCCCGGCCTCCTGCATGCCATGCAGGCGCTCTAGCCAACTGAGCTACAGCCCCGTCGAACTCGTACTGCTCCGCCAGGTTAATGCACGAACGCTGTCCATTTTTCGGCGGCCTCAACCGGAGCTGAACGGCGCGCTTGCCGATGAACAGCGCTTGCGGCAGAAGGTAGCAACGGTCCAGCTCCCCGGCGTACACGGCCAGCAGCTCGACCTCGTCGCGTGCGTACCTCGTACGGACGTATCCGGACGACGTGCAGCGATTAGTCTCGACACCGACAATGATCGTGGCTCCGTCACGGCCGAGACGCCCCCACTTGCACTGCACGCGGTAGATCCGAGAGCCGATTTCGAGCGCCATGTCGGCGCGGCCATGTTCGCCCGCGGGCTTGAAGACGACGAGGCCGAGCTTCGCCGCTGCGAGCGCGATGGCCGCTTCGGCGACGTTGCCCTTGACGTTGGTGTTCGCATCGAGCACGAACAGATGTTCCCGTATGGGTCGGACGGAACGGCGCCTCGACAGCTAGGGCCCGCGTATCCAGTCCGGCGGCTCGAACAGCTCCTCGGGGTCGGGGCGGGGGCGCTCGCCTGTGCCGGCGTCGCGTGCTGCGATTCCCGGCAGCCGCAGCGAGGCGAGCAGCTCGCGGTGGGCGAGCTGCACGTCGCGCACCAGGCGGTCGGCTTCGCCCGTGAGCGCGGCTGCGGCCTTGGTCAGTGCCTCGCCGAGCCGCCGCGCATCCTCGAGCACCGCGTTCGCCGCCGCGCGCGCCTCGCCAAGCGACGCCGCCGACTCGCGCCGTGCCTCCTCCACGATGTCGCGCGCACGCCGCTCAGCGTCGTGGCGGATCCTGCGCGCTTCCTCGTGCGCGTCGCGTATCGGCTTCGGCTCCGCCATCGGTCCGCGATTGTCGCGGATAACCTCAGACGCCAATGGAGGAGCGCCGCTACGAACCCGCCCGGATCGAGTCCAAGTGGCAGACGATCTGGGCAGACGAGGGGACCTGGGAGGTCTCCGACGACGACGCGCGCGACCCCAGTGCGACCTACGTGCTCGAGATGCTGCCCTACCCGAGTGGCGAGCCGCACATCGGCCACCTGAAGAACTACTCGATCGGGGACGCCGTCGCGCAGTACCGCCGCCGCAACGGCGCGAAGGTGCTCCATCCGATGGGCTACGACGCGTTCGGGCTGCCGGCGGAGAACCACGCGATCAAGACGGGCCAGCACCCGCGCGCCTCGACCGAGGCGTCGATCGTGCAGTTCCGCGAGCAGCTGCGCAGCTGGGGCGTGTCGATCGACTGGCGACGCGAGTTCGGCACGCACGAGCCGCGCATCTACCGCTGGACCCAGTGGCTGTTCCTCCGCCTGTTCGAGAAGGGGCTCGCCTACCGCGCCGAAGCGCCGGTGAAGTGGTGCCCGAAGGACGAGACGGTGCTCGCCAACGAGCAGGCGCCCGGCGGCCTTTGCGACCGCTGCGGGACGCCGGTCGAGATTCGCCAGCTCGAGCAGTGGATGTTCAAGATCACCGACTACGCCGATCGCCTGCTCGACGACCTGGAGACGATCGACTGGCCGCCGCACGTGGTCGCGATGCAGCGCAACTGGATCGGTCGCTCGCACGGAGCCGAAGTGGTGTTCCGCTGCGAGGAGCTGGACATCGACTACCCGGTCTTCACGACCCGCCCCGACACCCTGTTCGGCGCCACCTTCTTCGTGATGGCTCCGGAGCATCCCGACGTCTTCCGCCTGAACAACTCGCCCGAGGTGCACGCCTACGTGAACAAGGCGCTCACCGAGAACGCCCAGCAGCGCGGCTCGGAGGACAAGGAGAAGACCGGCGTCGCGCTCGGACGCACGGTGACCAACCCCGTCAACGGCGAGCAGATCCCGATGTACGTGGCCGACTACGTGCTGATGGAGTACGGCACCGGCGCGATCATGGCGGTGCCGGCCCACGACGAGCGCGACTTCGCGTTCGCGCAGAAGTTCGGCCTGGAGATCCGCCCGGTGATCGAGCTCGAGGACGATCCGCCCGCGACCGGCGACGGCCCGATGATCAACTCGGGGCGCCTCGACGGCAAGCACAACCGCGAGGCCTACGAGGAGATCGTCGACTGGCTCGCATCAGAGGGCCTCGGCGAGCGCACCGTCAACTACAAGCTGCGCGACTGGCTGCTCTCGCGCCAGCGCTACTGGGGCTGCCCGATCCCGATCGTCCACTGCGACGACTGCGGCCTCGTCGCGGTGCCGGACGACCAACTCCCGGTCGAGCTGCCCGACATCGAGGACTACGCGCCAAAGGGCCGCTCGCCGCTGGCCGCCGCCGACGACTGGGTGAACGTCGACTGTCCGCGCTGCGGCAAGCCGGCCAAGCGCGAGACCGACACGATGGACACGTTCGTCGACTCGTCCTGGTACTTCCTGCGCTACTGCGATGCCCTGAACGACCAGGCGCCGTTCGAGCGCGAGCTGGTGGACGGCTGGATGCCGGTCGACCAGTACATCGGCGGCGTCGAGCACGCGATCCTGCACCTGATGTACGCGCGCTTCTGGACGAAGGCGTTCGCGGACATGGGCCTGCTCGGGTTCCAGGAGCCGTTCGCGCGGCTCTTCACCCAGGGCATGATCACCCGCGACGGCGAGAAGATGTCCAAGTCGGCGGGCAACGTCGTCTCCCCGCGCGAGTACGTGGAGCGCTTCGGCGCCGACACCGCGCGCTCCTACATCCTGTTCCTCGGGCCCCCCGAGCAGGGCGCCGACTGGCAGGACGAGGGCGTGGGCGGCGTGAACCGCTTCCTCGGCCGCCTGTGGCGGATCGCGGACGAGGTCGGCGCGGGCGAGCTGGCCTCCGATGCGCCGCCAACGCCGCTGCTGCGCAAGGCCCACTGGGCGATCGACAAGGTCACGCGCGACTTCGAGCGCTTCTCGTTCAACACGGCGATAGCCGCCGTGATGGAGCTGGTGAACGAGTCCTACGCCGCCAAGGACGACCCGCACATCCGCTTCGCGATCGCGACAGCGGCGTCGCTGATCTTCCCGACGGCGCCGCACCTGGCGTGCGAGGTCTACGAGCAGATGACCGGCAAGCGGCTCTGGGAAGAGCCCTGGCCCGCCGCCGACGAGTCGCTGCTCGTGGGCGACCGGATCGAGATCGTGGTCCAGGTCAACGGCAAGGTGCGCGACCGGCTGTCCGTTGCGCCTGGCACCTCGCAGGAGGAGCTCGAGCGCCTGGCACACGCGTCCGAGAAGGTGCGCGCGCACGTGGACGGGCAGGCCATCGTCAAGACCGTCGTCGTGCCCGGCAAGCTCGTGAACGTGGTGGTGCGATGAACGAGCCGCGGCTGCGAACCATCCTGCTCGTGATCGCGGTCTACCACCTGCTGCTCGGCGCGTTCATGTTCTTCGCGCCCGGCACCTTCTACGACGGGCTCGGCAAGTTCGCGCCGAAGAACACGCACTACATCAAGGACGTCGCGACCTTCTACATCGCGCTCGGCGCAGCGGTCTTCGTCTCGGTCCGCCGGCGAAGCTGGCGCACGCCGCTGCTCGCGTTCGCCGCGCTCGAGTATGCGATCCATGCCCTGAACCACCTGATCGACGTCGGCAAGGCGTCAAGCGACTTGACAGGTTGGTTCGACTTCTTCTCGCTTGCAGTGATCGCGTTGATCCTCACCGCACTCGCAACCTTCGCCTGGCGCGTCCACCCGGAGGAGCCCGAGGCGGTGGTCGACCCGGAGGTCGAGCCGGGGGTGGGGACCGAGTGAAGGTTTTCGTAGCGGGAGCGAGTGGCGCGATCGGGCGGCCGCTCGTGCGAGGGCTCGTCACGGCGGGCCACACGGTCGTGGGGATGACGCGCAGCAACGCGGATGCGCTGAGCGCAGACGGCGCGCAGGCAGTTGTCGCGGACGCACTGGACCGCGATGCCGTCCGGCGAGCCGTAGAAGAGGCACGGCCGGACGTGGTCGTCAACGAGCTGACCGACCTGGGTGCGCCGCTCAACCCGCGCAAGTACGACGAATGGCTCGCCGGAACGAACCGGTTGCGCCGCGAAGGAACCACGAACCTGGCCGACGCCGCCGCGGCAGCCGGCGCATCGAAGTTCGTCTCGCAGAGCGTCGCCTTCGCCTACAGCTTCGAGCAGGGTCTGAAGACCGAGGAGTCGGCGACGATCGGTGCGGCGGCAGGGGACATGGGCGAGGCGATCGACGAGCTCGAGCGGATCACGCTCGCGGCGCCTGCCGGGATCGTGCTGCGCTACGGCTTCTTCTACGGCGAGGGCACGGGCTATGCCCGCAGCGGTCAGCAGACCGAGATGCTGCGCAAACGCCAGGTGCCGATCGTCGGCCGCGGCACGGGCATGTTCCCGTTCATCCACATCCAGGATGCGGCGTCCGCGACCGTGGCGGCGATCGAGCGTGGCGCGCCCGGCGTCTACAACATCGTCGACGACGAACCCGCGGCCCAGGCGGACTGGGTGGCGCTGGCCGCGGATCTGCTCGGGGCGAAGAAGCCCTGGAGGGTGCCGGTGTTCCTCGCGAAGCTGGTCGCGGGCCCGATGGCCGGGTTCGCCACCAGCCTCCAGCCGGTCTCGAACGCGAAGGCGAAGCGGGAGCTCGGCTGGCAGCCGAGCTATCCGAGCTGGCGCGACGGGTTCCGGGCCGAGTTCGGCTGAGCAGGGGCATATGCTCGGCCCGCAGTGGCCAAGCCCGAGCCGACAGGTGCCGATGCCCCATATCTGGACGCGCTGCGCGGCTACGCCGATCGTGGCGCGGGCCGCTTCCACGTCCCCGGTCACAAGGGCGGCCCGGGCGCCGATCCCGGCCTGATCGAGGCCATCGGCGAGCGCGCGCTCGAGATGGACATCCCGGCGCTCATCCACGGCATCGACGCCGGTCCGGAGCCGACGCCGTTCCAGGAGGCGCAGGCGCTCGCCGCCGAAGCATGGGGCGCGCAACGCACGTGGTTCATCACGGGCGGCGCGTCGCAGTGCAACCACGTCGCCTGCATTGCGCTCGCGCATGTCGGCCGTGAGGTGCTCGTCCAGCGCAATTGCCACTCCTCGACGATCGACGGCCTCGTGCTCTCGGGCCTGCGCCCGACGTTCATGGCACCGGAGCTCGACGAGGAGCTGCGGATCGCGCACACCGTCACGCCGGAGACACTGGAGCGCGCCCTGCGCGAGGTGCCCGACGCGGTCGGCGCGATGGTCGTCTCCCCGACCTACTTCGGCGCCGTCGCCGACGTGGCGGGCCAGGCGGAGGTGGCCCATGCGCACGGCGTTCCGCTGATCGTGGACGAGGCCTGGGGCGCGCATCTGGCGTTCTCGGACGAGCTGCCCGCGCACGCGCTTCTGCTCGGCGCTGACCTGGTGGTGTCGAGCACGCACAAGGTGGTGGGCTCGCTCACCCAGTCGGCGATGCTCCACCTGGGGCACGAGAGCCGCTTCGACGAGCCGCTGATCGACCGCTGCGTGACCCTGCTCGAGTCGACGTCGCCCTCGTCGCTGTTGTCAGCATCGCTCGATGCGGCCCGGCGCTACGCCGTCACCGACGGCGCTGAGCTCCTGGCCGAGACGCTCGCGGCGCTGCGCGAGACACGCGAGGCCGTCCGCGGCATCGAGGGGCTCGACGTGCTGGACGAGCGGATTGTCGGGCGGCCGGGCGTCCACGGCTGGGACCCTCTGCGGCTGGCGATCGACGTGCGCGGCAGCGGCCTGACGGGCTACGACCTCGATCCCGTCCTGCGGCGGATCGACGACATCAACCTCGAGCTGTTCGGAGAGAACGTGATCGTCGCCCTGTTCGGCATGGGCGAGCGCGCGGCGCCGCGCGGCGAGCGGCTCGTGAACGCCCTGCGGGCGGCGCTGGCGGAGCTCGGTCGCGAGCCGCATCGCGAGCAGGAGCCGTTTGCGCCGCCGCCGCCGTGGGGCGAGCTCGCGATGGCGCCGCGCGAGGCGTTCCTCGGTCCTCAGGAGGTCGTGAGCGCCGCCGACGCCGTGGGCCGCGTTGCCGCCGAGTCACTCGCCGCCTACCCGCCCGGGGTGCCGAACGTGCTGCCGGGCGAGCGCCTCACTGCGCCGACGCTCGACTACATCCGGCGCGCGCTCGACCACGGCGGCTCGCTGCGCGGCGCCTCCGATCGCAAGCTCAGGACCGTGCGGGTCGTGATCGAGTGAGTCGCGCGCGCCGGGACAGGCCGGCCGGTGGCGACTTGTCACAGGCCGGGTGGCCGATTGTCACGCTTGTAGCCCACCTGTAACGCGACTCGACCTAGCGTCGGGCGCGTGCTCGACTCCGACCGCCGGCATCTGATCGCGTACCTCGCGGCCGCCGCAGTGCTGGTCGTGATCGCGGTGGGATACGTCAGTCGCGCGGAGGGGTCGAATCAGGCTCCGAGCATCGCGCTGGCGGCGCCCGCGCCGGCGCGGGGACGGGCGACGCGTTCGCGGGCGCAGCCGCGGCGCGCACCGGCGCACCTCATCTGGGTCGACGTCGCCGGCGCGGTGCGCAGGCCGGGCTTGTACTCGTTGCCTGCCGGAGCGCGCATCGCGGCGGCGATCACGCGCGCGGGCGGCGTGCGCCGCCACGCGAACGCCGCGGCAGTGAACCTCGCGGCCAAGCTGGCGGATGGGCAGCAGATCTACGTGCCGCCTGCCGGTGCCGCTCTCGGTGCCGCCGCCGCGTCCGGGGCGGGGTCGCCGGCCACGTCCGCCTCGACGCCGGGCGCAACGGGCGCGCCCGGCGCAACTGCCACTCCGGGAATTCCCTCGGCCGGCGCGCGCATCAGCCTCTCCAGCGCCACCGAGGCCCAGCTCGAGTCGCTCGACGGCGTCGGGCCGGCGCTCGCCGGGCGCATCATCCAGTACCGCGAGCAGCACGGTGGCTTCCGCTCGATCGACGAGCTTCAGGAGGTCTCGGGGATCGGGCCCAAGCGCTTCGAGGCGCTGAAGGGATCGATCGCACCGTGAGCGGGCTCGCGCGCGCACTGGCGGCCCGGCGGCCCCAACTGCTGCTCGCCTGTGTCGCGGCCGGCCTGGCGGCGGCACCGGCCGGGCCGATTGCCGTGGCGGTCATCGCCGCCCTCGCAGTGGCCGGGGCTGCGGTCGCGTTTGGAGTCCGTGGGGGCGCGCTCGCGGGAGTCTTGGTCTTGGCTTCGGCGGCCGTCGGTTCGGCGCGCCTCGCCGCGCTCGACAGGCCGGCGCGCGCTGCGCCGCCGGGCTCGGCCATCGACGCGCGAGCAACCATGCTCGAGCGCCCGCGCGTTGGCGCCTACGGATCGTCAGCGCCGCTGAGGATCGAGGACAGGGCCGGCCGCCGGGCTGCACGTGCTCGCCCGCAGGCGGGAGCCGATGTGGCCGGTGGTTGACCCGGGTGCGACGTTGCTGGTCCGCGGCCTCGTGAGGTCGCCGACTGCCGCCGTGGACGTGAGCGCGCCGCACTCGCTGTTCGGCGTCAGGGTCAGCGAGGCGAACGCCGGGCGTCCCGGAACGCCGGGTTACGGCCCGTTGCCGGCCCGGGCGGGGCCGGGCGACGACTTCGACTATGCGGCGTTCCTACGCAGTCGCGGGATCGGCCGCGAGCTTCAGCTCGAATCGGTCTCGCCGATCGGCCGCCGCGGTGGGCTGTCAGGGCTGGTCGACACGGTTCGCTCGCGGGCAGAAAACGGAATCGCCGCTGGGCTCGGCCCCGAGCGCGCGGCGCTGGCGCGCGGCATGGTCCTGGGCGAGGACGGGGATGTCAGCGACGCGACGCGTGACGACTTCCGCCGCTCCGGGCTTGCGCACGTGCTCGCGGCATCCGGGCAGAACGTGGCTCTGCTTTGCGCCCTCGCGTTGCCGTTGCTGATGCTCGCCGGGGCGTCTCAGCGCGTGCGCGTCGCCGTGCTGCTGCCGCTGGTCGGCCTCTACGTCGCGCTCGCGGGCGGGGGAGCGTCGGTCACGCGGGCGGGCGTCATGGCTGCCGCCGGGCTCGTCGCGCTCGCGGCCAGTCGCCGGGCGTCCGCCTGGTACGCGCTGCTGCTGGCGGCACTCGTCACGCTCGCGCTCAACCCCCGGGCGAGCGCCGACCCTGGCTGGCAGCTCTCGTTCGCCGCGGTGGCCGGCATGCTCGTGCTGGGGCCGGCGCTTCGAGCTCCGCTCAGGCGGCTCCCGCGCCCGGTCGGCGAGGCGATCGCGGCGACGCTCGCCGCCACGATCGCGACCGCACCGCTGATCGCGCACGACTTCGGCGCGCTGTCGGCCACCACGCTGCCCGCGAACGTGATCGCCTTTCCGGCAGTCGCGCCCGTCATGTGGCTCGGCATGGGCAAGGCGGTCCTTGCGGAGCTCGCAGCGCTCGTCCCGCCGTTCGCGTGGATCGCGTCGGCGCTCGACGCGGTGCTCGTGCCGGTGCAGAACCTGGCACTGCGCTGGGTCGCGGGCGTTGCGACCCGCTTCGGGGACCCGAGCTGGGCACAGCCGCACGTGGGACTCGGCTGGCCGGGCGTGATCGCGGCCTACGCGCTGCTCGGCGCGGTCGTCGCGGCGCAGCGCTACCTGGCGCGGGCGCTCCGCGGCCGTCCCATCGCCGGGGATCTCCACGACCGCCTGCGCTCGCTGGCTCCGGCCACGCGCCGCGCGTTCGCGGCGCCCGTGGTCGCGCTCGCACTGGCCGCAGCCGCGCGGGCCTCCGAGCCGCCGGCGCCGCCGAAGCACCTGACGGTCGACTTCATCGACGTCGGCCAGGGTGATTCCACGCTCATCCGCGATCCGGCCGGCGCGGCGGTGCTGTTCGACGGCGGCGTGCCGGAAGCGCGGGTCGACCGGACGCTGCGCCACCTCGGCGTGAGGAAGCTGAGCGTGGTGGTGGCCACCCACCAGTCGCGCGACCACCACGGCGGGCTCATGCAGGTGGTCAGGCGCTTCCCGGTCGGCCTGTTCATCGACGGCCGCTACGGCGTGCGCGACCCGAGCTTCATCGCACTCGAGCACGAGGTCGATCGCCGCCACATCCCGCGCCGGCCCGGCTACGCCGGTCAGTACCTGCGCGTGGGTCAGATGGAGATCCACTTCGTGTGGCCGCCGCCACGGGGCAGCTCGCCGCCTCCGGCTGACCCCAACACGCGCGCGATCGTGGCGATCGTCAGCGAGGGCGGCTTCAGCCTGTTCCTGTCGGCGGACGCCGAGGCCCCGGTGTTGCTCCCGCTGCGACTGCCGCGCGTCGACGCGATGAAGGTGCCCCATCACGGCAGCGCCGAGGCGGGGCTCGGGCAGCTGCTCGCGCGCCTGCGGCCCACCGTCGCGGCGATCGAGTGCGGCCGCGGCAACCGTTACGCGCACCCGCGCCCGTCGACCCTGCGCGCGCTCCGGCGCGTGCCGCGCGTCTACCGGACCGACCGCGACGGCACCGTGGAGCTGACGGTCGAGGGGAGGAGGATCGCGATCCGCACCCATCGGTAGCCTCGAATCGTGGCCGACCTCAAGCCCGTCTACCTGGTGTGTGGCGACGACGACGTGAAGATCGACGCCTGGCGCGCGCGGGTGAAGGGCCGTGCCGAGCAGGAGAGTGGATCCGGCGCGCTCGAGCAGCACGATGCCGCCGTGATGACGCCGGATGCCCTTGCCGCCGATCTGGCCGCACTCACATTCGCCACGGGCACGCGCTACATGCTGGTCGACGGGGTCGAGACGTGGAAGCCGGCGCAGCTCGATCCCCTCGAGGCGGCGCTTGCCTACATGCCGCCGGAGACGATCCTCGTGCTGATCGCGCGCGGCAAGGCGCAACCGCGGCTGGCCAAGGCGGTCGAGAAGGCGGGCGGCGAGGTCCGTGACTACGAGGCTCCGAACGCGCGCCAGCTCGGCCGCTGGACGATCGAGCGCGCAGCCGAGCAGGGCCTGAAGCTGGACACCGACGCCGTGCGCACGCTGGTCGCCGTCGTGGGTAACCGCCAGCAGCGGCTCGCGCGCGAGGTCGAGCGGCTTGCGCTGTTCGCTCATCCCGAGCGCACTCTCGATGCGGCGCAGGTGGCGGAGCTGGCGGCCAGCGAAGGAAGCCTCCAGGCCTACGAGCTGGCCGACGCGATCGTCGCGGGCGACGAGCGGCTGGCACTGGCCTCGGCGGAGCGCCTGAGCGCGCAGGGCGAGCCGCCCGGACGGCTGCTCTACGCCGTGGTCCGGCGCCTGCGCGACGTGCACCGTGCAGCCGAGCTGCTCGACGCCGGCGTGCGTGAGAACGACGCCGCCGGCCAGCTCGGCATGCCCCCGTGGCTCGCGAAGCGCGCGATCGCGGCTGCGAGGAAGGCGGGCCGCCAGGCGCTCGAAGACGCCATCTGTGCGTTCGCCAAGCTGGAGATCGACCTGCGCGGCGGCGGCCTGCGAGCCGATTACTCACTAGACGAGGACACCGCGCTCTCTCTGGCGATCGTCCGCGCCTGCGGCGGTATTCAGAAGCGCGCAGCGGCAGCCTGAGCGCTCAAAGCTCCAGTTGGCCCTCGTAGGCGCCGTGCCCCGTCATGCAGTGGGCGCCGCAGCGGGCCGCTAGTGCGACCGCGTCGCCGATCTCCATACCGGCGCCGAGGCCGTAGGTGAGCCCGGCCGCGAACGAGTCGCCGGCGCCGTAGGCGTCGCCGACAGGGCCGGGGAGCTCGGCAGCCGAAAACTCCACCGGAGCCTGGCCGCGCTCCTCCCAGCTGCCACCGCGCGCGCCGGCGGTCATCACGACGAAGCGCGGCGCGGGGTCGAGGTCGCCCGGCCGGTAGCGCTCGGAGGGATCGGACGAGCTGCCGACGAGCACGTCCAGCTCGACGCCCGCCTCGCGCAACAGCGGCAGTACCCGCGAGGTCGCGACGACCACGCGCGCGCGCCGCGCGGCGCGGACAGCCCCTGCGTCCGCGGCGGTCAGGTACACGGCGTCGAAGCCGTCGAGGTCGTCCCAGCCGAGGTCGTCGGCCAACGTGGGAGCCAGGCGATCGCCGAGCACGGTGATCGTCCGCTCGCCCGCATCGTCAACGAACGTGACCGCACGCCGCTGCGGCTCGCCTGAGTGCCAGGCCACCCGCAGGTCGGGTCCCCGGCCCGACAGGTCGGCCGCCGCGCGTCGGCCGATCTCGTCGTCGCCGAGCGCCGTGAAGAAGACAGACGCGCCCGCCAGCTTGCGCAGCTGCACGGCCGCGACCCCGCCGCCACCCGCGGCCTGCTCGAAGAAACCGCTGGCGTGGACGATGGCGCCGGCCACCGGCACCTGCGGCACACGCAGGAACTCGACCCACTCGACGTGGCCGACGACCGCGACGCGCGGGGGCGCCAAAAGGGCTCCTGCGAGCTAGGCCGAGAGGCCGGAGCGGATGCGCGCGGCGCGGGCCTTGCGGCGGGCCGCGGTGTTGCGATGCAGCGCGCCCGTCTTCACGGCGCGGTCGATGCGCGAGACCAGAGCGCGATGCTCTTCGTCCGCGCGCGCAGCGTCACCGGCGTCCACGGCGTCCTGGAGACGGCGGAGCCAGGTCTTGACCTGGGAGACGCGGCGGCGATTCTCGAGCCGCTCACGCTCGGTGCGCAAGATGCGCTTCTTCTGCGAGGCAATGTTGGCCATGCGGGCGCCTACGATAGCGACCCGGTGCCCGACGATCTCGCCCCCGCGGCGGAGCCATCCGAAACCGGCCGCGCCGGGGAGACCGCGGCACAGCGCCGCGGCAGGCTCGCGCTATCGACGGTTTTCTTCTCCGCTGCGACCGGTGTCAGCCGCATCGTAGGCCTCGTCCGCGAGGTCGTGGCCGCCAACTACTTCGGCGTCACCGGGCCGATGTCGTCGTTCACGATCGCCTTCCAGGTGCCGAACCTGGTCCGCGCGCTGTTCGCCGATGCTGCGCTCCAGGGGGCGTTCGTGCCGGTCTTCACCGAGCTGATCGAGACGGGTCGCAAGCGCGAGGCCGTGCACGTGGCCAGCAGCCTGTTCTTCCTGATCACGCTCGTGCTCGGGGCGATCACGGCGGCGTTCATCCTCGCCGCGGGCGTGGTCATGCCGATCTTCGCGCCCGGGTTCTCCGGCCACCTGACCGACTTGACGGTGTCGCTCAGCCGCGTCCTGTTCCCGATCGTGCTGCTGATGGCGCTGACCGGCCTCATGGCCGGGATGCTCAACTCGCTCGAGCACTTCAGCGTGCCGGCGCTCGCGCCCGTGGCATGGAACGTGGTCATCATCGGCTTCCTGACCGCCGGGCGCTCGAGCTTCGGCGGCGACCAGCACATCGACGCCTACGCCTGGGGCGTCCTCGCCGGCACGATCGTCCAGTTCCTCATGCCGATCCCGTGGCTGCGTCACTACGGCGTCGCGCTCAAGCCGCGGCTCGACTGGCGCAACGAGCACGTGCGCCGCGTCTTCACCCTGATGCTGCCCGTGACGATCTCGCTCGGCGTCATCAACTTCGACAACGTCATCAACTCGATCTTCGGCACGCTCGTGTCGAAGGAGGCGCCCGCGGCGATCGACCGGGCGTTCCGGATCTACATGCTGCCGCAGGGCATCTTCAGCGTGGCGATCGCGACGATCCTGTTCCCGACGCTCTCGCGCTACGCCACGCGGCGCGACTTCGACGGCCTGCGCTCGACGATGGCCAACGGCGTGCGCCTGATCGCGATGATGCTGATCCCCTCGGCGGTGCTGATGATCGTGCTGGCGGAGCCGATCACGCGCCTGATCTACCAGCGCGGCGTCTTCAACGGCCACGCGACGCACTTGGTCACGACGGCAATGGTGTTCTGGGCGCTGTCGCTGCCCGCGCAGGGGATCAGCCTGCTGTTCAGCCGCACCTTCTTCAGCCTCCAGCGACCCTGGATCACCACCGCGATCTCGGTGGCCAACATGGTCGTGAACGTCGCGCTCTCGGCATTGCTCTACAAGCCGTTCGGGATCGCCGGGATCGTGCTCGGATCGGTGGCCGGGACGCTGACGATGGCCACGCTCCAGGGCTACCAGCTGAGCCGCCTGCTGCACGGCATCGAGGCCAGGGGCAGCGTGCTCGCCATGGTCCGGATGCTCGGCGCCTCCGCGTTGCTGGCGGTCGTGAGCTACGGCCTCTGGTACGGGCTCGACCAGGCGCTCGGGCGCTCGCTGCCGGGGCAGATCGTGTCGCTGGGGATCGGCATCGCGGCGGGCATCGGCGTCTACGTGGCGGCAATCGTCGTGCTGCGCATCCAGGAGGCGCAGCAGATACGCCGTCTCGTCGCCAGTCGCTTCGGGCGCGGCAACTAGCCTCTAGCGCGGGATGTCCCGCCCCGACCAGCACATCCGCAACTTCTCGATCATCGCCCACATCGATCATGGGAAATCGACGCTGGCCGATCGCATCCTCGAGCTCACGGGCACGGTCGACGCCCGCAACCACCGCCCTCAGCTGCTCGACTCGATGGACCTCGAGCGCGAGCGCGGGATCACGATCAAGGCGCAGGCCGTCCAGGTCGAGTACAGGGCCCGTGACGGCGAGACCTACCACCTGCACCTGATCGACACGCCCGGCCACGTGGACTTCACCTACGAGGTCTCACGCAGCCTCGCCGCCTGTGACGGCGCGCTGCTGCTGGTGGACGCGAGCCAGGGCGTGGAGGCGCAGACGGTGGCCAACACCTATCTGGCCGTCGACGCCGGGCTCGAGCTGATCCCGGCCATGAACAAGGTCGACCTGCCGGGTGCCGAGCCCGAGCGCGTCGCGCGCGAGATCCACGAGCTGCTGGGCGACCAGCCCGACGAGGTGCTGCGCATCTCCGCGAAGACGGGTGCCGGCGTGGAGGACCTGCTCGAGCAGATCGTGCAGCGGATCCCGCCGCCCGAGGGGGATGCCGACGCGCCTCCGCGCGCGCTCATCTTCGACTCCGAGTTCGACCAGTACCGCGGCGTCGTGGCCTACCTGCGCGTGGTCGACGGCGAGTTCCGCAAGAAGGACGCCATCCGCGCGATGCAGACCGGCACCGAGGCCGACATCGACGACATCGGCATCTTCAAGCCGGACATGACGCCGGTGGAGGCGCTGCGCGCCGGCGAGGTGGGCTACGTGATCACGGGCCTCAAGGACGTCTCGCTGCTGCGCGTGGGCGACACGCTGACCACCCAGGGAAACCCGGCGGCCGATCCGCTGCCGGGCTACAAGGAGGTCAAGCCGATGGTCTTCTGCGGCCTCTTCCCGGTCGACACCGACGCCTTCCAGGACCTGCGCGACGCGCTCGAGAAGCTGACCCTGAACGACCCGGCGCTGACCTGGGAGCCCGAGACCAGCCAGGCGCTCGGCTTCGGGTTCCGCTGCGGCTTCCTGGGCCTGCTGCACATGGACATCGTGCGCGAGCGACTCGAGCGCGAGTACGACCTGGAGCTGCTCGCCACGACGCCGAACGTGGAGTACGAGGTCACGCTGACCGACGGCAGCGAGGTGACCGTGCACTCGCCGGTGGACATGCCCGACCGCGTGCGCATCGAAGAAGTCAGGGAGCCTTACATCCGCGCGTCGATCCTGTGCCCGCGCGACGCGGTCGGCGCCGTCATGGAGCTCTGCCAGGAGCGCCGCGGCATCCACGTGGGGATGACGTTCCTGTCCGAGGAGCGCGTGCAGATTCAGTACGACCTGCCGCTGGCCGAGATCGTGCTCGACTTCTTCGACCAGCTCAAGTCGCGCACGCGCGGCTATGCCTCGCTCGACTACGACCTGATCGGCATGCGCCCGGGTGACCTCGTGAAGATGGACATCCTGCTGGCCGGCGACGTCGTCGACGCGCTGTCGATGGTGGTGCACCGCGACAAGGCCGATCCGGCCTGCCGCACGCTCGTAGAGCGGCTGCGCAAGCAGATTCCGCGGCAGCAGTTCGAGGTTGCGATCCAGGCGGCGATCGGCACCAAGATCATCGCGCGCGAATCGGTCAAGCCGGTGCGCAAGGACGTCATCGCCAAGTGCTACGGCGGCGACATCTCGCGCAAGCGCAAGCTGCTCGAGAAGCAGAAGGAGGGCAAGAAGCGGATGAAGCAGGTGGGCCGGATCGAAGTCCCGCAGGAAGCGTTCCTGGCGGTGCTCGACCTCGGCGGCGAGAATGGGAGCAAGAGATGACCGAGGCGATCGGGAAGAGCTATCCGCCACACGAGTACGAGGTGGGGCGCGAGAAGATCCGCGAGTACGCGAACGCGGTGGGGGAGACGAACCAGGTCTACTTCGACCGTCAGGCAGCCACGGCCGCGGGCTTCCGCGACGTGGTCGCGCCGCCGATGTTCGCCGTCGTCTACTCGGCGGGCTCGGTCGGGCCGCCGATCTTCGACCCGGAGATCGGCATCGACTTCATGCGCATGGTCCACGGTGGGCAGGAGTTCGAGTGGTCGGAGCCCGTCTGCGCCGGCGACACGATCACCACCGAAGCCACCTTCAAGGACTTCAGCGAGAAGGACGGGCGCAAGTTCTACGTCTTCGAATCCGTATCCCGCAACCAGGAGGGCCAGGAGGTCGTGCGCGGCACCTGGACCAACATCGTCCGATGAGCGATCACGAGCTGCGCGTCACGCCCGACAAGTACCTGCCGTTCCGCTACGCGGGCGCGTCGGGCGACTTCAACCCGATCCACCTGGACGCCGAGCTGGCCAAGGGCGTCGGCTTCCCCTCCAACATCCTGCACGGCCTCTGGACCATGGCCCAGGTGGCGCGCGCCGCCGTCGAGGCCGGCGGTGGCGACCCGCGCAGCCTCAAGCGCCTGTCGGTGCAGTTCCGCGGCATCGGGCTGCCCGAGGAGGAGATCGTCGTGACGGTGACCGGCTCCGGAGACGGCAGGGTCGGGCTGGTGGCCCAGCAGGGCGACCGTCAGGTGGTCAAGAACGCCGAGGCGGAGTTGGAGCGCCAGGCGTCGAGCTGATCCGGCGTCAGCGGCTTCGCAACCAGGTAGCCCTGAGCTGAGCCAACGCCGAGCATGCGCAGCTGAGCGAGCACGGCGGTCGTCTCGACACCCTCGGCGGCGAGCGACAGCCCCAGGCCTCGCGCCAGCCGCGCCGCCCAGCTGACGACGGCCTCCGAGCGGGGGTTGCTGGCCATGTCCTGCACGAACGAGCGGTCGATCTTCACGCCGTCCACACGCAGGTTCATCAGGCGCGAGAGCGACGAGTAGCCGATGCCGAAGTCATCCAGCACCAGCCGCATGCCCATGTCCAGCAGCTGCCCGGCAACCTCCGGCGCGTCGCCGCGCTCGAGCGCGCGCTCGGTTACCTCGAGCTCGATGGCATCGGCGGGGACGCCGTGCTTGGCCAGCAGCTGGGTGATGCGGTCGGGCAGGTGCTTGTCGTCCAGGCAGCTGGGAGACAGGTTCACCGCCACGCGCATCGGCGCCTCGGTCGCGCGCCATGCTGCGGCCTGCTCGATCGCCTGGTCGAGCACCCAGAGGTTGAAGCCGTTCACGAACGGGCTCAGCTCGACGAGCTCGATCCAGTCGGTGGGCGGCAGCAGCCCGAAGCGCGGGTGGCGCCAGCGAACGAGTGCCTCGACGCCCTCGAGCTCGCCGCTGTCGAGCGTGAGCTTCGGCTGGTAGCAGAGGAACAGCTCGCCGCGCTTGATCGCGCGCCGGACGCGCCAGCCGGTGACGGTCGGGCGCACGGTCAGCTGGCGCGTGACGGCCAGGCCGAGGGCGATGACGAGCGCCGGTCCGGCCGTGAGGTAGAACTGGTCGAGCCACGGCGGCCAGCCCAGCGACTCGCGCGTGAAGGGAACCAGCAGGACCGCCAGCAGGAGGCCGAGCGCGATGCGCTCGACGGAGTCAGCCCGGCGAACTCGCCGAGTCAATGCCATCCATAGCACCGGGCCCCCAGCCACCGTTCGAGGGTACACCCGTTCACCGTTATGGGAAAAAAATTTGCGACCAGGGGTAGACGGATGACCGATCATCCCCGTCCAGGCTGCCTAGAACTGGGGGCACCCTGCGAAAATCCCTCCCAGTGGAGATCAACGAGCGCCAGCGGTTCCTGCTCGAGAAGGTGATCGAGGCGCACGTTGCGCTCGGTCAACCCGTGGGCTCGAAGTGGCTTGCAGAGCAGCCGGACGTCCCCTGGGGGCCCTCGACGGTGCGCGCCGAGCTGGCCCGGCTCGAGGACGCCGGCCTGCTGCGCCACCCCCACACCTCGGCGGGCCGCGCGCCCACCGACCGCGGCTACCGGGCCTACGTCGACGAGATGCTGGAGCACGGAACGCTGCCCGCGGTCACCAAGGGCCTGGAGGTCGAGGTCTCGCGCCGCGAGGTCGACGAGGCCATGCGGGCCGCGACCGAGCAGCTGTCGCAGGTCACCAACCTGCTCGCGATCGTGACCGCGCCGCCGATCGCCACCTCCACGGTCAAGCACATCGAGCTGCTCGTGCTCCAGCCGCAGCTGGCGATGATCGTCGTGATCACCTCGACCGGTGGCGTCACCAAGCGCCTGATCCCGTCCGAGCGGCCGCTCGACCCGGGCCTGATCGACTGGGCGCGCAGCTACCTCAACGAGGAGCTTGGCGGGATGAACGTGGGTGCCCGGATGATCAACTCGAAGCTGTCGGATCCCACGCTGCCGGTCGCAGAGCGCTCGTTCCTGGCGGCGCTCCTGCCCACCTTCACCGAGATCGAGGAGCGCTCGGGCGACTCGCTCTACGTCGACGGCGCCGCCCGGCTCATGTCCGAGGACCGCGTTCAGGAGCTCGGCCAGCTCGGGGACCTGATGTTGATGCTCGAACATCGCGTCGCGTTCCTGTCGATCCTGCGCAACGCGCTCGACGCGCCGCGGCTGTTCCTGCGGATCGGTGACGAGAACGAGCGCGCGGAGCTCAAGTCGGTGTCGATCGTCGCGAGCGGCTACGGCCCGAGCTCACGAAAGCTCGGCGCGGTCAGCGTCGTAGGGCCCGTGCGGATGGACTACGGGCACGCGATCGCCTCGGTGCGGGCCGCCGCCGCCGAGCTGTCGCGCATCGTCGGGGACCTCTACGAGTGAAACGCGACGCCTACGAGACCCTCGGCGTCGGCCGCGACGCGTCCGAGCGCGACATCAAGAAGGCGTTCCGGACGAAGGCGCGCGAGTACCACCCGGACGTGAACCAGGACGATCCGGAGGCCGAGGAGAAGTTCAAGGGGCTCGCCGAGGCTCAGGAGATCCTGCTCGACCAGGAGAAGCGCGCCGTCTACGACCGCTATGGCTGGGAGGGGCTCGACTCGCGCGGCTACTCGCCGAACTTCCAGGGCTTCGGTTCGTTCAGCGACATCTTCGACGCGTTCTTCGGGGGCTCGGACCCGTTCGGCTTCGGCGGGCGCGGCGGCGCGATGGCGGTGCAGGGCGGGGACGTCGCCGTGCAGGTGGAGGTCAGCCTGCTGGAAGCCTCGATCGGCGTCGAGCGCACAATCGAGTACGAGGCGGTTGAGCCCTGCGCGCACTGCAACGGGCGCGGCGCCGAGCCGGGCACGCCGGTCGACACGTGCAAGCGCTGCGGCGGCGCGGGACAGCTTCAGGCGGTCTCGCGCACCGCGTTCGGCCAGCTCGTGCGGACCACCGTGTGCGATGCCTGCGGCGGCAGCGGCGAGATCATCCGCGACCCGTGCAGCGAGTGCGCCGGGCGCGGCCGGCGTGCAGCGCGCCGCTCGGTCAGCGTCGACATCCCGCCCGGGATCGCCGACGACCAGCGCATCCGCCTCGGCGGCCGTGGTCACGCCGGCGAGAACGGGGGTCCACCTGGCGATCTCTACGTGCTCGTGAGCGTGACCGAGGACGAGCGCTTCGTGCGCGAGGGCTCCGACCTCGTCACGGCCGTGAACCTGTCCGTGTCGCAGGCGGCCCTCGGAACCACGCTGATGGTGCCGACGCTCGACGGCGAGGAGGAGATCGAGGTGCCCGCCGGCACCCAGCCAGGCACCGTGGTCACGCTGCGCGCGCGCGGCATGCCGACGCTCGGGCGCGCGCGCCGGGGCGATCAGCGAGTCGTGCTGAACGTGATCGTGCCGCGCAACCTCACCGACGATCAGCGCGCGCTGATGGACACGCTCGAGGGCTCCCTCACCGACGACAACATGCACGAGCACGAGTCGGTGCTGAGGCGCCTGCGCCGGGCCTTCCACTGACTTGATCCGCCTGGCCTTCCGCGCGCCTTCGGGTGATGCCGAGCTGGTGTTGGCCGCGCTGGTCGAGCTCGCGCCGAGCGGCGTCGAGCAGGTGGACGGCGACGGCTACACGGAGTTCGCGCTCTACGGCGCGCCCAGCGAGCTGCCGTCGTTCCCGCATGGGCCGGCCGACGTGGGCGGCGTGGTCGTCGAGGTGTCGGGCCGCGAGGTGCCCGACGACTGGGCCGAGCGCTGGAAGCGCTTCCACCGTCCGGTGCTGATTGGCGGGCGGATCTACGTGCGCCCGCCGTGGGAGGAGCCGGCCGTTCGGCCCGGCGTGACGGAGATCGTGATCGACCCGGGTCAGGCGTTCGGCACCGGCACGCACCCGACGACCGCGCTGTGCCTGGAGCTGATGCTCGAGCTGAAGGCACGCGGATCGTTCGCCGACCTGGGCTGCGGCTCGGGCGTGCTCGCGATCGCTGCGGCGAAGCTCGGCTTCGGGCCGGTGTGGGCGATCGACGCGGAGCGCCAGGCGATCGAGGCGACGCGCCAGAACGCGCTGGCGAACGGGGTGGCGCTTGGTGGCGGCGCTGGCGGGGCTGGCGGCGCGGGTGTGGGCGGTGGCGGCGCGCGGGGGGCTGGCGGGGCGGGCGGGGTGCGGCTGCCGGCGCTCGAGTCGGTCGAGCGCGGCGACCTGCGCGGCAAGCCGGCGCCGAAGGCCGACGTGGTCGCGGCCAACCTGATGCGTCCGCTGTTGCTGCGCGTGGCGGAGCTGTGGGCCGGCGAGCCACCGGCAACATTGATCGTCTCCGGCCTGCTCGACCACGAGGCCGACGAGGTGGCGGGGGCGTTCGCGCCGCTGCGCGAACGCGCGCGGTTGTCGCGGTTGGGTTGGAGTGCGCTGCTGCTGGGTTGAGGGACAACTCCGCACCCCTGGCCGAGAGGCCACCGCTCTGCCGCCGGCCGCGCTCTGCCGCCCCCCTGCTCTTGCGCTGCGGTTTGGAAACTGCCTCGGCCAAGGGGTGGCTGGAGTGGCGGGGGCGTTCTCCCGCCGGCCATCTCGCTCCCGCCGCCGGCTTCGCCCCTCGAACGCGCCGCAACCGTCAATAACTGTCGCTATGCGACACCAATTGACGGTTGCTCCCGAAAACCGAGCCGCTTCGTTCAATAGTTCCCGCTATGCGGGAGCAATTGAACTTTGCTCCTGGACGGCGCGACCAACAGCGGCCTCGCGCGCGAGCACCGATCCCTCTCCGTTGCCCACCCCAGGGTCGGTGCTCGCGAACCACGGCGCGTGAGCCCTGGGACGCAGAACCCCGCACCCCTGGCCGACAGCCCACCGCTCACCTACGCTTCAGGCC
Source organism: uncultured Thermoleophilaceae bacterium (assembly GCA_963715995.1). Lineage (GTDB taxonomy): Bacteria > Actinomycetota > Thermoleophilia > Solirubrobacterales > Thermoleophilaceae > DATBDN01. The sequence continues at coordinate 1,622,112 of OY970283.1, forward strand.
GTGCCCAGCCGCTGGTTCGACCATTTCAGCGAGAGCACCGGGGGCAGTGAGCCGCCCACGGCTGCGGCGGCGCGGCGCGAGATCGGTCACTTCCTGCGGCGGCTGGCTGCGCTCATCGCCGGGCTCACCGTGCTCACGGTCGCCGGCGGGGCCGCGCTCGCTGCGCTCGAGGACGTGTCGTTCTGGCGCGGCTTCAACTGGGCCGTCGACATCGTTGCCACCACCGGCTCGATCGGTGAGCCGTCGACGGTGGGCGGCGAAGTGGTCAAGATCGCGCTGATCTTCTTCGGGCTCGGCACGCTGCTGTACCTGCTCGTAACGACAGTGGAGCTGTTCGTCGCCGGTCACATGACCGGCCTGCTGGGGGTGTGGAAGATGGAACGACGGATCGACCGGTTGTCCGGCCACTACCTGATCTGCGGCTTCGGCCGGGTCGGGCGACAGGTCGCGCGCGACCTGAGCGAGGCCGGCGTGGACTTCGTGGTGATCGACGACAACCTCGACATGCGTGAGGCGCTCGACGAGATGGATGTGCTGTATCTCAACGGCGCGGCCTCCGATGATGCGGTGCTGATCGAGGCGGGCATCAAGCGTGCCCGCGCGGTGATTGCGTGCGTGGACTCCGACGCGGAGAACATCTTCCTCACGCTCAGCGCGCGCGAGCTCGCGCCGGACATCGAGATCATCGCCCGCGCGTCGCAGGAGTCCTCCGAGCGCAAGCTGCTGCGCGCCGGCGCCAGCGACGTGATCTCGCCCTACAAGGCCAGTGGCCGGGCGATGGCGCGGATCGCGCTCAGCGCGCGTCCGCCAGTTCCGCGAGACCCCACAGGTCTCGCCACTCGAGATCAGGAACGGCCGCTCCAGGCCGGGGCTCGGCACGACGGTTGACCCAGGCGCTGCGGAAGCCGAGCTCCTGCGCCGGGCCGATGTCGTACTTGAAGCCGAACGCCACGTGCAGAATCCGCTCGGCGGGCTCGCCGATCACCTCGAGCGCGCGCTCGAAGTGGGCCACCCCCGGCTTGTAGGACGACACGTCCTCGGCGGTGACCACACCGTCGACCGCCACGCCGATCTGCTTCAGCGAGTGCTCGATGATGTCGCCGTCGGTGTTGGAGACGATGACCAGGCGCAGGCCGGCCTCGCGTGCACGCCGGAGCGCGGGTGCCGTGTCCGGGAACGGCTGCCACGAGCGCATCGAGCGCGCCAGCGCCTTGCCGTCCTCGTCCGAGCAGCGCCAGCCGCGCTCGGCGGCGAGCAGGCGGAGGCTCTCGGCCAGGACGTCGCGGTAGGGCCGGTAGTCGCCCTGGATGAGCTCGAACTGGATCGCCTCCCAGCGCTCGCGCAGCTCGCGGCCGGGCGGTGGGTCTGCCTCGCGCTCGCGCAGCGCGAAGTCGTAGAGGAAGCTGCCCAGGCCTCCCTCCCAATCGATGAGCGTGCCGTAGCAGTCGAAGGTGGCGCAGACGATCTGGGAGGCGTCCATGGCCCGCCTACACTAAGTACATAGCTGTCCTCGAACAGGTGAAGTCAGACGTGACGGCCTCGCTCAAGGCTGGCGACCGGGAACGTGCGAACGCGCTCAGGCTGATCGCGAACGAGCTTCAAAAGGCCGCGAAGGAGGGCGACGCCGACGAGGTGGCCGTGCTCCAGCGCGAGCGCAAGCGCCGGCTCGAAGCCGCCGAGGCCTACCGCGACGCCGAGCGCTCCGACCTGGCCGAGGCCGAGGAGCGCGAGGCCACGATCATCGAGGCCTACATGCCCGAGCAGATCTCGGACGACGACCTGCGCGCGATCGTTGGCGACGTGGTCGCCCAGACCGGCGCCAGCTCGCCGAAGGAGATGGGCAAGGTCATGTCCGCCGTCATGCCCCAGGTGAAGGGCCGCGCCGACGGCAAGCGCGTCAGCGCGATGGTCGGGGAGCTGCTGAAGCCCTAGTGCGGCGCCAGCTCGAGCTCTCCAACGACGTCGCCGCCGAGCTTGCGGGCCCCGGTGACGTGGTGATCAAGACGCTGGAGGAGCGGCTCGGCTGCGACGTCTTCCTGCGCGGCAACATGCTCACGCTCGAGGGCGACGACGTGGACGTCGACCTGGCCGAGAACGTGGTCGACGAGGTGGCCGACCTGGTGCGCCAGGGCCTCGAGATCGCACCGGGCACGATCGACGCGATCTCGGGCGCGCTCGAACAGCACGAGTCTCCGCGCGGGATCCTCGAGGACGTCATCTGGAGCCACCGCGGTCTGCGCGTGGCGCCGAAGACCGTCAACCAGAAGCGCTACATCGACGCCATCCGCAACAACACGATCACGGTCGGCATCGGCCCCGCCGGCACGGGCAAGTCGTTCCTGGCCGTGGCGATGGCGGTGGCCGCGCTGTCACGGCGCGAGGTCAACCGCATCGTCCTGACCCGCCCCGCCGTCGAGGCGGGCGAGCGCCTTGGCTTCCTACCCGGTGACGTGATGGCGAAGGTCGACCCCTACCTGCGCCCGCTCTTCGACGCGCTCTACGCGATGCTCGAGCCCGAGCGCGTGAACCAGCACCTCGAGCGCGGCGTGATCGAGGTCGCGCCGCTGGCGTTCATGCGCGGCCGCACCCTCTCGGACGCGTTCATCATCCTCGACGAGGCCCAGAACACCACGCCCGAGCAGATGAAGATGTTCCTCACGCGGCTCGGCTTCAACTCGAGGATGGTCGTCACGGGCGACATCACGCAGATCGACCTCGAGCGCGAGCAGCGCTCCGGCCTGCTCGTGGTCTCGGACGTGCTCGAAGAGGTCGAGGGCATCGAGTTCGTGCGCCTGCGGCCCGAGGACGTGGTGCGCCACAAGCTCGTGCAGCGCATCGTCGCGGCCTACGACGAGCACGCCGCGCGCCAGGCGCCCGAGCTGCGCCGCGCCTCACGCTGATCGAGGTCGAGACAGACGAGCCGCGCTTTCGCGCCGCGGCCGGGGCCGCGTTGCGCGCTGCCGGCGTGAGCGACGGCCACCTGGCGATCGAGCTCATCGGCGAGGAGCGCATCCGCGAGCTCAACCGCGAGCACCGCGGCAAGGACGCGCCGACCGACGTGCTGTCGTTTCCCATCGACGAGGGCGAGCCGGTCGCCGGGCCGCGCGAGCTCGGTGACGTGGTCATCTGCCCCGAGCACACTGCCGACATGGTCGAGGCCGTGGTCCACGGTGTCCTTCACCTCTGCGGCTACGACCACGAGACCGACGGCGGCGAGATGCTCGCGCTCCAGGATCGTGTGATGGAGTCCCTGGCCGGATGACACGGGCGGGCTTCGTCGCGCTTGCAGGCCGGCCGAACGCGGGCAAGTCGACGCTGCTCAACCAGATCGTCGGGGCGAAGGTGGCGATCACCTCGCCGCGGCCGCAGACCACCCGCCGGGCCATCCGCGGCGTCGCCACCGGGCCGAGCTGGCAGCTGGTCGTGGTCGACCTGCCGGGCGTGCAGCGGCCCCGCGACCCGCTCACCGAGCGGATGCAGCGCCGTATGGACCACGAGCTGCGCGACTCGGACGCCGCGCTGTTTCTTGTCAACGGCCACGAAAAGATCGGCCCCGGAGATCGCTTCATCGCCGAGACGGTCCGGGCATCCGGGCTACCGGCGGTCACGGTCCTGAACAAGATCGACCTGCTCGGCCGCGCCCAGATCGTCGAGTGCCTCCAGGAACTGGCCGACATCGACGTGCCCGGCGAGATCTATCCGGTCAGCGCGAAGACAGGCGCCGGGATCGGCGAGGTCGTGAGGGCGCTGGTCGAGCTCATGCCCGAGGGGCCGCTGCTCTACCCGCGCGAGGACAAGACCGACCTGGCGCTCGAGGTGCGCCTGGCCGAGATCATTCGCGAGCAGATCCTCCACCGCACCCACGACGAGATCCCGCACGCGGTCGAGGTCCAGGTCGACGAGATCGCCGAGCGCGAGGACGGCCTCATGACCGTGCTGGCCCACGCGTGGGCCGAGACCGAGTCCCAGAAGGGGATCCTCGTAGGGCGAGGCGGGCGGATGGTGCGCGACGTCGGCAGCGCGGCGCGCAAGGAGATGGAGGCCCTGCTCGGGCGGCGCGTCTTCCTAGACCTGCGCGTGCGGGTGCGCAAGGGCTGGCGCCGCGACGAGGGTCTGCTCGACCGGCTCGGCATCGAGTAGCGAAACGGGTTACCCCGTGAGATCGTCGGTAGGACCTGGCCCGCTGCCTCGCCACCGTGCTCGCCCTCACCGCGTTCGCGCTCCTCGCGCCGAGCGCCGGTGCCGCGCTGTCCAACAAGGCCGACGGGACCTTCGCGCTGGACGCCGCCGCCGGCCCGGCGACGGTCGACGCGATCTACAGCAACGGCGGCAGCGCCTGGATCGGCGGCGACTTCACCCAGGCGGGCAGCCAGAGCGGGCCGGGGACGCCGTTCGACGCGCTGACCGGCAACTGGGCCGGCTCGGGCGTGGCAACCGCGACGGGGTCCGGGGGCGATGTGGCGGTCGATGCCGTCGCGGCCGACGGCAGTGGCGGCTGGTACGTGGCCGGAGCCTTCGAGAACGAGGTGCAGTCCGGCACGGTGCTGGCCCGTCCCAACCTGATGCACATCACGTCCACGGGCGCGCCGGACGCCACCTTCAACCCGCCGACCGGCGGCGCGAGCATCGACGCGCTGGCCTACGACCCGGGCACGAACACCCTGTATGCGGGCGGCGACTTCACGATCAACGGCGGCGCCACCCACCTCACCGCCGTGAACGGCACGACGGGGAGCCAGGTGATCGCCTTCGCGCCGGTCGTGAACGGCAACTCCGTGAACGCGATCGTCGTCAACGGCGGCGAGCTGTACATCGGCGGCGACTTCACCGACGTGAACGGCGCGGCGGCCAGCGCCAACGCTGCGGAGGTGCTGACCAGCGACGGCAGCACAGACACCCAGTGGAACCCGAACCCGGACTTACCGGTGTCCGCGCTCGCGGTAGGCGGCTCGGGCGTGTTCGTGGCAGGGCAGTTCACGGTGATCGACGGCGACCCCGGTGAGCCGGGGCTGGCCAAGGTAGGGCCGGTCAACGGAGCGGTCGACACCACGTTCCAGCCGTTGCCGACGGGCGGCGACGTTGACGCGCTCGCAGTCGCGGGCTCCACGCTCTATGCCGGCGGCAGCTTCTCGGCGATCAAGGGAACGGCGGAGGCCAACCTGGCGGCGGTGGACGTGACTGGCAACGGCACGCCGCTCGCGTTCCCGGACACGGACGGCGAGGTGATCGCCCTCGCGGTCAGCGGCACCAGCCTGTACGTGGGCGGCACGTTCGGCACGCTCGGCGCGAGCACGCACCGCAACATCGGCCGGATCAGCACCACAACGGGCCTGGTCGACGGCGCGATCAGCTCATCGGCCGGAGGCCGCGTCAATGCGATCGCCGCGACGGCGAGCCAGTTCTACGTCGGCGGCTTTTTCGCAAGCGTGCAGGATGTCGCTCGCACCGGCCTGGTCGAGATGGAGCTGAGCCATGGCGGTGCCAATCCCCTGAACGTGAGCTTCACGGGCGGCACCGTCGACGCGATCATCAACAACAACGGCGTCCTCTACGTGGGCGGCTCGTTCACCGGCGAGACCGACGCGAACGGCGCGCATGCGATCGCGGACGTCGTGGCGATCGATCGCACGAGCGGCAACGTGATCACGACCTGGAACCCGGGCTTCAACGGCGCGGTCAGCTCACTCGCGATCGGCGACAACAACACGATCCTCGTCGGCGGCGCGTTCACCACGCCACGCCTGGGGGCAGCCGAGGTGCTCCAGTTCGCGCAGTCCTCCACGGGCGCGCTGACGACATGGAACGCCGCCCTGGACGGAGCCGTCACGGCCCTGTACCAGATCGACGGCTTCTACTACCTCGCGGGCGCGTTCACCACTGCCGGTGGCCAGGCACGCGCCGGCCTCGCCGCGATCACCCCTGGCTCGTCGCTTGCCGATCCCAATTGGAACCCCGCTCCGACGGGTGGCTCGGTCGACGCGATCGCCGCAACCGGACCGGGCGCGGTGCCCGAGCACATATACGCGGGCGGGGACTTCACGACCATCGGCGGCGCCGCCCGCAACGGCGTGGCCCAGCTGCCGGCAGCGGGCAACGGCGCGCTCGCGACCGCAACTGGCTGGAACCCGAACGTGACGGGCGGCAGCGTCAGCTCGCTGTCGGTGGCCCCGAGCGGCACCGTCTACGCCGGCGGAGACTTCACCACGGTGGCGGGAGCGGCACACCAGTACGCCGTCCAGATCGATCCGACGAGCGGGGCGCCGACGTCGTGGAGCCCCGCGCCGAGCAGCCCCGTCACGGCGGTCGCGACGGCGCCGACCGACGAGCGCGTCTACCTGGGCGGCCGCTTCATGTCGACCCGCAGCGCACCGGCGGCCGGCATCGCCGCCTACTCCGAGCCGCCGGTGGTCAGGAGCGGCGTGATGAGCGTGGACGACCCGGTCGCGGGACAGACGGCCGGCTGCAACACGCCCCTGTTCGGCGGCAGCTTCCCGCAGACCTACTCCACCTTCTGGGAACTGGACGGGGCCGAGATACCAGGCACGGCGAGCACGTTCACCTACACGCCGACCGACGCGGACGTCGGCCACCAGCTCACGTGCTCCGACCACGTGTCGAACCTGGGCTACTCCTCGAGCTTCACGAGCCCGCCGAAGACGGTCGCCGCACGCCCGACAACGGGCGGCGGCTCGGGCGGCGGCGGCTCGACCGGCGGCACCGACCCGGGCACAGGCTCGAGCTCGAGCGGCGGCGGAAGCGTCACAACGCCTGTGCCCGTCGGCGACATCGACGGCCAGCCCACCCCGCCGGCGCCGGAGGCGGGTAAGACCGTGATCGCGGAGCCCGTGCAGGGCGTGGTCACCGTGCTGCTCCCCGGGAAGACCAAGCCGGTCCCGCTGCCGGACGCCGAGAACGTGCCGGTGAAGACGATCGTCGACACAACGGGCGGCCGCGTGACGCTGACCACCGTCGGAGCGAACGGGGTCATCCAGAGCGCCACCTTCTACGGCGGCAAGTTCCAGATCGTGCAGGCCGGCGGCAAGTCGCCCGTGGTCGACCTGAAGCTGTTCGGCAACAGCTTCAAGGCCTGTCCCGCCATCAAGCGCAGCACCGCCAAGCGCGCCGCTGCCGCGAAGAAGAAGGTGAAGAAGCTGCCGAAGACGAAGTCGATCCGTCACCTCTGGGGCACCGGCAAGGGCCTGTTCCGGACCGATGGCCGCTTCGCGTCCGCCACGATCAGAGGCACCACCTGGCTGACCGACGACCGCTGCGACGGCACGCTGGTGCGCGTGACCAAGGGCGCCGTGACGGTGCACGACATCCCGAGAAACAAGTCGTTCGCCCTCAAGGCGCCGAAGCAGTACTTGGCACACCCGTAGCGATCGTTTAGGTTCGCTCCTGCAATGGCAGCAAGCGCCAACGCCGAGGCAACCGAGGCCTGGGACGGCCCGCTGTTCGAGCGCTTCGACCGCTTCCGCCACATCATCACGACCGGGCTGGGCGCTCACGGCGAGAAGGCGTTTGCGCTCTACCCGCCGCCTTCCGGGGCGAGCGTGCTCGACGTCGGCTGTGGCTTCGGCGACTCCACCGTGCGGCTGGCCGAGCTGGTCGGGCCGGATGGTCACGCGCGCGGCGTCGACGTCGCGCCGCGCTTCATCGAGGCCGCGCAGGCCGACTTCTCGCGCCCGAACACCTCGTACGGCGTGGCCGACGTCCAGACCGACGACCTCGGCGGCCCCTACGACTACGTCTTCTCGCGCTTCGGGCTGATGTTCTTCGACAACCCGGGGGCAGCCATGCGCAACGTGCGCAAGGCGATGGCGCCGGGCGCCCGGCTGGTCGGTGTCGTGTGGCGCGTGCGCGAGGACAACCCGTGGCTGTACGAGGCGCAGCAGATCGTCGAGCGCATGCTCGGCCGCCCCGATACCTACGACGAACCGACATGCGGCCCAGGCCCGTTCTCGATGGCGGGCGCCGACACGACGAGTGGCATCCTCATGGGGGCGGGCCTCGCGGATGTCTCGCTGACGCGCTGCGATCTGCCGATCCTGGTCGGCCGCGATGTGGACGAGGCGATCGACATGGTCACGGCGATCGGCCCGGCCGGCGAGATCATCCGGCTCTGGGGCGAGCGCAAGGCCGACCGCCAGGACGAGGTGCGCGCGGCGCTGCGCGACGGCCTCGCGGGGCTCCAGACGGAGGCCGGGGTGGAGGGCATGGCCTCCACATGGATCGTTTCAGCGCTCTCGCCCGGGAGCTGAGCCCTCCTAACATCGGGTGCTTGGACGAGCTCGCCTTCGGCGAAGACGGCCTGATCCCATGCGTGGTCCAGGACTGGGGCACGGGGGAGGTGCTGACGGTTGCCTACATGAACGAGGAGGCTCTGGCACGCACTCGTGAGAGCGGCGAGACCTGGTTCTGGAGCCGCTCGCGCCAGGAGCTGTGGCACAAGGGCGAGACCTCGGGCAACGTGCAGCGCGTGCGCGAGCTGCGCTTCGACTGCGACGCCGACACGCTGCTGGCGCTGGTCGAGCCCGCCGGGCCCGCCTGCCACACCGGCGCGCGCAGCTGCTTCTTCGGCGGCCAGACCGAGCCGCCGGCCCCGCACGAGGCGCTGCCCGCGCTCGAGCGAGTGATCGCCGAGCGCAAGGCGGAGCCGAGCGAGGGCAGCTGGACGGCGAAGCTGCTGGCCGACCCGCCGCTGATCGGCGCCAAGGTGCAGGAGGAGGCCGAGGAGGTGGCGCGCGCCGCGCGCGAGGAGAGCGGCGAGCGCGTGGCCGAGGAGGCCGCCGACGTTCTCTACCACCTGGCCGTGCTGCTCGCCTCGCGCGATCTGTCGCTGGGCGACGCCTTCGAGGTGCTGAATGCCCGTCGCCGCTGACCAGGGTCTCAAGATCCGCCCGAGCCTCGAGGAGGCCCGGGCGCTCGCGGGCGAGCACACGCTGGTGCCGCTTCGCCACACGTTCATCGCCGACACCGAGACGCCGGTCTCGGCCTATCTGAAGCTGCGCGGCTCGGGCCCGTCGTTCCTGCTCGAGTCGGCCGAGGGTGGCCAGCGCGTGGGGCGCTGGTCGTTCCTAGGGATGCACCCGCGCTCGGTCATCCGCATGGACGGCGGCGTGCTGACGGTGGACGGCCAGCCGCGCGAGTTCGACGACCCCTACGCGGCCGTCAGCGACGAGCTGGCGCGCTACCGCGCCGCGCCGCTGGCCGACCTACCGCCGTTCGCGGGTGGCGCGGTCGGCCTGTTCGGATACGACCTCGTGCGCTGGGCCGAGCCCACCGTCGGGCCGCGCCAGAACGACCTCGGCGTGCCGGACCTGGCGCTGATGGTCTCAGACGTGCTGCTGGCGTTCGACCACCTGCGCCGCGAGCTGACGATCCTCGCGAACGTCTTCGCGGGCGACGACTTCGAGCAGGCCTACGCCGACGCGGTGGCGGCGATCGCCGACGTGCGCGAGCGCCTGGGCGCGCCCGTGCCGCGAGTGCGCCGCGATCCCTGCGAGCCGCCCGAGTGGACCTCGAACGTGGGCAACGACGGCTACGCGCGCGGCGTCGACGTGGCGAAGGACTACATCCGCGCGGGCGACATCTACCAGGTCGTGCCGAGCCAGCGCTGGAGTGCCGACGCGGCGGTCGAGGCGTTCTCGATCTACCGCGGGCTGCGCGCGGTCAACCCGAGCCCGTACATGTACTTCCTCGACTTCGGCGACTTCCAGATCGCCGGCGCCTCGCCCGAGGTGCTCGTCACGGTGTCGGGGCGCAAGGTCTCGCAGCGGCCGATCGCGGGCACGCGCCCACGCGGCGCGACGGCGGACGAGGACAACGGCCTGGCCGAGTCGCTGCTGGCGGACGAGAAGGAGCGCTCGGAGCACGTGATGCTGGTCGACCTGGCTCGCAACGACCTCGGGCGCGTGAGCGAGTACGGCTCGGTCCACGTCGACGAGCTGATGGCGATCGAGCGCTACTCGCACGTCATGCACATCGTCTCCGAGGTCTCGGGCAGGCTGCGCGACGACGTCGACGCGATGGATGCGCTGCGCGCGTCGCTGCCCGCCGGGACGCTGTCGGGCGCGCCCAAGATCCGGGCGATGCAGATCATCGACGAGCTGGAGCCCGACGCGCGCGGCCCGTACGGGGGCGCCGTCGGCTACCTGTCCTACACGGGCGACCTCGACACCTGTATCTACATCCGCTCGGCGCTGGTGAAGGACGGGCGCGTGCACATCCAGGCGGGCGCGGGCCTCGTGGCCGACTCCGATCCGCAGAACGAGGTGGACGAGACGGAGGCGAAGGCCGCCGCCGTCTGGGGCGCGATCGCGCTCGCCTGCGCACAGGGGGACTGGGCGTGAGGGTGCTCGTGATCGACAACTACGACTCGTTCACCTACAACCTCGTGCAGTACCTGGGGGAGCTCGGCGCCGAGCCCGAGGTGATGCGAAACGACGAGGCCGGTGTGCTCGAGCGCGAGCCCGAGCGCGTGGTCGTCTCGCCCGGCCCGTGCACTCCTGACGAGGCCGGCGTGTCGATCGAGGCGATCCGCTCGTTCGCGCAGCGCGGCACACCCGTGCTCGGGGTCTGCCTGGGGCACCAGGCGCTCGGCCAGGCGTTCGGCGGCAAGGTGGTCCGCCACGAGCCGATCCACGGCAAGACGGCGACGGTCGAGCACGACGGCAGGACGATCTTCAGCGGCCTCCCTGATCAGATCGAGGTCGCGCGCTACCACTCGCTGGTGGTCGACCCGGCGCTGCCGGACGAGCTCGAGGTCAGCGCCACCGGCGGCGGCGTCGTCATGGGACTGCGTCACAAGACGCTGCCCGCCGAGGGCGTCCAGTTCCACCCTGAATCCATACTCACCCCCGACGGCATGCAGATCCTCCGCAACTTCCTTGCCTGACGACGTCGTCACCCGGGCGCTCGATCGCGTCGCCTCCCATCAGGACCTCACCACGGAGGAGGCTGCCGCGGTGCTGCGCGAGATCATGGAGGGGCGCGTATCAGACGTCCAGACCGCAGGCTTCCTGATCGCGCTGCGCACGAAGGGCGAGACGGTCGACGAGGTCGCGGGGCTCGCGTCGACCATGCGCGAGCTGGCGCTGCGGGTTGAGCTCGACGACGCCGACGTGGTCGACACCGCCGGCACCGGGGGCGGCGCGCCCAGTTTCAACGTGTCAACGACCGCGGCGCTCGTAGCCGCGGCAGGCGGTGCGACGATCGCCAAGCACGGCAACCGCTCGGCCACCGGCCGCAGCGGATCGGCCGACGTGCTCGAGGCGCTCGGCGCGCGCATCGACCTCGAGCCGGCGGCGATCGCCGAGTGCATCACCGAGGTCGGCTTCGGCTTCATGTTCGCGCCCATACATCACCAGGCGACGAAGCACGTGGTTCCCGTCCGGCGCGAGCTGGCCGTGCGGACGATCTTCAACCTGCTCGGGCCGCTCACCAACCCGGCCGGCGCCCGCCGGCAGGTGATCGGCGTATCCGATCCGGCCTATCTGGAGACGATGGCCGGTGCCCTGGACCGGCTTGGCAGCGAAAGCGCGTTGATAGTGTCGGCCGAGGATGGGCTTGACGAGCTCAGCGTCTCAGCGCCCACGAGCGTGGTCGAGCTGAAGGCGGGTCGAATAGAGAGCTACACGCTCACGCCTGAGGACGCCGGGCTGGAACGTGTTGCCGCGGACTCCCTGGCGCAGGGCGACCCCGACGCGAACGCCGAGGTCACGCGCTCGGTGCTGAGCGGTTCCGCACGCGGCATCGAGCGCTCGCTGGTGCTCCTGAACGCCGGCGCTGCGCTGTACGTGGGCGGCGTGTCGGCCTCGATCGCGGCCGGCGTCGAGGACGCCGCCGAAGCGATCGACAGTGGCGCGGCCAGCGAGCTGCTGGCCCGCTACGTGGAGCGCACGAAGGCGCTGGCGCCCGCATGACGCTGAGGTTGGACGACATCGTCCAGGCCACGCGCGAGTCGCTCGCGCGGCGCATGCGCGAGCGGCCGATCGCCGAGCTCGAGCACGAGCTGGCGCAGCGCGGCGAGGGCCGCCCGTTCCACGAGGCCCTGGCGCACCCCGGCACGTCGCTGATCGCCGAGCACAAGCGGCGCTCGCCGTCCGCGGGCGTCATACGCGAAGGCGCCTCCGTCACGGAGATCGTGCAGGCCTACGAGCGCGGCGGGGCGGCGGCGATCTCGATCCTGACCGAGGAGCAGCACTTCGGCGGCTCGCTCGAAGATCTCTACGAGGCGCGCCGCGCTACTCAGCTGCCGATCCTGCGCAAGGACTTCTGCGTCGACACCTACCAGCTCTACGAGGCGAAGGTGGCAGGCGCCGATGCCGTGCTGCTCGTGGTCGGCTCGCTGCGCAAGGACGACCTCGAGCGCCTCCACGCCGAGGCGCAGGCGCTCGACCTCGACGCGATCGTGGAGGTGCACGACGAGGAGGAGCTCGAGACCGCGCTCGAGTTCGACGTCGACGTGATCGGCATCAACAACCGCAACCTTCAGGACTTCACGGTCGACATCAGCACCACGCTCGACCTGCTGGCGGACGTGCCGACCGGCAAGACGGTCGTGTCGGAGTCGGGCATCCGGACCCGCCACGAGATCGAGGAGCTCGAGCGGGTTGGCGTCGACGCGGTGCTGATCGGCGAGACCCTGATGCGCGCTCACGAGCCCGAGGACGCGGTGCGGGAACTGACCCTTCCGGAAGACGGGGAGTAGCGATGGCTTCGAACGAAGTCTCACTTGACGCGGTCGCCGAGTTCGGCGAGCGCCTGACACAGAACATCTCGCGCGCCGTGCGCGCGCCCGACGCCGCTCTGCGCGACGTCGTCGTGTCGCTGTTGGCCGACGGCCATGTGCTGATCGAGGACTACCCGGGCGTCGGCAAGACCGCGCTGGCGCGCGCCCTCGCGCGCTCTATCTCCGCCGAGTTCGCGCGCGTGCAGTGCACCTCCGACCTGCTGCCCTCGGACGTGGTCGGGACGAACGTCTACAACCAGCGTGAGAACCGCTTCGAGTTCCGTCCCGGCCCGGTGTTCGCGAACGTGGTGCTGGTCGACGAGGTCAACCGCGCGTCCCCGAAGACGCAGTCGGGGCTGCTCGAGTCGATGCAGGAGCGCAGCGTCACGGTCGACGGCTACACGCACGAGCTCGCGCGCCCGTTCATGGTGCTCGCCACCCAGAACCCGGTCGAGTACGAGGGCACCTACCCGCTGCCCGAGGCGCAGCTCGATCGCTTCACCGTGCGCGTGCAGCTCGGCTACCCGCCGGCTGCCGAGGAGGCCGCGATGCTGGGCGACCACGCCGTCAGCGACCAGGTGCTCGAGCTCGAGCACGTGGCCGATGTGGCTGACGTGGTGGCCGCGCAGGACAGCGCAGCGACCGTGCACACGAGCGAGCCGCTGCGCCGCTACATCGTCGCGCTGCTCGAGCGCACGCGTGGCGACTCGCGCACCGAGCTCGGCGCCTCGCCGCGCGCGGGGCTGATGCTGCTGAAGGCGGCGAAGGCGCTCGCCGCGCTCAACTCGCGCGACCACGCGCTGCCCGACGACGTGCAGGCGATGGCGGTCTCGGTGCTGAGCCACCGGCTGCTGCTGGCCCCGGAGGCGGCCGGAGTCAGTCGCCGCGAGATCGTCGAAGACGCGCTGGAGCGAGTTCCGGCGCTGTGAGGCGCGCGGCTGGAAGCGCCGCGCTCGGAGCAGTCCTCATGCTGTGCGCGGCCACGTTCGCGCTGCGTTCGATGTACATCCCGGGCGTCACCTTCCTGGTGCTGGGAGCCGGCTTCGCGATCTGGGTCACGCTGGCCGTGGCAGGCGCCCGCCTGGAACGCGAGCACGGGCCGCCGACGGTCGAGGAGGGCGCTCCATGGCCGATGCGCATCGTCGTGACGTCGGGGCTGATCCCGCCGCCCGGCGGCGAGGTCATCGACGAGCTGCTCAAGGATCCGCTGCGGCTGCGCAAGATGACGGTCGGGCGCGACCGCCGGCGGCGAGTGCGCGTGGAGATCCGCTTCGGACGTCGTGGCAGGCGGCCGATCAGCGAGTCCACGCTGGTCATCCGCGACCCACTGGGGCTCGCGGTGCGGGAGCTCGAGTCGGAGCCGGACATGGCCGAGGTGCTCGTGCTGCCGCGCATCGAGCCGGTGATGGCGGTCGAGGGCGGGGGAGTGCCCGGCTCGTTCAGCCGCGGGCGCGAGGGCGGCGACGGCGGCGGAGCCGGTCGCGCGCCGGCGCCCGAGATGGAGCTCGACGTGCTGCGCCCGTACCGCCCTGGCGCGCCGGCCACGCGCATCCACTGGCCCACGCTCGCGCGCACCGGCGAGCTGATGGAGCGTCGCTTCGTCGCCGACCCCCGTGCCCGGCCGCTGATCGTCGTCGACTCGCATGATCCGGTCGGCGAGCGTGAGCTCGATGCGGCCATGCGCGCGGCGGCGTCGCTTGCCAAGCACCTCGCGGCCGGCGGCGGCTGCGGCGTGCTGCTCCCGGGCGACCGCAATCCCACGCTGCTCGGACACGACATGCGCGGCTTCGCGGAGGTGCACGCGCGGCTGGCGCTGCTGGAGCCGTCCGCGTCCTCGCCCGTGATCGCCCGCCAGCGCAGTGCCGGGCCTGTGGTCTGGGTCACGGCCTCGCACGCCATCCCGGCGCTGCCGTCGCGGATGGGTGCCGGCTGGATCGTGGCGCCACATCCGCTAGCCGCCGGCGCGCCGGCTGAGTTCCGGGTCGGCGGCTGCATCGGGCAGCGCCTGGCCGCGGTATGGAGAGATGCTGCGTGACCGGGGTCCCCGGCACCGTCGGCCGCTCCGACTGGACGCTCCCGCGAGCACCCGGCCGCCTACGCACCACACCGCGCAGGCGCAGCGAGGCGTTCACGGTTCCGCCGCTCGCGCTGCGGGCGATCCCGTTCTTCACGCTGGCCTTCCTGGCCTCGGCGCACTGGGTCGCGCTCGTGGAGCCCGCGCAGACGCGCCGCGCCCTCGTCGCGAGCCTGATCGCCACTGGCGCCGGCGTGCTGATCGGGCTGACCGGCCGCCTTCCGCGCGTCGCCGGTCTCGCGGCGCGTGTGCTGGTGATCGCGGTTGCGCTGGTGCTGGCCGCCACGGCCATCGGGATCCGCTTCAAGCTGCTGATGCCCGCCGGCTGGGGAACCCTCGGCGACCGACTGTCGGGCGGGCTGTCGGTGGTCGGCACGGTCACCAAGTGGCCGTACGCGGGCCCCAACGTGTGGCTGCGGCTGACGGCGCTGCTTGGAGCACCGGTGGTGCTGGTGCCGGCCGCAGCGCTTGCCTTCTGGCCCAGCTCGGGTCGCCGCAGCTCGCTGGGCAGCGGCGGCGCGCTCGTGCTCCTGGTGGCGCTCTACGGCGTGGCGGTCGCGGCGCGGCCGTTCCACGACCAGGGCCTGCGCGGGCTGGCACTGCTGGGCTGCCTGGCGGCGTGGCTGTGGATGCCGCGGCTGTCCGGCCGCGATGCGAGCGCCGCCGTCGTGGCGGTCGGGATCGCGGCGCTCGTCGCGCTTGTCCTGACTCCCAGGCTGGCCTCGGTCGATCCGTGGATCGACTACCGCCACTGGTCGTGGAACCTGCACAACGAGAAGACGATCAGCTACGACTGGCGCCAGACCTACGGCCCGCTGCACTGGCCGCGCAAGAACACCACGCTGCTCCTGATCAAGTCGAAGGAGCCGGAGTACTGGAAGGCCGAGAGCCTCGACCAGTTCGACGGGGTCCGCTGGACGACCCCGCCGGCCGCTCAGCGTGATCCAACCGTCGACGACCGCGAGATCACCGAGCGCCCGAAGTGGATCCACAACGCGAGCGTGACCGTCCGGGGCCTGAAGAGCCAGCTCGTGATCGCGCCGGGGCAGATCCTCAGCCTGCACGGTCTGAAGGGCCACCCGATCTACCTTGCGAACGGCGCCTACCTGCTGGACGGCGATCTGAGCTCCGGCGACACCTACACCGTGCGCTCCTACACGCCGGATCCGTCGGCCAGGGAGATGCGAGCCGCGCCGCCTGCCGAGGAGTTCTTCAGCCGCTACACGGGCCTCGCGCTGCCGGACTCGGCCGGGCCCGGGGTGCGAACGCTGCGTGTGCCACTCCGGCGTGAGCCCGGAAGCGGCGACCCCGGGGCCGCCGCCGTGCTCGCTGGATCGCGCTACGCGCGCGTGTACGGCCTGGCCAAGCGGATCACCGCCGGGGCCACGACCGACTACGACATGGTGCGGCGAATCGGCGCCTACCTCGACAGCCACTACACCTACAGCGAGCACGTGCCCAAGCACCAGTATCCGCTCGAGTCGTTCCTGTTCCAGGACAAGCGCGGCTACTGCCAGCAGTTCTCCGGCTCAGCCGCCCTGATGCTGCGCATGCTCGGCGTTCCCACGCGCGTGGCAAGCGGCTTTGCACCCGGTTCACGCGATCCGGACACGAAGGAATACGTGGTGCGCGACCTCGACGCCCACGCATGGATCGAAGTGTGGTTCCAGGGTCTCGGCTGGGTGCCGTTCGACCCGACACCCGCACTGGCGCCCGCGGCCTCGCAGGCCGCGTCGTTCGCGCTGAGCGAGGTCGCAGCCAGCGCGGCGCGCGGGGACGCAAGGGACCGCCTGCCGAAGAAGCGCCTCGACGCGCTCCTGGGAGACAGCGCGAGCGGTCACGGCGGCGGAGCTGCGGCCAAGCGCGACGGCGGCACGCCGTGGGGCTGGATCATCCTCGGCCTCGTGGCCGGCGGGCTCGCGCTGGCCGCGCTGATCGCCGGCATCGGCCGCACGCGACCCCGGCGCGGTGCCAGCCCGGCCCCGTGCGGCGATCCGGGGATCGACCACCTGGTGACGCTGCTCGCCCGGATGGGCTTGGAGATACCGCCGGGCACGACGCTGCTGGAGCTCGAGCAGCGCATCAGGCGCCTCGGGGGTCCGGAGGCGGCGCTCTATGCCCGCCAGCTGCGCCGGCGGCGCTACGCAGCGGCGAAGGACCCCGAGCCGGATCGCTGGGAACGGCGCAAGATGCGCATCGCGCTGGCCTCGGCGGCGGGCGCCGGACCGGTCACGCGCATGCACATGGCGCTACCGATGGCCAGGCCGGGGCGGCGCGTGCATGGCGCTCCCGATAGCGGCCTTGCGTGAGGCCCGGAAGGGGCTGTTCGAGGCTTAAGCTGGACCGCCCCACCGTCACCTCGAATGCCGGTCCGCCCCCCGTCCACACCCCCGCCGCGTCGATCGCTGCCCATCCGCAGGCGCCCGACCGCCGCCTCCAACCTCCTGTCAGGCGCCGTCGGCGGGCTGGTCGTGCTGGCGCTCGGGGCCACGCTGCTGGCCACCGGCATCGTCAACACGGGGGACACCAGCCGCACCATCATCCGCCAGGCACCGGCAGGCAGCGCGCCGATCGCGCGCGCGGACGGCAGCTCGGGCCGCAGCGTGGCCGACATCTACCGGCGCGAGGGCGCCGGCGTGGTGTTCGTGACGGCGCGGATTGTCACGCAGAGCGACTCCCCGTTCGGCTTGCCGCTCAAGCAGGAGGGGCTCGCGACCGGGTCGGGGTTCGTGCTCGACCGCAGCGGCCACATCCTCACCAACGCGCATGTGGTCGAGGGCGCACACAGCGCGTCGATCCGCTTCGAAGAGGGCGGCGACGCGGTCGACGCACAGGTGATCGGCCGCGACCTCTCGACCGACCTCGCCGTGCTGAAGGTAGACCCGGCCGCCGCCAAGCTCGAGCCGTTGCCGCTCGGCAACTCGAGCAGCGTGCACGTGGGCGATCCGGCGATCGCGATCGGCAACCCGTTCGGCTACGACCGCACGGTCACGACCGGGATCATCAGCGCGCTCCAGCGCCAGATCCGCGCGCCGAACGGCTTCACGATCGGGCACGTGCTCCAGACCGATGCGCCGATCAACCCCGGCAACTCGGGCGGCCCGCTGCTGAACGCCGACGGCAAGGTGATCGGCATCAACTCCCAGATCGCGACGGCCACGGGCTCCAGCACGTCCGGCTCGATCGGCATCGGCTTCGCCGTCCCGATCAACACCGCGAAGCGCGTCTTCCCGCAGCTCGAGCAGCACGGCCGCATCCTCCACGCCTATCTGGGCGTGACCACCTACCCGCTCAACAAGGACCTGGCCGCCGCCGTGAACCTGCCGATCGACCGCGGCGCGCTCGTCCAGTCCCTGTCAGCAGGCGGCCCAGCCGAGCGCGCCGGGCTGCGCGCCGGCAAGGTGCACACCGACGAGGGGATCGTGCTCGGCGGCGACATCCTCGTGGAGGTCGACGGCGAGAAGGTGACCAAGCCCGAGGACGTCCAGGCGGCCATCAACGACAACAAGCCGGGCGACGTCGTCGAGCTGCGCTACTACCGCAACGACAAGCTCCAGACCAAGCGGGTCAAGCTCGGAACCCGCCCAGCGTCGCTGGACAGCCAGGCTGCGCCCGAGGGTGGCTCTGACGTGCTGCCCTAGCCTTGAACGCGTGCTGATCAAGATCTGCGGAATCACGCGCCGGGAGGACGCCGAGCTGGCTGTCGAGCTCGGCGCGTGGACGCTCGGGCTCAACTTCCACGAGCCGAGCCCGCGCAGCATCGAGCTGGAGACTGCGCTCGAGATCGGTGCCCACTTCAAGCGCCAGGTCGAGGTCGCGGGCGTGTTCGTCAACCGTGATCTGGGCGATGTCGCTGAGATCGCCGATGCCTGCTCGCTCACGACGATCCAGCTGCACGGGGACGAGGGGCCGGTCTACTGCGAGGAGATCCGCCGCCGCACCGGCCTCAAGGTCATCAAGGCCGCACGTGTGCGCGACGCCGCAAGCCTTCAGGCGCTCGCCGCGTTCCGCGGGGTCGACTTCCACCTGGTCGACGCCCACCATCCCGATGTCTTCGGCGGCACCGGCTCGACCTTCGACTGGGACCTGCTGCGCACGCGGCAGTCGAAGGTGCCGCTCATCCTGGCCGGCGGGTTGACGCCCGAGAACGTGGCCGACGGCATCCGCGCCACGCACCCGTTCGCGGTCGACACCGCCAGCGGCACCGAGCAGTCGCCGGGCGTGAAGGACCCGGCCAAGCTGGCCGCCTTCTTCCGTGCGGTCGAGCAGGCGACGGTACCCGCGTGAGGGAAGCCGAGTCGCTGCCGCGCCGCTTCGGCGACTACGGCGGGCGCTACGTGCCGGAGACCTTGATCCCGGCGCTCGACGAGCTCGAGCACGCGTGGATCTCCGCGCGCGACGACCCGGCGTTCCAGCGCGAGCTCCAGCGGCTGCTGACCGACTACGCCGGCCGGCCGACGCCGCTGTACCTGGCCGAGCGGCTGTCGGAGGAGTGCGGGCGCTCGGTGTACCTGAAGCGCGAGGACCTGATGCACACC
Source organism: uncultured Thermoleophilaceae bacterium (assembly GCA_963715995.1). Lineage (GTDB taxonomy): Bacteria > Actinomycetota > Thermoleophilia > Solirubrobacterales > Thermoleophilaceae > DATBDN01. The sequence continues at coordinate 1,641,457 of OY970283.1, forward strand.
GGCTCGCACAAGATCAACAACGCCCTGGGTCAGACGCTGCTCGCCAAGCGGATGGGCAAGCAGCGCGTCATCGCCGAGACGGGCGCGGGCCAGCACGGCGTGGCCACCGCCACCGCGTGCGCGCTGCTGGGCCTCGAATGCCACGTCTACATGGGCACCGAGGACATGCGCAGGCAGAAGCCGAACGTGGAGCGCATGCGCCTGCTGGGCGCGGAGGTGGTGCCCGTGGAGTCGGGGGCACGCACGCTCAAGGAGGCCGTCAGCGCGGCCATCCGCGACTGGGTCACGAACGTGGCGAGCACGCACTACGTGATCGGATCGGCAGTCGGGCCCGCGCCGTATCCGGTGGTGGTGCGCGACCTTCAGCGGACGATCGGGGACGAGGCCCGCGCTCAGCTCATGGAGGCCGAGGGGCGGCTGCCCGACCGCGTGATCGCATGCGTGGGCGGCGGCTCCAACTCGATCGGCATCTTCACCGCCTTCGTCGACGACGACGCCGTCGAGCTGATCGGGGTCGAGGCCGCCGGCGAGGGAATCGACAGCGGCCGTCACGGCGCGCCGCTGACCGTCGGCGCGAAGGGCATCCTGCACGGCGCCTACTCGGCGGTGCTCCAGGACGAGGACGGCCAGGTGGTCGAGGCCCACTCCGTTTCGGCCGGGCTCGACTACCCCGGCTCAGGACCCGAGCACGCCTGGCTGCGCGACTCGGGGCGCGCTCGCTACCTCGCGGTCAGCGACGACGACGCGATCGCGGCGTTCCGCAAGATCGCCGTGCTCGAGGGCATCATCCCGGCGCTCGAGTCGTCCCACGCGCTCGCGTGGGTGATGGCCAACCCGGGCGGCGAGCTCGACGTCGTGTGCCTCTCCGGCCGCGGCGACAAGGACCTGGCCGAGGTCCTCGCCCACGAATGAGCTCGGGGGTCGAGCGCATCCGGGCGGCGTTCGAGCAGCCCGAACGGCGAGCAGCGCTGATGCCGTACCTGATGGGCGGCCATCCCGATCTCGACGGGGCGCGGGCGTGCCTCGACGCGGCCATCGAGGCGGGCGCGGACCTGATCGAGCTCGGCATCCCGTTCTCCGACCCGCTCGCCGACGGCCCCGTGATCCACGCGGCCGGCACGCAGGCGCTCGACGCGGGTGTCAAGCCGGCTGACGTGCTCACGCTCTGCGCGGAGTTCGCCGAGCGTGTCCCGATCCTGTTGATGGTCTACGCCAACCTCGTGCTCTCACACGGCGGCGAGGACTTCGCGGCGCGCGCCGCCGCCGCCGGTGCCGCCGGGCTGATCGTGCCCGACCTGCCGCACGAGGAGTCGCAGGCGGTGCGCGAGGCGTGCGAGGCGAACGGCTTGGCGCTGATCCCACTCGTGGCACCAACCACCACCGGCGATCTGATGGCGCGCATCGGGGCCGATGCCTCGGGCTTCGTCTACGCCGTGTCCCTCGTGGGCACGACCGGCGAGCGCGGCGAGCTGCCGCCCGGGCTGTCCGAGCTCGTGGAGCGGATCCGCGCCGCAGCCGATGGCGTGCCCGTGGCCGTCGGCTTCGGCATCTCGACCGGCGAGCAGGCGCGCGCGGTGGGAGAGATCGCCGACGGCGTGATCGTCGGCAGCCGCGTGGTCCGGGCGGCCGGCGAGGAAGGCGCCGACGGCGTCCGGCAGGTGGTTGCCGAGCTTGCCGCTGCGCTGGCGCTGTAACCTGCCCCGCCGATGACGACGATCGTGGCCTTCACAGTCGGCCTCGTGGCCTGGATCATCCTCTGGGCCATTGGCGCCAAGCCGTTCGACGGCTTCCTCGTGACGATCCTGATCGTGCTGCCGGCCGCGGGCCTGCAGGTCTTCGGCCCGGGCATCAGGAAGCTGATCGGGCAGACGCCGCCGCAGGACTAGGCGCCGCGCTCAGCCCGCCAGGGCCTGCGCAACCGCGTAGTCCTCGGCCGACACGGTCCGCAGCTCGCGCACGGCTTCGGCCAGCTCCACCAGCTCGATCCGCTGCCCGCGCAGCGACGCCATGTTGCCCCAGGCGCCGTTGTGCGCAGCGTCGATGGCGGCGATGCCAAGGCGGGTTGCGAGCACGCGGTCGAACGCCGTCGGTGTGCCGCCGCGCTGCACGTGGCCAAGGATCGTCGCGCGCGTCTCGAAGCCGGTTCGCGACTCGATCTCCTGCTCCAGCCGCACGCCTATGCCGCCAAGGCGCGCGTGGCCGAACGCGTCGGTCTGGCCGCCGACCGTCTCCATCGTTCCCTCCTTGGGCACGGCGCCCTCGGCCACCACCACGATCGAGAAGTTGCGGCCGCGCGAGCGGCGGCGGCTGATCAGCCGCGAGACCTCGTCGATGTCGAATGGCAGCTCGGGGATCAGGATCACGTCCGCGCCGCCGGCCAGGCCGGAGTGGAGCGCGATCCAGCCCGCATGGCGGCCCATCACCTCGAGGATGAGCACCCTGTGGTGGCTCTCGGCCGTCGTGTGGAGCCGGTCGATCGCGTCGGTGGCCACCTGCACCGCGGTGTCGAAGCCGAAGGTCATGTCGGTGCCGCCGAGGTCGTTGTCGATCGTCTTCGGCAGGCCGATCACGTTCAGGCCGGACGAGCTCAGCCGGCTCGCAACGCCGAGCGTGTCCTCGCCGCCGATGGCGATCAGCCCGTCGAGGTTCATCGACTCGAGCGTCGCGCGCACCAGCGGCGCGCCGTCCTGGTCGTCCTTGTAGGGATTGGTCCGCGACGAGCCCAGAATCGTGCCGCCGCGGTGGATGATCCCGCGCGTGGACTCGAGCGTCAGCTCCAGGGTCTCGTTCTCCAGAACTCCGCGCCAGCCATCGCGAAATCCGATCACCGCGTGGCCGTAGGTGTCGATGCCCTTGCGGACGATCGCGCGGATCGCCGCGTTCAGTCCCGGGCAGTCGCCACCCCCCGTCAAGACCCCGATCCGCATCCGCTCGGGACCCTATCGACCGCGTCGCCTGCACGGCCGATGGTCCAATCCGCTGTGGACCGCAGGTTTAGTCGTGGTTAATCGCTTGGCAACGTCCGCTCCGTCTGGTTAGAGTGCCCGCACCTTTACCGGCTTTCCTAGAGGAGGGAAACCTTTTGGCATCTCGTTGGCTAGCAGTAGCCAGCTGCCTTGTTGCGGTCTCAGCGCTCGGAGCTTGCGGCTCGAGTAACAAGAGCAGCAGCAGCAGCTCAAGCAGCTCCGGAACCAGCTCAAGCAGTTCAAGCGGCGGCGGTACCGTCGACGTCTACTCGAGTCTCCCCCTCCAGGGCGCCTCGAAGGACCAGACTGGCGCTCTCGTGAAGGGCATCAAGCTCGCCCTCGATCAGGCTGGAAGCAAGGCCGGACAGTTCAAGATCAACTATCAGTCGCTCGACGACTCGACGGCCTCCGTGGGCAACTGGGATCCGGGTCAGACCGCCCAGAACGCGCGCAAGGTCGCGCAGGACTCCAAGGCCGTGTACTACATCGGTGAGTTCAACTCGGGCGCGAGCGCAATCTCGATCCCGATCCTGAACCAGGGCGGAGTCCCGCAGGTCTCGCCGGCCAACACCTACGTCGGCCTGACGACCAACGAGCCTGGCAGCGCGCCGGGCGAGCCGGACAAGTACTACCCGACCGGCAAGCGGACATACCTCCGCATCGTCCCGCGTGACACGATCCAGGCGAAGGCCAACCTGACGCTGATGAAGCAGGACGGTTGCACCAAGGTCGGCATCGCGAACGACAAGGACACCTACGGTCAGGGCATCGCGAAGCTGATGGAGCTCGAGGGCAAGCAGTTCCCCTCGATCAAGATCACCAGCGACACCGGGATCGACAAGACGGCGCCGAACTTCCGCTCGGTCGCCCAGCAGTTCAAGTCGCAGGGCGATGACTGCTTCTTCTTCGGAGGAGTCACGGCCAACGGCGCGATCCAGCTGTACAAGGACGTCGGCGCAGCACTCCCGAGCGCCAAGCTGTACGGCCCGGACGGCGTCTGTGAGTCCGGATTCACCAACCCGTCGAAGAAGGGCATCCCGGCCGCACTTGGCAAGCGCTTCAAGTGCACCGTGGCCACGCTCGACCTGAAGTCCTACCCAGGTGGTCAGGACTTCCTCAAGGCGTTCGCGGCCAAGTACGGGGACAACAACCCGGATCCGTACGCCATCTACGGCTACGAGGCGATGAACCTCGGGATCGACACCATCAAGGGCCTCGGGGCGAAGGGCAGCGACAAGTCCGCCGTCCTCGCGGCGCTGCAGAACACGAAGAACCGTTCGTCGGTGCTCGGCTCGTACTCGTTCGACAAGAACGGGGACACGACGCTCACCGCGTACGGCGTGTACAAGGTCGGCTCCGATGGGAACCCGGCCTTCGCCGAAGCGATCAAGTCGGACTAACAACGCACTGAAGGACCGCAGGAGCGGGCGCGCGACTGAGCGCGCCCGCTCCGGCCCTTTCGCATGGAAGCTGCCACCAGCCCCGACCCTGTGGTCTCATCACCTCGCCGCGGCGATGTGATCCGTGCCGCCATCGGCCGCTATGGCCTGCTGGTCGTCCTCCTGGCGCTGCCGGTCTGGTATGGCATCAAGGACCTCCAGGACGACGGCAACCTCTCGCACCTCGCGAACAACCTGTTCTCGGGGCTCTCCAACGGCTCGATCATCGCCCTGATAGCGATCGGCTACACGCTGGTCTACGGGATCATCGAGCTGATCAACTTCGCCCACGGCGACGTCTTCATGATCGGGTCGTTCACCGCCTCGCAGTTCTGGGGCGGCGTGCTCGGCGTATCGATCGCCACCGGCTTCTGGGGCACCGCCGGCGCCATCCTCGCCTCGCTCGTCGTGGCGATGATCGTCTGCGGCGGCGTCAACGTGCTGATCGAGAAGGTGGCCTACAAGCCGCTGCGCAACGCGCCCAAGCTTGCGCCGCTCATCACCGCCGTCGGCATGTCCTTCATCCTCCAGAACGTCGGCCTGCTGTGGCTGGGCGGCTCGCCCGCCTCGGTCGACGACCTGATCTGGGCACAGAAGAAGGTCGTGACGATCCTTGGCGTCAACGTTCAGTCGGCCGACCTGGTGGCGTTCGGCGTGACGATCCCGCTCGTGCTCGTCATGACCACCTTCATCACGCGCACCCGGCTCGGCAAGGCCATGCGCGCCACCGCGCAGGACCCCGAGGCCGCGCGGCTCATGGGCATCAACGTCGACACCACGATCTCGGCCACCTTCCTGCTGGGCGGCATGCTCGCGGGAGCGGCCGGGCTCATCTACGCGCTCTACCAGACCACCATCTGGTTCTTCCAGGGCTTCCAGGGCGGCCTGCTGGCGTTCACGGCCGCCGTCATGGGCGGGATCGGCAACCTGCGCGGGGCCGTGGTCGGCGGCATCATCATCGGTTGCATCCAGCAGATCTCCGACAACCGGATCGGGGCCCAGTGGACGCCCGCCGTGGTGTTCGCCTACCTGGTGCTGATCATGGTCTTCAGACCGCAGGGCCTGTTCGGGGAAGAGACGAGAGAGGCCGGGTGAGCAGGCGGTGATCGGGGACATGCGCAAGCGGATGCCGCCTTGGTCCAGCAAGGCGCTCGCCCTCGTCCTGATCGTGTTCGTGATCCTGCTGCCGTTCACGCAGCCGGTCGCGAACAACTTCATGAACAACTGCACGCTGAGCCTGGCGTTCATCGTGATGGGCCTGGGGCTCAACACGGTGGTCGGCTTCGCCGGCCTGCTCGACCTCGGCTACGTGGCCTTCTTCGCCATCGGCGCGTACACGACCGGCTGGTTCAGCTCCGGGTTCTTCTCCAGGGCGCACATCCACGTCGGTGTCGGCAAGTACATCCAGACGCTGCCGGGCATCCACCTGAACTGGCTGCTCGTGGTGGTCATCGCGGCCATCCTGTGCGCGTTCGCGGGCATGGTCATCGGCCTGCCGACGCTGCGCCTGCGCGGCGACTACATCGCCATCGTCACGCTCGCGTTCGGGGAGATCATCCGCGTCATCGCCATCAACGGCGACGGCATCCACTTCGCGCGCGGCTGGAACCTGACCGCAGGCCGCCAGGGCATCACGCCGATCGACCAGCTCGACCTGCCCGGGCTGACGCCGTTCAACCAGCTCAACCTCAGACCCTGGTACTGGACCGCGCTCGGGCTCATGCTCGTGGTCCTGTTCATCAACATCCGGCTGCGCGACTCGCGCATCGGGCGCGCCTGGATCGCCGTGCGCGAGGACGAGGTTGCGGCCGCTTCGATGGGCGTGCCGCTGGTCAAGACCAAGCTCATGTCGTACGCCACCGGTGCTGCCTTCGGCGGCGCGTCGGGCGCGTTCCTCGGCGCCTACCTCAACACGGTCAACGCCGACCAGTTCGCGTTCGCGTTCTCGATCTACGTGCTCGCGATGATCATCCTCGGCGGCCTCGGGTCGATCTGGGGCGTCGTGGCCGGAGCCACCGCGCTCACGTTCATCAACTACTACTTCATCCCGCAGACCTTCAACAACCTGCCGTCGAAGGTCGGCCTCGACTTCAACCTCACCGACCTGTCGTTCGGGATCTTCGGCTTCCTGCTCGTGCTGATGATGGTGCTCCGGCCCGAGGGCCTGATCCCGGAGCGACGGCGCCAGATCGAGCTCACCGAAGGCGTGGCCACCGACACGGGAGCGTCGGGCGCATGAGCACTGCCACCGATCCGAGCGGCACGCCGGCGCCGCCCCCGAAGCCCGACACGGACCTGCTCGTCGCGACCGGCGTGTCGAAGGCGTTCGGCGGGCTCGTCGCGGTCCGCGACGTGTCGTTCACCATTCCCGAGCGCCGGATCGTCTCGATCATCGGGCCAAACGGGGCAGGCAAGACCACGTTCTTCAACATGCTGACGGGCCTGTACAAGCCCACGGCCGGCGACATCCAGTTCAACGGCCGCGACATCACCGGTCGCCGTCCCGACCTGATCACGAAGGCCGGCGTGGCGCGCACGTTCCAGAACATCCGCCTCTGGGCCACGATGACGCCGGTCGAGAACGTGATGGTGGGCCAGCACGCGCGCATGCGCGCCGGCCTGGCCGGGTCGGTGCTGCGGCTGCCGCGCGTGCGGCGCGAGGAGCGCGGCGTGCGCGACCGCGCGCGCGAGATGCTCGACTACGTGGGCCTGCGCTCCGAGCAGTTCGAGCAGCTCGCCATCAACCTGGCCTACGGGGATCAGCGGCGGGTGGAGATCGCCCGCGCGCTCGCGTCGGAGCCCAAGCTGCTGCTGCTCGACGAGCCCACGGCCGGGATGAACCCGCAGGAGTCGGCCGACCTCACGCGCTTCATGTACCGCCTGCGCGACGAGCTCGACCTGACGATCCTGCTGATCGAGCACGACATGAAGGTGGTCATGGGCGTATCAGAGCGCGTGACCGTGCTCGATCACGGCGAGAAGATCGCCGAGGGCGAGCCGGCCGAGGTACGCGCCAACCCGCGCGTGGTCGAGGCCTACCTCGGGAAGCAGGGCTGAGCCGTGGCCATGCTCGAGCTCGACGACGTCCACACCTTCTACGGCAACATCGAGGCGCTCAAGGGGATCTCGCTCACCGTCGAGGAGGGCGAGTGCGTCACGCTGATCGGCTCGAACGGTGCCGGCAAGTCGACCACGCTGCGCTCGATCTCGGGGCTGACCCCGCCACGCGTCGGCTCGATCCGCTTCGAGGGCCAGGAGATCGCTCGCGCGGCGCCGCAGGACATCGTCGGGCTCGGCATCTGCCAGTCGCCCGAGGGGCGTCACGTGTTCCCGCGGATGAGCGTGCGCGACAACCTCGACCTCGGCGCCTATCTGCGCCGCGACAACGAGATCGCCACCGACCTCGAGCAGGTCTTCGAGCTGTTCCCGCGGTTGGGCGAACGCCAGCGCCAGCAGGCCGGCACCATGTCCGGCGGCGAGCAGCAGATGCTCGCGATCGGGCGCGCGATGATGGCGCGGCCAAGGCTGCTGCTGCTCGACGAGCCGTCGATGGGGATCGCCCCGGTGCTCGTGGACCGCATCTACGAGACGATCGAGGAGATCAACAAGCGCGGCACCACGATCCTGCTGGTGGAGCAGAACGCGAACTACGCCCTGGCGGTCTCCACGCGCGCCTACGTGCTCGAGGTCGGCGAGGTCACGCTCTCGGACGAGTCATCGCGCCTGCGCGAGAACCCCGAGGTTCAGGCCGCGTACCTGGGAGGTGACTGACGTGTTCGTGTTCGCCGTGGTCGGCGCCAAGGCGCTCTACCTGCTGATCGCATGGCTCGGCGGGGCTGCAGCGGGCGCGTACCTGTCCGAGCGCAAGGGCTACGGCGACAAGCCGGGTCTCGCATCGGGGCTGCTGCTCAGCCTGGCGGGCGCCGTGATCTGGCTGGTGATCCCGGCTCGGGCGAACTCGGACTGGAAGATCAAGGGTCCCTGGGGCTCCGCCCGCAAGGACATGCGCCAGCCAGAGCGGCCTAGCGAACCTGATCCGCCAGCGCAGCGTCCAGCTGCGGATGCCTGAACGAGTAGCCGAGGCCTTCTAATTTCGACGGGTCCGGGTTGGACCCCTCGGTGACCGTCGAGCCCATCTCTCCGAACAGCGTCTTGATCGCGAGCGACGGGATCGGGAACAGCGTCGGCCGGTGAATCGCCTTGCCGAGCGCCTTCGTGAAGGTCTTGTTCGTGTGCTTCTCGGGTGCCACCAGGTTCACGGCGCCGCTGGCGGCGTCGGTGTCCATCAGGAAGATCAGGGCGCCGGCCGCGTCGTCCACGCCAATCCACGGGAACGGCTGCGCGCCGCCCGCGACCGGGCCGCCGACGCCGAGCTTGAACGGCGTGAGCATCTTCGCCAGGGCCCCGCCGTCGCGTGACAGGACCACGCCTGTGCGGGCGCAGACCACGCGCACGCCGAGTGCGTCAGCTTTGTGAGCCTCGGCCTCCCACGCCTGTACGACCTCGCTGAGGAAGCCCGTGCCGGGCGCGGCTCCCTCAGCGACCAGCGCGTCCGAGCGCGGGTAGTAGCCCTCGGCCGACTGCGACACGAGCACCTGCGGGCGCGGGTCGGCATCGCGCAGCGCCTCGACCAGCCGGCGCGTTGAGTCCACGCGCGAGTCGCGGATCTTCTGCTTGCCCTCGTCGTTCCAGCGCTGGTCGATCGGCGAGCCGGCGAGGTTGATCACGCCGTCGAAGCCCGACAGATCGAGCTCGTCCCAGCCGACCGCCTCCATGCCGGCGCTCGAGGGATCGCGCGAGATGGCTACGACCTCGTCGTCGCGCTCGCGAAGCTGGCGGACGACCTCGCGCCCGATCGTGCCTGTCGCGCCGCTGACCGCTACGCGCATCAGGATGAGGGCGCCAGCTCGGCGCCGGTCCGTGCCATGCCCTCGCGCTGGGCCTCCTCGGAGACCGCGCGTGCGACAGCGGGACAGACGTCGGCGTTGAAGACACTCGGGATGATGTAGTCCTCGTTCAGCTCGTCGTCCGAGATCACCGACGCGATGCCGTCGGCGGCGGCCATCTTCATCTCCTCGGTGATCTTCGGGGCGCGCACGTCGAGGGCGCCGCGGAAGATGCCCGGGAAGGCGAGCACGTTGTTGATCTGGTTCGGGTAGTCGGAGCGTCCCGTCGCCATGACGCGCACGTACGGCGCCGCGTCCTCGGGCTTGACCTCGGGATTTGGGTTGGCCATGGCGAACACGAATGGATCGTCGTTCATACGGCCAAGGTCGCTGGCCTGGATCACACCCGGCCCCGACAGCCCGATGAAGAGATCGGCGCCTTCGAGCACGTCGACCACCGAGCCCTCGCGGTTGTCCGGATTGGTGTTCTCGGCCAGCCACCGCTTCTCCGAGTTGAGGCCGTCGCGGCCGGTGTGGATCGCACCTCCGCGGTCGCAGGCGACGATCGACTTGATGCCCGCGTTCATCAGGATCTTCGCCACGGCGATGCCCGCGGCGCCGGCGCCGACCATCGTGGCTGTCAGATCCTCGATCCTGCGACCGGTCAGGCGGCAGGCATTGATCAGCGCGGCCATGACCACGATCGCCGTGCCGTGCTGGTCGTCGTGGAAGACCGGGATGCCGAGCTCCGCCACCAGCCGCTCCTCGATCTCGAAGCAGCGCGGGGAGGAGATGTCCTCGAGGTTGATCCCGCCGAAGCCCGGCGCCATCGCCTTCACGATCTCGACGATCTCGTCCGGGTCCTTCGTGTCCAGGCAGATCGGGAACGCGTCGACGCCGCCGAACGCCTTGAACAGCGCCGCCTTGCCCTCCATCACGGGCATCGCGGCCTCGGGGCCGATGTCGCCAAGGCCAAGCACCGCGCTGCCGTCGGTGACCACCGCCACCGTGTTCGCCTTGATCGTGTACTCGAACGCCTTGTTCGGGTCGTCGGCGATCGCCTGGCACACACGGGCCACGCCCGGCGTGTAGGCCATCGACAGGTCGTCGCGCGTCTTCAGCTCGGCGGCCAGCCCGGTGAACAGCTTGCCGCCCCTGTGCAGCTCGAGGGTGCGGTCGGTGACCTCGAGCAGCTTCACGTGCTCGATCGCCTCGAGTGCCTCGACGATGTCCGCTGCGGCGTCCGGTCCCGTGCAGTCCACGATCACGTCGCGGACGGCGTTCGCCTGCCCGGCCTCGATCACCTCGATGTTGCCGATCGCGCCTCCGGTGGCTCCGATTGCGGTGGCCACGCGGCCGAGGCTTCCGGGTCCTCGTTCCATTTCTATGCGCAGACGCAGGGAGTATTGGGCGCTCGGGGTGGCCATCAGGGGCAAGGATACGATGGCGAAGTGGCGCCGCAGGTATTCCTGATCGACGGTAACTCGCTTGTCTACCGCGCTTTCTTCGCGCTCCCCGAGAGCATCGCCACCTCGAAGGGGGAGCCCACCAACGCGATCTTCGGCTTCGCGTCGATGCTCGTGAAGCTGCTCACCGAGTACGGCAGCGTGCCCACGCTGGTGGTCTGGGACGCCGGCTGGTCGGGCCGCGAGCAGGTCTACACCGAGTACAAGGCCGAGCGCCGCTCGCGCCCCGACCTGCTTCGTGAGCAGTGGCCCGCCCTCCAGCCGCTGGTGGAGGCATTCGGCTACCAGAACGTGCGCGTGGACGGCTTCGAGGCCGACGACGTGATCGCGACGCTTGCCACGCAGGCCGCGCAGAAGGGCATCGACGCGACGATCGTGACCGGCGACCGCGATGCGTTCCAGCTGATCGACGGTGGCGTCACGGTCATGGCCACCGGCCGCGGCATCACCGACACGAAGACGTATGACCGGGACGCGGTGATCGAGCGCTACGGCATCCCGCCCGAGCTGATCCCGGACTTCTACGGGCTCAAGGGCGACACCTCCGACAACATCCCGGGCGTTCCCGGTATCGGCGACAAGACGGCCTCGCAGCTGCTGAACGAGTACGGCGACCTCGAGGGCGTGCTGGCGAACATCGACAAGATCTCGGGCGCCAAGCGCAAGGAGAACCTCACCAACCACGCCGACGACGCGCGTGTGTCGAAGGAGCTCGCGACCGCGATCCGCGACGTGCCGCTCGACATCGACCTCGAGCAACGCGCCGCCGAGGCGCCCGACCGCTCGTCACTGCGCGAGGTCTTCCGCCGCTGGGAGCTGCGCGACCCGCTGCGCCGGCTCGAGGAGTTCATGGGCGCCGAGGAAGCGGGCGCCGCCCGGCAGGCCGAGACCGTGGTCGAGGCCAAGGCCGTCGAGGTGCCGATCGCGGAGCTGGCGGTGCTGAGCGGCGAGCTCGCCACGATCGCGGCGGCGCGCGACACCGACAAGGCCGGCAACGAGACCGGCCCGCTGCGCTTCGCCGCCTATGCGGGCGGCGAGGTGCTGGTGGGGGAGGCCGAGACGTTCACGGCGCTGTCGCTGGCGTGGGGCAACCGGCCGATCACCGCGCACGACTTCAAGTCGATGGCGCCGGACGAGGACCCGCCGCCGCTGGAGCACGACACGATGGTGGCGGCCTACCTGATCGACCCTTCGCGGCGCAACTACGAGCTGAAGGAGCTGTCCGACAACGCCGGCCTGACGGCGCGTGTCGAGGGTGCGGACGGGCTGGCGTCGGCCGCGGTCATCACGCGCTCGCTCGCCCAGCGCCAGCGCGAGCTGATGGACGAGGAGGGGCTCACGAGCCTGTTCCGCGACATCGAGCTGCCGCTGGTCGACGTGCTCGTGGAGATGGAGCGAGCCGGCATCCGCCTCGACGTACACAAGGTCTACGAGATCGCGGCAAAGGTCGAGCACGACGCCGGCCTGCTCGAGCGCGAGATTCACGAGCTGGCGGGGGAGGAGTTCACGATCGGCTCGCCCCAGCAGCTGTCGGCGATCCTCTTCGACAAGCTCGAGCTGTCGAAGAAGCGGCGCGGCAAGACCGGCTTCTCCACCGACGCGCGCGTGCTCGCGGCCATCCGCGACGAGCACGAGATCATCCCGAAGATCGAGCGCTGGCGGGAGCTGACCAAGCTCAAGTCGACCTACCTCGACGCGCTGCCCCAGCTGCTCGACGAGAACGAGCGCCTGCACACCACGTTCAACCAGACCTCGACCACCACCGGGCGGTTGTCGAGCACCAACCCCAACCTCCAGAACATCCCGATCCGCACCGAGCTCGGGCGCGAGATCCGCGCCTGCTTCATCGCCGCCGAGGGTACGAAGCTCGTCTCCGCGGACTACTCGCAGGTCGAGCTGCGGATCCTCTCGCACATATCGGGCGAGCAGGCGCTGCGCGAGATCTTCGCGGCCGGCGGTGACGTGCACACTGAGACCGCCGCCACGATCTTCAGCGTCGCCCCTGGCGCCATCGATCAGGGCATGCGCTCGAAGGCCAAGATGGTCAACTTCGGGATCATCTACGGGCTCTCCCCGTTCGGGATGGCGGACCGCCTGAACATCCCGCAGGAGGAGGCCGCAGAGTTCATCGACCGCTACCTCGGGCGCTTCCCGCAGGTGAAGGAGTTCATCGACCAGACGATCGGCCAGGCGGCGGCGGACGGCTACGTGCGCACGCTGCTCGGGCGCATCCGCCGCATCCCGGAGCTGCACTCCTCCAACTACATGACGCGCCAGCTCGGTGAGCGCCTCGCCGTGAACACGGTCATTCAGGGCACGGCCGCGGACATCATCAAGATCGCGATGGTGCGCTGCCACAAGGCGCTGCGCGACTCGCGCACGAAGCTCGTGCTCCAGATCCACGACGAGCTGCTGTTCGAGGCGCCGGACGACGAGGCAGGGGAGGTGGCGGAGCTGGTGCAGCGCGAAATGGCCGCCGCCCTGGCCATGGACCCGCCGCTGGCCGTGGACGTAGGAATCGGGCGCAACTGGCTGGAGGCGAAGTGATGGACAAGTCGGTCGCGGTTGGGCTGACGGCGGTCGTCGGCGGGATGATCGCCCTCCAGGCTCCGATCAACTCCACGCTCGGCAAGCGGATCGGCACGCTCCCTGCCGCGTCGGTGTCGTTCTTCATCGGCACCGTGCTGCTCGTGCTCCTGGCGCTGGTGTTCGGCGGCGGCTTCGGCCGGCTGGGCGAGGCCCGCCACCTGTCCTGGTACTACCTGATGGGCGGCGTGCTCGGTGCGGCTTACGTCACGAGCGTGCTCGTGACCGTGCGCACGCTTGGTGCCGGCGGCGTGACCGCTGCCACGATCGCCGGCCAGCTCACCGCGGCGGTGGTGGTCGACCAGCTCGGCATCCTCAACATCGCCAAGCATCCGATCACGGGGCCGCGGCTGGCCGGGGTCGTGCTGCTCGCCGCCGGAACGTTCCTAGTCGTGCGCTACTGACATGGCGACCACTCACACGCACGTGGAGCGCGTGCGCTTCGGGGACCTCGACGCGATGCGCCACCTCAACAACGTGGTGTTCCTGCGCTACTTCGAGACGGCGCGGATCGCGTTCATCCGGCAGCTGCTGCCGGAGCACGACCCCGCGCACCCCGAGCAGACCCGCTTCGGCCTGATCTTCGCCGAGTGCCACATCAACTACCGGACGCCGGTCCACTTCGACGAGGAGGTGGCGATCGAGTGCCGCGTCGGCGAGGTGCGCCGATCGGCGTTCCAGATCGAGTTCACGATGACGGTCGGCGAGCGGACCGCAGCCGAGGGCTACGGCTGGCTGGTCGCGTTCGACTACGCGGCGGAGAAGGCAGCGCAGCTGCCGGTGGCGCTGCGGACCACGCTCGAGCGCGCGGCGGCTGGGTAGGGGCGCTCTGGGCCGGCCTCTGCCGCCGGCCCGCCCGCCGTTCCCCGGTCTGCCGCCGGCCGGCCCCGGTCTGTCGCCGGCCCGCTCTGCCGCCGGCCGCGCCCGGTCTGCCGCCGGCCGTCCCCTCGCTGGTCTCCGCCCGCCGTCCCCCCGCTGCGATGCGCAAACTGCCTCGGCCAAGGGGCGGCTGGAGTGGCGCTTGCGTTCTCCCGCCGGCCATCTCGCCCCCGCCGCCCGCGAAACGCGTCCCCGCGAATCTTTTGGTCACTTTTTCCGGCTATGACCGGTCCAAATGACCAAAAGTCTCCTCAGCGACCGCGACTGTGACGTTGACCACGTATAGCGTGGTCGAGGTCACACTCGATGCCCGAGTGGCACCTTCACCGCGAATAGCGCGCTCAACCTGCCGCTCGAAGCCCGAGTTTCACATTGAGCCGATATACGCGGCTTAATGTGAAACTCGTGACGAGGAGCGGCCCCGCGAGCGAAAGAGCGAGAGCGCGACCAACGGCGGCACCGCGAGCGAGCACCGATCCCTCTTAGTTGCCCAACGGAGGGTCGGTGCTCGCGAACCACGCCGCCTGAGCCCTCGCCAAAACCACGCCGCTCGAGCCCTCGCGCGAACCACGCCCCCGAGCCCTGGCCGATGAGTTTCCCCACCCAGCGCCGTCCTACAGGCGTCCAGCAAAACAAGGAGGGGTTGTGACCAGCACCAAGACCCGCATCGAGAAGATCGCCAACGTGGTGATCCCGGTCGACGACGTCGACCAGGCGATCGACTTCTACACCAGCAAGCTCAGCTTCGAGAAGCGCCTCGACGTGCCGTTCGGCGGCCAGTACCGCTGGGTCGAGGTCGGGCTCGGTGAGACCGAGACCACGATCGCGCTGGCACCCCCGCCGCCCGGCAAGACCGCCGGCAAGCGCGAAACCGGGATCACCCTCCACACCGGGGACATCAAGGGCCTGCACGCCGAGCTGAAGGACGCCGGGGTCGACGTCGACGCCGAGATCAGCGAGATGGGCGACCCGGTGCCGCCGATGTTCTGGCTCCGCGATCCCGAGGGGAACGTGCTGCTGGTCGTCGGCTGACCGGCCGAGAGAGTGGCGCGCCGCGGATGTGGCGGCGGCGCGCCACGGATCTCGTCGATCGCGAAAGTCCGCATCGAGCCGGTCTGAGCCTTACCATCGGTTGGGCATGGAGTTCTCGCAATTCGACAGGCACCCGGCGTACGCCAGCACCGGTGACCGCCGCCGCGGCGAGGATCGCCGCGCTGCGCTGCGCCGCGACCGCGATCGCGCCGAGCGCATGCGCGACCTCGCCGCTTTCGCGATCGCCATGTGCGGCGGGCTGGCTGTGCTCTACCTGTTCTTCGTGGCGATCGGCACGGTGCAGATCGGCGACGCCGTCGCCGCGACGATCGGCGCGCTGGTGCTGGCCGTCATCTGGCTTCTGGCGTTCTCGTGGCGGCTGCGGACGGGTGCGCTCGTGGTGCAGCGCCCAGACCGCGAACGCCGGGGATTCTGACCGTCGCGCCCCAGGCACGCGCGAAGTAGTAGACGGCCAGCGGGACGGTCCACGACAGGTAGAACGCGCACAGCGCCGCCGGTGAGATGGCGAAGAAGCGCTGCGACAGCTGGAGGCAGAGGACTGCGACCAGCGTCGGCAGGAGCGTGCCCGACAGCGCATCGGCGGTGATCACCGCCAGCAGGAACGGCTCGTGGTAGGACGAGTTGTCGAGCGGGTCGAGCATGCAGCGCAGGAGCAGCACCAGCGCCAGCACGGCCGGTACGCGGTGCAGCGGGTCGCGGCGCGCCCTCCGCGCCAGCACCAGCGGCACGAGCAGGCAGACCCCGATCAGGATCGGCCGCGCGCCCAGTCCCATCCAGGCCGGCAGCGAGTTGTGCCCGCGCGCGAACGCCGGGTCCGAGTGGTGCGTGAAGGGGAACCAGACGTCGGGCGCCAGCACGAACGTGCCGCGGATGTCGAGCATCTGGCGCAGGCTCGCCCACAGGCTGCCGGCGTCGACTGCGAGCAGCGGGATCGCGAGCACCGCCGCCACCGCCGCGAAGATCCCGGCTCCGCGGCGCAGGTGCCGGGGCTCGAGCGCGAGCGCCACGGGCAGCACCACCAGCACGCCCCACTGCTTGTTGGCGACCGTGAGCGCCACCAGCAGGAGCGCGAGCCAGGGCCTGCCGCGCAGCGCAAAGACGAGCCCGGCGCAGACGAATGCGCCGCCGAGGATCTCCTCGGGGTGCCCCAGGCGCAGTGACGCGGCCACGCCCGGGTTGATCACGCACAGCGCGGCCACGGCCAACGCGGCCAGCAGCGGCTGGCGGCGCTCGAGCATGATCTTGGCCAGCCACAACCCGAGCAGGCCGGCGATCACCAGGCAGGGGAAGACGCCGAAGCGGTAGGCGTCGTTGTAGTAGCGGTTCGGGTCCGGCCCCTGGGTCAGCAGCGAGAGCGCCGCGAACGGCGCGCGCAGGATCAGCGACAGCGGGCCCATCGCCGGCCGCGCGGCGAGGAACTCGTGCAGGTGGCCATGGATCAGCGCGTTGATCGGGTCGCCGGCGTCGCCCGGGTAGTCGCTCGGCCACGAGCGCGCGTGGTAGGACAGCAGCGCGCTGGCGGCCACGACGGCCGCCATGCCCGCGCCCAGCGCGGCCCGCGGACGCGCCGCCAGCCGCTGTACGGCGGTGCTCACACCCCGACCGCAGGCGGCGGCCCGGCGAAGTCGGGCGGGGCGATCTTCAGGTAGTGGTCGAACGCCCAGTCGGCCACGGCGCGGCTGCTGAGCACCCCGAACGCTCGGCGCAGGAGCCGTGGCTGGACGCGGGGGATGAGGCGCTGGCCCTTCAGGAGCGTCTCGAACTTCCAGCGGTGCGCCTCGTTGAAGCGCTCGTAGCGCTCGAGCGCGGTTGCCCGCGACTGCCGGCCCTCGACGACCGCTCGCAGCTCGCGGCCGAGCGCGATGCCGAAGTAGAACGCGGTGCGGATGCCCTCGGCCGTCAGCGGCAGGCAATGGCCCGCCGAGTCCCCGGCGAAGAAGATCGGGCCCGGCGCGGTCGCTTCGCGCAGCCGGTGCGGGATCCAGTTGCCCTGGTAGCGCACCGGCGGCACGTCCAGGTCGCCCGCCAGCAGCACCGTCGTGTCCTTCACGTGGAAGCGCGGGTCGAACGAGCCCACGCCAACGCGCAGCTCGGAGCCCGCGGGGAAGCTCCAGGCGTAGCCCTCCGGCACGTAGCGGCGGTCGATCCAGACCTCGAGCTCGCCGCTCGACCCGTTCGGGTGCACCTCGAGCCCGCGCGAGAGCGGGGCTTCCGGCGGCTGGTAGACGCCCTCCTCCGCGAGCACGCGGCGCCAGCCGAGCGCGTCGACCAATAGCGGCGCCGACAGCTCGCCGCGGTCGGTCAGCACGGTGGTCCCGCGGCGGCCGTCCACCTTTGCCGTCTCGAACTCGAAGTCGCCCTGCGCGGCCAGCAGCGAGCAGAGCTCGCGGTAGTCGAAGGTGGAGAGCGTCCAGGGCAGCCGCGGCCTGGCACTGCCGTGCGCGGTGTGCACGACCAGCTCGTCGAAGGTCTGGCGGATCGACGCGCCGACGCCGAGCCGCTCGAGCCAGGCCGTCGGAGCCGCGCACGCCGACGTCTGGCGCTCGCCGATCTCGTAGCGGTCGACGACCAGCACGCGCGCGCCCGATCCCGCCAGCTCGCGGGCCACCGACAGGCCGGCGAAGCTCGCCCCGCAGACCAGGACGTCGGCTTCGCCGCTGAGCGGCGTGCGCTCCGCGCCCCGCTTCGTCTTCCTCACCGGCACGGGTTCGAGATTATGCGAGGGCCAGGGCGACCACCCCGGCCACGACCACGCCGGCACCGGCCAGCCGCGCCCGGCCAACCTGCTCGCCCAGGAACACGCCGCCGGCAGCGACCGCGATCACCACGCTGGTCTCGCGCAGCGCCTGCACGCCCGGGACGTAGGCCTGCGGCGCCAGCCTGATGGCCGCCAGCGCGATGCCGAAGGCGCCGAACATGGCAATGCCGGCGAGCAGGATCGGCGGACGCAGCTCGGCGCGCAGCGACCTGCGGCGGCCGATCCAGAGCGGGTAGACGAGCGCCGAGGGCAGCACCACCAGCTCGAGGTAGGTGAACGGCTGCGCGTGACGCAGCCCGGCCTTGTCGAGCAGCGTGTAGGAGGCAACCGTTGTGCCGATCGCGAGCGCAAAGAGCAGCGGCTCGCGCCCGCCGGCCCGCATTCCGCGCACGAGCACGACGCCGGTCGCGACCAGGGCCACTCCCGCGACCGTCAGCGCGTGGAGCCCGGTGCCCAGCACGACGACGCTGAACAGCGCCACCAGCAGCGGCGCCGACCCACGTGCCACGGGGTAGACGAGCGACAGCTCGCCCCGGTCGTAGGCGGCGGCGAGCAGCGCGAAGTAGGCCACCTCCAGGGCCGCCGATCCGGCCAGGTAGCCCCAGGCGCCCGCGTGTATGTCCCAGGTGAGCGCGGCAACGGGCGCGAACACGACCGTGCCCGTGATCAGGGCGACGGCCGTCGCCGCCTGGCTGTCGCGCGCGCGTGCGAGCAGCAGGTTCCAGAGCGCATGCACGAAGGCAGATGCGATGGCCAGTCCGAAAGCGGCGATCGGCACCGACCGGGTTTCTAGCGCCCGGGCCGGATCTCGCCCGCTCTTGGCTAGGCTTGCGCCCTCATGTCCGCACTTGAAGAGCAACCAACGACTACCGCGCCCACCATCGACTACGACTCGACGTTCGTCTACTTCGAAGAAGGAGACGTCGTCACCGGAAAAGTCGTCCGAATCGACCGGGACGAGGTCCTGGTCGACATCGGATACAAGAGCGAAGGGGTCATTCCCTCCAACGAGCTCTCGATCCGGAAGTCGGTCGATCCTCACGACGAGGTGGAGCTGGGCGAGGAGGTCGACGCGCTCGTCCTCACCAAGGAGGACCAGGACGGACGGCTGATCCTGTCCAAGAAGCGGGCTCGCTTCGAGAAGGCTTGGCGCACCATCGAGCGTGCCGCCGAGTCCGGCGAGGCCGTCATCGGCACGGTCATCGAAGTGGTCAAGGGCGGCTTGATCGTCGACCTCGGAGTGCGCGGCTTCCTGCCCGCGTCGCTCGTCGACATCCGCCGCGTCCAGAACCTGGACGAGTTCATGGGCGAGAAGATCGAGTGCCGCGTGATCGAGCTGAACCGCTCGCGCAACAACGTCGTTCTCTCGCGTCGCGCCGTGCTCGAGGAGGAGCGCAAGGAGCAGCGCCAGGAGATCCTGGATCGCCTCCAGCCCGGCATGGTGGTGGAGGGCGCGATCTCGAACATCGTCGACTTCGGCGCGTTCGTGGACCTGAACGGCATCGACGGCCTGATCCACATCTCCGAGCTGTCCTGGAGCCATGTGAACCACCCGTCGGAGATCCTCAACATCGGCGACGTCGTGCCGGTCAAGGTGCTGGACATCGACCGCGACCGCCAGCGCATCTCCCTGGGCCTCAAGCAGACCCAGGAGGATCCGTGGCAGCGCGTCGTCAACACCTACCGGGTGGGCGACGAGCTCGAGGGCACGGTCACGAAGGTCGTGGCCTTCGGCGCGTTCGTCGAGATCCTGGATGGCGTCGAGGGGCTCGTGCACATCTCAGAGCTCGCTCACCATCACGTTGAGAACCCGCGCGAGGTCGTCGACCCGGGCCAGGAGGTCAAGGTCAAGATCCTCGAGATCGACGCCGAGCGCCGCCGCCTGTCGCTGTCGGTCAAGCGCGTCGAGGGTCAGAACCTGCCGCTGCGCACGCCGCCTGCGGGCTCGCCCGACGCACACGTCTCCGAGGGCGACCTCGCCGACGTGCCCGACTACGGTCTCTCCGACGACGTCTTCGCGGGCCAGGAGCCCGGCGTCGACCAGCACGTCGCCGGCCTGGCCGCCGCCGCCGAGGCCTTCGGAACGCCCGAGCAGCAGGCCGCGTTCGCGCAGCCCGCAACCGAGGAGGCACCGGTGCCGACCGAGTCGGCCGAGGATGCCGCTCCGGTGGACGCCGAGGCCGCCGACGAGGTCGGCGCGGAAGCAGCCGAGGTCCAGCCGGAGGCTGAGCCCGAGGTCGCCGCCGAGCCCGCTGAGGCTGCCGCCGAGCCCGAGGCCGCCGCTGAGCCCGCTGAGCCCGAGCCCGAGGCTGCCGCCGAGCCCGAGCCTGAGGCCGCCGCGGAGCCGGAGCCCGAGGCTGCAGAGCCCGAGCCCGAAGCCGCCGCGGAGCCGGAGCTTGAGGCTGCAGAGCCCGAGCCCGAAGCCGCCGCGGAGCCCGAGCCCGAGGCCGCAGAGCCCGAGGCCGCCGCAGAGCCTGAGCCCGAGCCGGCT
The DNA here is from genome assembly GCA_963715995.1 of uncultured Thermoleophilaceae bacterium. Lineage (GTDB taxonomy): Bacteria > Actinomycetota > Thermoleophilia > Solirubrobacterales > Thermoleophilaceae > DATBDN01. The sequence goes on from OY970283.1 coordinate 1,661,981, forward strand.
GACGGCGACGCCTGAGCGGGGATCGCGCTGACGCGCGTCCCCTTCGTGGGCCTGACGGGCGGAATCGGTGCCGGGAAGTCGGAGGCGCTTGGCGCCCTCGAGCGCCTGGGCGCTGCAACGCTGTCTACCGACGCGGTCACGCACGAGCTCCTCGCCTCGGATGAGGTCCGCGATCTGCTGGTGGCCGAACTCGGCCCCGAGGTGGCGCCCGAGGGGCGCATCGACCGCTCCGTCGTGGCCTCGCGCGTGTTCGGCGACGAGGAGCGCACCAAATGGCTCGAGGGCGTGCTCTGGCCGCGTGTCGGCGAGAGAGTTGCCCGGTTCCGGGAATCTGTAGAGGGTCAGCCCGCGGCAGTCGTCGAGGTGCCGTTGCTGTTCGAGTCAGGGATGGAAGCCGTGTTCGACAAGACCATCGCCGTGATTGCCGACGAGGGCGTGCGCGGCGAGCGCGCGGCTGCCCGCGGCCACGAGCTGGTCGAGGCACGCACCGCGCGCCAGCTGAGCCAGGACGAAAAGGCGCAGCGTGCGGATTTCGTGGTCCACAACGACGGCACGGTCGGGGAGCTCGAGGTCAAGCTGTCGGAGGTGCTTGAGAAGCTGAAGGCCGATGGCCCCGACAGCGGCAGCGACGTCTAGGAGCACGAGCAGCCGCCCGTCGGCTGCCGCCCGTCGCGCCGCGCGCGTGCGCAAGCGGCGCCTGCGTGCCGGCGTTGCCGTGCTGGCGCTCGCCGGGCTGGTGGCGCTGATCGGCACGCACCCGCTGAAGCACGCGGTCCAGGAGATCACCCTCCCGCTGCGCCACGAGGACATCATCCGCCAGCAGGCGCATGACAAGGGTCTCGACCCGGCGCTGGTGGCCGCGGTCATCTACCAGGAGTCCAAGTTCGCCGACCGCACGAGCGCGGCGGGCGCACGCGGGCTGATGCAGATCACCCCGGACACGGCCCGCTTCATCGCGAAGAAGTCGGGCGGCGTCCGCTTCACGATGGAGGACCTGAGCACCCCGCAGATCAACATCGCCTACGGCACCTGGTACCTGCGCTGGCTGCTCGACCGCTACGACGGTCGCAAGACGCTCGCGATCGCCGCCTACAACGCGGGCTTCGGCCACGTGGACGACTGGGTCCGAGCGGCCGGGGGACCGGATGCGTTCGACCCGAAGACCGACATCCCGTATCCCGAGACGCGCAACTACGTGCAGCAGGTCCTCGAGCGGCGTGGCGACTACGCCCGCCACTACTCGCGCGAGCTCGGTCTCTGAGCGCCGCGTGCGCCTGCGCTGACCCCGTCGAGCGTTTGCGCTGACCCGCCTCGAGCGCCCAGCGCTCAACTGTTGCCCTCGGAGTGCCGATAGTGGGCAAATGTCTGCCCTCCGACGTCTTGCCCCTTGGGGAGTGGTTTCCGTGCTTGCGCTCGTCGCCACCAGCGCGACCGCGGCTCTGAGCATCACGGAATTCCCGATCAAGGACAAGAACGTGCGCCCGCATGCCCTCACCGCAGGCTCCGATGGCGCTCTCTGGTTCATCCAGGCAGGCCCAAACGGCTCGCGAATCGGTCGCATGACGACCGCTGGAGTCGTGACGAAGTTCGCCCTCCCGAACGGCGTCAACCAGCCCGAGGACCTCACACTCGGCTCCGACGGCAACGTGTGGGTCGTCGATTCGTCGCACAAGGATCTCGTGCGTGTCGCTCCCACCGGCGCGATGCAGCAGTTCTCCACCGGGGGCGCAGCCCCGTCGCGGCTGATCTCAGGCCCGGGCGGCGATCTCTGGTTCACGGTCAACGGCGGCCCGGACAGGATCGGCCGGATGACCACGGGGGGTGTCTACAAGGGCTACTCGACCGGTTTCAGCGGGTCGTTGAACGACCTCGCCGCCGGCCCCGACGGCAAGCTCTGGTTCACCGAGGGTGGTGACATCGTCGGCTCGATGACCGTCGACGGCAAGGTCACCGAGTACAAGCTCGCCACCAACACCGGCGCGGATCAGATCACGGCGGGCCCGGACGGCAACGTCTGGTTCACGGGCACCGAGGGTGACGGCTCGATCAACCGGATCGCCCCTGCCACCGGCAACGTGACCCGCTTCGTTGCCGGCATCTCGCAGCACGGCCAAGCTGGAGGAATAGTGGGTGCTCGCGACGGCAACCTCTATTTCACCGAGCCGAACAACGGCAAGATCGGCACGGTTACGCCCGCCGGGGCGATCGTCGAGACGTCCGTTCCCGCGGCCAAGAGCTACCCCGAGGGCATCACAGTCGGGCCTGACGGCAACGTCTGGTTCGCCGACGACGGCAACACCGCCGCCCTCGGCCGGGTCAGCGTCCCGGCGCCTCCCGCGCCGCCGGCGCCGGGGCCGGGAACCGCGCCTGCTCCGGGAACCACGCCTGCCCCCGGCTCGTCGCCGTCCCCGGCCAGGCTCGTCTGCGCCTTCGCCCGAGCTTGGCAAGAGCTTCGTCGCCACTCCCGTCAAGGGCGTCGTCCGCGTCCGGCTGCCGCGCACGCATTCCTTCAAGGCGGTCACGGGCACCAGCGCCATCCCCTACGGCTCGGTCATCGACACGACCAAGGGCACGCTCAGCTTCACGTCAGCCCTCCCGGGTGGCGCCACGCAGACCGCGCGCATGTGGGGCGGTCGCTCAACCATGAAGCAGTCGAAGAAGACGGGCCGCGTGGACGTGACGCTCGCCGGCCCGTCCCTCTCGTGCGCGCACAGCGCCCGTACGGCATCGGCCTCGCGCAAGAAGGCGCGCCGCAAGCTGATCTGGCTGCACGACAGCCACGGCAAGTTCCGCTCGCACGGCGAGAACAGCGTGGCGACCGTGCGCGGCACGGCCTGGGCAACGATCGACACCTGTCGCGGCACGCTCACGAAGGTGGCGCGGGGCGTGGTCGCCGTGCACAACGTCCATACTCATCACACGGTTCTCGTCCGGCAGGCCACAGCTATCTCGCCAAGCGGCGTTGATGCGGGCGCTGCGCGCGTTCGACAAGCGTCGCGCGCGCTGGGCGGCGATCGCCGCCGCCTGCGCCATCGGTGCCGGCCTGATCGTCCTCGCCACGGGTGCCTTCGGCGGGGTTGAGCGCGGCTCGCGGGAGCTCCGCTTCAGCCTGCGCTCGCAGCCCAAGCCGTCCAACATCACCGTCGTCGCGATCGACGACGTCACGTTCGCCAAGCTCGGGCTCCAGTGGCCGTTCAAGCGCCACATCCACGCCGAGGCGATCGACGCCCTGCGGAAGGCTGGCGCGCGCGAGATCGTCTACGACGTCCAGTTCACCGAGCCGACCCAGCCGCGCGAGGACCAGGCGCTGACGGATGCCGTCGGGCGCGCGGGCAACGTGGTGCTCGCGACCACCGAGGAGGACGACCAGGGGCGCACCGCCGTGCTCGGCGGCGACGACAACCTGCGCACGTTGCACGCCCGGGCCGGCGCCGCCAACCTGATCGCCGACAAGGGCGGCACGATCACGCGCTTCCGCTACTCGATCTCGCACCTGAAGACGCTGGCCGTGACGGCGGCCGAGCGCGCGGGCGGCCCCAAGCTCGAGCCCGGCCGCTTCGGCAGCCACGGCGCCTGGATCGACTACGCGGGCGCCCCCGGCACGTTCAGGACGCTTTCGTTCGCCAACGTCGTTCGAGGCCGCTTCGATCCGAGCCTGGTCCGCGGCCGGATCGTGGTGGTCGGCACATCCGACCCGACGCTTCAGGACGTCCACTCGACGCCGGTCGGCGGCGCGCGGCTGATGTCCGGGCCAGAGGTTCAGGCAAACGCCATCGAGACCGCGCTCAACGGCGTGCCGCTCCAGAACGCGCCCGCGTGGCTCGACCTGCTCGCGATCCTGGCGCTCGGGCTTGCGATCCCGCTGTTGCGGCTGCGCACAGGCGTTGTCCGCTGCGCGCTCGCCACGCCGCTCGTCGCGCTGGGATTCCTGGCGCTCGGCCAGTTCGCTTTCGACCGCGGGACGATGCTGCGCGAGATGCCACCGCTGGTCGCCCTCGCCATCGGCGGGGTGACGATGGTCGTCGTCTCCTATCTCGTCGAGAGCTTCGAGCGCCAGCGGATAGCGCGCCAGAAGGAATTGCTCGAGGGGCTCGTCCGGCAGCGCACCGAGCAGGTGCGCGAAACACAGCTCGAGGTCATTTGGCGCCTGAGCCAGCTGGCCGAGTCGCGCGACCGCGACACGGGCCTCCACATCGAGCGCATCTCGTCGCTGACGCAGGCGCTGGCGCTCAAGATCGGCATGTCGCCGGAGCAGGCGGAGCTGATCGGCCACGCGGCAGCCCTGCACGACGTCGGCAAGATCGGGATCCCGGACCGCATCCTGCTGAGCCCGGACAAGCTCGCTCCCGCGGACTACGAGCTGATGAAGACCCACACGGAGATCGGGGCGAACGTGCTCGGCGCCTCGAATTCGCCGCTGGTGAAGGTGGCCGAGTCGATCGCCCGCTCGCACCACGAGCACTGGGACGGCAGTGGCTACCCGGATGGCCTCGCCGGCACCGACATACCGCTCGCGGCCCGTATCTGCTCGGTGTGCGACGTCTTCGACGCCCTCGTGTCAGAGCGCGCCTACAAGAGCGCATGGAGTGTGCGCGACGCCCTCGCAGAGCTTCGTAAGGGGGCCGGGACGAACTTCGACCCGGCTCTGGTGAACGCCTTCGCGCGGATCGCAGCGTCCGCCAACGACCAGCTCCGCGCCGAGCAGATCGCACGCCGTGCGCGCGGGGAATCGGGCCACGTGCCACAGCTGATCGACCTCGACCGCACGCACGCGGAGCCCGTCGAGAGCGGGGGCTAGCCTAGGTGGAGTGCCGCCGTTCAAGGTCAACGCCGCATACACCGCGGTAGCCGATCAGCCCAAGGCCCGCGACGGGCTCGCCCAGGGGCTGAACGGGGACGACCGCTTCCAGACGCTCCTCGGAGTCACCGGCTCCGGCAAGACGGCGACGATGGCGTTCACCATCGAGCAGGTCCAGCGGCCGGCGCTCGTCATCGCGCACAACAAGACGCTCGCCGCCCAGCTCTGCAACGAGTTCCGCGAGTTCTTCCCGGACAACTCGGTCGAGTACTTCGTCTCGTACTACGACTACTACCAGCCCGAGGCGTACGTCCCGGCGCAGGACCTCTACATCGAGAAGGACAGCTCGATCAACGACGAGATCGACCGCCTGCGCCATGCGGCCACGTCGGCGCTGTTCGCGCGCCGCGACGTGATCGTGGTCGCGTCCGTGTCCTGCATCTACGGCCTGGGCTCGCCGGCCCAGTACCGCGACCACTCGCTCACGCTGCGCCGCGGCGACTTCGCCGACCGCGACGAGATCCTGCGCAAGCTCGTCGACATGCAGTACAGCCGCAACGATCAGGCCCTGGCCCGCGGCACCTTCCGGGTGCGCGGCGAGTCGCTCGAGGTCTTTCCGAGCTACGCGGAGACCGCGTTCCGGACTGTCTTCTTCGGCGACGAGATCGAGTCGGTCCAGCACTTCGACCCGCTCACCGGCGAGGTCTACGCGGAGCTCGAGCACATCGGCATCTGGCCGGCCACGCACTACGCCACCGATCGCGCCACGATCCAGCGCGCGCTTGGGGAGATCCGCGACGAGCTCGAGGCCCGCTGCAAGGAGCTCGAGAACGAGGGCAAGCTGCTCGAGTCGCACCGGCTGCGCCAGCGCACCGAGTTCGACATGGAGATGCTGCGCGAGCTCGGCTTCTGCAACGGCATCGAGAACTACTCGCGCATCCTCGACGGCCGCCCGCCGGGCTCACGGCCGTACTGCCTGCTCGACTTCTTCCCCGACGACTTCGTCGTCTTCATCGACGAGTCGCACCAGACGGTGCCCCAGATCGGCGGCATGTTCGAGGGCGACCGCTCGCGCAAGTCGACGCTCGTGGACTACGGCTTCCGCCTGCCGAGCGCGATGGACAACCGGCCGCAGACCTTCGACGAGTTCCTGGCGAACACGGGGCAGATCGTGTTCGTGTCGGCCACGCCGAGCGACTTCGAGATGTCGCACTCGTCGCGCGTGGTCGAGCAGATCGTGCGCCCGACGGGCGTGGTCGACCCCGAGGTCGAGGTGCGCGAGACGCGCAACCAGATCGACGACCTGATGAACGAGATCAGGGTGCGCACCGAGGACGGCGAGCGCACGCTCGTGACGACGCTGACGAAGAAGATGTCCGAGGACCTGACCGACTACCTGCTCGAGTACGGCTTCCGCGTGCGCTACCTGCACTCGGAGATCGACACGCTCGAGCGGATCCAGATCATCCGCGACCTGCGCCTGGGCGAGTTCGACGTGCTGGTCGGCGTCAACCTGCTGCGCGAGGGCCTCGACCTGCCCGAGGTCTCGCTCGTCGCGATCATCGACGCCGACAAGGAGGGCTTCCTCCGCGGCGAGACGTCGCTGATCCAGACGATCGGGCGCGCGGCCCGCAACATCAAGGGCAAGGTGCTCATGTACGCCGACAAGGAGTCGACGGCCATGCGCAACGCCATCCGCGAGACCGACCGCCGCCGCGAGATCCAGGTCGCCTACAACGAAGCGCACGGCATCACGCCCGAGAACATCGTCAAGGGCATCTCCGACATGTCCGACTTCCTCTCGCTCGACTCGAAGGTGCCGGGGCCGGCAAGAGCCGCCACCGCCGCAAGCGCGAGGAGGGCATGACCGCCGGCGAGCTCCACAAGACGATCGTGGAGCTCGAGGAGGAGATGCTGCTGGCGGCCGAGGAGCTGCGCTTCGAGTACGCCGCCAAGCTGCGCGACGAGATCAAGTCGCTCAAGCGCGAGCTCAAGATGCTCGGCGCCGCCTGAGAAAGCGCTTACGCCCGCCGGGTAGTGTGCCGCGCCGATGAGCAAGGAACAGTCGTCGGCGGCCGTGGCTGCCCAGCGCGTGCAGCAAATCGTGCAGGCCGCCGAGGCCGCCGCGCGGGAGATTGAGCAGAAGGCGAGGGCGGATGCCGACGCCCTGCGCGCCCAGGCCGAGCGCGAGGCGGCGACCCGGATCAAGGACGCCCAGGGAGCCGTCGAGCGGATCATGAGCAGCGCGGAGCGCATGCGCGGCGAGATCGACGAGCTCGTCGGCCAGCTGCGCACGCTCACGAAGTTCGAGCCCGCAGCGCCCGCCGCGGAGGCCGGGCCTGAACCGGCCGCCGCGGAGCCCGAGCCTGAACCGGCCCCGGAGCCCGAGCCCCCTGCTCCAGAACCCCAGGAACCCCCGGAACCCCAGGAAGCCGAGCCCGCAACGCCCGTTGCGAAGGCCGGCGCCGTCCCCGAGGGGGCGCGGCTGATCGCCCTCAACATGGCGCTCGGCGGCACACCACGGGAGGAAACTGCCCGCTATCTGCGCGAGAACTTCGGCGATGGCGACCACGACGCCCTGCTCGACGACGTGTACCGCAGGGCCGGAAGCTAGCCTTGGATATGTGCCCCAGTCAGGTGATCAGATCGTCATCTCGGGGGCTCGCGAGCACAACCTCAAGGACCTCCACCTAAGGCTCCCGCGCAACGCGCTGGTGGTCATAACCGGGCTCTCGGGGTCCGGCAAGTCGAGCCTCGCGTTCGACACCATCTACGCGGAGGGCCAGCGCCGCTATGTCGAGTCGCTGTCGGCCTACGCGCGCCAGTTTCTCGGTCAGATGGACAAGCCGGACGTCGACTCGATCGACGGCCTGTCGCCGGCGATCTCGATCGACCAGAAGACGACCTCGCGCAACCCGCGCTCGACGGTCGGCACGGTCACGGAGATCTACGACTACCTCCGGCTGCTGTGGGCGCGCATCGGCCACCCGCACTGTTACAACTGCGGCGCGCCGATCGCGGCACAGTCGGCCGAGCAGATCGTCGACCAGGTGATGATGCTGCCGGAGGGCACCAAGTTCATGGTGCTGGCCCCGGTCGTCCGCAGCCGCAAGGGCGAGTACAAGGACCTGTTCGAGCATCTGCGCTCGGAGGGCTTCACGCGCGTCCAGGTCGACGGTGAGCTGGTCCGGCTCGAGGACGAGATCGCGCTCGACAAGAAGTACAAGCACGACATCTCGGTCGTGGTCGACCGCCTGGTCATGCGCACGGACCTGCGCAAGCGGCTCGCGGACTCGATCAAGACCGCGGTCACCCTCGCCGAGGGCATCATCGACATCCAGGACGCCGACTCCGGCGAGGTCACCACCTACTCGGAGCGCTTCGCATGCCTCAACTGCGGCACCTCGATGCCGGAGCTCGAGCCGCGGATGTTCTCGTTCAACTCGCCGCACGGGGCCTGTCCCCGCTGCACCGGGCTCGGGTCGCAGATGGAGATCGACCCCGACCTGGTGGTGCCGGACCCGTCCCTGACGCTGGCCGAGGGCGCGATCCTGCCGTGGTCGACCAGCTCGGCCGACTACTACGAGCAGATGACCCAGGCGATCGCCGATCGCTACGAGATCGACATGGACACGCCGTGGGAGGAGCTCGCCGACGAGGTGCGCGACTGCTTCCTGTACGGGACCGAGGGCGACCGGCTCTACATCTCGTACAAGAACCGCTTTGGCCGCCGGCGCTCCTACATGGCCACCTTCGAGGGGATCATCACCAACCTCGAGCGCCGCTTCAACGAGACCGACTCGGAGTACGTGCGCGAGAAGATCGAGGAGTACATGGCCACGGTGCCGTGCCCGGACTGCGGCGGGGCGCGACTGCGCCCGGAGTCGCTGGCGGTGCGCATCGGCGATCTGGGCATCCACGAGGTCACGCGGATGTCGGTCAAGCGCGCGATCGCGTGGTTCGAGGCGCTCGAGCTGACCGACACCGAGCGCCAGATCGCGCGGCTGGTGCTGCGCGAGATCAACGAGCGGCTGCGCTTCCTGGACAACGTCGGGATCGGCTACCTGTCGCTGGACCGCGCCGCGGCGACGCTGTCGGGCGGCGAGGCACAGCGCATCCGGCTGGCCACGCAGATCGGCTCGTCGCTGGTAGGCGTGCTCTACATCCTCGACGAGCCGTCGATCGGCCTTCACCAGCGCGACAACGAGCGGCTGATCGAGACGCTCGAGCGGCTGCGCGACATCGGCAACACGGTCATCGTCGTCGAACACGACGAGGGCACGATGCGCGCCGCCGACCACATCGTCGACATCGGGCCGGGTGCCGGCGAGCACGGCGGCTGGGTGGTCGCGCAGGGCACGCCCGAGGAGATCATGGAGGTCGAGGAGTCGGCCACCGGGCAGTTCCTCGCCGGCACTCGCGTGATCAAGATCCCGGCGAAGCGACGCAAGGCCAGCGGCAAGATCACGATCGAGGGCGCGTCGCAGAACAACCTGAAGAAGGTCAACGTCGACATCCCGCTTGGCGTCTTCTGCTGCGTCACCGGCGTGTCCGGGTCGGGCAAGTCCACGCTCGTCAACGAGATCCTCTACCGGGCGGTCGCCAACAAGCTGCACCGCGCAAAGCTGCGGCCGGGCGCGCATCGTCGCGTGAAGGGCCTCGAGCAGGTCGACAAGATCGTCAACATCGACCAGTCGCCGATCGGGCGCACGCCGCGCTCGAATCCGGCCACCTACACGGGCGTCTTCGATCAGATCCGCGATCTCTTCAGCCGCACGCAGGAGGCGCGGGCGCGCGGCTACAAGCCGGGGCGCTTCAGCTTCAACGTCAAGGGCGGCCGCTGCGAGGTCTGCCGCGGCGACGGCCAGATCAAGATCAAGATGCACTTCCTGCCCGACGTCTACGTCCCCTGCGAGCAGTGCGACGGGCGCCGCTACAACCGCGAGACGCTCGAGGTGCGCTTCAAGGGCAAGACGATCGCGGACGTGCTGGGCATGCCGGTCGAGGAGGCGCTCGAGTTCTTCCGCCACGTCCCGAAGATCAAGCGCAAGCTCCAGGCGCTGCACGACGTCGGGCTCGACTACATCCGCCTTGGCCAGCCGGCCACCACGCTGTCGGGCGGCGAGGCCCAGCGCGTCAAGCTGGCGACCGAGCTGTCGAAGGTCGCGACCGGTCGCACGCTCTACATCCTCGACGAGCCCACGACAGGCCTGCACTTCGCCGACGTTCAGCGGCTGCTCAAGATGCTCCAGCGGCTGGTTGACGCGGGTAACACCGTCTGCGTGATCGAGCACAACCTCGACGTCATCAAGACCGCCGACCACCTGATCGACCTGGGCCCCGAGGGCGGCGAGGATGGCGGCAAGGTCGTGGCGACGGGCACGCCCGAGAAGGTGGCGAGGTCGAAGACCTCCTACACGGGCCACTTCCTCGCGCCGCTGCTCGCGAGCGAAGAAGCCGTCGCGGCCTAGGCGGAGGGCCTAGCCTCCGGCGCCTGAACAAGCTCTGGCTACAGAAGTGGCGCTGGTACGAGCGCAACTCGCTGCCGTGGAACCGGCTCGCCATACACCGCGAGTTCGCCCGTCGTGATGCATTCGCGCGCTGGCCCGTGCAGGGCAACGTGCTCGAGTCATTCAAGGCCGGCTGGACGTGGGGGAGGGCACGCTGTTCGAGCCCAACGTGTGGATCACCACCGGCGACGGCGGCACGATCCGCATCGGCACCGGCTGCTTCCTGAACATGGGCGTGATGGTGGCGGCGTACGAGCTGGTCGAGATCGGCGACCACTGCATGTTCGCCAACGGCTGCTTCGTCTCGGACGGGGCACACCGCTTCGACGATCCCGACAAGCCGGTCACCTGGCAGGGCTTCACCACGAAGGGCCCGACGCGGATCGGCGACAACTGCTGGTTCGGCGCGAACTGCGTCGTGACGAGCGGCGTCACGATCGGCGAGCGCTGCGTGATCGGTGCCAACTCGGTCGTCACAAGGGACATTCCCGCGCGGCACATCGCCGCGGGCTCGCCGGCAAAAGTCATCAAGGAGATCGACTTCGTCCCCGCCCGCGGTTAGGGTCCGCGGATGGCCGAAGAGATCCAGATCGCGGGGAGCACCGCAGCCGCAAAGATTCGCTCCCCGTGGGCGCCGGCGCTGCTCCCGTACGTCACGTTCCTGATCTACGCCTGGGTCTGGTACTACAAGATCAACCGGGAACTGGCCGACCTGGGTCGTGCCAAGGGCACCGAGGAGCTGGGCGACAGCCCCGGCAAGTCGCTCCTGGCGGTCACGCTCGGGGCGATCATCATCGTGCCCGCAGTCCTGTCGACGATCCACACGTTCCAGCGGATCACGGCCGCGCAGCGGCTCATGGGCGTCGAGCCTCAGGCCAACGGCTGGCTCGGGCTCGTCATGGCGATCCTGATCACGCCCGTCTTCTACGCCTACGAGCAGGCCGAGCTGAACAAGGTCTGGCGCGTCGCTAGCTCTGGTTCCGCTCCAGTGCCTGCGCCGAGCTGAGCTCCGCGCGCAGCCGCGCCGCCTCGTCCGGGGCCATCGTGTACGTGTGGTCGGGCTCGGGGTACTTGCGCGTGCGCACGTCCTCGGCATAGCGGGTGACCCCGTCGATCATCTGCTGGCGGATGTCGGCGTAGCGCTTCACGAAGCGCGCGGCGTGGCCGTCGTAGATGCCGAGCAGGTCGTGGAAGACCAGCACCTGGCCGTCGGTCGCGGGCCCCGCGCCGATCCCGATGACCGGGATCTGGATGTGCGGCATGACCGCCGCTGTCAGCTCCGCCGGTACCGCCTCGAACACGATCGCGAAGCAGCCGGCCTCCTGAAGTGCGAGCGCGTCGTCCACCACGTGCATCGCCTTCTCGGCCGTGCGGCCCTGCGAGCGGTAGCCGCCTAGTGCCGTGGCCGTCTGCGGGGTCAGGCCAACGTGGCCCATCACCGGGATGCCGGACTCCACGATCGCGCGGGCGCGGTCCACGGACGAGCCGCCGCGCTCGAGCTTGACGGCGTCGCAGCCGGCCTCCTTCACGAACCGCTGGGCGGTCTTGATCGCCTCCACGTCCGAGCTCTCGTAGGAGCCGAACGGCAGGTCGCCGATCAGCATCGGCGTGCGCAGGCCGCGCCGCGCGGCCGCGGCCAGCATCAGCATCTCCTCGGTCGTGACCGGCACCGTGCTCGGGTAGCCCAGCACGGTCATCGCGCCGGAGTCGCCGACCAGCACCAGGTCCACACCGGCCTCCTCGGCCACCGAGGCGCTCGGGTAGTCGTAGGCGGTCACCATCACGATGGGCTCGCCGAGCGCCTTCTTCTCGCTCAGGGTCGACAGGGTCACGGTCGCGCGCTTTGCGGGCGGCGCCGGTGAAGTGATTCGCTGACGTGCGCTCATGCCAACAGCTCCCTCACGGTTGCGTCTGTGATGACGATCTCGTTCTCCCCGTTCACGTGCACCACCCGCGGAACGTAGGAGTCGAGCTCCTCCTCGGCGTATTCGGCGTACGAGATCACGATTACCTTGTCGCCCGAGTGGACCAGCCGGGCGGCGGCGCCGTTCACGCAGATCTCGCCCGACCCGCGCTCGCCCGAGATCGTGTAGGTCTCGAAGCGCGCGCCGTTGTCGATGTCGACCACGTGCACCTGCTCGTGCTCGCGGATGTCCGCGGCGTCGAGCAGATCCTGGTCGACCGTGATCGACCCCACGTAGTTCAGGTCCGAGCCGGTGATCGTGGCCCGGTGGATCTTCGACTTCAACATCGTGCGTCTCATTCGGCCCCGCCTTTCAGCATGGTGTTGTCGATCAGGCGCGCCCGTCCTACGCGGGCGGCGATTGCGAGCAGGGTCGATCCGTTGACCCGCTCGGCTGGTGTCAAGTCAGTTGCCCTCCGCAGCTCGACGTACTCGGGCGCGATGCCCGCGCGGTCGAGCTCGCCACGCGCCGCGGCCAGCACGTCGTCCGCGTCGAGCGCTCCCTGCGCGACGGTCTGCTCGGCGGCACGCAGCGCGCGGGCGATCGCGGCTGCGCGGCTGCGCTGCTCCTCGTCCAGGTAGGCGTTGCGCGAGCTCATCGCCAGGCCGTCCTCTTCGCGGATGGTGGGGCAGACCTCGATCCGCACCGGCATGTCCAGGTCACGCACGAGCTTCTGGACGACCAGCGCCTGCTGGGCGTCCTTCTGGCCGAAGTAGGCCACATCAGGGCCGGCGATGTTGAACAGCTTCGTCACGACGGTGGTCACGCCGTCCAAGTGGCCCGGCCGCGCGGCGCCGTCCATCGGCTCGGTCAGGCCGCCGACGCTGACCTTGGTGTCGAAGCCTGCGGGGTAGATCTCGTCGACGGCGGGCGCGAACACCACGTCCACGCCCTGGCCGGCCGCCAGCTCGAGGTCGCTCGCCTCGTCGCGCGGATAGGCGGCGAGGTCCTCGTTCGGCCCGAACTGCGCCGGGTTCACGAACAGCGAGACCACCACGGTCGCGTTCGCCTCGCGCGCGGCGCGCATGAGCGACAGGTGCCCGTCGTGGAAGAAGCCCATCGTCGGGACGAGGCCGATCGGCCGCCGCGCATTCGCCAGCAGCGCGCGCAGCTCGGCGATCGTGCGGACCACCTTCACGCCGCCACCGCCTTCGTCTGCTCCACGAGCGCGTCGAACAGCGGCAGCAGGTCGGGTGCGGCGTCGGCGATCGCCTTGCGCTGGCGAGCCACCGTGACCTCGTCGCCGCGCGCGACCGGGCCGGTGAGCGCGGCCTGGGGGCCGAGCTCGGCCCAGTTGTCGACCGTGCGGCGAACGAGCGGCGCCAGCATCCGGCGGGCGTCGCCGGGCGCGATGCCGGCGGTGGCCGCCACGCGCTCGGCCATCCACTCGAGGGTGACCACGAAGTTCGAGGCGATCGAGGCCGCGGCGTGGTAGGCGGCACGCGCCGAGTCGTCGATCTCGAATGGCTCCATGCCGACCGCGAGGGCGAGCCCGCGTGCGAGCTCGAGCGCCTCGGGAGTGGAGCCCGCGATCGCGCAGCCGCAACCTTCGAAGCTGGTGTCCGCACCGGCCACGGTCTGGAGCGGGTGCAGGCCGAAGGCGACGTCGTCGAGCGGCGTTGCGCCACTGGTGTGGCCAACCACGTGACCGTCCAGAGCGGCGGCGGCGGCCGTGATCTCCGTGTCGGGAACGCAGAGCAGCACGACCTCTGACTGAGGAGCCTCGCCGCGGCCGAGCGGGCCTTCGACCTCGATACCGGCGGCGCCGAAGGCGCGCGCGAGGGCGGTGCCTACGCGGCCAGGGCCGACGATTGCCAGTCGGCGGGGGATGGGATCGGCAAGACGGGTCATACAGATGGTCCACTCCCGCAGCAGGGGTAGCGGCCTCCGGTCAAAGGTTACCCTGCGGCCGTGGCTTCCAAGCCTCCGAACGAACGGCGTGAAGAGCTCGTGGCTGTGTATCGCGAAATGTGCGATTCGCACGCATGTCCGCTCTTGGACACCCGCACCAAGCTCGTCTTCGGCGCCGGCAATGCGAACGCCGACCTGATGTTCGTGGGCGAGGCGCCAGGCGCCAGCGAGGACCAGCAGGGCCTGCCGTTCGTGGGGCGTGCGGGTCAGCTCCTGAACCAGCTGCTCGAGGAGATCGGCATCGCCCGCCAGGAGGTGTTCATCACGAACGTGATCTGCTGCCGCCCGCCCGGCAACCGCGATCCGAGCCCCGAGGAGATCGAGGCCTGCAAGCCCTACCTCTACAAGAAGATCGAGCTGATCGAGCCCAAGATCATCTGCACGCTCGGCAACTTCGCCACCAAGCTCCTGACCGGCGACCAGACCGGCATCACGAAGGTGCACGGACGCCCGCAGCAGCGCGAGGTTGCCGGCCGCATGCTGCTCCTGTTCCCGATCTTCCACCCGGCGGCCGCACTGCGCACCGACGCGGTCAAGCAGCTGCTGCGCGGGGACTTCGCGAAGCTGCCCGGGCTGATCGCCGGGCACCGGGAGCAGCGCGCGGAGGCTGGTGAGGCCGATCAGCTGGGCCTGTTCCAGTAGCTCGCCCGAGCAGACCGAGGCGGCGGGAGCCCGGCTGGCGGCGGAGCTGCGGCCAGGCGACGTCGTGCTGGTCAGCGGCGAGCTCGGCGCCGGCAAGACGACCTTCGTGCGCGGGGCCTGCCGGGCGCTGGGCGTGACCGCAGCGGTCACGAGCCCCACGTTCACGATCGGGCAGCTCTACGCCGGCTCGCCCGACGTCGCGCACCTGGACCTCTACCGGCTGGAGAGCGCCGAGCCGGAGATCCTCGACGACTACCTCACGCCCGAGCGGATCGCGTTCATGGAGTGGCCCGCCCTGGCCGAGCCGAGCCTGGAGCGCGTGCGTGCGCGTGTGACGATCGAGCACGCCGGCGAGGACGAGCGGCGCATCACGGTCACGTGAACATCCTCGGCTTCGACACCTCCACGGCCGCCACGGCCGTCTGCCTGGTGCGCGAGGACGGCGCCGTGTTCGAGTCCGAGCCGCCGGTCGAGCGGCTGTTCGAGCCGCCGGCCCACGCGAGCGAGCTGATGCCGGCCGTCGCGCGGGTGATGGCGGATGCGGGGCTGGCCTTCGGCGACCTGGGCGCGCTCGCGGTGGGCATCGGCCCCGGCGGCTTCACGGGCCTGCGGATCGGGATCGCGACCGCCCATGGCATCGCCAAGTCGGCCGCGGTGCCGCTGCGGCCGGTGCTCTCGATCGACGCGCTGGGCGCGGGGATCGAGGCCGAGGAGCCGCTGCCGCTGATCGACGCGCGCAGGCTCGAGGTCTACGGACCGGGGCCGTCGGTCGGCTCGATCGACGACGCGATCGCACGCGCCCCCGCCGGCGCTCTGGCGGCGGGCGATGGCTCGATACGATTCCGTGAAGCCCTGGAGCGCGCTGGAATCCAAGTCGCTCCAGGCGATTCCAGGATGCATGTCGTCAGGGGCCTTTACATCGCCAGGCTCGCTGAGACCGTCCAACCCGCCCCTCCCGAGTCTGTTGTCCCGTGCTACCTGAGAGCGCCAGACGCGAAGCCCCCTTCACGATCCGCCGGCTGATCTACGCCGATCTTCCGCATGTGATCGCGATCGAGCGTCGCTCGTTCCCCACGCCGTGGTCGCTGGCGATGTTCGTGCTCGAGCTGTCGAAGGCGTCCGGCATCTGCCTGGCGGCGCTCGACGGCGATGAGCTAGTCGGGTACTGCGTCTGCTCGCGCTACGACACGGTCTGGCACCTGATGAACGTGGCCGTGAACCCCGATCGCCGACGTGAGGGGATCGCAGCGGCGCTGCTCGCGCGCCTGTTCGGCGAGGCGGACAAGCCCGGCGAGCAGTACACGCTCGAGGTCCGGCCCTCGAACGGCCCCGCGATCGTGCTCTACGAGAGCTTCGGCTTCAAGCGCGCGGGCCTGCGCAAGGGCTACTACCACGACAACAAGGAAGACGCGCTGATCATGTGGCGCACGGCCGGCGCGTCGTCGGCTATCCCTGCCACGTGATCCTCGGCATCGAGACGAGCTGCGACGACACCTGCGCTGCGCTCGTCAGCGCCGACGGCGCGGTGCTCTCGAACATCGTCGCCTCGCAGGGCCTGCTGCACGCCGAGTACGGCGGCGTGGTGCCGGAGATCGCCTCGCGCCGCCATCTGGAGCTGGTCGACGCCGTCGTCGAGGATGCGCTCGAGACGGCCGGGACCAGCCTGGACGACGTCGGCAGTGTCGCCGTGACGAATGGCCCGGGGCTTATCGGCGCCCTGCTCGTGGGGCTGTCGGCGGCGAAGGGCCTGGCCGCGGCGCGCGGCCTGGCGCTGACCCCGGTCGACCACCTGCTCGGGCATGTGCTCGCCTCGACGCTCGGCGACGAGCCGATCGAGCCGCCGTTCGCGGTGCTGGTCGCAAGCGGCGGCCACACGTTTCTGGCGCAGGTGGACGAGCCGCGCAGCTACACGCGCCTCGGCTCCACGCTCGACGACGCCGCGGGCGAGGCCTTCGACAAGGGGGCTCGCATCCTCGGCCTGGGCTACCCGGGCGGCCCGCTGATCCAGCGCGCGGCCGAGGGCGGCGACCCGCAGGCGTTCTCGTTCCCGCGCTCGTTCCCGGGCGAGCTCGATTTCAGCTTCAGCGGGCTGAAGACGTCGCTGCTCTACAAGGTGCGCGACTTGGGGGAAACGGAGGCCCGGGCGCGCCTGGCCGATCTCGCCGCCTCCTACCAGGAGGCGATCGTGGACGTGCTGTCCACGCGCGTGCGCCAGGCGATCGAGCGCCGCGACGTACAGCGCTTGGCGCTCGGCGGCGGCGTGGCGGCCAACGGGCCACTGCGCGAGCGGATCGCCGCCGTGTGCCAGGAGCTCGGCGTCGCGCTCTGGATCCCGCCGTTCGAGCTCTGCACTGACAACGCGGCGATGATCGCCGGGGCGGCCCGCTTCCTCGATCCGCTGCCGTATCCCGAGTACCTGGCCCTCGACGCGGCCGCCCGGCTTGTCTAGACGGGCGCTCCCGCTGATCGCGGTCGCGCTCGGCGAGCTGGCGCTGCTGGTCGCCGCGGCTGCGGAGCGGCCCGCGCGTATGCCGGCGGCCACGCCCGCGCAGCGGCGCGCCGAGCGCGCCGACGTGGGCGGCCCGTTCCCGCTCGAGCTGCGCAGCCCGCAGGTGGTGGCGGGCACCAGCGTGCGCGTACTCGTCGCGCTCGGCCGCCCGTCGCTTGCGGAGCTGGACGCGAAGACGCCCCAGTCCCCCGTGCGCCAGCGCGCCTACGTGCGCAGCCTGCACAAGGAGGAGCGCGCCTTGATCAGCGCGCTGCATGCGAAGGGCGTCGCCTTCGGCAACCCGATCCTGTTCGCGCGCGTGTGGAGCGGCTTCGCGGCCACCGTCGCCACGAAGGACCTGCCGGCCGTCCAGACCTTGGGCCTGCGCGTGGAGCCGGTCAGCCGCTTCTATCCCGCGCAGGTGCCGGGCCACGACGCGCCCGCGGTGCGGCCGCTGCCCACGGTCGCGAAGCGCCTCGGCCGGGTGGCGGTGCTCGACGCGTTCACGCGCCGCGCTGCCGACGTCGACGAGGTGGGCTCGGTGGGGAGCGGGCGCCGGTCCGCGGGCGAGGCCGCCGGCGCGCGGGTGGCCGCCGTCGTGGCTGGCGAGCTGCCCGGGGCCACGATCGAGCGGGTCCGCGTGGCCGGGTCGCAGGCGCTCGAGAACGGGCACTTCGAGGTCTTCGCAACCACCGACCAGCTGCTTGCCGGTCTGGAGCGCGTGGTCGACCCGGATGGCAACGGCGACGTGTCCGATGCGGTTTCGGTTGCCGTGACAGGCCTGAGCGCGCCGTACTCCGGGTTCGAGAACGCCGCCGCCGAGGAGGCGGTCGACGGCGCCGCGGGGCTCGGCACGCTCGTGGTGGCGGCTGCGGGCGACGGCGGTGACCCGAGCGGCCCGTTCGGCTCGATCGGCGGGCCCGGCGCGGCGCGCGGCGCGCTGACGGTCGGGGCGCTCGACGCCTCGGGCGATCCCGCGACCGGGAGCTCCACCGGCCCCACCTACGGGCTGTTGCCGAAGCCCGACCTGGCAATCAGCGGCGGCGCGGCAACCGCCGCCGGCAGCGCGTGGGGGAGCGCGCTCGCCGCCGCGCGGGTCGCAGGCGTTGCGGCGGCGCTGCGGGCCGAGCGCCCGAAGCTGACGCCGGGGGAGGCGGCGGCGGCGCTGATCGGCACCGCGGCGCCGCGCGGCGAGCCGTTCGCGGCCGGCGGCGGCGACCCGCTCCTCCAGGCGGCTCGTGCGACGCCGCTCGTGGCGCAGCCCGCGCAGCTGGTGCTGCGGCCGGGGCACACTGCGGTCATCCAGCTGACCGGGATAGGGCGCTCGGCGCGGGTCGTCACCCCGGCGGCCCCGGCAGGGCTCGCCGTCAAGCTGCGCGGCGGGACGCTGCGCGTGCGGGTAGAGGCCAGCGCCCAGCCGGGGAGCGGCCGCCTCGACCTCGGCCCGATCGCGATCCCGTACGCGATCGTCGAGCCGAGCGTCCCGGCGCCGCCGCTCGGCAAGCCCGCGGTGATCGTGCGCGCGGGCAAGCCCGATGGCGTCCGCTTCACGGCCGGCAGCATCAAGCGCGAGGACAAGGGCACGAGCGTTGTGCCGGTGGGCAACCTCGTCCTCACGCTCTCGGGCCCGAGCGAGCGCGAGCTGACGCCGCCAGGCGGGGCGCGCGACCTGCTGCCGGGCGAGTACGCCTACACGCTCACGGACGAGATCCGCGCCCAGCTCGAGCCCGGGCGCTATCGCTTCGAGCTGCGGGCGCGCGGGACGGCCGGCGGTCCCGTGGTCATCCGGCGCTCGAAGCCGTTCCGGGTGGCATGACGCAGGTCACGCTCTACGGCAAGCCGGGCTGTCATCTCTGCGACGAGGCGCGGGCGGTGGTGGCGGCCGTGCGGGAGCGCCGCGGGTTCGACCTCGAGGAGGTCGACATCACCCGCGATCCCGCGCTGGAAGCGGTGTATCGGGAGCGCATCCCTGTTGTCGCGATCGACGGTCGCGAGGCGCTGGAGCTGGTGATCGAGGCCACAGAGCTGGAGCGAGCCCTCGCTAGCATGGCGCCGTGAGCTACGAGGACCACAGCGGCAACGGCTCGGTTGCCGTGGCCGAGCGCGGCGAGCGCCTCTCGTTCGGGGTCGCCGCCCGCCTGTCGCGCTACCTCCAGGTGCTCACCCAGGCCCACAAGATGGGCAAGGGGACGATCTCGTCGCAGGAGCTGGCCGACTACACGCACGTCAACTCGACCCAGATCCGGCGCGACCTGTCGGGCTTCGGCAAGTTCGGCAAGCGCGGCGTGGGCTACAACGTCGACTCGCTGGTCGCCCAGATCCGCAAGATCCTGCGGACCGCCGGCCAGCACAACATCGCGCTCTTCGGCGCCGGCCACCTCGGCCGCGCGATCGCCGGCTCGGACGTGTTCGCCGACCACGGCTTCCAGATCGTCGCGATCTTCGACACCGACGAGCGCAAGATCGGCGAGGAGATCGGCCCGCTGGCCGTGCAGCCGTACGCCGAGATGCGCCAGGCGGTCGGCGATCAGGAGATCGTCGTCGGGGTCCTGGCGGTCCCGGGCAGCGCAGCTCAGAGCGTCGCCGACGACCTCGTGGCGGCGGGCGTGACGATCATCTTCAACTACTCCGAGGCGCTCATCCAGACGCCGCCGCACGTGACCGTGCACACCTCGAGCCCAGCCGTCGACCTGCTCTACGCCCTCTACTTCTACCTCCAGTAGTCGTGCTCGACATGGCCCGGACCCGGGAGGTCTTCGAGGCCTCGACGGACTTCACGCTCGCGGTGGAGGAGGAGTTCCAGCTCCTCGATCCGCAGTCGCTGTCGCTGGCCCAGCGCTACACCGAATTGCGCGCGGCCACCGACGCCGACCCGGTGCTGGCGGAGGCCGTGGCCGGCGAGCTGATCGAGTCAGAGATCGAGATCCGCTCGGGCCGCTGCGAGACCTGGGGAGAGCTCGTCACGCGCCAGCAGGACGCCCGTAATCGCCTGTTCCGGACCGCGAGCGAGGTAGGGCTGCTGCTCGGCGCGACCGGCAGCCACCCCTGGAGCCCGTGGCAGGACCAGAAGATCATCGAGACCGAGCACTACAGGCGCGTGGCCGATGGCCTGCGCTACGTCGCGTGGCGCAACAACACCTTCGGCATCCACGTGCACGTGGGCATCCGGGGCGCCGACCGCGCGCTGGTGGTGTGCGACCGGCTGCGCCCGCGCATGCCCGAGCTGCTGGCCATCTCGGCCAACTCGCCGTTCCTCGACGGCCGCGACACCGGGCTGCACTCGGCCCGCAGCCAGATCTTCACCAAGAGCTTTCCGCGCTGCGGGATCCCGGACCACTACGGCAGCTTCGAGGCCTATGCGGACTACGTGGACTTCCTCAAGCGCGCCGGCTCGATCGTCGAGGCCACCCAGATCTGGTGGAGCATCCGCCCGCACCACTCGTTCGGCACCGTCGAGCTGCGCATCTGCGACGCCCAGACGAGCGGCGACGAGTCGCTCGCGCTCGCCGGCCTGATGATCGCCGCGATCGCCCAGGCGGCACTCGACGACGACGAGGGGGTGCCGTTCACGGCCCACCCGCCGCGCCTGATCGAGGAGAACTTCTGGCGCGCCATCCGCTACGGGCTCGAGGGGCAGGTGATCGACCTCGATGGCGGCACCGAGTTCCCCGCGGCCTCGCTCCCCGAGCGGCTCTGGGAGTGGACGGCGCCCGCGCGGCACGCGCTCGGGATCGATCTGACGCTGCCCGCGGAGAACGGCACGCAGCGCCAGCGCCGCGCGCTCGAGGGCGGCGCCTCACTCGAAGAGGTCTTCCGCTCCGAGGTCGCGCTCAGCCAATCGACCTACTCCGTCATGCAGCCGGCCGGGTGAGCGTTCCGGAGGTTTTCCGGGTTTGCGCCGCGAACCTGGCTAGACTGCGCGACCTTCTCTTCCGGGTCCTACCGCGAGTCGGCCCGCAACCAGAAGACGTTTGTGCGATGGCACTGACGCGCGCAACCGTCCACTAGGAGGCATTCTCACTTGACCAGTTTCTTGACCGACTTCGGCCCAATCGTCGCGCTGGTATGCGCGGGATGCGCGGTGCTCTACGGCATCGTCACTTCCCGCTGGCTGCTGGCGTTGTCGCCGGGCAACGAGGAGATGCGCTCCATCTCCGCGGCGGTTCAGGAGGGCGCGAAGGCGTACCTCAACCGCCAGTACACGATCATCGCCGGCGTCGCCGTGGTGATCGCGATCCTGATCGCGATCGCACTCGACGTGCGGACGGCGATCGGATTCATCATCGGCGGCACCTTCTCGGGCGCCGCCGGCTTCATCGGGATGAACGTCTCGGTGCGCTCGAACGCCCGCGTGGCGGAGGCCGCCCGAGGCGGCGTGGCTCCGGCGCTCAAGGTCGCGTTCCGCGGCGGGGCCGTGACGGGCCTGCTCGTGGCCGGCTTGGCCCTGCTGGGCGTTGCCGGCTACTACGGGATCCTGCACCTGGCCAACGTGTCCGACAAGGATGCGGTCGACGCCCTCGTGGGCCTCGGCTTCGGTGGGTCACTGATCTCGGTCTTCGCCAGGCTTGGCGGCGGCATCTTCACGAAGGCCGCCGACGTCGGCGCCGACCTGGTCGGCAAGGTCGAAGCTGGCATCCCCGAGGACGACCCGCGCAACCCGGCGGTCATCGCCGACAACGTGGGCGACAACGTCGGCGACTGCGCCGGCATGGCGGCCGACCTGTTCGAGACCTACGCCGTGACCTCGGTCGCGGTGATGCTGCTCGGCGTCCTCACGTTCGGCAACACCGAGGAGGCCGCGGTCTATCCGCTCGTCCTCGGCGGCATCTCGCTGATCTGCTCGATCATCGGCACCTACGCGGTGCGCGGCACCAACGTGGAGCGCGCGCTCTACAACGGCCTGATCGTGTCCGGCGTGCTGGCGGCGCTCGCGTTCCTGCCGATCAGCCTCTGGATGATGGATGACGTCAAGATCAAGGCCGGCGGCCTGCTTGGCGGCCACAACCCGAGCGGGTTCGACTTCTGGCTCTGCACGCTGATCGGCATCGCCATCACGGCGGGGCTGTTCGTGATCACCGACTACTACACCTCGACGCGCTTCAACCCGGTCAAGAAGACCGCGCGCGCGTCGGTCACAGGTCACGCGACCAACATCATTCAGGGCCTCGCCTCGGGCTACCAGGCGACCGCCGCACCGGCGATCCTGATCTGCCTCGGCATCTTCGGCGCCAACGAGCTGGCCGGCGTCTACGGCATCGGTGTCGCAGTGATGGCGCAGCTGTCGCTGACGGGCCTCATCGTCGCGCTCGACGCGTTCGGGCCCATCACCGACAACGCAGGCGGCATCGCCGAGATGGCGAACCTGCCGGAAGAGGTCCGTGGCGTCACCGATCCGCTCGACGCGGTCGGCAACACCACCAAGGCCGTCACCAAGGGTTACGCGATCGGCTCGGCCGTGCTCGCTGCGCTGGTGCTGTTCGCGGCGTTCACCGTCGAGCTCGGTGACGAGGCGACGAAGGACCACAAGATTCTCGGCTCCTTCAGCATCAACAACCCGAAGGTCCTGATCGGCCTCATCCTGGGCGGCATGATGGTGTCGCTGTTCTCGTCGCTCGCGATGGAATCGGTCGGCCGTGCTGCCGGCTCGATCATCGAAGAGGTGCGGCGCCAGTTCCGTGAGCACCCGGGGATCATGGATCGCACCGAGAAGCCGGACTACGCCCGCTGCGTGGAGATCGTCACCAAGGCTGCACAGAAGGAGATGATCATCCCGGCGCTGATCCCGATCCTCGTACCGCTGCTCGTCGGCATCTGGAGCTACCAGGCGCTCGGCGGCCTTCTGATCGGCGTGATCGTGGTCGGGTTCTTCACCGCTGTCTCCATGACCGCCGGCGGCGGCGCGTGGGACAACGCGAAGAAGCTGATCGAGGACGGCGAGTTCGGCGGCAAGGGCTCAGAGGCCCACGCAGCCGCGGTCACGGGCGACACGGTCGGCGATCCCTACAAGGACACAGCCGGCCCGGCGATCAACCCGATGATCAAGGTCGCGAACATCGTGGCGATCCTGATCATCCCGTTCCTGGTCTAGGCGTAGTCTCAGGCCCGGATGGCCGAGTGGAGACCTAAGGGCGGCGGTCTCGAGCGTGTTCTCGGGACCGGCGCCCTCTTCTCCACGGCTTACGGGAACGTCGGCAGCTCGATCTACTACGCGCTCGGGCTGGTTGCGAGCTTTGCGCTCGGGCTCACGCCCGTCGTCTTCATCATCTCCGGCCTGATCTTCATGGCCACGGCGGCCACCTATGCCGAGGCGACGACGATGTACCCGGAGGCCGGCGGCTCGTCGTCGTTCGCGCGCCACGCCTTCAACGAGTTCTGGTCGTTCTTCGCCGCCTGGGGCCAGATGCTCAACTACATCATCACGGTCTCGATCTCGGCGTTCTTCGTGCCGCACTACCTCGGGATCTTCTGGCCGGCGCTGCGTCACGGGCCCGGGGACATCGTGTTCGGCATCGCGGTGGTCGGGCTGCTCGCGCTGCTGAACATCGTCGGCATCCGCGAGGCGGCCGGGATCAACATCTTCCTGGCGGTCGTGGACTTCTGCACCCAGCTGCTGCTGGTGGCGCTCGGCTGCGTGCTCGTGCTCTCG
This sequence comes from uncultured Thermoleophilaceae bacterium, assembly GCA_963715995.1. Taxonomy (GTDB): domain Bacteria; phylum Actinomycetota; class Thermoleophilia; order Solirubrobacterales; family Thermoleophilaceae; genus DATBDN01. The sequence goes on from OY970283.1 coordinate 1,685,940, forward strand.
CCGCACACGCTGATCCACAACATCCACCTCGGGACGACGCCGAGCTGGAGCGACTTCTTCATCGCGATTCCGGTCGGCATGGTCGCCTACACGGGGATAGAGACGATCTCGAACATGGCCGAGGAGGCCAAGGACTACGGGAAGACGATCCCGCGCTCGATCGGCGGCGTGGTGATCGCCGTCATGGCGATCTACGCACTGCTCCCGGCCGTCGCGCTGTCTGCGATGCCGGTGAAGAACGGTCAGACGCTGCTGGGCTTGTCGGAGGACAAGGGCGGCTACGCCGGCGACCCGGTTCTCGGTGTTGTCAAGAACATTGACTTAGGAGGCCTCCAGCACGCGGCGGAGATCTACGTCGGCGTGCTGGCCGCGACGATCCTGATCCTGGCGACGAACGCGGGGTTGATCGGCGTGTCGCGCCTGACGTACTCGATGGGGCAGTACCGCCAGCTTCCCGACCGGCTGCGCACACTGCACCCGAAGTTCCGCACGCCCTACATCGCGATCCTGCTGTTCGGCGCGATTGCCTGCCTGACGATGCTGCCGGGGCAGGCCACGTTCCTGGGCCAGCTCTACGCGTTCGGGGCGATGCTGTCGTTCACGATCGCGCACCTGGCGGTGATCACGCTGCGGATCAAGCAGCCCGACGCCGAGCGCCCGTATCGCGGGCCTGGGCAGATCAAGCTGCGCGGCGGGAAATCGCTACCGCTGTTCGCCGTCTTCGGAGGGCTCGGCACCGGCATGGCGTGGGTCGTAGTGATGGTGCTCAACCTGACGACGCTGGCCGTCGGCGTGACCTGGCTGATCGTGGGCGTGGGGAGCTACGTGCTGTTCCGCCGCAGCCTCGGGCTCAACCTCACGGAGACGAGGAAGGCCGAGCTCGTGAAGTCGGCGGTCGAGCACGAGGTCGAGTACGAGTCGGTGCTGGTCGCCTTCGAGGACACCGACTACTCCTCGGACGCCGTGGCCACCGCCGTCAAGCTGGCGGCGCGCCGGCGGCGCGGCGTACACGTGGTGGTGATGGTGACGGTGCCCAACCACCTGCCGATCGACGCCACGCTGCCGGATCAGGAGCGCCAGGCCGAGCAGACGATCGAGGCGGCGCGGGTGCTCGGCGGGCGCAGGGTGACGGGTCACATCGAGAAGGTGCGGCCGGGCCAGGGCGGCCGCCGCATCGTCGAGGAGGCGCGCGAGATCAAGGCGCGCGCGCTGATCATGGCGCTGCCACGGCGCCCGCGGGCGGCGGGATCGCCGTTCGGGCGGACGTTCGAGACGGTGCTCGCGGACCGGCCCTGCCGCGTGATCATCACCACCGAGCCGGGCAAGCGCGCGGCTGAAGCGATCGCCTCCCCGGCGTAGCATTGAGACAGTGGATCGCGCCTACCGCGCCTCGACCCAGCTGATCGGGGTCGTCACCTTCGTGCTGGGGCTTGCGATGGTCGCAGTCACGCTGGCGCGCGGGGGCGGCCCGCTTGCGGTCGGGGTCATCGCCGGGGTGATGTTCACGGTCCTTGGTGCGATCCGGTTCAGCTACGCGCGCCGTCACGGCGCGTGATGTCGGCCTTCGGCGACCTGCGTGCGCGAGTGCGCACGCCAGTAGGGCTGCGGAAGCTCATGCCGGCTCCGCTGACGCTGGGCGGGCGCGGCCTCGGGGCGCTCGCGCTGTTCTCGATCGGGCTGACGGCGGTCGGCGCGTCGATCTACTTCTCGCTCGGCGTCGTCGCGGGTCACGCCCTCGGCTTGACACCGGTGGCGTTCCTGTTCGCCGGCGTCTTCTTCGTGCTCACGATGATGACCTACGTCGAGGGTGGCGTCCTCCACCAGGAGCGTGGCGGCGCGTCGTCGCTCGCGCGCTACGCCTTCAACGAGCTCTGGAGCTTCATCGCGGGCTGGGCAATTCTCCTCGACTACCTGATCGTCATCGCGATCTCGGTCTTCTCGATCTCCCACTACCTGACGGTGGTCTGGCCCGCCGCGCACGAGCGCGGTCCGACCTACGGGATCGCCGCGGTGGCGATCATGGCGATCGCCGCGCTGAACGTGCGCGGGCTGCCGGTCGACCGGCTGCGCTTCGTGCTCACCGTCGGTCTCGTCAACCTGGTCGCGCTGTTCGCGGTGCTCGCGGTCGGCCTCACGCTGTTCTCGGACGTGCACGTGGCCACCGACACGATCCACCTCGGCTCCGCGCCGCAATGGAAGGACCTGATCTTCGGCCTGGTGGTGGCAACGGTCGCGCTGACCGGCATCGAGGCGGCTTCCGGCTTCGCGGGCGACGTGCAGGCGGCCACGGTCGAGCTGCGCCGGCTCGTGATGGTCGGCACGCTGGTGGTGCTGGTCGTGTTCGTGGGCATCTCGGCGCTCGGCGTGATGTCGGTGCCGGTTTCGGGGAACACGACGGCGCTCGGTCACCGCTACGTGCAGGCGCCGGTGCTCGGGATCGTGAACCAGTTCGACCCGGACTGGCTGCGCACCACATTCCGCTGGGTGATTGCGATCGTGGCGTCGCTCGCGCTGTTCCAGGCAGCCAACACGAGCATGCTCGGGCTCTCGCGGCTGTCGTACTCGCTGGCGACGAACGGTCAGATCCCGGCCGGCCTCGGCAAGCTCCACCGCGAGCACGCCACGCCCTACATCGCGATCGCGATCGCGTCGGTGCTGGCTTTCGGGCTGGTGCTGTCGAACGACATCGACTTCCTGGCCGGCATCTTCGCGTTCGGCGCGATGCTGGCGTTCGCGCTCGCGCATCTGTCGATCGTGGTGCTGCGCTTCCGCGAGCCCGACCTGCCGCGGGCCTTTCGCATCCCGCTGAGCATCAACGTCGGCCGCGGCTCGCTGCCGCTGCCCGCACTCCTGGGCGGCGTCGTGGCGCTGGCCGCATGGGTCTCGGTCGTCGTGCTGCACTCGGGCGCGCGGGTGCTCGGCGGCCTCTGGATGCTCGCGGGCATCGTCTTCTACGTCGTCTACCGCAAGGTCCAGAACAAGCCGCTGGCGAAGCGCTACCAGATCCCGGCCGAAGCGCTCCGCGACGCACCGGAGGTCGAGTACGGAGCCATCCTCGTGCCGATCTTCGGCGACGAGATCGACGACGACATCGTGGGCACGGCGGGCCGGCTGGCGGCCGAGGAGGCCGACGAGGGCGAGGGCGGAGCGGTCATCGAGGCGATCTACGTGGTCGAGATCCCGATGTCGCTGCCGCTCGACGCGCGCGTCCCGGAGGCGAAGATCCTCAAGGCGCGCAAGGCGCTCCAGCGCGCGAAGGACGTGGGCGAGGAGTACGAGGGGGTGGAGGTGGCGACAGCCTCGGTCCGGGCGCGGACCTACGGGCAGGCGATCGTCGAGGAGGCCCGGCGGCGCGGCGTTGAGGCGATCGTCCTGGCGGCCGAGGAGCCGACGCGGATGCGCGGCGGGCGACAGCTCGGTGGCCGGGGGGGGCCGCGGAACCGCTCGGTAGGGCAGACCACGCGCTACGTGATCGAGAAGGCCCCGTGCCGCGTGATCCTCACGGCGCCGCCGCTGGGTGAGGAGGGGACGCGGGAGGGCGTCGCTCCTTGATTACATTGACACCGTGTTCGTACTGATCGTTGGATGTGGACGGGTCGGGTCGGCGATTGCCCGCAACATGATCGCGATGGGCCACGACATCTCCGTGCTGGATGAGGACCCCGAGGCCATAGCGCTGCTCGAGCGCGGGCTCGACCGCACCTGGGAGGACCAGGGCGGCCTGTTCACCGTCGGCACGGCGCTCGAGATGGATGCGCTGATGGCGGCTGGGATCGAGAACGCCGACGCGTTCGTCGCCGCCACCGACGGGGACAACACCAATCTCGTGATCGCGCAGATCGCCAAGCGCCGCTTCGAGATCGACAAGGTCGTCGTGCGCGTGCTCGATCCGATGCGGGCACAGTGGTACGAGGACCAGGGGCTCTCGACCGTGTGTCCGACGCAAAAGGCGATCGAGATGCTCCAGGTCGCCGTCGGCGCGGACGTGGAGGCCGCCTGATGTACGTGATCATCATCGGTGCCGGCAAGGTCGGCCTCAACCTGGGGCGCGAGCTGCGCGCCAAGGGGCACGAGGTGACGCTGGTCGAGTCGGACCCCCGCCGCTTCGCCGCGGTCGAGGAGGAGTTCGAGCACCAGGCTCAGTACGGCGACGGCTCCGAGCTGTGGGTGATGGAGCGCGCCGGCGTGGAGCGCTGCGAGATGCTGATCGCCGTCACCGGCGACGACGAGGACAACATGCTGATCTGTCAGGTCGCGCGCGAGAAGTACGGCGTCGAGCGGATCATCTCGCGCTGCAACAACCCGCGGAACCTTCAGCACTTCGAGCTGCTCGGCGTGAAGCCCGCCGTGTCGGCCACCGATCTGATCCTGCGACTGATCGAGCACGAGGTCCCGAAGTACGGGCTCGTGCACCTGCTCGACCTGCCGCAGGAGCGGCTCGAGATCATCGAGATCGAGATCCAGGAGGGCTCGTTCGCAGATGGGCAGGAGGTGCAGACGCTCGGGCTGCCCGACGGCTCGCTCGTCATCGCGATCCTGCGCGACGGGACCGGCTTCGTGCCGCTTGCGGACTCGGTCGTCGAGGCCGGCGACGAGCTGCTGCTCGTCCTCGACACGGGGCTCGAGGACAAGATCACGCAGCGGCTGAGCGCTCCACGCAACGAGCCCGCCACCGCGACCTGACGGTGGCTCAGCGCTCGGTCGACTTCCTGCTGATCGGCGGCGGACTGGCTGCGGGCAACTGCGCGCGCTGGCTGCGCGAGGAGGGCGCCGATGGCTCGATCCTGCTCGTGGGCCGCGAGCCGGACGCGCCCTACAACCGCCCGTCGCTGTCGAAGAAGTACCTCACGGGTGGCGAGTCGCGCGACGACGTGCTGTTCCGGCCCAGCGAGTGGTGGGGCGAGCACGACATCGACCTGATGACGCTCACGAGCGTGACCGGGCTCGACGCGGGCGCGCGCGTCGCCAAGCTCCAGTCGGGCGAGGAGGTGCAGTTCGGCAAGGCGCTTCTGGCGACCGGCTCGAACGTGCGCCGGATCCGCGCCGACGGCTCCGAGCTCGAGGGCATCCACTACCTGCGCACGTTCGGCAACTCGGATGCGATCCGCGCCGAGGCCGAGCAGGCCGGGAACGTGGTGCTGGTCGGCGGCTCGTTCATCGGCACCGAGCTGGCGGCATCGCTGACGTCGATGGGCAAGAACTGCGCGATCGTCATGCAGGAGGAGATCACGCTCGAGCGCCCGTTCGGCAAGGAGGTCGGGCGCTTCTTCCACGGGGTGCTGAGCGACCACGGCGTCGCGATCCACGGCAACGACGAGATCGAGCGCTTCGAGGGCAGCAACGGACGCGTGGGGAAGGTCGTCACCAAGGCGGGGCTCGAGCTGGACGCCGACATGGTCGTGATCGGCGCCGGCGTCATGCCCGACGTCTCGCTCGCACGGGCTGCCGGGCTCGAGCTCGGCGTGGCCGGCGGCGTTGCCGTGTCCTCGGGACTCGAGTCGTCGTGCGCCGGGATCTTCGCGGCCGGCGACATCGCCGAGTACCAGAGCGTGGTGCACGGCAAGGCGCTGCGGATCGAGCACTGGGACGTGGCGTTCAACCACGGCAAGACAGCGGCGCTCAACCTGCTCGGCCGCGGGGTCGACCACGAGGAGATCCCGTACTTCTTCTCCGACCTGGCCGACTGGTCGGGGCTCGAGTACGTCGGCCCCGGCTCGGGCCGGGTCGTGCTGCGCGGCTCGATGGACGACGGTGACTTCACGGCCTTCTACCTCGGCGACGACGGCGTGGTCGTAGCGGCGCTCACGGTCGGGCGCTCGGACGACCTCGACGCCGCACGCAGGTTCATCCGCGAGAAGACAGCGCCCGACGAGGGCGCGCTGGCGGACGAGTCGTCCGATCTCGCCTCGCTCTAGGGCTGGCCCGCCGCATCTTCAGCTGGCACTCAGGTTTTACGGGTACATGTGGTCCATGACCGCGATGCCGCTGGTCGCCGGCGTGCTGCTCACCCTGTTGGGCGGCGTCGTGCGCGTGCGCGCCTGGCATGCGTCACTCGGGACCGTCGCGCCGGAACTGCGCTACCGCGATGTGGTGCTCGCGCATCTGGCGGGCGCAGGCTTCAACGGGATCATCCCCGTACACGGCGGCGACGCCATCAAGCTCGCGCTGGTCAAGCGCCGGGCGCCGCAGGCACCGGTCGGCAGATTGCTCGGCACGCTGGCGCCGCCCGCGGCCATCGAGGCTCTGTTCACGGCGCTGCTGCTCGCGTGGGCGGTTGGCAGCGGCGTGCTCGACACGCCGTCGCCGGGCGCCATCCCGCTGCCGCTCGTGGGCGCCGCGGCTGCAGTTGCTGCCGGCATCCTGTGGCTCCTGGCGCGGCGGGCGCCGCGCGTCCTGCGCGACGTGCGCTCCGGCATGGCCGCGCTGCGCCACCCCGGCATGCTCGCGCGCCGGGTCGCGCCGTGGGTCGTGCTCGCGCGCTGCTTCAGGCTCGCGGCGATCGCCTGCTTCCTGACGGCGGTCGGACTTCCGGTCACGCTGGCCGGCCTGCTCGTGGTGATGGCGATCCAGGGTGGAGTCGGCTCTAACGGTCCGGCGAGCGCGCCTGTGCGCATCGCCGTGCTGTCGGCGAGCCTGCCCGCTGCCATCGGCCTGCACAGCGTGAGCCTTCAGACCGCAGCCACGCTGATCGGCGCGACCCAGGTCTCGACGATGGTCGTGAACCTCGCGGTGTCGGTGGTCGTGCTCGGGTTGACGCTGAGGACGGCGTCACCGCGCCGAGTCTTCACGTTTGTCACCGAGTTGTAACGAAAAAGCTCTGCAAAACGCGGCTTTCTGTCTGGCTCGCGGCGTAGGCTCACGACGTGACTTCGACTGGGGAACAGGGACTCGAACCCCAACTTCGACATCCAGAGTGTCGCGTGCTGCCGATTACACCATTCCCCAACGGCGTGGCCGAGGATAGCCAGGGGAGGGCGCAAGCGGTCTGACCGATCGTGACTACGTGCGCGGAAAAGCGGCCTACCATCCCCGCGATGCGAGGCGCCCTCTGTGGACTTGTCGTGCTCGGCGCTCTCGCCGGTTGCGGCAGCGGCGACAACACCGCGACCCAGACCTCGCCGATCCCCGAGACCACGCCGGCGGCGGCCAAGCCCGAGAAGCTCGTCGTGGTTCACGAGACCGAGTTCAAGCTCAACCCGGCGAACGCGACCGGCGGTGACGAGGGCCTCGTGAAGATCAAGGTCGTCAACGACGGCAAGATCCCGCATGCGCTCGCGGTCGACGGTCCCAACGGTGAGGTGGACCTGGATGGCCAGGTCGATCCCGGCAAGTCGGCCACCTTCGAGGCCGACCTCGACAAGCCGGGCACCTACACCTGGTACTGCCCGCTCGGCGACCACCGGGCCAGGGGCATGAGCGGCACGATCACGGTCGGCGGCTCTACGCCGGCCCGGGGCGCGGAGCCGACCACGACAACGACGACCTCCAGCACGAGCACCACCCCGACTCAGACGACGACGCAGACGCAGACCGAGACGCAGACCCAGACACAGACCGAGACCAAGACCGTCACGACGCCGACCGACACCGACACCACGCCCACCGCCACGACGGGCGACGGCTACTAGCTACGCGGCCTGGTCGGCCCAGTCCTGATACAGGCGCGCGTACGCGCCACCGGCCTCGATCAGCTCGTCGTGCGTGCCCGACTCCACGATCTGGCCGCCGTCCATCACGAGGATGCGCCCGGACCCGCGGATCGTCGACAACCGGTGCGCGATCACGATCGCGGTGCGACCGGCCAGCAGCCGCCGCAGCCCCAGCTCGATCCGTCCTTCGGTGTGCACGTCCACGTTCGAGGTGGGCTCGTCCAGGATCAGGATTCGCGGATCCGCGCAGGCCGCGCGCGCGAATGCCACGAGCTGACGCTGGCCGGCCGAGAGCTGGATGCCGCGCTCGCCGACCGCGGTGTCATAGCCGTTCGGCAGCGCGCAGATGAACTCGTGCGCGCCGACCGCGCGGGCGGCCTCGCGCACATCCTCGGCGGTTGCGTCCGGCTTGCCGAAGCCGATGTTCTCGCCGACCGTCCCGGAGAACAGGAAGCCTTCCTGCGGCACGATCCCGAGCTGCGCGCGCAGCGAGCGCTGGGTGACCGAGCGCAGGTCGTGGCCGTCGATCAGGACCGCGCCCTCAACTGGGTCGTAGAACCTGGCAACCAGCTTGACAAATGTGGACTTGCCGGCGCCGGTGGCGCCCACCAGCGCGACCGTCTGGCCCGGCGGCACCTCGAGGTCGACGTCGCGCAACGCGAAGCCGCCGTCCTCCTCGATGCCGTAGCGGAACGAAACGTGGTCGAACGTGATCTCGCCGCTCACGGGCGGCAGGTCGACTGCGTCCGGCGCGTCGGCCAGCTCAGGCTGCTCGTCGAGCAGCTCGAAGATCTTGTCGAGCGCCGCCATTCCGGCCTGGTAGGTCGTGTAGACCTGCGAGAGCTGCTGGATCGGGTCGAAGAAGTTGCTCAGGTAGCCGACGAACGCGACCAGGACGCCGATCGAGACGGCGCCGTCGATCGCCCGCGAGCCGCCGTAGAGCAGGATCGCGGCGGTCGCGAGCGCCGAGAGCAGCTCGACGGCCGGGAAGTACGCCGCGTTCAGCACGACCGTGCGCATGTTCACGTCGCGGTACTCGGCGTTCAGCTCGGCGAGCCTTGCCTTGTGGCGCTCCTCCTGCCCGAATGCACGGACGATCCGGACCCCCGACAGCGTTTCCTGGAGATACGCCGTGACCGCGGCGAGCTTCTCCCGCGTGGCGCGGTACGCCGACGCCGAGTTGATCCGGAACCACAGCGACATCCCCGCGAGGATCGGGAAGCAGACGAACGTGACGAGCGCCAGGCGCGTGTCGAGCAGCAACAGGATCACCGCCGTGCCGACCAGTGTCAGGCCGGCGGAGACGATCGTGTAGATGCCGTCGGTGACGAGCTGGTTGAGCGCCTCGACGTCGTTCGTCAGGCGCGAGATGAGCACGCCGGCGCGGCTGCGCGAGTAGAAGCCGATCGAGAGCCGCTGGAGGTGGGCGAAGATCTGGATGCGCAGGTCCTGGAGCACGCGCTGCCCGACGAAGTTGACGAGGAACGTCTCCAGGTAGGACGAGCCCCAGTTGAACATCGCGGCCACGAGGAAGACGAGCGTGATGATCGTGAGGCCGTGCACGTCGCCGTCCTTGACGTCGTTCACCGCCAGGCCGGCCAGCAGCGGCGGCGCGAGGCTCGTGGCCACCGACAGCAGCATCGACCCGAGCATCGCCAGCGAGCGGCCCTTGTAGGGGCGCAGCAGCACGGCGAGGGCGCGCAGCTTGCGCAGCCGGCCGCCATCACGGGCCGCCGCAGCGGCGGCGCGCGTCTCGGTGCTGGCCGCGGTGCTCACAGGCCCGCCGTCTCGCGCTCGAGCTCGCGCGTGAGGAACACGCGCTCTGGTAGGCCCTTCTCGGCGATCTCGCGATAGAGGTCCGACTGCTCGACGAGCTCGTCGTGGGTGCCAAGCGCCACGAGCCTGCCGCCGTCCAGCACGGCGATGCGATCGGCCAGCGCGATCGTGGACAGCCGGTGCCCGATGATGACCGTGGTCCGGCCGCGCATGACCTCGCGCAGCGCCTGCTTGACCTGCGCCTCGGTCGATGCGTCAAGCGACGATGTGGCGTCGTCGAGGATGAGGATGCGCGGGTCCTGGATCAGCGCGCGCGCGATCGCGACCCGCTGGCGCTGCCCGCCCGAGAGCGTCAGGCCACGCTCGCCGACCAGCGTCTCGTAGCCGTCCGGAAGTGCCTCGACCACCTCGTCCAGGCCGGCCATCGACGCGGCCCGGCGCACGTCCTCGTCGCTGGCCTCGGGCCGCGCGTAAGCGATGTTCTCGCGCAGCGGCGCCGAGAACAGGAACGCGTCGTCGGAGACGAGCGCCACCTGGTGGCGCAGCGACTGCGGGTCGACCGAGCGCACGTCGGCACCGTCGATCGACACCGAGCCCTCGATCGGGTCGTAGAGCCGGGGGATGAGAGCCGCGAGCGTGGTCTTGCCCGACCCGGTCGGGCCGACGAGCGCGATCGTCTCGCCCGGCGCCACCGACAGCGTCACGTCCTTCAACACCGGGCCCGAGCCCTGGTAGGCGACGGTCACGTCGCGCATCTCGATCGCGCCACGGCCCTCGGGCAAGGGCGGCGCGCCGGGCGGTGCCGTCAGGCGCGGCGGGCGGTCGAGCAGCTGGAACACGCGCGCGCCCGAGGCCACCGCGCGCTGCGCCATGCCCAGCGCCATGCCGAGCATGCGCACTGGGCCGGTGAGCATCGTCACGTAGCCGTAGAAGGCCACGAAGTCGCCGATCGAGATGTCGCCGTGCGCCGCCTGGCGGCCGCCGACGAGCAGCACCGCGGCCATGCCGAGCATCGGGATGAAGCCGAGCAGCGGCTGGTAGAAGGCCTGGAGCTTCGTCGAGACCATCGACTGGTCGTAGACGCGCCCGACGCTGTGCTCGAAGCGCTCGAGCTGCCGCTCCTCCTGTGCGAACGCCTTGACCACGCGCACGCCCGAGACGTTCTCCTCGACGTCCGCGGTCAGCTCGGCCAGGCGCTGCTGCACCTCCTGCGCGGCGGGGCGGTTGCGGCGCCCATAACGGAACGCCACCCAGACGATCAGCGGCATCGGCGCGAGCGTGAGCAGTGCAAGCAGCGGGTTCAGCGAGAACATCAGCGCGCCGGCCACGAGCACCGTGACCAGCGACTGGAGGATGAAGACGAGGCCGTAGCCGAGGAAGAAGCGGACCGCCTGTAGGTCGACCGTCGCGCGCGACATCAGCTGCCCCGTCTGCTGGCCGTCGAAGAAGGCGAGCTCGAGCGACTGGAGGTGGGCGTACATCCGGTTGCGCAGGTCGTACTCGACGCCGAGCGAGACCTGGCCCGCCACGAGCCTGCGGCTGGCCGAGAACACGAGGTTGATCAGGCCCGCGCCGAGGATCGCGGCAGCGAGCGGCCACAGGTGGTGGTTGTGGCCGCGGATGTGGTCGATCGTGCGGCCGACGAAGAACGGGATGACCGCCGCCGCGCCCCGAGCGAAGGCGGCGAGCACGAACGACACGACGACCGCACGTTTGTACGGGCGCAGAAAACCGAGCAGCCGACCGAAGAGCTTCAAGCCCACTCGACTTTACTTTGTGAAGTGCCGCGGCTCAGGCGAGTGTGAGCCGCGCGAGCGCCTCGCTGCGCGTCGGCACGATGTCGAACGCGGTGTCGAGCCGTGTGATGCGCAGCATCCGCTCGACGTCGCCGGGCGGGACGACGACAGCGAAGCGCCCGCGCGTCATGTTCGCCTTCTTGCGCACGCTGATCAGGGCGCCGATCGCCGTCGAGTCCATGAACGACACGTCGCTCAGATCGAGGATCACCGGCGTCTCGCCGGACAGGCAGTTGAGCAGGCGCTCCTCGAACGCTGGTGCCGCCGCCATGTCGAGCTCGCCGCGTATAGCCACCACCCGCGTCCGCTGCTCGACGGACTCCTCGCTGACCTCGTAGGGCGGCACCACCTGGTCAGCGTACCGCCGCGCGGCGGCTAGTAGCTGGGGGGAGACTCGAACTCCCGACCTCACGATTATGAGTCGTTCCCGCAACTTCGGCTGAGTGCGGGTACGTCGGATGAATCGGCATAGGAATGCCAGTCGGACTCTCATCGCGCGGAGCGCGCCCGGCTGATCCCGGCAGGGTCTGTTGCCCCTCGTGTTGCCCCGACGATCTCTGGAGAGGGGCTTATCGTTGGTCGCGGACGAATGGCGACGCCGGCACAAGGGCACTCGAAGACCAGGATCGACAAAGCTGGCAAGGCGCTGCGCGACTTCATCGGCAAGCGCTCGCTGACCGATGACGAGCTGACCGCCGCCGTCGACTCGCTCAGGATCGTTGACGCCTTTCGGAGCGCGCACGCGAAGCCGCTCAATCGGGTGAACGCTGGGCTCCGTCACTACCTACGCCGTGCTGGCGTATCGGCTGAGATCACGCCGACACAGCGCCTGAAGCGGATGGAGACCGTCATCGACAAGCTCCGGCGCGAGCCGACGATGGCTCTGAGCCGGATGGAGGACATCGCCGGAGTGCGCGTCGTCGTGCCTGAGCAGGATCAGGTCTACGCGATCTCAGAGATGCTCACCGACGCCAAGAATTGGGAGATCCGGCGTGTCCGTGACTACGTCGCAGAGCCGAAGTCCGACGGTTATCGAGCTGTGCACGTCGTCGTGAGGAAGGATTCCTGCTTCGTTGAGCTCCAGATGAGGACGCTGTGGCAGGACGCGTGGGCCCAGTCTGTGGAGCAGGACACCCGTCGGCTGAAGGCCGGGCTCAAGTTCGGCCAGGGTCCGTCCGATCTGCGAGAGTATTACCGGATGGTGTCTGAGCTCTTCGAGATGCGAGAGCAAGAGATAAACCCGGACGTAGGTTTCATGGAGGCCCTGGCGAAGCTCTATTCGCGCACCCGCGTTTACTTTCCCGAGGCCGACGGAGAGAACGAACTGACATGAGCGCGCTCAAGATCAAGCACTTCCTGATCGTCTATCGGATCCACGCCGGCGTCGCCGACGTGACCCCGTACGAGGCGAACTACGACGCCGCCCTGGATGCGTACTCCCAGCAGGAGCGCGCCTACCGCGATGACCCCGATGTCGAGGTCGTGCTTTTGGGGTCGGATTCGCTCGACACCCTGAAGCGCACACACTCGAGCTATTTCGAGTTGTCCGAGGCACACCTGGATCAGATCGTCGGCCGCCAGCTGGCCGAGCTCGGTCTAAGGTAAGCCCCGCGACTGCCGGTCGAGTGGGGCCGGCTCGTGGAGAGCTGCCTGCTTTCGGGGGTGCCGACCGCTGGGGCAACTATCTTGGGTCGGCGCGGTCGATCGGCGACCAGCCAAAGCACCGTAGAAACGCCCGGACGAGCGCCGGGCGTTTCTCGTAGCGGCGAGGATGCTCGCGGAGTCATCCGGTCGACCGAAGATGATGTGTCCGTGCTCCGGTTGCCGACGACACACCGCCAATGGCTCAGCGTGATCTGACGGCGTCGTCACGGCGGTGCGATCCACCGCGCAAAGGCGACGATCTCCAGCTAACCGACTTCGCGGATTTCACCCACGACCAGCTCCGAGCGGTTGCGGCGAGCTACGCGCACATGGCGACGATGACGAGGCGCCGTGTCCGCTTGCTGGGAGATATCCAGGCGTTTGAGAGCGTTCGCGTCCACGACCCGGACGCTGCCACAAAGCTCTGGCCTGCGGCGAGGCGAGCGCTCGTCGAGCTCGATCAAGAGACCCCTTGGAATCCAACCCTGCAGCCTGACTTCACCCTCGTCGAGGTCGAAGCGGCGCTTCGCGCGGAGCGCGCCACGGCGCGGCATTTCGAGCGTCAGGCCGTTGCGCCCCTCCGCGAGCTTGACTGGTACGTGCCGGCTGTGAGCAACCGCGGGTTACTCAATATCTTGCCCCGACAGCGCCTTCGCAATGGCACACGACGCCGCGGTGCTGGCCGCCCGGGCGCACGATGCCAGAGGTCGTGTCGTCGTTCGAGCGCACGTTCGGGCGACTGCTCCTCAGACTCAGGCGAACCAGGTCCTAGACCGGCCACCCTCGCGTCAGGGGGTGGCCGATGAGCACCGTAGGACTCGCTCCACTCGACGTCGTAGCCGATCGGCTCGAAACCGCGGACCTGCTTCAGAGTCGCCGCGGCGACTCGCTGACGGCACGCTGCCCAGTACACGAGGACCGAACCGCCTCGCTGAGCGTCGGTACGGGTCACGACGGGCGCGCCCTGATCCACTGTCACGCCGGCTGTCCGACGGTCGACGTGCTCGACGCGCTCGGCCTGGAGCTGCGCGACCTGTTCGTCGACAGCGGCAAGCCGTGGACCGCGGCCGCGTTCCGCAGGACCGGCGCCTCGCTCGAGCGTGACGGACGTGTGCGCATGGGCGTCGCGCGCTACATGCCCGACGCGCCAGAGGGCACGCCGAAGACTCTCGCGGCGAAGGGTTCGGCACGCGACCTCTGGCCCGATCCGACAACCATGGCGGGCCCGCTCCTGTTCGTCGTCGAGGGTGAGCCAGATGCCGTGACGGCCGCCGCGCTCGACCTGCCGGCCGTCGCCGTGCCCGGCGTCGGTAAGTGGGACAACGGCTGGGGTGCGCGCATCGCGGCCGGCCGCGATCGCGTAGTCGTGATCGCGGATGGCGACGCGCCCGGGCGCGTCGCCGCGCATCGCACCGCCGCCGCGATCGCTGAGCACTGCCCGGATGTGCGCGTCGTCGACCTCGAACCCAGGCGCAGCGATGGCTTCGACCTAAGTGACTTCGCTGCCGATGCCGCGACTGACGCCGAGCGTCGCCAGGCGCGCGAGCTGCTGCTGCAGGTGGCGGAAATGGCGCCGCGGCAGGGTGGCGCTCCGATCCTTGAGACGGGGCAGCTACTTGACGCGATCCTCGGTGCGATCGGCCGATATGTCGTCCTTCCTGACGACCACGCGGCTGTCGTCCTCGCACTGTTCGTCGCGCACACGCATGCCGTCAAGGCAGCTCACGCGACGCCGTATCTGATCGTCCTGTCACCCGAGCGTCGCAGCGGGAAGACGCTGCTGCTAGAGGTCCTCGAACTACTCGTCGCGCGGGCGTGGCGAATCGTCGCCGCGAGTGAGGCGGCGATGTTCCGCAAGATCGCCCAGGACCGGCCGACCCTCCTGCTGGACGAGATCGACGCCATCTTCGGCTCTGCCACCGAGCGCACCGAGCCGCTGCGGGCGCTCCTGAACGCGGGCAACCGCCCTGGTTCCTGCGTCGCGCGCTGTGTCGGCCAGCACGACCAGAAAGTCGTCGACTTCGACGTGTTCTGCCCGAAGATCCTCGCCGGGATCGACACCGGGCGGCTGCCCGACACGATCCGCGACCGCGGTGTCGAGTTGCGCATGAAGCGCAAGACCTCAGCCGAGCGCGTTGAGCGCTTTCGTGTGCGCCGCGCGACGCCGGCGGCAGAAGCGCTGCGCTCGCAACTGTCGGCATGGGGCGACCGTGAGGGCGACACGCTCCGCGACCTTGAGCCTGAGCTGCCCGAGGCTCTGAACGATCGCGCGGCTGAGGCGTGGGAACCACTGCTCGCGATCGCGGACCTGGCCGGCGACGATTGGCCGGCGCGCTCTCGGGCCGCGGCGCTCGCATTGGCACAGGGTGCTGAGGCAGACGAGGCGAGCTACGGAACGCGGCTGCTCACAAAGTTCGCGGAGATAGTCGGCGACCGTTCGTCGGTTGCGACCGACGAGGTATTGGACCAGGTCAACTCGGACGAGGAGCTGCCGTTCGGCGGCTGGCGCGATGGCCGCGGGCTCGACGCGCGCGCACTCGCGCGCCTGCTCAAGCCCTACGGGCTGCGGCCGCGAACGATCCGCCTTGACGGCGACACGGCGAAGGGTTATCGGCGCGACGAGGCGGCCGAAGAGGCGTTCGCTCGCTACCTGCCGTCCGCTACCCCGTCAGAAGCGTCACCTCCGACACAAGCGTCACACGCCGATGACCCGACACTCCACATCCCGCATCCCGAGCGGGATGTGACGGATGTGACGGATGTGACGGATGCGTCGGCATGGGCCGACGGTGACGGCACGGGAGGCGTAACACCGTGAACGATGCCATCGAACGGGCCATGGCGGCGGCTCACCGCGAGTCCGATCTGCGCGCGGACCTCGACGGCTACTTACGCAACGTCCGCTACGGGCGCGTCGAACGCGACGACGACTACGAGCAACGACTGCGCGGCGAGATCGAGGACGCCGAGCGCGCGTGGCAGCGCGCGCTGTCCGAGCGGGGCCGCGAGCGGGAGAGGACCAGCTGATGCACGCGCTTCCGCTGCCCGACGAGCTGCTCGACGCCCTCGCAGACCGTTTGGCTGAGAGGCTGGCCGACCGCCTCGCGGCACCTGCGGCGAGCACGACCGCCTACCTCGACGTCGACCAGGCGGCGGCATATCTCGCCTGCCAGCCGCACCGCATCTACGACCTCAAGGCAAGCGGTCGGCTGCGCCATTTCCGGGACGGGCGCCGGCTCCTCTTCCGCCGCGAGGATCTCGACGCTGTCCTCGAGGCGAGCCAATGACCGGTCGAGCGCTCGACCCAGTCACGTTCGTCCGCAACGCCATGCGCGACCTGCCGACGCATCCAGCAGAAGCGAAGGCCGACGACATCCAGCGCGTCGTGGCCATGGCCGATGGCGTTGCCGCGTACCTCCTCGACGTCGAGCAGGCAATCGCAGCCGTCGACCTCGACCAGCCGGACTGCCGCGACGACATCCGCTGGAACTTGGCGAGGTCAGCTCGCTGCCGCCAGGCCCTCGCCGCGCTTGACCGATACCTGAGCGCGGCATGCCGCGCGATGACCCCTGACAGCGGTGTCGGGGACCCCGACAACAGACCGGACTCGTCCGGAAAGGAGCAGTGATCCGATGAACCCCCAAATCCACCCCGACGCGCGTGAGCTCGCCGGCATCCTCGAACCCCACTGGAGCACGATCGTCGAGCGGAGCGAGCTTTCGCGGCCCGGCGTCCTCGTCGCACTCCAGACCACAGACGCCCAGATGAAGGACCGCCTCAAGGCGATCGACTCAGAGCTCGGCGCTGCGCGCGAGGCCGAGGCCGAAGCGAACAAGAAGGTCGAAAAGGCTCACGCCATCGGTGGCGATCCGAAGAGCGGTTGGATGAAGGACGGGACCCTCGACGCTAGCCACCCCACCTTCCAAGCCGCAAAGGCGGCCCAGGCCGAGCGCGGCGAGGCGAAAGAGAAGGTGCTCGCGCTCCAGGCCGAGCAAGGGGAGATCCTCCGCTACTTCGCGGGGAATCCGGGGGCCGTCCCCGGGCCGATAGGTGCGCCGCCGTTCGCGGGCAGGGGTTGGAACACGAACGCACTGCTTCAGACCAACGCCGAGGCGCTGATGCTCGCGGCCACAAGCTCGAGTTTCCCGGTCGGGCGCGTCGACCTTGGCCGCGCAGTCGACGCGCAGGCGCTCGCTGCATCGCTTGGCACGATGAGCCGTGAGGCCCTCGCGGCCGACGTGGCCGGGACCGAGGCGATGCGTCGCGGGCCCTTCTACGGCGTCGTGCCGCAGCTTCGGCGCCGCCTGCGCGTGCTCGACCTGATCCCGACCGACACGATGGAGGGTCAGAAGATGCCGTACACGCGCGAGAGCGGCAGCTTCGCGACAGCCGCCGAAACCGCCGAGGGCACGACCAAGCCCGAGGCCGCCATCACATACACCGACGAGGAGGCGAGCGCGCAGACGATCGCGCACTGGCTCAAGGTCCAGAAGCAGAGCCTCGCGGATCACGCGCAGATGCAGACGACGATCGACTCGCGCCTGCGTTACGGCGTCCTGCTGCGGCTCGAGGACCAGGTGCTCGCCGGTGACGGCACGGGCGACAACCTCGACGGGATCGTGCACACGAGCGGCATCGGCTCGGTCGCGTTCGACGCTGACGAGCTGCCAGCCGATCAGATCCTGACCGGGATCGTGACGGTGTTCGTCAACAACGGCGAGGCGAGCGCGATCGTGATGAACCCGTTCGACTGGGCCAGGGCACTCAGGGCGAAGGCGGACGGCGACGGGCACTACTACTCGAACGGGCCGTTCTCGGTGACGCCCGAAACGATGTGGGGTGTCCCGCTGATCCCGAGCAACGCGATTGCACAGGGACGCGCCCTTGTCGGCGACTTCGCGCTCGGCGCCCAGCTGTTCATCCGCGAGGGCGTGAACGTCCTGATCTCCGACTCCGACCAGGATGACTTCACGAAGAACAAGGTCACCCTGCTCGGCGAGCTGCGGGCAGCCCTGGCTGTGCTCCAGCCGGGCGTCTTCGCAGACGTCGAGCTCGCGGCGTAGAAGGTCACTTGACACAGGGCAACGACAGCCGGCACCGCGAACCGATTGCAGTCGTCGCGCCGCGGCTGCTCGCTACGACGAAGCGCCTCGAGGCTCGTGCCACCGAGATCACGCATCTCGGCGCATCGGTATCCGCCAAGCGAGGGTTCGCCCGTGCCTGGTCACGGCATCTCGGCCAGATCAGCGCGCTCCTCACCGAGCGACGTGACGATCTGTGCGAGTGGCTCCGTGAAGGCGGTGATCCATCGCCAGAGGAGTTCATCCGGCGTGAGCTCGAGTCGCTGCTTCAGGCATCGCGTGAGGGGGTCGAGTAGTGGGCGGCCGCCGCAACATTCTTCTAAAGCTGCTCGCGGACCCGTCCGATGCCAAGCGCGGCATCGGCGATGTTCGGCAGGAGATTCAGCGCTTCGACGGCACCGAGGCCGACGCGCGGCTGAAGATCCGCAAGGAGGGCGTCGAGGAAGCGATCGAGAAAGTCAAGGCCCGACTCGCGAACCTCTCCAAGCAGGAGGCAACGCCGCGGGTCAAGATCGCAATGGCGCGCGCCGTCGAGCAGTTGGATCGCCTCGAACTGAAGCTCGACAAGCTCGACCACAAGGACGTCACGGTCGACGTCGACGTACGCCGCGGCGCGCTCAAGCGCATCGGCGCGGCAATCTCCGGCGCAGCCATGGCGACCCTGCCGGGCGGTGCCCTTGCCGCGGCGGGCAGCGAGGGCGGCGGGGGCGTTGCGAAAACGATCGCCGGCTTGGCACCGTCGATTGGAGGACTCGGCCCGGCGGCTTCCGGTGCCGCCGCCGTGATCGGCGGCGCGCTCGTCGCTGCCGTGTCAGCACTGGCAGCATCGGCCGCGTCCGCTCTCGCGGGCGTCGCCGCGCTCGGCACGGCACTTGTAGGGGCGTTCGGGCCTGTTGCCGTACTCGCAGCCGGCGCCGTCGCGCGCTTCAAGGAGATGTCCGCGGTCGCCGGCAGTGCTGCGAACGGGCTGAAAAAGGCGGCCGGGGGATTCGTCGACGCGTTCAGGTCCGCGACGGCGGGCGGCGCCGATGCGATCTTTCGCGGCCTCGCTGGTGCTCTGCGCACGCTGACACCGCTACTCGCCCGTCTGCGACCGGCGTTCTCGACGCTCGGCCGTGCGATCGGCGCAGCGTTCGGAACGCTCGCGCAGGCTTTCTCCCGACCTGCGATCGCAGCCGGCTTCACGAAGCTGCTCGATGGTGCCGCACAACTCGCCGGACCCGCTGCGAAGGCGGTCGCTGCGCTTGGCGAGATCTTGCTCAACATCGCCACCGCGGCGATGCCGTTCCTCGTCAAGGGATTCGAGGCGATGGGCAAGGCCCTCGACGGCCTGGCGGGGAAGACTCGCGACGCAAGCGGCCTCTCGAACGTCATTGGTGGGCTAGTCGACCAATTGCGCTCTTGGCTCGCGCTCGGCGGGCAGGTCGCCGGCGTGTTCCTCTCGTTCTTCAAGATCGCGGCACCGGACGGCAAGTCGCTGGTTGACTCACTGACGCGCGGTGCGGCGAGCCTGCGGAAGTGGCTCGACAGCGCGAAGGGCCAGGAGCGCGTCAAGCAGTTCTTCCACGACGTGCTGCCGCTGGTGCACGCTGTCGCGCAGCTGGTCGGCCGGCTCACGGTCGTGTTCTTGCAGTTCGTCCAGTTCGCGGCGCCCGCGCTAACACGGATGGTCCGGGCGATGAGCGTGATCGTCGGTGTGGTCAGCAAGCTCCTGGACGCGCTCCTGAAGCTCCCCGATGGCTTCAAGACCGCGATCCTGGATCCGCTTGGGGCGATCCGCGGGCCGGCGCTCTCGGCGGCGCACGCGATCGCGCATGGGATCGGCGCCGCCTTCGGCGGGATCAAGGGCGTCGTGAAAGCTGCATTGGGCGGGGTGGTCGGCGTAGTGCGGGGGACCATCAACACCGTCATCAGCGTGCTCGACGGCTTCATCAAGGCCGTCAACAAGATCACGCCGGGGAAGATCCACATTCCGGGCCCGCTGCCGGACATTCCCGGGGTGCCCGACATTCCCCTGATCCCCAAGCTCGCGCAGGGTGGAGTCGCGCGCCGCGCGACGCTCGGCATCTTCGGCGAAGCCGGCCCGGAAGCGATCCTGCCCCTCTCCGGCGCGGTGCTGGGTCATCTCGCGGCTGCGCTCTCGGCTCGCATCACTCCGGAGATCATCAAGTCGACCCTCGGTGTCAACCGCCTCCAGGCGCTGGGCGCCGGCGGCATCTCTCCACACGTGGTCTTCGCCGGAGCGGGCGGTGCGTCCACGTCGATTGGCCAGCAGCACAACGGCGATCGCAACACACACTTCCACATCAACGCCGGTCAGCGGCCAGTGCGCGACCTCTTGGACGAGATGGAGCGCGAGATATCGAGGGCGGGCGGGTGATAGCCGCGGCCGCCGGGGGCGAACTTTGTGCGGGACCCCGCTTTATCGGGGTATGGGATCGACCGCCTATTTCGCGATCTTCGACACCGAGTCCGTTGCCGAGCTCGCGCCAGTGCTTAGCGCAGCGGTGCGCGTACTCACGCCGGGCATGGGTTTTCGCCTGCGTGCCTACGACAGGGACGGTCAACGAATGCTGCGGCCTCTTCGAGCTCGAGGATCTGTTCGGCACCATGGCTCGCGCCAGCGACCAGAAAGCCGACCGCCTGGGGTAGCTCGTGCCACGTGTGAGCACGGGGTCATCCGGGGCCGGCTCGTGCCGGTTGAGTCAGGGCGGCGGCGACGGCATCGGCAACATGCGTGCCGCTTGCCGGCAATGCAATTCGTCGAAGCGAGGCGACGGCAAGGTGGATCGCACGTGAGCATCGGCCGAGACTTGCCGGCGGCGCTACTTGGGGGTCGCGTTCCGTCGGCAGCTGACAGCGCCATCGATGCTGTCAGCGCGCGGGCCACCGGGTGCGTTGCAGCACCCGGTGGCACTGCGTCCCCCGCGCCGGCATGGACCCAACCGGGTCGGCGTCGCAGCGACGGCCAGGAGGCGGTAGGGGGGGAGGGTCGCACGCCAGAGGTTGAATTTTCGACACTCACCCCCTGCGGCTCGCGAACAGACACCGGAAGCTGGGAACGAACCGTTTTTTGGGGCGGACCGCAGTGACGCCGCGAGCGCCATCAGGCCTCAGGCAGTCCGGAAAGGGGCTGTGGCGCGCCGTCGTCGACGAGCACGCGATCGCACTCGACCGGCGGGCACTCAAGCTCTTGGCCGAAGCGTGCCGCGCGCTCGACACCGTCCGCGATCTCGAGCGCCAGGTGCGCACCGATGGCCTGATGGTCCCAGGCAGTCAAGGCCAGCTACGCCTACACCCCGCCGTCGCAGAGATGCGGCAGGCCCGGCTCGCCGTCGCACATCTCGTGCGCGCGGCTCTATTCCCGCTCGCCACAGTTGGGGGCATCCACCCGGCGGCGTTTGCGGCTGGCGAGCGCAGCGTGATTGGCGGCGAGATCATCGACGACCAGATTGGCCCGGACGGAAAGCCGCTGTGAGCGGCGAAAATGGGTCAGGACCATCTACCCCCCGGGTGACCGTCACGGTGACGGGCGGCGGCCCGGCGGGGCCGTCGACGGGACTCTCAGTCGATCGCGCAGACCTGGAGGATCCAACAGCCGGCGAAATCCGACTTGCATCCGACTGGCGGCGGTGGGATGCTGACGGCCTAATCAAATGTGCCGGCGCGACCGTGGTAGCGGCCCGCCGGCGTGGGAGCCAAAAGGCGTACACCCTGAGGCTCCGCGCCCATCGTAAGGCCGCCGCCCGTCGCTTCGGTACCCGAAGCGGAAGGACGTCTGCATGGCTACCAGCGTGACTGGAACCGAGAACCTGGACCTCGACGTTTTCGAGGTCGACGTCGTGCGCGACTGCGTGTTGCAGGAAATGCGCGAGCTCGCCCGCGCCATGGCGAAAGCGCTTGAGTGCGAACCGATTGAGCGGTGCGAAGGCAACACCCGCTGGAAGGTGGAGCGCCTCGTCAAGCTCGGCTTCATCGATGAGCGTCTGGATGGCATCGGCGGCTTCGCCGGCACGCTGCTCGCTGAGGGGAGCGCGCGATGACGGTCACGCTGACCACCGATCAGGTCGGGGCCCTGTTGCGGGAGCTTGAATACCACATGATGAGTCGGTACGACATGAAGCCGGAGCGGCTCGTGACCCTGCTCGCGGAAGACCGGCCCATCTTCGATCTGTACGCAGCTGCTTCGCGGGGGCCCTCGAAGAACGGGCAGATCGAGGCCGACCACGCGGTTCTCCGCAAAGCGATCGACGTCATCCGGCCCGGTGTACTCGAAACGCTAACGCACGAGGAGGCTCAGCTCGCGGCGATGCGATCCGTCATTGCCGCGGCTCCTAACCCGATTCGCCGCGTCATTGATCTGCACGGTGTGGAAATCGACGGCGTGGCCAAGGAGATAGGCGTCCACGGGTCGGTCGCACAGGCGTGGTACGACGGCGAGATCACGCCAACCGATCACGAGCTCGCGAGGATCGCGCACTACTACGGCGAGTCCCTCGCTTTCGTGCGAGGTGAGTCGGACGAGAGTGCGAGTGAAGAGGAGGAAGTGCGCTGGCTCGACATCGACACGAGGCGCCTCCGGATCCTCGATTCGATCGTCGGTGGACAGGAGAAGCCATAGTGGCCTCGCTCGAGAAGACCCGCCACCCAGGTATCTACCGCAAGGGAGCTCGCTACGTGCTCGTGTTTCGTCAGCATCGCGCTGACGGCTCGTGGGGGCAGCGAAAGGAGTTCTTCGGAACGCTCGGTGCCGCGCTGGAAGCCCAGGGCGCCTACAAGAGCGGCTGTAGGCCGGCGGCGCGGGACCGTTTCGACGCCTACGCGCGGGACTGGCTCGACAGCTACCGCGGGCGGACCCGGCGCGGGCTGGGCGACCTGACCAAAGCGGACTACCGCCGATCGATTGAGGATCACGCGATCCCGTTCTTTTCCGGCACGAAGATCGCAGACATCGACCCACCCGCGATCCGGCGTTTCATTGCGTATCTGGAGCGGGAGGGTGGCCGCACGCCGGCCGGTGAGCCGCAGCCGCTCAAGCCCTCGAGCGTGCGGGCCCGCTTGGCGCCGGTGCGTGCGCTATTTGCAACGGCCTTCGAGGACGGCGCGGTGCGTGGGAACCCAACGACTGGCGTGAGGGTGATCGGCCAGGGCGAGCAGGACGAGTCGCCCGCTCGCGCCCTCACGCGCGATGAGCTCGCACGTCTGCTCGCGGCGCTGCCTGAGGACTGGCGACTGTTCATCGAGTTCCTCGCACACACCGGCCTGCGGATCTCTGAGGCGATCGGCCTTCGCTGGGGCGACGTGGACTTGCTCGATGTCGGCTCGCGCATCAACGTCGAGAGGCAGCTGTGTAAGGGGAAGGAGCGCCGACTGAAGAGTCGACACTCCCGCCGCGTCGTTCCCCTCTCGCGTGGCATGACGACCAGGCTCGCCGCGACTCGCGACGGCGCCGTCGACGATGCGCCGGTCTTCTCGACGAGCGGGTTACACCGCAAGGGCCAGGCTCTCGACGCATCCAACGTCCGGCGCCGGGTGCTCAAGCCTGCGGCTGAGGCGGCTGGGGTCGACTCGCACGGCTTCGGGTTCCACACGCTGCGCCACACGTGTGCGTCCCTGCTATTCGCCGGCGGTAAGAACGTCAAGCAGGTCCAGGAGTGGCTGGGGCACGCCGATCCGGGCTTCACGTTGCGTCGCTATGTGCACCTGATCGACGAGGGGCTTGGCGCGGCAGAGTTCCTTGACGATGCAGTCGGTGTTGCCCCAAACGTTGCCCCTGCGACGGCCCACGGGGCGGTCCCGCTGAGGGGGACCGCTTAGAACGCGGGCAAACGAGTAGCTGGGGGGAGACTCGAACTCCCGACCTCACGATTATGAGTCGTGCGCTCTGACCAGCTGAGCTACCCAGCCTCGGCTTGCGATGCTAGCCACAGTGCTGCTGGCAGTGCCGAACGTGAGCGAGGGCGAACGCGCGGATGTGATCGACCGCATCGGCGCGGCGTTCGCGCCCGCGCGCGTGCTCGACGTGCACTCCGACGCCGACCATCAGCGCACCGTTTTCTGGCTGGCCGCGGAGCAGGCCGACATGCCGGCTGCGCTCGCCTCCGGCGCACGCGCGACGGCGGATGCGATCGACCTTGGCGCGCGTGGCGGGCTCCATCCGCGTGTCGGAGCGCTCGACGTCGCGCCCGTGGTCTACCGCGACGTGTCCGAGCGCGGCGCCGCCGTCGCCACCGCGCTCACCGCGGCCGACCTGATCGGCGAGGTCGGCATCCCCGTGTTCCTCTACGGCGAGCTGGCCACCGACCCGAGCCGGCGCGAGCGCGCGGAGCTGCGCCGCGGAGGGCCGGCCGCGCTCGGCCAGCGGATGGCAAGCGGTGAGCTTGCGCCCGACTACGGCCCGCCCGTGCTCCACCCGACCGCCGGCGCGACGCTGGTGACGGCACGACCGCCGCTGATCGCCTTCAACGTGGAGCTCGACAGCGCCGAGCTGGAGCTGGCGCGCGCGATCGCTGCCGAGATCCGCGAGAGCGGCGGCGGCTTCCCGGGCCTGCGGGCGATCGGACTGCTGCTCGCCTCGAGCGGCCGCGCTCAGGTGTCGATGAACGTCCACGACCACGAGCTCGCCCCGCTGGCCGCGATCGTGGCGCGGATCGCGGAGCGAGCGCCGGTTGCGGAGGCCGAGCTGGTCGGGCTCGCACCGGCCGCGGCGCTGGCCGATTTCCCGGCGGAGATCCCGCTGCGCAACCGCCGCACCATCGAGGAAGCGCTCGACCCTTCACAATCGTCCTGATGGCCCAGACCAAGCGAAAGCGCACGCGCAAGCACCGTGGCAACGCCGCCGGCATCGTCGAGCGCCCGGCGCACAACTCGCGCGGCTCGGCGAGCCAGCCGACGGGAGCCAGCCGGCGCCCGGCAACGAAGGAGGATGTGCGCCGCAAGCGGCAGGAGCGGCTCAACCGGCCGCCGACCTGGAAGGGCGCCGCGCAGCGGGCCGGCGTCGCCGCGATCCTGTTCGCGATCCTCGTGACGGCCTTCTTCAAGGAGAAGATCGTGGCCAGCGTCACGCTCGCGCTGTTCATGTTCCTCGTCTACATCCCGCTCAGCTACATGACCGACCGCGCGCTGTTCAACTGGCGCCAGAAGAAGGGCAGCGCGCCCCGAAGCTAGGCTGGCACTGCGATGGACGTCCGCATGTTCACAGTCGGCCCCGTGGGCGAGAACTGCTACCTGTTCCGCCGCGACGGCTCCGATCGGGCACTGCTGGTGGACCCGGGCGAGGAGGCTCCGCGGCTGCTCGCGGCGATCGACGAGCTTGGCGTCACGCTCGACGGAATCCTGCTCACGCACACGCACTTCGACCACATCGGCGCGGTCGCGCCGGTGGCGCGCGCGACCGGCGCCGAGGTCTGGGTGCCGGAGATCGAGAAGCCGGTGCTGGCGGACATCAACAGCTACGTGCCGTGGCCTGAGTTCGGCCCGTTCGAGAACTGGGACGCCGAGCACACGCTCGCCGGCGGCGAGCGGCTCGAGCTGGCCGGCTTCGAGATCGACGTCTTCCCGACGCCGGGTCACAGCCCCGGGCACGTCACCTTCTCGGTGGCCGACGAGCAGGCGGTCTTCTCCGGCGACGTGCTCTTCCAGGGCTCGGTCGGCCGCGTGGACCTGCCCGGCGGCGATTGGCCGACGCTGCTCGAGTCGATCCGCACGCTGGTCGACACGCTGCCCGAAGAGACGACCGTCTATCCGGGCCACATGGGCATCACGACGCTGGGTCAGGAACGGGCGTCGAACCCGTTCCTCCACGAGCTGGCGCGCGGCTGACGGTGGCCAAGCTTCAAGCGCCGCCAGGCACGCTCGACGCTTGGGGCCGAGGTGCACGCCGCCGTGCCGAGGTGATCGGAGCCGGCCGCGAGCTGCTCGAGTTCGCGGGTTACGAGCCGATCGAGACGCCGGTCTTCGAGCTCACCGAAGTCTTCAGCCGCACCGTCGGGGACTCCACCGACATCGTCCAGAAGCAGATGTTCAGCTTCGACGACCAGGGCGGGCGCTCGCTGACGCTGCGGCCCGAGGGCACCGCGCCGGTGGCGCGCGCGTACATCGAGGCCGGCATGCACAAGAGCCCGCAGCCGGTGAAGCTGTGGTACGCCGGGCCGTTCTTCCGCCAGGAGCGCCCCCAGCGCGGCCGCTACCGCCAGTTCACGCAGATCGGAGCGGAGGCGATCGGCTCGGAGGACCCGTCGCTCGACGCCGAGCTGATCGTGCTGCTGCACGAACTGCTCCAGCGCATCGGCGCGCGCGGCCTGCGCCTGAAGCTGTCGAGCCTGGGCAACCCGGACACGCGGCGCGACTACGTGGAGGAGCTGAAGTCGTACCTGCGCGCGCACGAGGACGAGCTCTCCGGCGAGGTGCGCGCGCGCATCGACCTGAATCCGCTGCGCGCTTTCGATGCCGACCACCCGGGCACGCGTGCAGTGATGGACGGTGCTCCGCAGCTGCTCGACCGGCTGGCGCACGACGACGCCGAGCACTTCGCGCGCGTGCGCGAGCTGCTGGACGACGCCGGTGTGGCGTACGACCTCGACGCGACCCTCGTGCGCGGCCTCGACTACTACACGCGCACGGTCTTCGAGTTCGAGAGCGCGGAGCTAGGAGCCCAGAGCGGAGTTGGCGGCGGCGGCCGCTACGACCTGTTGATCGAGCAGCTCGGCGGTGAGCCGACGCCGGGTGTCGGCTGGGCCGCCGGCATCGAGCGCATGGTTCTCGCTTCGCAGGAGGAGTCCGAATCGGTACCCGTTGACGTCTACGTCGCGCTCGACGGCGGCGATGCCCGCACCGCGTTCCGGCTCGTGGCCGAGCTGCGCGGCCACGGCCTGCGCGCTCAGATGGAGCAGGCGGGGCGCTCGCTGAAGGGACAGCTCAAGCACGCCGTCCGGCTGGGGGCCGATGCCGTTGCGATCGTCGGCGAAGGGTCGATCCGCGTGCGCGCCGGCGGTTCCGAGCAGGAGGTCGCCGACGTCGCCGCGGCTGTCGACGCGATCGAGGCTGAGGAGGATCCGGCATGAAGCACCCGCCGCGCGCCAACCGCTATCGCACGATCTGGTGCGGCGAGGTCCGCGCCGATCACGTCGGCCAGGAGCTGCGCGTGGCCGGCTGGGTGCACCGCAACCGCGACCACGGCGGCGTCATCTTCATCGACCTGCGCGACCGCAGCGGGCTCGTGCAGCTGGTCTTCCACCCGGGCGCGGACGCGTACGAGCGCGCGAAGAACCTGCGCGCCGAGGACGTGGTCAGCGCGAGCGGCCCGGTCGTGGCGCGCGAGCCTGGAGCCGTCAACCCGAAGATGGCCACGGGCGAGGTCGAGATCGACGTGAGTGAGTTCGATCTGCTGGCCGACTCCGAGACGCCGCCGTTCCCGGTCGATGAGGACTCGCCGGTGGGCGAGGACACGCGCCTGCGCTACCGCTACATCGACCTCCGCCGCGAGCACATGCTCCGCAGCCTCGAGCTGCGCCACGACGTGGTCCAGGGCATCCGCACGTACATGAACGAGCACGACTTCCTCGAGATCGAGACGCCGATCCTCACGAAGTCCACGCCCGAGGGCGCGCGTGACTACCTGGTGCCGAGCCGTGTCCAGCGCGGCTCCTGGTACGCGCTGCCGCAGTCGCCCCAGCTCTTCAAGCAGATCCTGATGGTGTCCGGCTACGAGCGCTACTACCAGATCGCCCGCTGCTTCCGCGACGAGGACCTGCGCGCCGATCGCCAGCCCGAGTTCACCCAGCTCGACGTCGAGCTGGCGTTCGTCGAAGAGGACGACGTGATCGAGATGGTGGACGAGATGCTCACCGACGTGCTGCGCATCGGCGGAGTGGAGGTGACGACGCCGATCGAGCGCCTGACCTACGACGAGGCGATGCTGCGCTACGGCAGCGACCGCCCCGACCGGCGCATCGGCATGGAGATAGCAGACCTCGGCGCGGTGTTCGCCCAGTCGGGCTTCAACGTGTTCGCCTCAGCCGACTGCGTGCGCGGGCTCAAGGCCAGCGGCGAGTTCACCCGCAAGCGCTTCGACGAGCTGACCGAGAGCGCCAAGGGGATGGGCGCCAAGGGCCTGGTCTGGGCGGTTGTCGAGGAGGGCGGCACGTGGCGCTCGCCGATCGCCAAGTTCCTCTCGGCCGACGAGATGACCGGCGCGGCGGAAGCGCTCGGCGCCGGCCCGGGCGACGTGATCTTCATCGTGGCCGACGTGCCCGCCGTGGCCGCGCGCGTTCTCGGCGGCATCCGCTCCGAGCTCGGTGCCGGCAAGGGGGAGGGGCACGACCTGCTGTGGGTGACCGACTTCCCGATGTTCGAGTGGGACGAGGGTGAGAAGCGGCTGACCGCGATGCACCACCCGTTCACGGCGCCGACCGGCGACCTCGACGGCGATCCGGCGGCATGGCGCAGCCGCGGCTACGACATCGTCTGGAACGGCACCGAGATCGGCGGCGGTTCGATCCGCATCAACACGCCGCAGGTGCAGCAGAAGGTCTTCGACGCGATCGGGCTCGAGGCCGGCGAGGCGAAGGAGCGCTTCGGGTTCCTGCTCGAGGCGCTCGACTACGGCGCGCCGCCACACGGCGGGATCGCATTCGGGCTCGACCGGATCGTCGCTCTGCTGGCCGGCAAGGAGTCGATCCGCGACGTGATGGCGTTCCCGAAGACCGCCACGGCGTCCGACCTGATGACGGGCGCGCCGTCCGCGGTCGACGAGCGCCAGCTGCGCGAACTGGGCATACGCCGGAGCTAGACTCGCCGTGGCCCTGGCGTGTACGCCAGCCGTCAACATTCGTTGAGCCAACACCACCCGATAAGGGTGGCCCACTCGGGTTGGGACCGTGGTCCCGCTCGGAGGCCGCCCGAATCTGCCGATGCAGGTTCAACTCGGGGGCGGCAGCGGCTCGTCCGGGGCCCATTTTCAGATCATGGACGACGCCCGCCGTGCCTTCGAGGACCATCTCACCGGGCCGCGCGGACGCGGCCGGCTCGCCGCTGCGCCGTTCGCAGGCGCTGCCGGTGGCGCGGCGTGCGGAGACCTCGTGCGCGTGGCTGTGCGGGTGGTCGACGGCGTCGTGGTGGAGGCCGGTTTCGATGCATCCGGGTGTTCGGCTGTGGTTGCTGCCGGCTCGGCGGCGGTCGAGCTGGTGGAGGGGCGCTCCTTCGTGGACGCGGCGCGGATCGGCGTCGACGACATCGACGAGGCGCTCGGGCGGCTCACGCCTGCGTCGATGCATGCGGCGGTTCTGGCCTGCGACGCGCTGCACCGCGCGCTCGGAGCGGCCGCGAAGGCCCGCGACTTTCACGTTGACCGGGCTGTGCACGGCGAACGTGAAACGCGGCGCACGCTCGTCGCGATGTCGGGCGGCGTCGACTCCGCGGTCGCGGCGCAGCTGGCGCTCGACGCCGGCGACGACGTGGTCGCGGTCACGCTGGAGCTGTGGGCCGATCCTGCCGGCGACGGCTCGAAGAGCTGCTGCTCGCCGCAGGCGGTCACAGGTGCGCGCGCGCTCGCGCAGCGCATGGGGCTGCCGCACATCACGCTCGACCTTCGCGACGAGTTCAGGCGCCAGGTCGTGGACGACTTCGTCGCCGAGCACGAAGCCGGCCGTACGCCGAACCCCTGCGTGCGCTGCAACGGCCTCGTTCGCTTCGGGGAGATGCTCACGCTCGCCGATGCGCTCGGCGCCGAGCGCCTGGCCACCGGGCACTACGCGCAGATCGAGCGCGACGAGTCCGGCCCGCTGCTGGTCGCGGCGGTCGACGACGACAAGGACCAGACCTACATGCTCGCCCGGCTGAGCCCGCAGGAGCTGGAGCGGCTCTGGTTCCCGCTCGGCGGCCTGCGCAAGCCGGAGGTGCGCCGGCTCGCGCGCGCGGCCGGCCTGCCGGTGGCGGACAAGGCCGAGAGCCAGGACCTCTGCTTCCTCGCGGGCGTCAAGCGGACCGACCTGCTCGAGCGGCTGCGCAGCA
Organism: uncultured Thermoleophilaceae bacterium; assembly: GCA_963715995.1. Lineage (GTDB taxonomy): Bacteria > Actinomycetota > Thermoleophilia > Solirubrobacterales > Thermoleophilaceae > DATBDN01. The sequence continues at coordinate 1,715,895 of OY970283.1, forward strand.
CACCGCGCACGCCCGGGCGGGTCGTTGCCGAGGACGGCGAGCTGCTGGCCACCCATGACGGTGTGGACGCGTTCACGATCGGCCAGCGGCGGGGGCTCGGCGTGGCCAGCGGGGCCCCGCTCTACGTGGTCGCGAAGGATGTGGCCAGCGGCGATGTGACGGTCGGCCCGCGCGCCGCGCTGGCGGTTGACGAGGTCGTGGTCGAGGCCGTCGAGCTCTACCGCGCGGCCTCGCAGATCGACGCCGTGAAGCTGCGCTACCACTCGGAGGCGGTTGCGTGCACGTTGCCCGCGGAGCTTCCCGCGGGCCGATACCCCAGAATCGCGCTCATGCTCAACCAGCCATTCATGGCCGCGGCGCCGGGGCAGGTGGCCTGCCTGCTCTCCGGCGGGCGCGTGGCCGGCCACGGACTGATCGCCGCCGAGGAGACCGCTCATGTCGCCTGACCGCATCGCGCTCGAGACACCGATCGAGCGCGGCTGGGAGCCGGTCTTCCGGCTCGTGCTCGGAGGCGTTGCCGATCGGCTCGACCTCGGCTTCGAGGACCTCGACGACATCCAGCTCGCGGTCGAGCGGCTGCTGGCGGAGGCCAAGTCACAGGACAGCGTGCAGCTCTCTTTCGAGATCCTGGCCGAGGGGCTGCGCACGCGCATCGGGCCGCTCCAGGAGCATGCGATCGCCGAGGCGCTCCAGGGTCCCGAGGCGCGCCCGGGTGAGCTGACGCTGCGGCGCATCCTCGAGACCGTCGTCGACTCCTTCGGGGTCGAGATCATCGACGACGGCCAGATCATGGTCGTGCTGAACAAGCGGGTCCGCCGCCCGTGACGCCGGTGCAGCCGACGCGATCGCCGGACTCGGACCGCGAGCTCTTGACGCGCTACCACGTGGGCGGCGACACGAGTGCCCGCGAGCAGCTCGTGCAGCGCCACCTGCCGCTGGTGCGCTCGCTCGCGCGCCGCTACGCCGGGCGCGGCGAGGCGCTCGAGGACATCGAGCAGGTCGGCGCGATCGGGCTGCTGAAGGCGATCGACCGCTACGACCTCGAGCGCGAGGTGTCGCTCACCACCTACGCGACCCCGAACGTGGTCGGCGAGATCAAGCGCCACTTCCGCGACAAGGGCTGGGCCATCCGCGTGCCGCGCGGGCTCCAGGAGCTGAACGCCAAGATGTCGAGCACGATCGAGCGGCTCACGACCAAGTTCGAGCGCTCCCCCACGATCGCGGAGATCGCCGCCGAGCTCGAGGCCACGCCGGAGCAGGTGCTGGAGGCGATGGAAGCCGGCTCGGCCTATTCGACGATCTCGCTGTCCAGCGGCCCGGGCGGCGGCGGGGATGACGACGACTACGACCCGATGGAGTCGATCGGCACCGTGGACTCGGAGTTCGAGCGCAGCGAGCAGCGGGCCTCGCTCGAGCCGGCGCTCGACACGCTGCCGGAGCGCGAGCGCGAGATCCTGCGCATGCGCTTCGAGGACGGGCTAACACAGACCCAGATCGCCGAGAAGATCGGGATCTCCCAGATGCACGTCTCGCGTCTGATCCGCAAGTCCCTTGCACGCATGCGCGATCATCTGACGTAGAGTGACGGCCAGTGACCGGCACGCTCGACTTTGCGCGTGAAGCCGGCGAGGGCGACCTCGCCACTGGCGCACCGAATTCGAACGCGCAGAAGATCGCCGCGCGCTCGCCGCTGGAGCTCTTCTGGCGCCGTCTGAAATCTGACAAGGTCGCCATGGCGGCGCTGATCTTCATCGTGCTGCTGATCGTGATCGCGATCTTCGCGCCGCTGGTCGTGAAGATCTTCGGCCAGCGCGGCCCGAATGTGCAGGGCACCAAGTACCTGGACTCGTTCGGAACGCCCAGCGGGCCGAGCTCGGCCAACTTCTTCGGCGTCGATCCGCTCGGGCGCTCTGTCTTCAGCCGCGTGATCTACGGCGCGCGCGTTTCGCTCGAGGTGGCACTGCTCGCAACGGCGATCTCGGTGGTCATCGGCGTCACCGTCGGACTGGTCGCGGGCTTCTTCCGCGGCGTAATCGACACGATCCTCTCGCGCATCATCGACGTCTTCCTGGCCTTCCCGATCCTGCTGCTCGCGATCGGCCTGGCGTCGGCGTGCTCGCTGGGCAAGGGTTGCCTCGGCGGCCTGCTCCAGCCCGGCAAGTGGCTGGTGATGCTCGTGATCGCCTTCGTCAACTGGACCTACATCGCGCGCATCATCCGCGGCCAGGTCCTGTCGCTGCGCGAGAAGGAGTTCGTGGACGCGTCGCGCTCCCTCGGCGCCTCGAACGCTCGCATCCTGTTCCGCGAGCTGCTGCCGAACCTGGTCGCGCCGATCATCGTCTACTCCACGCTGATCATCCCGCAGAACGTGCTGTTCGAGGCCGCGCTGTCGTTCCTGGGCGTCGGCGTGCAGCCTCCGGACGCCAGCTGGGGGCAGATGATCGCGGACGCAACCGAGATCTTCGACACCGCTTGGTGGTACATGATGTTCCCCGGAGCGGCGCTGCTGTTGACCGTGCTTGCGTTCAACCTCCTGGGCGACGGGCTCCAGGACGCGCTGAACCCGCGGGCGTCGCGCTCCAACTGACGCAAAAGACCCCCGAAACGCGCTACTGTGCGCGCCGCACCCCTGGGGGGATTCACGTAAATCGAGGAGGACTCTTTCTAATGCGCAAGCGCATCATCGTGCTCGCGATCGCGGTTCTGGCTCTGGTCGTTGCAGGCTGCGGAGGCAGCAGCAACAAGAGCTCGAGCAGTAGCGGCGCGAAGCCAGCCACAGCCGCGCCCACGAGCGCCAAGAAGGGGGGGCATCTCGATGTCCTCTCGCTCGCGGACGTCGACAGTCTCGATCCGGGCTACTGGTACTACCAGTACGACTACATGGCCCTCGAGCAGCCGACTCAGCGCGCGCTGTACAGCTGGGAGGCCGACAAGACCACGCCGACGCCCGACATCGCCACCGCCGACCCGGTCTACTCGGATGGCGGTAGGACGGTCACGATCAAGATCCGCCCGGGCATCAAGTACAGCCCGGGCCCGGTCAAGCGCACGGTCAAGGCGGATGACTTCGTCTATTCGCTCACGCGCTGCTTCGAGCCGCAGGTCGGCAACGGCTACGTGAACGCGTACCTCGGCGACCTCGTCGGGCTCGACGCTTTCAAGAGCGGCAAGGCCAAGACCATCTCCGGCCTCTCCGCGCCAGACGACAGCACGTTGGTCATGAAGTTCAACTCGCCGGCCGGCGTCGTCGGCCAGGCGCTGGCACTGCCGTGCACCGTTCCGGTGCCGCGGGAGTACGCGACCAAGTTCGACAGCGGCAAGCAGTCGACCTACGGCCAGCATCAGGTCTTCACCGGCCCGTACATGATCAAGGGGGCGGAGAGCGGCAACGTCAACGCCGGCTACACCCCGGGCAAGAAGATCGAGCTGGTGCGCAACCCGAACTGGGGCGGCAAGGCTCAGGGCGACTTCAAGCCCGCCTACCTGGACTCGATCACGTTCCTGGGCGGCGAGGACATCTCGGTCGCCAGCCGCAAGATCCTGGCCGGCAAGGCTCTGATCTCGGGCGACTTCGCCGCTCCGCCGACGGCCACCCTGAAGGCGGCCTACACGAAGCAGCGTCAGCAGGTGGCGATCATCCCGTCGGGTGGTAACCGCTACATCGGGCTGAACAGCGCAATCCCGCCGTTCAACAACGAGAACCTGCGCAAGGCCGTCGTCGCGGCGACCAACCGCAACGCGTTGATCCAGACGCGCGGTGGGCCACTGCTCGGCAAGCCCGCCACGCACATCCTGCCGCCGGGTCTCGGTGGCTTCGAGGAGGCCGGGGGCTACGGCTCCAAGTACGACTACTACAAGGACCCGAACGGCGACATGGCCGTGGCCAAGAAGTACATGGCGGCCGCCGGGTTCCCGAGTGGCAAGTACAGCGGCCCGAAGATCCTGATGGTCGGCGACGATCAGCCGCCGGCATCGAAGACGGGTGAGGCGTTCCTGCAGACACTGAAGAGCCTCGGCTTCAACGTGAACTACAGGCAGGTGCCGCACGACGTCATGTACTCGAAGTTCTGCCAGGTGCCGAAGGCCAAGGTGAACATCTGCCCGAACGTGGGCTGGGGTAAGGACTTCTTCGATCCCCAGTCGATGATCGACCCGACGTTCAACGGGAAGAACATCGTGCCGTCGGGCAACGTCAACTACCCGCAGCTGAACGACCCGAAGATCAATGCGGACATGAAGAAGGCCGAGCAGCTCACCGACACCACCGCACGGAACCAGGCCTGGGCCGCGATCGATGACGAGATCACAGCCGGCGCCTACGTCGTGATGTGGATCTGGGACAACGACGTGAACCTCGAGGCGTCGAACGTCAACGGCGTCCAGAGCAAGTTCAACGCGTCCTGGGACGTGACCTACACCTCGCTCAAGTAAGGGCGAGCGCCTAGCGCAAGAAATGAAGGCCCCGGCGCCTCGAAGGTGCCGGGGCCTTTACTCTTCTCGAACCGATGCTGTCGTACATCATCCGGCGCCTTCTCTGGGTAGTGCTGCTGCTGTTCGTCGTCAGCGCGCTCACCTTCGTCATCTTCTACCTGCTGCCGAGCGCCGATCCTGCGCAGTTGCGCGCCGGGCGCCAGCCGAACCCGCAGCTCGTCGAGCAGATCCGGCACAACCTCGGTCTCGACAAGCCGTGGTACGAGCAGTACTTCCACTACATCGGCCGCGTCATCTTCCACTTCGACTTCGGCTACAGCTACCAGAACACGATCAGCGTCAAGGATCAGTTGTTCCAGCGGCTGCCGGCCACGATCTCGCTGGCCGTCGGCGCAGCGGTCGTGTGGCTCACCATCGGCATCTCGGTCGGCATCATCTCCGCGATTCGCAGCCGCAGCCTGCTCGACCGCACCGCCATGACAGGCGCGCTGATCGCGATCTCGGCGCCGGTCTACTGGCTCGGCCTGCTGTCGCTCTACCTGTTCGCGAACGACATCGGCAAGTTCCACGTCTTCGCAAGCGCCGGCACGTACGTGCCGATCAGCGAGAACGCGGCCAAGTGGTTCTCGTCGCTGCTGTTGCCGTGGTTCGTGCTCGCTGCTGCGTTCGCCGCCTTCTATGCGCGCCTGTTGCGCTCCAACCTGATCGAGACGATGGGGGAGGACTACATCCGCACCGCGCGCGCGAAGGGCCTGAGCGAGCGGCGCGTGGTGCTGCGCCACGGGCTGCGCAGCGCGATCACGCCGATCGTCACGGCCGCGGGCCTGGACATCGGCATCCTGCTCGGCGGCGCGATCCTGACCGAGTCGGTCTTCAACATCCCCGGCATAGGGCGGCTCGTGTTCGAGGCGATCCAGCACAGCGACCTGCCGATGATCCAGGGCACCGTGCTGATCGGAACCTTCTTCATCGTCGTGGCCAACCTGGTCGTGGACATCGTCTACGCCTTCCTCGACCCGCGGGTTCGATACGCGTGAGCGCCGCCGAGCCGCTGCTCGACGTCAAGGACCTGTCGGTGGAGTTCGCCACCGAGGACGGCGTTGTGCGCGCGGTCGACGGCGTGTCGTTCAGCGTCGGGCGCGGGCAGTCGGTCGGGATCGTGGGCGAGTCGGGCTCCGGCAAGAGCGTTTCGATGCTCACCGTCATGGGCCTGTCGCGCTCGCGGAACGCGACGATCTCCGGCAGTGCCGTGTTCGAGGGCAAGGACCTGCTCCAGGCATCCACCGCCGAGCTGCGCGCCATCCGCGGCAACGAGATCGCGATGATCTTCCAGGACCCGCTGTCGTCGCTTCACCCCTTCTACAAGGTCGGCTGGCAGCTGATCGAGGCTGTCCGCGCCCACCGCGACGTGTCGAAGGCGCAGGCGCGCGAGCGCGCCGTCGAGTTGCTCGGCCTGGTCGGCATCCCGAGCCCGCGCGAGCGCGTCGACTCCTACCCGCACGAGTTCTCGGGCGGCATGCGCCAGCGCGCGATGATCGCGATGGCGCTGGCCAACGAGCCCAAGCTCCTGATCGCCGACGAGCCCACCACGGCGCTCGACGTGACGGTTCAGGCCCAGATCCTCGAGCTGATCGCCCGCCTCCAGCAGGAGCTCAACATGGCGCTGGTGCTGATCACGCACGACCTCGGAGTGGTGGCGGAGGTGACCAAGGAGGTCAACGTCATGTACGCCGGCGAGGTCGTCGAGCGCGCATCGACCGAGCACATCTTCGCCGCGCCGCAGCACCCGTACACGTGGGGCCTGCTGCGCTCGATCCCGCGCCTGGACCGCCCGCGCAACGAGCCCCTCGTGCCTATTCCAGGGCGCCCGCCGAGCCTGGTCGACCCGCCGCAGGGCTGCCGCTTCTACGCCCGCTGCCCGTACGAGCCCGCCGAGGCCCTGGATCACCACCCAGACCTCGAGGCCGTCGCCGACGCGGGCGACCACTCGGTGCGCTGCCTGCTCGCCGCGGCGACGCGGCGCGAGATCTGGGACCAGCTCAAGCAGGGCAAGTCTCCGGATGACGTCAAGCAGGGGCTCAGCGTCGAGACGGGGGCCGGATGAGCACCACCGATACAGGAACGCCGCTCGTCGAGGTGCGCGACCTCGTCAAGCACTTCCCGATCTCGAAGGGCATCGTCTTCCAGAAGCAGGTCGGCGCGGTGCGCGCGGTCGACGGCGTGTCGTTCGACGTCAAGCAGGGCGAGGCGCTCGGCATCGTCGGCGAGACCGGCTGCGGCAAGTCCACCACGGCGCGGCTGATGAACCGCCTGCTCGACCCGACCAGTGGAAGCATCAAGGTGAACGGCCAGGAGATCGCCGGGCTCTCGCGCCGCGAGATGAAGCCGCTGCGCCGCGAGATCCAGATGATCTTCCAGGACCCGTACTCGTCGCTCAACCCGCGCAAGACGGTCGGGGCGATCATCGCCGAGCCGTTCGTGATCCACGACATGAAGTCGGGCCAGGGCGAGCGCAAGAAGGCAGTGCAGGACCTGATGGAGCAGGTGGGCCTCAACCCCGAGCACTACAACCGCTACCCGCACGAGTTCTCCGGCGGCCAGCGTCAGCGCATCGGCGTTGCGCGCGCTCTCGCTCTCCAGCCGAAGATGATCATCGCCGACGAGCCGGTGTCCGCGCTCGACGTTTCGATCCAGGCGCAGATCCTGAACCTGCTGCGCGACCTCCAGCGCGAGTACGACCTGACGCTGGTCTTGATCTCACACGACCTGTCGGTGGTGCGCCACATGTGCGACCGCGTCGCGGTCATGTACCTCGGCAAGATCGTCGAGCTGGCGGAGTCAGACGCTCTCTACGCGCACCCGCAGCACCCCTACACAGGCGCCCTGCTCTCGGCGGTCCCGGTGCCCGACCCCGCGATCGCGGCGCGTCGGCAGCAGGCGGTTCCGGGCGGCGACGTGCCGAGCCCGACCAACCCGCCGCCCGCCTGCCGCTTCCACACGCGCTGCCCGAAGATGCAGCAGATCTGCTCGGAGGAGGAGCCTCTGCTGGAGCAGAAAGCGGTCGGCGACATGGCCGCATGCCACTTCCCGCTGACCGACGAAGAGGCGGCCGAGCGGACGGGTCGGCGCCCCGCACCCGCCTGATCTGGTAGGAAATCGTCTTACCAACGAGGAGGGAAGCGCATGAGGTGGACTCGAATCATGTCGCTGCTCGCCGTGGCATTGATCGCGGCACTGGCCGCGGGTTGCGGCAGCAGCAACAAGAACAAGAGCAGTTCTTCGTCGAAGGGCGCGCCGACGAGCGCGCCGTCAACCGCCAAGAAGGGCGGCACGCTGACGATGCTGTCGTCCGGCGACGTCGACAACAACCTGGACCCGGGCTACTCGTACTACCAGTACGACTTCGAGCTCGACAACGACCTGCACCGGACCCTGTTCCGCTACAAGCCGAACGACACGGTCAAGCCTTCACCCGACCTTGCTGCCGGCGAGCCGACGATCTCGGCCGACGGCAAGGAGATCTCGATCAAGATCAAGCACGGGATCAAGTTCAGCCCGCCGGTCAATCGTGAGGTCACGACCGCGGACGTGAAGTACGCGATGGAGCGTGACTTCCTGCCGCAGGTCGGCAACGGCTACGCGAACTCGTACTGGCCGGACATCATCGGCGCCAAGGACATGGCGTCGGGCAAGGCCAAGACGATCTCGGGCATCACGACGCCTGACAAGTACACGCTCGACATCAAGCTGAACCGCCCCGTCGCGGCGATCGTCATCGGCGCGATGGCGCTGCCCGGTACCGCTCCGGTGCCGAAGGAGTACGCGGCGAAGTTCGACGCGGGCAAGAAGTCCGACTACGGCCCGCATCTCGTCACGACTGGCCCGTACATGGTCCAGAACGACGCGAGCGGCAAGGTCACCGGCTACCAGCCGGGGCGCCGCATCGTGCTGGTGCGCAACCCCAACTGGGACGCGAAGACCGACTGGCGTCCCGCCTACCTGGACAAGATCATCATCCAGGAGGGCACCGATCCCGTCGTCGGCAACAAGAAGGTGCTCGACGGGCAGTCCCTGATCGGGAACCCGGTCGACCTGGCACCGACGCCCGCGTTCCTCAAGAGCGCATTGAACGGCGCGAAGAAGAACCTGCTCATCCCGTCGCCCTACACCGGGCGCACGCGCTGGGTGGCTCTGAACGTGAAGCAGAAGCCGTTCGACGACATCAACGTCCGCAAGGCGGTGTTCGCCGGGCTGGATCGCCAGGCGATGGTGCTGGCATTCGGCGGTGAGACGATCGGAAAGGTCGCCACTCACATCATCCCGCCGGGTGTTGCGGGATTCGACCAGGCCGGCGGCTTTGCCGGTCCGGACTTCGACTACATCAAGAACCCGGCCGGTGATGCGACGGTGGCCGCGAGCTACCTCAAGAAGGCCGGCTTCGCCAGCGGCAAGTACAGCGGCCCCAAGATCACGATGGTCGCGGACGAGGCCGGCAACCAGAAGGCAGCGGCGGAGATAGTGCTGAACAGCCTCCAGAAGCTGGGCTTCAAGGTGAACTTCCGGACCACCGTGCGCGACACGATGTTCTCGAAGTTCTGTGCCGTGCCGACCAACGAGCCCGCGATCTGCCCGAGTGTCGGGTGGCTCAAGGACTTCGCCGACCCGCAGACGATGCTCGACCCGACGTTCAACGGGAGCAACATCGTCCCGAACGGCAACGTCAACTGGTCGCAGCTGAACGACCCGAAGATCAATGCGGATCTGGCCAAGGCCGAGACGGTCGTCGGCGACGACGCCAGGGCACAGGCCTGGGCGAACATCGACAAGGAGATCATGGGCACGGCCGCGGCCATCCCGTGGAACTGGGACAAGCCGTACCTGGTGGCCTCGTCGGACGTGAACCCGGTCCTCAACAAGGCAAACGCTGCTTGGGACCTGAGCTCGATCAGCCTGAAGTAGCAGTAGACGCAAGCTCGACGTGCCCCGGCGTTCGCGCCGGGGCACGGCTGAGCGTCACATCAGGGGCCAGCAGCGCTAGGAACGCCGCCCCCGCGAACCAGTCGACGTAGTTGAAGCTCCAGTAGCCGCCCGCGATCTCGACGGCTATCAGCACCGCCGCCGCTCCTGCGGCCAGCTCGCGCAGGCCTTGTTCCGGCGCCCGCCGCGCGGCCGTGACGACGATGACCAGGGCGGCGAGGCCCGCCGCGACCGGATGCAGCCAGCCGAGCGACGGGTGAAGCCCCCAGAGCGTGAACGCCGAGTCGCGGTGCACCTGGTAGCCCCCCGTCGACTCCCAGACGGTGTGCAATCCGGACTGGTGCAGATAGGGAAGGAACGCTCCTGCGAAGACGCCCGCCGCGACGAGCGCCGTGAGGGCCGCCCTCGACCGTGAGCGCTCCGGCCTGATCGCGAACAGCGGCACCAGCGCCAGCGGCGCGAACTTGGCCGCGGCGCCGAAGCCGAGCGCGGCGCCGCGCAGCACCGGCGAGCTCGCCGCGACCAGTGCCGCGAGCACTGCGAGCGCAACGAGCGCGTCGTTCGAGCTTGCGATCAGCGGCGCAAAGGTGAGCGGGCATGCAACCCACGCGTAGGCCAGCGTCAGCCCCAGGCGCCGGCCGCCGGCGCCGGGTGCGACGCGCCGGCCCAGCACCGTCAGCAGCGCGATCGCGCCGGTGTCCGCCAGGATCGCGACCAGGCGCACGCCGAGCATGTAGTTGGGCGCCCAGTCGGGACCGAGCGGCCAGATCAGGCTGAACGGCACGTAGAGGAGGTAGTTGACCGGCCCGTAGGTGTCGAAGTGGGCCGGATGGAAGGTGTAGAGCTGCCAGCCGTGGATGATGCTGTCGGCGCCGAAGGCACCCGAGTAGCCCACGTCCCCGACCGGCGCCCACCAGAGATTGCACGCCGCTCGCGCCAGGACGAGCACGACGATGCCCACGATGAGTGTCCTCTCGCTGATGCGCAGAGGGGCGGGGCTCCCGCGCCGGGCGCTGCCGCATGCGATCTGGACGCAGCGCGCGAGCAGGTAGAGCAGCGGCATGTACTGGAGTGGCACCGCGGCAGCCGCGTGGCCGTAGCTCAGGAGCACCAGGTCGCCGGCCAGCGCCACGAACGCCAGCAGGTCCAGGTGCGCCAGCCGGAGCGCTCGCCGCCGGTCCAGAAACGGCGCGAGGAACAGCACGCTCAGGACCACCAGCGCGATGGTGGTGCGCGTCCGCAGCGCGCTGCGGCCGTGGTAGACGCTGTGGATCTCGACGTACGGGCCGGCTACGACCTTGCCGATCAGCAGTGGCTGCCGGCCGCTGACCGTGGCGCGGGCGACCTCCCGCGTGCCGCGGAAGTACGAGACCTGCCAGTTGCCGGCCAGCTCCGAGACCTGGGCGCGCAGCGGGCCGTGGCGCCGCTCGCCGCGCACCGCGGAGCTGGCGCCCGCAACGGCCCTGGCCTGGCTCGGCCGCACGAGGTAGCCGGCGGGAAGCCGGTTGCCGTGGACCGGCACGGCGATCAGGTAGTCGGTGGCCTGGGCGCTCGGCGCCGCGACGGCGAGCACGGCCAGCACCGCGACGCCGACACGGCCAATACCCATCGCCGGATCTTAAGCGGCCAGGGCTGGCTCCTAGACTGCCCGCCCGTGACGGCGGATCAGATCCGCGAGCGGTACCTGTCGTTCTTCGAGGAGCGCGACCATCGGCGCGTGCCGTCGTCGTCGCTCGTCCCGCCCTCCTACGACCCGTCGGTGCTGCTCACCACAGCCGGGATGCAGCAGTTCAAGCCGTACTTCCGCGGCGAGGAGAAGCCGCCGCACCCGCGCCTGACGTCGTGCCAGAAGTGCTTCCGGACGGTCGACATCGACGTCGTCGGCACCACCAAGCGCCACCTCACCTTCTTCGAGATGCTCGGCAACTTCTCGGTCGGCGACTACTTCAAGGAGGGCGCGGTCGAGTACGCGCTCGAGCTGTCGACACAGGGTCTCGGCCTCGATTTCGAGCGCATCTGGGTAACCGTCTTCGGCGGCGACGAGGAGCTGGGACTGGGTCCCGACGACGAGGCGATCACGCACTGGCGCAATGCCGGCGTGTCCGAGGACCGGATCGTCCTGCTGGGCCGCGACGACAACTTCTGGCAGGCAGGCCCGACGGGGCCGTGCGGGCCCTGCTCTGAGCTCTACTACGACCGCGGGCCGGCGTTCGGCGGCGACGAGGAGCGGCCGGGTGACGACACCGATCGCATCGTCGAGTACTGGAACCTGGTGTTCATGCAGTACGAGCTGCACGGCGACGGCTCGCTCACGCCGCTTCCGGCGCAGAACATCGACACGGGCCTCGGCGTCGAGCGGATGGCGGCCATCCTCCAGGACGTCCCGTCGGTGTTCGAGACCGACCACTTCCGCCCGATGGTCGAGCTCGGGGAGCGGCTGTCCGGCAAGCACTACGGCGACGACGACCGCGTCACGCGGGCGCTGCGGATCCTGGCCGACCACGGGCGCGGCATGACGTTCCTGATGAGCGACGGCGTCGTGCCCTCGAACGAGGAGCGCGGCTACGTGCTGCGCCGCATCATGCGCCGCGCCGTCCTGCAGGGCCAGAAGCTGGGGATCGACACGTCGTTTTTGCCGGAGCTCGCCCAGACCGTGATCGAGGTCATGGCGCCGGCCTATCCGGAGCTTCACAGCAATGCCGGGACGATCACGCGCTGGGCGAGCTCCGAGGAGGAGAGCTTCCGGCGCACGCTCGAGCAGGGCGAGCGCCTGCTGGCCGAGATCGTGCGGCGCGCGCGCGAGGAGGGCACGTCGTGGATCGGGGCTGACGACGCCTTCAAGCTGCACGACACCTTCGGCTTTCCCTACGAGCTGACCAAGGAGCTGCTCGCCGAGGACGGCCTGGCCGTCGACGACCAGGGCTTCGAGGAGCTGATGGAGCAGGCCCGCGGCGTGGCCCGCCGCGGCATGCGCAAGACCGGCGACCAGGGTCACGAGCGCGTCGTGGAGTTCGCACGTGGGGCCGGCTTCGCGACCCGGTTCGTGGGTTACGAGGCGCTCGAGTCGGAGACGACGGTCGGTGCGGTCGAGCGCGTGAACGGCAAGCTGCTCGCGAAGCTCTCGGAGTCCCCGTTCTACGCCGAGGGCGGGGGCCAGGTATCGGATTCGGGGATCGTCGAGACGCCGACCGCACGGGCGCGGGTGGCCGACGTCTACCGGCTTGGCGACGACCAGGCGCTGGCGCTCGAGCCGGAGTCGGGCGAGCTCGAGCCCGGTGAGGCCGCGCGAGCGCTCGTCGACCGCGACCTGCGCATGGCGACGATGTCCAACCACACGGCCACGCACCTCCTGCATGCCGCCCTTCGTCAGCGGCTCGGCACGCACGTGCGACAGGCCGGTTCCTACGTCGGCCCGGACAAGCTGCGCTTCGACTTCACCCACGGCGAGCGCCTGTCGCCCGCCGACACGGCGGCGGTCGAGGAGCTGGTGAACGGCTGGGTTGCTCAGAACCACCCCGTGTTCGCGGTCGAGACCACGCGCGACCAGGCGGAGGCGCTCGGCGCGATGGCGCTGTTCGGCGAGAAGTACGGCGACGTGGTGCGCATGGTCAAGATCGAGGAGGTCTCGCGCGAGCTCTGCGGCGGCACGCACGTCGGCTCCACCGCCGAGATCGGCCTCTTCCACCTGACGGCGGAGACCTCGAGCGCCGCGAACGTGCGCCGGATCGAGGCCGTGACCGGACCCGCGGGCGTCGAGCTGTTTCGCAGGCGGACCGAGGAGCTGCGCGAGCTGGCCACCCTGCTGCGCGTGCCCGAGGACCAGGTGGCGGTCGCCGTCCGCAAGCTCCAAGACCGAGTCAAGGAGCTCCAGAAGCGGCCCGCGGCCGCCGCGGATTCGGGCGAGGCGGACCGGCTGGTGGCAACCGCAACCGAGGTCGGCGGCATCAAGCTCGTGATCGAGCCCACGACGCTGCCCGACCCGAGCGCGCTCACGGAATTTTCGAACCAGGTCCGCCAGAAGCTCGGCGACGCCGCGGTGGTGCTGGGAACAGCCGGCGAGGGCAGCGTGCAGCTGGTCGCCAACTTCGCGCCGGCCGCGGTCGAGCGCGGGCTGAACGCCGGCGAGATCGTGAAGGCTGCCGCCAAGATCGTGGGCGGAGGCGGCGGTGGCCGCGACAACATCGCGCAGGCCGGCGGCCGTGACCCCGAGCGCCTCCCGGAAGCGCTCGCAGCAGCCCGCGTGGCGATCGAGCGCGTCCTGGCATGACCCGGGTGATGGCGCTCGACCACGGCGAGGCACGCTGCGGCGTGGCCATCTCGGACCCGACGGGCGAGCTCGTCACCCCGCTCGCGGCGGTCGAGCGCCCTGAGTCGCGGCGCGGCATCAAGCGACTGGCCGAGCTCGTCCGCGAACGCGACGCCGAGCTCGTGGTGGTTGGGCTGCCGCTCACCCTGGCGGGCGAGGAGGGCGCGCAGGCGCTCGCCGCGCGCGCCTTCGCCGAGAAGCTCGGCGCCGCTGTGGCCGTGCCGGTGGAGATGCACGACGAGCGCCTGACCACCCGCATGGCCGACCGGACCGGCGGCGCTGCCGACTCCGACTCGGTGGCCGCGGCCCACCTGCTCGAGAGCTGGCTTGCGGGCCGGAAGGCCGCGCGCTCGTGAGCCGCAGCGACGAGGAACGCGAGCGCGCGCGCCGCGAGCGCGAGGCCAGGCGCGCAGGGCGCGTGGAGCCGCCGCCGGCTCCGGTGCCCCCGCCGCAGCCGCAGCCCCAGGCGTCACCTCCGGCGACGCCGCCACCGGTCAAGCCGGCGCCGCGCCGCGCGGCCGTCGTCCCGGCGCCGAGGAACGGCGATGCGCCCGGGCGCCCGCCGCACCGCCATGGGCGCTTCTTCATCCCGATCGCGATCGGCCTCGCGCTGATCGCCCTGTTCGCCGCCTGGTTCCTGGTCTCGCTCTACCAGCCGGGCAAGGGCGACGGCAGCGGTCGTGTCGCGGTCACGATCCCGCGCGGGGGCAGCCTCGGCGACATCGGCGACCGGCTCGGCCGGGCCGGCGTCATCGCCAAGCCGTTCTTCTTCAAGCTCCGCACGCGGATGGAGGGCCATGCCAGTGACCTGAAGCCCGGCGCCTACGTGCTGCGCAAGGACATGGCTTACGGAAAGGTCATCGACGCGCTCACGGCCGGGCCAGCGAGCCACATCCTGAACGTGACCATCCCCGAGGGCCGGGCACGCAGCGAGGTGGCGCCGCTGGTCAAGAATGCCGGGGTGAAGGGGAGTTACGAGCGCGCGAGCGTTCGCTCGGGCCATCTCAGCCCGCGCAGCTACGGCGGCACGCACGCACGCAGCCTGGAGGGTTTCCTGTTTCCCGCGACCTATCAGCTCAAGCGCGGCGCGAGCGTGCGCGCGCTGGTCGCCAAGCAGCTGGCGGCGTTCAAGCAGAACTTCGCCAAGGTCGGGATGTCTTACGCGCGCAAGAAGAACCTCACGCCCTACGACGTCGTCACGATCGCGTCGATGGTCGAGCGCGAGGCGCAGCTCGATCGCGAGCGTCCGCTGATCGCGGCGGTCATCTACAACCGCCTCAAGCAGGGGATGCCGCTCGGCATCGACGCGACGATCCGCTACGCAGTCGGCAACTGGACGCGTCCGCTCCTGGTCTCGCAGCTGAAGGTCAATTCGCCGTACAACACGCGCACGCACCAGGGCCTGCCACCTGGGCCGATCGGCAACCCGGGGCTGGCCTCGCTTCAGGCCGCGGCGCATCCCGCGCGCGTGAAATACCTGTTCTACGTGGTCAAGCCGTGCGGGAACGGCGCACACGCGTTCTCCTCGACCGACGCCCAGTTCGAGCGTGACGTGGCTCGCTACAACAGCGCCCGAGCGAAGAAGGGCGGAAAGTCGCCCGCGAAGTGCTGACGGCGGTCGCCGGCTGGCCGGTGGCCCACAGCCGCTCGCCGGCGATGCACAACGCAGCCTTCGCGGCGCTCGGGATGTCCGGCTGGCGCTACCTGCGGCTGCCGCTCCCGCCCGGGCTGTTCGCCGAAACGGTGCGTGCGCTGCCCGGCTCCGGGTACCGCGGGATCAACGTGACCATCCCGCACAAGGAGGCGGCGCTGGCCGTCGCCGACTCGGCGAGCGCGGCGGCGCAGGCGATCGGCGCGGCGAACACGCTCACCTTCGAGCCGGGCGGCATCGAGGCGGACAACACCGACGCCCAGGGCTTCCTCGACGCGCTCGGGGAGCCGCTCGCCGGGCGCAGCCTGCTCGTGCTCGGCGCGGGAGGGTCGGCGCGGGCCGTCATCTGGGCCGCGCGCGAGGCGGGTGCGAGCGAGGTGCTCGTCTGGAACCGCACGGCCGAGCGGGCCCGGCGTGTGGCCGCGGACCTGGGCGTCGAGGCGATCGAGCGCGCGCGGGCTGCGGAGATCGTGGTCAACACCACCTCGGCGGGCCTGACCGGGGGAGCGGACGAGCTGCCGCTGGCCGATCTGGGCGCTCCAGGTCTGGTCGCGGACCTCGTCTACGGGTCTGCGGAGCCTCCGGTCACGGCCTGGGCGCGAGCTAGTGGGGCGCGCGTGGTCGACGGCCTCGAGGTGCTCCTGCGCCAGGGAGCCCTCAGTTTCGTCCGCTGGACCGGGCAGGATGCCCCTTTGGGCCCCATGAGAGAGGCCATTCGAAGCGGTAGCGGCGGGTAATCCGTGCCGTTACGCTTCATCACTAAGGCATCTGCGCCCCGATGCCGAATACGGGGCTAGCGAATCCTGCGCCAACGCCAATCGTGCCGACTGCTACCCGGATAGACCTACCGCGCCCCGCGATCATCGCCGCACTCGGCGTGATCGTGCTCGCCGCCACCTTCCTGCTCACGAAGGCGGGCGACAACACGAGCATCTCCGTGCCCACGCCGGCGGCTTCCGCCACCACGGCGACCACGACCGCCAGCGGGTCGACCACGACCACCAGCACCGCCGCCAAGCCGGCCAAGCCGAAGCAGCCGGTGGTCAGCGCGGGCCAGGGCCTGCCGCGCGCCGTCGCGCACGCCCTCAACTCCGATCGCGTCGTCGTCCTCTTCTTCTACGAGCCCGCCGCCTCTGACGACCAGGCCACGCGCGCCGCAATCCGAGCCGTGCGAACGGCCGGACCGGGCGTTTCCCTGTTCCAGGACACGGTTTCGCGCATCTCGAGCTACCGGCGCATCGTCGGCAGCCTGGGGATCTCGCAGACACCAGCGATGGTGGTGATCGATCGCAGCCGACACGCGAAGCTCTTCCAGGGCTACCTCGACTCCGGCACGATTCGCCAGACCGTGAGGGACGCGGACTGATGGCCGAGGAGCCCACGGTGACCAGCACGACGGTGTCGCTCGACGAGCCCCAGGACGTGCCCTCGACCAACGGCGCGCCCGCGGTGCCGGCCGACGCGCCGGTGCCGCTGACGCCGCCGCGCAGGCGCGGCGGGGCGCGGCGCTCGCTTCCCGACGTGCTGGTCGAGCTCGATTTCGTCTCCGGCGACCAGATGCAGAGCGTGTTGACGCAGGCGAGCCAGGTCGGGCGCTCCGCCGAGGAGATCCTGCGCGAGGAGGGCAACCTCTCCAGCGAGCAGCTGGCGCGGGCGACCGCCGAGCGGTTCGGGCTCGATTTCGTCGACATGAACCTCTTCAAGCCCGATTTGACCGCTGTCAGCCTGGTTTCTTCGTCCGCGGCCAAGCGCTACAGCGCGGTCCCGATCGGGCACGACGAGACCGGCGCACTGCTGGTGGCGATGGCCGATCCGTCGAACATCCTGGCCCTCGACGACCTCAAGCTGATGACCGGCCAAGACCGGCTGCGGCCGGTCGTCGCCGTGCCCGAGGACATCGCCGCGCTGATCAGCCGCGCGAAGAGCCTCGACGACGCCGTCGCGGACGCTTCCGCCGACGAGGAGGACGACCAGCCGATCATCAGCGAGGTGCGCGAGTCGGCAGACGACGCGCCGGTGATCAAGCTCGTCAACTCGATCATCGCCGAGGCCGTCGAGGAGGGCGCTTCGGACATCCACTTCGAGCCCGAGGGCCGCGACATGCGGATCCGCTTCCGGGTCGACGGCGTGCTCAGCGAGGTCACCACGATCCCGCGGCGCATGGTCCCGGGCGTCATCTCGCGCGTGAAGATCATGGGCCAGCTCGACATCGCCGAGCGCCGCCTGCCGCAGGACGGCCGCATCGGCCTGACAGTCGACAGCCACCCGATCGACGTCCGCATCGTCACGCTCCCGACCAACCTCGGGGAGGGCGTGATCATGCGCATCCTCGACAAGGAGCAGGTGCTCCTGACGATGGACACGCTCGGCATGCGCGACGACGCGCTGGAGCGCTACGAGGCCGGTATCCGCCAGTCCTACGGGGCGGTGCTCGTGACCGGGCCGACCGGCTCCGGCAAGTCCACGACGCTGTACGCGGGCCTGAACGCGATCAACACGGTCGAAGAAGAAGATCATCACGATTGAGGACCCGGTCGAGTACCAGCTTCCGGGCATCAACCAGATCAGCGTCAACCTCAAGGCCGGCCTCACGTTCGCGACCGGCCTGCGCTCGATGCTGCGCGCGGACCCGGACATCATCATGGTCGGCGAGATTCGCGACGGCGAGACCGCCCGGATCGCGATCGAGTCGGCGCTCACGGGCCACCTGGTGCTCTCCACGCTGCACACCAACGACGCCCCGTCCGCCATCACGCGCCTGACCGAGATGGACATCGAGCCGTTCCTCAGCTCGTCGGCGATCGACTGCGTGGTCGCCCAGCGCCTGGCGCGCAAGCTCTGCACCTACTGCAAGCGCGAGATCAAGCTCTCCGCCGATGCCATCCGCGCGCAGGGCATCGCGATCGAGGCTGACATGCAGGGCTTCGAGGCGGTTGGCTGTGCGCGCTGCAACTACTCGGGCTATCGCGGCCGGATAGGGCTCTACGAGGTCATGTTGAACTCGGATGAGATCCGCGAGCTCACGATCCGGCGCTCGTCGTCCGATGAGATACGAAAGGTCGCACTCGCGCAGGGCATGTCTCCGCTTCGCCACGATGGCCTGGAGAAGGTCAGGCTCGGCATAACGTCCATCGAAGAGGTTTTGCGGGTCTCCTGATCGGGGCGACCTGCCGATAGGGAAAAGGGACCGTGGATTTCGACTTCGCAGACATCCTGATCAACGTGATGGAGCTCGGTGCATCCGACCTCCACATAACCGCCGCGGCGCCGCCGATGGTGCGCCTGCGCGGCCGTCTCCAGCCGCTCGACTATCCCAAGCTCTCGCCGCAGGACACGCGTGAGATCGTCTACTCGATCCTGACCGAGGAGCAGCGCAAGCGGCTCGAGAACGACTGGCAGATCGACTTCTCGTACACGATTCCCGGCCGCGCCCGCTTCCGCGTCAACGCCTTCTACCAGCGGGCGACCGTCGGTGCCGCGTTCCGGCTCATCCCTACGCGCATGCCGCAGCTGCGCGACCTCGGTGTTCCGACGGTGCTCGAGGAGTTCACCAAGAAGCCGCGCGGATTCGTGCTGGTCACCGGCCCGACGGGCTCCGGCAAGTCCACCACGCTCGCCGCGATGATCGACCTGATCAACACCGAGCGCCACGAGCACATCCTCACGATCGAGGACCCGATCGAGTTCCTGCACCCGCACAAGGGCTGCATCGTCAACCAGCGCGAGATCGGCTCGGACGCGCAGAGCTTCGGGCTCGGGCTGAAAGCCGCGCTGCGTGAGGATCCGGACGTGATCCTCGTTGGCGAGATGCGCGACCTCGACACGATCTCCACCGCCCTGACAGCCGCCGAGACCGGCCACCTCGTGTTCGCGACCCTGCACACGCAGGACTGCGCCCAGACGGTCGACCGCATCATCGACGTGTTCCCGCCGACGCAGCAGGACCAGGTGCGCGTCCAGCTCTCGGTCGCGCTCCAGGGCGTGTGCACGCAGCAGCTGCTGCCGACCGCCGATGGCAAGGGCCGCGTGCTGGCCGCGGAGGTCCTGGTGCCCACGCCGGCGGTGCGCAACCTCATCCGTGAGGGCAAGACGCACCAGATCTACTCCGCGATCCAGACCGGGGCCAGCTTCGGGATGCAGACAATGGACACGGCTCTTGCAGAGCTCGTGCGCCGCAACGTCATCACGCGTGAGCTGGCCGAGGCCCGCTCTGGCTCGCCACAGGAGCTGCGGCGCCTGCTCGGCGGGCCGCTCGCCGCCTAGGCAGAGGAGCTGGTTGTAGATGTCCACATTCGCTTACAAGGCACTCGACCCGACTGGCACCACGATCCAGGGTGAGATCGAGGCCGAGGACAAGGTCGCGGTTGCCTCACAGCTGCGCTCGCGCGGCCTGATCGTCGTCGACATCGACGAGCGCTCCGGCGGCAGCGGCGACCTGTTCGAGCGCTTCAAGAAGGTCAAGCCGGACGAGCTGACGATCGCCACGCGCCAGTTCTCGACGATGGTCTCGTCGGGCATGTCGATGCTGCGGGCTCTTTACGTGCTCGAGGAGCAGCAGGACAACCCCAAGCTGAAGGACGCCTTCTCGCACATCCGCAAGGACGTCGAGGCGGGCCTCTCGCTCTCCGACGCGCTCGCGCGTCACCCCGACATCTTCAACGAGCTCTACGTCGCGATGGTCGCCGCAGGCGAGACCGGCGGCATCCTGGAGGCCACGCTCAAGCGCGTGGCCGATCAGCTCGAGAAGGACGCGTCGCTGCGGCGCCAGATCAAGTCGGCGATGGTCTACCCGGCGGTCATCATGATCTTCGCCGGCATCGTCGTGATCGCTCTCGTGGCGTTCCTCGTGCCTGTCTTCGAGGGTGTGTTCAAGGACTTCGGCGGCAACCTGCCGCCGATCACGCAGGTCACGGTCGACTTCTCGCACCTGATCACGCGCCGGCCCTACATCCCGATCCTGATCGTCGTCGGCATCGTCTACAGCTTCCGGCGCTGGAAGAACTCGAAGCGCGGCAAGGAGCAGTGGGATCGCATCAAGCTGCGCTTCCCGTTCCGAATCGGTGACGTGGTGCAGAAGGTCGCGCTCGCGCGCTTCGCGCGTACCTACTCGGCGCTGATCGCCGCCGGCGTGCCGATGCTCGAGGCCATCGAGATCACCGGGCGGACGTCCGGCAACGTGGTGGTCAAGAAGGCCATGAACGCGGTGCACGAGTCAGTGCGCAACGGCGGCACGATCGCTGCCCCGATGCGCACCGAGCCCGACGCCTTCCCCGGCATGGTGGTCCAGATGGTCGCCGTCGGAGAGGAGACCGGCGCGCTCGACTCGATGCTGTCGAAGATCGCGGACTTCTACGAAGACGAGGTCGAGGCCGCTGTCAAGGCGCTGACCTCGATTCTCGAGCCAATCATGATCATCGTCGTCGGCGGCATCGTCGGCTTCGTCGTGATCGCGATGTACATGCCCTTGTTCAAGGTCTACGACCAGATCAAGTAGGGCCTAGCGAGGAATAGCCACTCGACCCTCAAGGCCCGAGCCTTACCGGCCGATGAAGCCGGGAAGATGCAAAAACGATCCGTATCTGGCGCAGGCTCTCAGTTGAGGGCGGAGGATTTTTTCCGGTCACAACGAGGGCTTGAGCTCTCAGTGTCAAATAGGACGATCGGGTAGTTGCCTGACCCGGTGTCCGCACTTATGATCGAACACGCGGGGGGCGAATTGTCGCCCGCACGACCAGACCCACTAGGAGGCCCCAAAATGCTGCGGAAGATCTCCGAGCGCATTCATAACGACGAGAAGGGTTTCACCCTCATTGAGCTCCTCGTCGTAATTCTGATCATCGGCATCCTGGCCGCGATCGCTCTGCCTGCATTCCTGGGCCAGCGGTCAAAGGGCCAGGATTCCTCGGCCAAGTCGGATGCTCGAAACCTGGTTTCCCAGATCGAGTCCTGCTTCACCGACAACCAGACGTACTCGAACTGCACCAGCCCGTCCAACACGGGCCTGCCGCTCACGGCGGGATTCCCGACCTCGAACTCGGGCCAGGTTGGCGCGACTGCCGGTTCGTCCAACTACACCATCGTGGCGGCGTCGAAGTCCGGCAACTTCTTCACCATCACGAAGGATGCGAATGGCGTGGCCACCCGTAGCTGCTCGTCCCCGAGCGGTAACGGCTCCTGCGTCAGCGCCAGCTGGTAGCCATCTCGGCTCCGGCTGCAACGACACGCTGTTGACAACGAGGCGGGCCCTGGCCCGCCTCGTTTTCGTTGCGGAGGCATCACATGACCAGACACTTCAGAAGCCGCCTGACCGATCAGCGTGGCTTCACCCTCATCGAGCTCCTCGTCGTCATCCTGATCATCGGGATCCTGGCCGCGATCGCCCTGCCCTCGTTCCTGGGGCAGCGCAACAAGAGCCAGGACGCCAACGCCAAGTCGGACGCCCGCAACATGGTCTCCGAGATGGAGTCCTGTTTCACGGACGCCGACGACTACACCGGCTGCACGACCAACGCGACGTTGAAGAGCGGCCTGCCCATCGACTCGAGCTATCCCCGGGATCAGGCTCGATCGCGGCACAGGCGAGCAAGAGCTCGTACACGATCATCGCGACCTCGCGCTCGGGCAACGCGTTCACGATCACCAGGACGGCCGGCAGTTCGCCCACACGGTCCTGCACCTCGTCGAGCGGGCAGGGCTCATGCGTGGGCGGCAGCTGGTAGCCGGCTGACTGCGCTCGCATCGATCTACGCGGCGCTGGTCGGCGCCTGCATCGGTAGCTTCCTGAACGTCGTCGTGTGGCGGCTGCCGCGTGGCGAGTCGCTCGTGTCGCCTCCGTCGCACTGCCCGCGCTGTGGTGCGCCCGTGCGGCCGCGCGACAACATCCCGGTCGTTTCGTGGCTGCTTCTGCGTGGCCGCTGCCGCAATTGCGGCGAGCCCATCTCGCGGCGCTACCCGCTCGTGGAGGGACTGGTTGCGGCCGTCTTCGCCGCGATCACGGCGGTGAACGGCGTGCACTGGGACCTGGCCTGGCAGCTGCCGCTGGCGGCGGTGCTGATCGCGCTCGCCGCGATCGACCTCGACCACCACCTGATCCCGAACAAGATCGTCTACCCGGCTGCGGTCTGGGGCGTGGTGTCGGCGCTGCTGATCCGGACGAGTCATTTCCCGGCGCTCGCAGCCTGGGGCGCCGGCGCGCTGCTTCTGCTGCTGCTCGCCGCGCTCGCGTATCCCGGCGGGATGGGCATGGGGGACGTGAAGCTGGCGGGGGTGATGGGCCTCTACCTCGGGTCCTCAGTCGCGCCGGCCCTGCTGGCGGCCTTCCTCGGCGGCTCGCTCGTGGGGGTCGCCATGATCGCCCGGCATGGGTCCGAGGCGCGCAAGATGGGCGTCCCCTTTGGGCCGTTCCTGGCCTTCGGCGGGGTGCTCGCGCTGCTCGCCGGGCCCGACCTCGTACAGGCCTACCGTGACACGTTTCTGTAACAAAGCAGGTGCTCCGCAATGGATCTTGAAAACCTCAACCTTGCCGTCCTGCCTGTCGATAGGATGGCCACGCCCTAATGGCATTCCGGCTCGGTAACCGCGCTGCCCGCACATCTGTGGGCCTTGATCTCGACGGCTCATACCTGGCCGCCGTGTCGATCGCTGACGGCGTGATCCAGGAGGCGGCGAGCATCGACATGCCGGGCGGGCTGATCCGCGACGGCGAGGTCGAGGACGTCGACGCGCTTTCACATCTGCTGCGCGACTTCATGAAGGAGCACGACTTCGGCAAGAGCGTCTGGCTCGGTGTCGCCAACCAGCAGATCGCGGTCCGGTCGCTTGACATCCCGACGATCGAGGACGCCGAAGAACGTGCCGCGGCCGTCCGCTTCCAGGCCTCCGAGGCCGTTGCGATGCCGCTGGACGAGGCGATCCTCGACTACCAGGTCATCGGCCAGTCGACGGCGGCCGAGGGGCTTGGCTCGATGCGCGTGATCGTCGTGGCCGCGCGTGAGCCGATGGTGATGCGCCTGGTCGACGCCGTGCGCGCCGCCGGCCTGCGCCCGAACGGCATCGACCTGAGCGCGTTCGCCCTCATGCGGATCATCGCGCCCACCAACGAGCCCGATCCGGCCCCGGCGCGCGTCTACTGCCACCTCGGCGGCATCACCAACCTCGCCGTCGGCGTCGGCAACACCTGCGTCTTCACGCGCCCGCTCGCCACTGTCTGGGATGGCGGCAGCGTCGAGTTCACGAGCGCGCTCGCGGAGGAGATCCGCCTCTCGATGGACTACTACATGGGCCAGCCCGACGCCCGCCAGGTCAGCGAGATCCTGCTGTCCGGACCTGGCAGCCAGCGTCCGGGCATCGCCGAGCAGGTCGCCGGGCTCGTGGGCCTCCCGGTGGCGGCCGCTCCGCCGCTCGGGGCACTCGGAGCCGCATCGCTGCGGATGGGCGACGACCCGTCGCGCTACACGGTCGCGGCCGGCCTGGCGCTCGGAGGCCTCGTCGTATGAGGCCCGTCAATCTTCTGCCGCCCCGCTATCGGCCCGCCCGCGCGAGCGGCGACCGCCCGGGCATCGGCTACGCGGCGATCGGCGGGCTGGCGGTACTGCTGCTGATGGTGCTGCTCTACGTGCTCGCCAGCAACGGCATCAACGACGCCAAGGACAAGACTGCGAAGGCCACGGCCGAGCAGCAGGCGGCACAGACGCGTATCGGCCAGCTCCAGTCGTTCGGTGACTTCGCGGCGCTCAAGCAGGCGCGCGAGGCCGCGGTCGAGAACGTCGCCCTGTCGCGCTTCGACTACGAGCGGCTCATGCGCGAGATGGCACTTGTTCTGCCGCACAACACCTTCTTGACGCAGTTCACATCGGCGCCCGGCGGCGCGGCTACGACCACGGCGACAGCCGGCACGACCGCGCCGGCTGCCGCGACCGGCCCGCTGGTCTCCATCAGCGGCTGCGCTCCGAGCCACCCGGGCGTTGCGACCGCGATCGTGCGGCTGCGCAGCCTCCACGGCGTCCAGGACGTCAACCTGGGGAGCTCCACGAAGGCCGGCGCGGCGAGCGCTTGCCCGGTTGCGTTCACCGCCAGCCTCACCTTCACCGCGGCGGCCCCTCCGACCGTCAAGGAAGCCGTCCCGGCACGGCTCGGAGGCGGTCAGTGAACCTGAGCGAGCGCGACCGGCGCATCATCCTGTTCCTCATCCCACTGGTCGTCCTGATCGCGTACTGGTTCCTGATCTACTCGCCCAAGCGCTCTGACCTCACTACGGCCCGCAACGCGCAGCACGCCGCCGAGGCCGCCCGCGACACGGCTGTGGCGCAGGCGGACACCCTCGAGCACGCACGCCAGACCTTCGCGGCGGACTACGCCGACGTCGTACGGCTCGGGAAGGCAATCCCGGCGACGATCGATTCGCCGAGCCTGCTCGTACAGCTCGACCGGGCGTCGAAGGGCACACACATCGACTTCAACAGCGTCACGTTCGGCGACCGCGCGGCCGGCGCAGTCACCGTGCCGACGACCACGACTCAGGGTCCGGCACAGCCCAACGGGAACGCGGCGGCCGGCGGCGCGCCGGCGGCGACCGGCCTCGGAGGTGTCGCCGAGACCGCGGGCAACACGGTCACCACCGCCAACCAGACGAGCTCCAACGCCGAGGCCGCGGGCGCCACGTCGACGGCGGGAACCGCGACCACCGCGACCACCGCGACCACGACCGCCGCGACCGGCTCTGCGCCGGCCTTCGACCACGTCGTCCGCACTCGACACGGTGGCACTCACGTTCAACTTCCAGGGCACCTATTTCGATCTGGCTGATTTCTTCCACCGGCTGAAGCGCTTCGTCTATGTGGCGAACAATCAGATCTTCGTGCGCGGCAGGCTCATCTCCATCGACACGCTCTCGTTCGCCCCGGGCGGCTCCTCGACCGCGACGTCGACGGGCAACACGCTCACGGCCAGCGTCGGGGCGACGGTCTATCTCTCGCCGGCTGCCCAGGGCACGACCGGTGGCGCTACGCCGTCAGGCCCGGCCGGCACTACGACCCAGACCACGACCACGCCCGCGGGCTCGCAGACCAGCAAGGTCCCGCTCGCGGCGGTGGGTGCGCCATGAGGGTCTTCCTGCTCGACCTCTGGCTCGACCTGCGCGAGAAGCGGCTCGCCCCGGTTGCCGTCTTGCTGGCCGCGGGCATCATCGCGGTCCCGGTCGTGCTCGCGAAGGGCACCAGCGCGCCCCCGGCCGCTCCGGCCACGACCGCCACCGTCGCCAGCGCGGCGCCTGTGATCCAGAGCCAGCCCGCGGCCGGCCCGGTCGAGTCGAAGCTCCAGACCTTCAGCCCGCGCGATCCCTTCGAGCCGACCGCGGTTGCGAGCACGGGCTCGACGGGCAGCTCGAGCACCGGCACCAGCGCCGGCGGCACGAGCTCCGGCGGCGCAAGCAGCGGCACCGGCACCAGCGGCGGAGCCACCACCGGCAGCGGCCCGACCAGCGGTACCGGTACCGGTACCGGCACGACAACCGGCACGACGGGCACCGGCAACACGACGGGCGAGACCAAGACCACGCTCTTCACCTACACCGTCGACCTGCGCTTCGGCGAGTCCGGCGACGTCAAGGCCTTCAAGGATGTCAAGCGGCTTGACCTGATCCCGAGCGAGGACAACCCGAAGATCGTCTTCCTCGGCGTCACCACCACGGGCAAGACCGCCGTCTTCCTGATCGACTCGAACATCGGCGTGGACACCGCCGGCGGCAAGTGCCGCCCGACCGCCGACGAGTGCACGTTCCTCTACCTGCGCCCCGACGACGACCACAACGAGGCGATCCTCACCGACTCGGATGGCACCGTGTACCACATGCGGCTGCTGGCGATTCACCGCGTGTCGGTCTCGTCCTCGAACGGCACGAGCAACTCGGGCAGCGGCAAGAAGGGGTCCAGCCGCTCGAACGCCTTCACCGGCAGCGCCGGCAGCACCGGCAGCGCCGACTCCAGCTCGACCACGCCGACCACCTCCGACGACACCACGGTCCCGGGCGGCGACACGCCCCCAGGCGAGCCCGAGCAGCGCTCCCAGTTCCGCCAGTTCTTCGCGGACTCCGGGCAGTAGGGCGCCGCGGCGCCCGGCGCCTCGCGTCGCCGTCACGCCGGCCACGCCGGCCATGCCGGCCTCGGCCTTCGCGCTGCCGCCGGCCGCGTTCTGCCGCCGGCCGTCCCTCGCTCGTCTGCCGCCCGCCGTCCCCTCGCTGCCGCCAACCGGCCCCCCGCTTGGGTGCGCAAACTGCTTCGGCCAAGGGGCGGCTGGAGTGGCGCTTGCGTTCTCACGCCCTCCGTTTCGCCTCCGCGAACGCTCTCACCGGCCGCGACTGTGAAGTTAACGACGTATAGCGTGGTCGAGGTCACACTCGAAGCCGCGAGTTTTACGTTCACCGCCTATAGAGCGGTCAACGTCAATCTCGAGGGGCGCGAGTTTCACATTGAGCCGATATACGCGGCTTAACGTGAAACTCGCGACGAAGCGCGCCGCCACGAGCGAACCGAGACAGCGCGACCAACAGCGGCACCGCGAGTGAGCACCGATCCCTCTTGGCTGCCCCAGCGAGGGTCGGTGCTCGCGAACCACGCCGCCTGAGCCCTCACACGTCGGCGGCGAGCGCAACGCCCGGATGCGCCGCGCGGCGTCCCGCGGGCCGGCTCCCCCGTCGGACAACTGCTCCCCCCAGCGGGAGCCGATCGCCGCGGGGCCCATGCCGCTTAGGCCCTAGCTAGATTCACCGCGTGGCCCGTTTTTCGTTCACCACAGCCGGCGAGTCGCATGGTCCGGGGCTCACGGCTGTCGTCGAGGGGCTTCCCGCTGGACTCGCGGTTGCCCCCGAGGACCTGAATCGCGACATGGCCCGGCGCCAGTTGGGGCATGGGCGCGGCGGCCGCATGAAGATCGAGCGCGACAGCGCCGAGGTCACGGCCGGGATACGTCATGGCCACACGCTCGGGAGCCCGGTCGCCATGTGGATCGTCAACCGCGACTACCAGAACTGGGTAGAGCGCATGAACCCGTGGCCGGTGGATGCCGACGTGCCTGAGGTGCATCTGCCGCGACCCGGCCACGCGGACCTGGCGGGCATGCAGAAGTACGGACACTCGGACGTGCGCAACGTGCTCGAGCGCGCAAGCGCGCGCGAGACGGCCGCTCGCGTGGCCTGTGGGGCGCTGGCGCGAACGTTTCTGCGCGCCCTGGGGGTCGAGGTTCGCAGCCACGTGCTCCAGATCGGCTCGGTTTCCGCTCCGCGCCGTGACGACCTCGGGGTTCTCGACTTCGACGGCGTCGACGAGTCGCCCGTTCGCTGCATCGACCCCGAAGCAAGCGCGGCGATGGTCGCAGAGATCGATCGGGCGCGGAAGGCGAACGAGTCGCTCGGCGGGGTCTTCGAGGTGCGGGCGTTCGGGCTCGTGCCGGGGCTCGGGTCGCACGTGGCCTGGGACGAGCGCCTCGACGGGCGCCTGGCGCAGGCGATCCTGTCGATTCACGCGATGAAGGGCGCCGAGATCGGCGGCGGCTACGCGTTGGCGGGCATCCCGGGCTCGCAGGCGCACGACGAGATCTTCTGGTCGGCGGAGCGCGGTTACTACCGCGAGACGAACCGCGCCGGTGGCGTCGAGGGCGGCATGACCAACGGCCGCCCGCTGATCGTGACGGGCGCGATGAAGCCGCTGCCGACGCTGACGAAGCCGCTGCGCTCGGTCGACACCGACACCAAGGAGCAGGCATCGGCGCTCAAGGAGCGGACCGACTCGTGCACCGTTCCCGCCGCAGGCGTGGTCGGTGAGGCGATGGTGGCCATCATCCTCGCCTCGGCGTATCGCGAGAAGTTCGGCGGCGACCACATCGACGACGTGGTCGAGGCGCTCGGCCGCTACGAGGAACGGATCGGTTGGGTGAGGTAGAGCCAGCGCTCGTGTTCGCGGGCTTCATGGGCGCAGGCAAGTCGTCTGCGGCCCGTGCGGTGGCAGCCGAGCTTGGCGTGGTGCCGGTCGACTCCGACCACGAGCTCGAACGCGAGCTCGGTGAGCCCATTGAGTCGTGGTTCGATCGCAACGGCGAGGCGGCGTTCCGCGAGGCCGAGGAGCAGATGGTCCTGCGCCTGCTCGAGCAGCCCGACCTGCGCGTGCTCGCGCTCGGCGGTGGCTCGCTCGGATCCGATCGGGTCCGGGAGGCGCTTCGCCGCCACGTCGTGGTCTACCTCGACGTGGACACGGAGTCGGCGTGGCGCCGGGCCGGGGGCAGCCGCCCGCTCGCGCGCGACCGCAGCCAGTTCGCGCAGCTGCACGGTGAGCGCCGCCCGCTCTACGAAGAGCTCGCCGATGCGTGGCTTCCCGCGGCCGAGCGCGGCACGGTGCGCGCTGCGCTTCCGGCGCTCGGCGTCATGGCCCGCGCGCCGGTCCGGCCGAAGCTGCTGTGGGGCTCGAGCGCCTCGGGGGAGTACCCGGTCTTCTTCGGGCATGGGCTGGTGGAGAGTGGGTTCTTCCACCCGAGCGAGCGCCGCCGCTTCGTGGTCACCGATGCGAACGTGGAGCACGCGCATCGCGTCGAGGGCGACTGGCGGCATGCCATCGCGCCCGGTGAAGCGAGCAAGACGCCTGCGCAGCTCGAGGCGCTGCTGCGCGCGCTGGCCGTCGCCGGCGTGACCCGCGCCGACGTGCTGGCGGCGGTTGGCGGCGGGGTCGTGGGTGACCTCGGCGGTTTTGCGGCGGCCGTCTACCAGCGCGGCATCGAGTGGGTCGGCGTGCCGACCACGCTGGTGGCCCAGGTCGACTCGGCATTCGGCGGGAAGACCGGGGTCGACCTGCCCGAGGGGAAGAACTACATGGGCGTCTACCACCAGCCGAGCGCGGTGATCGTGGATCCGGACACGCTCGCGACGCTGCCGCCGGCAGAGCTGTCGGCGGGCTATGCCGAGGTCGTGAAGACCGCGCTGATCGCGGGCGGGCGGCTCTGGGCCCGGGTCAGGCGCGGCGGCGAGATCGACGACGAGACGATCCTCGGCTGCATCCAGACGAAGCTCGCCGTGGTGTCCGAAGACGAGCGCGACGCTGGGCGCAGGCAGGTGCTGAATCTTGGCCACACGATCGCCCACGCGATCGAAGCGGCCACGGGTTACAGCCGCTATCGCCACGGCGAGGCGGTGGCGCTCGGGCTGCTCGGCGCGCTGCGGCTGTCGGAGCGCCCGCAGCTCCGCGAGGAGGTCGAGCGGCTGCTCGACGCCCGCGGGCTGCCGACCCGCCTCGACGGTGTGACCCCCGAGGCGATCGCGCCGTTCCTCGAGCGCGACAAGAAGCGGACCGGCGAGCGCGTCCCATTCGTGCTGGTCGACCAACCGGGGCTCGTCACTACCGGCAACGAGCTCGACCCGGCCTCGGTGCAGGCCGCATTGGAGGAGCTCGCATGAGCGGCGAGCGGATCGGCGTGCTGCACGGCGTCAACCTCGACCAGCTCGGACGGCGCCCACCCGAGCACTATCCCGCGATCACGCTGGGCGAGCTCGAGCTCGCCATCGGCCGTTTCGCGCACGACCTCGACGTGACCGTGACCTTCGACCAGACCAACCACGAAGGCGAGTTCTGCGAGCGCCTCCACGCGGCGCCGGAGACCGCTGACGCCCTGATCCTCAACCCCGGGGCCTGGACCCACTACTCCTGGGCCATCCGCGACGCGCTCGAGGTCGCGCAGCTGCCGGCCGTTGAGGTACACCTCTCGGCTGTGGACGAGCGTGAGGAGTGGCGCCGGCAGTCGGTGATCGGCGATCTGTGCCTGGCGCGGATCTCCGGCAAGGGCGCCGACGGCTACCGCGAAGCGCTCGAGCTGCTGGTCCACGAGCTGGGGCAGGGCCGATGAGCCGCGCCGAGCGCCTGGCCGGTGCGGTCGGCGAGCGCGGGCTCGACGCTCTGCTCATCACCAACCTGCCGAACCTGCGCTGGGCCACCGGCTTCACCGGCACCAACGGCGCGGCGCTGATCGGCCCCGAGCTGCGCCTGTTCTTCACCGACTTCCGCTACGTGGAGCAGGCTGCCGCGCAGGTCACCGAGTTCGATCGCCTGAGCGCGGCACAGAACCTGCTCGCCGACGTGGCCGGGCGTATGTCGGGCCGGGTCGGCTTCGAGGATCAGTGGCTGAGCGTGCAGGCTCACGGGCGCGTGCGCGACAACGCGCCGGACGATGTCGAGCTGGTCGGCGCCAGTGGAATCGTCGAAGAGCTGCGGATGGTCAAGGAGCCGCATGAGCTCGCGACGATGAAGCAGGCCGCCGCGATCGCCGACCAGGCCTACGCGGAGCTGGCCGAGCGCGGGGTCGACGGTCGCACTGAAAAGCAGATCGCGGCCGATCTCGAGGTGCGCATGCGCGAGCTCGGCGCGGAGGATCGCTCGTTCCCGGCGATCGTGGCGTCCGGCGCGCACAGTGCGCTGCCGCATGCCGTGGCGCGCGACCTGCCGGTCGAGCGCGACGCGCTGATGGTCGTCGACATGGGCTGTGTGGTCGACGGCTACTGCTCGGACTGCACGCGTACGTTCGCGACCGGCCCGCTGTCAGATGATGCGCTGGCCATCTACGAGCTCGTCGCGAGCGCACAGCTGGCAGCGCTCGATGCGATCCACGCGGGGGCGGACTGCCGTGGGGTCGACACGGTCTCCCGCGACATCATCGCCGCGGCAGGCCACGGCGATCACTACGGCCACGGCCTCGGTCACGGCGTGGGCCTGGAGGTCCACGAGGGCCCGCGGCTGGCCCAGTCGGCCACCGGCGTGCTCCAGACCGGGAACACCGTCACGGTCGAACCGGGCGTCTACGTGCCGGGCGCGCACGGGGTGCGCATCGAGGATCTCGTGGCCGTGACCGACTCGGGCTGCGACATCCTCACCGGCTTCACGAAGGAGCTCGTGACGCTGGGCTGACCTCGGTCAGCGGCCCCAGGTCGCGGTACTCCTCGAACAGCCCGATGAAGAGGAACGGCGCGAACCAGACGATGTAGAAGTAGAGCCAGTAGTTGGTCGAGATCTGCGACAGCGCGAACAGCGCTCCGCACAGCGCCGCCACCTGGCCGACCGTGCGCCGTGCCGGCACGAATGCGACCACGAGCGCCAGGCCGACCACGACGGCCTGCACCACCGGCCGCAGCCATGTGAGCCCCGGCGCACGGGTCCACAGCGACAGGGGAGTGGTGCGGTGCAGCTGGAAGCCGAGGGTGGTGTTCCAGAACTCGTGCAGGCCGCCGGCGGGCAGGAAGATGAGCACCAGCCCCGCGCACACAAGTGCCCAGCAGGCGCCCGCGATCGCCGCGGAGCGCAGGCGGAACGGCCCGCGCCCGGTCACGAGCAGCGGCACCACGAAGCCCGGCACGAACTTGGCCATCGTCGCGAGGCCCGCCAGCAGCCCGCGCCCGGGTGGCGAGCGCAGCGCCATCAGGCCGAAGATGACGAACAGCGGCACGAGCGCGTCGTTGGTGTTCGACGCGATCACGAGCGCGCTGTAGGGGAACGCGACCCAGGCGTAGCTGAGGATGAGCCCGAGGCGGATGCCCTCGGCCGCCGGTCTCAGCACGCGGCCGAGCAGGAACAGGGCGAAGGTGACGAGCACGTCGAGCATCAGCGTGGTCGCGCGTGCCGCGTCGATGATCGCGTGGCGGGGTATCGGAAAGATCAGCTCGGCCGGTATGTAGGCCAGGTAGTTGATCGGCCCGTAGGTGTCGCCGTAGACGTCGTTGAAGACGTAGAGCTGAAGCCCGTGCTCGATGCGGTCGGCGCCGATGACTCCGGCCGAGGAGATGTCGAACGTGTTCGAACCGGTCACGCCGAAGTAGATCCGCAGCGCAACCCCCGCCAGCACGAGCAGCAGCAGCGAGTTCGTCGTCAGATAGGGGACGAGCGCTCCGCTGCGCCGCCGCGGCCGCAGCCCCGCGATCGCCAGTCGCACGCCGACGTAGATCAGGAACGGGTACACGAGCGGCACCGACAGATCGGGACGACCCTGGTTGAAGAAGAAGTGGGAGAGCCCGAAGCCCGCGACGAGCACGAGCATGTCCAGGTGCAGGAGGCGCCATGGCCGCCGCGGGTCGAAGAACGGCAGCAGGAACAGCAGGCAGAGCGGAAGCCAGATGTACGGCGCGTTCAGCATCTGCCCGAGCACGCGCGGATAGCCGCGCAGGAGCGGCCAGCCCACGTCCGGGTAGGTCTGCGTCTCGAGCACCAGGCCGCCGCGGCCCATCTCGACCTCGACCCAGCGCTTGTGCTCGGCGCTGTAGATGATGTCCCAGTGGTAGAAGCGCCCGATGCGCAGCGGCAGCGGGCTGATGTAGGCGAGCGGCTTGAGCCCGGGGTGGCTCCTGCGCGCGCGCTGAACGACCTTCGTGCGGTCGGCGACCGCGATGGCCTGGCGGGCGCTGATCGTGAACGAAGGCGGCGGGACCGTCTGGGAGACCGGCAGGAAGATCGTGGGCGAGATCGGGTCGGGCGTGGGGAGGACGTTCGGCTGGCTGCGTACGGCCGCGGGAGTGCTCGGCGCCGCGTGCGCGGCCGAGGCCGGCAGCAGAGCGGCCACGGCGACGAGCGCCGGCAGCCCGCGCATGCGCGTCAACGCGATGCTCCGAGCACCGGCGCGCGCTGGGCGATCGCGACCGCGGTCTGGTCCGCGATCGTGAAGTTCTCGACCGTGAGGTACTGGCGCAGTCCCTCGGCCAGGGGCTGGTTCGCAACCACGCGCATCGTGGCGCTGCCCGGCCGCAGCGTGAAGGTGCGGTCCAGGTCGGTGCCGTCGGCGTCGGCCGTGAAGGTCTGGACCGAGCCGTCGGGCCAGGCGACGGCCGCCTGGCTGCTGGCACCGCTCGGATCCACCACGTGCGCGCTCACGCGCACGCGTCGCGCGATCGGCAGCGGATTGATGAGCGCGATCGAGCCGCTCGGGCACGTCATGTCGCGATCGCTTGCCACCGACAGCGGGTTCGAGCCCGAGAACAGCGGGCTCGAGAAGGCCGTGCCGTAGTCGGCGCGGACGGGGTGCAGCGTGCGGTCGCGCAGCTCGGCGAACTGCGGTCCGAGCGCTGCCGCGAGCCGGCGGCCATACGCGCGCAGGTCGAAGAAGCGGAAGGTGCCGTCGAAGCTCGAGACGGGCTTCGAGCCCGACAGGCGCTCGATGCTGGCGTCAGCAGCCGCGCCGCGGTCGGCATAGAGCGGCGCGGTGAGCAGCACGCCGCTGAACCCCGCCGCCGCGACCGACGGCAGCGTCACGTTGCCAGGCTGGCCCGACAGGCCGGCCGCCCAGTCGGCAGGCCGCCCCTCGATCGCGCCGAAGCTGAAGCGCAGATGGTCCGAGTGCAGATAGCCGCGCGCCTCGTTGTAGCCACGCTCGGGGAACGGGTTGTAGGGCGCGCTGTAGACGAGCGCGCCACGCGGCAGCGAGGCCTCGAGTCCGTGGAAGTAGGTCTGCTCGCCGTTCCAGAAGCGGGCTATCTGCGCGTAGTGAGGCACGAGCGAGCCCGGCACCTGGTCGAGGGCGCCGAGCACCAGGACGACGACGAGCAGCGCGGGCCACATCCACGCCGAGCGCAGCCGCGGCCGCAGCCGCTCGAGCAGAGTGCCGAAAGCGAACAGCGCCAGGAATGCGATCACGATCGACATGCGGCTCCAGCTGCGGATGGCGTCGGTCACGAGGTAGGAGAGGACGAGCGAGAAGCCGCCGGCGACTGCCACCAGCGTGGCCGCCGTGGTCAGCACGGCGGCACCCGGCAGGTGCGGGAAGCGGACCCCGCCGTCGTTCTCGTCGCGCGCGGGGCTGCGCCGCACGACGCGCGCGAGCGCGAGCCAGATCAGGAACAGGAAGCCGATCGTGCCGGCGATGCCGAGCGCCTGCGAGGACGACTCCTCGAGCTGCGGCGGCGACTGGCGCACGTAGCTGGCGCTGAGCTTCGCCAGCGGGTGTAGCCGGTGACCGTCGGCAGGCAGCACCAGCCGCACGATCTTCATGCCGAAGAAGTCGCTCTGCGACGGCGCGCGCAGCGCCGCGACGGCGTTGTCGCCCCCGTGCTTCGCGTGGTAGATCACGCTCGGCAGGTGCTGGACGACCACCAGTGCGCCGATCACCGCGAGCGCCGCCAGGCCGTCGCGCAGCGCCGGCCGCCGCGTGCGATCGGTCGCGCTCAGCAGCAGCGCGAGTGCGAGCAAGATCAGCGTGAAGGCGGCGAAGTAGACGTCCGTGGCCGCGGCCATCACGCACATGAACGCCAGCACCGCGCGGCCGTGTCGGGCACGCAGCGGCTCCCCGGCCGCGACCACCAGGGCCAGGTAGATGCCGAACGGCAGCCCGTAGTAGGCCTGTAAGAAGAGGTGGATCTCGCCGCGGAAGAAGTGGTAAGGGGCGAGCGCGTAGAGGACCGCGCATACGATCGCGGTGGCCCTGGAGAGCCCCAGCCGCTCGAAGACCCAGAAGGAAGTGACGGCGGTCAGCGGGAATGTGACCAGGAAGAACACGTTCGCAACGAACGCGGGATCGCTCGACAGCAGGCCGATCACGTGCATGAGGAGCAGATGGAGCGAATCGCCCGCGACGACCGGGAAGTCGTAGAGCTGAGACCCGAACGGCGCGCCCAGGTTCGGGTTCGTGAGCGGCCAGCCCTGCTGGAGGGTGTTCTTGATCGCGACGAGGTTGAAGACGCCGTCGTCGTTGTATGCGAACGGCACGTGCAGGTCTGCGTGCCAGATCTCGAGCAGGACCAGGGCTCCCACCAGTGCCAGCCCCGCGGCGGCGAGTCCCGATCGGAAGCTGGTTGACCTCAAGGCGGGTCGATACTAGGCGGCGCCCCCGCTGGCTCCTGGCGGTTCTCGTGCTTGCGGGCGCCCTGGCGCTTCCGGCGGCGGCGCCCGCAGCCGACAACCTGTTCATCCCGGTGACTCCGCTGACAGGGGCGGCCAGGCCGCAGGGCTTCCGCGTGGATGCCGCCGAGGCGCTCGCGATCGCCAAGCGGCAGTCGAAGGTGCAGCGCGAGGCGGAGGCCGGGGCGCTCGACGCGAGCGCGTATCAGTTCGGCGGTTACTGGCTCGTCCGCATGACGCGCTCGGGAGTCCTGCGCGCGCAGGTGGAGATCGACGGCCGGAGCGGAGCGGTCCAGTGGGCCGACGTCGGCCGCGAGATCGACTGGCCCCCGATCGCCCATGGCGAGCACGCCGGCGAGGCCACCACGCTGCATTGGCTGATGCTGGCCGCGGCGCTGCTGTTCCTGGTCCCGTTCGCCGACCCGCGCCGGCTCGCGCGGATGCGCAACCTCGACCTGCTCGCGGTTGTCGCGCTCGGCGTCTCGTTCGCGTTCGCCGAGCACGGCCGCGTCTACACCGCGACGCCGCTCATCTACCCGCCGTTGCTGTACCTGCTCGGGCGCTGTGGGTGGATAGCGCTGCGCGGGCGCGGCGACGACGGGCCGCTCACCTGGGTCTCGCCGCGGGTGCTGCTCGTCGCGCTCGGCGCGCTGCTTGCGGCGCGCTACGCGTACGTGGTCGCGGCCGGCCAGGTCAGCGACGTGGGCTATGCGTCGCTCGTCGGGGCCGACTCGATCGTCCACGGCTACGCGCTCTACGACCCTGCCCGCGGCCACCTCGATGCCTACGGCCCGATCGCCTACCTGGCATATGTGCCGTTCGTCCTCGTCTGGCCCACTCACAACCTGGCCCACACCTCCGTGCAGGCGGCCCAGTCGGCGGCGATCGTGTTCGACCTCGCGACCGTGGCTGCGCTCGTCGCCGTCGGCCGCCGGCTGAGGGCTGGCCCGGAGGGGAAGCTGCTCGGCCTCTGTCTGGCCTGGGGGTTCGCCGCCTGCCCGTGGACCCTGTTTGTCCTGGCGCGGGCCACCAACGACGGCCTGGTGGCGCTGCTGCTGACGCTGGTGCTGCTCGCGTTCGCCTCGCCACTGCTGCGCGGGTTGGCGCTCGGGGCCGGGGTCGCGGCCAAGTTCGGCCCGCTCGCCCTCGCCCCGCTGTTCGCACGCGTGGGGCGTGAGCGCAGCCTGCGCGACGTGGCCATCTTCGGCGCGGCGCTCGTGCTGCTGGTTGCCGTCGCGGTCGGTGCCTATCTGCCCGACGGCGGGCTGCACGAGTTCTACGAGCGCACGCTCGGCTTCCAGCTCTCGCGTCACTCGCCGTTCAGCATCTGGGGGCTGCACCCTGCCTGGGAGCCGCTGCGCCCGGTGGTCACCGGGGCCGCGGCGCTGGCGGCCGCCGCCGCGTTTTTGCTGCCGCGCGAGCGTTCGCTCGTCAGCGTGGCCGCGGCCGGCGCCGCGCTCGTGATCGCGAGCCAGCTGACCGCGATCCACTGGTACTGGTTCTACGTCCCGTGGTTTCTGCCCTACGCGCTGGTGGCGTTCCTCAGCCGCTCGTACGCGGGCAGCGTGAGGAACTCCGGCAGCTCGTCCGCCAGCGCGGTCGCCTCGAACAGCTCGTAGGCGGGTCCCCCCGCGTCACCGGCGAGCTCGCGGACCAGCTCCGGCGTGACAGTCGTGCCGTCTGCGAGCTGCGTGCCGTGCGTCTTCCACTGCCAGATCTGCGAGCGCGAGATCTCGGCCGTGGCCGCGTCCTCCATCAGGTTGTTGATCGCGGCTGCGCCGTTGCCCGCGAGCCAGGACTCGAGGTAGGCGATGCCCACCGTCACGTTGTTCTCGAGCCCCTCGCGCGTGACATCTCCGGGCGTGGCCGGCACGTCGAGCAGCTCGGCGGCGCCCACCTGCACGTCCTCGCGCTGGCGCTCGAGCTGGTTCGGGCGCTCGCCGAGGACCGCGTCGAACTGCTCCGTCGCGACCGGGACGAGGTCCGGGTGGGCCACCCAGGTGCCGTCGAAGCCGTCGCCAGCCTCGCGCTGCTTGTCGGCGCGCACGCCGTCGAGCGCGCGCTCGTTGGCCTCGGGGTCGCGCCGGCTCGGGATCAGCGCGGCCATCCCGCCCATCGCGTGCGCGCCGCGGCGGTGGCAGGTGCGCACGAGCAGCTCGGTGTAGGCGCGCATGAACGGCACCGTCATCGTCACCTTCACGCGGTCGGGCAGCACGAACTCCGGCCGCTCGCGGAAGCTCTTGATCACGCTGAAGATGTAGTCCCAGCGCCCTGCGTTCAGCCCGGCGCTGTGGTCGCGCAGCTCGTAGAGGATCTCCTCCATCTCGAATGCCGCCGGGAACGTCTCGATCAGGACGGTCGCCTTGATCGTCCCGTGGTCGATCCCGATCTGCTCCTGCGCGAAGGTGAAGACGTCGTTCCAGAGGCGGGCCTCGAGGTGCGACTCCATCTTCGGCAGGTAGAAGTAGGGGCCGGCGCCGCGCTCGAGCAGGCGCTTGGCGTTGCGGAAGAAGTAGAGCCCGAAGTCGGTCAGCGCGCCCGAGGCCGGTCGCCCGTCGATCTCCAGGTGGCCCTCCGGCAGGTGCCATCCGCGCGGGCGCACGAGCAGCGTGGCGGTCTCGTCGCCGAGCTCGTAGGTCTTGCCTTCGTCGGAGGTGAAGCCGAGCTCGCCCTCGATCGCCTGCGTGAGGTTGATCTGGCCGCCGATCATGTTCTCCCAGGTCGGCGAGTTGGCGTCCTCGAAGTCGGCCATGAAGCCGCGCGCGCCCGAGTTGAGCGCGTTGATCACCATCTTGCGCTCCGTCGGCCCGGTGATCTCGACACGCCGGTCCTGGAGCTTCGCCGGTGCGGGCGCCACCTGCCAGTCGCCCGCGCGGATCGCCTCCGTGTCGGCCAGGAAGCCGAGCGTCTCGCCGGCGGCCAGGCGCGCGCGCCGCTCCCGGCGGCGCTCGAGCAGCTCGCGGCGGCGCGCGTCGAAGCGCTCGTGAAGCGCCGCCACGAACGCCAGCGCGTCGTCGCTCAGCACTTCGTCGTAGCCCGGGTGGAGGGGTGCCTTGATGTCGATCACGGGCCGGGACCATACTTGCGGGCCGTCCGGCGCCTGTGCGAACATGTGTTCGGTCATGGTCGTATGCGTGCTGCTCAACCGCCTGTCGCTCGTCGCGGCGCTCGGCGGGGAGCGCGGCGCGCTCGTGGGCGAGGCGCTCGCGCTCGCGCCCGAGCCCGGCCGCGAGCAGCGAGTGGGGGAGGTCTCGCCGGCCGCGGAGGCGCACGGGGTCATCCCCGGCATGCGGGTCGGGGAGGCACTTTCGCGTTGTCCGGACCTGCGCCTGATCGCACCCGACCCGGAGGCCACGCGCGCGTTCTGGAACGCGCTGCTCGACCAGCTCGAGTCGATGGGGGCCACGGTGGAGTCGGACGACCCCGGAGTGGCCTGGTTCGAGGCCGACGGCCTGCTGCGCCTGCACCGCGGCGGCCTGGAGGCGGTCATGGCCGCTGCGCGCAGGCGCCTGCCGCCCGGGGTCCGCATGGGGGCCGCACCCACACGCTTCGCAGCCCACGCCGCGGCACTGCACAACCGCCCGCGAAGAAAGTCCCCGGATGCGATCGTCCCCGCCGGCGCGGTGCGCCCGTTCCTCGCGCCGCTGCCGGTGGGGCTCCTGCGCTCGCGCGCGGGGCTCGAAGAGCTGCCGGAGCTGTTCGAGCGGCTGGGGATCTGCACACTCGGCGCGCTGGCGGCGCTGCCCGCATCGTCAATCGCCGAGCGCTTCGGCCACCCGGGGCTGCTGGCGCTGGAGCTTGCGCAGGGGCAGGACACGCCGCTCGCCCCGCGGCGGCCACTCGAGCTCGTGCTGGAGCGCCTCACGCTGCCCGAAGCGGCTTCCGGCCAGCAGCTCGAACGCGCGCTCGAGCTGCTCGTCGCGCGAGTGCTCGCCCGCCGCGAGCGCCGTGGGCGCTCGCTGCGCAAGCTCGCCCTGTCGGCGCGCTTCGTGGAGGGCGGCACCTGGCGCATCGGCATCCCTCTGCGGCGCCCGAGCGCCGACCCCGAGCGCCTGCGCCTGGCGCTCGCGCCGAGGCTCATGGAGCTGCCGGCTCCAGCCGAATCGCTTGCGATCGAGATCGAGGCGTTCGGGCCACCGGCACACGACCAGCACGCGCTGGTCGAGGACCCGTCCGACCTGCGCCGGGCCCGGCTCGGCGAGGCGGTCCGCCACGTGCGCCGCGCAGCCGGTGACGAGGCGCTCCTGCGCGTGCTCGAGGTCGACCCCGACTCGCGCCTGCCCGAGCGCCGCGCGGTGCTGGCGCCGTTCCCGGAGCACAGGCGGTGACGGGCCCGAAGCATCTGGCCCGGCCGCGACCGGCCGAGGTGATGCTGGGCGCGGGCGGCGTCCCCGTGCGCCTGGGCGCCGTGGCGGTCGACTCGGTGCTGGAGGACTGGCTGGTGGAGGACCGCTGGTGGACCGGGCGCCCCGTGCGCCGCCGCTATCTCGAGCTGGTGCTCGACGGCGGGCGCTGCGTGCTCGTGTTCCGCGACCTGGTCAGCGGCCGCTGGTTCACCCAGCGCGGCTGAGCGTCTCCCCGACTTGCTCAGTGTGGGAACATGTGTTCGATGCCGGTCGAGCTGCACAGCCACTCCGCGTTCTCGTTCCTGGACGGAGCGTCGCATCCGGTGGAGATGGCTGCTTCGGCGGCGTCGCTCGGGTACTCGGCGCTGGCGCTGACAGACCACGACGGGCTGCACGGCGCGATGGAGCATGCACAGGCGTGCGGGAGCCTCGGCATCAAGCCGATCACGGGCGCGGAGCTGACCCTGGACGACGGCCACCACCTGACGATCCTGTGCCAGACGCGCGCCGGCTATCGCAACCTGTGCCGCCTGCTGACCATGGCGCACGCCACGACCCGGCCCGCTCCGCAGCGTGAGCCCGAGCAGCCCTACGTCACGCTCGCCGACCTCGAACGGCACGCCGAGGGGCTCGTCTGCCTGTCCGGCTGCGCGCGCGAAGGCGCTCTCGCCGCGCGCCTGGAGCGCCGTCAGGAAGCAGCCGCGCGCAGCGTCGCGGAACGCCTGCTGCGCGCGTTCGGGCCCGAGCGCTTCCGGATCGAGCTCCAGCGGCCGCTCGCGCGTCACGACCGCCGCCGCAACCGGCTGCTGGCGGATCTGGCCGAGCGCCTCGGCGTTCCGTGCGTGGCCACCGGCAACGTCCACGTGCACGATCGCCGCCGAGCGGCGCTCCAGGACGTGTTCGTCGCCGTGCGCACGCGCAGGACGCTCGACGAGTCCGAGCCGCTGCGCCGCGGCAATTCGGCGCACGCGCTCATGTCGGAGGCGGCGCTGGCCGAGCGCTTTCGCGACCACCCGCGGGCGCTGTCGGAGGCGGCGGCGCTGGCCGATCAGATCGAGTTCGACCTCGGTCACGACCTTGGCTACCGCTACCCGGGCTCAGACGACGAGCACGCCGACCGCAAGCTCGCCGAGCTCTGCGCCGGCCTGCTCGAACAGCGCTACAGCGGCCGTGCAAGCAGCGCCGTTGCCCGTGGGCGTCTCGACGAGGAGCTGGCCGTCATCCGCGGGCTCGGGCTCTCGGGCTTCTTCCTGCTGCACCGCGACATGCTCGAGCTTGCGCGTGAGGTGGCGGTCGAGGTGCGCGGCCCGTCGGTGGCGCGCGCGCTGCTGCCGCCGGGGCGCGGGCGCGGCTCGAGCGTCTCGTCGATCGTCTGTTACCTCACCGGCCTCTCGCATGTGGACCCGATCGAGGCCGAACTGCACCTGGGGCGCTTCCTCAACGACGAGCTGACGGCGCTGCCCGACATCGACCTGGACTTCCCGCGCGAC
Source organism: uncultured Thermoleophilaceae bacterium (assembly GCA_963715995.1). Taxonomy (GTDB): domain Bacteria; phylum Actinomycetota; class Thermoleophilia; order Solirubrobacterales; family Thermoleophilaceae; genus DATBDN01. The sequence continues at coordinate 1,756,940 of OY970283.1, forward strand.
ATCCGCGAGGTGCTCATCCCGCGCGTGCACGAGCGCTACGGCCGTGACCGCTCGGCGCTCGTGTGCGCGTTCGCGACTTACCAGGTCAAGGGCGCCATCCGCGACTTCGGCAAGGCACTCGGGCTGCCGCCCGGTGAGATCGAGCGCGCTGCGCGCGGGGCCGACCCCTGGTTCGTGCACGACGTTGCCAACGAGCTCTGGACCGCGGTCGGAAAGCGCGCTCGCTCGCCGCGCTGGCAGTGGCTCGCCAGGCTCATGGGGGAGGCCGCGCACCTGCCGCGGCACGTGTCGCAGCACCCCGGCGGCATGGTCGTCTCGACCCAGCCGCTGATCGACCTCTGCCCGATTCAGCCGTGCGCGATGGAGGGGCGCCAGATGGTGCAGTGGGACAAGGAGTCCTGCCAGGACGCCGGCTTCCTGAAGATCGACCTGCTTGGGCTCGGGATGCTGTCGGCCGTCGAGCGCTGTGTCGAGGAAGTGGCGCGCACGCGCAGCGAGCGCATCGACCTCTCGCGCATCCCGCTGGATGACAAGGAGGTTTACGACATGATCCAGCGGGCGGACACCGTCGGCGTCTTCCAGATCGAGAGCCGGGCGCAGATGTCGATGCTGCCGCGCACGCTCCCCGCGAACCTGGACGACCTGACCGTGCAGGTGGCGCTCGTGCGCCCTGGGCCGATCATCGGGGGCGCGGTGCACCCCTACATCGAGCGCCGCGCGAGGAAGCGCAGGGACCCGTCGTACGAGGTCCCCTACGACCATCCCGCGCTCGAGCCGGTGCTGCGCGAGACCTACGGGGCGATCGTGTTCCAGGATCAGGTGATCGAGGTGGCGATGGCGTTCGCCGGCTTCCGCTCGGGGGAGGCCGAGGGCTTGCGGCGCGCGATGAGCAAGGCGCGCCACCCCGACTCGCTCAAGCCCTACGAGGCCAAGTTCGTGGCGGGGGCGATGGCAAACGGTGCCACGCGAGAGGTCGCCGAGCGCATCTTCACCCAGGTGGTCGGCTTCTCGGGCTTCGGCTTCCCGAAGGCGCACTCGGCGGCGTTCGGCCTGCTGGCCTACCAGTCGGCGTGGCTGCGCGTGCACTATGGGCCCGAGTTCCTCTGCGGCCTGCTGAACGAGCAGCCGATGGGCTTCTACCCTTCCGACGCCCTCGTGCACGACGCGCAGCGGCACGGCATCGAGGTGCTGCCGGTGTCGGTGCAGCGAAGCGCCGCGTTGTGCCGCACCGAGGACGGGGCGATCCGGATGGGGCTCGGTTACGTGACCGGCGTGCGCTCGGACGACGTCGATGCCCTGGTGGCAGAGCGCGAGCGCGGTGGGCCGTTCGCCTCGGCCCCCGATCTTGCCGCGCGCTGCCGCTCGCAGCGCGAGACGCTGGAGCGGCTCGCCTGGGCGGGAGCCTGCGATGAGCTGTGCGACGGGTCGCGCAGGCAGGCGCTGTGGGAGCTCGGCGTGGCCGTCCCGGGCTACGAGACCGACGGCGGCGTGCAGCTGGCGCTGCCGCTCGACGTCGAGGCGCCGGAGCTGCGCAAGCTGAGCGCCTGGGAGCGGCTGGTGGCCGACTACGCGTCCACGAAGGTGACGCTGCGCGAGCACCCGCTCGAGCTCATGCGGCCCGACCTGCCGGCGACCATCCTGGCCAGCGGCGCGCTCGTAACCACACGCGACGGCTCACAGGTGGAGCTGGCCGGGCTGGTCGTGGCCCGCCAGCGCCCGGCAACAGCGAAGGGCGTCACGTTCATGCTGCTGGAGGACGAGCAGGGCACCTTCAACGTGATCGTCCCGCCGCCCGTCCACGACGCCTGCCGGCTGGCGGTGCGCGCCGAGCCGTTCGTGGTCATCGGCGGCAAGCTCGAGCGCCGGCAGGGTGTCATCAACGTGGTGGCGCGCACGGTGAAGCGCCTCGATCGCCCCGACCTGCCGGTGGCCGACGTGCGCCACATCGAGCCGCGCAAGGCATGGTCGACGCAGGAGGACGCAGGCGACCTACGCGCCGTCGCGCCTGCCGCCCATTCCTTCGGCAGGCGCGGGTAGGACCTCGTCGACGAGGTAGAGCGGGCGGTCGAGTGCCTCCGCGTGCACGCGCGCGAGGTAGCGGCCGAGGATGCCGACCGTGATGAGCTGCACACCGCCCAGGAACAGCACGGTGATCAGGATCCAGGTGGTGTCGCTGGTCACCTGCCCTCCGATTCGCAGACCGAGCAGCACGAGCGCGACCGCGCCGCTGACCGCGGCAACGACCGAGCCAAAGTAGGCCGCCATGTTGAGCGGCACGTCCGAGAACGACGCGAGTGCCTCGAACGCCAGCCTGAAGAGAGCGCGGTAGGAGGCCCCGCGGCCGCGCTCGCGGCCCGCGCGCGCGTACTCGATCGGCACCTGCTCGAAGCCGACCCAGGCCACCATCCCGCGCAGGAAGCGACGCCGTTCCGGCATCGCGCGCAGCGTGTCGACCACGCGCCGCGACATCAGGCGGAAGTCGCCGGCCTGGCCCTGGTAGGGCACCCGCGCGATGCGGTGCATCAGCCCGTAGAACGCGGTGGCGAGCGCGATCTTGAAGCGGCTCTCGTGGCGCCCGATGCGCCGCGCGTAGACCACGTCTGCCCCGGCGCGCGCGAGGGCCACCATCTCGGGGATCAGCTCGGGTGGGTCCTGGAGGTCGGCGTGCATCAGCACGGTGAAGTCGCCGCGCACGTGGTCGAGCCCGGCGGACATGGCGATCTCCATGCCGAAGTTACGCGAGAGCTTCACGAGCCGCACCGGCTCACCGGCATCGATCCAGTCGCGCACGATCGCGGTCGAGCGGTCGCTCGACCCGTCGTCCACGAACACGACCTCGTAGTCGCCCGCGAACGGCTCGAGTGCCGTGCGCACGCGCTCCCAGAGCGCGGGCAGGTTGTCCTCCTCGTCGAGCATCGGCACGACGAGCGACAGGACGGGGCTCATGCGGTTGTGCAGACCATGCCGACGGACACTCCCGCCGGAAGTCTTACGCCACGCGCGATCGCCCTTGCCTCGGCTTGCATGGGCGCGCCCAGGATCCGGTCGAGCGCAGGCGGCGCCAGCTCGTAGTCGGAGGTTGCGTGCTCGCGACTGCCGCGCCTGAATGCGCGCACCACCGCGATCGGGGGCAGGAGCACGGTGTTGAAGTAGGTCGCGAACACCGGCTGCCAGCCGGCCGTCCGGGCGGCGCTCACGAGCATCGGCCGCGTGAAGCGGCGGCGGTGGTGGTGAGAGTCGTCGTGGCTCGACCAGAGCCAGCGGTAGGCCGGGACGGTGGCCACGAACCAGCCCCCGCTGGCGGTCACGCGGCGAAGCTCGCGCATGCCGGCCACGTGGTCGTCGACGTGCTCGAGCACGTCGAATGCGAACGCCAGGTCGAAGGAGCCGTCGGCGAACGGCAGCGCTTCCAGCCCGGCCTCCTGGACGCTGGTGAGGCCGCGCCGGTGGCAGTACTCGACCGCCGTGTGCGACGGCTCGATCCCGCTGACCGGCCCGAGGTCGGCGAACTCGACCACGTTGCGGCCGGTTCCGCAGCCGGCGTCCAGCACGCGCGCCGGCCGCGGAGGCGCCGCGTGGGTGAGCAGCGCGCGGATGACGGCACGGCGGCCGCGGAACCACCAGTGGCGGTCCTCGAGCGCGTAGAGCTGTTCGTAGACGGACTCGTCCACTCGCCGAACGTACCTGACGGTCTGGTGGCCGCGATAAGTTGCAAGGCGATGGCAGGACGCATCCTCGTCGGCACGTCGAGCTGGGCAGACCCGGGCTTCGTCGAGGACTGGTACCCGCGCGGGATGCAGGCCCGCGACCGCCTGGCCTGGTACGCCCAGCGCTTCGAGTACGTCGAGGTCAACTCGAGCTTCTACGCCGTGCCCACCAGGAACACAGTCGAGCGCTGGGCCGAGGTCACGCCCGCGGCGTTCACCTTCGACGTGAAGCTGCACCGGCTGCTCTCGCGCCACGCGGCGGGCGTCGATTCACTCGCGCCCGAGCTCCGCTCGGACGTGTCGACCACCGAGCGCGGCCGCGTGATCCTCACCCCGGAGCTGGAGGAGCGGCTGGTCGGCCAGACGCTCGATGCCGTCGAGCCGCTCGCGCAGGCGGGCAAGCTCGGGCCGTTCCTGCTGCAGCTGACACCGGCGTTCGCGCCGGGCAAGCACGACATGGGGGAGCTCGATCTCCTGACCGAGCGGCTGCGCGAGCCCGGGCTGGCGATCGAGCTGCGCCACAAGGGCTGGGTCGAGGGCGAGCGGCTCGAGCAGACGCTCGACTGGTACGAGCAACACGGCGTCACGTTCGTGTGCGTGGACTCGCCGCCCGGCAACCACGTGCCGATCCTGCCGCCGATCGACGCCGTCACGCGCCGCGACGTCGCCTACATGCGCGCGCACGGGCGCAACACCGAGGGCTACCTCAAGGGCAAGACGGTGGCCGAGCGCTTCGGCTGGATCTACTCGGACGCGGAGCTCGAGGAGATGGCCCAGCGCGCCAGGGGGCTTGCGGAAGATGCCGCCGAGGTGCACGTGGCGTTCAACAACAACCGCTCGAGCGACGCGCCCGATTCGGCGCGCCGCTTCCGCCAGCTGGTCGGCCAGGACCCCGGGCCGCCGATCGACGCGCCAACGCCGGGCGAGCAGATGGAGCTTGCGTGAGCGCCCTGGGCTTCGCCACCGGGCTGGTCGAGGGCGAGAGCGGGGTCGGCGCATATGCCACCGCCGCGGCGCGCGCCGTCGAGGGCCTGAACGGAGCGGCCTGCGACGTGGCACTGGTCTTCGCGGGACAGGACAACCTCGAGTTCGCCGAGGCGGGCCTTGCCGCCGTGCACGACCGGCTGCGCCCCGGCGCGCTCGCGGGCTGCGGGGCACGCGGCGTGGTCGGCACCGGCCGCGAGATCGAAGCGGGCGGCGTCGTGGTCTGGGCCGCGTCACTTGGCGGCGGCGACGCCGAGGCCTTCCACATGGAGGCCATCTCGGCGGGCGAGGGGCGCATGGCGATCACGGGCATGCCGGACGTCGAGGAGGGGGAGACGCTCGTGATGCTCGTCGACCCGTACACGTTCCCGGCCGAGGCACTGCTGACGGAGATAGCCCACTCGGCCCCGGGCGTGCCGGTCGTGGGCGGCCTCGCGGCTGCCGAGTCCGCCGCGGCGGCACTCTTCCACGACGGCGCGGTCGCGCCGACCGGCGCGGTCGGCGTCGTGCTGCGCGACGTCGACGTCAACTGCACCGTCTCGCAGGGCGCCTCGCCGATCGGGCCCGAGATGGTCGTCACGGCCGGCGAGGGAAACGTGATCGAGGAGCTGGCGAGCCGCCCTGCGCTCGACCGCCTGATGGATGCGATCGCGAACGAGCTGTCGCCGAGCGAGCAGGCGCTCGCGGTGCAGGGGCTGCTGGTGGGAATCGTGATCGACGAGAACCTGCCGGACTACGAGCGCGGCGACTTCCTCGTTCGCGGCCTCTTGTCGGTGGACGAGCGCGAGCGCACGATCACCATCGGCGAGCGGGTCAGGGTCGGCCAGACGGTGCGCCTGCACGTGCGTGATGCGGCGTCCGCCGACGAGGATCTGCGCAGCGCCCTCGAGCGCGCCGCGCGCGAGCTGCCGGCACCCGCGGCCGGAGCCCTCATGTTCACGTGCAACGGCCGCGGCTCGCACATGTTCGGCACGGCCGACCACGACGCCGCGGCGCTGGCGCAGGAGATCGGACCCGCCGAGGTGGCCGGGTTCTTCTGCGCCGGTGAGATCGGCCCGGTCGGCCGCCGCAGCTTCGTCCACGGGTTCTCGACGAGCATCGCGCTGTTCAGCGCCTAGTCTCACGCCAATGGCTGAGCTGGTGATCGAGACGAGCGACTCAGACGGCGCGACTCGCGTTGCGCTGAGCGGCGAGTTCGACCTCGCGGCGATCAAGCGCTTCGAAGAGGCGATCGCCGAGGCCGAGGCCGGCTCACCGTCCGCGATCGTGATCGACCTGCGCCGGCTCGAGTTCATGGACTCGAGCGGGCTGCGCGCGCTGGTGATGGCTCACGAGCGCGCCAAGAACGCCGGGCGGCGGCTCACGATCGTGCCCGGGCCGCCTCAGGTGCGGCGCGTGTTCGAGATCACCCATCTGGACGACCAGCTGGAGCTGGTCGACGAACCGCAGGTCTAAGCGGCGGCAGCGGCCGCGGAGCGGTCGACTTCGAACCAGACGGCGGTCTCGCCGTTGCTCTCCACGCCCCAGCGGTCGGCCAGCCGGTCGACCAGGCACAAGCCCCAGCCACCAGGGCGGTCGGGGTGCGGTTGCGGCTCGGCGGGCGGGACGAAGCCGGGGCCGCGATCGGTCACGACCACTCGCACGGAGTTCGCGTAGATCTCGACCTCGAGGTGAATCCACTCGCCGGTGGAGGCACCGTGGCGGACGCTGTTGGTGAGCAGCTCCGTCACGAGCAGCTGGAGCTCGGTCAGCAACTCGGTGGCCATCGAGCCTTCCAGCCGGTCGAGGGCGTGGCGCCCCTCGCTGGCGGCCTCGGGACCGGGTCGCAGCTGCATGTTCAGCTGGGAGACCACCTCGTGCCCGCCGAGGTCGAGGGCAAGCCAGCCGCTCTCGTCACGCAGTGACTGCTGGCGCCGTTCAAAGCGCGGAAACGCTGATCCTCGTACCGACATCCCACTAGGTCTATGCCCGGGGAGGGCGATCTAAACCACGGCGTGCCTAGGTGGCGAGCTGCGGGCGGTGGTCCGCCCAGGGCCGTTCTGCCTCGAGCTGCGCCGACAGCGAGAGCAGGGTCGTCTCGTCGTGCGGGCGGCCGATCAGCTGCACCGCAAGCGGCAAACCATCGCTCGTGAACCCCGCCGGCACCGACGCCGCCGGCTGGCCGCTCACGTTCCATGGAACCGTGAACGGCGTCACGTCGGAGGCCCCGAGCGTGGCCCGAATCACATTGCGGCCTCGGAACTTCGCCGCGGGCCAGGCCGGCATCGGGATCGTGGGGGTCAGCAGCACGTCGAAGTCCTGGAAGAGGCTGGCCATGCGAGCGTTCAGGCGCGGCTCCCGCGCGCGTGCCCGGGCCACCATGCCGGGCCTGACAAGCGCTCCGCCGCTGACCAGCCTCCGCACGCGGCGCTCGAGTCGCTCGGGATGGGGGAGCTCGTGGGCGTCGTCGTGGATCCCGCGCAGCCAGCGCGGCAGGAACAGCGGCAGCAGGAAGCCGTAGGGCGGATCGCGGAGCTCGACCGTGTGGCCGAGCGAGCGCAGGACCTCGGCGGTCTGCTCGACCGCCTGGGCAACCTCGGGCTTCACCTTCACGGGCGGCGGGCCCGTCTTCGTCGAGACGGCTATCCGCAGCTTGCCCGGGGTGCTCGCGGCCGCCTCGGCGAAGCTCGTCGCGGGCACGCGGGCCGCCTCGGCATCGCCGGGCGCACGCCCCGAGACGACGTCGAGCCAGAGCGCGCTGTCGGCGACCGAGCGCGTGACCGACCCGAACACGCTCAGCCCGTGCCAGTGCTCGGCGTAGGGCATGAGCGAGACGCGACCGCGCTGTGGCTTGAGCCCGTAGAGCCCGCAGCAGGCCGCGGGGATGCGGATCGAGCCGCCGCCGTCGGAGGCCAGCCCTGCGGGGGCGAGCCCCGCGGCCACGGCGGCGGCGCTGCCGCCGCTCGAGCCGCCCGTGGTGCGGCTCGTGTCCCACGGATTGCGCGTCACGCCGAAGGTGGCCGAGTCGGTCCACGGATAGATCGCCAGCTCGGGCAGGTTGGTCTTGCCGAGCAGCACGGCGCCCGCCTCGCGCAGCCGCCGGACGATCTCGGCGTCCGCGCTCGCGGGCTCGCCGTACGCGCTCGTGCCGTGCGTGGTCAGTTCGCCCGCGATGTCGACGTTGTCCTTGATCGCCACCGGCACTCCCAGCAGCGGCCGGTCGCCGTCGCTGCGCCGCCGGGCGTCGGCCTGATCGGCCTCCGCGAGCGCGCGCTCGGCCATGACGACGCGGTAGGCGTTGAGCTGGGGGTCGAGAGCGTCGATCCGCTCGAGGTAGAGCTCGACCAGCTCGCGCGAGGAAACCTCGCCCGCGCGGATCAGCTCTGCTTGACGCGCCAGCCCTGCAAAAGCGAGATCGACCTTGTCCACGGGCGCCACCATAGAGCCGGCGTGCGAGCATTGGCGGCGTGGAGGGCCTGCCCGACGGAGTCGTCCGCATTCGCGCGGACAACCCGTCGCCGATGACGCTCGACGGCACGAACACCTACGTCGCCGAGCGCTGGGTGATCGACCCGGGCCCGGGCGACGAGCGTCACCTGGCCACCGTGCTCGAGGCCGCCGGCGGCTCGGTCGACGGGATCGTCCTGACGCACGACCACTTCGACCACGCAGAGGGCGCAGCGCGACTTGCCGCGATGGCCGGCGGCGTGCCGATCCGCCACCCGGGCGCCGGTGACGACGCGGGGCCGTTCGAGGTGATGGGCGCGCCGGGCCACTCGCGCGACAGCGTCTGCCTGTTCCGCGGCCGTGTCTGCTTCTCGGGCGACACGGTGCTCGGCGAGGGGAGCGTCTTCATCGCCGCCGACGGCGGCGGCCTGATCGGCTACCTCGCGGCGCTCGAGGCGCTGCGCGAGCGCGACCTCGAAGCCATCTGCCCGGGCCACGGGCCGGTCGTCTGGGACCCGCGTGAGCGCATAACCCACTACATCGAGCACCGCCTCGAGCGCGAGGGCAAGGTGCTCGCCGCGCTGGAGGCGGGCGCGCGAACAGACGACGAGATCCTCGAACGCGCCTGGGCTGACGCGCCGATCGACAGCGTGCCGATGCTCCGCGCGGCGGCGGCCGCGACGCTGGCGGCGCACCTGGACAAGCTGCGCGCCGAGGGCCGGGCTGCCCTGATCCGCCTGGCGCGGCGCGACTGGGTGCAAACCTCACCCGTCCGAGCTGTTCAGGGTTTTCGGGTGGTGCCGATGCATATGAGGACTCGCCACCACTCTCGAAAAGGACCTCATCCCTCATGCTCTCCCGTTCCACCCGCGCCCGCTGGGTGCTCGCAATCGTCAGTGCCCTTGTAACCCTCGTGCTCGTCGCGCCGGCCGGCGCGACGCCGCCCCCGACCGGCAGCCCGTCGCAGGTGTGGCAGCAGACCTTCGGCGACGAGTTCAACGGCGTCGTCCTCGACCCGACCAAGTGGACCTCCTGCTACTGGTGGGTGACCGGCACGGGCTGCACCAACAGCGGCAACGCCGAGCTCCAGTGGTACACGCCGGCGAACGTCGTCGAGAGCCACGGCACGCTCAAGCTTCACGCGCAGCAGCAGACGCTGCGCGCGCCTGACGGCAAGACCTACAACTACACGTCGGGCATGATCTCGACCGGGCGCGCGTCCAGCCTGCTGAGCACGCCGCCCAAGTACCAGTTCAAGTACGGCTACATGGAGATGCGCGCCAAGGAGCCGAAGGGCACCGGCCTCTGGTCTGCCTTCTGGGCGCTTCCGAGCGGCCAGGGCTGGCCACCGGAGATCGACGCGATGGAGATGCGCGGCGACCGGCCCAGCGACAACCACATGGCCGTGCACACGCTGAACTCGAGCAAGCAGGTCGTCCACACCGGCGCCTGGTGGACCGGGCCCGACTTCACGGCCGGCTTCCACACCTTCGGGATGGACTGGGAGCCGAACGCGATCGTCTTCTACATCGACGGCGCCGAGCGCTACCGCGTGACCGACACCTCGAAGATCCCGAACGAGCCGATGTACGTGCTCGCGAACCTCGCGGTCGGCGGCAGCTGGCCGGGCAACCCGGACGCGTCGACCAAGTTCCCGAGCGACTTCGAGATCGACTACATCCACGTGTTCCAGAAGGTGGCGAAGGCCTCGCCCGCACGCCGGTAAGGCCTCACCGGCGGGGCGGTCGGCGGCGTACCTAGCCGCCGACCAGCCCGAGCTGGGTGAGGATCGTCGTGGCGTCGAAGTAGACGCGCTCGCAGACGAGCCGCTCCTCCTCGAACAGGAAGAACGCGGCCATCCTGCACTCGAAGGACTTGCCGGTGGGCGGCACGCCGCGGAACTCCCCGTCGTGCGTGCCGCGCAGAGTGAACTCGGCGATGACAGCGTCGTCGGAGTGGTGCAGCGCGAGCAACTCGTTGCGCTGGTCGGGGAACGCGGCGCGCGTCTCCTGGTAGTAGCGGTCGACCTCCGCGGTCCCGTCGTAGACCTCGCCCGTGGGGACGAGCTCGTAGCGGGGGTGGCCGGCGAAGGTCGCGAGCGTCACGTCGAAGTCGTGCGTGTTCTCCGACTCCATGTGCTCGCGGACGATCCGCTCGCGCGTCTCTCTCAGGTCCATCCGCGCACCCTAGTTGCGAGACCCGGAGCGTCAAGCTCCCATCTGCATCTGCGACGGTGATGTCGTCCCCGGGACGGTGAGCCCTGGCACTCGCTCCGGAGCCAGCGCGACGGCGATCGCCAGCGCGACGAACACGACGGCGACTGCAGTCCGCGTCGCCTGCGGCAACACGCGCTCCGCCGCGATCAGCACGGCCACGACTGCCATCCACGTCAGGCTCATCACGCCGAGCGCGAACAGCGCCGCCATCAGCACCCAGCTCGAGCCGACGCAGTCACCGCCGTGCTCGATGCCAGCACGCAGAGCGCCCAGCGTGCCCGGCCGGAAATGCCGGTCCACGAACGTCCCGCGGTCGCGGCAGCGACGCAGGAAAGCCAGCTTGGGCGAGCTGAGCTGGTAGAGGCCGGCGGCAGCGATCACTGCGGCCGCCAGGAACCTCCCCGCCTCGTGCCAGCTGAGGAAGCCGAAATCGCCGCCGCGCACGGTCTGGATCGCCGCGTAGGCGACGAAGCCCACGGCAAGCCACGCCGCCATGTACCCGACGGCGAAGACCGCCGTCGCCAGCGGGCTCTCGCTGCGGCGGCTGAAGGCGATGACCATCGGCGTGAGCGCCGGAAGCATCATGGCGGCCATCATCAGCAGCCAGGTGAGCGCGAACCAGCCAAAGCCGCCGAGCTCGGTCGCCGGGCTGGCGTCCATGCCGGCCATCCGGTTGGCGGTGAGCGCCCATGCGGCGGCCGTCACGGCGAGCAGAGCCAGCACGAGCGGCCCTCGCGGCGGCCGGCGCGATGAAGGACCGCAGTGGTCATCAGGCCGCGTCGGCGTATTCGTCCTTGCGCCGCGGCATGTTCTGCGGCTCCTTCGGCGTGCGCGCCAGCAGGAACGAGTGGTACGGGGCGACGAACGGATCGGGTGCCGACACTGTGTAGGTGTGGTAGACGGTCCCGTTCTCCTGCGCGAATGCGATGAAGCTCGGGGCCTCGCGCAACCCGTCCTTCAGGTCGGCTCCGGTGTCCTTGGACCACTCCTGGAGGAAGACGGGCGGGTTCTCGATCATCTCCTGGATCTGCGGCACCTGCTCGGCCTGCTCAGGCGTCAGGGCCAGCCTGAAGTCGAAGGGGAAGTCACTGTCGTACGTCGAGACGTACGGGAACTGCCAGCCCATCCGCTCCTTGTACGCGATCAGGCGATCGATCGGCGCGCGCGAGAAGCAGATGAGGTTCACGTCCTGGTGCGTCAGGTGCACGCGCGGGCCGTCGAACTCGTCGCCCAGGCTGGTGCAGCCGGGGCATGCGCCGAGTGAGTAGTCGGGCCCGTACATGATGTTGTAGGCCAGGAGCTGAGAGCGCCCGTCGAACAGTTCGGCGAGGCTCTTCTTGCCCTCCTCGGTGTCGAACTCGTACTCCTTCTCCACCGGAACCCAGGGCAGCGCTCGCCGCTTCTCGATGACCTCTTCGCCCAGTTCGGCGTGCTTCGCCTCGAGCTTTGCCAGCTCGTCGCGCGCCGCCTGCCATTCCTCACGTGTGCCGATCGCGGGTGTGCTCATGTCGCCTCCTTCATCGCTGTCGCCCATAAGACTGACCGATGAGCCGGGACTCATCGGCCGGGGCGCGCGAGGGCCCGCCGTTCAGCGGGCCCTCGCCCCGCGATGACGCTAGAAGGCGCCCGTCCCGTTCGGCGTCCCCAGCCCGCTCGGGCCGTCGTAGCCCGGCACGCCCGTGCACAGGTACGAGCCGCTGCAGCTGCCGTTGCTGCCCGAAGTGACGTCGTTGAGCGACGCCCTGTTGCTGTAGGGGAACGAGCCGTACGTCGTCGACGCGCCGTTGCCGGCCAGTGCGTAGACCGATCCGATGATCGGCGCCGATGCACTCGTGCCGCCGACCACGCCCCAGCCCTTGAAGCAGTTGCCGAGCAGCTTGTTGACGCCGCTGCAATTGCTGTCGTAGACCGCGACGCCGGTGTTCGGGTCGGCCACCGCCGACACGTCGGCGACGGTGCGCTTCGCACAGCCGGAGTCGGTCTGCCAGGACTGCTTCGGCTCATAGGCCGAGCAGCCGCTGCCCGACCCGCTCCAAACACTCTCGCTCCACCCACGCGCGCTGGACGCGCGGTTGAGCGTCGTGCCACCGACCGCCGTCACGTACGGCGATGCGGCCGGGTACTCGACGCCGTAACCGTCGTCGCCCGACGAGACCGTGATCGGGATCCCCGGGTGGTTGAAGTGCGCGTTGCTGGCGGTGTCGGAGCTTGACTCCGAGCCGCCGTAGCTGTTCGATATCTCGGTCGCGCCGAGGCGCGCCGCGGTGTCCACGGCCGAGTAGAGGTCCGTGTTCCCGTTCGATGTCGCCTCGACCAGCAGGATGTGGCACTTCGGGCAGATCGCCGAGACCATGTCGAGGTCGAGGCTGATCTCCAGTCCCCAGCCCTGATCGTTGGCCGGATATGAGCCCTGCACGCCGGACTGGTTGACCTTCTTGAAGCAGCCGTTGGCCGTTGTACACGCGGGCAGGCCGTACTGCGAGCGATAGGTGCCGAGGTCGGCCTCAGCCGTGGAGTCGTCGTATGCGTCGACGATCGCCACTGTCTGGCTGCTGCCGCTGCTCGCGGCGGCCGACGCGACGTTGTACGCGCTCTGGAGATCCGCCGGACCGTAACCGCCCGACGGGGCCGTTGTCGCGAGTGGCTTGTTGGCCTTGTCACCGAGCAGCAACAGCTCGCAGTGCCTGAAGTTGACGCGCAGATCGAGCGCGCAGGCACCCTTCAGGATGCTGTGCGACTGGGCGTGCGCGGCGACCGGGAAGATCGCCAGTGCGAGGATGACCGCGATTGCGATTCGACGGGCTGCGCCGCCGTGCCGCGGACGAGAGTTCTTCATGTTCCCCTGCCTTCTGATCGCCGCCGTCCGTGCGGGCGATTTTTTCGGACGCGGCCTCCCGCCGGTCCGTCCCCCCATCAGGCCGAGAGGATAGACCCAGATCCAAGGTCTGTCAGACCCTGGATCTGGTTTACATCAGACTCGCCCGGTGCGGATCGTCACCTTCGCCATGACTGCTCCACCGGTAGTCGCCGGCGTCCCGGCAGATGCCGGCGCGAACCGGGTTGTCTCCGACATACGCCACCGCGATCGTGAGCTGGCGCTCGTCCTTGATGGGCTCGGACTTGAACGGCCGCTTGAACAGGTGCCCGCCCCGTTTGTGACGATGGTTGAAGTAGCGGACGTACGCGCTGAGCAGGCGTTGCATGCCGTCACTGAAGTTCGCCGTCGCAGTGATCACAACGAGGTGAAGGTGGTTCTTCATCAGGCAGTACGCGCGTAGGTCCCACCGATAGGCGTCGACGACGCCCTTGAGCAGCACGAGAAGCACCTGACGGTCGGCGTCATCGCGGAAGATGAGCATTCCGCTGTTGCCGCGCGGAAACGCGTGGTGGGCACCGTTGACGGTGTCGAAACGCTTCTTGAGAGCCACGGCCATGTAAGCCGCGAAGTAACGGGAGTTCGCCCCGTACCCAAAAGGCAGGGTCTGACAGACCTTGGGTTTGGGGTACGGCTTCGTGGGGCGCGGATTACCGCAGCTAGCCTGTTCCCGTCACTAGCAGGAGCGCAGAACGATCATCAGCACCAACCAATTCAAGAACGGCAATCACATCGAGGTGGACGCGGTCATCTACCGCGTCCAGGAGTTCCAGCATGTGAAGCCGGGCAAGGGTCCCGCGTTCGTGCGGACCAAGCTCAAGCGCGTCTCCGACGGCGCCGTGATCGACCGTACGTTTCGCGCCGGTGAGAAGTTCCGCGCCGTTCGCAACGAGGTCCGCAAGATGCAGTTCCTCTACTCCGACGGCAGCGCCGCTCACATGATGGACATGAACACCTACGAGCAGCTCGAGCTGCCCCAGGAGCTGGTCGCCGACGCACTCCAGTGGGTCAAGCCGAACGAGGAAGTCGATGTCCTCTACGTGGATGACGCCCCCTCCGACATCCAGCTCCCCTCATCGGTCGAGCTCGAGGTGACGGAGACCGATCCGGGTCTCAAGGGCGACACGGTTTCGGGCGGCGGCGAGAAGCCGGCCAAGCTCGAGACCGGTGTGACCGTGAAGGTGCCGCTGTTCGTGAACGTGGGCGACCGCGTGAAGGTCCAGACCGCCACAGGCGACTACATCTCGCGCGTCTGACCATGAGGCGCGGCGACCAGCGGCGGGCCGCCGTCGTCGCCCTCTACCAGCTGGAGGTCACCGGGCGCCCGCTCGCGGATGTCCTTCCGGCGGAGTCAAGCCCCTTCACAGCCGAGTTGATCAACGGGGTGATCGACAACCGCGAGGAGCTCGACGCCCTGATCGAGCGTCACGCACGCGGCTGGGCATTGGATCGCATCGCTCCACTCGAGCAGAGCATCCTTCGCGTGGCGCTGTTCGAGATGCTGCACCGCACGGACATACCCGACGAGGTCGCGATCGACGAGGCGATCGAGGCTGCGAAGGAGCTCTGCGCAGCCGAGGCGCCGGGCTTCGTGAACGGCATCCTTGGCGCCGTCAAGCGAACGGAGGTCACGCCGCAGTGAACACAGAGCTCGAGGAGCTCGTATCGGAGCTCGAGAACACCGCCGACCAGCTGCGCGCGGGCGACCTGTCGCCCGAGGACGCCGCTTTGGCCATCGATCGCTGTGCCGAGCTGGCCGGCCGCGTCGGGGCCGCGCTCGATGCCAAGGCGCGCGAGCCGGAGGAGACCCTTCCCGGCCAGGAGGAGCTGCTCTGAGCACGGTGGAGGAGGGCGTCTATCCCGTCGTCCTCCAGGGGCTGGTCGACGACTACCTGCAGACGCTCACGTTCTCCCGGGAGCCGGCCACCGCCGGGCTCGAAGAGGCGATGCGCTACAGCCTGCTGGCGGGCGGCAAGCGCATCCGCCCGGTGCTGGCGCTGGCGACGGCGGAGGCACTCGGGCGCGATCCGGCCGGCGTCCTCCCGCTGGGCGCCGCGATCGAGCTGATCCACACCTACTCGCTGATCCACGACGACCTGCCGGCGATGGACGACGACGACACGCGCCGCGGCCAGCCCACCAACCACAAGGTCTACGGCGACGACGTGGCGATTCTCGCCGGCGACGCGCTGTTCGCCGAGGCAGTGACCCACGTGCTCGAGCGCCAGCAGGGGGATCCCGAGCGCGTCATGGCAGCCCTGCGCGCGATCACGAGCGCGGTGGCGGTGTCGGGCATGGTCGGCGGTCAGTACGTCGACATCAAGGCCGCCCCGAGCGACCTCGATGCCGCGGGACTGCGCCATCTGCACGAGCTGAAGACGGGCCGGCTGATCGGAGCCTCGATCGGCGCCGTACTGGAATTGGAGGCCGTTCACGAGCCTGCCACAATTGCCTACACCCGGTTCGCAGCGGAGCTGGGCGTCCTGTTCCAGATCGTCGACGACATCCTCGACGTGACCGGAGACGAAGAGGCGCTCGGGAAGCCGCAGGGGTCCGACGAGCGACACGGCAAGAGGACTTATGTGAGCGTTTTCGGACTCGAGCGAGCGCGGGAACTGGCCCAGGAGAGCCATGCCAACGCGCGCGCCGCACTCGATGAGGCCGGCGGGCGAACCCGGACCCTCGAGCAGATCACCGATTACATCCTCACACGGAAGAGCTGATGACCCCGACGCCGCTGATAGAGAAGATCGACGGACCCGCCGACCTGCGCAGCCTGAGCGAGGAGCAGCTCCAGCAGGTCGCGCAGGAGGTCCGTGAGCTGATCATCGACACGATCGGCGAGATCGGCGGCCACTTCGGCGCCAACCTCGGCGCGTGCGAGATCGCGGTCGCCCTGCACAGCCTGCTCGAATCGCCGCGCGACAAGATCGTCTGGGACGTCGGCCACCAGGCCTATCCGCACAAGGTCCTCACGGGCCGCCGCGACCGCCTGGCGACGATCCGCAAGTACGAGGGCCTGGCCCCGTTCTGTTCGATCGAGGAGTCCGAGCACGACATCGTCGGCGCGGGCCACGCATCGACCTCGATCTCTTACGCGGTCGGCCTCAAGGAGGCCATGCGCAAGGGCATCGGCGAGGACGGCAAGGTCGTGGCCGTGATCGGCGACGGCGCGCTCACGGGCGGTGTCGCGTTCGAGGCGCTGCACAACCTCGGCGGCCTCCAGCTTCCTGTCGTCGTTGTCCTCAACGACAACGGCATGTCGATCGCGCCCAACGTCGGCGCGCTTTCGCGCTACTTCAACCGCGTCCGCCTGAACCCCAAGTTCTACCGCGCGCGTGAGGGCTTCGAGGAGCGTCTCACCAAGCTGCCGGCGGGCATCGGCGAGCGCTTCGAGCACCTCGGCCCGATCCTCAAGGAGGCCTTCAAGGCCTACTGGGCGCCGGGCCTGTTCTTCGAGGAGCTCGACCTGGCCTACGTCGGCGTGATCGACGGCCACGACGTGCACGCGCTGCGCGAGGCGATCGGCGAGGCGCTGGAGGCCAACCGCCCGGTCGTGGTCCACGTGAGCACCGTCAAGGGCAAGGGCTTCGCGCCGGCCGAGGACGGCGGCCTCGAGGGCATGGAGAAGTGGCACGCCGCCAAGCCGGCATCGATCGTCGGCCGCCGCCCGGCGGAGGAGCCGGCCAAGACGAGCAACGGCAAGCCGGTCGTGCCGCAGTACACGACGGTCTTCGGCAACGCGCTGGTGGAGGAGTGCCGCCGCGACGAGCGCGTGGTCGGCATCACGGCCGCGATGAACTCCGGCACCGGGCTGAACATCCTCCAGCAGCAGATGCCCGACCGCTACTACGACGTCGGCATCGCCGAGCAGCACGCGGTGCTGTTCGCGGCCGGGCTCGCGCTACAGGGGATGAAGCCCGTCGCCGCGATCTACTCCACCTTCCTCCAGCGCGGCTTCGACCAGATCGTCCACGACGTCTGCCTACAGAACCTGGACGTGACCTTCGCGATGGACCGCGCCGGCCTGGTGGGCGACGACGGCCCGACCCACCACGGCGCGTTCGACATCTCCTACCTGCGCTGCCTGCCGAACATGGTGCTGGCCGCGCCGCGCGACGAGGCGATGCTCGTCCACATGCTCCACGCCTCGATCGCCCACGACGGGCCCGTCGGCCTGCGCTACCCGCGCGGAGAGGGCGAGGGCATTCCGCTCCCCGCGGAGCCTGGGCCCGTCGAGATCGGGCGCGGCGAGGTGCTGCGCGAGGGCGAGCGGGTGGCGCTGATCGGCTACGGCTTCGGCGTGGCGCTGGCGCTCGGCGCCGCGGGCATGCTCGAGGACGACGGCTTCTCGCCGACGGTCGTCGACGCGCGCTTCGCGAAGCCGCTCGACCACGACCTGCTCGAGTCGCTCGCGCGCGGACACGACCTGCTCGTCACGGTCGAGGACAACGTGCTGATGGGCGGCTTCGGCTCGGCGGTGCTGGAGTCGCTGGCGGACCGCGACCTGCTGTCCGAGACGCGCGTCATCCGCTTCGGCATCCCCGACCGCTACGTGACCCACGGCAAGCCGAACCTGCTGCGCGAGGAGATCGGCCTCACGCCCGAGGCCATAGCCGAGCGTGTGGCGCAGGCGATTGGCGCGGAAACTCTCGCCTGAAAAGGAAACGGCCGGCTTTCGCCGACCATTTCCGAGGGAGGAGTGATGCTGTGGGAACCGCCGTGCGATTCCTTGGTTCAGATTACGAACCATTCCGAGGCTGTGTGTGACAGCGATCACGATGCGTAAGCGTCTCGACGCCCATTTGGCGGAAATTGGGCTTTTCGAGTCCCGCTCGCGGGCAGCGGCGGCCGTGATGGCGGGCGACGTCCGGGTCGCGGGCCAGCCCGCGCGCAAGCCGGGCCAGATGGTCTCGGGCGACGAGCAGATCACGGTCGAGCGCGGGCCGGACTACGTCTCCCGCGGCGGCATCAAGCTCGCGAACGCCCTGGATGCGCTGGAAATCGAGGTCGAAGGCCGCCAGGCGCTCGACGTCGGGGCCTCCACGGGCGGCTTCACCGACGTCCTGCTCCAGCGCGGCGCGGCCGCCGTGGTTGCACTGGATGTCGCGTACGGTGAACTTCACTGGCGCTTGCGGCAGGATCCGCGTGTGACGGTGCTCGAGCGCACGAACGCCCGCAGCCTCGATCCGGCGCTGCTGCCCTACCGGCCCGGCGTGGTCGTGGCCGACGTCTCGTTCATCTCCCTGACGAAGGTCCTGCCGGCGGTGCTCCGCTGCGCGGCGGATCGGTTTGACTGCCTGGCGATGGTCAAGCCACAGTTCGAGGCGGGGCGCGAGCGCGTCGGCAAGGGTGGGGTCGT
The DNA here is from genome assembly GCA_963715995.1 of uncultured Thermoleophilaceae bacterium. Classification (GTDB taxonomy): domain Bacteria; phylum Actinomycetota; class Thermoleophilia; order Solirubrobacterales; family Thermoleophilaceae; genus DATBDN01. The sequence goes on from OY970283.1 coordinate 1,775,510, forward strand.
GCGCGACCTCGAGACGCGGGTCGCGACTCTGGTCGAGGTCGCCGAGGCGGCCCGCGCGGACGGCTGGTCGGTCATGGGCTTCGCCCCCTCGGGCCTGCCAGGCCCGTCCGGCAACCGCGAGACGTTCGTATGGCTCGCAGAACCTGGGCGTGCGGGCGCGCTGGACGACGTAGCAGCGGCGGCAGGCGCGGTGGACGCATGAGCGACGCGCGCCGCATCTCGCTCCACACCCACCAGCGCGTGGAGGAGACGACGACCGCCGTCCGGCGCCTGGTCGAGGCCGTAACCGAGGCCGGCGGCACGGTGCTGGCCACGGCCGAGGAGACCGACAAGCACGGGACCGACGGCTTCGTGCTCGTGGAGGACCCGGCCAGGGAGGGGGTGGACGTCGCGGTCGTGCTCGGCGGGGACGGCACGATGCTCTCCGCGCTGCGCGACTACACCGGCACCGGCGTGCCCGTGTTCGCCTTCAACTTCGGGGCGGTTGGCTTCCTGGCCACGATCGAGCCCGGCCAGCTCGAGGACGGCATCCGGCGGCTGATCGACGGCGACTTCGAGACGGTCGAGCTGCCCACGCTCGTCATCGAGCCGGCCGCGGGACGCCGCATCGCGGTCAACGACGTCACCTTCCTGCGCCGTTCGGGCTCCCGCGTGGCCGAGCTGGCATACGCGATCAGCGGCGAGGAGATCGGGCGGGCGCGCTGCGACGGGCTGGTGGTGTCTACGCCGGTCGGCTCGACGGGCTACAACCTGGCGAACGGCGGCCCCGTCGTGGCATGGGGGGTCGAGGGCTACGTCGTCTCCTACATCGCTCCGCACACGCTCACGGCACGGACGCTGGTCGCGGCGACCCCGGACGTGCTCGTGGTGAGCAACCTCTCGCCGGAGGAGCCGGTCGACGTGGAGACCGACGGCCGTCGCGTCTGCACGCTCGAGCCCGGTCAGGACCTGGAGGTTCGCTACGACGACTGCCCGGCGCTCCTGGCCAAGGTGTCGGGGACAGGCTTCTACGACCAGCTCGTAGAGAAGTTCGGCCCGCTGGCCGGCTAGCCCGCCGTTCCGTCGGGAGCGACCGCTAGAACCGAACATGTGCTCGTAGAGCTGCGCGTAGAGAACCTTCTCCTGATCGAGCGGGCCGAGCTGCGGCTGGGACCCGGGCTGAACGCCCTCACCGGCGAGACCGGGGCCGGCAAGACCGTGCTGGCCCACGCCCTCGACCTGCTTCTGGGCGGCAAGCCACGGGCGGGCATCGTGCGTCCCGGGGCCACCGAGGCCTACGTCGAGGGTGTCTTCGACCTCCCGCCAGGATTGCTCGACGACGGCGAGCTCGCCGAGCTCCGCGAGCGGCTTCCCGACGACGCGGACGAGCTCGTGCTCGGCCGCCGGGTCGGAGCGGACGGGCGCACGCGCGCGTTCGTGCAGGGTCGCTCGGCGTCGGCGGCGGACCTGCGTGAGCTCGGCTCGAGGCTGCTCTCGTTCTACGGCCAGCACGAGCACCGCAAGCTCACGATCGCCGCGGCCCAGCTCGAGCTGCTCGACGGCTTCGCGGGCGAGCGCGCGGCCACGGTGCGCAGCGAGCTCGCCGGCTGCCATGCGGCGGTCATCGCGGCAGCGGCCGAGATCGAGGAGCTGCGCGGTCGCGCCGGAGCCCGCGATCGCGACCTCGACCTGCTCGCATTCGAGATCGCCGAGATCGAGGCCCTCGGACCGGCCGAGGACGACTATGCCGAGCTGCTCGCCGACCGCCAGCGGCTGCGCCACGTCGACGCGCTGCGTGCCGCGTCGGGCGGCGCGGCCGAGGCGCTCGCGCCCGAGACTGGCGAGGGCGGCGCGGCCGCGCTCGTCGCGCAGGCCGAGGCGCTGGCAGATGGCGCGGGTGACGCCGATCCGGCGCTGAGCGCGCTTGCGGCGCGGCTGCGCAACCTCAGGATCGAGGTCGACGACGTCGCTGCGGACCTGCACCGCTACGAAGCCGGGCTCGATGCCGAGCCCGGGCGCCTCCAGGAGGTCGAGGAGCGCCTCGACGCCTACGAGCGGCTCATCCGCAAGCACGGCGGCAGCGTCGCCGCGGTGCAGGCGCACGCGGAGCGCTGCCGCGCCGACCACGAACGGCTGGCGGGAGCGGAGGTCGCGCTCGAGGAGGCCGAGGGGCGCTTCTCGGCGCTGTCCGAGCAGCGGTCGGGGCTCGCGGCCAAGCTCACCGCCATCCGCGCGAAGGCTGCTCCGGCGCTCGCGAAGCGGGTGGAGCAGGAGCTCGCGGAGCTGGCGCTGGACGGCGCCAGCTTCAGCGTCGAGCTCAGGCCCAGGGGCGACATCGCCGCCTCGGGCGCGGAGCGGGCCGAGTTCACGATCGCGCCGAACCCGGGCGTGCCGGCGGCACCGCTGCGCGACAGCGCGTCGGGGGGCGAGCTCTCGCGCGTCATGCTCGCGCTCATGAGCGTCGCGGCGGTGGGCGGCCCCAGCACGCTGGTGTTCGACGAGGTCGACGCGGGCATCGGCGGCCACACGGCGCGAGCGGTCGGTGAAAAGCTGCGGGCGCTCGGCCAGGCGCGCCAGGTCGTCTGCATCACCCACCTGCCCCAGATCGCGGCGCTGGCAGATCGCCACTTCTGCATCGAGAAGGAGGCCGGCGGTGAGCTCGCGCGCACCACGGTCGCCGAGCTGGGCAGCGACGACGTCGTCGAGGAGCTGTGCCGCATGCTCGGCGCGGAGGCCGGCGACGCCGGTGCACGCGAGCATGCGATTTCGCTGCTCCGCTGAAGCCACCCGCTTTCGCAGATAGGGTTCGCAGATCACCGGAATCAGGTAATCCGGTAACGGAGGACGGATTCGGCGGGGCTGCTTCGTGAGCGCACCTACACCCAGCAAGACCTACGAACTGGCATCGATGGCCCGCTTCGCCATCGAGGAGCTCGTGGCTGCCGTCGTCAAGACCGGCGCGTCCGACCTCCACCTCAAGCCGGCCTCGCCGCCGATCCTGAGGCTGAACGGCGAGCTGCACAAGATCGAGGGCTACGACAAGCTCGTGGCCGAGGACGTCCTCGGCCTGCTCTACCAGATGCTCCAGGACGCCGTCCGGCTCGAGAAGCTGCACCGCACCGGCGCCGTCGACTTCGCCTACGAGTCCGACCAGGGCGTGCGGCTGCGGGTGAACGCGTTCCAGGAGCGCGGCGAGTTCTTCGATCGCCTGCCGGCCGATCCCAGAGTTCATCAAGAGCTTCGGCGAGCTCAACCTGCCGCCCGTCCTCCGGGAGATCGCCGACGAGGAGCGCGGGCTGATCCTCGTCACCGGCACCACCGGCTCGGGCAAGTCCACCACGCTCGCGGCGATGATCGACTGGATCAACGACCACAAGCCCAAGCACATCGTCACGATCGAGGACCCGCTCGAGTTCGTCCATCGCGACAAGCGCTCGGTGCTGGCTCAGCGCGAGGTCGGCCGTGACACGCCGAGCTTCCACGAGGCGCTGCGCTACGTGCTCAGGCAGGACCCCGACGTGATCCTGATCGGCGAGATGCGCGACGAGGAGACCGTGCGGGCGGCGCTCACCGCCGCGCAGACCGGCCACCTCGTGCTCTCGACGCTGCACACGCTCGACGCGCCAGAGACGATCAACCGGATCGTCGACTTCTTCGAGCCACACACCCAGAACCAGGTCCGCGCAATGCTGGCGGGCACGCTGCGGGCGATCATCTCGCAACGGCTCGTGGTGACCTCGGACGGCCAGGGCCGCGTGCCCGCGTGCGAGATCCTGCGCAACAGCGCGCGCGTACAGGGCATGCTGATGAGCCCCGACGACGTCATGAACCTGCACGACGCGATCGCCGAGGGTGGCTACTACTCGATGCAGACCTTCGACCAGGCGCTGTTGCACTTCGTGCAGACGGGGCAGGTCGCGATCGAGGACGCGCTGCCGCTCTCCACACGCCCGCACGACTTCCGGCTGCTGCTCGAGACCGGCGGCGAGCGCTCCGGCTCGCTCGCTCACGTCGAGTATTTCGACAACGACAAGAAGCAGCAGTAGCGCAGCCCCGCTCCACCTAGACTCGCGTGGGCCTCATGACAGCCCCGCGTCTAACAGGATTCAGCCGCGCACGGACCGCGCGGAGGGTGCAGGATCTGCGCCCCGAAGCCGTCCGCGAGGTGGTCCATAGCGGCCCCGCGCGGCTGGGCGACCGAACCAAGCACCTCGTCAAGCGCCTGAAGCCGGGCGACATCGCGGTGGTGGCGCACGAGGACATCGACCGGGTGGCCGCCGACGACCTTGTCGCCCGCGGCGTCCGCTGCGTGATCAATGCCTGCGCGTCCTCGTCAGGGCGCTATCCGAACCCCGGCCCGATGATCCTGGCGGATGCCGGGATCCATCTCGTCGACGTGGTCGACGCGGACCTCTTCGAGTTGCTCAGCGACGGCCAGGAGATCGAGGTCCGCGGCGGGGAGATTCGCCGCCGTGGCGAGCTCGTGGCCGCCGGCACGGTGCTCGATTGCGAGGCGGCCCACAGGGCGCACGAGCACGCCCGGCAGCGCATCGGAGAGGCGCTCGCCGCGTTCGCGGAGAACACGATCGCGCACGTGCGCGACGAGCGCGAGCTGCTCGCGGGCCAGATCGACCTGCCGGAGTTCTCGACCAACTTCCGCGACCGCACGGCGCTGGTGGTCGTGCGCGGCGTGGACCACCAGAAGGACCTGCGCATCCTCCGCCCGTACCTGCGCGACGTGAAGCCGGTGCTGGTGGCGGTGGACGGCGGGGCCGACGCCCTGATGGCCGACGGCTTCACGCCGCACATGATCGTCGGCGACATGGACTCCGCCAGCGATGCCGCCCTTCGCTCGGGCGCCGAGCTGGTCGTGCACGCCTACCCGAACGGGCGCGCCCCCGGCCGCGACCGGCTGGACCGGCTCGGGCTCTCGTACAAGGTCGTTCCGGCGCCCGCCACGAGCGAGGACGTGGCAATGCTGATCGCCGCCGAGAAGGGCGCCGAGCTGATCGTGGCAGTCGGCAGCCACTTCAACCTGGTCGAGTTCCTCGACAAGGCGCGCTCCGGCATGTCGTCAACCTTCTTGACACGCCTGCGCGTGGGGGAGATCCTGGTCGACGCCAAGGGCGTGAGCCGCCTCTACCGGCCGTCGCCCGGGCGCGGGCCGATGGTCGTGGTCACGCTCGCGGCTCTGCTCGTGCTGGTGGTCGTGATCGTCACATCGCCCACGCTCGGGCAGTTCCTCGACCTCGTCTGGCTCAAGCTCCAGATCCTGCTCGGCCTCAAGTAGTCAATGCTCGATTTCCGCTACCACGCGCTCTCGCTCGTGGCCGTGTTCCTCGCGCTGGCGATCGGCATCGTTCTTGGTGTCACGATCGGGGACTCGCTGGTCTCGGACGCCGAGCGCTCCCTGCGCGGCAACCTGCGCGCCGACGTCGAGAACGCGCGCGGCGACGCGGCCAAGGCGCGCAGCGATCTCGGCGGGCGCGACCGGATGCTCGACCAGCTCTACCCGGAGCTGGTCGCCGGGCGCCTGAGCACCGAGCGCGTGGCGGTCGTCTCCTGGGGCCCGCTGCCGGATGGCATCAAGAGCAGCGTCCGCGACGCCGTCAGCAAGGCGGGAGGTCGGCTCGATTCCGCGTCGAGCTTCGACAAGCCGCTCACATCGCTCAAGCAGGCGATCGGCGACGAGGAGTTCGCCATCGACACGGCGGACGACACGTCGCTCGACGACCTCGGTGTCCAGCTCGCCCGCTCGATCGTCGACGGCGGCCACATCGTGCGCACGCTGCGCGGCGCCTCCCCGGACGAGTTCGCCGGCCGCTTCAAGCACGCCGACGCCATCGTCTTCTACGAGGCTCCGCAGCCGGACGACTCGAGCGACGCCCAGGGGGTGAAGGAGCGGTCAGACGACCGTGCCCGCACGATCGAGAACGCGATGCTCGGCGAGCTGCGCAAGAGGACGATCGCGGTGGTCGGGGTCGACGCCTCGACAACCGATCCGTCGCTGACGCCGCGCTACCAGTCGCTCCAGATCTCGAGTGCGGACTCGATCGACAAGTCGGGCGGGCGCATCGCTCTCGTGTTCGCGCTCACCGGGCCTAAGGGGAACTTCGGCTTCAAGTCGAGCGCCAGCAAGCCGCTGCCGCCCGAGTTGATCGGTCCGTAACGCGTTCGTCCGGGCACCCGAGTACGGTGGATTCCCGTGCATTGGGTCCCATTGGTCGCCTCGTTGGTCGCCGCAGCGGCGATCACGCCGACCACGGTGAGGGGGCTCGCGGCGCAGGGGCGGGTGCGCGAGAACTACCGCGGCACGCCGGTGGCTTTCCCCGCCGGCATCGCCCTTCTGGTGCCCGCCTTCGCGGCGCTCGTGGTGGCCGCGCCGCTCTACCAGCTGGTCGACGAGGACGTGCTGCGGCCGAGCTTCGGGCTCGCGCTGATCTACGTCTTCGGCATCGGCTTCCTCGGCCTGATGGACGACCTCCTGGGCTCCGCGGCCACGGCGCCACGCGGCTGGCGCGGCCACTTCGGCGCGCTCGCGCAGCGCCGGCTGTCGACCGGCGTCATCAAGGCTGTCGGCGCGCTCGGCCTGGCGCTGCTCGTCGCGGCCGACCCGGCTCTGGGCGCCGGCACCTACCTGCTCTCGGTGGCCGTGCTGGTGCTCGCCACGAACCTCTTCAACCTCATCGACCTGCGCCCGGGCCGCGCCTGCAAGGCGTTCGTGCTGCTCGGGGCCGGGCTCGTGGCCGGGTCCGGCCGCCTCGGCCCGTTCTGGACGCTCGGGCTCTTCATAGGCCCGATCCTCGTCCTGTTCCCGCTCGACCTGCGCGAGGTCGGGATGCTCGGGGACACCGGCTCCAACGTCATCGGAGCGGTCGCAGGGGTGTGGCTCATCCTCACGCTCACCACCACGCTCGGCCTCGCAATAGCGGCGGGCGTGCTCGCGCTGATCACCCTCTACGGGGAATTCCGCTCTATTTCCGCGTTCGTCGAGAAGACGCCCGGACTTCGGCAGCTAGATTTGTTAGGGAGATTGCATGCCTGAACGCCGCCCGCCGACACGCTTCATCTTCGTGACCGGCGGGGTGGTCTCCGCGCTCGGCAAGGGGATCACCGCCGCCTCGATCGGGCGACTCCTCGTCTCCCGTGGGCACGAGGTCACGCTCCAGAAGTTCGACCCGTACATCAACGTCGACCCCGGAACGATGTCGCCGTTCCAGCACGGCGAGGTCTTCGTCACCGAGGACGGCGCCGAGGCCGACCTCGACCTGGGTCACTACGAGCGCTTCACCGACGTCAACACCTCGCGTGGCTCGAACGTGACCACGGGGGCGATCTACGACTCCGTCATCCGCCGCGAGCGTCGGGGCGACTACCTGGGCAACACGGTCCAGGTCATCCCGCACATCACCGACGAGATCAAGCGCCGCATCAAGGTGGTCGCCGACTCGGAGGACGTCGAGTTCGTCATCACCGAGGTCGGCGGCACCGTTGGCGACATCGAATCGCTGCCGTTCCTGGAGGCGCTGCGCCAGTTCCAGGTCGACGAGGGACGCGACCGCTGCATGTTCCTGCACGTCACGCTCGTGCCGTTCATCCTGCACGCCGGCGAGCTGAAGACCAAGCCGACCCAGCACTCGGTCCAGGAGCTGCGCCGCATCGGCATCCAGCCGGACATGATCGTCTGCCGCTGCGCCGAGCCGCTCGACCGCGACATCCGCGCCAAGATCGGCCTGTTCGCCAACCTGCCGATCGACAACATCATCTCCGCGCGCGACGCGGATTCGATCTACAAGGTGCCGCTCTACTTCCGCGCCGAGGGCGTGGACGACCGCATCCTCTCGTTCTTCGGCCTCGACGACGAGCAGGACATCGCGCCGGACCTCTCGGAGTGGGAGGCGATGGTGCACCGCCGCGACCAGGCTGAGACCACTGTTCGGATCGCGATGGCCGGCAAGTACACGCAGCTCGAGGACGCCTATCTGTCCGTCATCGAGGCGCTGGAGCACGCGGGCACCCATCACGGCACCAAGGTCGAGGTCGAGTGGGTGGACGTCGAGACGCTCGACTCCCCGGAGGCGCAGTCGATGCTCGACTCGGTCGACGGCATCCTCGTGCCCGGCGGCTTCGGCGTGCGCGGGGTCGAGGGCAAGATCCGCGCGGCGCGCTACGCACGCGAGAACGACGTGCCGTATCTGGGCATCTGCCTGGGCATGCAGGTGGCGGTCGCGGAGTTCGCGCGCCACGTTGCCGGCATGGATGGAGCGAACTCGACGGAGTTCGATCCCGAGACGCCGTTCCCGGTCATCGACCTGCTCCCCGAGCAGAAGGAGGTGCGCGACCTCGGCGGCACGATGCGGCTGGGCGCCGACCCGGTCAAGCTCCACGACGGCACGCGCATCCGCGAGATCTACGGCGAGCCGGTCATCTACGAGCGTCATCGCCACCGCTACGAGGTCAACAACCACCTGCGCAAGCGCCTCGAGCACGAGGGGCTCGTCTGCTCGGGCACCTCGCCCGACGACCGCCTGGTCGAGGCGATCGAGCTGCCGGATCACCCGTTCTACGTCGCGTCGCAGTACCACCCGGAGTTCAAGTCGCGGCCGCTGCGCCCGCAGCCGCTCTTCCGCGACTTCGTCGGCGCGGCCGTCAAGCGCGCCGCAGCACGGCCCGCGGCGGCACCCGAGGTCGAGCCGTCGGTCGAGCACGCGCGGGCGAACTGAGCCTGGTCGAGTACTTCACGCGCCTGTGCGAGATCGAGTCGGTCTCGCAGAACGAGCGTGCGATGGCCGATCGCCTGACCAGCGATCTCCAGCAGCTGGGGCTGGTCGTCGAGGAGGACGACTCCGCCGCCGAGACCGGCTCGAACGCGGGCAACCTGCTCGCTCGGGTTCCCGGCCCCGAGGGCGCGCCGAGAGTGCTGCTCTGCGCGCACATGGACACGGTGCCGCTCACCACGCCCGTGAAGGTCGTGGAGCGCGAGGGGCGGCTCGAGAACGAGGGGGAGGGCATCCTCGGCGCCGACAACAAGGCGGCCGTGGCGGTGATCATGGAGGCGCTGCGGCGGGTGGCGGACGCGCCGCCGGTCGGGCTCGAGATCCTGTTCACCACCTGCGAGGAGCACGCGCTCGCCGGTGCCAAGGCGTTCGACCAGTCCAAGCTGGGCGCTGACTTCGGCTTCGTGTTCGACCACGCCTCGCCTATCGGCGAGGTCATAACGGCGGCGCCGACCTTCTACCGGATCCAGGCCGACCTGCACGGCAAGGCGGCGCACGCCGGCATGGAGCCCGAGCTCGGGCGCAACGCGATTGAGGCCGCGGCAGCGGCCATCGCGCGGCTGGAGCTGGGCCGCCTCGACGAGAAGACCACGGCCAACGTGGGACGGGTCGACGGCGGCACGGCGGTCAACGTGGTGGCCGAGCGCTGCCATGTCGACCTGGAGGCGCGCTCGCTGGACGAGGCGCGGGCAGCCGAGGTGGCCGCCCGGATCGTCGACGCGTTCACCGAGGCCGCCAGCGACGGCGAGTGCGACGTCGAGACCCACATCGAGGAGCAGTTCCGCGGCTATCAGCTTGCGCGAACCGCGACCCCGGTCGGAGTGGCGGCAGCGGCACTCGACGCGCGCGGCATCGAGCCGGTCTTCCGCTCGACGGGAGGCGGCGCCGACGCCAACGTGTTCATCGCGCGCGGCCTCGAGGTCGTCAACGTCTGCAACGGCACGCAGTACGCGCACCAGCCGAACGAGTGCGTCACGATCGACGCGCTCGAGACGATGCTCGACGTCGTGGTCGAGCTTCTGCGCCTGGCTCCGTGAGCCCGCTCGCGCTGCGGCGGGGGACGGTTGTCGGCGTCGATCTCGACGGCGCCGTGGCTCGGTGCCGGGTGAACTGCGGCGACCGGGAGCGAGAAGCGATCGCCTACGTAGATCTCGTCGGGCCGATCGAGCCCGGCGACGAGGTCGTGGTCAACGTCGCGGCTGTCGAGCTCGGGCTCGGCAGCGGCGGGGTGGACATCGTGCACGTCAACCTCACGCGCGGTCTCGATGCGCCCGTGGGCGCGGAGCACGTGATGAAGCTCAACTACACCTCGCTCCAGCATGCGATCGACCCGGTTGAGGCACGCGACCGCGCTACCGGCGGTGAAGCTCGCGGAGCGGTGGCCGTGATCGCGCTTCATGGCCAGCTCGCGCCGGTGGTCTGGCAGGCCCGTCAGCGGCTCCCCGACGCGCGGATCGGCTTCGTCCAGACCTGGGGCGGCGCGCTGGCGGGCTCGCTCAGCCGAGTCGTCCGCCGGCTGCGCGACGACGAACTGCTGGCCGGCCACATCACCGCGGGTGCCGCGCACGGCGGCGAGCAGGAGGCCGTCTCGGTCGAGGGTGCCATCGAGGCCGGGCTCGCGCAGTGGGAAGCCGTGATCGTCGGCCCCGGCCCGGGGATCATCGGCTCCGAGAGCCGGCTTGGCCACGGGGGCATCGCTGCGCTCGAGTCGGCCCACGGGGCGCTGGCGCTCGGCGTCATCCCGCTGATCGTGCCGCGCATGTCCTCAGGCGACCCGCGGCCGCGCCACCAGGGCCTCAGCCACCACACGAAGACGGTCCTGGAGCTGCTGCTGAAGCCGGTGCACGTGGCACTGCCCGAGCATGTCGAGCTGCCGGCCACGCATCAGGGAGTCAGCGCCGCCGTCGACCTCGATGGCTATCGTGGCTCGGGCCTGCCCGCCAGCACGATGGGGCGGGAGATCGGGCAGGACGAGCTGTTCTTCAGGGCAGCGTTGGCAGGTGGGGCTGTGCTTGCAGAGGAGATCGATGTCGTTCGAGCGGGTCGGGTCTGAGGAGGTCTGGAGCGGGCGCATCGCCAGCGTGCGCAACGACCGCTTCCGCCACGACGACGGCGAGGTCGTCGAGCGCGAGATCGTCAGCCACCCAGGAGCGGTGGCCGTCGTGGCCCATGACGGCGAGCACCTGTGGCTGGTCCGCCAGCCGCGCGAGGCGGTCGAGGATCACCTGCTCGAGCTGCCGGCGGGGAAGCTCGACGAGGAGGGCGAGGACGCTCTTGCGACCGCCAAGCGCGAGCTGGCCGAGGAGATCGGCAAGGCCGCGCGGAACTGGCAGCACCTCACAACCTTCTGGTCCTCGCCGGGTTTCAGCGACGAGCAGATTCACGTGTACCTGGCAACCGACCTATACGACGAGCAGGCCCACACCGACGAGGTCGAGCGGATCGAGATCGTCAAGGTGCCGCTGGGCGAGCTCGACGACGTGATCCGCTCGAACGTGGACGCCAAGAGCCTGATCGGGCTGCTGTGGTTCCGCGCGTTCCAAGACGGCAACGCCTCGTGACGCGCTTGCTCGCAGTGCTCGTCGCCTCCCTGGCGGCGCTGCTGATGGCGCCCGCGGCCTTCGGCGCGTCGTTCGTCGTAGACAGCAACGGCGACGAGCCCGATGCGGACACCACCGTGCCGGTGTGCGCCACGGCCGGGAGCACGTGCACTCTGCGGGCTGCGATCGAGCAGGCCAATGCAACTGCGGGCGCCGACGCCATCAGCTTTGCCGCCGGCGGGCAGGCACCCGCGCCGCTTGCTGCGCTGCCGGCAGTGACCGGCCAGCTCTCGATCGATGGCGGCGGCACGGTGGCGGTCACGTTCGATGCCGCGGCCACCGGCACCTTGCTCGACCTCGAGGCGCCCAGCAGCGTCGTGCACTCGATCAACTTCACGGGCGGCGATGCTGCCGCGACCCTCTTGAAGCTCGGCTCCAGCGGCGACCACCTTGCCGCGGTGAAGGCGCACGACCTGCCGGGCGCGGCGGTGCGGATCACCGGCACGGGCGGGCGCGTGGACGGGTCGACCATCAAGAACACGGCGGGCGCGGGGGTTCGCGTGGACGGCGCGACGGCCACGATCGCGACCACCACGGTCACCGGCAGCGCCGGCCCCGGGCTCGACCTGCGCGGCAACGGTGCGAGCGTCAACGGCGCCGAAATCTCGGCCGCGGGAGGCGACGGCATCACGATCAGCGGCAGCAATGCCACGGTGGCGGGCGGCCACGTCCACGGCAACGGCGGCAACGGCGTCGCAATCAGCGGTCAGAACGACGTCGTGTCGGGAGTCATCTTCTATGCGAACGGCGGCAAGCCGATCGCCGATGCCCCGGGTGCCAACGGCGGCGTGGCGCCGCCCGCGGGTCTGCGCATCGGCCCGCGGCGCGCCGACGGCTCGCTGCCGCTGAACGGCAACGCTCACGCTGGCCAGCTCGAGGTCTGGGCGGGCAACCCGGCGACCACGGTGGCGCCCGGCTTCGTCGCCGGCTTCCACGTCAGCGGCGACTTCGGCTACAACTTCCCGTCGGAGCCCAGCCCGGGCTCCGTCTTCTCCGTCTCGCTCAGCGGCGACGGGCTCGGCAGCTCGGAGTTCGAGACGGTCACGGTGCCGCAGGACGTCTCGTCGCCCAACGCCAGCTTCGCCCGTGCGCTCGACACCACCGCGGTGCGTGTGGACTTCACCGAGCCGCTCGACCCCGGCTCCGTGCAGCCGGCCGACTTCCACCTGAACATGGCCGGCGTTGATCGCGCGATCAGCGCCGCCACCGTCGCGCCCGACGGCCGCTCGGTCACGCTGGCGGCATCGGGCTGGAGGGCCGGCGAGGCGGGCGTGCTCGACATGCCGGCGCCTGGATCGGTCACCGACGCCGTGGGCAACGCGATGACCACAGCCCCGCACCTACGGGTGGCGGCCGCGCCGGGGGACTTCCTCGCGCCGCTCGGCGGCTCGCTGTCGGTCACGCCGAAGACGATCTGCCTCACGCGCGCGCGCACCTGCAAGAAGCCCGGGATGACGATCAAGTTCACCACCACCGAGGCCGGCAAGGCCACGATGATGATCAAGCGCAGCAACGTGACGATCGGCAAGCGGCTCTACGGAAACATCGTGGCCGGCAAGAACACGCTCAAGTTCAACGGCCGGCTTGGGGCGCGCAAGCTGCGCGCCGGGCGTTACCGGATGTTGATCTACGTGCAGGACCCGGTCGGCAACGTCACCGACCAGCCGCCGATAGTGCTGTTCACCGTGCGGCGCACGACGAAGTAGGACGTTTCTCGGGCCCGGCTGGGGGCTCCCGCCGCCCCCGTCCTGCCGCCCCGCCCGTTCTGCGGTCGGCCCCGCTCTGCCGCCCAGCCGGCCCCGCTCTGCCGCCAGCCGCCCCCGCTCTGCCGCCCGCCGTCCCCCCGCTTCGACGCGCAAACTGCTTCGGCCAAGGGGTGGCTGGTCTGGCGGTTGCGCTCTCTCGCCGTCCGTTTCGCCTCCGCGAACGCTCTCAATGACCGCGACTGTGACGTTGACCACCTATAGCGTGGTCGAGGTCACACTCGAGGCCCCGAGTGGCACCTTCACCCGCGAACCGCGCGGTCAACCTGCCACTCGAAGCCCGCGAGTTTCACATTGAGCCGATATACGCGGCTTAACGTGAAACTCGCGACCAGGGTCGGTGCTCGCGAACCACGCCGCCCGAGCCCTGACGCGATGGGGCGGCCAGAAACGCGCTGCAAGGGCCGCTGCCAGCCGGCGTGCATGGGCGAGGAATGACGCGCGCGCCCGCGAAAGCGGTTCCGTGGCGATTGCGACCGAGACGCAGGCATTCGAGCATCACATGCTCGACTTCCTCGCCTACCTGGAGTTCGAGCGAGGCCTGTCGCGCAACACACTCGAGGCCTACCGCAGCGACCTGCTCCAGTACGGCCGCTTCCTCGCGACGCGCGAGGGCGACGCGCTGACCGCCACGGGCGGCGACATCTCCGACTTCCTCACCGACATGGCCAAGGGCGACTCGCCCGAGGCAATCGCGAACGGCGACGGGCGCAAGCCGGCGTCGGCGGCCACGCTCCATCGCAAGGCCGCCTGCCTGCGTTCCTTCTACCGCCACCTGCGCCGCGAGAACCTGCTGGACGGCGACCCGACGGCCGCGCTGTCGAGCCCGCGCCGTGGCCGGCGGCTGCCCGAGGTGCTCACGCGCGGCGAGGTTCAGGCGCTCCTCCAGAGCCCCAGCGGCAGCGACCCGGCTGCGCTGCGCGACCGCGCGCTGCTCGAGGTGATGTACGCGTGTGGCCTGCGGGCCTCCGAGGTGGTGGGCCTCGACGTGATGGACGTCGACCTCGACGAGGGTCTGCTGCGGGCTCGCGGCAAGGGCTCGAAGGAGCGCGTCGTGCCGGTGGGGAGCGTCGCCGTCGCGGCCATCCAGGCCTACGTCGCGCGCGGGCGCCCGGCGCTCGTGCGGCTGCAGGCCGAGCGCGCGCTGTTCGTGAACTTCCGCGGCCAGGCGCTCACGCGCCAGGGGCTCTACAAGATCGTTCGCCGTCACGCGACGGCCGTCGGACTCGCCGATCGCATGAGCCCGCACACGCTGCGGCACACGTTCGCCACGCATCTGCTCTCGGGTGGCTGCGACCTGCGCTCGGTGCAGGAGATGCTCGGCCACGCCGACGTCGCCACGACCCAGCTCTACACGCACCTCTCGGCTGAGCACCTGAAGGACGTCTATTTTCGGGCGCATCCGCGCGCGACTTCTTAGCTCCCTGCTGCTGACCACGACCGCCGCCGGTTGTGGCACGAGCGCGCTGCCTACGCCCAACCCAACACTCGTCCGCGAGCCCGGTCGCAGCGCGCTGGTGCGCGACCCGCGCAGCAGGCTGCGGTTCGCTGTCCCGGTCAACTGGGTCAAGCGGATACGCACGAACCCGGGCATCGTGCGGATCGCCTCGGGTGACGCCGAGGTGTCCGGCTGGGCCTACGCCCGGACCGAGCCGCTGCCGTCGACCCGGCCGCAGCTCACGGCAGCGCGCGACGCGCTGGTGGCCGCGGCGAAGCGGCGCAGCCCGAGCTTCGTGCTCGGCTCGAGCACGATCACGCGGGTGAAGGGCGCGCCTGCGATCGAGCTGCGCGGCACACAGCAGATCTTCGGCAAGCCGGTGCGCACCCACAGCGTCCACATCTACCGCGGCTTCGGCGAGTACGTGTTCGAGGCGCTCGCGCCCGCGCGCGACTTCGCGACCGCAGATCAGAAGGTGCTTGGCCCGCTGCTGCGCAGCCTCGACTTCAGCCAGGCGCCGGCCAGCTGATGCCCGAGCTGCCCGAGGTCGAGACGATCCGGCGCCAGCTCGCGCCCGCTGTCGAGGGCCGCCGCCTCGACGCGATCGCCATCCTCGATCCACGCTGGTGCGACCCAGCGCCGCCGGACGAGGTGGCCCAGGCTGTCGAGCACAGGCGGATCGAGCGGCTCGACCGGCGCGGCAAGTGGCTCATCTGGGAGCTTGCGGACGAGGTCCACCTGGTCATGCACCTGCGCATGACGGGCAACCTGCTGCTGGTGCCGCCGGGCGACACCGAGCGGCGCTTCCTGCGCGTGCGGATCGACCTCGACGACGGCAACCACGTGCTGTTTGCCGACGCGCGCCGCTTCGGCACCGGCATCGTCCTGCTTGGCCACGACGCGGTGCACGACTACTTCACGGGCCGCGTGGGCATCGAGCCGCTCGGGCCGGACTTCACGGCCGACGCGCTGCGGGGCATGGCGAGCGGCCGCAGGGCGCCGGTCAAGGCGTTCCTCCTGTCGCAGGAGCGCGTTGCGGGCGTGGGCAACATCTACGCCGACGAGGCCCTGTGGCGATCGAAGATCCACCCGCTGCGACCGGTCGGCACGCTGCGGCCGAAGCAGCTCGAGAGCCTGCGCGACTCGGTCGTGCACGTGCTGCACGAGGGGATCGACGCGAAGGGAGCGACGATCGACGACTTCCGCGACGCCACCGGCGCCGAGGGCTCGTTCCAGGACCGCTTCCAGGTCCACCTGCGCGAGGGCGAGCCGTGCCCCCGCTGCGGAACGCGGATCAAGAAGATCAGGGCGGCGGGACGGGGGACCTACCTGTGCCCGCGCTGTCAGCGGGCGCCGCGCGGCGTCTGAGCGCGGCCGGCTGCGGTCGTTAGGTGACCGCGACCAGCTCGTGCAGCGTTCCGTCGCGGTCGGCTTCGAGCAGCTCCCTGAAGCCTCCGATCACGCGCTCGCCGGCGATGATCTGGGGGAAGGTCATCTGCCCGGTCCGCTGGACCAGGTCGGCACGGCCATCCGGATCCTTGGTCAGGCTGACTTCCTCGTAGTCCACGCCACGGCTCGTCAGCAGGGCCTTCGCCTGCCGGCAGAACCCACAAGGGTCCGTGGTGTAGAGCTTCACTTTGCCGCCGTTCTGCATGCTTCTCTCAAGGCTACTTATGCCCGCACACGGCAGTTTCAAGACGGAGGCGGTGGTGCTGCGCTCCTTCCGTCTGGGTGAGGCCGATCGTGTCCTTCACCTCTACACCGAGGACCGTGGGCGCCTCGGCGCGGTTGCGAAGGGAGTGCGGCGGGTCGGATCGCGCTTCGGCGGGCGGCTCGAGCCGCTCTCGCGCGTCAAGCTCGTGATGCACGAGGGCCGCAGCGACCTCTGCACGATCACGGCGGCCGACACGGTCCACGCCCACGCGACGCTGCGCGACGGGCGCGCCTCGATCGAGCGCGCCACCGACGCGTGCGACGCGGTGCTGCGGCTCTTCGACGCGGCCGAGCCCAACCCGCCCGCCTACAACCTGCTCTGCCACGAGCTTGCGCTGCTGGACGGCGACGCCCGGCTTGCGACCCATGCCCAGGCACTCGCCTTCCGGATGAAGCTGCTGCTGGCCGCGGGCTTCCTGCCGGAGCTCGCGGGCTGCGCGGCGTGTGGCGAGCGCGAGCATCTCGGGGCGTTCTCGGCGGCTGCCGGCGGTGTGGTCTGCCCCGGCTGCGAGGCCGGCTCGTTCCCGCTCGACGCCGAGGCCCACAGCTTCATGGTCGATGCGCTGGCGAAGCCGCTCGCGGAGGCGCCGGAGGCGCCCGAGGCCGCGCTCAGACAGGTGGATCGCGCCGTTTCGGAGACCGTCGAGCACCACGCTCACGTGCGCTTGCGGCGTCTGATGTGATAGGCGCCGTGGCGACGGCGACCCAGACCAAGTGGATCTACGCGTTCGAGGAAGGGGGACGCGACATGCGCGACCTGCTCGGCGGCAAGGGCGCGAACGTGGCCGAGATGACGCGCATCCTCGGGCCCGAGCGCGTGCCGGCGGGCTTCACGATCACGACCGAGGCCTGCGTCGCCTACATGCACGCCGACCGCCGCGAGCCCGACGGCCTGTCGGACCAGGTCGCGGAGGCCCTTGGCCGGCTCGAGGACCACGTTGGCAAGCGCCTCGGCGACTCGGACGACCCGCTGCTCGTGTCGGTCCGCTCCGGTGCGCGCGAGTCGATGCCGGGGATGATGGACACGGTCCTCAACCTGGGGCTGAACGACGAGTCGGTCGATGGCCTGGCGCGCGAGACCGGGAACGACTGGTTCGCCTGGGACTCCTACCGCCGCTTCGTGCAGATGTTCGGCAACGTCTGCCGCGGCGTCCCGGGCGAGAAGATCGAGCAGGCGATCGCCGAGCGCAAGAAGCAGTCCGGCGTCGAGCTCGACACGGAGCTCTCGGTCGATGACCTGAAGGCGCTGGTCGACAGCTTCAAGGAGCTCTACCGCGAGCAGACCGACGAGGAGTTCCCCCAGGACCCGCGCGAGCAGCTCAGCCAGGCCATCCGCGCCGTCTTCGACTCCTGGATGGGCGAGCGCGCCGTTTCTTACCGGCGCATCAATCATCTGCCGGACGAGTGGGGCACGGCCGTGAACGTGCAGCAGATGGTCTTCGGCAACAAGGGCGATGACTCGGGCACGGGCGTCGCCTTCAGCCGCGACGAGCGCACCGGCGCGCCGCAGATATCGGGCGACTTCCTGATCAACGCCCAGGGTGAGGACGTCGTCTCTGGCGTGCGCACGCCGCGCGACATCGACGAGCTCGAGGGGGTCATGCCCGAGACCTATGCCTCCCTTCAGGAGATCCTCGCCAAGCTCGAGGGCCACTACAAGGACATGCAGGACACGGAGTTCACCGTCGAGCAGGGCCGTCTGTACATGCTTCAGACGCGCAACGCGAAGCGACCGGCGCAGGCGGCCGTGCGCTTCGCAACCGATGCGGTCGACGAGGGCCTCCTGACCAAGGAGGAGGCCCTGCGCACGATCGACGCCACCGCGATCGACACGCTCCTGCACCCGGTCTTCGACCCGAACGCGGACTACACCGTGATCGCGCGCGGCGTCAACGCCTCACCGGGCGCGGCCAAGGGCGAGATCGTCTTCACGGCCGACGAGGCGGTCGAGGCGCAGCAGGCCGGGCGCGCGGTCATCCTGGTGCGGCCGTTCACCGAGGCCGAGGACGTCGCCGGCTTCCACGCCGCGCGCGGCATCCTCACGAGCGAGGGCGGCAAGGCCAGCCACGCGGCGCTCGTGGCGCGGGGCATGGGCAAGCCGTGCGTGACCGGCGCCTCGAAGCTCGACATCGATCTGGTGGCCCGCACGGTGCGCGCCGACGGCGTCGTGCTGCACGACGGTGACGTGATCGCGATCGACGGCAGCCAGGGCATCGTGACCGCGGACGACGTCCCGCTCGTCGATCCCGCTGAGGACCCGGAGTTCGAGCCCGTGCTCCACCGCCTCTGGACGGTGCTCGACTGGGCCGACGCGGTGCGCCGCCTCGGCGTGCGCACGAACGCGGACACGCCGGCGGATGCGAAGCGGGCGCGCGAGTTCGGCGCCCAGGGCATCGGCCTCTGCCGCACCGAGCACATGTTCATGGCGGCGGATCGCCAGCCGAAGATGCGCGCGATGATCATGGCCGACACCGAGGAGGACCGGCGCGCGGCGCTGGACGAGCTGCTGCCGCTCCAGCAGAAGGACTTCGAGGGCCTGTTCGAGGAGATGGCGGGCCTGCCGGTCACGATCCGGCTGCTCGACCCGCCGCTCCACGAGTTCCTGCCGCATGCCGAGGACGTGGTGCAGGAGCTCGAGCGCGCGCGTATCGAGATGACCGACGACCTCGACGAGCTCGAGAAGACGCTCGAGCGCGTGCACCAGCTCTCAGAGGCCAACCCGATGCTTGGCACGCGTGGTGTGCGGCTGGGCATCATCCATCCCGAGATCTTCCAGATGCAGGTGCGCGCGATGATGCGCGCGGCGCGCGTCGTCCGTGACCGCACCGGCGCCGAGCCCGAGCTCGAGATCATGATCCCGCTGGTGGCCTACGAGACCGAGCTCCAGTACGTCCGGGCCATGGTCGAGAAGGTGGTCGACGACGATGGGGACGGCATCAGGCCGCTGATCGGCACGATGATCGAGCTGCCGCGCGCCTGCTTCGTCGCCGACAAGATCGCAAAGCACGCCGACTTCTTCTCGTTCGGAACCAACGACCTGACGCAGAGCGCGCTCGGCTTCTCCCGCGACGACGTCGAGAGCCGGATCCTGTCCACCTACCTGGCGGAGAAGATCGTCGACCGCAGCCCGTTCGAGACGATCGACAAGCCGGGCGTCGGCTGGCTGGTGCGCCTTGCCTCGTGGGTCGGCCGTGAGGGCCACCCAGGGTTGAAGCTCGGCATCTGCGGAGAGCACGGCGGCGACCCGGAGTCGATCGCATTCTTCGACATGGCCGGCCTCGACTACGTGAGCTGCTCGCCCTACCGCGTCCCGATCGCCCGCTTGGCCGCAGCCCAGTCGCAGCTCGCCGACTAGCTCGACTTGGACTCCTCCTCGTCCTTCTTGCGTTCCTTGCGGTCGGCGTAGCGCACGGCCAGGATCCCGATCACGACCGGACCTCCGTAGATCAGGAGGTCCGGCACCCAGTGCCCCGCGTGGGCGAGCGGGACGATCATCAGGACGTCAGCGCCGACAGCAGCCACAGCCCGAGGCTCGTGAAGCCGATCATCACGATCAGCATCCAGTACTGCGATCGCACGGCCTCGCGCGTGTTCGTGTAGAGCGCGAGCGCGCGGTCGTGGGCGAGCATCAACCCCGCCACGTGCCCGGTCACGAGCGCCCCCACCTGCACGTACCAGATGCCCGTCGCGGTCACCACCGTGTAGTCGATTCCGGCGTCCGCGGTCCCGAACAGGTTCGAGCCGTGGCCGAGCGGATCGGAGATCAGGTAGCCGAGCGCCTGGCCCTGGTAGGCCAGCAGCGAGAAGTAGTGCGCCAGCGCGTAGGCGAACGCGATCGGGATCAGCGTGTGCGCAAACTGCCCCGACAGCTCGGACGCCGTGTGGCCCTCCCCGACGTTGCGCATGCCGCGCACGCCGAGCCGGTAGAAGATGCCGACCAGGCAGCACATGCCGACCAGCCCGACGCTGTTGGCCAGCTCGCCGCGTGCCGTCAGGCTGAAGCCGAAGTGCTTCCAGAAGGTCGACAGGTCGGGCCCGAGCGACGCCCACGCGGGCCCGTTCGAGAAGCCGTCGAAGCTCGTGGTGCCGATCGCGACCACCAGCAGCG
The DNA here is from genome assembly GCA_963715995.1 of uncultured Thermoleophilaceae bacterium. Taxonomy (GTDB): domain Bacteria; phylum Actinomycetota; class Thermoleophilia; order Solirubrobacterales; family Thermoleophilaceae; genus DATBDN01. The sequence continues at coordinate 1,795,888 of OY970283.1, forward strand.
CGACCGTTCCCGGGACGATGTCGAGCGCCGGCGCGCCGTTCAGCGGTGGCCGCACCCACACGTCCTGGCCGTGGCGCTTGAACGGCGAGAGGCGGGCGTACTGCGACCACAGCACCTGGAAGCCGTCGGCGCGGTCCTCCCAGGTCTCGATGCCGAAGAAGCTCATCCCGATCAGCTGGATGGCCGCGTAGGCCAGCGCCATGATCGCGAGCTGCGACGGGTCATCGCGGTTCACGTAGGAGAGCTCGACCCAGGTGAAGATCAGGATCGAGATCGCCGCCGGCCAGCGGCCGAGCCGCGCCGGGTAGGTGAGCGGCGCGGGCATCTCCTCGGCCGAGAAGCGACTCGCGATCCAGGCGACGAAGCGCGCGATCGCCCGCCACGGGTTGAGCGCCCGGAAAACGTCGCCGAACAGCACGGAGACCATGACCATCCCGACCCAGAAGTGGACGTAGATGATCGTCGGCGCGAGGTTGTCCTGAGCGTCCTGAGCGCCGCGGATGCCGGAGTACACGACCGCCACGAACGCAGCCACGCCGAGCAGGCCCATGAGCGGCTCGACGAAGCGCGGCATGCGGAACCAGCGCCGGCCGCGCTCGTCCTGGAGCTCGGGCTTCGGCCACAGCGCTGCGAGCGCCGCGAACGACAGCACGAGCACGATCGCCGCGGCCCAGCCGAACAGCCATTTCGGAATCGGCAGGTCCGTCCGGCCGACCAGGCCGTGGGCGAGAACGAAGATCTTCATCGCGCTACGGCTCGATCGTCAGCTCGGCGAGCTGCTGCTTGTGGTTCTCGAGCTCGATCTCCGAGTTCCCGGTGCCGGTCGGCTTGATCGTCAGGTGGATGGAGCCATTCTTCGCGACGTCCGCGTGCTGATCGGTTGCATGCACGTGGACCTCGTCGGCTGTATCCGACTCGACGGTCAGGTTGAGCGTCCCGTTCTGCTTGAGCTTGATCTTCTTGACCCCGCCGACGGGCTTCGCGTTTTTCACGGTGATCGTGACGTTCGCGGTCTTGGGCGCGCCGTTGTTCTTGCTCCCGCTCGACGCGATGATGATGCCGACGACTGCAATGACGATGACGGCGCCGAAAATGGCAAGCCGCTTACCTGTTGACATGGTGAGTCTCCTTTAGGCCGTACGGATCAGACGAGGAGAGCGCGCGGCGGGCCGCGAACGCGCAGGAGCAGCGGGATGAGACGCGCGTGAAGCTGGGCCGGAATGCCGTCTGCCCGAGGCGCCGGCCAGCAGACGCGCACGAGCTCGACTGTTAGCGATCGGACCGACTCGGCCGCGCGGGCGCCGCGCAGCGCCAGAGCCACCAGCAGGCCGGCGGGAACGGCGAGCGCGAGCCCGATCCAGCCACCGCCCGCGATCGCGCCGGCGCCCTCGAGCGTCTCCTGGGTCGTGAAGATCACGGCGAGCGCGAGCGCGCAGAGCGCCCACAGGGTCGTGAAGCGCACGGGCGCGGAGTCCGCGGTGCGGCGCATGCCCGCTGCCTGCATGGCGAAAGCGGCCAGCGCGATCAGCACGGCCGTGAGCACTCCCGGCAGCGCCGCCGACATGTAGGCGTGCGGGTGGGCGGCCAGAGCGTGGCCCGCACCGCTGCCGTAGCCGACCGCGTAGCGCAGCTGGTGCACCACGGCGGAGGCGGCACCGACGAGCGCCATCGCCCGGAGCGTGAGATGAGTGCGTCGCACCGCGGCTGGATCTTAGTTGCAGACCGAGGCCGTACTGTTCCGCCGCGTGCGCGCCTGTGTCTTGGCAATCGTCGCGGCGCTCGGCGTCCTTGCGCCCGCGACCGCGCTCGCGAACGGCGACCCCGCCAGCGACGTCCTGCTCCAGGCGAGGGAGTACTTCCCGACGCAGCGCGTCAGCGTCGGGGCCGCTGCGAGCCTGAAGGCGGTCGTCACGAAGGCGAACGCCAAGGGCTACGCGATCCGCGTCGCGCTGATCCGCGACGAGACCGACCTCGGCACCGTTCCAAATCTGCTGAACCAGCCGCAGGCGTACGCCACGTTCCTCGGCCCGGAGATCCGCTTCGCCTACAAGGGCGACCTGCTGGTGGTCATGCCCGACGGCCTCGGGTTGACGAGCACCGACGAGACGCCGCCGCCCGCCAAGGCGATCGCCGGCATGCAGGTGGAGGCGGGCGGCTCGCCCGACGGCCTGGCGCTGACCGCGCAGGAGGCCGTGACGAAGCTCGCGGCCGCTGCCGGCCATCCGCTGGTCGCGGCGAAGAAGAGCGGGGGAGGGGGCGGGGCGATCGCCGGCATCCTCGTCGCGGTGGCACTGCTCGGGCTGGGCATCGGCGGCGCGTTCTGGGCTCGCCGCAGCCGTCCCGGTGGCGACCCTGCGCCGCCCGCTCCCTAGTCTTCGCGGCGATGTCGTTCCAGCCGGGACCAGGGCTCGGGCTCGCACTGCTGGCCGTCTTCTACGTCCGCGCAGTACGCGTTCTCGGACGGCGCGGCTACCGCGTTCCGGTCCCTCAGCAGGCGTACTGGTGGGCTGGCTTCGCCTGCCTCGCGGCGGCGTTCTTCTCGCCGCTCGACATCCAGGCGCAGAAGGTCGTCTGCGCGCACATGGGCCAGCACGTGCTGATGGCGGACATCGCCGCGCCGCTGATGCTGATCGGCATCCGCAACCCCGTCCTCCAGAATTTCCTGCCGCGGCCGCTGCTCGAGCCATTGGCACGCCGGCGCGGGCTGCGGCGCCTGTTCGCGCGGCTGCGCAGCCCGATGGTCGCGATCCCCGTCTACACGGCGGTGCTCTTCGGCTGGCACCTTGGGCCGGCGTTCACCGCGGCACTGCGCAATGACTTCGTGCACGGCCTCCAGCACGAGTCGTTCATCGTGTTCGGGGCGCTCGTGTGGTGGCCGATCATCGAGCCGATCCACCGGCGGATGCCGGGCGAGCTCTGGAAGCTCCCCTACATCATCGGCGCGCGCCTGCCGACGATGTTCCTCGGCCTGGGGTTCGTCGTCGCGAAGACGCCGTTCTACACGAGCTTCTACGGGACCGGGACGCGCGCCGGCGGCCTGTCGCCGCTCAACGACCAGCAGATCGGTGGCGCGCTCATGATGGTCGTCGACATCGTCACGCTGATGATCGTGCTGACGGTGGTGTTCTGGCGGACGGCGAGCGATGACGATGCGAAGGCAACCGACGCCCCGACGGTGCTCTCGTCGAGCCATTCATAGGGCAGGCTCGGTTACCGCATTGCGGGGAGCGACAAGTTCGCTCCTTGCGTCACAACTCGGCTCCGAGCGTCAGATCACGCCATCACGGCTGCGACAATCCCCGTATGGCCCAGAGAACGGCAGAGCCGGTCGCCGTCCGCTCGTTCACCGAGCGAATGCAGGCCTACGAGCAGTTCCATCTGTCGGCGGTGGCCACCCGGTCGTACCCGGCACGGCGCGCGATCCCAGAGCAGGATTCGCCCGTCCGCACGCCGTTCCAGCGCGACCGTGACCGGATCGTGCACGCAAAAGCTTTCCGGCGCCTGAAGCACAAGACGCAGGTGTTCATCTCGCCCGAGGGCGATCACTACCGCACGCGGCTCACGCACACGCTCGAGACCACCGGGATCGCTCGCACGGTCGCGCGCGCGCTCGCGTTGAACGAGGACCTCACCGAGGCGATCGGGCTGGGTCACGACCTCGGGCACCCGCCCTTCGGCCACATCGGCGAGGAGGTGCTCGACGCCTGTCTCCAGGAGCGCTTCGGCGAGCGCTTCCGCCACAACCACCATTCGCTGCGGATCGTCGAGGTGCTCGAGCGCGATGGCGCCGGCCTCAACCTCACGGCCGAGGTGCGCGACGGGATCCTGCGCCACACGTGGTCGGAGCCCGAGCCCGCGACGCCGGAGGGCCAGATCCTCCGGCTCGTCGACCGCATCGCCTACATCAACCACGACATCGACGACGCGATCCGCGCAGGGGTGCTGCGCGCAGCCGACCTTCCGCGCGAGGAGATCGAGCTGCTGGGCGACACCGGCTCGCGGCGGATCGACACGCTGGTCAGCGACGTGATCGCGCAATGGGAGGACACGGGCGCGATCGCTCAGGGCGCCGAGGTCGGCGAAGCGATGATGAGCCTGCGCGCGTTCATGTTCGAGAACGTCTACCTGGCGGCGTCGGCGAAGAGCGAGCATCCGCGCATCGAGAAGATGCTGCGGATCCTGTTCGACCACTACGCCGAGCACCCGCCCGCGCCGATGACCCCCGGCGCGTCGGACGCGGAGCGGATCGTCGACTGGCTCGCCGGCATGACCGACCGCTACGCGATCCGGATCTTCACGGAGCTGGCCGTGCCGCAGGGCTACTGATGCGCTACACGCCCGAGTCGAAGGATCGCGTTCGCGACGCCGTGGACTTCCACGGCCTCGTGGCCGAGCGGACGGACCTGCGGCGCATGGGCAGCCAGTGGATCGGGCTCTGCCCGTTCCACGACGAGCGCAGCCCGTCGTTCTCGGTCGACCCGGTCAAGAAGGTCTTCTTCTGCTTCGGCTGCGGCGAGAAGGGCGACGTCTTCGACTTCGTCGAAAAGACGCAAGGGCTCGACTTCGTCGGCGCGCTGGAGTTCCTCGCGGACCGGACGCGGGTCGAGCTCGAGCGCGCGCAGGAGGACCCGGCGGCGGAGCGGCGGCGGGCGACGCAGGACAGGCTGCGGGCGCTGCTGGCGCGCGCGGCGCAGTTCTACTCGGCCTACCTGTGGAAGGCCGCGGAGGCCGAGCCGGCGCGGCGCTATCTCGCCGAGCGCGGGCTCGAACAGGCGGTGCTCGAAGAGTTCCAGGTCGGCTTCGCGCCGGCTCACGGGGACAAGCTGGTCGAGCAGGCCGCCAAGTCGGGCTTCTCGGCCGCCGACCTGATCGCAGCCGGCCTTGCGCGGCGGCGCGAGGGGCGGATCGAGGATGGCTTCCGCGGCCGCATCATCTTCCCGTTGTCAGACCATCGCGGCCGCGTGCTCGGCTTCGCCGGGCGCGCACTTCAGGCCGGGCAGCAGCCGAAGTACCTGAACACCTCGGAGAACGACGCGGTCGGCTTCCACAAGCGGCAGCTGCTCTACGGGATGGACAAGGCGCGCGCTCCCGCCATGAAGACCGCTCGGTTCGTGGTCGTCGAGGGTTATACGGACGTGCTGGCACTTCACCAGGCTGGAGTGCCGGAATGCGTGGCGATCATGGGCACCTCGCTCACCGACCAGCAACTCGAGGAGCTCACGCGCGTGCAGGGGAGCGTCTTCCTCGCGCTCGACGCCGACAACGCGGGCAAGAGCGCCACTTCGCGCGCCGCGCGGATGGCGGCGGAGCGGCAGACGGATCTGCGCGTGGTTGCGATGCCGGCCGGGCGCGATCCGGCCGAGATCGTCACCCAGGATGGGGCGGAGGCGTTCCGCGCGCTGCTCGACTCCGCGCTCAACGTCTGGACCTTCCAGCTCCGGCGCCTGTTCGAGCAGGCGGACCTGACGAGCGCCGACGGCCGTGATCGAACGTTCGAGCCTGCGCTCGCGGTCATCCGCGAGGCGCCGCAGTTCGTGCGCGAGGAGCTGATACGGGACGCGGCGAACGGGCTGGGCGCGGATCCGCACGTGGTGGCGAACGCGCTGGCGTCACAGGGGCGACCCGCGGGAGCGGCCGAGGGCGTCTCACGGCCGGCCGCCCGTGTGCGACCAGTCACGCAGGTCGAGCGCTCGGAACGAGTGTTCCTGAGCCTGTGCCTGGCGCTCGGCGAGGACGGCCGGGAGTATCTTGAGCGCTCCACCCCTGAGCATTTCGCCACCGATCTGATGCGCGAGGCGCGCGAGCACCTGCTGGCCCACACCGGCGACCCACTCGGCGGTCTCCCGGCTGACGACGGAGCGCTCGCGTCAGCGGTAATGGAAATCATTCAACTGGCCGATGAAGGGGAGATGGCGGAGCAGGCACTGCAACTCAGTTATCTCCAGTTGGAGCTGCGGCGGGTCGAGAGAGATCTCCGGACCGCTGAACAGCGCTCGGACTTCGAGCGTCAGCGCAACCTCTGGGGAGAGCGTGAGTCCGTGCGGGGAGAGATATCGGACCTCATGGGACAGACGGCGTGATGCAGGGGAACGACTCCGTGATGATCGAAGAGGAAACCGAGGAGACCGAGACGGACACCGACACGACCTCGGGCGGCGAGTCCGAGAGCGGCGAGCTGAACACCGTTCCGTTCGTCCGTGGCGACGCCTACGACGCGTTTTACGAGGGCGGCGTCGCGGCGCCAGGCATCAAGCCGGAGGTTCCCGCGGAGACCAGCACCGAGGACGCGGTCAGGCTCTACCTCAAGTCGATCGGCCGCGTGCCGCTGCTCACGAAGGACGACGAGGTCCGCCTCGCCAAGCGCGTCGAGCAGAACGACATGTCGGCGAAGAACCACCTGATCGAGGCGAACCTGCGCCTCGTGGTCTCGATCGCCAAGCGCTACACCGGCCGCGGGCTCACGCTGCTCGACCTGATCCAGGAGGGCAACCTCGGCCTGATCCGCGCCGTCGAGAAGTTCGACTGGCGCCGCGGCTTCAAGTTCTCCACTTACGCGACCTGGTGGATCCGCCAGGCGATCACACGCGCGCTCGCAGACCAGTCCCGCACGATCCGGATCCCGGTCCACATGGTTGAGCGGATGAACCGGGTATCGCGCGTCACGCGCAACCTGGCGCAGACCTTGGGGCGCGAGCCCACGATCGAAGAGATCGCCAAGAACGTCAAGATGTCGATCGACCAGGTCGAGGACATCCTCAAGCTCGGGCAGGAGCCCGTCTCGCTCGAAGCGCCCGTCGGCGCCGACGGCGACGGCGACGCCCGCCTGGGCGACTTCATCGAGGACGAGCAGGAGGGCCTGCCGCTCGAAGTCGTGGCCGACAAGCTTCGCGAGGCATCGCTCCAGCAGGCGCTTCAGTCGCTCCCGTGGCGCGAGCGCCGCGTGCTCGAGCTGCGCTACGGCCTCTCACCCGCAGGCCCGATGACCCTCGAGGACATCGGCGCCCAGGTCGGCGTCACACGCGAGCGCGTGCGCCAGATCGAGTCCCGCACCCTCTCGAAGCTGAAGCTCTCGAAGGACGCGGACCGCCTGCGCGGCGACCAGGACTGACCGTCCTGTAGGGAACACCCGTTCGCTTTTTCCGTCCGATACCGGGCGGAGAATGTCGGTGTGGATCGGGAAGTTCTGGAGCAACTCGTAGCGGAAGGGTTGTCGGTGCGCGCGATCGCTTCGCGCACGGGCTTCAGCGCCCCGAAGGTGCGCTACTGGCTAACGAAGTTCGGCCTCGAGACGCAGGCGTCTTCCAATCGGGCGGCTTCGGCGGAGGCGTTGCGCCGGGGTAACGCGAGAGTCATGCGCGTGTGCAAGCACCACGGCACCACGGTCTTCGTGCTGGAGGGTCGGGGCTACTTCCGCTGCGCCAAGTGCCGCCAGGCTCGGGTGAGCGCGTGGCGGCGTCGGGTCAAGCTACAACTGGCGGAGGAGGCTGGCGGATCGTGTGCGATCTGTGGCTATGACCGCTTCGCCGGGGCCCTCCACTTTCACCATCGGGACCCCAGTCAGAAGGAGTTCGGGCTGTCATTCGGCGGAGTCGCCCGCTCGTTGGAGCGGCTTCGCGAGGAGGCCGGCAAGTGCATCCTCTTGTGCTCTAATTGTCACGCGGAGGTGGGCGGCGGCATCGTCGAGGTGCCACCAGAACACCTCTAGCCGCACACACGGTGCGGGGTAGCTCAATGGCAGAGCGGCGCCCTGTTAAGGCGATGGTTGTCGGTTCGAGTCCGACCCCCGCAGTTCTTGGCCGGCGGCCCGCCACGAGCGGGCCGCCCGTATGAGGGGAGGGGCACGATCGCGACGATTGAGACCGAGCGCCTGATCATGCGCCCGCTGGCGGTCGCTGACGTCGATGACGTCGTAGCGCTGTACGCGGACCCAACCACCGCGCGCTTCCTCGGCGAGATCGATCGCGGCGAAGCGCTCGCGCGCCTGCACGTGAACGAGCGGGAGTGGCGCGAGCTCGGCTACGGGCGCACCGCCATCGTCGAGCGCGCGACCGGGCGCTTCATCGGACGCGGCGGACTCCGCTACTGGCCGCAGTTCGGCGAGACGGAGGCCGGCTGGGCGCTGACGCCGGACGCGCGCGGGCAGGGCTACGCCACCGAGGCGTCGCAGGCAGCCATCGACTGGGGCTTCGCTCAGTTCGGTTTTCCCTACATCACAGCGATGGTCCATCCCGAGAACGACGCTTCGCGCGCGGTCGCCGAGCGCCTCGGGATGGAGCCCATCCGCGACGACAACCTCGAGGGTGATCCCGTCACGGTGTACGCACGAACCGCTCCAGCGTCTCCGCCGCAACCGCACCGCCCGGGTGCCTCCTAGACCACTCGCCAAGCGCCTGCGCCCGCTCGCGGTAGCGCCCATCCGCCAGCACGCGCTCAACGGCCAGGCGCACCCCACGGGCGCTCACCAGGCGCCGCGGCAGGCGGGTGCCAACGCCCGACCACGCCACCCGCGCCGCGTTCTCGCCCATGTCGCCGGCGGCGGGGCAGGCCACCACGGGCACACCGCTCGCCAGCGAGCGCGCCACGGTTCCGTGACCGGCGTGGCAGACCACGACGTCGCAACTCGGCATCGTCTTCGCATATGAGACCCAGTCGACGATGCGGGCGTTCGGCGGAACCTCGATCGGCTCAGCGGGCGGCCGCCGGTTGTAGGTCCCGAGAACGCGCACCGGCAGCGACGCGAGGCCCTCGATCGCGTTGCGCAGCATCTTCTGCTCGGGGTCCTGCGAGGTGGACGGCGCGACGAGCACCAGCGGGTCGTCCCCGGGCGGCAGCTCCACTTCGCCAAACGGCTGCTCCCACATCAGCGGCCCGACCACGCGCTGCCACGGCTGCCACGAGGCGCGCGGGTACTCGAGCTGCGGGAACGTGGCGACGAGGGTCAACTGCCTTGACAACCCGCCGTGCAGCTCGTCGATCGGAGGCAGCTCCAGCCGCGCCCGCGCGCCGTTCAGCTCGTCGCGCCCGCGCTCGAGCCCGGCGCGCAGCAGCGGGTCGAGCACTCGCCACGCGGTCGACCCGAGCCGCGTGCGCGGCAGCCGCGCGCCCATCGAATACGGCGGAAAGCCGGGCTCGGACGTGGGGAGAACATGCGGAACCAGCGTCGCCCAGCGCACGCCGGCCAGCTCGGCGGCCAGCCCCGCGGCCACCGTGAGGATGTCGGCCACCACGGCATCCGGCGCGAGCTCCTCGATCAGCGGCTGCGTCTCACGCGCCGCGCGCACGGCGGCCTGATACGGCTTCAGCCCGCGAGTCTCCGGAGTGGGGAAGACCTTGTACTCGGGCGCAGGCTCGAAGCGCATCCCCTCGCGCTCGACGTCGTCGCGCCACTTGACCCACGTCTGGAGCGTCACGTCGTGGCCGCGCTCGCGCAGCGTCTTGCCGAGCGCTATCGCCGGGAACGCGTGCCCGGGATCCCCGAACGCCGCTAGGAGAAAACGGCTCAGACGAGCTCGGCCACGGTCCGCAGCACGCGTGAGCGCCCCTCGGCCGTGAAGTCCATCGGGCTGAACATGAGCGTCCCGACACCCGCATCGGCGTAGACCGCGAGCCGCTCCTTGATGTGGTCAGCGGTGCCGACGAGCGTGGTCTGGTCGATCAGCTCCGCCGGCAGCGCCGCCGCGGCCTCGTCCTTCTTGCCGTCGAGGTAGAGATCCTGGACCTCCTTGGCAGCGTCCTCGAATCCATAGCGCGCAACGAGCTGGTTGTAGAAGTTCTTGTCGCGCGAGCCCATGCCGCCGACGTAGAGCGCCAGCAGCGGCCGCACCGCATCGCGGGCGCGGTCGATGTCGTCGTCGATCGCGATCGACACCATCGGCGCGATGTCGAAGTCGTCAGGCAACTTGCCACCCTCGCGGCGCGCAGCGCCCTCTTCGAGCAGCTTCTTCGACTCGTGCATGTACTCGGGCGAGAAGAAGGTCGGAATCCAGCCGTCGGCGATCTCACCCGTCAGCGCCGTGTTCTTCGGCCCGATCGCCGCGATGTAGATCGGGATCTTCTCCTGTACCGGCCCGATCATCAGCTTGAGCGCCTTGCCCGGCCCGTCGGGAATCGGCAGCTCATACGAGTCGCCGTGGTATTCCAAGCGCTGGCGCGCCAGCGCCATCCGCACGATGTCCACGTACTCGCGCGTGCGCTGGAGTTGCTTCGCGAACGGCTGTCCGTGCCAGCCCTCGGCCACCTGGGGCCCGGAGGAGCCGATCCCGAGCAGCATCCGCCCACCGGACAGCTGGTCGATCGTGACCGCCGTCATCGCGGTCATCGCAGGCGAGCGCCCGGGCATCTGGAAGATCGCCGAGCCGAGCTTGATCGTCTCGGTCTGGCCGGCGATCCAGGCCAGAACAGTCGCCGCATCGGAGCCGTAGGCCTCAGCCGACCAGACGGAGTCGAACCCGAGCGACTCCGCCTCGCGCACCAGCCGCAGCTGTTCCTCGGCGGTCAGGCCGAGCCCCCAGTAGCCGATGTGCAGGCCGAGGCGCATGCAAGCTTCCTTTCAGTTGCGAGGAGTCCGGTTGATAGGCCAGACGTACAGGCCTACAGTCGGCCGCGGATCCTATGAGACGAGGACGAAACGCAGCGACGCGCCTGAGGGCAGCCGTCGACATGCTCCCGATCGAGACCAAGCAGGCGATGCTGGTCGGCCTCGAGAACGAGACGATCGTCACGGGCGCTTACACGCACGACGGCGGCATCTGCCCGATGCTCGCCGCCCACCGGCGCGGCGGGCGCACCGACCGCGAGAGCTTCGCCCACGCGTGGGACCTCTACACCGGCGCCAACCGTGGCCGTCACGCAAGCGAGCGCGAGATCCGCACCCTGCGCACGATGATCGAGGCAAGCCTCGTGCAGCCCTTCGACCTGCATTCCGTCGAGCGCCCGCGCGTTACGCGCGCGCCGCGCTACCCCGAGGGCTCAGCCTGGTCGCGCCTGTTCAGGCGCTTCGATCACTACGCCGCCGCGGTTGGCCCGCTTGAAGATGCTGTAGCTCCCGATCGCAGTCGCGAGGAGACGCCCGTCGTCGTGGCGGACCTCGCTGGAGAGCACGGCGTTGGAGCGGTTACGCCGGTCTAGGCGCGTGGTGCAGACGATCTCGCCCTCGGTGGCCGTCTGCACGTAGTTGATCGAGATCGACAGCGTCGCGATCCCTTCCTCCTCGCTCGTCTGCTTCCACAGCGTCGAGCCCATGCAGTAGTCCACGAGCGCATACGGCGCGACACCCGAGAGCAGCCCCGCGGCGTTGATCAGGTCAGGCCGGATCGTGCAGCGCAGCTCGTTCGCGTGGATCCAGCGGAGGTCGAACCAGCGGCTTACGCCGTCGATCACATCTGGTCGCCGGGCCGGATGAACTGGATCTCCGGCACGATGCACGCGGGCGAGGTCGACAGCAGGAAGCGCACCGCCTCGGCGATGTCCTCCGGCTGGATCATCTCCTCCTTCGGCACGTTGTCGGCGGTCCAGTCGGTCATGGGCGTCGCCACGAAGCCGGGGCAGAACGCGGTCACCTGGATGCCGTCGCCGGCCAGCTCGCGGTGGGCGGCCTGCGACAGGCCGACGACTGCGAACTTCGTGGCCGAGTACATCGACAGCCACGCCTGGCCGTACTTGCCGGCGATCGAGGCCGTGTTCACCACGAGCGCCTTCTTGTGCTCGGCGCCGGCTTCCTTGAGCAGCGGGATCGACTCGCGCAGGATCAGGTAGACGCCGCGCAGGTTCACGCCGATCTGCATGTCGAGCTTCTTCGTGTCGGCATCGGCGATCGCGGCGCCGATCCCCACGCCGGCGTTGTTGATCAGCACGTCCATACGGCCGTACGCCTCTCGGTGCTGGCCCACGACCTGCTTGATCGAGTCCTCGTCGGCCATGTTGCCCGGCGCGGCCTGGACCTCGATGCCGTCGTCGGCCAGCTGCTTGACGGCCTCTTCCAGCTTGTCGGGACGGCGTCCGTTCACGGTCAGCGCATAGCCGAGGTCCTTGCCCAGCAGGCGCGCGATCGCGAAGCCGATTCCCGACGAGCCACCGGTGATCAATGCAGCGCGCTCAGGCATCTTTCTCTTGCAGCTCCCTCTTCATCACTTTTCCGGTTGCGTTGCGCGGCAGCTCGTCGAGGAACTCGACTTCGCGCGGCACCTTGTAGCGGGCAAGGTGCTCCTTCACGTACGTCTTCACGTCGTCCTCGGACAGCTCGCCGCTCGATACGACGAATGCCTTCAGCCGCTGACCGAACTTCTCGTCGTCGACCCCGACCACGGCGGCGTCGGAGATCTTCGGGTGGTTCGACAGCAGCTCCTCGACCTCGCCCGGGTAGACGTTCTCGCCACCCGAGACGATCATGTCGTCCTCGCGCGAGTCGATGAACAGGCGGCCTTCGGCGTCGATGTGGCCCATGTCGCCGGTCGACATCAGCCCGTCGGCCGAGGTCTCCTTGGAGCCGCCGCCGGTGTAGCCCTCGAAGACCAGCTCGGAGCCGACGAAGATGCGGCCCGTCTCGCCGTTCGGCAGCTCCTTGCCGTTCTTGTCGACGATCTTCAGGACCGTGCCGCGCGGCGCCTTGCCGGCCGTGCCGGGCGCGGCGCGCAGGTCCTCGGGAGTCCCGATCGTGGCCCAAGCGACCTCGGTCGAGCCGTAGAGGTTGTAGAGGTTGTCGCCGAAGGCATCCATCCAGCGCTGAGCGAGCTCGCCGGGCAGCGCCGATCCGCTCGCGAACACGATCCGTAGCGAGCTGGTGTCGTACTTCGCGCGCACGTCCTGCGGCAGCTCGAGGATGCGCGAGAGCATCACCGGCACCACGACCATGACCTCCGGCCGGTGCTCGTCGATCGCCTCGAGCGTCTTCTCGGGGTCAAAGCGGTTCTGCAGGATCAGCGTCGAGCTGAAGGCCGAGCCGATCATGTACTGCCCGATGCCCCAGGCGTGGAAGAGCGGAGCGACGATGAAGGTGCGCTCGCGCACGTGGTACGGAACGCGACCGAGCAGGCCGCCGATCGGATCGATGCCCTTCGGCGCCGAGCGGCTCGCGCCCTTCGGCGTGCCCGTCGTGCCGGAGGTGAGGATCACGAACTTCGGCTCCTCCTCGGGCGGCACGACGTCGTCCGGATCGGTGCTCTCGATCAGGTCCTCGATGATCTCGTCGCCCTCGAGCGGCTCGTCGTCGCCCACCCAGGCGACGAAGCGCTTGGTGCGCCGGCCCCGGGTCGCATGGTTGATCAACTTGGCGAACTCGGCGTCGTAGACCGTCGCGCGCGGCTTCTCGCGTTCGAGCACATCGCGCGCCTGCGGTGCCGCAAAGCTCGTGTTCAGGTACAGCGCGCGGGCACCGATCTTCGCGCAGGCGATCGTCGCCTCGACGAAGTAGCGGTGGTTGCGCGCGAGGATCGCCACGCCGTCGCCCTCGACCACGCCGCGGTCCTGCATCGCGTTCGCGAGGGCGTTCGAGCGGCGATGGAGCTCGCGGAAGGTGAGGTCGCCGAGCTCGTCGATCAGGGCCGTCTCGTTCGGGAAGCGGGCAGCCGCGGCAGCCGTTGCGGCCGCCGGCGTGAAGCCCCAGCGCATGAGGATCTGGGCCACGCGCGCGAGGGTGTCCGGGCGCTCCGGCCGGACGAAGCCGGCGCGGGTGAGGGCGTACAGCGTGTAGAGCCTCGACTCCACCTGCTGCTGGAACGGCAGCCGCATTCAGCGGGAAAACTAACGCGGTGTTGTCTCTGACGCTTGGCGGGTCGGCGACCTCCTATGTTCTTGCGTTCATGCGGGGAGCAACGTTGATCGCAGCGATGGTGCTGGCCGCCGCCCTCGCCTCCTGCGGCAGCGGTGGCGGCTCGGGCACCAGCGACAGCGTGGTTCCCGCGAAGGTCCCGTCGGTCGCGCAGTTCCCGAAGGTCCGCGGCCGGACCATGGATCAGCTGCGGGCCAACCTGAAGGCCGGCCCGCAGCTCGCGCCGACCGAGTCGCTGTTCGAGCCGGGCGAGAACCGCTTCGGGTTCGGCCTCTTCGACCGCTCGAACAAGCAGATCACGGACGCACCGGGAGCCATCTACATCGCCCGCAGCGTCGGCTCGCGCGCCTATGGCCCGTACGTCGCGCGCTGGGAATCGCTGTCGGTCAAGGGCCATTACCTGTCGCAGACAGTCGCGACCGATCCCCAGGCTGCGAAGACGCTCTACGCCGCCACCGTCCCGTTCACGAAGCCCGGCAAGTACGTGGTGCTCGGCGTGTTCCGCCTCGACAACCGGCTCGTGGAAGCCGGCACGACGATCAACGTCGTCAAGTCGAGCCCGATCCCGGGCATCGGCGACCCGGCGCCGAAGATGAGCACGCCCACGGCCGCGTCGGTCGGCGGCGACCTGTCGCAGATCGACACCCGCACGCCGCACGACGACATGCACGACGTCGACTACGCCGACGTGCTCGGCAAGCGCCCGATCGTGCTCGTCTTCGCGACACCGGCGCTGTGCCAGAGCCGCGTCTGCGGTCCCGTCGTCGACATCGCCGAGCAGGAGAAGCACACGCTGCCGAAGAGCGACGCCGCGTGGATCCACATGGAGATCTACAAGAACAACAAGCTGAATGACGGCCTGCGCCCGCAGATGGCGACCTACCACCTGGAGACCGAGCCCTGGGTGTTCACGATCAACCGCCAGGGCAAGATCGCGGCCCGGATCGAAGGAGCGTTCAGCGCCGACGAGCTGGCGAAGGCAGTCGCGGCCGCGACGAAGGGCTGAGGCGGCCTGCGCCGGGGCTATCGTCGCGCAGGGGGCCAGTAGCTCAGCGGTTAGAGCAGCGGACTCATAATCCGTCGGTCCCAGGTTCGAATCCTGGCTGGCCCATTCGCGCAAGTTCTGTCAGGCGACGTGCGCCGCCACCAACGCTCTGCGCCCACGCCCTGCCGCTATAACCAATATGGCCTTGGGCGTCGCGGTCTGTTCCGACACAACGAACTACCTTCCCCGCGCGCTCGTTGCGGAACGGGGCATCCACGAGGTGTCGCTCTACGTGAGCCTCGACGGGCACCAGCAGCGCGAGGCGGACATCCTCGAGGACACCGATCGCTTCTACGACTCGCTGCGTGCGAGCGACGAGGCGCCGACGACTTCGCAGCCCGCCGTGGGCGACTTCATGTCCGTGTGGAAACCGCTGCTCGACGCCGGTGAGGAGATCATCTCGATCCATCTGTCGTCGGGCATCTCGGGCACCTACGACTCGGCGGTTTCGGCGCGCGATCTGCTGGTGGCAGACGGCGTGGCCGGCGAGCGCATCGAGGTGGTCGACTCGCGGCGCGCCTGCGGTGGGCTGGGGGTCATGCTGCTGGCCGCATCCACCGCGGCGCAGGCCGGCGGTGACCTTGGCGCGGTCAGTGCGCGGGTGGCGGCGGCTCGTGACGCCCTCCAGATGTGGTTCGCCGTCGACACGCTCGAGTACCTGCGTCGCGGCGGCCGGATCGGCGGCGCGCAGGCATGGCTGGGCTCGGCGCTCAAGATCAAGCCCATCCTCACGCTCGATGGCGAGATCACTCCGACCGAGCGCGTCCGGACGAGCCAGCGCGCGGTCGCGCGGCTGGTCGAGTTCTTCGGCGATCTGCACGAGAGCGGCCGCGACGCATGGGTGGTCCAGCACATCCAGGCGCCCGACATCGCGCACGAGCTGGTGGAGGAGGGGCGGCGCATCTTCGGGACCGAGCCCCTCTTCGTCTCGGAGGTCGGACCGGTCATCGGCGCGCACGTCGGGCCGGGCCTGCTTGGCGTCGGCGGACTACGCACCGCCGCCCTGGCCTGACGCCAGTAATCAGCGGCGCGAGTCGTTCCATTGGCGCATGGCAGCGCGCCAGACCCGACGCACGTTCATCCGCCGCGGCGCGGTCGCCGGCGCATCGGTCGCGGCCGCGCGCCTGTGGCTGCCGTCAGCCGGCGCGCTCGGCCGCCCGGCGAGCGGCGGTGGACTCTGGCTCCCGGGCGACCTGCACACGCACTCGACCTATTCGCACGACGTGTACGGCGGACCGACCGACGACAACACAGGTCCCGACGAGGCCTACACGCTCGGCCTGCCGGTGGCCGGCAAGTTCCTCGAGGGCCGCGAGCGCGGGCTGCGCTGGATGGCCGTTTCCGATCACGACGACGTCCGCTCGGTGCCGGAGCTCGCCGGCGCGAACCAGGGCCTGATCGCTATCCCCGCCTACGAGCACTCGATCAAGGGCCACGCCCACATGCTCGGCGCGACCAGGCACTACGACGCCGGCGACCAGGCCGCCGACGCCGTGAACGCCATGGCCGACTCGCTGCGTGCCACGGGCGGCCTGTTCCAGGCGAACCACCCCGCCTACCGCGTGGCAAGCGACGCCGACTTCCACGCCTGCGGGAGCGGCGGCTGCTCGGACTGTCAGTCGATCAACTGGACCTACGGCTTCGACGTGCGCCCGGACACGATCGAGGTCTGGAACCCATCGGTGGTGCGCAGCGACATCTCCGAGACCTACTGGGAGTGCTGGCTCGACCGCGGCGCGAAGATCGGCGGCACCGGCGGCAGCGACTCGCACTGGCTGTCGCTGCATGCGGTCGCCGGTCCCGGCCAGCCGACCACCTGGGTCTACGCGCGCGAGGCGAGCGCCGCCGGGGTCATCCAGGGGCTGCGCGAGGGACGCACGTTCGTGTCCGGCCAGCCACCCGAGCTGAACGGGACGCGGCTGGTGCTCGAGGCACCACGCGAGGGAATGGTCGGCGACAGCGTGCGTCCCGGCACTCCGCTGCGCGTGACGGCTCCCGGCCTGACCGTGCCCGCCGTCGTCCGCATCCGCGCCAATGGGCAGCAGATCCTGGAAGAGGAGCTCGCGCCGGGCGGAGAGCTGCGCTTCCGCGCTCCGCGCGAGGCCGGCTGGGTGCGAGCGATCCTGCTCGCGCGCGCGGCGCTGCCGGTCGACACCGCGGTGTCCGACGTCGGCGATGCGACGCCCCAGCGCGACGGCATGCCGCTGCTTGCGCTGACCTCGCCGATCTACCTGCGCAGGCACCCGCGCCGCGCCGGCTAGGCGCGCTGGCAGTCCGGGCAGCGCCCGTGCAGCACCACGTCGTGGCCTGCGATCGCGAACGGCGAGCGCTCCGCCAACTCGTGGATCGCGTCCTCGAGCGCCGGGTCCTCGAACGGGACGATCCGCTCGCAGTTGTCGCAGACCACGTGATGGTGGTGCTGCCCGCTCGCCGCGACCGCCTCGTAACGACGCTCGCCGCGACCGGTGTCCACCCGCTGCACCAGCTGCGCCTCGTGCAGCGCTTCGAGCGAGCGGTAGACGCTGGCCAGGCCGACCGCGCGGCCTTCCTCGCGCAACGACTCGCGGATCTCATGCGCGGTGGCTGCGCAGCGCTGGCGGCCCAGAAAGTCGATAACCGCATCGCGTGCGCCACCGCGGCTGAAGCCGCGCTCCTTGAGCACGCGCCGGGCGTGTCCGCTCCAGGCGCTCATGCGGCCCGCCTAGGACCAATGCGCGTGCCGATCGCCGCGAGCCCGTAGGTGGCCACGAGCGCCAGCGCGATCGACGCCCCCGCGGCGGTGCGCAGGTGGTAGGAGACATACAGGCCGGCGACGCCGCTGACCGTGGCAAGCGCCGCGGCGGTGACAATCATCGGCACGATGCGGCGGGTGAGCAGGCGGGCGGACGCGGCCGGTGCGATCAGAAGCGCCACGACCAGCAGATTGCCAAGCGCCTGCACGGCGATCAACACGCTGAGCGCCAGCAGTCCGAGCAGGGCGGCGTCGGCGCGTGCCACTCCCACACCGATCGAGTGCCCGCTCGCCCGGTCGAAGCTGACTACGAGCAGACGCGAGTGCATCAGGCGCAGGCAGCCGCCAACGACCACCGCGAGTGCCCCGGCTGCGACCAGGTCGGAGCCGCTGATGCCGAGGATGTCGCCGAACAGCAGCGTCTGCACGGACTGCGGCGTGGCGGGGGCGAGCGCGAGCAGCGCGCCGAGGCCGAACAAGCCGGTCACGACGACCGCGATCGCGCTGTCGCGCCCCACGAGCGGCACGCGCGCGGCGACCGCGAGCGCAACCGCGGCAACTGCGAGCCCAGCCGCGCCGCCCACCAGCAGCGGCACGTTCGCAAGGGCTGCGATGACGAGCCCGGGGAACATGGCGTGGGGGAGGGACTCGGCTCCGTACGAGAGCTCGTTCAGCACGACCCAGCAGCCGATTGCGCCGCCGACGATGCCGAGCAGCACGACCTCGGCGAGCGCCCGGCGCATGATCTCGCCACTCAGCGGGTCAGCGATCCAGTGCCACATCAGTGTTCGTGGTGATGGTGGTGGTCGGCAGGAAGCAGCACGCGCTCGCCGCTGCCCGGCAGCGTCACGACGGCGCCGCCATAGGTGGCGGCGAGCGTCTCGCGGGTGAGCGCCTCGGCCGGCGTGCCGAAGGCGACCTGACGGCGGTTCAGGCACAGGACCAGGTCCCACGCGCGCGCCTGCTCGACGTCGTGGGTGGCGATCAGCAGGCCATGGCCGTCGCTCGCCAGCTGCGCCAGCAGCAGCTCGAGCTGCTCCGCGCTCGGCGCATCGAGCCCCGTGAACGGCTCGTCGAGCAGCAGCAACCGGGCACGCTGCACGAGCGCGCGCGCGATCAGCACGCGCTGGCGCTGGCCGCCCGAGAGATCGCCGAACGAGCGCTCGGCCAGCTCGCGCATCCCGACCGCGGCGAGGGCATCTCGCGCAGCCGCGCGCTCGGCCCTCCCCGGGCGCCGGTACCACGGGATCTGCGCGACCGTGCCCATCGTCGCCACGTCGAGCGCGGTGACCGGGAAGTCGAGCCGCGAGCGCTCGGTCTGCGCCACGATGGCGATCCGCTCGCGCACGTCGACCGACCCGCGCAGCGGCTCCAGCTCGCCGAGCAGGGCGCGGAACAGCGTGGTCTTGCCGCCGCCGTTGGGGCCCAGCACCGCGATCCGGCTGCCGCCCTCCACCTCGAAGCCGACGTCGGCCAGCACAGCGGCCCCGCCGTAGCCCACGGCCAGGTCGCGCACGGATGCCAGCACCGAGCTCACGGGCAGCCTCGCTTGCCGCCGGTGAACCCGCGCATCATCGCGTTCGCGTTCGCCCGCTCCATGCCGAGGTAGGTCGCTCCGGGCGAGCCGGCAGGCCCGAGCGTGTCGCCGTACAACGTCAGGTTTCCGATCACATGCGTCTGCCTGGCGACCGCGCGCGCCAGTTTGGTGTTCACGGAGCTCTCCAGGAAGACGGCGCGCACGTGCTCGCGGCGGATCTGCGCGACCAGCCGCGCGACGTCGCCGGCCGACGGTTGCGCCTCGGTGGACTGCGACGGGACGATCGCGCCTATCACACGGATGCCGTAGCGGCGCGCGAAGTAGTTGAACGCGTCGTGGGAGGTCACGAGCCGGCGCTCGCCGGCAGGCACGCTGGCGAAGCAGCGGCCGATCCGGACGTCCACGGCTTCGATCCGCTCCACGTAGGCGGCTGCGCGTCGGTCGAACGCCAGCCGCGCGCCGGGGATGGCGGCACCGAGTGCCGAGCGGACCCGGTCGACCGCCGCCTCGGCGTTGCGCGGATCGTGCCACCAGTGCGGATCGACGCGCGAGGCCTCGCTGCCGCTGTCGTCGCCGGGCAGCTGCGATCGCGCCACGTCGCCGAGCGTCACGACCTGCGGATGGCCACCGGCCTGGCCGACGACCTTCGTCATCCAGGCGTCGAGGCCGTCGCCGTTGAGGAACACGACCTTCGCGCCGGCGGTCGCGGCGATGTCCGAGGGCCGCGGCTCGTACTCGTGCGGGTCGGTGTTGGGCCGAAGGATCTGCTGGACCGTGACCGCGTCGCCGCCGACCGCGCGGGCGAAGTCGGCGATCTGGGTGGTCGAGGCCACCACCACCGGCTTGCCGCCGCTCGACTGGCCACAGCCCGCGAGCAGCGCGGCGGCGAGCGCTGCCGCCACCGGCAGCGCAGCCCTCAGGCGCACCGCCGCCGCGATCAGCGGCGCGAGTGCGAACACGGCGGCCGCCAGCACTGCGATCGCAGCTCCTGGCGGCGCGTTCAACTCGACCGACAGCCAGAGGCCGGCGATGCCCTCGGCGATCGCAAGCCCGACGCTGGCGGCCTGCCATGCATGCAGCTTGCGCGTCCAGAGCCGCGTGGTGGCCGCGGGGATGACCAGCAAGGCGCCGGCGAGCAGCGAGCCGACCGCGGCCAGGGCACTCACTGCCGCGAGCGCGACGAGCGCCAGCAGCGCGAGGTCGTTGCGCGAGGGGCGCACGCCGAGCGTGCGTGCGGCGGGGGCATCGAACCCGGTGGCGAGCCAGCGCGGGCCGAGCAGCCACGAGGCCGCGACCGCGGCGAGCGCCGCAACCGCGGCGATCACCTGGTCTGACCCGTCGACCAGGAACACGCTGCCGAACAGCAGCGAGTCGACCTGCGCGCCCGAGTGGTAGACGTCCGAGGCCAGGAGCACCCCGGCGGCCAGCGCCGCCACCAGCGCGAGCGCGGTCAGGCTGTCGTAGCCCGGCTGGCGATCGCGGGCCGAGAGCCGCCCGACCGTGGCCGCGAACGCGCCACCGACCGCGAAGGCGCCGAGCGGCGCAGCGACCCCGAGTCCGCCGGCCAGCACCAGGCCGGGGAAGGACGCCGCCGCAACCGCGTGCGTGTAGAAGGCGAGGCCGCGCAGCACGATCCAGGTCCCGAGCAGCCCGCCCGCGACCGCGAGCAGCACGACCTGGACGAGCGCGTCCTGGAACCACGGCTGCTGAAACGGGTCGAGCATGACCGTGAAGCATATTCGAGAATGAGAACCAGTCTCAGAGAACGCTGGCGGTGCGACGCTCGCCCGCCGACAGCCAGCTCACCCGCCGGCCGCGCAGGCGGACGGAGGCGGCGTCCACGTCGCCGTCGTCCAGCAGCCGCCCGCCGGTGCCGGGCTCGTTCGCGAACAGCGGCGTCGCGGGAGTGGCCTCCTGCGCCTGCGCCCAGACGATGCTGCCGCGGCTGGAGATCGCGAGCGAGTGAGCGGCCACGTGGCCGTCGACGAGCCGCTCGCGACCGCTGCGCAGGTCGTGCACCGCGATCCGCCAGTGCCCGGGCTTGCCGGCCCGCTGCCAGGTGACCCAGCGCCCGCGCAGGCGCGCATCCGAGTAGGAGTCGTCGAGCTCGACCTTGCGCCCGCTCCGCCGGATGCAGGCGTACAGGGCTGCGCCGTCGGGGGTGGGGACGGAGATCAGCCGCGCGAGCGCGTCACTCGCCACAAGCCGCCCGTCGGGCAGCCGGCAGGACGGGGCGGCGCCGGCGGGGGCCGCGGCGACGAACGCCGCCGTGCAAGAAATGCAGGCAATTAGCTTCACGGTGCTGGGATTGGGTACATCATTACCGTATGTACGAGGTCCTCTGCGAGCGCTGCCTGCACACCGAACCGGCCGATGCCGGCGCGGCGCCGAGCGGGCCGTGCCCCGCCTGTGGCGATGCCACGGAATGGCTCGGGCCGTTCGCCCAGCTCCCGGAGCAGGGCTCGAAGCGCGACAGCTGGCCCGTGCTCACCTCGCCGCTCTACGCGCACGCCGGCCGTCCCGACCGGCGCTCGCGCCCGCGCTGAGCCGCCGCGCCGTTTCCAGGCGGCGTGGAAAGGGCATCTTGACCAGCATGGTTGGAATTCTCATGGCAGCAGTGGCCGCCGCCCTGACGTTCGCTGTCTGTTCGGCACTGGAATTGCCGCCCGTCGCCGGCGTGGCATTCGCGCTCTTCGTGCTGCTCGCCGCGGTCCCGGTTCTCGGCGACCGCTTCGGCATCCGCGACATCTAGAACTAGAACAGCCTGACCGTCAGCGCGTTGGCGCCCGCGCGCGCCGGCTCGCGCTTGCCGGTGTTGTCCGTGGCCCGGGTGCGCAGGTGCCACGACCCGCGCGGGAGCACGTGCCTGATCGCGAGCGAGAAGCGCAGCCCGCCAACCAGCCGCGCGGGCAGCCAGACCGGCCGGACGCAGCTCTTTCGCACCACCCGCGAGCGGGCGCCGAGCCACAGGCAGCGGCCACGGCCGATGCTTCTTGACATCGAGACGTCCACGCGCACCACGCCGCCGTCGTCCTCAGCAGTGCCGGTCACGCTCCTCACCTTGCGGCGCAGCAGCTTCCCGAGCGGTGCGTCGACGAGCGTGCGCGGCGTCAGGTCGATGCCCGGGTCGGCGAGTTCGAGCGCTCCCGTGAACGTGTCCTTGCGGTAGACGCTCGCGCCCGAGTCGAACGCGGCGAAGCGGCCGTCGGAGCTCAGCGCGGGAGCGAAGCTCGGGCCTGGGAGCGCCGAACCGTCGCTCAGCGTCGAGATCGGCGCCAGCGCACTGGTGACCATGTTGTGCGTCAGCACCTGTCCGTTCGAGCTGAACGCGACCACGTTGCCGTCGGCCGAGATCGACGCGGCTGTCGAGTCGGTCGCGGCGCCGGGCTCCGACACCAGGTCGATCGTGCCGGTGACGGTGTCGGCGCGGAAGACGTCGACGACACGGCCGTTCAGGTCCCCGCCCGGAAGGTCAGTCGCATCCGAGTCGAACGCGACGTAGCGGCCGTCCGCCGAGATCGCGGGGTGCAGGCCTTCGCCGTTCGACGTGGTCGAGCCAGGCACCGCGTCGACCACGCGCGTGGTGCCGGTGTCCATGTCCTTTACATAGATGCCCGCGCGGGTGCCGTCGCCAGGGACCAGCCCGCCCGCGTCCGAGCTGAAGGCCACGAAGCGGCCGTCCGCGGAGATCGCGGGGTCGAGCGAGTTCCCCGAGCTGTTGACGCCGTCGGTGATCGGCGCCGAGACCCGCTGCAGCTCGTGCGTCTCGAGGTCGCACCAGTAGACGTCCGCCTGCTGGTTCGTGTCGCTTCCCGCCAGGTTCGTGGCCAGCGTGTCGAAGGCCACGCGGCGGCCGTCGGCCGAGATGACCGGGTTCTCGAGCGCCTCGTCACCCGACTTGCAGGCGACGGTCGTCGTGTCGGTCTCGAGGTCGTGGACCCAGATCCGGTAACCGGAGCCGTTGCCGCCGAGGTCACTCGAGCGGCTCGCGAAGACCACGTGGCTGCCGTCGCCCGACAGGTCGCCGCCCGGACCGCGGCGCAGGCGCCCGCCGTAGAACGCCACGCCGCCGCGGATCGGGTCCGCGGGCTCGGTCGTGCCAGTGGTGAAGTCGCGGACGAACGGGTCGGTGCGCGTGCCGTTCGAGTCGGAGCGGATGAGGTTGTCGGCGTCCGAGGAGTACGCCACGCGCGAGCCGTCGTAGGAGATCGACGGTGACCCGGCGCTGCCGTCGGCCGCCGCGGGATCCTGTCCAACCGTGAACGCCGACGCGCTCGCGCGCGGCCGTGAGCGCGCCGCGCTCACGGGGGCGACGCCGGGCGGGAAGACCTCGGGTGACGGGCGCAGGAGGCCGCCCCAGTCGGCCTCGTGCCACTGGTCGGCGAAGCGCTCGCAGTTGCGATAGGTGCCGCGCCGCGCGGGGTTGATCACCACGAGGTCACTGCCCGAGCCGCAGTCCACGTAGACGGTGCCGTTCGGATCGGTGGTGTCACCACCGAGCAGGCTGACTACGTCGTCGCCCGACCCGGCCAGGATGCGGTCGCCGTCGTAGGCGCCCATGATCGAGTCGTTCCCGCCGCCGCCGACCAGCAGGTCGTGGCCTGAGCCGCCGACCAGCTCGTCGTTGCCCGCCGGGCCGCTGGCATCCGGCTCGTCGCCGAACAGCCTGTCGTCGCCCGCGCGGCCGGCGAGGCGATCGTTGCCGGGGCCGCCGATCAGCGTGTCGCCCGCCTGGCCCGAGCTGCCGTCGCCCTCGATCTCGTCGTCGCCGCCGCGCGCGTCGAGCTTGTCGGCGCCGCCCTTGCCCTCCAGCAGGTCGGGCCCGTCGGTGCCCGGCAGCACGTCGTTGCCGGCGGTGCCCACCTGGTCTCGGAGCGGGAACGGCGCCGTCGGGTCGCCGTCGACCACGTGCTCGCAGCCGGCCGCCTTCGGGATGAACGCGTCGTGGCGCTCGAGCGAGCTCGGGCCGGTGTCGCGATGGACGATGTAGACCGTGTCGTCACCCGGGCCGCAGTCGAAGTAGTCGCGGTTGGGGCCGCCGTAGAGCGTGTCGTTGCCCGGGCCGCCATAGAGGTGGTCGCTGCCCGAGCCGCCGTAGAGCACATCGTCGCCGGTGCCTCCGTAGAGCAGGTCGTTCGCGCGGCCGCCCGCGAGCGTGTCGTTGCCCGACCCCCCGAAGAGCTTGTCGAAGCCGAAGCGCCGCTCGCGCAGCGTGTCGTCGCCGGGGCCGCCGAACAGGACGTCGGAGTCGTCACCGCCGTCGATCGCGTCGTCGCCGCGCTCGCCGTAGAGGTCGTCGTTGCCGCCGCCGCCGATCAGCCGGTCGCCCGCGGCGCTGCCGGTGACGGTGTCGTGGCCGTTCTCGCCGAAGAACTGGATCGGGCCGGGGCGGCCGGCGAAGACCGCGTCGTCACCCTCGTCGGTGCCGCACAGGGTGGCGCCGACGCACTTCGTCGGGTAGGGCAGAGGCGACGCCGCGGCCGTCCCGGACACGGCCAGCAGAGCACCGATCAGGAGCGCCACCCGCACCGCGGTCGTAACCGCCTCCAGCGGGCGAAGTTGCGGCTGGAGCGCGCTCAATGAAGGAACGACGCTACTCGGACCGAAACAGTCGGCCGTGACCCGCTCTGTCAACCCCGCAGTCACGCTCACGGACGAGATCCGCCAGCGCTTCGAGGAATTCTCGCGCTCGCAGAAGGACGTGGGCCAGTACATCGTCGACCATCTGGACGAGGCCGCGTTCGCCACAGCGGAGGAGCTGGCCCGGCGCGCGAACACCTCGAGCTCGACCGTTGTCCGCTTCGCGCAGGCGCTCGGCTTCGAAGGCTTCCCCGAGCTCCAGGCAGCCGCCCGCGACGAGTACCGCCGCGGCCGCGATTCCTCGCCCGGCGGCCTGGAGCGGCTCGTGACCCCGCCACTCTTCCCGCTCGACCAGACCGAGTTCGAGGCCGCGCTGGCGGCCGACTACGCGAGCGTCGAGCAGACCGCGCGCGAGCTCGACCGCGACGAGGTCGAAGCCGCCGTCGCGGCGATCGCGAAGGCGAAGCTGATCGTGGTCTGCGGCACCGACCAGATGGCCTTTTTTGCCAGCTACCTCCGTCATCTGCTGATGCTGCTCGACTTCAGCGTCGAACTGGTGGCGAGCGCGTCGCAGGAGGGCCTGGCCCGCCTGGCACGTCTTGACGACAAGTCGCTACTCGTCGGCTTCAGCGCCGGCCTGCCGTCGGCGCTCGTTGTCCGCGCGATGCGCCTGGCCCGCCACCGCGGCGCCGACACGATCGCGATCTCCGACGCCACGCTGTCGGAGCTCACGCGCTACGCCGACCAGCGGCTCTACTACAGCTCCAACAGCCCGAGCTTCGTGCGCTCGAACTCGGCGCTGCTCAGCCTGCTCCAGGCGCTTGCGTACGGCGTCTACTCGCTCGACGAGTCGATCTACGCGGACCGCATCAAAGCCTTCCGCCTGAAGTAGGTCGCTCGCTAGAGTCGTCGCCGTGAAGGAGACGGCCACTCTTCGCGTCAAGACCGGGCTCGCCGAGATGCTCAAGGGCGGCGTCATCATGGACGTCGTCACCCCCGAGCAGGCAAAGGTCGCCGAAGCCGCGGGGGCCGTGTCGGTGATGGCGCTGGAGCGCGTGCCGGCCGACATCCGCAGGGATGGCGGCGTTGCACGGATGTCCGACCCGAGCATGATCGAGGGCATCCAGGCGGCGGTCTCGATTCCCGTCATGGCAAAGGTGCGGATCGGGCATTTCGCCGAGGCTCAGGTGCTCCAGGCGCTCGAGATCGACTACGTCGACGAGTCCGAGGTGCTGACCCCGGCCGACGAGGCCAACCACATCGACAAGTGGGCCTTCGACGTGCCGTTCGTGTGCGGCGCGACCAACCTCGGAGAGGCGCTGCGGCGCATCGCCGAGGGCGCGGCGTTCATCCGCACGAAGGGCGAGGCCGGAACCGGCAACGTGGTCGAGGCGGTGCGCCACATGCGCCAGATCACGGGCGACATCCGGCGTCTCCAGGCCTGCGAGGAGACCGAGCTGGCAACCGCCGCCAAGAACCACCAGGCGCCGCTCGACCTGGTCCGCTGGGTGGCCGAGCACGGCCGCCTGCCGGTGGTCAACTTCTCGGCCGGTGGCATCGCCACCCCCGCCGACGCTGCGCTGATGATGCAACTCGGCGCCGAGGGCGTGTTCGTCGGCTCCGGGATCTTCAAGTCCGAGGACCCCGAGCGGCGCGCCCAGGCGATCGTCGAGGCCACGACCCACTTCGAGGACGCCGAGCGCGTCGCGCATGCCAGCCGCGGGCTCGGCGGCGCGATGGCCGGACTCGAGATCGGCCCGCTCGCCGAGAACGGCGGCCTGCTCCAGACCCGCGGTTGGTAGTCGGCGTCCTCGCGATCCAGGGCGACTTCGAGGCCCACGCGCGGATCGTCGAGTCGCTCGGCGCGGACGCGCGCGAGGTGCGCACTCCTGCCGGCCTCGATGGGCTCGACGCCCTGATCATCCCAGGCGGGGAGTCCACGACCATGACGCTCGGCATCGAGCGCGAGGGACTGGCCGAGCCGCTGCGTGCGTTCGTCCGCAGCGGCCGCCGGACGCTCGGCACCTGCGCCGGGCTGATCATGCTCGACCGCGATCATCTGGGGCTGCTGGACGTGACGGCCAGGCGCAACGCGTTCGGCCGCCAGCGCCAGAGCTTCGAGGCCGACATCGACGTGAAGGGCTTCAATGGGGGCCCGCTGCGCGCCGTGTTCATCCGCGCGCCGTGGGTCGAGGAAACAGGGGAAGGAGTGGACGTGCTCGCAGAAATCGAGGGTCACCCGGTGGCGGTGCGCCAGGACAACATGCTCGCGGTGGCGTTCCACCCGGAGATCGCCGGCGAGTCCCGGATTCACGAGTGGGTGGCGCGATGAGGGATCCACGCGTCGAGAACCTGGCGAAGATCATGGTCCAGTACGCGACCGCGGTGAAGAAGGACGACGCCGTGGTCATCGGCGGCGCCTCCAGCGCCGAGCCGCTGCTGCTGGCGATCTACGAGGAGGTCCTGCGGGCCGGCGGCAACCCGATCATGCAGATGTCGCCCGAGGAGGCCGCGGCCTCCTTCTACCGGCTGGCCAACGACGACCAGCTCGACTGGATCCCGCCGACCACCGACTGGGTGTACGAGCACGCCGACGTCGTCATCCGCGTGCTCTCCGACGACAACACGCGGGCGCTGTCGAGTGTCGATCCCGCGAAGCAGGCACGCGCCCAGCAGGCACGCAAGCCGCTCTCGGACAAGATGATGGACCGCGCGGCTGAGGGCAGCCTGCGCTGGTCGCTCACGGCGTTCCCGACGCATGGCCTCGCGAGCGAGGCGGGCATGTCGCTGACCGAGTACGAGGACTTCTATTACAAGGCGTGCCTCGCAACTGACGCCGACCCGGTGACGGCCTGGGCACGCACCAGCGATGAGACCAAGCGCCTGGCGGAGTGGATCCAGGGCAAGGAGGAGATCCACATCTCGGGCCCCGGCACCGACGTGACGCTGAACGTGGCGGGGCGCACGTGGATCCCGTGCACGGGCAAGCACAACATGCCCGACGGCGAGTTCTTCACGGGTCCGGTCGAGGACTCGGTGGAGGGCGAGGTCAGCTTCAGCTTCCCGGCCGTGTACGGCGGGCGCGAGGTGGCCGGCGTGAAGTTCCGCTTCGAGGGCGGCCGGGTGGTCGACGCATCGGCGCAGCAGGGCGAGGCCTACCTGCTCGAGATGCTCGACACCGACCACGGCGCGCGGACGCTCGGCGAGCTCGGGATCGGAACCAACTACGGGATCGCCACCGGCACCCGCGAGATCCTGCTCGACGAGAAGATCGGCGGCACGATCCACATGGCGATCGGCAAGGCCTACCCCGAGTCCGGCGGGGTCAACGACTCCGCGGTTCACTGGGACATGGTCTGCGACCTGCGCGAGGGCGGCCGGATCACGGTCGACGGCGAGGAGCTCCAGGTGGACGGGCGCTTCGTGGTGTAGGGCGCCCGGTCAGCCAGCGCGACATCAGGTCCGTGCTCTGACATTCGTCTGGGCGGTTACCCGTATCAGGGCTTGAGGATTCTCCAGAAGTGCCGATGAGTACCCCACTTGGCACTTATGGCTGCGTAGGGGTACTCACGCGCGGCTCGACTCAGAGAGGCAGTTCTTCTTCATGATCCGATCTTTCCTGGCCAGCCTGCGCGCAGGCCTGACGGCGAACCCGCGCAAGGTCGCGGTTCTCGTCAGCGCCGTGCTCGTGGTGGGCGCCATCTCAGCCGGCATGGCCGGCGCCTACGGCCTCAACGGCGGCAACTGCTACGGCTATGACTACGCCACCAGCGAGGCCTGCTCCGATGCCAACAGCACCGAGGTTCAGCAGCCCTACGCCCAGTGGTACACGACCGACGAAGCCGCGGCGTATGCCGGCGGCGCAGTTCACTTCGAGGGCGACGGCTACAACCCGGCGCTCGACGACGGCTCGCCGACCTCCTACAAGTGGCAGTGGGGCGACGGCAGCGCTGACCTGGTCGCGAGCGGCGCCGACGGCGCTGCACCCGCGCACACCTACGCCGACGCCGGCAACTACGACGTCCGTCTCACAGTCACCTTCAGCGACAACACGACGCAGACCTATTTCGACTCGCTGAGCGTCGACCCCAAGCCGAAGCCGTACGTCTACTGGTTCGAGCAGAACCAGGTCAAGACGGGCACCCCGGCGCAGTTCACGACGGAAGACGCCTACGACCCGGCTGACAGCTCGAACACGGCTGACACCTACACGTGGAGCTGGGGCGACGGAACGCCCGATTCCAGCGGTATGAGCGTCCCGCACACCTTCAGCGAGGCCGGCCGCTACGTGGTCACCGAGACCGTGGACTTCCACGACGGTCAGTCGGCGAGCCACAAGGAAGTTGTCAACGTCAGCGATGACGAGCCGGCCACGGTGAGCTTCAACAGCTCGGACGGAACGGCCGGCGGCACGGCGGCGTCGCTCTACGCCGACGTGGACTCCGGCAGCAGCGCCAGCCAGGTCACCAACTACAGCTGGTTCTTCGACGGCTCGACGACTCCCGACTTCTCGGGGGCTGACAAGGGCTACATCCAGAAGCTGTTCCCGGCCGGAACCGCGGGCAGCCACACGGTCAAGCTCGTGGTGACGTTCGAGGACAACACCACGGCCCAGTTCACCGGGCCGCTGTGGGTCCTCTCGGATACCGCCCCCCACGTGAGCGCGTACGGCTACCCCGAGGCAGGGAAGGACACCACGTTCTCCGCCTACGGCGCCGACCCGAACGACGGCAGCGACACAGTGAGCAACTACACGTGGTCGTGGGGTGACGGCTCGGCTGACACCTCTGGTCCCGATGCCAACGTGAGTCACACCTACGCCGCGGCCGGGCCCTACACGCTGCAGGTGCATGCCACGTTCTCGGGCGGCGGCAGCGCCGACTACGAGCGGGTCATCAGCGTGCAGCCGGAGCAGCACCCGGGTGCCAACTTCTACACGAACAACGGGACGCCCACGACCGGCAGCCCGGTCGATTTCACCGGTTACGCAGATGGCGTCGACGGCGCCGATGTCACGTCGTGGTCATATGACTTCGGCGATCCCAATGACGACACAGAGGGCACCGTTCAGAACCCGGCGCACACCTACACGGAGTCCGGCGAGTACGTGGTCACGCTGACGGTGACGTTCGACGACGCCTCGAGCGCGCAGTACACGGATGTGGTCGACGTCTACGACCCGGGCACGCCGTACGCGTCGTTCAACACGGGCGGGAAGTTGAAGCCCAATGAGACCGTGACTTTCCACACCAGCGAGGTGGACTTCCCGAACGAGGACTCGGAGAACCCGCCGGCGTACACGTACGACTGGGACTTCGGGGACAAATCGGCTCACTCGACCGCTCAGAACCCGACCCATCAGTACGCGCATGCGGACCAGTACAAGGTCACGCTGACCGTCACGGACCCCAACGACGACTCGACGGCGGTAAGCATCCGCTGGATCACGATCAGCAACGATCGCGCTCCGCTCGCCGGGTTCGCCTGGCGCAGTGAGTCGCCGGTTGCGGGCAGCTACGTGACGTTCACAGGAGTCGGCTTCGATCCGGACGACCCGGACACGACGGCCACGAACTACGCGTGGAACTTCGGCGACGGCTCGGCCACGGTCAGCGGCGCGTCGAACACGGCTGCGCACAAGTACACGGACGCAGGCCAGTACACCACCACGCTGACGGTCACGTTCAGCGACAGCTCGACCAAGCAGCGCACCCAGACGGTCTACGTCGATGCGCTCGAGGATGGCGGTCAGGTTGTCTCTCAGCAGGCGAACGCAGGAGGCACGGTCTCGACGGGCAGCACGACGTCGTCGACCTCGCCGGTGGCCGCCTCGGTCCAGACGCCCGTTGCGGGTGCCGTGACCATCGAGACTCATCCGTCATACACCGAGGACGCGCCCACGGGCTACTCGTTCCTCGGCCAGCAGGTGAACATCACTGCACCGGATGCGACCGACCCGGCGAACCCGCTGCGGCTCACGTTCCTGGTCGACAACTCGGTCATCCCGGCCGGGACGACCCTGCACGTGTTCCGCAACGGCACGCTCGTGCCGGACTGCCTCCAGCCCGACGGGACGACGCAGACGCACCTTCCGTGCATGCTGCCGCTCCAGACGGTCGGCAGCGCCACGCAGGTGACCGTCCTGACGATGCGGGCCTCGAATTGGAACTTCGGTACCAACGGGGTCTCCACCGGGGGCGACAACAGCGGCGGTGGTCAGACGACCACTGGCGGTGAGACGGGCGGCAGCACTCCTGCCGCGGCAACGCCGGGCAGCACGTCCGGAACGCCGACGGCCGTAGCCGCGCTCAAGATGACCGTGACGATCGCCAAGGTCAAGCTCAAGGCCGCGCTGGCCAAGGGCCTCAAGGCCACGGTGAACTGCTCGGCAGCGTGCCATGTCACCGCACAGCTCGTGCTCCCCGCCAAGACGGCGAAGAAGCTGAAGCTGAAGGGTGCTCTGGCCAAGGGCAGCGGCAAGTCGGCCAAGGCCGGCAAGGTCGTCGTGACGCTCAAGTTCACGGCGAAGGCCAAGAAGGCGCTGAAGAAGCTGAAGTCGGTCAAGGCGACGCTCGTCCTGACCTCGGGCAAGACCGTGACCAAGAAGGTGGTCTTGCTGAAGCGCTAGCAGCAGGCGAGCAATCGCAGTGAGCGGCCGCTGGCCGCGGCGCCTTCGCGGGCGTCGCGGGCCAGCGGCCGTTTGCGTTCTAGGGGCAGTCCTCGAGCAGCCGCCAGGAGGCGTTGCCGGCTACCTGACGGAAGCCTGGCGGGGGTGGGGCCGATGACGCCTGGTCCTGGCTCGAGAGGCTCAGGCGCTGGGCTGCCACGGCACTCGTGAATGCGAAGTAGGCGTCCCCCTGCCTCAGGTGGGCGGGATCCTGGCCGATCGCACCGGGCTTGCGGCCGAGCCAGTACGCCAGCAGCGGCACGGGCCGGTGCTCCGGTGCGACGACGCGGCGGCAGCGTGCCACGGCCGCCCGGCCGGGACCGCTGCGGACGAGGGCGTGCAGTTGGCGCTGCACGGCTGCGCGCTGGCCGAGGAAGGTGCGGTTCTTGCGCAGGCCGTCCACAGTGACCGGCACCGTGACAAGCAGCACGATCCCAGCCAGAACGCCTACGTAGGACCACCAGCGGCGCTCCTCACCCGGCCCGATGCTCAGCCACCCGAGCGCGGCGACGGCCGCGAAGAGGGCGAGGATGCAGGCGGGGACCAGCAGGTAGCGGGTGAGCACGGGCAGGCCGGCCGAACCGAGCACGATGAAGCCGGCCAGGCCTGCGCCCGCGATCGCGGCCGGGCCAAGAGCGCGTTCGTGTACGACCCAGAGCGCACCGAGGCAGCCGGCAAGCCCGAGCCATGCGACTCCGGTTTCGAGCAGGTTGCGCAGGTACTGCGGCGTCGCCACCAGCGCGCTGTGCGTGCCCACCGGACGGTCCAGGTTGGCCGCGAGCGATTGAGTGCCGTGCAGCGAGTAGAGCGGGTCACCGGTGACGATCGCGTCGAAGGTGAACCAGATGACCGGCGCTGCAAGCGCCAGCGCGACGAGCTCCGCGCGCCCGCGCGTGTCGGCCCCGCGCCAGCAGTAGGCGCCGTACAGCAGCGCAAGCGGCCAGCCTTCGGGTCGCAACAGGCCGCCGAGCAGCAGCAACACGAGCACGTAGCGCGGGCGCGCGCCGGCCACCACCCCGGCAGCGGCCGCTGCCACGAGCGCGAGAAACGGGATGTCGATGAGCGCCTGGAGCGTCTCGTTGACGAGCGCGGGCCGGGTGAACAAGAGCAGCGCGAACAGCGCGCCGACGGCTGGGTGGAACAGCCGCGAGCCGAGCTCGAATCCGAACCACGTGAGCGCCGCCAGCGAGAGGAAGCTGAGCGCGAGCACCGCAGCGAAGGCGTGGTCACCGAGAAGGCTCAGTGGGGCGCTCGCGATGTTGGCCAGCGGGTGGGGAGTCGGGGCAACCGGTGATTTGAACTGGGGTAGGGACCCATGGGCGATCTGCCGGCCCCACACGAGCGCGAAGCTCGCGTCGTAGCCGATCGCACCGCCTCCGTAGAGCAGCCGCCCGAGGCCCGCGAGGACCAGCACGGCAAGCCCGGACCTGACCGCCGCCGGGATGGCGGCGGCGCGGACGAGGAGACCTGTTCGGCCGGGCGCGGTTGCAGCCATCGCCCAATCGTGCCCGAGCCGGGGCGGGGCTGCACACCAGCCCTAGACTCGGGCGCCGTGGCCGGCCACTCCAAGTGGGCATCGATCAAGCACAAGAAGAAGGCGACCGACGCCAAGCGCGGTCAGCTCTTCACGAAGCTTGCGCGTGCAATCCAGGTGGCTGCCCGCGAGGGCGGCGGCGACCCAGGCGGCAACGCCGCGCTCGCCACGGCCATCGAGAAAGCCCGCCAGGCGTCGATGCCGAAGGACAACATCGAGCGCGCGATCGCGAAGGGCAGCGGCGCAGGCGCCGACGCGGACAGCTTCGAGTCGATCGTCTACGAGGGCTACGGCCCGGGCGGCGTGGCGATCCTGGTCGAGGCGCTCACGGACAACCGCAACCGCACGAGCTCGGATCTGCGGGCGGCGTTCACCCGCCGGGGCGGCAACATGGGCGAGCCCGGCTCGGTCGCATGGATCTTCGAGAAGAAGGGCGAGATCGTGGTCGACGCCCAGCGCTACTCGGAGGACGACCTCTTCCCCGCGATCGACGCGGGCGCCGAGGACATCAACCTGGATGACGACGTCTACGAGGTGATCACACCGCCGGAAGCGTTCATCGCGGTCAAGCGGGCGCTGGAGGAGGCGGGCGTGGAGTTCGAGTCCGCCGACCTGGCGATGCGGCCGACCACGCAGGTGCAGGTCGAGGAGAGCGAGGTCGGGAAGCTGATGGGGCTGATCGACACGCTCGAGGAGCTCGACGACGTGCAGGCGGTCCACGCGAACTTCGACGTGGATGCGGACGTGCTCGAGCGCGCTACGGCGTAGCCCGAAGCAGCGCCTCTACGCCCACGTCGCGCTCGCGCAGCTCCTCCTCGGCCGCCGCGCCGCCGCGCAGGCCGAACAGCCGCTTCGCCAGCAGGAGGTAGATCACGATCGCGACGTTGATCACGAACGCGAGCACCTTGAACGGACTGATCTTGTGTGAGATCTCGTAGATCTCGAGGGGCAGGAGCAGAGCCGTCGCGATGAAGGTGAGGTACTCCGCCCAGCGCTTCTGCCACCAGAGCCCGATCGCCTCGGCGCCTTCGAGCAGCGCATAGGCACCGATGCCGGCGGCGGCCAGGCGCAGCTTCGACGACTCGAGCGTGAAGAGCTGGTCGAGGTCGTGGAGCAGGCCGGTCTTGTGCGGGTGACTCGGATTGCCGCCGAACGCGACCTGGAGATCGTTCATCACCCGGTAGAAGCGGTCGTGCAGGTCGGCCTGGTGGTTGGCGAACAGGAGCAGCGCGACCGCGAGCAGGCCGAGCACGACGAAGTGCAGGGCGCGGTCGACCGCGATCAGGCGCAGCACGATCTTGTCCCGCAGCGGCTTGCCGCGCAGCGGGAGCTCGACCGCGTCCAGCGCCGGCGGGTGATCGCGCGTGGCCGCGCCGTCCTCGGGCGGCGGCAGCGGCAGCCAGCTGTCGCAGCGCAGGCAGCGGTACCAGCGGACGCCGTCGATCTCGCGCGCCAGCGCCGAGTCCTCGGCGCGAATCGTTCGCGCGTCGAGGCCGACCAGCTCGTGGCCGTCGACTCCGCACGCGAGCAGCTCCCAGTGGAACTGGGGTACGAAACGGCGCGGCTTTTCGCCTACGCTGACGCCCGGTGGCTGGGTAGAGGCTGAGGAGGAGTCCAAGATGCTCGAAGGCTTGATGCAGAACGACTATCCGCTGACGGTCCGGCACGTGCTGGACCGGGTGCGCCGGTTCGGCGCTGACAGCGAGGTTGTCACGTTGGAGGGCGAGGGCGACCTGCGCAGGGCGCGGTATCCCGAGGTGGCGGCGCGCGCTGACCGCCTGGCATCGGCGCTCGCAAAGCGCGGGATCGAGCAGGGCGACCGCGTCGGCACGTTCATGTGGAACAACCAGGAGCACTTCGAGGCCTACCTGGCGGTCCCGTCGATGGGAGCGGTGCTCAACACGGTGAACATCCGGCTCTTCCCCGAGCAGGTCACCTACATCGTCAACCACGCCAAGAACCGGCTGCTGTTCGTCGACGACTCGCTGGTCGAGGTGCTCGAGAAGGTCGCGGGCGACTTCAAGACGGTCGAGCACATCGTGGTCGTCGGCGACGGCGACGCAGGCGATCTGAAGAACGTGATCCGCTACGAGGAGCTGCTCGCCGAGGGCGACGAGTCGTTCGACTATCCGGACCTCGACGAGCGCGCAGCCGCGGCACTCTGTTACACGAGCGGAACCACCGGCAACCCGAAAGGCGTCCTCTACTCGCACCGCTCGACCATCCTCCATGCCTTCGGGCACAACTCGCCCGATGCGCTCGGCCTGCGCTTCTCGGACCGCGTGCTGCCGATCGTGCCGATGTTCCACGTGAACGCCTGGGGCATCCCGTACGGCGCGGGGATGACCGGAGCCTCGCTCGTCATGCCCGACCGCTTCCTCCAGGGCGAGCCGGTGGCTCGCCTGATCGAGGGCGAGAAGGTGACCTGCTCGGCCGGCGTGCCGACGGTGTGGAACGCGGTGCTCCAGTACCTGGATGACAACGACGTTGACACCTCGTCGCTGCGCGTGGTGGTCTGCGGCGGCGCCGCGGTGCCCCAGGGGCTGATGCAGGGGCTCGAGGAGCGCCACGGCATCGAGATGGTCCAGGGCTGGGGCATGACCGAGACCTCACCTGTGTGCGCGGTCGCCCGCCCGCCCGCCGGCGTGGAGCCCGGCAGCGACGAGATGTGGGCCTACCGCACGATGGCCGGCCGCCTGCTGCCGTTCGTCGAGGCGCGATTGATCGACGACGACGGCAACGTGGTCGACTGGGATGGCAAGACCACCGGCGAGCTGGAGGTGCGCGGGCCATGGATCGCGCGTGACTACTACGAGGACCCGAGCTCGCCGGAGAAGTTCCACGACGGCTGGCTGCGCACCGGCGACATCTGCTCGATCGACGAGCTGGGCTACGTGCGCATCTCGGACCGCTCGAAGGACGTGATCAAGTCGGGCGGCGAGTGGATCTCCTCCGTGGAGCTGGAGCAGGCGCTGATGGCGCACGACTCGATCGAGGAGGCGGCGGTGATCGCACGGCCCGACGAGAAGTGGTCGGAGCGGCCGCTCGCGTGCGTTGTCGTGTCCGAGGGCGTCGAGGTCAGCGCCGACGACCTGCGCGACCACCTCTCCTCACGGGTCGCCAAGTGGTGGATCCCGGAGACGTACGCCTTCATAGACGAGATCCCGAAGACGAGCGTCGGCAAGTTCGACAAGAAGGTCCTGCGCCAGCGCCTGAAGGACGGGGAGCTGGAGCAGGTGGGCGAGGAGAAGGAGCCCGCGCAGACCTGAGCGGCAGGCGCGAGGCGAGAGGCGTCCGGGCCTCGACGCAGAATCACTCCAGTGGTGATCGTGCTCGGCATCGATCCCGGGACGGCGAATCTCGGGTACGGGGTGGTGCTCGCCCGTGGGCGGGAGCTCGCTGCACTCGACGGCGGGGTGGTCACCGCTGCGTCCAATGAGCCGCTCGAGCGGCGGCTGGCGCGCATCCATGCGCGGCTCTGTGACCTGATCTCCGAGCACAAGCCCTCGGCGGTCGCCGTCGAGGACGTCTTCTTCGGCCAGAACGCCCGCTCGGCGTTCGCCGTCGGCCAGGCGCGCGGGGTCGTCATGCTCAGCGCCGGCCTCGCCGGGCTCCCGTGTTACTCCTACACGCCGCAGGCCGTCAAGTCGGCCGTGTGCGGCAACGGCGCGGCCGGCAAGGAGCAGGTCCAGCGGATGGTGGGAGCGCTGCTGTCGCTGCCCGAGCCGCCCGAGCCCGATCACGCCGCCGACGCGCTCGCTGTGGCGATCTGCCACGCGCACGGTGCTGCGCTGCGGGAGGCGATCGGATGATCGCGTCCGTGCGGGGCACGGTTGTCGCGCGCAGGCACGATGCGGTCGTCGTCGAGTGCGCGGGCGTCGGCTACCGGCTGGCCGTTTCGGCACACACGCTTCAGAAGGTCGCGGCGGTGGGCCGGGAGACGTTCCTGCACTCGCACCTGATCATGCGCGACGACGGAATGCAGCTGTTCGGCTTCGCGAGCGAGGACGAGCGCGACCTCTTCCTGCTGCTGCTGGGCGTCCAGGGCGTCGGCCCGAAGGTGGCGCTTGCGGTGCTGTCGGGCGGGACGACGGGCGAGCTGCTGAACGCGATCGCCGCAGGCGACGCCAAGCGCTTCCAGGCGGTGCCGGGGATCGGGAAGCGGACTGCCGAGCGCGTGATCGTGGAGCTGCGCGAGAAGGTCGGCGAACGCGGTGAGGGAGAGGGCATCGTGGTCTCCCGCAGCGACGATCCACGCCTGATCGCGCGCGACGGCCTCGTCGGCCTCGGCTTCTCGCTCCAGGAGGCCGAGCGCCTGCTGGCACAGGCCGAGGGTGCGTCGGCCGAAGAGCTGATCGAGGGCGCGCTCAGGGCACGGGCCGCGGCATGAGCGGCGGCATCCGCACACCGGGCATCGAGGCCGTCGAGGCGGACGAGCACCGCCTTCACGCGCCCGTGCTCACCACCGAGGATGACCTCGACCAGTCGCTGCGCCCGCGCCAGCTGTCCGAGTTCGTCGGCCAGGCGAGCGTCAAGGAGCAGCTCAAGATCTTCATCGACGCGGCCAAGCGGCGCGGGGAGGCCCTCGACCACGTCCTGCTGGCCGGCCCGCCGGGACTCGGCAAGACCAGCCTGGCCCAGATCGTGGCTGCCGAGCTGGAGGTCCCGTTCGTGCAGACCGCAGGCCCCACGCTCGAGCGCAAGGGCGACGTCGCCGCCTACCTGACCGCGCTCGCCGAGCGCTCGGTCTTCTTCGTGGACGAGATCCACCGGCTCCCGCCCGCGCTCGAGGAGACCTTCTATCCCGCGATGGAGGACCGCAAGCTGCCGATCACCGTCGGAAGCGGCGCCGGCGCGGCGATCGTGACGCTCAACCTGCCCGCCTTCACGCTCATCGGCGCGACCACCCGCGCCGGGCTCCTGACCACGCCGCTGCGCGACCGCTTCGGCGTGACGCACCGCCTCGACCTCTACGACCCCGCCGATCTGGCCAGCATCGTCATCCGCAGCGCCGGGATACTCGGCGCGACGATCGACGAGGCCGGCGCGCACACGATCGCGCTCCGCAGCCGCGGCACCCCGCGCGTGGCCAACCGCCTCCTCAAGCGAGTGCGCGACTACGCCGAGGTGCGCCACACGGGCGTCATCGACGCGTCCACGGCGGCCGCGGCACTCGATCTGATGGAGGTCGACAGCGAAGGGCTCGACCGGCTCGATCGCGAGATCCTGCGCTCCATCTGCGAGAAGTTCGAGGGCGGACCGGTCGGTTTGTCCACGCTTGCGATCGTGGTCTCGGAGGAGGAGGACACGCTCGAGGACGTGTACGAGCCCTACCTGCTCCAGAAGGGCTTCATCAAGCGCACGCCGCGCGGCCGGGTGGCCACGGCGAAGGCGTTTGCACACCTGGGGCTTGAAGCTGCGGCTAAACCGCCCGGGCTGTTCTGACCCCGAAGCTAACCTTGGGCGCCCGCGATGCCCAACTTCATCTGTCCAAACTGCGGCAACCGGATGCTCGGTGCCGAGCGCACCGCCGGCTTCTCACAGCGCCCGCGCGGGTGCCCGAAGTGCGGTTTCGGCTTCCTGTTCGAGCTGCTGGACGACTACTACCCGGCTCCGAACGCCGCTTTCTTCATCTGTGACTCGCAGGCGCGCGTGATCGGCGTGGGGCGCGGGGTGCGCGAGCTGACCGGTCTCGGCGAGGAGAACGTGATGGGCCGCCGGTCCAGGACGTGCTGCACCTGGAGTTCGACGAGGACGGCGATCCGATTGCAACGGCGCTCGAATGGGGGGTGCGCGTCCTGCAAAAGACGGTTACCGTCCACGCGGAGGGTGACCGGCCCGAGCC
This sequence comes from uncultured Thermoleophilaceae bacterium, assembly GCA_963715995.1. GTDB lineage: Bacteria > Actinomycetota > Thermoleophilia > Solirubrobacterales > Thermoleophilaceae > DATBDN01. The sequence goes on from OY970283.1 coordinate 1,834,592, forward strand.
GGCGACCGCTGACATCTTTCCCGCCTACGACGACGACGGCGGGCTGCTGCTCGTGCTGACACCTAGCTGATGACCGACCGCCGCCGCAATCTCATCGTGCTCGCAATCGTCGGGGCGCTGCTCGTCCTCTCGCTGCTCACGATCGTCCCGGGAGCGCCCTTCGCGAAGAAGACGCAGCTGGGACTCGACCTGCGCGGCGGCATCGAGCTGATCTACCAGGCGGAGCCGACCCCGCAGGTGCCAAAGGTCACCCCGGCGGCCGTCTCAGACGCGATCAACACGATCCGCAAGCGCACGAACGCGCTCGGCGTCTCCGAGTCCGAGGTCCAGCAGCAGGGCGCCGGCACGGTCATCGTGGCCCTTCCGGGCGTCAAGAACGCGCAGCGCGCGGAGGACCAGGTCGGCACCACCGCCCAGCTCCAGTTCTACGACTGGGAGCCGAACGTGATCGGCTCGAACGGCAAGGAGCTCGGCGAGCACGCCCTCGACTACAGCGCCGCCAACGTCCCGATCCCCGGCCTGCTCGACGCGGTCAAGCGGGCGGCGAAGGCCAAGCCGCTGGCCGAGCCCAACGACATTCCCGCATCGGGCGTGGACACGAAGGAGCTCCAGGCCGCGGGGGTCAACCCGAGCGACATGAAGGCGGTCGAGCAGTACTACGACCGCAAGAACGACACGAGCGGCAAGAAGTACTACCTCTTCGACAAGCTCAACACGCTCATCGACGGGCCGGAGACCAGCTGCAAGGACCTGCTCTCTGACTACAGCGACACGGCGCCCGTCAGCCCGCGCGCCGCTCGCCAAGCCGGCCGACCGGGCGCGTGCGCGGCGGAGCTCAACAAGCTCGGCAAGTCGAAGGGCCGCCCGCCGGGGCGAAGATCTACACGGTCCCCGAGGGCATCGTGGTCATCGGCGCCGAGAAGTCGGCCAACCTGAAGAACACCACGGTCTCGCCCGGCTACTACGTCATCGAGGACGACTCCGAGCTGACCGGCTCCGACATCAAGGACCCGAAGCAGGCGTTCGACCCGCAGGACAACAGCCCGATCGTCACCTTCAACTTCTCCGGCAAGGGGCGCAAGGCGTTCGCGCGGGTGACCAAGCGGAGTCGCCCAGCGCGGCGCCGAGACGATCCTGCCGCCGGGCGGCGACGCGTTCGAACGCGAACCAGCACTTCGCGATCACGCTCGACGATCAGATCGTCTCGCTCGCGTACATCGATGCCGTGCAGAACCCCGACGGCATCGACGGCAAGACCGGCGCGCAGATCAACGGGATCGGCACCATCCAGGAGACCCAGGACCTGGCGCAGAGCCTGCGCATCGGCGCCCTGCCGATCAAGCTCAAGCTGATCTCGAAGACCCAGGTCTCGGCGCACGCTCGGCAAGCAGGCGCTGCAACCAGGGCCTGATCGCGGGCGCGGCCGGGCTGCTGCTGACGGTGCTCTTCCTGCTGCTCTTCTACCGCGTGCTCGGCGTGGTGGCCGTGCTCGCCTCGTCACCTACGCGATCCTGCTCTTCGCGCTGATCAAGATCATCCCGATCACGATGACCCTGCCGGGCATCGCGGGCATGATCCTGACGCTGGGCGTCGCGGCTGACGCGAACATCGTCATCTTCGAACGCGTGAAGGAAGAGGTGCGCGCCGGGCAGGTCGATCCCGGCCGCGATCGCGAACGGCTACGCGAAGGCGCTGCGGACGATCATCGACGCGAACGTGGTCACGATCGGGGTCGCGTTCATCCTGTTCATGCTCGCGACGGGCGGTGTCAAGGGCTTTGCCTTCACGCTCGGCATCGGCACGATCGTCTCGCTGTTCACGGCGGTGCTGGCCACCAGCGCGGTGCTCGGCACGATGGCGCGCTCGCGCCTGCTGCGCGTCGCGGCGCATGCTCGGAGTGGGCGAGGAGCGGCACTGCTGGCGCGCTTCGACTTCATGGGCAACTCGAAGTGGTTCTTCTCGATGTCGGGCGTGATCCTGGTCGCAGGCGCCCTGGCCATCGCCGGCATCGGCATCAACTTCGGCATCGATTTCGAGTCCGGCACGCGGATCAAGACGCCGCTCGAGCGCGCAGCCATCGGTGGGGCAGGTGCGCGACGTGCTGTCCCGCTCGGCTACGGCGACGCGAAGATCCAGACAGGTCAACGACCCGGCACTCGGCAAGAACATCATCCAGATCTCGACCGAGACGCTCGAGCCGGCGAAGGTGGAGCAGGTTCGCAACGAGCTCGACAAGCAATTCGGCGTTCGCGAGGCTGACTTCACCTCGGAGTCGATCGGGCCGACGTTCGGGGCGCAGATCGCGCAGACGGCGGTGCATCGCGCTCATGGCGTCGCTGATCCTGATCTCGCTCTACATCAGGTTGCAGGTTCGAGGTAAGTACGTCGGTGCCGGTGCTGATCGCCTTGTTCCACGACCTGCTGATCACAGGCGGCGTGTATGCCCTTGTCGCAGCGGGAGGTGACGAGCTCGACGATCGCGGCCCTGCTGACGATCCTCGGTTACTCGTTGTACGACACGATCATCGTGTTCGACCGAATACGCGAGAACGCGCCGCGAATGCCGCGCGCGACCTTCTCGCAGATCGTGAACCGCTCGATGGCAGAGGTGCTGTCGCGATCGCTCGCCACGTCGTTCTCGACGCTGCTGCCGGTGCTCGCGCTGCTCTTCTTCGGTGGGCAGACGCTGAAGGACTTCGCGTTCGCGCTGCTGGTGGGCATCGCCTCGGGCACGTACTCGTCGATCTTCATCGCCTCGCCGGTCCTGACCGAGTGGAAGGAGCGCGAGCCGCTCTACCGTCGCCGCCGTCAGCTCGTGACGGAGGACCACGGCGGCGTGGTTCCGCCCTACGCCCTGTCGGCACTGGGCGAGGACGAGGAGGAGGGCGACGGCACGCGCCGCCGCACCGGCCGCCGCGTCATCGCGGAGCGGCCCGGGCGCGCGGCGCGCGGCGGACGCCCGGCGGCCCCGCAGAGAATGGCTGGGCCACTGTCGCCCGAGGTCGAGATGCCGGACGCTGCCGTCGGCGCGCCGCACGTGATCGACCCGGATGAGATCGACCCGGATCGGGACGCTGAGCTGGCGGAGGACTCTGCCTCCGCAATCGAGAACGGTGGCGCAAACGGCGGTGACGCGGCCGCCGAGGCCCGCCGGGCCGAGCGCCGCCGCCAGCAGCGCCAGAAGAGAAAGCACGGTCGCTGATGAGCCTGTTCGTCTGGGTCATGATGGGCATCGCCCTCTGGCACTTCGCGGTCTGGGTCCCCGACCGCTTCTGGGGCGGCATCGTCGGCGCGTTCCTCGCCGCGATCGTCGGCGCGGTCGTGATCGGGTTCATCCTCGCCGGGTTCACGATCGTCGGCCAGCACGAGCTGACGATCGGCGCCGCCTTCGAGGCGATCCCCGGAGCGATCCTCGGGCTGGCGGCGTCCTGGTACTACGGCCGCTACCGCGAAGCACACCCGCGCCGGAAGCGCCGCAAGAGCGGCCCGGCGCGAGCGCGCGCCTAGCTGCGGGCCAGGCCCCTTGTCGCGGTTTGCGGCTCGGCGCGCCGGATCCCCAAGCGGGGCCAGGCCCCTTGTCGCAGTTTGCGGGTTCGGTGGGGCGAATCCGGTCGTTCCGTCGACTTCCCAACCCACAATGCATCGCGTGGACGTGCGGCCCTCGCGCTGGACTTGTGACGCCTTCTCCGTTGAGACCGCGGAGACTCTTGCGCGCGAGCTCGGCGTCTCGCGGGTCACCGCTCAGGTGCTCGCCCGGCGCGGCTTCCAGAGCGCCGAGGATGCGCAAGCGTTCCTGCGCGCAGAGGACAGCCACGATCCGACCGGGCTGAACGACGCGGCCGCCGCCTGCGAGCTGATCCTCGACCACGTGGCGCGCGGCAGCCGGATCGTCGTCCACGGCGACTACGACGTCGACGGCGTCTGCGCCACGACGATCATGGTCAGCGCCCTGCGGCGCGCAGGCGCCACGCCCTCGTGGTATCTCCCGAGCCGCTTCGACGACGGCTACGGGCTCAGCGCGGCCACGGTCGACCGGCTGGCGGCCGACGGCACCGGCCTGATCGTGACCGTGGACTGCGGCATCACAGCCGTGAGCGAGGTCGAGCGGGCTCGCGCAGCCGGGCTCGACGTGGTGGTCACCGACCACCACAGGCCGGCCGCCACGCTGCCGCCGTGCCCGGTCGTCCATCCGGGCCTGGGCGACTACCCGTTTCCGTCGCTCTGCGGCGCCGCGGTCGCGTTCAAGCTCGGCCAGGCGCTGGCATCGGCGGCCGGCACCGATCCCGACAGGGCGGCAGGCGACATGGACCTCGTCGGGCTCGCGACGATTTGCGACCTCGTTCCACTCGTTGGCGAGAACCGGCGCCTGGCGCGCGAGGGCATCGCCGAGCTGCGCCGCGGGCGCCGCCCGGCCTGCGCGCGCTCATGAACGTGGCCGGCCTGGCGCCAGCGGACGTGGATGAGCGCAGCGCCGGCTTCCGGCTCGGCCCGCGCATCAATGCCGCCGGCCGCCTCCAGCGAGCCGACGCCGCGCTGGAGCTGATGCTGACCGACGACGAGCAGCGCGCAGCCGAGGTGGCGCGCGAGCTCGACCAGCTCAACAGCGAGCGCCAGGACGAGGAGTCGCGCACGCTGTTCATGGCCGAGGCCGAGCTGGCGGGCTGGCGGCACCTGCCGGCCATCGTGGTCGCGGGCGAGGGCTGGCATCCGGGTGTGGTCGGCATCGTCGCCTCGCGCCTGGTGGAGCGCTACCGCCGCCCGGCGCTCGTCGCAGCCATCGAGGGTGACTCGGCACGCGGCTCGGGCCGCTCGATCCGCGACTTCGACCTGCACGCCGGCCTTGGGGCGTGCGCCGATCTGCTCACGCGCTTCGGCGGTCACAAGATGGCGGCGGGCTTCGAGCTGGACCGCGACCGCATCCCCGAGCTTCGCCGCCGCTTCGCCGCCCACGCCGCGTCGGTGCTCACGCCGTGGGACCTGGATCCCGTCCAGCGCATCGACGCCGTCGCCTCCCCGCACGCGCTCGGGCTGACGCTGGCGGAGGAGCTCGCCACGCTCGGCCCGTTCGGCCCCGGCAATGCGACTCCGATGCTGCTCGTGCCCGCCGCACGCCTGGAGCAGGTGGTTCCGATGGGCGACGACAAGCAGCACGCCCGCCTGACGATCTCGAGCGGAGGAGCCCGGGCCCGCACCGTCGCGTTCCGGACGACCGCCGCCGCGCTGGCGAAAGCGGGCGACAAGCCTCAGCACGTCGCGGTGGCGCTCGAGGTCAACGAGTGGAACGGCAGCACCGAGCCGCGCCTGATCCTGAAGGCGGTCTGCCCGCCCGCGGCCGGCCGCTGCGAGGTCATCGCCGGCAGGCCGCTGTGGGACGAGATCGAGGCCGAGCTGGAGGCTGATCCCGCCGCCTGGGTCCCGAGCACCGCGCACACCGCCACCACCTCGGCCCACCCGGTCTCCGCCGCCGGGCGGGCGGCGCTCGACGGGCGCCTGCTGGTCGACCGCCGCGGCCAGGGCATCGCCGCCGTCTGCGGCGAGCTGCTGGCCGCCGGGGAGTCGGTGCTGGCGGTCTGCGCCGACGCCCGCCGTCGCGCCGGCGGGCTGGCCGCGCTCGTGGCGGGCCTGGCCGCCGGCGAGGGCGCGGAGCTGGCGGCGATCGGCTGGAGCGATCTGCTCGCGCGCCCGCCCGAGGCGGCCCGTCACCGCCACCTGGTCCTGATCGACCCGCCACCCGTGCCCGCTCTTCTCCAGGCCGCGGCGCGCACGCCCGTGCCCGGCGGCGTCTACCTCGGCTGGGGCCGGGCCGAGACGGAGTTCGCGCGCACCGTGGCCGAGGCCGAGCTCGACCTGCGGCCGCAGCTGGCCACTCTCTACCGCCTGCTGCGCGAGTCGCACGCCCAGGGCGCCAGCGGCGAGTCGCTGGAAGCGCTGCTGGCGGGCGACGGCGTCTACCCGCGCTCCGGCCGGGTGTCGGGACGCCTGATCCGCGTGCTCAGCCAGCTGCGGCTGGTCGAGTACGAGCGCGGCGCCCGGGCGCTTCGCATCCAGCCGAGCGCGCCGCGCACCGAGTTGGAGCGCTCGCCCGCGTTCGTCGCCTACAGCGACCGCCTGGCAGAGGCACGCGCGTACCTGGGCGCGGAGGCCGTGCACAAGAGCGTCGTCGCCGCCTAGGGATTCCGCCTCCGGAGCGGCTTTCACCCCGCTTCGGCCGTCTGCGCCAGGACTACACTCGATACGTGGCAACAGCGCCAACCCGCTTCGAGCGCACGCCTGTGGATCAGGCGAAGGCCGCTGCGCCCGCCGGCCCTGCCGCCGCCCTCACCGACGAGGAACGCGCGCTGCTCGGAGATCTGTTCGCGGTCGTCGAGGAGCACGCCGGGCCCGGCAGCCCGGGCATCGACCACGACGAGGTCGAGCGCGCGTTCGTATTCGCATGCGAGCACCACGCGGACCAGCGCCGCGGCTCGGGCGAGGACTTCATCACGCACCCGATCGCGGTCGCCAAGATCTGTGCGGGCATGCGCCTGGACACGGGCACGCTTGTGGCGGCGCTGCTGCACGACACGGTCGAGGACACCAGCGCCACGCTCGACGAGGTGCGCGCGGACTTCGGTGACGAGGTCGCCCAGCTGGTCGATGGCGTGACGAAGCTCACCGGGATCACGTTCCAGAGCCGCGACGAGAAGCAGGCCGAGAACTACCGCAAGATGATGGTCGCGATGGCGCAGGACATACGCGTCGTCCTGATCAAGCTCGCCGACCGCCTGCACAACATGCGCACGCTGCACGGCATGCCGAAGAACAAGCAGCAGGAGAAGGCGCGCGAGACGCTCGATATCTTCGCGCCGCTGGCGCACCGCCTCGGCATCCACGCGATCAAGTGGGAGCTGGAGGACCTTGCGTTCGCCACGCTCCACCCGCGCAAGTTCAAGGAGATCCGCGACCTGGTGAACCAGCAGCGCGGCCAGCGCGAGGCCTACGTGGCGGGCGCGGGCGACTACCTGGAAGCAGAGCTGCTGGAGGTCGGGATCACGGCCGCGATCTCAGGCCGCGCGAAGCACTTCTATTCGATCTACACGAAGATGACCCGCAAGGGCCGCGAGTTCAACGAGATCTACGACCTCACGGCCATGCGCGTGCTCGTCAGCACCGTGAAGGACTGCTACGGCACGATCGGCGTGATCCACTCGCTCTGGAAGCCGCTGCCCGGCCGCTTCAAGGACTTCATCGCGATGCCGAAGTTCAACAACTACCAGGCGTTGCACACCACCGTGATCGGGCCCGAGGGCCGTCCGCTCGAGATCCAGATCCGCACCCGCGAGATGCACGACACCGCGGAGTTCGGCATCGCCGCGCACTGGCTCTACAAGGACAAGTACGGCGAGGGCGAGAAGAGCGCCCAGCAGGCTGCGGCCGACAAGGCGGAGTGGCTCAAGCGCCTGCTCGACTGGCAGAAGGACATGTCGGACCCGCAGGAGTTCGCCGACACGTTCAAGCGCGACCTCTTCGACGACGAGGTCTTCGTCTTCACGCCTAAGGGCGAGGTGAAGTCGCTCCCGGCCGGCGCCACGCCGCTCGACTTCGCGTACGAGATCCACACCGACGTCGGCCACCGCTGCGTCGGCGCGAAGGTCAACGGCAAGATCGTGCCGCTGCACTACGAGCTGCAGTCAGGCGACATCTGCGAGGTGCTCACCTCGAAGAAGGAGCGCGGCCCGAGCCGCGACTGGCTGTCGCTTGCGAAGACCACGCGCGCGCAGTCGAAGATCCGCGCCTGGTTCAAGCGCGAGCGGCGCGAGGACTCCGAGCGCTCCGGCCGCGACATCCTCCACGAGAACCTGCGCCGCGCCGGCCTGCCGTCGCAGAAGATCGCCGGCTCGCCGCTGCTCGCCGACGTCATCCGCGAGATGGGCTTCCGCAAGGCTGACGACTTCTACATCGCGCTCGGCGGCGCGAAGATCTCGTCGAAGGTCGTCGTCAACAAGGTGATGCAGCGGCTGAAGCAGGGCGAGTCGGCGGTCGAGCCGACCTCGGGCGCCGCCGCGCTCCTGGAGAACGCCGAGCAGCTCGCGCGCCACAAGACGGTTCCGAGCTCGGAGTACGGCATTCGCGTGGACGGCCTGACCGAGAACGTGATGCTGCGCCTGGCGAAGTGCTGCCGGCCGGTGCCTGGCGACCCGATCGTGGGCTACATCTCGCTGGGCAAGGGCATCACCGTGCACCACGAGCACTGCCCGAACGTGCGCGCGCTGATGCGCAACCCGGACCGCTTCACGAAGGTGGAGTGGGAGGGCGATGCCGCCTCGTCGCTGCGTGTCGAGCTCCAGGTCGACGCGCTGGGACCGCACGCGCCTGCTGGAGGACCTGTCGCGCACGTTCGCCGAGTCGGGGATCAACATCCTCGAAGCTCGCTGCACCGTTGTCCACCCGATGGTCAAGAACCGCTTCGTGGTCGAGGTCGGCGACACGGCGGCGCTCAAGGCGTGTGTTCAGCGGATCCGCAACATCGAATCCGTCTTCGACGCCTACCGCGTCACGCCTACCGCGTAGGGGTAGTTCGCTACCCCACACGTTCAGTTTCTCTGAACGCCGCAAAGCCTCGCCAGCCCATTGCTGCCCGGCCACTACCTGCCGACACTTGAAAGGTGATGCGAATCAAGACATTGCTTCTTGCAACCGCCCTACTCGTGCTCGGCCTCGTCGGCACGGCTCAGGCCAACAACGTCCAGATCTCCGGAAGCATGGAGGGACACATCGTGATCGCCAACGGCGATCTGGTCTGCGCCGGCTACTCCTTCAAGCTGAGTGCGCACCCGGACACGCACGTGCTGGTGGCGAACATGACCGCCACGATCACGGGCAAGTGCTCCAACGGCGGTACCGACACGCTCACGATTCCGCTGCGCGCAGGCGACGACGCGGGCAATCCGTGGTTCGTCGCGGCCTCCAACAACGATTGGATGCCGACGGGCGACGAGCAGTCCCCCGACAGCTTCCAGCAGCCGCACGGCTTCACGGCGAGCGTCTGCGGCGGCGCCGGCACGCTCGACGGCGGCCAGGGCGCCACCTTCGCGGGTGAGCTCCAGGCGGACCAGACGGCCAGCGACGTCGACATCCGCTTCCACTATCGCGACCCGAACGCCAAGGGCAAGGGCAACAGCGACTGCTCGGTCGGCATGCATGCCGCCGACGTCTGTGGCGCGTCCTGGACCGGCACCGCGAAGGTGAAGCCGTCCCTGATCCCGACCTGCGCCAACGGCGGCCTGCCGGCAGCGCAGTGCAACCCGACCTGTGCCAACGGTGGCCTGTCGGCCGCGCAGTGCAACCCGCCCGGCGGCGGCTGCACTGACGCCAACGGCGTGCATCACGACAACGCCGCGGACTGCACCACCACCACCGGCTGCACCGACGCGAGCGGCGTGCACCACGACAACGCCGCGGACTGCACGACCACGACGACGGGCTGCACGGACGCCAACGGCGTGCATCACGACAACGCGGCGGACTGCACCACCGCGACGACGGGCTGCACCGACGCCAACGGCGTGCATCACGACAACGCCGCCGACTGCACCGGCAGCCAGGTTGTTCTCGGCGCACGCGCCACGCCTGGTGCCGCGCGCTTGCTCGGCCCAACCGGTTGCGCATCGAAGGCTTTCAACGCCCGCGTGCGCGGCTCAAAGATGGCCACTGTGGTCTTCACGCTCGACGGCAAGGTCGTCAAGCGCGTGACCAAGGTGGGTTCGAAGAAGCTCGTGCAGCTGCGGGTGAACCCCGCAAGCCTGCGCCTGGGTGTCCACCGCCTGAAGGTGAGCGTCACCTTCGCCAAGGGCAGCGGCACCAAGGCCAAGACGCTGAGGCTGTCATTCCAGCGTTGCGGCAAGCGCCTCGTCTCACCGCGTTTCACCGGCTGAACCTCCCCCTCCAGCAGTTCGCGCCGTACGCCCCATGGACCGGGGCGTGCGGCGCTTCTGCGTGATCAGCAGCCCTTCGGTTTCTGCTGGTCGAGGGTCTTCTTGCGGTCGTCGAGCGCCTTCTTCTGCTGTTCGATCGCGTCCTTGCCCGCTTTGTCCTTGACGTTCTTCTTCTGATCGTCGAGCGCCTTCTTCTGCTGGTCGAGGTCCGCCCGCTGCTGCTTGATCTGGTCGCAGTTGGGAACCGGGGTGGGCGCGCTTGCGGTGGGCTGCGACTGGGTCGGCGGCGTGGCCGGCGTGGTCTTGGGCGCGGTCGTGGCCGCGGTGTGCGGCTTCGGCGGGGTGGTGGCCGTGTGGGCGGGGGTGCCGGAGTTGCCGCCGCTCAGCGCGAGCGCGATCACCACTGCGCCTGCCGCGGCCACGAGCGCGCCGACGGCGAGCGGCAGCCGGCTTCGCCTCGGTTGTGGAGGCAGGAGGGCGGTCGTCTCGCCGGCCCCCGGTGTGACGGGCTGGGCTCCGAGCACGCGCGTGGGGGCTGTTGTCTCGCCGGCCAGCTCGGCGGCGACCGCGGCCGCTGACGACGGCCTCCGGGGCGGATCGCGCTCCAGGCAGTGCATGATCGCTGCGGCCAGCGCGGGCGGGGTATCGGCGCCGATCGGCGCGGGCTCCTGGTGCTCGCGCTGGGCAAGCAGCTCCGGCATCGTGCGCCCGTCGTAGGGGCGGCGGCCGGTCAGGGCCTCGTAGAGAACGACGCCGAGGCCGTAGATGTCGGCGGCCGGGGTGACCTCGCCACCGGCAGCCTGCTCGGGCGCGATGTAGGCGGCGGAGCCGAGCACAGTTCCCTGGAGCGTCAGGTCGGTCATGTCGCCCGCCCGTGCGATCCCGAAATCGGCGAGCTTGAGCGTCCCATCGGGCGCGCGCAGCACGTTGTGGGGCTTCATGTCGCGGTGGATCAGGCCGGCGGCGTGGATCGCCTCGAGCGCAGCGCACAGCTGACGCCCGACGTCCACGACCGCTTCCGGCGTGAGCGGACCGCCCGCGATCTCCTTCGCCAGCGTGTCGCCCTCGACCAGTTCCATGACGAGGTAGAGGCCGCGCTCGTCCTCGCCTGCGTCGTAGACCGCGACCACGTTCGGGTGGGCAACGCGTGCGGCGAGCTTGGCCTCGCGGAGGAAGCGCGCTCGAAACGACGCGTCGTCACCGAGGTGCTCGGCGAGCAGCTTCAGGGCCACTTGGCGGCCTAGCCGCTCGTCGTAGGCGCGGTAGACGGTGGCCATCCCGCCGCGGCCCAGCATCTCCTCGATGCGATAGCGCTCCACTGCCGAGGTTCTAGCTGCTGGCCGCTACATTCGCCCGCTTGGCAGGCGCGCGCCTAAACGGAGCGGTGGCACTCGGCTGCGCGATCGCGGCGCTGGTGCTCGGGGCGCCACAGGCCCTGAGCGATGCCTGCCCGCCCGCCGCCGGCCCGTTCGACAACTGCCAGAGCGGCACGACGGCGGCCGACCGCCAGCTGGGCACGGCGGGGCGCGACAGCCAGGACGGCGGCAGGGGCGACGACCTCCAGCGCGGCGGCGCCGGCAACGACCGCGAGAACGGTGGCCCCGGTGACGACCGCCAGGTGGGTGGAACCGGCAACGACACGCTGCGCGGCGGCAGCGGGGACGACGTGCAGGACGGCGGCGACGGCAACGACCTGATCTACGGCGGGGCGGGCGCCGACCTCCAGCGCGGCGGCTCAGGGCTCGACGTGATCGACGGTGGCCCCGGCAACGACCGGCTGACGGGCGGGGCAGGCAGCGATGCCCTCACGGGCGGCTCGGGCAGCGACACGATCGTGGCCGGCTCGGCTGCCAGCGTGATCGAGGGCGACGGCAGCAACGGGTCACTCGCGCGCGCCGCCGGCGCCACGACCAAGCCAGGGAACGACGTCATCTACAGCCAGAACGGGCAGCGCGACCGGATCGACTGCGGCGCGGGCAGGGACCGCGTCTATGCGGACCGGGCGGATCGCCTCTCCCACTGCGAGCACGTGATCTTCACGCACACGCGTGCGCCGCACCTCTAGCGGAGGGTGCTCAGCAGGTTGTGGACCGCTTGCGCCGCGCGCTCCCACGTGAAGCGGGCCGCCACTTGGCGCCCGGCGCTCGAAAGGCGCGCGCGCTCCTGCTCGTCGGTGGCCGCCGACAGCACCGCCGCGGCGAACAGGCCCCAGTCGTCGGGATCGGCCAGCAGGCCGGCGCCCGTGACGATCTCTGGCAGCGAGGCCCGCTCGGAGGCCACCACGGGCACGCCCGCCGCCATCGCCTCCAGCACCGTCAGGCCGAAGCCCTCGTGCAGCGACGGCAGGGCAAACGCGCGCGCCCCGGCGTAGAGGCCCGGCAGCTCCTCGTCGGGCACGTAACCGAGGTCGCGGGCGCCTTCGAGTGCCGTGCCGAGCTGGTGCCCACGGCCGCCGCCGGCCACAACCAGATCGATGCCCTCCCCACGCAGAAGCGGGATCGCGGGCCGCAGCGCGTCCAGGTTCTTGCGCTTGCTGCGGTCGCCGACGGCCAGCACGTAGGGCCGCTCGAGGCCCAGCCTCCGTGCCGCGCGCTCGTGGTCGGCGAGCGGGTGGAAGCGCTCGTCGACACCGCCCGCGACCACGCGCACGCGCTCGGCGCGGACGCCGAGGAACTCCATCAGCTCGGCGCGGGCGAACTCGGAGCCGGTGAGCACGAGGCGCGCACGCTGTGCCACGCGCGGCATCACCTGGCGCTGCCAGCGCACGTACGCGGCCGAGTACCACTCGGGATGGCGCAGCGCGACGGCGTCGTGGATGTGCGCGACGTTGCGCGGCCATGCCACCGAGGCCAGGTTGGCGGGGTTGTAGACGGCGCGGGCGCGCTGGCGCGCCGCGATCAGCGGCAGCGCGAGCTGCTCCCACGCCTGGCCCGGGCGCTTCGACAGCGCAGCCGGCGGGCGCACGACCATGTACTCGTCCGGGGCGAGCTGCGGCAGGCGCACCGACATCTCGCGCGCCCAGCGCTCCACGCCGGTTATCTGGGGCCGTGCGGCGGCACGGGCGTTGATCACGATCGGGTGCAAGCTGTGGACGCTAACGTCGCGCGCCCCGGATGATCGACCTGCACACGCACCTGCTGCCGGGAATCGACGACGGCGCGCCGGACCTCGAGGCGTCGCTTGCGATGGCGAGGGCAGCGCTGGCCGGCGGGGTGGAGGCGGCCGTCGCGACCCCGCACGTGAGCTCCACGTATCGCAACGACCCGCTTGCACTGCGCGCACGGGTGGACGAGCTGCAAGCCGCGTTCGCGGCAAATGACCTGCCACTGCGCCTGCACGCGGGCGCCGAGGTCTCCTATTCGATGCTGCACTCGCTCTCCGACGACGCGGTCCGCGCATGCTGCCTGGGCGACGGCGACTGGCTGCTGCTCGAGCTGCCGCTGTCGGGCCCGGCTCCGTTCGTGGATCGCCTGGTGGGCGACCTCCAGCTGCGCCGCTATCAGGTGCTGCTGGCACACCCCGAGCGCATTGCGGCCTTCCAGCGCGACATCGGGCTGGTCGAGCGCCTCGTTGAACAGGGCTGCCTGTGCTCGATCACGGCCGGATCGCTCAGCGGCCAGTTCGGGGGCTCGGTCAAGCGCTTCACGGGCGAGCTCCTGGCCCGCGGCCTGGTGCACAACATCGCATCCGACGCGCACGACGCCGAGCACCGCTCGCCGGCGCTGCGCACGATGCTCGCGCCCGCCCTGGCCGAGCTGCCCGAGCTCGAGTCCTGGCTCGGCTACCTGACCGAGGACGTGCCGGCGGCGATCCTCGCCGGCAAGACCCCGCAGGCGCTGCCGCCGGTGATCGAGCCGCCGCGCGGGCTGCTCGGCCGCCTGCTGCGCCGCTAGGTTGCGCCGCGATGCGGCTTGCGGTGTTCGTCGACGTCTTCCCCGAGCTGTCGGAGACCTTCATCCTGAACGAGGTCCTGGCGCTGGCCGCGGAGGGACTGGACGTGCGCGTGGAGGCCGGCAGCCGCTCGCAGCGCCCCAACCCCGAGGCGGGTGGATCGGTGCCGGCCGCCTACTGGGACGAAGGCGGCTCGCGCGACCAGAACCTGCGCGCGCTCGGCTGGCTCGTCGCGCGCCATCCGCTGCGCGTGGCGCGCGACCTGCTCGGGCGCTCGCGCTGGCGCCGCGACGAGGCGGTGCGGCCACTGCGCCGGCTCGCGCCGGTCGCGCGCCGCGTGGCGGGGTCCGCCGACCACATCCACGCGCACTTCGCAGGCGCGGCTGCGCTCGACGCGATGCGCGTGTCGCTGCTCACCGGAGTGCCCTACAGCGTGACCACCCACGCCTACGACATCTTCCTGGCGCCCGCCAACCTCGACGAGAAGCTCGAGCGCGCGCATTTCCACGTCGCGGTCTGCCGCTACAACGCCGAATTCCTGCGCCGGCGGGTGCCGCGCGCTGCGGCCCGCATGCGCGAGATCGTCATGGGGGTCGACCCAGATCGCTTCCGTCGCTCCCGGCCCTACCCCGGAACGCGCACCGTGCTGGCCGTCGGGCGCCTGATCGAGAAGAAGGGCTTCGCCTACCTGGTGGAGGCGGCGCGGGCACTCCCCGACGTCGACTTCCAGATTGCCGGCGACGGCCCACTGCGCGACGAACTGGCGCGGGGCGCGCCCGCGAACGTCGCGTTGCTCGGTGCCCAGCCGCCGGCCGAGGTGCGGCGACTGCTCGAGGCGGCCGACCTGCTGGCGCTGCCGTGCGTGGTCGCGGCGGACGGCGATCGCGACTCCATGCCGGTGGTGGTCAAGGAGGCGCTCGCGATGGAGGTGCCGGTGGTGGGGAGCGACGAGGTCGGAATGCCGGAGATGGTCCAGGACGGCTGGGGCCGGCTCGTGCCCCCGCGTGACGCGCTCGCGCTGACGGAGGCCATCGGCGCGCTGCTGGCCCTGCCGCCCGAGGAGCGGGCGCTGATGGGCCGGCGCGGGCGTGAGTTCGTCGCGCGCAACTTCACGGTCCGCGACCAGGCGCTCAGGCTGATCCACCTGATCGACGGGGATAGGCGCAACCCCTGACCGGGCAAGCTGTTACTGACCCGAATGCGCGCGACGATCGTCCTCATCTCGTTTGTCCTGCTCGTGGCGGCGCCCGCCGCCGGGGCCGCCACGGCGACCACCGCCGACGGCAACCTGCACTACCAGGCCGCGCCCGGCGAGGTCAACAACGTCACCTTCACCCGCGTGTCAGGCGACACGTTTCGGGTCACCGACCTCGGCGCGAAGATCAGCGCGGGGACAGGCTGCCAGCAGGAGAGCCCGAACGTGGTCACCTGCACGACCGCCGCCGGCAAGCCGATAATCGCCAACCTGAACGACCAGGACGACCGTGCCAGCTCGCGCACGAGCCGCTCGGTGCAGCTCTTCGGCGAGGACGGAAACGATCACCTGGTCGGCGCGAGCGGGCGTGACCGGATCGACGGCGGCAACGGCGACGACAGCCTCAGCGGCGGGTCGGGCCGTGACACCATCAGCGGCGGCGCGGGCAACGACCTGCTCATGGGCGGGACCGGGAACGACAGCGAGTCGGGCGGCAGCGGCGACGACGTTCTGCGCGAGGACAGCGCGCCGAACGGATCGGACTCGCTGAGCGGCGGCTCGGGCATCGACACGGTCGACTACAGCGCGCGCTCGGCACCGGTCGACGTCTCCCTCGACGACCGTGCCAACGACGGGGACCGGCACGGGAACGAGCGCGACAACGTGCATTCGGCCATCGACCGCGTGCTAGGCGGCTCGGGCAGCGACATCTTGATCGGCCGCAACGGCCCCTCCGATGCGCTGATCGGAGGCGCGGGGGACGACCTGATCGACCCGCTGCGCGGCAACGACAGCGTCGACGGCGGCCCGGGGATCGACCAGATCCGCGTGCGCGACCTGTCCTCTGACCAGGTCATCTGCGGTGATGGAGTCGATTCGGTCGCAGCCGACGCGCTCGATGCCGTGTCGACCGACTGCGAGAAGGTCAGGCGCGCGGTGGCGATGTCGGTCGCCCTGGCGGCACGCGCGGCCTACCCGACCGTGATGCTGCGCGTGACCTGCCCTCCAAGCGCGTTCAAGTCGTGTGCAGGGCGGGTGCTGATCCACTCGCTGGCCAAGGTCGTGCGGCACGGCAACCGCCACCGGACGCTCACGCTCGGGGTGCGCCGCTTCAGCGTCGCCGTGGGTCAGGAGGCGGTCATCGGCCTGCGCATCCGGGCGGGCGCCAGGCGCTACCTAGGGTCCAGCGGGCTGGTGGTACGGGCAGTCCTGTCGGCGTTCGACGGCGCCGGCCCGGCGCGCAAGGACGCCGCTCGCTTCCGCGTCGCGCCGGGCTGACGGGTCAGGCGACCACGCACAGCGCCCGCGGGACGACGCCGTAGGACGCCTCCTCGAAGTCGCCGATGAAATCACCGTCGACCTGGAGCGGGAAGCTGCCCTCGACTGCCCGGATCTGCGCGTAGTCGATGCCCGTGAAGCCGGCGACCTGGCGGTGGCGCTGAACCGTCTTCGCCCGCGCGGAGAAGAGCCGCGGGATCAGCGTGGGCATGTCGGCAGCTGACGCGCGTTCCAGGACCGTGAGCGAGAGCGTGCCGTTGTCGAGCGCAGCCCCCTCACAGACCCGGATCGGTCGCGGGCCGAAGTACGTGAACGGGTCGGAGTTCTGGACGATCACCGTCACCCCCTCTAGCTGCTGGCCGTCGACCTCGACGGCCAGGCGGGGTGGGTTGACAAGGTACTTGCGCATGAACTGCGTGACCGCGACGTAGGTGTAGTACCAGCGCGTGTAGCGCGACTTGAGCCTGGGATGGGCGTCCACCTGTTCCACGACGGATGCGTCGAGCCCGATCCCGGATGAGAAGGTGAAGTGGCGCCCGTTCACGCGCCCGAGGTCCACGCGCCAGGGCTCGAAGTGATCGGCGACCTGAAGCAGGTGCTCGGTCGCGTCGACCACGTCGCGCGGAATGCCGAGCGAGCGGCAGAACACGTTGGTGGAGCCGCCGGGCAGGCAGGTCAGCGGCACGTCGGTGCCGATCAGCCCGTTGGCTGCCTCGTTGACCGTGCCGTCGCCGCCGAACGCCACGACCACCTCGTAGCCCTCGTCCGCCGCCTCGCGGCAGAGCTCGGTTGCATGAAGCTTGGCCTGTGTGTCGACGGCTTCGACCTCATATCGCGACTGCAGCGCATACACGACCAGGTTCTTGAGCCGGTTCGAGACAGTCGTCGCGTAGGGGTTGACGATCACCAGCATGCGCCGGCGGCGAGCGTCCCGATGCAGAACGCGCTCGGCCAGCGCCTCCGCGCGTTCGAGCTCTGTCGGCGAAGGCCCCGTCATCCCCGCGAGAACGTAACCGAAACCACCGTCCTGTTACACGCCAGACCCGAAAGCTTCCCGGGGGTGCGCGCGCAGTGGTAGCGTCGCCGGGTGAGGGTCTCCCGGCGATTCGTGCTGACCGCGCTGCTGTGTGCCGGCGCGGTTTGCGCGGGAGCCCCCGTGGCGAATGCCGATCAGCGGCTGCTCCAGCTGTCGGGGAACGGCGGCTGCATCGTGCCTGGCCAGGTGAGCGGCTGCGCGCAGCAGGCGGCGCTCTTCAGGCCGTGGGGCGTCGCCGTGCGCGACAACCAGGCCTACGTCTCTGACTACGGGACCAACAGGATCTTGATCTACGACCGTGACCCGATCAGCGGTGCGCTCACCCCGCGCGCCGCCTCCGCAGCCGGCTGTATCGCCGAGGACGGGGCGGGCACCGGCTGTGCCGACGCCCACGGCCTGGTGAATCCGACCGACATGGCGCTGAGCCCGGACGGCACGGCGCTTTACGTAGTCGCGTCCAGCGGGGTCGTCCGCCTGACACGGGACACCACCACGGGCGACCTGACCCAGGTGAACGGGACCTCGTCCTGCGTCACGTCGACGGGCAGCAGCGGCCTGTGCTCCACCGCGGCGCAATTGGACGGTGCGGCGAGCATCGCGGTGAGCGCGAACGGGCAGAACGTCTACACGGTCGGGCAGAACCAGGGCTCGACAGGCTTCCTCGCCATGCTCGATACCGACGGCGGCGGGGTCGTCGCGCACGACCCGGCCGACGGCGGATGCGCCGGAGGCGCCGTGGCCAACGGCTGCATCGCCGCACGAGCGATGCCCGCGACCTACGACGTGGCGATCCCACCAGACGGGAATGACGTCTACGTCACTTCCAGCTCAGGCCAGCCCGACGGCGATGCGGTGACGGCCTTCAGCCGTGCAAGCGACGGGACGCTGACCGCCATTGCCGGTGAGGACGGTTGCCTGGCATCGACCGGTGAGGGTGAGGGCTGCGCCGAGGACGACGACCTCGGTGCTCGCCTCTCGGGCATCGTCTTCGGGAGCGACACGCGCGGCTGGGTTGCCGGGGCCAACAGCGGTTCGATCACCACGCTCAACCGTGACGCCTCGACCGGCGGCCTCACGGTCGGGTCGTGCGTCAGCTCCGCTGCCAGCGGACCCACCTCCGACTGCGCTGATCTGCCGAATGACGAGGGCTACGTGACGGACCTGGCGCTCACCGCGGACCATTCTGCGCTGGTGGCAGCCGGCCGTAGGGGGCGCGGGCTGACGGCGTTCTCCGTTGGCTCCGACGGGAGCCTCACGCCAGGCACTCCGCCCTTGGGCTGTATCGCGACCGGCGCCGACCTTTTTCCGACCACATGCACAGTCCCGCGCGGGTTCACGGCCACGCAGCACCAGGAGTTCGGCCCGCCCGCGCTCGCGCTCAGCGCCGACGGCCGCTACGTCTACGCGGCGTCTCCGGCGCTCCTGGACGACGGCGCCGGGATCGTGGCTGCGTCACGTGACACGGCCGATCCCGCGTGCGCCGCAGCGACGGTCGAAGTTGCCAGCGGCCAGAACACGACCCTGCCGCTGTCGTGCGCTGACCCGGATGGAGATCCGTTCACGGTCGCGATCGCCAGCGCGCCTGCCGCGGGCTCGCTCGGCACGATCGACCAGGCGGCAGGCACCGTCCCGTACACCGCACCGGAGACGGCGAGCGAGCTGACCACATCGCTCACGTTCAAGGCGATCGGCGCCAGTGGCCGCGACTCGGTCCCGGCGACGGTGACGATCAACGTCCACCCGCCCGCGTCGAATCCGGGAACGGGGGGCGAGCCCGGCGGTGGGGGCCAGCCGATCGTGACGCCGCCGCCCGGCGTGACGCTGAAGACGATCGGTGCCAAGGTGAAAGCGAAGTGGAAGTTCGTCGGGACGGTCACGATCGTGAAGCTCATGAACGTGACCGGGGTCCCGACGGGGTCGGCGGTGACGATCAGCTGCAAGGGCAAGGGCTGCCCGTTCAAGAAGAAGTCGTTCAAGCCGAAGGCGGGCAGCGTGAGCGCGACCAAGGCGCTCGGGAAGGCGAAGCTGAAGAAGGGCACGCTGCTGTCGGTGCAGGTCACGCACGCGGGGCTGATCGGGAAGTCGTTCAGCTACACGGTCACCGGCAAGAAGAAGGCGCCGAAGGCCGTCGTCAAGTGCCTGCCGCCTGGCGGCAAGCCCGCCGCCTGCTAGGTCGCTTCGTAGCGCATCACGCCGTCCGACTCGACCTCACGCACGCGGCCCTCGTTCATCAGCAGGTCGGTGTGGCCGATCACCTCGGACAGCGTCAGGTACGCCTGCGTGACGGCGATGTTGCCCCACAGCGCCTGCGCCAGCTCGTGCGCGCTGCGTGAGCGCTCGGCTATCAGGCCGTGGAGCTTCTCGGCGCGGCGCGCGTGCATCTCGAAGCGCTGGTCGATCAGCGCGCGGTGGTCTGTTATCGGGTCGCCGTGCCCCGGCAGGACCACGTCGAGGTCCATCGCGCGCGTCTTCGTCAGCGACTCCAGGTAGGTCACGAGCGCCTGCGCACGCGGGCCGCCGTCGAGTGGCCGCGTGATGAGCGGGTTCGACGAGATGTGGCCGAGCAGGTGGTCTGCGGCCAGGAGCATCTTGCGCTCGGGGTCCTCGAACACCGTGTCGCTGGGGGAGTGGCCCGGGCGGAAGTGCACGCGCAGCGTGCGGTCGCGAAAGTCGATCGTCTCGCCGTCGCGGAGCACGCGCGTGACCTTCGCCTTCGCGCCCCAGCCGCGAAAGGCCGCCGACACCGATCCGAGTGCGCGCGCGACCTCTTCCGGGATGCCGTGGCGCACCATCAGGTCCATCGCGAAGCGGTCGTCCTCGGCAGCTGCCGACGCGTAGTTCTCGATGAACGGCACCGCCGCCTCGATCGCGGCCACCTCGGCCTTCGAGTGCGAGGCGACGATGTCGACCAGGCCGATGTGGTCGATGTGCTGGTGGGTGACGAGGATGAGCTCGATGTCGTCCAGCGAGTGGCCGCGGTCGCGCAGGCGGCGCTGGAGCTCGTCGAGGGCGCGTCCCGAGTTCGGCCCCGAGTCGACCAGCGTCAGCGGCTCGTCCTCGATCAGATAGGTGTTGACGCGGCCGACCGCGAACGGCGTCGGGATCGCGATCTGCTGGATGCCCGCGGCCGCCGCGGCCTCATAGCTCAAGAGCGGATGAGCCCCAGCACCTCGTCGCGCCTTGCTTCCATGTCGTCGGGCGACACGAGCGACTCCAGGTTGAGCCGCAGGAGCGGCTCGGTGTTCGAGGGCCGCACGTTGAAGTGCCAGTCCTCGTAGTCCACCGACACGCCGTCGAGCCACGACACCTCGCCGTCCGAATAGCGCTCGGCCAGCTCCTGCATCTTGGCGTCCTGGTCTGAGACCTCGGAGTTGATCTCGCCCGAGATGAAGTAGTTGTCGCGGTACGGCGCGAGCAGCTCGGACATGCGCTTGCCCTTCACCGACAGCAGCTCGAGGAGCAGCAGCGCGGGCAGCGTGCCGGAGTCGGCGCAGTAGAAGTCGCGGAAGTAGTAGTGCCCGGACACCTCGCCCCCGAACGCCGCGCCGTCCTGGCGCATGCGCGTCTTGAAGAACGCATGCCCGACGCGGTTGACTTCGGCACGGCCACCTGCCTGCTCGACCACGTGTCGCACCGCGCGTGATGCGCGGACGTCGTAGAGGATCAGCGCGCCCGGGTCCTTTGCCAGGATCGCCTCGGCCAGGAGCGCGGTCAGGAAGTCGCCGTCGACGAAGCGGCCGGTGTCGTCGATGAAGAAGCAGCGGTCGGCATCGCCATCCCACGCGATGCCCAGCTCGGCGCCCTCCGACAGGACCTTCTTGATGATGAAGCTGCGGTTCTCCGGCAGCAGCGGGTTGGGCTCGTGGTCGGGGAAGTTGCCATCGGGGGTCCAGTAGGTCGCGACCTGCTCGAGCGGCAGCTTGTCCAGCAGAGGCCCTGCCATCGGGCCCGCCATTCCGTTGCCGCCGTCCAGCACCACCTTCATCTTGCGAACCGCGCTCGTGTCGATCAGTGACGCGACCTTCTCCTCGAAGCCTGCGGTGATGTCAGCCTGCTCGTAACCGCCTGTGTCCACAGGCTCTCCGGGCTCGCCCGCGGTCACGATGTCGCGCAGCTCGCCGATGCCCACGTCACCGGACAGCGGCAGCGCGCCGCGGCGCACCAGCTTCGCGCCGGTGTAGGCCTTCGGGTTGTGGGAGGCGGTGCACATCAGGCCGCCGTCCAGGCCTTCGCTGCCGACCAGGAAGTAGAGCTGCTCGGTGCCGACCCGGCCGGCGTCGATCACATGCGCGCCCTCATCGAGCATCCCGTGGGCGTACTCGCTGGCCATGCTCGGCGCGGACAGGCGCATGTCGCGGCCAAGGCCCAGGCGCAGCTTGTCGACCGGCACGCCCTCGAGCTGCGAGATCACGCGCGCGAAGCCGCGCCCGATCCGGTAGGCGATGGCCTCGTCCATCTGGTCGGGGTAGATGCCGCGGACGTCGTATGCCTTGAAGATGGAGGTGTCGATCAAAAGACCTGCCTCAGTTCCTTCCAGGAGTCGCTCAGAGCCTGCGGGAGCACGCGCACGTCTCCGATCACTGGCATGAAGTTGGTGTCGCCGCCCCAGCGCGGGACGACGTGCTGGTGCACGTGCTCCTCGATGCCCGCCCCGGCGGCGCCACCCTGGTTGATGCCGATGTTGAAGCCCTCGGGGGCGTAGACCGACCGCAGGGCCGCGATCGAGCGCTTCACGAGCTGCGCCATCTCGAGCAGCGTCCCGTCGTCGAGCGGCTCGATCGTCGGCTCGTGCGCGTATGGCGCAACCATCAGGTGGCCGTTGTTATAGGGGTATGTGTTCAGGATCACGAAGCAGCGCTCGTCGCGATGGATCACGCCGTAGCGCTCGTCCCCGTCCGCGCCGGACTCGACTGCGCGGCAGAAGATGCACTCGCCCGCCTTGGGCCCACGGATGTATTCGAGCCGCCACGGAGCCCAGAGCCGGTCTTCTGCCACAGGGCGCCGACTGTAACCAATGGTGTTTCCAAGGAGGGAAGATGGACAGCATGAGGACCCGAGCCGTCACCATCAACGCCACCCTTGCTGCGGCAGCCGTGCTGCTGTTGATTGCGCCGGCCGCCAGCGCCGGCATCTTCGGCACCAACCCGATCGACATCTCGCACACGCCGGGTGGCGGGCAGGCCAACGGCGAGTCCGGCTCGCCGGCGATATCGGGCGACAACCGCAAGACCCGCTACGTGGCGTTCTATTCGGACGCCACGAACCTGGTCGGCGGCGACTCGAACGGCAAGCGCGACATCTTCCTGTGGTCACGGCCCAAGGGCTCGAAGGGACTCACGCTGCCGCGCGGCTCCGGGTCGGTCAAGCGCGTGAGCGTCTCCTCGAGCGGCAAGCAGGCAAACGGCGACTCGTTTGCCCCGGCGATCGACGGCTCGGTCACGAGCGTGCCCCACTGCGTGGCATTCCAGTCGCAGGCCACGAACCTGGCGGCGGGCGACCGCGATGCCACCCCGGACGTGTTCGTCCGCGACCTGCGCGCGCGCAAGACCTATCTCGTCTCCCGCCACACCACCGGCGCGGCCAGCGATCCGACGATCGACGGGCATTGCCGCAACGTCGCGTTCGTGTCCGGTAACAGGATCCTGGTGGCGCCGGTGCGTGCAGGCAACCCGCGCGTGATAGGGATCGGGCGCTCCCCGGACTACTCGCGCGACGGCAGCGCGCTCACCTGGGTCCAGGGCTCGACCGTGAAGCTGCGCCGCAACGGCAGGGTCTCGGCGGTCGGCACGGGCGACAACCCGACGACCACCGACAACGAGAGCGGCCAGTGGGCCGTGTCGTACCAGTCGGGAGGGCAGGTGCTGGTGAAGGTGCTGAAGGGGACCGGCGGCCCGCGCAAGACGATCCGCGTCTCACACGGCCTCGGCGGGCGCAACACCAACGGCGGGATCACCGTGTACGGCTCGGTGCGCGGGATCGTGGTGTTCGCCCACAACGGCTCCGACCTCTACTACTTCAACGAGCACTCGGGCAACTTCGACGACCTGGCGCACCAGAGCGGGATCGACGACGTGGTCACGAGTGCGCGCGCGAACTTCGTGTCCTACAGCGCCGGCGGGGACGTCTGGTTCAAGGGCCTGGTGGACGGCGAGCGGCTGTAGCGGCGGCGACTCAGAGCCAGCCGCGGCGGCGGAACACCGCGAGCATCGAGCCGAGCACGGCCACCATGACCACGATGATCACCCAGAAGGCGTGGATCGAGTTCTTGCCCGGCAGGCCCGTGTTCATTCCCCAGATCGATGCGATCAGGGTCAGCGGCAGGATCACGACCGAGATCGAGGTCAGCACGCGCAGCACGTTGTTCAGGCGGTGCGAGATGAGTGACTCGTTCGTGTCTTCGAGCGCCTCGACGACCTCCTTGTAGTTCTCGAGCATGTCCCAGATGCGCTCGGATGCATCCACGACGTCGTCGAAGTAGACATCGAGGTCGTCCCCGAGGAACTTCTGCTTGGCACGCTCCAGGTCGTTGAGCACCGTCCGCTGCGGCCGGATGACCTTGCGGAAGTTGATGATCTCCTGCTTGGTGTTGGAGATGTCGCGCACCACGTCCTCGCCGCGGCCGAGGAAGATCTCCTCCTCGAGCCGTTCGAGCTTGCCGCCGATCTTGCGCAGCATCGGGAAGCAGTAGTCGAACGAGTCATCGACGATCTTGTAGAGCAGGTAGCCGGGCCCCTTCGAGAACATCTGCTCGCGGAACTCCTCGTTCGCGCGGCAGCGCTCGAACAGGTACTCGACCGGCTGGAGCGGGGCGTTCGGGAGCGTGATGAGGTAGTCCGGCCCCATGAAGATGTCGAGCTCCTCACCGTTCAGCCGCCCGATCTTCTTGTCGAACACCGGGAAGTGGAGAATGATGAAGAGGTAGTCGTCGTACTCGTCGATCTTCGGCCGCTGGTTGCGCGAGCGGACGTCCTCGTAGTCGAGCGGGTGGAATTCGAAGTGCTCCTCGAGCCAGGCCTGGTCGACCGGCGCGGGGCGCTCGATGTTGATCCAGCGGAGACCGTCGAGCTCGACGGTCTCTACGCGCGGCTCAGCGGGACCCGGAGCGGCGTCGGCGACTCCACGAGCCCGGGCGGCACGGCGCAGGCGTGGCCTCGGAAGGTTGGGCATCGGGTCTGAGTGGGTCGTCCAGCATGGGAGAAAAAGGCGTCGCTCGAGGTCCATTCTACCCAGCGGCCATGCGGCAAATCAGGCCGTGGTCGCTCCCGCTGCAACGGCGCCGCCCGTTTCGCTATTGTCCCGGCCTAGACATACCCGCTCGCATCGAGAGGGGTGGAGGGAACGGCCCTATGAAACCCCGGCAACCACTGAGCCGACCGCAAGGTCGGCGAGGGAAGGTGCCAATTCCGTCGGACCACGTGGTCCGAGAGATGTGATGAGGAAGCGCTTCGGCCTCCGACTCACAGCAACAAGAGCGGAGGCCAATTTCATAAGGAGGTTCGGGCAATGCCCGCACAAGCGCTTCAGTGCAAGGAATGTCAAGCCGAGTATCCGCTCGAGGCGAGATACGTCTGCGACAACTGCTTCGGTCCGCTCGAGGTCGCCTACGACTTCAGCGGCCTCGGTGCCGACGAGCTGCGCCGGCGGATCCAGTCGGGTCCGCTCGACATCTGGCGCTACTCCGATTTCCTGCCGTTCGAGCAGCGCCCGAAGACGGCGCTGACGGCGGGGATGACGCCGCTCATCCGGGCCGACCGCCTGGCCGCCAAGCTCGGCCTGGGCGAGGTCTGGGTCAAGAACGACGCCGCCAATCCGACCCACTCGTTCAAGGACCGGGTGGTCACGGTTGCGCTGGCGAAGGCGCAGGAGCTCGGCTACCAGGTCGTCGCGTGCGCCTCCACCGGCAACCTCGCCAACGCCGTTGCCGCCCACGCGGCGGCGGCCGGCCTCGACTCCTATGTCTTCATCCCCTCGGATCTGGAGGAGCAGAAGGTGCTCGCCACCGGGGTCTACGGGACGAAGCTCGTGGCGGTGCGCGGCAACTACGACGATGTCAACCGGCTGTGCACGGAGCTCTCGTCCGAGCGCGAGTGGGCATTCGTGAACGTGAACATGAGGCCCTACTACTCGCAGGGCTCGAAGACGATCGGGTACGAGATCTGCGAGCAGCTCGGGTGGACGATCCCCGACCGCATCGTGTCGCCGATCGCGTCCGGCTCGCTGTTCACGAAGATCGCCCGCGGCATCGACGAGTGGCGCCAGGTCGGGCTGGTCGAAGGCGAGCTTCCGGCGATGAGCGGCGCCCAGGCGCTCGGCTGCTCGCCCGTGGCCCACGCCTACGAGCAGGGCTGGAGCGCCTGCAAGCCGGTCAAGCCGTCGACGATCGCGAAGTCGCTTGCCATCGGCAACCCGGCCGACGGCCCGTACGCCGTCGAGCTGGCGCGCGCCACCGGCGGCGGCATCGATGCCGTCACCGACGAGGAGATCGTCGAGGGCATCAAGCTGCTGGCCGAGACGACCGGGGTCTTCACCGAGACCGCCGGCGGCGTCACGACCGCGGTTCTGCGCAAGCTCGCGGAGCGCGGGGGCATCGGCAAGGACGAGCGCGTGGTCGTCGTGATCACCGGCGAGGGGCTGAAGACGCTCGACGTCGTCAGGGGCAGCTTCGAGACCCACGTCATCGAGCCGTCGCTGGCTGCCTTCGAGGGCTCGCTCGCCGAACCCGTCGCCGCGGCTGCGTAGGATTCCGCGCCGATGGGTGTCACGGTCAAGATCCCGGCCCAGCTGCGTCCGGTCACCGGTGGCGAGGGCGAAGCCGTGGTCGACGACGCGACCACGGTCGGCGAGGTGCTCGACGGCCTCTACGACCGCTTCGACGGCCTCAAGGAGCGGATCGCCGAGGACGGCGACCTGCGCCGTTTCGTCAACGTCTACGTGCAGGGAGAGGACATCCGCTTCCTCGACGGGCTCAAGACGAGCGTGGAGGACGGCGACGAGGTGACCATTCTTCCGGCCGTTGCAGGGGGTTAGGATCGGCCCATGCCCACGCGGATCTTCTTTGCAAATGGCGAGCAGGTGACCGTCAGCGAGTCCCCGGAGAACGTGGCCGAGAAGCTGGCGGGTAGCGGCTTCGCACAGCTCGACCGGCCCTGGGGCGACGCGGCGATCTATGTCAACCCGAGCTCGATCAACTACATCGAGGCGCAGGACGAGCGGGCGCCCGACATCGCCGCGCTCGAGGCAGTGCCCGACTCACCGCCGGCGCAGGCGCCGCCGGTGCCTGGGCAGTTCCCGTCCCAGTAGCGGCGCCGCCAGGTAGGCGTCGAACTCGGCTGGGTCCCAGAACAGCCGCTCCTCGAACGAGAAGCTGCCCTTCCACCAGAGCGTGAGCACGCGCTCCTCCGGTGTGAGCGTGGCGTGGAAGCCGTCCGGGAAATGCGAGTCCGGGCGCTGGACCACGGCCGACTTGTGGACGAACGTGATGTGCGAGCCCTCGATGTCGATCAGCCAGCGATGGTGGCTCCAGCCCGTCCACGGGCCCTGGATGCCGTGGGACTGCTCCTCGAGCAGGCTCGGAACCTCGATGTAGCCCGCCTTCGCCACGCGCCGCAGCTCCGAGCACATCCAGATCGGGTCGCGCACATCCTCGAGCGTGTGGGAGCAGATCACGAAGTCGAACTGGTCGTCGGCGAACGGCCACGGCTCGCGGTCGCAGAAGTCGCGCCTGGCCCAGGTCGCGGCCGTGAAGCGCTCGGGCGGTGGGCCGAGCGAGCCGAGCTCGCCGCGCTCGTCGTAGGGGAGCGCGTCCATGATCCAGTCGGCGCGGTTGAACGGCTTCATGGCCCCGCCGACATCGAGGACCACCGCGCTGTCGGGCAGCTCGGCCAGCATGCGCTCCACGCTTGCGTCGAGCATCAGGCGATCTCCCGGTCGAAGACGAACGCGGCCTCGTGGAAGCGCGCCAGGCCCTGCCACGGGCCGCTGTTCTCGTACAGGCGCAGTCCGAAGCCCAGTGCCGCCATGCGCGCGATCAGGTCGTGGTCGCTGATCCCCCACTGCCAGATGTCGTGCACGTCGCGCCAGCGCCGGCCGCGCTGCTCGTTCAGGTCGTCGAGGCGCTCGAAGAGCCCGTCGTAGATCGACCCGTGCGCGTCCTCGCGCTTCGGGATCGCGTCGAGGTAGCCGGCCTCGCCGAGGTCGAGCAGCCGGATGGTCTCCTGCTCGTTCCACTGCGGCTGCACGATCGCGAACCGCTGGCAGCGTGCCGCGTACAGCTCGAGGATCGCGTCCCAGTCAGGGTCCACCTGGTGCAGCAGAACGTCGAAGAGCATCACGACGTCGACCTGTCCAACCGCATCGGCAACCGCCGGGCTGCCGAAGTTGCCCTGCACGTGGGTCAGTGCCGGCAGCCGCTGCTCGTTGCGCAGATAGGCGTCCGTGAAGTCCTCGTCCACGACGACGCCGCGCTCGACCGCGTGGGCGTCGGCCGCATAGCGGGCGTAGGCGCCGTCGATTCCCCACACGCCGCCAAGGTCGGCGAACGACTCCGCGCCGAGCTGGCCGAAGCAGTAGTCGATCACCCGCAGCTTGGCCGGGTCCAGGTTCGGATAGCGCGCCAGGAGGCGCCCCTGCCGTCGCGTCAGTGCTACCAATCGCGTGCCGTGTGTCCGCCTGATCCCAAGGAGCCAATTGTGCCGGCCTCCGGCTCCGATCGCGGTGGCCAGATGCGCCGGTTCTGGGACGAGCGCGCGCGCGAGGACGCGTTCTTCTTCGTGGACAACCGGATCGGCTATCGCGATGCGGCAGCGAGCGCCGAGTTCTGGGCGATGGGCCGGGTGGATCTCGACCGCCTGCTGGGCGCGCTCGACGCTGCCATCGATCCCGGGTCGAATGTCGTCGAGATCGGCTGCGGCGTCGGGCGGCTCACGCGGGTGCTGTCGGAGCGCGCCGGTGCGGTCGTCGCGCTGGACGTCTCCGAAGACATGCTCGCGATCGCGCGGCGCGAGAACGCGCAGCTCGAAAACGTGTCCTGGCTGCTCGGCGACGGCGTGTCGCTTGCCGGCGTCGACGACGGCTCTGCGGATGCGGTCGTGTCGCACGTCGTCTTCCAGCACATACCCGACCCCGCGATCACGCTCGGATACATCCGCGAGATCGGCCGCGTGCTGCGTCCAGGAGGCGTGGCGGCGATACACGTGTCGAACGACCCGGACGTTCACCGCCCGCGGTCGACGCTGCGCGAGCGCTGGAGCGCGCTGCGCGGCCGCGGCCCGAGGGGCCAGTCGAATGCGAGCTGGACGGGCTCGGCCGTGACCGTCGAGGAGTTGCGCGCGGCAGCCGCCGACGGCGGGCTGGTCGTCGAGAAGATCGTGGGGGAGGGCACGCAGTACATGCTCGTCCGCATGCGCCTTCAGTCGCCGTGAGGGCGGTCGCAGGCGGCCTGCTCCGCTTCACGCGCGGGCTTCAGCTGCGGGTCTGGACGCTGCTCGGGCGCCGCCGCATGCGCTGGGTCGGGATCACGCTGCGCGTGGAGTTGGGCGAGGGTGTCGTCTTCGTCCGCCAGCCGTTCCTCCTCGCCGGCGTCGGTGAGCCCGGCAGCGCGGGAGCGCTGACGATCCGGCTCGGCAACCGCGTGCGCTTCGCACCGGGGGTGATCGTCGAGGCGGAGCCCGGCTGTGAGTCGACGCTCGAGATCGGTGACGGCACGCGAATCGGAGCGAACACGCATTTCCATCTACGCGGCGGCGAGGTGCGCATCAGCGCCGGCTGCGAGGTCCGCGACAACAGCGTGCTGAAGACGAGCGGCGGCGCGATCGCGATCGAGGATCGCTGCTTCGTGAGCTACGGGTGCATGCTCCACGCCACCGAACGCGTGCTGGTGCGGGAGCGCACCGTGCTGGCCGAGCGCGTGACCCTGGTCGACTCGGGTCACGAGACCGATGGCAGCGACCTGCACTGGGCGCTTCAGGACGTGCCCACGGCGCCCGTCGAAGATCGGGCCGAACGCGGTGCTCTATGCGAACGCGGTCGTCACGATGGGCGCATCGGTGGGCGCGAACTCCCAGGTGGCCGCCGGAGCAGTGGTGCGCGGCGGGCACCCGGCCGGCGTGCTGCTGGCGGGCGCTCCGGCCGTCGTTGTGAAGACGCTTGACGAGCAGGGGTGATGGGGGACCCGCGCATATCGGTCGTGGTGCCCACGCGCAACCGGGCGCAGCGGCTGCGGGCGCTGCTCGCGAGCCTGGCCGAGCAGGACGCGCCCGCGTTCGAGGTGATCGTGGTCGACAACGCCTCTTCTGACGACACGCTCGCAGCGGTCGCCGCCGCCGAGGCCGGCGTGCACGTCCGCGCCATCCATCTGCCGCGACCCTCGGGTCCGGCGGTGGCGCGCAATCGCGGCTGGCGTTCGGCGCGCGCCGAGTTGGTGGTGTTCTGCGACGACGACGTCGTGGCGACTCCGGGGTGGCTTGCGGCGCTGCACGCAGCGCACGAGCGCGACCCGGCCGCGCTCGTCCAGGGCCGCACCGAGCCCGACCCGCGCGAGTCGCATCTGCTTGCGGCGTTCTCGCGCTCGCAGGCAGCGAGCGGCCCGGGACCGTGGTTTCAGACCTGCAACATCGCCTACCCGCGTTCACTCCTGGAACGCCTGGGCGGCTTCGACGAGTCGTTCTGGGAGGCCGCCGGCGAGGACACCGACCTGGGCTGGCGCTCCGTCGAGGCGGGCACGCGCGTGGTCTACGAGCCCGCCGCGCTCAACTTGCACGCGGTGCACCAGCCGGGCGCCTGGCAGCTGGTCCGCTCGACGCAGAAGTGGCGGCTCGCGGTGCGCAACCTGGCGCGCCACCCGCAGCTGCGCGGCGCGCTTCACCACCGCGTCTTCTGGAAGCCCGCCCACGAGCGGCTGCTGGTCGCGGGGCTGGGGCTGGCGGCAGCCCGGCGCACGCCGCTGGCAGCGCTCGCGCTGGTGCCGTATCTCGTGCTCCAGCGCAGCCAGCACGGCTCGTACGCCGGCACGCTCGCGGCGCTGCCGGCCCACGTTGCGCTCGACGGCGCGGAGATCGTTGCGATGGTCCGCGGGAGCGTGGAGGCCGGGACGTTCGTGCTGTGACCCCATAATGCGCCCGTGATTCCGGTGGCGATCCTCTGCGGCGGCAAGGGCACCCGCATGACGGGCTACGGCGAGGCCGTGCCCAAGCCGCTCGTCGAGATCGGCGGGCGGCCGATCCTCTGGCACGTGATGTCGATCTACGCGGCGCATGGGCTCACCCGCTTCGTTCTGCTGTGCGGCCACGGCGCGGACGCGATCGAAGCGTTCACGGCCGGGCTGCCGCCCGCCTGGGATGTCAACTGCCTCGACACCGGCCTGGACACGCCGACCGGCGGCCGGGTTCAGCGCGCGGCGCCGCTGCTGGAGGGTTCGACCTTCTGCCTGACCTACGCCGACGGCGTGGCCGACATCGACCTGGGCGAGCTGCTCGCGTTCCACGAGGGCGCGGGCGCTGCGGCGACGATGACGGTCGTGCGGCCGCGAAACCCGTGGGGCGTTGCGCACCTGAGCGACGACCGAGTGAGCGGCTTCGCCGAGAAGCCGCCGCTCGACTCCTGGGTCAACGGCGGCTTCTTCGTGATGGAGCCGCAGGCGCTCGAGGCGATCGGGCCCGACGACGTGCTGGAGCGCCGGCCGCTCAAGACGCTCGCGAGCGACGGTGAGCTCGCCGCCTACCGCCACTCGGGCTTCTGGGACTGCATGGACACCTACAAGGACACGCTGCTCTTGAACGAACTGTGGGAGGACGGACGCGCTCCGTGGCGCCAGCTCGTGGAGGCCGCGCCCTGAGCGGCTGGCGCGGCGTGCCGGTGCTGGTGACCGGCGCCCAGGGATTCGTGGGCTCCTATCTGGCCGAGCGCCTGCTGGGCGAAGGCGCGCGCGTGGTCACGCTGCTGCGCGATCTCGAGCCCGAAACGCGCTTCCACACCGACGGCATCTCCGAGCGCTGTGTCCAGGTGCGCGCCGAGCTGACCGACTACGAGGCGCTCGTGCGAGCCCTGAACGAGCACGAGATCGGTGCCCTCTTCCACCTGGCCGCGCAGACGATCGTCGGCACGGCCAACCGCTCGCCGCTGTCGACCTTCGAGACGAACATCCGCGGCACCTACACGCTGCTGGAGGCCTGTCGCGGCATCGGCGTGGTGGGCGAGCCGGTCGAGCGGATCGTGGTCGCATCCTCGGACAAGGCCTACGGCCGCCACGAGCAACTGCCCTATCGCGAGGACTTCCCGCTGCAGCCGCTCTATCCCTACGACGTCTCGAAGGCAGCCGCCGACATGATCGCGCGCAGCTACGCGGCCACCTTCGAGATGCCGGTGGCGGTCACCCGGCTCGCAAACGTCTACGGGGGCGGCGACCCGAACCCCAGTCGCATCGTTCCCGACACGATCGCGGCGCTGCTCGACGGGGAGCGGCCCGTGATCCGCTCCGACGGCTCGCCCGAGCGCGACTATCTGTATGTCGACGATGCCGTCGACGCCTACCTCGCGGTCGCCGACTCGCTGGACGAGCGCCGGCACTGGGGCCGAGCCTGGAATGCGGGCATGGGCTCGCCGGTGTCGGTGGGCGAGCTGGTGGCGAAGCTGATCGCGTTGTCCGGAGCCGATGTCGAGCCCGACGTTCGCGGCGAGGGCACCCCGCACGGGGAGATCGACCGCCAGTTCCTCGACTCGAGCGCGATCGGCTCCGAGCTCGGCTGGCAGGCGCGCTGGACGCTCGACGACGGGCTCGCGGCTACCTGGCTCTGGTACCGCGAGGCTCGAAGTCGTCAGCGCCGATGAGGTCGCGCGAGAGCCCGTTGCGAAGCGCCTGGAGCTCCTGGTACATGTGCCGGCGCACGATGCGCTCGTAGGCGTCGCGTACCAGGGCGCGGCCGGAGGCAAGCTCGCGGTCGAGCTCGCGCACACGGGCCGCGGGGTAGACGCCCTGCATGGCCGCCTGGCACTCCGGGCAGCGCAGTCGCAGGGCGATCCCACCGTCCGCCTGGGCGTGCCACTGCGTCGGGTGGACGTAGGGACAGGCGCAGTGTGGGCATTCCCAGAGCTCCAGCGGCCGCGCCTTGGGCGCCCTTGGCATGCCGAGCATGGTTGGGCGAGCGTATGCAGCGCGCTGGACGGAACCAGGGGTCACTCAAGTGGGGGAGACGGCTGCCGATAAAGCTCTTGCGATGCGGGATGCATCGCACGACCGTTGACTAGGCTGCATGGACGTGAGCGAATATCCCGAAGTCCAATATGAGGTAGTCCGGGCGCTTGGCCTGGCACTGGACGCGCGTGACCCGCTCACGCGGCACCACTCGGATCGCGTGGCCCGCTACTCGATCGCCGTCGGCCTGCGAATGGGCTGCGGAGAGGACCAGCTGCGGCTGGAGAACCTGATCGCCGCGGCGTTCCTCCACGACGTCGGGATCGTCGGCGTGCCGGACAACATCATCCACAAGGACGGCAACTTCTCGGCGCACGACATGCAGATGATGCGCGAGCACACGGTCATCGGCGAGCGACTCGTCGACGGAGCCGGGATGCCACTGATCGGCAAGTGGATCCGCCATCACCACGAGCGCGTCGACGGAACCGGCTATCCCGACGGGCTCGCCGGCGAGGCGATTCCGTTCGAGTCCCGCCTGATCGCCGTCGTGGAGGCGCTCGAGGCGATGACGGCCGCGCGCTACGACCGCAAGCGCAGCGGCTCGGCGCTCGACGAGCTCGAGTCGCACAAGGGCAGCCAGTTCGACCCGGACATCACGGACGCCCTGCTCGACCTGATCGTGTCCCAGGAGCTCGACGACGTGGCCTACGACTCGACCCTGACCGAGATCATCAAGGACAGCCGCCTGCACGATCCCGAGTGGGTTCTCGGCCGCAGCGCCGCCCGGCGCAGGCGTATGTCGAGCGTCATCGACGTCGATGTCACCGACGTAGCCGCGGACGCCTAGCGGCGCCCGGCCTGGCGCAACGGCGTGGCATCCGCTAGGAATGAGGGCGTGCCGGGCTCGAGTCACGACCTACCCGTTCTCGCCAAGCTGGAGTGCCCAGGCTGTGGGCGTAAGAGCTTCGTGCCTGTCAGCGAGCGCATCGAGCCCTGTCCGGTTTGCGGTCAGGAGCCCCAGGTCGTCGACACGTTTCGCGATCGCAGGCGCGTCCCCGCGCCGGTGAAGAGCGACCGCCGGTGCTCGAGCGATCCCGAGCTCGAGAACCCGGAAGCTTCCACAGCCGACTGATGAACGCGCGGACGCTGGTCAAGATCGTGTCGGTCGGGCGGATGCTTTTCGGGGCAGCGATGCTGGTCAGGCCCGAGGACGCCGTACGCGGATGGATCGGCGAGCGGGCAGCTTCGAAAGGCGGAACGCAGGCGGTCACGCAGGCGTTCGGAGCCCGCGATCTCGTGCTGGGCGCCGGGACCCTCGCAGCACTGGGTTCGGGCGACGCGAAGGACTGGGTGTTCGCCGGGGTGTTCTCGGACGTGGTGGACCTCGGCGCGACGCTGACCGGCGAAGATCTGCCGCTGTCGGGACGAGTGTTCGTAGCGGTGCTGGCAGGAGGCGCGCTGGCAGCAGGCGGGGCCTATCTGGCCACCGGCGACGACGCCTGAGGCGGGCTCGGACCGCGCGGCGCTCTCCGCCCACGTGTCAGGGCTCGGGCGGCGTGGTTCGCGAGCACCGACCCTCCGTTGGGCAACTAAGAGGGATCGGTGCTCGCTCGCGAAGCCGCTCTTGGTCTCGCTGGGGGAAGCAACCGTCAATTGGTGTGCGCATAGCGACAGTTATTGACGGTTGCGGCGCGATCGAGGGGAGCAACGTTCAATTGCTCCCGCATAGCGGAAACTATTGAACGAAGCGAGCGCCTTCGCGGGACGAAGCGGCCGGCGCGACGAGCGCAAGCGCCACTCCAGACACCCCTTGGCCGAGGCAGTTTGCGCACCGCGGCCGGGGTTGGCCGGCGGCAGAGCGGGGCGGGCGGCAGAGCTGCCGCCGCCCGAACGCCTAATGGTGATGCGCGTGCGCCATCGGGCGCCTCGCACTCGCCCCGATCAGCACCGCGAACGCCACCACCCCGACCGCGTTCAGCACGAGCTTGTAGTCCACGCGCACCGAGCCGAAGATGTCGCTGCGGCTTGGCCTCGCTCCGCTGGGAATCAGGCCGGCCAGGCTGAAGATGCCGTCCACGGCGAGCGCCGCCAGGATCATCGCCACCAGCATCAACGCGGTGATTCGGAGCGCGAACGCCGTGCCGTAGTACTTGCGGTAGATCGCCAGGATCGGCAGCACGATCAGGTCGGCGAACAGGAACGCGAGCACCCCGCCGAACGAGATGCCGCCCGACCACAGCACGGCTGCGAGCGGCACGTTGCCCACCGAGCAGACGAAAGAGAGCACCGCAATCAACGGACCGGCGATCACGTTCTCGATCGTCGTGAGGCCCGCGGGCGCGTGCTCCGCGAACAGTCCCTCGAACGCGCCGTCGCCCAGCTGCGCGATGAAGCCGGCCAGCAGGAAGCCCCCCGCGATCTCCTTCCACAGCATCTGCCAGTCGCCGCGGAAGTTGTGCGCCACGTCGAGCCACGAACGCGTCCCGCCGGAGCCGTGGTGGTGATGGCCGGCATCGGCGGCCTGTGCGTTCCGGCGCGCCTCCTCTTCGATCCTGGCCGGGACGAACAGCCGCAGGCTGGCGGCCATCAGGACGATCATCACGATCCCGCCGAGGTACTCGGCGACCGTGAACTGCCAGCCAATCAACACCCAGAGGACGAGCCCGAGCTCCCAGACCAGATTGGTGGAGGCGAACTGGAACGCCAGCGCCGAGGCCGCCGATGCGCCCTTCTGGAACAGCGACTTCGCGATCGCGACGGCCGCGTAGGAGCACGACGACGACGCCGCACCGAGCCCCGTCGCAAGGGCGACCGGTCGCGCGCCGGAGCCCGAGAGGGCGCTCTGGATGCGCTCGCGCGGGACCCAGGCCTGCACGATCGCCGAGAACAGGAACCCGAGTACGAGCGCCCACCACACCTCCCAGGCCATGAGGAACGAGTCCCTCAGGCCATGCCAGACGACGTCCACCCAGGTGTATTTAGCGCCTGCGGGCCGCGAGGATGCGAACGGTGGTGGTCACCTGCAGCGATGCGTTGCCCGCCAGATCGGTCGCGCGCGCCGTCATCCGGTAGACGCCCGGCGCCGCCGGGCGCGACCACGAGTAGTAGTGACTGCCGCGGCCCACGACCGCGCTGGTCGAGTAGACGGTGGCTCCCGACGGCCCCGAGACAACCACTCCGACGCGGCTGATCTTGTCGAGCGCGAAGCGGAGCTTCGCCGTGGCGCCCGTGCGGATCCGCTGGGACTGGACGGTGACCGCCGGCGTGCTCGTCAGGTCGGCCTTGAAGTTCGCGGCGGTCTGGCAGTAGACGGGCGTCGCGGTCCTCGTGCAGAGGTTCTTCAGGAAACCCGTGACGAGGTTGTGGTAGCTCAGGTCCGACTCGTGGCTCTGGTCGTACATCGACCACTTGCCCGTGTCGTAGCTCGGGAGCACCGACTGCGCGGTCGCGTCGCCCTGCTGGAACAGCCCACTCGCGCGCGTGTCGCCCGTGATCTGCGCGAAGTCGAACAGGCCGACGAGCGCCTGGAGATCGGCATTGATCACGCGCTCATCCGGGGCGAAGCTGTAGATCGCGTAGAACGGGCCGGCGGGCGTGTCCACGCGAACCCCGTTCGGCGCGGGCTGCTCGAACGCGCCGAGGGCTGCGTCGCCCGTTCCCACGAGCGATGGGTCGGCCAGCAGCTGACTCGCGCGGGCGAACACCTGCACCGCCGTGCCCTGAGAGATCGAACTGGTCCACGGCGGGAGCCCACCGCCGAACTGGAAGTAGTACTCCCACGCCGGCCAGCCGCCGCGGTCGGCCGCCAGCGGCAGCAGGGCGTCGAGGAGCTGGCGCAGAGCCGTCTTCTTCTTGCCCGCCCAGAGTGCATTCGCCTTGCCGAAGTTGGCGAGCATCTGGAGCTCGACGCCCTGGCCGCGGTAGTACTGCCAGATCAGCGGCGTGCCACCCACGCTGACCGTTGGCGAGCAGCGATCCGCTGCGCCACCAGGTCGCGTTCGCCTGGAGCGTCGCGAACACCGCGTTCAGCCGCGACGGAATGAGGTTGCCCGCAGCGGCGATCGCATCGGCGTTGTCGATCACGGCGCCGAGCTCGGCCTTGCGCTTGCCGCTGAGGGCGCTGTAGGTGCGCAGCACGCTGCGGAGCACAGCCTGGCGCGAGTCGCGTGTGGCCTGGTCGATCTGGCCCGCGGCCAGCAGCGTGTCGAGCGCGCTGCGGGTGGCCCGCCCGCGCGGAGCTTTCTTCGCCGCCGCAGCCGCAGCGAGGGCGCGCCGGCGTGGAGCGGGGGTGCGGCCGGGAAGCTCGGTTGGCCCGGCGAACTGCTCGGTCTGGGCGTGGATGCGGCCGCCCGAGAGCACGAGCACGCGCGCGCTCTGAGCGCGCGCCGCCATCGCGCCGCTCAGGCACGCGAGCAGCACGAGGCCGCAGACAACCGCTTTCCCCACCCGGTCCACGGGACTCGTAACACGACCCTCCGGCGAAGTTGCGGGTCAGCTCGGGACCAGGTCGAACGTCTTCGGGTCGGCTCCGGTGCGGCCGTCCTCGCCCTTGTCGAGCGCGTCGATCTGCGCCAGCTGCTCGTCTGAGAGCTCGAAGTCGAAGAGCTCGAAGTTCTCCTGGATGCGCTCGGGCGTCGTGGACTTGGGGAAGATGATCCCGTCGCGCTGGATGTGCCAGCGCAGCACCACCTG
The DNA here is from genome assembly GCA_963715995.1 of uncultured Thermoleophilaceae bacterium. Taxonomy (GTDB): domain Bacteria; phylum Actinomycetota; class Thermoleophilia; order Solirubrobacterales; family Thermoleophilaceae; genus DATBDN01. Next base: position 1,871,728 of record OY970283.1, read on the forward strand.
GCCGACGGTCTTGCCCGTGTCGGACGCGATCTGCTTCAGCGTGTCGTCCTCGAGCAGATCCCCCTGGGCCAGTGGCGAGTAGTGCTCGCTGGCGATTCCGTGCGAGCGGTTCGCGTCGCGCGACTCGCGGTTGGTGAAGTACGGATGCACCTCGATCTGGTTGACCGCGGGCACGACATCGGTTTCGGCGAGCAGGCGCTCGAGGTGCTCGGGCAGGAAGTTCGAGACGCCGATCGAGCGCGCGCGGCCGTCGGCCTTGAACTCCTCGAGGGTCTTCCAGGTGGAGACGAAGTCGCCGTCGTAGAGCGTCGGCAGCGGCCAGTGGATCAGGAACAGGTCGACGTGGTCGAAGCCAAGCTCCGAGAGCGTCTGGTCGAACGCCTGGCGCGCGGCGTCGGGCTCGTGGGCGCCGTTGTTCAGCTTGCTCGTGATCCAAACCTCATCGCGGTCGAGGCCGGCGCTGCGGATGCCATCGCCGACGCCGCGCTCGTTCTGGTACATCTCGGCGGTGTCGATGTGGCGGTAGCCGATCGCGAGCGCGCGCTCCACGGCCTCTGCGGTCCCGCTGGGATCAATCTGGAAGACGCCGAAGCCGAGCTGGGGGATCTCGTTGCCGTCGTTGAGCTTGATGGTGGGTACCTGGGACATGTAGAAGGCCCTACCCGGTCGCGAGCACGCGCACGCGCTCGCCCTCGGGCCCCTCGACCAGCAGGACGCCGCCGGGCGCCAGCCAGCGTGGCGCGATCGCGGCGACGCGCCGCACCCAGCGCTCGCCGTCCGGCCCGCCGTCGAGCGCAGCCGCCGGCTCGCCGTCATGTGGGACGTAAGCCAGCTCGGCGCTCGGGACGTAGGGGACGTTTGCCGTGATCACGTCGACCGCTCCTTCGAGCTCGGCCGGCATCCCGGCATCGACGTCCGAGGGGAACAGCTCGACGCCAAAGCGCTCGCAGTTGCGCCGCGCGCAGGCGAGTGCGGCCGGCTCGAGCTCGCCGGCCACGACGCGCGCGTCCGGGTTGTGCTGCTTCACGACACAGGCGACCGCGCCGCAGCCGCTGAACAGGTCCATCGCAACGGCGGGTCGCAGCGTGCTGGCCGCGAGCGCGAGCTCCTCGGTCTGGGGCCGCGGGATGAAGACACCCGCGTCGAGCTCCAGCCGCAGCCCGCAGAACTCGACCCACCCCAGCACGTGCTCGAGACGCTCGCCGGCGATCCTGCGCGCGATCAGCTGCTCGTCGCCCGCGAGCAGCGCGGCCTCGTCCTCGGCGAAGACGCAGCCCGCGGCGCGCAGGCGCTCGACAACGGAGTCGGCGCCCGCCGGCGCCGGGATCACCCTCCAGCCTTGGTGATCAGCTGCTTGACGGAGCTGTAGCTCGCGGCGCCCGCAACCGCCTGCTGTTCGCCCTTGGGGCCCGAGACGACGATGGTCGGCGTGGAGGAGTAGTGCTTCGTCTGAGCCAGCGCGATGTCGCTTGCGACCGGCGCCGCGACCCGCGCGCCCTTGCGCGCGCTGAGCCATGCGTTGTAGTTGAGGGCCGGGACCTGGCGCGCCAGCTTGTCGATGTAGCTCTCGGTGACATACGGCGTGCCCTCGGCGCCCTGCTGGTGGTAGAAGAGCTCGACGAAGTGCCAGAGCTTGTTCTGAAGCCCGGCAGCCACCGCCGCCTGCTGCTGGAACTGGAACGTCTGGGAGTCACCGGTGGCCGTCTGGAGCGAGCGGAAGACGAGCTTCGCGGTCCCGGGGCGCACGTCGTTTGCGATCAGCTTGCTCTCCGTGTCGAGCGTGAAGGCCCGGCAGACAGGGCACTCGAGGTCCTCGTAGAGCGTGACCGTGACGGGCGCCGAGGCCTGGCCGAGCGTGCTGCCGTTCTGCGGGATGCCCGCGAGCAGCTTCGTCACCGACGAGCTCGCCTTGGCCGAGGTCGCGGGCGAGTTGCTCCCGCCTCCAGAGGTGACGGCGATCACCACCGCCACGAGCACGATCACCACGACGATCCCGGTGGCGACCTGGATCAGGCGCGTTCGCCGTCGCGCCGCTTCCGCGGCAGCTCGCTCGCGCTCGATCCGCGCCTCGCGCGCGGCCGCCTTCTTCTCAGCTTTCGTTGCCATGGGTGCCCTGAATCTAGAACTTCGGAGTTAAGGAAAAGCGAAGGATCCTCACCCGCTCACCCGCACAGCCAGGCTCGCCGCCTTCGAGGCCTTGCCGCTGACGTCGTCGATCGCGACCAGGCGCAGGACGTAGCGACCGCGCTTCATCCGCTTGAACTTCAGCCGCTGCGAGTGGCGCCCGGGCAGGGCGCTGAAGTCGATCTCCTTGACGGTGCGGCCGTTGCGACGCAGCTGGGCACGCATGCTGGCCGCCGAGCTGACGGTGTAGGTGACGGTGGTGCCCGGCTTCGCGCAGCGGGTGCAGAAGCTGCGCGGCTTCGCGCTCAGCTTCGACAGCTTCGGAGCGGCCTGCTGCGGCGAGCTCGATCCGGACGGGAGCGGCATCACGTTGATCGTGCCCTTCATGAACGAGTGGACCTTGCAGTGGTAGGTGTAGGTGCCGACCTCGGTGAAGCTGACGCCGTAGCCGTCGTTCAGCGGGTGTGAGATCTGCGCCGGATCCTTGCCCGGGTCCGAGTCGAAGTCCATCGTCTGGCCGGGATCGGCCGTGACCGAGTGGTTGGTGTCCGGCCCGCTCCAGCTGAACAGGATCGAGTCGCCGATCGTGATGTTGGTCGTCTGGGGCGAGTACTTCAGCTGCCCGACGATGACCCAGATCGCGCCGTGCCCAGGGTGCGGGTCAGCCGCCGGCGCAGCCATGAGCCAGGCGCAAAGCGCAGCTGCGATGACCGCCGCTCGTGCCCGCATGCGCCGAGCTTATGGCGGGCCGCCGGGGCGCGCGCGGCAAGCACGCCCGGTTGGATTCGAACCAACGGCCTCTGCCTCCGGAGGGCAGCGCTCTATCCACTGAGCTACGGGCGCGAGAGGCATCGAGTCTAGAGGCGTCGGGTAGCGTCGAGACATGGCTACACGAACCGCCGGCACCGGCATCCTCTCCGACGAGAACACCGCCAAGCGTGAGGAGATCCTCGGACTCCTGACCAAGGCCTACTGGATGGAGATCGAGACGGTGATGAGCTACATCGCGAACTCGGTCAACCCCGACGGCGTGCGCGCACAGGAGATCATCTCGTCGCTCCAGAAGGACGTCCAGGAAGAGCTCGGTCACGCGCAGCAGTTCGCGAACCGGATCAAGGAGCTCTACGGCGTCGTCCCCGGCTCGCTCGCCTTCACCGCCGAGCAGAGCTACCTCCAGCCGCCGGAGCAGCAGACGGACATCGTCCACATCATCCGCGGAGTGATCGAGGCCGAGACCGGCGCCATCGAGCACTACAACGGAATCATCGAGACCTGTGACGGTGTCGATTGGGTGACACAGGACATGGTGATCGAAATCTTGCACGACGAGGAAGGCCACAAGCGGCTGTTCGAGGGCTTCCTGCGCGAGTACGAGGCAGAAGGTCTCGCGTAGGGCAGAACCTCCGCGCGCAGCTACATAACTGCGCGTTTCCCATTATCCCGGCGGATCCTCGGTGTTCGGATCCGATAGCGCCTGTTGGCGGCCCCATTCGACGCCCTTCTCGAAGTTGAGCTGGGCGATCGCGGCCTCCCGTAACCACTGCGCGATGCTCACTCCGGCCAGCTCTGACATGCGCTGAAGCTCTCTGTAGAGCGGTTCCGAGAGCCGCACCGTTGTCATCCGCATTGCCATCTCGTCGCACGCCATCTTGCAGGGCGATACGGACGAGTTCAGAAGCCGATATCTAAATCGCTAAAGGTTTCGCTATCGGAACCGATATTGGATTTATCGGCACTGGATTCGGATCAGCGAGAGGAGGCAGCGAAATGGGTTACCGCGTCGGCTAATCACTTCAAGAAGTAATCAGCAGATACGCGAAGGGGGCGGGCGGCCTGGCTCGCCCCCTTCGCGTTTCGTCGTTCAAGCTTTGCGGGGACTTCTCCGATCTAGGTACTGCGGGAACCTCTCAAATGCGACGTCCGACACGAACCGTCATTGCGATCAACGCCGCGATCCTTGCGTGCGCGGCGGTTCTCGACGTACTTACTTCTCCGGACTCGAACTGGGACCTGCTCGAGCTGGCGCTGCTCCTGGGCCTGGCGATCGCGAGCGACCTCATGGCGGCGAGCATCCGCTCGGCCAAGCTCAAGGTGTCAGGCAGCTTTCTCGCGATCGTCGTCGCGATGGTGCTGCTGGGCGGCGCACCGGCCTCGGTCGTCGGCGTCCTGACGATCTTCGCGGGCTGGCTCAAGTGGCGCGAGAAGCCGCACTACCTGCTGGCCAACCTCGCCTCTTACGCAGCCTTCCCGCTCGCGTGCGGCCAGCTCTTCGACTTCATCCGCGACCAGCAGGGGCTCCAGCCGGGCGACACCGCGTTCCCGATCCTGGTGTTCGGCACGTTCGTGGTCGCGCTCGGCGTCAACTTCATGATGGCGGCGCTCTACACGCGCCACATGGACGGCTCGCGCGTGCTCGCAACAGCGAAGCGCGCGCTGATCCCGCTCCTGACGAGCGACCTGGTCGCGGCTCTGATGGCGGTGGGCGTCTCGGAGGTGACGCTGAACTGGGGAGCAGGCGCGCTCGCGCTGTTCGGGGTGCTGCTGCTGGCGTTCCAGCACCTGCTCGCGGCACTGCTCACGAGCGAGGAGCGCGCCGAGGATCTCCAGCGCCGGACCGAGCAGCTCGCGTCACTTCAGGTGGGACTGCTCAGCGCGATGCTGCGCACGCTCGACCTGCGTGACCGCATGACCGCGCGCCACTCCGCCGCGGTCGCCCGCTACGCCCGTGAGATGGCGAAGGCGGCTGGTCTGAGCGAGGCCGAGCAGGAGCTCGCGCACACGGCCGGCCTGCTGCACGACATCGGCAAGTTCGTCTTCCCGGACTCGATCCTCAAGGGCAGCGAGCGCCTGACGGAGGAGGAGTACGAGATCGTCAAGATGCACCCCTTCCACGGGGCGCAGGTGCTCGCGCAGATCGAGGGCTACGGCCCGGTCGCGAACATCGTGCTTGCACACCACGAGCGCATCGACGGCACGGGCTACCCGAACGGGATGCCCGGCGACCAGATCCCCGTGATCGCGCGGATCCTGTCGGTCGCGGACACCTACGACGTGATGACATCGCGCGACTCCTACCGCAAGCCCGTCACGTCGCAGACCGCGATCGCCGAGCTCCGCCGGGTGAGCGGGACGCAGCTGGACGGCGGGCTGGTGGAGACCTTCATCGAGATCCTCGCGTCGAAGGACGTGGCCTACCGCCACGGCGAGGACGCGGACTTCGAGACCGAGCTGGCGCTCGACCGGCGCGTGAACGAGTACGCATCCGTGACGGACCTGCCGCTGCTGACGGGCCCGCCGCCCGAGAACCCCTAGGGCGTTCTTCTCAAGCCCCGGGGCCGTGCCCCACGGCGGCCGCGGGCTCCTCGGGCGCGACCGCCAGCGCGTCGCGTCTTGGCCACTCTGCGCGCCTCAGCCGCAGCACCGCGAGCAGCAGCACCGCGATGACGCCGATGCCCGCGGCGGTGTAGGCAGTTCGCGGGGAGGCCGCCGCGGTGATCGCTCCTCCGGCGAAGAAGCCGACCACCGGCAACGCCGCGCCGATCGCTTCGAGCAGGCCCAGCACGCGTGCCTGCATCGCCTGCGAAGTCAGCTCCTGTGTTGCGTGGACCACCGAGATCCACTGGACGCCGTTACCGAGCCCGCCGACCACCGAAATCGCGCATGCGGCTCCGAGCGTCGGCGCTGCCGAGAGTCCCAGGTAGGCGGCGCCGATCGCGAGCGTCCCGGCCGCGAGGACCGCGTCGATCCGCACGCGCTGCGCCGCCGCGAACAGGAAGCCGCCGGCGATCATGCCCGCGCCCCAGGCCGCCAGCAGCCAGCCGTAGCCGGAGTCGCCGGCGTCGAGTGTCTTCTTCGCGTAGATGACCTCGATCGGCACCACCGCGTAGAAGAACAGCGACGCGAGCGCCTGCGAGGCCAGCAGCCCGGCCAGCAGCCGCCGCTCGCGCACGTATGCGAAGGCATCCCCGAGGCGCCGGCGCCAGGTGCCGTCGCCGCGTTCGCCGGCCTGCAGCGAGCGCGCCGCGGAGAGCATCAGCGCGACCAGCGCAAACGATGCGGCGTCGGCCCACAGCGCGGTCGACACACCCGCCTGGGAGACCACCACTCCGGCGATCGCCGGGCCGAGCGCGCCGGCCGCCGTGAAGCCGAGGTTGAAGAGCGCGTTGCCGCGCCGCAGCAGCCCGGTCGGCTCGAGCAGCCGCGCCGACGTGGCTCGCGTCAACGCGCGAGCCGCGAGCGCGAGCGTGCCGTCGACCGCTCCGAGCGCGACCACGAATGCCAGCGTGAAGTGCGGCGCCGCGAGCAGGGCGAGCAGCGCGAAGACGACGGCGTCCGCGCCGTAGAGCAGCGCAAGCGACGCGCGCGGGTGCAGGGCGTCAGTGCGCGCGACCAGCGCGGGGGAGACGAGCGCGGGCACGAAGCGCGTCCCGACGAACAGCAGCGCGGTCGCCATCGGGCTGCCCGTCTTGTCGTAGACGAGCACGGCGAGGGCGATGTCACCGAGCCAGTTGCCCAGTTCGTTGATCGAGTAGCCGGCCGCGAGCAGCCTGAAGCCCGCCACCCGAAGTGGTGCAAGCGCCTCGCGATATCGGGGACGTTGCGTGACCGCGGCCATTGAAGCGATGAACGGCCGCTACGCCAACCCCGCAGACCGCCTTTACGCTGGCCAATCGTGCTCGTGGCGGTCATCTCGGACACCCATCTCCCACGCGGAACCAGGCGCATCCCGGACGCCTGCGTCGAGTCGCTGCGCGCTTCGGAGCTGATCCTGCACGCGGGTGACTTCACGCAGCCCGAGGTGCTGGACGAGCTCGAGGCGCTCGGCCCTCCGGTCGCCGCCGTGCATGGGAATGTCGACAGCGCCGAGCTGAGACAGAGGCTGCCCGAGGCAAGGCTCGTTGACGCCGATGGCGCGCGCATCGCAATCGTGCACGACGCGGGTCCGGCCTCCGGTCGCCTCCAGCGCATGCGCGCCCGCTTCCCCGATGCGGACGCCGTGGTGTTCGGCCATTCGCACATCCCGCTGCACGAGGAGCGCGGTGACTTCCAGATCTTCAACCCCGGCTCGCCGACCGACAAGCGCCGTCAGCCGCGCTTCACGATGGGCCTGGCGGAGGTGACGGGTGGACGCGCGCGCTTCAAGATCGTCACCCTTGACTGATGGACCTCGACGTCCTCTTCATCGGGACCGCGGGATCGGCGCCGAGCGCGCGCCGCGGGCTGCCCGCCACGATCGTCCGCCGCGGCGGCGACCGGCTGCTGTTCGACTGCGGGGAGGGCACGCAGCGCCAGCTGCTGCGCTCGATCGGCCTGATCGAGCTCGAGGACGTCTTCATCACCCACTTCCACGCCGACCACTGGCTCGGGCTGCCGGGGATGCTGAAGACCTTCAGCCTGCGCGGCCGCGAGCGGCCGCTGACGGTGCACGGGCCGCCCGGCCTGAAGGCGCTGTTCCGCTCGCTCGACTCAGTGATCGGCAGGAGCACCTACCCGCTCGAGCTGGTCGAGCTGGAGCCGGGTCAGGAGCTCCAGCGTGAGGGCTACCTGATCGCGCCGTTCGCGGTCGAGCACCGCGTGCGCGCCTACGGCTACGCGATCGTGGAACAGGAGCGCCCGGGGCGTTTCGACGACGCCAAGGCGCGCGCCCTCGGGGTGGAGTTCGGGCCCAACTTCGGCAAGCTCCAGCGCGGCGAGGCCGTCGACGGCGTCGAGCCGTCTCAGGTGGTCGGGCCGGCGCGGCCGGGGCGCAAGGTCGTCCTGTCGGGTGACACCGCGCCTTGCGATCTGACCGTGGCCGTGGCTCACGGCGCCGACCTGCTGGTGCACGAGGCCACCTTCCTCGAGGAGGACACCGATCGCGCCCGCGAGACGAAGCACTCGACCGCGCTCGCCGCCGCGCGCCTGGCCGCCGAGGCCGAGGTGAAGATGCTGGCGCTGACGCACGTGTCGCCGCGCTATTCCGGAGGCCAGCTGCGCGACGAGGCGCGCAGCGCGTTCGAGAACGCGATCGTGCCGCGCGACTTCGATTCGGTCGAGATTCCCCTGCCCGAGCGCGGGCCGCCGATCCATCATCGGGACGCGCTACGCTCGAGCGAACAACTGCCCCTTTAACCGCGGTCCGGAGAGGCCGGGAAGGAGCGTCATGAACAGCAAGGTCGTCCTGGACGGCCCCGATATCGCGCGCACGATCGTGCGCATCGCCCACCAGATCGTCGAACAGACGGAGGGGCGTGACATCGCGATTGTCGGCATCCACAGGCGCGGCGCCGTGCTGGCACGGCGGCTCGTGGCCGAGGTCTCGGAGCTCGTGGGGCAGGACATCCCGCTCGGTGAGCTCGACATCAGCTTCTACCGCGACGACGTCGCCATGCGCGACCCCGCGCGGCAGCCGGTCGTCCACGCCTCGAAGATCGACTTCCCGATCGACGGGGTCACGCTGATCCTGGTCGACGACGTGCTCTACACCGGCCGCACGGTGCGCGCGGCGATCGACGCCCTCTTCGACTACGGGCGCCCCGAGCGCGTCCAGCTGGCGGTCCTGGCCGACCGCGGCCACCGCGAGCTGCCGATCAGGCCCGATTACGTCGGCAAGAACCTGCCGACCGCGCGCGGCGAGCGCGTGAACGTGCGCGTGGAGGAGATCGACGGCATCGACGAGGTCGCCATCGGCGAGCTCGAGGAGGTGGCGGCATGAAGCACCTGCTCACGATCGAGGACATCTCGCGCGAGGACATCGAGCGGCTGCTGGCACGGGCCGAGTCGTTCGCCGAGGTCTCGGGGCGGCCGATCAAGAAGGTCCCCGCTCTCCGCGGGCGGACGGTGATCAACCTCTTCTACGAGGCCTCGACGCGCACCAGCTCGAGCTTCGAGCTGGCCGCCAAGCGGCTCTCGGCCGACGTGATCAACGTCAAGTCGAGCGGCTCCTCGGTGGAGAAGGGCGAGTCGCTGAAGGACACCGTCCAGACGCTCTCGGCCTACGACCCGAGCGCAATCGTCATCCGCTCGCCGCACGCAGGCGCAGCGCAGCTGATCGCGCGCTGGACGCCGGCGTCGGTGGTCAACGCGGGCGACGGCAAGCACGAGCACCCGACCCAGGCGCTGCTCGACCTCTACACGCTGCGCCGCCGGATCGGCGGGCTCGAGGGCGTGAAGCTCTGGATCGTCGGCGACGTCCTGCACTCGCGAGTGGCGCGCTCGAACATCCTCGCCTTCACGAAGATGGGCTGCCAGGTCACCGTCTGCGGGCCGCCGACGCTCATCCCGCGCGGGATCGAGCAGCTCGGCTGCGACGTCAGCTACTCGCTCGACGGCATCGAGCACGCCGACGTCATCTACGCCCTGCGAATGCAGCGCGAGCGCATGGAGGGGGCCTTCGTGCCGTCGCTGCGCGAGTACGCGGCCTGCTTCCAGATCGACGGGCGCAGGCTGCGGCCGCACCAGCTCCTGATGCACCCCGGCCCCGTCAACCGCGGCGTCGAGCTGAGCGCGGAGGCGATCGACTCGCCGCAGGCGCTGATCACGCAGCAGGTCGAGTCGGGAGTGGTGGTCCGCATGGCGGTTCTGTTCGAGGTGCTCTCCGGCTCGAACGAACCGGTCACCGACGCGATGCCAGAGTCCCCAGCGCCCGCTCCGATCGGGGGTGCGGCATGAACTCGGTTCCCGAGGCGAGCGTGCGCCCGCCGCGGCTCGACCGCGCGCCGGCCAAGCCCGCGAACGCGCTCATCCGCGGCGCGAAGGTGCTCGATCCCCGTGCCGGGCTCGACGGCAACTTCGACCTGCTGATTCGCGGCGGCGAGATCGCCGAGATCGGCGCGCCCGGGTCGCTCGAGACACCGGGCGACGCCGAGCTGATCGAGGCCGAGGGCCTGCACGCGTTCCCCGCCTTCGTCGACCCGCACGTGCACCTGCGCACGCCGGGCCGCGAGGACGAGGAGGACATCGACTCCGGCACCCGCGCGGCGGCCGCGGGCGGGTTCTGCGCGATCATCGCGATGCCCAACACCGATCCCGTCGTCGACGACGCCTCGGTGCTGCGTTCGCTCCAGGACCGCGCCCGCGCCGAGGGGCGCGTGCCGGTCGGCTTCACGGCAGCCATCACGCGCGGCCAGGCCGGCGAGGACCTGACCGAGATGTGGGAGCTGGCCGAGGCGGGCGCCGCGGCGTTCACCGACGACGGCCTGCCGGTGCGCTCGGCCGGCGTCATGCGCCAGGCGCTCCAGTACCAGCGGCTGGCCGGGCGGGTGCTGGCGCTGCACGAGGAGGAGCCGGCGCTGTCGCGCAAGGGCGTGATGCACGAGGGCGTGGTCTCGGCCGCGCTCGGGCTGGCCGGCATCCCGTCGGTGTCCGAGTCGACGATGGTCCAGCGCGACTGCGCGCTCGCGCGCTACGAGGGCGGGCGCATCCACATCCAGCACCTGTCGGCACGCGAGTCGGTCGAAGCGGTCGAGGCCGCCAAGGCGCAGGGAGTGCTCGTCAGCTGCGAGGCCTCGCCGCACCACCTGTCGCTGACCGACGAGGCGGTCCGCACGCTCGACACGAGCTTCAAGATGAACCCGCCGCTGCGCTCGGACGACGATCGCCGCGCGCTCATCGAGGGGCTGCGCTCGGGCGTGATCGACTGCGTCGCCACCGACCACGCGCCGCACGCGCGCGAGGAGAAGGAGGAGGTCTTCGAGACCGCGCCGATGGGCGTGACCGGGCTCGAGACCGCCTTCGCCGCGCTGGTGACCGAGCTCGTGCTGCCCGGCCACCTGCCGCTGGCGACGCTGATCGAGCGGATGACCGCGGGGCTCGAGCCCTTCGGCCTGCTGGTTCCGTCGATCACGAAGGGCGCGCCGGCGAACATCTGCCTGGCCGACCTGAGCGCGACCTGGGAGGTGGGCGACCCGGGCTACGAGAGCCGCTCGATCAACAACGCGTTCGCGGGCCGCACGCTCACGGGACGCGTGATCGTGACGGTCGCCGACGGCGCGGTCGCCTACCGGGAACGCTCGTTTGCGATAGGGGTGGCGCGATGAGCGAGGCGGGCTTCATCCTGCTGGAGGACGGCTTCCGCCTGGACGGGCACCTCTGCGGAGCGGTACCCCAGATCCAAGGTCTGACAGACCTTGGATCTGGGGTACGGCCTGGGCTTGGCGAGGTCGTCTTCAACACCTCGATGTCCGGCTACCAGGAGTCGGTCACCGACCCGAGCTACGCCGGCCAGATCATCGTCTTCACGTATCCGCTCGTGGGCAACTACGGCGTTTCGGAGGCGGCGATGGAGTCCGACCGCATCCACGTGCGCGCCGTCGTCATGCGCGAGGCCGTCAACCGCGAGGACGCGCCGGGGGCCGAGCGCGGCTGGCTCGACTGGCTCGAGGACTGCGGCGTGCCCGCGATCACGGGCGTCGACACGCGCGCCCTCGTGCGCCACATCCGCGACAAGGGCGCCATGCGCGGCGGCATCTTCTCGGCGGACGAGTCCGAGCGCGACGCGCGCGAGGCCGTGCACGCCGAGCCGTCCATGACAGGCGCCGACTTTGCGCGCACGGTCTCGCCGAGCGAGGCCGTCATCCTCGACCCCGACAACCCGGGCCCGCGCGTGGTCGCGATCGACACGGGCATCAAGAGCTCGATCGTGGCGAACCTGCGCGAGCGCGGCGTGCGCCTGGAGCTGCACCCGGCGTCGGTCACAGCGGAGCAACTTCTGGAGCGCGATCCCGATGCAGTGTTCCTGGCCAATGGCCCCGGGGATCCAGCGGCACTCGACTACGTGGTCGACGCCGTGCGCGGCGTTGTCGGGAAGGTCCCGGTGTTCGGCATCTGCCTTGGTCACCAGCTGCTCTGCCGCGCCGTCGGGCTCGACACCTTCAAGCTGCCGTTCGGCCACCGCGGGGCCAACCATCCGGTGAAGGACCTGGCCACGGGCCGCATCGACATCACCTCGCAGAACCACGGCTTCGCGGTGGTCGGCCCGAACGGCGAGTCGCGCATCGAGACCGACGAGCCGGTGCGCTGGGACACCGACTTCGGCGCCGCTGAGCTGAGCCACGTGAACCTGTACGACCGAACGGTGGAGGGACTGGTCTTGAAGGACGTGCCGGGCGCGACCGCGCAGTACCACCCCGAGGCGGGGCCAGGCCCCCACGACGCGGTGTACCTCTTTGATCGTTTCCTCGACCTGATCGCCGCCTGATGCCGCGCCGCGACGACATCCACAAGATCCTGGTGCTGGGCTCCGGGCCGATCGTGATCGGCCAAGCGGCCGAGTTCGACTACTCGGGCGTGCAGGCGTGCAAGGTGCTGCTGGAGGAGGGCTACGAGGTCGTCCTCGTCAACTCGAACCCGGCCACGATCATGACCGACCCCGAGTTCGCGACGCGCACCTACATCGAGCCGCTCTTGCCCGGGCCGGTGTCGAAGGTGATCGAGCGCGAGCGCCCCGACGCGCTGCTGCCGACGCTCGGCGGCGGCACGGCGCTGAACCTGGCCCGCCAGCTGACCGAGCGCGGCGTGCTCGAGCGCAACGGGGTCGAGCTGCTCGGCGCCAACTACGACGTCATCCGCCGCGCCGAGGATCGCGACCTCTTCAAGGCCACGATGGAGAAGGCCGGCCTGCGGGTGCCGAAGGCAGCGGCGGTCGAGTCGATCGCCGAGGCCGAGAAGGCGCTGCCCTACATCGGCCTGCCCGCCATCGTCCGGCCGGGCTTCACGATGGGCGGCCTGGGCGGCGGCGTGGCCTACGACGAGTCCGAGTACCGCGAGCGCGTCGGCGAGGGCCTGGCCGCGAGCCCGATCAACCAGGTGCTGGTGGAGGAGTCGGTCATCGGCTGGGGCGAATTCGAGCTCGAGCTGATGCGCGACCGCAACGACAACGTCGTCATCGTCTGCTCGATCGAGAACGTGGACCCGATGGGCGTCCACACGGGCGACTCGGTCACCGTCGCGCCGCAGCAGACGCTCACCGACAAGCAGTACCAGAAGCTCCGCGACCAGGCCATCACGGTCATCCGCGCGGTCGGCGTCGAGACCGGCGGCTCGAACATCCAGTTCGCCGTCAACCCGCAGACCGACGAGATCGTGGTCATCGAGATGAACCCGCGCGTGTCGCGCTCATCGGCGCTCGCCTCGAAGGCCACCGGATTCCCGATCGCGAAGATCGCCGCGCGGCTGGCGGTCGGATATGCGCTCGATGAGATCACCAACGACATCACGCAGGCCACGCCGGCCAGCTTCGAGCCGGCGATCGACTACGTGGTGGTCAAGTGGCCGCGCTTCGCGTTCGAGAAGTTCCCCGGCGCCGAGCCGCACCTGACCACGTCGATGCGCTCGGTCGGCGAGGCGATGGCCATCGGCCGCACCTTCAAGCAGGCGTTCTGGAAGGCCATGCGCTCGCGCGAGCTCGACGTGATCCCGAAGCCGCCCGACGACACGGCCGAGATCCTGACCCGGCTCGAGACGCCGGCACACGACCGCTACGAGCTGCTGTTCGAGGCGATCGCGCGCGGCGAGTCAGAGCGGGAGGTCTGCAAGCGCACCCAGATCGACCCCTGGTTCGTGGCCGAGATGGCGGCGCTCGCGCGCGGCGAGAACCCGGAGGCCGGCCTCGTGCGCTCGTTCAAGGCTGTCGACACCTGCGCCGCCGAGTTCGAGGCCGCCACGCCGTACTACTACTCGGGCTGGGAGCGCCAGGCCAACCACGAGGTGCGCCGCGGCGACCGCCCGTCGGTGGTCATCCTCGGCTCTGGGCCCAACCGCATCGGCCAGGGGATCGAGTTCGACTACTGCTGCGTGCACGCGGCCATGACCGTGCGCGAGACCGGCCGCGACGCGGTGATGATCAACTGCAACCCGGAGACGGTCTCGACCGACTACGACACCTCCGACCGCCTCTACTTCGAGCCGCTCACCTACGAGGACGTGATGGGCGTCCTGGAGATCGAGCAGCCCGAAGGCGTGATCGTGCAGTTCGGCGGGCAGACCCCGTTGCGCCTGGCACAGCGCCTGGCCGACGCCGGGGTGCCGCTGCTCGGGACGCCGGTCGAGTCGATCCACGCGGCCGAGGACCGTCCGTCGTTCGGCCGGCTGCTCGAGGAGCTCGAGCTGAAGGCGCCGCCGTACGCCACCGCGGAGTCCGAGGACGAAGCGCTCCAGGTGGCCGAGGGCGTCGGCTACCCGCTGCTCGTGCGCCCGTCATACGTGCTCGGCGGCCGCGCGATGGAGATCTGTTACTCGCGCTCCGACCTCAAGTCCTACCTCGACCGCGTCTACGAAGGCGGCCAGATCTTCCTCGACCGCTTCCTGGAGAACTCGATCGAGGTCGACGTCGACGCCCTGTGCGACGGCGAGGAGGTCGCGATCGGCGCGGTCATGCAGCACGTCGAGGAGGCGGGCATCCACTCGGGCGACTCGGCCTGCGTCATCCCCGCGATGTCGCTCGGGCCGGAGATGCTGGCGCAGGTGGAGAAGGCCACCGAGAAGCTCGCGCTGCGCCTGGGCGTGATCGGGTTGATCAACGTGCAGTTCGCGATCTCGGGCGGCGCCGACGAAGTGCTCTACGTGATCGAGGCGAACCCGCGCGCGTCGCGCACCGTCCCGTTCGTCTCGAAGGCAATCGGCGTGCCGCTGGCCAAGGTGGCCTGCCGCCTGATGCTCGGCGAGAAGCTGGCCGACATGGACCTGGCACTGCCCGCCAAGCCCGAGCACGTTTCGGTGAAGGAGGCGGTGCTGCCGTTCGGCCGCTTCCCGCGCGCGAACGCGCTGCTGGGTCCGGAGATGAAGTCGACCGGCGAGGTCATGGGCGTGGCCGCCGACTACCCGGCCGCGTTCGGCAAGGCGCAGGCGGCAGCCGGCTCCGAGCTGCCCACCAGCGGCACGGTCTTCATCACGGTCACCGACGGCGACAAGCCCGCCGCCACGCAGCTGGCGGCGTCGCTCCACGACCTGGGCTTCGACATCGTCGCCACCGGCGGCACGGCGCAGGCCATCCGGCGGATGGGTGTGCCGGTCACGCGTATCAAGAAGATCTCGGAGGGCTCTCCGAACGTGGTCAACCTGATCGACTCGGGCGAGGTGGCGCTCGTCATCAACACGCCGACCGGCTCGGGCGCCCGCTCGGACGGCTACGAGATCCGCCGCGCAGCCATTGCCCGCGGCATCCCGTGCATCACCACGATGTCGGGCGCCTCGGCTGCCCAGCGCGCCATCCGCGCGGCGCGCCGCGGCGACGTCGAGGTCCGCTCCCTTCAGGAGCTGCACCAGGTCGCCTCGAGCCGCGCGGCCAGCAGATGACCCTGGCGCCATTCGGCAGGCGCCTCCTGCGCGTGATCAAGAACGAGCGCCTGGGCGCCTACAACCTGGTCTGGGTGGCGGACCCCGAGGGGCCGTCCGACCCCGAGCCGGGGCAGTTCTACATGCTCGCCAGCGAGCGCGACTGGGGCGGACACGACGGCCGCCCATACCTGCCGCGGGCGTTCTCGTTCGCGCGGGTGAACGACGCGGCGCTTGCCTTCCTGCTCGAGGCGATCGGTCCCGGCACCGACCGCCTTGCCGAGCTCGAGCCTGGCGACGGGATCTGGGTCACAGGCCCGCTCGGGGTCGGCTTCACGGCGCCGGAGCGGGGGCGCCCGCTGCTCGTTGGCGGTGGCATCGGAGCCGCGCCGCTCTTGTGCTGGCGCGACGCCCTGGGCGCCGAGACCACGACGCTGCTCGGTTTCCGCTCCGCCGCGCACGCCGAGGCCGCGCGCTACTTCGAGGGCGCAAAGGTGGCGACCGACGACGGCTCGGTCGGCCACCACGGGTTCGTGACCGAGCTGCTGCGCGAGGAACTCGACGTGGACTCCGAGGCCACGATCTACGCCTGCGGTCCGCCGCCGATGCTGGAGGCCGTGCGGGCGATCGCCGCCGAGCGCGAGGTGCCTGCGCAGCTCGCGATGGAGTCCGGCATGGCCTGCGGGTTCGGCGCTTGCATGGGCTGCGTCGTGCAGACCAAGAATGGCTACGTGCGCCTGTGCGTGGACGGGCCGGTGGTGGACGCCGCGCAGCTGGACAGCGCGTGGGTGCCGGGAGCGCCGCATTGACCTTCGAGTTCCAGCACGGAGCCGTCCTGAACGGCTCGGGCACGTTCGACCCGATCGCGGCTCACCGGGCGTTCGGCGATGCGCTGATGGAGAGCTTCCCGTTCGACGCCTTCGTCTCGAAGACGATCACGCTCGAGCCGCGCGCCGGCAATCCGCCGCCGCGGCTGTGGGAGACGCCGTCGGGGTTGATCAACTCGATCGGGCTGCCGAACAAGGGCCTCGACGGTTTCCTCGCGCACGACCTGCCGTTCCTCGCCGCGCTCCCGGTTCCGCTGATCGTCTCGGTCATGGGCTTCGACCACGACCAGCTGAGCCGGCTCGTCAGCGCGGTCGGCGACCAGGAGGTGGTCGCGGCGATCGAGCTGAACTTCTCCTGCCCGAACGTGGAGACCGGGCTGATCATGGGCGCCGACCCCGGGGAGATCGCGGCGGCCCTGGAGGTCCTGCGGCCACTCACCGACAAGCCGCTGATCGCCAAGCTCACGCCGACCGCGCACGACCAGGCCGCGGTGGCCCGCGCGGCCGAGGGAGCAGGGGCCGATGCCCTGGCGCTGATCAACACGCTGCCGGGCACCGCCCTCCGCCCGGGCGGCGACGGGCTGTGGCTCGGGGCGGGGCGGGGCGGCCAGTCGGGGCCGGCCGTCCGAGCCGTCGCTCTGCACCAGGTGGCAACGGTGGCGGAGGCCACGGCGCTGCCGATCGTGGGCATGGGCGGCATCGCCTCGGGTCGCGACGCCGCGGACTTCCTCGCGCTCGGCGCCAGGTGCATCGCGGTCGGCACCGAGAGCTTCCGCGACCCCGCCGCCGGCGTCCGAGTCCGGACCGAATTGCTCGGACTGGCCGATTTGGCGCCGACGCCGCGACGGTTGGCGGGAACCTCATCGGGTGACGACCAGCGGACTGACTCGCAGTCATCTCTCGACCTGAACTCGACGTCGAGATGAATTTCATGGAAATCCGTCGAATCGGGCCCTACTGACGCTCGAACGTGTGTATAAATGCCGCCCGTGCCGACCGCGTCTCAGACCCCGACCAAGCCGGAGACGGCGAGCGAGCGGGGCCCAGCACCCGAGCGGTCGCTGACGCAGAGGATGGAGGCGCTCAAGCGCGCCAACGACATCCGGACCCGCCGCGCGAACCTGAAGCGCGATCTCAAGGCCGGACGTGTCCACATCCACGGTCTGCTGCTCGATCCGCCCGAGTATCTGGAGACCGCGAAGGTCTTCGATCTGCTGCTGGCGGTGCCCAAGTACGGGCGCGTCAAGGTCAACCGGATCCTCACGCAGTGCCGGATCTCGCCGAGCAAGACGGTCGGCGGGCTCTCCGAGCGCCAGCGCGGCGAGCTGGTCAGCTACCTCCGCCGCTAGCCGCTCCATACTCGCCGCGTGGCGGAGGTCCTGGTCATCACTGGCCCCTCAGGGGTGGGCAAGGGCACGGTCATCCGGCTGCTCCTGGACCGCTTTCCGGCGATGAAGCTGTCGGTTTCCGCCACCACCAGGGCGCCACGGCCGGGGGAGGAGGACGGCGTCGACTATCGCTTTCTGAGCCCTGAGCAGTTCCAGGAGGGGATCGACGGCGACGAGTTCCTCGAGTGGGCCGAGTACGCCGGCAACCGCTACGGCACGCTGCGCTCGGAGCTCGAGCGCGATGCGCATCCGCTGGTGCTCGAGATCGAGCTCCAAGGCGCGCGCCAGGTGCGCGAGCGGGTGCCCGAGGCGGTCAGCGTCTTCATCGCGCCGCCGTCGGACGAGGCCCTTCGCACCCGGCTGGTCGGCCGCGGGTCGGACAGCCCGGAGCAGATCGAGAGGCGGCTGGAGGTCGCGCGCGAGGAGATCGCCGCCGAGGCGGAGTTCGACCACGTGGTCGTCAATGACGACCTCGATGCAGCCGTCGAGGAACTGAGCCGCCTCGTCGCTACCATCACTAGTTCGTGATCAAGCCAAGACTGGACACACTTCTCGAGCAGGTCGACTCGCACTACGCAGTCGTTCTGGTGGCCGCCAAGCGCGCCCGTCAGATCAACTCGTACTACCACAACCTCGGCGAGGGGCCGTTCGACGAGTACACGCCGCCCATGGTCGAGACAGGTTCGAAGAACTACCTGAAGATCGCGCTCGACGAGATCACGGCAGGCAAGCTCCAATACCACTACCGCTCCTAGAAGGGGCGGCAGTGGCGCGAATCCTTCTCGGAGTCACGGGCGGGATTTCCGCCTACAAGGCTGTTGAGCTGACGCGCCTGGCCGGCAAGGCCGGCCACTCGCTGCGCGTGGTGCAGACCGAGCGCTCGCTGGAGTTCGTCGGCCGCGCCACCTTCGAGGGCATCACCGGTGCCCCGGTGCTGGTGGGCGAGTTCGAGCGCGACCCGGCACGCGGAGCATTCCCGGGCGATCCCGCCCCCGATCACGATCCGATCTCGCACCTCGAGATCGTCGCGCGCGCCGACGTGCTGGTGATCGCGCCGGCGTCGGCGAACACGATCGCGAAGCTGGCCCACGGGCTCGCGGACAACCTCCTGACGTCGGCCGCGCTCGCGGCGCGCTGCCCGCGCGTCATCGCGCCGGCGATGAACAGCGCGATGTACGAGAACGAGGCCACCCAGGCCAACCTCGAGACCCTGCGCTCACGCGGCTGGGTGGTGGTCGACCCGGGCGTCGGCTCGCTCGCCTCGCGCGACGAGTGGGGGGTGGGCCGGCTCGCCGAGCCCGCCGAGATCCTGGCCGCGGTCGAGGCGCAGCTGGTGCCGGGCTACGCGCCGAAGTCGCTCGACGGGCTGCGCGTGCTCGTCACGGCGGGCGGCACGCGCGAGCCGATCGACTCGGTCCGCTATGTCGGCAACCGCTCGTCCGGGCGGATGGGCGTGGCGATCGCGGCCGAGGCCGCGCGCCGCGGGGCCGAGGTGACGGTCGTCGCGGCGAACGTCAGCCTCGATCCGCTGGAGCACGTCACCTGGGTGCCGGTGGTGACGGCGGCAGAGCTGGAGGCGGCCACCCGCGCCGCGTTCGCGGATTGCGACGTGCTGGTGATGGCTGCAGCGGTGGCGGACTTCCGCCCGGCCGCGGCGGTCGACGACAAGATCAAGAAGACCGGGCGCGACCGGCTGGCGCTCGAGCTCGAGCCGACCACCGACGTGCTGAGCGCGCTCGCGGAACTGCGCCGACCCGGTCAGACGCTCGTGGGTTTCGCCGCCGAGCATGGGGGCGACGCCGCCGCGCACGGCCGCGCGAAGCTGGAGCGCAAGCGCGTGGACGCAGTCGTCGTCAACGACATCTCCGACCCGGCGATCGGCTTCGAGTCCGGCCAGAACGAGGTCACGATCGTCACCGCCGCGGGCGCCCAGCAGGTGCCCCGCGGGCCCAAGCCAGCCGTCGCGGCTGCAATCGTCGACGCCGTGGAGGAGCTGCGAGCGAGGACGGTCGCGCGGGCGTGACGCCGGAGGAGCGTGGCGAGAAGGTCTACGACCTCTACATGCGCGGCAGCGAGCTGCTCGAGCACGGAGACTTCGCCGCCGCCACGATCCCGCTCGAGCAGGCGCGCGAGCTCGAGCCGGAGAAGAGCTCGATCCGCGAAGCCCTCGGCCGGGTCTACTTCCGCACCGGCCGCTACGAGGCGGCTTCGGTTGAGTTCCAGGCGGTTGTCGACCGCTATCCGGTGAACGACTTCGCGCATTTCTGCCTGGGCCGCTCGCTCGAGAAGAGCGGCCGCACGCGCGAGGCGCGCAAGCATCTCGCGCTCGCGGCGTCACTGCGCCCCGAACGCGCCGACTACCGCATCTATCGAGACCGCCTGCGCGCCGCTTGAAGCGGATCGGCCTGCTCGGCGGGATGAGCTGGGAGTCGTCGGCGGAGTACTACCGGCTGGCCAACTCGCTGGTTGCCGAGCGGCTCGGGGGCCTGCACTCAGCCGATCTGCTGCTGCGGTCGGTGGACTTCTTCGACGTCGAGCGGCTCCAGTCGTCGGGCGCGTGGGACGAGGCAGGGAAGATGCTCGGCAGGGAGGCTGCCGCTCTGGAGGCTGGGGGAGCCGAGCTGCTCGTGCTCTGCACCAACACGATGCACAAGGTCGCGGACCCGATCGAGGCGGCGATCTCGATTCCATTCGTGCACATCGCCGACGCGACCGCCGACGCCGTGAAGGCGGCCGGGTTCGCCCGCGTGGGCCTGCTGGCGACGGCTTACACGATGGAGCAGGATTTCTACGTCGGCCGGCTGCGCGAGCGCCACGGCCTCGACGTGCTGGTGCCGGGCGAGGACGACCGCCGGGTCGTCCACGACGTGATCTACGAGGAGCTCTGCCTGGGCGTGGTCCGCGACGAGTCGCGCGAGCAGTACCGGCGCATCATGCGCGCACTCGCCGACGACGGCGCCGAGGCGATCCTGCTCGGCTGCACGGAGATCGACCTGCTGGTGACGCAGGCCGACGCGCCCGTGCCCGTCTTCGACACGACCCGGATCCACGTCGAGAAGGCGGTCGAGCTGGCGCTGGGGTGAACGTGCCTGCGGGTGTGGCCTCAGCCGCCCGCCCTGCCGCCCGCCTGCTCTTGCGCTGCGGTTTGGAAACTGCCTCGGCCAAGGGGTGGCTGGAGTGGCGGGGGCGTTCTCCCGCCGGCCATCTCGCTCCTGCCGCCGGCTTTGCCCCTCGAACGCGTCGCAACCGTCAATAACTGTCGCTATGCGACACCAATTGACGGTTGCTCCCCGAAAACCCAGCCGCTTCGTTCAATAGTTCCCGCTATGCGGGAACAATTGAACGTTGCTTCCGGAAACGAGACCAAGAGCGGCACCGCGAGCGAGCACCGATCCCTCTTGGTTGCCCAACGGAGGGTCGGTGCTCGCGAACCACGCCGCTCGAGCCCTGACGCAGTACCACCCGTCACCGGGCCTCGAGGCCGCCAGGACCTCAGCCGCCGCCCAGCCAGCCGCCCTCGACGGGCGGCGTGTCGTAGGCAACCGCCCGTGCCGAGCGTGCCGCCTCGACCACCAATCCGAGCGCCGCATCCAGCGACTCGGCCGCGGTGAGGAACACGTCGGCCTGTACCCACAGGTCGCCCGAGCGCGTGCGGGAGAAGCGCACCAGCCGCGTCGAGCGATTCCAGTGCAGCACGTCGGCGTCGGCCGGCGCGTCGGCTCCCGGCACTGCGAACGCCTGCATCCGCACCATCCCGTCTACGACCCGGATACCGATGTCGAGCGGGTGCTCGTCGGCGACCGTCAGCCCCCACTCGCCATCGGCCAGCCGGCGTGCGCCGACGCCCTCGAGATAGCGGCCGACCGCAACCATCGACATCCTCCGGACTCTAAGGAGCCACATGCGCACATCTCTCACAGCCCTCCTCGTCCTCCTGCTGCTCCCCGCGGCCGCACACGCCGGCGCGGTCAGCGTGCAGGCCGGAACCCTCTCGTACACGGAGTCCGATGCGAACGCCGCCAACCACGTGACGATCTCGCGCTCGGGCGACGGCACGCGCCTCTCCGTCGTCGACACGGGACGCTCGAAGGGAAAGGCGCTGACGCTTGTGACCGACGGCACCTGCACGGTCTCCAAGAACACGGCCAGCTGCCCGGCCACGGGCGTCGTCTCGATCGCGGTCGCCACCGGGGAGCTGGCTGACACGGTCAGCCAGAAGGCGCCACTGGCATCCCGCATCGACGGCGGCAACGGCGACGACAAGCTCGTCGGCGGCCCGGGCGACGACGTGCTGATCGGCGGCTCCGGCGCCGACTCGCTCACGGGCGGCGCGGGCAACGACACGGCCGATTACTCGGCGCGCACAGGCCCCGTGACGGTCTCGCTCGACGGCAAGCCGGGCGATGGTGAGCCGGGTGAGAACGACAACGTGGCCGCCGACATCGAGGTGCTGGCAGGAGGCGCGGGCGACGACACGCTCACGGGCAGCCCCGGCGCCAACGTGCTCGTTGGGAACGCCGGGAACGACACGCTGGCGGGCGGCGACGGGCCGGACACCCTCAGTGGCGGCGACGGCATCGACACGGCCAGCTACGCGGGCTCGAACGCCGGCGTCACGGTCAGCCTGAACGGCAAGGCCGACGACGGCGCGCCGAACGAGCTCGACAACGTGGACACCGAGAACGTGATGGGCTCGACGCACGACGACCTGCTGATCGGCAACGCCGGCGCCAACGCGCTCGCGGGCGGCGACGGCAACGACCGCATCCTCGGGGGCAAGGGCGCCGACTCACTCGACGGCGGCGCGGGTGACGACATCCTCGAGTCGCTCGACGGCACCAAGGACCTCGTCAGCTGCGGCGACGGTGAGGACGGCGTCGTCACAGACCGCTCGGACGTGCGCGCCGGCTGCGACTACATCAAGTACCGCACGCTCCCCGCGAGCAGCACCGCGCTGCACCTGAGCGCGGGCTACGTTCGCGTGCCGGTGCGCTGCTCGCCCGCCACCGTCCTGGGCTGCAGCGGGCGCCTGTCGCTCAGGGCACACGGGCGCACGCTCGGCACGCTGCGCTACCGCCTCGCGGCCGGCAAGCGCTCGGTGGCCAGGGTCAAGCTCCGCCGCAGCGGGCTGAAGCTCATCCGCGCGCGGCGCGTGACGACCGCAACGCTGGCCGTGCGCGACAGCTACGCGGTGCCGACGACGCAGACGCTGCGCATCGCCCGCTGAGGTGCGCGCCGTCGTCCAGCGCGTCCTCGCAGCGAGCGTGGCGGTGGACGGGGCGGAGGTGGCGCGGATCGGTCGTGGACTGCTCGTGCTCCTGGGAGTCCACTCCGAGGACGACGAGGCGACGGCAGACCGGCTGGCCGCCAAGCTGCTCGCGCTGCGCGTCTTCGAGGACGCCGATGGCCGCATGAACGTCGCTGCGGCCGATGCCGGCGCCGAGATCCTCTGCGTCTCGAACTTCACGCTCTACGGCGACATCAGCCGCGGAAATCGCCCGAGCTTCACTGCTGCGGCACGGCCCGAGCAGGCCGAGCCGCTCTACGAGCGCGTGCGCGCGGGGCTCGGGGCGCAGGGCGGCGTCTTCGGCGCCCGCATGGCCGTCGAGCTGGTCAACGACGGCCCGGTGACGCTGGTCGTGCAGGCCTGACCGGCCTATACTCGTCGCCCTAATCACTTTCATCTGCGGCGTGGAGCCGCACCTGGAGGTGGCCTTCGGGCCGCCTTTTTTTGGGTCAAATGCAGGTAACGGAGAGAGACATACAAGAGCGGTTGAAGGGTGCTGAACCCGAAGTCGAGGTGCTGCTCGTCGAGCCGGCGGGTGCCGGTCGCCTGCGCCTTTTCATCGATCACCCACGCGGCGTCGACCTGGCGCTGTGCGAGCGCGTCACGCGCCGGCTCACCGATCTGCTCGAGCAGTACTCGCTCGAGGTCAGCTCACCCGGCCCAGCCAGGCCGCTGTCGAAGCCCGAGCACTTCCGCCGCTTCGTCGGGCGGCGCGTGAAGGTCCGCACGCGCTCCGAGCACGACGGCCGCAAGTCGTTCACGGGCGAGCTGGTCGGCGCAACCGACGACCAGGTCACGGTCGCGGCAGACGACGGAGTCGTCTCGATCCCGTACGGCGACATCAATCGAAGCAACCTGGTGGAGGAGTAGCTGTGTCACGCGAGATCGTCGAGGCTGTACAGACCCTGGAGCGGGAGAAGGGCATCTCGTCCGAGCGACTCATGGAGGCGCTCGAGGATGCGCTGCTCTCGGCCTACAAGAAGACGCCCGGGTCGGCGAAGTACGCACGCGTGGACATGGACCGCGACAGCGCCGATTTCCGCGTCTTCGAGCTGATGGTCCCGGACGAGCTCGAGGAGCAGCTCCTGGCCGAGGTCGAGCCCGAGGAGCCGTCGATCGACCCGGAGACGGGCGAGATGACCGAGCCCCCCGAGCCCGAGATCGATCCCGAGATCCTGGCCGAGTACAGCGACCAGATCGACGAGCGCGACGTGACGCCGGACGACTTCGGCCGCATTGCCGCCCAGACCGCCAAGCAGGTGATCCTCCAGCGCATCCGCGAGGCCGAGCGCGACCTCATGTTCGAGGAGTACCGCGACCGCGTCGGCGAGCTGATCACGGGCATCGTCCAGCAGCACGACTCGCGCTACACCCTCGTCCAGCTGCGCGAGCGCGTCGAGGCGCTGCTGCCGAAGTCGGAGCAGATCCACCAGGAGCGCTACGACCACGGCCAGCGCATCAAGGCGGTCATCACCGAGGTGTCCTCGCAGGCCAAGGGCCCGTCGATCATCGTCTCGCGCCGCTCGCCCGAGCTGATCCGGAAGCTGTTCGAGCTCGAGGTGCCGGAGATCGCCGATGCGCTCGTGGAGATCACGAACGTGGCGCGCGAGCCCGGCTACCGCTCGAAGATCGCGGTCGTGTCACACGCCTCGGGCGTGGACCCGGTCGGCGCCTGCGTCGGGCCGCGTGGCTCGCGCGTGCGCATGGTCGTGTCCGAGTTGCGCGGCGAGAAGATCGACATCATCCCGTTCAACGAGGAGCCCGCGCGCTTCATCGCCAAGGCGCTGTCGCCGGCGCGCGTGCGCGAGGTGCTGGTGGACGACGAGTCCAAGCAGGCCACGGTCGTCGTGCCCGACGACCAGCTGTCGCTTGCGATCGGCCGCGAGGGCCTGAACGCCCGCCTGGCAGCACGGCTGACCGGCTGGCGCATCGACATCCGCTCCGAGACCGAGTTCGCCGAGGAAGAGGCGGAGGGCGGTTACGAGGAGGAGGCCGCGTCGGGGCGCTGCGCCGCGATCCTCTCGAGCGGCCGCCGCTGTCCGAACGCTGCGCTGCCCGGGTCCCGTTACTGCGGCCTGCCGGTGCATCAGGCGCTCGCGGACACCGACAGCGACTACGTCGACGGTGAGCCGCCGGAGGGCGAGGGCCATCCGATCGAGGACGATGACGACGAAGTGATCGCAGGCAACGGCACGATCGACATCGACGACGCCAGCTCGGCGGTGGAGGCCGCCGGCGCTGAGACGGAGTCCGAGCGCGGCCTCGACGACGACGTCGAGCAGGCCGAGGCGGACGCCGAGGCGAGCGAGTCCGAGGACGAGGACATCGACTCGCTGGACGTGGAGCGCTCCGCGCACGACGACGTCGACGAGGCCGCCGTGACCGCACAGGATCTCGAAGGCCCCGGGGGCGAGGAGCAGTAGAGGCGCACACTCCCGAACGCCGCTGCGTCGGCTGCGGCCGCTCGCGCCCGAAGGCGGAGCTGCTGCGTGTCGTCCTGTCCGAGGGACGCCTTGTGCGCGACCCCGACCGCCGGCATCCCGGACGCGGCGCGTACGTCTGCCACGACGTGCAGTGCATGGCCGAGGCCGTCGGCCAGCACGGCTTCGAACGCTCGTTCAGAGCGCCCGTTCGGGTTCCAGAGGACCACCTAGACTGGGTGCTGATACATGCCTAAGAAGAGGGTTCACGAGATAGCGAAAGAGCAGGGTCTGACCTCCAAGCAGGTTCTGGAGGCGTTCAAGGACGCCGGTGTGTACGTGAAGGCGGCGTCGTCGACGGTCGAGGAACGCGATGTCCGACGTGCGTTCCCGAACGGCGCCAAGGCGCGCGCCACGGAGGCCGAGGCCCCGAAGCCGCAGCCGGCAGCCGCGACCGCGACCGCGGTCGAGACGCCCGAGGACAGCTCCCCGCCGGTCGCCGATCGCGACGCCGACGGCAAGGCGAAGGTCCCGCGCGCGAAGGCGACCAAGGGGGCGCACGCAAGGACTCCGAAGGACACCGAGGCGCCCAAGCCGCGCACACGCACGCCCAAGCCGCCCGCCGCGCCGAAGGCACCGGTCGCCGAGCCCGCGCCGGAGGCTGAGGCCCGCGCACCCGAGCCCGAGGCACCACAGGCCGAGGCGCCCGCGCCCGAGCCGGAGGCGCCGGTCGCAGCCGCCGAGCCTGCACCCGAGCCCGCGCCTGCACCCGAGCCCGAGCCTGCTCCCGAGCCGGAGGCCGAGGCGCCTGCCGAGCCCGAGGCGAAGGCCGCCGAGCCTGAGGCCGAGGCCGCAGAGAAAGCCGAATCCGAACCCGAGGCCGAGGCCGAAGCCGCTCCCGCGGCCAACGGTGACGGCAAGCCCGCTGCGCAGGACGACGACAGCAAGGGCAAGACAAAGCTTCCGCGGGGCGCCGGCCCGCGCATCATCGACCCCGGCACCGGCAGCCAGCGCGGCGGCAACGGCGCGTCCAGTGGCCGCGGCCGCACCACCCGCCCCGACAGCGGCCGTGGTGCCGGTGGCGCGCCCGCGGGCGGCGGCGGAGGCGGCGGACGTCGTCGCGTCGTCATCGACTCGCAGGCAGCGCGCCGCCCTTCGGGACCGCCGCCGCCGCAGCAGCCCCCGCGCCGCCGCCGCGGCCGTCGCCGGCTGACCCCGCTCGAGGAGCCGGCGCCCACGCCGACGAACGTCGTCATCGAGGCACAGGTCTTCCAGGTCCACTCAGGCGCGACGGTGAAGGAGGTGGCGGAGACCCTTGGGCTTCCCGCGGCCGAGGTCATCAAGGCACTCATGAAGCTTGGCGAGATGGCCACGCTCACCCAGACGCTCACCGACGAGGCCATCGAGGTGCTCGCCGATGCGCTCGACAAGAAGGTCGAGGTCGTCAGCGCGGCCGACGAGGTCGAGGAGGTCATCTCGACCGAGGACGACGCGCCCGAGGATCTGAAGGACCGCCCGCCGGTCGTCACGATCATGGGTCACGTCGACCACGGCAAGACGTCGCTGCTCGACGCCATCCGCGAGACCGAGGTCGCCGCGGGTGAGGCGGGCGGCATCACCCAGCACATCGGCGCCTACCAGGTCTCGAAGAACGACCACACGATCACGTTCATCGACACGCCGGGCCACCAGGCATTCACGGCCATGCGCGCGCGCGGCGCGAAGGTCACCGACATCGCGGTGATCGTCGTCGCAGCCGACGACGGCATGATGCCCCAGACCGTCGAGGCGATCGACCACGCGAAGGCCGCGGGCGTGCCGATCATGGTCGCCGTCAACAAGATCGACCTCGAGGCTGCCGACCCCAACCGGGTGCGCGGTGAGCTCGCGGCCGTCGGCCTCACGCCGGCCGACTGGGGTGGCGACACCGAGTTCGTCGAGGTCTCCGCGAAGACGCGCGACGGCCTGGACGACGTGCTCGACACGATCATCACGCTCGCCGACATCCAGGAGCTGAAGGCCAACCCAGACGCACCGGCGTCGGGCACGGTCGTCGAGTCCGAGCTCGATCCCGGCCGCGGCCCGGTCGCGACGGTGCTGGTCCAGCGCGGCACGCTCGAGGTCGGGGACGCCCTCGTCGCGGGCGCGGCCTGGGCCAAGGTTCGCTC
Source organism: uncultured Thermoleophilaceae bacterium (assembly GCA_963715995.1). GTDB lineage: Bacteria > Actinomycetota > Thermoleophilia > Solirubrobacterales > Thermoleophilaceae > DATBDN01. The sequence goes on from OY970283.1 coordinate 1,899,193, forward strand.
GATGCAGGACTTCCGCGGGCAGAAGGTCGACACGGCGCCACCCGGCATGCCGGTCGAGGTGCTCGGCTTCGACAGCGTTCCCGACGCAGGCGAGATCGTGCGCGTGGTCGAACACGAGCGGATCGCGCGCCAGCAGGCCGCCGAGCGCGAGGACCGCCTCAAGCGCGAGGCGCTCGCGCGCCGCACCAACGTCCGCGTGTCGCTCGAGGACGTGTGGGCGCGTGCGAAGGAGGACACGCAGAAGACCAACCTGCCGCTGATCGTGAAGGCCGACGTCGCCGGTTCGCTGGAGGCGCTCGAGGACGAGATCGCCAAGCTGCCGCAGGGCGAGATCACGGTCGAGGTCATCCACGACGGCGTGGGCGGCATCAACGAGTCCGACGTCATGCTGGCCGCCGCATCCGATGCGGTCATCATCGGCTTCAACGTGCGTCCCGTCGGGTCCGCGTCCGACGTCGCCAACCGCGAGGGCGTCAAGATCCGCGGCTACTCGGTCATCTACCAGGTGGTCGACGAGCTGCGGGCAGCGATGCAGGGACTGCTCGAGCCCGAAGAGGTCGAGCGCACGGTCGCCACGATCGAAGTGCGCGAGACGTTCCGCGCCTCACGCGTCGGGGTCATCGCCGGCTGCTACGTCACCGAGGGCACCGTCACGCGCGGCGCCACCTGTCGCCTGGTGCGCGACGGCACCGTCGTCTACGACGGCCGCATCTCCACGCTGCGCCGCTTCAAGGACGACGTGCGCGAGGTCCAGGCAGGCTTCGAGTGCGGTATCACCCTCGAGAACTACATGGACGTGAAGCAGGGTGACGTGATCGAGGTCTACGAGAAGGCTCAGGTCGAGCGCACGCTCGAAAGCTGAGCGGCACCTCGGTCATCGATATAAGGTGAGCTCAGATCGCATGCGCCGCGTCAACGAGGCGCTGCGAGAGGTCCTGTCGGTGCGCATCGCCGCGGGACTCAAGGACCCGCGGATTGGCTTTGTGACCGTTACTGCCGTCGAGACCAGCCCTGACCTGCGCCACGCGCGCGTCTACGTCAGCGTGCTCGGCACGGACGAGGAGCGCACCGACACGCTTGCCGGGCTCCAGCATGCGCATGGACTGCTCCAGGCGGAGATCGCGCGGCTGACGCACATGAAGCGCACGCCCGAGCTGCGCTTCGTCTACGACGAGACCGTCGAGCGGGGCATGCGGATCAACGAGCTGCTCGAGACGGAGGACCAGTGAGCACCCCGGTCACAGCGCTCGACGCCGTCGTCGAGGAGATCCAGCAGGCGGACAAGCTGCTCGTGACCACGCACGAGAACCCGGACGGCGATGCGCTCGGCTCGCTGCTCGCGTTCGACGAGATGATGCGCGCGCTCGGCAAGGACACGCTCATGTTCATGTCGGCCTCGAACTTCCCGCTGCCGCACGAGTACCGGCACCTGCCGCTCGAGGGCGTCCGCAACGAGCCGCCGCCGGACATGGAGGAGCGGCTGGCGGTGTTCCTCGACTGCGGGAACATCGACCGGATGCCTGTCGACTTCCTCCAGCGCGAGGGCCAGCACATCCTCAACATCGACCACCATCACGACAACACCCAGTTCGGGACCGTCAATCTCGTGGTCGGCGACGCGTCGTGCACGGCCGAGATCCTCTGGGAGCTGGCGGGCTCGCTCGGCGTCGAGATCACGCCGTCGATGGCCCACGCGCTCTACATCGCCCTGATCACCGACACCGGCCGCTTCATGTACGAGAACACGGGCGCTCGGGCACACCAGATGGCCGCCGACCTGATCGAGGCCGGCGTGGACGTGGCGGGGGTCTACCGCAGCCTGTACCAGGAGCTTCCGTTCCCGCGGCTCCAGCTGCTGGCGCGGGCGCTGTCCGGGGTCGAGCGCTACGACGACGGCCGCGTCACGGTCGCTCATCTCTCGCGCGCGGACTTCGGCGAGACCGGTGCGATCGAGTCCGATTCCGAGGGCGTGGTCGATCACCTGCGCTCGGTCGAGGGCACGAAGGTGGCGGTGCTCATCCGCGAGCTGCTCGATCGCGAAGGGCGCAAGGTGAGCCTGCGCTCCACCGACGGCCAGGTGGACGTCTCGGTCATCGCTCGCTCGCTCGGCGGCGGCGGTCATCGCCAGGCGGCGGGTGCCACCACCGAGGTGCCGCTCGAGCAGCTGACCGACCACATACGCGCCGGGGTGGCCGCGCAGCTATAGCCTGCTGCGGGCTGTGACGCAGTCCGGGGTCATCCTCTACGCCAAGCCCGCCGGCATCACCTCGCATGACGTGGTGGCCCGTGTGCGGCGCGAGTTGCGCGAGCGCACGGGGGAGAAGCACAAGGTGGGCCACGCGGGCACGCTCGATCCGTTCGCCACCGGCCTGCTGCTCGTCCTGATCGGCCCGGCCACGCGCGCGCAGCGCTTCTTCATGGGGCTCCCGAAGACGTACGTGACCGTTGCGCGGCTCGGCTGGCGCTCCACGACGGGTGACCCCGAGGGCGAGCTCGTGGAGACGGGAGTCATGCCCGCGTCGCTCGAGGTCCCGGTCGGCGAGCAGATGCAGCGGCCGCCGGCCTACTCGGCCGTGAAGGTGGACGGCGAGCGGCTCTACAAGAAGGCGCGCCGCGGCGAGCTGGCGGAGGCGCCGCCGCGCAGGATCCAGGTCTACAGCTCGAGCGTTCTCGGCCACGACCGCGAGCGCGCCGAGCTGTGCATCGAGTGCTCGTCCGGCACCTACGTGCGCCAGCTCGTGGCCGACCTTGGCGACGCCTACTGCGAGGCGCTCGAGCGCACCGCGATCGGCCCGTTCAGGCTCGAGGACGTGGATCACGAGCACGTGGTGCCGCTGGCCGAGGCGCTGTCGTTCCTGCCCGGCTGCGAGCTGGACGATGCCGACGCGGAGAACGTGGCGCACGGACGCGCGATTGCGGGGGAGACCGTTGCGGCGGCCACCGGCGAGGACGTCGTCCGCGGACACGCGTCGGTGCCGCGCGTCTTGCGCCTGACTCACAAGTCGCGCATCGTGGCAATCGCCGAACCGCGCGAGGACCGGCTGAAGCCGATGGTGGTGTTCCCGGCATGAACGTGGTGCGCCTGCCGGACCTGAGCGAGAAGCGCGACCGGCGCGTGGCGATCGGCACCTTCGACGGCGTGCACGTGGGCCACCGCGAGGTCATCCGCGGCTGCGACACGGTGCTCACGTTCGACCCGCATCCGCTGTCGGTGGTGCGCCCGGAGGCGGCGCCGAAGCTGATCACGCCGTTCACCGTGAAGCGCGACATCATCGCCGGCCTTGGCGTCCAGGAGCTGGTCGTGATCCCGTTCGACGACGAGTTCCGCTCGAAGACTGCCGAGCAGTTCGTCGACGAGGTGCTGCTGGAGAAGCTGTGCGCGATCGAGGTGTCGGTCGGCGAGAACTTCAGCTTCGGCAAGGGCGCGAAGGGCAACGTCGAGATGCTGCGCAGCCACGACCAGTTCGAGACACGCGTGGCGCCGCTGGTGGAGGTCGACGGCGAGACCGTGTCCTCGACGCAGATCCGCGCGCTGGTCGCTTCCGGAGACGTCGAGAAGGCTGCTCGTTTCCTGGGCGGCCCGTTCATCGTCCAAGGCGAGGTCGCGCACGGCGACAAGCGCGGCCGCGAGCTCGGCTACCCCACTGCCAACCTCGTTCCCGACGAGCGCTTCGTGCATCCCGGGCACGGCGTCTATGCGGCCTGGGCGCACGGGCACGCCGCCGCCGTGAACGTGGGCGTCCGGCCGCAGTTCCAGACCGGCCGGGGGCTCTTGATCGAGGCGTTCCTGATCGGCTTCGACGGCGATCTCTACGGCGAGACGGTGCGCGTGGCGTTCGCGAAGCGGCTACGCGGAGAGCGCCGCTTCGAGTCCGTCGAGGCGCTCGTTGAGCAGATGGGACGCGACGTCGCGGAGGCCGAGCAAATCTGCGCGGCTGCTACCTTTCCCGCGGCATGACGTTGACCGCAGACCGCAAGCGCGAGCTCACCGAGCAGTTCGGGAAGAGCGCAACGGACACGGGTTCCACCGAGGTCCAGATCGCCATGCTCACCGAGCGGATCAACCACCTGACCGAGCACCTGCGCTCGCACAGCAAGGACCATCATTCGCGCCGCGGGCTGCTGATGCTGGTCGGCAAGCGCCGCCGCTTCCTGAACTACCTCCAGCGCAACAACCTCGAGCGCTACCGCGAGCTCATCAAGGAGCTCGGCCTCCGCCGCTAGCCGGTGATCGAGGCGGGCGCCGCGGCGCCGGACTTCACGCTTCCGGACCAGGACGGCAAGAAGGTCTCGCTGGAGGACCTGCGCGGCAAGCGCACGGTGCTCGTCTTCTACCCGCTCGACTTCTCACCGGTCTGCACCGACCAGCTGAACGTCTACAACGAGGTGCTGGACGAACTGGAGTCGAGCGGCGTCCAGATGTACGGCGTCTCCGTCGACTCCGCCTACGCGCACGCGGCGTTTCAGCGGGAACTAGGCATCCGCATCCCGCTGCTGGCGGACTTCCACCCGAAGGGCGAGGTCGCGAAGGCGTTCGGCGTCTACGACGAGGACTGGGGCAACTCGGCCCGGGCGCTCGTGCTGATCGGCCCCGACCTGAGGGTCGAGTGGTCGCACCGCTCACCGAGCGCGCTCGAGATACCAGGGGCGAACCTGATCTTCGACGCGCTGGCGGCCGCACAGCGCGCTTGAGCAGTTTCCAGAGCGCGCCGGTCCCGCCGCCCGGACCCGACGACCACGTTCGCGGTGACGGACCAGTCGCGATCGTCTACGGCGACTACGAGTGCCCCTATTGCGCGGCCGAGCTGGCGGCGCTCGGGGCCGTCACGCTGGTCTTCCGCCACTTCCCGGTCGTCTCGAAGCATCCGCGCTCACGCCGCCTTGCCGCGGCCGCCGAGGCTGCCGGGATCCAGGGCCGCTTCTGGGAGATGCACGACTCGCTGTTCGCCGACCAGGGCCACCTCGACGACCCGCATCTGTGGGAGCGGGTGGCGACGCTCGGGCTCGACCTCGATCGCTTCGAGGCCGACCGCCGCGACCCGGCAGTCGCCGAGCGCGTCGAGCGCGACTTCCGCACCGGCATCGCCGCCGGCGTGATGAACACGCCGGCGATCTTTCGCCTGGGCTAGCTCTGGCGCTTCGCCGGCACGGCGAGCACAGGCACGTCACAGAGGTGCACGAGCTTGTTCGCGACCGAGCCGAGCAGCCAGCCGTGCAGCGGGTGCTCCTTCCGGCTGCCGACGACCACCATCGCGGCGTCGCGGGCCCCTCCGAGCTCGCCGAGGACCTCCGCCGGGTCGCCGGCCTCGATGACCGTCTCGGGCTCGGGCGCGCCGGCCTCGGCCGCGATCGCCTTCGCCTCGGCTATCGCCTGCTCGCCCAGCTCGCGCAGAGCTTTGACGTAGTCCTGGAGCTCTCCGCCGAGCGGCGTGTAGCGGTAGCCGTAGGCGACGACGACCTTCGCATCGAGCGCCTTTGCCAGCTCGAGCGCCTTCCGCAGGGCCGCCTGGCTGCCGGGCGAGCCGTCGAAGCCGACGATGAGCTCGCCCGCCATCAGGCCGCGCTCCCTTCCAGCAGGGCCGGGTCAGCCACCTCACGACCACGGCGGAAGAAGGCCGGCTCCTTCGCCTGCCAGATGAACATCAGGACGACGCCTATCAGCAGGCCGCCGAGGCCGATCACGAGCGGCCCGCCGATGCCGAAGATCGTGGTCGATCCGGCGTCTGCCCTGCCGAGGTCGCTGCAGGAGCGGAAGAACACGTAGGTCAGCGATACGGCGCCAAGCATCGGCAGGAGCCCGATGTAGACGAAGTTGCGCACGCTCTTCATCAGCTCGCGCCGGAAGTAGACGACGCATGCGTAGCCGGTGAGCCCGTAGTAGAAGGCGATCATCAGGCCGAGCGCGGCGATCGAGTCCGCGAGGATGTCGTTGGAGACGATCGTCAGCCCGACGTACCAGAGGATCGACACGCCGCCCATCACGAGCGTGGAGACGTCAGGCGTCTGGAAGCGCGGGTGGATGCGCGCGAACACGCGCGGAATCGCTCCAACGCGCGCCATCGAGAGGCTCGTGCGCGCGGTCGGCAGGATCGTGGTCTGGGTGGACGCGGATGCCGACGTGAGGACCGCGATGATCAGCAGCTTGTCCAGGCCCGAGCCCAGCACCGCCTTGCCGATCGGCGCGAACACGTCGTCTGCGTTCTTCGTCAGCGTGTCGGGCCCGGCGAAGGCGACGGCCGCGGTCGACACCAGCACGTAGATCCCGACCAGCAGCAGCGTCGAGATGACCGCAGCGCGCCCGGGCGCGGTGTCGGAGCCGGCGGTCTCCTCGTTGACCGCGACCCCGCTGTCCCAGCCCCAATAGATGAAGATCGCGAGCAGCACGCCGCTGATCAGCGCCGAGGTGGATTTGATCGCGAACGGCGAGAACCAGCTGGCCTCGATGTGGTGCGTGCCCGGGTGATGGCCGCTGTAGACCTTCACCAGCGCGACGATGGCGAAGATCATCAGCGTGATGAACTCCGCGCCGAGCAGAAACTTCTGGGTGTTCGCGGACAGCTCCGTGCCCAGGTAACAGATTGTCGTCATGACGACGATCCAGATCACGCCGATCAGCGTGACCTCGAACGTCGACGGGCTGTCGTTGCCGAACAGCTGAAACGAGTAGAGGCCGGCGATCTGGGCCAGGTTGGCCATGACGATCACGTCGGCGATGATGATTCCCCAGCCGCCCATCCATCCGCTGCGCGGGCCCATCGCCTTGGTGACCCAGGCGAACGTGGTGCCGCAGTCCGGGTCGGCCCGGTTCATGTAGTTGTAGGACAGCGCGATGCAGAGCATCGGCAGGAACGCCACGATCATGATCGCCGGCGCGCCGAAGCCGACCGCGGCCGTGACGAGTCCGAGAGTGGCCGCGAGCGAGTACCCAGGCGCGGTCGATGCAACTCCGATGACCACACTCGAGATGAACGAGATGACGCCTGACTTCAGGCCGGGGCTGTCCTCCATGGAGGGGACCCTATATCGGTTACAGACCCAGCGGGGGAAGACCAAGTTCCCCGAGCGCCTGGTTGCCCAGGCTGGTCGCGACCTCGATTGGCGCGAACAGATTCACGCGCACACCGGCCGCCGGTGACTCGAGCGACGCGCCGTTGCCGCCGGCGTCGTAGTCGTGCGGGACGACGACCGTCGGGGCCGCGGGCTGTCCCGTCTTGTGGGCGCGGTGGTGCTTCTTCGCGAGTGCGCCCGACGGTGCGGCCAGCGCCACGATGCAGGCGCCGGCGCTGGCCAGGCGGAGGGTCGTGCCGTTCATGTGGTCTCCATCGACAGTTCAGGTTGCCTTGATGAGCAGGAAGTCCGCCCGGTCCTCCACGTGCTCGAAGCCGAGCCGCCGGTAGAACTGATGCGGCCAGTCATCGGTTTCGGCCGTGATGAAGACAGTGTCGTGGTCGTGGGCCAAGAGCGCAAGCGCGTGTTCGATCAGGCGCCTGGCGAGCCCGCGGCCCTGGAAGCGCTGGAGCACCCCGACGTCCTCGATCTGCGCAAGGCCGTCGCGGGAGTAGACGATCAGGTGCCCGGCCGGCTGCTCGTCCGAGTGGATCACGAGCCAGCGCTCGCCGGTCAGCTCGTGCGTGCGGTCGTGCACGCGGCCGACCTGCTCGGCCACCTCCGCGCGCGGAGGTGAGAGCTGCTCCATGTGGACGTCGAAACGGAACGGCTTGACCGCGTCGTAGGGCAGCTCGCGCACGTCGCGGTGGAGTCGCCCGCTCGGCTCGCGCGCGAGCGCCACCAGATTGCGCTGGGCCAGGCCGCGGCCGATCAGCTCCGGCCCGTGAGCCGCCAGCAGCGCGGGGTCCTCGATCAGAACCTTGTAGTGGCCCTGGCCCGCCTGGAGCCGCTCGACGTCGCCGACCAGGTCGACTGCGGGGTGGTCCACGCGTACGAAGTTGACGTCCCAGACCAGCGGCAGCTCGGCGTTGGAATAGGCCACGCCGCCCGGAAACTCCTCACGGCGAAGCGCGCCGGCGTCATGGACGGCGTGCTCGAGCGCGCGCATCCGGCCGACCAGCTCCCGCACGTGCCGGATGTTGCCAAGTCGCTAGTCTTACCCGCTTCTACGGAATCAATATTGGAACCAGCCGCCGACCGGAGGCGGCCGAAAGGAACAACATGGAGCAGCAAGTGCACCGCGTCTCGGTAGAGATCGGGGGGACCCAGATCGAGTTCGAGACCGGGAAGCTCGCCAAGCAGGCGAGCGGCGCTGTCCTCGTCAAGGCCGGCGACACCCACGTCCTGGCCACTGCAACCGCAGGCAATGAGCGCGATGTGGACTTTCTTCCACTGACCGTCGACGTCGAGGAACGCGCATACGCAGCAGGAAAGATCCCCGGAAGCTTCTTCCGTCGCGAGGGTCGCTCGGGTGAGAAGGCCACCCTGACCGCGCGCATGATCGACCGCCCGATCCGCCCGCTCTTCCCGAAGGGCTGGACACGCGAGACACAGCTCGTGGCGATGCCGATCTCGGTGGACCACATCCACCCCTACGACATCCTCGCGATGAACGGCGCCTCAGCGGCGCTGATGATCTCGGAGATCCCCGTCCCGACGCCGGTCGGCGCAGTGCGCATCGGCCAGGACGAGGACGGCGACTTCGTGGTCAACCCGGCCGAGGAGCTGCTCGTCGACGACGTGCGCCTCGACCTGATCGTCGCCGGCACCGAGGAGGCCATCCTGATGGTCGAGGCGGGCGCCCGCGAGGTCTCGGAGGCCGAGATCCTCGACGCGCTCGACATCGCGCACGCCGAGATCAAGAAGCTCTGCAAGGCGCAGCACGAGCTGCGCGAGAAGGCCGGCAAGCCGAAGATCGAGGTCACGCCGCGGCAGGTCGACCAGGGCATGTACGACGAGATCCTGAGCCGCTTCGGCTCGGACCTCGATCACGCCACCTCGGTGGAGGACAAGCTCGAGCGCCAGAACGCGACGGTCGAGCTCGAGGAGAAGATCGTCGGCGAGTTCGCAGGCGATCCCGAGTCCGAGGATCACGCCGACAAGCGCAAGGCCGCAGCACTGGCCTTCGCCAAGGCCGAGAAGAACACGATCCGCCAGCGGATCGCCGTCCAGAAGAAGCGTCCCGACGGGCGTGCGACCGACGAGATCCGCCCGATCTCGATCGAGGTCGACGTCGCGCCGCGCACGCACGGCTCGGCGCTCTTCACCCGCGGTCAGACGCAGGCGCTGTCGGTTGCCTCACTGGGCACCACCCGTGAGGAGATGCGCCTTGACGACCTCGGTCTGAGGACGCAGAAGTTCTACTGGCACCACTACAACTTCCCGCCGTTCTCGGTGGGCGAGGCCGGCTTCATGCGCGGCCCGAAGCGCCGCGACATCGGTCACGGCGCGCTGGCCGAGCGCGCGCTCGTGCCGCTGGTGCCCTCGATCGAGGACTTCCCGTACACGATCCGCGTGGTCTCCGACATCCTCGAGTCGAACGGCTCGTCGTCGATGGCCTCGGTCTGCGGCTCGAGCCTCTCGCTCATGGCCGCCGGCGTGCCGATCAAGGCGCCGTGCGCGGGCATCGCGATGGGCCTGATCAAGGAGGGTGACGACTACGTCGTGCTCTCCGACATCGCGGGCGTCGAGGACCACCTGGGCGACATGGACTTCAAGGTCGCCGGCACGAAGGACGGCATCACCGCCCTTCAGATGGACATCAAGATCACCGGTGTCTCATTCGACATCCTGCGTGATGCGCTCGAGCAGGCCAAGGCCGGCCGCGAGCACATTCTCGGGAAGATGGCCGAGGTTCTCACCGAGCCGCGCGAGCAGCTCTCCGAGCACGCTCCGCGCATCAGCTCGATCAAGATCGACCAGGACAAGATCGGCATGGTCATCGGCAAGGGCGGCGAGACGATCCGTGCGCTGTCCGACGAGTTCGAGGCCCAGATCGACATGCAGGAGGACGGCACCGTCCTGATCTACGCAGCGACCGGCGCACAGGCCGACGCGCTCGTGGATCGCATCCGGACGATGACCAAGGAGGTCGAGGTCGGGGACGAGTTCCACGGCAAGGTCGTGAAGACGACCACCTTCGGCGCCTTCGTCGAGCTCAGCAAGGGCACCGACGGCCTGCTGCACATCTCGAACGTGAAGCCCGGCGAGCGCGCCGAGTCGGTCGAGGACGTGCTCAACCGCGGTGACGAGATCGACGTCCGCGTGGTCGAGGTCGACAAGGAGCGTGGCCGCATCGGCCTGCGCCTGGCCGACGACCCCGAGGTTCACGGCAAGACGGCCGAGGAGCTCGTGTCGGTTGGCACGGGCGACAAGGGCGGCGACCGCGGCGGCGACAGGCCGCGCGGGCGTGGCGGTGACCGCGGCGGACGTGGCGGCGGCGACCGAGGCGGCCGAGGCGGGCGTGACCGCGGCGGCAACGGCGACTACCGCCGCGACAGCCGCTAGCCGGTGCCCGACGGGCCGCAGCTGACGGAGCTCGACTCCGGGCTCCGCGTGGTCTCGGAGCGGATCGACACGGTCCGCTCCGTTGCCCTCGGCTTCTGGATCCGCACCGGCTCGCGCGACGAGACGGTCGAGGAGGCAGGCGTCTCGCACTTCCTCGAGCACCTTCTGTTCAAGGGCACCGACCGCTTCAGCTCGACGGAGATCGACCAGATCTTCGACGGCATGGGGGCGGAGGTGAACGCGGGTACCGGCAAGGAGACGACGTCGGTCTACTCGCGCTTCCTCGACCAGCACTTCGAGCGCGCGTTCGACGTGATGTCGGACATGGTGCTGCGCCCGTCGTACCCGGACATCGACTCCGAGCGCCAGGTCGTGATCGAGGAGATCGCGATGTACGAGGATGAGCCCTCGGACAAGGTCCACGACGTGCTGGCTTCCGCCGTGTTCGGCGACCACCCGCTCGGGCGGCCGGTCATCGGCCGCGCCGACGTGATCGCGAACGTGCCGGTGCCGGAGATCGCCGCCTACCACGACGAGCGCTACATGCCCTCGAACCTGGTGCTCGCGGCGGCCGGCAACGTGGACCACGACAAGCTGGTGGAGCTGGCACAGGCGGCCTGCAAGCCGGGCCTCCCGAGCTCCGCCAACGGCAAGCGCGAGCTGGTCGGCGCTCCCGCAGGCGTGGCTCCGCGTATGGGCTTCTTCCAGAAGCAGACCGAGCAGTTCCACGTCACGCTCGGCGCACCGGGCATCAAGCGCGGCGACGATCGCCGCTTCGCGCTGCGGGTGCTCGACACGATCCTCGGCGGCTCGACCTCGTCGCGGCTGTTCCAGGAGGTGCGCGAGAAGCGCGGCCTGGCATACGCCGTCTACTCGTACTCGAGCCAGTACCTCGACTCGGGGCAGATCGGCATGTACGTGGGCACGCGCCCCGACAACGTGGCCGAGGCGGTAGAGGTCATCGCGGGCGAGCTGCGCAAGCTCGGGTCAGACGGCGTGTCCAGCGAGGAGCTGGAGCGCGCCAAGGAGAACGTGAAGGGTCGAACCGTGCTGTCGATGGAGTCGATGCTTGCGCGGATGAACCGGCTCGGCTCGTCGGTCCTGACAGGCATCCCGCTACTGACGCTCGACGAGGTGCTCGCGCGCACCGACGCCGTCAGCTCAGACGACATCGCGGCGCTCGTGACCGAGCTCTACGACCCGGCCCGCCTGTCAGCAGCAGCCGTCGGCGGGGACGAGGACGTGTTCAAGCGCGCTCTCGAAGCCGTCAACCCGGAGCTGGTCGCTGCGTAGATGATCAACGTCGCCGTCTCCGGCGCCGCCGGCAGGATGGGACAGGCGGTCTGCACGGCCGTCGAGGGTGCCGAGGACATGGCGCTCGTGGGCCGCGCCGACCCGCTGCTCGGGGTCGCGATCCAGGATGTCCTTGGCGATGCCGACGTTGTGGTCGACTTCAGCCAGCCCGAGAGCGCGCTGCACAACGCGACTCTGTGCCTGGAGGCCGGGGTGCACTGCGTCATGGGCACCACCGGAGCGGACTTCTCGCAGCTCGAGGGCGTGGGGACCGGAAACCTGTTCGTGGCCCCGAACTTCGCCATCGGGGCCGTGATGATGATGGAGGTCTCCCGCCAGATCGCGCGGCACATGCCTGAGGTCGAGATCATCGAGCTCCACCACGACCAGAAGAAGGATGCGCCGTCGGGCACGGCCAAGCGGACGGCGGAGCTCATCCGCGAGGCGGGCGGCAACGTGCACGAGCCGATCCACTCCGTGCGTCTGCCGGGGCTGGTCGCGCACCAGGAGGTCATCTTCGGTGGCCTGGGGGAGACGCTGACGATCCGCCACGACTCGATCGCGCGGGAGTCCTTCATGCCCGGCGTGCTGCTAGCGGTGCGCAAGGTCGGGTCGCTGGAGCGCTCGCCGCTGGTCGGACTGGAGCACCTGCTCGAAGCCTGATGGCAGCGCGCGTGCGACTGGCCGAGCCCACCACGGGCGACCGGCGTGAGTTCCTGGACCTGGTCGAGGCCAGCGCCGAGCTGCACCGCCCGTGGACCTACCCGCCGGCTGACGCTGCCAGCTACCGCCGCCTGCTCGAGCGCAATCGCGCCGACAACTTCTATGCGCTGCTCGCGCGGCGGGCCTCCGACGACGCGATCGTGGGGCTGTTCGAGTTCTCCGAAGTCGTCCGCGGCGGGTTCCAGAACTCGTACCTGGGCTACTGGGTTGGCGCTCCGTTCGCGGGGCAGGGCTACATGACGGAGGGGATGCAGCTGGCACTGCGCTTCGCGTTCAGCGAGCTGCGGCTGCATCGCGTCGAGGCGAACATCCAGCCGGCCAACAAGCGCTCGCTCGCGCTGGCGAAGCGCGCCGGCTTCCGGCGCGAGGGCTTCTCGCCGCGCTACCTGAAGATCGGTGGCCGCTGGCGCGATCACGAGCGCTGGGCGATCCTCTCCGACGACCGCTCGATCGGCCGCGGGCGGCGGCTCCCGGGCCGCTGAGCGCGCCGTAGGATCCGGCGCCGTGAGGCGCGTCCTGCTCCTGGTCTTCATCGTGGCTGCGGCGTGCGCTCCGGCGGCACGCGCGGGGCTGCCGGTCCCAGCCGGGACGCCGTGGCCCGAGATGCGCCACGACGAGCGCAACACCGGCGCGTCCGACGTCGTGGGCGCCTACAGGCGCGGGGTCAAGCCGTGGCACTTCGTCACCGGCAAGGGCATCTTCTCGACCGCCACCGTCGGGCCCGGCGACCGCGTGTACGTCGGCTCCGGCGACGGCGTTTTCCACGCGTTCGGGGCCAAGGGCAAGCCACTGTGGAGCTTCAGGGCGGGGCTGATCGACTCCTCCGCGGTGCTCGGCAAGGACGGCATCACGGTGGGCACGGGCGACGAGTACCTCTACCACCTGCGCACCACCGCGAAGCGGCTCACGCAGCGCAAGCGCACGATCTGGAAGCTGAAGGCCACGCAGCCCGCGAACGGCGGCCAGCTCGTGAACTGGTGGGAGGGCAACGCCGAGGTCGGGCCGGACGGGACGATCTACGCGGGCAACACAGGCGCAGCGGCGTACGCGATCACGCCGAAGGGCAAGGTCAAGTGGATCTTCCGCGCCGGCAACTCGGTCTGGACCTCGACTGCGATCGGCGCCGACGGCACGACCTTCTGGGGCTCGGTCGATCGCTCGATCTACGCGCTCGATCGCAATGGCAAGCAGCTGTGGACGTTCCCCACGCTCGGCTTCGTCATCTCCTCGCCGGCGCTGTCCAAGGACGGCTCGACGATCTACATCGGCTCGTTCGACGGCCAGCTGCACGCGCTCGACGCGAAGACGGGCGCGCCGAAGTGGAGCTTCCAGACCGGCGACCACATCTACAGCTCGCCGGCGCTCGAGGAGGATTCGAGCGGCGCTGTCAAGGCGCTTTACATTGGATCGGCCGACGGGATCGTTTACAAGGTCGATGCGAACGGGAACGAGGTCTGGCAGTACGACACGGGGGATGCCGTGCGCTCATCGCCGGTGCTGGGCCTGGCCCCGGACGGAAACTCCCGGATCGTCTACGTCGGCTCGTCGAACGGCAGCCTGTTCGCGATCGACGCCGCTACGGGGCGCAGGCGCTGGTCCTACGACGGCACGCCGAACAGCGCGACGCTGCGCGACCGCAACGACATGAACGCCTCGCCGGCGCTCGGGCGCAAGGGCGTCTACATCGGGTCGGAGTCCGGCTACCTGTGGTTCGTTCCCTACGACTGGTGCCTGCACGCCGCTGACGCCCGTTGCGACAAGGACGCGGGCCAGGTCTTCGGCAGCGACCTCACGCGTGTGTTCGGTGTGACCGCGGGTGGCACCACCGAGCCAGGTGGCTTCGCCGGCGCGCTGCCGGCCGCGACCACGATCGTCAGCCGGCTCGTCGTCCACAAGGGCGGGCGCAGTCAGGACGCGGCGATCCAGCCGCTCCCGGACGCGAAGAGCCTGGTCACGGCCGATCCGCCGTTCCCGTTCAGCGCAGCGCTCTCAGGCGACGGGCATTTCCTGTTCGTGCGCCCGGACGACCTGCTGGACGCCGGCCGCGACTACACGCTCAAGCTGAGCGGCCTTTACACCACCGGCGGCTTCCACATAGGCGCTCCGGCGCTCGGGGCCACCGGCGGCGCGCCGTTCTCCGACACGGTGCGCTTCCACACGCAGGCGTCGAAGGGGCCGCTGCCGCTGCGCTCGACTGCGAAGGCTGTGGCCGCGTTCAGGCTGCGGCGGCTCGCTGTGCCGCTGCCCGCGTTCCTGCCGAGCGTGAACCAGATCGGCTTCGACTCGTACGAGTGGCTGGCCGGAGTGCTCGACATCGGCAAGCCGGACGCGACCGGCAAGGGCTCGCTGCTCGCCTGGGTGATAGGCGTCAAGCCGGGGCGCAAGCCCAAGCGCGGCAAGCCGCAGACCTGGGTTCCCGACCCAGCGGCCGGCTTCGCCTTCCCGCTGTACGGGAGCTATCGGCGCGATGCGTTCGAGCTCGGCCTGCACAACATCACGCTCACGTTCTCGTTCGGCCCGGTGCCGCTCGACACGTTCGAGTTCCGCGGGCGAATGAGCAAGGACCTGACGACGAGCGGCCCCAACCTCTACGCAGAGGCCACCTGCGCGAACGTGCCCAACTACGGCCCGTTCCTCCCGACGACAACCCGGCTCTGCAACCAGCAGGGCAAGATCATCGTCGGCGGCGCCTTCCTGACGCAGCGCTACGCCGGCACGGCCGCGACGAAGCCGAAGGGCCTCACCGTGAAGTCGCTCGACCTGACACGCCCGACGGCGGCCGCAGCCGGTCAGGCGGTGGCGACGCTCTCGAAGCCGGTCGCCAAGGGCCACACCACAGCGATCCTGCTGACCGACGCCGGGTCGCTGGCGCCCGTCGCGCTGGACTACGCAGGGGCGACGAAGGTGGAGGGCAACCGCGTCACGCTGACGATCCCGGCCGGGACAGAGCTGCCGGCGTCGGTGAAGGCATGGGTGCTCTCGGACGTGTACCCGGTGGGCTCGAAGGTGCTCTGAGCCCTTCGCCGTTTCGCGTCAGTAAGGGCGCCAGGGCTCGAGCGGCATGGTTCGCGAGCACGTGGCAAACCTGAGTGATCGCAGCGGCGCGATTTAGGGAGCAACCGTCAATTGGTGTCGCATAGCGACAGTTATTGACGGTTGCGGCGCCACCGAGGGGAGCAACGTTCAATTCCTCCCGCATAGCGGGAACTATTGAAACGAAGCGAGCGCGTCCGCGGGGCGAAGCGGCCGGCGCGAGAGCGCAAGCGCCACTCCAGCCACCCCTTGGCCGAGGCAGTTTCCAAACCGCAGCGAGGGGTCGGCTGGCGGCAGGGCGGGGCCGGACGGCGGCAGAGCGGGGCCGGCGCGCCTGGCGGACACCGCCAATGAGCACTACCCAGCCAGCCGAAACCGCTTGTCGAGCGCAGCCGCCACCCGCATCACCGCCGCATCCACGCGCGACGCCGGTGGCGCATCGGGTGGCAGCGGGCCGTTCGCGAAGGCGGCTTTCCGCAGGCCGTTCAGCGACCCGGCGACCGTGTTCTTCTGCGGGCCAAGGGAGGCCTTCAGGTTCGCTGTCAGGGCGAGCGCTCGGCGCCACAGTCCCCAGGACTCCTCGAACGCCAGCCGCGCGTTCGTCGCGTCGGCGCCGGACACCGACGCGTCGTAGGTGGCTCCCAGGCGCACCGTCACGCGCCGCAGGGCCTCGGCCTGGACGCCGCGGTCGGTGCGAGCCGCCTGCGAGACGAGGGCTTGGACGACGCCGTCCATCAGCTGGTCGCCCAGCGGCTCGGAGATGTCGCGGTAGTGGTCGGGCACGATGCCGTGGCGCAGATCGCGGTCGAGCAGCCCGAAGCGCGCCACGACCTCGCGGTTGACGACCGGGTCCTTTGCCCGCACGCGCGGAGCGAGCACGTCGTAGGCCGCACGCGCACGCCGCAGCTGGGTACGGGCATCGCCCGCCGACCCACCCGCGTAGTAGGAGTCCGAGGACGCCACCACGAGCGCGCGCAGCAGCTCGACGCTCGCATAGCCGTCGACGGCCGCCGCGCCGTGGCGGGCGTCCGGGTTGCCGCGCGGCAGCGAGGCACCGCCGCCGCCACCACCACCACCGCAGCCGGCGAGCACGATCGCGAGCGCCAGGCACGCTGTTGCGAAGCGGGTCAGGGCAGGAGTGTTACAGCCCCGCGGGCTCGCGCAGGGCGCGTGGCACGACAAAGCGGATGCCCGAGCGCTCGTCGTCGATCGAGCAGGTCTTGTTGTCGATCAGCCCGAGCTTCTTCGCGCTCGGGACGAGCTTCATCTGGTCGAGATAGGCCTCATGGCCGCGTTTCCAGGTCACGAGCCAGATGTAGCCCGTGTCGCGCAGGCGTGGCCGGTAGCGGACCAGCAGCTCGACGGCCTCGTCGAGGGACTCGACCAGGGCAATCGCCCCATCGAGCTCGCCCGACTTGATGAAGCCGCGCCCCAGGACCTCCTTGAGCTCCCGGCGCAGCTGCGGGCCGACGTTGCCGGTCACTTCCAGGCGCTCGCCGGGCTTCACGGCCAGCTTCTGGCTGGTGCTCCTGTGGCTGTAGTCGCGTTCGGTCGTCGTGGCCATCGGCGCGTCATTTTAGGAGGGACCGTCAGCCCTTCCGCCGCGGCTGGGATAATCGCGTCGTGGCAATCGGCGGCGTCCTCACAGCCATGGTCACGCCGTTCGACGCGAACGGCACCGTCGACGAGGACGCATTCGTGAATCTGCTCGGATTTCTGGCCGAAAACGGGTCCGACGGAGTGGTCGTCGCCGGCACCACCGGTGAGGGCTCGACGCTGACGGACGACGAGAAGCTGCGCCTGTTCGAGCTCGCCGGCGCAGAGGGCGGCGATCTGTTCGTGGTCGCGGGCACCGGCTCCAACGACACAGCCCATTCGGTCCACCTGACCGAGCAGGCCGGCCGGATCGCGGGCGTCGACGCCGTGCTGGCGGTCACGCCGTACTACAACAAGCCCCCGCTGCGCGGGGTTCACGCCCACTTCGAGGCGCTGGCTGCCGTCACCGACAAGCCGATCATCGCCTACAACATCCCCAGCCGCACGGTGATCGACCTGCCGAACGACTTCCTCGCCACCCTCGCCGAGATCGACAACGTGGCCGCGGTGAAGCAGTCGCGCTACACCGACATCGAGGCCATCGACGGGCTCGACCTGCTGGCCGGCAACGACGACACACTGGCCGAGGTGATCGACGCCGGCGGCACGGGCGGCATCCTCACGACCTCACCGTTCGCCGGACACGACTACCGTCGCATCATCGACGAACCCGAAAACCGCACCGCCATCCAGGACAGCCTGCGCGATTTGATCGACGCGTTCTCCGTCACCCAGCTCTCGATGACGGTCAAGGCCGGCCTGAACCTGCTCGGCGTGGAGACCGGCGGCGTGCGCCTGCCGCTGGTGGATGCCACGAGCGACGAGGTTGCCGGCATCAGGGGCGCGCTCGAACGCCGCGGGTTGCTGAGCGCGGTTTGAGCACCACCCTCCGCGTCCTTCCCCTCGGTGGCCTGGGGGAGATCGGCAAGAACATGACCGTCCTCGAATCCGAGGGCAGGATCATCGTGGTCGACACGGGCCTTGCCTTCCCGACCCCCGATCAGCTCGGCATCGACCTCGTGCTGCCGGACTTCACCTACCTGCGCGAGCGCGCCGAGGACATCGAGGCGATCGTGCTCACCCACGGGCACGAGGACCACGTCGGTGCACTGCCGTACGTGGCGCGCCAGATCGCCGGAACGCACATGCCGCCCGTCTACAGCGGCGCGCTCACGATCGAGCTCGTGCGCTCGAAGCTCGACGAGCACAAGCTGAGCGATGCCGTCACGCTCGAGGCGGTCGACCCGGGGGAGCCCTTCAACGCCGGGCCGTTCGACATCGAGTTCGTGAAGATGACGCACTCGATCCCGGACGCCTTCGCCGTGGCCGCCACCTGCGCGCTCGGCACAACGGTGCTGACCGGCGACTACAAGTTCGACCAGACCCCGGTCGACGGCATCCCCGCCGACGTGGCGCGGCTGGCGGAGCTTGGGCGCGACGGCGTGCTGCTGCTGTGCGGCGACTCGACGAACGTGACCCGGCCCGGCTGGGCCACCTCGGAGACCGCGGTCGGCCCACACCTGATCGAGGAGTTCGCGAAGTGCAAGGGGCGCATCGTCGTCACCTGCTTCGCCTCCAACATCCATCGCGTCCAGCAGGTGGTCGACGCCGCCGCAGCACACGGCCGCAAGGTGGCGCTCGTGGGTCGCTCGATGCGCAAGAACTCGAACATCGGCCGCAATCTGGGCCACATCCACATCCCCGACGGGATGCTGATCCAGTTGCGCGAGATCGAGGACTACCCCGACCACAAGGTCGTCATCGTCGCCACCGGCAGCCAGGGCGAGCCGCTGTCGGCGCTGCGCCGCATGGCCCACGGCGAGCACCCGAACGTGAAGGTGCACGACGGCGACACCGTCATGTTCTCGGCCACTCCGATCCCCGGCAACGAGCGTGCGGTCAACGAGACGATCGACCGGCTGTTCCAGGTCGGCGCGACGGTCATCACCGCGGCCGACCGGCCGATCCACGCCTCGGGGCACGGGCACGCGGAAGAGACCAAGCTCATGCTCAATCTCACGCAGCCGCGCTACGTCCTGCCGATGCACGGCGACCATCGCCGCCTGCGCCTGCATGCCGACCTCGCGGAGGCGGTCGGGATCGCCCCCGAGGACACGTTCATCGGGCACAACGGGCTGCCGCTGGACATCAACGACCGCGGCGCACGCTTCGGCGAGGAGCAGCGCGCCGGGCTCATCTTCGTCGACGGCGTGGACATCGGCGAGCCCGAGGACGTCGCCCTGCGCGACCGCAGAATGCTCTCGGCCGACGGCATCTTCATCGTCGTGGCAACCGTGTCCGAGCAGGACGGCCTGCCGGTCGCGCCCACCGAGCTCATCTTCCGCGGCGTTCCATTCCTCGACGACGAGGACACGCTGCTGGAGGACCTTCGCTCCGAGGTCGAGGCATCGCTGACCAAGGCGGCCGCGGATCAGGTGCGCGAGATCGACCTGATCCAGTCGCACCTGCACGACGACATCGCGACCTTCGTCTACCGCAGGCTCAAGAGGCGGCCGATGATCTTGCCTGTGGTCGTCGAGGTGTGACGGATTCGAGAGGTCGCGCCGGCAGCTCGACGGTGAACCTCGCGCCGCCGTTCAGCCGGTCCTCGTAGGAGACGCTGCCGCCGTGGCTCTCGGCCACGGCATCCACGATCGCGAGCCCGAGGCCGCTGCCACGGCCGCCGTCGCCCGCCCCGCGCACGAAGCGCTCGAACGCGCGCTCGCGGATCTCCTCGGGCAGGCCCGGGCCCTCGTCCTCGACCACGATGCGCACGTGGGCCTCGTCGGGCGCATGAGCGCTTGCGCGCACGCCGGTGCCGGGCGGCGTGTGGCGCAGCGCGTTCTCGATGAGGTTCAGCACCATCCGGTGGAGGTCATCGGCCCAGCCGTCGACCACGAGGCCTGGCAGGACGTCCACGCCCAGGTCGTGCCCGGCCGCCAGCGGCGCGGCCTCGCCCGCTGCGGCGCGGATGATGGATGCGATGTCGACCGGCTCGCGCATGCGCTCGCGGCGAGCGTCAGCCCGTGCCAGCAGCAGCAGGTCCGAGACCAGTCCGCGCATCCGCCGCGACGAGCGCAGGGCGGACTTGACCATCTCGGCATCCTCGCCCTCGAGGTCGGCCTCGAGCAGCTCCAGGTTGGCCAGGATCGAGGTCAGGGGCGTGCGCAGTTCGTGCGAGGCATCGGCCACGAACTCGCGCTGGCGCACGAGCATCGACTCGAGCTCAGTGCGTGATGCGTTCAGCTCGCGGAGCATCTCGGCGAGCGTGCGCGACAGGTCGGCCACCTCGTCGTCGGCCAGCGGCTGGGGGAGCGCCACGGCGGCGTCGCGCGTGCGCGCGATCTCCTTGGCGGCCCGCGTGAGCTGCTGCACCGGGCCCATCGCGCGCCGTGCAACCGCCAGGCCGGCGAGCAGCGCCAGCAGCGCGCCGCCGAACACGCCGGCGACCAGGAACAGGCGGATGCGGTCGATCGTCCCGTTGGTCGACCCGCGCGGCTTCGCGTACTGGATGTAGGCGACCGGCCGCGAGCTCTGCTGGATGAAGATCGGGCGCGACACGACCCGGTAGCGCCCGACGTCCTGGGTCGAAGCCTCCGGTGAGCCGAGATCCGCCTTGGCCTTGGTCGTCACGAGGATGTGGCCATCGGAGTCGATGATGCGCAGCACCGCGTCGCCGGCGGCGGCCTGCGTGATCGCGTCGCCTCCCACCAGGTGCAGGCCGTCGTTGAACTGCTGGACGCGCACGCGGGTCTGGAGATCGCCGACGGTGGCGCGCAGGTCGTCGTCGAAGTGGTCGCGCACCTGGCGCGTGGTGAAGGTGCCGACCACGATCGCGAACGCCGCGAGGATCAGGAAGGTGAGGGCAGCGGAGGTGACCGCCAGGCGCCAGCGGATCGGCAGCCGCGTGAAGCGGCTGAGCACCGGCGGCAGGATGCGGCTGCGGCTCACGCCGCGCGCAGCACGTAGCCCGCGCCGCGGATCGTGTGAAGGACGCGCGGCTCGCCACCCTCCTCGAGCTTGCGCCTCAGATTCGAGATGAAGACGTCGACCGTGTTGGTCTCCGCGAAGGCGTCATAGCCCCAGACGTCGTCGAGCAGCGCCTGGCGCGATACCACGAGCCGCTCGTTGCGCATGAGGTACTCGAGCAGCTCGAACTCGCGCGCGGTCAACTGGATGTCGCGGTCGCTGCGCTGGACCTCGCGTGTGTCGGGGTTCAGGGCGAGGTCGCCGACCTGGAGGAACGCGCTGCCGCGCGGGGGGCGCCGTCGCAGCAGGGCGCGCATCCGGGCGAGCAGCTCCTCGCGGTCGAATGGCTTGACGAGGTAGTCGTCGGCGCCCGAGTCGAGCCCGTTCACGCGATCCTGGACGCCGTCGCGGGCGGTCAGCATCAGGATCGGGACGTCGCCCTTGTCGCGCAGCCGGCGGCAGACCTCGACCCCGTCGAGGCGCGGCAGGCCCAGGTCGAGCACCACCAGATCGGGCTCGAACAGCCCGGATTCGGACAAAGCGCCCTCGCCGTCCTCGGCAACGCGGACGTCGTAACCCTCGATGCGCAGCGAGCGCCTGAGCGCTCCCGCGATCTCCAGGTCGTCTTCAACCACGAGGACTCGTGGCGATCGGCTCATGCCTTCATGGTAGGAGCGCGCTTAAAGATTGGCGAAAAGAAGTAAGCCGTATGGCAGGAAGCCGCGCGACCACCAAGCGAACGACCAAGCGCAAGCCGCCCACGATGGCGGATCGCATGCGCGTGCCTCGCGTGCCCGAGCTCGATCAGAAGCAGGCCGACGTCGTGGGGATCGGGCTGGTGCTGACCGCCGTGCTGTTCGCATTCGTCTTCTACTTCGGCTGGAGCGGGGGCGAGGTCGGCTACGGAATCGCCCTCGCGTTGCGCTGGCTCTTCGGCGCCGTTGCCTATCTCACGCCGGTCGTGCTGTTCGCGATCGGAACGCTGCTCGTGATGCGCCCGCTCCTGCCCACCGTGCGCCCGTTCAAGGCTGGTGGCATCTGCCTGGTCACGGCGCTCGTACTGGGGTTCGCGGCGCAGACCTTCGGCCTCGGGCCGAACCATCCGATGCGCCACGGGGCGTTCGCCCAGCCCGCGTTCTTCAAGGTCCACGGCGGCCTGGTCGGCGAGGGCCTGTTCTGGGTCACGCGCACGCTGTTCTCCACGGTCGGCTCGCACCTGATCTTCGTCTTCCTGCTCGTGGTCAGCGTCATGCTCCTCACGGGCGCCACGCTGTCGGGCCTGATCGCGTCGCTGCGCGCGAGGGCACCCGAGCCGCCCGCGCGGCCCAAGCGCGTCAAGGCGCCCGAGGTCGAGCCTGCGGTCGTCAAGCAGACGCACGTGGAAGCCCCGATCGTGGAGGACGACGGGCCGATCTGGGAGCCCGAGCCGGAGCCCGACGAGATTGAGCCTGTCGAGGAGCCCGAGCCTGAGCCTGAACCTGAGCCGGGGCCCGTCGCGAACCTGACCCCGATGGGCAACAAGCTCGGCGCGATGACGGAGGCGGACGAGAGCGCGGAGTACACGCTGCCCAACCTGTCCCTGCTCAAGCGCTCGACCAGCAAGCAGAAGACCGATCCGGCAGCCGAGGCGCGCGTGGGGGCCCAGCTTGTCGAGGCACTGAGCCACTTCGACATCCCGTCGCAGATCGTCGGCACGGTCGCGGGGCCGCACGTCACCCGCTACGAGCTTCGGCTCCAGCCGGGCATCAAGATGTCGAAGGTCGCCAACCTGCGCGACGACCTGGCCTACGCGCTGGCGGCACCCGACGTCCGCATCCTGGCGCCGATCCCGGGCAAGCAGGCGGTTGGAGTCGAGGTTCCGAACACGGTCCGCAAGATGGTGCACCTCGGCGACGTGATGCAGGAGTCGCCCGCCGGCTGGTCGCCGCTCACGGTCTGGCTCGGCAAGGACATCGGCGGCAAGGCGATCGGCACCGACCTGGCCAAGCAGCCGCACATCCTGATCGCCGGCACGACCGGCTCGGGCAAGTCGGGCTGCGTGAACGCGCTGCTGTCGTCGATCCTGCTGCGCGCGACTCCGAACGAGGTGCGGCTCGTCCTGGTCGACCCCAAGCAGGTCGAGCTCAACTACTACGAGCAGATCCCGCACCTGCTCACGCCGGTCGTCACCTCGCCGCGGCTGGCCGCGAACGTTCTCCAGAACCTCATCCGCGAGATGGAGCAGCGCTATACGCACATGGCGCCGCTGCGGGCGCGCAACATCATCGAGCTGAACAAGATCCGCGTGAAGATGGGCGAGCCGCCGCTGCCGTACATCCTCTGCGTGATCGACGAGCTGGCCGACCTGATGATGGTCGCCCCGACCGAGGTCGAGGACGCGATCATCCGTCTCGCGCAGAAGGCCCGCGCGGTAGGCATCCATCTTGTGCTGGCCACCCAGCGGCCGAGCGCCGACGTGATCACGGGGCTGATCAAGGCCAACGTGCCGGCGCGGATCGCTTTCGCAGTCTCCTCGCAGGTCGACTCACGCGTGATCCTGGATTCCGGCGGCGCCGAGTCGCTGCTCGGCCAGGGCGACATGCTGTTCCGCCCGGTCGAGGAAGGGCGCCCGAAGCGCGTGCAGGGTGCCTTCATCTCCGAGGAGGAGATCGAGAAGCTCACGTCGCACTGGCGCCGCCAGGGCGAGCCGGAGATTCAGGAGGAGCTGCTGGAGGCGGTGGAGCCGAAGGAGGGCGAGGGCAGCGACGGCGAGCTCGATCCGGACGCCGACGACCTGCTGGCGGAGGCGATCGCGACCGTCGTACAGATGGGCACCGCCTCGACCTCGATGCTCCAGCGCAGGCTGCGCGTCGGCTACACGCGGGCGGGTCGCCTGATCGACATGATGGAGCGCCGCGGCGTCATCTCCGGCTACGAAGGCTCGAAGGCGCGCCAGGTCCTGATCTCCGAATCAGACCTGCCACGCGTGCTCGAAGCGCTGGGCGACACCGCACTGAGTGCTGCAGAAGCTGAGTAATCGCGGCGGGATCGCCAGAATGGCCTGAGTGCCGTCAATCGGCGAAACGCTGCGTGAGGCGCGGATGCGCCAGCGCCTCGACATCACAGACGCCGAGGCGCAGACGAAGATCCGCGCGAAGTACCTGAGGGCCCTCGAGAACGAGGACTTCGGGATGCTCCCTGGCGCAACGTTCGTCAAGAGCTTCCTGCGTACCTATGCGGAGTTCCTGGGCCTCGACCCGCATCTGCTGGTCGAGGAGTACCGGGTGATGCACGACCCGCGCGACGAGTCCGAGCTGACCCCGTTCGCCGGCACCCAGCGCGCCCGCTCGCGTGACCGGCGCCGCCCGCCGCGCCGCCCGCCATGGCTGCCGGTGGCTGCGGCCGTCGTGGCGATCGTCGCGATCCTGCTCGTACTAGGCCTCACGGGCGGCAATTCCGACAACGGCTCCACGGGCACGACCACGACGACCACCACCGCGAAGAAGACGGCGAAGAAGCCTGCCGCGCCCCGGAAGCGCCGGACGGTCCACCGCCGCCCGCGCACCGTTGCGCTGCGGATCGTGCCGGCGGCGGCAACGTACGTCTGTGTCGACAAGGGCGCGGGCACGGCGGTCGTCTACGAGGGCACGCTGTCGGCGCCGAAGTCGTGGAAGGCGCGGCATCTGCGCATCGATCTCGGGCGGCGGGCGGTCCAGGTCACGGTCAACGGGAAGCGCGTGCCCGTGCCCGCGGGCTCCGATCCGATCGGCTTCGACTTCCGCCCGACCAGCCGGCACCAGCTGCCGATCGGCCAGAGGCCCTGCGCGTGAGCGCGCGGGCCGGGGTCGTCGTCACCGGCACGGAGGTCCTGACGGGGCGCGTGATCGACCGCAACGGGCCATGGCTGGCCGATCGCTTCCTCGAGCTTGGCGTCGAGATCGCCCACATCACGGTCGTCGGCGACAGGCCGGAGGACATGGCCGCGGCACTGCGCTTCCAGGCCGATCAGGGCTGCGACGTGATCGTCACGAGCGGCGGCCTTGGGCCGACGGCAGACGATCTGACGATGGAGGTCGTCGCGCGGTTCTGCGGCCGCGAGATGGCGCACGACTCGGAGCTCGAGGGCCGCATCCAGGCCATCGTGCGGCCGCTGCTGGCGCGTTACCCCAAGCTCGACGAGCACGCGCTTCAGCTCGGCTCCGCCAAGCAGGCAACGGTGCCGCGCGGCGTCGCGGTCCTCGAGCCCGCGGGGACGGCGCCGGGGGCTGTGGTCACTCCCGAAGGAGCGGATCGCCCCGCGATCGTGGTGCTGCCGGGGCCGCCGCGCGAGCTTCAGGCGATGTGGGTGGACGCGGTGGCGACGGACGCGTTCCAGCGCGCGACGGACGGCGCCGTCGAGTACGAGCAGCGGATGCTGCGGCTGTTCGGCATGCCCGAGTCGGAGATCGCCGAGACCCTGCGGGTGGCCGAGCCGCGGCTGGGCGGCTTCGACGGGCTCGAGATCACGACCTGCCTGCGCCGCGGCGAGGTCGAGGTCGTCATCCGGTCGCTGCCGGAGGCGCGAGAACGCGCGAACGGGCTCGAGGAGATCATCGCCGAGCGCCACGGCGCGCTGCTGTTCTCGCGCGACGGCTCGCTTATCGACGACCAGGTGGCGGAGCTGCTGGCGGGCCGATCGATCGCGCTCGCGGAGTCGTGCACGGGCGGGCTGCTGGCCGCGCGGCTGACGGAACGGCCTGGGTCCTCCGCGTACGTGGCGGGCGGCGTCGTCTCCTACTCGAATGAGTCGAAGGCGGACTTGCTCGAGGTCGATCCGGCCTTGATCGAGGCGCACGGCGCCGTGTCGCTCGAGGTGGCCGAGGCGATGGCCGACGGTGCGCTGGCGCGCTTCGGGGCCGACACGGCGGCGGCTGTCACCGGTGTTGCCGGGCCCGACGGAGGCACGGAGGCGAAGCCCGTCGGCTACGTCTGCTGGTGCGTGAAGACCTCCGACGGGCGCTCGCTGGTGCGCGACACGCGCCTGCCGGGCGGCCGTGCCGACGTGCGCGACCGCTCGACGACCGTCGCGATGCATCTGCTGCGGCGGCTCCTGCGTGGCGAGCCCGCCATCTAGGGCGCGGCTGTTCGTCGCGCTCGACCTGCCGGACGACGCGCGGGCGGCTGTGGTCGAATGGCGCGAGCGCGCGCTGGGGGGAGACCCCGGCCTGCGGCTGGTCGACCCGGCGGCGCTGCACGTGACGCTTCTGTTCTTGGGGTATCTGCCCGAGGAGCGGGTGGACGAGATAGCGACGCTTGTGCGCGCGGCGACGCCCGATGTCAAGGCACCTGTCCTGAGCGCGAAGGGCGTGGAGCCGATACCGCCGCGCCGGCCAAGGCTGTTCGCACTCGATCTGACGGACGCCGGCGGACGTGCCGCGCAGATCCAGGCTGAGCTGTCGGGGGCACTCGAGGCGGCGCACCGCTACGAGCCGGAGCCGCGGCCGTTCTGGCCGCACGTCACGTTGGCGCGGGTGCGCCCTGGGGCTCAGGCGCCCGCGTTCGACGCCCCCGAGCCGCCGGCGGAGCAGTGGAAGGCCGAGGCCGTGACGCTCTACAGGTCCCGGGCGACCAGGGCGGGGGCGCGCTACGAGGCGTTGGCTCGCGTGGTGCTTGCGTAGGCACGGAGCGGTTTTGGTTTCCGCCGCCGCGGTCTGCCGCCGGCCCCGGTCTGCCGCCGGCCGTCTCCGCTCTGCCGCCCAGCCGTCCCCCGCTTCGCTGCGCTAACTGCCTCGGCCAAGGGGTGGCTGGTCTGGCGCTTGCGTTCTCTCGCCGTCCGTTTCGCCTCCGCGAACGCTCTCAGCGACCGCGACTGTGACGTTAACCACGTATAGCGTGGTCGAGGTCACACTCGATGCCCCGACTGGCACCTTCACCGCGAATAGCGCGCTCAACCTGCCACTCGAAGCCCGCGAGTTTCACATTGAGCCGATATACGCGGCTTAACGTCAATCTCGCGACCAGGAGCGCCGCCGCGACCAAACCGAGGCAGCGCGACCAACGGCAGCCCCGCGAGCGAAAGAGCGAGAGCGAGACCAACAGCGGCACCGCGAGCGAGCACCGATCCCTCTTAGTTGCCCAACGGAGGGTCGGTGCTCGCGAACCACGCCGCTCGAGCCCTCGCCAAGACCACGCCGCTCGAGCCCTCGCGCGAACCACGCCGCCCTCGCCCCAGGGCGCTCGCGCCCGGCGCGCCCAGCCAGCTAGTCCGGCTTCGTCCGCCCCGGCAGGCGCTCCGCGAGCTTCCCGAGCCGCTCCGCCGCCGGCCGCAGCGGCTCCGTGACCTCGCTCACCTCCTTGTCGAGGCTCTGGATCGAGTCGGAGGTGTCGCGGATCTCCCTGATCATCGGGCGCATCTCCTTCCGGAGCGCTTCGAGCTCGTCGTTCGAGCGGTCGAACGAGTCGGCCATGCGGTCGGTGGTTCCGGGGAGCTTCTCGGTCGAAGCGCGGACGCCGCGGACCTCCTCGTGCACGCCCTCGATCGACTGGCGCACGGCCTCGATCTCGCGCCGGACGCCCTCGATGTCGCGGCCGATGCGGTCGATCGAGCCGGCCATCCCGGCCGCCGCCTCGCCCGTGCGGGCAGCGGACTCCGCGATCCGCGTGATGTCGCTCAGCAGCTGCATCGTCAGGCGCGGGCCGACCGTCAGCAGATCCAATGGGGAAGCCATCTCCTGTTGCTACCCCCGCGTGCAGGGGGGCGAACATCCGTCCGGGTCGGCTTCTAGTTTCCAACGTTCGTAAACGAAGGAGACAGCCCGCATGGACAAGGAACAGGAAAAGGCCGCAAAGGCCCGCGATTCGGCGCTTTCCAGCGCCCTGACCCAGATCGAGCGCCAGTTCGGCGCCGGCTCGATCATGAAGATGGGCGACGACTCGTTCGCCGTGTCCGTCCAGGCCGTGCCCACGGGCGCGCTGTCGCTCGATCTTGCGCTCGGAGTGGGAGGGCTTCCGCGCGGGCGGATCGTCGAGATCTTCGGCCCGGAGTCATCCGGTAAGACCACGCTCGTCTACCACGTGATCGCGGAGTGCCAGGCGCGCGGCGGCATCTGCGCGTTCATCGACGCCGAGCACGCGATGGATCCGCTCTACGCGAAGCGGATCGGCGTGGACGTCGACGAGCTGCTCGTGTCACAGCCGGACCACGGCGAGCAGGCGCTCGAGATCGCGGACCTGCTGATCCGCTCGGGCGCGATCGACCTCGTCGCGATCGACTCGGTGGCGGCGCTCACGCCGCGCGCGGAGCTCGAGGGCGCGATGGGCGACCAGACGGTCGGGCTTCAGGCGCGAATGATGAGCCAGGCCATGCGCAAGCTGGCCGGCAACCTGAACCGCGCGAACACGCTGTGCGTCTTCACGAACCAGATCCGCGAGAAGGTCGGCGTCATGTTCGGCTCGCCGGAGACGCAGCCGGGCGGACGCGCGCTGAAGTTCTATTCGTCGCAGCGCCTCGACATCCGCCGCATCGAGACCCTCAAGGAGGGCACCGAGGCGATCGGCAACCGCGTTCGCGTGAAGGTCGTCAAGAACAAGGTCGCGGCGCCGTTCCGCCAGGCCGAGTTCGACATCGAGTACGGCCAGGGCATCTCCTCGGAGGGCTGCATCCTGGATCTGGCGCTCGAGCACAACCTGATCTCGAAGTCGGGCTCGTTCTTCGCCTATGGCGAGACGCGGCTCGGGCAGGGGCGCAACAACGCGAAGGGCTTCCTGCGCGAGAACCCGGAGATAGCCAAGGAGCTCGAGGCCAAGATCTACGAGGCGGTCGGCGTCGCCACGAAGCCGGCCGGCCCGGTTCCGGTGCCAGATCCGCCGGTCGGGGTCGATGCGGACGGTGTCGTGATCGAGGACGAGGCGCCGAAGGCAGCGTGATCGCGCCCGGCGGGTAGCCAGGACGAGTCGGCGAGGCGTTCGCGTGACCGACGACCCACATCAGAAGGCACTCCAGCTGGCCTTCCGGGCGCTCAACGCCCGGGACCGCAGCGTGCACGAGATGAGGACGTTCCTGGAGCGCCGGGCTGTCGAGCCGGAGGTGATCGGCGAGGTGGTGGAGACCCTGGTGGCCGAAGGGTTGCTGGACGACGTCGGCTATGCCCGCAGGCTCGCGGACGATCGGCGGCTGCTCGGGCAGTGGGGCAACGAGCGCATCGCGCGGGACCTGGTGCGGCGCGGGATCGAGCGCGAGCTGATCGACCAGGCGCTCGCCGGGCACGATCGCGAGGACGAGCTGGCCGTGGCTATCGAGCTGCTCGACCGGCGTTTCCCGCTCCCGTTCGACACGGATCGTGACCGCGACAAGGCCTGGCGCATGCTCGTGCGGCGGGGCTACGAGGCGGAGCTCGCCTACAGCGCGGTGCGCAGGCACGAGCAGGGGCTGCGCAACGCAGCCTAGGTTGCAAAGAGGCGGTCGCTCGGAGTACCTTTGTGGTAGTAGCGGCCGGACAGGCCGCCGTGAGATGCCAGACCTGAAATTTGCGTATTTGCAGCGGGAAACGACCTGAGATCTTGATGCCAAAGGAGCGAAGCCGGCAGTAGCACGACCGCGCGCTCGATCGCGCGCGAATCCCGCCATATCAGGCTCCTGCGCGCCTTCCGGCGCCGTCCTCGGACCGCTTGAAAGCGAGGGTCGAGCGCGTCCAGCGCCGGCAACGAGGAGATGGTCAACATGGAGATCGTGGTAGCGGCCGTCGTGGCCGCCGCAGTCGCTGGAATCGTGGTGCTGGCCGGGCAGCGCCGTGCCCCGGCAGCCGCCCCCGCAGGGCATGCGCCGGCACCCGATCACCGCTCCGCGACGGCGGCCCAGTCGTCGCTGGTGCAGGCGACGGCCACCACCAGTCCCGCTCCCGTCCATGCCCCGGCGGCAGCCGCCGGCGCCGCTCCGCCCGCGCTGACGGTCCAGGCCGCGGACGCCGAGCTTGGCGCCCGGCGGGCGGAGATCGCCCGCATCGAGGAGCGGCTGATGAGCAAGGAGGAGACGCTCGGGCTCAAGCTGGCCGAGGCCGAGCGCAGGGAACGCTCGCTCGAGGACCGCACGCGCAACCTCGAGCACCAGAGCGAGCGCCTCAAGGAGGCCAAGCAGGACCGCGTACGCGAGCTCGAGCGCCTGAGTGGCCTGAGCGCCTCGCAGGCGCGCCAGCTCCTCTTGAGCGAGCTCGAGGACGAGCTGCGCCACGACCGCGCCGTGCTCGCCCGCCAGGTCGAGGATGAGCTGCGCCGCGACGCCGAGCGGCGGGCGCGCAGCATCCTCGCGACGGCGATGCAGCGGATCGCGAGCGGGCATGCGGCGGAGACGACCGTGTCGGTGGTCCAGCTCCCGTCCGACGAGCTGAAGGGCCGCATCATCGGCCGCGAGGGCCGCAACATCCGCACCCTCGAGACACTCACGGGTGTCGACTTCATCATCGACGACACGCCGTCGGCGGTGCTGCTCTCGGGCTTCGACCCGGTGCGGCGCGAGATCGCCCGCATCACGCTCGAGCGCCTGATCCAGGACGGCCGCATCCATCCGGCGCGCATCGAGGAGGCCTTCGAGCAGGCCAAGGAGGAGATCCAGGGGCGCATCGGCGAGGTCGGCGAGGAGGCTGCGCTCGAGGCCAACGCCGGCACGATCCATCCCGAGCTGACGCGGCTGCTCGGCCGCCTGCACTACCGCACGAGCTACGGCCAGAACGTGCTCGCCCACTCGATCGAATGCGCCAACCTGGCCGGCATGATCGCCGCCGAGCTCGGCGCGTCGGTGAAGACGGCGCGCCGTGCGGCGCTGCTGCACGACATCGGCAAGGCCGTGAGCCACGAGGTCGAGGGCCCGCACGCGCTCGTGGGCGGAGAGCTTGCGCGTCGCTACAAGGAGTCCGAGGCCGTCGCACACGCGATGGAGGCGCACCACGGCGAGGTCGAGATGCAGACGGTCGAGGCCGTGATCGTCCAGGTGGCAGACGCCCTCTCGGGCGCGCGCCCAGGCGCCCGCGGGGAGTCGCTCGAGCAGTACGTCAAGCGCCTGCACGACCTCGAGGAGATTGCCCGCCGCCACGACGGCGTGCAGAAGGTCTATGCGATGCAGGCGGGCCGCGAGGTCCGCGTGATCGTGGAGCCCGAGCACGTGGACGACGAGCGTGCGGCGCTCATCTCCCACCAGGTCGCGCGCGACGTCGAGAAGGAGCTCGAATACCCGGGTCAGATCAAGGTCACGGTCATCCGCGAGTCGCGTTCGGTTGACTTCGCCAAATGAGCACGACTTCTGAGCCCAATCCAAATCGCTGGTGGACCCTCGGCGCGGTGGTCGTCGCCACGTTCATGCTGCTGCTGGACATCACGATCGTCAACGTCGCGCTGCCTTCGATCCAGAAGGACTTCCACGCGAGCCTGTCCGACCTCCAGTGGGTCGTCGACGCCTACGCGCTCTCGCTCGCAGCGCTCCAGCTGACCGCCGGCTCGATCGCCGACCTGCGCGGGCGCAAGCTCGTCTTCATGGTGGGCCTTGCGATCTTCACGACCGCCTCGTTCCTGTGCGGGCTGGCCAACAGCGCGACGCTGCTCAACTTCGCCCGGGGGCTTCAGGGCGTCGGCGGCGCGATGATGTTCGCGACCTCGCTGGCGCTGCTGGCGAGCGCGTTCATGGGCCGCGAGCGCGGAGTGGCGTTCGGGGTCTGGGGCGCGACGATCGGCGCCTCGGTGGCGGTCGGGCCGCTCGTGGGCGGCGCGATCACGGACGGGCTCGGCTGGCAGTGGATCTTCTTCGTGAACGTGCCGATCGGCATCGCGGCGATCCTGTTCACGCAGCGCAAGGTCGACGAGTCGCGCAACCCGAAGGCGCGCGCGATCGACTGGCCGGGCGTGGTGGTCTGGAGCGCCGGGCTGTTCATGCTCGTCTTCGCCCTGATCCGGGGCAACCAGCAGGGCTGGGGCTCGACGAAGGAGGTCGTCGAGATCGCGATCGCGGTGGCCCTGATCGTCGGCTTCCTCGTGCTCGAGAGCCGCCGCCGCGAGCCGATGCTCGACCTGTCGCTGTTCCGCAAGCCGGCCTTCGCGGGTGTGTCGATCGTGGCGTTCGTGCTGTCGGCGTCGATGTTCTCGATGTTCCTGTACCTGACGCTCTACATCCAGAACGGGCTCGGCTACTCGCCGTTCCAGGTCGGCCTGCGCTTCCTGCCGCTCACGGTCATCTCGTTCTTCGTGGCGGGCGCCGCGGGGCGGCTCGTCCACCTGGCGCCCGCACGCGTGCTGTTCGGGATCGGGCTCGGCGCCGTCGGCCTGGGGCTGCTGCTGATGCACGGCATCACCCCAGGCGCCAAGTGGACCACGCTGCTGGCCGGCTTCCTCGTTGCCGGCTTCGGCGTGGGTCTGTGCAACCCGACGATCGCGCAGGTGGCAGTCGGCGTGGTCGAGCCAGAACGGAGCGGCATGGCTGCCGGGATCAACAACACCTTCAGGCAGGTGGGGATCGCCACGGGCATCGCCGGGCTGGGGGCGATATTCCAGTCACGCGTGGAGTCGAAGGCCACGAGCATGCTCACGGCGTCCGGGCTGCCCGGCCCGAAGGCGCACTCGATCGCACACGCGATCGCCACGCAGCAGAGCGGCGGCGCCACCAAGGGCGCCGTGCCGCAGGCGGCTCAGGTGTCGTTCATCAGCGCGCTGAACGAGATCCTGATGGTGGCCACGATCGTCGCGTTCACGGGCGCCGTGCTCGGCCTGCTGCTGGTGCGCAGCAGCGATTTCGCGCACGGGGGCCAGCCCGAGCCGGTCCCCGCGGCTGCCTGAGGCCAGGGCTACGCTTCGCGCCGTGAGCCGGACCTACCACCTGACCACCTTCGGGTGCCAGATGAACGAGCACGACTCCGAGCGCATGGCGGGGATGCTCGACCAGCTCGGCTATCGCCGCGTCGACGCGCGCGAGGACGCCGAGGTGATCCTGTTCAACACCTGTTCGATCCGCGAGTCCGCCGACAACCGCTTCATCGGCCACCTGGGCGAGGCGAAGCGGCTCAAGAAGGAGAACCCCGAGCGTGTGATCGGCGTGGGCGGCTGCTGGTCGCAGTCGCTGAAGGACGAGGTGTTCGAGCGCTTCCCGTTCGTGGACGTCGCGTTCGGGCCCGGTCAGATCCCGAAGCTGGCCGAGTACCTGCTGTCGGACTCGCTGAGCGCGCAGATGGGCTACTTCGACTTCGAGTCGGTCTCGGGCTCGCTGCCGATGCGGCGCGAGCGCGAGTTCCAGGGCTGGATGCAGATCTCGCAGGGCTGCAACTGCGTCTGCTCGTACTGCATCGTGCCCTCGACGCGCGGCCGCGAGGTCAGCCGCCCGGCGGCGGAGCTGGTCGCGGAGGCCGAGCGGCTGGCGGCCGACGGCGTCAAGGAGGTCACGCTGCTCGGGCAGAACGTGAACTCCTACGGTCGCGACCTCGCTCCGCGCGTGCCGTTCTCCGAGCTGCTCGCTCAGATCGACGCGGTCGACGGAATCGAGCGGCTGCGCTACACGAGCCCGCACCCGAAGGACATGCGCGAGGACGTGATCCGCGCGCACGCCGAGCTGCCGAGCCTCTGCGAGCACATCCATCTGCCGCTGCAGTCGGGTTCGAGCGCGATCCTCAAGCGCATGCGCCGCACCTACAACCGCGAGCGCTACCTCGACCGCGTGGCGATGATCCGCGAGCACGTCCCGGACTGCGCGATCTCCACCGACATCATCGTCGGCTTCCCGGGCGAGACCGAGGACGACTTCCAGCAGACGCTCGACGTGGTCGAGCACAGCCGCTACGACTCCGCGTTCACCTTCATCTTCTCGCCGCGGCGCGGGACCGAGGCCGCCGAGCTGCCGGACCAGATCCCGCACGCGGTCAAGCGCGAGCGCATGGAGCGGCTGGTCGAGGCAGTCCAGCGGATCGCCACCGAGCGCGCGCAGCGCTTCGTCGGCCGCGAGCTGGACGTGCTGGTCGAGGGGCCCTCGCGTACCGACCCGGACAAGCTGCGCGGCCGCACGCGGCACAACAAGACGGTCAACTTCAGCGGCCTGGCGCAGCCGGGAGAGTTCGCGCGCGTGGAGATCGCCAGCGCGACCAGCACCACGCTGGCAGGCGAGGAGTCGCTCCTTGCCCGCGCGGGGGCGCGCTGAGGCATGCCCTCGGTGCCCTGAAGCTGGTAGCGCTCTTCGGCCCGACGGCGGTCGGCAAGACGGCCGTCGCGATCGCTTTGGCGGAGCTGCTGCGCGAGCGCGGGGAGGATCCGGTCGCGATCTCGGCCGACTCGATGCAGGTCTACGCGGGCCTCGGAACACTCACGGGCGCCGCGACCGCCGCGGAGCAGGCCCGGCTCGAGCACCAGCTCGTCGGGTTCATGCCGGTGACCGAGACGTTCTCGGTCGGCCAGTACATGCCGCTGGCGCACGCGGCGATCGACACGGCGCTCGCTGCGGGGCGGCGGCCGATCGTGGTCGGGGGCACCGGCCTCTACCTGCGCGCCGCGCTGACCGAGCTCGACCTGCGCCCCCCGCCCGATCCCGAGCTGCGCGCGCGGGTGCAGGCGCGGATGGAGGCCGAGGGCCCGGAGGCGCTGCGCGCGGAGGTGCTGGCCCGCTCGCCCGGCGCACCGGTGGCAGCGGGCGACCGCAACCGGATCATCCGCTACTTGGAGCTGCTGGAGATGGGGGAGACGCATGCCGAGCGTGAGTCGCAGCTCTGGAGTGACATGACCCGCCATCCAGCCCTGCTCGCCGGCCTGGTGATGGATCGCGACGCTCTCTACGCGCGAATCGACGCGCGGATGGAGGCGATCGCCGCCGCGGCGACCGACGAGGTGCGCGCCGCTGACGCCGCTGGCGCATCTGCCACAGCGCGCAAGGCCCTCGGCTTCGACGAGTTGCTCACGGGCGACGTCGAGGCCATGAAGCGGCGTGCGCGCCAGTACGCGCGGCGGCAGCTCACCTGGATGCGCAAGATGGCGGGCGTCCAGATGCTCGACGTGACCGACAGCGCCCCCGGAGCGGCCGCGGAAGTGGTGGCGAAACTGCTCGGGGAGTGAGAGGCTGACCCTATGGGGCGGGGAGCTCTAGGAGTTCTGGCAGCGTTGCTGCTGGCCGCGCCTGCGGCGTCGGCGGGCACGAACGGCAACTGGACGCCGGTCACGCCGAGCTTCGACCAGAACTTCAACCTGGTCGGCCTCTATCGCACCGGCGACGGTGTGCTTCACGTGGCGGCGCAGGTGAACAACGCCGCCAACCCGCAGCACAACGACATCATCCACATCCCGATCAGCTCCGGCGGCAGCGTCGGCGCGACCTCGATCGTCTCGGGCGACTGGGTCGGGACGGAGTCACCCGACATCGAGGCGAACCCTGGCGGCGGGCTCTTGACACTCTGGGGCGGCATCCACACCACGACCACCGGCGATCCGCTGAACAACGGCGACTTCGCCACCTCCGACGACTCGGGCAGCGCCTGGACCGTGGACCCCAATGGCCCATGGGGCAGTGGAGGTACCGCCGGCGGCACCTACGTCTATGCCGAGCAGGTGAGCGCGCAGAACGGGGCCGACGGCACGCCGTACGCCGCCTGGTCCCACAGCGGCGTCTACGTCAAGCGCAGCCTGGATCCGAACGCCACCGTCTACGACTACAACCAACCGATTGGCGGCGAGACCACGGCGATTCCCGACCTGGCGAACGATGCGGGCGACGGCTCGCTGTGGCTCGGCTGGGAGAACCAGCTCGGGACGACCGGGCTTGGTGTGTGGGCACAGCAGGTAGACCAGTCGACCGGCGCTCCGGTCGGCTCGCCGGTCCAGATGCCAGGCTCGGTCACGAACTCCGACGGGACACCCGAGAGCTCTGCGATCCTCGGCCGCACGCCGATCACCGGCCTGCCCGGAAAGGCGGGCGTCTGGATGGCCTACAGCACCGACTATCCGTCGCAGGACAAGGTTGTCGTGTGGAAGGTCGGCTCCTCCGCCACGACCACGCTCGTGGACGTGCCGCACTCGAACTTCAACCACGTGGCGATCGCCGCGGACCCCGATGGCCGCCTGATCGTGCTCTGGAACGACGAGAGCAAGCACGCGCTCCAGGCGCGGGTCTCCGACCCGACCGTGAGCAGCTGGGGGCCTGCTTTCGAGATCCCGCTGCCGTCGCAGTCCAGTGAGGACTGGGCGATGCAGGCCTCGGGGCAGTCGGGTGCGCTCGTGGACATCCTCCAGAACATCAGCGAGGGCACGAGCGGCAACACGATGCGCTTCTGGCACACGCAGGTGGTCGCGCCGCCGGTGCTCGCCAAGTCCGTCGACGCGCGCGTGATCAGCGGCGTGGTGCTGATCAAGCTGCCAGGTTCGAACACGTTCGTGCCGCTGGCGCACGAGAGCCAGATCCCGGTCGGCGCGATCGTCGACACCACGAAGGGCCGCGTGCGAGTGGTCACCGCGCTGCCGAAGACCACCAAGACTCAGTCGGCCGACTTCTTCCAGGGCGTGTTCCAGGTCGCACAGGAGCACAGCGGGCTCGCCACGCTCGCGCTCGTGGGCGGCAACTTCAAGGCCTGCGGGAAGGCCAGCAGGCTCGGCGCGACCGCCGCGAAGATCAAAGTGATCCGCAAGCTCTGGGGAGCGGGTAAGGGCAAGTTCCGCACCAAGGGCAAGTACGCCAGCGCCTCGATCAGAGGCACCACCTGGCTGACACAGGACCGCTGCGACGGCACGCTCATCCGCGTGACGGCCGGATCGGTGACCGTCCGCGACCTGGTCAAGAAGAGGAACGTCGTCGTGACCAAGGGCCACAGCTACCTGGCGAAGAAGGGCTAAACGCCGCCCTCGGCGCGACGCACGGCCACAGCGAGACCCTCGCTGTAGACCAGGCGCGCGAGCGGCGCCACGACGGCCCAGAACGGCCGGAAGACCAGCTGCGTGCGCCGGTCCGCGCACCACACGCGGGCGTCGGAGACGATCTCCGATCCGCGCTCGTGCTCGCGCACCTCGATCCTCAGCACGACCTTGGCCGTGCCGCGACGGCGGTACTCCCTATATTCGCCCGCAGTCTCGAACTCCGCGTAATCGCCGGACGGCGCCCAGATCTTGCCGGCAACACCCGAGATGTAGAGGCGGTCATCCTCCTCCAGAAGCATGAAGATTCCTGTGCGGAAGAACTCCTCGAATGTCGTGTCCGGTGACGGAGCGTGCTTGCCGAGCCGCCAGCGCACCAGCCGGCCCAGCCGCGGCGTTTCACGCAGCCGCACGGCCTGCGCGGCCGCCCAGAGGTCGTCGGCGCTCGCGGTCGAGACGCGCGCGTGGTGCAGCCGCGCGTGTGAGGCCGGGAGCCAGTCGTCGATCGAGGTCGTGGTCACGTGAAGTTCGAGAAGTGGCAGGCGCTGGGCAACGATTACATCGTCGTCGAAGAGCGGGAGCTGCCGTTCCCGCTCACCGCGCGGCGGATCGAGCGAATCTGTGCGCCCCACACGGGCGTGGGCTCCGACGGCATCCTGCTCCTGTCGGAGACCAGCGAGCGCGGCTTCGTGGCGGCGCTGCGCATCTTCAACCCCGACGGCTCCGAGGCCGAGCTGTCCGGCAACGGGGCGCGCGAGGCCGTCATGTACCTGCGCACGCGCGGTTGGACCGACAACGACGCGTTCTCGATCATGACGGCAGCCGGCGAGATGCGGCCGCGCATCACGGGGCCGGCCACCTGCACGATGGACATGGGGCGCGCTCGCCTCACCTCGAAGGATTTCCCGGGCGGCGGCGACGATGGCACCGGCGAGGTGGCAGGCTTCGCGTTCCAGCACGTGTCGATCGGCAATCCGCAGTGCTCGATTGAGATCCGCGAGCGCGACGAGCTCGAGGGGCTCGACCTGCCGGCGATCGGGCCGGGCATCGAGCGCAGCGAGTTGTTCCCGAATCGGACCAACGTGTCGTTCTGGACCCGCACCGGCCCGGCGGCCATTCGCGCGCGCATCTTCGAGCGCGGCGTCGGGGAGACGATGTCGTCGGGCACGGGCGCCATCGGGGCCGCGGTTGCCGCCGTGCTCCGTGGCGTCGACAGCCCGGTTGCGGTCGAGCTCGATGGAGGCGAGCTGGAGGTCGAGGTGGGGGAGGACATGCACGTCAACCTGAGTGGATGGGCGCTGCCGGTGTATGCCGGGACGCTCTCCGACGAATTCCTGGAGGCACTACGTGAAGACCAGTGAGCGGCTGGACCGCCTCGCGCCCTACCTGTTCGCGGAGCTGGAGCGCAAGATCTCCGAGAAGCAGGCACAGGGCGTAGATGTGATCAGCCTCGGCATCGGCGACCCCGACACCCCTTCGCCGGGCGAGGTCGTGGGCGCGTTGGTGGCGGGCGCGGCCGACCCGCGCACGCATCAGTACCCATCGAACCGCGGCCGGCCCGAGTTCCGCAACGCGGTCGCCGGCTTCTACGAGCGCCGCTTCGGCGTGACGCTCGATCCGGCCAGCGAGGTCATCCCGGCGCTCGGCGCCAAGGAGTGCATTTTCAACCTCAACCTCGCGTTCCTCGATCCGGGCACGTGCGCGCTCGCATCCGATCCGGGCTACCCGGCGTACTCCGGCGGTCCGGTCCTGAGCGGCGCGGAGTACGTCCCGATGCCGCTCGTGCCCGAGCGCCAGTTCGCCCCTGACCTGAGCGCGATCACGCCCGAGGACGCAAAGCGCGCGCGGCTCATGTTCTTCAACTACCCGAACAACCCGACCGGCGCGGTCGTGCCGGATGGCTTCTTCGAGGAGGTTGTCGCGTTCGCGCGCGAGCACGACATCCTGGCGGTGCACGACGCTTCCTACACGGAGACCACCTTCGACGGCTACGTCGCTCCGAGCTTCCTCCAGACGCCGGGGGCCAAGGAGGTCGGCGTCGAGGTCTTCTCGCTGTCGAAGGGCTGGAACATGACGGGCTGGCGCACCGCGGCGATCGTCGGCAACACGGAGGCAGTGGCCGCTTACTGGAAGCTCAAGACCAACATCGACTCGGGCATGTTCGAGGCGGTGCAGATGGCGACAATCGCGGCGCTGGAGCAGGCGCCGGACTTCCCGCGCGACATGTCGATGAAGTACGAGCGCCGCCGCGACATGGTCGTCGGCGCGCTGCGCGAGATCGGCGTCGATGTCACGCCGCCGCGCGGGTCGATCTACATCTGGGCGCCCGTGCCGGACGGATACACGTCGGCCTCGTACTGCGAGCACGTGCTCGAGGAGGCCGGGGTCGTCATCTCACCGGGTTCGTCCTACGGGCCCAGTGGCGAGGGGTTCTTCCGCATCTCCCTGACGCTCGAGGACACACGCCTGGCCGAGGCTGTCGAGCGCCTGCGCAGCAGCCTCAGCGGCTGACCACGCGCAGGGTGGAGTCCGCGCGCGACTGGCGGCTCAGCAGGTCGCGCGCGAGCACGTGCACGCGGTAGCTGCCTGAGTGAGGCGGCGTCCAGCTGAACGAGTGGACGCCGCGCGGGAAGTACCAGGTCGGCTGGTACACCACGGTCGAGCCGCGCAGGATCTGGATCGTCAGACAGCTGATCTTGTCGACGCGGATCGAGATGCGCACCGGCCGGTGGATGCGCGCGCTGCGCGGGCCGAGGATCTTGACCCGCGACGGGCGGTGCAGGTCGGCGTCCCAGGCCTTCGCTTTCGAGCAGTACGCGCCCTCGTGCGTGCGGTCGCAGAGTCCCTGTGCGAAGTCGCGGATCACGCGCTGGTAGTTCAGGTCGGCCTCGGCCCCGCCGAGCGAGTACAGCGACCACGCGCCCGTGTCGAGCAGCGGCAGCTCGTGCCGGGCCTCGCGGTCGCCACGAACGAAGAGCGAGTGCGCCGTACGGTCGCCCGAGGCCTGCCAGTAGTCCCACAGCCCGATCAGCGACTCCAGGAACGCGTTGCCCACGCGCAGGCCACTGTCGAACGAGTAGATGAGGTAGTGGTTGCCGTGCGAGGCCGGGGCGCGGATGCCGGTCGGCGCGCTGTGGGCGTACACGGGCAGCGCCTGCTTGGCCACCGACAGGTAGTAGGCGGAGTCGTGCTGGCCGGGAGCGGGGGCCGATGGCGCCGGTGCCGCTGTGGGTGTCGAGCCGCCCGTTGGCTGGGCCGGGCCCGGCTGTGGCGCCTGCTGGGCCTGCTCCTGCTCCTTGAACAGCACCGAGCTGCGCGACAGGGCCGACAGCGCGCTGCCGGTGGCTATCCCCGAGACCCACGGCGGCCGGCCGCCGCTGAACGGGAAGTAGTACTCCCACGCGAGGAAGCCGTCGCGCTTCACGGCGGTTGCGGTCAGGCGGTCGAGCAGGTCGCGGAGCTTGTCGGCCTCGCATGGCGTGCCGGGCTCGGTGTCAATTCCCTTGCACGCGTTGTAGAGCGCGTTCGCAGCCCCGAAGTTGGCGAGCGGCTGCAGCCGCAGCCCGCTGCCGGGGTAGTACTGAAAGGTGAGCGGGTCGCCCTTGAACTGCACTCGCGGGCCGGCGGCGATCCGCCCCGCCGTCGTGCAGGCGGTCTTCTTGTGCGGCACGTGATCGTCACCGCTGGGCGCAGGGGTGGCCGAGGTGCGCGACCACCACTGCGTGTTGCGCTGGAGCTCCAGGAAGACAGGCTCCATCCGCGACGCCGTCAGGATCCCCCGCGCGGCGAACGAGTTGACAGAGGCGATCACGGCACCGAGTTCCGCGCGGCGGTTGCCGGCAAGGCGATGCCAGGCGGACTTCGCCTGCGAGTAGACGTCGCCGTAGCTCGAATAGGTCGCACGGGAGAGTTCGCCACGGTCGTAGGCGCGCCGGAGGGCGCGGCGCACCGAGATGGCGGCGGTTTGGGCGGTTGGGGCTGGGGTCTGCGCGGGCGTGGCCGCTGGCGACGTCGCGGCCGGCGCGCACTCGTGCGCGTCCAGGCTCACCGGGTTGGTGTCCGCAGCGGGTGGCAGGGCGGGGTCGTCGACCGTCGTCACGTGACCCCCGTCGTAGAGGAGCACGGGCGAGGCCCCGGCGGGCGCGGCGAAGGCGAACGCCACGGCGCAGGCGAGGGCCGCGACGGAGGCGAGCCCCTTGGCGAAGGCGAGCGCCGCAAGGGTCACTGGTGTGCGTCTGGCCATCAGCGGTCGATTCTGGCCACCCGATCCCGTCGGCGGCGCAGGTTGAAAGAACCCGTTCGGCGGGGCGTTCGCCGGCCGCGCTCTGCCGCCGTCCCCGCTCTGCCGCCGGCCCCCGCTCTGCCGCCGGCCGTCCCCTCGCTGCGGTTTGGAACTACCTCGGCCAAGGGGTGGCTGGTCTGGCGCTTGCGCTCTCCCGCCGGCCATCTCGTCCCCGCCGCCCGCGAAACGCGTCCCCGCGAATCTTCTGGTCACTTTTTCCGGCTATGACCGGTCCAAATGACCAAAAGTCTCCTCAATGACCGCGACTGTGACGTTGACCACGTATAGCGTGGTCGAGGTCACACTCGATGCCCGACTGGCACCTTCACCCGCGAACCGCGCGGTCAACGTGCCACTCGAAGCTCGCGAGTTTTACGTTGAGCCGATATACGCGGCTTAACGTCAATCTCGCGACCATGAGCGGCGCCGCGAGCGACGAGCGAGAGCGACCAACAGCGGCACCACGAGCGAGCACCGATCCCTCTTAGTTGCCCAACGGAGGGTCGGTGCTCGCGAACCACGCCGCTCGAGCCCTGACACGCTGGCGGAGAACACGCCGCCCCGAAAGCACCACCCGAAAACACCCCCATGTCCCCGCCCTGGGGGAGTTTCCGCGGAAACACACGCGGTGACGCGGCCCACGAGGGCCAGCGCCCCGGTCGCACGGCACAATCGCGGCGACGCCCTAGCGCGTCACCGTTGCATCCAGGCCCTCGTCGAAGCTCCGGCCGGTGTAGCCGAGCTCGCGGCGGGC
The DNA here is from genome assembly GCA_963715995.1 of uncultured Thermoleophilaceae bacterium. GTDB lineage: Bacteria > Actinomycetota > Thermoleophilia > Solirubrobacterales > Thermoleophilaceae > DATBDN01. Next base: position 1,941,108 of record OY970283.1, read on the forward strand.
TTTGTCGTCGCGGAAGGTGATCGTCACGTCGGAGGTCTTGACGAGCTCCTTCATGTTCGGCGGGAAGCCCATCAACGGTCCGATCACCGGCCCGAGCGGTGCCGAGGCGCGCGCCATCGCCGGCGGGAGCGTCAGTCGCGGTGGCTTCTTGCCGAGCCGCTCGGAGACCTTCGTGAACAGGTCGTCCATAGAGGCCACCTCGCCGCCGAGCAGGTAGGACTCGCCGGGGAGGCCCTTGTCGTAGGCGAGCACGATCCCGTTGGCCACGTCGTCCACGAACACGAAGTTGAAGCGGCTCGCCGGGAACATCTTCATCTTGAGCTTTCCGCTGCGCATCTGCTCGATCATGTTCCCGATCTCGGAGTGGTCGCCCGGGCCGTAGACCACGCCCGGCTGGACGACCACGATCGGCGCTCCGGCCGCCATCCGCTCCTTCACGAGCTCGTGTGAGCGGTACTTCGTCTCGTCGTAGAACGACAGGAAGCCCTCGGAGAGATCGCGCTCGTAGGTCTCGTCGACGACGGCGCCCTTCGTGTCGCCGAAGACGTTGCCGGTCGACACGTACACGACCTTGCCCACGCCGCTGCTCTGCGCGGCGTCGAGGATGCGCTCGGTGCCGCCAACGTTCGCGTCCTCCATCGCCGCGCGCTCCTTGGCCGGAATGCCCACCTTGTAGACGGCGCCGATGTGGAAGACGGCGTCACAGCCCTCGACCCCGCGCTTGATCGCGTCGTCGGAGGCCAGGTCGCCCTCGACCAGTGATACGCCGTCGCCCAGCATCTCCGTGGCCTTGCTCGGGGTGCGCACCAGGGCGACCACCTCGTCGCCGCGGGCGCGCAGTCGCGTGACCACCCGTGAGCCGATGAACCCCGTACCGCCTGTGACGAATGCCTTCATGAGCGGGCAGGCTAACGCGCCATATCCTGAGTGCAGATGGATCGCGGCCGCAACGGGAAGAACGCTCAGTCGAGCTATGGCGACGGCGTGCGCAACCCGCGCGCGCGTCAGCGTGCCCTGTGCATCGCCGTCGCGCCCGAGGAGCCGGATCTGGCCGAGCTCCGTGAGCTGCTGCGGACCGCCGGCGTGGCCTCGATGGGGGAGCTGGTCCAGCGGCGCCAGTCGCCGGATGCGGATGCCTATTTCGGCAAGGGCAAGCTCGACGAGCTGAAGCGCGCGATCAAGGACGCCGACGCCAATCTGGTGGCCGTTGACGACGAGCTCTCGCCGCGCCAGGAGCGCAACCTCGAGGAGGCGGCCGGCGTGCCGGTGATCGACCGGACGGCGATCATCCTCGACATCTTCGCCGAGCATGCGCACTCGGCCGAGGGCAAGCTCCAGGTGGAGCTGGCCCAGCTCGAGTACAACCTTGCGCGCATGCGCGGCCTGTGGACGCACCTCGAGCGCCTGGGCGGCGGCATCGGCACGCGCGGGCCGGGCGAGTCGCAGATCGAGACGGACCGCCGCCTGGCGCGCGACCGCATCGCGGCGCTCAAGCGGCGCTTGGAGCGGACGCAGTCGACCCGGCGCACGATGCGCGCCGAGCGCGAACGCGCTCACCTGCCGACGGTGGCGCTTGCGGGCTACACGAACGCCGGCAAGTCGACGCTGCTGAACGCCCTGACCGGCTCCGAGGCGCCGGTGGCCCACCGCCTGTTCCACACGCTCGACCCGATGACGCGCTCGTTCGAGATCTCGGGCCGGACCTATCTGATCACCGACACCGTCGGCTTCATCCGCAAGCTGCCGCACCAGCTGGTCGACGCGTTCGCGGCCACGCTTCAGGAGACGATCGACGCCGACCTGATCCTGCACGTTGTCGACGCGGCGGCTCCCGAGGGCGAGCGCCTGGAGATGATGGCGGCAGTGGACGACACGCTGCGCGAGATCGGTGCCGACGAGCGCCCGCGGCTGGTCGTGCTGAACAAGGTCGACTTGCTGGACGAAGACGCCGCCGGCGAGCTCCACTTCGGCCACCCGGACGCCGTGCAGGTCTCGGCGGTGACCGGCGCGGGATTCGACGAGCTGCACGCGGCGATCGAGGAGCGCTTCCGCGCGAGCCTGCTGACCATGGAGCTGCTGCTGCCCTACGACGAGGGCGGCAGCCTGTCCGAGCTGCACGACGTCGCCGGCGAGATGGAGCGAAGCGACACCGCCGACGGGGTGCGCGTGACGGCGCTGGTCCCGGCCGGGGCGGCGCAGCGCTTCGAGCGCTTCGCGGTGAACGGCGCTGCGCGCAACGGCCACGAGCCGGGATGAGCTTCCGCTTCACGCGGCTGACCGACGGCGCGCTGGCGCCCACCCGGGCGAATCCAGGCGACGCCGGCTGCGACCTCTATGCCGCCGAGGCTGCCGTGATCGGCCCCGGTGAGCGCGCGAGCGTCGGCACCGGGATCGCGGTCGAGATCCCGGCCGGCAGCGCCGGCCTCGTGCTGCCGCGCAGCGGGCTGGCCGCGAAGCACGGGATCGCGCTGGTGAATGCCCCGGGCCTGATCGACGCGGGCTACCGCGGCGAACTGCGGGTGCTGCTCCTGAACACCGACCGCGGCGAACGCTTCCAGATCGAGCCCGGCGACAGGATCGCCCAGCTCGTGATCGTCGAGATCGGGGACTCGGAGCCGGTAGAGGCGGAGTCGCTCGCGGACTCCGCGCGCGGTGCCGGCGGCTTCGGCTCGTCGGGCCGCTGAGCGCTCAGCCCGCGCGCAGCTCGGCCAGCCCCTGCTCGCGCGTCTTCACGGGGCGGTAGCCCAGCTCGTCACGGGCGCGGGAGTCGTCGATCGTGCATTCGAGCGCCGAGACCCAGACGGTGAAGCGCGTGAGCGGTGGGCGATCCTTGCGCCGCAGCAGCTTCCAGGCGGTCTCCGATGCGGCGGCAGCGGCGCGCGCAAGCGGCAGCGGGAGGGTGCGTGTCGGCGGATCGACGCCCTGGGTGCGGATCAGGTCGCTCACGAACTCGCGGAAGACGACCGGCTCGCCGTCGGTGACGAAGTAGACGCCGCCCGGCTTCCCGCGCTCGGCCGCCAGCACGAGGCCCTCGACCGTGTTGTCCAGGTGAGTGGTCGCCGTCAGCTGACCCCCGCCGCCGATCCAGGCGAACTTGCCCGCCTTGACCATCGACACGATCTCGGGCAGGAGCGTCGTGTCGCCCTTGCCCCAGACGAAGCGCGGGCGCACCACGACCGTTTCGATGCCCTCGCCGTTCGCGTCGCGCACCGCCTGCTCGGCCTTGGCCTTCGACCACGGGTAGGGGGCGGGGGAGTCGGGTCGCAGCGGAGCCGTCTCGTCCACGTTCACGAGCGGCTGCCCCGCCATCAGCGCCGCCTCTGTGCCCACGTGCACGAAGCGCGGCACGCCTGCGCCGCGCGCGGCGGCGAGCGCGTTCTTCGTGCCCTGCACGGTCACGCGCTCGAACTCGGCCGCGTCCCCGAAGTCCTCGACCTTCGCGGCCGCGTGGTGGAAGACGCCGGCGCCCTGCGCGCCGGCCTGCATGGCCGCGGTGTCGTCCAGGTCGCCGCGCACGGCCTCGGCGCCGGCAGCCTCGACAGCCGCGGCGGAGCGGTCCGAGCGCGCCAGCGCGCGCACGGTCCAGCCGTCGCGCACGAGCCTGCGAATGAGCGCACCGCCCACGAAGCCGGAGCCACCAGTGACGAATGCCGTCGGCACGGCCGCGACGCTAGCGCGTCTTCGGGCGAGCGAAGTAGCTGTGGTGCGCCTTGACGATGATGGTCTTCTTCAGGACGAAGTCGCGCACGCCGATCTTGCCCGCCGTGACGCGCGTGAGCGTGCCGTTGCAGCGGTCGTCGGTCAGCCAGCTGGTGCCTCTGACCGTGGCCGAGGAGTACCGCCCGACGGTGCGGAACGCGCCGGTGCCGGTGCCCCAGAGGTGCCGCACGGAGCGCTTGGGGGAGAGCTTCTTGCGCGCCAGCGAGGCGATCTTCGGATGCCGCGGCGCGGAGGGGCAGCCACGGAAGCTGCCGCCGTTCAGGAACATGTCCGCGAACCAGATCTGGCCGACCTTGAGCTTCGGCTGGGTGAGCTTGAAGACGCCGCCGTAGAAGTCGGCGGTGTTGAGCTTGCCCTTGCCGTTGGCGATCGTGATCCGCACTCGCCCCTTGGTCGTGTCGATGAGCGATCCGACCCTGATCTGAGCTGCCGCGACCAGCCGCACGAACTTCTTCGTGCCGGGCTGCTTGATCTTCACGACCGGCTTGACCGGAAAGACGTTCGCGGTCACGCCGGCGACCGGATCGGGCAGCCCGGGCACGACCACCGGAGGAATGACGACGGGTGGTGCTGCCGGCGCCGCAGCCACGGCCACCGGCACGTCGTTCGAAGCGGAGTTGCCGGCGCTGTCGTTCACGGTCACATGCGCCACGTAGTTGCCGGGGTCCGAATAGGTGTGGCTGGTCGTGCCACCGCCGGACGCGCGGGCGAGCACCGGCCGCACCGAGCGCGCGTGCGCCGCGCGACCCGTGGCAGGCACGCTGCCGTCGCCGAAGTCGATGCTGTAGGTGACGGGCCCCCATACGTCAGAGCCGGCGACAGTGAACGTGGCGGGCTGGCCCGCCACCGGCGAGCTGGGCGGCGTGACCCCGTCTAGGGACGGTGCAACGGCGTCGTAGACCGAGGTGTAGGTCTGGCCGTTCGCGGTCCAGGTGGCGATCAGGTAGCCGTTGCCGTCGGTGGTCAGCTGCGGCGCGACTGCCCCTGGCGGGCCGGTGAAGACGCTGAACACGTTGCTGCCCGCCGGTCGCGAGTAGAGCAGCGAGGACGTGTTGCAGAGGAACGAGACCGTGGCGGTTCCAAGCGAGTCGAAGGCAGCGACCGGAGCGTCGTGCCCCTGGCCGCCGCACCCTGAAGGACCGAGCGGGACCGGCGTGTTCGTGACCCACGTGGTCGAGCCCGCCGCTCGGGAGGCGGCACGCGTGTCGTAGCTGTTGAGGTAGCTGGTCGAATACGTGAATGCCGTTTGGGCGTTCCCGGCCGAGTCGATCGCGAGCGCAGGCTCCGGGGTGTCGAGAGCGCCGTCGGCGGCGGCAACCGCCTCGCGGCTCGCCGGCCATGTCGTGACATCGGCCTGACGCGTCCAGGCGACGAGCTTGTAGGCGCTCAGGCTCGGGTCGTAGATCCCATCGATCAGGGTGATGCGGTCCTGGGGGTCGGATGCGACCACTGGCAGCGTGGGGTAAAAACCCGAGGTCGGGGAGATCAGGGTCCGCCGCACCCATGCCGGATTTGGAGTCGCCGCCGTCGGGGCGGGTTTGTTGTAGGCGTAGATGCCTGACTTGTTCGCGTCCGGGTTCGACGGATTGCCGACAGGAACGTCGAAGCTCAGGCCCAGGACGAAGTCTCCGTGGGCGCCGGCGCCGAGCCCGATCCCGTATCCCGGGTGGTCGGTGTCACGGGTCTGGGTGGGCGCGTTGTCGAGCACAGTCGAAACAGGCCAGCTGCCGTCTGCAGCCTGGGTGACCGCCTTCAGCGCGTACTGGACCGAGGGCGGGTCGGTGTTCTGTTGGATCCAGGCCGCGGTCACGCGGCCGGAGGGCGAGATCGCCGCCTCCAGGTCGTCGTAGTTGGAGTCGTTGGCCGTGTCGACGACCGTCGCCGAGCCGAACGGCGAACCCGCCGCGGCGGTGGCCGCGGTCAGATGGTTGGCACCGTCCACCCACACGGCGACGGCGTCGCCGGTCGCGCCGATGGCGATCAGCGCCGCGCAGCCAATCTGCGTCGTCGGAGACCAGTCGCCGCCGGGCACCCGCGTGCGCGCTTCACCGGTGACGCAATTCGCGGTGTCCGCGCCGATGTCGTAGTCGTCCCAGGTGATCACCTGGTCACCGTTCGGGGCGACCGCGGTCTGGGCGTTGCGTGCTTCGATCGGGTCGGCGCCGGGGCCCGACGTCACGGCGTTCGGCAGCGCGACCGGTGGGGTCCACCCGATAGCGCCGGCCTGCGACGCGAACGCCAGTGTCAAGGCGCTTGCCAGTAGGGCGACGCGTCTCATTTCTTGCGGCTCTTCTTCGCCTTCGGCTTGCGCGGCTGCGCCAAGTGGGTGTGGCCCCTCTTCACGATGATCGTCCTGTTCAGCACGAAATCTCTCACGCCCACCTGGCCGGCGGTGACCTTTGTCAGCGTGCCGTCGCAGCGGTCGTCGGTCAGCCATGTGGTGCCACGGACCGTGGCCGAGGAGAAACGCCCGACCGTGCGGAACGCGCCGTGGCCGGAGCCCCAGAGGTGGCGGATGGAGCGCTTGGGGCTCAGCTTCTTGGTCTTCTTCTTGCTGGCGCTGGCGATCTTCGGATGCTTCGGCGCGACGACGCAGCCCTTGAAGCTGCCGCCATACAGAAAGAGGTCGGCGAACCATGTCTGGCCGGCCTTCACCTTCGGCTGGGTGAACTGGAAGATGCCGCCGTAGAAGTCGGAGGTGTCGAGCCCGCCGAGCCCGTTGTCGATCGTGATCCGCACCACGCCGTTGCGAGCGTCGATGATCGCGCCGTCCTGGACCTGGGTGGGGGAGACGAGCGGGACGAACGTGGTGGTGCCCGGCAGCTTGACCAGGACGGTGCCGCTGACAGGCTCGAGGTTGACGGTCTGGCCGGCGACGGGACGCGGCAGCAGTCGCACGGCTACAGGGGTCGGGGTCTGGCTGACCGTCACGGTCTGCGTCTGGGTGGTGGAGTTGCCCGACGCGTCGGTGGCGGTGGCGCGGGTCATGTAGCTCCCCGCAGCGGAGTATGTGTGGGCAACGCTCGTGCCGTCAGCGGTCTGCCCGTCGCCGAAGTCCCAGTGGACCGCCACCGGGTTGCTCCAGAGGTCGCTCGGACTGGCGTTGAACGCGACCGCGTCACCTGTGAACGGCATCGGGTCGGGGGCCAGCGCGGGCAGCGCCGGGTTCGCGGCGTCGAAGACCGCGCCCTCGACGGTGCTGGTGCCGGTCTCCCACGCGACGCTGACGTTGCCAGCCGGATCCGACGCGGCGACAGGATCGGTGCCGGTGGTCGTGCCGGTGCCCGCGAGCGTGCTGCTGAACGCGCCGGCGTGCCCGCGCGTGCGGTAGCGGATCGTCTTCGTGGTGTTGTTCCACCAGGCAACCGTGGTGTTGCCCGCGGCGTCCTGGGCGATCGCGGGGTTGGAGACGTTCGGGCCGTCGGCGACCTCGGGGCTGGCGAACGAGCCGCCCGCCGGGCGCGCCGTCACGGAAATCGAGTCGATGCCACCGCCGGTGATCTCCTGCCACGCGGCCACGGCGTCACCATCGGCGGCCGCTGCCATCTGGAGCCCGGTGACCGTGTCGGTGGCCGTCAGCGTGGCGACGCTCGTCGGCGCGTCCCAGGTGGCGGCGTTCGCCAGCGGATGGCCAGCGGTGCGGATGACCACTCCGGACGCGCTGTAGTTGGTGCGCGCGTACAGGACGTCGACGTGGCCGGCGCCGTCGCGCGTCAGGTAGACGCTGCGGCCGGCGTTCGGGTCGCCGAAGACAGAGGTCACGTTGGGGCCCTCGATCACGCCGGTTGCCCACGTGCCGCCAGTGCCGTAGGTCGCGCTGCGCAGGCGGTCGGTACAGGTGTTTGTGCAGCCGCTGGGACTCGCAGCCGCGTAAGTCATGATTGCGCGGCCCGACGCATCGTCGGCCAGATGGATCTCCGTATAGGACTCCGCCGTCTGCGATGCGACGATCGTCTGAGTGGCGCTCCACACGCCGCCGCTGCGCTGGAGGCCCTCGACCATGTCGGAGCCTGCCGTCGGCGTGCGGTGCCAGACGATCGTCGCCTTACCGGTCCCGTTCGGGTCCATGGCTGCGACGGGCTGGATCATCGATGTTGACGCCGTGGCGGCGGTGACTTCCTTCTCGAGTGTGAAGGTGTTGCTCGCGGCTGGCTTGAAGAAGATGTGGAGGCAGCCGGTGTTGGCGCTGCAGACCGCGTCCGCGGTGTTGACATCCTGAAACGCCAGCACCGCATCGCCCTGCGGGTCGCCCGCGAGCGTCATGCCGCGCAGGCCACTGGCACCACTCAGGAACAGCTGGGTGAACGCCGACCACGAGCCGCCGGCCGGGCGCGTTGCGACCTGGATGGCCTGCGCGGAGGCATTCTTGCCGGCGGTGATCGCCATGACGGCGTTGCCGGCTGAGTCGACCGCGATCTGCGGCACGGGGGCGGCGGTGGCGTGAAGCGGGTTCTCGGTCAGCGACTGGGCGCCGACCCAGCCGGCCGCGGATGCTCCAGCGGGGAGCGCGAACGCGAGCGCGAGCACAAGCAGCGGCAGAAGCCGGCGGACTGTCCGTGTCCAGGTGGTCATCCTCTTGCCCTCTGTATCGGCCCGATTGGTCCCTCACAGGACCCCGGTTCGGGTGACACCCATCACAAACCGGCTGCACGACAGGCGCTTCGGTGTGCCGCCTCCTCCAGCGAGTCGTCTGGGAGTGCATCCAGCTTGACATCAAGGGCCAGCTCGATGAGCCGATCTGCAAGCCAGACGTTCTTCGGCAGCAGCGGCCCATGGAGATAGGTGCCGATCACGTTGCCGCGGCGGACGCCTTCGTGGCCGTCGCGGTCGTTGTTGCCGTGGCCGGCGAGAACGCGCCCCAGCGGCTGCTCACCCGGGGCGAGGTAGGTGCGCCCGCCGTGGTTCTCGAAGCCCGCGATCACGCGCGGGCCGTCGCCGAAGTCCGCCTCGATCGCGCAGTTGCCGATCAGTCGCGGCCCGGGCTCGCGGACGGTGTGCAGGTCGACCAGGCCCACGCCGGGCAGCCGCGCGCTTCCCAGCTCGTAGTCGTGGCCCAGGAGCTGGTAGCCGCCGCACACGGCCAGCACGACCGCCCCCGACTCGGCCGCTGCGTGCAGAGCCTCCTTCTTGGTCGCGACCATGTCCTCGGCGCACTGCGCCTGGTCGCGGTCCTGGCCGCCGCCGATGTAAAAGAAGTCGTGCGCGTCTGGGTCCACGGGATCGCCCAGCGACGCGCCGGACAGCTCGAACTCGATCCCTCGCCACTCGCAGCGCGCCCGCAGCAGCTGGATGTTGCCGCGGTCGGCGTAGATGTTCATGAGCTCCGGATAGAGCGAGCAGACGCGCAGCTTCACACGGCCTCCAGCATCACGACGGTGCTGCCGGTCCACTCGCGCGAGTCGGTGATCCAGCCGCGCTCGCGCGCCGCGAAGCCGAGCTCGGCGGCCTCCGCTTCCAGCTCGCCCGCGCTGACGAGGTCGAGCTCGATCGTGGCGACCCACTCGCTGATCTCCCCGCTCGGGGAGACCGACTGGCGGTGGCGGTCGATCGCCGCGCTCTGCGCCTCGCGACGCACGGCGACCGGTGTGCTCGCATGCACCCAGCCGTCCTGCTCGCGGATGTCGGGCAGCGGCGGGAGCACCTCGCCCGCGGGGATGCCCTCGAACGGATCCGCCAGCGCCGCCGCGAACACGCCGCCGGGCTCCAGGTGGGCGCGGATCGAGGTCAGCGCCGAGCGCCGTCCCGCCGGCCCCCCGAGCAGCTGGACCACCTGCATCGGCGCGATCGCTAGCGCGAAGCGCCGCTCCAGCTCGAAGCCGCGCGCGTCGGCGGCGAATGCCGGGACGCGAAGGCTGCGGGCGCGGGCGCGCGCACCGAGCTCGCGGGCCAGCTCCGCATCGGCGTCGATCGCGGTCACGTCGTGGCCACGGCGGGCCAGGTCGAGCGCCACGCGCCCCGTGCCCGCCCCGATGTCGAGCACCGGGCCGTCGGCCTCCTCGGCCAGCTCGCGCCAGAGCGGCAGGTCCAGGTCGTAGGCGGCGCACTCGACGTCGTGCCAGATCACGGCTTCGCTCGTCACCCGGCCCACCGCCCGGCAACGCCGCGGTCCGCCAGCCCGTCGCGCAGCTCCAAGAGCGCCGTGTAGGTGGGGAGCGCGTACAACGGGCGCGACTGGTCGCCACGGGCCACCGCGGCGTCCAGCGAGCCGGCAAGGTCGCGGTCCACCTCCGACCGCGCCTCGATGCCCGCGTACTTCAGCCGCAGCGCCATCTCCTCGGCGCGCGTGCCCGAGCACGTCACCGTCGCAACGCGCCCGGCCAGGAGCTCGAAGTCCGCGTCCCAGATCCACGACACGTCACGGCCGTCGGCGATGCCGTCGTTCAGCGCCAGCCAGAGGTCGAGCTGACCGTCCTCGAGCGTGAGCGTGCGCAGCACCTCGTTGGCGCCCGCGGGGTTCTTCACGAGCAGGATCAGCACCTCGCGGCCGTTCACGGGGATGCGCTCCACGCGCCCGAACGCGCCGCCGAAGCCCTCGAGGCCCGCTCGCACCTGGTCCAGGCTCGCGCCCAGCTCCAAAGCCGCCGCAGCAGCGGCAAGCGCGTTGTAGACGTTGTAGAGGCCGGGCAGCTGAAGCTCGATCCGCGTGACGCCCGTCGAGGTGGCCAGCTCGAACACGGAGCCCGTCATGCCATGAAGCTCGACGGCACGTGCCGTGACGCCCGGGTCGGGGCGACGGCGGCCGCAGTTCGGGCAGTGGTAGTGGCCGAGATGGCCGAGATAGACGGCGTCGTAGACGTAGGCGTGGCCGCAGTTGCGGCAGTGCTTCGAGTCGGCGGCGTGCTGAAGGGCCGGCAGCGCCTGGGCGTCGTCCTCAAGACCGAAGTAGACGACGTCGTCGATCGTGCGCCCCAGGTCGGCCACCAGCGGGTCGTCGGCGTTCAGCACATAGCGCGTGTGGGCAGCGTGCTCCGCGACGGTCTGAGCCCAGCGCTCGGCCAGCAGCTCGAGCTCTCCGTAGCGGTCGAGCTGGTCGCGGAACAGGTTCGAGAGCAGCACCAGCCGCGGCTCGACCGCGTCGGCCACGGCTGGCAGCCATGCCTCGTCCACCTCGAAGAGACCGAGCGCGCCGGAGCGCGGGTGGGCGTCGAGCAACGCGGTGGCCACGCCCCAGTGCATGTTCGAGCCGGCGCGGTTGTGCACGACCTCGATCTGAGCCTCGGCCAGGATGGCGGCCAGCATCGCCGCGCTGGTGGTTTTTCCATTGGTGGCCGAGATCAGCACCGAGCCGCGGCCGAGTCGCGACGACAGCTGCGCGATCGCATCGGGAGCCAGGCGCAGCAGCACCCGGCCGGCTGCCGTGGTGCCGCCACGGCCGGCGCTGCGCGTCGCCGCGCGGGCGGCGCGGGCGATGCCGGCGGCGGCGCGAACCCTCAGACCGGTGCCGGCCACCTACGACTCCGCCGGGACGAGCACCTTCAGCGACCGCGGGCTGATGTTCACGGTCGCGGGCAGGGTGCCGATCGGGTCGCCGTCCGCGTAGATGTCGAACGGGCGGTCGGCACTCAGCTCGACGCGGGTGCCCTTCAGCATCGACACGCGCGGATTGGTCGTGTGGCTGCCCTTGAAGACCTTGGGCAGGTCAGTCAGGAACGTGCGCTTGTTCGACTCGGCGATCAGCACCACGTCGAGCTGGCCGTCGTCGAGCTCGGCCTGGGGCGCGATGTACATGCCGCCGCCATAGGCCTTCGAGTTGGCGACCGCCACCGACCAGCCGCGCACGTCGTGGGCTGTGCCGTCGACGACCACGTGGAAGTTGGCGTGCTTCCAGCCAACCAGCGCACGCAGGGCCGCATACAGATAGACGAGGTTGCCTTTCACCAGCCGCGCCTCGTTCGCGATCCGGTTGGCGTCGGAGTCGAAGCCAAGGCTGGCGATGCACACGAAGGTCTCGCCGTCCACGTCGCCCACGTCGACCGTGCGCTCGTGCCCGTCCAGCGCCACGCGCGCCGCCTCGGCGGGATCGGTCGGGATCCCAAGCACGCGGGCGAAGTCGTTGCCGCGGCCCGCGGGGATGACCGCCAGGCGGCCCGCGGTGCCGCGCAGCGCGCCGGCGATCAGGCCGATGGTGCCGTCGCCGCCAACGGCCGCGACCGTCTCGCCGCGCTCGGCCGCCTCGCGCGCGACCTCGCGGGCGGCGTCGCGGCCGGCGGGCGTGGCCAGGTGGTACTCGGCGCCGCGCTGATCGAGCGTGGCGCGCACGATGTCGAGGCACTTGAGGGAGCGCCCGTCTGCTGCGGACGGGTTCGCCAGCAACGCGATTGGGGCGCTCACGCTGTTTCTGCCGCCAGCTTGGCCGCGCGCTCGGCGGCGAACGCACCGCGTTCCGCGCCGCGCAGGCCGTGGCCCGCGTCGATCGGCGCGATCTCGGCACGCTCGACCCAGGACTCGCCCACCAGGTGCTCGGCGTGTGGCGCGTCGAGGTCGTTCGGGTCGAGTGTCAGCAGGACGTCGTCCTGCACGCTGTGCCAGTGGTCGTGCTCGGTCATGCGCTCCGAGGCCACCACGAGCGATCCGTCACGAGCGGCCCAGTGCAACTCGAAGACGCCGAGCTTGTAGGCGTAGAGCTTCTCGCCGTCCGAGAACAGGAAGTTGATGCCGGAGAACGTGGAGCGCTCGATCAGCCTGCGCACGGCGGTGCGCAGGCAGCGGCGCGGATGGCCGTCGTCGAAGTCGCGCATCAGGAAGTTGAAGAAGGCCTCGGAGTCGGTCTGGCCCTTCGGCTTCTGCACGTCCCGTTCGATCAGCTTGGGCCAGTTGATGATCGTGCCGTTGTGGCAGAACGAGTACGGGCCGAGACAGAACGGATGGGTGTTCTCGGCTGAGAGGCCGCCCATCGTCGCGCGCCGCACGTGCACGTTGAAGATGCGCCCGCGCATCTCGGTCGCCTCGACGAACTCGTCGTCCCTGAAGGCCGCCTCGGGAAAGCGCACGCAGCGCGGCTCCTCGCCGTCGGCGCGCCGGTAGACGGCCATGCCCCAGCCGGAATCGTGCTCCTCGGATTGCCGGATCAGCGGGTTCTCCGCGTCCAGGAGCTCGTGGCGGACCGAGATCGGCTCGGCCGCTACGCAGCCGAAGACGCGGCACATGGCGGGGGCGAAAAACCGGGCTCCAAGGGCTTCCGAGTCTACGTGCAACCGAAAGGAGCTGAAATGAAGGAGCCGAGGCGGATCTGGTGGGCGCGCCCGCGCAAGCTGTGCGCGCTGGAGCGACCGGGAGGGGGCGGCAGAAGCCACCGCCCCGAGCGGCGCGAGGAGGAGATCGCATACCTGAAGGAGTCCGGCGTGCGGACCGTGATCTCCCTGATGCAGACGCGGCACAACCTGACCGCGTACGAGGAGGCCGGGCTCGAGGCGATCCACCTGCCGGTCGAGGAGGACGTCGAGGGGCTGATGGAGGTGTGCGCCGCGCTCACGCGCGCGACACGCAAGAAGGGTGCGGTGGCGATCCACGCGAACCGCTACACGGACTTCGTGGCCGTGGCCTGTGCCGTGCACCTGACCGAGGTGCGGTCGGTGTCGCTGGAGGAGGCGCTCGACCAGGCGCAGGAGGCCGGGCTGGTCGTGACCGCCGGCGCGGCCGAGCTGGCGGAGGCGGAGCCGGACTACGTGATCGAGCTGCCGGACCTGCCGTCGGGCGAGCCGGCCTACCTCTGACCCGCCAGCACCAGATCGGCGAGCGTGTCGGCCACCGCCACCGGCTTCGGGTCGGGGGCGGCGGCCGCATCCTCGCGCGTGGCGCCACCGCTCAGGACGAGCGCCGCGTCCACGTGCGCAGCCGCCGCGGCGGCGATGTCGGTGTCGATCCGGTCGCCGATCACGATGGCGCGTCCCTCGCCCAGGCGGTCGAGCGCGGAATGGATGAGCTGCGGCTGCGGCTTGCCGACCACGATCGCGGTGCAGCCCGACGCAACCTCGACGGCTGCGACGAGCGCGCCCGTCCCGGGCCAAAGGCCGTCCGGCATCGGGTAGGTGGGGTCCAGGCTGGTGGCGATCAGGTCGCCGCGGCGACGCGCGGCGATCGCCGCGATGCGCACGTCCTCGAAGTGCCAGTCCTCGGTACCGCCGACCACGACGACCTCGGCACGGCTGGCCAGGTCGGTGCCGTTCATCACCTTCAGGCCCGCGTCGGTCACATGGCGGTGGAGCGCCTCGCCGCCGATGACGAACGCGGTGCGGCCCTGGCGCGTCTCCGCCAGCAGGTGCTGAAGCGCGCCGCCGACAGTCACGATGTCGCTCGGAGACGCCTGGAGGCCGAGCCGCCACATCTTTGTGACGTACTCCTCGGCCGAGCGGCGCGCGTTGTTGGTCACGAACGCCAGTCCCTTGCCCGCCTCGCGGATGGCCGCAACCGCCTCGTCGGCACGCGGCGTCAGCTCGTCGCCGATCCACAGGCAGCCGTCCATGTCGAGCACCACGTGGTCGTCAGCCGGCGATGAGCGGCGTGAGCGGCATCGCAGCGATCGTATGCTCCGCGGCCATGAGCCTGCGTGCGGTGCCAGTTGTCCTCGTGCTCGCGGTGCTCGCCGGCTGCGGCGGGGGCGGCGCGAAGACGAGCGCCATCCCCGGCGGCGGCAAGGTCGAGACCTCGGCGATACAGACCACGCCGGCCGCGAAGGCGCCCGCGGGCTGCCGCAACGTCGCGAAGCCGGCCGCGAAGCCGGCGGGCAAGCTCGCCAAGCCGAAGGCGAAGCTCGACGCGTCGAAGACGTGGACGGCCATCGTCGTGACCAACTGCGGCGCCTTCAGCTTCAAGCTCGACCTGCGCCAGGCGCCGCATGCCGCAGCCTCGATCGCCTACCTCGCCGGCAAGAAGTTCTACGACGGGACCGTCTTCCACCGGATCGTGCCCGGCTTCGTGATCCAGGGCGGCGACCCGACGGGCACGGGCGGCGGCGGCCCCGGCTACTCGACGGTCGACAAGCCGAAGGCGAGCAGCTCGTACAAGCTGGGCACGGTCGCGATGGCGAAGACCGGCAGCGAGGCGCCAGGCACGGCAGGCAGCCAGTTCTTCGTGGTGACCGGCGCGGATGCCGGCCTGCCGGCCGACTACGCGGTCGCTGGCAAGGTCACGAAGGGCCTCGATGTGGTCAAGCGCATCGGCAAGCTGGGCGACCAGTCGGAGCAGCCGACCGCGGTCGTCGAGATCGAGTCGCTGCGTGTGACGAGCCGCTAGGAGCCGGCGGGAACCAGCGAGCGGAAGGCTGCTGCGCGGATGTAGAGCTCGTAGATCAGGAAGCTCTTCGCGATCGGGTTGGAACAGGCGTTGTTCAGGAGGTTGTACCCCTGCGTGTCGCTAAGCGTGGTGCCGCGGACGCCCTTGTACTCGGTGGGCGCCCCAACCGCGTAGTTCAGGGCGCGGATGGCAAGCGCCTTGTCAGCGGCCGACGCGCGCAGCCAGTTCGAGCAGCGCGCTGTCTGAAGCGGCGAGCCCGCGATCAGGCTGTCGGTGTTGGCGCGTGGTAGGGGCCGCCCGGCGTGCGTGGCGCTGTGAGGCAGTGCCAGCGCCAGCGTGGCAGCGCCCGCTGCGACGAGCGCGGCGAGCACGATGCCGATACGCAGTCGCTGCGGTGAGGCGACGGGTACGGCGGGGGCACTCACTAGATGCGGTTCCTGAACGGGTCACAACTCAGAGAGCCCGTCATGCCGCCCGAGAAGGTGCAGTTGACCTCCGGCGACAGCGGGTTGGCCGCGTAGCGCTGGGAGACCGTCTCGAAGTGCTGCTTCTGCTCGAGCGCCGCCTTGGTGCCCGGCTTCGCCGGTGGCGCGAACCATTCACACACGTTCGGGTCCCAATCCCCGGAGCCCACCGCCGCGAGGCAGGCCACGAGCATGCCCTCCTTCTTGGCGTCGCCCGCGCCCACCGAGGTGCCGCAGTCCATCGGCATGAACTTGGGTATCGACGTGCCGCTGACCGGTGGCTGCGGCGGGTCGGAGGTGACGCTCGCGTCGCTGCCGTCGGCGCCGCGGTTGGAGTACCAGCAGTTGCCCTGGTTGCCGGGGAACTCGTCCCACCAGAAGTCGACGCCGTTCGGCGCGGACTGCCCGGCGGGCGTGCGGCTCATCGAGTTGTCGTAGTAGTGGTTGCGCTCGGACGTGTATGCCACGTGCTGGGGGACGCAGTGCGGCGTCGTCACGTCGCCCAGGCAGGAGATCGCATCCGGCACAGCCACCAGCATCGTGCCGCGGCGCCAGTTGTCCCAGATCGAGTTGCCGCGGATGACGTTGTCGTCGCCGCCGCCGATCAGGATGCCCACGCCGACAGGCACCGGCGTTGCGGACTTGACGTCCGACTTCGGCCCGTAGACGTTGAAGTTGTTGCTCCAGATGCGGTTGTTCTCGAATACCGCCGAATCCTGCGGGAAGCCCGGGTGGCCGCCGGCGTAGAACGAGTCGGTCGCGATGCCGGTGGCGTTGTCCCACCAGTTGTTGTCGACCACGTGCGTGGCGTTGCCCATCGTTCCGGAGTAGCCGAGGTTGTTGTGGTGCAGGTCGCAGTGCGTGATCGTCTGGTTCAGGCGCGCGTCGGGGTAGAAGTGCGTGTCGCGCAGCTGGCCGGAGTCGGGCGCGCCGCCGGGGTAGACGGCCGAGTCGCCGTTCCCGGCGCCCTCACAGGTGTCGGTCAGCCCGTGGTCGGTGGTGAACATGAGCGCGCCGTACTCGCCCGCGTAGAAGAACTTCATGCGCGTCATGCGGTAGCCGTCGAGCTCCAGCAGGTAGACGTCGTGCTCGGCCGCGTGCCGAAGCGTCATGTTGCGCAGGACGATCCCGTCGGCGCGGTCCACCTTCAGCGCGACGTCCTTCTTCGAGCCGATCGGCGCGCCGTTGCCGGACTCGACACGGCCGGCGTCGATGACCACGTCGTCGGGGGAGGGGCCCGACCCCTCGATCTGCATGTTGCAGCGGATGCACGGGCCCAGGTTCGGAATCCCGTGCGGGTCTGGGCGGCTGGCGGGCGTGGTGGTCGGGTCCTTGCCCGGCCCGAGCGCACGGCCGATGACCGCCACCAGCGCCTGCGCGTTGGGGCAGTGGAACTGGTACTCGTAGGAGACCGCCCCGGAGCCGTGATCGGAGGTCGTGCGGTACTGGTCGCAGTCCTTCGGGAACGCGGGGACTGCCCGCGAGCTCGGCTCGGTGTAGGTGCCCGGCATGATCACCACCCGGTCGTTGTTGTGGGACGCCGTGACCGCCGGCTGGATCTCGTGGTACCTGCACTTCCGGAAGAGCTTGGCGTTGAGCGCCAGCAGCGAGCGCGCGGCCTTCTTGCTCATCCGCTTCAAGACCTGGGTCGGCCGCAGCGTCACGCCGTCGCGGCGGGCCAGGCCAACCTCGGCGCGCAGCAGCGCCATCGAGTTCGGCTGGCAGACCACGCGCGTGCTGCCGGCAGGCTTCGCCTTCAGCGCGGAGGCGAGTGAGCGGACCTTCGGAACCGCCCCGCCCGCCGCCGGCTTGACCGCGGTGTCAGGCCGCGGGTCGGGCCAGTAGGCGGTGCGCTCTACGTGCGCGAGCGCAGGGGCGGCTGCGCACGCGAGTGCAAGAGCGGTGACCAAGCATGGAAGGAGGCGACGATCTGCCATGACCTGTGAACGGACCCCACATACCCGTTCTGTCGCTTCTCAGGCTCGAACATCCGTCGAGCCGGGGTGGCTCAGCGCCTGATCGTGCGCCTCGGCTGGGCCGCCTCGACGCGCTCGCGCTGGGCCACCCGCGCGCGTTCCTGGCGCCGGCGCCCGAGCAGCGCCAAGATGCCCAGCGCCGCGGCCACGACCAGGAGGCCGAGCAGGATGCCGCCGATCGTGCCGACGCCGCCGAACGGCAGGGCGATCAGCTCGGCGATGCCGAAGCCGATCGCCACGAGCACGAGCACGAGCAGGATCACGATGGCGAAGCCGCGGATACGCAGGAGGACGCTCGAGTTCGGCGGCGGCGCGATCAGGCTCATCAGCCGCAGCAGCATCAGCTGGCGGTTGCTCGGCGGCTCCTGGCCGAGCTTCTCCATGGCCTCGCGGAGCTCGTCCGGCCGCCGCTCGGCCTGGGCGAGAGCGGCCTTCATCATCTGCCGGAGCATCGGCCGCTCCTGCGGATGGCAGGCCGACAGGGCCTCGTTGAAGTAGCGGCGGGCGGCCTCGGCGTCGTAGCGCTCGGCTGCGCGGGCGCCGAGGATGGCCTTCGCGGCGGCGCGATGCTTGGACTCGCTCAGCAGCTGCTCCTCGCTGCGGTCCTCGAGCTCGGGAATGACCGAGAGCGAGCCCATCTGGTACGTCATACGGGTCTGTCGTTGCTTCGCCACGGGGCTGGCAGTGTGTCAGATGGGGTTCGCCGCACCGAGGCTGTTAGATCAGCGGCTTGACCAGGCTCACCGACAATGCGGGCCGCACCGCGGTGGCGGGTGCGCTGACGATCGCGTTCTCGGCGATTCTCGTGCGCAAGGCGAACGTGGCGCCGTCGACCGCAGCCGTGTTCCGCTGCGGCTACGCGGTGCCTCCGCTCGCCCTGCTGGCTGCCCGCGAGCGGCGTGGCCAGCGCCCGCGGACCCGGCGTGAGATCAAGCTGTCGATCTGGGCCGGCGCGTTCTTCGCCGCCGACCTGATCTGCTGGGCCTATGCGATCCGGGACGTGGGGGCGGGCCTCGCGACCGTGCTCGGCAACCTCCAGGTGGTGCTCGTCGGCCTGGTGGCGTGGCTCACGCTCGGCGAGCGCCCCGAGCGGCGCGTGCTGGCCGCGCTGCCGATCGCGCTGTTCGGCATCGTCCTGATCTCGGGCGTGATCGGCGCCGGCGCATATGGCGAGGACCCGATGAGCGGCGTTGCCTTCGGCGTGGCCACCGGCCTCACGTACGCTGCCTTCATCCTGATCCTCCGACAGTCCGGCCGCGACGTCGGCCGTCCGGTAGCGCCGCTGTTCGAAGCGACCGTGTTCGCGACGCTGTTCTCACTCGTGGGCGGGTTCGTGATCGGGGATCTGGACCTGGTTCCCTCGTGGCCCGCGCACGCGTGGCTGCTGCTGCTGGCGCTCAGTTCGCAGGTGGTCGGCTGGCTCTTGATCTCGATCTCGCTGCCACGGTTGCCCGCCGCGCTCACCTCGGTGCTGCTGACTGTGCAGCCGGTGGCCTCCGTCATCCTCGGCGTGGTCTTGCTCAGTGAGTCGCCGTCGCTCGTCCAGCTGCTCGGCGTCGCGTGCATCTTCAGCGGCATCATCGTGGCGACGACGCAGCGGCGCGTGGTGAGCGAAGCATGAGCCTGGTCGAGGAGCTGGCCGACGGGGCGCGGCGCGACGGCCGCCTCGGTCTCGACACGGAGTTCGTCTCCGAGCGCCGCTACAAGCCGCTTCTATGCCTCGTGCAGATAGTGGTCGGCGAGCGGATCGAGATCCTGGACCCGCTTGGCGAGCTCGATCCGCAGCCGCTGGCCGAGGTGCTGGCAGACCCCGCGATCGAGGTGGTGTTGCACGCCGGCCGCCAGGACATCGCGCTGCTGAAGCGCAGCTGGAACACCGAGGTCACGAATGTGCTGGACACCCAGATCGCCGCGGGCTTCGCCGGCTACGGCGCGCAGAGCGGCTACGACTCGCTGGTGCGCTCGCTGCTGGGGGTCTCGGCCAAGGGCAGCGAGGGCTTCAGCCGCTGGGACCGGCGGCCGCTGACCGACGACCAGATCGAGTACGCGCGCGCCGACGTTGAGCACCTGCTGCCCATGGCCGACGCTCTCGCTGCGCGGCTGGCCGAGAGCGGCCGCCTGGAGTGGGCGCGCGAGGAATGCCGCGCGCTCGAGGCATCCACCGACGAGCGCACCGCGGCCGAGCAGTTCGCCCGCCTGCCGCGCGTGCGGCGCCTGAGCAAGCGCCAGCGCGCAGTCGCACTGACGATCGTCGAGTGGCGCCAGGGCGTGGCGCGCGAGATCGACCGGCCGCCGTCGTCGATCCTGCCCGATCACGTTCTGGTCGAGGTCGCGCGCCGCCAGCCTGTTGACCGGCGCGGACTCGAGGAGGTTCGCGGCATGCCGGGGCAGACGCTCAAGCGCTGGGAGCGCGAGCTGGTGGGGGCGGTCGAGCGCGGGAAGGAGGCTCCCGATGCACCCGAGCTGCCGGACGTCGAGCCGGGTGACCAGGGCGACGCGCCGCTGATCGCGCTAGGGCAGGCGCTGGTTCGCCAGCGGGCGCTCGAGGCCAAGGTGGCGGTCGACCTCGTCGCAACGCAGTCGGACATCGCTTCCGTGGTCGGCTCACTACGGCGGGCGAACGGCGAGGCCGACGTGCGCACGCTTCAGGGCTGGCGGCGCGAGCTCGTTGGCGACGAGCTCGTGAAGCTCCTGCGCGGCGACTCCGTCGTCAGGGTGGCCGATGGCCGCCTCGAGATCGAGCCACACGGCTGATCCGGGCATCACCCTGCTTCTGCTCTGGGACATCGACGGCACGCTGTTGCGCTACGGCGCGGCACGCGAGCACGCTGCTGCGCTCGTACAGGCCCTGAACGAGGTGTACGGCCTCGAGCTGCCGGGCGATGCCGTGCAGCGAGTGGGACCGTGGGGCAAGACCGATCAGCGGATCGCCCGCGAGCTGCTGGAGGGCGCGGGCGTGGCGCCGGAGCTGATCGGCGAGCGGCGCCAGGACTGGATCGACCGCATGTGGGCGCTGTACCGCCAGACCGACCTCGGGCGCCTGGCCGGCGGCGCCGCCGACGGCGCCGAGGACGCGCTCGCGTGGGCGGCCGAGGCGGGGCACGTGAACGCGCTCCTGACCGGCAACAGCGAGCCGATCGCCCACCACAAGCTCGCCGCCGCCGGGATCGGCCACTGGTTTGCCCGCGGCCAGGGTGCATTCGGCTCCGACGCCGAGGACCGGCGCGAGCTCGTCCCCGTCGCGCGCCGTCGCGCGGGCGACTGGCCGGCCGCGCGGACCGTGGTCATCGGCGACGCGCCCGGCGACGTCGCGTGCGCGCTCGCGGGTGACGCGTTCGCGGTTGCGCTGGTCGGCCACTTCGACGCCGCGGAGCTCGACGGCGCGCACGCCTACATCGACAGCCTGCGCGACATCGAGCGCGTACTGCCCGGATTGCAGCGCCTCCCGGCGGGGTAGGCGGTCAGGGTGAAGTCATCCGAGGACACCTGGCTGGTCGTGCTCAAGCGCACGGTCAAGGAGTTCCGCGAGGACAACCTGACCGACTGGGCTGCCGCGCTGACCTACTACGGCGTGCTCGCCCTCTTTCCGGCGCTGATAGCGCTGGTGTCGATCGTCGGGCTGCTCGGCAAGCAGACGATCGCCGGGCTGAAGTCGAACATCGAGTCGATCCCCGCGGCCGGCCAGGTCAAGCAGATCGTGCTCAACACGATCGACAGCCTGGCCTCGCACAAGAGCGCCGCCGGCATCGCCTTGGTGATCGGCCTGGCGCTGGCGCTGTGGTCGGCGTCGGGCTACGTCGGGGCGTTCATGCGGGCGTCGAATGCGATCTACGAGACGGGGGAGGGACGGCCGTTCTACAAGCTGCGCCCGCTTCAGATCGGCGTCACGCTCGTGATGCTGATCCTGATCGCGCTCAGCGCCGCGGCGATCGTCATCACCGGCCCTGTCACCGAGCGCGTGGGCCAGGCGATCGGGCTGGGCAACACCGGCCAGGTCATCTTCGACATCGTCAAGTGGCCTGTCATCCTCGTCGTGGTCAGCTTCATGTTCTCGCTTCTCTACTACGCCGCGCCGAACGTGAAGCAGCCCAGGTTCAGGCTGATCACCCCGGGCGGAATCATGGCCGTGGTGATCTGGCTGGCCGCCTCGGCCGCCTTCGCGCTCTACGTGAGGTTCTTCCCGAACAACAAGACCTACGGCAGCTTCGGCGGCGTGATTGTCTTCCTGACCTGGCTGTGGATCTCCAACATCGCGCTGCTGCTCGGACAGGAGCTCAATGCTGAGCTCGAGCGCCAGCGTGAGCTCGCGGAGGGCCTGCCCGCCGAGCACGAAATTCTGCTGCCCCCGCGCGAAGCTCCGAAGGAGGACTAGATGAAGTTCCTGTTCCTGCCGTTCTCGATCGTCGCCGGCCTCGTGGCGGGCAAGTTGTCCGAGAGGCTGTTCGAGGGCGTCTGGCGGCTCGTCGACCAGGAGGAGGCGCCCGAGGCCGAGCACAAGCGCATCTCGATCCCCAAGCTCGCCCTTGCGCTGGCGCTGGAGGGCGCGATCTTCCGTGCCGTGCGCGGCCTGGTCGACCACGGAGCTCGCCGCGGCTTCTACCAGCTCACCGGCAGCTGGCCTGGCGACGAGGCGCCGGACAAGGCCTGAGCCCGTACCCTGACGGGGGGATGGAGACCGCAACGAGCGCGGGCCAGGAGCGCCCGGTCGTCGATGCAGAAGCGGCACTGCGCTTCCTCGCCGAAGCCAGCACCGTGCTGGCCGCCTCGCTCGACTACGAGGCGACCGTGGCGAAGGTGGCCGAGCTGCTCGTGCCGGAGGTCGCCGACTGGGCCGGTATCGACATCCTCGAGCCCGACGGCTCCACGCGCCAGATAACGAGCGGCCTGGAGGACGCGCGGCTGGAGGAGTTCCTGATGGAGCTGCGCCGCCGCTACCGCGCGGGTGCCGACCAGTCGCAGGGAACGCAGGAGGCGCTGCGCGACCGCCGCTCGGTGCTCATGCGCGATCCGGTACCGATGATCGATCTGGCCTCCGAGGAGCGCGAGCTCTACGAGCGCCTTGCGATCCAGTCCTACATGATCGTCCCGCTGGTCGCGCGCGGGCGCACGCTCGGAGCGGTCACCCTGCTGACGCGCGGTGGCGATCGCCGCTTCGGGGGCATGGACCTGGAGTTCGCCGAGCACCTGGCGCGCCGCTTCGCGCTCGCCATCGACAACGCCCGCCTCTACGACGAGGCGGAGCGCTCGCTGGCGCTGCTCGACACGCTGTTCGCCGCAGCTCCGGTCGGGCTTGGCTTCTGGGACCTCGAGCTGCGCTTCGTGCGCCTGAACGCAGCACTCGCCGAGCTGAACGGGCTGCCGGTCGACGACCACATCGGCCGCTCGGTGCAGGAGGTGCTGCCGGAGGCCTCCCAGGACCTGATCGACCTGCTGCGCAAGGTGCTCGACACCGGGGTGGCCGTCACGGACCTGGAGATCCAGGTGGCCACCCAGCGCGATCCGGGGCAGCCGCGCATGTTCAACGCGAGCTACTACCCGGTGCGAAGCCCGGACGGCGAGATCGTGGGGGTCGGCGGCGTGGTCACCGACATCACCGAGCGCCAGCGCGCGCAGATCGAGCTCGCTCAAGCGCTCGAGCGCGAGCGCGAGGCGCGCGCGGCGGCGGAGGCCGCTGAGCGGCGTGCGCGCTTCCTCGCCGAGGCCAGCGCGCTGCTCGACGCATCGCTCGACTACGAGACGACGCTCCAGAACGTGGCGCGGCTGGTGGTCTCGCAGATGGCGGACTGGTGCGCGGTGGACATCGTCGAGCCCGGCGGCGGCTCGCGCAGCGTCGCGGTCACGCACGTGGACCCGAAGAAGGTCAGCCTCGCGCGCGAGATCAACGAGCGCTATCCGCCCGACCCGAGCTCGCCAACCGGCGTGCCCAACGTGCTGCGAACCGGCACGCCCGAGCTGCACACCACGATCCCGTGGGAGCTGCTGGAGCAGGTGGCGGTCGACGACGGCCACCTGGAGCTCCTGCGCCAGCTCCAGCTGCACTCGGTGATGCTCGTGCCGATGGTCGCGCGCGGGCGCACGCTCGGCGTGATCAGCTTCATCGGCGCCGAGTCCGGGCGCACCTACGAGGCAGCGGATCTCGAGCTTGCGGAGGAGCTGGCGCGGCGTGCCGCGATGGCGGTCGACAACGCACGTCTCTACACGGAGCTCTCGGGCATAGCGGACACGCTCCAGGCCGAGCTCCTGCCGACCGAGATCCCTGACATCCCGGGCGTCGAGGTGGCCGTGCGCTACCGCGCCGCCGGTGAGCTGAACCGCGTCGGCGGCGACTTCTACGACGTGTTCGCGCGCGGGCTGAACGAGTGGGCGGTGGTGATCGGCGACGTGTCCGGCAAGGGCGCGCCGGCCGCTGCCGTGACCGCCTTGGCGCGCTACACGCTGCGCACCGCCGTGGCGAACGCAGCCAGCCCGAGTGTTGCGCTCGACGCCCTGAACGAAGCGCTGCTGGAGCGCCGGCGGGACCAGGAGTTCTGCTCGGTGGCGCTCGCCTACGTGTCGTTGCGCGACGACGGCCTGGACGTCACGCTCGCGCTCGGCGGCCACCCGCCCGCGATCGTCAAGCGCGCTGACGGCTCGGTCGAGCACTGCGGCAGCCCAGGGCTCTTGATCGGCTTCGCGCACGATCCGCCGCTGTGCGACGACGATCTGCGCCTCGATCCAGGCGACACGCTGCTGCTTTACACCGACGGCGTCACCGACGCATCGCGGGAGGGCGACCGCTTCGGCGACACGCGGCTGGACCAGCTCGCGGCCGATCTGAGCCCCGGCCTGGACGCATCGGAGATCGCCGAGACGATCGAGAACACGGCGGTCCGCCACGCGCGCTTCCAGCCGCAGGACGACATGGCGCTGGTGGCGGTGCAGGTGCCGGCCGACTTCGTGCGAGCGGTGCGCTTCGACCTGGGCGGAGGAGCGGGCGCAGTCGCGCGCGCACGGGCCGCGCTGGCCGAGTTCGTCGGCGACGCCGTCACGGCCGACCGCATGTACGACCTCCAGCTGCTCGTCTCCGAGGTGGTGACGAACGCGGTGCGCCACGGCGGAGCGCGCCAGGGCGAGCACGTCGACCTGCGCGCGTCGCTCACGCACGACGAGGTGCGTCTTGAGGTCCGCGACCCGGGCCCCGGCTTCGACGCACTCGCGCCCGAGTTGCCGGCCACCGATCGCGGCGGCGGCTACGGCCTCTACCTGGTCGACCTCTACGCCCGGGAGTGGGGCGTGACCGGAGCCGAGGGCACCTGCGTGTGGTTCGAGGTGCCGCTCGAGTCCGAGGCGGTTGCCTAGAACCCCGTGTCGGCTCCCTCTGACCACACCAGGTCATTGTCGAACGCCGCGCACTTCTGGTCCGAGTCGCGGTAGGCCGATCCCTTGCCCGTGACCTCGCCTGCGCCGCGCAGCAGCGAGCACGTCAAACGCTCGCCGAGCGTCTGCGACATGTTGAAGAGGATGTTGTCGTTGCCCTCGGCGCCGCGCTCGATGACCTCGGGGTAGGCGTCGGGAAGCGGGGCGACGATGTAGCCGAGCTGGTCGTTCGAGAGCCCGGCTGTCATGAAGCCGCGAATCGTGCCGCTGCCCTCGAGCGCGCTGCGCACTGCCAGCGGGATCTGCGGGTAGGCCTCGCCCGGCATCGACGAGAGCAGGACGTCGCCGATGCGCGTGGTCCCGGTGACGGTGCCGACCAGGTTGCCCACGTTCCACGGGAACGTGGTCGAGCGCATGATCGGCGCGCCGCCGATCTCACCGCCGTAGTCCAGGGCGAGGATCGGGCCGTTGCTCGCAGCATCCTGGATGAAGTAGGTCTTAGCGACCACCTCGGGCTTGCCGGTGATCTGCGTCGCGGACGCGAGCGCGACCTTTGCGCGAGCGACCACGCGCGTGGCGTAGGCGGTGAGCTTGCAGATCGCCTCCTGCGGGTCGCCGTCACCCTTGGCCGCGAGGTCGTGGTCTGGGCAGTCGCCGCGCGCTGGCTGCTGGCGCCCGAGCGTGCCGACGATCGTCATCGCGCGCTTGCCGAAGTCGCCGGAGTCGTCGGTCATCAGCGTATTCGCGAACTGCGGCCAGTCGCCGGTGGCCTTCGTGTTGCTGTCGCCGAGCACCGTCGGGTGCGAGTTCAGGTTGAGGATCGTCGCGAACGGCTTGCCCGTCTTCGGATCGCGGGCCTGAAGCACGCGCAGCTCGTCGTCCATGGCGTCGTTGGCGCCGGTCGGGTCGTTCAGCATCTGGTTCGTCAGAAGCGGGTCCTGCGTGTCCTCGGGCACCTTGCCGCGGCCCTCGACGCCCGACTGGGCGGTGCCGTACCAGAGCTGCGCCGCGCGCTGATGGTTGAACGCGTCGACGATCGCCTTGACGGTCTGCTCCTGGACGAACTTCAGGTACTCGGTGGGCACGCCGCCCCAGGCGCCGATCAGGTCGGGCCCGCCGTGTGAGTGGTCGCACTGGATGTCGACGTGGTCGGCCGGCAGGAGGCCGCCGGTGTGCTGCTCGACCGCCTGGCGCATCGAGATCAGGCCGTAGCCCTGCTTGTTCTGCGTGAAGCAGCCCTGGTTCTCGATGTCGGCGATCGCGAAGTTCTGACCGCGCTTGCCGGTCGAGATGACCGTGGCGTGCACGTGCAGGCCGTCGGCGAGGTTGCCGGTGGCCGAGCGCCCGTCGTCGTAGCTCACGCCGTTGTCGTAGAGATGCGGCCCTGGCACCGCGACGCCCGCCACGTGCTCGCCGACGTGGCCGTTGCCGAGCCCATAGCCGCCGAGGTAGACGGGCTGCGCGGCGAACGTGCCGTTCGCATCGAGGTTGATCGATCGCGCGGCCATGCCGACGTAGTACGACCGCTGCTTCTTCGCCGGCTTCTTGGCCTGGGCAGCGGCCGGGACGACGAGGATGGAGATGGCCGCGAGGGCGGCGAGCAGGCGCGAGTGACGGTGCATGTCCCTGAAACGGGTGGCGCTGCCCCCGACTTGCGCCAAATCGCTGTCTAACCGGCTCCCCGGCGCAGCACCGTCGAGGCCACCCACGTGCCGGCAGGCCCCGGGGAGAGCGGATAGGCCAGATCTCCGTCGAGCGCCCACATCTGGGCGCCGCGCTCACGGCCGGCGATCCAGCCGGGCGGCATGCGCGTGAAATCGGCACGGCCAAGCGACTCGCGCAGCGCCGCGACGGCCACATCGGCCCCGCGCTCGAGCCTCACCCGCTGGCGGAAGCGCAGCAGGCAGTGCCAGGTCGGCTGCACCATGCGGACCTCGGCGTGGTCGGTGGGGACTGGATCGAGCATGGCGGGTTGGCCGGTCTCGCTATCCCGGCCAAGCGTGCATGGTTCAGATGCTGCAGAAGCGGCGCGAACGCCGCAATCTCAGTCGCTACGCCGGATCTTCGACGTAACCCGCCGCTGCGCACTCGTCGCAGTACGCAGACGGGGGGACGCGGGGCTGGAAGCAGCCCGGGCGGCAGCATGTGGCGCCGCGCTTGGGCTTTCCGCGACCGATTCGCTGAGAGGCCTCCTGCTTGAGCTCCTTGCGGATACGCCGCAATTGCTCAGCGTGCTCCTTGCAAAAGCGGCTTCCCGGCATTGCAGCTCGAGAACATCGATCTCCTGAACGACAGCGCATACGGTGAGAAACACTACTAGGCGGACGCACGGATCGTCCATGATCGGCTGAAAATCCCCATTCTCCGGGGTACGGCCTATCCTGATTCGGTGGTGGAGGTAACCGATTCGGGCATAGCACCCCCCCGCGACGGGTTGCCGAGACTCGACCAGGTGCTCGACCACCTCGCTCTCGCCGTGATCGCGACCGATCGAGCCGGCTCGGTCTGCCACTGGAACGCCCGCGCGGTGGCGCTGCATGGCTGGACTGCCGACGAGGCGCTCGGCCGCGACCTGACGGCGCTGACCGTGCCGGCCGAGGGCCGCCGCGCGGCCACCAAGATCATGGAGGCCGCCGGGCGCGGGGAGGGCTGGCAGGGGCCTGCCCGGCTGCGGCGCAAGGACGGCTCGCTGTTCACCGCCTTCCTGAAGAGCTCCCCGATCCGCGCCGCGAATGGCGAGGTGATCGGGCTCGCCCACGTCTCGATCGAGCTGACGGACGCCGAGCTGAACCGTGCGATGCGCACGAGCTTCGGCAACGGCAGGCGCACTCCGGCCGGCGCGTCCGCCGGCTCAGTCCGCGAGAGCGTGAGATCCTGACGCTGCTCGCGCACGGACACACGGGCGAGCAGATCGCCGAGCGCCTGGAGCTCTCGCCGGAGACTGTCCGCACGCACATCCGCAACGCGCGCGAGAAGCTCGGTGCCAGTACGCGCGTGGAGGCGGTCACGCTGGCACTGCTCGGGCACGAGATCCAGATCTGACGCTCAGAAGAGCGAGACGAGCCCGTACAGGGCCGGGGCGAACAGCAGTGCAGGCAGGAAGTTGCCCACGCGCACGTCCTTCAGATCGAGCAGCTTCAGAGCGATGCCGATGATCAGCACGCCGCCCGCGCTCGTCAGCGCGGCGAGTGCCTCGCCGTGCTCGGGCAGCAGGCTCTGGAACAGCGTCGCCAGGTTCGCAATCGCGCCCTGGTAGACGAACACCGAGACGGCGGCAAGCCCCACGCCCCAGCCGAGCGTCCCGGCCAGGGCGATCGACGCGAAGCCGTCGAGCAGCGCCTTGGTGGCGAGCGCCTGGTAGTCGCCCTGGAGCCCATCCTGGATCGCGCCGACGACCGCCAGCGGGCCGACGCAGAACAGCAGGCTCGCGGTGAAGAACGCCTCGCTGACGGTTGAGCTCTCGTCCTGCGAGACGCGTGCCTGCAGCCTGTCGCCGAGGCCGGCCAGCCGGCGCTCGATGCCGAGCGCCTCGCCGGTCATGCCGCCGATCAGCACGCCGCCCATCACGTAGAGCGGGTTGGTGTCGCGCCAGGCGAGCGCAAGGTCCACGCCGATGACGAGCGTGACGAGCCCGAGGCCCGCGAGCACGCGCTCCTGCACGCCCTTCGGCAGCCGGCCGCCAACCAGGACGCCGATCAGCGTCCCGGCCAGGATCGTGCCGACGTTGATGAACGTGCCGGTCAGGCGTGCTGCTCGTCGATCCGCGCGGCCAGCGCCAGGCCGGCGGCGATTCCGATCGCGGTCACCACGAAGCCGATCACGATCGTGCCGCCGCTGCGATCGGCTGCCGCAAGCGCGAGCGCGGCCGGCACCAGGAACGCGAGCAGCGCCCAGGGCAGCCGCGCGCCGAAGCCGAACGCGAGGCCCAGCACCAGGAAGATGAAGATGTACACGGCTCAGCCTCCGATCGAGAACATCGACTCGAGGTCGTGCTCCGAGTAGGTCCGGAACGCGGTCATCGTGTATGTCCGCGCGATGCCCGGCAGCGCTGCGAGTGACTCGGTGACCACCTGGGCAAGCTGGTCCGGATCTGCGACTCGGATCAGCGCGACGAAGTCCCACTCACCCGTGACCGAGAACGCTTCGGACACGCCATCGATCTCCGCGAGCTGACCGCCGAGCGTCGCGAGCGCGTCGCGCTGAGCCTGGATCAGGACAACGGCATTCGTCACACGGCGGAGGATAGGGTCGGAGGATGAGAATCGGAATGCTGGGGACAGGCGTCGTCGGGCAGACGCTCGAAGCGAAGCTGGCCGAGCTGGGCCACGACGTCAAGGTCGGCTCGCGCGACCCGGAGCGGAGCTTCGCCGCGGCAGCCGAGCACGGTGAGATCGTGTTCAACGCCACCGCCGGCACCGCCTCGGTGGAGGCGCTCCGCTCGGCCGGAGCCGAGAACCTTGCGGGCAAGCTCCTGATCGACGTCGCGAACCCGCTCGACTTCTCGGGCGGCTTTCCGCCGACGCTGTCGGTCTGCAACGACGACTCGCTCGCGGAGCAGATCCAGCGTGAGCTGCCGGAAGCCCGGGTGGTGAAGGCACTCAACACGATGAACGCGGACGTGATGACGAACCCCGGCCTTGTTCCCGGCGAGCACAACGTCTTCATCGCGGGCGACGACGACGAGGCGAAGGCTGAGGCGACGACGTTGCTCGAGTCCTTCGGCTGGCCCCGTGAGCGCATCATGGACGTCGGCGGGGTCGACGCCGCGCGCGGGCTCGAGATGTACCTGCCGTTGTGGCTGCGCCTGTTCGGGGCGGCGGGCACGCCGCACATCAATCTCGCGGTGATGAAGGGCGCCTGAGCCTCTTTTACGATCGCTGCATGCGGCGGCTGCTCCTGCTTGTCAGCGCGATCGTCCTGGTCGACACCTCTTTCTATGCGGCGATAACGCCGCTGCTTCCGTACTACGCCGACCACGACCACCTGACGAAGACCGGGGCGGGCGTACTGGTCGGCGCCTATCCCGCCGGCACGCTGCTCGCGTCGATCCCGGCGGGCGCGCTCGCGCCTCGTGTCGGCCCGCGCGCGCTGCTCGTGGCGGGCCTGGCGCTGCTGGCGGCCACGAGCGTCACCTTCGGGCTGGCCCATTCGATCGCGCTGCTCGACGGCGCGCGCTTCGCGCAGGGCGTCGGCGGAGCGCTCTCGTGGACCGGCGGCATGGGTTGGCTCTCGGGTGTCGCTCCGGCCTGCCGTCGCGGCGCGATGATGGGCACTGCGATGGGCGCCGCCACGGGTGGCGGGCTGATCGGGCCGGTCGTCGGCGCGGTCGCGCGTGGGATCGGCACCGCGGTGACCTTCGGGTCGATCGGCGTGATCGCCGTCGCGATGCTCGTGGCCGTGCTCGCGTTCCCGTCGCGTGACTCGCAGGGCGTGGAGGCCGGACTGGGCAGCATGCGCCAGGCGATCCGGCAACCGGCGGTGGCGCGCGGGCTCTGGCTCGTCGCGTGCGCCGCATTCATGTTCGGCCCGCTCGAGGTGCTGCTGCCGCTGAGGCTCGATGCCGCGGGCGCATCGGGCGCCGTGATAGCGCTGGTCTGGCTCGCGAGCGCAGGCTTCGAGACCGCTGTCACGCCGTTGAGCGGCCGCCACGCCGACCGCAACGGCTGGGTCGGGAGCGCGCGCTACGGCCTGGTGGCAGGTGCCGCCGTCGTGCTGTTGATCTCCGTGCCGCACGCGGTGGTGCCGCTGGTGCTGATCGGCGCCGCCTCGGGAGCGACGATCGGAGCGCTCTGGACGCCGGGGCTGATGCTGCTCGGCGAGGGCTCCGACGCCGCGGGGATCGACCACATCTACGCGTTCGCGCTCGTGAACCTTGCGTGGGCCGGCGCCCAGACGATCGGCAGCGCCGGCGGTGGAGCGCTCGCGCATGCCACGCGCGACGTCGTGCCGCTGGCGGCGGTTGCGGCGGTCGCGCTTGTGACCGCGCTGGCCATGACGCGGCGGTCGCCCGCGCGCGTGGCGCTCGCGGGCGAGGCGTAGAGTGCCGCGGCGCGATGGCCACGGTCAGGGACGCCACCTACGACCTGCTGCGCCAGCACGGAATCGACACGATCTTCGGGAACCCGGGGTCGACCGAACTGCCGATGCTGGCCGACTTCCCCGAGGACTTTCGCTACGTGCTCGGGCTGCAGGAGGCGACCGTGGTCGGCATGGCCGACGGCTTCGCGCAGGCGTCCGGCAAGCCGGCGCTCGTCAACCTGCACACGGCGCCCGGAGTCGGCAACGCCATGGGCGCGATCTTCAACGCGCAGGCCAACCACTCCCCACTGGTGATCACAGCCGGGCAGCAGGCGCGCTCGCTCGTCACGCTCCAGGCCAACCTCACGAACCGCGACGCCACGCGCATGCCGCACCCGCTCGTCAAGTGGAGCTACGAGCCGCCGCGCGCCGAGGACGTCCCGCATGCGATCGCGCGTGCGATCCACGCGGCCTCGCTGTCGCCGAAGGGGCCGGCGTTCGTCTCGATCCCGATGGACGACTGGCATGCCGAGGTCGATGCTGACGCGTTCGAGCACTTGAAGCAGCGCTCGGTCACCGGGGTCGCGACCGCCGCTGACGGTGCCGTCGCCGACATCGCCGCCGTGCTGGAGAGCGCTCGCAACCCGGCGCTCGTCGCGGGCCCGGACGTGGACGCCTCGGGCGCGTGGGAGCTGGCCGTCATGCTCGCCGAGAAGCAGCGGCTGCCGGTGTGGGCGAGCCCGGCGCCCGGTGGCGGGCGCATCGGCTTCCCCGAGGGCCACGCGAACTTCCGCGGCGTCCTGCCACCGGCCATCGGCCCGCTCGGCGAGACGCTCGCGCCGTACGACTTCGTGCTCGTGGCCGGGGCGTCGGTGTTCTCCTACTACCCGAACATCCCGGGCAAGCTGCTGGCCGACGGCACGCGGCTCGTGGTGATCACGAGCGACCCCGACGAGGCGCAGCGCGCGCCGATGGGCGATGCGGTCGTGGCCGACGTCCGCGCCACGCTCGGCGCGCTGGTGGACGCGGTCACGCACTCGGACCGCGAGCCGCCGGCGCCGCGCGAGCCGCTGCCAGAGCCCGAGGACTCCGATCCGCCGAGCGCGGGTGCGATCGCGCAGGCGCTGGCCGACGTGTGGCACGCCGACGGGATCGCGGTCGTCGAGGCGCCGTCGGCGACGCTGGCCCTGCGCAACCGGCTGAAGCTTTCGAAACCGGGGTCGTGGTACTTCGGCGCCGGCGGCGGGCTCGGCTTCGGGCTGCCGGCCGCGGTCGGCGTGCAGATGGCGCAGCCCGGCCGGCCGGTCGTGTGCGTGATCGGCGAAGGCTCGGTGCAGTACGCGCCGCAGGCGTTCTGGACCGCGGCGGCGCACGACGTGCCGCTGACCGTGCTCGTGCTGCGCAACGAGGAGTACGCGATCTTGAAGTGGTTCGCGGGACTCGAGCAGGTGTCCGGCGCACCAGGGCTCGAGCTGCCGAAGCTCGAGTCGGCGCAGCTGGCCGCCGCGTACGGGGTGCACTCGGTCCAGACCACGGGCGTCGAGGAGACGCGCGAGGCGCTGCGAGCGGCGATCGCGTCCGAGCGACCAGAGCTCGTGGAGGTGCGCGTGGCGCCAGGAATGGCGCTGGCCTGACCGCCGTGGACCGAAAGCGGCTGCTCACGCCGCGGATCGCGCGCATCGGGCAGCCGAGCGGCGGGTCGAGCCAGGATCGAGCGCCGGACTCGCTGGCCGCCGGCACGCCCCAGCCGCTGCGCGCCGAGCTCGAGGCGCTGCTTGGCCCCGAGCGCGTCCTCACGCGACCGATCGACCTCATCCGCTACGCCTCCGACGCAAGCCCGTACCGGCTCATCCCGAGGACGGTCGTAATGGCGCGCGAGACCGGCGACATCGCCAAGGTGTTCGCCTACGCGCGCGGCAGCCGCACGCCGGTGGTGCTGCGCGGCGGTGGCACCAGCCTGAACGGCCAGGGCCAGACCGATGGGATCCTGGTCGACGTCCGCCGTCACTGGCGCGGCATCGAGGTGCTCGATGGCGGCGACCGCGCGCGCGTGAAGCCGGGGACGGTGCTGGGTTATGCCAACCGCGTGCTCGCCGAGTTCGGCTCGCGCCTGGGACCGGATCCGGCGAGCACGGACATCGCGACGGTCGGCGGCGTGATCGCAAACAACTCCGGCGGCATGCGCTGCGGCGTGACCGAGGACTCCTACAGCACGGTGCGCTCGCTGTCGTTCGTGCTGCCCTCGGGCACGGTCATCGACACCGCTGCACCCGGCGCGGCCGAGGAGTTCGCCCGGCGCGAGCCCGATCTGGTCCGCGGGCTGATCGAGATCCGCGACCAGATCCGCGCCGATGCGGAGCTGAGCGCGCGCATCGAGCGCAAGTTCGAGATCAAGAACACGATGGGCTACCGGCTGTGCGCCTTCCTCGACGCCGACGAGCCCCTCGAGATCTTCCGGCGCCTGCTGGTGGGCTCGGAGGGAACGCTCGCGTTCATCGCCGAGGCGGTGTTCGACTGCGTGCGGGACGGCGCCGAGCGGGCGACCGCGCTGCTGTCGTTCCCGGACCTCGACAGCGCTGCCGCGGCGGTGCCGGGGCTGGTCGAGATCGGCGCGCGCGCCGTCGAGCTGGTGCTGCCCGCGATGTTCATGATCGCCCGCAACGCGTTCCCCGGCATGCCGGAGGAGTGGGACCACCTGAACCCGGAGGCGGGCCTGTTGCTGGTGGAAATGCGTGCCGATGACCGTCGCCGCCTCGACGAAATGGAGGCGGAGGCGGCGCGGGCGCTGGCCGAGCGGTCGCTGCTCGAGCCGGCGAGCTGGACGCGCGACCCGGAGCTGACCGAGAAGTACTGGCAGGTGCGCGAGGGCATGTTCGGGCTGATCGGAAAGATGCGCCCGGCGGGGACGGCGCTGATCACCGAGGACGTCTGCGTGCGCCCCGAGCGGATAGCCGAGTGCGCGGAGGACCTGCGCGAGCTGCTCTCCAAGCACGGCTTCCTGCCCGGCGTTGCCGGCCATGCGTCGGCAGGCAACCTGCACTTCACGCTGACGCCGTCGTTCGAGCAGGAGTCGGAGCGCGCGCGCTACGACGCGTTCATGACCGACCTGGTCGAGCTGATCGTGGACAAGTACGACGGCTCGCTGAAGGCCGAGCACGGCACGGGGCTGAACATGGCCCCGTACCTGGAGCGGGAGTGGGGGAGCCGTGCCGTCGAGCTCATGTGGCGTGTCAAGGAGCTTGCCGACCCAGACGGCATCCTCGGTCCCGGCGTGATGCTGAACCGCGACCCGGCGGTGCACCTGAGGAACCTCAAGACACAGCCGTCGATCGAGGACGCGGGCGATGCGACCGCCTGCGTCGAGTGCGGCTTCTGCGAGCCGGTATGCCCGAGCCGCAACCTCACCACGACGCCGCGCCAGCGCATCGTCGTGCGTCGCGAGATGGCACGCCAGGCGCCCGGCTCACCGGTCTACGAGGCGCTGCTGGCCGACTACGAGTACGACGCGCTCGAGACGTGCGCGGCCGACGGCAGCTGCCGCCTGGCATGCCCGGTCGGGATCGACACGGGCAAGCTCGTGAAGGAGTTCCGCGCACGCCAGTCGACCGAACGAGGGGAGAAGGTGGCGCTGGCGCTTGCCAAGCGCTGGGCGGCTGTGGAACGCGCCGCGCGCGCCGGTCTGCGTGCCGGTCACGCCACGCGCGGCACCCTGCCACGCGGCGCCGGCGAGCTGCTGCGCCGCGCCGTCAGCCACGAGCTCGTGCCCAGCTGGCCGGAGGCGATGCCCAAGCCCGCGCCGGCCAGGATGCCCGCGACGGAACGCGACGGGGCGAGCGCGGTCTACCTGCCGGCGTGCGTCAACCGCATCTTCGGGGCCGCGGGCAGTGGGCCTACCGTGGTCGAGGCGCTGGTCGCCGTGTCCGCGCGGGCGGGCAAGCCGGTCTGGATCCCGCCCGACGCGCCCGGGCACTGCTGCGGGACGCCCTGGGCTTCGAAGGGCCACCCGCAAGGGCAGCGCTGGATGGCCGCGCACACCGCGGAGGCGCTCTGGCGCTGGAGCGACGGCGGCCGGCTGCCGATCGTGATCGACGCGAGCTCCTGTACCGGCGGCGTACGCGACGAGCTGCCTGCGGCCCTCGATGACGAGGCCGCGGAGCGTCAGCGCGGCCTCACCGTCCTCGACTCGGTCGACTGGCTCCACGACCACGTGCTGCCCGGGCTCGACGTGCCGCGCACAGGGTCGGTGGCGGTCCATCCGACCTGCTCGTCCCGCCACATGAACGCCACCGTCAAGCTCCAGCGCGTGGCGGAGGCGCTCGCCGACGACGTGTACGTGCCACCGTCGGCGTACTGCTGCGGTTTTGCCGGTGACCGCGGCATGTTGCACCCCGAGCTGACCGCGGCCGCAACCGCTCCCGAGGCGGCCGAGCTCGGCGCGCGCCGTCACGATGCGTACGTCTCCTCGAACCGGACGTGCGAGATCGGCATGGAATCGGGTACTGGCTTTCGTACGTGTCGATAGTCCAACTGCTGGAGGAGAGATGCCGCCACGCGGAGTGAAGAAGGGCACCAAGCGCGCCCGCCAGTACGAGCACATCAAGGAGAGCGTCAAGGACCAGGGCAAGTCGGAGGGCACCGCGGAGGAGATCGCGGCGCGCACGGTCAACAAGGAACGCGCCCGCTCCGGTGAGTCGCGGCAGGCGTCGCGCAGCTCCACGCGCGACCCGAAGTCGTCAGGCCAGCGCGGGGGAGAGCGCTCGGGCACGAACCGCCCGAAGGGCAGGACGCGTGACCAGCTCTACAACGAGGCCAAGGACCTGAACATCGAGGGCCGCTCGAGCATGAACAAGCAGCAGCTCCAGCGTGCCGTCGACCGCAAGAAGAGCTGACCGCGACCAGCGCGGAGTAGCGTTGTTCGCAACGTGAGCAACGCACAGCAGAACGCCGTCCGGGTCACGCAGATCACCGATCCCGGCTGTCCGTTCGCATACGGCGGCGAGGCGCTCGTCAGCGCGCTGCGCTGGCGCTTCGGCGACCAGCTCGAATGGCGGCTGGTGATGATCGGCCTGGCCGAGGATCCCGAGCACTACGAGCAGCTCGGCTACAGCGCCGCGATGATGACCAAGGGCTGGCTCGGTTTCCGCGACCGCGGGATGCCGTTCACCGTCGTGCCGCGCTCGCGCGTGACGGCGACAGGGCAGGCCTGCCGGGTCGTCGTCGCCGCCGGGCTGGAGTCGCCGGAGCTCGGTCGGCGCGTGCTGCGCGCCTTCCACTTCGGATGGTTCACCACCGGATTGCTGCTGGACACCGACGAGGGCATCCGCTCGGTGCTGGAGACGATTCCCGGGGCCGACCCGGACCTGCTGCTGCGCCGCAGTCGCGACGCGGACGTCGAGGCCGCCTACCAGGCCGACCGTGCACTGGCACGCAGCGCGGCCGGCTCCGCCGCAGGCGCAGAACAAGACCAAGTCGACCGACGGCGCCGAGCGCTACACCGCGCCGAGCCTGATCTTCGAAACGCCCGATGGGCGACGCCTGGAGGCGGGCGGCTACCAGCCGCTCGAGGTCTACGACGCGATGCTCGCCAACCTGGAGCCTGGGCTGACCCGCCGCCCGCCGGCGGCCACCGCGCTCGAAGCGGTACGCGAGTTCGAGCACGGGCTGGTCACCCGCGAGGTCGCCTTGATCATGGCCGGCCACAACCAGGCCCCGGACGACGACGCCGCGGCGCGCGAGCTCATCCAGCACACGGCCGACGGCGACCTTGGCTGCGTGCCGATCGGCAACGACGCGCTCTGGTTCCCAGCCGCGGGCGGGCCGCCCGAGCGGCTCCAGGCAGTGCGGGAGCTCGTCGCCACGTCGTAGGGTCGCGCTCATGAAGATCGAGGGGATCCACCACGTCACCTGCATCACCGGCGACGCTCCAGGCAACGTCGACTTCTACGTGCGCGTGCTCGGGCTGCGGATGGTCAAGAAGACCGTCAACCAGGACGACCCGACCGTCTACCACCTCTTCTACGCCGACGAGAAGGGCTCGGCGGGCTCGGACATCACCTTCTTCGAGTACCCCGGCGCGCCACGGGGTCGCGCGGGCGACGGGATGGTGCACACGACGGTGTTCCGGGTGGGCTCGGAGGCGAGCCTGGACTTCTGGGCCGAGCGCCTGGCCGCGGAGGACCTGCCGGTGCACCGCGACGGCTCCAGCCTGCGCTTCGAGGACCCGGAGGGCTTGGGCCTGGAGCTGGCGGTCTCGACCGCACCCGACGCGCCGCTGACCGCCGAGCATCCCGGCATCCCCGAGCGGCACCGGATCCAGGGCTTCGACGGCGTACGCGCCTACAGCTCGGCGCCGGAGCACTCGAAGCGACTGCTCGAGGAGGGGCTCGGGTTCGAGCCGGGGGAGGGCAACAAGTGGACCGTCATCGGTGACGAACGCCGTGGCTGGATCGCCTACGACGAGCCGCCTGAGCAGCGTGGACTGTCCGGCGCAGGCACCGTGCACCACGTGGCCTGGGCCTCGACGATGGAGGACCACGAGGCCTGGCGCGATCGTGTCAAGCAGGTTGGCATGCATCCGACCCAGGTGATCGACCGCTTCTGGTTCCTGTCGGTCTACTTCCGCGAGCCGAGCGGGGTCCTGTTCGAGATCGCGACACTCGGCCCCGGCTTCACGGCAGACGAGCCGCTTGAGACGCTCGGCCAGAAGCTCACGTTGCCGCCGGACTACGAGCGTTTCCGCGAGCAGCTCGAGCAATCGCTCACGCCGCTGCCGGATGTGGAAGCGTTGCGCTCGTGAGCGAGTGGGGCGGAGTCGCAGGCAAGCGGGTGCTGATCACCGGCGCGACGAATGGGATCGGGCTTGCCGCAGCGGAGGAGCTGGCTCGCCGCGGCGCCGCGCTGGCAATCGTGGCGCGCGACGACGCGCGAGCCGCGGCGGCCGTTGAGCGCCTCGAGGCGGCCGGCGCGGAGCACGTCGACGTGCTGACTGCCGACCTGAGCTCGCAGGCGTCCGTGCGCGAGCTCGCGACGACGGCGCTCGAGCGCTACGCGCGCATCGACGTGCTGGTCAACAACGCGGGCGCGATCTTCGAGAAGCGCGAGCTGTCGCCCGACGGGATCGAGATGACGTGGGCGCTCAACCACCTGGCTCCGTTCCTGCTCACGGAACTTCTCGTCGGGCGGCTCGAGCAGAGCCCGCCGGCGCGCATCATCACCACGAGCTCCGATGCCCACAAGGGCGCCCAGATCCCGTGGGACGATTTCCAGGCCGAGCAGTCCTGGAGCCAGCGCGGCTTCAAGCGCTACGGGCAGACCAAGCTGGCGAACATCCTCTTCACGGCGGAGCTGGGGCGACGGCTGGAGGGCAGCGGTGTGACGGCGAACTGCTTCCACCCGGGTCTCGTCGCCACCGGCTTCAACCGCAACAACAGCGGGCTCATGCGCGTCGCGATGACGCTGGTGAAGCCATTCTCGCGCAGCCCTGAGAAGGGGGCGGAGACGCTCGTCTGGCTCGCGGACTCGGAGGAGGCGGGCGCCGAGAAGGGCGGCTACTTCGTCGACTGCAAACGCGCG
Organism: uncultured Thermoleophilaceae bacterium; assembly: GCA_963715995.1. GTDB lineage: Bacteria > Actinomycetota > Thermoleophilia > Solirubrobacterales > Thermoleophilaceae > DATBDN01. The sequence goes on from OY970283.1 coordinate 1,979,446, forward strand.
CAGCCCGAGCCGCCCGGCCGTGACATGGACGCCGCGCGGCGGCTGTGGGAGCTGTCGGCCGAGCAGGTCGCGGCTACGGCGCGCTGACCAGGTAGGTCGCGGCCATGTCCTTGTCGCCGTGCTCGGCGCACCCAGTGCTCAGGCGCTCGGCAATCGCCTCGATCATCGGCAACTGGAGGCCCGCGTCATGCGCCGCGTCCACCGCCAGCTGCGCGTCCTTGGCGGCCAGGGCAAGGCGGAAGGACGGCTCGAACTCGCGCTTGATCATCATCCCCGCCTTCAACTGGAGGTAGGGCAGGTCGAGCGGGCCGCCCTCGACCGCATCGAGGACCAGCTGCGGATCGAGGCCCATGCCCTCGGCGAGTGCGACGGTCTCGGCGGCGCCCTCCACGAGCGCGACGATCCACGCGTTGATCGCCACCTTGAGGCGGCTCGACTGCCCGGCCTCGCCGACCCACAGCGTCCGCTGGCCGACCGCTTGGAAGATCGGCTCGACGCGTTCGCGCAGCTCATCGGCGCCTGAGGCGAGCACGACGAGCTTGCCCTCCTCGGCCGGCTTCTTCGTGCCGAGGACCGGCGCATCGACGTATGGGAGACCGTGCTCGTCCGCGAGCTCGATGCAGCGTTGTGTGGCGTCGGGGCCGATCGTGCTCATCTGCAGCCACAGCGCCTCACCGGCTGCCGGCATGGCCTGCTCGGCGACTTCGAGCACCGCATCGCCATCCGAGAGGATCGTCAGGACGACGTCGGCGCCATCAACTGCCGCGGTGGGAGAGTCGACAACCGTTACACCGTGCTCGCCGAGAGGCTCTGCCCGTTCGCGGGAGCGGTTCCACGCGCGCACCGTCATTCCCGCTTTCGCGATGTTTTCCGCCATTCCGGAACCCATGGTTCCGCCGGCGCCCAGAACAGCGATGGTGAGAGAGCTCATGCTGTCCGCGTACCCACACGGGTAGCTGGGCATAACACGGGCGATGGCTCTTCAGACGACAAACGATGCTGCCGTTCTGGAAATCGATCGTTTCGAGTGGACCGGGTCCGACCGGATCGAGCTCGTTGGCACGTGGACCGGCCTGCGCGCACGGCGCTTCGTGCGCCCGACGCTCGTGCTGGTGGTGGAGGGGGAGGCCAAGCGCCTGCTCGCCGTGCTCGACCACAAGCCGTGGGCGGCGGACGACGGCGACGAGTGGATCGCCGTTTTCCCGTGGGACGGCGATCCGGTGAAGGTCGACGCTGCCGAGCTGCACCTCGGCGCGGGGCTCGACCTCGACCTGCCGGCACCGCGGATGCGTCCCGGCAAGCCGCGCCGCTTCAAGCAGCGCGTGGTCAGCGGCGAGCTCGCGGCGCGCGGAGCCGCCGCGGAGGCTGCGGCGACCGTGCGCGAGCCGCCGCCCGCGCCCGACCCCGCTGAGCAGCTGCGGCGTGAGCTCGACGTCGTGCGATCCGCGCGCGACCACGCCAACCTGAAGCGCGACGAGGCGAATGCCTCACGCGACGAGGCGATCACGGTCCGCAACCGGGCCGTCGCGGCGCGCGAGGACGCGCTCGCGGCGCGCCAGCGCGCGCTCGAGGCCTGCGACAAGGCCGTGCAGTCCCGCAAGGAGGCCGAGCGCGAGCGCGACCATGCGTTCGCCGAGCGCGACCGAGCGCTCCGTGATCGCGATCAGGCACAGCGCGAGCGCGACCAAGCGTTCGCCACACGCGACGCGGCCGATGCCGAGCGTGCCGCGGCGCTGGACGAGCGCGACACGATCGTCAGCCTGCACGAGCGCGATCTGCCGGTCCACGAGCCCAGGGCGCGATTCGTCCCGGCCGCGGACCAGCCGCGCACCGCGGCCGAGATCTGGACGCCGCGCGCTGTCGCGATCAGCGTGCTCCTGCTGTTCGCGTTCGTCGTGCTGCACCTGTTCGCCGGCATCTGAGCGCGGCTTGCAATCATCGTCGGGTGCCTCCTATCCAGGGCATCTACGAGACGGTTCTCTACGCCGACGACATCCCGGCAGCGGTCGCGTTCTACACCGACGTGGTCGGGCTCCACGCGGTCGAGGCGCCAGACGACGGCTCGGCCGCGTTCCGGCTGGACGACCGCGGGATGTTGCTTCTGTTCGTCGCGGCCAGAAGCGCGGCGCCCGGGCGCTTCGTGCCCTCACACGGGACGACGGGGGCGGGGCACGTCGCGTTCAGGCTCGCCGAGGGCGAACTCGACGCGTTCGCCGAACGGGTGCGAGCGGCTGGGGTCGAGATCGAGCGCGAGATCACCTGGCCGCTCGGCGGCCGCTCGTTCTACGTCCGGGATCCGGCCTGGCAACTCGGTGGAGTTCGTCGAAGGGGAGATCTGGGATGGCTAGCCGCTCGCGACGGGCGTTCGCGCGGCGCGTGGTGCGCAACACCTCGTCGGTGGAGCGCTACCTCCAGGCCGGGGCCGTGCCGCGCTTCATCGAGCGCGCGCGTCAGATCGAGGACAGCAAGCGCCGCCACCGCGTACGGCTCGAGCGCGCGTACGCCTGGACGCGAGAACAGTGCGGGGACGACGCGGCGGCGTTCGCCGAGCGCTGGCGGGCAATCGCGGAGGGCTGGCGCTTCGACGACGTGAACGAGCTGATCGCAGAGCACAACACGTGGTATCCGGCGGAGCGGCGGCTGCCGCTCAGCCCGCGCACCGGCGACTACCTGACGATCGGGAATCGCGACTGGCGCCACACGCCGCTCGACAGCGGCTGGATCCTGGGACAGTTTCCGGCCAGCTGAGACGTTCCCGTTTGCGAGCCACGGGTATTGCAGGCGCGACCATGTCCGATCCGATCCTCAAAGCACTCGACGACCTCGAGGTCGCAATCGACGGCAACGTCGAGCGCGCCGCGCAGATCAAGGCACGGATCCAGGAGATACGCGAGCGCCGGGCCGCCGGCCTCACCTACAAGGAGATCGTGTCAAACGAGACAAGCCCGCTGATCGTGCAGCTGATCAGCGAGAGCGCGGGCGCGCTGGCCGACTACGGGGTCCAGCTGCGGCGCACGCAGGCCCGGGTGCTGTATGAGGAGGGCCTGACGATGGAGCGGATCGCCGTGCTCTTCGGGGTGACCCGCCAGCGCGTCTCGGCGCTGCTCAAGGCGAGCTCCGGGTAGAACCCGTGGCGTGAGCGCCACGGACGAGCTTCTGAAGAACAACGAGTCTTACGCCGAGGGCTTCAGCGCCGCCTCGGCGCCAGGCCGGCGCGAAGCGGGTCGCGATCCTGGCCTGCATGGACGCGCGCCTGGATCCGGCGCGCGCGCTCGGCCTCGCAGAGGGCGACGCGCACGTGATCCGCAACGCGGGCGGCGTCGTCACCGACGACGCGCTCCGATCACTGGCGATCTCGCAGCACCTGCTGGGAACGACCGAGATCGTGCTGATCCAGCACACGGACTGCGGAATGCAGACGTTCACCGACGAGGAGCTCGCCGAGCGGCTCGAACAGCACGCCGGCGAGCGGCCGCCGTTCGCAGCGCAGGCGTTCGAGGACCTCGAGCAGAACCTGCGCGAGTCCGTAGAAGCCCTGAAAGCAAGCCCGTTCCTGCTCGACGTGACCTCGGTGAGGGGGTTCGTCTACGACGTCGAGAGCGGGCGGCTGAGGGAACTTTCGTAACAAGTTTCCATAACCGCCATTATCGAGCGTTGCGGGAGGAGCGGCGCTGCCGCTTTTCGTCCGAAGCGGTAGCGCGTGCGTCAGTGGAACTGCGGGATGAAGGAGATGCCGACGATCAAGCCTTCGTCGGAGATGAGTCGCGCGACGGTTTGGCCCCACGGCTCTGTGCGCGCGCCGTGGACGAGCTGATATCCGCTGCGCTCGAGTTCGTCCGCAGCGGTCGCGACGGTTTCGGGTCTGTCGACATCGAACTCGACGCTCGCCTGCGGTCGCACGCGGTCGCGTGGCCATTCGCGCGTCCCAAAGCACGCCTCCGCCGCTTGCGACAGCGGCCATATGCCGAAGCTCTTGACACCGGCAACGTTCTCGCTGTGCAGGTACTCGCCACCCTCGTTCGTTGTGAGTGGGAGGCCGAGTGCGTCGACATACAGCTGCCTGCTCGCGGCGACGTCGGGCGTGATCACGGCGAAGGTCGACATGAATTGCAGGTTCATGGCGCGCACGCTACGTAATGCGTACCGCATCTCGTCCTAAGCGGCAGTGACGTATCCGGTGCCGTCGCAGTCGGGGCAAGCCCCGAAGCTGCTCCCCATGCCTGTCCCGCGTGGCTTATGGACGCCAGGGACGCGACCTGAGCCGCCGCATGTCTGGCAGCGGTGTCCGGAGCGCCCATGACGGCCGCTCGCCTGCTCGCGGTTCGCAAGTTCACGCTCGGAACGTTCAGCGCCAGTCATCCGTTGTTCGGGGGCCTTCGCCATCCGCATGAATGGTGGCAGCCGCTTTTGCTTGCGTCCGGGTCCGACTACCGGTCTTTGTCCTGAGCGGAAGCGGGGCTGCGCTCGCTAGAAGCCGCCCTTTCCGCCACGAACCAGGTGGTGAAGCCACTGGAACATCCCTGACTCGGGAAACTCGTCGGTCTCGCCGCGGCCAGAAGTGCGTGCAATAGCCCGGATGTAGATCACGAGCACGGCGACAAAGCCAAGAAGCACAAGGGCCACCAGCACACCGAGAAGCACTTCCATCAGGCGAGTATGGCTCGCACACGGCACCTCCGCTTTCGTCGGTGAGCAGCTACCGCTCTTCGTCCAATGCAGGAGCAGAGCAAGATCGACCTGCCGCATTGATCAGCCTGTGTTCGGGTAGGTCGACTGCATCGACCCCGGCTTCGGCACTCCCAAGGACGCCGCCTACCTGTACGTCCGCATGCTGGTTGTTGCGGCAGTACTCCTGATTGCGCTCGCGGTGTTTTCCGCCCCACCCATGATCGCCGGAACCATCGTCACAGGGGTTTTGATCGTGACCGGCTTCTGGTTGATACGGCGCAAGTCAACCTCGTAGACGGACTGCCGCTTCCGTCCGAAAGCACAGCGCCGGGATCACCGCCGCCATGGTCGAGCGTTGCGCGGAAGCGAGGGCGACGCGGACATTCTCGGGGGTCATCCGTTTGGACGACGCAAGTTCGTCCGCCGGGATGACGACCGACCCACGTGTGAGTGGGAGGCTGGGATCAGCATCCGCCCAAAGCAAGGAGGCGTAGGGAAATGATCAGCCAGCTCACTCACATCGCGGCACAGGAGCAACTCGAATCGCAGCTCCGCTCGGCACGCAGCCACCGCCAGGCTGCCGTGGTCAACGCTCAGAAGCGCGACATCGCAACATTCGTCGTTCCCGAGCCTCACCCGCGCCGGCTCCACCTGCGGCGGCGGCCGCAGATCGCCGCTTAGCCGCGCATCCACCAACCGAAGCTTCGAGGGCCCGCCACGTGCGGGTCCTCCGCGTTTGGCGGCGGGTGAGCGCATGAGCGCAGAGCCCCAGCTTCCGCCCATCTCCGTACCATCCACCGCCTGACGGGCTCCGGGTCTCAGCCTGCCTTTCTTGCTCAGAGTCTCCAGCGGGTCACGGAGGCGGCCCTTGCGTATCTGGATCTCGACCGGCTGCTCGACGCGCTGCTCGACCGGATCCTCGAGGTCCTCGATGCGGACACGACCGCGATCCTGCTGCTGGACGAGGACACCGACGAACTGGTCGCTCGCGCTGCGCGCGGGCTCGAGGAGGAGGTCGCGCGTGGCTTCCGCGTCGCGGTAGGCCGCGGGTTCGCCGGGCGCGTAGCGGCCACTGGCAAGCCGGTCGTGATCGACGACCTCAAGCCGGGCGACGCCGTGAACCCGCTGCTCTACGAGAAGCAGATCCGCTCGCTGCTCGGCGTGCCCCTGATCGTCGAAGGCCGGCTGGTCGGCGTCCTCCACGTCGGCTCGCTCACCGTGCGGCCGTTCAGCGAGGAGGACACTTCGGTACTCCAGATCGTGGCCGATCGCGTCGCGCTGGCGATCGACCACGCGCGCCTGTTCGAGCGGGAGCGCCGTGCGCGCACCGAGGCCGAGCAGGCCGTGGAGCGCCTCAGCCAGCTCCAATCCGTCACCGAGAGCGCGCTCGCCTACCTCGATCTCAACGAGCTCCTCCAGGTTCTCCTCGAGCGCGTGGTCGAGATGCTCGGCGTCGACACCGCCGCGGTGCTGATCGCGACCGAGGACGGCAGCAACCTCACCGCGCGCGCCGCGCGGGGGCTCGAGGAGGAGGTCGAGCGCGGCTTCAGCCTGCCGATTGGAGAGGGCTTCGCGGGGCGGATCGCCGCGGAGCGCCGCCCTGTGATCCTGCCCGCGATCTCACGCGAGACCGTCGTGAACCCGCTGATGTTCGAGAAGGGCGTCGCCTCGCTCATGGGCGTGCCGATGATCGTGGAGCGCCGGCTGGTGGGCGTGATGCACGTCGGCAGCCTCACACCGCGGGACTTCACCGACGACGAGGCCGATCTCCTCCAGGCCGTGGCCGACCGGGTCGGCCTTGCGATCGAGCACGATCGCCTGTTCGAGCAGCACCGAGTCGCGGAGATGATGCAGCGCTCGCTGCTGCCCGAGGACCTGCCCCAGCCCCCCGGCCTGACTCTCTCCGCGCGCTACCTCCCCGCCGCCGCGCGGCGGCTCGTCGGCGGCGACTGGTACGACGCGATCGAGCTGTCGGACGGTCGCGTCGGGATCGTGATCGGGGACGTGGTCGGGCATGGGCTCGAGGCCGCGATGACGATGGGCGCGCTGCGCACCGCGCTCCAGGCCTACGCGAACCTCGGTCTCCCCCCCGGTGAGGTCGCGTCGCAGCTGGCGCGCTTCTCGATCGGCTCGGGGCAGCGCCAGATGGCCACCTACGTGTATGGCGTGATCGACGCCGAGCGCTCCGAGTTCCGCTTCGTGAATGCCTCCCACCCCGCTCCGATGGTCGTCCGCCCGGACGGCAGCGCGGAGCTGCTCGAGGCCCCGCACCTGCCGCCGCTCGGCACCGGGACGGTCCCGGTTGCGGAGGAGACGGTCGTCGCGCTCGAGCCCGGCACCACGCTGGTGCTCTACACCGACGGCCTGGTGGAGCAGCGCGGCAGCCGCCTGTTGGCGCGCCAAGACGAGCTCCACGAGCTCGCTGCCCACGCGCCGGCCGACCCGGAGCTGCTCTGCGATGTGCTGATCGCCGGCATGCTGCGTGGTGAGCCGCCGCCCGACGACGTGGCGATCCTGACCGTCCAGCGCGCCGCGACCGCCGACGAGGCCCTGAACCTGCGCGTGGCCGCGCGCCCGGAGGAGCTGGCCGCCATCCGCCGCCTGCTGCGCGGCTGGCTGGCCGACAGCGGCGCCGACCGCGGCGCGATCGAGGCGGTCCTGCTCGCGAGCGGCGAGGCCTGTACGAACGCTGTCGAGCACGCCTACGGGCCGGGTGACCAGACTTTCGAGCTAAGCGGCTTCCGCGAGGGCGACGACGTGGTCATCGTCGTGCGCGACCAGGGCCGCTGGCGCGCGCCCCGCGGCACGAACCGGGGACGGGGACTCGGGCTGATGGAGACATTCATGGACGAAGTCGCCGTCGTACCAGGCGAGGAAGGCACGGAGGTCAGGATGCGGAGGAGAATGAACGGCTGATGCTGGCGACGATGCACATGGAGACCCATGGCGAGACGACCGTTGCGCGGATCGTCGGTGAGGTCGACGCCTCGAACGCACCCGACTTCACCAACCAGCTGAAGGAGCTGCTGCCCAACTCGGCGCTCGGCCTCGTGCTGAACCTGAGCGAGACGAGCTACATCGACAGCTCAGGCGTGCATCTCATCTTCGACCTGGCCGAGGCGCTGCGCAGGCGCCAGCAGGGCCTCTACCTGGTGGTCGAGCCCGATTCGTTCGTCGGGGACGTGCTCGGCGTGGTGAACGTGCGCGGAACGGCGGAGGTCTTCCCGACGCTGAAGGAAGCGCTCGACGCGAGCCAGGCCACCAGCGACTGACGGGCCGCCGGCGCGCTCAGCAGGCAGCGACCGGGCGCACGACCGTCAGGCGCTTGCCCTTGGCGCTCGTCCGCATCGTCACCCTCACCCGATAGGCCTTGTGCGTGGAGCGCCTGAAGCTGACCTGACGGACGTTGCGTCCCTTCGCGTGGCGCAGCACGTGCCCGCCACGGCTCACGGCCACCGAGATGATCCGGGCGCCCTTCAGCCGCGGCAGCCGCAGCGTGAGCCTGGTCGAGCAGCGGGCTGACTTCACGGCGAGCTTCGTGCAGTCGAGCTTCAGGTCGAGCGGCCCGTCGCTCTTCACGTTCAGCAATGGCGCGCAGCTGAGCCGCGCCCGCGCCGCGTCGACCGTGGCCGTGCCGATGTTCGTGGCGACGACGTCGAGCACGTCGCGCGTGGGCGTCGCCGGGGCAGGCGTCCAGTCCTGACTGCGCTCCACGTACGGCGTCGGGCCATGGTGGCCGCCGTCGAGCGTGCCGGCGCCGTCGCTGACGCCCGTGGGCGTGCCATCCCCCACTCCGAACGCCTCGCTGCGCGCGTCGAAGGTGCCGTCCGGGTTCGCCTTGCCATCGCGCACGGTCAGGCCGGAGGCCCAGTAGGCGTGATCGGCGACCGACGCGGCGCCCGTCGAGTCCTCGCTCGGGTCGACCACGAAGGTCACGTGCGGCGGGTTGCGATCGACGCGGTGCGTGCCGAGCCAGTCGGCGCCCTTGCCGTACTCGTCGTTGGTCGCCAGCGTCAGGTGGTCGCCCGCCGGGAACAGGTCCTCGGTGAAGCGCAGGCCGGCGGCGGTCAGGTCCTTGACTGCCTGCTCGCTCTCGTTGATCTGCACCAGCTCGTCCGCGCCCGAGTTCCACGCCATGATCGGCGTGTTGCGAAGCGACGCGAGCTGGTCGTTCACGGTCCCCGGGATGCCCACGACCGAAAAGCCGCGCGCGAACAGATCCGGGTAGCGGGCGAGCATCCGGTAGGTGCCGAAGCCACCCATCGAATAGCCCGAGACGACCGTCCAGTCGGGGTCGAGCTTGTAGCGGCGTGCAACGTCGGCCCAGACCTCGAACGTGTCGGCCTCGGCGTAGCCGGCGTAGAAGCCGTCTGGGCCGCGCCCGGCAGGCGTGATCACGATCGACCCGGGGCCGCGCTCCGCGAGCTGCGACTCGTTGTGGGAGTTCGCGTACTGGTTGTAATTGGCCGAAAGCGAGTGCAGCAGCAGCGTCATGCCGTAGCCGTCCGCGGGCTGAGGCTTCTTCGGGACGTAGATCGTGTACGGCTGGAGCTGGCCGACCATGCGGCCGATGCACTTCGACCCGGCGCTGAAGCTGGAGGCGAGGTCGTAACACACCTTCGAGTTGTCATAGCCCTGGCCGAACGAGTAGTGGCTCGCGACGATCCGGTTCATGGTGCCGGTCTTCGGCACGCCCGAGTCGTCGTCGGTGCCGGCGGCCAGCTTGCCGAAGTTCACGTCGGCGTGGAACTCGCTGATGTCGCCGGTCGCGAGCGCGGTGGCCTGCTGCTTCTCGCGCCACCAGGCTCCCTGGATCATTCCGCCGGCGGCGGCGTCGGCCATGTCGTAGGTGGGCAGCTCGCTCACGTCTGGCAGCGGCTCGTTCGTGCGCGGGCCGACGTTGAAGAGCGCCGCGCCGAGCGGGCTGGCGCCACCGGGCTTGCTCGCGCTGGCGGCTGCCGGCTGCGGGGCAAGATAGGCGTCGGCGACCGGGTCCCAGAGCCCGACGCCGATCTCCACGCGTTGTGTCGACGAGCCAGGGTCCCACGCCGCATGCGGGACACGCACGTCGATCTGGCGCCGCTCGAGGTCGGTGGACACGCTCGCCCCAGGTGCGATCGCCTTGCCGGTTGCGGCGTCGGTCAACTGAGCGGTCGTGCCGTGCACGGTCAGGAACAGCTTGGCGGGCGAGTTGACCCCCGCCCCATCCGGCCACGCAAGAGCCGAGGCGGACGATCCGAGCGCGATCGTGAACCCCGTGCGCGCGGGATCCTTCAAGGTGTTCAGCGTGACGCGGAAGGCCGTCGCGTCGTCAAGCGGCTTGACACGCAGCTCGACCAGATCCGCCGCGTTGTCGCCGTAGACCGGGTCGGTCGGGTAGGTCAGCGTGCCAGCCGTCGGCGAGTACAGGTCGGCGCTCGCGCCGATCGGGTTGTTCGGGTCAACGCTGCCGGTGGCCCCGTGGTCGTCGTAGAGGAAGTCCTGGTACAGGTACTCGCCGTCGCGGTAGGCGCTCGACCCCGACACGAGGATCGGATCGGCCTTCCACGGCGCGGCGTTCTCGAGCTGCGGCGCCTTCGCCGGCGGCAGGTAGAGCGCGTCCGGCCCCGGGCGCGGGCCCGACGACGGGGACGGCAGTGATCCCGCGAGCGCGGACGGGGCGAATGCGGCCAGCAGCGCGGCCGCGACGAGCGTTGCGCGCATCAGGCCGACCGTGCCGCCTTGCGCCGGGGCGCCTTCTTGGCCTTTGCCTTCTTTTTCGCCTTCTTCGGCGCGACCGCCCGCGATGCCGGTGCGACGCCGAGCGGCTTGCCGCCGTAGATCACGTTGCCCTTCGCGTCCTGGTAGGTCTGCCAGGGGATCGCGCCCTGCTGGTCGATGCCCGGCTTCGACCAGTCACAGACGCCGTCAGGGAACGCCGTGCGGAGCTGGCTCCACTGGTCGTCGGTGAACGTGATCGGGTAGTAGTCCGACTGGCGTAGCGGCTTCAGCTGGCAGCTGTTGGTGTCGGTGGCGATGCTCTCCCCCGCCACCATCGCGGGCGTGGCGAACTTCGTCTGCACCGCGTCGAGCTGGCAGACCGGGCCGACGCCCGGAACGCTGACCTGCTCCACGCCGTCGATCTGGGAGCAGCGGTCGTGCACGTCGCTCGGGCGGTCCTCGGCAACCTTCTGCTCCAGCGAGACACTGCGGTGGTCGGACTCGACCTTCGTCAGCCAGCGGTCCATGGCGAGTAGGCCGTCGGTCGTGTAGGTGGGCGAGCCGATCAGCGGCGTCTGCCCGAACCAGATGACGTCGTTCTGCGGGAAGTGACCCTCCTCGCGCTCGAGCCGTGCGCGGATCGCCCACGAGCGGTAGGCGTCGTGGAAGGCGCCCGGGTCCGGCCCGCGCAGGTCGATGATCGCCAGGCCCTTCATGTTGTTGGTCTCGTTGATGCCGCCGCTCTGGTACGCGCGGCTGAGCGCCGGCTGATTCGCGAGCAGGCGCTGGTCGGTGTGCTGGATGTCGGCATCCACGCCGCCCACCTTCGAGTTCAGGTCGACGAACTGCGCCGGGGTGATCTGGCCCTTCTTCAGCGCGTCGAGGCCGAACTGGACCCCGACGTCGCCCAGCGGCAGCCCGGCGAAGCCGTGCCCGACCTTCTTCTCGGCCGCGCCCCACAGGGCCTGCGGACGCGGTCCGAAGACGTTGATCATGTAGTCGGCCAGGTCGCAGCGCACGCCGCTCGGGTTGCTGCCGGCGTTGTAGTCCTGGTCCGCCGGAACGCCGGCGCAGCCGTCGTCCGGAACGCCGAGGTCGGTCCAGTAGACGGTGTCGAAGACGATCGCGTTGACGTGGTTCGGGTGCCCCTCGACCGCTGCGATCGAGGCGGGATCCCACTCCACGCCGGGCGCCCACAGCGCCGGGTTCTCCTCGTAGCGCCGAAGCAGGTTGTAGGCCGCGAGCTGCTGCCCGGTCGACCATGCGTCGGGGAAGCTGCACTGCGGCAGGATGCCCTGGTAGATGCCCGGGTAGGCGTTCGCGACCTGCTGCTGGGTGAGCGAGCCGCCCGAGCAGCCGGTGCCGATCGTGTAGCGGATCGTCCCGTACTGCTCGACCAGTCGCTCCTTCGCCATCACGAGCGACTCGGCCTGGGTGACCACGTTGCAGTTGTGACCCGCGTTGTCGAGCGCCGTCGACATGACCGCGAAGCCGCGCCCGAGCGCGGCGGTCGGGCTGCTGGTGCCGGGCACGCCCGGGACGCCGCTGACGGCGACGGTGTCGCCGGTGGTGCTGGGCGCGGTGCCCGACTGATGCTCGATGCCGCAGCTGGCGCCGTGCGTGATCAGAAGCTTGTGGTTCCACTGTGACTGCGGGTCCCACGCCGTCCAGGGCTTGGACGGGTCGTAGAGCACGGTGATCTCGTACTGGTCGCGATCCTGGTAGCCGAGCTCGTTGCGGACGATGAACGGCACCGTCTTGCCCTGGTCGGTTGTCGTGGTGGCGACGTCCGATGGCGGGTTCTTCGGGTCGTAGGCGGCGAAGCTGCCGGTGACCGACGACATGTACTGGAAGCTGTAGGCGACCGGCTGGTTGCACTGAGCGTCGACGGCAGCGGCCTGGCACTTCCACGGCTGCACCTGCGGGCCGGAGAACACCGGACCGCCGTTCGGATGGTCGCTCAGCGTGATGCGCGCGCCGCGGCCGTCCGGCAGCTTGGCCTGAAGCGTGTTCGCGCCGACGGCGAGGCCGGTGAGGAGGCCCTCGTAGCGCCCGTTCGGTCGCAGCGCGAAGTCCTTCGTCACGTCCGCCTTGCCCAGCGTCATCACGATCTTCGACGGGCGCACGCCCTTGTCGTAGGAGACGGCGACGAGCGCGTCGCCTGCCGACACCAGGTCGGCGCGTCCGGACACCACCTCGATGCGGAGCGGCGACTTCGCGCTCTTCGCGTCGGCGGCCGCGGCAGGCGCGAGCATGGTGGCGATCAGGGCAGCTGTGAGTACGCGGGTGAGGTTCATCCTCCCGCAGAACGGGACGCGGGCCCTCGTTCTTACGGCAGCTCGCGAACCATCCGGCACGGATTCCCGACCGCCACCACCCCCGGCGGCACGTCGGCGGTCACCACGCTGCCGGCCCCAACCACGCTTCCGCGCCCCACCGTCACTCCGGGGAGCACGATCGCCCCGCCGCCGAGCCAGACGTCGTCCTCCACCACGATCGGATGGCCGCTCTCGATCCCTGAGGCCCGCTCGGCGGCTTCGAGCGGGTGCTCCGCTGTCAGCAGCTGGACAGCGGGCCCGACCTGGACGCGATCCCCGATCGTGATCGGCGCGACGTCGAGCAGCACGCAGTTGAAGTTGAGGAACGAGTCGCTGCCGATCCGGATGTTGAAGCCGTAGTCGCAGAAGAACGGTGAGCGGATGTCCGAGCCCTCGCCGAAGTGGGCGAACAGCGCGCGCAGCATCTGCTCGCGGCCGCCGGCGTCGGGCTGCTCGTCGAGCGCGCGCATGAGCCGCCCGCGCTGGCTGCGCAGTGCGACCAGCTCGGGATCGCCGGCCGCGTACGGCTCGCCGGCGACCATCCTGTCCCGCTCGGAGCGGCTCAGCTCTCGCCGACCGGCTGGCTGCGCTGCTTGATCGCCTGCTCGAGCTTGTCCATGACCGGCCCGAGCTGGCGCCGCATCCGCCGCAGGTCCCAGCCGGTCAGCGTGACCAGCCGCATCCGCGTCTTGGCGACCACCGTCGCGTTGCGCTGCTGCTTCTCCAGCACCCCGGCCTCGCCGAAGAAGTCGCCCGGGCCGAGCTCGGCGACTTCCTCCCCGCCGATGATCACCTCGGCTGTGCCTTCCACGATCGCGAACAGGTCATACGCGTAGCCGCCCTCGTCGACCAGGTGCTTGCCTTGCGAGACCGTCACCTCGTCGGCGTAGGTGGCCAGCGATTCGAGGTCCTCTTCGGACAGGTCGCTGAACAGCGGGATCTTTCCGAGCTCGTGTGCGTCCATGGGCGGGCATCCAACACGACTGCGCGTTTTGCCGCAAGGACGTCGCCCGTGCGACGGTCACAGTCAGGTATCGAGGTGGTAGTCGTACCACTGCTCGCGGATGCCCCCGACCCGGTCGTAGAGCGACTGCGCGGTGTGGTTGTCGCGCGCGGTCTGCCATTCGAGTGAGGCGGCCCCGCGCTCTCGCGCGGCGTCGAGGCAGGCCTTGATCAGCGCCTCCCCCACTCCGCGCCGGCGCGCCTCCGCCGCCGTGAACAGGTCGTTCATGACGCCGATCCGGGCCGCGCGGCTGGTGGACCAGCTCCAGTAGACGGTCGCGAAGCCGAGCGCGGCGCCGTCCTCGTCGCGCGCGATGAACTGGATCCCCTCGAACTCCGGATTCGCGATCAGCGTCCGGGCCAGCGCCAGCAGCGCCTCGTCGGGCGGGGAGACCTCGTAGAAGTCGGAATAGCCGCGCATCAGCGGCAGCAGCGCGGCGAGGTCGTCCTCGCCGACGCGCGTGACGGTGATGCTCACTGGCTGCGGTGCGAGCCGGTCAGAGCCGCCGCGGCCCCGAGGCCGACCAGAACGCTGCCGCTGACCCAGCGCTCGACGCGGACGGCGATCGGGTTGTCCTTGAGCCAGCCGGCCGCCGAGCCCGACGCGAGCGCCCACAGGCTGTCGGAGACGAGCGCGATGCAGACGAACAAGCCGCCGAGCACAAGCGCCTGAAGCGCCACCGAGCCACGGTCCGGATCGAGGAACTGCGGCAGGAAGGCGTAGAAGAAGAGCGCGGTCTTCGGGTTCAGGATGTTCACGACGGCGCCGTCGCGGTAGAGCTCGCGGCGGCTGCGGCCGCGTACGGCCGCGTTGAGCGCGCTCGGCTCGAGCCCCAGCAGGCGGCGGCTGCCCAGGTAGATCAGGTACGCAGCCCCCGCCAGCTTCACGGCCGAGAACAAGGTGGCCGACGACAGCAGCAGCCCGCTCAGCCCGAGCGCGGCGCCGAACACGTGGACGAGCCCGCCGCTTGCGACGCCGGATGCCGAGACCAGGCCGGCGCGGCGCCCCTGGCCGATGCTCTGCGCGACGATGTAGAGCACCGCCGGCCCAGGGATGACGATCAGCGCGGTGGCTGCGAGGCAGAAGAGCCAGATGGTCTGCGTCTGGGGCACAGCCCGATCATCTCACGTCGCGCAGCATCCACCACAACGGCGCGCCACCCGGCAGCTCGACCTCGCCGAGCGGGGCGAAGCCGAAGGAGGCGTAGTAAGGGAGGTTGTCGGGATTCGCGGTGTCGAGGTAGGTCGGCACCCCCGCGCGATCCGCGCGCTCCAGGGCGTGACTCAGGAGCGCCCGCCCCACTCCGCTGCGCTGCGCCGTGGGCGCGACGGTGAGCATCCAGACGAACGCGTGCGGCTCGGCCGGGTGGCCTTTGTGCATGGAGCCGTCGGCGACCAGGGAGCGCCAGAGAACGCGCGGGCCGGCCAGGAGCGGGCCGCGTGCCTGCGCGACCGTCGTGGAAATCTGGGCCAGCGGCCACTGCCCGGGGTCGAGTCCCGCCAGCACGCCGGCAACCGCGCCGTCGCGCTCGACCTGCCACGCGTAGCCGCCCCGACGGGCGACCACGTTCAGGACGCCGCGGCACACGCGGCGGACGTAGCGGTGCCTGCGGGCGGGGTCGCCGGGGCCGACAGAGGCCCAGCCGGGGTCGTCGGCGAAGGCGTCGGCCATGACGACGCTGGCCTCGTCGAAGCGCTCCGCAGGCAGATCGGTGACCTCCACTCCGGCGAGTTTGCAAGACTCGCCTAGCTGACGGCGATCTCCGCGCTGGGAGCGGGATTGCGCTCGCCACAGGTCCTCCGGTGGAGGAAAATGTGGAGGTCAGCGTCCGGTGAGCGCGGCGGTCGACCTGGCCGAGCTCGGGTTCGCCGGGCGCTCTGCGTCGTTCGTCGCGGTCCAGTCGCAGCGGCGGCCACACGCGCGCTGCCGGCGCTGTGGGTCCGTGCTCGCGCCGAGCCGGCGCGTCGGCGTCCACCAGGTCGGCGGCGCCAGCTTTGACGTCTTCGCCTGCGGCTGCGGCTGCCGGCGCTTCCTGCCCCAGAACGGAAACGGCCGGGCTCTCGCCCGGCCGTCCGAAGGTAACCCCCGTCGCCACAACAGAGGTGACGCCAAAGACTAGCGCCAAGGTCGGCGACCTCACCGCCGCGCGACCCGGCGCGCGCAGTCGATACCGGGAGGGCTGAGTGGAGCCGCCTAACGTCGCTGAACGGCAGCGGCGCTGAGACAGGCAAGGCACCGGGCGCACCGTAGACGTCAGCGCCAGGAGCTCGAGCGAGCAAACCCGTGGAAGGCAGGCCGGAAGGACCGCAAGGTGAACGGCGAGGCTGGCACGGTGGGACGGGTGCCGGCGGACAAGCGAGTGACTAGGGACCGTGGGAGTAGTGCGCCCGCCGACCGTGTTCAGGTCCTTGTCGACGTCGTTCAATTCGCAGTGGGAACAGCCGCATCAAATGCAAAGCTCGTGAGATGCTCCAGGCGCTCGCCGGTGGTGCGATCGGCTCGATCCTCGTCGGGTTTGCATGGGCGCTTGTTCGGCTCTACGCCGTGCCGGGGGAAGTCGACCGACACGACGATGAGGCTGCATTCATCGACGACACCCTGGCGCTGTGGATCGGCGACGAGTATCGCTACTTGCGCCAAGAGGTCGAGCACATCACGAACGACATGGCCGCCCGGGGACTCCTGCACAGTGGCATCCACGGCATACAGCGCTCCGAGGCGAAGACGCAGTTCCTTCACCGCTATCGCGACCGACTGCAGGACGCGAAGCGCGAGAGGGCCGACCTCTACCGCGTCGAGGCGTGGCCCCACGCGATCTGGCGCCGCTGGGCACGAAAGCCGCCGCGCAAGCTGACTGTCCAGGGATCGCTGCGCCCGGTGATCGACGACGTCCGGCGGGTCACGACGACAGGTGGATCGCGCGTGATGGTTCACGACCCGACCCGCTCGGAGGTCGACGACCTACTGGACCTCGTTCGGCGAGCGCCGCTCGAACCCGCCTGACGCTCGGCGTGTCGTCGCCCGCGGCGCCAAGTGGATTGGCCCGTCCGGACATGTTTGGTAGCGTCGGTGCGGTCGCTTCTCCGCGGCGTTTGGCAGCTCTGTCGGGGCGCTCGGTCTGTGGTGGGCCGGGCGCCCTTTTTTCGTCCGCGCCGCGGTCTAGCTTCCCTCTCGCTGTCACACCACCACCACGAAGTAAAAGAAACGGAGAACGACATGAAGGTGCAAAAGATCCCCGAGGTCGCGGAGGCCTGGGCGAACGTCGCCGGATTCAACGTCGACCGGCAGCAGTACGTGGCTATGAAAAAGGTCCTCCAGCAGTACGTGCCCGATGCGACCGCGCCGGCGGTCGTCGACCCACACAAGAGCGCGATCCTCGTCGTCGTCGATGGCGGTGTCTTCGAGCTCGCGGTCTCTGAGCCGGCCGAGCAAGAGCTCGGCTGTATTCACCTGCGCTGGGTCCCGACGCGCCCCGACGGCAGCCCGGTCTCGGTGACCGTGCGAGCTCTCAACGTCGCCGGCATGTCGATGCTCACCTCAGACTGGACCTTTCGCTTCGGCGACGAGACGGTCAAGATCTCGGCTCGCCGGGTTCTGGGGGACGTGAGCCCCGAGAGTGACGAGGCACCCGCCTGGGTGCTGGCCTCTCGCGCCGGCTGGCATCGCCCGCCGGCTGAAGGGGAGGAGCTACAGGCGGCGGCCTGACGAGGCGCGTCGCGGCCCAACAGTCGAGCTGAGGTCGAGAGTTTTGCAAGCCACCCTTCAATTCAGCCGCTGATCGGGCCATTATGAATCCCGTGCTCGTTCTGCACGCTGAGAGCTATGGGGTCGCGGAGGTCGCTTCGGCGATCTCCGCAGCTTCCATTTCTCCAGCTCGGACGCGCACACTCTCAGCTCCGATCGGAACGAGCCATGGAGCCAACACCGGCTAGCAATCCGAACACAGCACGCGCTCGGGCGAACGTCGCTCGCATTCTTGCGGCGAAGCACGCCCGTGATGCGGCAGGCGAGCATCCTCGCTACACGGACACCGAGATCGCGGAGGTCGAGCGTCGATCCGCTCGCATGTGGGCGTCGCTCGAGTTCGACTTTGCGTCGGCGGCGCGACTGCTCGACCAGGACGTGCCGCGCGCGCCGCGGTGCTCCGCGCGTCGGCGTGGCGCCGGCCGTCCCGCTGGAAGCCGGCGGCCAGCTCGGTCAAGCTCGCGCTCGGGCGACAGCGGCTCAGACACACCCGGCCCTAGACCGGTCGCCCTCGCGCTAGGGGGCGACCGATGAGGATGACCCGGCGCGCCGCCATGCCACGCGCCTATATCGAGCTGCCCATCAACACGCTCGTGTCCGTTTCCAAGTGTGCGCGACCCGCGGAGATCTCCGGTCGCGCGCTCGGCTCGCGGTCGACGTCGTCCATGCGTCGTAGCGGCCACGCCGCCGGTCGTCTTCTCCTTCTCCTCGGGGGCGGGCGGCGGCAACTTCCCAAGGTCAGCGAGGGCGTGCTCGTCGCATGAGCTGCCCCGTCTGCAACGGCACCGATCGCTGCACGACCGTGCTCGATCTCGCCGGCGGCCGCCACCTGCGCATCGCGTTCGGTGGCGAGCGAGGCATGCTGGCCCGCGGCGAGCAGTGCCTCGGCTGCGCCGCCCACCGCGGGACGCCGCATCGCTGCGGGTGCGTGCTCGAGCAGTGCCCCGCCTGCCGCGAACGGCTCGGCACGTGCGGGCACGCGGCGCTCGTGGCCGGCACCGCCTCCGCTGTCGCCGTCGCCGACACGACGCGAGTAGGTCCCCACCTGGGGGCCTACCCCCAACCCCCCCAAAACCAGCGCCAAGGTGGGCGTCTCGCAGTGTCGGCAATGCCCGCGAGCCGTTTTTCTGGAGCTCCCGATGCCTGAGAGCGCCACCCCCCGACCGCCGTCAGGCCTCGACGCGACCGGGCGCAGGCTGTGGCGTCAGGTGCAGCGAGCGATCGAGCCCGACGCAGAGCTCGACGAGCGCGATCTAGCGGTGCTCGAGCTGGCCGCTCGCCAGGCCGACGACGTCGCGCGCCTCGAGCGCATGCTCAAGCGCGCCCGTCGCCCAACCGTCGCCGGTTCGACGGGCCAGGTCCGCCTGCACCCCGCGATTGCCGAGCTGCGTCAAGCGCGGCTGGCGCTCGCGCGCCTGCTCACCAGCCTCAACCTCGAGATCGGCAAGCAAGACTCAGCCGCGTCCGCTCGGGCCCGCCGTGCCGCAGAGGCGCGCTGGCGAGGTCTCGACCGGACGGCGGTTCGGAGGCTGCATGGCGCGGCTTAGGCGTGATCCGGCCGGCGCCGTCGATTCGGTGTCCGAAACGGTGGCGAACGCGACCGTGCGTTGGCTTGAGATTCTCACGCGATTCTCGACGGTCGACGAGCCCGGGCAGCCGCACCTCTACGCGGCCGAGCACTCGATGATCCGTGAGATCCAGGACCGCGTCGCTGCTGGCGAGATGCTGCCGACAGTCGCGCTCAAGAGCGTTCTCCGCCGACTCTCCAAGCTCGGCGCAGAGCACCTCGTCCACGTCGGGACGTCGTACCGGCCGCCCGCTTACGTGGTGGCGCAACCGTTCGACGTCGAGCGCGACCGCCGTTACGAGGAGGGCCGCCAACGCGCGCAGGACGGGTGGCGACCGCGATGACCGCTCCGCGCCCTGTGGCTGCCGCGTCTGAGCTCGTCGACGACTGGATCCGCCGGCAGGTGGGCGTCCCGACTGCCGCCGAGGCCGAGCAGGCGCGGCGCGAGGCCGAGCAGGCCGCCGCCGAGAACGCTGCGCGCTTCCGCGAGGTGGTCGAGCAGTACGAGGAGACGCGCGCCCGCGCGCTCGGCCTGCCCGACCCGCGCGTGCCCGTGACGCCGCAGTCGCCCGACCACGCCCTGCGCGCCCAGGCCCTGCTCAACAGCGGCCAGGCGAACGACATGCAGGCGGCGCTGCGCGCGACCGATCCGCGGCGTGAGGCAGCGATCCGCCAACACGCCGGCCTCACCGGCCCGACGAGCTTCGACGGCGGTGCGCGCGGCTCTGTCGCCGGGGCCGACATGGACGAGCTCATCCGCGGCCGCGCTGATCGCAACTTCAAGAACCGCAACGGCTAACCCACAACGAAAGGACCAAAAAACCACATGGACGACCGCAATGACATGACCCTTGGCCCGGGCGTCGGGATCATCCCGCCCCACCTGCGCAACCGCGGCTACGAGAAGCTCGGCATCAAGCCGGGCGAGGGTGGCATCCGGCTCGACGGGAACGGCGGCCCGAAGCACTGCGGCGCGGCCGAGCTCGGCGACGTGCTCGCCGCGGCGATCGACGCCGGCGCCGACCCGAAGCAGCTCGCGGAAAACCTGCGCGGAGGTGAGGCCGCGTGAGCACCACGACGAAGCCGGCCAAGGCCGACGCCCTGGCGGCGTTCGACGCCGCCTACGCGGCCGCGACGCACGCGACGAGCGACCTGCGGTCCGCCTACACGGCCGCAGCCGAGGCCGAGCGCGCGGTCGTACTCGCCGAAGCTGAGCAGCGCGAGGCCGACCGGCTCGCGATCGTCACCGGGCGCGACTCGGTGACGATGGAGGCGCTCTCGGACGCCAGGACGGCGCTTGATGCGGCGCGAGCACGTGTAGACGAGATGAAAGCCGAGGACGCCGACCGGCAGGCCGCGCTCGCACGGGCCGTGCAGTCGCTCGTCGACGCCGGCGGCAAGGACGCCCTCGGCATAGTTATCAGGAGCCTGATCGACGCCGCCGATCAGCGCCTCGAGCTCGCCGTCGATGAGCTGGCCGCGGGGCGTCGCCAGCTCGCGCAGACGCTCGGGCTCTTGAGCTGGCTCCACGGAAAGGCGTTGGCCGTCGTGCCCGAGGCCGCGGTGCTTTCGAGGATCGACCTGCCGAGGCCGAACGGCGACCCCTACGACTGGCGCGAGGTGGAGGCGTCCTTGCGACGCATGGCTGCGACGGCACGCTCCGAGCTCTCCCTGTTTGTAGCGCTGCCTGAGCAGCGTGCGCAGCGCGTCTCGCGGGAGGACATCCTGCGCTGGCACGTGGCCAACGGTGGATCGTTCAGCGACCCGGCCGGCCTGGTCGACGCAAAGTACCTCGAGCAGGGCCCGCGGCGCGAGGAGTACCTCAAGGACCTCGAGGAGCAGAAGGCGGTCGCCAAGGCCACCGACGAGGCGCTCGCCGCTCACGGTCGTGAACGCCGGATGCGCGAGCAGGTGCCCGTCGCCTGATGGACCTCAAGGCCCGCATAGGACTGCTCGTCGAGGCCCAGGGCGCCCGCCGTGCCGCACGTGACATCGACGGCGTCGCCCGCCCCGTTCGCAGGCTGGGGCAGGAGTCCGAGACCGCCTGCCGGCGCATGCGCACGGCGGAGGCCCAGGCGCTGTCGTTCCGCAAGGGCCTGATCGGTATGACCTCATTCGTGAGCGCCGGCGCCGTCGGCGTGTTCGGGCTCGGAGCGGTCCTGCACGGAGCCGCGGAGGAGTACCGCAAGGCCTACAAGGCGACGGCGGCAACGAACACCGCGATCGCCGCAACCGGCGGCGTCGCCGGCGTCAGCGCGGGCCACGTCGAGGACCTGGCCGACAGGCTGTCGCTCAAGGTCGGGGTCGACGACAACGCGATCCACTCCGCCGAAAACCTGCTCCTCACCTTCCGCAACGTCCACAACGAGGTCGGCCGCGGCAACGACATCTTCGATCAGGCGACGAAGACCGCGCTCGACATGTCGGCGGCCTACGGCCAGGACCTGCGGAGCTCGGCGATTCAACTCGGCAAGGCGCTCGAGGACCCGGTCAAGGGCGCGCAGGCGCTGCGACGCGTCGGGGCGATTGACCAGCACGACATCGACACGGTCAAGGCGATGGCGCAGGCGCACCGCAGCCTCGGAGACCAGCAGCGCTACGTCCTCGACGCGATCAACAAGGCCGGCGTCCGTGGTCAGGCCGCCGCGCAGGCGGACCCGATCGACCGGATGAACGTCGCCGTGAAGTTGCTCGAGAAATCGCTCGGGCGCGATCTGGCGCCCGCCGTCACGGTCGTTGCCGATGAGTTCGCGACGTTCGTCACCGGGCTCGAGCAGGGCACGGGCGTGGGCGGCCAGGTCGCCGACACCGCGAAGGACATCTGGAATGTCGTCAAGGCACTCTCGCCCGCACTGATCGGGCTGACGGCGGCGTTCGTCGCCTACAAGACGGTCCTGATCGCTACCGCGGCCTACGAGCGCCTGGTCGCCGCCGTCGAGTTCGTACAGACGTTCATGGCCGCCGCAGCGGCCACGGACGTCATGACGGCCTCGATGGTCGCCCTCGACGTCTCGATGGACGCGAACCCGATTGGCCTCGTGATTGCCGCCCTGGTCGCGCTCGGCGTCGGCTTCTACGTCGCCTACAAGCGGGTCGCCTGGTTCCGCCACGGCGTGCAGTCGGTCTGGGGCTGGAATCCGGGGTCACTGGCCGCTCCTGACCGCGGTCCTGATCGGGCCGGTCGGCGCCGCCGCTCTCTACATCGTGGCGCACTGGAACCGCGTCGTCTCCTTCATCAAGGGCCTGCCTCACCGGATCGACCATGCGGCTTCGGGCATGTGGGACGGGGTCAAGGACGAGTTCCGCTCCTCGATCGACTGGATCATCCGCGGCTGGAACGGCCTCCACTTCCGGATGCCGTCGGTCAACACGCACATCCCCGGCGTCGGGCGCGTCGGCGGCTTCGACCTCGGGCTGCCGCAGATCCCGCTCCTGGCGGCCGGCGGGCTCGTGGATGGGCGCGGGATGTGGATCTCCGGCGAGCGCGGCCCGGAGCTGAACGAGGCTGACGGCCGCGGCTCGGTGAAGGTGACGCCGCTCTCATCGCAGTCGAAGCTCGAGCTGCTCCCGACCATCGAGGGGCCGTCATCGGACTCGCGCGTGATCGAGCTGCATGTCCACTCGCACATCGGCACGCGCAAGGTCGGCGAAGACATTAGGCGCATCGCGCTCCGCGACCTGCTCGGGAGCTCGGCGGCATGATCGACCCGGACGTGATCGGCGAGTGCGGCGACCAGCTCGTCGAGGCGCTGGTCGAGGCGGTCGCCGGCTACGGGCCGCAGGCCGACGTGACGGCGCTCGTGCTCGTCGCGCGCGTGCGCACCACCGAGCAGCGCGGGCAGACGCTCGTGCGGTCACACATCGCCCAACACGAGGATCTCGACGACGACACCCGGCACGCCTACCTGATCCGCGCACTCGAGACAGCGCTCGACGTCACCCGGCACAAGCCGCTCGCCCTCGTCGACCTCCCGTCGCTCGCCGTCGACCTGGCAGACAACGAGGACGCCTGAGCTTGACCGCGGCGAAGCTGCAACCGCCGATCGACCCGATCGCCTACACGGCGCCGAAGGCGGCCGCGGCGCTCGACGTCGGCCTGACGTTCTTCCAGGAGCACGTCGCGCCCGAGCTGCGCGTCGTGCGCGTCAGCGGCAAGGTGCTCTACCCGGTCGACGAGCTGCGCCGCTGGGTGCGCGAGAGCGCCGCCCACACGCTGCGGCAGGCGGCCTAGTCGATGTCATCGAGTGTCACGACGTCGTCGGCGCCGTGCTCGATCCCGATGATCTCCTCGGCCTTCTCGACGGAGCAGGCGAGCTCGCGTGCGAGCGCCTCGGCGAGTGCTCTACCCCGCAGTCCCTGCGCCTCGAGCTCCGCGATCACCGCGTCAATCCTCCGGCGGGCCCGGTGTGTCCCGCTTCACGTGCTCGCGCCAGCCCGCGTCGATCGAGTCGAGCATCGTGTCGAGACTGTCGGCGAGTGCGTCGGCCGAGCCGGCGAAGAACACGCGACGTCCGTCGTCCTCTCGCGCTCCGCCGTGGCCGGCCAGGCGCGCGAGCTCGTCGAGGATCTCCTCGCCGCGGTCGTCCAGGGCCCGGAAGTAGATCAGCGCCGTCATGACGCGATCGTAAGGCAGCCGGCGGTTGCCGCTGTAGGGGCCTTGACGCCGTCCGCCGCCGCCCGTACGGTGCCCGCAACGAAAGTGTCCCCGCACCGTGTGAAGAACGGCCGGGGACGTGACCGAGGGAGTGGACCCTCGATGCGGCGCACAGTAGCCGTGCCGCTCGTCGGACCCGCTGCCTCTCGACGAGAGGAGCAGTAGATGTCCAAGCAGCAGATCATCGTCCCCGCCGAGCACGTCGAGGCGTTCCGGATCGAGGTCGAGCGCGAGCTCGGCTACGCGGCCGACGCGCTCGCCTCGAGGGTCCGCGACGGCTTCGGGTCGATGGAGTACGCGCAGGAGCGCCTGCGCGCCGCCGAGCTGCTCTACGCGCAGGCGCACGAGCAGGACGCCCCGCTCGTGATCGACGTGAGCGAGGCGCTGTGCGGGACGCTGCCGTTCGTGATCGAGTATGAGGCCGACGAGTTGCGCAGCGACGTCCAGGCCGCAGCCTCGCCCGAGGCCCACGCTCAGATGCGCCGGCGCGTCGATGCGATCGCGTTCTGGATGGGCGTGATCGAGTCGCTCGGAGATCGGATGTACGACTACGGCCGGCGGTGCCGCGAGCGCCAGGGCGCCGAGGCTGTAGAGCTCAAGGGTGAGGTGGCGCGATGACGGCCACGGGGGACCACCTGGTCGGGCCTCGTGCCGATCGAGGGCGAGGGGCTCTCGAGAAAACCCGTCACGTCGGCATCTATCACCGCCACCGCGCCGGCTGCTCGCGAGCGAGTGGGTGCAGCTGCCCCTACCAGGCGACCGTCTGGAGCGCGCGTGAGAGCCGGAACATCCGCCGGCAGTTCCGGCTGCTCGCCGAGGCACGCACCTGGCAGCAGGATGCCGCGGGTGCGGTCAAGCGCGGGGTGCTGCGCGCCCCGACCGCGATCACGCTCGCCGAGGCCTGGACGGCCTGGCTCGAGGGTGCGCGTGCCGGGCTCGTCCGCAACCGCAAGCACGAGCCCTACAAGCCGGCCGTGCTGCGCACCTACGAGCGCGCGGTGCGGCTGCGGGTGCTGCCCGAGCTCGGCTCGCGGCGGCTCGGCTCGGTGACCGACGACGACCTGCAGCAGCTCGTCCAGAGCCTGACGCGCAACGGTGCCAGCGGGTCGACGGTGCGCAACACCGTAATCCCGCTGCAGGCGCTCTATCGCCACCACCGCAAGGCCGTTCCGCTCAACCCGACCGCAGGCCTCGACCTGCCGCTCTCCGACGGCGTGCGCGACCGCGTCGCCGACAAAGCGGAGGCGGCCGCGCTTCTCGAGGCGCTGCCGCTCGGCGATCGCGCGCTGTGGGCCACGGCGATGTACGCGGGCCTGCGCCGTGGCGAGCTGCGCGCGCTCCGCTGGGGCGACGTCGACCTGGCGGGCGGTGTGATCGGTGTGGCACGCGCCTGGGACGACGTCGAGGGCGAGATCGAGGTCAAGAGCCGCGCCGGCCGCCGCAAGGTCCCGATCGCGGCGATCCTGCGCGACCAGCTCGTGGAGCACCGGATGCGCGCGGGCGACGTCGAGCCCGCGGCGTTCGTCTTCGCCGGCGACTACGGGACGACGTTCATCCCAGACCGCGTCCGCCGGCGGGCGCTCAAGGCGTGGAAGGCCGCCGGCCTCGAGCCGATCGGCCTGCACGAATGTCGGCACTCGTTCGCGTCGCTGATGATCGCCGCCGGCGTCAACGCAAAAGCCCTCTCGACCTACATGGGCCACGCATCGGTGGCGATCACCTTCGACCGCTACGGCCACCTGATGCCCGGCAACGAGCTCGCCGCGGCAGGCCTGCTCGACGCCTACCTGGGCGCCGCCGAGAGCGCTCGCGCGGCCGGCTCCGGTGGAGGTCCGGTGGAGGTCGTACCTCCACATGACGGGTCGATACGGGTTGAGGCGGGGTCAGGAACCCGCTCAGGGAGCGGAATCAGGGTTTGATGACACTCCCTGACTGCGTTTGCAAGACTCGCTCGATGGACGACCTGCGCATACCCGGTGACCCGCACGGCATCAACGAGGCCCACGACGTGCTGGCCGCCGACGAGTTCGCCATGCCGGCGCGCGGCGACTTCGGCCTGCACCTGCCCGGCGACCCGCATGGGATCAGCGAGGCGCACGACGTCCTGGCTGCGGACGAGTTCGCGATGCCGTCAGGGCCGGACCGGCTGGTTCAAACGCTGAAGGGCGGCGGGACCACGAACCTCGTCGGGTTCGCCGTCGCCGCCGCCCTCGCAGCAGTGGTCGTTGCCGCCTTGCGGCGGCGATGATTCAGCTCGGTTAGTAGGCCGCCCCGCGGCCGCGCCAGCCCGATACGAACATCCAGATGGCGAGAATTCCGAGCACGAAAATGATTGGGTGAATGATCGCTCCGCCGGCAATGGCAATTGCCAGAAGGATGATCCCCAGTATCAGCATCAGCATCTCTACGACTCCTTTCGTCTGTCGATGCTCACCTGATACCCAATTCGCGTCAGATATCACCCGTCGTCAAACGGCTGAATCGGCATTCCGTGGTTTAGCTCGCGCATGCCCAGCTCGTACGCCGCGCCGTTACTGGTGTGGAGCTTTTGTGACGGTCCGTCAGCACGATGCAAGGCGACTGTCAGCTCGCTGATCGAGCAGTTGACCGTGTTGTGCTTCGAGCCGTCCGGGTCCGCGTAGACCCAGCCGACGAAACGCTCACGCGGCGCTCCCACCTCGCCCGCGAGCGTCAGCCCGGCGCCCGGAAGCGTGAACGTGCAGTGGTCCGGGCGCTCGTCGATGCGCGTGCCGCGGGCGCGCTCGATCCCGCCGATTGGATGTCGCTCGCCGTCGAGTGAGAGCACGCCGTTCGCAATCCACGGCGTTGTCCATGGGCCGAGCTTGATGCGCCCGATCGCGACGTCGAGCCACGTGTCGTCGCCATGGTCGTCGAAGTTCGACCCGTTCAGCCAGATCCAGCGCTCGGCATGCTCGGAGCCCCAGTTGTGGCCGACCATCCCGGGCCAGTGGTCGAGCTCGATCTCTTGGCCGCCGAACGCCGCGGTTCCGCTGAAGCGCGCCGCCGGGAATGGGCTCGTGAGCTTCGTCTTCGGGATCGGCGCCTTGTACATCCACGCGCGCGGGAGGTGGCGCAGCTCGGCCTCCGAGTGCTCGAAGGTGAGGTTCCACTCTGCCTCGAGTGCATGCCCGCGCACCTGGCCGTCGGTGAACTTCGAGTCGCCGATGCGGATGAAGTCGCCGTCGCCGCGCGAGAGCGCCTCGGGCTCGAGCGTGACCTTCGCCGCCTGCGGCGGCCCGGCGCCGAACAGCGTGAACCAGAGCGACCCGCGCTCGGGCTCGCCGGGCTTCTGGTGCGTCGTGTAGCGGATCCAGATGCCGAGCGGCTCGGTCGGGTGCGACGCCTTGAGGTACCAGCTCTCGTAGCCCATGTAGAACACGAGCATGACTGACGAGCGAGTACTTCTGATCACCGGGGCCTCCACGGGCATCGGCGCGGCCACCGCGCGCGCCGCTGCGAGCGAGGGCTGGCGCGTCGTGCTGGCCGCCCGCTCTGAGGACAAGCTGCATGCGCTGGCGGACGAGGTCGGCAGCGAGCAGTCGCTGGTGGTGCCCTGCGACGTGACCGACTGGGACGACCAGCAGCACCTGGTCGCGGCGGCCCTCGATCGCTTCGGCCGCATCGACGCGGCGTTCGCGAACGCCGGCTTCGGAGCCAAGCGCGGGTTCCTCGAGGAGGACCCCGAGTCGTGGCGCTCGATGGTGCTCACCAACGTGCTCGGGCCCGCGCTTACCATCCGCGCCGTCCTCCCCCACTTCCTCGAGCACGACCGCGGACACGTCCTGATCACGAGCTCGGTGGCCGGGCGCCGCGCGCTGCCGGGATCCCTGTACTCCGCGACGAAGCACGCCGCCACCGCCATGGGCGAGGCGCTGCGCGCGGAGCTGCGCCAGATACACGAGAACTTCACCATTCGCGTGACGCTGATCGAGCCGGGCATGACCGACACGCCCTTCTTCGACAACCGGCCAAGGGCTGCGCTCGAGTCCGAGGACATCGCCGCGGCCGTCGTCTATGCGCTCAGCCAGCCTGCTCGCGTGGACGTGAACGAGATCCTGATCCGGCCGGTCGCGCAGCCCGGCTGAAAGCGAACACACGTGCCGTCCGGGGCCAGGCGTACAACGCCCATCCCTGGACCTTCTCGCCACACCAACTGCCGAAGCGGAGTACCTCGCGGTCGACGTCGAGACCAATGGCCGCGCCGGTGCCGCCTGCGAGCTCACGGAGGTCGGCGTGGTGCTGGTCGGCGGCGGCGAGCTGCACGACTCCTGGTCCTCGCTCGTGCGGCCGCAGATGCCGCTCCAGCGCGGGATCCAGCGCTTCACCGGGATCACTCAGCGGATGGCCTCGTCGGCGCCGGAGCCCGAGCAGGTGCTGCCGCGCGTGGCCGAGCTGCTGGAAGGACGCGTGCTCGTGGCCCACAACGCCCAGTTCGACCGCCGCGCGCTGCGCCAGGCGTTCGAGCGCGTGGGGCTGCGCTGGCCGCGCCCGCCCGTCATCTGCACGGTTGCGATGGCACGCCGCTTCGCGCCGCTGGTGCGCGAGCGCAAGCTGGCGCTCCTGGCCGAGTCGCTTGGGATCGAGGTCGACGAGGTGCATCGCGCGCTGCCGGACGCCACCACCTGCGCGCGCATCCTCTGCGCGCTGCTGCCGCGCATGTGCGCCGCGGCGCCGACGATCGAGGACGCCGTCGAGTACCTCCAGGCGCGCCGCCGCGGATCGACCGATGCGCTCAAGCGCGCGGTCGCGAAGGCCGAGCGGCCCGACCTGAGCGCGCTGCCGTCGGATCCGGGCGTCTACATCTTCCGCAACGAGGCCGGCCAGCCGTTGTACGTCGGCAAGTCGGTGTCGCTGCGCTCACGCGCTCGGGCGCACTTCTGCGCGCCGTCGGGCTGGACCGACCGCGCCGCGATCGTCGACTACCAATCCACCAACTCCGAGCTTGGCGCGCTCGTGCTCGAGAACAGGCTGATCAAGCAGTGGCTGCCGACCGGCAACAAGGCGCTCAAGCGCAGCGACCAATGGGCGTTCGTGCGCTGCCGCCTGGACATCGACTACCCGGTGCTGGAGGCGGCCCGCGACCCGGCGCCCGGGCGGGCGATCAACGTCGGCCCGATCAAGGGGCTGCGCACGGCACAGGACCTCGCCGACCAGCTGACGTCGATGTTCAGGCTGCGCCACTGTGGGCGCAAGCTGCACGTGCGCGAGAACGCGTCGGCCTACGGGCAGATGGGCCGCTGCTGCTCGCCGTGCCTGGGCGATCTCGACCCGAATGCCTATCGGCGCCAGATCGAGAAGGCGCTGGCGGTGTTCTGGTCGGGCGACGCCCGTGAGGCTCTGCTTGGTGAGCTCGACGAGCAGATGCGCGCCGCGGCACGGGTGCAGAACTACGAGCGGGCGGCCACGCTCGTGCGCCGCAAGGAGCGCCTCGACCGGCTGCTGTGGCGCACCGAGGGCATGCTCGAGGCGCTCCACGCGAAGCCGCGGCTGGTGCTGGCCAAGCACCCGTCCAAGCCCCTCTGGGATGCCTTCTGGGTGGTGGGCGGCCGGGTGGCCGACTGGGGCGCGCTGCCGGCGTCCTGCGGAGAGATCGCCGAGCGCACCGCGGCGGCCATGCGCGGCGCGGCTCAGGCGGCGCGCCCAGCCTCGGCGGGATCGGTGCCGGCGGCGGAGGTGGACGAGATCCGGATCGTCGCTTCGTGGGTGGCGCGCAACGAGCCGCCGTGGGTCGAGCTGGGAGATCCGGCGGGGGCGGCCGACTGGGCCCTGGAGGTCGCCGCCGGCGAGGGAGCGATCCGCTCGCCGGGCTAGCTTCCAGGGTGTGGAGCGCTGCATCGCACACGTCGACATGGATGCGTTCTACGTCGCCGTCGAGCTCCAGCGGCGCCCAGAGCTGCGCGGGCGGCCGGTTGTCGTCGCGGGCAGCGGACCGCGTGCCGTGGTGACCACGGCGTCCTACGAGGCGCGGCGCTTCGGCGTCTTCTCCGCCACGCCCGCCGAGCGGGCGCGCAGGCTGTGCCCGCAGGCGGTCTTCCTGCCGCCCGACTTCGAGCTCTACCGAGCCCGCTCGCGCGAGGTGTTCGCCGTCCTGCGCGAGCACGTCGAACGCGTCGAGGGGGCGAGCCTGGACGAGGCCTACCTCGACCTGACCGGGCTCGAACGCCCCAAGCCCGCAGCCCGGCGGGTGAAGAACGCGGTGCTCGAGCAGACCGGGCTCACCGCCTCGATCGGAATGGGGCCCAGCAAGCTCGTGGCCAAGGTCGCATCGGATGCGGAGAAGCCGGACGGTTTCGTCGTGCTCACCCGGGAGGAGGCCCGCGAGCGCTTCAAGGACGCCTCCCCCGGCCTGATCCCGGGCATCGGCCCGCGCACCACCGAGAAGCTGCGCCTGGGCGGCGTGACCACGCTCGGCCAGCTGCGCCGCGTCCCGGTGCAGCAGCTGATCGACGCGTTCGGCCCGGGAACGGGGCCCTACATCCTGCGCCTGGCGAACTTCGACGACGAGCGCGAGGTCACCCCGGTGCGGCCGACCAAGTCGGAGTCGCGCGAGACGACCTTCGACTACGACATCCACGATCCCGGCGAGCTCGAGCGCGTGCTCGCCAAGCTCTCGCGCGAGCTCTGCGAGGGCCTCGTCAAGGCGGGCCACCGTGGGCGCAACATCGGAATCAAGGTGCGTCTGGATGACTTCTCCACGCACACGCGGGCCACCACGATCGCGGAGCCGACCAACGACTTGGACACGGTTGGCCCGATTGCTGCGGAGCTGCTGCGCAACTTCAACGCGCCGCGCCCGGTGCGCCTGCTCGGCGTGAAGGTGGCCGGCCTCGACGAGGCGGCCGAGCCGAGCGAGGACAACTCGCCGCAGCTGGCCTTGCCTCTCTAGCCCGAACCGGGTACGAATCCGGAATGGCAAACGATCGGCTGACCGCGCTCGACTCCTCGTTCCTCCACATGGAGGACAACCTGCCGTCGCACATGCACGTGGCGTCCGTGACCATCTTCGCCGGGCCGCCGCCGTCCTACGACGATCTGGTGGACGGCATCGGGTCACGGCTGCACCTCGTGCCGCGCTACCGGCAGAAGCTCGCGTTCGTGCCGTTCAACCAGGGGCGCCCGCGCTGGGTCGACGACCCGACCTTCAACATCAGCTACCACGTCCGCGCCACCGCGCTGCCGCCGCCCGGCGGCGAAGAGCAGCTGCGCATGCTCGCGGGACGCGTCTTCTCGCAGCGGCTGGATCGCGACAAGCCGCTCTGGGAGGTGTGGCTGGTCGAGGGCCTGGATGGCGATCGCTTCGCGCTGCTCTCGAAGGTGCACCACGCACTCGTTGACGGGGTGTCTGGCGCGGACCTGATGACCGTGCTCTTCGACGTGACTCCCGAGCCGCCACAGTCCAGCGGCGAGGCCGAGTCCTGGCAGCCGCGGCCGTTGCCGTCGGAGTCGACGCTACTGGCGGAGGCGCTGCTCGAGCGCGCCACCGAGCCCGCCGAGATCGTGCGCACCGTCCGTCACGCCTTCCGCGGGCCGCGTGAGTTCGCGCGCAGCGCGCTCGAGGCCGCCGGCGGCGTGGGTGCCCTCGCCCGTGGCACGCTGCGACCCGCGCCGCCGTCGCCCTACAACGGCTCGATCGGCCCGCACCGGCGCTTCACGTGGGTGCGCGTGAGCCTTGGCGACGTCAAGGCGATCAAGAACTCGCTCGGAGGGACGGTCAACGACGTCGTGCTGGCGACCGTCACGGGCGGGCTGCGCCGTCACCTGCTCTCTCGCGGCGTCCCGACGCAGGACCTGACCCTGCGCGCGATGGTGCCCGTCTCGGTGCGCTCGGACCTCGAGCAGGGCGCGCTCGGCAATCGCGTGGCCGCGATGATGGCCCCGCTGCCGGTCTGGTGCGAGAACCCGGCCGTTCGCCTGGACGTGGTCCAGGACGCGATGCGCAACCTCAAGTCCTCGGGCCAGGCCGTCGGGGCCGAGGTGCTCACGCGCATCGGCGGCTTCGCGCCGCCCACGATCCTGGCCCAGGCCGCCCGGATCGGGGCCCGCCAGCGGGCGTTCAACGTGGTCGTCACGAACGTGCCCGGACCGCAGTTCCCGCTCTACATCCAGGGCAGCGAGCTGCTCGACGTCTTCCCGATGGTCCCGCTGGCCATGAACCAGCGCCTGGGCATAGCGCTCATGAGCTACAACGGCGCGCTCAACTTCGGGCTGATCGGGGACTTCGACTCGATGCCTGACCTCGAGGACGTGGCCCACCACCTCGCCGCCTCACTCGACGAGCTCGCCGAGGCGGCCGGCGTTACCCTCACAGGTGTGGGGATCGGCCCCACGGCGGCATCGGCACGGACGACCACACATGCGCTCCAGAGTCAAGGAAGCGGCTAGCGAACTCGGCCTCGAGCTCGAGTTGCGGACGCTCGACGAGTCCACGGCAACCGTCGCCGAGGCTGCCGCGGCGCTCGGCTGCGAACCGGGCCAGATCGCCAAGTCGATCGTCTTCGTGATGGACGGCGAGCCCGTGGTGGTCGTCGCCTCGGGGCGCCACCGCATCGACCAGTCGAAGGTCTGCGAGGCGCTCGACTGCGCCGAGGGCCGGCAGGCGTCGGCCGAGGAGGTCCGCGCCGCGACCGGCTACCCGATCGGCGGTGTCGCTCCGATCGGCCACGGGCTGCCGGTGATCTTCGACAGCGCGCTGCTCGACTACGACGTCGTCTACGCCGCGGGCGGCGACGGCAACACGCTGTTCGAGATCGCGCCGCGGCGCCTTGCAGGCTGCGTGCGCGCGCTGGTGGCGCCGGTCGGCCAGTAGCCGGCAGGCCCTTCCCGACGTACAAGAGAGCACCGGCGAATCCTGTACCGCGGGCGAAAGACGCCCGCGCGGGCCGCAGGGAGACTCGCCCCATGCTCGCTGCAACCACGCTCAAAGACGTCGTCCCGGCCGTCGAGACGACCTGGGTCGTCGTGGCCGCCTGCCTCGTGCTGTTCATGCAGGCCGGCTTCCTGCTGCTCGAGGTCGGCTTCTCGCGCATGAAGAACGCGGGCACGGTCGTGCCGAAGGTGCTCGCCAACCTGTCGGTGGCCTCACTCTGTTACTGGGCGGTCGGCTTCGCCCTGGCCTTCGGCGGCAGCGGCTGGTTCGCCGGCACGCACGGCACGTTCCTGGGCACAAGCGACAGCAACCTGTTCCCGGCCATGTCCGCGTCCGCCGCGGTGGTGCCCGCCAAGTTCTTCTTTCAGTTCGTCTTCTGCGCGGTGTCGCTGGCGATCGTGTGGGGCACCACGCTGGAGCGGATCAAGTTCGGCGCGTATCTCATCTACGCGGTCGTCTTCTCGTCGCTGATCTATCCGATCGTCAGCCACTGGATCTTCGGCGGCGGCTGGCTCCAGGCCAACTTCGGCATGCAGGACTTCGCCGGCTCGACGGTGGTCCACCTGATCGGCGCGACCGGCGCGTTCGCCGCTCTGCTGCACCTGGGCCCGCGCGCCGGCAAGTACACGAAGGACGGCAAGCCGAACGTGATTCCCGGTCACAGCATGCCGCTGGTCGGGTTGTCGGTGCTGATCCTCTGGTTCGGCTGGTTCGGCTTCAACGCCGGCTCCACGTTGGGCGCGATCGGCGGCCGCTTCGCCGAGGTCGCGGTCGTCACCAACCTGGGCGCGGCATCGGGCGTGATCGGGGCCATGGTGGCCATCTACGCGCTCACGAGGACGTTCGACATCGGCATGACGGGCAACGGCGCGATCGCCGGGCTCGTGGCCATCACCGCGCCGTCGGGCTACGTCGAGTACTGGGCGGCGCCGATCATCGGCTTCGTGGCCGGGGTGATCGTGGTGGTCTCGGTGTTCGCCGTCGACCGCATCCGCCTGGACGACCCCGTCGGTGCCTTGTCGGCGCACGGCATCGCCGGTGTCTGGGGCACGCTCTCGTGCGGGCTCTTCACCTCGCCGCGGCTGTCGAGCCTGAACGCGATCGGCGACCCCGGTCTCTGGTACTCCGGCTCGTTCCACCAGCTGCTCGTGCAGGGGCTTGGCGTCGTGTCCTCGTTCGGCACGGTGTTCGTGGTCTCCTATGCCGTCTTCTGGGCGATCAAGCACACCTACGGGCTGCGCGTGTCGCCCGAGGAGGAGCGCCATGGGCTCGACATCGCAGAGCACGGCATGTGGGGCTATCCGGAGCGCTTCATGCCGATCCCGGGCTCG
The DNA here is from genome assembly GCA_963715995.1 of uncultured Thermoleophilaceae bacterium. Taxonomy (GTDB): domain Bacteria; phylum Actinomycetota; class Thermoleophilia; order Solirubrobacterales; family Thermoleophilaceae; genus DATBDN01. The sequence continues at coordinate 2,013,318 of OY970283.1, forward strand.
GAGTACCACCCTGGCCAGATCGCGGTGCACGTGGACATGGCGCGGCGAAAGCCGGCGCCCGTGACGAACGGAGAGGTGGACTGAGATGGAGAAGGTCGAAGCGATCATCAGGCCTGAGGCACTCCAGGGCGTGCAGGACGCGCTCGACCAGCTCGGCGTGTCGGGCCTCACCGTCACCGAGGTCGTCGGCTGCGGGCGCCAGAAGGGCTACACCGAGCAGTACCGCGGCGCGCGCGTGAACATCTCGCTGCTTCACAAGATCAAGGTCGAGGCGGTGCTGCCCGCCGAGCTGGTGGAGCCGGCGGTCGACGCGATCCTGGGCGCTGCGCGCACCGGCGAGGAGGGCGATGGCCGTGTGTTCGTGAGCCCCGTCTCACAGGCGGTGCGCATCCGCACCGGCGAGCGCGGCGAGGACTCGGTGCGTCACGAGGCCCCGGTCGGCTGGGGCCACTGAGCCGCTAGAAGAAGCGCTCGGCGATCTGGTCGACGGTGCCCTTCGTGCGCATCGTCGTCGGTCCGATCTGCTTTTCGATCGCCTTCAGGTCGAGGTCGCTGTCGGTCATCCGCCCCTCGGGCCGCCAGAACAGCTCGCGCGGGCCGAGCGCGAGCTGATCGGACTCGGTCGCCAGGTCGAGCACGCCCTTCGGCGCCTTCTTCAGCAGGAACATCACGTGCACCTTGCCGTCCTCGCGCCCCGGCAGTGGGTCTGACTCGGCGAGCTTGCGCATCTCGGCGGCCGTGCGGATGAAGGTCACGGCCTTCGTGAACCCCAGGTCGGCCGCCAGCCGCTTCTCGATCTGGCCGGCGAGCTTGGTCGCGGAGGCGCGCGGCGCGTCGAAGATCACGTTGCCGCTGGCGCGGAAGGTCGTCACCTCCTCGAAGCCGAGCGCGCTGAACGGCGCGCAGAGGTCGTCCTTGCTTATGCGTGTGCCGGTCACGTTGATCCCGCGCAGGAATGCTGCGTAGCGCGGCATCGTCAGGCGGCGAGGAACTCGCGCAGCGCCTGCTTGCCGCCGCCGACCAACGGCGTCCCGTGCGCGAACAGGAGCGTGTCGATGTCCAGGTCGAGCAGTTCCTCGAGGGCCACATGGAGCTTGCGCTTGGTGCCCTCCGGGTCGTCCATGTACTTGTCAGGGACGTAGCTGAAGCTGCCGCCGTAGTGCATGAGCGCATCACCCAGCAGCAGCGCGCCGGCCGAACGGAGCTCGAGCGCCACGTCGTCGGGCCCCGGCGCGCCGAGCGGGTGCGCGATGACTCCGGGCACGACCTCCTCGCCTACCGCGTAACCGCGGACGTCAAGCGCCTTGTCTTCGTACTCGTGCAGCCCGTTGTCGGGCACCAGCGCTGGACCGAGCCCGAACGCGCGCACGAATTCCTCTGCCTGGCGGTCGTGATGGCGGTTCGAGAGCACGATCGCCTGCGGCACGTGCTCGCCCTCGAACCAGCCGAGCCCGTCGGCGGGCACCATCGGGTCAAGGAGGGTGCCGGACTCGGCCAGGTAATAGGAGCTGACCTCGGCGTGGAGGTTCGGGTGCTCGGCGGTCCAGTGGAAGACGCCCTGCGCGATCTCGTTCACCGGCGCCGCCCTCCCGGTGCTCCCCGCGCGCTGCGCTCCATCGTCTCGAACTCGTCCAGCGACCGACCCGCGCCGATCGCCACGCACTCGAGCGGGTCCTCGGCGGTGTAGACCGGCATGTGGGTCTCGTGGCGCAGGCGCTCGTCGAGGCCGCGCAGCAGCGCCCCGCCCCCGGCGAGCATGATCCCGCGCTCGACGATGTCGGCCGCGAGCTCGGGCGGTGTGCGCTCGAGCGTGGCCCGCACCGCGGCGATGATCGCCGCGATCGGCTCCTCGAGCGCCTCGCGGACCTCTGCGGCGGTGAGCACGACCTGACGCGGTAGGCCCGAGACCAGGTCACGGCCGCGGATCTCGGCCTGGCTGTCGTCGGCCAGCGGCCAGGCGGATCCAATGTCGATCTTGAGCGCCTCGGCCGTCTGCTGGCCAAGCGCGAGGTTGTGGCGCTTGCGCACGTCGGCGGCAATCGCCTCGTCGAGGTCGTAGCCGCCGACCCGCACCGATTCGGAGACCACGATGCCGCCCAGCGACAGGACCGCGACCTCGGTGGTGCCGCCGCCCACGTCCACGACCATCGACCCGCTCGGCTCAGCGATCGGCAGCCCGCCGCCGATGGCCGCGGCCAGCGGTTCCTCGATCAGGTGCATCTGCCGTGCGCCGGCGGCCAGGCAGGCCTCGTTGATGGCGCGCTTCTCCACGTCGGTGGCGCCCGACGGAGCGCACATGACCACGCGTGGATGGGCGAAGCGGCCCTGGCCGGCCTTGCGGATGAAGTAGCGCAGCATCTGCTCGGTGACCTCGAAATCGGCGATCACGCCGTGACGCAGAGGCCGGATGGCCGAGATCGTGGCCGGCGTGCGGCCGATCATCCGCTTGGCCTCGGCTCCGACCGCGTGGATCTCCCCGGACAGCGAGTCGAGGGCGATCACCGATGGCTCGGAGACGACGATGCCGTGTCCCCGCACGAATACGAGGGTGTTGGCGGTGCCGAGGTCGACGGCCACGTCGCGGCCGGTCGACGGCAGCCATTTGGAGAAAGAGGGCAAGAGTCCAGGGCGAACCTAGCGGACCGCCGTCAGGCGTTTCCGCTAAGACTCCCTGCAATGGCCGATCGCGCAGAACTCGAGGCACTGAGCTCCGAGGAGCTCCACGACCGCGCAACGCAACACGCGCTGCGCCATGCGAACGTGAAGTTCTTCTGGAATCTGCTCGAGTCGCTCCCGGCGGCCGAGGCCTCGGTTGGGGAGATCGATGAGGCACGCAGCGACGTGCAGTCGCTCTTCGGGCACCTGAACGACATCCGCCAGTCGGGCGAGGGCGAGGTGGCCGACGCGCTGCGACCGCTCTACATCGAATACCTGGTAGAGCACTCCTGATTCAGAGATCGCGCCGCGCGAAGACCCAGCTGCCGGCTCCGATCACAGCCGCCACGTAGAGCACGGCATAGGGCCACAGCAGGGCACCGGCGTGGTGCGCGCCCCCGAACGGGCCCAGATCGAGGATGGCCCCGGTGATTCCGCCTGTATCCGAGACCGTCGCATTCAGGCCGGTCTGGAACAGGGCCTCGAACGGCAGGGCCCACGACGCCACGTCCGCGATCCGCTGGAGCGAGTGTGAGGACAGGGCGTCGCCGATCTGGCCGAGCAGCCCCGCGATCAGGCCAGCGCCGTAGACCATGAACACGGCGATGCCGTTGGCGGTCGACGAGAGCAGCACGCTGCCCGTCGTCGAGATCGCGCTGACCACGATCACCCCGCCGGCCAGCGCCAACCCAGGCTCGGCGATGTGGTCCGGCCACCAGTGGCCGGCCAGCCCCGTGGCCACCAGCGCTGCCGTGTAGACGATCAGCACGTACCCGGCGGACACGGCCGCCGCCGCGCCGAAGCGCGCCGCCAGGACGGTGGCGCGGCCAACCGGGCGCACAACGAGCGGCTGGAGCAGACCGCGCTCGGTGTCGCCGCGGATGACTCCGAGCGTCAGGAACGCGGCGAGCACGGCACCCAGGAACAGCGTCCCGAACATGGCCATGCCGAACACCGTCGCGCCGGTGAAGTCCTTCGTGTCGCCGATCGCGGGGCCGCTGAAGCCCTGAGTGTCGTGGAACGCGATCTTCGCTCCGGTGATGTAGAGGATCCCGGACCCGAGCGTGAGGATCGCCACCACCACGAACACGCGCCGCCGGATGCTCTCGCGAATGCCGTAGGCGGCGATGGTCAGGACGTCGCTCACGATGCCGGCTGGTCTCCGACCGCCTCGACGTAGGCGTCTTCGAGGGTGCTCACGAGCGGGCGAACCGCATGGATCTGCTCACCGCGCTCCACGAGCTCGCGCACGATCCGAGCGATGTCCTCGTGCGAGTTGGCGTCGTGATGGCTGGTGCCGCTGGCAGTCTCGATGTCGACACCGCGCGGCTGGGTCAGCGCCGCCGGGGTGCCGGCGCTCACCACCTTCCCTCGGCTCAGAATGTAGACGCGGTCGCTCACCGACTCGACCTCGGACAGCAGATGCGAGTTGAGCAGCACGGACACGCCGCGCCCGCGCATCTCCTCGAGCAGGCGGCGGACGATGCGGCGCCCGACCGGGTCGAGCGCGGAGGTTGGCTCGTCGAGCAGCAGCAGTTGCGGTGAGCCCACGAGCGCCTGGGCGATCCCCAGCCGCTGCTGCATGCCCTTCGACATCTGATCCACCCGGACGCCGGCGGCATCCGCGAGGCCGACCAGCTCCAGCAGCTGCTCCCGCTCGGAGCCCCCTCCCTCCGAGCGCGCCAGCCGCTGATGCAGGGTGAGCACCTCGGAGGCCGTGGACCAGCCGGGAAAGCGGAACAGCTCCGCCAGATAGCCGATCTGGGTGCGGGCCGCGCGTGACCCGGCCACGTGACCGGCAACGCGCGCTTGGCCCGCGGTCTGGCGTACCAGCCCGCAGGCGATCTTCGTGAGCGTGGACTTGCCCGCGCCGTTGGGCCCGAGCAGGCCGACGATCTCACCCTGCTCGACCACGATGTCCACACCCGCCAGCGCGCGCTTGGCTCCGTAGGCCTTCTCCAGCGACACGGCTTCGAGGGCAGGCGCGATGCCGGCAGTCTAGGTTCAGCGTTCGATGCTTCCCCACCCTCCCCCCGGCCCCGCGCGCCGCCGGCTAGTGGCCCTGTGCGTGGTGGCCTTCGTCGCGCTGGTCGCCGGGCTCGTGGTCGCGGCCAGCGGCCCCGGTTCGAGCGGCGAGGCGCAGTCGCACAGCGCGGTTGCGGGCCTGCCCGCGCCCGCGGTTGGCCAGGCAAAGCGCCTGTCGCTCGCCCGCCAGATCGGCGAGGTGCTCGTCATCGCGTTCCCCGGCACGACGCCCCCGTCGTATGTGCGGCGCGCGCTTCGCAACGAGCGTGCCGCCGGGGTGATCCTGTTCCGCGGCAACGCCCCCAGCGAGCCGGTCACCCGCGCGCTCACGCGCAGCCTCCAACGCGCCGCTCACCATCGGGCGCTGATCGCGACCGACCAGGAGGGTGGGCCGATCCGCATCCTGCCGTGGGCCGCCCCGAAGCCCGCCGAGGGCGACGTTCCCACTCCGGCGCTGGCGCGGTCGCAGGCCGTGGCGGCGGCCCGTGCGCTACGACGCGACGGCGTGAACGTGAACCTCGCACCCGTGGCCGACGTCGGCGGACCGGGCTCGGTCATGAACGGCCGCGCTTTCCCGGGCGGCTCGGCGGATGTGAGCGCGCTCGTGAGCGCCGCTGTCAGCGGCTACCGCGGCTCGAAGGTGGCCCCCACGCTCAAGCACTTCCCGGGCCTGGGCGAGGCGACCACCAACACCGACGACGGCCCGGTCACCATCTCCTCCGCCCGCGCCGCGCTGATGAGCCGAGACGTGGCGCCGTTCACCGCCGGCATCCGGGCGGGCGCGCCGCTGGTGATGGCCTCGCACGCGCTCTACTCCGGGCTCGATCCGCGCAACATCGCCTCGCAGTCGAAGCCGATCCTGACCACGCTGCTGCGCGGGCAGCTCGCTTTCGGCGGAGTCGTGATCACCGACAGCATGGAGGCGGCTGCGGTGCTCAAGCGCAGCTCGATCGAGGTCGCGGCGCTGCGCTCGCTGAACGCCGGCGCGGACCTGCTGCTGCTGACCGGCCCGGGCAGCTTCCCGCGCGTCACGAAGGAGCTGACGCTGGCCGCCAGGCGCTCGCCGAAGATCCGTGCCCGGATCGCCGAGGCCGCCGCGCGGGTGATCGCTCTCAAGCGATCGCTGGGCCTGCGAACCGGGTAGCGATAATTGACACATGAGCAGGCTCACAGTCGCTCTCGCGCAGATCGATGCCACGGTCGGAGACCTCGACGGCAACGCCGAGAAGATCCGGGCCGGGATCGACCATGCGCGCGGCGAGGGCGCGCAGCTCGTCGTCTTCCCGGAGCTGGCGCTGACCGGCTACCCGCCCGAGGACCTACTGATCAGGACCCACTTCCTGCGGCGCACGGCCGAGCGGCTCGAGGAGCTCGCCGAGGCGGCCGAGGACATCGTCGCGCTCGTGGGCTTCCCGCAGTTGCGCGACGACGTCTACAACGCGGCCGCGGTGCTGGGCGACGGACGCGTCCAGGCCATCTACCGCAAGACCTATCTGCCGAACTACGGCGTCTTCGACGAGCAGCGCTACTTCCAGCAAGGCAGCGAGCCGGCGCTGATCGAGGTCGACGGCGTGCCGATCGGCCTGACTATCTGCGAGGACATCTGGCAGCCAGGCCCGCCGGCCACGAGCGAGGCGCTTGCGGGCGCGCAGGTGATCGTCAACCTGTCGGCGTCGCCGTACCACGCAGGCAAGGGTCACGAGCGCGAGCAGATGCTCGTCCAGCGTGCGCGCGACAACATCGCGGCGGTCGTCTTCTGCAACCTGGTCGGCGGCCAGGACGAGCTGATCTTCGACGGGCACTCCGTGGTGATCGACCAGGACGGCAACGTGGTTGCCCGCGCGCCGCAGTTCGAGGAGGCGCAGATCGTCGCGACGATCGACCTGGCAGCGGTCACCACGCGGCGGCTCCAGGACGCGCGCCACCGCGACGCGGTGCACGCCGAGCGGCTGCGGGGCGGCACACCCGTGGCCACGATCGCGCGCCTGGCGGCGCGGCCGGTGCGCGAGCCGGTGACGGTCGGCGGCGACGGCCCCGACGGCTCCCCCCGCGGCGGCGACATGGGCGGTCCGAAGGCCGAGTTGAAGGACGAGCCCGACGAGATCTACTCGGCGCTGGTGCTCGGCGTGCGCGACTACGTCGAGAAGAACGGCTTCGAGCGCGTGGTGTTCGGGCTCTCCGGTGGCATCGACTCGGCGCTGGTCGCGTTGATCGCAGCCGACGCCGTAGGCCCCGAGCGCGTGACCTGCGTGGTCATGCCCTCGCCCTACTCGTCGGGCGAGACCCAGGACGACGCGCGCACGATCGCCAAGAACCTGGGCACCGACCTGATCGACCTGCGCATCGAGGAGCCGATGGAGGCGTTCGAGCGCATCCTCGCGTCGTCGTTCGAGGGCACCGAGCCAGACATCACCGAGGAGAACCTCCAGGCGCGGATCCGCGGCAACCTGGTGATGGCGCTCTCCAACAAGTTCGGCTGGCTCGTGCTGACGACCGGCAACAAGTCGGAGATGTCGGTCGGCTACGCCACGCTCTACGGAGACATGGCCGGCGGCTTCGCCGTCCTGAAAGACGTCTTCAAGGGCACCGTCTACCGACTGGTCGAGTGGCGCAACCAGCAGGCAGGCCGCGAGCTCGTGCCGAGCAGCGTGATCGACCGTCCCCCGTCAGCCGAGCTGCGCTTCGAGCAGCGCGACGACCAGTCGCTGCCGAGCTACGACCTGCTCGACGCAATCCTCGAGGGCTACGTGGAGGACGACCTCGACGCGGAGGAGCTGTGCGGCCGCGGCCTCCCCGAGGACGACGTCAGGCGCGTCATCCGGATGGTCGACCGCGCCGAGTACAAGCGCCGCCAGGCACCACCCGGTATCAGAATCTCGACGAAGGCATTCGGCCGCGACCGCAGGCTGCCGATAACGAACCGCTTCGACGCGGGCTGAGACCACCGGACGCGCGAGGGCTCGAGCCGCGCGGTTCGCGAGCAGAGTGATCACGGCGGCGCGATTTTCGGGAGCAACCGTCAATTGGTGTCGCATAGCGACAGTTATTGACGGTTGCGGCGCTATCCCGGGGAGCAACGTTCAATTGCTCCCGCATAGCGGGAACTATCGAACGAAGCGAGCGCGTTCGCGGGCGAAGCGGCCGGCGGGAGAGCGCAAGCGCCACGCCGCCGCCCCTTGGCCGAGGCAGTTTGCGCAGCGCACCGCCGGCGCTAGCCGGCGGAGTCGGCCGGCCGCGGATCCAGCACCGCGAGCGTCACGCGGCTCACGGCGCAGCGCTTCCCGGCGTCGTCGGTGAACTCGCACTCCCAGACCCAGGTCGTGCGGCCGGAGTGCAGCGCCCGCGCTGTCGCGGTCACGCTTCCCGACGAGACGGGACGCAGGAAGCTCGTGTGGTTCGACGATCCGACCGCGATCTTGCCCGCCGCGGCGACCTGGCGGTAGGTGGCTCCGGAGCAGAGCCCCTCGGCGAAAGCGGCATACACGCCGCCGTGGACGATCCCGAACGGCTGGCGGTGCCGGTTCGCCACCTCGAAGCGGCCCGTCGCGTGGTCGGATCCCATCGCGACGACCTCGAAGCCCAGCATGCCGTCGAGGGTCTCCTCCATAGGAATTGCATAAGACGGCTCGCCGGACACAGGCATGAAGTTACCCTTGTTCGTCCGATGGCCACCTTTGACCAGCTTGCAGCGGACCAGCGCGCGATCATCGAAATCGTCCTGCGCCAGGGCCGCAGCTACGAGCAGATCGGCGAGATGCTCGATCTGCCGGCCACCCGCGTCCGGGAGCTCGCGCGCGAGGCGCTCGCCGAGCTGGCGCCGCACACCGCCGAGTTCGTCGACCCACAGTGGCGCGGCCAGCTTGCCGATTACGTGCTCGGCCAGCAGACCGGGCCCGAGGCGCAGGCAACCCGTGGACACCTGAAGCGCTCGGAGCCTGGCCGCATCTGGACCTACTCCCTGCTCGACGCGCTCGACGAGTTCTACGAGGACGGCGATCGCCCGGAGATCCCGGTCGGCGAGTCGGGCGGCCGCCCGCGCCAGCGCGCCGCGGCAGCGCCCGCGAACGGAGAGGCACCCGCCGGCGACGCGCCCGCCGGCCCGCTTGCCGCCACCTCCCGCCGCACCGGAGCCGGCCTCTCGCCCGGCGCCCGCTCGGCGCTGAAGCGCCGGCGGATCATCGCCGCCACCGCCGGCTTGGCCGTGGTCGCGCTGCTCGTTGTCGGCGGGATCGCGCTGTTCGGCGGCGGCGACAGCAAGAAGAAGACAACCGGCGCCGCCAAGACGAGCACCACCGGCACCAGCGCGAGCTCCAGTCAGGGCCAGGTCGTCGCGCAGGCCGCGCTCGCGCCGATCGGCAAGAGCTTCAAGGGAACGGGCGCGGCGGTGGTGTACCAGAGCGGCTCGCAGGCGCTGGCCGTGGTGCGCGCCAAGCTGCCGCCGTCGAGCGGCAAGAACAAGTACGTCCTCTGGCTCTACAACAGCGAGAAGCAGCTAGTGCCGCTTGCCGCCGACGTGACCGACAAGAAGGGCAACTTCCAGGGCGCGGCGGCGCTGCCGAGCGGCTGGGAGAACTACCGCTTCTTCGACCTGACCTACCAGGCGACGGCCGGCAAGAAGGTCGGCCACGGCACCTCGGTCATGCGCGGGCCGCTGATGGCCGCCACCCAGACCGGCACCGGAACAACGCCGAGCACCGGCACCACCACCAGCACCGGCACCACGACCACGCCGTAGACATTGGCGACGCATAGCGTCGCTCATGTCGATCGCGTGGCCCCGGTGCGACCGCTCGGCCCTGCCCGCTAGGGAAGGAGCTTCCCGGGGTTCATCACGCCGCGCGGGTCGAGCCGCGCCTTCGCGGCTCGCAGCAGCTCCACCCCGGTCTCGCCGACCTCGCGGGCAACCCACGGCGCGTGGTCGATGCCGATCGCATGGTGGTGGGTGATCGTGCCGCTGGCGGCGACGATCGCGTCCGAGGCGGCGGTCTTCGCCGCGCGCCACTGCTCCAGCTCCTGGCCGCGCTGCTGCGCGGCCATGAACGTGAAGTAGAGCGAGGCCCCGGCTGGATACAGATGCGAAACGTGGCAGAGCACGAGCGGGGGCGTCCCGCGCTCCCCGAGCGACTCGCGCAGCGCCGCCCCGACCGCCTCGTAGAGACGGTGCAGGTTGGTCCAGGTGGTGGCTGTCTCGAGCGTCTCGACCATGACGCCGCGATCGAGCAGCTCGTCACGCAGGTACGGCGCGCGGTAGCGCTGGTGCTCCCAGGCGGCCCCAGGACGCGAGCCCAGCCGCAGGCCGCCAGCCGAGCGCAGGATCGTGCGCGCGCGGTTGGCACGGTCGAGCGCCTCGTCGACCTCGCCCTCGAAGCCCAGGATCGCCAGGCATCCGTGCTCGTGGCCGCGCAGGCGCAGGTAGCGCTGCCCTAGCCGCGTCGCAAGCCCGCCCGACTGCCCGGCGCTGGCCAGCGACATGGCGGTCTCGGGCTCGTCGGAGAGCCGTGAGACGTCACCGGCTGCGTGCGCCTGCTCGAGCTCGCGGAACGCCTCGACGGCGACCGCAAACGACTTGAAGGACCAGCCCTCGTACTGGCGCACCTCCGGCAGCGGCCGGACGGCCACCGTGACCTCGGTGATCACGCCGAGCGTGCCCTCCGAGCCCAGCACGAGCTCGCGCAGGGCCGGGGTCGGGCCGGCGGTGCCAGGCAGCGGCCGGACCTCCAGCTCGCCAGCTGGCGCCGCAAGCCTGAGCCCGAGCACCAGCCTGTCCATGCGCCCGTAGCCCGTCGACGCCTGACCCGCGGAGCGCGTAGCGGCGAAGCCGCCGATGGTGGCGTACTCCCACGACTGCGGCAGGTGCCCGAGCGTGAGCCCGTGGCCCGCCAGGGCCGCCTCGGCCTCGGGCCCGGTCATGCCGGGCTCGATGCGCGCGAGCAGCGACACCTCGTCAACTTCCACGAGCGCGGCCATACGGGCCAGATCGAGTGAGACGACCGCTGTCAACTGCCCGGCCGCCGGCTCCACGCCGCCGACAACGCTCGTGCCGCCCCCGAACGGGACCACCGCCACGCCTGCGTCCGAACACGCCTCCAGCACCGCCCGGACCTGATCGTGGTCGCCCGGGTAGACCACCAGGTCAGGCCCCGTGGCCAGGCCTGCGCGCAGCCGCACCAGGTCCGGGTAGCTGCGCCCGGCCGCGTGGCCGACACGCGCGAGCCGGTCGTCGCGCACGCCGTCGGCTCCGACAATTGCCGTGAGGCGCCCCCGCAGGCCGGCGTCGATGCGGGAGGGCGGCAGCTGGATCGCATCCAGCTCGACCCGCGGCGCGGGCGCCTCCTTCACGCCGAGCCCGCCCTCGATCAGCGCCTGCGCGCTTGGGGGCAGCGTCATGGCGTCGCTGTCCACGCCCCAGCCCCACCAGCGCATGCGCGGGTCCGGCGCGGTCACGACGTGAACGCGGCCTCGAGCCCCTGGAGGGCCCCGTCGATCTCACGCCGCGCGGCGCGGCGCATCTGGAGCCCGCCGAAGCGCGCCAGGCCACGCAGCCGCCGCACGATCCGCAGCTCCACCTTCGTCCCCGCGCCGGCCTGTTCCAGCACCACGCCGGTGACCGACTCGCGCAGGAAGCGCTCGAACGGTGTCTGCGCGAGCTCCTGGCGCCACACGATGCGCTCAGGCGGGTCGCTGTACACGCGCGTCCAGTCGAAGCGCACGGCGCGCCCGCGCGAGGAGGTGGCGACCGTCGTCCAAGTCTCGTCCGAAACGTCCTCCACGCGCTGCACCGTGGGCCACCAGCGCGGCAGGTGGTAGGGGTCGGAGACGATCTGCCAGAGGTCTTCCCTCGGCGCGGTGATGGTGCGCGAGCGCACGACCGTCGGCATCAGCTCTCCGACTCGTAGACGACCAGGCTCTGGACCTCGCAGCCAGGCAGCCGTTCGCGTCCCGACAGGAACGCGAGCTCCGCCAAGAACGAGCAGCCGATGACCTGGCCCCCCGCCGTCTCGATCAGGTCGCAGACGGCTGCCGCCGTGCCCCCGGTGGCCAGCAGGTCGTCGTGCACGAGCACGCGCGCGCCGTCGGACACCGCGTCCTTGTGGATCTCGAGAGCGTCGACGCCGTACTCGAGCACGTACTCCGCCGAGTGCGTGTCCCATGGCAACTTGCCCGGCTTGCGGACCGGGATGAAGCCGGCGCCGATCGTGCGCGCGACCGCGCCGCCGAGGATGAAGCCGCGCGCCTCGGCCGCCGCCACGACGTCGACCTCGCGCTCGCGCGCGAAAGCGGCGATCGCGTCGATCGCCTGGGCAAGCGCCTGCGGATGCAGCAGCAGCGGCGTGATGTCGCGGAAGACGATCCCCGGCTCGGGGAAGTCCGGGATGTCCCGGATGTGATCGCGGAGGTCTATGAGCTCGACAGGCGGCGGAGGTCCCGGATGAGAAGCAGGTGCTTCAGGTGGGACGCTATCGCTGCGAGGTTCTCGAGCGCCTCGACCGCATCCTTGCGGCGATCGGCATTGCGCGAGCGCAGAGCGGGAGCCAGGATCTGCTCGAGCAGCGCGGCCTCGCGGTCGGCCGAGGTGCGAAACACGCGCAGGTTGCGGCCGCCGACGCCGAAGCGCGCCAGCTCGGCCACGGCGCGGATGATCTCGAGCTCGGTGTCGTCGTACCAGAACTCGCCGTCGCGCTTCTCGCCCTTCATGACCCCGTACTCCTCGAGCTCGCGCACCAGCGAGCGCTCGGCGCCCGTTTCCTCGAGCACCTCGGCGAGGCTGTAGTGCGAGCCGGTGCCCCGCATCGCGACCGTCGCGCGCCGCGGGCGGGTGGCGGCCTCGCCGGTGCCGACCGAGTCGTCGGTGCGCCCTGCTGCCAGCTCCTGGCGGATGACCTTCAGCGGCAGGTACTCGTCGCGCTGGAGCCGCAGCACGGTCCGCAGGCGCTGGACGTCGCCCTGCGTGTAGAGGCGGTAGCCGCCCTGCGTGCGGCGCGGCTGGAGCAGCTTCTGGCCTTCGAGATAGCGGATCTTCGAGATCGAGATGTCCGGGAACTCGCGCTCGAGCTGTTTGCAGACGGCCCCGATCGTGAGCGACTTGCCGCTTCGCTGCGGCGTCGGCGCGGTCACCTCGCGGCGGTCTGTGCTGCGCAGTTCGGGGTTCATCGCTCGAGGAAGGTGAGCTTGTACTTGCCGACCTGGAGCTCGTCGCCGTCGACCAGACGGTGCGACTCGATCCGGTGCTTGTTGACGTAGGTGCCGTTCAGCGAGCCGAGATCGTCGATGTACATCCCGTCGGGGCGCTGGACCAGCATCGCGTGGTTGCGCGACACCGTCACGTCGTCGAGGAACACCTCGGCGTCGGGGTTGCGCCCGATCGTGGAGCGATCGGTGTCGAGCGGGAACGTCTCGCCCCCGCGCCCGCCGCCGGTGCGGATGACCAGCGATGCGCCCTGTGACGAAACGCGGTCGAGGTCGACGGGCTTGAGCTCGCCGCTCTGGTCGTCGACCGTGTAGGCCTCGGTCGTCTCGCCGCTCTTGATCTCGCCGGTGGCGGCCAGGTAGGAGCCGCACTTCTGGCAGTAGTTCGCGCCTTCGGCGTTCTCGAAACCGCATTCGGGGCACTGCATGAGCCGTTCCTCCCTGCGGGCTATTCGCCGTCTGCGTCCGGCGAGCTCTTGCCCGCCAGGATGTCCGTCAGCTGCTGGACGTCTGCTCCGGTGATGACCGACTCACCCTCCTGGTGCTTCTTGCGCAGCCGGTTCACGAGCTCGGCGCGCAGGATGTCGATCTTGCCGTGCAGTATGCGGCGCCTGTAGGAGACCTCCTGCTCCTCCTCCGTGTGCTGCTGGATGAGTTGCTTCAGCTCCTCGTCCGTGAGTGCGCCGAGGTCGGGGAAGCTGTCGTAATCGAGGTCCTTGTCAGCCATGTGAAGCGCCGAGTATAGCCTCAAGTTCAGGTTGAGGGTGGGCGAATTTCACCGCCGGCGGGAACCGGAACCGCCTGGGCGGTGTATCCGGGCATGCTCAGAGCACCGATTCTGCTGACAGCGCTCCTGCTGGCCCTCCCCGCCGCCGCCCACGCGAAGGCGGGCGTCGAGTTCCAACGCTATCCCGAGTCGACCCCGGTTGGGCACGCGATCAAGTTCACCGTCTTGGCCTATCGCGATCCGCCGCCCTCCGGTGGCGCGGGCCACCCGCTGCCGGGTGCGCACCCGCTCGTCATTTTCCGCAGCGCCTCCGGCCGCGTCATCCGCGTGCGGGCGAGCCGCACCGACGCCCAGGGCTTCGGACACGGCAGCGTGCGCTTCACGGACCGCGGGCCGTGGACCACCGAGCTGCGCATACGCGGACTGCACGTCCCCTACGAGGCGTCCGCGCCCGTGAGCGTCGGCACGGGCCTGGTTCAGACGATCCCCGCCGCGTCGAGCGATCGGCCACGCGCCCCCCACGAGGACTCGGGCGGCTCATCCGCGCTCATCTGGGTACTCGCGCTTGCGTCCATCGGGTCCGCGATGCTGGTGCTCGTGAGGCGACGCCGCGGGCACTGGGGTGCCGCATAGATCCAGCCAGGTACGCAGAGCTGGTGCAGGAACATCAAGCCGTCGCGTTCCGCGCGGCCTATCTGATCACGGGTTCGGCCGCCGAGGCCGAGGACGCCGCGCAGGAAGGGTTCGTGAAGGCCTGGCAGGCGCTGCCACGCTTTCGCGAGGGCGCCGCGTTTCGGCCCTGGCTGCTGGCGATCGTGACCAACGAGGCACGCAACCGCCGCCGCCGTGCCGGCCGCCAGGCGGCGCTGGCGCTGCGCGCCGTCGAGCCTGCGCCTGGCCGGCCCCGACGAGCTCGCGGCCGCGCGTGCCGAGCACGAGCGCCTGCTGCGGCTGGTCGGCTCGATGAGCGAAGAGGACCGGCTGGTGATCGGCTACCGCTACTTCCTCGGGCTCTCCGAGGATGAGACAGCCGAGGCGCTCGGCGTGGCCCGCGGCACGGTCAAGTCGCGCCTCTCGCGCGCACTCGTGCGGCTGCGCGAGCAGATGGGAGCTGCGGCGTGAACGAGCTCGAGCTCATGCTGCGCGACACGGGCGCCGAGCTGAGCTGGCCGCAGACCCCGGAGCTGGCCGGGCCGGTGCTCGCGCGACTGGCCGCCAGGGCGCCGCGCAGGCTGAGGTTGCGCCGCCCGCTGGTGATCGCGCTCGCAGCGCTGCTGGTGCTCGCGGGCTCGGCGCTGGCCATCCCCGGCGTGCGCTCGTGGCTCGGGCTGCGCAGCGTGGAGCTCGAGCGCGTGCCAAGGCCGCTGCCGGCCGGGCGCGGGGCGCGGCTTGCGCTCGGCCGCCACGTCACGCTCGCGCAGGCGCGCGGGCGGCTGGGCTTCGCCCCCGTGCTGCCAACCGGCCTCGGCACTCCGGCGGTCTGGTACGACAGCTTCCCGCCCGGCGGGCAGCTGGGGCTGGTCTATCCGCATGGCGTCGTCGTGGTCGAGGTCGTTGGCACGCTCGAGCAGCGCTTCCTCACGAAGTTCATGCCGCCCGGCACCAAGGCGGACCCGCTGGTGATCGGCAGCCAGCCGGCCGTCTGGATCCACGGCGCGCTGCACGACTACGTCTTCGCGGACCGCAACGGCCGGGTGCGCAGCGACCACGTGCGCACCGCCGGCAACGTGCTGCTGTGGCGGCACGGGCAGCTGCTGATCCGCTTCGAGGGGGTGCGCTCTAAGGCGCGGGCGGTCCGGCTTGCATCCTCAGCGCGCTGATCCCGTCGCGCACGTACATCACGGTCGCGCCCAGCGTCATCGCAAGACCCAGGTAGAGCAGCGCGTCCGCCACCCAGGTGACCGACACCATCGCGAGGAACAGCGAGAACATCGTCGGCCACACGGCCCAGCGCCCAAGCATGTTCACCTTGATGTCGGCCACGTGCTTGGCGAGCGCAACCTGTGAGAGCACCAGCATGAACAGCTCGCGGGCCACGAGCACCGCCAGTGCCCAGCGCGGCAGCAGGTGGAAGTGCCAGGTCACGACCACGCCGGAGATGACCAGCATGCGGTCCACCACGGGGTCGAGCAGCACGCCTAGGCGGCTGAACTGGCCGGTGATCCGCGCCGCCATCCCGTCGAGGTAGTCGGTGCCGCCGATGACGGCGTAGATGACGGATGCGAGCGCCTTGCGGCCGTCGCCCGAGTCGAGCGCTATGACCAGGAACACGGGCACCAGCGCCAGGCGCACGAAGCCGATCGCGTTCGGGATCGTCCACGGGTTGAGCGGCGCGCCCGCGAGCGTCTCCGGCGGCGGGGCGTAGTCGCGGTCGTAGCCCAGCAGGCGACCGCGTGTGAGCTCGATGCGCCGCCGCGCAGCCACGCGCCTAGGGAAGCCCGCGCCAGAGCTCGTGCGCTGCCGCGGCGGCTCCCTCCAAGGGCAGCGAGCGCTTCTCGCGCCCGCGGCGCACCTGGGCCTCGAGCTCGCCCGCCTCGAGCGCCTTGCGCCCCACGGTCACGCGCAGCGGGCAGCCCAGCAGCTCGGCGTCGGCGAACTTCTCACCCGGGCTGGCTGAGCGGTCGTCGTAGAGGACGTCGAGGCCGGACTCGCGCAGCTCCTCGTAGACGCGCTCTGCGACATCGCGTGCCTCCTCCCCCTCCTTGCCGAGCCCGACCAGCTCGACGTCGTAGGGCGAGATCGACCGCGGCCACGAGATGCCGGCCTCGTCGGCGAACTGCTCGACCGCCGCGGCCATGATGCGCGCTGGGCCGATCCCGTACGAGCCCATGACGATCGGCTGCTCCTTGCCGGCCTCGTCCAGGTACGTCGCATCGAGCGGCACCGAGTAGCGAGTGCCGAGCTTGAAGATGTTGCCGACCTCGATCGCGGGCTCGACCCGGATCGTCCCGCCGCTGGGAGCGCGGTCGCCTGCGACGACCGAGCGCACGTCGACCCACTCCGGCTCGAAGTCGCGACCGGGCTGGACGCCCCGCAGGTGCTTGTCAGGCTCGTTTGCACCTGCCACGTAGCCGCCGTCGCCGTCGCGCAGCGCCAGGTCGGCGGCCACCGGCACCTTCGAGCCGACCGGCCCGATGAAGCCCGGGTGCGTGCCGAACAGCTCGCGCAGCTCGCCCTCGTTGGCCGGGCGCGCATCCGCCTTGAAGGCGTTGCGGAGCTTGATCTCGTTCAGCTGATGGTCGCCGCGCACCAGGACGAGCACGGGGCCGCGGCCCTCCACGACCACCGGCATCGCCTTCATCAGCGCTCCGGCCGGAACCCCGAGCGAGCCGGCGACGGCCTCGATCGTGGTGGCCCCCGGGGTGTCGACGGCCTCGGGCGCCGCCAGCGACTCGAGCCCTTCCACCGGCTGTGCCTCGGCCGTCGCGATCTCCACGTTCGCGGCGTAGCCGTCGGCCAGCGCAACGTCGTTCTCGCCGGCGGCGCACGGCGCCATGTACTCGTGCGCGCCCGTGCCGCCCATCATCCCCACGTCCGACTCGACCCGGTACCACTCCAGGCCGGAGCGCTCGAAAATGCGGTCGTAGGCCTGAATGTGCAGGTCGTAGGAGTGGTCTAGGCCGTCGAAGTCGCGGTCGAACGAGTACGAGTCCTTCATGATGAACTCGCGGGTGCGCAGCAGCCCGGCGCGCGGGCGCGGCTCGTCGCGCTCCTTGGTCTGGAAGTGGTAGAGCAGCTTCGGAAGGTCGCGGTAGGAGCGGACCTCGCGCGACATGTGGAAGGTCACGCACTCCTCGTGGGTCATCGCGAGCACGAAGTCCGCGTCGCGGCGGTCCTTCAGCTTGAACAGCTCGTCGATGTCGTAGCGCCCGGTGGTCCGCCACAGCTCGGCGGGCAGCATCACGGGCATCAGCATCTCCTGGGCGCCGATCGCGTCCAGTTCCTCGCGGATGACCTGCTCGACCCTGCGGTGCGCGCGCCAGCCGGCGGGCAGGAAGGTCCAGAGGCCCGAGGAGACCTGGCGGATCAGCCCTGCCCGGACCATCAGCTTGTGGGAGACCGCCTCGGCGTCGGCGGGCGCCTCCTTCTCCGTCGGCAGGAGGAAGTTTGAGAGCCGGGTCACCGAGGGGACCTTATCCCCGCCGCAACCAGCGCCGCCCTGCCGGGTTTGCTCCTAACCTGCCTCTCCCCCATGCGCCGACCACTCCTAGCCCTAGCCCTCACCGCCTCCGTGTTCACGGGCATCAGCGCGCAGGCGCATGCTTCCGACTTCGTGTTGTCGGTGATGCAGGACGACAACAACCTCATCTACTCGAATGCGTCGAGCCGCACGGTCGCGCTCAACCGCATGAAGTCGATCGGGGTCGACGCGGTGCGGGTGTCGGTCCTCTGGAACGCCGTCGCCCCGAACAAGAAGCTGAAGAACGGCGCGAACCCCAAGTCCTACCGTGCCGCCAACTGGGACAAGTACGACGACCTCGTACGCGCCGCCAAGGGCTACGGGATCCAGGTCTACTTCGACGTCACGCCGCCAGGGCCGCGCTGGACGCAGGCGAAGGCGAATGTGAAAGCCAACCAGCGCGCCTGGAAGCCGAACGCAACCCAGTTCGGACGCTTCTACCAGGCCGTCGCCAAGCGCTTCTCGGGCACCTACAAGGACGAGAACGAGGACCACAAGGCGCTTCCGCGCGTGTCCTGGTGGGGCATCGGCAACGAGCCCAACCAGGGCGGCTGGCTCGAGCCGCAGTCGCGCAAGATCGGCCGCCACATCGTGCCGACGTCGCCTGCGATCTACCGGAGCCTGCTGGTGGCGGGCGCCAAGGCGCTGATCAAGACCGGGCACAGCAAGGACACGATCAACATGGGCGAGACGGCGCCGCTCGGCGTCGCGCCGCAGTCCGAGACGCGACCGCTTCGCCCGGCGCTGTTCCTGCGCGAGCTGTTCTGCCTGGACAGCCACCTGCGCAAGTACAAGGGCACCGCGGCCAAGCAGCGCAGCTGCTCGACGGTCAAGAGCCTGTCGGTGCTGAAGAAGCTGCCGAAGCTCGTGTACGCGCACCATCCGTACACCAAGGGCACGATCCCGACGAAGAAGGACAAGAGCCCCGACGCGATCACGATCGCGAACCTGAATGCCCTCCCCACGCTGCTCGACAAGATCGCACGCAAGACCAAGCTGATCCGCTCCGGGCTGCCGGTCGTCCTGACCGAGTTCGGCTGGGAGACCAACCCGCCCGACGTGATCAACGGCATCAGCCTCGCGAACCAGGCGGAGTGGGACAACCTCGGCGACTACGCCGCATTCGCGAACCCGCGCGTCGTGGCCAACACGCAGTTCCTGCTCTTCGACGTCGCGCCGCAGAAGCAGTACAAGAAGGACACCCGCAACTACTGGTTCACCTACCAGTCGGGCCTCTTCTTCAACGACGGCCGCACCAAGCCGTCCGCGCCGGCCTACATGCTTCCGTTCGTCGTGAAGAAGTCGGGCGCGAACTACCTCTTCTGGGGGCAGGTCCGCTTCACCCCGAACGGCACGAACCAGATGGTCCACGTCCAGGTCAAACAGGGCAGCGACTGGGTCGACGACGGCGCGCCGGTCCAGGTGACCAACGCCGCCGGCTTCTGGCAGCTCACGCGCCCGGCCCAGAAGGGCGCCATCTACCGTGTGCTCTGGATCGCCGCTGACAACTCGGGCGAGCTGGCAAGTCGCGAGATCACGATCCCGTGAGCGGCCGCCGGGGCGCGGTCATCGCCGCGGTCGCGGTCCTGCTGCTGAGCCCAGCCGTCGCACAGGCGGCACGTGGGCAGCTGACGATGATGGAGGACTCGACCCAGCTGCTGAACGGCGACCAGGCGGCGCGCGACTTCGCGCTCGACCAGTTCAAGGCACTCGGCGCGAACGTGGTGAAGGTGCGCGTGGAGTGGCGCGACATCGCGCCCAGCTCCAGCTCCCGCACCAGGCCGGACTTCGACGCGACCGACCCCGGCGCCTACCCGGCCGGCGCCTGGGCGGCCCTCGACGCGTCGGTGCAGGGGATCGTCGCCCGCGGCATGACGCCGTTCCTGATGGTCGGCCCGCCCGCGCCCGAGTGGGCAACGGGTGGCGCGACCAAGAAGTACACGGGTGTCTGGAAGGTCGACCCGGGCGCTTACGGGCAGTTCGTCCAGGCGATCGGGCGGCGCTACTCGGGCGTGAACGAGGGCCTGCCGCGCGTCTCGATGTGGAGCGTGTGGAACGAGCCCAACCACCCGCAGTTCATCCAGCCGTTGTCCGAGAGGATCGGTTCGAAGTGGGTGCCAACCGCCGCCGACCAGTACCGGCGGCTCTACGTGGCCGCCACCGCCGCGTTCGCGGCAAGCGGGCACGGCGCGGACACGCTGCTGTTCGGCGAGGTGCTGCCGATCGGGCAGACGAAGCCCGGCACGCTCAACACGATCAGCCCGCTGCTGTGGCTGCGCGAGTTCTTCTGCGTCGACGCCAACTACAAGGCTTACCGCGGCAGTGCCGCCAGCGCCCGCGGCTGCAACCCGTTCCCGAAGATCGTGACAAGCGGCTTTGCAATGCATCCGTACACCAAGCCGATCGGGCCGCGCTACCACCTGTCGAACCCGGATGACGCGACGATCGGGCAGATCGCGCGCGTTGGCGCGGCGCTCGACAAGATCGCGAAGACGCACCGCGTTCGCCGCAACCTCGGCATCTACTCGAGCGAGTTCGGGATCCAGACCGACCCGCCCGACTGCGTGGGCTTCGGCGCGCCGATCACGCAGCAGGCCGAGATCCTGAACGAGGCCGAGTACGACTCATACGTCTCGACGCGCGTGAAGACCTACTCGCAGTACCTGCTGATCGACGATCCGATCCTCACGCAGTTCGCGCCGGGCACCAACGAGCGCTACGGGCGCTACCAGACCGGCCTGCTCTGGGGCCAGAACGCGGTCAAGTGCGAGTCGCCCGGGGTCCACTATCAGTACGGAGCGCCCAAGCAGCCGACCTTCAACGCGTTCCAGACGCCGATCTACGTGCGCGCACTGCCGAAGAAGCACAGCGTCCAGGTCTTCGGCCGCGCGCGCCCGCGCGGCACGCAGCCGCAGTTGATCGACATCCTCCACGACAACCACCGCGTGAAGACCGTGACCGCCGCGGGCTACTTCCTCACGAGCATGCGCGCGAGCAGCACGGGCACCTGGCAGCTGCGCTGGGTCGACCAGGGACAGACCTACCTCTCGCGGGTGGCGAAGGCGCTGGCGGATCCGCCGGTAAGCGCTCGCTAGGAGTCCGAGGCCGCGGCGCTCGCGTGTCGGCTTCCGCTTGGCTCGCTCTGGCGCTGCGGTGCGCAAACTGCCTCGGCCAAGGGTGGCTGATGTGGCGGTCGGGTCGGGTCGGGTCGGGTCGCGGGGCGTCGCGGGGCGTCGCGGGGCGGTCCTGGGGCGGTGCTTTTGGGTCGGCTGTGCGACATAGACCACCTATGCGGTGGTTTATGTCGCACGGCTTCCCCGAGCGGAGCGTGCTCGCCGCGGGACCAGACCACTCGCTAGGAGTCCGAGGCCGCCGGCATCTCGCGCAGCGCTGCCTCGCGGTCGAGGCACACCTTCAGTCGCGTGACCTTGCCGTCGTCGAGCTGGAGCACGTGGGCGAAGCGCGCTTCGACATCCTGGCCGTTCTCGACGAGCTTGCCCTTGACGTTTCCGAGCACCATCACGTGAGCGCCGTCGCCTGACTCGGTGAACTGCTCGGGGTTCAGGTGGAACTCCTCCCAGGCCGCCGAGAGGCTGTCGATGTACTCCGTCACTCCCGCGTGTCCCTCGAAGACGCCGGTGTGCGCGAGCGCGTCTGAGGCGTCCCACTCGATGTCCTCGTCCATCACGGACAGCACGGCGTCGATGTCGCGGCGGCCGAACCCTTCGTACGCCACGCGCAGCCTGTCGGTGAGGTCAGTCAAGCCAGGCCGAGCGTACAGACCTACGCACGAGTGAAGCGGCGGCCGGCTGTCGGCGAGACCTCTTCGTCCAGGCGGATGACCGTTGCGCTCTCGGCTTCGGCGCGCGCTGCCTGGGCCTCCATCGCCGCCATTCGCTCGGGAGTCAGCTCGTCGGCGTTCTCCTCCTCGATCCGCTGGAGCCACTCGGCGCCCTCGGCCTGCTTGTTCTCGTCGAACTCCACGCGCCCGATGGCAAGCGACTTGTCGATCTCGGCGAACAGCTCGTCCACGAGCTTGTCCTGCGGCACCTTCCGCAGCGGCTTGCCGCCGGAGAAGATCAGGCCCTCGTTCTTGGCACCCGTGATGCCGAAGTCGGCGTGGCGCGCCTCGCCGATGCCGTTGACCGCGCAGCCGAGCACGGCCACCTCGATCGGCTGCTCGTAGCCCTCCAGCCGCCGCTCGATCTCGGCGACCACCGTGTCCATGTCGAACTGGAGGCGGCCGCAGGTCGGGCATGCGATCAGCACCGGGCCGCGCTCGCGCAGCTTCAGGGCCTTCAGGATCTCCCATGCGACCTTGACCTCCTCCTCGGCGTGGAAGGTCGAGAGCGAGATGCGGATGGTGTCGCCGATGCCGTCGGCCAGCAGCGTGCCGAGCCCGACGGCCGACTTGAGCGAGCCGGTCCACTTGGTGCCGGCCTCGGTGATGCCGAGGTGGAGCGGGTAGTCGATCTTCTCCGACAGCAGCCGGTTCGACGCGATCGTGTTGGGCACGCTCGTCGACTTGATCGACACCTTGAAGTTCTCGAAGTCGAGCCGCTCCATCAGCTCGACGAACTCGACCGCGGCCTGCACCAGCGCCTCGACCGGGTTGTCCACCTCGAGCGCGTGGAGGTGCTTGGGCAGCGAGCCTGAGTTGACCCCGATTCGCAGCGGGATGCCGAGCTGGTTGGCCTTCGCGGCGACCTCGGCCACCTTCTCGGGACCACCGATGTTGCCGGGGTTCAGGCGCACGCAGTGGGCGCCGGCGTCGAGCGCCTTCAGCGCCAGCGTGTGGTTGAAGTGGACGTCCGCGATCACCGGGATCGGGGACTCCTTGACGATGCGGGCGAGCGCGTCGACGTCCTTCTCGCGCGGGACGGCGCAGCGGACGAGGTCCGCCCCCGCCTCTGCGGCGGTGCGGATCTGGCGCATCGTGGCCTCGTAATCGGCCGTCTCCGTCTTCGTCATCGTCTGGACGGCGACCGGCGCGCCTCCGCCGATCGGCACGCCGCCGACCCATATCTGGCGCCTCGAGGCCATGTGGAGAGGGTATCCATCGCGTTCCGGGCCGCCCTGCACACGCTCGTGCATGTGGCCATAACGCGAATCTCCTCGCGGGAGCCTGGGGAAGCGCGGAGAAATGGGGAATGTGCTCCGAGTACTCACGCTTGCGTCAATTGCCTGCCTGGTCGCCATCGCGCCCGCCGAGGCCGGTGTCCCGCACGTGGTTGCGCCCGGCGAGAGCCTGTGGTCGATCGCGGCTGCCAACAACTTCACCACCCGCGCGCTGGCTGCGGCGAACGGCCTGTCGGAGAACTCCCAGGTGGTGCTCGGCTCGACGCTCCAGATCCCCACCGTCAGCGAGGCTGCTGCCGCGCTGACCTCGGCGGCTCCCGCAGCCGCGACAGCGCCCCAGAGCGGCTACGCGGTCCAGCCCGGCGACACCCTCAGCGGCATCGCGCTGGCCCACGGCGTATCGCTCTCGGCGCTGGCCGCCGCGAACGGTCTCAGCACGACCAGCTTCGCGATCGCGGGGACCACGCTTCAGATCCCCTCGGGCACGACCGGGCCGACGACGACGTCGGCCTCGACGACGAGCGGCGGGCCTCCCCCGCTTGGCGGCTACACCGTGCGCCCCGGCGACTCGCTGTCGGCGATCGCCCTGCACGCCGGCGTGTCGATGCGCCAGCTCGCGTGGATGAACGGCCTCGACCCGTCGCGCTACCTGCTCGCGGGCACGGTGCTGAAGCTGCCGACGGGCGCGTCGGCGCCGTCCAACCCCGCCCCCGCACCGGCGCAGACCGTGGTCCCGCCCGCGGCGCCGAACCCAACGAACGAGCGCGTGACCTCGAGCCAGATCGCCCAGGTGGCCGCGGCGAACGGCGTGCCCGCCAGCATGGCCAGCGCGATCGCCTGGCAGGAGTCCGGCTTCAACAACGCGATGGTCTCACCCGCGAACGCCCGCGGCGTCATGCAGATCCTGCCGGGCACCTGGGACTGGGTGAACCACAGCCTGGCGGGCTCCAACCCGCTGAACCCGAACTCGGCGGTCGACAACGTGCGCGGCGGCGTGCTCTACCTGCATCAGCTGCTGAGCGACTTCGGCGGCGACCAGAACTCGGCGATCGCCGCCTACTACCAGGGCGAGGGCGCGGTCCGCAGCCGCGGGCTCTACCCCGAGACGCAGCAGTACGTGTCGAGCGTGAACGCGCTCCGGCCGCGCTTCGGCGGCTGAGCGAGCGCCTACTTCGCGTAGAGCTCCTCGATCTCGTCCTTGTACTTCTCGCCGATCGGCTTGCGCTTGAGCTTCATCGTCGGCGTCAGCTCGTCGCCGCCCGGTTCCCACTCGGTCGCCAAGAGGCGGAACTTCTTGATCTGCTCCACGCGCGCCATGTCCTCGTTGGCGCGGTCGACCTCGGCCTGCACGGCTTCGACGACCTTCTCGTCGTCGACCAGTGAGTCGAGATCGGAGGCGTCGGCGTCGATGCCGGCCTCCTTCAGGAAGCCCGGCAGGTTGTCGGGATCGAGTGTGAGCAGCGCAACGTTGTAGGGGCGCCCATCGCCGATCGCGATCGCCTGACCGATCAGCGGGCCGGCCGACTTCAGGTGCGACTCGATGTTCGCCGGCGACATGTTCTTGCCGGCTGCGCTGATGATCAGCTCCTTCTTGCGGTCGACGATCTTCAGGTAGCCGTCCTCGTCGAACTCGCCGATGTCGCCGGTCATGAGCCAGCCGTCGTCGGTCATCGTCTCGCGCGTCTTCTCTTCGTTGTTGCGGTAGCCGGGCATCACGATCGGGCCGCGGATGAGGATCTCGTTGTCCTCGTCGGCCAGCTTGATCTCGATGCCGGGCGCAGGCGGGCCGACCGTCCCGATCTTGATCTTGTCCGGCGGGTTGGTCGTGCCCGCGCCGGTGGTCTCCGACATGCCCCACAGCTCCGCCAGCGGGATGCCGAGCGCGTGGAAGAACTTGATCACGTCCGGCGGCGTGGGCGCCGCGCCGACGTTGCAGGCCTCCAGCTGGTCGAGCCCGATCCCAGCGCGCAGGTTGGCGAACAGCTCCTTGTCGGCCTTCTGCCAGGCGTCCTCGAGCTCTTGCGGAACTTCCTTGCCGGCCTGGATCAGGTCCACGCGCTCCAGCGCCATGTCGAGCGCGCCCTTGATGCGCTTCTTGGACTCCTCGTCCTCGATGCCCTCGAGCATCGCCTCGAGGCCGCTCTTCAGCTTCTCCCAGATGCGCGGGACGGCGAAGAACCACGTCGGGTGCACCTGCGGCAGGGCGGCGTTCAGGTCGCGCGGGTTGTCGATCGACGTGACCTCGAAGCCGAATGCCATCGGCAGGTAGTGCGAGACGTTGCGCTCGGCGATGTGCGCCATCGGCAGGTAGGAGACGATCCGGCCGCCGTCGGGGAAGTCGATGATGCGCGCGTACGAGCGCACCGTCTCGATGATGTTCGTGTGCGTGATCTGCACGCCTTTCGGGTTGCCCGTCGTGCCGGACGTGTAGATCAGCGTGAGCACGTCGTCGGGCTCGACCGCCTTCCAGGCGCCATCGAAGTCGAAGTCGTCCTCACCCTTGCCCTCGAGCTCCTCCAGCGTCATCGCGCCCTCCGGCGCGTCGCCGTCGACCAGCACCAGGTGCTCTAGCGCGTTGTCGCGCTCCTTGACGTTGCCGAGGCGGTCGAGGAAGCCCTGCTCGGTCACGGCGATCACCGGGGCGGCGTCCTCGACCAAAAAGGCGATCTGGTCGGCGGTGTAGGTGTTGTAGATCGAGAACGGCGTCGCGCCCAGGTGCATCGCAGCGGCGTCGACGATGTGGAACTCGGGCCGGTTCACGAGCATGATCGCGATCGTGTCGCCCTTCTTCAGCCCAAGCGCGGCGAGCCCGGCGGCAACCTTCTTGACGCGATCGTTGTACTCGCCCCAGCTGATCTCGACCGACCCGTCGAGTGTGCGCAGCGCCGGGCGCTCGGGCACGCGCCCGGCCGTGTACTGGAACGCCCCTGGGGCCGTCCCTTGGTCGAGCGACTTGTAGTGCTCCAGCTGCTCAGTCTGCGTAGCCATCTCTCTCCTCAGTTGCTCCGGTCCGCCTTATACCAACGTCAGTGAACTCCAGTTCCGCTGGTAAGTCGATCGATGTCGTTGCTCAGGCCCAGGATGAACAGCCCGATCACGAGCATGAAGCCCACCACGCCGGCCCGCTCCATGACCGCGTAGGGCACCGGCCTGCGCCGCACGAACTCGACCGCAGCCCAGAAGATGTGGCCGCCATCGAGCGGCAGGAACGGGAACAGGTTGATGATCGCCAGCGACAGCGAGATGACCGCGAACAGCAGAATCGCATTGCCCGGGTCGGTCGAGACGGCCTTGTGGGTGGCATCGGACGCGCCCACGATGCCGCTGATCTGCTTGCGCTTCTGCGCGTTGAAGATCCTTGCCGGCAGCTTGACCGTCTCGCGCGTGATGAACCAGAAGTTGCTCGCCGACTGGTTGAACGCCTTGCCGAATCCGTAGGGGTGGCGCGGGCCGATGTCCTCGTAGGCGAAGCCCACGCGGGTACGCCCCGCCACCTTGTCGTACTTCGGCACGAACGAGAACGTGAGCCGTTTGCCGTGGCGCACCACGGTGATGCGCGCGGGTGTCGTCGCGCGGCAGCCGTTCACCGGCTTGCCCGCGCACTTGTGAGCGGCGATCAGCTGCGGCGAGCTCTCGGCAGTCGCCTTCTTGCCGTCGACGGCGACGATCTCGTCGCCGCGCTCCAGCTGCCCGTAGGCCGGATAGCCCTTCTGCACCGGCCCCACGCGCAGGTCGCGCGGCCCGAGCGCGCTGTAGAAGAACAACAGCAGCACGAACGCGAGCAGGAAGTTGACGATCGGCCCGGCGGCGATCACGGAAATGCGCTTCCACACGGGCTGCGCGTGATAGGCGCGGTCGCGCACGTCGTCGGGCAGGTCCTCGGCCGGGTTCATGCCGGAGATGCGCACGTAGCCGCCCGCCGGAATGATCCCGATGGCGTACTCGGTCTCCCCCTTCGTGCGCGACCAGATGGTCGGCGGGAAGAACAGCGAGAACTTCTCCACGCGCATGCCGACGGCCTTCGCGACCGTGAAGTGCCCGAGCTCGTGCAGGATGATCAGCACGCAGAAGCCGAGTACGACGATGACCCAGCTCACGCGACAGCCCCTTCAACCACGTGGCGCGCCTGCGCGTCGGCCAGATACAGATCGTCGAAGCTGGTGAGCGGCTGGCGCTGGACGGACTCGAGCGCGCGCTCGATCATCTCCGGGATTCCGTTGAAGGACAGCTGCCCGTCGAGGAACGCCTGCACGGCGACCTCGTTGGCGGCGTTCAGCACGCACGGCGCTGTTCCGCCCTCGGCGGCCGCCTGACGCGCCAGCCGCAGGCACGGGAAGGCCTGCTCGTCGGGCTCTTCGAAGGTGAGCTGCCCGAGTGCCGGCAGGTCGAGCGGCTGCACGGGCACGTCGGCGCGCTCGGGGAACTCGAGCGCGTAGGAGATCGGCATGCGCATGTCTGGGTTGCCCATGTGAGCGAGTGCGGCGCCGTCGTTCAAGTGGATCAGCGCGTGGACGATCGACTGCGGGTGCACCACGACGTCGATCTGCTCGTAGGGCAGCCCGAACAGGTGGTGGGCCTCGATCAGCTCCAGGCCCTTGTTCATGAGCGTGGCCGAGTCGATCGTGATCTTCCCGCCCATCGCCCAGGTGGGGTGCGCGAGCGCCTGCTCGACCGTGACTGACTGGAGCTCCTCCCGCGTGCGGCCGCGGAACGGGCCGCCGGAGGCCGTCAGGACGAGCCTGTCGATCGTCCCCGGGCGCCGTTCGCTGCGGATGAGCTGGAACAGCGCGGAGTGCTCGGAGTCGACGGGGATGATCGCCGCGCCGGTGGCCTCCGCGAGCGCCATGACCAGCTCACCGCCGACCACGAGGCTCTCCTTGTTGGCCAGCGCGAGGTCGATGCCCTCGCCGAGTGAGGCGACGGTCGGTCCGAGCCCCGCCGAGCCCACGAGGGCGTTCAGCACCAGGTCGGCGCCGCTCTCGGTGATCAGCTTGACGAGGCCGTCGGGGCCGCTCAGCACCTCACCGTCGGTCCAGCGCTCGGAAGCACGCGCGGCGGCCCGCTCGTCGGCCAGGCCGATCCGCTTCACGCCAAGCGCCGAGGCCTGCTCCAGCAGCAGCGCGTCGTTGGAACCCGCCGCGAGCGCCACGACCTCGAGGTCGCGCGAGCGCGAGACCACGTCGAGCGCCTGGGTCCCGATCGACCCGGTCGAGCCCGCTATGACGATGCGCCGCACCCGATCGAGTCTAGGAGCGCGGCTTCAGGGCGCCTCAGGCACCCGGGAGGGTTGCCAGGTCGCCGAGGACCAGATCGCGTTCCTCCTCATCCTCGATCGCGGCGGCGATCTGCCGAGCCGTCTCGGCGTGCTCGGCCGCCTGCTGCATCTGGCCCGCGACGGCGTAGGCGCGCGCGCTGGCCTCGTGCGCGCAGGCCACATCGAACGCCTCGAGGCCCGCTGTCTGCGCGATCGCCAGGCACAGGCCCGCGTGATGGAGGGCCGGTCCTGGACGCCCCGCGACCGAATACGCGCGCGATACCTGCCATTCGCCGCGGGCGTGGTTGAGCGGAGTTCCGTCGACCTCCCAGAGGAACCTGGACGCGTGCGCCGCGTGGATCATCAGCTCGGTCTCCCGCGCGGTGCGATCCGGCTTCTCGAGCAGCGTCCACACATAGTTGAAGAGCTCGGAGGCGAGTTGGCGCGAGTCGGCCATCAGTGCACCGCCAGCGTCACGTAGTAGGCCGTCACCACCGTGAAGAAGACGGCGTCGAGGCGGTCCAGCACGCCGCCGTGCGCGCCGAACACGGTGCCGGCGTCCTTGACGGCGTTGTCGCGCTTGATCAGCGACTCGAACAGGTCGCCGATCGGGGCCGCGACCGCGACCGAGACTCCGATCACCAGGGCGTCGATCCCGTTCAGCCAGTCCTGGTAGGTCCCGGCGAACCAGAACGCGAGCGTGCCGATGATTACTCCCCCGACGAGCCCCTCGACGGTCTTGTTCGGCGATATGCGCGGCGCAAGCCGCGTGCGGCCCCACGCGCGGCCGGCGAAGTACGCGCCGGTGTCGCCGAGGAAGGTGCCGATGAGCGTGTCAAGCACCAGACCGCCGCCATGCGGGAGCTTGCGCAGCAACATCGCGTGAGCCACAGCCAGCCCGATCCAGATCACGCCGAGGAAGACCACGGCCATCGCCCACGATGCGTTCTCGAACTCCGGCCGCAGAAGCGTGAGGAAGAAGACCACCGGCACGCTGATCGCCACCACCAGCAGCACCTGGTCGCGGTCGCCGAAGCGGGCGGCGAACACGAGCGCGATCACCACCAGGTAGCCCGCGATGACGGCGGGCCCGGCCGGCGCATCATGCGGAACAGCTCCGCGCACGCCATCGCGCCGAGCGCTGCGATCCCGAAGGCGAACACGGTGCCGCCCTCGACCACGATGAAGATCGCGAATGCGATCAGCGGGACCGCGGCCAGCAGCCGCGCCCCCAGGTCCGAGCCTTCGTTGCGGCGCGAGCTCGCCATCAGCGTGCGCCGAAGCGGCGCCCGCGCGCCTCGTACTCGTCCAGCGCGGCGCGCAGATCGGTCTCATCGAAGTCGGGCCAGAGCGTCTCCGTGAACACCAGCTCGGAGTAGGCGCATTGCCAGAGCAGGAAGTTCGAGGTGCGGATTTCGCCGCTGGTTCTGATCAAGAGGTCGGGGTCGGTCATCTCGGGCGCGTAGAGCAGGCGCCGGAAGTCTTCCTCGCCGCCGCCCTCGTACCGAGCCGCTGCATCCAGGATTTCAGCGCGCCCCCCGTAGTTGAACGCCACGAACAGCCGCAGGCGCGTGTTCGCGGCGGTCTCCGCCTCCGCCCAGGCCATCCGCTCCTGGAGCCCGGCCGAGACTTCGTCGCGGCGCCCGATGAAGCGCATGCGCACGCCCTCCTCGTCCAGCTCAGGCGTCTCCGACACGATCAGCTCGGCGAACATCTCCATCAGGCCCTCGACCTCGTCGCGCGGGCGCTGCCAGTTCTCGGTCGAGAAGGCGTAGACGGTCAGCTCCTCGATGCCCAGCTTCACGGCGTCCTTCACGGTCTGCTTGAGCACGGTCGCGCCCTGGCGGTGGCCAGCGAGGACGGGCAACCCCCGGGCCTGAGCCCAGCGTGCATTCCCGTCCATGATGATCGCGACTTTCAGACTTCGAGGATCTCTTGCTCTTTGTGCTTCAAGAGCTCGTCGATCTCGTGCACGCGATCGTCGGTCAGCTTCTGGAGCGCCTCTTCCGCGCGGTGCTCGTCGTCACCGCCCACGTCGCCGTCCTTCTTGAGCTCGCGGAGGTCGTGCATGATGTCGCGGCGCACGTTGCGCACCGCCACGCGACCGTCCTCGGCGATTCCCTTCACGATCCGGACCAGGTCCTTGCGGCGCTCCTCGGTCAGCTCGGGGATCGTCAGGCGGATCACGTTGCCGTCGTTGCCCGGGGTCAGTCCCAGGTCGGATTCCATGATCGACTTCTCGATCGCCTTGATCGAGGTCTTGTCGTACGGCGTCACGGTCAACAGGCGCGCCTCGGAGGCGGACACGTTGGCGAGCTGCTTGAGCGGCGTCGAGGTGCCGTAGTAGTCCACGTTCACGCGGTCGAGCAGCGACGGGGACGCGCGGCCGGTGCGGACTGTGCCGAACTCGACCTTGGTCGCATCGACGGACTTGGCCATGCGGCCCCCTGCGTCGTCAAGTAGCTCGTCGATCAGCTCACTGCTCATGTCGAAACCAGCGTCCCCACGCGGTCGCCGGAGACTATCCGCTGGATATTCGCCTCGTCATCCATGTTGAAGACGTAGATCGGAAGCTTGTTGTCCATGCACAGCGACAGGGCCGTCGAGTCCATCACGGCCAGGCCGCGCTGGAGCGCCTCGCGGTGCGAGATGTGGTCGATGAACTTGGCGTCCGGGTGCTCGCGCGGGTCGGCGTCGTAGACACCCTCGACCGCGTTCTTGGCCATCAGGAGCGCTTCGGCGCGGATCTCGAGCGCGCGCAGGGCGGCCGCGGTGTCGGTGGTGAAGAACGGGTTGCCCGTGCCGGCGGCGAAGATGACCACGCGCTGCTTCTCGAGGTGGCGCATCGCGCGGCGGCGGATGTAGGGCTCGGCCACCTCGGAGATCGTGATCGCCGACTGCACACGCGTGTGCTTGCCGACCTTCTCGAGCGCGTCCTGGAGCGCCAGCGCATTCAGCACCGTGGCGAGCATCCCCATGTAGTCGCCGGTCGCGCGGTCCATGCCGGCCGCCGCACCCTGGAGGCCGCGGTAGATGTTGCCGCCGCCGACCACGATCGCCACCTCCACGCCGCGGTCGGTCACGCCCTTGACGGCGGCGGCTATCGACGCGATGCGCTCGGGATCGGCGCCGTAGGGCAGGTCGCCCATGAGCGCCTCGCCTGAGAGCTTCAGCAATACCCGCCGGAAGACCGGCGCGGCGCCGTTCTCCATGCCTACTCGGCGCCCACCTGGAAGCGGGAGAAGCGCTTGATGACCACGTTCTCGCCCGTCTTCTGCGAGATGTCGGCGCGCAGCTGCTCGATCGTGCGGCCCTCGTGCTTCGGGTTCACGTGCTCCTGGTGGAGCAGCACGACGTCCTCGAGGCGCTTCCTGATCTTGCCCTCGACGATCTTGCCGCGGATGTTCTCGGGCTTGTCCTGCACCTCGGCCTCGAAGACCCGCTTTTCGCCCTCGATGAAGTCCGCCGGCACGTGCTCCTCGGCGACCCAGTCGGGGCCCATTGCGGCGATGTGCTGGGCGACCTCGACCGCGAACTCCTGGAACTCCTCGGTGCGGGCCACGAAGTCGGTCTCGCAGTCGACCTCGACCAGCACGCCGATCTTGCCGGTGGCGTGGATGTAGGACGCCACGATGCCCTCGGATGCGCCGCGCTCGGCGCGCTTCTCGGCCTTCGCCGCGCCCTTGATGCGCAGGATCTCGACTGCCTTGTCGGCGTCGCCCGAGGCCTCCTCGAGCGCGCGCTTCGCGTCCATCATCCCCGCGCCGGTGCGGTCGCGGAGCGCCTTTACGTCCTTAGCCGTGAAATCAGCCACTGTCACTAGTTCTCCTCCGTCGGGTCGAAGCTGCGCTGGGTCGGGATCGCGTCCTCGTCGTCCTCGGCGCCCGCGGGCACAGGGGCCGGCTGCGGCACCTGGGGCTCGGGGTCGGCCTGGATCTCGCCGGCGGCGATCGCCTCCTGGCGGGCCTGCTCCTCGGCCTCGAGGCGGGCCTTCTCCTCGGCCTCGCGGCGCTGGCGCTCGTCCTCCTCGGCGCGGCGGCGCTCCTCCTCCTGGCGCTGACGCTCCTCTTCCGCCTGCCGGAAGACCGACGCGCGCTCGGCTGCGACGTCGCCGATCGCGTCGATGATCAGCTTGCACGAGCGGATCGCGTCGTCGTTGCCGGGGATGACGAAGTCGCACGGATCGGGGTCGCAGTTGGTGTCGACCAGGCCGATCAGCGGGATCTTGAGGCGCGTCGCTTCCTTCACGCCGATCGCCTCGGTCTTCAGGTCGACGACGAAGACGGCGTCGGGCACGCGCTGGAGGTTCTTCACGCCGCCCAGGTTCATGTCGAGCTTGTCGAACTCGTTCTGGGCCGCGATCCGCTCGCGCGTGGGCAGCAGGTCGATCGTGCCGTCCTCACGCCACGCGGTCAGGCGATGCAGGCGCTCGATCCGCTTCGAGATCGTCTGCCAGTTGGTGAGCAGGCCGCCGAGCCAGCGCTGGTCGATGTAGGCCATGCCGGCCTTGTTCGCGGCCTCCTTGATGGAGTCGCGGGCCTGCTTCTTGGTGCCGACGAACAGGATCGTCCCGCCGCGGGCGGCGAGATCGGATGAGAAGTCCTGTGCCTTCTTGAGCAGCTTCTCGGTCTGCTCGAGGTCGATGATGTGAATCCCGCCGCGCTCGCCGAATATGTAGCGGCGCATCTTCGGGTTCCAGCGCCGGGTCTGATGCCCGAAGTGGACGCCTGCTTGCAGCAGGTCTTGGATGGAGACTTCAGTCGCCACGGTGCTCCCTTGTGAGTTGGCTGTAACAGCCCTGCGGCCGGCGGCGGGACCCGGTCTGAGACCGGGCAGGGCCCCGCCCCGCTTCCGCAGGGGACGATTGGACATGGAGAAGGATAGACGGACGGGGCGCCCTGCTCTAGGCGCCCCGTCCGCACAGCTCGGGCCCAGCCACCGGAGGTAAGGAAGGTAGACCGGCCCGTCTTCATAACGGCTGAGGAGGGTGCTGCTTGCGGGGGCGTTGTACCCCAGAAAGAGAAGAGGCGGCTCTTGTAAAAAGAACCGCCTCTTCACTACCTATGTTCAGCCCCCGTCTGGCCCTCCGGAGACTGGCTCCCGCTGAGCGGCTTCGAGAGTTCGAAGCAAGTCGGCGGGTAGTTTGGACTCGCAATCCACTGTTTCCCCTGTTCGCGGATGGCTAAACACCAAATTTCCGGCGTGCAGGAATTGCCGCTCCAGGCCCAGTCTGCGCCCTGATCCACCGCCCCCGTAGACGGGGTCCCCCACCACCGGATGGCCGATGGCCGCGAGGTGCGCACGGATCTGGTGGGTGCGCCCGGTCACGAGGCGAACGCGCAGCAAAGTGGTGCGCTCGAGCTCCTGCTCGATCTCGAATTGCGTGACGGCGTCGCGCGGCTTGTCGGTGCGGGTCGACATCACGGTGCGCGAGCCGCGGTCGCGGCCGATCGGGGCGTCGATCGTCCCGCGGCGGGCATCCGGGCGTCCCTCGACGAGCGCGATGTACTCGCGCTTGATCTCGCGGCGGCGCAGCGCGTCCTGGAGGCGGCGGTGGACCTCCTCGGACTTGGCCACCACCAGCAGGCCGGAGGTGTCGCGGTCGAGCCGGTGCACGATGCCCGGGCGGTATGACTCTCCCCCCTGCCCCGCCAGCGCCTGCGCCAGCGTGCCTGTGGGGTGCCCGGGCGCTGGATGGACGACCACGCCTGCGGGCTTGTCGACCACGATCAGGTCATCGTCCTCGTAGGCCACGCCGAACTCGACCCCGACGGCGCGCGTGTCGAGCTCGACCTTGGGCTCGGGCGCAACCTCGATCTGCATCTCGTCGTCGACCATGAAGCTCTTCGCGCGCGGTACGCCATCGACCCGCACGAGGCCAGCCTCGATCAGCCGTGCAGCCTTCGCGCGCGAGCCCACCTCGGGGCGCTCGGCCAGCGCGACGTCGAGCCGCCGGCTCAATTGCGCGTCTCGGCCAGGTAGAGGACGCCGAGCACGCCCACGACGATGCACACGTCGGCCAGGTTGAACGCGGGCCACAGCACCGGGTCGATGAAGTCCGTCACGCCGTCGATCCGCGCGCGGTCCGCCAGGTTCCCGAGCGCCCCGCCGAAGACCATCCCCACCGGCAGCCAGAGCGCCGGCTTCGCGATGTTGGCCGCGAAGTAGCCGAGCAGCCCCGCCATGGCCACGAGCACTGCCACGAGCACGAGCGTGCCGTTGCCCGACAGGGCGCCGAACGCCACGCCGGTGTTCTTCACCCGCGTGATGTCGATCCCGAAGAAGACGTTCACGTGGTCGCCCGGCGTGACCGTGGCGCGGACCCACGCCTTCGTCATCTGGTCGAGGGCCACGACCACACCGACCGTCGCCAGCGCGAGGGCCCAGCCACGCGAGCGCGCCACGGCTCAGCCCGCGATGGCGCCCGAGACGATGCTCGCGACGAGCAGCAGCACGATCGTCCCGACAATGGGGCTCAGGTCGAGCGCGCCGGGACCGAGGCGCACCATCGGCAGGAAGCGGCGCCAGAACGCCAGGTACGGGTCCACCACCGCCGACACCCAGTCCATGAACGTGCGCAGCCACGGGTAGTAGGGCAGCTGGAACCAGCTCATGAGGATCCGGATGAAGATCAGGACCACGTAGACGACGGCGAGCGTCGACACGTAGCGCCCCACGTCGTCGCGCGTGATCGCCAGGTACAGGGCGGTCATGGCTTCGTGAACTCCACGACCGCGCTGACGGCGTCCTCGAACGCAGCGCGCAGCCCGGCCTGCTCGAGCGCCGCCAGCCCTTGGGCCGTCGAGCCTCCCGGCGAGGTCACGCGGCGGCGCAGCTCACGCGTGTCGGCGCCGCTGGCTCGCAGCACGGAGGCGCTGCCGGCCATCGTCTCGATCACCATCGTGGCCGCCGCATCGGGATCGAGGCCGTGCATCACACCGGCATCGACGAGCGCCTCGGCCACCAGCGCCATGAAGGCGGGGCCGCAGCTCATGAGTGCCATCGCCGGCTCGATCAGCTCCTCCTTCGGCAGCCGCACCACCTGTCCGGCGCGGCCGAACAGCTCGAGCAGCTCGTCGGCGCCCTCGGCGCGCGAGCCGGCCGCGTAGACCAGCACGCCCTCGCCCAGCTCAACCGGGATGTTCGGCAGGAAGCGGTGGACGGACGCTTCCGGATAGGCCTGCTCGACGCTCGCGGTCGGCACGCCGCCCAGGATCGACACCACGATCTGCGCCCGGTTCTCGATCTGGCGCGCCACCTCGGCCAGCTGCGCCGGCTTGTGGGCGAGCACGACCGCGTCAGCGGCGTCGGCGACGTAGGCGGGCGTCTCCATGACCTCGCCACCCACATGCTCGACCAGCGCCTCGGCGCGCCCGGGCACGACATCTACGGCGAACACGGGCTCGCCGATGCCGCGGGCGAGCGCCGACGCCATGTTGCCTGCCCCTATGAAGCCCAGCTTCATCTGAGGTGAAGCTACCGCCGGCGGGGCTCAGGACTGGTTGAAGAAGCCCTTTTCGATCAGCCGGGCGCGTTCCTCGGCCGAGACCTCGACGTTGCGCGGGGTGAGCAGGAACACCTTGTCGGCGATCCGCTGCATGCCGCCCTCGAGCGCGTAGGTCAAGCCGGAGGCGAAGTCGATCAGGCGCTTGGACAGCTCGGTGTCGGTGCCCTGGAGGTTGATGATCACCGGCACGGCTTCCTTGAACTGGTCGGCGATCTGCTGCGCGTCGTTGAAGCTCTTCGGGATGACGAGATGCACGGTCACGTCGCCGCCCGCACGGCCGTTGCCTGCCACCGGTCGCAGCGTCGTCGTGCGCCCGCGGCGCGGCGCTGAATCGTCGGCGAAGATGTCGTCGAACTCGTCGCGGCGGCGGCGCTTGCTCTCGAGGCGGCGCACGTTCGGGCGCTCGCGGTAGCGGTCCTCGAGCTCCTCTTCGGGCTCCGGGAGAGAGCGTTCCTCCGTGGGATAGTCGTCCTCTTCGGCGAGGCCGAAGTAGACGAGAGTCTTGTGCCAGGTGTCGCGGAGCGCCATCGGGTCGGGTTTCGTGCGTTACAGCGGGAATCCTGCGCTGCGAAAGTTACCGCCTGTTGAGCGCGGCGACGCATGATTTTTCCCTGGATACGCCGGACGGCGTGCGCCTGAGCGGTGAGCGAGCGGGTGCTGGAGTGCCCGTTGTGCTGCTCCACGGGCTCACGGCGACACGTCGCTACGTGCTGATGGGGTCCCGCCACCTCACCCGGGCAGGGGTCGAACTGATCGCGTTCGACGCCCGCGGACACGGCCGCTCGGCCCCCGCGCCGTCGCCCGCGGCCTACGAGTACGCGGACATGGTGCGTGATCTCGAGGCGCTCGTCGCGACGCTGGACGGGCCCGTGGTGCTCGCCGGTAACTCGATGGGCGCGGCCACCGCGGCGGCCTACGCGCTCGCGAATCCCGGCCGCGTCGCGGCGCTCGTGCAGATCACGCCCGGGTTCCGCGGCGAGCGCGGCGACGCCGACCTGGAAGAGTGGGACCGCCTGGCCGACGGCCTCGAGCGCGGCGGTGTCGACGGCTTCATGGACGCGTACGTGCCGCCGTCGGAGCCGCGCTTCCGTGAGGCCGCGCTCAAGTTCACCCGCCAACGGCTCGAGCGCCACGAGCACCCGCAGGCCGTGGCCCACGCCCTGCGCGTGGTGCCGCGGTCGATCGCCTTCGACGGCATCGAGGCGCTGCGGGCGCTGGAGCTGCCGGCGCTCGTGGTCGGCTCGCGCGACGAGTCCGACCCCGGCCACCCGCTCGCGCTGGCACAGGCATACGCCGAGGCGCTGCCGGACTCGCGCCTGCTCGTGGAGGACCAGGGTCAGAGCCCGCTCGCCTGGCAGGGCGCTCAGCTGTCGCGGGCGATCGAGGCGTTCCTGCGCGAAGCCGGGCTTCTCTAGACGGAACTACTCATAGAGGACCGTTCCGAGGCGGACGATCGTCGCGCCCTCCGACACGGCCACCTCGTAGTCCTGCGTCGTGCCCATCGAGAGCTCGCTCAGGCCGTGCTCGGCGGCGAGCTCGGCCAGGCGCGCGAAGTGCGGCCGGCTCTGTTCGGCCGCGCCGGCGAGCGGCGGCATGGTCATCAGGCCCTTCACCGGAACCGGGCAGCTTGCGATGAACTCGCCGAGGTGCTCGGGGGCGATGCCGGCCTTCGACTCCTCCCCCGCGATGTTCACCTGAACGAGGACGGCCGGGGCCGGGTGCGACTCGAGCTGTTGCAGGGCCGACTCGGATGCGAGCGAGTGGATCAGCGCCACGTTCGGCGCCACGTCCCTCACCTTGCGCGACTGGAGCGCCCCGATGAAGTGCCACTCGAACAGGTCGCGGTGGCCGGCCTGCTTGGCCAGCAGCTCCTGCGCGCGGTTCTCGCCGACGATCTCGATCCCCGCCTCGGCCAGCACGGGCAGCTCGTCCTCCGGCACGTACTTGATCGCGGCGCAGATGCGCACGTCCGTGCCGATCCGCTCGCGCACCCGCTCGAGGTTGTCGCGCACGTGAGCCGCGGACAGGCCGCTGAAGGTCACCCGCTCAGCCATGCCATGCCTCCCTGACGGCCGGTCACGCCGTGGTCGCGGCGATGCGAGAAGAACTGGCCGGGGTTGCAGCTCGTGCACAGGTCCACGTGCTCGATCTGGTCGATCCCGGCCGCCCTCAGCTGCGCATCGGCGATCGCGCGCAGGTCGAGCATGCGCCCATCGGCGACGTTGTCGTAGTCCTCGAACTCGGCGAGCACCTCGGGACCGACCTCGTAGCAGCAGCGCCCGATGCCTGGCCCGACCGCGGCAGCGGTCGCATCGATCCGCTCGGCGGCCTTGCCGATCAGGCCGCCGGCGAGACCGCGCCAGCCGCAGTGCAGCATCGCCACGACGCCCTCGCCCGCCAGCGCCACGGGCAGGCAGTCGGCCACCAGCACGAGCGCGGCCAGGTGACGGCTGCGCACGATGTGGCCGTCCACCTTCAGGTGGCCGCCCTGCGGGTCGAGGAATGCCTGATCGGGGTCCGGCCCGTTCCACTCCTGGATCTCGGTCCCGTGCACCTGCCAGCCCATGACCACGCTCGCGGGGTCGATCGGGGCCTGCTCGGCGAGCGCGCGGCGGTTGCGCAGGACGCGCTCGCGCTCGTCGCCGGTCAGCAGGCCCAGGTTGAGCGACTCGTATGGCCCTTCGCTGACCCCGCCCTCGCGCGTGGAGAACAGCACCTCGGCACCGGGCAGCGCCACGCGAAAGCTCACGCGCCCGGCTCCGCGCGCGCCAGTTCGATTGCCAGCGCCAGCTCGTCGTCGCGGCCGTCGACCTGGCCGTCGAGCTTGCGCCGCAGCGTCTCGGCCAGCGCGCGCCCGATCGCCGGCGACTCGGGGATGCCGGCGGCGCGCAGGTCGTCGCCGGTGATCGCGAGCTTCGTCGGGCCGAGCGACTGCTGGTAGCGCTCGATCGGGTCGCGGCGCGCTCCGAGCGCCAAGGCCAGCGCAAAGGTCTCCGGCAGCTCGCAGTGCAGCAGCGCGTGGATGGCCGAGTCGGGCAGCTCCGCGGCCAGCGCCGGGACCAGCTGCGGGCCCTTGCGCGCGGCGTGCAGCACAGCGTCGCGGTCCTCCGCTCGCAGCGACAGTGACTCCACGAACGGCGTCAGGCGGGCCGGGTCGGGCGCGACGAGCGCTGCGAGTGCGGCCAGCTCCGGCTTCGCGCCGGTACTCCTCGCCGCCGCGGCCGCCGCGGCCACGTCGTCCGGCCGCGCCTCGCCGAGGAGCGGCGACAGCGCGACGTCGAGCCCGAGCTCGCGCATCTGCTCCAGTGCGGCCGCCACGGCGCTCTCGGCCAGCAGGTCGAGCAGCTCGTCGCGGATCCGTGGACCCGACACCGTCGCGAGCGCCCCCGCCTCGATCGCCTCCCGCGCGCGCTGCTCGGTCTCGGGATCGAGCGCGAAGCCCAGCCGCGCCGCGTAGCGGACCGCACGCAGCAGCCGCGTGGGGTCGTCGAGGAACGAGTCGGGATGGAGTATCCGGATGACGCCCGCGTCCAGGTCCGCGCGCCCGCCGTGCGGGTCGCGCAGCTCACCGAGGCGCGCAGGATCGAGCGCGGCGGCCATGGCGTTCACGCTGAAGTCGCGCCGGGCGAGGTCCTCGTCGAGGCTGGCCGGCTCCACCTCGGGCAGCGCTCCAGGGTGCGGGTAGCGCTCGCTCCGCGTGGCGGCCAGATCCACGCTCAGGCCGTCGGCGGTCACCGTGGCAGTGCCGAAGCGCTCGTGCTCGCGGACCGAGCCGCCGAGCCGCTCCGCCAGCGTCCGCGCCGTCTCTCGCGCATCGCCCTCGATCGCCACGTCGAGGTCCACCGAGTCGGCGCCCAGCAGCAGGTCGCGCACCGCGCCGCCCACCAGCCAGGCCGCAGCCTGTCCTTCGAGCGCGGGCAGCAGCCGCTCGGCGCCGGGCAGCGCCCGGATCCGCTCGCCGAGGTCGTCCACGCCGCGAACGCTAGAAGACCGGCCGGAGCGCCACGCGATCGACATTTGCGACGCCTACCGTCGTAGATGTCGATCGTGTGAGTTGCCGGCTAGCGATTGGCCGTCTCGCGCACCGGTATGCCCGCGGCGCGCAGCTTGGCCTTGGCCTCGCCGACCGAGTAGGTGCCGTAGTGGAAGATCGACGCCGCGAGCACCGCGTCGGCGCCGCCGTCTGCGATCGCCTCGACCAGGTGGTCGAGCGTGCCCGCCCCGCCCGAGGCGATCACCGGTACGTCGACGGCATCCGCCACGCGCCGCGTCAGCTCGAGCTCGTAGCCGTCTTCGGTGCCGTCGCGGTCCATGCTGGTCAGGAGGATCTCCCCCGCCCCGCGCTCGACGGCCTCGCGTGCCCACTCGACAGCGTCGCGGCCGGTCGGCGTGCGGCCGCCGTTCACGAACACCTCATAGCCGCCGCCGCTCACGCGCCGGGCGTCGATCGCGAGCACCACGCACTGCGCGCCGAAGACCTCTGCCAGCTCGCCCAGCAGCTCCGGGCGCTGCACCGCCGCGCTGTTGACCGAGACCTTGTCGGCGCCCGCATCGAGCACGGCCTGGGCGTCCGCGACCGAGCGAATGCCGCCGCCGATCGTGAACGGGATGAAGACCTCGTCCGCTGTCCGCCGCGCCAGCGCGACCATCGTGTCGCGCTTCTCAGCCGAGGCCGTGATGTCGAGGAAGACCAGCTCGTCGGCCCCCTCCTGCTCGTAGCGCGCGGCCAGCTCCACCGGGTCGCCGGCGTCGCGCAGCTGCACGAACTCGATGCCCTTGACGACACGGCCCTTGTCCACGTCCAGGCACGGGATCACCCGCCGCAGAAGCATCAGTCGGCGTCCAGGACAGCGTGCGCCTCGTCGATCGTGAAGCGACCCTCGTACAGCGACTTGCCCGCGATCACGCCCGCCAGGTTGACCAGCCGCGTCTCGCCCAGCGCGCGCAGGTGGTCGAGCGTGCCGATGCCGCCCGAGTAGATGAAGCGGCCGCGCACGGCGGCGCCGATCAGCTTCAGGTCCTCGATGTCGGGACCCTCGAGCGTGCCGTCGCGATCCACGTTGGTGTAGGCGAACCGGCGCACGCCGCGGCGCTGAAGGCGCTCGATCACCTCGACGGCCATGCCCTGGGTCTCCTTGGTCCAGCCGGCCACCGACACGTGCCCGCTACGCACGTCAACGGCCACGATCACGCGTGCGCCCCAGCGCGAGATGACGTCGTCGAGGAACTCCGCGTCGGTGTAGGCCGCGGTCCCGATGATCACGCGGTCCGCGCGGGCCGAGAGTGCATCGCGCACCGAGCGTGCGTCGCGAAGCCCACCGCCGTACTGCACAGGCACATCGACCGCGCGCGTGATCCGGCGCAGGTGCTCGAGGTTGGCGGGCGCGCCCTGAACCGCGCCGTCGAGGTCCACCACGTGCAGCGAGCGCGCACCCTGCTCGACCC
Source organism: uncultured Thermoleophilaceae bacterium (assembly GCA_963715995.1). Lineage (GTDB taxonomy): Bacteria > Actinomycetota > Thermoleophilia > Solirubrobacterales > Thermoleophilaceae > DATBDN01. The sequence goes on from OY970283.1 coordinate 2,054,377, forward strand.
AGCTCTTCGCCGCGTCGAGCGGGTCGTCGTTGTAGACGGTCTCGCGCGCGAAGTCGCCCTGCACGAGCCTGACGGCCTTGCCGTCGCGGATGTCCACCGCGGGCAGGAGGATCACTGCGCGAGCTTCGTGAAGTTGCGCAGCAGCGCCAGGCCGTCCGGGCCCGACTTCTCAGGGTGGAACTGCACGCCGTAGACGCCGTCGCCCGCCACCGCCGAGACGAACCGCGAGCCGTAGTCGGCGGTGCCGAGGACCACGCCGTTCGACGCGACCGGCGCGAACGAGTGCACGTGGTAGAAGGCAGCCGGGTCCGGCAGGCCCGCGACCAACGGCGACTCGCGCATCCACGCAACGGCGTTCCAGCCGATCTGCGGGATCTTCAGGCCGGGGGCGTCGAGCCCCCGTACCTCGCCGGGCAGGAGCCCGAGGCCGTCGGCGCCGCCGAGCTCCACCGAGCGCTCGAACAACAGCTGCATCCCCAGGCAGATGCCGAGGATGGGCACCCCGGCCGCCCGCCGCTCCTCGATCAGCGAGGCAAGGCCACGCTCGGCGACGGCCTCCATCGCCTTCGGGAACGCGCCGACGCCCGGCAGCACGAGGCCGGCCGCGGAGCGGATGACCGCGGCGTCGTGGGTGACCTCGACCTCGGCGCCGACGTGCTCGAACGCCTTCTCGACCGAGCGCAGGTTGCCCATCCCATAGTCCAGGACGGCTATCACAGGAGACCCTTCGTGGACGGGATCCCGGACGCGTTCGGGTCGAGTGAGGTCGCCTGCCGCAGCGCCCGCGCGAACGCCTTGAACGACGCCTCGACCATGTGGTGCGAGTCGCGGCCGCGCTCCACCGTCACGTGCACCGTGAGCTTCGCGTTGTTGGCCAGCGCGCGCAGGAACTCCTCGACCAGGTCGGTCTCGAAGCCACCGATGGTGCGCGGCGGGATCGCCACGCCGTCGAAGGCGACGAACGGGCGTCCCGACACGTCGATCGCGGCCGACGCGCGGGCGTCGTCCATCGGCACGACCGCGTGGCCGAAACGCGTGATCCCGGCGCGGTCGCCGAGCGCCTCGTCGAGGGCCTGCCCGATCACGATCCCGACGTCCTCGACCGTGTGGTGCGCGCCGGTCTCCAGGTCGCCCTTGGCATCGACATCCAAATCGAGGCCGCCGTGGCGCGCGAGCGCGTCGAGCATGTGGTCGAAGAAGCCAACGCCCGTCGTGCGTCGCCCCTCGCCCGTGCCGTCCAGCGCCAGCGCGACCGTGATCTCGGTCTCGCCTGTGCTGCGCGTGATCTCCGACTTGCGGCTCATGAGCGGCGGCGCTCCATCGATTCGGCGTGTACCGGGAAGCCCTCGGCGCGAGCGATCGCGGCACCGTGCGGCGCCAGACGCGCGGCGGCTTCGTCGGTCAAAGATACGCGCGCCATGCGGCGCCGGAACGTGCGTGGCGACAGCGCCGAGGCGAAGCGCGCCGCGCCGCCGGTGGGCAGCACGTGGTTGGAGCCGGCCACGTAGTCGCCGAACGCCGTGGCCCCCATCTCGCCCACGAACACGCAGCCCGCGCGCGTGACCTGCTCGACCATGTCCTCGGCTTCGTCGCCGATCAGCTCCAGGTGCTCGGGCGCGATCGCGTCCGCGAGCGCGACTGCCGCAGCGGTGTCCCTCGTCGCGCACACGGCCAGCACGGCGTCGGTCGCCGACGGCCGCTCGGAACCCAGCCGCTCGACGGCGTCGGCGACCATCGAGAGCAGGGCCTGGTCGGCCGAGATCACGGCCAGGGCCGAGTCCGGGCCGTGCTCGGACTGCGCAAGCAGGTCGAGCGCGATCAGGTCGGGGTCCGCGTCGTCGGCCGCCACCACCACGAGCTCGCTGGGGCCGGCGATGCTGTCGATGCCGACCACGCCGGCGAGCTGGCGCTTGGCCTCCTGCACGTACGGGCTGCCTGGGCCGACGATCACGTCAACCGGCTTGATCGACTCGGTTCCGAAGGCCATCGCAGCGATCGCCTGAGCGCCGCCCACGCGGTACACCTCGGTCACCCCGCAGAGCGCGCAGGCGGCCAGGATCAGCGGATGCACGCGCGCATCGGCCACCGACGGCGGCGCGCACACCGCGATCTGGCGCACGCCCGCCACGCGGGCGGTCACGGCGCACATGATCACCGTCGAGGGATAAGGGGCGCGGCAGGCGGGGACGTAGATGCCGGCGCGGGCGACCGGCACGTCGGCCAGCTCGATGTACTGCCCGTCGGCCACCTCGACCACGTCGCCTTCGCCGATCTGAGCCTGGGCCACGCGGCGCACGTTCGCGACGGCCGTCCGCAGGCTGTCGAGCAGCTCCGGCTCGGCCCAGCCGAGCGCGCCCTCGATCTCCTGCGGGGAGACGGCCAGGCGGTCGGGCGCCACGCCCGCGGGGTCGAAGCGCTCGGCAAGCGCGCGCAGCGCGTCGTCGCCGCCGGTGCGCACCTGCTCCACGATCGCGCGAACGTCGGCCTCGACGCCGGGAGCGGCCGGCCAGAGGGCGCGCACGGTCGCGGCGCCGGGGCTCGTGAGCCGCTCGATCCTCACCGCACGCCCCGGATACGCGCCACCAGATCGTCGATCTCACGCGCCTTGAGCCGGTGTGCGACCGGGTTCGCGATCAGGCGGGCGGTCGAGTCGAAGATGTGCTCGCGCTCGACCAAGCGGTTCTCGGCCAGCGTGCGGCCGGTGGCGACCAGGTCGACGATTCCGTCGGCCAGGCCGGTCAGCGGAGCGATCTCGACCGAGCCCTTCACCTCGACGATCTCGGCCTGGCGCCCCGTCTGAGCGAAGTGAGCCGCCGCAACGCGCGGGTACTTGGTGGCGATCCGGATGCGCCCGAGCCGCCGCAGTGACTCGGCCAGCGGGTCGCCATCAGCGTGCACGGCCACGATCATCCGGCAGCCGCCGAAGCCAAGGTCGACCAGCTCGTAGACGTCGCGATCGGCCTGCTCGGCGAGCACGTCGCGCCCGGTGATCCCCACGTCGGCTGCACCGTGCTCGACGTACGACGGCACGTCGCTCGGGCGCATGGTGATCACGCCGATCTCGGGGAACACGAGCTTGCGGTCGTTCGAGCGGATCTCGCTCGTGTCGATCTCGAGCTGGTCGAGCAGGTCCAGCGCCTCGTTCATCAGCGCGCCGCGCGGGATTGCGATCGTCAGGCTCATCGCATCTTCTCCTCAGCGGCCTGCGCAATGTGCACGCGCTGCACGTCGACCGCGACGCCGCAGGCGGGCCGCGGCGAGCCGAAGCGGCCGACCAGCTGGTCGTAGCGGCCGCCGCCGCCGAGCGCGAAGCCGACAGCGGGGTCGTAGATCTCGAACACGGCGCCCGTGTAGTAGCCCAGCTCGTGCACAAGCCCGAGGTCCAGGATCAGGCGCTCGCCGAGCCCGCGCTCGAGTAATGCGGCGTGCAGCCCGCGCAGCTCGACCAGGGCCGTCGCGGCCACCTCGCCGATCGATGCCTCGGCGCGGTCGAGCACCTCGGGGCCGCCGCGCAGCGCGGGCAGCTCGTAGAGCGCGGCCGGCAGGCCCGCGGCCTCGACCCGCGCCTGGAGCCCAACCAGGTCACGCGCCATCAGCGAGCTCATCAGCGCCGCCGCGTCGGCGTCGCTCACCTCGAAGGCGGTCAGCAGCGCCCGATAGAGCGCGCCGTCGCCGAGCCCGATCGAGTGGCGCCCAAGGCCGCAGTTCGTGAGCCCGTCGAAGACGAGCGCCACGATCTCCGCGTCGCCCTCTACACCGGGCACGCCGATCAGCTCGGCCCCCACCTGGAGGAACTCCGTCAGCTGGCCGCTGCCGCGCGTGACCGAGCGGTAGGCCTGGCCCGAGTAGCACAGCCGCAGCGGGCCCTCGTGGTCGGACAGGCGCGTGCCGACCATGCGCGCGATCGGGATCGTCATGTCCGAGCGCAGCACGAGCAGGTTGCCGCGGTCGTCGAACAGTCGCGAGGCGCCCGAGGCCACCTGCTCGTCGCCGTGGCGCAGCACGTCTTCGTACTCGAGCGTGGGCGTGCGCACCTCGCTGTAGCCGGCCTGCTGGAACGATCCGCGCACGCCGTCCATCAGCGCGCGCAGCTCGCGCATCTCGTCGGGCAGGACGTCGCGGGTCCCAGGCGGGATCGGAAAGGTCATCGCGTTCTCCTGCCGAGGCTAGGCGGCGACGCGCTCGCCGCCGCGGCGCTCGATGCGCGCCCCGAGCAGGCGCAGGCGCTCGTCGATGCGCTCGTAGCCGCGGTCGATCTGGCGGATGTTGCCGATCTCCGTGTTGCCGTCGGCGCACAGCGCCGCGATGAGCATGGCCATTCCGGCGCGGATGTCGGGGCTTTCGACGCGCTCACCGTGAAGACGGCTCGGGCCCGATACGACCGCACGATGCGGATCGCACAGGATCACCCGAGCGCCCATGGTCACGAGCTTGTCCACGAAGAACAAGCGGTTCTCGAACATCTTCTCGAAGATCAGCACCATCCCGTCGGCCTGCGTGGCCAGCGCCAGCGCGATCGAGGTGAGGTCGGCCGGGAACGCCGGCCACGGCCCGTCCTCGATCTTCGAGACGGCCTGCCCCTCGTCGTCGCGCACGCGCATGTCCTGGTCGCCCGGGACGATCACGTCGCTGCCCTCGTACTCCAGGCGCACTCCCAGCCGCGCGAAGGCGACCTCGGTCGAGCGCAGGTCGTCGCGGACGGCGTCCTTGATCCGGATCTCGCCGCGCGTGGCGGCGGCCAGCGCGATGAAGGAGCCGATCTCGATGTGGTCGGGCCCGATGCGGAAGTCGGCGCCGCCGAGCTGCTCGGAGCCGTGCACTATCAGCTGGTTGGTGCCGATGCCCTCGATCCGCGCCCCCATCTGGAGCAGCAGCCGCGACAGGTCCTGCACGTGCGGCTCCGAGGCCGCGTTGTGGATCACGGTCGAGCCCGGCGTCAGCGCCGCGGCCATGAGCGCGTTCTCGGTGCCCATGACCGAAGGCTCGTCCATGAAGAAGTCGCAGGCGCGCAGTCCGTCGCCCGCCTCGATCCGGTAGACGCGGTTGGAGGCGACCGTCGCGCCGAGCGCCCGGAAGGCGTCCAGATGCGGGTCGAGCCGGCGGCGGCCGATCACGTCGCCGCCCGGCGGCGGGATGACCGCGCGGCCGAAACGAGCCAGCAGCGGGCCCGTGATCAGGAACGACGCGCGGATGCGCTCGGTCTTCTCGAGCGGGATCTCGGTCTCCGGGTCGACCCCGGCGGCGCAGAGCGCGACCACGTTCTCCTCGCGCCACTCGACCTCGACGCCGAGGTGCTCGAGCAGCTCGATCATCGCCTGGACGTCGCGGATCCGCGGCACGTTGCGCAGGATCACCTCGTCCTCGGTGAGCAGGGAAGCGGCCAGCACGGGCAGCGCGGCGTTCTTGTTGCCCGCCGGCACGACCGTCCCAGACAGCGGTAGCCCGCCTTCGATGATGAACTTCTCCATTGCTGCGGGCAGGCTACCGAAGGGTTGCCATGCTCTCTGCATGCGCCGACCCGCGCTCATCGTGCTGCTCGCGGCCGCGAGCCTCGCCGTCCTTCCGGGCGCGGCGGCGGCTGCGCCGTGGTCGTTCATCACCGAGCCGACCGAGCAGCTCGGCGTGCCCGGGTATCCGGCCGGGACCGAGATCACGCCGGAGGGCTACCTCTACACGGGGTCGGCCGAGTACGCGTTCCAATGGGGCCCCAGCTTTCGGCCCTGGCGCCAGCCGATCCGCAGGCTCGCTGCGGGCCGCTACCCGATTGTCTCGTCCGGGCGCAGGAACGGGCCCGTCGGCTACTCGCTGACCGCGTTCGCGGCCGAGGTCGGCGGCGGGCCGGTCAACTTCGTGCGCGTGCGGATGGTCAACCACGGGCGCCGCACCGCCACGGCCGGCTGGGCCATCGGCACGCGCTACACGGGCGGCGAGCCCAAGGGCAGCGGCCGCCGCTTCCGCTTCGCGCGGCCGGCCACCCCGGCCCGCAGCGGCCTCTACTACCAGCCCGGCTACGGCTTCGACGCGGCGTCGGTCCAGGCGTTCGCGGGCCACACCTTCCTGCGCGACGGCCGCGCTCTCTACATCACGCACGCGACCCCGCCGGGGGTGACGGTCCATCGCGTGCGCGGCGCCCGCCACGCCGAGCCCACCACGCTCGTCGGCGTGACCCGCTACCGGGCGCGCCTGCAGCCGGGGCGCTCTGTCACGCTCGACTTCACGATCCCGACGACGCCGGTCAACCAGGGCACGGCCGCCTACGGCCAGGTGGGCAGCGCGGGCTACGACCACATGCACGCGCGTGCGCTCGCCACCTGGCGCCACACGCTCGGGGGCGCGATGCGGGTGCACGTGCCGGAGGGCAAGGTGGTTGACACCTTCTACGCGAGCCTGATGAACCTGCTCCTCAGCCGCTATCGCCAGGACGGCTACTGGGTCCAGACCGTCAACGACCTCCAGTACCACGCCTTCTGGCTGCGCGACTCGGCTGCGATCACCTCGGCGTTCGACCAGGCCGGGCTGCACGGCCCCGCGGCCCAGGACCTGCGCTACTTCGGGACCTGGCAGGAGCCGAACGGGCTCTTCATCTCGCGCCCGGGCCAGTACGACGGCTTCGGCGAGGCGTTGTGGGCCTACGGCGACCACGTGCGCCGCACAGGCGACGTTGCGTTCGCCAAGGAGGTGCTGCCCGCGGTGGGCCGCGCGATGGCGTGGCTCGAGAAGGCACGTGCCGACGATCCGCTCGGGCTGCTGCCGCCGTCCGATCCGCACGACAACGAGCAGGTCTCCGGGCACCTGGTCGGCGACAACTTCTGGGGCGTGGCGGGCGCCCGCGCGGCCGCGACGATCGCCCGCACGGCCGGCGACGGGGCCACCGCCGACCGCTGGGCCGCGGAGGCCGTCGCCTACCAGGCCACCCTCGATGCGCAGCTGCGCCAGGCGGTCAAGCGCACGGGCGGCTGGATTCCCCCGGCGCTCGACGCGAAGGGCGGCGAGAACTGGGGCAACCTCTGGCCCTTCTTCCCCACCGGCATCTACGCGCCCACCAATGCGATGGTCGAGCGCACCATGCGCCACGCCCGCTCCAGCTTCGCGGAGGGCATCGCGACCTACCTCGACGGGCGCGACCTGCACGACTACATCGGCTTCCGGGTCTTCGAGACGGAACTGGCCGCCGGGCGCCAGTCGCGGACGGTCGCGGGCCTCTACAGCGAGCTGGCCCACACCACCGCCACCAACGGCGGCTTCGAGGCGGGCGTGCGCGTGTACGGCGACCGCGCCGTGGACGACAACATGACCCCGCACGGCTGGTTCGCCGCCGAGTACGTGACGCTGCTGCGCAACATGCTCGTGCGCGACGACGGCGGCCGCCTGACGCTGATGTCGGCGCTGTCGCCCGAGTGGGTCGGGCACGGGCGGGCGGTGTCCGTGGCGAAGGCACCGACTACGTTCGGGAGGGTGTCGTTCACGCTCCGCTCGACCACGCGCGGCGCCCGGCTGCGCTGGCGCGCGGCGGTGCCTGCGGGCACGAAGATCGTCTGGCCGCTGCCCAGCTTCGCCAAGGACTCGAAGGGGCGCCGCTCGATCACGCTGCCGAGCCGCAGCGGGTCGCTGACGGTCCACTGGAAGCTCGGTCGCGTACAGCAGTCGTTCGACCGTACGGTGGCCGCGCTGAAGGCGGCCTACCGGCGCCACGGTCGTTAGGGTCGCCTGCATGAGCGAAGTCGATCGTGACGAGGCTTGGCGCCTCTTCTGCGAGTGGACCGAGTCGGAGTCGCTGCGCAAGCACGTGCTCGGTGTGGAGGCCGCGATGGTGGCCTACGCGCAGGCGGGCGGCGAGGACGAGGAGCTGTGGGCGGCCACCGGCATCCTCCACGACCTCGACTACGAGCGTCACCCGGACATGGACGCCGACGACGGCCACCCCCGCACCGCGATCAAGGTCCTGCGCGAGAAGGGCTACCCGGAGGAGCTGATCGACGCGGTGGCCGGCCACGCGGAGTTTCTGGACCACCCGCGGACGACGCCGCTGGCCAAGACGCTGTTCGCCGTCGACGAGCTGTCCGGCTTCGTGGCTGCCTGCGCGCTCGTGCGGCCGACCGGGATCGTCGGCCTGACGCCGAAGTCGGTCAAGAAGAAGCTCAAGCAGCCCAGCTTCGCCGCCGCCGTCGACCGCGACCAGATGCGGCGCGCCGCAGACGACCTCGGGGTCGACTTCGACGAGCACCTTCAGCGCGTGATCGACGCGATGGAGGCCCGCAAGGCCGAGCTGGGACTCGAGCCGCGGGAGCAGCAGGCGGACGCGGTCTAGTGCCAGACCTGCGCATCGTCGTCCTCGAGGGTGACGAGACAGGGCAGGAGCTGCTCGACCAGGCGCTGCGCGTACTCGACCCGCAGGTCACGCAGGTCGACGCGGAGCTCGTCCACTTCGACCTGTCGCTCCAGAACCGGCGCGCAACCGAGAACGAGGTCGTCAGCCAGGCGGCTGCGGCAATCCGCGAGGCGGGGCTGTCGATCAAGGCCGCCACGATCACCCCGGAGGGCGCCGACGACGTCGGCTCGCCCAACCGGATCCTGCGCGAGGAGATCGACGGCAAGGTCATCATCCGCACCGGCCGTCGCATCCCCGGGGTCGCGCCGATCGGCGGAATCCACTACCCAATCTCCGTCTGCCGGATGGCGGTCGGCGACGCCTACGGCGCGAAGCAGTGGCGCGAGTCCGAGGACGGCGACGAGATCGCTTACCGCACCGAGCGGATCTCGCGCTCGACGTGCCGGGCGGTGGCCGAGTACAGCTTCCGGACCGCGAAGAAGATCCACGGGCGCGTGTACGGCGGGCCCAAGTGGACGGTCTCGCCGGTGTACGAGGGGATGCTCAAGGAGGAGCTCGACGCCGCCGCCGAGCGCTTCCCCGACGTCGGCTACCAGCCGGTGCTGATCGACGCGACCTACGCGGGCCTCGTCTCGGGCGCGGCCGATGCTCCGATCGTGATCCCGGCGCTCAACCGCGACGGGGACTGCCTGTCGGACCTCGTGCTGCCGCTGTTCGGGTCGATCGCCGGCGCCGAGTCGGTGCTGCTCGCCTTCGACGAGGACTACGAGCTTCAGGCGATCATGAGCGAGGCCCCGCACGGCACCGCGCCGGCGCTGCTCGGCAAGAACATCGCGAACCCTATGGCGATGATCATGGCGGCCGCCGCGACGATGCACTACGCCGGCGAGTTCGGCCACGAGGGCGCCCACGTCGCGTCGAGGGCGATCTACGAAGCCGTGCTGGAGGCCTGCGCGACCGGCATCAAGACCCCCGATCTGGGTGGCAGCGCGACGATGTCGGAGTTCACCGACGCGGTCGTCGCACGGGTGGCGACGAAGGTCGAGGTGTGGTCGTCGCTCGGCTCGACCACGTAGTGCGACTCGTCGTCGCTCAGCTCGAGCCCCCAGCGCGACTCCTCGCCCGCGGCGGGGTTCGAGCAGCCATGCGCTTGGGCGGGATCGCATTCGTGACGACGCTGGTGATCGCGCTCGCTCCGGCGTCTGCGTTCGCGGCGCACGATGCCGGGCTGTCGATGGTCGACGACCAGGCGCTGCTCGGCATGCCGCAGGCAAGCGTCGACGCCACCCTCGCGCACATGCGCGCGCTCGGGGCGACGCAGCTGCGGGTGTCCGCCTTCTGGCGCGACATCGCCCCGGCGCCGACGTCGACGGCGAAGCCGGCGGGGTTCGACGCCGCCAATCCCAACGACCCCGCGTACAACTGGGCGACGCTCGACCGGGTGGTCGGATCCGCCGCGGCGCACGGGCTGAAGGTGCTCGTGTCGATCTCGACGCCTATCCCCTACTGGGCAAGCTCCGATCCGGCGAAGCAGAACGACGTCTGGGAGCCCAAGCCGGCCGAGTTCGCGGCGTTCGCCGGCGCGGTTGCGGCCCGCTACGCGGGCACGGCCGGTTCGTTCGCGCTGCTCAACGAGCCGAACCAGGGCGCGTGGCTCCAGCCGCAGTCGGTCGCCGGCAAGCCGGTCTCCCCTCATCTGTTCAGGGCGCTCACGCAGGCCGGGTATGCGGCGGTCAGGGCGGCCGCACCGGGGGCGACCGTGCTCGTGGGCGAGCTCGCGCCGAGCGGGCGCAACGACCCCGGCGTCACGCGGCCGATCCGCCCGCTGCTCTTCCTCAGGGTCGCGGCGTGCCGGACGGCGGGCTACCGGGCTGTGCGCAGCGGCCGCTGCAAGGGCTTCAAGCCGATACCGCTCGATGCCCTTGGGCACCACCCATACTCGATCTTCCAGTCGCCCTTCACCCGCTCGCACTACCACGACGACGCCGCGATCGGCGACTGGCGCCGGCTCGAGCAGACCATTGACGCTCTCGTCCGTGTGAAGGCCCTGCACCCGCGCCGGCGCGGCAAGGTGCCGATCTACTACACGGAGTTCGGGTATCAGACGAACCCGCCCGATCCCTACGCCGGGGTGTCGCTGGCGAAGCAGTCACGGTGGCTCCAGGACGCCGCGTACGTGGCGTGGGCGACCCCGCGCGTCAAGACTCTCAACCAGTTCCGGATCACCGACGGCGCGATCAACGGCACCGGCCCGCTGGCGTTCCGCGAGTTCCAGAGCGGGCTCTATTTCGCTGACGGGCGGCCAAAGCCGTCGGCAGCGACGTTCTCGAACCCGATCGTCGTGCGTCCCAGCGGGCGCTCGCGGCTACTCGTCTGGGGCCAGACGCGCGGCGGCTCCCACGTGGTCCTCGTCGAGCGGCGGGCTCCCGGCAAGCGCGCGTTCACCCGGCTGGGCCAGCGGCGCACGAGCGCGCTCGGCTACTTCACCCTGCGGGTGCCCCGGCGCGCCGGCTCGTACCGCTTCCGCTGGTCGGATGGCGGCGCCAGCGGCACTTCGGAGGCGGTTTCGGTGAGCCGCTGAGGCGGTTTCCGCTCCGTTCTGCGATTTGCAACGGATCTTGCAGCGGCTGCCCAAGTCCGTCCGCCGCGCCACATAGCCTCGGGAACGCATGTTCGAATCGATGACAGACCGAATCGCGGGCACCCTGATCATGGGCCTCGACGTGGCCGTCGAATTCGCCACCCTCGGCGAGTTCCGCCTCGTGGAAGCCGACGGCTCCCCCGCTCCAGACCTCTTCCAGCCCGCACCCCTCGTGCGCCGACCAGCCCGTAGCGACGCGACAGCGCTCGACCGGCAGCTGATGCCGCCGGCCTCGACCGCGATCGCACGTGCTGCGGCCGAATCGGCCGAGCGCGCAGCGGCACGGCGACGCCGCCCTGCCGGCATCCCGCTGCACCCCGGCGCGAGGTCAGTGCTGGGCCAGCCGGCGCGGCGCCGAGCGGCAGCTGCCGTACCCGCCGCCCGCGGCGCCTCCCGCACCGCGGCGCGCAAGCGCGGTGGCGCTGTGGACGCCGGCGCGCAGCTCTGCCTGTCGATGCGCTAGGGGTCAGCGGCCAGGCACACCAGGGAGATCGCTCGCCGGGAGCCTGCGCGATTGGGCGCCCCGGGCCAATCTCAGCGCTTGTGCGCGGCGCGAGCCCGCTGTCCATCGACGATCGAGCGTCGGGTGAGCTCATCTCGAAACCACTCGATGGGCTCCGCGCGCTTGCCCTCCGTCGAGCCGTCGAGCTCGATGAAGCGCAGGAACAGCTCCGGGTCCCCGATCCGCTTCATCATGCGGCGAAAGCCGCGCTCGTCGAGCTTGCCGCGCCGGGCGAGCTTGCGCCACAGGCCGTACGGGCGGTCGTGGAACTGGATGGCGCAGAGAAGCTGCTCGTCGTCCGTGAAGTCCTCGGCGAAGCGGCGGGCGCGCATGGCGTGATGGTTCTCGCCGACACGCGGCAGCCGCTCGCGGACCTGGTACTTGAAGGCGTCGTGGACCAGCGCCATGAAGCGAAGGCGCTCGCGCATTTCGCCGCTCTCACCGCTCGCCTCGATCGTGTCGAGCAGGTGGGAGACGTGGATCCCGACCGGGCCCTCCGGATGGCCGGCGCGGGGAGCGCCCCACGCGAGGCCCTCGAGCAGCTCCGGGGCGCTGGCGAGCTTGCGTTCCAGATCGGTCTCCGGGACGAATCCCGGGATCAGCTCGCTCGCGTCCACCGCCGGGACGCTACCCGCGCTGAGACCACGCATTCAGCGCGGTGTCTCAGCGAGCCACTGCTCGCCGTGGCGCACCACAGCGATACGCAGCATCCCGGTCTGCCCGACGGCGGCAAGCTCTGCCCGGTCGTGATCGGTGCCCGGGCGGTCGTCGACCAGCACGATCTGGAGCTTGTCGTAGCGAAAGTCGGGGTGATCGCGCTCGAGCGCCACGCGCGCCGCTGCCTCGAGCAGCGCCGGGTCCCAGCCGCGATCGGCTGCTCGGGCGGCCTCCAGCGCTCGGTCGGCCGCGGCGACGCGGGCCAGCAGCTCGTCCTCGCCCTCACGCGCATCACGCCGGGCGGCCACCAGGCCGCCGGCGAAGAGGATCACGAGCAGTGCGACGACCACGATCACAACGATTGCGAGAACCGACATGGCTCCGAGTATGCCCGGCCTCGCACGGGTGAGCGGGGCGGAAGCGCCGGGCGGCGAGCGCCGCGGGCGGCGCAGAACGAGAAAGGGCCGCCCTCTCGGACGGCCCTTTCATACTAAGTAAACGGCGGCGACCTACTCTCCCAGGCCCTTTCGGGCCAAGTACCATCGGCGCTGAGAGGCTTAACTTCTCTGTTCGGAATGGGAAGAGGTGTTTCCCTCTCGCAATAGCCACCGAAAAGTTGCGAGACCGTCCCCTTCCGGGCCTTCAAAACCACACAGCTGCCAACGAAAGAATTGGGTAAATACCCGTCAAGCCCTCGAGCAATTAGTACCGATCGGCTGAGCGCATTACTGCGTTTACACCGTCGGCCTATCAACCTGGTGGTCTTCCAGGGCTCTTACTCTCTCTAGGAGATGGGAGAACTCATCTCGAGGTGGGCTTCCCGCTTAGATGCTTTCAGCGGTTATCCCATCCGGACGTAGCTAACCAGCAGTGCCCTTGGCAGGACAACTGGTACACCAGAGGTCCGTTCGTCCCGGTCCTCTCGTACTAGGGACGACTCCTCTCAATTCTCCAACGCGCACGGCAGATAGGGACCGAACTGTCTCACGACGTTCTGAACCCAGCTCGCGTACCGCTTTAATGGGCGAACAGCCCAACCCTTGGGACCTACTCCAGCCCCAGGATGCGACGAGCCGACATCGAGGTGCCAAACCGGTTCGTCGATGTGGACTCTTGGAACCGATAAGCCTGTTATCCCCGGAGTACCTTTTATCCGTTGAGCGACGGCACTTCCACTTGTTACCGCCGGATCACTAACACCTGCTTTCGCACCTGCTCGACGTGTATGTCTCGCAGTCAAGCTCCCTTGTTGCGTTTGCACTCTACGTACGATTTCCGACCGTACTGAGGGAACCTTTGCACGCCTCCGTTACATTTTGGGAGGCGACCGCCCCAGTCAAACTACCCACCTGACACTGTTCACTCCCCAGCTTCATGGCGGAGTGTTAGAAGCCCAGAACATCAAGGGTGGTATCTCAAGGTTGGCTCCACCAGGACCGAAGTCCTGGCTTCAAAGCCTCCCACCTATCCTGAGCGAGATGCCCCAGACTCCAATATCAGGTTGTAGTAAAGGTTCACGGGGTCTTTCCGTCTGGCCGCGCGTACTCGGCATCTTCACCGAGACTGCAATTTCACCGAGCCCCTCGTTGAGACAGCGTTGAAGTCGTTACGCCATTCGTGCAGGTCGGAACTTCGCGTAATCCTCCGTTACCGGAGGCGCAGACTATCCCTTCACCTCATCCAGCGCCCTTAGGAGAACGGCCTGGTCATGCCGGCGCTTCCCGAGATTCATCTCGTAAGCGATGGCGATGATTTCTTCCAGGCCCGCAGGCTGCAGATGATCTCCTTGTCCGATCATCCGGCAGACGCGCGAGAAGCCAGTGAAGCTCCTCGCCTTCGCTCCCCACAGTGGGAAGCGCTCGAAGTGCGGCACTACCGAGCCCATGAGCTCGTCGATCGCCCGGCTTTCGAACTTGAAAGTCCGGTCGGATCGCGATTCACGGATCCATCCGCATCCGAAAAACGTCTTTAGACCCTCCAAGAGGGACCTGTCGCGCTCGTTCAGTGAGAGCGAGAACGACGGGCGAACCTCAAGGCCGTATCGGAGCTTGGACCGGAGACTTATCGAGACGCAAAAGCATCCCTCGCCTTCGACCAGCCCCGTGACGTACCACGGGTCTAGCTTGCTGGGTACTCCATAGGCTGCATGTCCTTGCTGATGAGGGCCGGCGTATTGCATGACGCCCTCCAATCTGGCAACTAGCCAGGACGTCAAGCCTCTCCTTTCGGATCAGTCGTTACGGGGTCACTAGGACTTCCCTCGGGATTACCCGCGACCGCAAGGCGGCCGGGAGGGCTTCCCCGATATGAGCCGGTTTTCCACCGTTCCTTGCGGAACGACAGGGCAAGTTATTACTTACCCGACAAGGAATTTCGCTACCTTAGGACCGTTATAGTTACGGCCGCCGTTTACCGGGGCTTAGTTTCGGTGCCTCGTTGTCCGAAGACAACTAACACCTCCACGTAACCTTCCGGCACCGGGCAGGCGTCAGCCCCTATACGTCGTCTTACGACTTAGCAGAGACCTGTGTTTTTGGTAAACAGTCGCTTCAACCTATTCACTGCGGCCCCCTCGGGCTTCGGTCGCGAAGACCTACACCCTACTGGGGCGCCCCTTATCCCGAAGTTACGGGGCAATTTTGCCGAGTTCCTTAACGAGGGTTATCTCGATCACCTTAGTATTCTCTACTTGTCCACCTGTGTCGGTTTTGGTACGGGCACGCGTATCCTGCCTAGAGGCTTTTCTAGGAGGTATGGCGTCCGGGACTCGCCGGCCTTCCGGCCAGCTGGCATCGCGCCTCAGATCAACAGGCTTCCGGATTTACCTAGAAGCCCTACCTACACGCTTACCCCTGGACAACCGTCGCCAGGGATCCCATAGCCTGCCTCGTCCCCCCATTGGTCATAACGGATACGACGTGGTACGGGAATATCAACCCGTTGGCCATCGACTACGCCTTTCGGCCTCGCCTTAGGTCCCGACTAACCCTGAGCAGACGAACTTTACTCAGGAAACCTTGGACAATCGGCGGAGAGGATTCTCACCTCTCTTTCGTTACTCATGCCGGCATTCTCACTTCTCGTACCTCCACGGCTGGGTTACCCCGCCGCTTCACTGGACCGAGAACGCTCTCCTACCGCGTGCAATGCACGCCCGCAGCTTCGGTGTCTAGCTTGAGCCCCGTTACATTTTCCGCGCCCGACCACTTGACCAGTGAGCTGTTACGCACTCTTTCAAGGGTGGCTGCCTCTAAGCCAACCTCCTGGTTGTCTATGCAATCGGACATCGTTTCCCACTTAGCTAGAACTTGGGGACCTTAGCTGGCGGTCTGGGCTGTTCCCCTTTTGCCTACGAAGTTTATCCCCCGCAGACTGACTCCCGGAGTAAACGTAATGGTCTTCAGAGTTTGTCTGAAGTCGGTAACCTGGTAGGGCCCCTAGTCCAAACAGTGCTTTACGGCCATTACGCAATTTATCCGAGGCTATACCTAAATATATTTCGGAGAGAACCAGATATCTCTGAGCTTGATTAGCCTTTCACTCCGACCCACAGGTCATCCGCCCAGTTTTCAACCTAGGTCGGTTCGGTCCTCCACGGGGTCTTACCCCCGCTTCAACCTGCCCATGGGTAGCTCGCTCAGTTTCGGGTCTAGCGCCACTGACTGAATCGCCCTATTCGGACTCGCTTTCGCTGCGGCTCCGCTCATCGCTTAACCTTGCCAGTGACGACTAACTCGCCGGCTCGTTATGCAAAAAGCACGCCGTCACATCCGAAGATGCTCCGACCGCTTGTAGGCACATGGTTTCAGGTACTATTTCACTCCCCTTCCGGGGTACTTTTCACCTTTCCCTCACGGTACTAGTCCGCTATCGGTCACCAGGTAGTACTTAGCCTTGGAGGGTGGTCCCCCCAGATTCAGACCGCGTTTCACGGGTGCGGTCCTACTCAGGAACGTCATCAGAAGTCCACTCGCTTTCGCCTACGGGACGGTTGCCCTCTGTGGTGTGCGATTCCACGCAGCTTCAGCTAACAAGTGGTTTTGTAACTCCTGCTGAGCCGGCCACGACTCAGACAGACGCCCTACAACCCCGGACATGCAACGGGTGGCCCCTTGCACATGCCCGGTTTGGGCTGATCCCTTTTCGCTCGCCACTACTCAGGGAGTCTCGGTTGATTTCCTTTCCTCGGGGTACTTAGATGTTTCAGTTCCCCCGCTTACCTACGCATGACTATGTGTTCACCATGCGCTGACACGGCATTACCCGTGCCGGGTTTACCCATTCGGGAATCCACGGATCAAAGACTGTTCAACGTCTCCCCGTGGCTTATCGCAGTCGTCCACGCCCTTCATCGGCTCCTGGTGCCAAGGCATCCACCGTGTGCCCTTGACATCTTGACGGTGATCAAACCCCTCGAGCTGAAAGCTCGTTTGGTTCGATGAAACCCAATTCTTAAAATTGGCCAGCTGTGCGGTTTTCAAGGTCCGGAAGAGGAGCGATCCACGCGGGGACTCCGCGTGGACGGTCTCTCAAAACTCAGCAGTGCTCGTGCGCGGCACCCGAGGGCGCCGACTAGTTGTTGCACGACCAGGTCCGGTCGACATTCCTAGGACCGCCAGACGCGCGAAGCGCCGGCGGGACCTGAATGGTCTCCCTAGAAAGGAGGTGATCCAGCCGCACCTTCCGGTACGGCTACCTTGTTACGACTTCACCCCAATCATGAGCCCCACCTTCGACGGCTTCCTCCCAGAGGGTTGGATCACCGGCTTCGGGTGTTGCCCACTTTCGTGGTGTGACGGGCGGTGTGTACAAGGCCCGGGAACGTATTCACCCCGACGTTGCTGATTCGGGATTACTAGCAACTCCGCCTTCATGGAGGCGAGTTTCAGCCTCCAATCCGAACCGAGACCGGCTTTCTGGGATTCGCTCCACCTCGCGGTATCGCAGCCCTTTGTACCGGCCAATGTAGCACGTGTGTAGCCCTGGACATAAGGGGCATGATGACTTGACGTCATCCCCACCTTCCTCCGGTTTGTCACCGGCAGTCTCGCATGAGTCCCCAACATGACTTGCTGGCAACATGCGACAGGGGTTGCGCTCGTTGCGGGACTTAACCCAACATCTCACGACACGAGCTGACGACAGCCATGCACCACCTGTGATGGTCCAGCCGAACTGACCCTGTGTTTCCACAGGTACGACCAACATGTCAAGCCCAGGTAAGGTTCTTCGCGTTGCGTCGAATTAAACCACATGCTCCGCTGCTTGTGCGGGCCCCCGTCAATTCCTTTGAGTTTTAGCCTTGCGGCCGTACTCCCCAGGCGGGGCACTTAATGCGTTAGCTGCGGCACGGGAGGAGTCGACACCTCCCACACCTAGTGCCCATCGTTTACGGCGTGGACTACCAGGGTATCTAATCCTGTTTGCTCCCCACGCTTTCGCGCCTCAGCGTCAGTATCGTCCCAGCAAGCTGCCTTCGCAATTGGTGTTCCTCCCGATATCTGCGCATTTCACCGCTACACCGGGAATTCCACTTGCCTCTTCCGAACTCTAGTCCGACAGTATCGGCCGGCTTTCAAGGGTTGAGCCCCTGACTTTCACAGCCGACTTATCGGACCGCCTACGCGCTCTTTACGCCCAATAATTCCGGACAACGCTTGCCCCCTACGTATTACCGCGGCTGCTGGCACGTAGTTAGCCGGGGCTTCTTCTGGAGGTACCGTCAGTCACGCCGGCTATTAACCGTGCAACCTTCGTCCCTCCTGAAAGGGGTTTACAACCCGAAGGCCGTCTTCCCCCACGCGGCGTTGCTGCGTCACGCTTTCGCGCATTGCGCAAGATTCCCCACTGCTGCCTCCCGTAGGAGTCTGGGCCGTGTCTCAGTCCCAGTGTGGCTGATCGTCCTCTCAGACCAGCTACCCATCGAAGCCTTGGTAAGCCGTTACCTCACCAACAAGCTAATGGGCCGCGGGCCCCTCCCAATACGGAAGCCGAAGCTACCTTTAGACAACTCACTTGTGTGAGAGGTCCACATCCGGTATTAGCCCGAGTTTCCTCGGGTTGTCCCAGTTATCGGGGCAGGTTACCCACGTGTTACTCACCCGTTCGCGGCTTTGCCCCAGGGCAAGCCCTGGTTCGTCGCTCCACTTGCATGTGTTAAGCACGCCGCCAGCGTTCGTCCTGAGCCAGGATCAAACTCTCCGTAAAAGACTTGCGTGGTATCAGTCCTCACCCGAGGGCGAGGCTCCACTGTCTATTTGAGAGTTGTCGAGCTCATGCGAGACCACTTAGTACACCGTGTGGCCTCGAGATCGACAGGGTACTTCTCACTTCTACTTCTGGCTTAGACCGCCTCTGAACCAGCCGAAGCTGGGCTCGAGACGGGTCGAACCTGGACGCGATCGAGGCCGTGAGGCCAAGATCGCACGCACTGCTGAGTTTTCAAAGACCGTCTGCTCCTCACGCCGGGGCCTCCGGCGTTTCAAGCGGGCAGGGGAGTATAGCCCTCCTGCGGTAGAGCCGTCCAAGAGGCCGAGCGCTCACCCCGAGAGGCGGACGAACCGCCTCTTGCCTATTTGAAGCATAGCTCCTCGCAGCCGCTCGGCCGGCACGTCGAGTTGGTCGCCGGGCAGCGGATCGCCGTTCACGCGCACGCCACCGCCCGCCAGCAGCCGCCGCGCCTCGCCCCCGGAGATGCCGAAGGCCTCGCGCAGCAGCGCGGGCACGTGGACCTGGTCGCCGGCCGGCAGCGGGAACTCGGGCGCGTCGTCCGGCAGCTCGTGCTGCTTGAAGAGCCGGTCGAACTGCTCCTCGGCCGCGGTCGCGGCTTCCTCACCCCAGAAGCGCCCCACGAGGATGCGCGCCAGCCGGCGCTTGGCCTGGTTCGGGTGCTCCTGCGCGTCGAAGGCCTCGTGCGTGAGCAGCGCGTAGTAGGTGGGCATGGCGTCATCGGGGATTGACATGACCCGCCCGAAGATCTCCTCGGGCGGGTCCTCGACCCCGATGTAGTTGCCCGACGACTTCGACATCCGGGCCACGCCGTCGGTGCCAGGCAGGATCGGCATCGTGAGGATCGACTGCGGCGCGACCCCGTAGGCCTGCTGGATCTCGCGCCCCAGCAGGAGGTTGAAGTGCTGGTCGGTGCCGCCGAGCTCCACGTCGGCCTCGATCGCCACCGAGTCGTAGCCCTGAAGCAGCGGGTAGAGCAGCTCCAGGACCGAGATCGGCTGCTGGCTCTTCCAGCGGTTCGCGAAGTCCTCGCGCGCGAGGAGCTGCGCCACCGTGGCGTGGCGGGCCAGCCGGAACAGGTCCTCGGCGCGCATGTCGAGCCACTCGCCGTTTCGGCGCACCTCGGTGAGCTCGGGATCGAGGATCTTGAACGCCTGGCGCTGGTAGGTCTCGGCGTTGTGGTCGATCTCCTCGCCGGAGAGCAATGGCCGCATGGCCGAGCGCCCGCTTGGATCCCCCACGCGCGCCGTGTAGTCCCCGACGATCAGCACGACGACGTGCCCGAGCTCCTGAAACTCGCGCAGCTTCTCGAGCACGACCGTGTGACCGAGGTGGATGTCGGGGGCAGTCGGGTCGATTCCAAGCTTCACGCGCAGCGGGCGGCCCTTCGCGAGCTGGCGCTCCAGCTCGCCCGCAGGGAGCGCTTCCACCGCGTTGCGGAGCAGGTATTCGGCCTGTTCAGACGGGCTTGCCAAGGGCGCGCAATGCTACGCTCGCCCACCGGACGGGCCGCAAATGCCGCCGCCGCCCGCAACCCCGGCCAGCCTCTTCGTGAGCACGGAACCTCGCGTGCCAGACCTCACATACACAGACCTCGAAGGCGCGTCCAACGGTCATGGGCGGATCGAGGACCTCTTCACGGCCCCCGACGACCCGGGCCCGCCGCCCGAGGTCCGCAGGCGCAAGCCAAAGCTCAAGAAGCTGCGGCTGCTGCTGGTGTTCGCCGGCATTTCCGCGCTGGCCCTGATCTCGACGATCTTCGGGATGATGATCTCGGTATCGAGCGACCTGCCCTCGCTCGAGAACCACGCGCAGCTGCGGATCGCGCGCAACTCGATCCTCTACTCCGGCAGCGGCAAGACGGTCCAGCTGGCGAAGCTGACCGGCGCCCAGAACCGGATCCTCGACGCTTCGAACGAGATCTCGCCGAACGTGAAGAACGCGGTGATCGCGATCGAGGACAAGCGCTTCTACGAGCACTCGGGCGTTGACTACCGTGGCATCGCCCGCGCGGTGGTCGAGGACGTGCTGCGCAAGCGCGCCGCCCAGGGCGCCTCGACGATCACGCAGCAGTTCGTGAAGAACGTGCTCGAGGCCCAGGGCAAGCGGACCGTGTTCGAAGAAGCTGCGCGAGGCGGCGCTCGCGTACCACCTGGAGCGCCAGTGGAGCAAGGACAAGATCCTCACCGAGTACCTCAACACGATCTACTTCGGCAACGGCGCCTACGGCATCGAAGCGGCCGCGCGCACCTACTTCGGCCACGGCGACACCGCCGTCTACGACCCGACAGCGCCGAAGACGGCCACCGACCTGGCGCCCTGGCAGGCCGCGTACCTGGCCGGGATGATCGCCTCGCCGTCGGCCTACGACCCCGTCGAGCACCCGGTCGCCTCGCACGTGCGGATGACGATCGTGCTCGACAGCATGCTCAAGCAGGGCATGATCACGCGGGCTCAGTTCGCGAGCCAGCACAACTTCTACGTGAGCCCGCGCTCGGTCCGCCCGCCGCACCCCGACTCACGCGTGCCGTATTTCTCGAGCTGGGTCACGCAGCAGCTGCTGGACCGCTACCACTCGACGGGACTGGTCTTCGGCGGCGGCCTGAAGGTGACGACGTCGCTCGACTCCGACCTCCAGGACGCGGCCGAGCAGGCGATCAACGGCCGGCTGGCAGGCGTCGGGCCGTCGGCGTCGCTCGTGGCGATCGACAACAAGACCGGCGAGGTCAAGGCGATGGTGGGCGGCAGCGACTTCGAGCGCCGGCCGTTCAACCTCGCGACCAACGGCCACCGCCAGCCCGGCTCCTCGTTCAAGCCGTTCACGCTGATCGGCGCACTCGAGGACGGCGTGAGCCCCGGCCGCACCTTCTCGTCGGCGCCGCACTGCTGGCCGGTGCCCCACTCCCCGGGTGAGCACTTCTGCCCGCACAACTACGACAACGACTACGCCGGGGTGCGCACGCTCGCGTCCGCCACGGCCGCGTCGGACAACTCCGTCTACTCGCAGCTCGGGATCGACATCGTCGGCACGAACAAGATCGCTCGCGTGGCGCACCAGATGGGCGTGCGCACGCCGCTCTCGCGCAACTACGCGATGATCCTGGGCGGCCTCAAGGAAGGGGTGACGCCGCTCGAGATGGCCTACGCCTACACCACGCTTGCCGACGACGGCGAGCGCGTGTGGGGCTCGATGGGACCGTCCAGCCGCTCACCGGTCGCGGTCGAAGAAGGTGCTCGACCCCGATGGCCACGTGCGGGACCAGAACCACACCCGTCACACGCGCGTGATCCCCTACAACGTGGCGCAGAGCGCCAAGAGCATCCTTGCCTCGGTGATCACCTCAGGCACCGGCAAGGAGGCGCAGATCCCCGAGTTCGCCGCCGGCAAGACCGGCACGACCGAGAACTACGGCGACGCCTGGTTCGTCGG
The DNA here is from genome assembly GCA_963715995.1 of uncultured Thermoleophilaceae bacterium. Taxonomy (GTDB): domain Bacteria; phylum Actinomycetota; class Thermoleophilia; order Solirubrobacterales; family Thermoleophilaceae; genus DATBDN01. The sequence continues at coordinate 2,076,164 of OY970283.1, forward strand.
CTTCAACAAGGATCTGACGGTGGCGGTCTGGGTTGGCTACCCGGACACGCTCAGGCCGATGCTGCACGAGTTCCACGGCGGGCCCGTGGCGGGCGGCACCTTCCCCGCGGAGATCTGGCACGACTTCATGATGAGCTGGATCACCCTGCGCGACGGCCGCAAGGCCGCTCACGACCTGAAGAACGGCGTGACCGACACCACGACCTCCCCCACTCCGACCGTGACACAGACGACACCCGTCACGACGCAGAGCGCACCCGCCCAGACGCCGACCACTCCCGCGAAGACGCCGGCGACGAAGCAGCCGACCCAGAAGACTCCGACTCCGGCGCCCACCCAGCAGGCTCCCGCGCAGCAGCCACAGCCGACGCAGCAGCCGACCACGACTGGAGGTGGCGGAGGCACGACTCCGCCGCCGTCCGGGACGGTCACCCCGCAGGCACAGGGAACCGGCTAAGCGGCCGCGCGCCGCATCGCGACGGGCCAAGGACGCGACACGCAGTCACTCGTTGCGTCACACAGCCGCCATGGCAGCTCGACCGCCTTCGTGATGCCGATTCGCGTTCCGGTCACGACCACCGGTTGACGCTCGCCCGGCGAGCGCGGCTCGATCCGGATCGGCCCGTCCTCGAACGAGCTGCCGTTCAGCTCAAGGCCGATGCCGAGCGCGATCGTGAGCTTTCCCGGCCCGTTCGCCAGCTCGACGTCGCGGCCCACCCCACGCCGCGCGCGCATGCGCTCGATGCCCTCCAGCGGCTCGAGCGCGCGAATGAGCACCGCCGCCCCCACACCGACCTCGTCGGTGATCACGTTCAGCAGCGCGTGGATGCCGTACGAGCGGTAGACGTAGGCGCGGCCCGGCGGGCCGAACAGGACCTCGGTGCGCGGTCGCGGGCCGATGAAGGCGTGGCAGGCGGGCTCCTCCTGGTGATAGGCCTCGACCTCCACGATCCGCCCGGCAGCACCGCCGTGGCGCAGCGTCGCGCCGACGAGATCGCGTGCGACCTCGTGCACGGAGCGTGCGAAGTTCACCGGGTCAGGCTGGACTGCTGCTCCAGGATCTCCGCGGCGTGCTCGAGCTGCTCGCGCACGCGGTCGAGCGCGGTGCCGCCTGCGGACACCTTCGACTCGAGCCAGCTCGACTGCGACAGCACCTCGTAGTAGGCGTCGTCGAGCGACGGTGCCAGCTCGGCGAGGTCCTCGCGGGTGAGCTCCGACAAGGTGACGCCGCGCTCGACCGAGTGGCGCACGAGCCCCGCCACCACGCCATGTGCCTCGCGGAACGGCATCCCGCGCTTGACGAGCAGATCGGCAACGTCGGTGGCCGCGAGCATCTCGTCGCTGGCCGCCTGCGCAAGCCGCTCACGCTTGAAGCGGACGCCTTCGATCATCCCGCTGGCGGCGTTCAGCGTGAGCTCGAGCGTGTCGACGGCGTCGAAGAGGTGCTCCTTGTCCTCCTGGAGATCCTTGTTGTAGGCCATCGGGAGCGCGTGGAGGACTCCGTAGAGAGCGGTGAGGTGCCCGACGATTCGCGGCGCCTTCGCGCGCAGCAGCTCGGCCGCATCGGGGTTCTTCTTCTGCGGCATGATGCTCGAGCCCGACGCGAACGCATCCGGCAGCTCGCAGAAACCGAACTCCTCGCTCGACCACAGCACGAGCTCGGAGCCGAGCTGTGAGAGGTGCGTGGCGCAGGTGGCGGCCGCGCTCAGGTAGTCGAGCACGAAGTCGCGGTTGGAGACCCCGTCGAGCGAGTTCATCGCGATCTCCGTGAAGCCGAGCTCAGCGGCCAGGCCCTCGCGGTCGGTGTCGAAGTTGACGCCGGCGAGCGCGCCCGACCCGAGCGGCATGACCTGGCTCGCGTGAGCGCAGAACTCGAAGCGCTGCGCGTCGCGGCGCAGGCGCCAGAAGTGCGCCATCAGATGGTGTGAGAGGTAGACGGGCTGGGCGCGCTGGAGATGCGTGTAGCCGGGCATCGGCCAGTCGAGGTGCTCCTCCGCGCGCTGCGCGAGCAGGCTCATCAGCTCGCAGATCATCCGCCGCGCCTCGTGCGCCCGCTCGTGGACGAACAGCGCGACGTCGGTGGCGACCTGGTCGTTGCGCGAGCGGGCCGTGTGCAGCTTGCCGCCCACCGGGCCGGCGATCTCGGTCAGCCGCCGCTCGATCGCCATGTGGATGTCCTCGTCGTCTGGATGAACCTCGAAACGGTCCTCCTCGAGCTCGCTCCGAACCTGGGCGAGGCCGCGCTCCAGCTCAGCCAGCTCGGCCTCGTCCAGCAGCCCGGTCCGGGCCAGCATGCGGGCGTGCGCGAGCGACTGATCGAGGTCGTGCGGCGCCAGGCGCCGGTCGAACCCGATCGACGTGTTGATCGCGCGGAAGCGCGGGTCCTGCGGATCGGCGAAGCGAGACATCCGGCGCTGAAGTCTATGAAGCCGCTTGCGGATCGCCGAGCCCGTCCCGATACTCGAACGAGGCCCGACCTTGAAGCGACTCGCCATCATCATCTGCGCCGGGTTGCTCGGCTTCGTGCTCGCGACGGGCACCGCGCTCGCGGCCTACCAGTTCCAGACCTCCTGGGGCACCGCTGGTGCGGGCGACGGGCAGTTCACCACTCCGGCGTTGATCGCCGTGGGCCCGGATGGCTCGGTCTACGTGGCGGACACCGGCAACCAGCGTGTCGAGAAGTTCGACGCCAACGGTGCCTTCCTGCTGGCATTCGGGAGCGCGGGTGCCGGCAACGGCCAGTTCAGCGGGCCTTCGGGCGTGGCCGTAGGGCCGGACGGCTCGGTCTACGTGACCGACACGGGCAACAACCGGGTAGAGCGCTTCGATGCCAACGGGACGTTCGTGAGCACCTGGGGCACGGCGGGCGCGGGCGACGGGCAGTTCCAAGGCCCCGAGGGGATCGCGACTGCGTCCGACGGCTCGGTCTACGTGGGCGATGCGGGCAACGCTCGCGTCGAGCGCTTCTTCGCGGACGGGACCTTCGAGAACTCGTTCACCTCGGGCGCGGGTGGCTTCGGGGCGATTCGAGGCGTGGCCGTCGGGCCCGATGGCTCCGTCTACGTGGTCGACGCTCAAAACACGCGCGTGGAGCACTTCGACGCGAACGGCGCGTTTCAGAACAGCTGGGGCTCCGCCGGTGCCGGGGACGGGCAGTTCCAGACACCGGTGGGCATCGCCGCGTCGGCCGCGGGCGTCTACGTCGCGGACTCGACACAGGGCCGCGTCCAGAAGTTCAACACCGCGGGTGCCTTCGTCGACGCGATCGACGCCGCGGGCTCGGGCGACCCCCAGCTCGCACAGCCGAGTGCGGTGGCCATCTCGCAGACCGGCCTCATCTACGTGCTCGGCGGCAGCCGGGTGAGCAGCTACACGGAGACGGGCGGCGCCAACCTGCCGCCTCCCACGACCGGCGAGACCGCCAACGTCGAGCCCGTGAGCGGCACGGTCAAGGTGAAGACCCCGGGCAGCAACAGCTTCGTGCTGCTCTCTGACGGGGCGTCGATCCCGATTGGCTCGATCGTCGACGTGACCCACGGCACGGTTGAGCTGACCACGAGCGCCGGCGGCGTCCAGTCGCAGACGGCGCGCTTCTACTCGGGTGTCTTCAAGCTGACACAAGCCAAGGCCAAGAAACCGGTGACCGAGCTCCAGCTCTACGGCAGCAACTTCAAGAAGGCGTGCCCGGCCCCGCGTGCGCGGCGGGCGTCCGCATCCGGCAGCAAGAAGAAGGTCGTGCGCCAGCTCTGGGGCAGCGGCAAGGGCAACTTCCGGACGAAGGGCAAGTACGCCTCGGCAACCATCAGAGGCACCCAATGGCTGACCCAGGACCGCTGCGACGGCACCCTTGTGCGCGTGGCTCAGGGCTCGGTGACTGTGCGCGATCTGGCGAAGGGCAAGAACAAGGTCGTCACAGCGCCGCACAGCTTCCTAGTGGCGGCCAAGAAGCGCTGAAAAGTCCCCATCGGCCCTGCCCCTCGCCTACCGTGGATGGTGGACCTCGTGCACGGACGCAGAGCGACAGCGGGCCTCGCCCTCGGGGCGCTCGCGGCGGTAGTTCCGCTGGCGATCGCAGGGAACGCGACCAACACAAAGCGGCATGAGCCGCGGCTCGCTGCTGCGCACGCCCAGGTGTCCGCGCAGACGGCGCTGGCGCGGCTGCCGCTGTCGTTCCAGCCCGCCGCCGGCGCGCCGGGTCGGTTCGTGGCAAACGGCCCGGGCTACTCGATCGGACTGTCTCGCCGTGGCAGCGTCCTTGCCCTGACGAGTGGGGAGAAGCGGGCCGCCCTGGTTCGCACCGCGCTCGCGGGGGCTCGCGGAGTCGCCCCGCGCCCGGAGTCCAGGCTGCCGGGGGTGGCGAACATCTACCGCGGCACGCGGTCGCATTGGCGCAGGAACGTCCCGACCTTCGCCCGGGTGCGCTACCGCGGGGTCTACCACGGCATCGACGCCGTCTTCCACGGCAGGCGGGGCCGGCTCGAATACGACTTCCAGGTCGCGCCGCACGCAGATCCCGGCCAGATCGGGCTGGCACTCACGGGCGCCCGCGGACTGGCCGTCGCGCCGAACGGCGACCTGGTCGTGCGCGTGGCCGGCGCCGCGCTGCGTCAGAAGCGGCCCGTGGCCTATCAGGGCCACACCCGTGTGGCGGCCGGCTACCGCCTGAGCCACGGGCGCGTGAGCTTCACCCTGGGCCGCTACGACCACTCGCGCCCGCTCGTGATCGACCCCGTGCTGAGCTACTCGAGCTACCTCGGCGGTTCGCACGCAGATGTGCCGACGAGCATTGCGCTCGGCAGCGACGGCTCGGTCTACGTGGCCGGCACGACTGCCTCCGACGACTTCCCGGCGGCAACGGCCCGCGACAGTTTCCGCAGCGACAACGACGCGTTCGTGAGCAAGGTGAATGCCGGCGGCGCGAGCATTGCCTGGACCGCGCAGATCGGCGGCGTGTTGGCGAAGTCCGGGACCGCCGACGACAACGGAACGGCGATCGCCGTGGACAACGGGAACGGCGTAGCACTCGTGGGCAGCACGCTGTCGAGCGACTTCCCCGAGTCGAACACCGGGAACAATCGTGAACCGTTGGACCCCGACGAGTGCGGCGACGCGAGCAAATCGGCGTTCCTCGTTCGCTTTGGGTCAACCGGCGGGCTTGGCTACGCGAGCTGCTTCGGCGGTGGTGGCAGCGATGTGGCCACGGGCGTGGCCGTCAGGTACAAGGCCGGCGCGGGGACCACCCCCAGCACCACCGACATCGTGGTCAGCGGCAACACGACTTCCACTGACTTCAGCCAGGTCAACACCGCTACTGACTCGGCCGCGAAGGCGGGCTTCCAGACCACGAATGCCGGCGGCCAGGACGGCTTCGTGATCGACGCGATCTTCAAGACCGGAGGTACCGCGAGCTACTGCACCAGTTCAGGGTTCCCAGGTGGTCCATACCATCACTGCGCGTTCCTCGGCTACAGCACCTACGTGGGGGGGACGAGCCAGGACAGCGCCGACGTGGTGACCGTCGACCCGTCGACGACGGGCGGGCCGTACGCGTACTTCAGCGGCCTGACCTACTCGAGCGGGCTCGACACGGGCGGGACCGGTACGGGCTCGGCCGACACCACGAACGGCAATGCCGACGTGGGCAAACTCGACCTCTCACAGGCGGGGTCGGGCTCGAAGCTCTTCCTGCACTACTACGGCGGCAACGGCACCGACACGCCGCACGGCATCGCCCTCACGACGAAGTACCTCTACGTCGTCGGCGACACCACTTCGACCAACCTGCCGTTGCCGACCGGCGGCAACCTTGTCGAAGGCTCGGGCCAGGACGGCTTCATCGGCGACTTCAACATCGGCGGCACGGGCAACGGCGGCGTGGTCTCGTCGACGTACGTGGGCGGCACCGGCACCGACACGCTCAACAGCATCGCGGTTCAGGAGACCGCGACCGACATCGCCCAGTACGTGATCGGCACCACGACGTCAGGCTTCGACACCGACTTCCAGCAACACAACGCGATCACCACCAGCTCAGGCAGCAGCTGTGTGGCCGGCAACACGCAGGTGCTGATCGTGAAGCGCATCGAGGGCGCCGGCACCCCCGGCGCCGTCATCTCGTGCCTGGGTGGCGCGGGCCCGGACCTGGGCACCGGCATAGCCGTGCCGTCGTCGCCGACCGACGGGCGCATGTTCATCACGGGCGTGTCGGGCAGCTTCCCGCTGGCGGGCACCGGCGGCCAGCCGGGCTACGGCGGCGGCACGACTGACGGCTTCGTCGGGCTCGTGACCCAGACCCCGCCGACCATCACCGGGGGCCCCGCCGATGGGGCCATCGTCGGCTCGAGCTCGACGCAGTTCACCTACACCACGTCCGAGTCGGACATGAAGTTCGGGTGCAGCACGCCTCAGGCGGGGCTGCTGGTCGCCGGCCATCGCGGCACCACGAACTGCCCGGCGAACGGCACCGCCTCATACAGCGGGCTGGCCGACGGCACGCACACGTTCGAGGTGACCACGCTCGACCCGTTCGGCTCGGAGTCGGCGCCCACCGCGCGCACGTTCACAGTCGACACCACGCCACCGACGGCCTTCGATCTCGTGGCGCCCGCCGACGGCGATTCGCCCGGTAACCAGCCGACCTTCAGCTGGGGTGAGTCGACGGACGCGAGCCCGGTCTCCTACACGCTCCTCGTGAGCGGGCAGGCGCCACAGGCGGTGCCCAGCAGCGCGTGCTCGGCCGGCGTGTGCAGCGCGCAGGCCGCGAGCCCGATCCTGGGCGGCAGCCACACCTGGAGCGTGCTTGCAACGGACGGGGCAACTCCGGCCAACTCGACTTCGAGCCCCACCCGCAGCTTCAGCGTCGTCGACCCGCCGGTCGCGCGCTTCACGATCGCGCCGAACCCGGTCCTGGTCGGCAAGACGGCCACGTTCGACGCGTCCGCATCCGCCGACGCAACCCACGCGATCACCGACTACCAGTGGGACCTCGACGGCAATGGCAGCTTCGAGACCGACTCGGGAACCTCGCCGACCACCACCCACAGCTACGCCTCGCCCGGGACCGTCAGCGTCGGCCTCCAGGTCAGCGTCGCAACCGGCGAGACCGCGACCTCGACGCAGGATGTGAAGGTGACCGACCCGACCGGCGTCGCCAATCAGATCGGCGTCTCGATCGACAAGGGCGCGCAGTACACGAACGATCCCAAGGTCACGCTGACGATCGTCGCGCCGGCCTCCACGACCCAGCTGCTGATCTCGAACGACGGCGGCTTCGCGGGCGCCCTTCCGATCCCGCTCAAGGGCGAGGTCGATTGGAAGCTCGACTCCTCCGGCCCCGAGCGGTTGCCGAAGACCGTCTACGTGCGTTTCCTGAGCGGCCCGTTCGCCTCACCCAACTACACCGACGACATCATCCTGGACGAGCGCCCGCCGGTGGTGGACTCGGCCAGCGTGGCCACCCCGGCGAGCGCGTCGCGCGCCGCGACCGCAGCCAAGCTGCACAAGTACAAGGTCAAGGTCAAGGCCCACGACACGAACTCCGGGGTAAAGGGCGTGCAGGTGGCCGTCTCGAAGAAGAAGGCCGGCAAGCTCCTGAAGTACAAGAAGTCGCTGTCGGTGAAGCTCGGCTCGCGGCCCAAGTTCATCCGCGCGAAGGACCGCGCGGGGAACTACTCACACTGGAAGAAGCTGCGTTAGCGCCTCAGCCACGCGCTCTACCTGCGACTGGCTGATGCCAGGGAAGAACGGCAGCGCCAGCGAGCGGCGGGAGACGTCCTCGCAGACGGGGAACTGCCCCTCGCGCCAGCCGAAGCGCTCGCGGTAGAAGCTCATCAGGTGGATGGCGGGCAGGTACGGCTTCGACTCGATGCCCTGCGCGGCCAGCGTGGTTATCGCCGCGTCGCGGTCCACCCCGGTGGGCAGCTGGACGACATAGACGAACCAGCTGCGGCGCGCCTGACCCTCGTCCGGACACGGCAGCTCGAGCCCCTCGATCCCGGCGAGCGCCTCGTTGTAGAGCGCGGCGGCGGCGGCGCGCCCGTCTAGCAGCTCCGCCAGCCGGCCCGCCTGAGCCACGCCGAGCGCCGCGGCGATGTCCGACAGCCTGTAGTTGAAGCCGAGCCGGTCGTGGTCGAGCCAGTCCATGTTCGGCGCCCGGCCCTGGTTGCGCTCGGAGTCGATGCGCGCCTTGTCGTCGGCGTCCAGGCACACAACCGCGCCGCCCTCCCCCGTGGTCATCTGCTTGTTCGGGTAGAAGGCGAACACCGACCGGTTGCCACGCGCCCCGACGTTGACGCCGTCTGAGTGCACTCCGCCGAGCGCCTCGCAGGTGTCCTCGACGATCCAGAGCCCGCGGTCGGCCGCCAGCTTCTCGAAGCCGGGCATGTCGGCGGGCCAGCCGAAGATGTGCACCGGCAGGAGCCCCGTGGTGCGCTCGCCGATGGCCTCGGCCGCGCTCTCCGGCGTGATGTTGAGCGTGCGCCGGTCGATGTCGGCGAACACCGGCTTCGCATCCTCGAACAGCAGGCAGTTGGACGAGGCGACGAAGCTGAACGGGGAGGTGACGACCTCGTCGCCCGCCTGGATGCCCGCCGCGCGCACAGCCAGGTGGAGGCCCGCGGTGCCGCTCGACACCGCGGAGACGTGCTCGACCCCGGCGAATGCGGCCAGCGCCTGCTCGAAGCGCGCCAGCATCGGGCCCAAGGAGAGGCGGTCCGAGCCGAGGACCTCGAGCACCAGTTCACGCTCGGCCGGGCCGATCGACGGCCGCGACAGCGGGATGCGCTCGCTCACGCTGAGGCGGAGCGGCTACGCGTGCGCTCGATGCGGCCCGGCAGCATGCCGGCCTCGAGCGAGTCGACGAGCGCTTCCCAGCTCGCCTCGATGATGTTCTCCGACACCCCGATCGTGCCCCAGGTCTCGACGCCGTCGGAGGAGTCGAGCAGCACGCGCGTGATGGCGCCGGCGCCCGCCTTCTCGTTCAGGATCCGCACCTTGAAGTTGACGAGATCGATGTCGAGCACGTGCGGGTGGAGCGTGCCGATAGCGTCGCGCAGGGCGCGATCGAGCGCGTGCACCGGGCCGTTGCCCTCGGCGGTGCGCACGTGGCGCTCGCCCTCGACCCAGATCTTGATCGTGGCCTCGGTCTCAACGCGGCCGTCGGCGCGCTTCTCGACGATCACCCGGAACGACTCGAGCGTGAACAGGGGCTCGTAGTCGCCCGTCTCCTTGCGGATGAGCAGGTCGAACGAGCCATCGGCGGCCTCGAACTGGTAGCCCTCGTGCTCGAGGCGCTTGAGGTCGTCGACCAGGCGCCCGGCTGCCGCGTTGTCCAGGTCGAGACCGCTGTCGGCCGCGCGCTGCTGCACGGTGTTGCGCCCGGCAAGCTCGGAGACCAGGAGCTCGCGCCGGTTGCCCACCTCGGCGGGGTTGACGTGCTCGAAGGTGCGGGCGTCGCGGGCGATGCCTGCGATGTGCATGCCGCCCTTGTGCGCGAAGGCGTTGCGCCCCACGTACGGCTGGTTGGGGTTCGGAGTCACGTTCGCGATCTCGTCGATCATGTGCGCGGACGCCGTCAGGTGCTCGAGCTGGTCGGGGCTGACGACGTCGTAGCCCATCTTCAGCTGAAGCGCGGGAAGGATCGTGACGAGGTTGGCGTTGCCGCAGCGCTCGCCGTAGCCGTTGATCGTGCCCTGCACCAGCCGCGCACCCGCCTCCACCGCCACGAGCGAGTTGGCCACCGCGCAGCCGGCGTCGTCGTGGGTGTGGATGCCCACCTGAACGCTGTCGCCGAGCTCGCTGATCACGTGCTCGGTCGCCTCGCGGATCTGCGGCGGCAGCGACGAGCCGTTCGTGTCGCACAGCGTCACGTTCTCGGCGCCGGCCTCCGCAGCCGCGCGTACGCAGCTGATCGCGTAGGCCGGGTCGTCGCGGTAGGCGTCGAAGAAGTGCTCGGGGTCGTAGATCACGCGCTTGCCCTGCTTGGCGAGGAAGCCGACCGAGTCGGAGATCATCGCCAGGTTCTCGTCCGGGTCGACCTTCGTGACCTTCTCCAGGTGCAGCTTCCAGGTCTTGCCGACCAGGCAGCAGGCCGGTACCCAGGACTCCGCCATCAGCCGCAGCGCGGCGTCGTCGGAGGCGCGCAGGTCGCGCCGGCGCGTCATGCCGAACGCGACGATGACCGTCTGCTCGAAGCGCTCGCCCTCGAGCAGCTCGAAGACGCGCTCGTCCTTGGGGTTCGAGCTCAGGAAGCCGGCTTCCACGAACTGCACGCCCAGGCCGTCGAGCGCATGCGCGACGCGCACCTTCTCCTCGGCTGACAGCGACATTCCCTCGCCCTGCATGCCATCGCGCAGGGTGGTGTCGTAGAGCAGGACGGAGGTCATGTGCTCGCTGGGACGGGCACCACGTCGAGCCAGTGCGCGTAGCGCTCGCTGCGCCCGTGGAGGGCGTCCTCGAACACCGTCTGGATCGCGCGCGTGATCTCGCCGGGCGGCCCGAGCTCGATGTCGTCGATTGCGCGCACAGGGGTCAGTTCCGCGGCGGTGCCGGACAGGAACAGCTCGTCGGCAAGCACAAGCTCGGCGCGGGTCATGTCGCGCTCCACGACCTCATAGCCGAGGTCACGCGCGATCTCGAGGATCGACATGCGGTTGATGCCCCAGAGGATCGAGTTCGTGGCCTGCGGCGTGTAGATCACGCCGTCGCGCACGACGTAGATGTTCTCGCCCGTGCCCTCGCAGACGTAGCCCTTGTCGTCGAGAAGGATCGCCTCTTCGTAGCCGGACTTCTGCGCCTCGATCTTCGCCAGCACCGAGTTGAGGTACTGACCCGATGCCTTCGACATCGGGATCAGGCTGTCCGGGGAGATGCGGCGCCAGCTCGACACGCGCGCTGTGATGCCCTTTTGTTTGCCCTCCTCGCCCAGGTAGGCCCCCCACTCCCAGCAGGCCAGCATCGCCTCGACCGGGTTGTCCAGCGGGTTGAGCCCCATCGGGCCGTGGCCGCGATAGACGAGCGGGCGGATGTAGCAGGAGCGGAAGCCGTTGCGGGCGATCAGCTCGTGCGTGGCGTCGCGCAGCTGGTCGCGCGAGAACGGCATGTCCATGTAGTAGAGCTTCGCCGAGCGCTCGAGCCGCTTCAGGTGGTCGTCGTGGCGGAAGATGGCCGGCCCGCGCTCGGTGTCGTAGCAGCGCTCACCCTCGAACACGCCCGTCCCGTAGTGCAGTGCGTGCGTGAGTACGTGCACCTTTGCGTCCTCCCATGCGACGAACTCGCCGTTCATCCAGATGAGGTCCGCGGTCTGCACGTGATTCCCCTCCTCAGAGGTTCGAGAGGACCGCCCCGACGGCGTCCTCGGTAGTTGCCCCGCCGCCGAGATCGGGGGTGCGAAGCCCGTCCTCGAGTGCGCGATCTATGGCCGATTCTAGGCGCGTGGCCTCGCTTTCGAGGGAGAATCCGTGCCGCAGCATCATCGCGACCGATCCCAGCATGGCCAGCGGGTTCGCCATGCCCGTGCCTGCAATGTCCGGTGCGGATCCGTGCACCGGCTCGAACAGGCCCGGGCCCTCCGCGCCGAGCGACGCCGAGGGCAGCATCCCGATCGAGCCCGTGAGCATCGCGGCCTCGTCGCTCAGGATGTCGCCGAACATGTTCTCGGTGAGGATCGTGTCGAACTCGCTCGGGGCGCTGACCAGCTGCATCGCGGCGTTGTCCACCAGCAGGTGGTCGAGCTCCACGTCCGGGAACTCCTCCGCGTGCACGCGTACGACGACCTCGCGCCAGAGCCGGCTCGACTCGAGCACGTTTGCCTTGTCCACCGAGGTGACCTTGCGGCGGGCGGTCTTGAACGCCACGCGCGCGATCCGCTCGATCTCCACCACGCTGTAGACGCACGTGTCGTACGCGGTGTCGCCGTTGCGGCCGCGCTCGCCGAAGTAGATCCCGCCCGTGAGCTCGCGGACCACGATCAGGTCGGTGCCCTCGATGCGCTCGCGCCTCAGCGGGCTCGCGTCGTAGAGCGCGGGCAGCGGCCGCACCGGGCGCAGGTTGGCGAACAGGCCGAGCTCCTTGCGGATGCCGAGCAGGCCCTGTTCCGGGCGCGGAGCGTCCGGGTCGGTCGTGTCCCACTTCGGCCCTCCGACGGCGGCCAGCAGCACGGCGTCGGAGCGCTTGCATGCCTCCACCGTCTCCGGCGGCAACGGCTGGCCGGTGGCGTCGATCGCCGCTCCGCCGATCAGCTGTTCCTCCGTGCCGAAGTCACCGAGGCGCTCGAGCACGCTCAGCGCTGCGGTGGTGATCTCCGGGCCGATTCCGTCGCCCGGCAGCACGCAGACCCTCACGCCGTGGCCTCCATGTTCAGGCGGACGTAGTCGATGTGGTCGATCGCAGCCGCCACCCGCTCGGCGTTCGCGCGCGCGTCGGGGTCCTCGTGGAGGATCACGGTCTCGACGAACGTGGCCATGTCCTCGGGCACCGTCGGCATCGGCTGGAGCCAGGCGCGGACGTCGCTGAAGCCGGCGGCGCGCAGGCGCTCTTCGGTCTCCTCCGGGCCTGCGTAGAGCCAGCGCCCGGGGCGCTCGCCGACCACGTCGAGCACGTTCTGGATGTTGCCCTTGCCGCCGCACTGGGCCACCAGGCGGCCGCCTGGCCGCAACGCCGCGTGCAGGCGCTCGAACAGGCGCTCGTGGTCGGTGATCCAGTGGAACACGGCACAGCTGAAGACGACGTCGGCCTGATCGGGCACGTCGAGCTCGAGCAGGTCCTGGTGGTAGACCGCGACCGTGTCGGGAAGCGTCGCCCGCGCCTTCTCGACCATGTTCGGGTCGGCGTCGACCGCGATCACGTTCGGCGTGAGCTCCAGCAGCATCTGCGTGACGCTGCCGCCGCCGCAGCCGGCGTCCAGCACCACCTCACCCGGCTGGATGCGGGCGCGCTCGATGATTCCGCGGGCCCAGACCTGCTGGGGCGTGTTGACCTTCTCGTAGGTGTTCGCGTTCCACTCGTTCACAGCGTGGTCGTGACCGGGCCGACCCGCTCACGCTCCTGCTCGTAGGCGCTGATCCGGTCCTCCTGCTGGAGCGTCATCGACACGTCGTCGAGGCCGTTCAGCAGGCGGTGCTTGACCTCGGGGTCGATCTCGAAGCTGAACTCGTCGACGGTCTGCGCATCCAGGTCGACGCGTGCCTTGCCGCGGGCGGCGATCTCCCGGCACTGCTCTGGTGCCAGCTCGATCGGCAGCATTCCGTTCTTCGTGCAGTTGTTGCGGAAGATGTCGGCGAAGCGCGGCGAGATGATCACGCTGAAGCCGTAGTCGAGCAGCGCCCACGGCGCGTGCTCACGGCTCGACCCGCAGCCGAAGTTGTCGCCGGCCACGAGGATCGGGTTGGCCGGCAGCTCGAGGCCGTTCTGGCGCCACTCGTGGAAGCAGAACTCGCCGAAGCCCGTCCGCTCCACGCGCTTCATGTAGCGCGCCGGGATGATCTGGTCGGTGTCGACGTCATCACGCGGCAGGTCGGTGACGGCGCCCTCGACGACGGTTATCGGGTCCATTGCTCTAGCTCCAGTCGCGGATGTCGACGAAGTGGCCGGCCACAGCGGCCGCGGCGGCCATCTGCGGGCTCACGAGGTGGCTGCGGGCTCCGCGGCCCTGACGCCCCTCGAAGTTGCGGTTCGACGTCGATGCCACGCGCTCGCCGGGCGCGGCCACGTCCGGGTTCATGCCCAGGCACATCGAGCAGCCCGCCTCGCGCCAGTCGAAGCCGGCGGCGCGGAAGACTTCGTGCAGGCCCTCGGCCTCTGCCTGTGCCTTCACCTGCTGCGAGCCCGGCACCACCATTGCGGTCACGCCGTCAGCCACCTTGTGGTCGCCCAGCATCGAGGCGGCGGCGCGCAGGTCGCCGATGCGGCTGTTGGTACAGGAGCCGATGAAGACGCGGTCGAGCGCGATGTCGGTCATCGCGGTGCCGGGCGTCAGCGCCATGTACTCCAGCGCGCGCACGTGGCCCGGGCCCTGGGGCTCGGGCACCGTCGCCGTCACGCCCACCACCATCTCGGGCGAGGTCCCCCACGTGACCTGTGGATCGAGCGCAGCAGCATCGACGACGACCTCGCGGTCGAAGCTCGCTCCTTCGTCGGTGCCCAGCTCGCGCCAGGCCGGATCGATCTCGACGCCGCGCTCCTCCAGCCAGGCGAACGTCTTCTCGTCGGGCGCGACCATTCCGGCGCGGCCGCCGCCCTCGATCGTCATGTTGCAGATCGTCATGCGGCCCTCCATGCCCGTCGCCTCGATCGGCGCGCCGGCGAACTCGACCACGTGGCCGACCGCTCCGTCAACGCCCATCTGGCCGATCGTGCCCAGGATCAGGTCCTTGGGCGTGACGCCGGGGCCCAGGTCGCCCTCGTAGAGGATCCGCATCGACTTCGGCTTGTTCTGGACCATGGTCTGGGTGGCCAGCACGTGCTCGACCTCGCTGGTGCCGATGCCGAACGCGAGCGCGCCGAAGGCCCCGTGCGTGGCCGTGTGCGAGTCGCCGCAGACGATGGTCATCCCGGGCTGGGTGACGCCGAGCTCCGGGCCGATCACGTGGACGATGCCCTGGCGGTCTGAGCCAAGGCTGTAGATCGGCACGCCGAACTCGGCGCAGTTGCGCTCCAGCGTCTCCACCTGGACGCGGCTCAGCTGGTCCTTGATGAGCGCCGCGGTGGGCGTGCCGTCGGTGGGCGTGTTGTGGTCGGCCGTGGCCAGCGTGCGGTCGGTGCGGCGCACCGTGCGCCCCGCCAGGCGCAGGCCGTCGAAGGCCTGCGGCGAGGTGACCTCGTGGACCAGGTGCAGGTCGATGTAGAGCAGCCCGGGCGCCACCTCGTGGGCCTCCCAGATCTTGTCGAACATGGTCTTGGGCATCGGGCGCTAACTCCTTCTGAGGCCGGCGGCGACCACGGCGAAGAACCGCGCCTCGCTGCCGTCGGGGTTTTCGAAGTGGTGCGGCAGGTCGGCGTCGAAGGTCACGCTGTCGCCCTCGCCGAGGTCGTAGGCCTGGCCGTCGCAGACCAGGCGCAGGCGCCCGCCGGTGACGACAGCCGTCTCGCGCGCGCCGGGCTCGTGTATCGGCGGGTCGTCAGGGCCACCCGTGGCGGCGCCTGGCTTCAGCACGTGCAGCGACACCTCGGCACGCTGGCCGGGAAGCCCTGGCGTGACGACCTCGTAGGCGTGCCCGCGCGTGCCGCCGCCGCGCAGGCGGCCGTTGGCCCGGACCACCGACACGGAGCCGCTCTCGTCCAGGCGCAGCAGCTGTGACAGCGACAGCTCGAGGCCGGCGGCGATCTTGCCCGCGACGGCGAGCGTCGGGCTCGTGTCGCCGCGCTCGACCTGCGACAGCATCGGCGCGGAGACCTGGGAGCGCTCCGCGAGGTCGCGCAGTGACAGGCCCATCGCCTCGCGCAGTGCCTTCACCCTGGGTCCCACGTCGACCATGCGCCGTATGTTATCGCGTACAGCCGTATGCAGCTAGTGATGCCCCCAGAACGAGCACCGACCCCCTGGTTGCCCAAGGAGGTCGGTGCCTGCGGCTTGTGGTGCCTGAGCCCTAGCCGGTGAACTGCGGCGCAACCAGCTGGGTGCCGCAGCGCTGGAAGCTCAGGCGCAGCGTCTTCGACTTCGTGCCGCTCGCCTTCGTGAAGCTCGCCTTGACCACCAGGCGGTGGTGGCCGAAGCGCAGCTTCGACACGGCGACCCGGTAGCGGTAGCTCGATGCTCCCTTGGCGAACTTGACCGACTTCACGACCTTGCCGTCGATCGTGAAGCGCAGCGACGCGATCGACTTGCCGCGCACGCGGGCGAGGAAGCTCGACGCGCGGACGCAGCCGGTGCGACCCGCGAGGCGGGCGCTGCCGGGTGTCACGCGCGAGGGCAACACGACCTGCTGCGGCGGCGGTGCGTCGAGGAAGTCGCGACCGGTGGCCGATCCGTTCGAGAGCAGCGTCGCGGAGTGCGAGCAGTCACCCGACGGCGCGGTGCAGTTGCGCCCGCTCGGGGTGACCTGGCGAACCGTGTAGCTGCCTGGCTTGAGCGCACCGATCGCATAGCTGCCGTCGGCGGCGCTTGTGACCGCCGGCTCGCCCGTATCGGGCTGGCCGTTGCCGTTCAGGTCGGCGTAAACGGTCACGCCGGCGAGGCCGCCCTCACCCGAGTCACGGGCGCCGTTGCCGTTCGCGTCGTCGACGACGGTGCCCGAGATCGTGGCTGGGCGCCAGTCGCCGAAGTCCTTGCCGGTCGGGTCGGCCGCCTTGTGGGCGCTGGCCTTGGCCCGCGACGGGGGGGCCGGCGGCGAGTTGTGCGGCAGGTTGACGGTGTAGGCGCAGACGGCCGGGTAGGAGCAGGTGAACGGATCAGCCGACTCCTCGCGGATGACGGTCGTCCCGAGGTCGACCGGCAGCGACCACGCGCCATCGGAGCCGCTGGTCGTCTGCGGCTCGCCCTCGTCGCGCTTGCCGTTGTTGTTGAGGTCGCCGTAGATGACGAAGCCGGGCAGCCCGGGCTCGCCGTCCTGGTGCTGGCCGTCGGCGTTCATGTCCTCGAAGACGACGCCCGACACCGTGTGCTGGGCGAGTGCCGTCGACGCGCTGTCGCAGACCTCGACGTCGGGGCTCTTCTCATCCGTGTGAACGCGCTCGCGGTCGGACTGGCCGACGTATGCGTCTGCACACGCCTCGTTGACGTACGGATTCGAGTCGTGGGTTTCACCGGAGCCCGGGTTGAACACGTGCGTGCACGTGTAGGTCTGCGATTCGCCGGCGTCGAGTGAGAAGGAGTTGTTGCTCTGAGCGGTTTGGCCGCTCTGCTCGAGGTTGGTGCAGCCGTTGTCGCTCACATAGCCGCTGTAGTTGAAGCCCTCAGGCCCGTCGTTCGAGACCGTGATCGTGTAGTGGAGGACGTCGTACGGGTCTGCGGTCGTCAGGTCGACCGTCTTCGTGATGTGAAGCGAAGACGCGGTGAGCGCGGTCTCGACGGTGTCGCAGTCGCTGGTCGTCGGCGGCGGCGGCGGGCCCTCCTCGCCCTTGATGATGACCTGCTCGATCGTGCCCGTCGCGCAGGCGGTGTTCGAGTAGCTGTCCTGGCTCTGGTCGTAGTCGTCCTTGGAGCAGTAGAAGTACGTGGTGGTGTCAGGATCGATGTTCCGTGGCTCGGTCTCGAAGTCGTTGCAGCCTTCGTCCGTGGCCGAGATGGTGAGCGGCTCGCTGCCGTTGTTCGAGACCCCGACCGTGTAGTAGAGCGTCTCGCCCTTGACCGCAGTGCTCGTGCCGTACTTGAAGACATCCAGCGACGCGATGCTGGCCCACGCGGAGTCCGAGACCGGGTCGACGTCGACCGTCTGCTCGTTCACGTCGCTCTGGCCGTACACCGTGGCTGTGTTCTCGTACGGCGCGCCGTCGTCGGGCGACCACACGTGCGTGCAGGTGTAGACCCAGCTCTCGCCCGGGTCGAGGACATCGTCCTCGTTCGTGTCGCCCGTGCGCGTGAGGTCGTCACCGCAGGCCGGATCGGAGAAGGTCACGTCGTGGACCGGGATGCTGCTGTCGCCGGTCGTGACGGTGGTCTGGTAGTGGAGCGTGGCCGGGGCGTAGACCACGAGCGCCGAGTTCTCATCGTCGGCGTCGGCGTACGTGCCCGCATCGCCGCTCGCGCTGATCTGCTTGTCGATCGTGAGCGTGGGCGTGTCATCGTCGCCGCCGCCCCCGTCGTCCACAGCGTTCACGGTCGTCGTGGCGTCGTCGCAGACCTGGGAGATATCCGGATCGCCCTGGGGCGTGAAGTCCGACGAGTCGGATTCGTCGATCCATGCATCAGCGCAGGCGGTGTTCGTGTAGCTCGGGAGATCCTCCGCCGTCGTCGTGTGGTCACACGTGAAGCTGGTCTCCTCGTCCGCGTCGAGGTTGATGCCATCGGGAGCAGTCGAGTTGTCGCAACCCATGTCGCTCGGCTCGACCCACAGCGGGATGTCGCCGTCGTTGTCGAGCTTGACCGTGTAGTGGATCGTGTCGCCGGCGGTGACGCTGTCCTCGGTGGCCGACTTGTCGACCTTGAGGTCGGGGTGGACGACGTTGACGGACGCATCGGGTTGCTGGGCGTCGAGCTGATCGCCGGTCGCCTCGTCGTACGCGGAGACGTACGCGGAGTTGTAGCCGTCATCCGGCGCGGGCCCGGGGCAGTAGATGTCGTGCGACTCGCCCGGGTCGAGGTCGAGAAAAGCGGTGTCCACGTCGCACGAACCGTCACTGACGAACACGCCGATCGTGGCGTCACCCGTGTTCTGGACTGTGATCGTCCAGATGACCGGGTCGCCCGACTTGACGTAGTCGACGTCTGGTGCCGCCTTGCTGGCAGTGAAGGACGGGTGGTCGACCTGCGTGGTCGCGTCGGCGGAGTCCATGGCGCTGTCCTCGTCGTCGCCCGAAGCGGTCACGTCTACGTGCTCGCTGTACTCCGTCCCCTCGTAACCGTTCAGCTGGGTGTCGCAGCTGAAGGACCAGGTGTCCCCCGGGTCGAACGAGTCGGGCGTGCCGTCGCTGGACGTGTCCGGGCCCGTCTGGTTGCCGCAGTCCGGAGTGAAGTCTGCTTCCAGATCGCTGAACGACTGGTTGCCCGTGTTGGTCACCGTGACGAGGTAGGACACGCTGTCGTCCTGGCCGACGACCGTCGAGTAGGAGGTGAAGCTCGCGCTGATCGCCGGGTCCGGGGTACCGGCACTCGCCGAAGCGGCGCTGAACACCAGCATCGATGCGATCGCTGTCGCGACCAGAGCGAGTAGACGTGCGAGGGGGAAACGCGTCGTCATTGAGTCCTCCGTGACTGCGGGCCGGCCGGGAAGCCGGGCTGTAGTGATCGGGCGCGTCCGCCGCGCCTCCACAACGAGAGTCCGTCCCCCCAGCGTGCTTCGCAAGGGCAAATTTTTGCCCCGCCCATTTCGTGGAGGGTGAAACCCCGCTGGGGTAGTCGGCCCAGTGACCCAGGTCAGAGCGCGGCGCCGAGCAGGCGCCTGAGCTCGTCTGAGCTCAGCGCCGGACCGGGAATCCGGTCGATTTCGGCGCGCTCTGCCGCCGCCGCGGCGATCTCCGGCAGCTGATCGGCGCCGACCCCGAGCGCCGACAGGGCGGTTGCCCCGCTGCGTTCTGCGAGCGCCGCGGCCCGGTCGGCTGCCGGGCCGCCGAGCGCTGCGTTCAGTTGCTCGGCCAGCTCCGGCTCGCGCGCGACGACGAGCTCGAGCCCGTGCGGGAGCATCACCGCGTAAGTCTGCGCATGGGGCGCGCCGGTCACGCGGACGACCGTCTGGCAGATCACATGGATGAACCCGTAGCCGGCCGACCCGGTGGCCCAGCCGGCCAGCAGCGCGCCGAGTGCCAGCCCGCTGCGGTCGGGCTCTGCATGGCCAAGAGCGTCCGCGAGCCGGCCGATGGACGCGAGCCCACACAGCTCCGCGCCCGGGTTGGTCAGCGGGGAATAGAGCGCCTCGACGGCGTGAGCCATCGCGTTCATCGCGCTTGCGGCGATCCCCGGCATGGGCTGTGACGCCATCAGCGCGGGGTCACAGACGACCACCGACGGGCGCACGAGCGTGAACTCCTCGACGCCGGCGGGCATGCGGTGAAAGCCCGTGAACTCCGCTCCGGAGAGCGTGGTGGGAAGCGCGGCGACCGGAAGCCCGTCCGCGCCGCCGATCGCCTTGGCGGCGTCGACCACGCGGCCACCGCCGAGCGCGACGAGCGGCCTGCCACCCACTCCGTCGCGGACCGCGGCGGCGGCTTCAGGGACTGGCCCGCTCGGCACGTGCAGCACCACGTCCGCGGCCGCTGCGAGCGCCGCGGCGTCGCCGGCAGCGCGCTCCGTCGTCAGCAGGGCAAATGACTCGAAGCCGCGCTCGGCAAGCAGGCCGGGGGCCTCCTCGAGCACGCCGGGCCCGTAGCGAATCAGCCGCTCGCCGTCGATCCAGGTGAACGCCGCCGCCGGGTCCATGCCTACGGCGTGGGCGCCGCGACCGCCTCCGGCTCGGCCTCGCTGGCCCGCGCGGCTGCCGCGAGTGCGTTCGAGAGCGCGCGCAGATACGCGCGGCCGGATGCCTCGAGGATGTCCGTCGACACGCCCTGGCCGCTCGCGAGCTCCCCACCGAGCTCGAGCAGCACCGTCGCCTCGCCGAGAGCGTCACGCCCGCCGGTGACGGCGCTCACGTGGTACTCGCGCAGCCGTGCCTCGTAGCCCGTGGCGGCGTTGAGCGCGCTGAAGAACGCGTCGATCGGGCCGTCGCCGGTGAAGCTGCCCTCGGCCAGCTCACCGTCGGGCATCCGCACTCCGACGCGCGCGAGCGGGCCACGGACGGACGAGGCTTCGATGTCGAAGGTCTCGAGCTCGAAGGCGGTCGGGGCGCGCATCATCTCGTCGGAGACGATCGCCTCGAGGTCGAGCGCGGTGACCTTCTTCTTCTTGTCGGCCAGGTCCTTGAAGCGCTTGAAGGCCACGTTCAGGGCCGCGCCCTCGACCTGGAAGCCCAGCTGCTCGAGCGCGTCGCGCAGGGCATGGCGGCCAGAGTGCTTGCCCAGGACGATCGAGTTCGACTCGAGCCCGATCGTGGTCGCGTCCATGATCTCGTAGGTGGTGCGGTCCTTCAGCACCCCGTCCTGGTGAATGCCGGCCTCGTGCGCGAACGCGTTGCGGCCGACGATCGCCTTGTTCGGCTGCACCTGGTAGCCGGTCAGGCGCGACACCATCCGCGAGGTGCGCGCTATCTCGGTGGTGTTCGCGCCTGTCCACAGCCCGAGCGAGGACTCGCGCGTGTGCAGCAGCATCACGATCTCCTCGAGCGAGGCGTTGCCGGCGCGCTCACCGATGCCGTTGATCGCGCACTCCACCTGGCGGCAGCCGGCGGCAAGCCCGGCCAGCGAGTTCGCCACGGCCAGCCCGAGGTCGTTGTGGCAGTGGACCGACAGGGTCACGCCGCGCAGGTCCGGAACCAGCTCGTACAGGCGGCCGAACATCGCCGCGTACTCGTCCGGCATCGTGTAGCCCACGGTGTCGGGGACGTTGATCGTGGAGGCGCCCTCGTCGATCGCGATCTGAATCACCTCGGCCATGAACTCCACGTCCGAGCGCGAGCCGTCCTCGGGTGAGAACTCGACGTCCTCGCAGAGCTCGCGGGCGTGCGCGACCGCGGCGCGGGCCTGGCCCTTCACGTCCTCGCGCGTGGTCTGGAGCTTGCGCTCGATGTGGATGTCGCTGGTGGCGATGAACGTGTGGATGCGCGGGCGCTCGGAGTCGCGGATGGCGTTCCAGGCGGCGTCGATGTCGGCCACCGCGGTGCGGGCGAGCCCGCAGATGACCGGGCCCTCGACCTCGCGCGCGATCGCCTCGACCGCCTGGAAGTCGCCCGGCGAGGTGATCGGGAAGCCGGCCTCGATGATGTCGACGCCGAGCCGCGCGAGCTGAAGCGCGATCTCGACCTTCTCCGACCTGTTGAGCGCGATGCCCGGCGACTGCTCGCCGTCGCGCAGCGTCGTGTCGAAGATCCGTACTCGGTTTGCGTCGTCTCTCATCTAGGGCCTCTCCTGGCTTGCGGTTCCTCTGTCTCCTGTGGGCTTGCGGCTTAGCGGCCGCCACGCATCACTCCCCCCGAGGGGGGAGGAGCAGGAGAAGCGAAAGGCCGAGTGAGAAACGCATCTACAGGCGCCAGACTACAACGTCAGGACGACCTTGCCGACGTTCTTGCGCTCGCCCACGTAGCGGTGCGCGTCGGCAACGCGCTCGAGCGGGAATGCCTCGGACACGACCGGTCGCAGCAGCCCTTGGTCGATCCACTGCGACAGCGGCTCGGTGAAGTCGTCGAGGCTGCCGCGCGCGTCCCAGAGCCGCAGCATGTTGAGCCCGATCACCGCGCGCGACTCGGAGGCCATCTTGATCGGGTTGAAGCGAGGCACCTTCGTGAAGTTGATCGCCGCCCGCGGCAGGTTGCGCTTCTCGCCGGTGACGAACGACGAGGCGCCGATCATCACGAGCCGCCCGCCCGCCCGCAGCAGCCCGTAGCCCGCCTTCCAGCTGGCGGCGCCGATGCCGTCCACAGTCAGGTCGATCGGGCAGTCCTCGCCCGCGATCCGCCGCACCTCGGTGGCGAAGTCCTTGTCCCGGTAGTCGATTGGATGCTGGACGCCGAACTCGCGGATGCGGTCGTGCTTGCTCGCCGAGGCGGTCCCGTAGATCTCGGCGCCGAGCAGCTTGCCGATCTGGGTCGCGGCGATGCCGACACCGCCCGCCGCGGCCTGCACCAGCAGCCGCTCACCGCCGCGGAGGTTGCCGAACGCGACGAGCGCGGCATACGCGGTGCCGTAGACCACCGGCAGCGCGGCGCCCTCCTCATAGCTCCAGTCCTCGGGCAGCGGCAGCACGTCGCGCTCGCGCGCGGAGACGAGTTCCGCGTAGCCGCCGAAGCGGCAGGCGGCCATCACGCGCTCGCCGACCTTGACCGAGTCGACACCCTCCCCCACCTGCTCGACCTCCCCGGCGACCTCATAGCCAAGCACCGCGGGCAGGTCGGGAGCGTCCGGGTAGAGCCCCTGGCGCGCCATCAGGTCGGCGAAGTTGACCCCCGCCGCGTGGACGCGGATCTGGACCCGGCCCGGCCCGAGCGAGGGCTCGGGCCGGTCCTGGATCTCGAAGACGTCTGGGTTTCCGTTGCGAGGTAGGACGGCGGCGCGCACGCCGCCACCCTATCCCGCCGGAGTCCTACTCGCCGCCGAGGAAGCGGATGAACACATCGGCGATCGTGCGGCCGTTCGACTCGCCGAACGATCCCGTCTCGGTCGACGTGAAGCCGATGAAGTTCGCCCGGTTGGATGCGGCCGGGTTCGAGCTGTCGCCGTTGAGCGGCTCGCCCTTGAGGCTGGAATTGTCATCGCGGCTCTCGCGCGAGATGTTCCCGCACTTGCGCCCGCGCGGGAAGTTCCAGTAGTAGATGTCGCGCACGGTGCGCCCGTTCGGGTCGGCTGTCGACAGGCTGCGGCCGGGCTCGTAGAGGTTGTCGGCCTGCGAGTCGAACACGATGTTCTCGCCCGCGCCCGTCATCGACGGGTTGTTGCTCGGGCCGTCACCCAGCTGGTTGACCTGCTTGCTCTTCGGGCTCGATGCCGAGCAGCCCTGGGCGTAGCTCACCACCTGCATGAAGTCGTGGCTCGGCGCCTTCTTCGGGTTGATCGTGCGGCGGTACACCTGGCTGTCGCCCGAGAAGCGCCCCGAGCCGCCACCGATGCCTGCGCAAGCGGCGGGCTGGCAGAGGTTGGTCGCGGTCGACTCGAAGGCCACGTAATAGCCGTTGTCGTCGGCCACTGGGTTGGCGCTCGTGCCGTTGCCCTTCTGGCCGCGCGAGTTCTTGTCGACCAGGATCTCCCGGCCGAGCTTCACGTAGTGGTTGCCGGCACGGAACTTACGCACGAACTGCTGGTCGTAGATGTGGCCACCGCGGACGTAGGCAACACCCTTGCCGTTGTTCTGCATGTCCGGGTTCGATCCCGCCGCGATCTTCAGGGTCGAGCCCTTCGTCAGGTCACGGACGTAGACGGCGCCGTTCGCCGCGAACGCGACGACGGTGCACTTGGAGTCGATCGATGCGTCGGTGGCGTTGGCAAGGCCGACGCTCACCAGCGCGGTCGTCTTCTTGGCGAGGTTGCGCAGGAAGATGTCGGAGTCGGGGTTGTTGTCGCGCTTGTCCAGGTTCGTTGCAGTCGACTCGAACACGACGCATGGGCCAGCGCTCATGCTCGGCTTCTGGCTGTCGCCGTTGGCCGGGCCGCCGCCCGGGATCACGCTGGCCATCGTCGTCGTGCCGTTGAAGTTGGCCGATGTACCCGGCTTCGAGCGTGTGAGCACGAAGACGTCCTTGTGGGCGTTCGTGTCGCCGGCGACGATGTTCGTCGCGCTGCTGTCGTAGGCCACGTACTTCACGTCGCGGCCGTCCTGGCTGAAGGTGACGTGGTCACTCGCAGCGTCCGCACCGCTGGGGCTGAGGATTGCCGTGGTACGGCCGGCGGCGCCGATCGCGATGCCTGCGGCAACGGTCAGCGCAATCAGCGCAAGGGCCAGCGAGAGGAACAACGATGAGGAACGGCGCATGGGACTCCTAGGTCGAGGGGGAGAGCTGAGGGTAGACGAACGTCACCCATCTGACTGGCTTTTCTCTAAAACGTGACAGCGCGTCCGTCGACGAACTCGGGCTGGGCCAGGAGTTCGTCGAGCAGTGCCTGCGGAACCGGCTCGCCACTGGTGACGACCATGACGGCGCAGTCCTCCTCGCCGCCCTCTGGCGCATAGCCGACGGCAGCCGAGGCGATGTTCACGCCCGCGTTGCCGAACGCCGTGCCCACGCGCCCGATCATGCCGGGCACGTCGCGGTACCTGAAGAAGGCGGCGTGCGGCTCGAGCTGGAGGTTGAAGCGCTGGCCCCAGGCCTCCAGCAGGTGCGGGCGGTTCTTGTGGCCGAGCACCGTGCCGACCACGCGCGTGCGGCGCTCGCCAGAGACCACGGTCACGCGCAGCAGGTCGGTGAAGTCACGGGCGTGCGGGTTGCGCGTCTCCGCGACCTCGATGCCGCGTTCCTCGGCCAGAAGCGGCGCGTTGACGGCGTTCGCCTCCTCCTCGGTGTGCCCGGCCAGCACGCCGAGCAGCACCTCGGTGGTGAGCGGGCGCGTGTCGCGCTCGGCCACGCCGCCGAGGTGCTCCACCTCGACGCTGTCGACCGACGACCCACCGGCCAGCACCACGGCCAGGCGGCCGAGGCTGCGCGCCAGCGGCATGAACGGCCCGAGCACCTCGAGGTCCTCGGCCTTGACCGACGGCGCGTTGACCGCACTCGTGACGCTGCCGCCGTCGAGCGCGGCAACGATCTGCTCCGCGGCCTGGAAGCCGGCGCGGTCGTTGGCCTCGGTGGTCGACGCGCCCAGGTGCGGGGTCACGACCACGTTCGGAAGCGAGAACAGCGGGTGATCGGTGATTGGCTCGGCGCGGAAGACGTCGAGCGCCGCCCCGCCGACCTTGCCCGACTCGAGTGCGGCCTGGAGGTCCTCGTCGACGATCAGCGGGCCGCGGGCCACGTTGACCACGCGCACGCCGTCCTTGCACTTGGCGAGCGCGGCGGCGTCGAGCCAGCCTTCGGTCTCGGGAGTCTTCGGCAGATGGAGGGTGAGGAAGTCGGCCTCGCGGTAGATGTCGTCGGAGGTCTCGGCCTTCTCGACGCCCAGCTCGCGGTAGCGCTCGGCGCTGACGAACGGGTCGTAGGCCACCACGCGCATGCCGAAGCTGCGGGCGCGCTCGGCCACGAGCTGGCCGATGCGGCCGAAGCCGAGGATGCCGAGGGTCTTGTCCATCAGCTCGATGCCCGAATAGCGGGACCGCGCCCACTCGCCGCCGACCAGCGCCATGTGCGCCTGAGGGATGTTGCGCGCCAGGGCCAGGACCATGCCCATCGTGTGCTCGGCGGCGGTGACGACGTTCGACTGCGGCGCGTTCGCCACGACGATGCCGCGCTTGGTGGCGGCCGGCACGTCCACGTTGTCGACGCCGACGCCCGCGCGCCCGATCACCCGCAGCTTCGTGCCGGCAGCGATCAGGTTGGCGTCCATCTGCGTGGCTGAGCGGATCAGGATCCCGTCGTAGTCGGCGATCCGCCCGGGCAGGTCGAAGTCGTCCTGGTCGAAGGCCGTGTCGACCTCGAAGTGCTCGCGCAGCAGGTCGATGCCGCTCGCGCCGACCTTTTCGGCAACCAGGACCTTCGTCATGACTGGCGTTCCGCGACCCAGTCGATGCACGACGTGAGCGCTTCGACGTCGTCCGGCTCGATCGCGGGGAACATGGCGATGCGCAGCTGATTGCGGCCGAGCTTGCGGTACGGCTCGACGTCGACGATCCCGTTCGCGCGCAGCGTTGCTGCGACGGCTGCGGCGTCCACGTCGTCGTCGAAGTCGATCGTGCCAATCACCTGCGAGCGCTTGGCCGGGTCCGCCACGAACGGCTGCGTGTACGAGGTCCGCTCGGCCCAGCCGTACAGGCGCTGCGACGAGTCGAGCGTGCGCGCGACGCACCAGTCGAGTCCGCCGTTGGCGAGCATCCAGTCGATCTGGTCCTCCAGCAGCAGCAGGGTCGCCAGCGCGGGCGTGTTGTAGGTCTGGTCCTTGCGCGAGTTCTCGAGCGCGACCGCGATCGAGATCGACTCGGGGATCCAGCGACCCGAGGCGGCGATCTGCTCGACGCGCTCCACCGCCGCCGGGCTGAGCAGCGCCAGCCAGAGGCCGCCGTCGGATGCGAACGACTTCTGCGGTGCGAAGTAGTAGGCGTCGGCGTCGGCGATGTCGACGGGCAGCCCGCCGGCGGCCGAGGTCGCATCGATCAGCACCAGGGCGTCGCCATCCGGGCGCGTTACGGGCACCATCACGCCGGTCGAAGTCTCGTTCTGTGCCCACGCGACCACGTCCGTGCCGGGCTCGGCGCGCGGCTGCGGGGCATCGCCGGGCTCGGCCTCGACCACCACGGGGTCGGCCAGGAAGGGCGCGCCCTCGGTCACCTTCGCGAACTTGGAGGAGAACTCGCCGTAGGTCAGGTGGAGCGCGCGCTCGCGGACCATCCCGAACGCGAGCGCATCCCAGAAGACGGTCGTGCCGCCGTTGCCGAGCGCGACCTCGTAGCCGTCCGGGAGCGCGAACAGCTCGCGCAGGCCCTCACGCACATGCCCCACGACGCCGCGCACGGGCGCCTGGCGATGGGAGGTGCCGAGCACGTCGCGGGCACGCGCGGCCAGATGCTCGATCTGCTCGGGCCGGACCTTCGACGGGCCGGCGCCAAAACGCCCGTCGGCGGGCCTCAGCTCCTCTGGAATGACGAGCTCGGTGGCGGTTTGGGGCGTCGGCATGGGAGCGAGCGATGTTAGCCTCGGCCCGTGGCGGAACCTGTAGTTGGCGACACGGTTGGGGACTACACGATCGAGTCCGAGCTCGGCGAGGGCGGAATGGGCCGCGTGTACAAGGCCGTGGGCCGTGACGGCAAGGCCGTAGCGGTCAAGACCGTCAAGGAGGAGATGGCTGCCGACGCCGTCTTCCTGAAGCGTTTCCGGCGCGAGGCCGAGATCGCCCAGCGGATCCAGCACCCGAACGTGGTCGAAGTGATCGACACGGGCGACTTCGAGGGCCTGCCCTGGGCCGCTCAGCGCTTCATATCCGGCGGCTCGCTGGAGGATCGCCTCGAGCGCTGGGGCGCGTTCGACCTCTATCAGGTGATCGGGATCTTCAAGCAGGTGGCCGGCGGGCTTGACGTGCTGCACGAGAACGGGCTGATCCACCGCGACCTCAAGCCGGGGAACATCCTGATCGACGAGCGCGGCATCCCCTACATCGCCGATTTCGGGCTGGCGAAGGACCACGGGCACGAGGGCACGGTGCTCACGCGGCCGGGACAGGCGCTCGGGTCGATGGACTACATGGCGCCGGAGCAGATCCGCGGCGAGGATGTGACCTCGGCAACCGACGTCTATGCCCTCGGCTGCATGCTCTACGAGCTGCTCACGGGCGCGCCGCCGTTCGCGGACAAGCAGGGCATGCGAATCATGTGGGCGCACCTCCAGGACGCGCCGCCGCACCCGTCAGACCGGCGCGCAGACCTGCCGCGACCGGTCGGCGACGCGCTGCTGAAGGGGCTCGAGAAGGACCCGGCCGATCGCCCCCAGTCGGCGACGGAGTTCATGACGCTGGTCGAGAACGCGGCCGGGCCGCCGGACTCGCCGGACGACAACACCGTCGTCCCTCTGCCCAGCTAGAACGTGTCGAGCGACGTCTTGGTCGGCGGCAGGTTGTCGGGGTCCTCGGGACCGCCGAGCTCACGCAGCTCGAGCACGCTCTGACCGACCTTGATGTGGGCGCCGGCGGCGATCGGCGCCTCGCCCTCGACGGGCCGGCCGTCCAGATGCGTGCCGTTGACCGAGCC
The DNA here is from genome assembly GCA_963715995.1 of uncultured Thermoleophilaceae bacterium. Lineage (GTDB taxonomy): Bacteria > Actinomycetota > Thermoleophilia > Solirubrobacterales > Thermoleophilaceae > DATBDN01. The sequence goes on from OY970283.1 coordinate 2,104,161, forward strand.
AAGGTCCTCGATCGTGGCCTGCCCTTCCCCCACGCTGATGATCGCGTGACGGCGCGAGACCTCCTCGTCGCTCAGGTGAACCGCGGCGGTCGGGTCGCGGCCGACCACCGACTGCGCTCCGAGCGCGAACGAGCGCCCTGCGTCCGGCCCCTCGACAACGAACAGCTCCACCGGGTCAGAACTCCGTGTCGATCCAGTCCATGGACGAGCGCAGCTCCTTGCCGACGGTCTCGACCTGGTGGTGCTGGCCCTCCTCGCGCATGCGCTGGAAGTTCTCCTGTCCGGCACGGTTCTCCGCGATCCACTCCCGGGCGAACTCGCCTGACTGGATCTCGGACAGGATCTGCTTCATCGCCTCGCGCGTGGGCTCGCCGATCACGCGCTTGCCGCGCGTGAGGTCGCCGTACTCGGCGGTGTTCGAGATCGAGTAGCGCATGCCGGTGATGCCCTTCTCGTACATCAGGTCCACGATCAGCTTGAGCTCGTGCAGGCACTCGAAGTACGCAAGGCGTGGGTCGTAGCCGGCGTCGACCAGCGTCTCGTAGCCCGCGCGGACCAGCTCGGTCACGCCGCCGCACAGCACTGACTGCTCACCGAAGAGGTCGGTCTCGGTCTCGTCCTTGAAGGTGGTCTCGATCACGCCGCCGCGCGTGCAGCCGATGCCGCGGGCGTAAGCCAGGGCCAGCTCGCGGGCGTGGCCGCTGGCGTCCTGGTGGACGGCGACCAGTCCGGGAACGCCGGCGCCCTCGGTGTACTGGCGGCGCACCAGGTGGCCCGGGCCCTTCGGCGCCACCATCGCGACGTCGACCTCTGGGCCGGGGTCGATCTGGTCGAAGTGGATGGCGAAGCCGTGCGCGAACAGCAGCAGGTTCCCCGGTGCGATCCCGTCCTTGATGTCGGACTCCCAGATCTCCGCCTGCTTCTCGTCGGGCAGCAGCACCATCACGACGTCGCCCTTGCTGGCGGCGTCTGCGACCGATTCCACCTCGAGCCCGTCGGCCTTCGCCTTGTCAGCGCTGGCCGAGTCGGGGCGCAGCCCGACGATCACCTTCACGCCCGAGTCGTGCAGGTTCAGCGCGTGCGCGTGGCCCTGCGATCCGTAGCCGAGGATGGCAACGGTCTTGCCATCCAGCAGCGAGAGGTCGGCGTCGTCGTCGTAGATCATCCCGGCTAGCTCCATGCGCGCTGACTCTATTCGGGGAGTTGCCCGCGGAGGATCTTTCCGGCAGCGTTGCGCGGGACGGCGCCGATGCGCTCGATCCGCTTCGGAACCTTGTAGCCGGCCAGGCGGGCGCGCAGGTGCTGGTCGAGATCAGGAGCGCCGCCGTCGCCCACGACGACGTATGCGACCACCGCCTGGCCCCACTCCGGATCGGGTCGCCCGACCACCGCGGCGTCGTCGACGTCAGGGTGGCTGGTGAGGGCTTCCTCGACCTCCGCCGCCGCCACGTTCTCGCCTCCGCTGATGATCGTGTCCGCGATCCGGCCCTCCACGCTGAGGCCCCCGTCAGGCTCGATGTGGCCCCGGTCGCCCGTGTGCAGCCAGCCGTCGTCGGCGATCGAGTCGGGGGCCACCATCGGGCCGCGCACCAGGAGCTCGCCGCCCGGCCCGTTGGCGATCTCCGCGCCCGGCAGCGGCTTGCCCGTCCACACCTGCGAGCAGGTCTCGGTCAGGCCGTAGGTGGGGATCACGGGCAGGTCGGTCGCCAGGAGGTCGCGCGAGATCGGCCCGCCGCCGAGCAGCACCGCGCGCAGGTCTGGCGTGGGCTCGAGCCCGGCCTCGAGCAGGCGGCGCAGCTGGGTCGGCACGAGGCTCACCAGCGTGATCCGCTCGTTCGTCAGAGCTTCGAGCACGCGCTCGGTGTCGAAGCCCTCGTGGACCACCGCCTCGGTCTGGTTGATCGCGCTCCGCGTGAGGATCGACAGGCCGCCGACGTGGAACAGCGGCATGCAGCAGAGCCAGCGATCGTCGGGGCGGACGCCCAGGTTGGCCGCGTTCGCGACCGCGCTCGCGTGGAAGTTGCCGTAGGTCAGCTCGACCGGCTTCGCAGCCCCGGTAGTCCCCGAGGTGTGGAGGAGGGCGAAGACCTCGTCCGGCTCGGCGCGCGATCGCTGTTCGCGAGACACGGTGTCGTCTGCATCGATCCCGTGCGCTTCGAACGGGTCGTCAAGGACCAGCGCCGGGCGCGCGGAGGCCAGAATCGCAGCGCGCTCGGGTTGCGTGAGGCGTGGATTGATCGGGACCAGGACGGCTCCGATGCGGGGGAGCGCCCCCAGGAGACGGGCGAAATCGACGCCCGTGAGCGTCGTCGCCACGCGGTCGCCCGGACCGACGCCTTTGGTGAGCAGCTCTTCGGCCCAGGCCTGCGCCTGCGCTGCGAGCTCGCCGTATGACAGCCCGTTCACCGCCGCGCGCTCCGGCGCCTCGCGCGCCGCCACATCGAGCCACAGGTCCAAGCGGCTTATCGTATGGACGGCATGGCGACCGACGAGCGAACCATCCGCAGCGCGGCCGATTGGCAGCCGGGCGCGGACTATGAGGACATCCGCTACGAGCTCGCCGAGGGCATCGCGAAGATCACGATCGACCGCCCGGAGGTGCGCAACGCGTTCCGCCCGGAGACGGTGATCGAGCTGTCCGACGCGTTCAACCGCGCCCGCGAGGACACCGGGGTCGGCGTGATCATCCTGACCGGCGAGGGGCCGCTCGCGTTCTGCTCGGGCGGCGACCAGCGCGTGCGCGGCGACCAGGGCTACGTGCAGGAGTCCACCGGCGTCGGCCGCTTCCACGTGACCGACCTGCACGTGCAGATCCGGCGCACGCCCAAGCCCGTGGTCGCGATGGTGGCCGGCTACGCCGTGGGCGGCGGCCACGTCCTGCACGTGATCTGCGACCTCACCATCGCCGCCGACAACGCGCGCTTCGGACAGACGGGGCCGCGTGTGGGCTCCTGGGACGGCGGCTTCGGCGCGTCGGTCCTCGCGCGCCAGATCGGGCAGAAGCGCGCCAAGGAGATCTGGCTCCTCTGTCGCCAGTACGACGCTCAGCGCGCCTACGAGATGGGTCTCGTCAACGCGGTCGTGCCGCTCGAGGAGCTCGAGGAGGAGACGGTCAAGTGGTGCCGCGACATGCTCGCGCTCTCCCCCTTCGCCCTGCGCCTGGTCAAGGTGAGCTTCAACGCCGACGAGGACGGCCTGGCCGGCATCCAGCAGCTCGCCCACGACACGAACCTCCTCTTCTACGGATCCGAGGAGGCGCAGGAAGGGCGCAACGCCTACCGCGAGAAGCGGCGCCCCGAGTTCGACAAGTTCCCGCGTCGGCCTTGAACAACCGAGACCGGGCTACGCCCTCCACGACCGGGCTCCGCCCTTGATCCCGCTGAAGTTGTGGCTGGTCGCCGCGCGTCCGCGCACGCTGCCCGCGGCTGTGGCGCCCGTGCTCGTCGGCACGTCGCTTGCGATCGGCGAGGGCACGTTTCGCGGCTTCGCCTTCGCGTGCGCGCTGGTCGGCTCGATCTTCATCCAGATCGGCACGAACCTCTCGAACGACTACTCGGACGCCCGCCGCGGCGCAGACACCGAGGACCGCCTCGGCCCGGTGCGCGTGACGGCCGGCGGACTGATGCCGCCGCGGACGGTGTTGATCGGCACCTACGTGGCGTTCGGGATCGCCGTCCTTGCGGGCGTGTACCTGATCGTGCTCGCGGGCTGGCAGCTGCTGCTGGTCGGCGCCGCGTCGATCCTTGCCGGCGTGCTCTACACCGGCGGGCCGCGCCCTTACGGCTACGAGGGCCTCGGCGAGGTCTTCGTGTTCCTGTTCTTCGGCGTCGTCGCTGTGGTCGGCTCCTACTTCGTGCAGACCGAGCACCTGCGCTGGGAGGCGTTCGCGCTGTCGGTGCCGGTCGGGCTGCTGGCCGCGGCGATCCTGCTCGTGAACAACATCCGCGACGCCGACACCGATCGCCGCGCCGGTAAGAAGACGCTCGCCGTCCGGCTGGGTCGCGACCGAGCGCGCGGGCTGTTCGTGGGATGCCTCGTGCTCGCCCATCTCGCGCTGCCCGTGGTGGCCGTCGCCGGGCGTGGCATCTCGCCGCTGGTGCTGCTCGGCCTGCTGTCGCTGCCGCTGGCGCTGCCGCTCGTGCGCGTGGTGCGCGAGCGCACCGACGGCCCGTCGCTCAACCAGGCACTCGCGAAGACGGGCATGCTGCTGGCGAGCTTCTCGCTGCTGCTTTCGATCGGCCTGCTCGCGTCGTGAGCCGCAGGGTGCTGTGGCTCTCGATTCCGTTTCGGGAGCCGTTCGTCACGTCCGCTGGCACTGTCAGCGCCCGTGACCTGATCGTCATCCGCGTGGAGCGCGCCGGTGCCGTCGGCTTCGGCGAGGCCGCCCCCTTCGAGCCCTACGACGGCGTGCCGATCGCCGAGGTGGCGCGCGTGCTGCGCGAGCACATCACTCCGACCGCCTACCCGCAGGTGCACGCCGCCGACGAGATGGCCTTCCTGGACCTGGAAGGATGCAAGACCGGCTCGCCGCTGGCCGAGCTGCGTGCGACGAGCGTGGCCGTGAACTTCACGCTCGCGGGCGCCACGCCCGAGAGCGTCGCGACGGCGGCCGCCACGGCCCGCGCCGACGGCTTCGAGTGCTTCAAGCTCAAGGTCGGGCTGGCCGACGACGAGGCACGCGTGGCCGCCGTGCGCGATGCAATCGGGCCTGACGCGCTGCTGCGCGTGGACGCGAACGGCGCCTGGAGCGTGGACGAGGCGCTGCGCAGCATCGAGCGGATGGCCGGGCATGGGCTCCAGTTCGTGGAGCAGCCATGCGCGACGCTGGCGGAGCTGGCGGCCGTCCGGGCGGGTTGCGACGTCCCGATCGCTGCCGACGAGTCGGTGCAGAGCGCCGACGACGTGCGCGCCGCCGCGGCGGCGGGCGCGTGCGACGTCGTGGCGGTCAAGCTCGCCCCGATGGGCGGCTTCAGCGCGGCGCGCGAGGCGATCGAGGCCGCGCGCGCGGCCGGCATCGACCCCTACGTGTCGAGCACCCTCGACGGGCCGTGGGGAATCGCGGCTTCGTTGCAGCTGGCGTCCGCGGAGGGAATCGCACTCCACTGCGGCCTGGCAACCCTCGGCCTGTTCGCAGGCGCGATCGCGCATGCGCTGGCACCACCCGAGCACGGGCGGATGGTGGTGCCCGCGGGGCCGGGCCTGGGCGTCGAGGTGGCCGACGCGATCCTCGCCGATCTTGTCCAGCAGGAGTGGGCCGAGCGATCTAGCCCGTAGGGACGAACCGAGAGCAATTCCGTCTCTCCGGGGTTACGTTGGATCACCATGGGCTCTCCTCTCCGGACCGCAACCGGGCTCGGTATCGCGCTGGCACTCCTCTTTGCCGGGCACGCGACCGCTGCCACCTACTGCGTCAACCTGTCGCGCTGTCCCGTGGGCGGCATCAGCGAGGCGCCTACCGGAGCCGGGATCCAAACCGCGCTCGACGCCGCCGCCGCGAGCACGGGCGTGGCCGACACGGTGCTCATCGGCGCCGGGACCTATCAGCGCGCGTTCGGCTTCTTCTACTCGGGCTCCGGCGCCAACACGATCACGATCTCCGGCGCCGGCAAGAGCTCGACCATCCTCGAGAACGACACCCCCGCGGTGACCACGTCGGCTGCGTTCGAGGGCCTGCACATCCACACGAACACCGGCTCGGTGATCAAGAACGTCGGCATCGTGGTTCCGGACTGCAACACGCCCGGCAACTGCAACAACGACGGGCTCGACATCGCAGGCGTGGACGTGACCGGCGTCTCGGTCACTGACAGCGGCGCCTCGACGACCTCGTTCCTCGGCGCGCTCATCGACAACTCGACGCTGACCTCGACCACCTTCGTGCTCACCGGCCCCAACACGCGCGCGATCGAGTCGACGAACGGGACGCCGAGCCAGTTGACGAAGGTCGACGTCACGGCTTCGAGCGGCGCCTTCGCGCTGAACGGCTCGACGCTCTCTCTGACCGACTCGAAGTTCACCGACTCGACCCAGGGCATCGGTGCATCCAACGGGACCATGTTGGCCGACAACAGCATCGTCCAGGTCACGGGCGCCGGCGGATTCGGCGTCGGGATGCTCAGCGCGTCTGCGTCCTTCAACGGAGACCATCTGACCATCGACTACACCGGGCCCCCTACGGCTACCGGCTATGGGGCGGACCTCTCCCCGAACGCCGCCTCGACCGCCGATCTCGACGACACCATCATCTCGGGCTGGCCGGTCAACCACGCCCTGCGCCGTCAGGGCTCGATGGACGTGAATGTGACGTATTCGGACCTCGAGGGCGGCCACAGTGACAACGGAGTCGGCGGCACCGGCACCTACTCGCCCGGTGTGATCGACGCTGCTCCTTCCTACGTCGCCGGTGCGTACCAGCTGCAGGCGGACTCGCCCGCGATCGACACGGGCTACCCGCTCGACAGCGGGATCACCGATTACGCGGGTGCGTCGCGCTTCATCGACGGCAACGGGGATGGCACTGCGACGACCGACATCGGCGCGTTCGAGTTCCAGCCCCACGCTCCGACGGCCAGCGTGCAGCCCTCGGTCGCGTCAGCTGGACCGGGAAAGAGCGTCGGCTTCGATGCCTCCGCATCGACAGATCCGGACCCGGGCGACCAGCTCACCTACCAGTGGGCCTTCTCGGACGGGACCTCGGCCAGCGGCGTCGTTGTGAACCATCCGATGCCCGCCAATGGCAGCGACCTGACCGCCACAGTCACCGTGACGGACCTCCAGCAGCAGACCGCGCAGGCGCACGCGACCGTGGCCGGCGCCGGGGCGCCGCCGTCAGGCCAGGGCTCGGGGCAGGGCTCCGGCGCAGGCGGCGGGTCGTCATCCTCGGGCGGGTCGTCCGGGACGGGCTCGGGCGGCTCGGACTCGCCGGGTACGTCCGGCGGTGGCTCGACGCCCGGGGCGACGGTGGTCACGCGCTGTCGTGTCCCCAAGCTCAAGGGGCTGACGCTGGCGGCAGCCAAGAAGAGGCTCCGGAAGGCCGGCTGCGCGCTCGGCAAGGTCAAGCGGCCACGCGGCAAGGCATTGAAGAAGCTGCGCGTCAAGAAGCAGTCGAAGAAGGCGGGCGCGCTGGTGCCGAAGGGGACGAAGATCGCGCTGACGTTGAGCTAGCGGCCGAGCGCGGCGGCGAGCGTGGTCAGCGCGTCGGCGACCGCGTCCGGAGCCTCCAGGTGCGCGGCGTGCCCCGCCCCTGGGATGGTCGCCGCAGTCCCCCTCGGGACCGCGGCTGCCAGCCGCCGCGCGGCCGCGACGTAGGGGGCGTCCCTCTCACCGGCCAACGCGAGCAGCGGTGCGTCGAGCGCCCCCAGTTCGTCCCAGATCGGATCGAGCGTCCCCTGCCCCGCGCTCCGCAGCAGCTGCGCGAGCTGCGCCGGCTCGTGCCGCAGCCGTCCCGGGCGCTGGACGGCGACGAGCGCCGGCGACTGCGAGGCGAATACCGGATTGCGCTCCCAGCGCGCGACCACCTCGTCGATCGAGTGCGTTTCGATCCACCCCGCCAGCTCCTCGTCGGCCGCCCGCCGTTGCTGTCGCTCGCCGGCATCCTCGATGCCCGCCGAGGCACCGAGTACGACGAGCCCGGCGAGCGGGAACCGGAGCGCGGCGTGGAGCGCCAGCCGGCCGCCCATTGAGTAGCCGACGAGCACGGAGTCAGCTCCCACAATCGCCTCGATCTCGCCGAGCCGCTCCTCGAACGTCCAGGTCGCGAAATCGACCACGCGCACCGGGTAGCGTTCGCCGACCGCAGCAGCGATCGGGGACCAGGCGTCCGCATGCTGCATGAATCCCGGTAGGAAGACGACTTCCGGCACACGCAGATGATCCCGGTCAACAGCACCTTCGCGCCGATTCAGGCCTTCGTCGACGAACTGGCCCGCTTCGGGATGTCCCATGCAGTGACTTGCCCGGGCTCTCGCAACGCGCCGATTGCGCTGACGCTGGCGGCTCATCCGGACATCCAGGCCGTCTCCGTGCTTGACGAGCGCTCGGCCGGATTCGTAGCACTGGGCATCGCCAAGGAGATCGGCGGGGAGATCCCGGTGGCCATCACCGTCACGTCCGGCACGGCGGCGGCGAACCTGCTGCCGGCCGTGGTCGAGGCACACGAGGCGCGCATCCCGCTGATCGTGCTCACGGCGGATCGGCCGCCGGAGCTGCGCGAGGTCGGCGCCGGGCAGGCGATCGACCAGATCAAGCTCTACGGATCGTTTGTCAAGTGGTTCGCCGAGGTTGGCAGCCTCCCCTCAGGCCGCCCCTCGGCGATCCACCACCGCCAGCTCGGCTGCCGCGCCGCGGCCGTCGCCACGGGCGGCCGGCCCGGGCCCGTGCACCTCAACTGGCCGCTGCGCGAGCCGCTCGCCCCGCGTGCGGAGGACGGGCTCGACGCCGCCGACTGGGAGGGGCGCGACGACGGGCGGCCGTGGACGGACCTCGGTTTCGTGGAGGGCGGATCGCAGCCGGCCCCCGAGAACGAGTTCACCGAGCTGCTGTCCGAAGCCGAGCGCGGCCTCGTGGTCTGCGGCGGCGGCGACCCGCAGTTCACGGCCGCAGCCATCCAGCTCGGTGTCACGCGCGGCTGGCCCGTGCTCGCGGAGCCAACCTCCGGCGCCCGCGGCTGGCCGCCGATGGAGGTCGACCCCGTGATCGCGCACTACGACCTGCTCGTGCGCAGCGAGCGGTTCGCCGCCGAGCGCCCCGACCTCGTGGTGCGCGTCGGGGAGATGCCCACGTCGAAGCCGCTGCGCGCCTGGCTCGAGGGCTGCCGCCAGGCGATCGTCGACCCGCACCTCGACTGGCACGATCCCACACGGAGCGCCGAGTCGATCTGGCCGCTCGATGCCGATTCGCTGTACGCGCTGCTGCCCGGCGCTAGCGGCGGGCCAGAACGTCCGTGGCTCGACCGCTGGCGCGGCGCCGATGCGCTGGTGGCGGCCGAGCTCGCGGGGGCCGAGGAGCCGTTCGAGCCGCTGGCCTACAACGTGCTGGCCGAGCTGGCTGACGTGATCTGGGTCAGCTCGTCGCTGCCGATCCGCGACATCGAGTCCTACTTCCCGCGCACCGAGCGGCCGCTGCGGATCCTGTCCAACCGCGGCGCCAACGGGATCGACGGTGTGGTGTCATCGGCTGCCGGCGCCGCGATCGCCGTCGGGGGCCCGGTTTACCTCGTGATCGGCGAGCTCGCCCTGCTGCACGACATCGGCGGGCTGGTGAGTGCTCGCCGGGCGGGCGCAGAGCTGGCGATCCTGTGCGTGAACAACGGCGGCGGCGGCATCTTCGACTTCCTGCCGGTGGCCGAGCAGGCCGACCCGGCCGCGTACGAGGAACACATCGCGACGCCGGTGGACGTGGACCTGGCGACGGTGGCTGCCCTCGGCGGGCTCGAGCACCGCGTTGCGGCGAGCGCGACGGAGGTGCGCGAGCGCCTGGAACCCGGCACCCTGGTGGAGTTCCGGACCGACCGCGCGACGAGCCTCGCCCGGCACCGCGAGCTGGCGGCGCGCATCGTGGCGGCGCTGGACGAGCGCTTCGGCTGACGGGTTGTCTCGGAGACCCGGTGCGGTCTCCGCGGGCCGCGCTCGTCGGTGGTCTCCGCAAGCCCGCGCTGGCGCTCGCGACGCAAACTACCTCGGCCAAGGGGTGGCTGATGTGGCGGGTGGGAGGGTCGCGGGGCGGTCCTTTTGGGTCGGCTGTGCGACATAGACCACCTATGCGGTGGTTTATGTCGCACGGCTTCGCCGGGCGAAGCGTGCTCGCCGCGGGCCGTCCGCGACGCGGCGGCGACCGGCTTGAGTCCCCAAGGAACAAAAGGGGTCCAAGCGGGAGCCGCGCCGCATGCGGACGGGCGCAGGCGCCAGTCCAGCCACCCCTTGGCCGAGGCAGTTTGCGCGGCGCAGCGCCAGCGCACGGCGGCGGAGAGCGCGGCAGGCGGAGAGCGCGGCGGCGGCTGGGCGGCAGCGAGCCTCTAGGTCAACAGCGGCAGCATCGTCTGGAGCTTGATCTCCGTCTCGGCGAGCTCTGCCGCCGGATCCGAGTCGCGCACGATGCCGCAGCCGGCGTACAGGTGCGCGCTCGCCCCGCGCAGCAACCCGCCGCGCAGGGCCACGCAGAACTCACCGTCCTCGGCAAGGTCTGTCCAGCCCACGGGCCCCGCGTACCAGCCGCGGTCGAGGCCCTCCAGCTCCGGGATCAGCCGCAGCGCGCGCTCGCGTGGCTCGCCGCCGACGGCGGGCGTGGGATGCAGGCGGCCCGCCAGCTCGACCGCCGCGACAGGCTCGCGCAGCTGGGCCCGGATCGGCGTCGCGAGGTGCTGGACGTTCTGCACCTTGACGAGCACCGGCTCCTCCCCCGCGGCGACCCAGACTGACACCGGGTCGAGCGTGCGCTCGATCCGGCGCGTGACGATCGCCTGCTCGCCGCGGTTCTTGGAGCTGTGAAGCAGCTGCTCACCCAGGTGGTCGTCCACCGACGGGTCAGCCGAGCGGCGCGTGGTGCCGGCCAGCGCCACAGTCTGCGCACGGGCGCCGTCGCGGCGCACGAGGAGCTCGGGTGAGGCACCGACGAACGCGGCCTCTGGGGTTCCGACGCAGTAGGTGAAGCACGACGGGAACACCTCGCGCAGCACGCCGAACACCGCGCCCGGGTCGTATGGCTGGCCCGCGTGGACGTGCACCTCGCGCGCAAGCACGACCTTCTCGACCTCACCGCGGCCGATCAGCTCCACGGCGCGCGCGACGGCCCCCTCGTAGTGCTCGGGCGGCGCGGCGCCAGACACGCGCGCCGGCTGCACGGGGCTCGGGTCGAGCAGCGGCATCGCGGCAGGCTCCAGCGAAGCCAGCCGCGTCTCGAGGCGCTCCATCACGTCGTCCTCGCCGCTAAGGGCGCAAAGGGTGATCCACGCGCGGCCCGCTCGCCGCACCAGCGACAGCTCGGGCAGCACCAGCTGCGCGGGAGCGAACGACGACCACGTGGCCGAGCGCCCACCGGCGTCGGCGAACGCGAAGCCGCCGCAGAAGACCGGCCCGGCCCCCGGCGGCAGCCCGATCAGGTCGTCGCCGCACTCCGCATCGCGCGCGAGCTCGCGGCAGCGGCGCGCCGTGTCGCGGAAGCGATCGGGACCATCGGCCTCGATGCGCGCAGCCGCGCCGAGTCCGGCGAGCGCGTAACCGTCGCGGTCGGGCTGCTCGAAGCAGAACCACGAATCCCCCGGCCGGCGCGCGGCGAACACCGCCGCGCTCACGTCCAGAGCGGCGTCGACCTCCCAGGTGAGCGATGCGATCGCGGGCCGCGCGGGAGCCGCGGCGGCGGCAATCCGCCCTTCGAGCTCGGTGAGGGTCCCGATCAGGTCGCGCCGCGCCCGCGCGCGACAGCGATCTCACCAGTGCGGACCATCTCGATCAGGCCGAACGGGCGGACCATCCGCTCGAACGCCTCGATCTTGTCGTCGGAGCCCGTCACCTCGACGGTGACCGAGCGCTTGTCGACGTCAACCACGTTGCCGCGGAAGATCTGGGCGTACTCCAGGATCTGCGCGCGTGTGTCGGCGTCGGCCGAGAGCTTGAACAGCGCGAGCTCGCGGGCCACCATCTCCTCGGGCTCGAGATCGCGGATCTTCAGCACGTTGACGAGCTTGTGGAGCTGCTTGGTGACCTGGTCGATCGGGTGTGCCGCGCCGTCGACCGTCAGCGTGATGCGCGAGGTCGTCGGGTCGTCGGTCGGGCCGACCGCCAGCGTCTCGATGTTGAAGCCGCGGCGGGCGAACAGCCCCGACACGCGTGCCAGCACACCCGGCTTGTTCTCGACCAGGATCGAGAGCACGTGCTTGCGCCCGGTGCGCAGGCCCGAGACCGCTTCCAGGTCCGCGAGGTTGAGGACTTCGGCTGTGCCCGGCTCGCCCATGGCCCTAGCCCACCATGTCCCGGGCCGCATTGCCAGCCGGGATCATCGGGTAGCAGTTCTCCTCGCGCGTGACCTGGACGTCCACCAGCACGGGGCCGTCGGTCTCGAGCGCCGTCTTGAACGCGTCGGTGACCTCGTCCTTCTGGGTCACACGCAGGCCGGTCGCGCCGAATGCGTCGGCGAGCTTGACCCAGTCCGGGGTCCCGCCCATGTCGATCGATGAGTAGCGACCGTCCCAGAACAGCTCCTGCCACTGGCGGACCATTCCGTAGACGCCGTTGTTCATCAGGAAGACCTTGACGGGAATGTCGTGCGCGACCGCGGTCGCCAGCTCCTGGCAGGTCATGACGAGCGAGCCGTCGCCGGCCAGGCAGATGACGTCCTGGTCGGGGCAGGCCACCTTCGCGCCGATGGCCGACGGCAGGCCGAAGCCCATCGTGCCGAGGCCGCCCGAGTTGAGCCACTGGCGCGGCCGCGTGAACGGGAAGCGCTGCGCAGCCCACATCTGGTGCTGGCCGACGTCCGAGGTGATGATCGCCTCGGGAGCCACCTCGGCCATCGCCTCGATCATGTACTGCGGCTTTATCTCGCCGTCGCCGGGATCGTCGTAGGTGAGCGGGAACTTCTCCTGCCAGCCCTCGATCCGCTGGAGCCAGCCGTCGAGCCGCGAGCCGTCGGGCTCCAGCGCGCGATACTCGCGCGCCAGCTTCGGCAGGATCTTCTTGGCGTCGCCCACGATCGGGATGTGGGCGGGGACGTTCTTGGAGATCTCCGCCGGGTCGATGTCGATGTGGATGAACTTGGCGCGCGGGGCGAACTCCTTCAGCTTGCCCGTGACGCGGTCGTCGAAGCGCGCGCCGATCGCGCAGATGAGGTCGGCCTCGTCCATCGCGTAGTTGGCCGCGCGCGTGCCGTGCATGCCGAGCATGCCGAGCCAGCGCTCGCCGTCGGCGGGATAGGCACCCAGGCCATTGACGGTGGAGGTGACCGGGAAGCGATCGGCGGCGACGAACTCGCGCAGCTCCTTCGCCGCATCGCCCAGGATGACGCCGCCGCCCGTGTACATGACCGGCAGGCGCGCGTTGGCAAGCGCCTTTGCAGCCAGGCGGATCTGCTTCGTGTTGCCCTCGGTGGTCGGCTGGTAGCCGGGCAGGCGCACACCGTCGACGGGCTCGTAGTTGATGTCGGCGCGCGAGAGGTCCTGCGGGATGTCGATCAGGACGGGTCCGGGCCGACCGGTACGCGCGATGTGGAAGGCCGAGTGGATGGCCTCGGGGATCTCACGCGGATCCTGGATCTGGAGCGAATGCTTGACGATCGGCAGCGTGATGCCGGTGATGTCGGCCTCCTGGAAGCCATCGGTGCCGAGCAGGTCCGTGCGCACCTGGCCCGTGATGAACACGGTGGCAACCGAGTCCATGATGGCGTCGGCGATCGCCGTGACCAGGTTCGTGGCGCCCGGCCCGGACGTTCCCAGCGCGACCCCGACCTTGCCCGAGGCCTTCGCGTAGCCCTCGGCGGCGTGGCCCGCGCCCTGCTCGTGGCGGCAGTGGATGTGCTTGATCCCGCCGTCGTAGATCGCGTCGTAAGTGGGCAGGTTGGCGCCTCCGGGGATGCCGAACATGGCATCGACCCCTTCGGCCTTCAAGCATTCGATGATTGCGTCAACAGCGCGCATGACGAGTCCGGCGGCAATGCTAGCCCGCCGCCTGAGGCACCTCCTCGGTGTCTTCGGAGTCGAGTTCGGCGGGCCACTCCTGGTCGGCGCCGCAGTGGTTGCAGACCTGCTGGTACAGCGGAATCACGTGGCCACACTCGTCGCACTCGCGGTAGACCTCGTCGTCCTCGTAGCGCCAGAGCAGCGCGGCAAGCGTGCCGAGCAGCGGCAACACGGCGCCGATGACGAACCACAGCCAGAACGAGCTGCCCTTGTGGCGGCCGATGAAGGCCGCGGACAGGCCACAGCAGAAACAGATGAAGACATAGCCCATTCCCGCCATCGCGGGGCCTCAGAGGATCCGGATCGCCCAGATGATCGCGACGATGGCGAGCACTACGACGATCGTGGTGGCGATGGCCGTGACGACCCCGATCACGATCTTGAACAGGACCCAGGCAGCGACGAGCAGAACCAGGATGGCCAGCATGCGCCGGCCGAGGTCTCCAGCAGCTGCTCGCATGCATCAAGAGTACGCCCTCGCTACAACACGAATGGCGGCCTGGTGGGCACGTACCGGTCGAGCCCGGGCAGCGGCACCGAGCACATGACCCAACTCGGCCAGTAGACCCTGAATCCGAGCAGCCGCAGGCGGTGCAGCAGGTGCCACGAGGTGGTGCTGGCATAGACCGAGAGCCAGGTCGGCCCCTGCGTCTTGGCCACGCGGTCGAGGGCGGCGAGCATCACCGGGATCACTGCCGCGGGCGTGACGCCGATCGCAGGCCCGATGTCGCCGTCGGTCGACACCCAGCAGAGCGCCTTCGGCGTTCCGTCCCCGTCGACCGTTGCCAGGCAGGCGCGGTCGCGACCGAAGAACTCGTGCAGTCCCGGCCGCTCGTGGGCGATCGCCTCGGGCTCGAGGCGCTTCCACTCGGCCACCGCGCGCTCGACCGTGAGGACCACGACGGTGCCGGCCTCGGTCGCGTCGGTCTCGTACGAGCGCCGCTCCAGATAGGCGGGCGTCTCCTGGCGCATGTGCCAGTGGCCGGCCACCGGCATCACGCCGAACTCGGTGTAGAGGCTGAGGTCGCGCGGTGCTCCGGTCGCGACGACGATGCGGCCGAGCGAGGGGCTCGGATCGCCGGGCCAGATCTCCTCGAGAAGCCTCCGCCCCACGCCCGAGCCCTGGTGAGCCGGGCTGACCATCAGGTCGGTCAGCTGCTCCATAGCCCCGAAGCGCACGACGCGCGCGAACGCGACTGGCCCACGCCCGTTCTCGGCGATCACATAGCGGCGATCGGGCTGCGCGTCGAGGAACTCGACCAGGCTCCGGTAGCGCCCCCACGATTCGGCGACGTCGTCATCGGTGCGCCCGACGTCGTCGGTGTAGCCCTGGTCCACGGCCAGGCGGAACATCGTGTGGTCCGACAGCGCGAAGGTTGCCTGGAGGTCCCGTTGTGAGCCCTCGCGCAGTGAAACGTCGTCGTCCGCCACCGCGGCGCAGACTATTCCGAGTCGAGCGACGGCGGATGGCCGAGCTGGCCGAGCTCCGGCGAGCTGCGCCTGAAGAACAACGCCACCGTCCAGTCGGCCACGAGCCGCAGGCGGCGGGTGACGCCGGGCATCAGGGCGAGGTGGTAGGTGCGGGCGGCGAACCACGCCGGAAAGCCGCGGATGCGCACGCGCAGCATCTCGGCGACGGCCTGGTGGCGGCCCATGTCGACGAACACGCCGAGCGTCTTGTAGGTGAACTTGCGCGGCTTGCCCTGGGCTAGCGCGGCGGCCACGTTGGCGGCTGCGAGCCGGCCCTGGCGCAGCGCATGCTGTGCGGTCGGCGGGCACGGGCGCTTGCCGCCGGTGGCCGGATCGGGCACCGCGGCGGCGTCGCCGATCGCCCAGACACCGTCGAAGCCGGGCACGCGTAGGTACTCGTCGGTCACGATCCGGCCCTGCTCGCCAAGCGGCAGGCCCAGCTCGGCCACGACCGGCGCCGGGCGCACACCGGCGGTCCAGGCGAGCATGCGGCACGGGATCCGCTCGCCGCCCGAGAGCGTGGCCGTGTCCTCGGTGACGGACTCGAGCGTGGTCGAGGTCCTGATGTCGATGCCGCGCCCGCGCAGCTCGCTGCCGGCGAACCCGGCAAGGCGCGGGTGGATCTCGGGCATGATCCGATCGCCCGCCTCGACCAGGATCCAGCGCGTGCCGTCGAGGCGGCAGCGCGGGTAGCGCTCGATCACGTCGGCGATGTAGTCCTGAAGCTCGGCGATGCCCTCGAGCCCCGCGTAGCCGGCGCCGACGAACACGAACGTGAGCCAGGGGCGGCGCTCCTCGGGCGTGTCGAGCGTCTCGGCGATCTCGAGGTTGACCAGCGCGCGATTGCGCAGCGCGATCGCCTCCGAGATCGTCTTGAAGCCGATCCCGTTCTCCGCCAGGCCCGGGATGGGCAGCACGCGCGACACGGAGCCGAGCGCCACCACGAGCTGGTCGTACTCGACCGACTCCTCGCGCCCGTCGGGAGTCGTGTAGTCGAGCAGGCGCGCCTGCGGATCTGCCCCGGTCACGCGGCCTAGGCGGATGTCGGTCGAGTCGAGCTCCTCGCGCAGCGGCACCACCACGTGCCGCGGCTCGAGCGTGCCCGATGCGGCGCCGGGCAGCAGCGGGGTGTAGAGCATGAAGTTGGCGTCTGCCACGAGCGTGACCTGCGCGCTGTGGCTCGGCAGCAGCCGCTCCAGCCTGCGCGCGGCATAGAGGCCGCCGAAGCCGCCGCCGGCGATGACCACGCGCCAGGCCACGGGTCAGGCCTCGGCGAGCGCGCGCGCGAATGCGGGGCGCATCTCTGCCGGGAGGCGGCGGCGTACGCGCCAGGGGGCGCCCGAGAAGGCGTGGTTCGCGATCGTCGCGAAGCCAATCTCGTCGCTGCGCAGCGCCAGCAGCAGGTGCGCGATGCGATCCGACGGCGGCAGCGACTTGTCCGTGGCGGTCACACAGAAGCAGTGCACTCGCCGGCGGCCGGCCGGGAACAGGATCGCACCGGCCTCGCCCACCAGCCAGGTGCCGAGCGAGCCGCGCTCGAGTGCCAGCCCGGTCGTGCGCTGGAGCTCGCGCGCGTCGTGGTTCAGCAGGTCTCCGAGGAAGCCCTGTGCCACGGGTTCTGCGCCGGGGTGGCGCTCGCCCTTGCGGCGCAGCACGCTCGCTCCGCGGAATGCCTGGAGCTCCGGGATGACCCATGCGTGAGCGAAGCTTGCGATCGCGACCGGTGCGGCCAGCGGCTGGAGCCAGACCAGCACAACGCCGGCGGCCAGGAACGGGATCGTCCCGCCGACGGTCCACAGCGTCCAGATGCGGCCGAGGCGGCGCAGCCGCTCCGGGCCGACCGTTGTGCGCCACGGAGCTGCTGCCAGCTCGGGAAGTGCGGCACATGCCAAGCGGCTAGCCCCCGGCGATCGGGCGACGCAGGATCACGAGCTCGGCATCCTGTGGCAGCTCGCGCACGTGTGTCGCGGTGCCGTCGCCGTGGTCCCAGACGCCGATCATGCCCTTGTCGAGCTCGGCGCGGAACGCGGCAACCGCGTCCTCGTAGCCTGCGCCTGCTCCAGCCCACTCCGCGAGCTGCGAGTGGCCGGTCGAATCCATCCTCACCAAGCGGGACATCGGGACCTCCGAAATCGTTTGCCTGGACCAATTGTCACTGGTGCGGGCCGACTTCGAACCAAACCCCGCTCGAATCGGCCTCCAGACCCCAGCTGTCGCTCAGCGCGTCGACCAGGAACAGGCCTCGGCCGCCTTCCTCGGTGGCTCTGCGACGCTCGAGCTCGTCGTGGTGGATCCCCGGCCCCGCATCGTGCACTTCGCCGCGCACCCCGCGGCGTCCGGCCTCGAGCGCCAGCAGCACCTGGCCCCCCGGCCCGTGACGGACCGCGTTGCTGACCAGCTCGGTCACGATCAGCTCCGTCCGCCAGCGCTCGTCCTCCGCCACGGACAGCTCTGCCATTGCGTCGCGTACCGCCGCCCGTGCGCGCGTCGGGGCGTGCACGTTCGCCTGTAGCTCCAGCGATATAGAGGACATGCTTCATGCGTACCCGACACGCGGGCGACTACGCGGATATGCGCGCGCGGATGATCCGCTGCACCTCGCCGCCGTCCGCGCGGCCCTTCGTCGCCCGCATGACGGCGCCCACGATCGCGCCGATGGCCTTGTCGTTGCCGGCGCGGATCTGCTCGACGGCATCGGCGTTGTCCGCCATCGCCTGGACGACTATCCCCTCGAGCTCGTCGCTGCCTGCCTTGGCCAGGCCGCGCTCCGCGACGATCGCGGCCGGGTCGCCTCCCTGTGCCACCAGCACGCCAAGGACCTCCTTGGCGGCGCTTGCCGCCACCTCGCCACCCGTGACCATGCCCACGAGCCGCGCCAGCGCGGCCGGCTCGAGCTTCGTCTGCTCCGGGGGCTGGTCGCCGATCTGGGCGACGACGTCGTTGGCAACCCAGTTGGCCAGCGTGCGCGCATCGGCGGAGTCGGCGGCCAGCGCGGCCTCGAAGAAGTCGCCCAGCTCGGCGTTGTAGGCGAACTGGCGTGCCTGCTCGGCTGGCACTCCAAGCTCCGACTCGAGTCGCGCCGAGCGCTCCAGCGGCAGCTCTGGCAGGGCGCCGCGGGCGCGCTCGAGCATGACCTCGGTGGGCGCCAGCGGGACCAGGTCCGGCTCGGGGAAGTAGCGGTAGTCGTGGGCTTCTTCCTTCGACCTCAGGGTTGACAAGTCGCCTGACACCGGGTCGAAGTGCAGTGTCTCCTGGTCCACCGTCTTGCCGCCGGCCAGCACGCCACCCTGGCGGGCGATCTCGGCGTCGAGGCCGCGGCGCAGGAAGCGGAACGAGTTCATGTTCTTCAGTTCGGTCTTGGTGCCGAGCGTGGTCTCGCCGACCGGCCTGATCGAGACGTTGCCGTCGGCGCGCAGCGAGCCCTCGTCCATGTTCACGTCGGAGACGCCGGTCTGGCGCAGCGTGGCGCGCAGCAGCCTCAGCCAGTCCTCCGCCTGCTGCGGCGAGTGGATGTCCGGCTCGGTCACGATCTCGACCAGCGGCGTGCCGCCGCGGTTGAAGTCGACCACGCTTGCCTCGGCACCGTGGATGCGGCCCGAGCTCGAGGCGTGGACGAGCTTGGCGGCGTCCTCCTCCAGGTGCACGCGGTGGATGCGCACCTCGCCAAGCTGCCCGTTCGTGCCGAGCGGGATGTCGTACTGCGAGATCTGGTAGCCCTTGGGCAGGTCGGGATAGAAGTAGTTCTTGCGGTGGAAGATCGAGCGCGGCGCGATCTCGCAGCCGAGCGCGATGGCGATCATCAGCCCGAAGTGCACCGCCTCGGCGTTCGTCACGGGCAGGGTGCCCGGGTGCCCGAGGCAGATCGGGCAGGTGTGCACATTCGGGTCGTCGCCGAACGACAGCGCGCAGCCGCAGAACATCTTCGTGCGCGTCTTCAGCTGCACGTGGATCTCCAGGCCGATGACGGGCTCGTAGGTGGTCATGCGCCCACCGGGATTCCCTCGAAGCCGAGCGCCTGCTCGAGCGCGTGCGAGGCGTCGAGGATCTTGTTCTCCGAGAACGCCCGGCCGGCGAGCTGGAGGCCGACCGGGAGGCCTTCCGACTTGCCACTCGGGATCGAGATCGCGGGGATGCCCGCGAGCGGCATCGGCACGGTGCAGTAGTCATTCATGTACATCGCGAGCGGGTCGTCGGTCTTCGCGCCCAGGGGGAAGGCAACGCTCGGCGAGGTCGGGGTCACGATCAGGTCGACCGTCTGGAAGGCGGCCTTGAAGTCGTCGGAGATCTTCGTCCGGACCTTCTGCGCACCGCCGTAGTAGGCGTCGTAGTAGCCCGACGACAGCGCGAAGGTGCCGAGCATGATGCGCCGCTTCACCTCCGCGCCGAAGCCGTCGGCGCGGGTGGCCTCGTACAGCTCGGTCAGGCCTTCGTAGGCGGCGGCGCGATGGCCGAAGCGAACGCCGTCGTAGCGCGCCAGGTTGGCGCTGGCCTCGGCGGGGGCGATCACGTAGTAGGCGGAGATGCCGTGGGGCGAGTGAGGCAGCGAGACCTCCTCCAGGCGGCCGCCCAGGTTCTCGATCGTCTGAAGATTGGCCTCGAAGACCTCACGCACGCCCGGCTCGATGCCGTCCCCGGAGAGCTCCGGAGGCACGCCGAAGACCAGGCCGTCGAGGCGCTCGGCGGTCGGCAGTTCGATCGGCTCGGGGTAGCCGATCGAGGTCGAGTCGCAGCTGTCGCGGCCGGCCATGTGGCGCAGGAGCAGCGCGGCGTCGGTGACGTCGCGCGTGAGCGGGCCGGCCTGGTCCAGCGACGAGGCGAACGCGATCATGCCGTAGCGCGAGACCGCGCCGTAGGTCGGCTTCAGCCCGACGATCCCGCACAGCGACGCCGGCTGGCGTATCGACCCGCCGGTGTCGGTGCCGATCGCCCAGGGAGCGAGGCCGGCGGCCACCGCCGCGGCGCTGCCGCCGGAGGAGCCGCCGGGCACGCGCTCACGGTCCCATGGGTTGAGCACCGGGCCGTAGCCCGAGTTCTCGTTCGACGAGCCCATCGCGAACTCGTCCATGTTGGTCTTGCCGAGCACCGCGGCGCCCGCTGCGCGCAGATTGGCCACGGCGGTGCTCGTGTACGGCGGCCGGTAGCCATCGAGGATGCGCGAGGCGGCCATGCTCGGCACGCCCTCGACGCAGAACAGGTCCTTCACCGCCAGCGGCACCCCGGCGAGCGGGCCGCTCGTGTCGGCGGCCTCGTCGGGGCCGTCGGCCACCCACAGGAAGGCGTTCAGCTCATCGGCGGCAGCGCGCTCGCGATAGGCCTCGAACAGCTCGTCGGAGGACAGCTCGCCGGCACGGATGCGCTCCGCCGCCTGTGCGGCGGTGAGGGCGAGGAGCTCGCTCATCCGCCCGGACTCGGTACTCGGAAGCCCCCGTCACCCGCGTCCGGCGCCGCCTCCAGCACGCGCTCGCGCGGCCAGCTCGGGCGCGGCTCGTCGGGCCTGAGCACGTTCTCGAGCGCCACGACGTGGCTCGTGGGCTCCACCCCGTCGAGGTCGAGTTCCTCGATCTTCTCGATGTGACCAAGGATCCCCGACAGCTCCGAGGACATGCGCTCGATCTCGTCGTCGGACAGCCGAAGGCGCGCAAGCCTGGCCACGTGGAGTACCTGTTCGCGTCCGATCATGGGATTGCGCAGGTTAGGGGGTGGATTGGCTCCGTCCGGTCTGGCGTTCGCTCGCCAGCTTCGGCACTTGCTCGCCCGCTCTCCGATCGCCTCGCTCTGCCACCGGCCCAGCTCTGCCGCCGGCCCAGCTCTGCCGCCGGCCCAGCTCTGCCGCCGGCCCAGCTCTGCCGCCGGCCCATCTCTGCCGCCGGCCATCCCGTCGCCGCGGTTTGGAAACTGCCTCGGCCAAGGGGTGGCTGGACTAGCGCTTGCGCTCTAGCGCAGGCCGCTTCGCCCCGCGAACGCGGTCACTGGCCGCGACTGTGAAGTTAACGACGTATAGCGTGGTCGAGGTCACAGTCGAGGCCGCGAGTTTTACGTTCACCGCCTATAGGCCGGTAAACGTCAATCTCGGTGGCGGCGAGTTTTACGTTGAGCCGATATATGCGGCTTAACGTCAATCTCGCGGCCAAGGGCAGCGCCGCGAGCGCGGAGCGACGGCGCCAGCAAGGAGCGGCTTCGCGAGCGGGCACCGATCCCTCTTGGCTGCCCCAGCGGAGGGTCGGTGCTCGCAAACCACGCCGCTCGAGCCCTCGCGGGTAAGCAGCGCCACCCGGAACCGCCACCCGAAAATACCGCCGTGTCCCCGCGCTGGGTGAGTTTCCGCGGAAACGCGCGCGCGGCGACCGCTGCCGGGAACGTCGCACCTAGGCTGGCGGCATGGCGCCCGCTCCCCTGCTCGGCCTTCGCCGCCGCGACCGGGCCACGCTTGCGGCGGTCGCCGAGGCGATCATTCCTGGGCGCGTGCTTCCGGGCGCCGGGCCGGCCGGGGTTGACGCTGCGGCGGCTGTCTCGCGGTTTCTCGCCGGGGTGCCGCGGAGGCAGCGTCTGGTGGTGCTCATCGCTCTGCGGGCTGTCGAGTGGCTGTCGCTGCCACGCCCGTTCTCGCGCCTCGACCTTCCCGCGCGCACGCGGCGACTCGAGCGCCTGAGTGAGCACCCGCTCGGGCGCGACCTCGTCCTGCTGCTGAAGGCGCTCGTGTCGTTTGGCTGGGCGCGCGACGTGCGCGTGCAGGCCGCGCTCGACATCGACCCGCGCTGCGAGCTCGCGCCGGGGGCGGAGCGCCCGAGCACCGGCGTGCCGCCGCTGCGCGCGGCCGACCTCGTGCCCGCCAGCGAGGACGAGAGCTGCGACGTGGTGGTGGTCGGCTCGGGCGCCGGCGGCGCGACCGCCGCACGGGTGCTTGCCGAGGCTGGGCTCGACGTGATCGTGCTCGAGGACGGCGACCTCCATGACGCCTCGACCTACAGCACCGATCCCCTCGCCGCGCTGTCCACCCTCTATCGCGACGGCGGGCTGACCGTGCTCGAAGGCCGCCCCGCGATCCCGCTGCCGCTCGGGCGTTGTGTCGGCGGGACCACGGTCATCAACTCCGGCACCTGCGTGCGGACGCCGCCGGATGTGCTCTCCAGCTGGCGCTCCGAGCACGGCATCGCGTGGGCACCCGAGCTCGAGGACGAGTTCGACGCGATCGAGCAGGACCTGGCGGTGACTGAACTGGTGCCCGCGGCACGCGGTGCCAACGCGGCCGCGTGCAGGCGCGGTGCCGAAGCGCTGGGGGCAGCCAGCCGTCCCGCGCGGCGGAACGCCGGCGCCGTTGTCCGCTGCGGCACCTGCCCGATGGGCTGTGCGATCGACGCCAAGCAGGCGATGCACGTCTCGGAGCTCCCCCGCGCAGTCGCGGCCGGGGCGCGCATTCGAGCCGGCGTTCGCGTGACCGGTATCCGCACCCGTGGGGGTCGCGCCGTCGGGGTCGACACCGCAGCGGGGCACGCAGTCCACGCGCGCGCAGTTGTGCTCGCGGCCGGCGCCGTCGGCACGCCCGAGCTGCTGCTGCGCCACGGAGTCGGCGGTGCGGTGGGTCACAACCTCCACGTGCAGCCGGCCTGCTGGGTGGGCGCGCGCTTCGACGAGGAGATCCGCGGCTGGGACGGCGTCATGCAGAGCTGGCACGTGGACGAGTGGCGCTCGCGGGGCGTCTTCCTCGAGGCCACGTTCACGCCGCTGCCCTTCGGCGCGCACTGGTTGCCAGGGATCGGCGACGCGTTCGAGCGACGGGTGGCCGACATCGGCCGGCTCGCAGTGATCGGCGTGCATCTGACGGATCGCTCGAGTGGCCGGGTGCGACTGCGCGCCGGCGCCGCGAGGCTGGGCTACCGGCTGACTGCGAGCGACGCGGAGCGGCTCGGCTTCGGCATCGCCCGGGCGGCCTCGCTTCTGTTCGCGGCCGGCGCCCGTGAGGTGTTCCCGCAGGTGGCCGGCCTTAGCGCGATCGGAGCCGGCCACGAGCGTGAGCTCGAGAGCGGCCTGAAGCCGTCACGGTTGCGGTTGGAGGCGTTCCACCCCATGGGCACGGCCGCGCTCGGGCGCGCCGTCGATCTGCACGGCGAGCTTCACGAGCTGCCGGGCCTCTATGTGGCTGACGCCTCGCTGCTCCCGACGGCGCTTGGGGTCAATCCGATGATCACGATCATCGCGACCGCCCGCCGGATCGCGCGCGGGCTGGCGGCGACGCTGGCCTGAAGGGCCCGATCAGCCCTCGTCGGTCGGCTCGGCGGGCTCGGTGGGCTCGTCGGGCGGTGTCTCCGGACTGGTCGTCGGGGCAGCTGCTCTGCGCATCTGGATCCAGTCGGCCTCGCCCTGGAAGGCCTGCGCCGCGCCCAGACCGATGACCGCAAGCGCCAGCAGGCCGAGAGGCGCACCGATCTTCACGGTCGTCCTCGCATCGTCGCCCGGCTGGTTCAGGATTCGGTAGGCCACGAGCAGTGCCGTGATGGCGGCCGTGGTCGCGGCGAGGGCGCTGGGCGTGAACGGCGGCTGCGACCTGCGCCCGGCGGCCCGCTGAACGGCGGCTCCAAGCGGCAGCAGCACCGAGAGAAGCAACATCGCCAGCAGGACACGATCGAGGGTGCCGCTCTCCTGCCACGCGTTCTTCTCGTCGCGGGCGATGACGGTCTCGGCGTCCTGCTTGAGCTCGCGACCCGCCTCGCCGGCCTGTGCGCCACTCGTGTTGACCGAGCTGCCCACCTGGTGCGCAGCATCCGCCTCGTGGCTGCCGTACCAATCCATCGCCATCACCAGCAGCAGGACGAGCGCAGCGACAGCGGCCACGACGTGGCCGCGCGCGAGGCGCTCGAACCTCACGCGTCAGCCGGGCCGACTGCCTCGAACGGGAGGTCGAGCCGCTCGGTGCGGCCCTCGGGATCGCTCAGCTCGACGATGACTCCAGCCGAGAAGACGTCCACAACCGTCCCACGGGCACCGACGTCGTACTTGCCACCGGCGACCCTGAGCGCAACGGCATCCCCGACCTTCGGCGGGCTGTCCGCGGAGGCCGCGTCCCCTGCGGCTGCGGCTAGGGCCTCCTTCGGCACCTTGCGGCTCCCGCTCGAGCGCTTGCGCTTTGGCTTCGGCTTCTCCTCGGCCGGCTCTGGCTCGGGCTCTGGGGTTGGCGCCGCGGCCTCGGGCTCGGGGGTTGGCTCGGGCGCTGGCGGCTCAGGATCGGGCTCGGGAGTGGGCTCCGGCGCCGGCGGCTCGGGTGCGGGCTCCGGTTCGGGCGCGGCCGCTTCGGGCTCGGGAGCTGGCTCGGGGACGGACGGTTCGGGCTCGCTCGCGGCCAGTGCCTCCTTCGGCACCTTGCGGCTGCCACTCGAGCGCTTGCGCTTCGGCTTCGGCTTCTCCTCCGCGGCCTCGGGCTCGGGCGCCGGCTCCAGAGCGGCCTCGGGGGCGGGCGGCGCGGGTTCCGGCTCGACCGCGACCGGTTCCGGATCGGGCTCCGGGGCCGGTGGCTCGGGTACCGGGGCGGGCGGTTCGGGCTCGGGTGCCGGGGCGGGCGGCTCGGGCTCGGGTGCTGGGGCGGGCGGCTCGGGCTCGGGCGCCGGTGGTTCGGGCGCGGGCGCTGTGGGTTCCGGAGCAGGCGGTGCCGGCAAGGGTTCGGGCTCAGGCGCCGGTGGCTCCGGCACAAGCGCAGGCGGCTCGGGTTCCACGATCGTCGGCACGGGCGCTGCGGCCAGCGGCTGCGGCTCGTCCGGTGGCTGTTCGTGGACGGCCGGTTCCGCGTCGTCCTCGATCGTCTCGGGCGCGTCGTCCGCGGCCTTGGCGCCGCCGCCGCCGAACAGCCGCTTGAAGAAGCCAGGCTTCGACTCGCCGGGTTGCTCGGGTTCGGCGTCGGTTTCGGCGCCTGGTGCGGGCTCGTCGAGCGCCACGGCCCCGGCGGCCGCCGCCACAGCGGCCTCGGCAAGCTCGGGATCGGAGTCGCCGCGCTTCTTCTTGCCGCCACCGATCTCACGCTTCCACCACGGGACCTTGGCGGGCTTGGCATCGTCGCCGGCCTCTTCGCCGGCTGCGCCTGGCTCGGCGGCGCCGGGCTGAGCCTCGTCGAAGCCCCAATCCTCGCCCGCCGGCGCGGGCATCGCGGGAGTCCAGCTCTCCGCAGGTGGGGCGGCCGGGACGGCGGCCGCCGCGGCTGCGGCGCCGGCTGCACCCGGCAGCACTCGCTCGAAGGCGGATTCGGGAACTTCGAAGCGCTCACCAAGACCGTCGGGCGACTTGACCTCCACCAGCACCCCGCCCGCGAACACCTCGATCACCTCGCCCACCGTGCCGGCCGGGAAGCGCAGTCCACCGGTGGTCAATGCGACGTGATCGCCTGCGCGCAGCGGGCGATCGGCGCCGCCTGTCGGGGGCGAAATCGGCGCTACCGGCGTGGAGGGGTTCCAGCCGCCGGCAGCAAGCGGCGAGGCAGGGCTCCAGCGACCGGAGTCGGGCACGAGCGCCCCGAGCGGCTCGGCGGCCGCCGCAGGCGCAGGCGCCTCTTCGGTCGCCACCTCCTCTGCGGCAGGAAACGTCTCCGGTGCGGCTTCGCGGGCGGACATGAGGCCGCCGATCGTCACGCCGAGCGCCGATGCAAGGCCGAGGAAGAGCCCGATGTCGGCGTCAAGGATGTCCGCGGGCGGCGTCGCGAGGCGATATGCCGCATAAACGGTGCACGCGAAGCCGGCGACGACGGCGATCCACCCAGGCGGGAAGCTGAGCTGGGGCGCTTCGTCCGACATCTTCACGAACAGCAGGAAGACGCCGACGACGCCCGTTGCGATCAGCAGAAAGCGCCCGTGGTCGAGCGCGTTCCAAGCCGTGATGCGCCCGTCTCCGCCGCTGATCTTGTACCAGGCACGGAACGTGACGAGCAGCAGATCGAGGCCCGCGATGCCCGCGATCCAGTCGCCCCACCGAAGCCGTTCTAGATTCACGCGCGCCAGCCTAACGCCGACAGCGGCTGAATCGTCACTTTTGGGGACGGGGGCTCAGCGGGAGCAATTCAGCCCGCGCAAGGCCCGCCGCGGTCGCACGCCCCTCGGCCGCCGCGCTGCGGCGGGCGGGTCCCTCGTCGGTCGCGCCCGCCCAGGCCCCGAGCATGATCCCGGCCGAAGCAGCCAGGCCGAGCCACGCCCCTGCCCCCAGTGAAACGTCGACCGGAGGCGCCGGCGAGACCAGCCGATAGATCGTCACGACGAGCCCGATCGCCGCAGGAAGGATGGCCAGTGCGGTGGCGGCGACGGAGATGCTCGAGAAGCGCTTGATCGCCACGATCACCCCGGCGGAGATCGCGAGCAGGCCCGAGAGCAGCAGCAGGACGTCGTCAACCGCCATCGACTGCCAGGCCGAGACGCTGTGGCCGCCTGCCGAATACCAGGGCAGGAACAGCGAAACGATCATCAGCACCCCACATGCGCCCGCGAGCCATTCGCCCCAGCTGAGTCGCCTGCCGTCCACGCGCGGCGAGACTAGACGACCGTGGTGCCGCGTTCGCCCGTGAGCAGGCGGGCGGCCCGGACGGTGTTGACGAGCAGCATCGCGATGGTCATCGGCCCGACCCCGCCAGGGACCGGGGTGATGGCTGCGGCCTTCTCGCGCACGGCGTCGAAGTCCACGTCGCCGACCAGCCCGTCGTCGGTGCGGTTGATGCCGACGTCGATGACAACGGCGCCGTCGCGGACCATCTCGGCGGTGACGAGCCTGGGACGCCCGACCGCCGCGACCAGCACGTCCGCCCGCCGGCAGACCTCCGCCAGATCGCGCGTGCGCGAGTGACACATCGTCACCGTGGCATCGCGAGCGAGCAGGAGCGACGCAAGCGGCCGGCCGACGAGTTGCGAGCGCCCGACGATCACGGTCTCCGCACCGCGCAGCTCCACTCCCTCCGAGGCGAGCAGCTCCATGACTCCCGCCGGCGTACACGACACGAGCCCCTCACGCCCCTGTACGAGCAGCCCTGCGTTCGCTGTGGTGAGCCCGTCGACATCCTTGCGCGGGTCGATCAGCTCGATCATCGCGTCGGAGTCGATGTGCCCCGGGACCGGCAGCTGGAGCAGGATCCCCGAGACCGCGTCGTCCTCGCCCAGCCGGGTGATCAGATCGGCGAGCTCGTCTTGGGGCACGCTCGCGTCCAGCTCGTGGTGGATCGAGGCGATGCCCGCCTCCTCGCACGCCTTGCGCTTGTTGCGCACGTAGACATGGGAGGCGGGGTCGTCGCCGACGAGGATCGTGGCAAGCCCAGGCTTCGGGTCCATGCCTTCGACCTCGACGCGGACGCGTTCGCGCACGCCGGCCGCAACCGCCTTGCCATCGATGATCCGTGCGCTCATTTCCTCTTCAGTGGTGCGTAGTCGGCCATCAGCTTCTTCTCGGTGCCGTCGGATGCGAAACGGACCATCACGACGCCACCCGCCTCGACCCCGGTGACCACACCGTCGCCGAAGCGCGCATGCACCACATCCTCGCCAATGTGGAAGCTGGCGCCCGGCGTGGGCTCGCGCCGGGTTGGTGCGTTGGGGGCATCGGCCCAGATCGTCTGGGTCTGGGGGCGGCCGAAGGTGCGCTGTTCGGACTGCTGCCGCTCGACCAGGTCGGCGGGAATCTCGTCCAGGAAGCGGCTCGGCAGGTTCCACTCACTGCCGCCGTACAGAGAGCGCCGCCGTGCGTGAGTCAGGTACAGGCGCTGCTTCGCACGCGTGATGCCGACGTAGGCCAGCCGCCGCTCCTCCTCCACGTCGCCGGCCTCGATCGAGCGCATGTGCGGGAAGACGCCGTCCTCCATCCCGAGCAGGAACACGACCGGGTACTCGAGCCCCTTCGCGTTGTGGATCGTCATCAGCGTCACGATCCCCTCGTCCGAGCGCAGGTTGTCCTGCTCGGAGAAGAGTGCCACCTGCTGGAGGAACTCCTCGACCGTCGGCTCCTCCGCCGTCGCCTCGTACTCACGCGCCACGCTCACGAGTTCCTCGAGGTTCTCGATCCGCCCCTCCGATTCGATCGTCCGCTCCGCCCGCAGGGCATCGAGGTACCCGCTCTCCTGAAGCGTCTCCTCGAGCAGTTCCGCCACGCCCGCGGAGTCGACCCGCTGCTGGAGGCGCTCCATGATCGACATGAAGCGGCTGACCGCCTTGATCGCGGCGGTGCCGAGGCCGGGCACGATGTCGGGCCGCAGCGCGATCTCCCACACCACCTCGCCGACCGTGTTGGCATGCGAGAGGATGCGCGCCTGCGTGGTGTCACCGATGCCACGCTTGGGCGAGTTGACCACGCGCCCGAAGGCGACGGCGTCGCTTGGGTTCGTGAGGAAGGTGAGGTAGCCGAGTGCATCCTTGATCTCGGCGCGGTCGTAGAACTTCGTGCCGCCGATGACCTGGTAGGAGACGCCGTAGCGCACGAGCGTGTCCTCGAGCACGCGTGACTGGGCATTCGTGCGATAGAAAACCGCGACCTCGTCGCGGGACATGCCCTCGTCGACGAGCCGCTCGATCTCGCCGGCCACGTAGCGCGCCTCGGCGTGCTCGTCCTCGAGCTCGCGGACGACGGGGAGGTCACCGGTCTGCTTGTCGGTCCACAGGTTCTTCTCGAGCTGCTGGCGGTTGTTCGCGATCAGCGCGTTGGCGACCGAGAGGATCGGCTGGGTGGAGCGGTAGTTCTGCTCCAGACGCACCACTTCGGCATCGGTGAACGCCTTCTGGAAGTCGAGGATGTTGCGAATGTCGGCGCCACGAAACCCGTATATCGACTGCGCGTCGTCGCCTACCACGAACAGGTTGCGGTGCTTCTCCGCGAGCAGCTCGAGGAAGCGGTACTGGGTGCGGTTGGTGTCCTGATACTCGTCGACGAGGATCTGCTGGAACTGGTTTGCGTAGCGGTCCCGCACGTCCGGATACAGCTCGAACAGGTTCACGGTCCGGAGCAGGAGGTCGTCGTAATCCATCGCGTTCATCGTGTGGATCCGCCGCTCGTACAGGCGATAGACCTCGGCGACGATCTCCTCGAAGGCCGTTGACACGCCCTCGGCGTAAGCGGCTGCGTCGATCATCTGGTTCTTGGCATCGGAGATCCTGCGCCGGATCCCGCGTGGTGGATAGCGCTTGGGGTCGACCTCAGCTTCGTCGGCACAGCGCTTGATCAGCCGCAACGCGTCCGACTCGTCGTAGATCGTGAAGTTGCGCTTGTAGCCGAGCTTCTCGGCTTCCGCCCGGAGGATCCGCGCGTTCGCCGAGTGGAACGTCATCACCCACATGGCGCGCGTGCGCGGGCCGACCAGCATCTCGACGCGCTCGCGCATCTCCTGTGCGGCCTTGTTCGTGAAGGTGATCGCCAGGATCTCGCCCGGCCGTGCCTTGCCCGTGCGAATCAGGTGGGCGATGCGGTGCGTGAGCACGCGCGTCTTGCCCGAGCCGGCCCCCGCGAGCACCAGCAGCGGTCCATCCTCGTGCAGGACGGCGTGGCGCTGAGGCTCGTTGAGACCCTCCAGAAGCGCGTCGCTGGCGGTCGTTGCCTCCACCCAATCGAGGATAGGCCTACGCTCGGCCACGACCCATGGGACTCTCCGAGCGCGTCCGCGAGAACGCCGCCGCGATAGCCGCGAGCGCCCGCCACGTCCGGATCGAGCTCGCCCAGCTGGACTCGATCGAGTCCGGCCCGCCCCCGGCGCTCGATCCAGAGCGCCACTACCTGGACGGCTCGCGCGAGGACGTGGCGGCCTATCTGCTGACGCTCGATGCGATCAACTTCGGCTCGGGCTGGTTCCCGACGCTGCGCAAGCGGCCGGGCTGCTCTGGCTATTACACGGTCAGCTGGGCGCTGGCCGACCGCTTCCGGGCCCGCGGCCCGTGGTCGAACGAGGAGCTGCGGGCGATCGGGGCCGATGAGCTGGCCACGGTGCTCGGGCAGGAGCGCGGCCACGAATTGGTCGGGCTCTATGCCGAAGCGCTGCGCCAGCTTGGCTCCTGGCTCGGCGACGACTCACCGCTCCAGCGCGTCGATCAGGCGCAGAGCGCACAGGCGCTCGCCGAGAGCCTCTGCACGATGCCGTTCTTCGACGACGCCGGCTTCTGGAAGCGTGCCCAGATCACGGCGAACGATCTTCAGCTAGCGGGCCTGGCCGACTTCCCGGACATCGACGAGCTCACGATCTTCGCCGACAACCTCGTCCCCCACGTGCTGCGCGTCGACGGCGTGCTCGTCTACGACGACGCGCTTGGGGCACACATCGATGGCGGCGAGCTGCTGCCGCCCGGCGCGCAGGAGCGCGAGATTCGTGGCTGCGCCGTTCACGCCTGCGAGCTGATAGCCCGCGAGCTGGGCATTGCGCCGCGCGACCTCGACGTGATGCTCTGGAACCGCGGCCAGGGCGAGCGCTACAAGTCACGGCCGCGCCATCGCACGCGCACCGTCTACTACTAGGACGGCGAGCGGGCTACCCGCGTCGAATCAGGCGGGCGAACCAGCCGGGCCGGCGCGGCTGCGTCTTGCGCCAGTCGTCGAGCGAGGGCAGCCCGGCTCGCGCGACGCACTCGAGGTGCGCGTGGCGGCGGCGCTCCATGTCACCCTCGGGGGCGATCAGCACGTGCTCGGACATGGCGGCCAGGTAGCGGCCGCAGATCGGGCACGTGTAGGTGGCGGGCTTGTTCGAGTGGGCGCGCCGCATCGTCCACCAGCGCGCCTGTGGCAGCCGCCGCCGCTTGGTCAACCGCCCGCCGGGTCCTGGCCGCGCGGGCGCAACGGCCGAACCTCGGCCGGCTTCGTCAGGTCGCGGCCCGTCACGTCCGAGAGCTGCTCCTCGAGCTCGCGCACGCGCTCCGAGAGCGCGCGGATGGCGTCCGCCACAGGGTCGGGGAGGTGCGCCCAGTCGGCATCCGGGCCCTCGGGCTTGCGCCCCTCGATCCGGACCGGGTGACCCGGGTTCCCGACCACCGTCGAGTTCGGCGGCACGTCGTGGATGACGACCGAGTTGGCGCCGATCTTCGAGCCGCTTCCGACGTGGATCGGCCCGAGCAGCTTCGCGCCGGACCCGATCACGACGTCGTCGTCGACGGTCGGGTGGCGCTTGCCGCGCGCGAAGCCCGTGCCGCCGAGCGTCACGCCCTGGTAGAGCGTCACGTTGTCCCCGATCTGGGCGGTCTCGCCGATCACGACTCCGGCGCCATGGTCGATGAAGAGCGCGTCGCCGATCTGTGCCGCCGGATGGATCTCGACCCCTGTCCCCATCCGGCCTGCATACGCCAGCGCGTGTGGGATGACCGGCATGCCGGCGTCATGCGCCGCGTGCGCGATGCGGTGTACCAGCAGCGCCTGGACGCCGCCGTAGGTGAGGAGGATCTCCAGGCGATCGAGGCCGCGGGCCGCAGGGTCGCGTTCCTGCGCAGCGGTCAGGTCCTGCCGGAGCTCGCGCGCCACGCGCGCCAAGGTGCCAAGTCCGAACATGACTAGTCCGCCGATTGTGACGAAGCGGTCACTCCGGCACACGCGCTGCAATCCGGGCGGCGACTCGTTCGCACCAGCGTCTGCTGGAGCGTCAGCCCGTCGAACTGGAGAATCCGGTCGCCGGGCGGCTCGCCGACGCCGGCCAGCAGCTTCAGCGCCTCGAGAGCCTGGAGCGATCCGATCACGCCCGTGACGGCACCCATGATCCCCAGGTCGGCGCAGCGCTGCTCCTGCTCCGGCGGCTGCGGGAACGCGCAGCGATAGCACGCGCTCGCGCCGGGCCGGATGGCCATGACCATGCCGCCGAAGCCGAGTGCCCCGGCCTCCACCAGCGCGACCCCGGCGGCGCAACAGGCGTCGTTCACCAGGTAGCGCGTGGCGAACGAGTCGGTGCAGTCGAGCACGACATCCGCGCCGAGGACGATTGCGTCGACGTTGTCGGAGTCAACCTCCACCGGGTAGGGCTCGACCGTGATGTCGGTGTTCAGCACGCCGAGCTTCTGCGCTGCGCTCTCCGCCTTCTGCGCGTCGATGTCGGGCGTGTAGTGCAGCGGCTGGCGGGCCAGGTTCGAGAGCTCGACCCAGTCGCCGTCCACCACCCCTACGCGGCCGACACCGGCGGCCGCGAGGTAGGTGGCGGCCGGCGAGCCCAGCGCGCCGGCGCCGATAACGATCGCCGTCGCGTCACGCAGCCGCTCCTGTGCCTCGCCACTCCACTCCGGCAGCACGAGCTGTCGCGAGTAGCGGTCGAGCTCGCGCTCGCTCAGCGTCACGGTGCGAAGAACGGCGTGGACACGTAGCGCTCGCCCGAGTCGGGCATCACGACCACGATCCGCTTGCCGGCGAAGTCGGGACGCTTCCCGACCTCGATCGCCGCCCACAGTGCGGCGCCGCACGAGATGCCCGCCAGGATCCCCTCGGTCCGCGACACGAGCCGCGCCGTCTCGAGCGCGTCCTCGTCCCCGACGGGGATGATCTCGTCGATCACGGCACGGTTGAGCACGGCCGGGACGAAGCCGGCGCCGATGCCCTGGATCTTGTGCGGCCCGGCGACCCCGCCGCTCAGCACCGGCGACGAGGCGGGCTCGACCGCCACCACGTGCAGCGCGGGGTTGCGCTCCTTGAGGACCTCGCCGGTGCCGGTGATGGTGCCGCCTGTTCCGACGCCCGCCACCAGCACGTCCACCTGGCCGCCGGTGTCGGCCCAGATCTCCTCAGCCGTCGTGCGCCGGTGGATCTCGGGGTTGGCGGGGTTCGAGAACTGGTCGGGGATGAACGCGTCGCCGATTGTCTCGGCCATTGCCCGCGCGGCGTCGACGGCCTCGTTCATGCCGCCCATCGACTCGGTGATCTCCACTCGCGCGCCGTAGAGGCGCAGCAGCCCCTCGCGCTCGCGGCTCATGCCCTGCGGCAGCGTCAGCACGAGCTGGTAGCCGCGGGCGGCGCAGACGAAGGCGAGGGCGATGCCGGTGTTGCCCGAGGTCGCCTCGACGATCGTGGTCTTGCCGGGCGTGATCTGCCCCGCGGCCTCGGCGGCGTCGATCATCGCGACGCCGATGCGGTCCTTGACCGACCCCGCTGGGTTGCGCGACTCGACCTTGGCGAGCAGCTCGGCGCCGCACTCGGGCGCGACCCGCGCGAGCCGCACGAGCGGCGTGTGCCCGACCAGGTCGGCGAAGCTGTCGTGGATCACCGAAGCTCGGCTCCGGCCTCGGCAAGCCGCCGGCGCGCCAGCGTGTATGCCGTGGCGAGCGGCGTGGTGGCGGCGCGCGCTGCCTCCTCGTAGATCTGCTCGACGGTCTGCTCGATCCCGAGCACGCGCCGTTTCGTGCGCGCCAGGTCGTAACCCTCAGGGTCGAGCTCGGTGGCGACGTTGATCAGCCCGCCCGCGTTCGCGATGAAGTCCGGCGCGTAGAGGATGTCGCGCGCCACGAGGTCCTCGGCCAGGCCGTCGTGGGCGAGCTGGTTGTTGGCCGAGCCGCAGACGATCGCGCAACGCAGCCGCTGGACGCTGTGCCCGTTGACCATCCCGCCGAGCGCGCACGGCGCCACGATGTCGACGTCGGCCAGGAGCGCCGTCGTGGGGTCGGTCCAGCGCGCTCCCTTCAGCTCGCCGAGCAGCGCCTTCTTGCCCTCGTCGATATCCGCCAGCAGCACCTTCCCGCCGGCCTTGGACACCAGCTTCGCCACCCGCGAGCCGACGCGGCCGGCGCCGATCACGGCGACCGTGCGCCCCTTCAGCGAGCTCGATCCGAACACCCGCTGGCACGAGGCGCGCATCGCCGCTTCCACGCCAAGCGCCGTGAACGGGCTCGGGTCGCCGCTGCCACCACGGGCGCGCGGCAGGCCGGTGACCCACTTGGTGCGCTCGGCGATCACGCCCATGTCGCGCGAGCTCGTGCCGACGTCCTCGGCGGTCACGTACGCGCCCTCGAGCACCGCGACCGTGTCGCCGAAGTCCTCGAGCACCGCACGGCGTGCCTTGCCCGTTGGCGGCGGTCCCGGCGGGAGGCTGATCACGGACTTGCCGCCGCCGAGCGAGAGGCCCGCGGCGGCGGCCTTGAAGGTCATCGCGCGTGACAGGCGCAGCGCGTCGCGCGCCGCATCGGCCGAGTTGGCATAGCGCCACATGCGGCAGCCGCCGAGCGCCGGGCCGAGCGTGGTCGAGTGCACGGCGACGATCGTGTACGCGCCGCTGCGGCGGCCACGGCGGATGACGAGCTCCTCGTGGTCGAGGCTGATGAGAGCGCTTGCGGTCGAGCTGGCTGTCACTGAATGCCCACGTTATCCGGGCGCGAGCGCAGCCTCTGCGGCCGCAAGCGCATCCGCGCGCCGCGCGAACGACTGCGCGCGTGCGATCAAGCCGTCGCGCACCCAGAACAGGTAGTGGACCTGGCGCTGCGCCACCGCCCCGCTGCGGTCGACCAGGTGCAGCGACGCGGATACCGCGACAACCTCGCCCACCTCACGCAGCGCGTACTCGGTCGCGGACATCGTCTGCGTCGTGCCGAACGTCTCCTCGAAGTACTCGCGCGCGCCGTCGCGGCCCCGGTAGAGCTCGCGGGTACCCGAGTACGGGCGCCACTCGACGTCCTCGGCCAGCAGCTCGAACACGTGATCGAACTCGTGGCGGTTGAACGCGGCCCACAGCTCGCGCACGATTGCCGGCGGGTCGTGAGGCGCCAGGCCCGCCGCACGCAGAGCCGCCTCCTGGGTCGGGAAGCCGCGGAAGCGGATCAGCTTGCCGTTGCGGAACTCGTACAGCCAGCCCGGCTGCATCGTCACCAGGCCGTGCTCGCCCCTGATGCGCAGCTCGCCGCGCGCCACCACCGCATCGCCCTTGGCGAACGCGCTGTAGAGCCGGCCCTCGGCCTCCTCCCCGCGCTCCCGGCGCCCACTCATGTACGCGCGCAGGCCGTCGTGGCCGCGGTAGACGGTGCCCCCACCCCCGTACGGCTCCCACTCGACGTCCGGATCGACGATCTCCAGCACCGCGTCGATGCCGCCGCGCTCGAACGCGATCCACAGCTGCCGCACGAGTTCGACGTTGTCGGCCACAGGTGCAGTCTGCCTCGCGAGCCGCGGGAGCTAGATGTAATACATCGCCGCGCCGGCCTCCTGGGCCTCGCGCTCGGCGATGTTGGCGACCGTGGTGGCCGCCAGTTGTGCCCTGACCTGCTCGGCGATCTCCGACCACGGCGGCCCGAGCGCTGCGGCGCCTGCGCCGACTTCGCCCTCGAGCAGCTCGACCACCTCCAGCACCGTGACCGACTCTGCCGGCCGCGCCAGCGAGTAGCCGCCCTTCACGCCGCGCTGTGACTGAAGCACGCCACCGCGGCGGAGCGTGACGAACAGCGACTCGAGGAACTGCGGCGAGATGTCGCGGCGCGCTGCGATCTCGCCGATCGGCACCGGCGCCGAGCCACGCCGGGCAAGCTCCGCGAGGGCTCTGACCGCATACGCGGATTTTGCGGTGATCACCAACACGGGCTGCGCGAGTCTAGTTTGTGGTGATGACCGTGCTGAGGAAGTTCGACCCGTGGGCGCCGCCGCTCGTGCTCATGGGCGTGATCTTCTTCTTCTCGGCGCAACCCAACCTCAATTCGGGGCTCGGCTGGATCGACCACGTGGGGCGCAAGTGCATCCACGCGAGCGAGTACGCGCTGCTGTGCATGCTCTGGTGGCGCGTGCTGCGCACCCGCATGTACCGGCTCCGCGCGCTCGCGCCCGCCTGGGCGATCGCCACGCTCTACGCCGCGAGCGACGAGTACCACCAGCGCTTCACGCCCGGGCGCCAGTCCACCTGGGTCGACGTGACGATCGACTCGCTCGGCGCCGCGTTGTTCGTGGCGCTCGTGCTGCGCGCGCAGCGGCAGGCGGCCGTGGCGTGAACGCCTTCCCGCGCCCGCCGATGGAGTCGATGCGGGTTGTGGCGTCGTTCGCCGGCGTGCGCCTGCTGCTCACCCTGGCCGCGCTGCTGGCCGACGTGATCCTCGGCTTCCCGCACGGGGCCGGCCTCCCGATCGTGCTTGGCGGCCTGGGCTTGCCGTGGGCGTTGCTGCTGCTGTGGCTCGCGCACTCCGACCCGGCGCGCGCGCTCACTCCGATCGTCGCGTCCGCGGATCTGGCGCTGCTGGCCGCTATCCAGGCCGCCGCGCCGGATACCTACGCCGCCACCCACTTCGTGGCCCTGGTCTTCATCGGCGCGCATGCCCACTTCCAGGGCCCGCGCCGCGGCGTGCTGATCGCGGCCGTTGGCGCAGCCCTGCTGATCGCCGTCTCGATCGCTCGCAAGGGACGCCTCGACAACAACGAGCTCGCGTTCTACGAGACCGTGTTCGCGGTCGCCTGCCTGGCCACCGCCGCGATCATCGGCGAGCTGCGCGGGATCGAGACGACCGGCCGCCTGCGTGCGCGCGAGCTCAGCCGGCGCACGCTCTCGGGCGAGGACGAGGTGCGCCGCCACGTGGCCGACTTCATCCACGACGGGCCCGTGCAGGAGCTGATCGGCCTGGACCTGATGCTCCAGGGCGCGGTCCGGGCTTCCGAGCGCGGCGACAGCGAGCGCGCGATCGAGCTGATCCGCCAGGCGCGCGAGATCGCCGAGGGCAACGTGCACGCGCTGCGCGACGAGATCGTGAACCTCGGCCCCTACGCGTTCGAGGAGCTCTCGTTCGAGATCGCCGTCGAGCGCTGCATCCCGATCTGGCTCCGCCGCTACGGATGCACCGTGAAGGTGGACGCCGACGTGGAGCTCGAGCCGCAGGTGGCCAACGACCTGTTTCGGATCACCCAGGAGGCGATCGCCAACGCCTGCAAGCACGGTGAGTCGGAAACGGTCGAGGTGACGCTTTCGCGTGCGGATGGGCACGCCGTCCTGAAGATCGCCGACAACGGCAAGGGCTTCGGAGACGTCGCGCCGCTCGGGTCGCACGAGCCGGGTCACATCGGTCTGGCGAGCATGCGCGAGCGCACCGAGATGCTCCACGGGACGCTCGACATCACCACCGCGCCGGGCAGGACCGAGGTGACCGTGCTGGTCCCGCTCGGCGGCACGCGCCGGCGCAACCGGCGCGACTAGCCCGCTAGATCCAGCCGCGCTGGGTTGCGATCAGAACTGCCTGCGCGCGATCCACCGCGCCGAGCTTGGCGTAGGTGTTGTGCAGGTGGGTGCGCACTGTGCTGGTGGAGAGCCCGAGGTCGACCGCGATCTGCTTGTAGACCTTGCCGTCGCGCAGGCTCCGCAGCACCTCGACCTCGCGTGTGGAGAGCGAGCACGGCTCAACCGAGCGGCGGTCGCCGTGGGGATAGGGCAGCTCGTACATCACCGAGCGCAGCTGGTCGCCGGAGATGTCCAGCGCACGCGCGGCGCGCGCCAGCTCCCTGGGGTCGACCGGCATCCCGTGCCCGTAGTGGGCGAGCATGTCGCCGAGCCGCACGATCGCGGCCTCGGTCTCGGCCTCTTCGGAGTGGTGGCGCTCGATGGCGGTTGCAAGCCGCGCCGGCAGCCCCCAGCGGCGCGCGAGCACGCCGCCGACGACGGCGTGGTCAACGCCCAGCTCACGACGCTCGGCGTGCACGCGCTCCTCCGGGGTGCGTGCACCGCCGTGGATGTGGCGCGGGTAACCGGGGTAGGCGTGGGCCAGCACGAGCTTGCCGATGTCGTGCAGAAGGGCCGAGACGAGGATCTCGTTGCGGCCCCTGTAGTCGATCGCGCGCGCCACCTGGTCGGCGGCCCGCTGCGTCGCGACCGCATGGAGGCGGAACCGCTCCGGGGCCGCGTCCCAGACCGGGGTGCGCTCGAAGAAGTCGTAGACCTGGGTGCGCGAGGCGAGTGCCTCGACGCCTCCGGGCGTGAGGATGCTGACGGCCTCGGGGATCGAGGCGACCTTGCCCTTCTTGGACGAGCGCGCGCGGTTGGCGATGCGCAGCACGGCGATGACGAGCGCGACGTCGGACTCGACCGCCTCGACCACGTCCGAGACAGCGGGCTGGTCGGAGCGCACCAGGCGCAGCAGGCGGTTGCGCGACTCGGCCAGCGCCGGGAAGGCCTCGAGTGCCTCGAAAGCCGCAGTAAGCCGGCGGCCGTGGCCCTCGTTGTGGCGCTGGCGCACGGCGACTGCCGCCTGCGGCGTCAGCGGGCGGGGCTTCTGCGCCTCCGGTGCGATCGTGGTCTCCATTTCTCCGTGACCGGGCTCGGGGTGGCCCAGTTGCTCACCTATCGGCACTTCCCGGGGACGTGTTTAGCCGTGCTGACGCGCTCGCGCAAGGGCGTCGTCGATCCGGGTCAGGGTCTCTTCCTGCCCCAGCGCGGCCACGGATTCGAAGATGCCCGGCGAAATCGTGGTCCCGGCCAGCGCCACGCGCACCGGCTGGAAGACCTCCTTCGGCTTGACACCCGCCTGCTCGACCACTCCGCGCAGGGCAGTCTCGACCCGCTCGGCGTCGAAGCCGTCGAAGGCCGGCCAGGGCATCGCGGGCCTGCTCGAGGCGCTCGGCCGCGCCGTCGCCCATCACCTTCGCCCACGCCTTCGGGTCGGTCTCCTGGCGCTCCACGAGGAAGCCGGCGAGCGGCCAGAAGTCGGCCAGCGTCTGCATCTTCTCCTGTGAGATCTGGACCGCTTCGAGCGGCACGTCCGAGCGCCCCAGGAAGGCCTCGATCCGTGCCTTCAGGTCCTCGGCGCCGAGCTCGCGCAGGTAGTGGCCGTTCATCCAGCGCAGCTTCGCCTCGTCGAACACGGCCGGGTTCTTCGACACGCGCTCGAGCGCAAAGTGCTCCACCAGCTCGTCGCGCGTGAAGAAGGTGGTCGAGTCGTCGTAGCCCCACCCGAGCAGTGCCAGGTAGTTCACGACCGCCTCGGCCAGATAGCCCTGCTCGCGCAGCCACTGGACCGACGCCGCGTCGTAGCGCTTCGAGAGCTTCTTGCCGTCGGGGCCGAGCAGCAGCGGCAGGTGCGCGTAGACGGGGCGCTCGTGACCAAGGGCCTCCAGGATCAGCACCTGGCGCGCCGTGTTCGACAGGTGGTCCTCGCCGCGGATCACGTGGGTCACGCCCATGTCGTGGTCGTCCACCGCCACCGCGAGGTTGTAGAGCGGGCTGCCATCCGAGCGTGCGATCACGAAGTCCTTGATCGCGCTGCGCGGGTTGCGGACCTGGCCGCGGATGACGTCGTCGAAGACGATGTCATCGCCCTCCCCCACGCGCACGCGCACGGCGCCGTCGTCGAGATAGCCGGCCCCGGCGTCCAGGATCTGCTTGACCGCTTCCTCGTGCCGCGGCCGGCGGCTGGTCTGCGACACAGGCTCCTGATCCCAGTCGATCCCGAGCCAGGCCATCGCGTCGCAGATGACCTCGATGTTCTCGTCGGTGGAGCGCTCCGGGTCGGTGTCCTCGATGCGCAGGAGCATCTCGCCGCCCTGGCCGCGAGCGACCAACCAGTTGTAGAGCGCGGTCCGAGCGCCGCCGACGTGGAGGTAGCCCGTGGGAGATGGCGCGAAACGGACCCTCATAACCTGCCGAGCGATGCTATTAGGCGCCCACGTGTCCACCGCCGGCGGCCTGGTCAAGGCCCACGAGCGCGGGGTCGAGTCCAAGTCCGAGTCGATCCAGATCTTCAACCAGTCGCCGAAGGCGTGGCGACCCGTCAACCACTCCGAGGACGACATCGCCGAGTTCAACCGGCGGATGGCGGATGGCCCGGTCCGGGAGGTGGTGATCCACGCCGTCTACCTGATCAACTGCGCCTCGAACGAGGGCGAGATCCGTGCCAAGTCGATCGCCTCGCTCACGCACGCGCTGCTCCTGGGCGATGCGATCGGCTCGGCCGGAGTGGTCGTGCACCCCGGGACGCTGAAGGGGAAGCCGCTCGACGAGGGCCTGGAGTTGTGCGGCGAAGCGTTCCGCGAGGCGCTCGCCGAGTCGGAGCGCTGCCCGCTGCTGCTGGAGAACACGGCCGGGGCCAAGGGCACGCTCGGGCGCTCGTTCGCCGAGCTCGCCGAGCTGCTGGAGCGCGGCGGTGGCGGCGAGCGGCTCGGCATCTGCCTGGACTCCTGCCACCTGCTCGCCTCCGGTTACGAGGTGCGCACGCCCGAGGCCATCGCCGAGCTGCTCGACGAGTGCGACGCCGCCGTCGGCCCGGAGCGCCTGCGCTGCCTGCACGTGAACGACTCGAAGTCGAAGCTCGGCTCGAACCGCGACCTGCACGCCCCGCTGACCGACGGCGAGATCGGAGCGAAGGGGCTGGCCGCGTTCCTGTCGGAACCTCGCTTCGAAGAGCTGCCGGTCTGCCTCGAGACAGCGGGGCCGAGCGGCAACCTCGGCCTGGACGAGGTCGAGCTGGCGCGGAAGCTCCGCAAGCGGGGCCAGGCGGCGCGCAAGCGCCGCAAGCGCTAGATCCGCTGGAGGCCGTCGCGCAGGTCGAAGAACTCGGGGTTCACGCAATCGAACGCCTGCCCGCTGCCGTCGTAGGCGCGCTCGACCGTGATCCGGCACTGCGGCTGGGGCGTGCCCGTCATCTTCACGCCGCCGTAGCCGTGCCGGGTTCGCTCCTGCTCCTTGAAGACGGCCACGTCGATCTCGCCGCGGAACACCTTGTGGATGCAGCCCATGAAGCGGTGGCCCGTCTCCTCGTCGTCGAAGACGTAGAGCGACGGGCAGTTGCGGGCGATGCAGCCCGAGGGATGGACCAGGCGATCGCAGAACGAGCAGCACTGTCGGCACTCGTGCTCCAGGGCTGGTGCGGCTGGGGACGCCACCCGGCCAGTGTAGGTCCAACTACCCGAAGGTGAAGGCGTAGCCGAAGATGCCCGCCTCGGGCCGCAGCTCCAGCTGGTGGTGGCCGGCGGCAGGCAGGTTGACAAGCGTGTACAGCTTCTGGGCCTTGATGATGAGGTGCTTGTAGGGCTTGCCGTCGAGGATCACGTCGAGCGAGCGGGGGCGGTCGGGCGAGCCGAGCACCAGGTAGACGCGGCGCGCGGCGAAGTCCAGCCGCAGTCGCGAGCCCGGGCCGGCCAGCGCGTCCATGGGATCGCGCCGCCACGGGCCGCTGAACGAGAGATACCCCGGCGGATGCGGGGTGCGCTCGGTGCCGAGGTAGGTCTCGGGCGTGGTGTCGAGGGTCACGCTCAGGCCGTGCGCGTGGCTATCACCCGCGCCAGGCCGGCGGCCCGCTTCCGCGAGCAGCTCGCGCACCACCTGCTCCTTCTTGCCGTAGTCGCCCTCGCCGAAGTGTGTGTAGCGCACCCGCCCCTTCGCGTCGATGAAGTACTCGGCGGGCCAGTACTGGTTGCCGTAGGCGTCCCAGGTGCCGTACTTGTTGTCCTGCGCCACGGGGTACTTGATCCCGTTCTGCTTGATCGCCGCCTGCACGTTCGAGGCATCGCGCTCGAACGGGAACTCGGGCGTGTGCACGCCGACGATGACCAGGCCGTCCTTGCGGTAGCGCGCGTCGAGCGCCTTCAGGTAGGGCAGCGTGCGGATGCAGTTGATGCAGGTGTAGGTCCAGAAGTCGACCAGCACGACCTTGCCGCGCAGCTGCTTCAGGCTCAGCGGCCGGTTGCCGGGCGTGTTGAACCAGCGCTGGTTGTCGGTGAAGTCCGGCGCTGCGCCCAGCACCTTCAGCGGCGCGTGCTGCGGCCGGCGCACGTTCGTGAGCGCCGACGCGATCTTCTTGCTCTTCTCGAGCTTGGCAGTCGGGTCGACCAACACGCTCGGGAGGTCGCTCGCGATCGCCGTCTGGAAGCGCGTGTCGAGGTTGGCCAGCATCGCCACCGCCATCAGCACCATCACGGCCCCGGTGGCCATCTGGAACGCGCCGGAGCGACTGCTGCAGCCGGCGCGTGATGCGCCGCCCGCCGAGCATGAGCCCATAGAGCACGATGCCGCTGCCGATTCCGTACGAGAGGGCCACCACCAGCCGCCCAGCGGTGAACGACTGCGACGCCGACACGGTGATGACGCCGGCCAGAATCGGCCCGGCGCAGGGCGCATAGACGAGCCCGAGGCTGAGCCCGACGAGCACGCCGGACCAGAAGCCGCCATCCACGTCACCACGACGGGCGTTCGGCGCCAGCCGCGTGAGCCACGCCTCCACCCGCGCCGACAGCCACGGAACGAGCAGTGTTGCGCCGAACAGCAGCAACACCACGATCGCGACCGTGCGCAGTAGGTCGTCCGGCAGCCCGAGCGCGTCGATCACGTAGACCAGCGCCACCGTTGCGAACGTGAACGACAGCGTGAGCCCGGTGACGATGCCGAGCGGCCGCCGCCGCCCGCCGGTGGCTCCAGCGGAGAGCACGACCGGCAATACGGGAAGCACGCAGGGCGAGACGGCGGTCGCCGCTCCAGCCAACAACGCGAATAGGGCGAGCAGCACCATGCGTTCCAGAGTGTTCTACG
Source organism: uncultured Thermoleophilaceae bacterium (assembly GCA_963715995.1). GTDB lineage: Bacteria > Actinomycetota > Thermoleophilia > Solirubrobacterales > Thermoleophilaceae > DATBDN01. The sequence continues at coordinate 2,146,658 of OY970283.1, forward strand.
GACCCCAGCCCGTTACGGATCGCTGCGTTGGCCGCGGGTTAAGTGTTGATGCCCAAGGCTTGGTCGCTACGCATCAGGCAGCGCAGGAATGCCTCGACCACGATCGGGTCGAACTGGGTGCCCGATGCCTTCTCGAGCTCAGCCCTGGCACGCAGCGGCCCGATGCCGAAGCGGTAGCTGCGGTCGGCGACCATCGCCTCGTAGGCGTCGGCCACAGCCAGAATCCGCGCCTCGGGCGGGATCTCGGCGCGCGAGAGGCCGATGGGATACCCGCGCCCGTCCGGGCGCTCGTGGTGACAGCGGACCCAGGCGGCGATGTCGTCGAGGCCCGCGCCGCTCAGCAGCCGCGCGCCAAGCTCGGCGTGCTTGCGCAGCTCCACCCAGTCGCCTTCGTCGAGCGGATCCGCCTTGCGCAGGATCTCGTCGGGCACTCCGACCTTGCCGACGTCGTGCAGCACGCCCGCCAGCTTCACGCGCTCGACGTGCTCTGCCTCGAGCCCGAGCTCTGCGGCGATCAGCTCGGCGAAGCGCCCAACCGTCTCCGAGTGCGTCGGCGAGCCGCCGTCGCGCTCGTCCACCGCCTCGGCCAGCACGAGCATCGCCGACAGGTAGCCGTCGGCCTGCATGCTCGCGCGCTCCTTCGCCCCCAGCACCTGCGCGGTCACCTCGGGGCGGTAGAGCGCGGTGCGGTCGCGACCCAGCTCCTTGGCCACGTACAGCGCCTGATCGGCGGCGCGCAGCAGCTGGTCGGCCGAGCCGCCGTGGTTCGGGTAGGCCGCGACGCCGAACGAAGTCGTCAGCGACACCTGGTCGGTGGAGAAGCCGTCGCGCACCTTGTGACGCAGACGCTCGGCGATCACATAGGCACCGTGCTCGTCGGTCTCCGGCAAGAGCAGCGCGAACTCCTCGCCGCCCATGCGCGCGGCCGCGTCGATGCGGCGCTTGCCGGCCTCGAGCAGCTTCGCGAAGCGCATCAGCCGCTCGTCGCCCTCGGGATGACCGAGCCGGTCGTTCACGCGCTTGAAGTGGTCGAGGTCGGCCACGAGCAGCGCACACGGGCGCCCGCTCCGGCGCGAGCGCTCGAGCTCGAGGTCGAAGACGTCCTGGAAGCCGCGCCGGTTCAGCAGCCCGGTCAGCGGGTCTGTTCGCGCGGCATCTGAGAGCCGCGTGATCAGGCCGTCCATCCGGCGGCGCAGGATCGCGATGAACGCGCCGACCACCATCACGGTCCAGACCGTGAGCAGCCAGCGCTGCGCGGACTGCTCGCCACCGCCGAGCGCGGTTATCGCCGCCGAATAGCAAACCGCGATGAACACGGTCTGCAACACGAGCTGGCGCGTGGACAGGAAGTACGCCGAGAACATCCCGACGAGCACGAAGTAGAACGGGTAGCCCGTGTCGACGCGGTCGGTGAAGTAGAGCCCGAGCGTGATCAGCACCGTGGCCCCGTAACAGGTGGCCGGGAAGACCCACTCCGGCAGCCGCCCGCGCTCGTACATGAAGACGAGCCCGAGCGCCAGCGCGGCCGCGCAGATGGCATCGACGCCGGCCACGCTCGTGCCGCGCCAGTGCGGCAGCAGCACGGAGATCGCTCCGATCCAGGCGCCCGCGATGAACAGCGCACCGAGCGCCCGCGCCTTCACTATGCGATCGCGGGTGCTCTGGTCAGCGCCGGTCTCGGCGAAGAACCCGATCACGCCACGGCGCGCAGAGTCGAGCAATCGGCTCACTCGAACCATGATGCTTTATCGGCTCATCCGGCCCGTGTCCGTAGGACCGGAACGGAGTAACCGCTCAGGAGAGCGAGCCCGCGCCTGGGAGCCGCGCGAGCTCGTGCCGCGCGTGGACCGCCTCGATGCGGAACTGCTCCCCCAGCAGCAGCTGATGGCTGCCGATCTGCACGATCAGCTCGTCGCGGCCAGGGAAGTTGCGCACCACGTGCATCAGCTCCTCGAGGAACGTGGTCGGCGCCGCTTCGGTGACGACCAGCTTCAGCCGTTTCGGCGCCGCGGCCTTCTCGGCGGCCTTGCGAGCGCGCTCGATCTCCTCGTTGTCGGGCTCGAAGACGGTGACCTCCTGCGCCACCAGCTTGGTCTCGCCGCGCTCCTTGTGGTCCACCCTGCCGCGCACGATCACGACCGCGTCGTTCTCCACGACCGCGTTGTTCTTCTCGTAGGCCGAGTTGAAGACCAGCATCTCGACCTGGCCTTCGAGGTCGTCGAGCGTCGCGAACATCATCGGGTCGCCGTTGCGGGTGCGGATGCGCTTGCACTCGGCCACCATGCCGCCGACCGTGACCCACGACTTGTCGGGGCGGTCGCCGATCTCGGCCAGCGAGCAGTCCACCTGGGAGCGCAGCGCCGCGCGCATGGCCTTCAGCGGATGAGTCGAGAGGAAGAGCCCGAGCGTCTCCTTCTCCATCGCGTTGCGCTGCGCCGGGTCGTCCTCGATGCGCGGCACGGCCGGGTGCTGCCTCGCGCCGCCGTCGTCGGCAGGACCGCCGCCCGTGTCGCCCAGGTCGAAGATCGACCCCTGGCCGAGCTGCGCGTCCTGCTGGACCTTGTTGCCGGCGGCCTGCGCCTGTGGCAGCACCTCGAGCATGCCCGCGCGCGTGGCGCCACTCGAGTCGAACGCGCCGCACTTGACGAGCGACTCGATCGCCTTCTTGTTGACCCTGCCGCAGTCCACCCGCTCGCAGAAGTCCCAGATCGATGTGATCGGGCCGTCCTTCTCGCGCGCCTGGATGATCGCGTCGACGGCTGCGGCGCCGACGTTCTTGACGGCGTCGAGGCCGAAGCGGATGTTGCCCTCGACGACCACGAAGTCGTGCCCCGACTCGTTCACGTCGGGCGGCAGCACCGAGATGCCCATCTCCTCGCAGCGCGAGACGAAGAACGGCACCTTGTCCTTGGTCGACATGACCGACGAGATCAGCGCCGCCATGTACTCGGCCGGGTAGTTGGCCTTGAGCCACGCGGTGCGGTACGAGATGAGCCCGTAGCACGCGGCGTGCGACTTGTTGAACGAGTAGTCGGCCGAGGCCTCGTTGATGCCCCACAGGTACTCGACGACGTCGGGTGAGGTGCCCGTGGCCTTTGCACCGTCGAAGAACAGCGACTTCATGCCCGCCATCTTCTTACGGTCCTTCTTGCCGATCGCCTTGCGCAGGTCATCCGCCTGCGGGCCGGTGAAGCCCGCGATCTCCTTGGCGATCTGCATCGACTGCTCCTGGTAGAGGATCACCGAGTAGGTCGACTCGGTGATGGGCCGCAGGCGCGGGTCGCGGTAGGTGACCGACTGGGGATTGGCCTTGTTGCGCGCGTAGGTCGGTATCTGCTCCATCGCGCCCGGGCGGTACAGCGCGCCGAGAGCGACGAGGTCCTCGAACTCGGTCGGCTTGACCTTCTTGAGCGCCTCGCGCATGCCTTCCGACTCGAACTGGAAGACGCCGATCGCATCGCCCTTCGCGAGCATCTTGTACGTGGCCGCGTCGTCCAGCGGCAGCGTCGACATGTCGGGGCGCTCCCCCGTGGAGCGCTCGATGATGTCGAGCGCCGACTCGATCACGTCGAGGTTGCGCAGGCCGAGGAAGTCCATCTTCAGCAGGCCGATCTCCTCGATCGGCTTCATGCCGTACTGCGTGACGATCTTGTACGAGCGCTCGCCGTTCGTCCCCGCCCCGCGGTCCTCGGCGTACTGCACGGGCACGATCTCGGTGAGCGGGCGGTCGGAGATGACGACGCCGGCGGCGTGGATGCCGGCGTTGCGCACGATGCCCTCGAGCCCGCGCGCGACGTCGATGATGCGCTTGGCCTGCTCGTCCTCGCGGTAGGCCGTGGCCAGCTCCTGGCCCTCCTTCAGGCAGTCCTCGAACGACGGCGGGCGGCCCTGGATCGGGTCCGGGATCATCTTCGCGAGCCGGTCGCCCGCGCCGTAGTCGAAGTCGAGCACGCGGGCCGCATCGCGGGTGGCCGCGCGCGGGAACATGCGCCCGAAGGTGACGATCTGGGCCACCGACTCGCGCCCATACTTCTGGCGCACGTACTCGATCACGCGGTCACGGCCCTTGACCGAGAAGTCGATGTCGATGTCGGGCATCGACACGCGCTCGGCGTTGAGGAAGCGCTCGAACAGCAGGTCGTAGGCCAGCGGGTCGACGTCGGTGATGTTCAGCGAGTAGGCGACGATCGACCCTGCCGCCGAGCCGCGCCCCGGGCCGACCGCGATGCCGTTGTCCTTCGCGTACTTGACGAAGTCCCAGACGATCAGGAAGTAGGCCTCGAAGCCCATCTTGCCGATGACCCCGAGCTCCATCTCGAGCCGCTCCACGGCCGCCGCCGGAGCCGGGCTGCCGTAACGGTTCGCGAGGCCTGCGAAGGCGAGCTCACGCAGGAACTCCCCCTCCGCCCTGCCGTCCGGAGTCTGGAACTTCGGCAGCAGCCTCCGCCCGAGCTCGATCTCGACGTTGCAGCGCTCGGCGATCTCCATCGTGGTCGGGATGGCGTCGGGCCACTCGGCGAACGCCGTGGTCATCTCGTCCGAGTCCTTCAAATAGAACTCGTTCGTGTCGAACGTGAGCTTGGGGTTCGCCAGCGTGGACTTCGTCTGAACGCACAAGAGCGCCGAGTGGTGCTCGTAGTCCTCGCGGCGCAGGTAGTGCACATCGCCCGTGCCAACCAGCGGGCGGCCCATCTCCCGCGCGATCTTCACGATGCCGGCGTTGGCCTTGTCCTGGTCGGCCAGGCCGTTCTTCTGGACCTCGAAGAAGACGTTGTCGTCGCCGAAGATGCGCACGAGGTCGTCGGCGTGCGCGCGGGCCTCGGCCGGGTTGTCGGCCAAGAGGCGCTGGCAGAAGCGCGACTGGAGGCAGCCCGTGAGCACGATCACCCCGGCCGCGTGGCGCTCGAGCAGCGCCAGGTCCACGTTGGCCTTGCCCCGCTTGTAACCCTCGAGGAAGCCCGCCGAGGTGAGCTTGACGAGGTTGCGGAAGCCCTCGTCGGACTCCGCCAGCAGGGTCATGTGGTTGCGCTCGTAGCGCACCGCATCGCTCTTGACGTCGTCGACGAGGTAGGCCTCGAGGCCCAGAATCGGCTTGATCCCGTGCGCCTTGCAGGCCTTGTAGAGCTCCACCGAGCCGTTCATGACCCCGTGGTCGGTGAGGCCGAGCGCAGGCTGGCCGAACTCGGCGGCGCGGCGGGCGAGGCCCTCGATCTTGCATGCGCCGTCCAGCAGCGAATACTCGCTGTGGACGTGGAGGTGCACTGCAGGGCCGGCGGACAAGTCGCTTCCCAGTATGCGGTCGCGATCCGACGGAGCCGGGGTCGACCCCGCTCTTTACGGGTTTCTGGATTAAGGTCGGGACGTGGCCGCGATCCTGGCAGTGCTCGCCGCCGTCGCAGGGGGCAACCTGGCCGTCACCGCGGCCCCGACGAAGCCGCGCACGGGCCAGCGCGTCGAGGTCCGGGCCACCGGCCAGGTCGGCGACCACGGCCGCCTCTACCTCTACCGAAACACCAGCCGCTCGTGTGCCGACTCCGCGCGCGGCGAGCGCGGGCGGGGCACGCTGCTGGCGTCACACAGGATCAACCAGACCTTCGACTTCGAGATCGCCTACCGGCCGCACCGGGCGCGGCGCGAGTGGGTGTGCGGCTACCTCTATGCGATCAGCTGCGACGCCGCCGGGCGCAACTGCGGAGCGGCGACCGGGCTGCCGCCCGATGCCGGGTTCAGTCAGGTGCGGGTGCGGGTGCGGGCGGGCTGACGGTCCGCGCCGCGAGCCAGCCGGTCAGGTCGGTCGCGGTCAGCGGCTGGGTCATCACGTAGCCCTGCACGTAGTCGACCCCCAGCTCGGCCAGGCGCTGCCATGTCTCCTCGGCCTCGACGCCCTCGGCGATGATCCGGAAGCCGAGCGCGTGGCCGAGGTCGACGATCGACCGCACCACGGTCTCGTCACCGTCGCGTGCCATCCGCATGACGAACGACTGGTCGATCTTCAGCTCGTCGAGCGGCAGGTCGTGCAGCCGGGCGAGCGACGAGTAGCCGGTGCCGAAGTCGTCGATCGCGATCACGCCGAGCCCCTGCTTGGTGATCTCGGCGAGCACCCCGAGCGCCGCCTGCGGGTCGTCCATCACGGCACCCTCAGTCACCTCGATCTCGAGCCGCGAGGCGGGCACGCCGTGTTTTGCCAGCAGCCGCGACAGCTCGGCGGGCAGACGCGGGTCGATCACGTCGGCGCTCGACACGTTCACCGCCGTCCGCAGCTCCAGGTCGGCGTCGATCCATGCGCGCGCCTGGCGCAGGACCAGGTCGAAGATGTGCACGGTCAAGGGCCACATGAGCTCGGTCGGCTCGAGCAGCGGAATGAAGCGGTCGGGCGCGATCAGCCCCCGCCGCGGGTGATCCCAGCGCACCAGTGCCTCGGCCGTGTGCACCCGGCCCGTGCGGGCGTCGGCAATCGGGTGGTAGTGGATGACGAACTCGCCCTGGCGCATGCCGCGCCTCGCGTCGCGCATGAGCGCGACGCGCCGCGGGTCGTACTGGGCGCGGACCGCGCGTCCAGCGCGTATCAGGGCGGGCAGCGCGAGGGCGTAGGCCACGAGCGCCGCGATCAGCAGCGCCAGGTAGAGGCGGTGGGTGCGACGGCGGACGTCCTTCCCGATCGGGGCGTACGGGAGCCGCAGCTCGAGCGCAGCGGCCACCGGGCCGCCGCGCGTGCGCCGCACCGGCACCGCCGCGGTGAGCGACGAGGCCGGGCTCGTGTCGGTGGCGCCGTCGCGGTGAAGGTCGGTCGCGGGGCGCCCCGCGAGCGCGGCACTGACGGCCGGGCCCGGCGCGCTCGCGGCGCGGGCGCCGTACAGCAGCCCTCCCGTCCGCGACCACAGCCGCACCTCGAGCCCAGGCTCCGACGCACGCGCCGCGGCCAGCTGCCTGTCCAGGTCGGCGCGATCGGCGCGCGCCAGAGGCCTGCCCGCCTGCGGTAGCCGCGGAGCGAAGCTGGAGCGCGCGATGATGCCGGCGCTCTCACGGGCGCGGTCGAGCGACTGGTCCTCGATCTGCCCCGCTACCAGGCGGCTGATCAACAGCGCGAAGGCGGCCACAGCGAGCAGCGCGAGGACCGTGATCGACAGTACGAAGCTCTGGCGCCACCTGGCGCGCAGCGCTCGCCCAAGCGCGATGACCCGCCCTGCCAAGCGGCCTACGATACGTGCATGCGTAGCGCGCTGACGGGAGCGGCGGCTCGTGTTGCAGGCGGCATCGGCCTGGTCGGCTGCGCCGCGGTGATTGCACTGAGCGCGGGTGGATCTGGCCTGCTCGGCGGGCTCGGGTCGCTGCTGGGCGACAGCGGCGCCTCGCTTCAGGTCGCGCGCGCTGCCACCCCGGCGGCCGACATCGTCGCGGCGCGGCCTGCGCAGGTCTCGCAGCGAGCTGCGCACGGGCCCGCCTCCCGTCTGCCGCGCTCGCGGCCCGGGCGCGAGGCGCCGCGCACGCCCGCGGGCACGCAGGCGCCTCAGCCCGGAGCGCCCGTGGTCTCGGCACCGCCCGCCGGCGGCGGGTCGCCGTCCGGAGTGCCCGAGCCCGCGCCAACGGTGCCGCCGGTCGCGAGCGTGCCGCCGCCACTCAGCGGCGGCCAGGTCACGGGCGCCGCCGGCGACGCCGTCCAGCAGGTGCTCGCCACAGCGCCGCCGCAGGCGCAGCCGCTCACAGCGCCGATCAGCTCCGTGGTCGGCGGGTTGGTGCAGACCTGCAGGGGACTGCCCGTTTGCCCTTGAGGCGACGCTTCGCCGGGCTAGCCGCCAACCGGCACGCCCGGCGCAACCGGGCTCTCGAGCGCGCTCAGGAAGACTTCGACAACCTCGCGGTCGAACTGCGTGCCGCAGCCGCCGAGCAGCTCGTCGCGCGCCGCCGCCGCGCCTATCCCGGGACGGTAGGCACGATCCGAGAGCATCGCCTCGTAGGAGTCGGCGACCGCGAGCACGCGCCCCTCGAACGGGATCTGGTCGCCCGCCACCCCGGCGGGGTAGCCGGTGCCATCCGGCCGCTCGTGGTGGGTCAGCACCCAGTCGGCTATGTCCTCAAGGCCGGCGCCGCGCAGCATTCGCGCGCCGATCTCGCTGTGGCGGCGCATCTCCAGCTGCTCATCCAGATTGAGCGGTCCCGGCTTGCGCAAGATCGAATCCGGGATCGCAACCTTCCCGACGTCGTGCAGCACGCCCGCCAGCGCCAGCCGGTCGGCACGATGAGGCTCGAGCCCGAAGCCCTCGGCGATCATGCGCGAGTAGCGGCCGACGTTGCGCGAGTGCTCGGCGGTGCCTACGTCGCGCAGGTCGACTGCTTCGGCAAGCATCAGCACCGTCGCGAGCCTGCTCTGGTCGTTCACCTGGCCATCGGCGGTCACCGCCAGCACGCTCACGGTCAGCTCCGGCTTGTAGACGACCACCCGGTCGCGGCCCAGCTGCTTCGCGGCATACAGGGCCTGGTCGGCAGCCGAAAACAGCGTGTCGGTGTTCTGCCCATCCGACGGGAACGAGGCGATCCCGAAACTCACGGTCAGCTCGGCTGTCTCCGAGGTGGCAATGCGGGCGGCGACGGCGCGCCGCAGGCGCTCGGCAACGATGTAGGCGCCGTCGGAGTCGGTGCTCGGCAGCAGCAACCCGAACTCCTCGCCGCCGAGACGCGCAAGCGTGTCGATGCGGCGGATGCCGTCTTTGAGAGCGCGCGCCACCTCGACCAGCACGCGGTCGCCGGCCGGGTGGCCGCGCAGGTCGTTCAGCTCCTTGAAGTGGTCGAGGTCGCCGACGAGCAGCGCCAGCGGCGCGTCGGTGCGCCGCGCGCGCTCCAGCTCGAGCTCGAAGGCCGGCTCGAAGCCGCGGCGGTTCAGGCAGCCCGTGAGGTAGTCGGTCTGCGCCGCCTCCCCCAGCCGCTCGATCAGGCGCCGCTCGCGACCGCGCAGGAACCAGATGAACGAGCCGACGACCACAGTCGTGCCCTCGACCATCACCCAGCGCGGCAGGTCGGTGCGCACCGCGCCGAGGTGGTTGAGCACGACGGCGTAGTTGACGGCCGTCCACAGCGACACGCCGATTGCCTCGTAGCCCGTCAGGAAGTAGAAGGCGAACAGCGCCGACCACGTGTAGTAGGCGACAAACGGGCTCGCGACCGAGTGCGCGCAGACGATGACGCCGTCGATCATCAGGATCGAGATCGCCAGCGATACCACATACGACGGGTACGGCAAGCGGCGTCCAGCGGCAGCGAGAAGCGCAGCGAGCGCGGCGGCGCTGGCCGCGATCGCGACGATCCCAGGCTCGTTCCAGCCCGAGTCGTGCGGCACGAGCAGGACGACCACGGCAAGCACCCCGCCCGAGCCGAACAGGAACGCGAGCGCCCGGGCAGCGACCACGCGCTCGTCCCCGTCGCCGGTACGGCGCAGGCCCTCTCCACTCATCCGTGCGAATCGAGACCTCAACATGGAACCCCAGCCCTCCCGTGCAGGGGCCCATTATCCGCTCCGCTGCGGCAGAACGGCGGTTTTTTGCTGCGCTAGTCCGAGCTCGAACGTGCGGCCAGGACGCCGCCCACCAGCACCAGCGCGATCACGCCCGCCGCCCCGAGCTTGGTGCGGTTCTGCTGGATCTTGCGCCTGGCCACCCTCGAGGCGATCTGCCAGACCGCCCAGCCGAGCACCGTGTACCCGCGTGTACCCATCATGTCTTCCCCTCTTCCCGGGTCATGACCTCGTAAGCCATGCGCGACTGAAGTGTCCAGAGCTCGATGAAACCGGGCGAGGCATGCTGCGAGAACAGGCCGCCCGATTCGGTGAAGCTGGCGAGCGCCGCGTCGTAGAGCGCGTTCGGCGACGAGCGGCGGATCGGCGTGACGTTGCCCTTGTAGAGCTTGAGCCCGATCGAGCCGGTGACCGCCTTGTTGGCCCGCTCCATGTAGGCGCCGATGTCGAGCATGAGCGGCTCGTGCCAGAGCCCCGCGTAGGCCATGAACGCCCACTGGCTCTCGAGCTGCGGCTTGAAGAGGTTCTGGTGGCGCGTCGACACGAGCTTCTCGAGCTCCTTGTGCGCGGCCATGATGATCGTGGCCGCCGGCACCTCATACAGATCGCGCACCTTCAGCCCGACGATGCGGTCCTCGATGTGGTCCACGAAGCCGATCCCGTTGCGACAGCCGATCTCGGCCGCGCGCTCGATCAGCTCGACCAGTCCGAGGCGCTCGCCGTCGAGCGACACCGGCGTGCCGTGCTCGAAGCCGATCTCGATCTCCTCGGGCTCGTCGGGCGCCTCCTCGGGCGGCGTGATCAGCTGGAAGACGTCTCGCCGCGCCGGCTCGTTCAGGTCCTCGATCACGCGCCCCTCGGACGAGCGGCCCCAGATGTTGTCGTCGATCGAGTACGGCGGCACCTCGGTCCCGCCCTTGATCGGGATGCCGTGGTCGCGCGCGTACTGGATCTCCTCCTCGCGCCCCATCTGCCAGTCGCGGACGGGGGCGATGATCTTCAGCTCGGGGCCGAGAGCCGCGACGGTGCCCTCGATCCGCACCTGGTCGTTGCCCTTGCCCGTGCAGCCGTGGGCGATCGTGTCGCAGCCGGTCTCGCGCGCCACGTCCACGGCGATCTTCGCGATCAGCGGCCGTGCCAGGGCCGTGAACAGCGGGTAGCCGCCTCCGTAGAGGGCATTCGCCTTGATGGCCGGCAGCACGTAGTCGCGGGCGAACTCCTCGCGGGCGTCGACCACGCGGCAGTCGATCGCGCCGAGGTCGAGCGCCTTGCCGCGCACCACGTCGAAGTCCTCACCTGGCTGGCCGAGGTTGATCGTGACCGCGACCAGCTCGGCGCCGTACTGCTCCTGGATCCACTTGAGCATCACGCTCGTGTCCAGGCCGCCCGAATAGAGCAGGCAGACGCGCCCGACCTGGTCGGGATCGGCCTCATATGACGCTGTGCGCGGCATTCGCGGCACCTTACTGACGCCGCTCTCACGGACCCCGTGTTAGCTTGGATGCGTGGTCTGGCCTAGGTCACTGGCTGCCCTCGCGGGCGCCTCTCTCGTTCTGCTCGCCACGGCTCCGAGCGCGCTCGCACAGGACGCGAGCTTCACGAGCACGACGCCGATCCAGATGTCCGAGGGCGCGCCTTCGACTCCGTATCCGAGCACGCTCGACGTCTCGGGGATGGGCGGCGCGATCCAGAAGGCCACCGTCACGCTCACAGGTCCCGCGTTCTCCTCGGCCGACCTCGACGTGGCGCTCGTATCGCCCGCGGGCCAGGCCGTGATGCTCACGAGCGACGTGAGCAACGAGGGCTCGGACACCCCCGGTGCCAACTGGACCTTCGACGATGGCGCCGAGGGCGACCAGCCCATCAACGCGCCGACGGGCACCTACCGCCCGACCAACGATCCGGGCACCAGCGGAAACAGCGACGTCTTCGCAGCGCCCGCGCCGCCGCCGCCCTACGCGAGCGCGCTGTCGGCGCTGGCCGGCGAGGACGCGAACGGCACCTGGAAGCTCTACGCCTTCGAGGGCAGCGGCCTGATGGAGCAGGCGCGCGTGTCGATCGACGCGCTGAACCAAATAAACGGCTGGGTGCTCAACCTGACGACCGCCGGCGCGCCGCCGGCCCAGACCCCCCCGCCCACCGAACCCAGCGGGCCGGTTGTGGAGCCCCCGGCGCCCCAGCCAACCGGGCCGACCGAGTCGGGCAGCCCCGACATCAAGATCCTGGCCGCGTCGTTCGACGGTGCCAGCGCCGGTCACGCGGGCTACCTCGACATCACGGCCTCCGATGCCAACGACCAGATCAGCGGACTGATCGTGGACTTCGGCGAGAACCTGGGGACGTTCGGCGAGAGCGCCTGTGTCGAGGGGGTGGACACGGGCGGCACGAGCAACTTCCACGTCCCCTACGCCTTCCTCACACCGGGTTCGCACACCGTCGCGGTCACGGTCTTCGCGGGCGGGTGCGGATCTGCGATCGCCCACACCTACGTGTTCACGGTGCAGGTCGCGGCGTCAACGGCAGCGCGGGCCGCGCGGCGCACCGTCGCGCATCAGAGCACGACGCTCAAGGGGCCGAAGATCACGAGCAAGTGCCCGAACAAGTCGCTCCTCCCGACCCCGGCGAACGCGAAGCGAATAACCGTGGCGATCCTCTGCATCGTCAACGAGCAGCGCACGCTCCACCACCTGAAGCCGCTCGCTCGCGGCGCGCGCCTGGCAAAGGCGGCCGCCGCACACACGAAAGCGATGGTCACGCGCCTGTTCTTCGCCCATCAGGGGCCGAAGGAACTGGCGCTCGCGGCGCGCCTGAAGCGCGTGAAGTACCGCGGCCCAGCTGGCGAGAACATCGCCGCGGGCGCGGGCACGCTCGGCACCCCGGTGGCCATCGTGAACGGCTGGATGCACAGCAAGCTCCACCGCGCGAACGTGCTCCACCCGAAGTGGAAGTTCGTCGGCATCGCCTTCCAGGCTCGCTTCCCGATCCGCACGAGCGCCCGCCCGGTCGGCACCTACACGGCCGACTTCGGGATCAGGCCCTAGGCCAGGCTCGCCAGCCGGCCAAGCGCCGCATCCACCTGTTCGTCCGACACCGTCAGCGGCGGCAGCAGGCGGACCGTGGTCGGGCCGGTCGCGTTCACCACGAGGCGCTGGTCGAACAGCAGCGTGCGCGCTGCGGCTGGTGCGTCCCCGACCTCGAACGCCACCATCAGGCCGCGGCCGCGGACGCCGGCAAGGCCGAGCTCGGCGAGGCCTGAGAGCAGGCGCTCGCCCTTCGCGCCGACCTCGTCGAGGAAGTCCGGCTGGTCGATCACGTCGAGTACCGCGTTCGCTGCCGAGGCGATCACCGGGCCGCCGGCGAAGGTGGAGCCGTGGTCGCCCGGGTGGAGCGTGTCGCCGTAGCGCGGGCTCGTGATGCAGGCGCCGATCGGCAGGCCGCCGCCGAGCCCCTTCGCGACCGTCATGACGTCGGGCAGCGCGCCGCCGCCCGATTCGAAGCCCCAGAGCGTGCCGGTCCTGCCCATCCCACACTGGATCTCGTCGTAGACCAGCAGCGCGCCCTCGCGGTCGCACGCCTCGCGCGCAGCCAGCAGCAGAATCGGATCGATCGGGTGGATGCCGGACTCGCCCTGGATCGGCTCGATGAAGACCGCCGCTGTGCGGTGGCCCACCGCGTCCTCGAGCGCCGCGGGGTCATCGCGCGGCACCACCACGAAGCCGGGCACGAGCGGCTTGAACGGGTCCTGCTTCTCGGGCTGCGGCGTGGCCGACAGCGCTCCGAGCGTGCGGCCGTGGAAAGCGCCCGTGAGCACCACGATCTCGCCCTCGGGCCGGTGGCGGCGCGCCAGCTTGATCGCGCACTCGTTGGCCTCGGCGCCCGAGTTCGCGAAGAACACCTTGCCGCCGAGCGACGCCTTCGACAGCCGCTCGGCCAGCCGCAGTTGGGGCGCCGTGTAGAAGAGGTTGCCCACGTGCATCAGCTCGTGCATCTGCTTCGTGACGGCCTCGACCACGTGCGGGTTGCAGTGGCCTAGCTGGGTCACCGAGATGCCCGAGAGGAAGTCGAGGTACTCGTTGCCGTCGGAGTCCCACAGCAGCGTGCCCTCGCCGCGCACGAACTCCACCGGCTGCCGCGCGTAGGTGGGCATCACGTATTCGCGCTCGAGCGCCCGTAGCTCAGCCACGCTCATGGGCACTCCGCGATCTTCGTGCCGATGCCGCCGTCGGTGAACAACTCGAGCAGCACGCTGTGCGGCTTGCGCCCGTCGACGATGTGGGCACTCGTGACGCCCGCGTCCACCGACGACACGCAGCTCTCGAGCTTGGGGCGCATCCCGCCGGAGACCTCGCCGAGCGCGGCACGGACCTCGTCGGGGCGGGCCACGGAGATGAGCTCGCCGTTCGCGTCGAGCCAGCCGTCGACGTCGGTCAGGAAAACCACCTTGTACGCGCCGAGCGCCGCCGCGACAGCTCCCGCCGCGGCATCCGCGTTCACGTTGTACGAGCGGCCTTCGGTGTCGGCGCCGACTGATGCGATCACCGGGATGTAGTCCTCGGCGATGTGGTTGAGCACGCCCACGTGCACGTTCTCGATGTCGCCCACGAAGCCGATGTCGGCACCCGAGGCGAGCTCGCGCTGGCGCACCGTGAACAGCAGGCCATCGTCGCCGCACAGCCCGACCGCGGGTTGCCCGGCGCGGTTGATGCGCAGCACGATGTCCTTGTTCTCCTTGCCGACCAGCACCATCTTCGCCAGTTCGACCGTGGCCGCGTCCGACACGCGCAGCCCCTCCACGAAGCGCACCTCCATGCCAAGGCGCTCCATGTAGTCGGTGATAGCCGGGCCGCCCCCGTGCACGATCACCGGGTTCATCCCCACGTACTTGAGCAGCACGATGTCGCGCGCGAACTCCTCGCGCAGCACCGGATCGATGGCCGCGGCGCCGCCGTACTTGATCACCACGGTGCGTCCGTGAAACTCGCGGATGTAGGGCAGTGCCTCGAGAAGTGTCTGGACGTCTCTCATGAGGTGTATTCGGCGTTGAAGCGCACGTAGTCCTCCGACAGGTCGCTGAAGTAGACCTCGGTCTCGCCGCCGGAGCCCGGGATCGTGAGCGCGTACTCGACCTCGGGCACCTGGACGCGCGCCTGGAGATCGGCGATGTCGAACTCGGTCGCATCGCCCGCCGAGACCACCTGCATGCCCTCGATCTCGAGGTCGGCCACGAACGCGTCGCCCGGCGGCCACGCCTGCCCGGCGGCCTGGAGGATGCGGCCGAAGTTCGGGTCGGCTCCGTGCAGCGCGGTCTTCACGAGCGGCGAGTAGGCGATCGAGCGGGCCACGGGCTCCACGGCGTCGGGGCGGCCGCGCACGACTATGCGGCCCACGCGCCTGGCGCCCTCGCCGTCGGCCACCATCAGCATCGCGAGCTGGCGCAGCAGCGCGTCGAGCGCCTCGCCGAAGGCGAGCTCGTCGGGGCCTTCGGGCTCGATCACGACGCCCGATGCGCCCGATGCGATCGCGAACACGGTGTCGCTCGTGGACAGCTGGCCGTCGACCGAGATGCGGTCGAAGCTGCGCTTGACGCAGACGCCCGTGAGCAGGTCGAGCGTGTGCTGGGACAGCTCGGCGTCGGTCTGGATGAAGCAGAACATCGTTGCGTGGCGCGGCGCGATCATGCCGGCGCCCTTCGCCTGAGCCGCAAGGCGGATCGCCCCGCCGGACGGCAACGCCACCTCCAGGCATGCGCGCTTGGGCCCGGAGTCGGAGGTCAGGATGGCGTGCGCGAAGTCGTCGGCTCCTGACGCATCCGCCTCTATGCGCTCGACGCAGGTGCGGATGCCCGCCAGCACCTTCTCGCGCGGCAGCTCGATGCCGATCACGCCGGTCGATGCCACGCCGACCTGCTCGGGCTCGATGCCCAGGCCGTCGGCGGCGGCGCGCTGCATGGCACGGGCGGTCTCGATGCCGCGGTCGCCGTCGCCAACGTTCGAGCAGCCGGAGTTGGCCACCACCGCCCGCAGGCGGCCGAGGGCCGACCCGCGCGAGACGATCACGGGCGCGCCCACGCGGGCGTTGGTGGTGAAGCGCGCTGCCGACACCGCGTCCTCGCTGGAACAGAACAGCACGCCGACGTCGAGGCCCTCGGGCTTGAGCCCGGCGGCGGCGCCGGCCGCGGCGAAGCCGGCGGGGAGGTCGGCTGGGTCCAGCTCGCGCACGCGCGCCGGAGCGTCGACCCAGCGGGAGCTGAAGAAGCTCACAGCGCGGCCCGGCTAGGGGATCCGGCCGTCATGCCGAGGCCCTCGGCCTCGGGCAGCCCAAGCATCAGGTTCAGGTCCTGCACGCCCTGGCCGGCGGCGCCCTTCCATAGGTTGTCGATCGCGCTGAACACCAGCACGCGCCCGGTGGCGGGCTCGACCGTCGCGTGGATGCGGCAGATGTTGGTGTCGCGCACCTCGCGCACGCCCGGCGGCGCGTCGGCCCACTCCACGAACGGCTCGCCGGCGTAGGCGTCCTCGAACAGCTCGCGCACGTCGGCGGCGGTGAGCGCCCGTGCGGCCGTGACGTAGCACGAGGTCAGCAGTCCCTGGTCGAGCGGCAGCAGGTGCGGCGTGAAGGTGATCGGGAACGTGCCGAGCTCCTGCTCGAGCTCGGCCCGATGGCGGTGTCCGTCGACCTTGTAGGCGTTCACGTTCTCGGCGACGGAGACGAAGTGGGTCGTCTGAGTGGCCTCGCGGCCGGCGCCGGAGACGCCGGACTTGCCGTCCACCACCACGTCGCGCGTGAGCTCGCGCAGCGGCGCCAGCGCCAGGATCGCCGCCGTGGCGTAACAACCTGGTGCGGCGACCAGCGCAGCGGTGCGGATCTCCTCGCGGTGCAGCTCGGTGAGGCCGTAGACCGCCTCGCCGAGCAGCTCGGGCGCCTCGTGCGGCTGGTAGTAGGCCTCGTAGCGCTCGCGGTCGAGCCGGAAGTCGGCGGACAGGTCGACCACCTTCAACCCGCGCTCGCGCAGCGCCTTGACGACGGGAGCGGCGGCCTTGTGCGGGTAGGCCACGAGCGCGGCGTCGGCACGCTCGGCCACGGCGTCGACGTCGAGCTCCTCGAGCTCGAGCGGCACGCGGTAGCGCGCATAGAGCTCGTAGTGGGGCATGCCGACGTCGGAGCGGCCGGTGACCACGGTGAGGTCGAGCGACGGGTGGCCGTGCACGATCGCGGCGGCCAGCGCCCCGGCATAACCGGTGGCGCCGATGACGGCCACGCGCGTCATGCGCGCAGCCTCCCGCCGAGCTCGGCCAGGCGGTCCTCGATCAGCGCCCTGACCCCGGCAACCTCGTCGTCGGTCAGCGTCCGGTCGGGCGCCTGGAACTCCAGGCGGATCGCAAGCGACTTGTTGCCGGTGCCGATCTGGTCGCCGCGGTAGACGTCGAACAGCGAGATGCGGGCGAGCAGCTCGCCGCCACCCGCGGCGATGGCGTGTTCGACCTCGCCGGCCGGGACCTCCTCGGGCACGGCGACGGCGATGTCCTGGATGACCGGCGGGAAGGCCGACACCGGCGTGAACTGCGCCGGGCCGGCAGCAAGCTCGGCGATCAGGTCCAGGTCCAGCTCGAACGCCACCGCGTGGTCCAGGTCCCACTCGCGCGCGACCAGCGGGTGAAGCTCGCCGACCCAGCCGAGCTCGCGCTCGCCCGCCACGACCGTGGCCGTGCGTCCCGGGTGAAGGAACGGGCGCTCGGACTGCTGCGCGGACCAGTCGATGCCGCTCGACGCGAGCAGCGCCTCGACCAGGCCCTTCGCGCGGAAGAAGTCCACCGGCGCGCCCGGGCTGCGCCAGCCGCGTCCGCCGCGCCCGGTCAGGAGCGCGCCGAGCTGGTGGCGCTCGGCGGCCGGGAACGCGCCGGCGGGCCGTTCCGGATCCACGCCGGCGTCCGGCAGCGGGCTGTAGACGTGCGCCGACTCGAACAGCGCGATGTCAGAGCGCCCGCGCGCGGCGTTGTGGCGCGCGGCGTCGAGCAGGCCCGGCAGCAGCAGTGGCCGCATCACGCTCAGGTCCTCGCTCATGGCGTTCGCAAGCGCCAGCGCCGGCGTGTCGCTCAGGCGCAGCTTGGCCAGTGCCTCGGGCGAGGTGAAGCTCCAGGCGATGACCTCGGTCAACCCGTGGTCGCGCAACTCGTCCTCGAGCCGCCGTACGAGCGCCTGCTCCGGCGTGAGCCGGCCGACGGCCTGCGCGCGGGCCGGCATCGTCGTGGGCACCTTGTCGAGGCCGAACACGCGGGCGATCTCCTCGATCAGGTCGGCCTCGCGGTAGACGTCGCCCTCGCGCCAGAACGGCACGGCCACGCTCCACTCCCCCGCGCCCGCGTCGCTGACCTCGAAGCCGAGCCGCTCCAGGATCCCGCGCGCCTCGTCCTCGGGCACCTCCACGCCGACCAGCTTCGTCACCCGCGCCAGCCTCAGCGTGACCGTGGTCTGCTCGAGCGGGGCCGGGTAGGCGTCGATCGTGCCGGGCACCAGGCGCGCGCCGCACAGGTCTACCATCAGGCGAGCCGCCAGGCGCTGCGCCGCCATGCCCAGCTCGGGATGGAGCTGCTTCTCGAAGCGCGCGCTTGCCTCGGTGCGCAGCTGGAGCTTGTTCGAGGTCTGGAGGATGTTCGGGCCGACCCAGGTCGCGGCCTCCATCAGCACGCGCGTGGTCTTCTCGGAGACCTCCGAGTACTCGCCGCCCATCACGCCGCCGATGCCCCCGGCGGGTCCCTCTGCATCGCACACGAGCGCCATCGACGGGTCGAGCTCACGCTCAACGCTGTCGAGCGTGGTGATGCGCTCGCCATCGGCCGCCCTGCGAACGACGATCCTGCTGCCGCGCACCTCGTCGAGGTCGTAGGAGTGGAGCGGCTGGCCGGTGAGCAGCATCACGTAGTTGGTGATGTCAACCACGTTGCTGATCGGTCGCTGGCCGGCGGCGGTCAGGCGCTGCTTGAGCCACAACGGAGACGGCCCGATCGTCACGTCCTCGAACACGCGCGCGGTGAAGCGCAGGCAGATCTCGGGGTCGATCTCGACGGAGCAGTAGTCCTCGGCCGTGTCCTGCCCCGACGGCGTCGCATCCGCCGCGGTCGGGTCCTCGGCCAGCTCGTTACCGGTGATCGCGTGGACCTCGCGCGCGACGCCGAACACGCCAAGGCAGTCGGGGCGGTTGGGCGTGATCTCGAGCTCCAGCACCTCGTCGGCGATCGGCAGGTGGGCCGCCAGCGGCTGGCCGGGAGCCGCGTCGCCGTCCAGCACCATGATCTCGGCGTGGGCGTCGGAGATGCCGACCTCGTCCTCGGCCAGGATCATCCCGCTGGAGCGAACGCCGCGCAGCTTCGCCTCGCCCAGCTGCGTGCCGTCGGGCATGATCGCGCCCGGCTTGGCGACGGCCACGATCTGGCCGGCCGCCACGTTCGGCGCGCCGCAGACGATCGTCGAGGTCGCGCCGCCGACGTCCACCTCGCAGACGGTCAGGCGGTCGGCGTCAGGGTGCTTCTCGGCCGAGAGCACGCGCCCGACGACGAATTCCGCTGCGTCGCCAACCCCGACGCGGTGGAGCGCCTCAACCTTCGTGCCGGTCATCGTCAGGCGGTCGGCCAGCTCGGCGGCGGAGAGCCCCGAGCGGCAGTACGACTCGAGCCAGTTGTACGGCGCCCTCACCGGAACTGCTCCGCGAAGCGCAGGTCGTTGTCGAAGAACATGCGCAGGTCGGTGACGCCGTGCTTGAGCATGGCGATGCGCTCGATGCCCATCCCCCACGCCCAGCCCTGCCAGCGCTCCGGGTCGTAGCCGTTGTCGGCCACGAAGCCGAGCACGTTCGGGTCGACCATGCCTGCCCCGAGGATCTTGAGCCAGCCCTCGCCCTTGCAGAGCGGGTCGCGCGAGCCGTCGCCGAGCATGCCGGTGCCGCCGCACTGGAAGCACGAGACGTCGCACTCGATCGACGGCTCGGTGAACGGGAAGAAGTGCGGCCGCAGCCGGACCTCGCGGTCGGGCCCGAACATCGTGCGCGCGAATTCCAGCAGCACGCCCTGGAGGTCACCAAGGGTCAGGTCCTCGTCGATCGCGAGGCCCTCGCACTGGTGGAACATCGGCGTGTGGGTGGCGTCGTTGTCGCGCCGGTAGGTCTTGCCGGTGAAGACGTAGTAGAGCGGCGGCTCGTGCGCCTCCATCATGCGCACCTGCATCGGCGAGGTGTGCGTGCGCAGCAGGACATCGGGTGAGAAGTAGAAGGTGTCCTGGAGCATCCGCGCCGGGTGCGCAGGCGGGTGGTTGAGCGCCGTGAAGTTGTAGTAGTCCCACTCCACCTCGGGACCGTGCTCCACGAGGAAGCCGAGCCCGGTGAAGAAGTCCTCGATCGCGCGCCGCGTCTGCGTGATCAGGTGAAGCGCGCCGACCGGCACGGGCGGGTCCCCCGGCAGCGTCACGTCGATGCGATCGTCGGCCAGGCGCCGCTCCAGCTCGGCGTCCGCAAGCTCGCGCGTGCGCTCCTCCAGCAGCGACTCGAGTGCCACCCGTGCCTGGTTGGCCTGCTTGCCGACCGGGCCGCGCTGGTCCGGGGGCAGCTCACCGATCGAGCGCAATGCCTGGGTCAGCTCGGACTTGCGCCCGAGGTAGCGCACGCGCAGCTCCTCCAGCTCGGCCGAGCTGCCGGCGGCCGCGATGGCGGCTTCCGCGTCGGAGCGCAGGGAGTCCAGGTCAGCCATGGCGGGCCATCCTAAAACGGTCGTAGAGCGCGACGGTGGCGGCCATCGCCACGTTCAGCGAGTCCAGCCCGGGCTGCATCGGGATGCCCGCCGTGACCTCGGCTTCGCCGGGCAGCTCACCACGCTCGGAGCCGAAGCAGAGCACGACCGGCCCGTCGGCGCTCCAGTCCGGATCGGCGCCCGACGTGAACGCCACGCGCGTGCCGGCCAGCCGATCGAAGAGGCCGTGCGCCGGCGGGCGGGCGAAGATCGAGCCCATGCTGGCCCGGACGGCCTTCGGCGAGTACGGGTCGGCACAGCCCGGCCCGAGGATCACAGGGCCGTCGGCGAACGCATGAGCGGAGCGGATGATGGTGCCGACGTTGCCGGGATCGCCAACACGATGGAGATAGACACAGACGTCCCCGCCCGGCTCGGACCAGCGCTGGCGATAGACGCCGACGACGCGCGAGCCCGACCCAAGCGCCGAGGCCTCCCGAAGCAGCCGCTCGTCAACCGCAAGGGTGCTCGGAGCACCTTCACTTGTCGTGTCGGCAGCGACCGCCTCCAGCACGTACTCCGGCTCCCAGCCTGCCTCGGCGGCGGCCTCGATCAGGTCTTCGCCCTCGGCCAGGAACAGCCCCGTGCGTGCGCGCTCCCGCTTCGTCTGAAGCTTGCGGATCTGCTTGAGCTTTGGGTTGTCGGTTGAAGTGATCATGGAACGAAAAAGGGCGCCTCTTGGGGCGCCCGGGAGATCCTGCTGGTGCTGCGGTTCGCCTAAGCGGCCGCGGCCTCCCGGGCTGTCTCGGCGAATCGGCGGAAGGACTCGGGGTCGCGCACGGCGATGTCGGCCAGGACCTTGCGATCGAGCTCGACGCCGGCCAGCTTGAGCCCGTGCATGAACTGCGAGTAGCTCATCCCGTTGATCTTGGCGGCCGCGTTGATGCGGGTGATCCACAGGCGGCGGAAGTCGCGCTTCTTGTTGCGGCGGTCACGGTAGGCGTAGGTCTCCGCCTTGATGAGGGCTTCCTTCGCCCGCTTGTAATTGTGGTTCGCCTCGCCGCGGAACCCCTTCGTCCGCTCCAGGACCTCGCGCCGCTTCTTGCGGGCGTTGACTGACCGCTTGACCCTCATTTCTTACCCAGCAGAGCCTTCACGCGCGGGAGATCCTGGCTGGCGACGGCCACCGGGTTGTCCATCTGCCGCTTCCGCTTCGGGCTCTTCTTCTGGAGGATGTGGGTCTTTCCGGCATGCCGAGCCAGGGCCTTCTTGCCCTTCCCACCCTTGGTGAGCTTGAAGCGCTTCTTCGCGCCCGAATGGGTTTTCATCTTCGGCATGCGGGCGGGAAGTGTAGCTTCCGTCAGCGCTTGACCGTGAACGTGGCCTTCTTGACGGTTTGGTTCCCGGCGGCGTCGGTGGCCGTCACGATCACCTCGACGGTGAACTTCCGTGGGCGCCCCACGAGCGTCTTGCTCGGCTTCAGCGTGGCCGAGCGCTTCCCGGCCGCCAGCTTGAGCGACTTCGTCCCCAGCACCACGTTGTAGGCCTTCGCGAGCGTGGCCTTCCGGCCCGAAGCGCGCAGCTCGAAGGTGAGCTTCACCGCCTCGTTCGGCGAGGCGACGATCTTGACTCCCTTCAGGAACGCCTTCAGCTTGATCGACTTCTTGAGCTTGCCGAGCGTCAGGCCTGGCGCCGTCCTGTCCTGCGGCTGCGTGGCCGGGACCACCACCGCTGCCGTCGTGAAGGTCTGATCGGCGCCTGTGGCCGTGCCGTCGGGGTTGGCCGCGACCAGCCGGTAGTGGTAGGTCGTGCCCGGGCTCAGCCCCGCGAGCGTGGCCGAGGCGACGACGTCGCCCACGCCCGCCCCGGCTGCCGCCGACGGCGTCGAGGAGCCGTAGGCGTCGGTCGTGCCGAAGTCGAAGTGGTAGGTCGTGCGGGACCCGGCCGCGTTGACCGCGCCCGCGAGCTGTGCCGCATCGGTCGTGACAGCCGAGGACGGGCCCGTCGTGGCGGCCGGCGGAGCCACTTCGTACGCCCCGATGTCGCACGCGCCGCCGCCCGGCCGCGGCACGCCGCGCTGGTCGGCCGCTGGGCAGCCGCTGTTCGATCCTGCGTCGATGGCCGGGCTGCCGGCGCGCAGCGCCATCGTGTCCGTGGGGCCGCCGTTCGGAGCGAGGGGCGCCAGCATCGGGTCGGTATTGCGATCGCCTGGGCCGGACAGGCCGCAGGTCGAACCGTTCTCCATGTTGTTGCCCTGCGAGGTGACCGAGCCCGAGCAGTTGTCGGCTTCGCCCGGGCCCGGCGTCGAAGCGTTGTACGACACGTTGTCGGTCACGATCGAGTTCTTGAGGATCGACGCGCCGTCGATCCCGCCACCCGCCCCCAGGCCGTTGTAGGCAGCGTTGCCGGCAACCGTGCTGTTGATGAGGGTGATCGGGCCAGAGCCGTCGAACGCGCCGCCATCGCCATTGTCTCCGTAGTAGCCGGCCGTGTTCCCATAAACGGTCGTGTTCGTCAGGATCGGCTTGCCCGAGTCGACAGCGCCGCCGTTGTAGCCGGTGTTGTAGGCGAGCAGCGAGTCCGTGATCGCGAGCGTGCTCGCACCGGTGTTCTCGATCCCGCCGCCATCTCCGAGCGACCCCGACGAGAAGCTCGCCTCGTTCGCGATCAGAGCGACGCCCGTGAGCGTCAGCGCGCCCCCATTCTCGATACCGCCACCATCACCCGCGTGACCGCGCGTGATCGTTACCCCGCTGATCGCAACAGTGGTGCC
Source organism: uncultured Thermoleophilaceae bacterium (assembly GCA_963715995.1). Taxonomy (GTDB): domain Bacteria; phylum Actinomycetota; class Thermoleophilia; order Solirubrobacterales; family Thermoleophilaceae; genus DATBDN01. The sequence goes on from OY970283.1 coordinate 2,169,651, forward strand.
GGCCTTGACGTCGAAGATCCGATCAATGCGCTGCGCATCGATGACGGTGTTGCGTGCGCCCGCGCCGGCGATCGTCGTGTTGCCCGTGATGTCCAGGTCGCCCGCGACCGCGGTCTCGTCGTCGCCGCCGCGCGTGAGGGCGAACTGCCCGGCCGGAAGCGTCACCGCGTCGCTTCCGGCGAGCGCGTTGGCCTCCTGGATCGCCGCTCTGAGCGTGCACGCGCCCGCCGCAGTCGCACACACGCCGTTGCCCGGAGTGGCATCGACCGCATCGGTGGTCGAGTTGACCGTGAACTGAGCGGCCAGCGCGGGGGTCGTGATGGTCAGGACGAATGCGGCTGCGACCGCCGCGGTGACCGAGCGAGGCATGGCGCGAGTCTAAGCCGCGTGGTAGCCCTTGCGCGGCAGGAACCGGCTACTGCGTGACGGTCTCGGGCTGCTCTGCCGCTGCGGGCTCTGCCGCCGCCGGCTCGGCTGCGGGCTGCCCGTTCGGGGCCGGCTCGGCGGGAGTCGCCTCGGCGGCTGCGGGCGCTGCCTCGACAGCCTCGGGCGCTGCGGTCTCGCCCTCAGCGACCCCATCCTCGGCCGGCGCTTCCTTCTTCTTCACCGGGCCGAGCATCATCGTCATGTTGCGGCCGTCCTGGTTCGGGCGCTGCTCGACAACGCCGAGGTCCTGCACGTCCTCGGCCAGCCGCATCAGCAGCGCCTCGCCGCGCTCCGGATGCGACATCTCGCGGCCGCGGAACATGATCGTGATCTTGACCTTGTTGTCGGCGTCGAGGAAGCGGCGCACGTGGCCCTTCTTCGTCTCGTAGTCGTTGTTCGCGATCTTCGGCCGCAGCTTGATCTCGCGCACGTGCACCTGCTTCTGGTGCTTGCGCGCCTGCTTCTGCTTCTGCTCCTGCTCGTACTTGTACTTCGAGTAGTCGAGCACGCGGCAGACGGGCGGGCGCGCGTCGGCCGCCACCTCCACGAGGTCCAGGTCGCGCTGACGCGCGTAGTCGAGCGCTTCGTCGCGCGACACGACGCCGATCTGGTTGCCGTCATCTCCGATCAGGCGCACCTGCGGCACCCGGATCATCTCGTTGATTCGCGTCTCGTCCCGGTCGGGAGGGCGCCGATCGAACTTACGTGGGATCGGCACTAGGCGAGGACTCGGCTAGGGCTCAAAAGGCAGCCGGCGCGATGTTGGAATACGTCATTCGCGGTCCAGACTAGCAGCGCTCAGGCGCTCCACGACGTTCTCGACGGTCATCGATCCGAGGTCGCCCTCGCGGTGTCGGCGGAGCGCCGCCTCACCACTTTCCGCCTCGCGCTTTCCGACGACCAGCATGTACGGAACCTTCTGCAACTCGGCGGCGCGGATCTTCTTGCCGATCGACTCCGTGCGATCGTCGACCTCCACCCGCAGGCCCGCGTCGCGCAGCCGTTCGGCGGTGCTGTGCGCGTAGTCGTTCTGGTCGTCGCCGATCGGCAGCACGCTGGCCTGCACCGGCGCGAGCCAGAACGGCAGCTCGCCGGCGGTGTGCTCGAGCAGGATCCCGATGAAGCGCTCGAACGATCCGAACAGCGCGCGGTGGATCATCACCGGCTGGTGCTCGGCGTTGTCGGCGCCCGTGTAGGTGAGGCCGAAGCGCTCGGGCAGGTTGTAGTCGAGCTGCACCGTGCCCAGCTGCCACTCGCGGCCGAGCGAGTCGGTCATCGCGACGTCGATCTTCGGTGCGTAGAACGCTCCGTCGCCCTCGGCGACCGTGTAGTCGTAGCCCCCGGCCTCGAGCGCGTCGCGCAGCATGCCCTCGGTGCGATCCCAGAATGCGTCGTCACCGAGGCGCTTGTCAGGGTCGGGTCGCGTGGACAGGAAGATCTTGGTCTCGAAGCCGAACAGGTTCCAGATGTCGAAGCCGAAGTCCATGCACGCGGCGACCTCGTCGGGAACCTGATCCTCGCAGCAGAAGACGTGCGCGTCGTCCTGGATGAAGTGGCGGACGCGGAGCAGACCGTGCAAGGTGCCCGACGGCTCGCGGCGGTGCAGCAGCCCAGGCTCGGCGCAGCGGAACGGAAGGTCCCGGTAGCTCCAGCGCTGCAGGTTGAAGAGCGCGCAATGGCCGGGGCAGTTCATCGGCTTGATGCCGAACTCGCGCTCCTCGTAGACCGAGGTGAAGATGTTCTCCTTGTACTTGCCCCAGTGGCCCGAGGTCTCCCAGAGCTGTGACTCGTAGATCAGCGGGGTCTTGACCTCGACGTACCCGCGCTCCTTCTGCATCTGGCGGTTGAGCGCGACGAGCTGGTTGAAGAGCGTCGTGCCCTTCGGCAGCCAGAAGGTCGAGCCGGGCGACACGGGGTCCCAGTCGAACAGGCCCAGCTCCCTCCCGAGCTTGCGGTGGTCGCGCGCCTTCGCCTCTTCGATGCGGCGCAGGTGCTCTTCGAGCTGCTCCTTCGAGAAGAACGCGGTGCCGTAGATGCGCGTGAGCATCGGGCGGTTGGAATCGCCGCGCCAGTAGGCGCCGGCCACCGAGGTGAGCTTGAGTGCCTTGATGCGCTTGGTGCCAGGCCCGTGCGGGCCGCGGCAGAGATCGGTGAACGGGCCGTTGCGATACAGCGACACGCTGTCCACGCCAAGGTCCTCGATCAGCTCGACCTTGTAGTCCTCGTGCTCGCCGCGAAAGCGCTCGAGCGCCTCGTCCGAGGAGATGTCGGTGCGCTCGAACTTCTCGTCCGCCTTGACGTGCTCGCGCATCTTCGCCTCGATGGGCTCGAGGTCGTCCTCGCCGACCTTGACGTCGTCCGGGAAGTCGAAGTCGTAGTAGAAGCCGTCTTCGATGGGCGGCCCGATCGAGATCTTCACGCCGGGGTAAAGCTCCTTGACAGCCGTGGCCAGCACATGCGCAGCGTCGTGGCGGATGACGTCGAGCGCTTCGGGGTCGCGCTCGGTGATGATGCGGATCTTCGCGGGGCCATCGCCGTCCGGCAGCGGTCGCGCCAGATCGCGGATCTCGCCGTCCACCTCGATCGCGATCGCGGCACGCGCCAGGCCCTCGCCGATCGCCCGCGCGGCGTCCATGCCGGTGGCGTCGCCGGGCAGCTCGAGCACGTCGCCGTTGGGCAGCTGCGCGTTCACGTTCAGACCGTAGCCGCGCTGCCGACCGACTCCAGCAGGCGCAACTCGTCCTCGAGCACGCGCGTGACCAGGAAGCCCTCCTGCACGTGCCAGCGGCCGGCACTGCCCAGTTCGATCGCCAGGCCGGGGTCGCGCACCAGCTCCTCCAGGCGCCCGGCCATCGCGGCTGTGTCGTCGACCACGAACCCTCCCACGCCGTCCTCGACCTGGCTCGCGATGCCACCGCCCGCGGTCGCCACGACCGGCGTGCGCTTCCACAGTGCCTCGGCTGCCGCCAGGCCAAAGCCCTCGCGCAGCGAGCGCTGAAGGGACACGCGCGCCACTCGCTGGAGCGCGCCGACCTCGATCTCCCCCACGCCCGCGTAACTCGTGAGCACGCGCACGTCGTCGATGCCGGCCGCGTAGTCGGAGACCTCGCGCGCGATGCGGAAGTCCTGCGGCCCCTCACCCGGCAGCGCGCCCTCGACAACCATCTGAAGCTCGGGTAGGCGGGACTTCGCCTGGGCGAAGGCGTCGATCACGCCGTGCGGATCCTTCCAGCGGTCCAGGCGCGAGACGTTGCACACCAGCGGCCGCGTCAGGTCGATGCCGAGCGAGCGCAGCACGTGTCCCGCCAGGCGCAGCGGCATGTCCATGTTCTTCGGGCCAAGAGGATCGATGCCTGGGGCGATCGCGCGCACGTCGCCGCCGATGCCCGGCGGCCAGAACCCGTTCTGGGCGAAGACGCCCCAGTCGCAGTCCTCGAGCAGTGGCTGCAGGCGCTCCCAGGTCGCGGGCTCGGGCTCCGAGGCGTCGACGTGGCAGCGCCACACTACGCGCGCGGCGCCGTCGTCGGCGGCCAGCAGGCCGAGCGTGGCCGGGTCGTGAAGCACGAGCACGTCGCAGTCGGCGCGCAGGCTGCCGATCGCGGCTCCCAGCCCGTCGAGGTACTCGCTCCAGGTGGACGGCGCGATCGCGGTCTCGGCGCCCTGGAGGCCGTCGTACAGGTCACGCGCCACGTCGGCGAACGGCGCTCCCCCGTAGAGCACCCGCCACTCCACGTCCACACCGGCGTCCGCCGCCAGCGGCAGCAGGCCGCGCAGCATCTCCGGGCAGCCGTTGCGGGGTGCCGCCGGCGAAACGTGGATCACGCGCGTGCCCGCGAGCCCCGCGGCCAGCGCGCGGATGCGCTCGACCACATCCTCGCCAGCGATCTCCGCGTAGTCGCCGAGCGAGCGGCGGCCGGGATCGATCCTCTGAAGGCCGCTCCTCATCCGAACATTTTAAAGACGGGGCCTGGCCCCGTCTCAGGAACGCTCGACTTGCGACCCGGGCACGATGTCGTCGCTGCCGTCGGCCCAGCGCACCCAGGCCTTGTTGCCGCCGTCGTAGTCCGGCGCCCAAAGGACCAGCGTCGCCTCGTCGCCCCAGACCGTGCAGCTGTCGGAGCCCTCCTCGTCGAGCCCGCGCCAGAGCCGGATGAAGGCGTTCTGGTCCCACTCCTGGGCGACCGTGGTCGAGTCCGTATGGCCCGGGTGGACGATCGTCTCTGGCGTCAGCGCCATCAGCACGTCCATGATCGAGTGCTTCAGGTCGGCGAAGCCGCTGGCGCCAGGGGCGCGCACGCCGCCAACCGAGCCCTTGAACAGCGTGTCGCCCGTGAAGACGGCGTCCGGTGTCCGGAACGAGAGCATCCCCGCGGTGTGGCCGGGCGTGTGGAGCGCCTCGAAGCTCAGCCCACCCGACTCGATCACCGTCCCCGGCTCGATCGTGCGGTCGACGATGCCGTCCTCGATCAGGTCGGCCTCGAACGGATGCGCCACGACCTCGCAGCCGTAGCGCTCCTTGACCTCCGCGGCCTCCGAGACGTGGTCGTGGTGGTGGTGGGTCAGCAGCAGGTGCGTCACGTTCACGCCGTGGCGCTCGATCGCCTCGTAGAGCGGCTCCATCGGCCCTCCGGCGTCGATCAGGACGCCGTCACCACCCGCCTGGGCGGCGGCCAGGAAGGTGTTCGACACGAACTGGGGATGCAGTGAGCGTTCGAGCAGCACGGGCGCGAGCCTAACTAGGCTCGCCGATGTGAGCTTCCGCGCCGAATTCCCCGTCCTCGACGAGATCGCATACCTCAACGCCGGGACCGACGGCCCGGTGCTCCAGCGCGCCGCCACCGCTGCCGCTGCCTCGATCGCCGCGCAGGCCGACCGTGGTCGCGCCGGCAAGGCGCACTTCGAGGCGATGATGGAGACGGGCCAGGCCATCCGCGAGCACGCAGCGGGGCTCATGCGCTGCGCAACGGCTGAGGTGGCGCTGACGCACTCCACCACCGACGGGATGAACATGGTGCTGCACGGCCTGGGCCTGGGCCGCGGCGATCAGGTGGTCACGACCGACGAGGAGCATCCCGGCCTGCTCGCGCCGCTGGCCGCGCTCAGGAGCGAGCACGGCGTCGAGGTGAAGGTGGCGCCGTTCGCCGAGGTCGCGAACGCCGTGACCGCGCAGACCAAGCTGATCGCCTGCTCACACGTCTCGTGGGTGAACGGGCAGATCGTCGACACGGCGGCCCTCGCGGCGACGGGAGTGCCGGTGCTGCTCGACGGCGCGCAGGGCCTCGGGGCCATCGCAGTCCACCCGCACGAGCTCGGCTGCGCCTTCTACGCCGCGGCCGGGCAGAAGTGGCTCTGCGGACCCGACCAGAGCGGCCTGCTGTTCGTCCATCCCGACTGGGTCGAGCGCCTCGGCGCGCCGTGGCCCGGCTACCAGTCGCTTGCCAGCGCCGAGGACCCGCTCGCGCTCGACCTGGCGCCAGGGGCCAAGCGCTTCGACACAGGCTTCCCCTCGCCGCACGACGGCGCGTGGACGCTCACGTCGTTCCAGGTCTTCAAGCAGGCGGACTGGGATCACATCCTCAGCCGCGGCCACACGCTGGCGCAGGTTCTCGCCGACCGCCTGCGCGACCGCGGCCTCGACGTCGCCCCACGCGGTGCCTCCACGCTGGTGTCGTTCGCGGTCGACGACCCCGAGGACTTCGTCGCGCGCGCCGCCGACGCCGGTGTCGTCATCCGCTACCTGCCGGGGCGCGGGCTGGTGCGGGCGTCCGTCGGAGCGTGGTCGGACGAGTCCGACCTCGAGCGCCTGCTCGCGCTCACTTCCGGGCCATGATCACGATCGCCTCGACCACCACGGCCGCGACGATCAGCGCGCAGACGAACGTCAGCGCGGCGTAGCCGACGCCCGCGCGGCCGCTCCGGCGCCGGTCGTCGAAGCGCACCATGCCGACGATGCCGACCGAGAAGACGGCCGTCACCCCGACGGCAGCCACGAACGAATAGAGGATCACCTTCGCCAGCGCGCTCGTGTCCACGAGCTGGGCGAAGATCACGCGCTCGCCCCCGCGGCGACGGCCTGCGATACGCGTAGCCGGCGCGTCAGTAGGTAACCGGCCGCCGCCAGCAACAGGGCCAGCACCACGATCGGGCCCGCCGCGTTGTTGGCGCCGAAGATGCGCGTGATCCCGTACGCCATGCCGCCCATCGCCCCGGCGGCCGGGAGCGTGACGATCCAGGCTCCGACCATGTTCCCGGCCACGCCCCAGCGCACGGCCGAGAGCCGCTTGGCCGCGCCCGAGCCCATGACGGCGCCGGAGATCACGTGCGTGGTCGAGAGCGGGTAGCCGAAGTGCGAGGCCGCCAGGATCACCGCGGCGCCGCTGCCCTGCGAGGCGAAGCCCTGGGCGGTGTCCATCTTGATGATGCGCGTGCCGACCGTCTTGATGATGCGCCAGCCGCCGCTGTAGGTGCCAAGCGAGATCGCCGAGGCGGCCGAGACGATCACCCAGGTGGGCGTGCTGGCGTTGCCCGCGAGGTTGCCGTTGGCGATCAGCGCGAGCGTGATCACTCCCATCGTCTTCTGAGCGTCGTTCGTCCCGTGTGCCAGCGACAGGAGCCCGCCCGAGACGATCTGTCCCAGCCGATAACTTCGCGTGACAGGGCCCGGGCTGAGCCCGCCGACGATCCGGTATGCCACCAGGATGGCGACGCCCGCGACCAGGAAGGCGAGCAGCGGAGCGATCAGCGCCGGGATCAGGAGCTTCGACAGCAGCGCGTCCCCATGTACCGCGCCGGTGCCGGTCGCCACGATCATCGCCCCCACCACGCCGCCGATCAGCGCATGGGAAGAGCTCGACGGCAGCGCGAAGTACCACGTCGCGAGGTTCCAGATGATCGCCCCGATCAGCCCGCCGAAGACGATCTCGGGCGTGACCGCGGTCGGGTCGACGAAGTCCTTGGCCACCGTCGCCGCCACCTTCAGCGAGATGAACGCGCCGGCGAAGTTGAGCGCCGCCGAGTAGACCACCGCCACGCGCGGAGCCATCGCGCGCGTGGAGACCAGCGTCGCGATCGCGTTCGCCGTGTCGTGGAAGCCATTCGTGTAGTCGAACGCGAGCGCTGTCGCGACGACGATTACCAGGATCGCGTCGTTGTGCATCGCTCGAGCGTCAGGCGTTCTTGGTGGTGATGCCTTCGAGGATGTAGGCACACTTCTCGCAGGCGTCGATCGCCGACTCGAGCCGCTCGAAGATGTCCTTCCAGCGGATCACGATCAGCGGGTCGATGCCCTCCTCGAACAGCGAGGCGACGGCTTCACGGCCAATGCGGTCGCCCTCGTTCTCCAGCCGGTTGACCTCGACCGTGTAGTGCGACATGTCGTCGAAGTTGCGCAGCCGCGGCATCGCCTCGGCCAGCTGCAGGCCGGCCTGCGCCAGCACCTGCGCCAGATGCTGGGCCTGCTCCATCGGCGCCTCGATCTTGTAGAGGCCGAGGTAGTCGGCCACCTCTTCGACGAAGTCGACGATGTCGTCGAGCGCCGAGACCAGGTCGAGGATGTCCTCGCGGTCGATCGGCGTGACGAACGTGTTGTTGAGCGTGTGGATCACGTCGTGGGTGATCCGGTCGCCCTCCTGCTCGCATATGAGGATCTCGCGCGCGAGATCGCGGCGCTCGGGCCAGCCGCGCAGCAGCTGCTCGAGCAGATCGGTGGCGCGGACGATGTTGCCGCCGGCCTCCTCGAAGAGGTCGAAGAACTCGCGTCCCCGCGGGGCGAGGACCTGTGAAAGACGTGGCATGCGCCGCATGCTGCCCGATCACGCGGACAAACGTGTGAACGAGGCGTGAAAGCGGGCGGCCCGCGGGCGCCGGATCAGCCCTGGATCTTGTAGATCCGCGCGCTGTTGCTGCCGGCCTGGAAGTCCTCCGGCGGGGCGAAGAACGAGAAGTAGACGTGGTTGTCGCCCTTCAGCTTGGCGCTCCACCCGACGGCTGCGACCTTGCCGTTCAGCGACAGCGCCAGCGGCACGCCCTGCGCCACGTCGCTGATGCGCCCCACGACGTTCGCCGGGATGAAGCTGCCCTTCGGATCCACGTTTCCGAGCGCCTTCTCGATCTCGCCGTTGATCGTCGCCTGCGCCGGCGCGAGCTTCGACCCGAGCGAATCCACGTCCTGGCCGATCAGCTCGGGCTCGGGGCCGATGCCGTAGAGCCCGTGGCTGAACAACCGCGTCTTGCGCTCCAGCGCGAGCTTGCGCGCGGCGTCGTACTTCTCGAGCGAGGTCACGAACACGCGGCCTTCCTTGCCCTGCTCGCGGTGCACGGCGACCGGCTTCGGATCCCCGCCGTGGAGGATCGACTGGCCCTCCACTTTCCACGGCAGCGTCACGCCGGCGGCGTCGGCCACGGTCGGGACGATGTCGAAGGTGCGCACGTGGCGGTCGTCATAGCCGCCCGAGTGCTGGTTCGGCAGCTTGATGAAGAGCGGCGTCGAGGCGATGTCGGTGAACGTCGCGGCGTCGGCCACGTGGCGGTCGTGATCTGGGTGCAGGAAGCTCTCACCGTTGTCGGCGGTGATCACGATCAGGGCCTTGTCGTAGATCCCCACCTGCTTCAGCCGCGCGATCAGCTGGCCGATCATCTCGTCGGCAAAGGCCACCTGCATGATGTGGCGCTGGTAGCCCTGCTGGAGCAGCCACTTGTCGCCGAACGAGGGGCCTGCGTTGATGCCTGGGATGTACTCCTGCGCATGGGTGCGGTACATCTGGCCTGACGGCAGGTACTGCCACGGCACGTGCGGCAGCAGGATGTGCTTGAAGTAGAGGGTGCGGTCGACCTTGCCGTCAATCCCCTTGAGCCACTGCTCGTAGCGCGCAGGCCGGCCGCCGCCGCCGAGCTCGCGCAGGATCACATCCTTGCCGTGCGGGCGGTTGTTGTCCACCCCGGCCTTCGCGCTCTTCGCCGGGACGTCGCCTTCGGACAGCTTGTCCTCGGCACCCTCGCCGATCGTGTCGTCGAACTTTCCGAGCGTCTGGTCGACCGGCGCCAGCTTCTTCTCGAGCGGCTTGGGCGAGATCTGGTGCAGGTAGACCAGCCCGGCGTCGCTGAACACCGACGAGCTCGAGGCGCCTGCCTGGTGGCAGAGGCTGACCGGGCACATGTCGGTTGCCTCCTCGCTCACGTGCAAGCGGTAGTGCTTGCCGAACAGCGTGAAGAGGTTGTGCGGGTACTCGGCAGCGATCGGCAGCCCGTGCTCGTGCCAGGCGTCTCCTGTCAAGAGGCCTGCCATCACGCGGGTCGTCTCGTCGGCGGCGGCCGTGTAGTTGCGGTAGTAGGTCGCGTCGTTCAGGAAGCTCGTGAAGTTCGGGAACAGCTTCGGATCGATCTTGTTGTCCGCATCCATGAGCGACGTGCCCGTGAACTCGTCGAAGGAGACGAACACCACGGGCGTGTTGCCCTTCACCGTCACTTGGGCCGCCGCCGTGCTGCCGGGGAAGACGATCTTGTGCGCGGGCGTGTTGAACAGGAACAGCGCCAGCACGAGCAGCGGCAGCGGAGAGAAGTAGGAGACGATCTGGCGCAGCGGTGCGCTACGCGTGTATATGAGGACGATCAGCCCGGCGAGGATCGCCGCGAACGCGATCGCCCCCACGTTCGACGAGAACGTCTTGCGGGCGATCTGAGCGGTCAGCAGCAACCCGAGCCCGAACATCAGGACCAGGTGCACCGTCCAGCCAACACGCTCGCTCAGCATGCTCACGCCGGTGTCGATCGCGTAGAGCACGACCGGGATGACAAGCCCGACCACGAGCGCGAACCACAGCACCTTGCCCGAGCTGAGCTGGCGCGAGGTGAAGAAGTCTGCGTTGTTGCCGAGCAGGTTCAGCAGCGGCTGCGACACCGCCAGCGCGTAGAGCACGCCCAGGTGCAGCCCGCGAATACCGACCCGCTCGTGCGAAGCGGGCTCGCGGGCCGCCGCGGCGCTCGCAGGGCGGGCGGGCGTGGCCTGAACCCGGCCCGGATTGTCTGCGGCGTCGGTCGACATGCGGAGTCCGACATCGTATGGGGCGATGTCTAAGAGCCTGTCTCAGGACCCCGCGTGTGCGGCTGGCATGCGCCGGATCAAGCGGGGCAAGGACGCAGGGAGTCCCGATAGCCGGAAGCTATCGGGGCTTCCGAGGACGCAGCATCCGCGCAGATCCGCCGCCACCAGACGTGCGCGGGGGGGTTTTGAGACAGGCTCTACGAGCAACGTCGGGAGTGGGCCGTACTGGGCTCGAACCAGTGACCTCCGCCTTGTCGAGGCGGCGCTCTCCCAGCTGAGCTAACGGCCCCCGAGGTCGGCGAGCATAGCGAAGCCCGTGACCCCCACAATGCCCTGAGCGATGGGTAACTCATCAGGGTCATAGCCCGCTTCTGAGCACGAGTAGCGTCCTCGGCCGATGCGAGGTCTTCTGTGCGCAGCAGCCTGCCTGCCGGCCGGTTTCGGAGTAGCCGTAGCAACGGGCGTGCGTCCGCTCGGCGGCATCGTGCTCGTAGCGCTGGCCGCGCTCGCCGGCCGCTGGTCGCCCGCGGCCCGTGAAAGCAAGCTGAAGTGGTACGGCGTGGTGCTCGCGTGCTTCATCGCGTCCCACCTGCTCGGGCACGTGATCGGCGCCTGGGGCGCGGTCGCGGTTGTCACCGCGATTGCCAGTGGCGCCTATGTGGCCCTGTTGCGGCCGAGGGCCCCGAGCCTGTGAGCGGCTGCGGTTAGCCGCGCTTGCGCTTCGGGCTTGCCAGGCTCGTCCCAAGATCGAGTCCCAAGCCCACAGTAGGCGCGCTTCACGCGCACCGCAAGCAATGCGTGCTTAGCTCTCGCCCGCTTTGGGGCGCGGCACCGGACGCACGGATTTGTTAGTGGCAAACGTGCTCGGCCGCTTGCCCGTCGGACCGCTCCGACGTGAGGCCAAGCGACGGGCCGAACTCGGCTATTGGAAGAACCAGTACATCGCCGAGGGTGGGCTGAGAGGCGACTACTACGAGCGGTTCTTCACCACTTTCTTCGGGCTGTCGCGCGGTGACTACGACGGCAAGCGAGTGCTCGACGTGGGCTGTGGGCCGCGTGGGACCCTGGAGTGGGCCACGGGTGCCCTAGAGCGTGTCGGCCTCGATCCACTGGCCGACGATTACCGACGCCTCGTCGGCGACGAGCACGAGATGCGCTACGTGGTCGGGGGTGCGGAGGCGATCCCGTTTCCCGACAGTCACTTTGACGTGATCACAGCGTTCAACTCGCTCGATCACGTCGATGACCTGGACCGAGCCGTTGGCGAAGTCACCCGTGTTGCCGCGCCCGGCGCGTTCTTTCTGTTGGTCACCGACGTGGGCCATAACCCGACGTTCACTGAGCCTCAGACGCTGACATGGGACGTACTGGACAAGTTCGGAGCGGATTGGGAGGTGCTCGACTCCCAGAGGTACGAGCGAGTCAGCGCGAACATGATGCAGAGCCTCGACGCCGCCGTGGCGGCACCACCCGGGACCCAGCGCGGGTATCTCAGCGCGAAGCTGCGGCGGGGTTAGGGACAGGAAACCAGAGGCGCCAACCGGAATCGAACCGGTGTAAACGGCTTTGCAGGCCGCTGCGTAACCACTCCGCCATGGCGCCGAGGCGGTCAGAGCATAGGGTTAGGACATGGCCCGCTTCCACGTCCCTGCCCTGATCCTGACGACCGCGCTGATCGCCGCTTCGGCCGCCAGCGCGAAGGCTCCGGCCGGCGACGCGTTCTACACGCCGCCGTCGCCGATCCCGGGCAAGGCGCACGGCGACCTCATCTGGTCGCGCGCCGAGACCGCGTCGGCCAACATGCGCCAGGCAGGCGCGGCGAAGAACCTGCTCGTGCTCTACCGCTCGACCGGGATCAAGGGCACCGCTGTCGCAGACTCCGGCGCGATCGCAATCCCGAAGGGCAAGGCCCCGAAGGGCGGCTGGCCAATCCTCTCCTGGGCACACGGCACGACCGGCCTCGCTGACTCGTGCGCTCCCACGCGTTTGACGCGTCTGACCGACCCCTATTCGACCGACCTCCGCTCCCAGTTCACGGCGTATCTGAAGGCCGGGTACGCAGTCGCCGCCACCGACTACGAGGGGCTCGGAACGCCTGGCGTCCATCCGTACCTGATCGGCAGCTCCGAGGGACACGCGGTGCTCGACATCGTGCGCGCGGCGCGAAAGGTCGACCCGAGCATTGGCAAGTCGGTTGCCATCATGGGCCACTCGCAAGGCGGTCACGCCGCGCTGTGGGCAGCTGCACTGGCGCCGAAGTACACGCCCGAGCTGAAGGTGCGCGGGACCGTCGCCTTCGCGCCCGCCTCACACACCAAGGACCAGGCCGGCCTGCTCGATTCAGTCACCAGTCCGACGCCACTCTCGGGGCTGATCGCAAGCATCTTCCGCGGAGCCGACGTGGCATTCCCGTCGCTCCACGTCGCGTCGCTTCTCAGCGACAAGGCAGCCGCGCTCTACCCGAGCGTCGACGACAAGTGCCTCGGCGCCCTCGACGCGCCCGACTCATGGGGCGGCATCGCACCGTCGGAGATCCTCAAGCAGGGCGTCGATCGCCAGCCACTGCTCGACGCCGCCGACAAGAGCGACCCGGAGAACCTGACCATCAAGACGCCGCTCGAGATCCTCCAGGGCTCGTCCGACGGCACCGTGATCCCGGTCTTCACCGACCAGCTCGTGAACGAACTGACGGCCAAGGGCGCGAAGATCACCTACAAGAAGTACCCGGGTGTCGACCACGGTCCGGTAGTCGCGGCTGGCCGCAAGGACGCCCGCGCATTCCTCAAGAAGCACGTCGGCCGCTAGGCCAAAACAGCGTTTGAAGAGCGTCGGCGGGGCCTGAACCCAGGGCTATACTCGCCGCTCGCGCGGCTGTAGCTCAGTTGGCTAGAGCGTCTGCTTGCCATGCAGAAGGTCGTGGGTTCGAGTCCCATCAGCCGCTTCGGAGAAGCCCGCTTGCAGAGCGGGTTTCTGCGTTTCTGAGGCGCTTAGGGGGCGAACTTTCGTCGGCCGCGGACTCCTCTATTCCATGGAGATAGAAAGCCTCAGGGCGGACTGCCACGCCATCGACCGCTTCATCGATCGGCTGATCGAACTGGAGCTGCCGCTGCCTGACAGCAGCTCGCGCGAAAGCGGCTTGATCGCACTGCACTGGAGTACAACGGACGTCGTGTTCTGGTTCGAACCCGACGCGGAGGACTGCGGCGAGATCGACGAGCTGGACGCCGCAATCCTCAAAGGACTCGATGTCTGCGACTGGCCGGCGCCCACGGTCGAGGGCTACGCCGACTACGTGCCATAGGACCCGCCTCGTGTTCCACACGCGATAGCTTGATACCATGGTGGCATGGCGAAGAACCTGACCGTGCGGCTCGACGACGAACTCGCTGCTGATGCGCAGGCGCTCGCGCGCGCGGAAGGGACCAGCCTGAACGAGACGGTGAAGCAGGCGCTGAAGGAAGCCGTCGAACGCCGGCGCAAGGACCCGAAGTTCAAGGCGCGCGTTCGTCGCATCATCAAAGAGGATCGCGAGCTGCTTGAGCGGCTCGCGAAGTGACAGTCGAGTACCTCGACATCACCGACTACCTAGCGATCGCCGCAGAAGTCACCGGCCTCGACTCCGACACCGTCGTGCGCATCACGGACGTAGGACTCGCCGACTCAGCACTGCACGCCCCGTCCGCTGGTTCGGGCGACGTCGACTTCTACCCCGACTTTGTCGACAAGGCTGCCGTCTTGGCGGTCCGTCTCGCGAAGAACCATCCCCTCCCGGATGGCAACAAGCGTGCCGCCTGGATTGCGCTGCGGATCTTCATCGAGATCAACGAGTGGTCCTGGAGCGACTATCCGAACGTCGACGACGCCGAGCACGCGGTGCTCTCGATCGCCGCAGGCGAGTGGTCCGAGGCGGAGTTCGCCGACTGGCTTCGACGGCACCTCGCGCCGCGGGCCGGGGGACCATTGGGGGACCAATAACGCCTGAATCGCCGGCAATCCCCGGTAATCGGATTCAGCCCCAAGCCGCAGAACTAAGCGTTTATGGGGATTGCCCAGACGATTGCCATGCAGAAGGTCGTGGGTTCGAGTCCCATCAGCCGCTCTGAAGAAGCCCTGCAAATCGCGGGGCTTTTTCGTTCCGGGACCTAACGGGACGTCAGTCAGGCGCGTTTGCAGCTACCGGATCGTGAAAGGCGCGGTTTCCGGCTTGCTGTGCTGCCCGTCAAAGGTCGCGGTCGCCCGCAGGAGATAGTGCCCCGCGCTCATCGCGTGCCCGTGCAGGCGGCCGGTGAACCGCAGGCGGTTCGCGCCACGCTCGTCGCGGTTGCTGAACGTGCCGACTGCGCGCCGGCGGGTGCAGCGATTGCGTTTGGCTATGCAGCGGAGCACTTGGAACCGCGTCGTCGACGCAAGCGTGTCGCGGTAGCTGATCGTCGTGCCCGCGCGACCGGTGCGCGCGATCGTCCGTCCGTGGGTTGCCGGTGTGAACGCGGACGGCCTGAGCTTCAACCCGGTCAGTCGCGCCACCGCCACCTGTGGCATTACGGGCACCACGGTGCTGTACGTAATGCTCGCGGTCGCGGTCTGCCCGTCCAGGCTGGTGGCGGTGACCGTGTAGGTGTGCGGGCCCGCGGTCGCGGTGTCGAGGGTCCCGGGCCCGCTCGAGCCGTTCGAGTCCAGGCAGGATGCGATGCCGGGGCCACCAGCACCCTCCAGGCAGGAGAAGCTTGTCGGCACGTGCTGCCCCACCGTGTAGCTGCCACCCGATGCCGGCGTGACGATCGAAGCGGACGGCGCCGCGGCAACCGTGTAGTTGATGCTCGCGGTCGCGGTCTGCCCGTCCAAGCTGGTGGCGGTGACCGTGTAGGTGTGCGGGCCCGCGGTCGCGGTGTCGAGGGTCCCGGGCCCGCTCGAGCCGTTCGAGTCCAGGCAGGATGCGATGCCGGGGCCAAAGGTCACCTCACTGCACGAGAACGTCGTCGCAACCGACTGCCCGACCTGATAGGTCCCGTCGCCACCCGGCGAGGAGATGGATGCCGCCGGCGGCCCGAGCGTGAATACGGAGACCTTGCTTGGGTTCGGTTCGGCCGCAGCGAGCAGGGCTCCGTTCGGGCTGAACGCCACCGACTGCGGAACGTCGCCGACGGTGTAAGGCGAGCCGCTGAGCTGCGCGAGGACACCACCCGACCCAACCGAGAGGGCCGAAACCGTCTTGTTGTTGTTGGCGGTCGCGATCAGCGCCCCGTTCGGGCTGAACGCCACGGAACTCTGGCCGCTGCTGTTGGCAAACGGTGAGCCGCTGACCGGGGTGAGCGCGCCACCCGACCCAACCGTGAACAGCGACACCGTGCCGTCGGTGTTGGCGGTCGCGAGCTGTCCCCCGCCCGGGCTGAACGCCACCGAGGTCTCGTCGCTGCTGTTGGCGAACGGTGAGCCGGTGACAGGCGTGAGCGCGCCGTTCGACGCGACCGAGAACACCGGCACGCTCATGTGGTTGTCGTCCGCGACCGCGAGCAGCCCCCCGCCCGGGCTGAACGCCACCGAGTTTGGGTAACTGGCGGGGATCGCGAACGGCGAGCCCACGACCGGCGTGAGCGTGCCGGGCGGCGTGACCGCGAACACCGACACCTTGCTGTTGCTGTCGGCGGTGGCCAGCAGACCCCCGCTCGGGCTGAACGCCACCGAGTTCGGGAAGCCGTCCGTCGGGAATGGCGAGCCCGCGATCTCCGTGAGCGTGCCGTCCGGAGCGACAGAGAACATCGACACCGAATTGGTGCTGTCGGCAGCTGCGAGCAGCCCGGTCGAGCTGAACGCCACCGAGTTGACCCCGGTCCCACTGCCCGTGCCCGTCGTGAACGGCGAGCCGCTGACCTGCGTGAGCGCGCCGCCCGACCCAACCGAGAACACCGACACGGCGTGGATCTCGTCGCCGGTCGCGAGCAGCCGCCCGTCCGGGTTGAACGCCACCGAAAATGGGTCGACGCCGCTGTTGAAGTTGGGGTCGGTGACCGCGAACGGGGAGCCGCTCACCTGCGTGAAGTCCGACGAGGCCCACGCCGTGCCCACCGCCGCCAGCAACGGCAGTGCCGACAGCGCCAGTGTTGCAAGCATTCTGAGGTTGGATGGCTTCAACGATCCCACGTCCCTGGTCGCTACCGACGGATCCGGTCATCACGCCGAGGCTGCAGCGACCGGGACCCCGAACCGAACCTAACCGGCGGCGGCATCCACGGCAACCCCGGCGATCGCCCAACCGTCGAGGGATTCAGTAGGCAGGCCACTTTCCAAGCGACTAAAGCCGGCGTCCGCGCTCCCGATCGACACTTGACACGCCTACCCCGCTCGGTTCTACTGAACCGTTAGGAAGACGCCTCGCCGAGGCGTTCCGCCTAGCGCTCAAGAAAGGACGTGCGCATGTCATCCACAGGCACATCGCACCTCGTCATCATGTTCACCGTCGGAGAGGATGACGTGGCCGAGGGAGATCGCATCTTCGCCAGCCACGGCGACTTCATGAAGGGACACCCGCGGGAGGGCGAGTTGGCACTGCTGGATTACAGCGTCTCCAAGGGACCAGAGCTGTCGAACCCGATGGATCCGAGTTCGGAGCCGACCGGCAACACGATCTTCGTGCTCGATGAACGCTACGCGTCACCTGGCGGCATCGCCAACCATTGGCAGGACACGACGGACCACTGGGCGGAGATGTCCTCCGCGGCGCCGGCGTGGTTCGAGAAGGCGATGATCGTGACGCTGCACAACGGCACCGCGGTCCAAGCACTCTGAGAAGCGCCGAGACCCCCCGATCGACGGCAAAAAACAAAAGAAAGCGCGCCCATCAGAACGCTGTCCCGTCGCTGATCGGCGCGTCATCGCCGCCGCGCTCCGGAACCGGCTCTCATTCCCGACGCACAGGGGATTGACTCAGGACTCGACGTCGTGCGAAACGGCTCAGCGCTCAGCCGGACCTGATCTCACTCGGAGCGCCTCGCGGTAAATGGCGAATGTCTCGCGGTCGTACAGCCAGAACCTGATCTCGCGGATCACTTCGTTGCCGTTCGCTGCCTCGGCGCTTGCCGCGATCGCGATCTGGGCTGCCGGTTCGGGCGGATAGCCGTACGCACCCGTTGAGATCGCGGGGAAGGCGACGCTTGCGCAGCCCAGTTCAGCCGCGACTTCGATCGAACGCCGATGGCATGAGGCGAGGAGCTCGGGTTCGCCGTTCTCGCCACCCCGCCATACCGGCCCAACGGTGTGGATCACGTACCTCGCCGCGAGGCGCCCGGCAGTCGTCGCCTTCGCGTCCCCCGTCTCGCATCCCCCCAGGAGGCGGCATTCGTCCAAGAGCTCGGGTCCGGCAGCGCGATGGATCGCACCATCGACCCCTCCCCCTCCCAGCAAGCTCGAATTCGCGGCGTTCACGATCGCGTCGGCGTGCATGTCCGTCGTGATATCGCCCAGATGGCAGGAGAAGTGTGGCGGCGCCCCGCCTGATCGGTCCACGGTTTGAAGGTACTGGCGGCCGCTACGTAGTTCCCCGCGTCTATGCCGCGGGAAAACGCGGAGCCTGGAGCTCGGTGCAGTGTCGACACTGATTTCAGGTCATGACAACGCTGATGCTCACGGAGAAGCGCCGAGCGAGAACGTTCTTGGCGCTCGGGACGATCGGGATGCTCCTCCTGATCGGACTGTCGGCTTCCCTGATCGCCGGGACGCTTGCGTCCAGCACGAGAATGGATGCCCACGCACGAGCCGCGAGCGGAGTGGACCTGCTCGCGACGATCGGCGTTGCCCTACCCGATGTCACCCGGTCGGACATCGCACAAGGGTTCTCTCCGGCCTCGGAACGACTGCTCGACCTTGCCGTCAAGGGCGCGCAGAGGGATGGGCTGCTCGCGAATCTCGAGATCTTCAACCGCGCCGGCGTCATCTTCTATTCAGGACTTGACAGCTCGGAGGGGACTCGCCCGCGCGAGGAACCAGCGCTTGTCGCCGCGCTGGCCGGCCACGCGGAAACGCAACTACATCCGCACGAAGTCGATCAGACATCCGGCAAGCCAACCGGCATCCTGGAGGGTGTCGAACCGCTGATCGACGCAAAAGGCCGCGTCTACGGCGCGATCGAGGTCAGCCTCCCACTCAAGCCGATCGAGACTGCCGCCGCGCGCGCACAACGGCGCATAACTGGCCTGATCGTCGGCGGAGCCGCCCTGGTCTGGCTTCTGATGATGCCGTTGTCGCTGCGGCTCGCCCGCTCTCAGGCCAAGGAGTGGAATCCCGGGGCACGCAAGCTCCGGCGAGCGTTCGGGCATGCGCTCGCGCTCGGCGAGATCGAGCTCGTCTATCAACCGCAGATCGAGCTCGCGAGCGGGCGCGTAGCCGCTGTCGAGGCACTCGTCCGGTGGCGCCGAGACGGGAAACTGATCTCGCCCGACGTGTTCCTGCCTTCGATCGAATCGACCGCGCTGATGCCGCGCCTGACCGACCGCGTGCTGGACCTGGCGCTCGCGCAGCTGGCGAGCTGGCGCGCCGCCGGGATCGTGCTACGGATCGCCGTCAATCTCTCACCGACAGACCTCGGCGACGACACACTCCCCCAGCGCATCGCCGACAAGCTCGATCGGCATGGCGTGATGGGGCCGAGCCTGACCGTCGAGGTCACCGAGACCGCGATCATCAAGGACGCCGAGCCCGCCCGGCTTGCGCTCACGACCCTCAGTCAGATGGGCATCGACATCGCGGTTGACGACTTCGGAACCGGCCACTCATCGATCTCGCGCCTGCATGCCCTCCCGGTTTCGGAAGTCAAGATCGATCGCTCGTTCGTCTCGGACACCGAGGCGCGATCGCGCACATACATGTCAGCGATGGTCGGCTTCGGGCGCAGTCTCGGGCTGCGGGTCGTCGCCGAAGGCGTCGAGGACGCCGAGACACTGGCGATCCTCTCGACCTTGAAGTGCGACCTCTGCCAGGGCTACGTCATATCGGCGCCCCTCACCGCGACTGCGATGACCCGCTGGCTGATTGACGCAAAGGGACCCGCCGTAGCGGGCCCCCGTTATCGCGAACTCGTGCTTGGTTAGGCCGAGACCGGCGTCGGGTCGGGGCGCACCACCACGGTGTCCGCGACCTTGATGATCTCGTCGGCCGGCAGATCGGCGGACGCTGCGTGTGCGCGGATCGCCTCGGGGCTCTCGGCCTCGTAGATGCACACCGTGCCGACCTCGCCCGACTCCTCCGCCAGCACGTAGCTGCGGATCCAGCGGACGCCGGAATCCGGCTTGTCACCCTCGGTCGTGGAGCGGGCTGCCGCTTCCTCGAGGTCCTGTCCAGTCCGCCAGCCATTGCGGCGAAGAATCACGTAAAGGTCCATCTTGCCTCCTGTACTCGTTGACAGGGTCACCGTATGGGCGTTGCGGCGCCGCTGCATCGGTCGACATGCCGTATTTCGCGGTGCCGTATGCCGTATTCGCTTGTGGCGCCGTGACGCCGCCCATACGCTCGCGCAATGCGTGACTCAGCCGATCTGGTCGGACGCGCGGACGAGCGTGCCCACCTGATCGCTGCGCTCGACCGTGCGCGCGCGGGCCACGGGTCGCTGGTGCTGGTCGCGGGCGAGGCGGGCGTTGGCAAGACGCGGCTTGCCGCATCCCTCGTCGACGACGCTGACGCGACGGTGCTGCGGGGACGCGCCACGCAGGGAGCGGCGCAGCCGTACGGACTGCTCGTGAGCGCCTTTCGCTCGCACCTGCGCGTGGCACCCGATGCGTTCGCGGGCCTCGGACGCCTGAAGGAGCACCTGGCAGCCCTGCTGCCGGAGGTCGGCAAGGCCGCGCCTGCGAGCGACCGGGGAACTCTGTTCGAGGCGATCCGCTGCGCCCTGGCGCACCTGGCGGAGGATCGTCTCGCGGTGCTGGTGCTGGACGACCTGCACTGGTCCGACATCGCGACGCTCGAACTGCTGGGCGGGCTGGCCGAGCCGCTCACCGATCTCTCGGTCGTGGTGGTCGCGACCTACCGCTCGGACGGTCTGCCCCGCGGCCACGGGCTGCGACGGCTGCGCAACGATCTGCGCCGCGCAGGCCTGCTCGAAGAGTTGACGCTCGAGCCGCTGACGCTCGAGCAGACCGGGGAGATGCTGACCGCCATGCTTGGCGCCGCGCTCGACCCCGCCCTGGTGCGCGCCGTCCACGATCGGACGATGGGCGTGCCGTTCTTCGTCGAGGAGCTGGCGCGAGCGCTGGGCGTCAATGGTGTTCTGTCCAAGGGCTCGCGCGGACTCTCGCTCGCCACCGGTGACGAGGTCCCGTTGCCCGACACCGTTCGCGATGCCGTCCTGCTCGGCATCACCGACTTGTCCGATGACGCCCGCACTGCGGCCGATACGGCTGCCGTCGCCGGCGAGCGCTTCGAGATCGAGCTCGTTGCCCGCGTCTGCGGCGACGCGGCGGTGGCGGAGCTGCTCGAACACGGGCTCGTTGAGGAGGCCGGAGCCGGCTGGGGTTGCTTCAACCATGCGCTCAGCCGCGAGTCCGTCTACTCCGACATCCCGTGGTTGCGCCGCCGCCGGCTTCATAACCAGATCGCCGAGCTGATGGAGGAGCGAGGCGCGCCTGCATCGCTGCTCGCGACGCAGTGGATTGCCGCACGCGAGCCGGTCAAGGCGCGCGCCGCATTGATGCAGGCGGCCTCGGAGTTCGAGGCCGCGTTCGCCTACCGGGATGCCGCCGAGGCTGGGCGCGAGGCGCTGGACCTGTGGGACGAAGCGCCCGACGATGGCCGTCGAATCGAAGCGCTCGAGCGCTATGCGCGCTGCTCGGAACTGGCCGGTGACGTGAGCGAGGCGGTGCGCGCGTGGCGTGAGCTGACCGACGTTCTCGAGCGTGCCGGGGACGGGCCAGGCGCACGCGGCCGCGCTTCGCAACCTGGCGCGCGCCCATGACCTGCGCGGGGAACGCGACGCCGCCTTCACCACGCGCGAAGCCGCCGCACGCGCCTACAGCTCGCTCGGACTACCAGCCGAAGCGGCCGTGGATCACATGGCGATGGCCAACCACCTCAGGATCAGCGCGCGCTACCCCGAGGCCGCTGAGCTGGCCCATCTGGCGGTGGGCGAAGCGGAGGCAGCCGGTCATGTCGGCAGACGTGCGCGCGCGCTCGGTCTCGAAGGTCTCGCGCGGGCCAAGAGCGGCGACTACGAGCCCGGTCTGGCGATGGTGCGCAGCGCGCTCGCCTTGGCGCTGGAACACGAGCTGACGCGTGTCAGCGCCGAGCTCTACCAGCGGCTGAGCGTGGTGCTCTACGAAGCGGCCGACTACCGCAGCGCTGCCGACGCACTCGACACGGCGCTCGAGCTCTGCCGGACCGGCGGCTCGGCGGGCATCGAGGAGGCGTGTGTCAGCTGCCTTGCCTACGTCCAACGCGATCTCGGTGAGTGGAGCGACGCCGCGGCCGTCTGCCGCGAGATGATCGACTCGGGCCGGTCCGTGTTCGTCGCGGAGGGCCTCCTCGGGTCGATTCACGCCTACCAGGGCCGGCTCAGCTCCGGGCGCCGGCTGCTCAACTCGTGCTTGGCGGTCGCGACCCGGGTCGATCACTACAACATGACGATCGACTCGACGACGGCGCTCGCGTTCGTGGCCGCAGCGGAGGGTCTGGATGACGACGCGTCCGAGCGCTGCCGTGCGCTGCTTGCGCGCTGGAGCGGGACGCAGGACCATCACTACGCGCTGTCGGGCCTGCGCTGGTCCGCCGCCTATCTCGCTCGCCAGGGCGACCGCCACGGCGCGCACGGGATGGTGGACGCGCTCAGCACGATCGCCGCCGCGACCGGCCAGCCCGAGGCGCTCGCCGCTGTCGCCCACGGGATCGCCGAGCTGACTCTGCTGGACGGCGACGCATCGACGGCAGCCAGCCAGCTGACGAATGCACTCGAGCTCCATCGAACGCTCGACATGCCGTACGTCCGCGCGCAGATCGAGCTGCGAGCCGGCGTTGCCATCGGTGCCGCAGGAGATGCCGACGTCGCGCTCGAGCGCCTGTCCGGCGCATACCGGACCGCGCGCAAGCTCGGTGCGCGGCCGCTGGCTGCCGAGGCCGCACGCGAGGCCGTCGCGCTCGGCGGATCGGTCATCGAGCGTCTCGGCCGCAACGCACCGCAGGACGCCGACGGAACCGGACTGTCGCGGCGCGAGCGTGAGGTCGTGCGGCTGATGGCGGTCGGGCGGACGAACCGCGAGATCGCGCAGCAGTTGTTCCTGAGCCCGCGCACGGTCGACATGCACGTGCGCAACATCCTGCGCAAGCTCGACTGCCGCTCGCGCGTCGAGGCGGCCACCCGCGCGCACGAGCTGGGACTCGTTGCGACGCCGGACGTCGTCACCGGCGCCGATTGAGTGCCCCGGTGGCCTCAGCCGCGGCTGCTCAGCGCGCGGGGCGCCCGACGTGCGGAGCGGCCGGGTGATGCGTGGCCGGCCTGGGCGCCGAGGAGCCGCCCAGGGCTGCGGAGGACCCGATCGTCGCTGCGACGAAGAGCCCGATCGTCGCCACCTTCAGGCGCTGCGGCGTCAGCCACGTCAGGTGCTGCGCCTGAAGCCAGCTCCGCGTCGCGCTCGCGCCGGTCATGGCGGCGAGTGCACAGCCCGCACACATGGTGCTCACCATACGCGCGGCGCCAAAGCTTCTCAGTCGGAACAACGCTTGTCTGCATCATGATGTTATGATGCGGATGTGCCGAAGACCCGCACAACGCTGACGATCGACGAAGACGTCTTGCGTGCTGTGAAGCTGCGAGCGGCGAGCAGTGGCCGCGGCGACAGCGAGGTGATCGAGGACGCACTCCGCGCGCACCTCGGCCTGGACTTCCTCGAGGCGATGTGGGCCAAGGCCTCGCTCGGCGAGGATGAGGCGGTCGCACTCGCAGTCGAGGCGCAGCACGAGACTCGCCGCCGTCGCCGCTCCTGACGGTGCGCGCCGTCCTCGACCCGAATGTCGTCATCTCGGGTCTGATCTCGCGCACGGGCGCGCCCGCCGAAGTCCTGGCCGCGGGGCACGCGGGCCACATCGAGGTCATCGTCTCGCCCGCTCTGCTCCAAGAGCTCCAGCGTGCGCTCGCCGACCCGAAGCTGCGCCGGCTGGTCAGCCCAGACGGAGCGTCGCGAGCAGTCGAATGGCTGAGCGCCGTCGCTCGCCACCTGCCAGACCCCACCGATGCACCGCCACGTCGATCACGCGACCCGGACGACGACTACCTGATCGCCTTGGCCGCCTCTCATCAAGCCGCACTGGTATCGGGCGACGAGCACCTGCTTGCGCTCAAGCACGAGATACCGGTGTACTCGCCGCGTGAGTTCCTAGAACTCATTCACGCGTGAGGAACGCACCAACGAGCGGGAGGAGAGATCAATGCTGGATCACGTCGGCTTCGGAGTCTCGGACTACGAGCGCAGCAAGGCGTTCTACTCCGAGGCGCTCGCGCCGCTGGGCATCGAGCTGATCATGGAGCCTGTCCAAGCCGCTGCCGGCTTCGGACGCGACCGCAAGCCCTTCTTCTGGGTCGAGGGCCGGCGCGCGCCCGTGACCCAGCTTCACGTCGCGTTCGCGTGCGATTCGCGCGACCTCGTCGACGCCTTCCACGAGGCGGCCCTGGCTGCGGGCGGCACCGACAACGGGCCACCCGGCCCGCGCCCGATCTACCACGAGCACTACTACGGCGCCTTCGTCCTCGACCCCGACGGCAACAACATCGAGGCGGTCTGCCACCACCCGGCCTAGGCGTGCCGCCGGGCAGCTAGCCGGCCAGCGGATCGCTCCGGCAGGGCTGGTTGCGCAGCGTGTCGCAGGCGGGCAGCGGCGCGTGCGCGACCTCGCCGGGGACGACGCCGACGACCAGTCGCGACGGGTGCGCGGCGTCGTGCAGGACGGTCTCCGTTCCCGGGTTCGGGGTCGGCTGGAACGCCCAGAAGCCCGTGTGGCCGGTCGGCGCGTCGATCCAGACACGGATACGCGAGCCCTTGCGGAAGGCATGGGCGAATGGGAAGACCTCGAGCCGCATGTAGGTGGGCGTGTTCGCCACGAGCGGGTTCGAGTCTGCGCGCAGATGGGTCTGGAACGGCCGCAGGGCTGTCGAGCGCTTGGGGTCGAGCTTGCGGTGCGACGCGCGCAGCCAGCCGCGCTGCACGTAGGTCTCCTGGCCGTCCGGGCGGACCTCGGTGACGGTCGCCTGGACGTCGACGTCGGTGCTGGTCGACTGGAGCCACAGGTTCAGGCTCGCCGGTCCGGCAAGAACCATGTCCTTGCCGAGCGCCGGGCTCGTGTAGGCGACCGAGCCGCCGGGCGGTACCGGTGCCTTCCATGCGACCTGGCCCGCCGTCACGCTTTCCGCCTTGGGCCCGGGCTCGGCGACGTCGGCTGAGGGCAGCGGGTAGGCGTAACTGTCGCCGGACTCCCCTCGAACTGGCCGCTTGTCGCCCATCGTGGCGCCCGAGCCGAACCAGAACGTGCGCGGCTTCACCTTCAGGTCGAGCGACTTGCGCTCGATCGCCCACGAGGGCACGTTCTCCTCGCCGTCCTTCACGACCTGCGTCTCCAGTGGGACGACCAGATGCGGCACCTTCGTCTGGAAGCCGTTGCTGACACCGCGCACGAAGTGATCGAAGAACGCGAGCGTCTGCTCCTCGTCGTTGTTGTTGTAGTAGTCGCGGCCGTGGTTGCCGTTCGAGAAGTTCGCCCACACCTGGCCGGGGTGCTTGAACATGCCGAGCGACTCCCAGATCCGGGCCGGCAGCTGCTCGTCCTGCCACTGGTTGTGCAGATACGCGGGCACGTTGATCTTGGAGAGGTCCTTGTTCGGCGCGCGATCACTCCAGGAAGGGGCAGATCTTCCGGTTGTCGACCCGGACACGGTGTTCGCGTCGTCCACGAAGGGGTTCTGCAACGCGAGCGTCGGGATGAAGTAATCCGGCTGGAGGTTCTGCGCCTCGTGGTTGACGTAGTTCTGCTCGCACTCGGTGTCGCCGGCTGCCGGCGCGCCGGTCGCCGCGTACTCGGTGCCATACGCCTTCTGAACGCCCGTCCAGATGAAGGTGAAGTCGTACTCGAGGATGCCGCCCGGATAGGCGACGTCGCGGTAGAGGTCGGAGGTGGCCGACGACGGTGCGATCGCGTCGAGGTGAGGCGGCCGGTCGGCAGCCGTGACGAGCTGTGTGATGCCGCCGAAGCTCACGCCGATCATCCCAACGTGCCCGTTCGACCACGCCTGCTTGGCGATCCACTCGATTGCGTCGTAGCCGTCGGTGCCCATCGTGGCGTCGAACGGGTCGAAAGTGCCCTGCGAGCAGCCGGTCCCGCGCACCGATACACCCATGAGCGCGTAGCCGCGCTGCAGGATCCGGTCGCTGAACGCGCTGACGCCGCCGTCGGTCGCATCCGAGCCGGCCGCGTAGCCCTCGTAGTTGAGGAGCGTTGGGAATGGCCCCGGCCCGTCGGGCCGGATCACGTCGTAGCGCAGCTGCGTCCCATCGCGCGTGGTGAGGTAGCCGTGCACGTGGACGGACGCCTGGGCAGGGCCCGCGGCGATGGCGAGTGCGATCAACGCACCTAAAAAGGCTTTAGTCACGCCTACGCAACGAACAGGGCGTCGACTTCTGTCGACGAGGCCCCGATGAGACGGTGCGCTACCAGGTGGGAATCAAGGACGAGCGGCGACTACTACCGGCTCGGCGAGCGCTCCCGCCGGCAACACGTAGCGCAGCGGCTGCTGCGGTTCGGTGCTCAACCGCGAGCCATGCAGACCTCGCGTGGCGGGGGCTGCGACCGCTGCCTCGGGCTTTCCTTCGTGGGCGACGATCCAGCTCACGACCTCAGTCGACTTGGCGCCCGACGCCAGGATCGCGGCGCGCTCGACCACATCACCACCAGAGCGGTGTGGACGGGACAAGCTCGTCACGAGGATCCGGATCGCGTCATCTTCCATACACGCGAGCCTAGTCCTAATTTTGTCGCCTTCCGCAAAGAGAGCCCCCGCTGCCGGCTGGCTGCGGGGGCTCTCGAGGTGGCCGGATCGGGCCTAGCTGACCGCGGCGGCCGGCCGCGGTGCAACCGTGCGTGCAGCGGCTTCTGCCGTCTTGCGACCCGGACGCGTGAGCAGCGTCATGGTCAGGACGAGGAAGCCGATCCCCGTGAGGAGCAGTGCGATGCCCATCACGATCGAGAACAGCGCGACGTTCTCCGCGAAGAAGCCCGTGTTGAGCGCCGTCGCGAGTGCGGTCTCGGTGACCCACACGTTGCGTGCCTGGTTGTCCGCCGGACGCCCGTTCTGCTGGACCGCGGCGGCGGCGTCATTCGTGCCCTTGCCGTCCGTCGTCGCGTAGCGCGGCATCTCCGAGAACGTCTTGCCGCCGCTCGCCTCGAGCGCATGGATGCGCATGTAGCTGGCGAACGTGCGTGCGCGAGCACCGGTGTTCACGGTCTGCCCCGCGACGGATTTCGTCGGGAGCGCAACGCCAGTGACGCCGGCGGCCTTGGCTTCGACGGCGATCGCCTTCGGGGTCATGTCGGCCGACCCGACGATCTTCTCCTGCGCGAGGTTGGCTCTGACCGTCGAGCGCCCATTGGCACCAACGATGATGGCGCCGATCCCGAAGGCGATCAGGACGACGCTGGCTGCGATTCCTCCGTAGTTCAGGTACTTCTTCAAGGGGTGCCTTTCATGCAATTTGGTTGACACCCTCATTGCAGCCGCGAGAGAACCGATCATCCACCGTCCGGACTACGGCTCCGCCCTGCGGCTAACTACGCACAGCCTTGTCGGCACCGAAGTTAGGGTTGGTGCATGACGACGATCGTCATTGCCGATGACCACGCCGTCATGCGCTCCGGCCTTCGCATGCTGCTCGAGGCCGAAGACGATCTCGAGGTGCTCGCCGAGGCCGGCGACGTCGAGGAGACGATCCGCAAGCTCAAGGGCTTCACGCCCGACATCCTGCTGCTCGACCTGCACATGCCGGGCGGGCCGAGCCTGAAGGCGATGCCCGAGATGCACGCGGCCTCACCCAACACGGGCGTGGTCGTGCTGACGATGCAGAACTCGCCCGCGTTCGTCCGCGAGGCGCTGCGCTCGGGAGCCCTCGGCTACGTGACCAAGGAGGCTGCCGACACGGACGTGGTCGAGGCCGTCCGGCTCGCGGCGTCCGGCCAGTCCTACCTGCAGCCCGGACTCGGAGCGCGTCTGGCGGCGGAACACGAGGACGATGGGCACCCGGACGGGCTGAGCGACCGCGAGGCCGAGATCCTCGGCCTGATCGCTCTCGGCCACACCAACACCGAGATCGCGGCGAAGCTCTACCTCAGCGTCCGCACGGTCGAGAGCCACCGCTCGCACGTCCAGCAGAAGCTGCGCCTGACAACCCGCGCGCAGCTTGTCCACTATGCGCTGCAGCACGGACTCGTAGCGATCTAGTCTCAAGCGGTGGAAACGCTGCACGAAGACCGCCTGCGCCGGCTGATCGAAGCCGGTCGCGGCCTCGTGACCGAGCTCGACGTCGAGGTGGTGCTCCGGCGCCTGCTGGACATCGCCCGCGAGCTGACGGGCGCCGCCTATGCGGCCGTCGGCATCCTCGACGCGCCGAATAGCGGACTCGCCCGTTTCGTCACGTCCGGCATCGAGGCCGACGTCGACCGCCCCCCGCCGACGAGCACGTTTCTGGACGTGCCGGTGATCATCCGCGGTGAGGTCTACGGAAACCTCTACCTGACCGAGAAGGCCGACGGCGCCGCGTTCACCGATGACGACGAGCACTCGATCGTGATCCTGGCCGACTGGGCCGCGATCGCGATCGACAACGCCAGCCTCTACGAGACTGCCGAGAAGCGACGGGTCGTACTCGAACGGACGGTGCGCGGGCTTGAGGTGACGACTGCGATCGCGCGGGCGGTCGGGGGCGAAACCGACCTCGAACGCGTGCTGGAGCTGATCGCGAAGCGGGCACGGGCGCTCGTGCATGCGCGTTCGCTCTGGATCCTGCTCGTCGATGGCGACGAGTTCCTCGTCGCTGCGGCCGCCGGCGAGCTCGGCGAGCAGCCCGAGGGTCAGGGCCGGCGCTGGCCGCTCGCCGGTTCAGTCGTGAGCGAGGTCCTGAAGTCGGGCGACGCGGAGCGCGTGGCCGACGTGTCGAAGCGAGGCCTGATGGCGCTCGGAGTCGAGGCCCACAGCGCTCTGATGGTGCCGCTCGTCTTTCGCGATCGCGCGCTCGGCGTGCTGATGGCGTTCGACCGCACCGAGGACGGGCCAGGGTTCGCGCAGGACGACGAAGAGCTCATGACGTCGTTCGCGGCGAGCGCCGCGATCGCCACACACACCGCGCGCTCGGTCGAGGAGCAGCACCTCACCCACGCGCTCGACGGCGCCGAGCAGGAACGCGGCCGCTGGGCGCGCGAGCTGCACGACGAAACGCTCCAGGGGCTCGCGGCCGTGCGAATGCTGGTGGGTGGTGCCCTGCGCGCGACCGACCCCGACCGGCGTGAGCGGACACTGCGCGAGGCCCACGAGGAGATGGGAGCCGAGATCGAGAAGCTCCGCCACCTGATCACCGAGCTGCGCCCCGCGGAACTGGACGAGCTCGGCGTCGAGGCGGCGATCGAGACGCTCGTCTCGCGCACAACCAACCTGCACGAGCTCAGGATCGAGAAGGAGCTCGACCTGGCCTGGGAGGCGGGCCGCGCACCCGGCCGGCTGAGCCCGCAGGTCGAGAACACGCTCTACCGCCTGGTGCAGGAGTCCCTGACGAACGTGATCAAGCACGCCGGAGCCACAACCGTGGAAATCCGGCTCGTGGAAACCGACGGCGAGGTGCGCCTCGGCGTGAGCGACGACGGGCGGGGCTTCGACCAACGCTCGGTGAGGACCGGCGGCTTCGGCCTGATCGGCATGCGCGAGCGAGCAGCCGCGGTTGGCGGGTCGATCGAGATCAGGTCTGGACCGAATGCCGGCACCGACCTCGTGGCTCGCATGCCGGCCGAGCACGATCGCGAAGCGCCCTCCGGCTGAGGGCTGTCCGTAGTTGCCCGCAGAGTTGGCGCGGGTTTCGCCCGATGGAGACCGCTTGCCGCGTGCGTACGGTCGAGGCATGACCAATTCGCTCGCAGAGGAACCACTTCACGTCGTGATCGCCGGAGCCGGAGTCGCGGGCCTTGAGGCTGTGATGGCACTGCGCGCCACCGCCGGCGCTCGAGTCCGGATCACGTTGCTCGCTCCCGGCGAGGACTTCGACTACGTGCCGCTGAGCGTCGGCGACCCGTTCGCGCTCGGGCGCGCGCGCAAGGTCCCGCTGGAGAAGCTCGCAGACGACTTCAACCTCGAGCGCTGCATCGACAGTGTCGCCGCGGTGATCCCGGACACGCACACGATTTCACTCGCGAGCGGAGCCGAGCTGAGCTACGACAAGCTGATCATCGCGGCCGGCGCGGCGCGCGAGCCCGTCTACGAGCACGCGACAACGTTCCGCGGGCAGGAGGACGTGGAGGCGCTCCACGGTCTCATCCAGGACGTCGAAGGCGGATACGTCAAGAAGATTGCTTTCGTCGTGCCGCCCGGCGTCGCGTGGTCGCTGCCGCTCTACGAGATCGCCTTGATGACCGCCCGGCGCGCGTTCGAGATGTGCGTGGAGGTCGAGCTGACCCTGATCACGCCGGAGGAGCGGCCGCTGGCCGTCTTCGGAGACGCGGCCAGCACCGACGTGACCCGCCTGCTGGAGACGGCCGGCATCTCGGTGCGCTGCGGCATTTCCGCCGAGATCCCCGCGAGCGGCAGCCTTCTGCTTCACCCTGGCGGCGAGACGATCCACTGCGACCGCGTGGTTGCGCTTCCGGTCTCCCGCGGGAACCGGATCGCGGGCCTGCCGGCCGACGCCGATGGCTTTCTCTCGATCGATCCGTTCACCCGCGTTGGTGACTGCGAGGACGTCTACGCAGTCGGCGACGGCGCAAGCTTCCCGATCAAACAGGGAGGCATCGCCTGCCAGCAGGCCGACGTCGCCGCCGAGGACATCGCGCGAGCGGCCGGCGCAGACGTCGCCAGCCGCCCCTTCAGACCCATTCTCCGCGGCCAGCTGCTGACAGGCGCCAAGCCGCAGTTCATGCGACGCGACGTGCGCGCGGTCGCGAGCGGCGACGAGGACAGCACGCAGAACCTCCTCTGGTGGCCGCCGACGAAGGTCGCCGGGAAGTACCTCGCGCCCTACATCGCCCTCCAGGAGGAGCACACGTCGCTCTCGACGCCGGCCGAGAGGATCCGAAGCCGCGCCCTCGCTAGCCCCGTCCTGCTCACCAGCGAGGACGACTTCGACTTCGAGCTGGCGCTGGCGGGGCGCTAGCGAACGAAGTCAGTGCGCTTCCATGCGGCGCGCCACCGAGTCCGAGTAGGCGCCGTGGCGGAACTGCAGCACGGGATCGTCAGACAGCTCGATCCCGTCGGTCACGCGCGTGGGGTCAAAAACGACCACGTCGTCCCCCGTCTCGCGCTCGGTCTCGAGCGCCGTGACGTCGAGCGTGCCCGCGTTCACGCGCCCCCGGCTGGAGGGCCAGGCGGCGGATGGATCGTCAACGGGGTCACCGAGATCGGCGAGCTCCAGCTCCAGCTGGAAGCGCACCGGGCCTTGCTCCAGCCGCTCGCGGATCTCCTGCTGGAGGTAGTCGCGCCCGAGCCGCTTTGCGGCCCACGGCGTCAGGCGCGGGCCGGGTGACTCCGGCCGCCACGTGTAGCGCACGTACTGCTCGGCGCCGTCGGCCGCGACCCATTTGAACGCGTGAATCGCGTAGTAGCTGCAGCGCGCGTAGCTGTCCGGAGGCCGTAGCGCGAGCGCGTTTCCGGGCAGCGTTCGCAGCGCCTTTGGATGACGCGCGAGGAAGGCGGGGAACCGCCACAGCGCAGCCGGGCTCGGACGCTGCGCGAGCAACAGTGCGATGAACGCCTCGGGCGTGCGGACCGGAAAGTGCGGCACGGTCTGGGCCACGATGTCCGTGCGCTGCTCGTCCGGCAGGTACAGCTTGACCGCCAGCCCGCGCACGTCGGGCGCGTAGTCCGGGCTGTCCGGGTCGCCAGACCCGTTCGACACCCTGACCGTCGCCGGCACCGCATCGCCCTGCATGTGCGCCGCGCGTGTGAGCGCGGCCGCTTCCGGTGTGGCGGTGAACGTGCCTTTCAGAAGCGTTCCCTTGGCGTGCAACGCGCGATACCCCGGGTGGCGCCCGAACGCCGCATTCGCCGCCGCAGTCGCATCCTCAGCCTTGATCGCCATCGCGTCGGGATCGTATGCGAGCGTCGCGTCGACGCACGCAAATTTCGGCCACCGTGCCCGTTGAACAGACATGCACCGTTACGCCCTTGCGCTCGTCCTGTCCCTCGGCGTCCTTGCCGCCACGCCCGCCCTCGCCGGCGCTGCCGGGGTCGCTTACCCCGATGCAGACTGGTCCCAGGCCTGGATCCCCTCCTCCGGCGGCGTGACGCTGCACGCGGACGTCCTGCGCCCCAAGGGCGCGACCGCCTCCACCAAGACGCCCGTCATCCTCTCGATCGGCCCGTACTTCAACCACTCGGGTCAGACCGGCCCGGCGGGCCCCGCCGAGAACACGCAGTACGACCCGGTGGGACCGAACTCCGGCCCGTCCGAGCGCTTCCAGGACTTCGTCGAGGGCTCCGGCCTGCTGAAGAAGGGCTACACGTTCGTGATGGCCGACCTGCGCGGCTTCGGCGGCTCGAACGGCTGCCTCGACTGGGCCGGCCCCGGCGAGACCTCGGATGTCGTCAACGCCGTCAAGTGGGCGGCCGGCCAGCCCTGGTCGACCGGCAAGGTCGGCATGTACGGCAAGTCCTATGACGCGCTGACCGGGCTGATCGGCGTCGACCAGCAGCCGAAGGGCCTGGCCGCGGTCGTCTCACAGGAGCCCGTCTACGACGACTACCGCTACCTGTACGGCGACGGGATGCGGCGCGAGAACTCGGCCGCCACCCCCGCGCTCTACGACGCGATCGGCGCGACCCCCGGGCCGATCACCGACGATCCGAACTACAACGAGAACGCGATCAACGATCCCGCCTGCCTCGCCCAGAACTGGGCTGCCCAGGCCGGCAACGACGACCACGATTCGAGCTTCTGGACGGCGCGCAACCTGATCCCGGGCGCCAAGGGCTCGAACGTGCCGCTGCTCCTGACCCAGGGCCTGACCGAGAACAACACCGTCGCCGACGGTCTCCAGGAGTTCCTGAAGAACCACACGGGCCCCGAGCACGGCTGGCTCGGCCCGTGGGAGCACGTGCGCGGCAACGAGCGCTGCATCGACGGTGACAGCTCGACGGGTTGCGACTCCACCAACGTCGGCCGCCTGAAGGAGGGGCGTGAGGGCTGGTTCGACGAGGTCATGCGCATGTACGACCACTTCCTCAAGGGTCAGAAGCTGACCGTGAAGGACCCGCCGTTCGCGATTCAGACCAACGACGGCACGTGGCGCTCGGAGAAGCAGTGGCCGCCGTCGGACGTGCACACGTTCACGACCCCGCTGAAGGCCGGCAGCTATGTCGATCACGCCCAGTCAGTCGCGACCGGGTTCGATGCGACGTCGGGAGACCCGACCGACCCGACCGTGCAGTCCGGCATCTGGACGGTGTCCAAGCCTCTCGCCAACGCCGCCCATCTCTCGGGCTCGCCAACGGCCGCGATCGACGTCACGACGACCGTCCCGAACGCCAACCTGGTGGTCGACGTCTACGACCTGAGCCAGGACGCTGACGGAAACTGGACCGGGCCGCTCGTCACACGGCAGGGACATCTCGTCCGCAACACCGGAAACTCGACGATCCCGCTGACGCTGTGGGGCGCCGATTGGAAGCTGAAGGCCGGCGACCGCATCGGCATCCGCGTGACCGACAACAACCAGGACTGGTGGATGCTCGCATCACCGAGCGTCCTGCCCGTGACGGTCCGCGGCGGCTCGGTGACGCTGCCGTTCCTCCAGTACCTGAGGACGCAGACGATCCAGGGCGATCCCGGCGTGCAGCTCGCGCCGTACCTGGCACAGCACATCGCGACAGCTCCGGCTGACGCGGTGAGCAGCGCGGTGAACTTCAACGTGCCGCCTGCGATGAAGACCTCGAAGGACCCGATCTTCTCCGGGGCCTACGCCAAGCCGATTCGCTGAGCGAGACGGGCACTATATCCGTTCGGATATAGTGCCCGTATGAGAACCGGGGCCGCCCTGCGTCGTGCGCGCGAAGGCGCAGGCCTGAGCCAGCAGGAGCTCGCGCGGCGCGCCGGTACCTCGCAGGCAACGCTGTCGGCCTACGAGACAGCAGCCAAGGAGCCGTCGCTTCGCACGCTCGAACGCCTCCTCGGCGCGGCGGGCGCGCGCTTGACAGTGCAGACCGGGGGGCCGGGCTGGCCCCCCGACCCGGAGCAGGCCGGCCGCAGGCTCGCCGAGGTGCTCGCTCTGGCCGAGGCGCTGCCGGCGCGCCCGGCGCGGCGCGTTGCGCTACCCGCGCCTCCCGCGATGACACTCGCCGAGCGGATCCGAGCCCTGCACCACGCCCTCGAACAGCACAAGGTCCCGCACGCGTTCGGCGGGGCCGTCGCCCTGGCCTATGCGACCGAGGAGCCGCGCGGGACGCGCGACATCGACCTGAACGTGTTCGTGCCCACGACACGCGCCGCGGATGTCCTCGGCCTGCTTCCGGCGGGCATCAGCCAGCCTGCCGGAAGTGCGGAGACGCTTGCGCGTGACGGCCAAATCCGGCTGTTCTGGGACGACACCCCGGTTGACATCTTCCTTGACTACGCGCCGATCCACGACGAGGCGGCGCGGCACCGTCGCAACGTCCCGTTCGAGGGCGAGACGATCCCGGTGCTCGGCCCGATCGAGCTCGCGGTGTTCAAGGCAATGTTCGACCGCTTGCGCGACTGGGGCGATCTCGAGGAGATGGCAAAGGCGGGCATGCTGGACTTCGATGCCGTGCAAGCCGCGCTTGTCAAGATGGTCGGTACGGACGACGAACGACTGCTGCGCCTGGACGAGGTGGCCCGACGCGCGGCACTGCCCTAGTCGAGCCGGCGCGCAGCGGACCCACCCCCCACTCGCGGCTTCGGCACAATTCACGACCATGACCACCTACGCAGTAGTCGACCCCGCGACCGGCGAGACCGTCAAGGAATACCCGACCATCAGCGACGACGATCTGCGCGCAGCCATCGAGCGCGCCGACGCCGCTCACCGCAACTGGTCGGCCGGCTCGACCGTGACCGAGCGAGCCTCGCTGGTCCGCCGCGTCGGCGAGCTCCACACGGAGCGCCGCGAGCAGCTGGCCGAGATCATCGTCCGCGAGATGGGCAAGCCGATCGAGCAGGCCCTGGGCGAGGTCGACTTCGCCGCCGCGATTTACGACTTCTACGCCGACAACGCCGAGAAGCTCATGGAGGACGAGCCGATCGAGCTGATGGAGGGCGACGGGTCGGCCGTGGTTCGGCGCAGCTCTTACGGCGTCCTGCTCGGGATCATGCCCTGGAACTTCCCCTACTACCAGGTGTCCCGCTTCGCCGGTCCCAACCTGGTGATCGGCAACACAATCCTGCTGAAGCACGCTCCGCAGTGCCCGGAGTCAGCCGAGGCGATGCAGCAGATCTTCGACGACGCCGGCTTCCCCGACGGCGCGTACGTGAACATCTACGCGACCAACGAGCAGATCGAGTGGGTCATCGCCGACCCGCGCGTGCGCGGCGTGTCGGTGACGGGCTCCGAGCGCGCCGGCGCGGCGGTCGCCGAGATCGCCGGCCGCAACCTGAAGAAGGTCGTGCTCGAGCTCGGCGGCTCTGATCCGTTCATCCTGCTCGGCACCGACGACCTCGACAAGACGGTCGACGACGCCGTTGCCGCGCGCCTCGACAACACCGGCCAGTCGTGCAACGCCGCGAAGCGCTTCATCGTCATCGACGATCTCTACGAGCCGTTCCTCGAGAAGTTCAAGGAGAAGATGAGCGCGAACAAGCCCGGAGACCCTCATTCCGAGGACACCGCGGTCGGGCCGCTCTCGTCGAAGAACGCCGCCGACCGGCTCGAGGACCAGGTCAAGAGCGCAATCGACCAGGGCGCGACGGTGGTCACCGGCGGCAGCCGCGACGGCAACTTCTTCGAGCCGACGATCCTCACCGACATCTCCGCCGACAACGACGCCTACCGCGAGGAGCTGTTCGGCCCGGTCGCGCAGGTGTACCGGGTGTCATCGGAGGACGAAGCGGTCGAGCTCGCGAACGACACGCCGTTCGGGCTCGGCTCCTACCTGATGACGACCGACCCCGAGCAGGCCGCGCGGGTGGCCGACAAGATCGACGCTGGCATGGTCTACGTGAACATCGTCGGAGCCGACAGCCCCGAGCTGCCGTTCGGCGGCGTCAAGCGCTCCGGCTTCGGCCGCGAGCTCGGCCGTTTCGGCGCCGACGAGTTCGTCAACAAGAAGCTGATCCGCACCGCCGGCTGACCGCCGGCGCGCGCCTACTTCTTCTTCGTGCAGGCCGGCTTCGTGCGGTGCTTCGCGCCGCTGATGCCGGCCACGCCGTGCAGCGGCAGCGAGCGTGAGGAGTCCCCCACGCTGATGCCGTAGCAGCCGCGCGCCTCGACCCAGTTCTGCTTCTTGGTGTCCCAGTAGGAGAACGCGCGGGTGTCGAACGGGATCGAGACGGTCTTCGACTTGCCGGGATCGAGCTGAACCTTCTTGAAGCCCTTGAGCTGGTGCGGCGCCTCGCCGAGCGCGGACGGGAAAGCCACATATGCCTGTGCGACGTCGGCACCTGCCCGGCTGCCGGTGTTGGTGAGCCTGAACGTGGCCTTGGCTGTCTTGCCGTTGCCCGACAGCTTCAGCTTCGAGAACTTGAAGCTGGTGTACGAGAGGCCGTAGCCGAACGGGAACAGCGGCTCGACCTTGTGAGCGTCGAAGTAGCGGTAGCCGATCTGGAGGCCCTCGCTGTAGTCGACCTTGTCGGCGATGCCCGGGTACTGCGCCGGCGTCTTCTCGGGCATGTCGGCGAGCGACTTCGGGAAGGTCTGCGGAAGGTGACCGGACGGGTTGGCGCGGCCGTAGATCAGGTCGGCGATCGCGTTGCCGTTCTCGACGCCCGGGAACCATGCGTCGAGCACCGACTTGACGCCGCCGAGCCACGGCATGCTCACCGGCGCGCCGGCGTCGATCACGACGATCGTGTTGGGATTCGCCGCGGCCACGGTCTGCACGAGCGCGTTCTCGTCCTCGCCCGTGCTCTGGCACTCGAGCGTGACGCACAGGCCCGGGGTCGCGTCGAGCTTGGTGCGGTCGGCGCCCTCGGACTCGGTGTCGGCGATCACGACGATGGCCACGTCTGCCTGGCTCGCGACCGCGGTCGCGTCGGCGGAGGCCGTGCCGGGTGTGTAGAGGACGGTGTCGCCGCGCGTCTGCGCCTGGGTCTCGATGCCCTCGAGCGGGCTGACTGGCGACGGCAGGCCGGTGCCATGGGAGCTGCCGCCGCCGCCCGAGGCGCCGGTGGCGCCAACCGGGTTCGCGGCGCTCCCGATGACCGCGATCTTGCGTCCGCTGCCGTTGTCGAGCGGCAGCAGGTTGTCCTTGTTCTTCAACAGGACGGTCGACTGCTCGGACAGCTGTCGCGCGAGCGTGCGGTGAGCGGGAGTGTCGGTCTGGTTGAGGTAGGCGTCCGGCTGGCCGACCACGGGATGGTCGAACAGGCCGAAGCGGAACATCGGGACGAAGATGTGCTTGACGATGCCGTCGAGGCGCGCCATCGGCACCTGGCCCGCGGTGATCGCGTCGCCGAGCGCCGGGCCGTAGTAGTGCGGCGGGGCCGCGTGCATCTCGAGGTCGAGCCCCGAGTTGGCGGACGCCGCAGTCGAATGCGTCGCACCCCAGTCGCTCGTCACGAAGCCGTCGAACCCCCACTGGTCGCGCAGGACGCCGTCCAGCAGCTGCTTGTTCTCGCAGACGTGATGGCCGAAGGCGAGGTTGTACGAGCACATGATCGAACCGACGTGTCCCTGCTTCACGGCTGCCTCGAACGGAGCGAGGTAGATCTCGTGCAGCGTGCGGTCGTCCACCGTCACGTCGACGGTGTTGCGGTCGAACTCCTGGTCGTTCAGCACATAGTGCTTGGCCTCGGCCAGCACCGGGTTCGACTGGATGCCGCGGATCGACTGCGTGACGGTCTGCCCGGCCAGGTACGGGTCCTCGCCGGCGTACTCGAAGTTGCGCCCGTTGGTCGCCAGGCGGGCCATGTCCATGCCCGGCCCGAGCATCACATTGATGCCCTTCGCGAACGCCTCTTCGCCGAGCGCCTTGCCGAACTTGCCGGCCATCGCCGGGTCCCACATCGCGGCCTGGGCGATGCCGCTCGGGAACACGGTCGTGCCCTGCTGAAGGCCAACGACGCCGGAGCCTGCGTCGCTCATGTTGATCTCGGGGACGCACAGCTCGGGGATCGCGTCGACGTGGCCCGCGGTGCCGTAGTGCGTGAACCAAGGCGGATCGCTGAAGGTGGTCATGTGGAGCTTCTGGTCGACGCTCATCGCCTTGACGAGCAGGTCGGCTCGCTGCTCGGGCGACTTGGCGCTGTCCATCCACGGGCACGACGGGGATGCGGCGCTCGCGGCTCCTGGTGCGCCGGCGAGCGCGCCGAGAAGTGCCATGCCGAGGACCAATGCGATAAATCGCTTCACGCCCTGGGGAACGGCCGCGCGGTCGTATTACTTGCGCTCCGCCCTGCCGCGGCGGCCGGACGGGAGGTTTCGAGCGGGCCCCGCCGGGCAGAGGGTCTGCATGCTCGAGCAATCTGAAGGCAAGTGACGATGGCCGCGTTCGGCTACACGATGATGTGCGAGCAGGCGGGGCCGCGCGAGCTGGTGCGCGACGTCAGGCTGGCCGAGGAGGCCGGCTTCGACTTCTCTGTCATCAGCGATCACTACCAGCCGTGGCTTGCATCGCAGGGTCACTCGCCATATGCCTGGTCGGTGCTCGGCGCGGCCGCGCAGGCGACGGAGCAGATCGGCCTGATGACCTACGTCACGTGCCCGATCCTGCGCTACCACCCG
Source organism: uncultured Thermoleophilaceae bacterium (assembly GCA_963715995.1). Classification (GTDB taxonomy): domain Bacteria; phylum Actinomycetota; class Thermoleophilia; order Solirubrobacterales; family Thermoleophilaceae; genus DATBDN01. Next base: position 2,208,220 of record OY970283.1, read on the forward strand.
GTCGTGATCGCACAGAAGGCGGCGACGATGCAGATCCTCTCGGGCGGGCGTTTCCGCCTGGGCCTCGGCGCCGGCGAGAACCTGAACGAACACGTCGTCGGTGAGCGCTGGCCGCATGTCGGAGCGCGCCACGAGATGCTCACCGAGGCGGTCGAGATCATCGGCGCTCTGTTCGATGGCGACGGCCCGGTCAACCACCGCGGCAAGCACTACGACGTCGAGACCGCAAAGCTCTGGGACCTGCCCGACGAGCGCGTGCCGATCGGCATCGCCGTCTCCGGGCCAGACTCGTGTGGCCTGGCGGGACGCACGGCCGACCTGATGGTGGCGATCGAGCCGAAGAAGGAGCTCGGCGAGATGTTCGACGCGGCCGGCGGCGAGGGAAAGCCCCGCGTCGGCCAGATCGCGCTGGCCTACGACAAGGATCGTGACGCAGCCATCAAGCGGGCACACGACCAGTTCCGCTGGTTCGGTCTGGGCTGGAAGGTGAACGCCGACCTGCCGAACCCGGAGTCGTTCGAGGCGGCTACGCAGTTCGTGACGCCCGACGACGTGGCCGGCGCACTCGGGTGCGGGCCTGACGTCGACGAGCACGTGGAGAAGATCAAGCCGTTCCTCGACGCCGGGTTCGACGAGGTGGCGCTCGTCCAGATCGGCGGCGATCAGCAGGAGGAGTTCATCGAGTGGGCGCAGCGCGAGCTGTTGCCCGCGCTGCGCTCACTGTGATCAGTCGCCGAGCGATGTGAGAGAACCGGCTTGGTTACCCACCTGGAGCGATGCCGGAACCCAGCGCGCGTCTGAGCTGCCGTGCGCGGTCGGTGCCGCGCCGGCCCCGCCAGGGGTGCGGACCCATGGCCCACGGGTGCCAGCCAAGCGTGCCGTAGTGCTCGCGCAGGAACGCCTTCAGCTCGCCGCGATGGTCGCCGCAGGCATAGCGGTTGGGCCCGTAGACACCGCGCCCGTGCCACACGAGCCAGTTCCCCGGTTCAGCGTCGACGTACTCGCCGTGACAGAGGTCGAGCAGCTGATGCTCGAGCTCGATCTGAGTCGCGGGATCCGGTCGCACCCCGCAGATCTCGCAAGTGAAGACGACCTTCACGGTCACTCCGATCACGGTAACGAGTGAGGCGCGCGGCGACCACGCGCAGCGTCAGGACTGCTGCGTTGTGACGGGCGGCAGGGCCTGCTGGGACGGCGACTGCGGTGTCTGCTGCTGCTGCGGTGCCAGTGGCTGCGGGATCTGCGTCTGCGGGGTGACCGGCGTCTGCGACCGCTCGGTGAGCGCGGCGGGCGCGGCGACGCGCCGGAGGCCGGGATCGCTGCCAGCCCGGACCTCACCGAGGATGTAGCCGAACGACCACGCGAACGTGGCCGCACCGAGGGCGCCAGTCAGAAGCCAGGCGCGGTTGCGCCGCCGCCTGCGCTCGGTAGCGACGAGCTCGCGCGCGGGTGTGGTTGCCACGCTGGGCCCGCTGGCCGGCACGGGCGTCGCGCGAGGCGGAATCCGGAGCGCTCTTCCAGTCGCCCAGCCAGAGGTGGTCCTGTGCCATGCGTCAAGTACGCCGCAGGTCCGTAAGAGGAACGTGAGATGGGCCGAGGGCTCGAGCGGCGTGGTTCGCGAGCACCGACCCTCCGTTGGGCAACTAAGAGGGATCGGTGCTCGCTCGCGGTGCCGCTGTTGGTCGCGCTGCCTCGGTTTGGTCGTGGCGCCGCTCCTGGCCGCGAGTTTCACATTGAGCCGCGTATATCGGCTCAACGTGAAACTCGCGGGCTTCGAGTGGGACGTTCGCCGCGCTATTCGCGGCGAAGGTGCCAGTCGGGCATCGAGTGTGACCTCGACCACGCTATAGGTGGTCAACGTCACAGTCGCGGTCAGGGAGCGCGTTCGCGGAGGCGAAACGGACGGCGGGAGAGCGCAAGCGCCACTCCAGCCACCCCTTGGCCGAGGCAGTTTGCGCACCGAAGCGGGGGGACGGCCGGCGGAGAGGCCGGCGCCAGAGCTGGCAGCGGGCAGAGCGGGGACGGCCGCACGCCGCTGTGAGCGGCGAGCACCCCCACAGCGCCGCGGCGCGAGCCCCCGCCCCAACCACCTACCGTTCCGCCCCATGGACGAGCTCGACCTGCTCGATTGGAAGCGGCGCATCTTCGAGCTCTACGCGCGCATCCGGCACGAGCCGGATCCCACGGCCGGCTGGCGCACGTGGTGCGCCGAACGCAAAGAGCTCTTCCGCCACCACCCCCAGTCGCCCGTCCCGGCGCCCGAGCGCGACGCCTACGAGGGGCCGTTCGTGTTCGACTACGACCCCGCCTGGCGAATCACGGCGCAAGTAGAGCCCGCCCCGGAGGAGCGCTTCGAGCTGCCCTCGAGTGACGGCGGCACGATGGCCTTCCGGCGTTTCGCCGTGGCGAAGGCCGACGAATTCACCCTCGAGCTGTACTGGCTCGAGGGCTATGGCAGCGGCCTGTTCGTCCCGATCGCCGACGCCACCAGCGGCAAGGAGACCTACGGCGCGGGCCGCTACGCGCTCGACACCGTGAAGGGGTCGGACCTGGGCCGCGACGGCGACCGTCTGGTCCTCGACTTCAACTTCGCCTACCAGCCCTCGTGCTCCTACGACCCGAGCTGGACCTGCCCGCTCGCCCCGCCCGCCAACCGGCTCGCGATCCCGGTGCGCGCCGGCGAGCGCATCACCCCGGGCTGACGGGTTGCATTTGCCCGTCGCAGTTTCTTAGGGTCTTCCCAACCCACAGGGAGGAGCCTCACATGCATGTGCGCGTAGTCCGGTTCGAGGACGTCGACGGCGACCGTCTCGAGGAGATGATGAGCCGGATCGACCAGTACGACGGGCCGCCGGAGGGCGTGAAGTCGACCGGCCTCAAGATCCTGCACGACGCCGACCAGCGGACAGCGGTGGTGCTTCAGCTGTTCGAAAACGCGCAGGACATGAGCGACGCCGAGGCGGTCTTCGACGGCATGGACGCTTCCGAGACGCCGGGGCGCCGGGCGTCGGTCGACCGCTGCGAGGAGAAGCGCGACCTGAAGCCATAGCGGCCCACTCGGTCTCAGCATTCCCTTAGGCCAGTCTCACGCTGCTCATACGGAGCGGCGCGAGCATGCTGGGCATGGGACGCGCACGATGGATCGTGGGACTGGCCGTCGCACTCGGTGTTGCCGGCGGCCCGGCAGCCGGCGCCGAGGCGGCCACGGCGGTGAGCTCGAACTGGAGCGGATACGTAGCGACGCCGCATTCGTCGAGCACGACCTTCAAGCGCGTGAGCGGGTCGTGGGTGGTCCCGCAGGGGAACTGCACCGCCGGCCAGGCGGGCTACTCCGCAGCCTGGGTCGGGCTTGGCGGCTACGCCGAGCAATCGACTGCGCTCGAGCAGACCGGCACCGAGCTCGACTGCTCCGCCAGCGGCGCCGCCACCTACTCGGCCTGGTACGAGCTCGTGCCGGCGCCGGGGCACGACATCCGCATGACGGTCGAGCCAGGCGACCGGATGCGTGCATCCGTGACCGTGAATGGCCACGCCGTGCGGATCGTGCTCACCGACCTGACCCGGAGCACCACGTTCGATCGCAGCTTCAGGATGAGCGCGCCGAGCACTGACACAGCGGAGTGGATCGTGGAGGCGCCGGCCAACTGCGACGAGTCGGGAACCTCCTGCGAGCAGCTGCCGCTGGCCGACTTCGGCACGCTCACCTTTGGGCGCGGAACGGCGCTGAGCTCCAAGGGCCACAGCGGCGTGATCGGCGACTCGCACTGGTCAACCACCGCTCTGACGCTCACGCCGGAAGGCGTGCGCCGCATCCGCTATGGCGGTGGCGACGACTCCGGGCTCGGAGGCGCGGTGCCATCGGCGCTGCGCTCCGGCGCGTTCACGGTCACCTACAACGCGGCCGCGACGCCAGAGCCAGGCGACTCGCCTTCGTTCAGCGGACCGCCCGGATTCAGGCGGGCGAACAACTAGGCCGCCGGGCGCGGTAGAGCTCAGACACCACCAGCGCCAGCGCGACCGGCACGGTCGCGGGCAACTCGTCGGTGACGAAGAAGAGCAGGTCGAACAGCGCTGCCAGCACCAGGCACGTCAATGCCACCGGCAGGCGCGCGCGGCGTTCCGCCACCAGCAACCCACCGAGCACACCCGCGATGAAGAAGTCGCCGTAGCCGATCACGGCACTGCCGAACGAGACGAACTGGAGCTGCGGCAGGCCGCCCGCGGGCGCGGCGGCGTTGAGCGTGGCGTTCGGCTGGTCGAGCAGATGCGAGAAGACGAGCACGCTATCGACGACCGCCGCTCCGACGATGCCCAGCTTGAGCCAGCTGACCGGCGCGACCGCCGCGAGCAGCCAGCCGAGCGTGAGGCAGCCAAGCGCTGTCAGCGCGAGCCCGGCGGCATCGCCTGCAAGCGATCCCTTCGCCGCCCATGCGAGTGCCAGCAGCGGCACGGCCAGCAGGCCGAACGCCGGCCGCGCTCCCACGGAGACATGGGCCAGCGCCAGCGCCGCGAGCGGCGGCGTGGCTACGAGCGCCAGGTAGGTCAGGAAATCCGCGGTGCCGGGCGCCAGCGCAAGCACGCCGATGACGACCGCTATCGACAGCGCCGGGACCAGAGCCCAGGCGGCGCCGCGCAGCCGGCGGAGCGCCGCTGGATGCGTCGCCGCCGGCAGCGCGACGACCCCGGCCTGGGCCGTGATCACGACCGCGTCGGAGATCCAGAACGGAAGCATCGCCTCCGAGCATCGCGCACGGAGCGCTAACGCGAGCCGCCGCCGCTCGCGCACTTCTGCACGGATGTTGTGATCTTTATGAAAGCTCTACGCCGCAGGTTCTGTCCTTAGCGGTCTCTTGACACCGGCAGTCCTAGCGTCGGTGAGGTCATGGATCTCATCGCAGTCGTCATCGGTCTCGTCGTCTTCGCAGTGCTCCTGCTGTCGGTCGAGATTGTGGACCGGATATGAGCGGCGCCGACGTCGCAGGGCTCGCCATCTCGACCGCCCTGTTCGCGTACCTGGTCTTCGCCCTCGTGCGCGGGGAGCGTCTCTAGATGGCCCAGGGCTGGCTTCAGTTCGCGATCTTCTTCGCGGTCCTGCTGGCGATCGTCCCGGTGCTCGGCGCCTACATGGCACGCGTCTTCCAGGGCGAGCGGGTCTTCCTCACGCCGATCGTCGCTCCGGTCGAGCGCGCGCTCTACCGCCTCATGCGCGTGGTGCCGGGAGAGGGTCAGGACTGGAAGCGCTACGCGCGCAGCCTGCTCATCTGCTCCGGCGCGTTCTGGCTCGCGCTCTACCTGATCCTGCGCACCCAGACCCTTCACCCCTGGAACGTGCTCGGCTTCCACTCCGGCACCTGGGACGTGACCTTCAACACCACTTCGTCGTTCATCACCAACACGAACTGGCAGTACTACGGCGGTGAGACGACGCTCACGTACTTCAGCCAGATGGCCGGCCTGGCCGTGCAGAACTTCGTCTCCGCGGCGGTCGGAATCGTGGTCGTGATTGCGCTGATTCGAGGCGTCGTCGCGCGCAGCGGCCGCAGCATCGGCAACTTCTGGGAGGACCTGATCCGCTGCACGCTTTACGTGCTGCTGCCGATCGCGCTCGTCGGCGCGGTCGTCCTGATGTCTCAGGGCGTGATTCAGAACCTGGCCCACTACACGACTGCGCACACGCTCGCGGGCGGCACGCAGTCGATCGCCCAGGGCCCCGTCGCCTCGCAGGAGGTCATCAAGGAGCTCGGCACGAACGGCGGCGGCTTCTTCAACGTCAACTCCGCGCACCCGTTCGAGAACCCGACGGCTTTCACCAACCTCTTCGAGCTGCTGCTGATCCTCGCCATCCCGGCATCGCTCACGTTCACCTACGGGCGCATGGCCGGCAGCCGCCGCCAGGGTTGGGCGGTGTTCACGGCAATGAGCGTGCTGTTCGTGATCGGCGTGGCCGTGGTCTATGCCGCCGAGCAGCACGGCACGCCTGTGCAGCACCTGGCCGGGCTGTCCGGCGGCAACATGGAGGGCAAGGAACAGCGCATCGGCGTCTTCGGGTCGTCGCTGTGGGCGGCGATCACGACGGTGACGTCGTGCGGCGCGGTCAACTCGGCGCTCGAGTCGTTCACGGGCCTCGGCAGCGCGGTTCCGTTCTCCAACCTCGCGATGAGCGAGACCGTCTTCGGCGGCGTCGGCACGGGGCTCTACTCGATGCTCGTCTACGTGATCCTGGCCGTGTTCCTCGGCGGCCTGATGGTTGGGCGCACGCCGGAGTTCCTCGGCAAGAAGATCGCCGCGCGCGAGATGAAGCTGGCGACCCTGTTCGCGTTGCTCACTCCGCTGGCCGCGCTGATGACCAGCGCGGCGGCGATCGCTGCCCCGGCCGGCACCAAGTCGCTGGCAGCGAGCGGGCCGCAGGCGGTGTCGGAGAACCTCTACGCCTACCTCTCGCAAGCCAACAACAACGGCTCCGCGCTGGCCGGCTACACGGGCTACATCGCGCCCAACGCGGGCAACCTCGGCGCACACGGCGTCACGTTCGCCGACCTCCTCGGGGGCCTGACGATGACGTTCGCCCGCTTCGGCCCGATCATCCTGGCGCTGGCACTTGCCGGCTCACTGGCCGGGAAGAAGGTGGCCCCAGCGGGCCTCGGCACCCTGCGCACAGACAACGGGACGTTCGTGGTGCTGTTGATCGGCGTGGTGGTGCTGGTGGGCGCCCTCACGTTCTTCCCGGCAATCCTGCTCGGGCCGGTGGCCCAGAGCCTGACCAGCCAGCTCTTCTGATGCGCCGCGATCTGATCACTTCCGCGTGCGCAGTCGTGGTCCTGACCCTGCTGCTCGGCATCGCCTACCCGCTGTTCGTCACGGGCGTCGGGAAGGTGGCGTTCCCCGACCAGGCCGACGGGTCGCTCATCAAGTTGCACGGGCGCGTGATCGGGTCGCGCCTGCTCGGCCAGAGCTTCGCGCGCAACCCGCGCTACTTCCAGGAGCGCCCGTCGACGGCCACCAAATACGCGGCCGACGCAAGCGCCTTCACCAACCTCGGCCCGAACAGCCGCCAGGCAAAGACGGTCCTCGCGGGGAGCATCGCCGCCTACCTGCGCCTCGAAAGCCCATACAACCCCGGGCTCGACGCCCACAACCTGCCGATCGACGCGGTGACCAGTTCGGCCTCCGGCCTCGACCCGCAGATATCTGTGGCCAACGCGCGCATCCAGGCCAAGCGCGTGGCGCACGTCCGCGGCCTGTCGCTGGCGGCCGTGAGGCGCCTGATCGACGACCACACCGACGGCCGCTGGGCCGGCGTCTTCGGCCAGCGCGCCGTGAACGTGCTCGAGCTCAACCTCGCACTGGACGGAGCCGGCCGATGACCGAGCAGCGCGCTAAGTCCCTGGCCGACCCCGCAATTCTCAAGACCGCGGCCCTCCAGTCGCTGCTCAAGCTCGATCCGCGCGTGCAGGTACGCAACCCGGTCATGTTCGTGGTCGAGATCGGAGCCGTGCTCGCAAGCGCCGGCTGGCTGATCCAGGTGGGCGGCGGCAAGCCGCTCGGGGGCGGCCACGAGCCGGCATGGTTCACCGTCACGGTCGCGATCTGGCTGTGGCTCACGGTCGTCTTCGCCAACCTGGCCGAGGCGCTTGCCGAGGGCCGCGGCCGCGCACAGGCCGCTTCGCTGCGCGCGCTGCGCGCCGAAACCACGGCCACGCTGCGCGACGGCTCGACCAAGCCGGCGTCCGAGCTCGTGCGCGGGGACATCGTGGTGATCGTGGCCGGCGGCCTGATCCCCGGCGACGGCACGGTCGTCGAGGGCATCGCATCGGTCGACGAGTCGGCCATCACCGGCGAGTCGGCGCCGGTCATCCGCGAGGCGGGCGGCGACCGCTCGGCGGTCACCGGCGGCACCCGTGTGCTCTCCGACCGGATCGTGGTCGAGGTGACGCAGGATCCCGGCAAGTCGTTCCTCGACCGCATGATCGCGCTGGTCGAGGGCGCCGAGCGGCGCAAGACCCCGAACGAGATCGCGCTCGGGATCCTGCTGGCCGGGCTGACGCTTGTGTTCCTCGTGGTGGTGGTGACGCTGCGCCCATACGGGCTCTACGCCGGTACCACGCTGTCGCTCGTCACCCTGATCGCGCTGCTCGTGGCGCTCATCCCGACCACGATCGGAGCGCTTCTGTCCGCGATCGGCATCGCCGGCATGGACCGGCTGGTGCGCCGCAACGTGCTGGCGCTGTCGGGGCGCGCGGTCGAGGCATCCGGGGACGTGGACGTGCTGCTGCTCGACAAGACCGGCACGATCACGCTCGGCAACAGGCAGGCGGCCGAGTTCATCCCGATGCCCGGTGTCGGCGAACGCGAGCTTGCCGAGGCTGCGCAGATGGCGTCACTTGCCGACGAGACGCCGGAGGGACGCTCGATCGTGGTGCTCGCAAAGCAGTTCGGCATTCGCGAGCACGAGCTGGCGCCGCGGCACGCGGAGTTCGTGCCGTTCACGGCTCAGACGCGCATGAGTGGCGTCGACTGGAACGGCACGCAGTTGCGCAAGGGCGCGGGTGACGCGATCGTGCGCTGGGTCGCCGGCCAGGGCGGCAACGCGCCGAGCGGATTGCAGCCGGAGCTCGAGCGCATCGCCCGGGCGGGCGGCACGCCGCTGGCGGTTGCGCGCGACCGCGACGTGCTCGGCGTCATCTACCTCAAGGACGTCGTGAAGGACGGCATGCGCGAGCGCTTCGACGAGCTGCGCGCGATGGGCATCCGCACCGTGATGGTGACCGGTGACAACCGGCTGACCGCCGCCAAGATCGCCGAGGAGGCCGGTGTCGACGACTTCCTGGCCGAGGCCACGCCCGAGGCCAAGCTCGATCTGATCAAGGAGCAGCAGGCAGGCGGCCGCATGGTCGCGATGGCGGGCGACGGGACCAACGACGCGCCGGCGCTCGCACAGGCCGACGTGGGCGTGGCCATGAACACCGGCACCCAGGCGGCGCGCGAGGCGGGCAACATGGTTGACCTCGACTCGAATCCGACGAAGCTGATCGAGATCGTCGAGGTCGGCAAGCAGTTGCTGATCACGCGCGGCGCGCTGACCACGTTCTTGATCGCGAACGACGTGGCGAAGTACTTCGCCATCCTGCCGGCGATGTTCGCCGCGACCTATGCGGCACACGGCAAGACCGGACCGCTCGACTCGCTCAACCTGATGCACCTGGGCACGCCGCCGAGCGCGATCATCTCGGCGATCGTCTTCAACGCGCTCGTGATCCCGGCGCTGGTGCCGATCGCGCTGCGCGGCGTTCGCTACCGCCCGCTCGGTGCGTCCGCGCTGCTGCGCCGCAACATGCTGATCTACGGGCTCGGCGGGCTGATCGCGCCGTTCATCGGGATCAAGCTCATCGACCTCGTCGTTCATGGGATCCTCGGTGCATGAGGGGCCGCCACAAGGTGTTCCTCGGGATGGCCGCGGGCGTCGGCAAGACCTACCGCATGCTCCAGGAAGGGCGCGCGGAGGCGGAGGCGGGGCGTGACGTGGTGATCGGCTACCTCGAGCCCCACGACCGAGCCGAGACGATCGCCCAGGCGGACGGCCTCGAGCTGGTCGCCCCGCGCCGGGTCGAGCACGAGGGCCTCGTAACCACCGAGCTCGACGTCGCGGCCGTGTGCGCGCGAGCGCCCGAGCTCGCGTTGATCGACGAGCTCGCGCACACGAACCCCCGGGGCCTGGAGCACGCCAAGCGCTACCAGGACGTGGAGGAGATCCTGGCCGCCGGCATCGACGTCTTCTCAACCGTGAACGTCCAGCACCTCGAGAGCCTCAACGACAGCGTCGCCGAGCTGACTGGCGTGCGCGTGCGCGAGACGCTGCCCGACTCGGTGGTCGGCGCGGCCGACGAGCTGGTGCTGATCGACCTGACCCCGCAAGCGCTGATCGCCCGGCTCCAGGCCGGCAAGGTCTACCCCGCCGAGCGCGTGCCGGCCGCCCTCTCCAACTTCTTCAAGATCGAGAACCTGAGCGCGCTGCGCGAGGTGGCGCTGCGCCAGGTGGCCGAGGACGTCGAGTCGAAGCGCCTGGTGCGCGAGCTGGGCGACGACCATGTCGACGGCCGCGTCAGCGCCGCATCCCCGGGCGCGGTCGGGGAGCGCTTGCTCGCCCTCGCCGCGGCGCGGCCGTCGTCGCAGCGGCTCGTGCGCCGCGCGTGGCGCTCGGCGCAGCGGCTCGGTGCCGAGCTGGACATCCTCCACGTGGTCCGACCTGGGAAAACGAGCGAACACGCGCGCGAGATCGACGCGCTGCGCCGCCTGGCATCGGCGCTCGGGGCGCACGTGATCGTCGAGGAGGGCCACGACGTGGTCGACACCGCCGCGCGCGTGGCGCGCGAGCGCGGAACGACCTACGTGCTGATCGGCGAGCCGCGGTCGGCGAAGGGGCTCCGGCGGCTGGGCGTCTCGTTGCCCGAGAAGCTGCTCCAGCGCCTGCCCGGAGTGGACATCCGGATCGTGGCCGACCGCTCCAAGCACCCCGGCGAGGACGAGCCGTGATCGTCGTCCTGGCCCTCGCGATCGTGCTCGCAGCCGCCGCCGCCGTCGTGCTCGTGCTGCGCTGGCGGAATCCCGAGCAGAGGCCTCACCGGATCAGCCCATCCGCGTCGCGGATCCTGTTCCCGTTCGTCGGAGCCACGGTGTCGCAGCGCGCGCTCGACGCCGCGCTGCGGCTGGCGCGCGCGGAGCACGCCACGCTCGTGCCTGCGTACCTGGCGACCGTCCCGCTCAGCCTGAACATCGAAGCGCCGCTGCCCCGCCAGTGCGCGACCGCCATGCCCATGCTCGAGACGATCGAGCGCCGGGCGGCACGCCTGCACGTGGACGTTGACTCCCGCATCGAGAGCGGGCGCACCCCCCGGCACGCGCTGCGGCGGCTGGTCGACGAGGAGGCCTACGACCGGATCGTGATTCCGGCCTCCGACGCCCGCGAGGGCTTCTCGGCGGACGACATCGCCTGGCTGCTCGAAAACGTGCCCGGCGAGATCGTGGTGCTGCGCCCGGCGGCTCCGGCCGCCGTGTGATCCGCGGGGCGCGCGCCAGCGAACACCCAGCATGGGCCGGCGGCTCCAGACCACGGCTGTGCTCTGCGCGTGTGCGCTCACGGCCGGCTGCGGCCACGCCGGCTCGCAGGATCAGGCAGCGGCGCGCAAGCGCCCGCTGCTCGTCGCCACGCTCGGAGACTCGATCACCGCCGGCACGCCCGCCTGGGATCCCGATCCCGGCGTGCGCCTGACCTTCGGCACGGGTGTCAACCGGCACAGCCAGTGGCAGTACTGGGCGCAGAAGCGCCATCCGAGCCTGCGCTTTCGCAACTGTGGCTACAACCGCCAGCGCACCGACGAGATCGCGCTCAGGCTCGACAGCTGCGCCGCCGGCGCGCAGGCGATCGTCATCCAGGGCGGCATCAACGACATCGCGCAGGGCGTCCCGGTGGCAACCGCGGCCGCGAATCTTCGAGCGCATGGTCGAGCGCTCGCAGCGACTCGGTCTGCGCGTGGCAATCGCCCAGCTGCTCCCGTGGAACAACGGTTACCCGAGTGCCGACCCCAAGATCCGCGAGCTCAACCGCCGCATAAGCGCGATTGCGCAGGCCGTCCACGCGAAGGTGCTCCCGTTCTACGCAACGCTCGAGGACCCGCGCCGGCCCGGCCGCATGCGAGGCGACTGGACCTACGAGGGCGATCACCCTTCGGTGGCGGGCTACCGCCGCCTGGGCATCCTGGCGTTCAGGACCCCGTGACGAGGTGGATCTCCGCCACGCGGGGAGCCGGGGTCTCCGGCTCCACCGCGAGGCGGATGTCCAGCTAGCCGACGATGAAGCCGGTCCCCTTCACTGCCTTGAGGATCTGGCCCATCGTCTTCGCGCGATCGAACGCAAGCGGGGCGAACGTCTCACCCGCGAGCGTCCGGAACTGCGACGCGTGACGTGCCTCGACCGTGAGGATCGAGACGGCGGCGGCAACGATCGCCGGCTGCTTGATGCGGGTGGCCTGGCCCGAGTACGCGGAGACTCCGGTGTCCTCGAGAACCACCGCGGTGGCCACGAACTTCGCCTGGTCCGCAGTCGTGCCCTTGAAGTCGAACTTCGGCTGCTTGACGGCGGCCTTGCCGAGTGCCTTCTTCAGGAACTTCACGTGGGCGTTCTCGTGCGACGCCACCGTCTTCGCGGCGGCCAGGACCTCAGCGTTCAGGGCGCCGCTTGCGACGGCCTCGTTGTAGAACGCCGCCTCGAGGTACTCGAGCGTCAGCGCGTAGTTGAGGATCGCCACGTCCTGCTTCTTGGACGGTGCGCCGAGCGCGATCGCCGGCAGGCCGAGCAGCACTCCGCCGCCGACCAGTCCCGCGCCGCCGATGGCGGCCTTGCGGAAGAAGTCGGCGCGGCTGTCGCCCGCAACGGCCTCGTCCATTTCACGTACTGCGCCGTCGATGTCCACCGCGGCGAGGTTGAGCTCATGTGACATTGGTGTCTCCTTGATTTGGATGGCACCGGCGAGTCAGCGGACGACAACCTTGCCCTTCATGTTGAAGTGGATCGTGCAGACGTACCGGTATGTGCCGGAACGGCTGAAACGAACCGTGTAGGTCCCCCGCGTCTTCGTCGGCGAGCTGCGGAAGCGCTTCGCCCCGCGACTTGTGACGTTGTGAGGCGTCGGCCCGTCGAGCCAGACCCAGTTCACCGAGTCGCCCCGGTGGACCGTGATCGTGCGGGAGTGGAAGTCGATGTCCTTGATCCGCACCGTTCTCTGCGACGATGCGCCCGCGGGCGCACCCGCCATCGAGGTCACCGCGAGCACGAGGCCCACGGCAATGCTGAGGATCATCCCCTGCCTCACATACCGCCCTACGCGATGGGCGCCCGAGTAGATCACCACTGATCCAAATCCCCGCGCCCCCGTATAGGTGTGTGAACCCGACGCCAGGAGGCGAACGAAGACGTGCCAAACATCGGACCAATGGAACTGATCGTCGTACTAGTGATTGCCCTTGTGATCCTCGGCCCGAAGAAGCTGCCCGAGGTCGGGCGCTCGGTTGGCCACGGAATCCGCGAGTTCAAGGACTCGATCTCCGGCGGCAGCCACGACGAGGAGCCGGTCGCCGCAATCGATCCGGCACACGCCAGCCCCACCACGCCTGCCTAGAGCGCACGCGACCGGAGCGACGGCCATGGCCCGCCCACGCAAGATCGGACACGAAGACCGCCTGAGCGTGGTCGACCATCTCGACGAGCTGCGCTTCCGCGTCATCGTGGCGATAGCCACCTTCGGCGTCGCACTCGCGCTCTGCTTCTGGCAGAACCATCTGCTGCTGCGGATCGTCAACGCCCCGCTCGGCGGCCGCAAGCCGATCACGCTGGGCGTGGCCGAAGCATTCACCACCACGATGACCGTGGCCGCCTACGCGGCGCTGGCGCTCTCGCTGCCCGTGCTGCTCTACCAGCTCTACGCGTTCGTGCTCCCGGCCTTCGCTCCCGGCGAGCGCCGGGTCGCGAAGCCGCTCATGCTGATGATCCCGTTCCTGTTCATCGCGGGGCTCGTGTTCAGCTACTTCGTGGTCGTCCCGGCCGCGCTCAAGTTCCTGCTGCACTTCAACTCGAATCAGTTCAACCTCCAGATCCGGGCGAAGGACTACTACGGCTTCTTCTCGCAGGCGCTGATAGCCGGCGGGCTGATGTTCCAGTTGCCGGTGGGCGTGCTCGCGCTCACGCGGCTCGGCATCGTCACTCCCGACCAGCTCTCGGGCCACCGTCGCTACGCGATCGTCGGCGCCGCGGTGCTCGCAATGCTGCTGCCGGGTGTCGACCCTGTCTCGATGCTGATCGAGGCGGTGCCGATCTACGCGCTCTACGAGCTCAGCATCGTCCTTGCGCGCGTGTTCGGCGCGTCCCCCGCAACGCTGGCCGAGCCGGCACTGGAGTCGTGACCACCATGCAACGCATAGCCGTCCCATTCGCCTGCATCGCCATCGCGGCCGCCGGCTGCGGCGGTGGTGGCGGGAACAGCGGCGCGAGCGCGTCGGGCTCCACGACCCACTCGATGCAGGCGACGACGAAGCAACCGGCGAAGCAGCCTGCCGCGATGCACTCGGCGACGGTCACGATCAAGAACTTCGACTACAGCCCTCGCACCCTGACGGTGGCACGCGGAACCACGGTCCACTGGATCAACCGCGACATCACCAACCACACCGTCACGGGCACGGGCAGCGCGCACTTCGATCTCGGCAACGTGAATCGTGGCAAGTCACTTGACATGCGCTTCACGACCGCGGGCACGTACTCATACGTGTGCCAGTACCACCCGAACATGCACGGCCGCATCGTCGTTCGCTGATCCGCATCGGGCACTGCTTCGTAAGTACTGGAGACCGACGCGGATAGCGGTATGACCCACCAGGGGTCGCCGTCCGCTCACAAGGAGGAAGCATCTATGTCCGATCCAACCGGACTGGCGCTCGACGAAGTCGACCGCGACGGAGCAATCCGTGAGACAGCCGCCAAAGCAGGCCTCACCCGCGCCGAAGGCCTGAAGCGAGCCGGCGTGCTCGCGGGCGGCGCAGCTCTGATCGGCGCCGTGCCGATTGGCCTGTCGCTCGCCGCAACACCGAAGAGCGACGTGGACATCCTGAACTTCGCACTCACGCTCGAGTACCTCGAGGCCGCGTTCTACGCGGAAGCCGTGAGCAAGGGTGCACTGACCGGCGAGCTCGCCGGGTTCGCCAGGACCGTCGCCCAGCACGAGGCGGCGCACGTCGCAGCGCTGCAGAAGGCGCTCGGGAGCGCGGCCGTGAAGAAGCCGACGTTCGACTTCAAGGGCACCACCGCCGACGCGAAGAAGTTCGCGGCGACGGCACAGGTGCTCGAGGACACGGGCGTGTCCGCCTACCAGGGCGCCGCGCCGAGCATCAAGACGCCGGCTGTGCTGCTGGCGGCCGGCTCGATCCTGCCCGTCGAGGCACGCCATGCGGCGTGGATCCGCGACATCCAGGGCCGCGGCAACGGTCCCTCCCCCGCTCCCGCCGCCTTCAACCCGGCGAAGTCGAAGGCTGCCGTGCTCGCCGCGGTCAAGTCAACCGGCTTCATCACGGGCTGACCGGCCGGACACTCAGAAAGGACTGAACCAGATGACTGATCACAATCAGCTGTTCCCGGCGATCGAGGACCTCGATCGTGACGGGGCAATCCGCGAAACCGCAGAGAACGCCGGCGTCAGCCGTGCGGCCTTCTTCGGCAAGGCCGGCGCCTTCTTCGGAGGCGCCACCCTGCTCGCCGCCTGGCCCACCGCCAGCGCGCTCGCAGCAGGGGGCGTCTCGAAGAGCGACGTCGCCATCCTCAACTACGCGCTCACGCTCGAGTACCTCGAGGCGGCGTTCTACAAGGAGGCAGTCGCCAAGGGCGCGCTGTCCGGCGAGACGAAGAAGTTCGCCTCGGTCGTGGCCCAGCACGAGGCCGCGCACGTTGCGGCACTGAAGAAGGCACTGGGAAGCGGCGCCGTCAAGAAGCCGAGCTTCGACTTCAAGGGCACGACCGCGAGCCAGTCGACGTTCCAGCAGACCGCACTGGTACTCGAGGACACGGGCGTCAAGGCCTACCTCGGCCAGGCCGGCAACATCAAGGCGAAGCCCGTCCTGATGGCGGCGGCATCGATCCTGCCGGTCGAGGCGCGTCACGCGGCCTGGATCGCCGAGATCATCGGCAAGGGCTCCTCGCCCTCGCCGGCTCCGGCGGCGTTCCAGCCGTCGGCCACGATGGACGAGGTCCTGACGGCAGTCAAGGGCACCGGCTTCATCACCAACATGGCCGCCGCAAGCTCCGGCTCGGCCGTGTCCGGCCAGCCGAGCATGACCGGCTGACCAGAGCATCGGGATCGTCCCGGCCGGCTTCCGCCGGCCGGGACGCCTCATGTTTCCGCTGCGGTGGACATACGGCGTCGGCCTGATCGGCGCGCTTCTGGTCGCCGGCCTGGTTGCCGGCGCACTGCTGTTCCCGGGCGGGGACGACCCCTCGCCGCCGGCCGCCGCCACGCCAGCCGCGACTCAGAGCTTCTCGGCAAGCTCCGCGATCTCCGACAAGCGCACGCGCTTCACGAGCGTCGTGGCACATGCGCGTTCCGGCTCGATCCTCGTGCGCCGCTCCCCGAGCACGCGCTCGTCTGCCAGGCGTCTCGTGCAACGCCGCCTCGGCAAGGCAAAGCTGCCGCTGCTCTTTCTCGTCCGCCGACAGCACGGTGCCTGGGTCCAGGTGTATCTGCCCACCCGCCCGAACCTGAGCCGCGGCTGGATTCGCGCGAGCGCTGTACGGCTCGTGCGCGACGACTTCCACGTGACGATCCAGCTCCGCCGTCACCGCCTGCTCGCGTGGAATGGCCGTCAGCGGATCGCCACCGAGAGGATCGCGACCGGCCGCTCGCTCACGCCGACGCCAACCGGCACCTACTACCTGACCGACCTCATCCGGCCGCCCAATCCGAACGGCTTCTACGGGCCGTACGCCTTCGGGCTGTCAGCGCACTCGCCAATCCTGACGAGCTTCGAGGGCGGCGACGGCCAGATAGGCATCCACGGCACCAGCGATCCGTCGGTGATCGGCACGAACGTGAGCCACGGCTGCATCAGGGTGCGCAACAGCGCGATCCGGCGGCTGGCACACGTGCTGCCGCTAGGCACGCCGGTTCACATAGGCCGCGCCTAGCACGAGCGAGCCGTTCAGGTCGTTCTCAGGTCGTCCTGGCAGCGTCGGAGCCATGACGACTGCAACAGCCGCCGCGCCGAGGCCTGCCACGACTGGCTTCAGCCGTGGGCGCCAGATGCTCAACAAGGTTCCAGAGGTCACCCTCTACTTCTGGATCATCAAGATCCTCTGCACGACCGTCGGTGAGACCTTCGCCGACTTTCTGAGCGGAAACATCGGGCTCGGGGAGACCGGGACGGCGCTTGTGATGACGGTGGTGCTGGTCGCCGCGCTTGCATGGCAGTTCAGCAAGGACCGCTACGTGCCGGCGGTCTACTGGCTCGCGGTTGTGCTGATCTCGGTCGTCGGCACGCTGCTGACCGACAACCTGGTCGACAAGCTGCATGTGGCACTGCTGACGAGCACCATCGGCTTCGCGATCATTCTCGCGATCGTGTTCGCCGTCTGGTTCCGCTACGAGCGGACGCTCTCGATCCACACGATCTTCACCACCCGCCGCGAGGGCTTCTACTGGCTGGCGATCCTCTTCACGTTCGCGCTCGGCACGGCCGGCGGCGACCTGATGTCGGAGAAGCTCGCGCTCGGCTACTGGGTCGCAGCGGCGATCTTCGCCGGCGCGATAGCACTGGTGACCGCCGCCCACTACGGGTTGAAGCTGAACGCGGTGCTCGCGTTCTGGCTCGCCTACATCCTCACCCGACCGCTCGGCGCGTCGATCGGCGATGGCATGTCGCAGAGCGACGGCGGGGGTCTGGGTCTCGGCACCACGGTGACCAGCCTGGTGTTCCTGAGTGCGATCCTCGCACTGGTCGCATACCTCGCAAAGACGCGTCTCGACGAGACGCCTGCCGAGGTGATCGCGCGCGAGACCGGCGTCGAGATGGAGAGCTGACGACGATCAGCGCGACCGCGACGGCGACTCCCTGACGTCGCCGCCACAGGATGTCGCCACGCAGCGCCGGCAGCCGGCGTCGATCCGCTTTATTGAGGCTGTGACCAACCCGGCTCCGGTGCAGCTCGGTGATGGCAGCGTGCTCGTCGTCGAGGACGATGCCGAGTTGCTCGAACTGATCCTGCGTGGTCTACGAGAAGAAGGGCTGCGCGTGCTCGGCGCATCGACGGGCCACCAGGCCCTCGAGCGGGCGGGCGCCAACCACATCGACGTCATGATCATCGACATCGGGCTGCCGGACGCCGATGGCCGCGACGTGTGCCAGGCACTCCGGGCGCGAGGGGTGCGCGCGCCCGTGGTGTTCCTGACTGCCCGTGACGCCGTCACCGACCGGCTGTCGGGCTTCGCAGCCGGGGCCGACGACTACATGACCAAGCCGTTCGTGTTCGATGAGCTGGTCGCACGTGTTCGCGTCTGGTTGCGGCGGGGTGGCGCTCGTTCCGGGCTCGAGCTGCATGGGCTGCACCTGGACCCAACGAGGCACGCCTTCACGAGCGCGACAGCCACCGTGCGGCTGACCCCGACCGAGTTCCGCCTGCTGGCGGCGCTGGCCGCACGCCCTGGCGAGATCGTCCGGCGGCCCGAGCTCGTCGCTGCCGGCTGGCCGGCGGGAGCGATCGTCCACGACAACACGCTTGACGTTTACATCCGGCGCATTCGCCGCAAGCTCGCAGAAGGCGGTGGCGGGTACACCCTCACCACCGTCCACGGCGTGGGCTACACGTTCGAATGAGCCGGGTGCTGCCACGCGAGCTCCGAGCCCGCCTCTTGGTGGTCCTCGCGACCGGCAGCATCGTCCTGATCACAGTCGTGATCGGCGGTTTCAACGTAGTCCTGCGCAATCAGATTCGCGGGGACCTGGACTCACGCCTCAGCGCACGCGCTTCCGCGGTCCTGTCGAACGTCGTCGTTCGTCACGGTCGGGTCCGCGTCCGGGATGCTCCGGGGGACCAGGCGATTGATCAGCAGGTGTGGGTCTTCGCGGGCGGTCGGGTCGTGGCAGCTCCACCGGAGCCGCCGAGCGCGCTCGAATCAGCCCGCCTCAGCGCATCGCACCCAGGCAGCTACCGCAACAGCGAGACTCTCGACCTCCGGCTCCATTCGGTCCCGATTCGCAGCGCGGGCCGAGTGCTCGGAGCGGTTGTGGCAAGTGCCTCGCTTGCTCCGTACGAGACGACTGCACGCCGGGCCCTGATCGCCTCGATAGTGCTCGGCGTGATCGTGCTCGCTGGTGTGCTGTCCGCCGTACGTCTGGCGATCAGCGCTGCGCTGCGGCCAGTCGGCCGGATGACAGCCGAGGTCGCAGCCTGGACAGTCGACGATCTCGACCGGCGCTTTCCGGACGCTGACCCACACGACGAGCTCTCACGGCTCGCGTCGACTTTCAACGATCTGCTCGGGCGGCTTGCCGCCAGCTTCCGGCACGAGCAGCGCTTCTCGGCCGAGATCTCGCACGAGCTGCGCACGCCGCTTGCCCGCCTGATCGTGGAGAGCGAACTCGCACTGCGGCGCGAGCGCACACTCCCGGAGTACAAGGAGGCAATGTCACGGGTGATCGACGATGCCCGTCAGATGCAGCGGGTCGTCGAGACCCTGCTCGCGGTGGCGCGTGCGCAGATCGACATCCGTGGCGGGACCGCCGACGCGGTGGCCGTCGCGACGACCGTCGTGGAGTCCCTGCGCAGGTCCCATGCGGGCGTGGCGCTCGACGTGTCGGGACCAGCGACCGATGTCCGAGTCGGCGTCGATTCGGCTGTGGCCGAGCGGATACTCGCTCCCATCGTCGCCAACGCACTCGAGTTCGCCAGCAGTCGCGCGTCGGTCGAGGTGCGGGTCGCACAGGCATCCGTGGACTTCGTCGTGACCGACGACGGGCCAGGCGTGCCGGCCGAGCAGCGTGAGGCGATCTTCACCCCTGGGTTCAGCGCCGATCCGGCGCCGCGGCGAAGCGGCGCAACGCGGAGCAACGGGCTCGGTCTTGCGCTCGCGCGTCGATTGGCGCGCACCAGCGACGGAGACGTGGTTCTCGACGAGACACGCGACGTTGGCGCGGCGTTCGTCGTCTCCCTGCCTGCTGCTTGAGCGCCACGAATCCCTCACGGCGCAGCGCGGTGAATTCCTGCGCCGCGCACGATTTCTTGCAAAAGCGCTGCACAAGCTGCGTTTTTCTGATTGATGGCTGGTAGCTTCGATCGGCCGCCCGTGAAGTCTTCCCGTGTGCACAGGCGCTTCTGGCGCCCCGTTCTGCTCGCTGCCGTCGCGGCCGCGCTGCTCTGCCTGCCTGTCTCCTCCCTGGGCGACCTGCACAGCGATCTGACGTCGCGAGCCGGCGCGGCGTCGCAGCTGCGCGCGCAGATCGCGGCCGAGTCCAAGCGGATCGCCGCCACCGGCGCAGGCGTGCGCCAGGCCGAAGCGCGCCTGGCTCGGCTGCAGGCGGAAGCGAATGCGCGCCAGGCACAGCTGGCGTCGGTGCAGCGCAGCGTTGTCGCGGCGCGCAACAAGCTCACGCGGCTCGAAGAACCTTCTCCACCACGCGTCGGTCGCGCTCGCGGCGAGCCTGCGCGCCGGTTATGAGGACGACGATCCCGACGTCATGACGGTGATCCTGAACTCGAACGGCTTCAACGACATGCTCGAGCGGCTCGAGTTCATGGAGCGCGCGCGCGAGCACGATGCGGGGGTCCTGCGTGACACCAAGACCGCCCGGGTCCAGGTGCTGGGACAGGCCGCGCAGCTCGAGCGGCTGGAGCAGCGCGACCGCGATCTGACCGCATCCGTGCTGCGCGCCCGCAACGAGGCGGCGGCCGTCCAGGGCGCTCTGCTCACGCGCCAGGCTGAGGAGCTCACGGCGCGCGCGAACACGGCTGCGCGACTGAGCCGGGTGCGCGGCCAGATCGCGTCGATCAAGCACCAGATCGCACGCCTGGCAACGCCCGTCACGACCGGGATCGTGCGCGACCTGCCCGTCGATGCCGGCGGCATGGCACAGGCGCCGCCCGGCGCGCCCGCCGCCGTGCGCCAGGTCATCGCCGCCGGCAACGCGATCGCAGGGCTCCCCTACCTCTACGGCGGCGGCCACGGCTCGTTCCGCGCCAATGCCTACGACTGCTCGGGCTCGGTCAGCTACGCGCTCGCCGCAGCCGGCCTGGTCTCCTCACCGCTCGACTCGACGGCCTTTGAGAGCTGGGGCGAGGCCGGCCCGGGCAAGTGGATCACGGTCTACGCGAATGCCGGCCACGCGTTCATGGTCGTAGCCGGCTGGCGCTTCGACACCGTCGCGCTGGCATCCGGCGGCACGCGCTGGACGCGCACGATGACGGGCACAGGCGGCTTCGTAGCGCGCCACCCCGCTGGGCTGTAGGCCGGGTCGCTCGGCCTTCGAGCGGCGGCGCCGCGCTGTTCGGCCTGCCGTCCCCGCTCGGCCGCTAGCCCCGCTTTGCCGCCAGCCGCCGCCGGCCCCGCTCTCCCCGCGAACGCATCGCAACCGTCAAAAACTGTCGCTATTCGCACACCAATTGACGGTTGCCCCCCGAAACCGAGCCGCTGCGAAACCAAGCGGCGCCTCGCGAGCGAGCACCGATCCCTCTTAGCTTGCCCCAACGGAGGGTCGGTGCTCGCGAACCGTGCCACTCGAGCCCTGGGGCGCCGACAGCGACCGCCCAGAGCGAAGCCCTACAACTCGCGCAGCGGGTTCGCCGGATCGTGCTCGACCACGCCGTGCGGCGCTCCGTAGTCGGCCAGCAGTTCCAGGAACGGCGCTGCGGGCAGCGCCTCTGGTCCCAGCACGCCTGCGCCCTCCCATACACCGCTCGCGACCAGCTCGAGTGCCACGACGGCGTTCACCGCCGTCTGCCACACCACCGCCTGCGACCCGTCCTCGCGCATCGTCTTCTCGTTGTCGACCAGGTGGTAGAGGTAGGTGGCGCGCGGCTGGCCGTCCTTGCCCGTGCCCGTCACGATCGTGCCGGCGCAGGTGCGCCCGCTCATCTGGTCGCCGAGCGTGGCCGGGTTGGGGAGCGCCGCTGCGACCAGGTCGCGCGGCGCGACCTTCACCCCGCGAACGTCAATCGGCTCGACCCCGTCGAGGCCGAGCTTGTGCAGCGTCTTCAGGACGCCGATGAACTCCTCTCCCAGGCCGTACTTGAACGTGACGCGCCGGCACTCGACCCAGCGCGGGATCAGCACGACCTCCTCGTGCTCCACGTTCACGCACTCGATCTGGCCCAGTCCCTCGGGGAACTCGAACAGCTCGGGCTCCGAGAACGGCTCCGTTGTGAAGAAGCCGCGCTCGCGCTCCCAGATGACCGGCGGGTTGAGGCACTCCTCGATCGTCGTCCAGATCGAGAACGTCGGCGCGAAGTCGTAGCCGTGCACGACCAGGTCCGCCCCGTCGCGCACACCTATCTCGTCGATCTCGCTGAACAGCTCGTCGGCCGCGTGGCGTGCGAACACGTCCGAGAGGCCGGGCTCGACGCCCATTCCGACGACTGCGAGCCGCCCCGCCGCCTCCCACTCCTCGTGCGCCGCCAGCTGGTCTTCGCCGAGCAACCGCCCCACGAGCTCGTACGGCTTCTCGGGGTGCCGCTCGGCCAGCGTCATCGCCATGTCCATGTACGTCACGCCCGCCTGCGCGGCCGCGGCGAACAGCGGCGGGTTGAGCCGCGGATCGCACGCGTTCAGCATCGCGTCCGCGTCCTCGGCCGCGAGTAGGTCGGCCACCGCACCCGCGTCCGACGCGTCGAGCGCCGCCGCGCTCACGCGCGCGTCCCCGGTGGCCGCCGCTGCGCGCGCGGCGCGCTCGCCGTCGAGGTCGGTCAGCACCAGATGTTCGAAGAAGTCACGGTGGCGCGCGATCATCGCCGCCGCCGCTCCGACGCCGCCCGCTCCGGCTATGACGATCCGCTTCGCGCTCATGGGCGCGGACAGTATTTGGTCAGACCAGATCGGGGTCCGACATGACCTCGACGAGCGCCGGTCCGTCGTGTGCGAGGGCACGAGCGATCGCGTCGTCCAGCTCGTCCTTCGACTCGACGCGGATGCCGAGCGCCCCGCTGATCTCGGCATAGGCGGCGAAGCTCGGGTTGTGCAGCGAGGTCTGCCAGACGTCCCACTGGCCCGCGCGCTGCTCCTTCGAGATCTTTCCGAGCTGCCCGTTGTTCAGCAGCACGTGCGTGATGTTCATTCCGTGCTTGACCGCTGTGAGCAACTCGGCCATGTACTGCGCGAAGCCACCGTCGCCCGTGACCGCCACTATCGGGCGGCCGGGCGCCGCGGCCCAAGCACCCATCGCGGCCGGGTAGCCGAACCCGATCGAGCCGAGGTACCCGGACATGAGCACCGCCTGACCCGGCTTCGACTCGAAGTAGCGGCCGAAGGAATACGCGTTGTTGCCCACGTCGACCGCGATCACCGCGTCATCGGGCACGAGCCGCGACAGCGTGTCGAAGATTGCCGCCGAGTTGACGCCACGGCCGCGATCGTCGGCCGCACGGCTCTGCTTCTCGGCGCTCCAGATCGCCTTGCGCTCGGCGACCTCGGGACGCTGGTCCGCGCGCGCTTCCGGCGCCGATGACGGCAGCTCCGCGCGCAGGATCTCGACGACGCGCCCGATCTCGCCCCAGACCGGCACCTGCACGGGATGGAACTTGCCGAGCTGCATCGCCTCGAAGTCCACCTGGATGATCGCCTTGCCGGCATAGATGCCTGTGTGGTTCGAGAACGACGCGCCCATCACCAGCAGCACGTCGGCCTCGTTCATGAACCAGCTGGCGACCGGCGTTCCGCTGCGCCCGAGCACCCCGCAGGCCAGCTCGTGCGCGTCGGGGATCAGTCCCTTGGCCTTGAACGTGGTGATCACCGGCGCGCCGATCTGCTCGGCGAGGACGAGCAGCGCGTCCGCGTCGAAGCGAGCCCCGTGGCCGGCGATGATCACCGGTCGCTTCGCGCTGCGCAGCAGCTCCAGCGCGGCGTCGACGGACTCGCGCGGCGGTGTGATCGTGAGCGGCGTGACGCGGCCCTCGGGGCCGGACGCCCCCGCCCCTGGCGCAGCCGGCTGCGTCTGCACCTCGTCGGGGAAGACCAGGTGCGCCACGTCACGGCGCAGGATCGCGTTCTTGCACGCCAGGTTCATCAGCTCGGTGTGCTTGGAGGTCTCGAGCACGGGCTGGCTCCAAGCGGCGACCGAGCCGAACGCACCGGCCAGGTCCACCTCCTGGAAGGCCCCGGGACCCAGCACCTGCGTGTCCACCTGGCCCGTGAGCGCAAGCACGGGTGAGCGGTCCACCTTCGCGTCCCAGAGGCCGGTCAGCAAATTGGTGGCGCCGGGACCGGCGATCGTCAGGCACGCGGCTGGGCGTCCCGTGAGCTTGCCGTAGGCCGACGCGGCGAACGCGGCCGCCCCCTCGTGGCGGATGCCGATGAAAGTCAGCCGTCCCTGCTCCTCCTGGCGGCGCAGCGCGTCGGCGAGCCCGAGATTCGAGTGGCCGACCATCCCGAACACGTGGGTGATGCCCCAGTTGACCATCGTCTCGGCCATCAGGTCGGTCACGGTCGCCTGGTGCGGCAGCTCGGCCTCGAGCCCCACCCAGACGCCGTCGTCGCGGATCTCGATCGGGAAGCTCGGGACCGCGTCCCCGAACTCCGAGCTGCCGGTGAGCGGGCAGTAGTCGTAGCCGTGCCAGGGACAGCGCAGCATCCCCTTCTCGATCGTGCCCTCGCCGAGCGGCCCGCCCTGGTGCGGGCAGCGGTTCTCGAGCGCCCCGTAGCTGCCGTCGTAATGCGTCATCGCGAGACTGCGGTGCCCGGCGGCGACCGTCTTCACGCGGCCCTCCGGAAGCTCGTCGAGGTCGAGTACGCGGAACCAGTCCAAGTCCATGGCGGCTAGTCCACACACATTCGCGACCCGTTACAAGCAACGTTTCGGAGCGTCACGAGTCTGTGCGGCATGAGCAACCCCCGCCAGGAAGCTTTCGACCGCCTCGGCGGCCGTTACGAGGTGCGCGTTCTCGAACCGTCACCGCCCGCCGTCACGACCGCGCCGTGGTTCGCCGACGACCCGTGCGCGCGCGGCGAGGTGCCCGCCGGGCGCATCCTCGTCGGCCCGGTGTCGAGCGCTGACTTCCTGTGGGGCGAGCTCGGCCGGGAGGACGACGAGCTGGCGCGCTGGTGCGCCGATCGCTGGCTCGGCGCCTACCACCGCCTGGGCCCGGCGCCCGCCGGGCTGACGGAAGCGAGGCTGGCTCTCCAGCAAGTGGCCGAGACGGTCATGTCACCCGCGCGCGAGCGCGCGAACGGGAAGATTGCCCTGCGCTACACGCGCGGCGGCTTCGGCACGCCGTGGTTCGGTGACGGCGAGCAGATCCGCGTCGAGGGCGCCGAACTGGTCTTCGAATCCGCGGCCGGCGAGCGCCGCGACCCGCTCGCAGTCGATCCCGTCGCCTCGCGCTACCTCGGCGACTGGTACGGCTTCACGGCATCGGTCCTAGAGCAGCTGCGCGTCGATGGCGCAAGCCGTGATCCCTCGCGCGTCCAGCTCTGGCCGGAGCACTTCGACCTGGCAACCGAGCTCGGCTCGGAGGCGGCAGGCGTCCGGGCGGGCTACGGCGGGTCACCTGGGGACGAGCTACACGATGAGCCCTATCTGTACGTGGTGCCGTGGCAGCCAGAGCGCGCCGAGGGCGATGGCTGGAACGCAACCGCTTTCCGCGGCGCCGAGCTGGCGTTGAGCGACCTGCTCGCGGCCGGCGACCAGCGCGCCGCGGCGCTCGCGTTCTTCCGCGGCCGCCTGTCGGCGCTGACGGACTAGGCGCGCCGCTTCGGCTTGGGCTTCGGCTTCGCGTGCACGACGATCTTCTTGGTCGCCGTCACGGGCGTGCCGTCGCCGAGCTTCGCCGTGACGACGATGGTCACCGTCAGCTTGCGCTCGCGGTTCAGGATCCGCTGTGCCCTCGACGACAGCTTGAAGCTGATCGCCTGCACCCCACCGTGGTCGACTGTCAGGCGCGCCTTCACCCACGTCTGCTTGCGCGCCGCGCCGATGTCGATCGACCCGATCGCGGACGCGGTGCAGTCGGTGGCGCCGGACGGACAGCTGATGCTGATCCCCGGGAACAGCACCAGGCCGGTGCTCCGCTTGCGCAGCGTTGCGCCCCCGCTCGTGCCGATCGAGAGCTTGCCGGGCGTCGCGCCGTTTGCCGGTGGCGGCGGTGCCGGCGGCGGTGTCTGCTCCTGCTGTTGCTGCTGCTGGTCGGAACCGCCTCCGCCTCCGCCGCCTCCGCCGCCGGAAGCGGCGGTGTAGGTGAACTTGTCGGCCGCGCTCAGAGCGCTCGACGCCTTCGGGTTCTCGACCTCGACGTCCACGGTGCCCGTGCCGGCCGGGGCGTCGACCGTGATCTGAGTGTCGGAGTCGACCTGGAACGAAGCCGAAGCCGAACCGAAGAGCACCTTCGTCACGCCGGTGAAGTGCTTGCCGGTTATGACCACGGACGTGCCCGCCGGGCCGGACCCCGGGCTGATCGAGCTGACAACCGGGCCGGTGCTGGCGGCATCGAGCTCGACGGCTCCGATGTCCGAGCCGTCGCTGCCACTTGCGGCCGAGTTCGGGATCGACGGCGTGTCGACCGGCCGGGGGCGCGAGCGCTGGTCGTCGCCGAGCTCGTAGGACTTACCCTTGTCCACCACCGGGCTGTCGGGAGCCGGCGCCATCGTCTCGGTATCGCCGCCGTTGTCCTGGAGCGCCCCGAGGTCCGGGTCCTGGCCGGTGATGTTCGAGCCCGCGATCGTCTCATCCACCGTGGCATCGCCCGCCGCCTGGATGAGCGAGAAGCCGGCGTGGAACGGCGTCGAGTTGTGGGTCCCCAGGTCGTCCGGGCTGCTGCCGCTGGTGTTGGCCCCCACGATCGTGTCGCGCAACGTGACAGGGTCGTTGCCATAACCGCCCGCCTGGATTCCGCCACCATCGCCGGTGGAGTGGTTGCCCGCGATCGTGGAGCCCGTGATCGACGCCCCGTAGTTGGTGAAGATGCCGCCGCCCTCGGACGAGGCGGTGTTGCCCGAGATCGTCGAGTTGACGATCTGCGTCCCGCCGAACCCGCCGATTCCGCCGCCCGTGGCGGTGATCAGCAGACCGCCGCCCGACGAGCCGGAGTTGCCGCTCACGGTCGAGTCGGTGAGCTTCACGCCCGGCGCTTCGAGCCCGCCCCCGGTGTTGTCGCGGATCGTGGAGTCCTCGATTTGGCCCAGGCCCTCCTCGGCCAGGATGCCACCCCCGCTGTCGGCACTGTTCGAGGCGATCGTCGAACTGCCCACGGTCAGTTCAGCCCTGGCCCACACACCACCGCCTGTGCTGCCATCCGCGCTGTTCCCGCTGATCGTCGAATCTGTGATCTGGAGCGCCCCTTCGGCGTGGATCGCGCCCCCGGGGCCGCCGTCGTGGGTCGCGTTGCCGCTGAAGGTGCTGTGGTGAACCAACAGATCATTCCGGGACGCGACTCCGCCGCCATAGCTCTCGGAGACCCCGCTGTCGGTCACGGCCACGTGGTCGAGCGTCAGGCGGGCCACCGAGTAGATCGCTCCGCCGGGGCCGTCCGCATAGCCGTTCGTCAGCGTGAGCCCGCTGATGGTGAAGTCGTCGCCGTAGGTGATGTTGAAGATACGCTCGTCGCCGCCCGCGTCGACCGTGACCGCGTCCGCGCCCGGGCCTGTGATCGTGACGCTCTCGTCCAGATCAGGCAGCGGCGATGCCAGGTTGATCGTGCCGCTCACGTCCGAGTCGAACAGGATCGTGTCGTCGCCGAAGTTCGACTCCGCGTCGAGCATGGCCTGGCGCAGGCTGCCGTCGCCCGCGTCGTTCGTGTTGGTCACGTGGAAGGTCGTCGGGTGCGGGATGTCCGCTGCCTGCAGCTCGACGGCGCCCATGTCGCTGCCGTCGGCCCCCGGAGCGGTCGAGTCGTCGATGTCGGGCTGGTCGGCCGGGCGCGGCTTGCCGCGCTGGTCGTCCGTCAGGCCGAACGCCTTGCCCTGGTCGATGACCGGGCTGTCTGAGGCGGGCCGCATCGTCTGAGTCGGGCCGCCGTTGTCCTGGAGCGGGCCGAGCTGCGGGTCCTGATCCAGGATGTCCGAGCCGTCATCGGTGATCAGTCCGGCCGGATTCTGCACGAGCGAGAACGAGGCCGAGAAGCTGCCGCCGTTCACCGCCGCGAGGTCGCCGTTTTCGTTGTATCCGACGATCGTGTTCTGCAGCGTCGCCGTGGCGCCGTCCATGTAGATGCCGCCGCCCGACGAGTCGGCCCCGTCGTACCCGTTTGCGTAGTTGCCGGCAACAGTCGAGCCGGTCAGCGTGACGGGTCCGTACGAAGCGATGCCGCCCCCGGTCAAGGGGGCGTGGTTCCCGGCGATCGTCGAATCGGTGACGACCACCGAGCCGCCATCCTGGCCCTGCTCGTCGATGCCTCCCCCCGTCGGTGCCTCGTTGTTGCTCACCGTCGAGTGGTCGACCGTGAGCGTCCCGCCGCCCGTGTGGAGGATGCCGCCGCCGCCGGAATGCCCGTGGACATTCGCGGTGTCGTTCCCGTCGATCGTCGTGCCCGTCACAGTCACGTCGCCCGTTGCCGAGATGCCCGGGGCGTAGTGCGATGCCTGGTTGTTGGTGATCCGCGAATCGGTCACCACGAGCCCGTCGGTCGCGGAGATCGCACCACCCGCGTCGCCACTGATGTTGTACGTCGCGTCGACGTCGTCGAGCGTCAGCGGCACATCCGAGGCAATCGCGCCGCCGTCGTCGTCGGCGCGACCGTCCGTGAGCGTCAGGCCGGTTATCGTCGCCTGCGAGCCCTCCGTGATGTTGAAGAGCGAGTAGTAGGTCCCGCCATCCACCGTGACCTTCCCCGAGCCCGGGCCGGTGATCGTGACGCCCTCGTCGAGGGCCGGCAGGTCCGACGCGAGCGAGATCGTCCCCGTCAGGTCCGAATCGAAGAGGATCGTGTCGTCGCCCGGGTTCGACTCCGCGTCGAGCATGGCCTGGCGCAGGCTGCCGTCGCCGCCGTCGTTCGTGTTCGTCACGTGGAACGTCATCGGGTCGGGCGCAGGCACGTCGCCGTCTTGGAGCTCCACCGCGCCCATGTCGGAGCCGTCCGCCCCGTCCGCCGTCGAGTTCGCGACCAGCGGCTGGTCGAACGGGCGCTGCTGGCCGCGCTGGTCGTCCATCTCGGCGAACGAGCTGCCCTTGTCGACCACGGGGCTGGTGCGCGCCGGCTTCATCGTTTCGGTCGGGCCGCCGTTGTCGGCGAGCGCGCCGAGCTTCGGGTCCTTGCCCGTGATGTTCGAGCCAGGAACCGTGTCCGTGACCTCTGTCATGCGGGGCGACTGGATCAGGGAGAACGCTGCGGAGAAGGAGGCTCCGTCCTGGGCGTCGATGTCGCCGTTGTTGCCGTCGCTGTTGCCCGCAACGATCGAGTTCTGCAGGGTCACGATCGCCGCGGCACCGGAGGCGTAGATACCGCCCGGCCAGTTGAGCGCGCTGTTCCCGGCGATCGTCGAGCCCGTGATGGTGACCGGACCTCGTGTGTCGATCCCGCCCCCACCAGAGAACGACCTGTTGTTCGCGATCGTCGAGTCCTCGATCACGGTCGCGCCGGAGCCGCGCGTCTCGATCCCTCCGACGTTTCCATAGGTGGCCGTACGGTTGCCGCTGACCGTCGAGTGGGTGACGGTGAGAGTTCCATCGCCATCGTGGAAGAGCCCCGCGCCGCTGTAGGCGTTGTTCCCGTCGATCGTCGTGCGGGTGACCGTTACGTCGCCCTCGGTCCAGATGCCACCGCCCTGGCCGTTGCTCGGCACCGTGTTGTCGCTGACGGACGAATCGGTGATCTCGAGGCCGTCGGTCGCGGAGATCGCGCCACCCGTCGACTGGCTGTTGTTGTACGTCGCGTCGATGTCGTTGAGCGTCAACGGCACATCCGAGGCGATCGCGCCGCCGTCGTCGGCAGCGTGACCGTCCGTGAGCGTCAGGCCGGTGATCGTCGCCTGCGAGCCCTCCGTGATGTTGAAGAGCGAGTAGTAGGTCCCGCCATCCACCGTGACCTTCGCCGAACCCGGGCCGGTGATGGTCACGCCGTCGGTGACGTCAGGCAGGTTCGACTGAAGTGTGATCGTTCCCGTCAGGGTCGAGTCGAAGAGGATCGTGTCGTCGCCGGGGTTGGCGTCCGCGTCGAGGATCGCCTGACGCAGGCTGCCGTCCCCGTCGTCGTTCGTGTTCGTGACGTTGAAGGTCATCGGCGGCGGCACGTCGCCGTCCTGGAGCTCGACCGCGCCCATGTCGGAGCCATCCGCGCCGGCGGCGGTCGAGTTCGCCACGTCCGGCTGGTCGAACGGGCGCGTGAGCCCGCGCTGGTCGTCGGTCTGCCCGAAGGCGCTGCCCTTGTCGATCACCGGGCTCGTGGATCCCGGCTTCATCGTGAAGGTCGGCCCGCCGTTGTCCTGCAGCGGTCCGAGCTGCGGGTCCTGGCCGATGATGTTCGAGCCGGCGACCGTGTCCTGCACGCCCGCATACCCCGCCGACTGCACGAGGGAGAACGCGGCCGAGACGGTGCCGCCGGAGTAGACGTCGGAGCTGCCGGCGTTGGCCGCGACGATCGAGTTCTCGAGTAGGACGTTCGCGCTCGCGTAGATGCCACCGATTGAGTTACTCGAGGCGTTGTTCGCGATGGTCGATCCGATGGCGGTCACCGGTCCGTAAGAGTTGACCCCACCACCCCTGCCCCCGTAGACCTGGTTTTGCGCGACGGTCGAGTCCTCGATGTAGGCGTTGCCGCCGCTCGTGCCTGCCTCCCAGATGCCACCGCCCTGGCCGTAAGAGCGGCTGCCCGTTCGGTTCCCCGAAACGGTGGAGTGGTCCACGTCCAGACGCCCGCCGCCGGAGTGGGCGATGCCGCCGCCCCCGTCGTAGCCCAAGTTGCCTGCGACGGTCGAGCGGACAACCTGCACGGCGTCCCCGGCGTCGAGGCCGCCACCGAGGCCATAGGCACGGTTGTCGGTGATGCTCGAGTCGCTGATGCTCGCGCCGGCCGGCGCCACGAGCCCGCCGCCAGGCCCGTAGGTGTAGTTGTCGTCGATCTGCGAGTTGGTGATCGTCGCGCCCCCCTGGGCGCTGACCCCGCCGCCGCCGGCGCCGCCGTAGCTGTTGTCGACGCGCACGTGGTCCAGGGTCAGGGGGCCGTCGGAGTACAGCGCGCCGCCGCCCTTGGGATCGCCGTAGGAGTAGCCGTGCGTAAACCTCAGATTGGAGAGGCTGACGGGCGCACCGCCGGTGGCCGCCAGGATGCGCGATTCCCCCTGCGCGTCAATGGTCACGTCTCCCGAGGCAGGGCCCGTGATCGTCAGGATCTGGTCGACGTGCAACCCGGTCCTGTACTGGCGGACGTAACAGGAGCACCCGTCGTAGTCGTAGTACCCGTACGAATACAGACCGATCGTGCCCGACAGGTCCGACTGGAAGACGATCGAGTCCGGCCCGGGGTTGTTCTGCGAGTCGTACACCGCCTGGCGCAGGCTCCCCGTCCCATACGTGTTCAGGTTCGTGAC
Organism: uncultured Thermoleophilaceae bacterium; assembly: GCA_963715995.1. GTDB lineage: Bacteria > Actinomycetota > Thermoleophilia > Solirubrobacterales > Thermoleophilaceae > DATBDN01. Next base: position 2,239,470 of record OY970283.1, read on the forward strand.
CGCGAACTGGTCCGCATGCGCGACGCTGCCCGAGACGAGCGTGGCGGCCAGCACGAAGCCTCCGCCCAGCGCGACCTTCCCGTGGCGCTCCAGCTTCTGGCGCGAGCGGCGCTGCTTCCTCGTCATGAGCGGGCCTTTCGCTTCGGAGCGTGAACGGTGAGCGTCTTGGTGGCGCTGACGATCTGCCCATCGGCGGCCTTCGCCTGGATGGTGACGGTCACGCGCAGCTTGCGCTGCTTGTCGAGCAGCCGCTTGGCCGCGGGGCTGAGCTTGAACGTGATCGCCTGGACCGCGCCGTGCGCGACGGTCAGCGTGGCCTTGACCCAGGTCTTGCGCTTGGCGGCGCCCACGTCGACGGTCCCGACCGCCGTGGCCGTGCAGTCGCTGGCACCCGACGGGCAGCTGACGCTGATGCCTGGGAACAGCACGTAGCCCGAGCGGCGCCGGCGCAGCGTGGCGCCGCCGCTGGTGCCGATCGAGAGCTTGCCGGGCTTGGTGTCGCTCGGGGGCGTGGGCGGCGCGGGCGGCGGCGTCTGCTGTTGCTGCTGCTGTTGTTGTTGCTGGCCGGAGTCGTCGCCGTTGTCCGACGGTGGCGCTGTGTAAGTGAACTTGTCATTCGCGCTTGTCGGACTCGACGTGCCCGGGTTGACCACCCGGACGTCGACTGACCCCGTGCCGGCCGGCGCCTTCGCGGTGATCTGCGAGTCGGAGTCCACCTTGAAGGCTGCGGACGTGCCGCCGAACAGGACCTTTGTCGCGCCAGTGAAGTGCGACCCGCTGATGACGACCTCCGTGGCTACCGGTCCCGACGCCGGCGCGATCCCGCTCACCACCGGTCCGGTCGCAGGTGCGGTCAGCTCCACCGCTCCCATGTCCGAGCCGTCGGCGCCGCCGGCCGCGGAGTTGGGAATCGACGGCGAGTCCAGCGGGCGCTGGTCGCCGCGCTGGTCGTCGGTCAGGTCGTAGGCCTTGCCCTGGTCAACGACCGGGCTGTCGGCCCCCGGAGCCATCGTCGGCGTCGGACCGCCGTTGTCCTGGAGCGGGCCGAGCTGCGGGTCCTCACCGAAGATGTCCGAGCCCGCGACGGTCTCCACCACGTTCGTCTCCTGCGGCGCCTCGATCAGCGAGAAGTCCGCGCGGATCGTGTTGTTCTGGGCGAGCACGTCCTCGGGATTGCCCCCGTTCGTGTTGCCGGCGACGATCGAGGTGCGGATCACCAGAGCTTCGCCCTCCCCCAGCTCCCCGCCGGTCACATTGACGCCCGCTCCCGAGTCGTTCTCGGCGACCGTCACGCCGCTCAGCGACCCATAGGCCATTTCGACGCCCCCGCCGTGGTTGGAAGCGATCGTCGAGTTGACGATCGTTGCTGCCGCCCTCCTTGCATAGATCCCACCGGCGTCCGGAGCGTCGTTGCCGTCAACGGTCGAGTTGTCGAGTTGCAGGACCCCGTAGTTGTAAACGCCAACTCCTCCGCCCGTGCCGGCCGAGTGGTTGCCCGTGATCCGGGAGTGGTCGATGGTCGCGCCGGAGTAGGCCCAGATGCCTCCTCCGGATCCGTAGACGTCGGCCGCGTTGTTGTCGCTGATCGTGGAGTGATCGACGGTCAGGGACTGGCGGGCGTAGATCGCGCCGCCACTGCCGTCGGTGGCCTCGTTGTGGCTCGCGACCACGTCGTCGAGGTGAAGCGACGCGCTGGTGCCGTTGATCGCGCCGCCCGTGCCGGCGCTGCCGTGCTCCAGCGTGAGCCCCGTGATCGTGAAGTCGGACCTACTGATGGCGCCCCCCCCGTCGGCGAGCGTGAAGATGCGGCTGTTGCCCCCCGCGTCGACCGCCACCTGGCCGGAGCCGGGACCGGTGATCGTGGCGCTCTCGTAGAGCTCGGGCAGCGGCGAGGCGAGGTTGATCGTGCCGGTGAGGTCGGAGTCGAAGAGAATCGTGTCGTCCCCGGAGTTCGACTCGGCGTCGAGCATCGCCTGGCGCAGGCTGCCGGGGCCATGGTCGCCCGTGTTCGTGACGTGGAAGGTGGTCGGATTGGGAACCTCCGTTGTCTGGAGCTCGACCGCGCCGATGTCGGAGCCGTCGGCCCCGGTGGCCTCAGAGTTGTCGTAGTGCGGCAGATCGACGGGGCGTGGCTTTCTGCGCTGGTCGTCGGTCAGGCCTTCCTCGGCGCCGCCCTTGTCGATGACCGGGCTGTTCAGATCCGGCTTCATCGTCAGCGTCGGACCACCGTTGTCCTGCAGCGGCCCAAGGTCGGGGTCCACGCCCCTGATGTTGGAATCCGCGACCTCGTCGGTGACCGTCGCGCCGTCTGTCGACTGGATCAGCGAGAAGGCCGCTGAGAAGCTGCCGCCGTGGGCCGCGTAGAGATCGGGCCCCGAAAGGTAGGCGTAGTCGCCCGCGACGATCGTGTCGCGGAGCGTCGCTGCCGCGCCATCCATGTAGATGCCGCCGCCGTGCCCTGTGTAGTAGCCATGCGCCGAGTTACCGTCGATCGTCGAACCCGTCGCCGTGAGCGGCCTGTGCGAGTGGATGCCGCCGCCCGCCCCGGTGGCATAGTTGCTCGCAACCGTCGAGTCCAGCACGTGAAGTGACACTCCACCCGCTAGCTCCTCGATGCCGCCGCCCGTAGATCCGTTGTTGTAGTCGACGGTCGAGTGGTCGAGCGTGAGCTTCCCGTTGCCGTGGCGGATACCGCCGCCGTCGCCGCTGGCCGCGTTCGAGGCGACGGTCGTGTCGGTGATGGTGACGTCGCCCCCGGCGTCGATGCCGCCGCCACCGCTGGCTGCGTGGTTCGAGCTGATGACGGAGTTGGTGAGCTGAAGCCCATCGATCGCATCGATCGCACCGCCCGCCCGCCCGTGGTTGTCGTAGGCACGGACGTCATCGACCGCCAGCGGCACCGACGCCAGGATCGCTCCCCCGTCTGTGTCAGCGTGGCCCTCGCTCAGCGTCAGGCCGGTGATCGTGGCCTGCGAGCCATCCGTGATGTTGAAGATCTGGTACGCGTTGTCGCCGTCGACGGTGACCTTCGTCGAGCCCGGGCCCGTGATGGTGACGCCCTCGGTGATGATCGGCAGGTCCGACCCGAGGGTGATCGTCCCCGTCAGATCAGAGTCGAACAGGATCGTGTCGTCGCCGGGATTGGCGTCCGCGTCGAGGATCGCGTGGCGCAGGCTGCCGTCGCCCGTGTCGTTGGTGTTCGTGACGTTGAACGTCGTCGGGTTGGGCGCCTCGTCGCCGTCCTGGAGCTCGACCGCGCCCATGTCCGAGCCGTCCGCGCCGGCAGCGGTCGAGTTCGTGATGGCTGGCTGGTCGAACGGGCGCGTGAGACCGCGCTGGTCGTCCATCTCGGCGAACGAGCTGCCCTTGTCGACCACGGGGCTGCGGGGCGCCGGCTTCATCGTCGGCGTCTGACCGCCGTTGTCGGCCAGCGCGCCGAGCTTCGGGTCCTCGCCGGTGATGTTCGAGTTCGCCACCGTGGCGGTGATCGTTGTGAGCCCCGGCGCCTGGATCAGAGAGAAAGCCGCCGAAACGGTGCCCCCGTCGATGTCCGAGGATGCGCCGTTCGTCGTGTTGCCCGCCACGATCGAGTTGTCGAGAGTGATCGATCCGGACTGGTCGCTGACCCCGCCGCTGTATGCCGCCGCCTGGTTGCCTGCGACCGTCGTTCCGGTGAGCGTGAGCGCATTGCCCTGGCTTCCGATTCCACCCCCAGCCCCATTCAGCGACCTGTTGCCGGCGATCGTGGAGTCCTCGATGTAGGTGCTCCCATAGGCGAGGATCCCGCCTCCCGAGTACTTCGCCGTGTTCTGGTAGATGGTCGAATGCTCCACCTCGACCTGCGCTCCCGCGGAGGAGTAGATCCCGCCCCCGGCCAAGGCCTGGTTGTCGAGGATCAAGACGCCGTCGAGTGTGAGCGGCCCGTCCGTGGAGATGGCTCCGCCGAAGTAGTTCCCCGCGTTCCCCCCGGTCAGCGTGAGCCCGCTGATGTGGACGTTCGCGCCTCGCCCGATCTGGATTGGACGCCCCTTGCCGTCGGCGTCGACCGTGACATGCGAGGCGCCCGGCCCGGTGATCGTGACGTCGTCGAAGATGTAGAGCCCGTTGTAGACGGGCCCCTCAGGCACGTACGCGTAAGTGTTGATCGTGCCCGACAGACCAGAGCTGAAGACGATCGAGTCGGCACCCGGGTTGCTGTCCGCGCTGTAGACCGCATCGAGGAGGCTGCCCGCCCCGTACGAGTGCAGGTTCGTGACCGTGAACTCGTCGGCGTGCGCGGCGCTGCCCGACACCAGCGTCGCGGCCAGCACGAAGCCACCGCCGAGCGCAATCCTGCGCTGCCGCTCGCGCTTTCCGCGCGCGCGGCGCTGCCTTCTAGTCAATGCGCTCCTTCGCGTGCCGTGGCCAGTCCCCCAAACGGGGCCGGATCACCATAACAGTGGTAGGGGCCAGCCTCTAGATTAATTACTCGAGGTGGACCCAGCCGAGCTCCGCAGCCCAATCTTCATCGTTGCTGCGCCCCGCTCGGGCGAGGGCGTCCTCTACCAGTCGATCGCGCGCGCGAGCGGCATCTGGCACGGGCGCGCAGCGTTCGACGACGTCGGCGCCATCGACCCCTCCGAGCGCGGCTGGGACAGCCACCGCCTGTCGGCGGCCGACCTGAACGGTCAGGCAGCGGATGTCCGCGAGCGGCTCACCGCGCAACTGGTGGACCGCGAGGGTCGCCCCGCCACCGCCGCGAGCGGGCCGGTGAGGGGGCTGTCGTACGGACCGCGGCTGGCGCTGCGCATCCCGTTCCTGGCCGCTGCGTTTCCCGACGCGCGCTTCGTCTACGTCTTCCGCGAGCCAGCCGAGGCGACGGCCGAGATGCTCGCGGCCTGGAACACCGGCAACTTCGTGGCGATCCGCGACCTGCCCGGCTGGGACGGGCCGCCGTGGTCGCTGCCGCTGGTCCCGGGCTGGCGCGAGCTGAACGGCAAGCCGCTCGAGCAGATCGTCGCCGAGCAGTGGCGGATCATCACCGAGACGGCCCTCGATGACCTCCAGCAACTCGAGCCCGAGCGCTGGGGCGCCGTCGGCTTCGACGACCTGCTCGAGGATCCTCGCCGTGAGCTGCGCCGGCTCTGCGGGTTCCTCGACGTGCCCTACGACCAGGCCCTGCTGAGCCCGGTCGAGGTGGTGCGCCGCCGCCGCGGGCGCAGCGAGCCGGCGGCCAGCGTGGAGCTCGACGCGCTGCTCCCGAGCGTCGCGGAAGCGGCGGTCCGCGCGCGCGAGTTGCTGGCCGAGCCCGATCCGAGCGTGCCGAAACGACGCGAGAAGTCGCCGTTTCACAGCGTCTCGACCGGCTCGTTCGCGAAGACGCTGGGCCGCCTGGGGTCCACGCTGCTCGTGTCCACCTACCAGACCGGCAGGCTGATCCTGGGCCGCGAGCGCGACGGTCTGCTCAACACCCACTTCCGCAACTTCGACAAGCCGATGGGGATCGCGGTCGGCCCGTCACGCTTCGCGCTCGGGACACGGACCGAGATCTGGGACTTCCGCGACCTCCCCGCGCTGGCGCCCAAGATCGAGCCGCCCGGCACCCACGACGCGTGCTTCCTGCCGCGCAACCGGCACACCACGGGCGACGTGCTGGTCCACGAGATGGCGTTCGCCGGCGGCGAGCTCTGGGTCGTGGCGACCGCGTTCTCGTGCCTGGCGACGATCGATGCCGACCACAGCTTCGTGCCGCGCTGGAAGCCGCCCTTCATCTCCGCGATCCAGCCCGGCGACCGCTGCCACCTGAACGGTCTGGCCGTGATCGACGACCGCCCGGCGTACGTGACCACCCTCGGCCGGACCGACGAGCCCGGTGGCTGGCGCGCGAACAAGGCCAGCGGCGGCTGCATCATCGACCTGGCGAGCTCGGAGACCGTGATGACGGGACTGTCGATGCCCCACTCGCCGCGCTGGCACGACGGAGCGCTGTGGGTGCTCGAATCCGGGCGCGGCACGCTCGCGCGCGTGGACCTCGACTCGGGCACGACCGAGCCCGTGGTCGAGCTTCCAGGGTTCGCCCGCGGCCTGGCCTTCGCGGGCGACACGGCCTTCGTCGGCCTCTCGCAGATCCGCGAGTCCTCGACGTTCGGCGACCTGCCGATCACCGAGAAGCTCCAGGAGCGCGTCTGCGGCGTGTGGATGGTCGACCTGAAACGGGGGCGGATCGCGGGCTTTCTGCGCTTCGAGGACCTGGTCCAGGAGATCTTCGACGTCGCGCTGCTGCCGGGGACGCGCTATCCCGAGGTCGCGGAGCCTGGAAGCGCCGCGGTCACGTCGGCGTTCACGCTGCCATGAGAACGTGCTGACGCTGTGGTTCACCGGCCTGTCGGCGGCGGGCAAGTCGACGGTCGCCTCGCAGGTCGCCGAGGCCCTGCGCGCGCAGGGCAAGGCGGTGGAGGTGCTCGACGGCGACGCGCTGCGCGCCGGGCTGTCGCGTGATCTCGGCTTCAGCAAGCACGACCGCGACGAGCAGGTGCGCCGGGTGGCCTACGTCGCGGACCTGCTGTCGCGCAACGGCGTGTTGGTGCTTGCGGCAGTCATCTCGCCCTACCGGGCGGCGCGCGACGGAGCCCGCGCGCTGATCGGCGAGCGCTTCGTCGAGATCCACGTCTCAGCCTCGGTCGCGGAATGCGCCCGGCGTGACCCGCGCGGGCTCTACCAGAAGGCGCTGCACGGTGAGCTCGACAACTTCACGGGCGTGTCCGACCCGTACGAGCCGCCGCTCGAACCGGAACTGCTGCTGGAGACCGAGCGTGAGACGCCTGACCAGTCGGCGGCGAAGGTGCTCGCCTACGTGGAGAGCAGGATCAGCCGCGCGGGCGAGCCGTGATGCGCTTGTTCAGCGCCTTCAGCTGATCGTCTTCCACACGCGCCAGGCGGCGTTCGCGATCGATTGCCGCGAGTGCGCTGGCCGAGACGTGGTCCTTGGCCGCCTTCTTGGCAGCCGCGTTGCGCTGATCGAGCGCCTCGCGCTCGGCCTTCCAGGCGGCTTCGCCGGTCGCACGCGGCTTGGGAGCTGCTGCTTCTTCGCTCACCCTTCGAATATAGCGGAAGTTTGTGTCCTGAATCTATCTTCGCTAATCTCACCCCGTGACGATCGCCCAGCTCGATCCGGAACAGATGGCGCCGCCCGAATGGAAATTCCTCTCGAATCACGGCCTGGCGCTCCTCTACATCGCCGCCGACCCGGGCATTCGCCTGCGCGACGTGGCCGACCGTCTCGGGATCACCGAGCGCGCGGCGCACCGAATCGTCTCCGGCCTGGTCAAGTCGGGATACCTGGAACGCGAGCGCGTCGGGCGCCGCAACAGCTACTCGGTGCGCGGCGAGCTGCCCGTGCTGGCGCTGGCGCGCGACGTCCAGTTGAGCGAATTGCTGCAGGTGCTGGGCGTTCCCGCCGCCTGAGCGTGCTAGCGTCCGTCCCGGTCGCACAGTCCGTGTGGCTAGAAATCGTGTAGCGCTCCGCAAGTTGCCCAAGAAGCACCTCCGCGTTCGCAGCACACAACGCCGTGGAGGTAAAGAAACATGGCAACAGGAACAGTGAAGTGGTTTTCCGACGAGAAGGGCTTTGGATTCATCACGCCCGACGACTCGGGTAAGGACCTCTTCGTCCATCACACAGCCATTCAGGGCGACGGTTACCGCTCGCTCAACGAAGGCGCCAAGGTGTCGTTCGACGCCGAGCAGGGCCCCAAGGGCCCGCAGGCTCAGAACGTGCGGGCTCTCTAAGCCCCACGCCATTCCGCGTCGCCACACCGCGGCGCACCGAAAGGTTTCATGAACAAGCAGTCATTCGCCGATCTCGGCGTGCTGCCGGTGCTTTCCGAAGCACTGGCGGCGCGCGGGATCGCGTCGGCCTTCCCGGTCCAGGCGCTCGTCATTCCCGACGTGCTCGCCGGCCGGGACGTGCTGGCCCAATCTCCGACCGGCAGCGGCAAGACGCTCGCCTTCGGTCTCCCTCTCATCCAGCGACTCGCCCGCCAACCGCGGATTCACGCGGGTCTCATCCTTGCCCCAACCCGTGAGCTCGCGCTCCAGATCGTCACCGAGCTCGAGCCGCTTGCCAAGCGCTGCGGCCTGCGCGTGGCCGCCGTCTACGGCGGCGTGGGCTTCGGCCCGCAGGTAGCCGCTGCCCGCAAGGCCAACATCATCGTTGCCTGTCCCGGCCGCCTGGAGGATCTGATCGCCCGTGGCGACGTCAAGCTCGGCGCCGTCGAATGCGTCGTGCTCGACGAAGCGGACCGCATGCTCGACATGGGCTTCAGTCGCCCGGTCGAGCGCATCGTCCGCCAGACGCCGCGCGAGCGCCAGACGCTGCTCTTCTCGGCCACGCTCGAGGGCGCGGTCGGCAAGCTCGCCGACTCGCTCACGCACAAGCCGCGCCGCCACGAGCACCGGCCGCCACGCGACGAGAAGCACATGATCGAGCACCGCTTCATCGCCGTCGCGCACGAGCGCAAGCTCGCGACGCTCGTCGAGACGCTGGCCGCTGACGACCGCGGGCGCACGCTCGTGTTCGTTCGCACCAAGCGCGGCGCCGACCGGCTGGTCAAGCGGCTGCGCGTGCAGGGCGCGGAAGCCGTGGCGATCCACGGCGACAAGTCGCAGGCTCAGCGCGAGAAGGCGCTGGCCCGCTTCCACACCGGCCAGACCGACACGCTGATCGCGACCGACGTCGCGGCGCGCGGCATCGACGTCGAGGCGATCACGCACGTGATCAACTTCGACGCGCCGGCCGACCGCGACACCTACACCCACCGCATCGGGCGCACCGGGCGCGCGGGCGCGACCGGCATCGGGATCACGTTCTTCCGTGACGACGAGGCCGCCGACATGCGGCGGATGGCCAAGGACCTCGGTCTGAGCCTGGCCGCCTAGCGGCCCTCGCTCTACAGCTTCAACGTGTCTGGGACGGGCGCGCCGTCATGGTGCGCTCCGTCCTGGCCCATCCCGTTCGTCAGCAGCGCCGGGCTCTGCGACTCGAGCTCGATCACCCGGCCGGGATCCCCGGCCAGGATGAACGCCCGGCCGTCGCGGCTCAGGTAGCCCTGCTGCATCAGGCGCTGAAGCGCCGTCGTGACGGTTGGCCGGCGCGCGCCGATCAGGCGCGCGATCACGGCATGAGTCAGCGGCAGGCTCAGCTTGACGCCGTCGGGCGTGACCACGCCGTAGCGCTCGGCCAGGTACCACAGGTAGCCCAGCACGCGCACGTCGACGCGCACGTGCGAGGCGATCGAGCGCTGGATCGCCAGGCCGGCCGCTCGCTCGCAGTTGCGCGCAAGCAGCCCAGCCGTCAACCGCTGTGCCATCTCCGCGGACCAGGCCCGGTTCGGGGCCAGATCGCCGAGCAGCGCCTCCTCTAGCACGAGCCACGCCTCGGCGGTCGGCACGCTCGTGGCCGCCTCGCTACCGGGAGCGATGTAGTCGCCCGGGCCGAGCAGATCCGCGGTCGCGCGGCCGTAAGCGGCCACCTCGTGCATCAGCAGCCCCTTGAGCACGAGGAAGCCACCCGTCTCGCCGGCGAGCGCCGGCATCGGCCCCGGTGGCAGCCGGAGGACGGGCACGGGCAGCGCTGCCCCGCCACCGTTTCCCGCGACCAGTTCGCGGTCCACGTCGATCAGATTCACACGCCCTACGGGTGCTAGTGGGCTCGCCATACAGACTCCTAGACCGTTCGATCGAGGATCCGCCGGCTGCCAGTTCTTGACAGCTCACGTCGCCCACCACTTGCCGCCGAGCTGCTCCGGCAAGTCCATTACCGAGCCGCCCGTAGGGTTCGAGCATAGACCTACCTCAGACGGGTGTCCGGGGAAGTTCGAGCGCAGCCGCGAATCGCTCCGCGTATTCGCCGACCTCGCGGGTGGCCGAAGGGTCGAGCTCGAACCAGATCGCGACCGTGCCGTCATGGTTCGCCTCGGTGCCCCAGGCGTCGGCCATCGCGGTCAACATCCCCACCGCGAGCTCGCGCATGTCGAGCGTGAGGTCTTGGCCTTCACGCGGCACATCGCTGATACGGCCGTGCACGACGCCGTCCTCGGACCAGACCTGAAGGCGCAGCTGACCCGCCGTGCCGCTGCCGGCATGGGTCAGCACCCGATCTGACACCGCCTCGCTCAACAGCAGCCTCAGCCGCAGGCCCAGGTCGAAGTCGTGCGCTGCGACCAGATGGTCGACCGCCTTGCGCGCTGTGCGCGGCGCCGCTGCATCCGCCGCGAGCATCGCGTCCACTGAGCCGAGTGCCGCCATTTTCCCTGCCTCTCCCCCGTCCCGTCCAGCTCTCAGCCGTCCGCGACGTGAGTAGCTGTCAAGGCATCCGACTGTACACCTGTGTACAAGGGGTCTATGGTGAAGGTAGGCCCATTGGCGGCTCTACCACGCAGCCCTTTGGGGCAGCCACACTTTCTGTCACGACGCTCCGCGCGCCCTTCAGTCAGCGCGGAGGCCCAGGGCCCCGGTGGCCGGGAAGTCGGCGGACCTCGAGGTGCGAATGCGGACAGGAGGCGCGGCCACCGTGTGTCCTGATCCGCAACGCACGGGCTGCGCTCGGATCGCTCCATCCGTCCGTGGTCTCCGGTTTCGGAGCCCGAGGAAGGAATAGGCATGAGCGACGACCACGACCATGGCGGGGTGGGTACTGCGCTGGCGGAAATCTCGAACGAGATGGTCCGCCTCTACAAGGAGTCATTCGGTCGCGGGCCGACCAAGGCCCGGACCGACTGGGCCGGCCCCGACACCATCGTCTGCATCCTGGAGGACACGTTTGCGCCCGCTGAGCGCAACCTCGCCCGAATGGGCGAGCATCAGCGCCTGCGCGAGATGCGGACGTTCTTCCAGTACTCGACGATCCGGGAGTTCGGCGAACCGGTCGAGCGCGTGACCGGGCGCAAGATAAAAGCGTTCCTCAGCGGCGTCGACACACAGGTGGAAGGACTGTCGGCCGAGCTGTTTGTCCTGCATCCGAGCGGGTCGACCAAGCCGTCACGACTCGAAGCGGATGACGTTCACCGCGAGCCGCGCGAGGAGGCGTTCGAACCCTCCGGATAGAGCACGAACATCTCGACCGCGAGTCCGTCGGCCTCCGTGTCGATTCCGCTGATGAACGCCTTGACTTTACGTCCAGTCACGCGCTCGACGGGCTCGCAGAAGTCGGCGACGGCCGCGTATTGGAAGAACGTCCGCATCCCGCGCAGGCGCTCGTGCTCGCCTAGTGCGACCAGCTTGCGGTCGGCTGTCGTGAGCGTGTCCTCGAGCGTCGTCACGATCGTGTCGGGACCGGCCCACGCCGTGCGCACGCGCGTCGGGCCACGGCCGAAGCTGTCCTTGTAGATGCGGACCATCTCGTTCGAAGATCTCCGCGAGCACGCTGGTGCGGGGCTCTCCGAGTGTGCCCTCAGCTTCCTGCTCTTCCGACATCTGCCTGCTTTCGAGTCCGCGGTCATTGGCGGCTGCGGATGCGCACCAGTCAGGGGGTACCCCCGTGCAGGCGCGTCCACAACGTCGTGACAGGTACCCCGGCCTGCCTCCCACCGAGGGTCCGTTCGCCTCCGCGCCTACCTCCGTTGCCGTGGAAGGAGCGAATACGTGGGAGTCGAGGAGTGTTGGGCCTACCGAATGACCGCGCTGGAGACTATCCGCTCCCCCGGCGGCCCGTGCGCGCCGCAGTTTTCGTTCGGGCCACCCGGGCAGAGAACTCTCATGCCACAGGAACTGAACGTTGCGGACCTGAAGGTCAGCTCGTCCGCCTTCGACAACCACAAGCAGATCCCCGAGCAGCACTCAGGCGACGGCGAGGACACGGCGCCGGAGCTCGAGTGGAGCGGCGTGCCCGATGGCACGAAGTCGTTCGCGGTCGTGGTCCACGATCCCGACGCGCCACTGGTCGACGGCTTCACCCACTGGGTCGCCTACAACATCCCCGGCGACGCGACCGGGCTGCCGGAGGGCGGCGGCGACGCCACAGCCGGCAAGAACTCGTTCGGCAACACGGGCTACAACGGCCCCGCGCCGCCCGAGGGCCACGGGCCGCACCACTACTACTTCTGGGTCTACGCCCTGGACGAGGACCTGGACCTGGACGGCGGCCTCGAGCGGCGTGAGCTGCTCGACCAGATCGAGGACCACGTGATCGAGCAGGCCCGGCTGGTGGGGACCTTCGAGCACTGAGGGATGGGCTGTGGCGGCGGCGGCGGCACTCTGCCGCCCGCCCCGCTCTGCCGCCGGCCCCGCTCTGCCGCCGGCCCCGCTCTGCCGCCGGCCCCGCTCTGCCGCCGGCCCCGCTCTGCCGCCGGCCTTCCCCTCGCTGCGGTTTGGAAACTGCCTCGGCCAAGGGGTGGCTGGAGTGGCGCTTGCGTTCTCACGCCGGCCGCTTCGTCCCGCGAAGGCGCTCGCTTCGTTCAATAGTTCCCGCTGTGCGGGAGCAATTGAACGTTGCTCCCCTCGGTGGCGCAGCAACCGTCAATAACTGTCGCTATGCGACACCAATTGACGGTTGCTCCCGAAAACCGAGCCGCTGCGATCACTCAGGTCCGCCACGCGACCACAACTGACCTCAGCGAGACCAAGAGCGGCTTCGCGAGCGAGCACCGATCCCTCTTAGTTGCCCAACGGAGGGTCGGTGCTCGCGAACCACGCCGCTCGAGCCCTGACGCGCCGGCGGAGAGCGCACCGCGACCCGAAAGCGCCACCCGAAAGCAGCGCCATGTCCCCGCCCTGGGGTAGTTTCCGCGGAAACGCGCGGAAGCGCGCCCGGCGAACCGCCCAATGGTTCGCCCTACCCCACCCGGCTGCGCACCACCACTCGCGCTCCCGCGGACGGGATCATCGTCACGTTGCGGTGCACGGCGTGCTCGGGCTCTGGGTCGTCGGCGACCAGGTCGAGGCGCTCGGTCATCGCCCTCAGCACCACTCGCTGCTCGGCCATCGCCAGCGCCGCGCCGAGGCAGCGCCTTATTCCGCCGCCGAACGGGATCCACTCGTAGGTGCCGGGCGGCTTGCCGTGCCAGCGCTCGGGGCGGAAGTCGAACGGCTCCGGGTAGAGGTCGGGCCGGTGGTGGATCAGCAGGATGCTCAGCGTGATCGGGGTGCCCGGCGCGACGCCGTAGTCGCCCAGCTGCCAGGGCACCGTCACGCGCCTGCCGACCGCGGGAATCACCGGGCGACTGCGCATGCCCTCGGTGATGACGGCCTCGATCTCGGCGTCCGCATCCTGATCTGAGCGCACCGCTTCGCGCAGTCGCTCGTAGGCGAGCGGATGGCGCACCAGCCGCTCCCAGGTCCAGGCCAGCGAGTTCGCCGTGGTCTCGTGCCCGGCGAGGACGAGCGTGAGCAACTCGTCGCGCAGCTCGCGATCGGTGAGCTCCGCGCCGTCCTCCGTGCGCGCCTGGAGCAGCAGCGACAGGATGTCGTGGCGGCCCTCGAGGTCAGTGACCTTGCGTCGCGCGGCGATGACCGAGTAAACCGGCTTGTCAAGTAGCGCGAGTCCCGCCCGCGTGAAGCCGACCGGCTCGTCGCGGCCGATGTTCATGAGCTCCGCCACCTGCGCGAGCGGCCACGTGGATGCGGCCAGGAGCTGCTTCGTCGCCGTGCGCACGCCGTACTCCGGCGTCCCGAAGCTCGGCCGACCGTCGATGCCGAAGACGGCGGACATGATCACGTCCAGCGTGATCGCCTGCATGCGCGGCGCGAGTGCGAACGGCCGCCCGACCGGCCAGCGCGCGATCTCGCGCTCGGCGACCTCGGCGATCATCTGCGCGTAGCGCGCCACCGCCTCGCCGTGGAACGGCGGCAGGAGCAGCTTGCGCTGGCGCATGTGGCGCTCGCCCAGGGCCGTCAGCGTGGAGTTGGGCCCGACGATCGGGCGCAGCGGGCTCTCGCCCGTGAGCGACGGCGCCTGTTCGGGCTTGGCTGTGAAAAGCGAGCGGACGTGATCGGGATGCGAGGACATCACCGGCCCGCCGGGGATCGTCCCGCGCATGCGGAAGACCTCACCGAGCTCGCGCCGGGCGCGGAAGACGAACTCGATCTGACGCTGGTTGAAGCGCAGCACCTGGAGCGTGCGCGGGAGCGGGATCATCGGCGGTCGCGGCAGTGCAGCGAGCTCGTCGGGGCCGATCGGGCCGGCCGGCGAAGCGGGTGCCTCGCCCCTGAGCTCGTTCCCTGCGCTGCGTGGCTCCGCCGCAACGGTTGCCATGGCCGGGAATGTTACACCAATCGATGTCATCGTCCGAGCGACAGCTTCAGGCGCGCCACCCGTTCTTCAGGGCATGAGCCTTCGCCGCCTCGCGACCGCCTGCGCGCTCGCCGCCTCCGCACTCTCTCTGACCGTTGCCGGCAGCGCCTCCGCCGACGCGCCTGTCGGCGTCGATGCCAGCTGCGTGGCCCCAGCCGGCAATCCGGCCCCGAACACGCCCGAGTGGATCGAGCGCGACACGCAGAACCAGTACTGCGCGAGCCTGCGCATCCGCGACCAGGTGCTCTCCCCCGCGTTCGGCTTCGGGAACACGACCCAGGGCGCCTCGCTGTACGCGGACCAGGTGGCCGAGCAGCTCGGTGACCCGTCGCACCCGCGCGGCGGGGTGACCACGCTGGTTCCGGGCTCCAAGGCAGCCGACCCGTTCCGCACCCTGAAGCGCTGGACCGAGCAGGGCCGTGGCCGCGTGGCTCCGATCCACTTCAAGGCACTCGACGGCGCAACCCTGCGCGGGCACGTCTTCCTTCCGCCCGCGAGCGTCAAGCGCCCGAAGGGCGGCTTCCCCGGCGTCGTGATCACCGACGGCTCCGTCCAGGCCTACGAGAACCTCTACTTCTGGGCGGCCGAGGACCTCGCGACGCACGGCTACGAGGTCATGACCTATGACGTCCAGGGCCAGGGCGACTCGGACCTGTTCCCGGCGGGCTGTCCCGACCCCTCGAACGCGATCGCCTCCTGCCCGGGTGTGCCCTACCAGCAGAACTACAACTTCTACCAGGGCGCCGAGGACTCGCTGAGCTTCTTCCTGTCCGACCCCGAGCATCCGTCCGGCGGCTCCTACAACCCGTTCGCCCGCGAGCTGGACACCAGCGACGTCGGCATCGCCGGCCACTCACTCGGTGCCGCCGCGGTGAGCATCGTCGGCCAGTGCGACAAGCGCGTGCGGACGATCGTCGCGTGGGACAACCTCGACGCGATCAGCAACTGCGACGGCGTGACGATCCCGAAGCAGTTCCGCAGCAGCACGCTCATCCACGCACCCGCGCTGGCGCTGTCGAACGACTACCTGTTCAACACGCAGCCGACGCTCACACCGCCCGACGAGCACTCGAAGATGGACGGCTACAACCAGATCAAGTCACACGGCCTCGACGCCCAGATGGTCACCTTCCGCGGCGCGACGCACCTGACCTACACCTACATTCCGCTCGTCTTCCAGGCAAGCGAGCTGAACGAGCGGATGGCCTCCTACTACACGCTCGCCTGGTTCGACCTGCACCTGAAGGGCGATCGCTCCGCCTACAAGCGCCTCACAGCTACGAGCTTCGACGACAGCGCCGACACCGACTCAATCGGCGCCGGCGTCTACGACGAGACGGCGATCGACCCGACCGACCCGTACTCGGGCAACGTGCCTTACAAGATCGCCGGTGTGAGCGTGGCGAACGCGGTCTCGTTCTATTACCAGTCCGCGTACACGTTCCACAACCCGAAGACGGGGGCCGTGAGCACGTGTGTCGACATGCGCGCGGGCTGCCCCGCCAAGGAGCCCGCGACTCCGTAGAAGAGCCGGCGCGGCGGCGCTCAGATGCCGCTCAGGTGGCGCACCGCGAAGCCGAAGCGCTTGCCGATCGGCGGACGCCAGCGGACGCCGCTCTTGCCGTTCGGGTCGCCGACGCTGCTGGTGTCCAGGCGCAGCCCTGCGACCTCCATGTAGACGTGGCCGGAGTTCGCGTAGATCGTGACGTAGCGCCCTGCCCCCTTGACGCCGAAATGGGCGAGCGTGCCGCTCACCATCGGAGCGTTCAGCAGGCGGGCGCGGATCAGCGCGTAGCTGACCGAGCCCGAGCAGTCGTAGCCGGTGTCGAACAGCAGCCCGTGGCCGCCGCCCCACTTGTAGGGCTTGCCGATGATCTGGTTCGCCGCGGTGATGATCGCGCGTACGCTTGCGGGCGCCCCGCGCGGAACCGCGGCCAGGCCGTTGCGGCGGATCATCGCCGTGTTGCCGGGCACCGTCGGAGTCTTCGAGACCGGAAGCGCCGGGATGTTCGCCCACGGGTTCTGCGGATTCGTGTTGCCGCCGCCGGTGGTGGTCGGGGATGTGGTCGGCGGCGACTGGTTCCAGACGCTCGGGGTCTCCTGCGGGTCGCCCTCGCTCGGATCCCAGCCGTTGGCCTGGTACGGGCTCGCGCCAGTGTTGTCGCTGTAGCCCGGGCCGTCCCATGCGCCGCCGTTGGTGCCCTGTGAGCTGGGGTAGGTCTGGCCGCTGCCGGGCTCGTAGCCCTGGCCGCCGGAGGCCCCGTGCCAGTCGTGCGCGGACGCTGCCGGAGCCAGCGCCAGCGAGGCGATTGCTGCTGCAAGTGTCAGTCGAAGTCGATCAGGCATCCAGTGCCTAATCGGTCGAGACCCGCAATTTCTCAACTCTTGGAACTTTGTGTGTAAACACCCAGAACCGGAGCCCGAGGTAGCGGGTAACCGTCGCGGTCACACTCGCTGTAACCAGAACCACAAGCTCGAGCAGTCGCCCCGGATCGTGGTCGAACGCACGCAGCGCAAGCAGCGCACCGGTGGTGATGCCGAGGGTGATCAGGTAGACGATCGCCCCGGCCGCGTGCTGGCGGGCAAGGCGCTCCCGCCCGCTGAGGCCGAACGTGAAGCGGCGGTTGGCCTGCGTGTTCGCGACCGCGGTGATCGCGAGCGCGAGGGCGTTCGCGAGCGCCGGGCCGGCCGTCGCGCGGAGCACGACGTAGAGCAGCGCATAGGCAACGGTGGACGCGACGCCGATCGCCCCGAAGCGGACAATGTGGCTGGCAGCGAACAGGCGCGCGACGCCACGCAGGTCGCCGAGCGCGGTGCGCACGATGTCCACGCGCGTGTCCGGGTCGTCGACCCAGTCGACCGGAACCTCGTGGATGCGCAGGCGCTGGCGCTGGGCGAGGACGAGCAGCTCGGTGTCGAAGAACCAGCCCTCGTCGACGATCGCCGGAAGCAAGCGCCTTGCCACATCGGAGCGCACGGCCTTGAAGCCACATTGGGCGTCGCTGAAGCGCGCGCGCAGGAGCCGGCGCAGCAGGAAGTTGTAGGAGCGGGAGATCGCCTCGCGCTTGGGGCCGCGGGTCACCCGCGAGGCGTGTGCCAGGCGCGTGCCGATTGCGATGTCGCTGTGGCCCGAGATCAGCGGAGCGACCAGGGGCAGCAGCGCCCGCAGGTCGGTCGAGAGGTCCACGTCCATGTAACAGACGACGCGCGCGGGGCTGGCGAGCCATGCAGCGCGCAGCGCGCGGCCGCGGCCCTTGCGCCTGAGGTGCAGCACCTCCACCCCGCCGAGCTCGGTGCTCAGAGCACGCGCGACGTCGAGCGTGCGGTCGCTACTCGCGTTGTCGGCGATCACGATCTGCCACGTCAGCGGGAAGTCGTCCTCGAGGAACTCGTGCAGGCGCTCGATCGAGGCGCGCAGCGCGTGCTCCTCGTTGTAGACCGGCACGACGATCTCGACGTCGATCTTCGCCGCGGCGTTGGTGGACGGGACTGCGGTGAGTGCCGGAGCTGCCATGAGGACAGACTCGGCGCCGTCCGTCGGACGACCGTGTGCCGGAGCTGAGCGTTAGCTGAGAGGGCGCGGCAGCCGCACGGTGAAGCGTGCGCCGCCGTCGTCGGCGTTCGCAGCGTCGACGAAGCCGCCGTGTGCGCTGACGATCTCGCTGACGATCGCCAGGCCGAGGCCGGCGCCGCCCCGACCGCGCGTGCGGCCGCCCTCCGAGCGCCAGAAGCGCTGGAACAGCCGCGCGGGATCGCCCTCCGGGAGCCCAGGCCCGTGGTCGCGCACCTCGAGCGTGACGTTCACGTCGTCGGCGTCAATGCGGACGTCGACAGGGCTGCCCGCGGGCGTGTGCACGAGCGCGTTGCGAAGCAGGTTGAGCACCACCTGACGCAGCTGGTGAGGGTCACCGTGCACGGGTGCGCTGCCGTCGATGCTCAGCACGATCGCGCGGTCGGGAGCGGTGGCGCGGGCATCGGCCACGGCCTCCGCGGCGACCACCGTCATGTCGACCGGCTCGCGGTCCGGCGTCCGCACCTCGTCCAGGCGCGCAAGCGTGAGCATGTCCTCGACAAGCACGCCCATCCGGCGCGACTCGTCCTCGATCCGCCTCATAGACGACTCGAGCGTCTCCGGGTCTTCGGCCGCGCCCATGCGGAAGAGCTCGGCGTAACCGCGGATCGACGCCAGCGGCGTGCGCAGCTCGTGCGAGGCATCCGCGAGGAATCGCCGCAGGCGCGCCTCGCCGGCCTCGCGCTCCGCGAACGCGCGCTCGAGGCGCCCGAGCATCGCGTTCAGGGCCAGGCCCAGGCGCCCGACCTCGCTCTTCGGCGTGGCGGGCTCGACGCGGCGCGAAAGCCGTCCGGCAGCGATCTCGCCGGCGACCGTGGCCATGCGGTCGAGCGGCCGCAGGCCCAGGCGGACGAGCGCGAGCGCCGTCCCGGCAAGCGCCAGGAGCACCGCTGCGATCACGAGCAGCTCGACCCGGAGCAGCCGGGTCAGTGTCTGGTCGACCTCGCGGAGAGGAACGGCGACGACGGTGATCGCGTCGTCGTTCTGGTCGTGCGAGGCAAGCACGCGGTAGCGCGGACCGCCGTCCTTCACCGAGCCGACCGTGACGAACTTGCCCACCGTCAGCCTTGCGGGCAGCTTCGGGGCGGGAGGCAGCTGCTGGCCATAGGAGATGGCGGTGTGGCCGAGCACGTGACCCCTGGCCGTCCGGCGTTCCCCGTACGTGCCCGGGGGAAGGTTCACGGCATCGACGGGAGGGCCGCCGTGCTGGTCGTCGCGATCAGGGCCGCCTCCACCCTGGAAACCGGAGCTCGCAACCGTGTAACCGGCCGCGTCGAGCTGGTGATCCAGCGCCGGCGCCGCGGCAGCCGCCTGTTCGTCCGCACGCTGAAGCAGGAACGAGCGCTGCTCGACGTAGGTCACGACCGCGGCGGCCACCAGCCCGGCCGCCGTGAGCACCAGCAGGCCGGCCATCAGCCGCGCCCGCAAGGACTGCATCAAGTCCGTCGCGTCCTGAGCGCGTAGCCCACGCCGCGCACCGTGTGGATGAGCGGCGGTCCGTCGCCGTCGATCTTCTTGCGCAGGTAGGAGATGTAGGTTTCGAGCACACGCCCGTCGCCGCCGAAGTCGTAGTCCCACACGTGGTCGAGCAGCTGCGCGCGGGTCATCACGCGCCGCGGGTTCAGCATCAGGTAACGCAGTAGCCGGTACTCGGTCGCTGTCAGCTCGATCGCATGCCCCGCGCGTGCGACCTCCATCGTGTCCTCGTCCAGCTCCAGGTCCTCGAACACGAGCCGTGCCGACTCCGGTGCAGCCGCGCCGGTGCGGCGCAGCACGGTGCGCACGCGCGCGACGAGCTCCTCGAGGCTGAACGGCTTGGTCACGTAGTCGTCGCCGCCGGTGGTCAGGCCGCGGATCTTGTCCTCGGTCGAGTCACGGGCGGTAAGGAAGATGATCGGCACGTCGGCGCGCTGTGCGCCGAGTCGCTCGGCGACGTCGAAGCCCTCCATGTCGGGGAGCATCACGTCCAGCAGCATCAGGTGCGGGCGAAACGCCTTGACCTGGCTCAGCGCCTCGGCGCCGGTGCCGGCTGCCGCGACGTCGAAGCCCTGGTAGCGAAGCGCCATCGAGATGACGTCCACGATGTTCGGCTCGTCGTCGACTACGAGCACGCGGAAGTCGGCGGCATCGGCGGCGGTGCTCATGCGCTCGCCTGACCCGAGCTCGTGGTGGTCGTGAGATGTCTCATCGCAAGCAGTACAAGCGCCGGGACGGTCGTCGACGCGATCAGCAGAGCAAACCACGCGCTGCCGGCATCTGAACCCTCGCCGAGCGAGTGGACGATGCCGGCGATCCACGCGATCGCCGTCAGGCGGTGGAGCTTGACCCAGCGCCGCTGGCCGATCTTTCGCCGGAGGTAGTAAGACGGGCCGAGAACGATCATCGCCCAGGCGGCAATGATCCCCACCGAGGTCCATGCGGTCTGGTAGCTCCAGGTGAACGGCACGGCCACGTCGATCAGGCTCGGGTGCAGGTACTTGTCGCCGACGAGGCTGAGGCCGTGAATGAGCAGAGCCGCGATCGTCGCGAGCGAGAGGGCCTCGTGCAGCGGCCGCAGGTCCGCCCCGCGCCCGCGCACGAACCTGCCGCTCATCAGCAGCCCGACGCAGACCGACAGACTGGAGAGGAACAGGGCAGCGGTTCCGGCTGCGCGTGAGGTGATCCAGAAGATGTGCGGCCCGGTCGCCGTCGCTAGTGCTGCGCTCATGGGACGAGCATCGTCGCTCCGCCTTGGCCGATCCCTAGAAAAAGCTGGGAGTTTCCTGAGAGCGGCCGCTGGCGGCGACGACCTCGTGCGACCCGTCGTCGTAGACCAGCACGCCGCCATCGGGCAGCCAGCTCTTCGCGCGCTCGGGCCCGCTCAGGATCGCTGCCTTGGCGCAGACCTCGGCGAGCGCCGCGCGCGGAGCCAGCGCCGTGGCCTGGACGATGCCGGTGAAGGCCGGCTTGCCGCTCGACGGGTCGAGCAGGTGGTGGCATGGGCGCCCCTGCTGGTCGATCCAGCTGCGGCGGCCGATGCCGCTGGTCGCGGCGGCCACTGCCGAGTCGCTGAAGCTGTGCAGGACGCCGGGCTCGAACGGGCTTGCCACCTGAAGGGCGCGCTCGATGCCGGCGCGACCGCCGATGCGCACGTCGCCCGCGCAGTCGACGGCATAGGCCTCGTGCGTCTCGAGTGTCTCGGCGAGCAGGTCGCAGAACATTCCCTTGGCGAGCCCGCCGCTGTCAAGGCGCAGCCCCGGTGGCCGGAAGATGACGGCGTCGCGCTCGTCCACGCGCAGAAGCCGCCACGGCGACTCCGGGTTCGCCGCGGCGGGCCGGCGCGCGGGCGCCGCAGCGAGCGCGGCATGGAGGTCCGCGGGCTCTGCGAGGTCGGCGGTGTAGCCCGCAACCTCGATCTCGCCGAGCATCGTCGCGTCGACGAGGCCGCCGGTCAGCTCGGCCGCGTGGCGCACCAGTCCTGCGAAGCGCGCCATCGCCGGGCTGACCGCGACCGCGTGGCCGCGGTCGGCGTTCAATCGTGTGAGCGCGGAGTCCGGCTCGAAGCGCGTGAACTCGTGGTGCCAGTCCTCGAGGCTGCGCTTGGCCCACGCGACGGCCTCGGCCGCTGTGCCCGCTGCGCCGTCCCCGATCACGAACACGGAGCAGCGGGAGCCGAAACAGTCGAAGCTGGCGGACGCTTCGCTCATGACTGCGCGGTGGTCACCGGCGCCGCGGCGGTCGTGCTGCCCGAGGAGCCGC
The DNA here is from genome assembly GCA_963715995.1 of uncultured Thermoleophilaceae bacterium. GTDB lineage: Bacteria > Actinomycetota > Thermoleophilia > Solirubrobacterales > Thermoleophilaceae > DATBDN01. The sequence goes on from OY970283.1 coordinate 2,261,045, forward strand.
TGGAGGTCGTGCCGCTCGATGTCGTGCCGCTGGAGGTCGTGCCGCTCGATGTCGTCGAGGGCGTGGTGGTCGCCGAGGTCGTCGTGGTGGCCGAGGTCGTCGTGGTGGCCGGGGTGGCCGTCGCGATCGTCGCGACCGTGGTCGTCGTGCTCGCCAGCGCAGGATCGTTGCCGGTAGCCATCTGCCGGTAGATGAACCCGAACGGCCCGATGAACGCGGCCACGGCGATCACGGCAACAGTCCTGCGCAGCCGGCCCGTCCGGCGGCGCCGTGCCGCCTTGCGTCGCGCCGCGAGGGCGAGTGCGTCTTCGCGGCTTGGCCGCTGGGTACGGGAAGGTTCGATTGCGTAGGTGCCCATTGTCTGTCCTTTCGGGGTTCGAGGGCAGCATCGGCCGGGGGCCTCAAGCGGGGATGCGTTTTGGCTGAGAAAAAGCTGAGGAATGGCTCACAGGCAATTCCCAGGCTGCGCAGAGCGGGCTCTCACGCCCCCAGCCGACGATGCCGTCATGAGCACTCTCTCCAGCGCCCAGCGCAGCCCGATAACGCACCTCCTGAGCTCACGCCGCATACGCGTGCGGCGACTACCCGCACCGGAGCTGATGGGACTGATGGCCCTGGCTGCCGTCCTCAACCTCTGGTCGCTCAGCCGCAACGGCTGGGCGAACGACTACTACGCCGCCGCCGTGCGCTCGATGAGCACGAGCTGGCACAACTTCTTCTTCGGCTCGTTCGACGCCAGCGGCGTGATGACCGTCGACAAGCCGCCGCTCGCCCTCTGGGTGCAGGCGCTGTCGGTGCGGATCTTCGGCTACCACTCGCTGAGCGTGCTCGTGCCGCAGGCGCTGATGGGCATCGCGTCGGTGGCGCTCGTCTACGACCTCACGCGACGTGTCTTCGGCCGCGCGGCCGGGTCCGTGGCGGGGGTCGTTTTTGCCCTGACCCCGATCACGGTCGCGATCTCGCGTCACAACAACCCCGACGCGCTGCTGGTGCTCTGCTCCGTCGGCGCACTGTGGGCGATCGTGCGCGCCTTCGAGGACGGCCGCACGCGCTGGCTCCTGCTGTCGGGATTGCTCGTGGGCCTGGGCTTCGAGACGAAGATGGCCGTCGCGCTGATGGTCGTGCCCGGCATCGCGGCGGCGTGGCTGTGGTTCGCTCCCGCCGGGCGCCTGCGCGCCTTCAAGCAGCTGCTCGCAGGCGGCGCCGTGATGGCCGTGGCCGGGCTTGCATGGCCGGTGGCGGTCTGGCTGACGCCGGCGGCCGATCGGCCGTGGATCTCCGGCACCGCCGACAACAGCATCTGGTCGCTGATCCTGAACTACAACGGACTTGGTCGCCTCGACGGCCAGAGCGGTGGTCCGGGTGGCGGCGGCCCAGGCGGTGGCGGTGGTGGCGGAGGCGTGTTCGGCGGCTCGGCCGGCCCGCTGCGACTGCTGAACGAGGCGCTCGGCGGGCAGGCTGGCTGGCTGCTCGGCTTCGCGATCGTCGCGATCGGCGCCATCGCGTTCGTATCCCGCATGCGCCGTGACGACCGTCGCGGCGCCTGGCTGCTCGCAGTCGGCGGGTCGTTCGCGATCACCGCGGTCGCGTTCAGCTTCGCGCAGGGAATCTTCCACCCGTACTACGTCTCGTTGCTGGCCCCGTTCGCGGCGGCGCTGATCGGCGCAGGCACCGGCCTGGTCCTGCAGGGCGCGCGAGGCGCCGCCGTGTTCGGCCCGCTCGCGGTGCTGGCAGGCGCCGGCACCGAGCTGGCGGTGCTCGACAGCAACACGGGTCAGCTCACGTGGCTGAAGCCCGTCCTCGTGGTCGTCGCGGCGATCACGGCGGTGGTGTTGGCGAACCCTGGCGGCAGGCGCGTGCGCTCGGCAGCGATCGCAACAGCGCTCGCCGTGCTGATGCTTGCGCCCGCCACGTGGGCGGTGCAGACGCTGGGTCACGCGACAAGCAGCACCTTCCCCGCCGGCGGTCCCGCGAGTGCGTCCATGGGGGGCCCCGGTGGCGGCGGTGGCGGGCCGGGCGGAGGCGGCTTCCGTGGCGGTCCCGGCGGCTCCACTGGCGCGCCGGGTGGCTTCGCCGGCCGCCCGCCGAGCGGAACCGGCTTCCAGCCACCGGCCGGCGCAGCCGGCGGGGCGCTTGGCGCGCCATCGGGTACGAACGGCGGCTTGGGTGGTGCTACGACCAGTGGCTCGGCCGGTAGCGCGACGGGCGGCGGCGCTGGTCGCGCGGGCGGCGGCGGGATGTTCGGCGGCAACGACACCGCGACAACCGCGGCGGTCGCCTACGCCAAGGCGCACGGCGGCGGCGCGGTGGCCGTGTCGAGCCAGCAGGGGGCGTCGGGGACGATCATCCGAAGCGGCGCGAACGTGGTCGCGATCGGGGGCTTCTCCGGCCGCGAGAGCCAGGTGTCGACCTCGTGGTTCGCGAAGGAGGTAGCCGCCGGGCGCATCCGCTGGGTGGTGGCCGACTCGAGCGGCGGAGGAATCCCGAGCGACGGCCGCGTGGGCGCCAAGGACGTGATGTCCGCAGTCGCGCAGACGTGCAAGGCCGTGAAGACCTCAGCCGGCACGATCTACGACTGCCAGGGCTACGCCGCGGCGCTGGCGAAGCTCGGCTGAACAGGCGCGCCTGGCGCCCCAGGGCTCAGGCGGCGTGGTTCGGCTGGGGCTCGAGCGGCGTGGTTCGCGAGCACCGACCCTCGCTGGGGCAGCTAAGAGGGATCGGTGCTCGCTCGCGAAGCCGCTCTTGGTCTCGTTGGGATCAGTTGTGGTCGCCTGGCGGACCCGAGTGATCGCAGCGGCGCGATTTTCGGGAGCAACCGTCAATTGGTGTCGCATAGCGACAGTTATTGACGGTTGCTGCATGTTCGCGGGGAGCAACGTTCAATTGCTCCCGCATAGCGGGAACTATTGAACGAAGCGAGCGCCTTCGCGGGGCGAAGCGGCCGGCGCGGCAGAGCGGGGCCGGCGGCAGAGCGGGGCAGGCGGCAGACGGGCGGCGAGAAGCAGCGGCCCCCCGCCCCTCAGCCCCCGCCGAGCAGCTCCTCGAGCTCGAACCGCTCGTCCAGAAACGCGGGATCCTCGCCTGGCTTCGGCCATTCGTCCCACGGGCGATCCCATGCCAGCTCGAGATCGTTGCCGTCGGGGTCTGCCAGGTAGACGGCCAGATGCGTCCCATGATCGGTGAGCTGGCGCAGCGGCACGCCGGCGTCGACAAGTCGCTTGACAACCTGGGCGAGGCGCTCCTTCGACGAGAAGTTGAGGGCTACGTGGTGAAGGCCCGTGACGCCATCGGGCTGCGGGCCTGCGCCGGCGGACTTCCAGGTGTTGAAGCCGAGGTGGTGGTGGTAACCGCCGGCCGCTACGAACAGGATGTCTCCCGTCGTGCCCCAGCCCGGCACGTCACGCGCCTCGAAGACCACGTCGAAGCCCATCACGCCGACATAGAAGTCGCGGATGCGCTCGATGTCGGCGGTGCGCAGGTGCACGTGGCCGATCCGGACCTCGGGGTCGATCGGCCGCTCCGCGCGCTGCGCAGGCTCGACCGGTCCCTGCGGGCCGCTCACCGGGCCACCTCGATCCGCAGCAGGTTGCCGGACGGATCGCGCACCGCGAACGCGTCGTCGTAGGCCTCGATCGGCAGCCCGGCCGCCTGAACGCGTGCGCGCACCTCGGAGACCTGCTCGGGCGTGTCGAGCTCGACGGTCCAGTGGCGCATCCCGATCGCGTGCTCCGGCGCGGGCGGCGCCCCCTCCCCGCGCCAGACGTTGAAGCCAAGGTGGTGGTGGTAGCCACCCGCCGACACGAATGCTGCGGTTGGGATCCGCGCCCAGACGTCGAAGCCGATCACGTCGCGATAGAAGGCCAGGCCATCGTCGATCGAGCCCACGTGCAGGTGCACGTGGCCCACACGCAGCCCCGTCCCGACGCGCTCTGCGAGCGGCTCGCCCTGCACCGTCCGAAGCAGGTCCTCGATGTCGAGCGGCGCCGGCCCACCGCGGCCGAACTCCTCCTCCGGGCTGGGCCAGCGATCGCGAGGCCGGTCGGCGGCGAGCTCGATGCCGTTGCCGTCGGGGTCCGCCAGGTAGATCGCCTCGTGCGTGCCGTGGTCGGATGCGCCCTGCACGGGAGCGCGCGTGTGCATCAGGCGCACAACCGCGCGCGCCAGGTCCTCACGCGAGGGATAGAGCAGCGCGTAGTGGTAGAGGCCGGAGTGGCGCCCTGCCGGCCGCGCACCGCGCTCCTCGGCGAGCACGAGCACGGTCTGGTCGCCGTCGCCAAGCTCTGCGGTGGCTGCATCGTCGTCGCGCGCGTGTAGCTGGAGGCCGAGCGCGGACTGGTACCAGTCGACCGAGCGGCCCAGATCGGCCACGGTCAGGTGGACCGGCCCGAGCCTGAGGCTGTCGGGCAGCGGCGTGGCGCTGCGCTGGCCGGTCGTGACGAGAGTCGTGTTCATCGTGGGGTTTCTCCTGTTTGCTTGCTAGCGCAAGTATATCACCAGGTATCGACGAAACGGTGCCCGTGCGGCGGCGCGACGTGCCCGCTCGCGGCCGCCAGCGTCGCGGCGATCACCCCCCGCGTCTCCGCCGGATCGATCACGTCGTCGAGCTCGAAGAGCTGGGCCGCGTTGATCGCCTTCGCGTTCTCCTGAGCTGCCGCCGTGACCTCGCGCACGCGCTGCTCGCGCTCGTCGTCGTCGGCGATTGCCTCGAGCTCCTTGCGCAGTCCCAGCCGCACCGCCCCCTCCAGCCCCATCGGCCCGAGATGCGCCGACGGCCACGCCACCGTGAGCAGCGGCTCGTGCAGGCTGCCGGCCACCATCGCCTGCGCCCCGAGGCCGTAGCCGCGGCGCAGGATCACGGCAACCAGCGGCACGCTCAGCGCCGCGCCCGCCACCAGTAGGCGCGACGCCTGGCGCACGAGGCCGCTTGCTTCCGCCTCTGGGCCGACCATGTAGCCGGGCGTGTCGACGAGCGACACGACTGCGACGCCGAACGCGTCGCAGAGCTGAATGAAGCGCGCAGCCTTGCCTGCGGCAGCGCCCGTGACGGCGCCTGCCATGTGCATCGTGTTGTTGGCGATCACCCCGACGGGGCGGCCTTCGATCCGTGCCAGCGCCGTGACCATCTCCGGCGCATAGCGCTCGCGCAGGAAGGTGACCGAGCCGCTGTCGGCCAGGGTCTCGATGATCGGCGCGACCTTGTACGCGCGCCGCTCCCGCTCCGGCACGAGCTCGCGCAGCGGCGCCTGGTCGGGCGCCTCGTAGCCGACGACCTCGCTGCGGAAGTAGCCGAGCAGGCGCTTGGTCACGGCGACCGCTTCGGCCTCGTCGGCCACCAGCACGTCGATCACGCCGCCCGCGGCCTGGACTTCGCTCGGCCCCACGTCATCTGGCTCGACGTCACCGAGGCCGCCGCCCGCGATCATCGCCGGGCCGCCCATGCCGATCGACGAGTCCTCCGTGGCGACGATCAGGTCGGAGCAGCCGGCGATCACGGCGTTGCCCGCGAAGCAACGCCCCTTCACGATCGCGATCCGCGGCACGAGGCCCGACAGCTTCGCCCAGAGCGCGAAGGCCCGCGTGTCGAGCGCCGAGACCACCGGGTAGTCGGTGTCGCCGGGCCGCCCTCCCCCGCCCTCGGCGAAGAACACGGTCGGCAGCCGCATGCGCTCGATCAGCTCGAACAGCCTGTCCTTCTTGCGGTGGCCGAGCACGCCCTGCGTGCCGGCGAGCACCGTGTAGTCGTAGGAGAGGACCGCACACGGCTCACCATCCACACGCGCCGTGCCCGCGATCAGCCCGTCGGCGGGCGTGCGCTCGATCAGGTCCTGGAGCTCGCGCCGCTGGCGCTGGGCCGCGATCGCGAAGCGCCCGTACTCCACGAACGAGCCCGGATCGACCAGGTCGCCCACGTTCTCACGTGCGGTGCGGCCGCCGCGCTCGCGCCGCTTGGCGACCGCATCCGGGCGGGCATCGTCGCCCGTGAGGGCGCGCCGCGCCAGCAGTTCCTGCAAGTCCTCGCGCTCGGGGCTCGTTTCATCGGGCATGAACGCAAGCGTTGCAGGGAACAACAGCTAGATGATGGCTCGTTGCGCCACGGCGCTTGCCCTTGCCCTGACCTCCCTGCTGCTCGCGCCCGCCGCGGGCATGGCCGCAGGGCCGTTCGGCCCACTCAACGACCTCGCCGCGCTCGGTGCCGGCGAAGGCCAGACGCCCGACGCGGTGCCCGTGCAGAAGCCGGCGGCGCCACCGATGGACGCGGTGGCCGCGCCCACGAGCTGCAGCCCCGGCTCCAAGCCGCAACCTTCGATCGACGGCCGCGTGCCGGCCGGTTCCGCCACGGACGGGCTGTCCTGCAACGTGTCGCTGCTCTCCCACCAGGGAACCTCGGGCGGCTTCAAGGTGCTGCGCTACGTCGACGGCGCCGGCCACGAGTGCGCCTACTACGACACCGCGCTGCTGTTCCCGCTGAACGCCTTCAACCTGAACACGAACGGCATCGGCGTGGTGGTGCTCGACATGACCGACCCCACGCATCCGCAGCAGACCGACACGCTCACCCAGCCGCCGATGCTCACGCCGCACGAGTCGCTCAACCTGAACACGAAGCGCGGCCTGCTGGCAGCGGTCTCGGGCAACCCGGCGTTCTACCCCGGCGTCGTGTCGATCTACGACGTCTTCGAAGGACTGCCGCCACCCCGTCGAGGACTTCACCGGGCTGCTCGCCAAGGCGGGTCACGAGTCCGGCTTCTCGCTCGACGGCAACACCTTCTACGCGACCGGCACGGGCTACCAGACGATCACCGCGATCGACGTGACCGACCCGAAGGCGCCGCACGTGGTCTCGCAGATCAACGAGTACTCGCACGGCATGTCGCTCTCCGACGACGGCAACCGCGCCTACATCGCCGATCCCACTGCCCACAACATGGCCATCTTCGACACCAGCGAGATCCAGGCGCGCAAGCCCGACCCGCAGGTGCGCGAGATCAGCCGCATCACGTGGGACCGCGTCTCGATCCCGCAGAACGCGATCCCGTTCACCGAGAACGGTCACCCGTACGTGCTCGAGTTCGACGAGTACAACGCCGCCACGCTCAGTCCGTCGGGCAGCCCCGACGACGTCGGCGCCGGGCGCATCATCGACATCGGTGACGAGAAGAGCCCGCGGATCGTCTCCAACCTGCGCCTGCAGATCGACCAGCCTGCCGAGCACGCCCAGTACGGCGACGATCCGGGCGCGATGGAGGTCGAGCACGGCGGCGCCCAGGGCTACGCGGCGCACTACTGCAACATCCCGACGCGCACGGACCCGAAGATCGTCGCCTGCTCGTTCATCTCCTCCGGACTGCGGCTGTTTGACATCAGCGACCTGACGAAGCCAAAGGAGATCGGCTACTACGTCGCCCCGACCAAGGCCAAGCCCGAGAACGGCGGCCAGGCCAGCGACTTCGCGATGTCGCAGCCGGCGTTCGTCCCGGCGCGCCACGAGGTCTGGTACACCGACGGCACGAGCGGCTTCTACGCGCTGCACGTGGCCGACAACGTCTGGCCCAAGGTGGCTGCCACCAAGAAGGCGACGAAGAAGAAGCACAAGGCCAAGAAGCACAAGGCCGCGAAGAAGAAGCACAAGGCCAAGAAGAAGCACAAGGCCGTCAGGAGGCGCAGCGCCGCCTTCACGGCGTCGTACTGAACCACCGCCCCGTCGGCGCACGCCATTGCCCGGGTCACAGCTGTGACAGGATCGGCTGATGGCCACCGGATTCAGCGCGACAACGACCGTCAACCGACCGATAGCTGAGGTCTTCGCGTTCCTCGCCGACGGCGAGAACGACAAGAAGTTCAGCCCGCGGGTGCAGGAGATTCGCAAAGAGACCGACGGTCCCCCGGGTGTCGGCACCGTGTTCGCGAGCACGGTCAAGGACGCGGGGATGACCAGCAAGCGCGAGTTCGAGCTCACGGAGTTCGAGCAGCCGACCAAGATCCGCTGGCGCGAGCGCTCCAAGAACTCGATAACGGTCCCGAACGGCGGCTACGACCTGGCGCCCGAGGGCGACGGCGCCACGCGCCTGACGATCTTCAACGACTTCGAGGGCCACCGTTTCGGCAAGGTCATCCTCCCGCTGGCGGCCCGTGCCGCGCGCAAGGATGCCGACCCATTCGTCGGCCGCATCAAGGCCGCCGTCGAAGCGGACGCCGGAGGAACGGCCTCAGCCGTGTAGGACGAGCTTGCGCCGGACGCTGGACGACTTGCCGGACTTCTTGTACTTCGTCTTCACCCGCAGGATCAGCTTGATCTTGCGCTGAGCTGCGACCTGGCCGGTGAACGCCTGCCGCTTGATCGCGCGCCGCTTGAAGCGGATTCGCAGCACCACCTTGCCGGCATGGCGCAGCGTGGCCTTGGCCGTGCCGACCACCACGAGCCGTGAGGCGAAGCCGAGGTGTTTCGCGGTCGCGGAGTCGAGCAGCAGGTCGCCGCTGACCGAGCACGCCTGCGCGCAGCTGACCGTGACCGGCAGGCCGTTCTCGCGCACGTCCTCCACGCTCGTGTTGGTGGTCGACGGAACGCTGACCGTGGGCGTCGAGTTGCTCCCGCTGCTGCCGCCACCGGTCGACTGGCCGCCGCCTCCGCTTGGCGGTGTCGTGCTTCCTCCACCACCAGCACCGCCGCCACCGCCACCGCCACCGGCCGGCTTCGTCACCACCTCCACGCTGGCCGTAGCGATGTCCGAATGGCCGTTGCCGTCGCTCACCCGCACGCCGACCGTCTTCGTACCTGGTGAGTCGAAGCTCGTCTGGTACGCGGTCGTCCCCGAGTTCGGCGGGATCTCGTAGGTGTGATTGCCGAGGTCGAAGCCGTAGCTGAGCGCGTCGCCGTCCGGGTCGGACGACCCGGCGGCGTCGAACGTGACCGGGTCGCCGGTGTAGACGGTCGTGGCGGACGGGGTCAGAGCCGCGTGCGGCGCGAGGTTGTAACTGAGCGTGACCTTCGGCTCGCTGCCGACAGGCGACACCGCAACGGTTGCCGCAGACGCTCCGGGCGCTCCGCTGGAGCCGCCGCCACCGCCTGCGCCGACCGTGCCCGCCGCGCCGCCGCCGCCGCCGAAGAGCCCGCCGCCACCGCCGCCGCCCTTGTCGGCGCACGCCGCTGCGCTGCCGCCGGCGCCGCCGGTCGCCTGGACGCCATCGTGGCCGTCACCAGCCGGCGGGCAGGCCGAGGTCACCCCGTGCATGCCGGGCCCGGCGACCGTGCCGGGACCCCCGGACGTGGCCGAGGCCGAGCTCCCACGCGTGGAATCGGCGTCGCCGCCGCAGATCGCGTTGTTGCCGCCGCCGCCACCGCCGCCGCCCGCGACCACCAGCCGCGATGCGAGCGAGCCGGAGCCGGCCGCCGGCGTCGTGCGGACATCCGTGGCGCCGCCGCCCCCGCCGGCAGTCGTGGCGCCGCCCGGCGCGCCGCCGCCGTTGAAGCCGCCCGACGAGGTGGTGCCGTCGCCGCCGACCTCGACGTAGAGCGTCTGCCCCGGCGTAACCGGCACGGCGCCGACCACCTCGGCGCCGAGACCCGCCTGGGCGCCAACCGCACAGCCGCCGGAGCCGCCGATCGCGTCCACGCTCAGGCTCGTGACACCCGCGGGCACGACGAACATCTGCTCGTCGGCCGTGCTCGTGAAGGTGACGCCCGATGCCGCCGCCTGCGCAGAGAAGACGGCCAGCGGGCAGGCTGCGACGACGCCGAGAATCGCTCTCCGTAGCTTCATCCGGTCCCTCCCGACCTTAACCCCGGGCACCCGAGAACACAATTCCCTCGTCCTCGAGCGGACCGCGGCGGAGCATCCGGATGTCGCGCGGGTAGTTCTGGTACAGCCGCCACGGCGCGTGCGGACCCTGCTTCGGGAACGACTCGATCGCGCGCAGCACGTAGCCCGAGTTGAAGTCGATGAACGGCTCACGCGGCAGCGACGGATCGGGCTCGACCGGGCGCGCCTCGTCGTAGCCGTGCTCGTCCATGAACTCGATCAGGCGGCAGACGTAGTTCGAGCAGAGGTCGCACTTGAGCGTCCACGATGCGTTCGTGTAGCCGAGCGCCACGGCCAGGTTGGGCACGCCGCTGAACATCATGCCCTTGTAGCCGACCGTGTCCGACAGCTTCACCGGCGCGCCGTCGACCGTCAGCTGCATCCCGCCGAGCGGCAGCAGGTTGAGCCCGGTCGCGGTGACGATCACGTCGGCTTCGATCTCCGTGCCCGACTCGAGCTTCAAGCCGTCCTCGGTGAACGTCTCGATGCGGTCGGTCACGATCGACGCGCTGCCGTCGCTCAGCACGCGGAACAGGTCGTCGTCGGGCACGAGGCACACGCGCTGATCCCACGGGTTGTAGCTCGGGCGGAAGTGGGTGTCGACGTCGAAGCCGTCCGGCAGCCGCCGCTTCACGCCCGCGCGGATCAGGCCCTTCACGAAGCGCGGCCGGCGGCGGCTGAGCTGGAAGAAGCCCATCGCGATGAGCACGTTCTTCCAGCGCACGACGGGGTAGACGATCCGCGGGGGGAAGAGCTTGCGCAGCAGTCGCGCCAGCGGGTCGCGGCCGGGCAGCGACACCACGTAGCTCGGCGAGCGCTGGAGCATCGTCACGTGTGCGGCGTCGCCCGCCATCGACGGCACGAGCGTGACGGCGGTGGCGCCGCTGCCGATCACGACCACCCGCTTGTCGGCGTAGTCGAGTTCCTCGGGCCAGTGCTGCGGGTGGATGATCTGGCCGCGGAAGCGCTCGGTCCCCGCGAAGTCCGGCGTGTAGCCCTCGTCGTAGCGGTAGTAGCCGGTGCACGCGTAGACGAAGCCGGCGGTCATCTGGAAGCTCTCGCCGGTGTCGGTGCGCTCCACGTCCAGGGTCCAGCGCGCAGTCTCCGACGACCACACGGCCGCGGTGACGCGATGGCTCAGCCGGATCGAATCCCGGACGCTGTAGGCGTCGGCGGTCTCGTGGATGTAGTCGCGGATGGCCGGCCCGTCGGCGATCGACTTCGCCTGCTGCCAGGGGTGGAACGAGTAGCCGAGGGTGAACATGTCCGAGTCCGAGCGGATGCCCGGGTAGCGAAAGAGATCCCAGGTGCCGCCGATCGCATCGCGCGCCTCGAGGATGGCGAACGACTTGCCGGGGCAGTTCATCCGCAGGTGGCAGGCGGCCCCGACCCCCGACAGCCCGGCGCCGACGATCAGCACGTCAACGTGCTCGGTGCTCACCGCGTCAAGGTTACGTCAGCGACTCGGTACCCTCTAATTCCGGCAATTCAAGGAGGGTTTCATCTAAATGGCACTGGCTCTGGGCGACACCGCCCCTGACTTCGAGGCCGAGACGACCGAGGGCCCGATCAAGTTCCACGACTGGATCGGCGACTCCTGGGCCGTCCTGTTCTCACACCCGAAGAACTTCACTCCGGTCTGCACGACCGAGCTCGGCTACATGGCCAGCATCAAGCCGGAGTTCGACAAGCGCAACACCAAGATCATCGGCCTGTCCGTGGACCCCGTCGAGAAGCACGAGGGCTGGGCCAAGGACATCGAGGAGACGCAGGGCACGGCCCCCAACTACCCGATCATCGGCGACGCCGACTTCAGCGTCTCGAAGGCCTGGGGAATGCTGCCCGACGACGTATCCGGCGATCCCGGCGACCGCACGCCCGCCGACAACCAGACGGTGCGCAACGTGTTCGTGATCGGCCCTGACAAGAAGATCAAGCTGATCCTCATCTACCCCATGACCACGGGCCGCAACTTCGACGAGGTGCTGCGCGTGCTCGACTCGCTCCAGCTGACGGCCAAGCACAAGGTGGCCACGCCGGTCAACTGGAAGCCGGGCGACAAGGTCATCATCGCCGGCTCGGTCTCCAACGACGAGGCGAAGGAGAAGTACGGCGAGTGGGAAGAGCCGAAGCCCTACATCCGGATCGTCCCGCAGCCCTCGTAGAGGGCTGAGTCAGACCCGCGCTGGAGCGCGGGCGGTCGTCACCTCGAGGATCGTCCGCGCCACCAGCTCGGGGTCGTCGTGGTGCGACAGGTGGCCGCAATCGGCCAGCTCGACCCATTCGGCGTCCGGCAACGCGTTGCGATACCACGGGCTGCACGTGTCGGCGGGCAGCGTCCGGTCGAACTCGGCCCACGCGATCCGCGTTGGGACGCCGAGGTCGCTGTTCCAGCGCCCGTGATAGTCGCCCGCCTCCATGTGGACGAGGTACGGGTCGAACATCGGGCAGTCGGTCGAGCCGATCATCAGGTCGTAGGCCTGGCGCGGGCTCACTCGCTCGGGATGCGCGATCAGATCGCGAAAGGCGAGCTTGCGCAGGCCCGGGCGGCGCGCGAGCTTCTCCGCGAAGCGCTTCGTGAACGGCGCCGCGCGGTGGGCCATCTGGAACTGCAGTCGCGTGCGGTCGGGCGGCAGTGGCGTCTCCCAGCCCATCGCCGGCGAGAGCGCGACCACGCTCAGCGCGCGCCCGCGATGCGCCATCTCGAACGCGAGCCAGCCACCCAGCGAGTTGCCGGCCACGTGTGCCTTCTCGTGCCCCGCCTCGTCCAGCACGCGCTCCAGGTCGTCGGCCATCGCCGCCATCGGGTCGCTCGCGCCGGCCGCCAGCGCCGGGCCGCCGTGGTGGCCGACCAGCGTCGGGATCAAGAGCTCGTGATGGGGCTCGAGCAGCGGCACGATCGACCGCCAGGTGCCGGCGGTGTCGGTGAACCCGTGGATGAGAAGAAGCGGCTCGGTCACAGCCGACAATTTACGCGGTGTCAGAGCCGCGGACGGCACGCAGCACCGACTGCGCGGCGTTGTAGCCGTTCATCCCGTGCACGCCGCCGCCCGGCGGGGTCGCCGCGGAGCAGATGAAGAGGCCGTCGGCCCCGGTGCTGTAGGGATCGGCGGAGAAGCGCGGGCGAACCGTGGTCTGCCACGGCGTGTTCGCGCCGCAGACGATGTCGCCGCCGATGAAGTTGGCGTTGTCGCTCTCGATCTGAGCGGGCGTCCTGACGGACTGCCCGACGATGCGGTCGCGGAAGCCTGGCGCGAAGCGCTCGATCTGCGCGATCACGGCCTCGGTCGCGTCGCCCGTGTAGCCGTTCGGCACGTGCGCGTAGGACCAGACCGGATGCACGTCACCGGCCGAGCGCGTGGGGTCGGCCAGGTACTGTTGGGCCAGCAGCACGTACGGACGTGCGGGCATCCTGCCGCGGTTGACCTCGCTCTCGACGGCCACAGCCTCCTCGAACTCGCCCACGACGTGCACGGTCCCGGCGCGGCGGCATGCCTCGTTGCGCCAGGGGACGCCGCCCTCGACCGCGAAGTCGACCTTGAACGCGGCCGGGCCGTGGCGCCAGCGCCGGTAGGCGCGGGTGACCCGCTCCGGCAGGCGATCGCCGGCGATGTCGGCCACCCGCGACGGTGCCAGGTCGAAGATCACGGCATCGGAGGCGGGCAGGTCGGCCAGGGCGCTCACCGTGACGCCCGTCTCGATCACGCCGCCGTGCTCGCGCACGACCGCCGCCAGCGCGTCCGTGATCGCGCTCGAGCCGCCGCGTGGCACGGCCCAGCCGAAGGCATGGCAGGCGCAGATCAGCGCCATCCCCACCGATGAGCTCATCGGGCGGTTGAGCGGCGCCAGCGCATGAGCCGCCACTCCGCCGAACAGCGCCCGCGCCTGCGGTGTCTTCCACTTGCGCGCCAGCACCGTGGCCGGCGTTGCAGCCGGCAGCCCGAAGCGGGCCAGCCGAAGCGGATGGCGCGGCACGTGCAGCACGGGCCGGAACAGGTCCTCGGTGAGCGCCTCGAACGACTTCGACGGCTCGAACACCCAGCGCCATGCGCGGCCGTCGTCGCCGAGGCCGCGCGCGGTCTCCTCGAGCGAGCGCAGCATCACCCCCGCGCTGCCGTCGTCGAGCGGATGCGCGCAGTCGACCTCCGGCCAGCACCACTCGAGCCCGTGGCGCTCGAGGCCGAGCGAGTTCAGGAACGGCGAGCCGACCGCCATCGGATGCACCGCCGAGCAGACGTCGTGCAGCAGCCCCGGCAGCGTCAGCTCCTCGGTGCGCGTGCCGCCGCCGATCGTCGGCGCAGCCTCCAGCACGGTCACGGCAACGCCCTCGCGTGCGAGCGCGGCAGCACAAGCGAGCCCGTTCGGCCCCGACCCGACGATGATGGCGCTCGTCACGCGGTCGTGGGAGCCCCGGAGCTCAGGATCTCGACGGGGAAGTCGAACGACTCCTCGATCCAGGGACCGCGCTTGACCATCTCGGCCACGTCGACCCAGCCCTCCTCGACCAGCCCGGTGGCCGCGTCGAGGATGCGGTAGCGCTGGCGAGGGATGTGGAACGGCTGCGACTCCAGGGCGACCACGCGCACGTCGCCGGGCTCGAACCCGGCCTGCTCCTGGATCGCCTCGAGCAGCTGGTGGTGGTGGAAGTGCCCGTCGCCGAAGTTCCAGCCGGCCACCACGCCCGCGACCAACTCGCCCTCGCGGATGTCGTACGCCTCGACGTCGTCCACCGCGCGCGCCGTCAGTGCGTTCAGCGCCCGCCCGTGCGTGTGCATCGAGCGGAAGGCAAGCGCCTTGTCCATGAAGTACTCGGCCATCTCGCGCCCGTAGAGCTTGGCCAGCTGCTCGACCGTGATCCGCGCGGTCTTGAACACGCGCTCGTCCAGCTTGCGCTCGGCCTCGGTGTCCTTGCGGAACAGCCACACGCTCGTGGCCCAGTTGCCGGCGTAGTAGCGCATCGACGGCAGGAACGAGATCTTGTCCGGGAACAGGTTGCCGAGCACCGGGATGACCACCCCGCCGATCGCGAGCAGCGCGATCAGCAGCGGGTTGTCGAGGTTCGACAGCGGCACGTCGCCGTAGTGCCCGAAGTTGAACAGCAGCGAGAAGATCATGAACAGGTTCCACTCGAGCGGCACCCCGAGGGCGAACGTCGAGGTGATGTGCGCGTGGAACAGGATCATCCCCACGAGCGCGATCGTGCCGAGCGTGCCCTTGTGGGTGAGCATCAGGACCAGCGGCAGTCCGAACTCGACGGCTGTCCCCAGGTGCGCTCCGATTGCGGCCGGGCGCCCGGGGCGCATGTCCGCGGGGTAGTTCGCATAGAGCTTCGCCTTCGACTTGCGCGAGCGGTTCCAGGGCGTGTTCGAGACCATCACGGCGATCACGTAGGGGAAGTGCCGGTTGAGCTTCGACGAGGCCGCGCCCCACCAGATGAAGAACATGACGAACTGCCAGCCGATCAGGATGTTGTGCGCCGGGAACAGCGACACGAGCAGGAAGAAGCCGTAGATCTCGGGGCGCGCCGCCAGGAACGGCACCTTGTCGCGCAGCCCCAGCAGCGCCCAGACGCCAAGCAGTGCGCCGATCCAGCCACGGCTCATCAGGCCGTCATGGCCGTTCGCGATCAACAGGTGAATCGCGAGCACGATCAACGCCGCGTACAGGAGGACGTCGAACAGCGTCCGCCGGCTGCCACGTGTGAGCGGGACCCGATCAGGCCACGGCGGCAGCCGCACGGTGCCGGGCCGCAGCCAGTAGAGCGCGCCGCCGATGATCGGCCCGTAGCGCGCCGCCAGCTGCATCGAGCCCGACCCCAGGCCGATGACCTCCCACAGCGAGGTCCACACGACGAGCTTCTGGAACACGATCGGCTCGGTCCACCAGTGCCGGATGTCGCCGAGCCCTCCTACTCCCGGCGTGGACACGGAGATCACGAGCGCCGCGAGGAACAGGAACAGCACGAGCTTGATCACGTAGAGCAGATAGACCGCTCCGGGCGGCGCGAAGCCGTTCACTGCCCAGTCCTCGCAGTTGAGCCGCCGCCGCGTCAGGTAGGGCTTCGCTCGCCATTCGGCCAGATCGAACGGTGGTGGCGACGGCTGGATGAATCCCATCGCGGCGAACCCTAATCCCAATCGGCCACCCAGCGTGCGCCAGAATCACCTCATGGCCACCTGCTCGCACCTCGACCAGGTTCAGTTCGTCGAGCTGCCCGGCGACATCCCGGGCTGCGAGGACTGCCTCGCGATCGGGGGCCGCTGGGTCCACCTGCGCATGTGTCAGGAGTGCGGGCACATCGGCTGCTGCGACGACTCGCCGAACCGCCACGCGACCGCCCACTACCACGCGACGCAGCACCCGATCATCCGCTCGGCACAGCCGGACGAGGACTGGAGCTGGTGCTACGTGGACGAGGTCGTGTTCGTCATCCGCCCGGACTAGGGCTAGGCGATCAGGCGCTTCTCCATGTAGTGCACCGCCAACCGCCAGCAGACGAAGGCGAAGCCGACCAGGAACGCCAGGTGCCCGATGTCGACCCAGCCCTTGAACCCGAACGACGCGTGGCGCACCAGCTCCACGCAGTGGAACAGCGGGTTGAAGTTGCCCGCGATCTGGGCCCAGTGCGGCAACCCGCTCAGCGGGAAGAACGTGCCCGCGACCAGGAACAGCGGCGTCAGCAGCCCGCTCTGCCAGTAGGAGAAGCTCTCGATCGCGCGTGAGCGCGACGCCACGAAGATCCCGAAGCTGGCCCAGCCGTAGCCCGCGATGCCGGCGATGAACGGCACGAGCAGCATGCCGAAGCTCGGGTTGAGGCCGAACACCATCGCCACCAGCATCGGCACGCAGCCGTAGATGCCCGTGCGCGCGCCGATCCAGAGCGCCTCGCCCGTGACCAGCTCCTCGGTGTCGACCGGCGCGGCCAGGATGGCGTCGTAGGTGTGCTGGAACTGGTACTTGATGAACGTGCCGTACATGGCCGTGAAGGCGCCCGAGAAGAGCACGGTCGTCGCGACGATGCCGGTGCCGACGAAGTCGATGTAGTTGTGGCCTGCAACGTGCTTGACAAGCGTTCCGAAGCCAAAGCCGAACGCCAGCAGGTAGATCGTCGGGTCGACGGTCGACGAGAACGTCGACGAGCGCCAGAACGACGAGAAGTTGACGACCTCGCGCATGAGCACGCCCTGGAGCGCGGCGCGCTCGAGCCGGTGCAGGCGCCTGCGCGGAGCTGCAGCAACCGAGGCGGCCATCAGGAGATCTCCTCCCCCGTGAGCAGGACGAAGACGTCCTCCAGGTTGGTGATCCGGCGCTCGCCCTCGAACTGCACGTCGCCGTTGCCACCGAGAATGGCGATCGACGTGCCGGTGCGGCGCGTGCTCCAGCCGCGCCCGCGCGCCTCGGTCTCGACCTCGACCAGGCGCGTCGGCGAGCCGTAGACCTCGATGGCCTGGCTGCCGGCGTGCTTGTCGATCAGCTCGCGCGGCGGGCCGACCGCCACGGCCTTGCCGTGCGACATGATCGTGACGCTGTCGCAGAGGCGCTCGGCCTCCTCGATGTAGTGCGTGCTCATCAGGATCGAGACACCCTCCGAGCGCATCCGGTCGATCAGCGCCCAGAGCTCCTGGCGCACCTGCGGGTCGAGCCCGACGGTGGGCTCGTCGAGCAGGATCAGGCGCGGCTCGTGCAGCAGCGCGCGGGCGATCAGGAGCCGGCGCCGCATGCCGCCGCTCAGCTCGTCCACCTTCGCGCCGCGACGGTCGGTCAGGTTGGCGATCCCGAGCGCGCGGTCGATCGCAGCCTTGCGCCGCCCTGCGCCGACGCGGTAGAGGTGCGCGAACACGAGCAGGTTCTGCTCGACCGTCAGCGAGACGTCGAGGTTGTCGAGCTGCGGCACGACGCCCATCTCCGCGCGCGCCTGCTTCGAGTCGCCGGGCAACCGGTAGCCCAGGACGTCGATCTCGCCCTCGTCGCCGATCACCTGCGCGGTCAGCGCCTTCATCGTGGTCGACTTGCCGGCGCCATTCGGGCCGAGCAGGCCGACGCAGCGACCGAACGGCACGTCGAGGTCGAGCCCGTCAACGGCCGTCAGCGCGCCGAAGCGCTTGACGAAGCCGCGAACGCTGATGGCCGAGCCGGTCTGCTCCATGCGGGCTACGCGGCCTCCGCGTACGCAGGCTCGGAGGCTGGCGCGTGCTCGCGCTGCGGGCGCAGGACGAGCGCGGCAATCAAGAGCGCGACGACGGTGAGCCCAGCCGCCAGCAGGTAGCCAAGGTGGTAGCCGCCGTTCAGCGATGACGCCACCGAGTGGCCGGCATCGGACAGCTTGCTCGTGCGCGTGCCCGCCAGCGTGGCCAGCACGGCCAGCCCGAGCGCGCCGCCGACCTGCGTGGTGGTGTTGATCAGCCCTGACGCGAGCCCGGCGTCCTCCTGCGTCGCGCCCGACATCGCGAGCGTGACGAGCGAGGGACCCGAGATCGCGAAGCCGGCGCCGATCAGCGGCATGATCGGGAACAGGTCGACCAGGTAGTTGCCGTCGACCGGCGTGCGCGCGAACAGCAGCAGCCCGATCAGCACCAGGCTCATGCCGGGCACCAATGTGCGGCGTGGCCCGAAGCGCATGATCAGCCGCTCCGAGTAGCGCAGCGACAGCGTGCCCATGACCAGGGTCAGCGGCAGGAACGCGAGCCCGATCTCGAGCGGCGAGTAGTGGAGGATGCGCTGGAGGTAGAGCGACCCCATGAAGAACGTGCCGAACATGCCGGCCACGAGCAGCCCCTGGATCGCATTCGACGCCGCGACCGTGCGCGAGCGGAAGATGCGCAGCGGGATCAGCGGGTTGGCGGCGGTCGCCTCGCGCACGATGAATGCCACCAGCAGCGCGATCGCCCCGGCGCCGCACGCGAGCGTGGTGCCGGCCCCCAGCCGTCGTCGGCCGCCGGCTTGACGATGGTGTACACGAGCAGCATCAGCGCCGACGTGACGAGCGTGGCGCCCAGCGCGTCCGCGCCCCGGCCGAAGCCCTCGCCGCGGTCGGCCACGACGTAGCGCAGCGCGAAGAACGCCGTCGCGATCCCGATCGGGATGTTGATGAAGAAGATCCAGTGCCAGTTGATGGCGTCCGTCAGGACACCGCCGGCGATCAGGCCGACCGAGCCGCCGCCCGAGGCGACGAAGCTGAACACGCCCATCGCCTTCGCCTGCTCGCGCGGCTCCGGGAACATCGTGAAGATCATCCCGAGCACGACCGCGGAGGTCATCGCGCCGCCGACTCCCTGGACGAAGCGCGCGGCCACGAGCATGCCCTGGCTCTGCGAGACGCCGCACATGAGCGACGCCGTGGTGAACACGGCCAGCCCGGCGAGGAACATCCCGCGGCGCGAGATCAGGTCCCCGAGGCGCCCGGCCAGCAGCAGCAGGCCGCCGAACGCGATCAGGTAGGCGTTCACCACCCAGGCCAGGCTCGACTGCGCGAAGCCCAGGTCGTCCTGGATCGAGGGCAGCGCAACGTTCACGACGGTTGCGTCGAGCACGATCATCAACATCCCCGTGCAGAGCACGATCAGGGCCTTCCAGCGATTGCTTTCGTTCATGTCAGATAGGACTCACTACCGGCCGCGAACTCATCGGCCGCGACACGGCCATCAGGACGGTTGTTCCGTCGGTTGGGTTGTGCATCGACCGTAGCGGGAGGTCGGACAGCCAGATGATCGCGCCGCGCTCGAAGCGCCAGCGGCGGCCGCTCACCCCCTCCAGCTCGAGCGTTCCGCAGATGACGATCACGAGCTCGTCCTCCCACTCGGACTCGACGTAGGGACGCTCGGAGGCGCTCGGAAAGCGGATCAGGCGCCGTTCGAAGCCAGTCTTGGCCATCGAGATAAGACGCCGCCGGGACGCAATTCTCATCGGTGCCTAGCATGAGATGAATGGCCGCCGGCACCGATGTCACCCCCGCCCTCGAAAGCGAGCTGGAGTCCTACCGGCGCGAGCTGACCGGTTATTGCTACCGCATGCTCGGGTCGGGCTTCGAGGCCGAGGACGCGGTCCAGGAAACGTTCGTGAGGGCCTGGAAGAACCTCGACTCGTTCGAAGGCCGCTCGAGCCTGCGCTCGTGGCTCTACCGGATCGCCACCAATGTATGCCTCGACATGCTCCAGGGGCCACAGCGGCGGGCGCGCCCGATGGACATGGGCCCGTCGTCGACCCCGGAGACCACCCTCGGGGCGCCGCTGACCGAGAGCACCTGGATCCTGCCGATCGCAGACGCCGCGGCCCTGCCCGAGGACGGCGACCCCGCCGAGCTCGCGGCCCAGCGCGAGACGCTGCGCTTGGCGTTCGTGGCGGCGCTCCAGCACCTGCCCGCGCGCCAGCGCGCCGTGCTGATCCTGCGCGAGGTGCTGCGCTGGCAGGCGACCGAGGTGGCGGAGCTGCTCGGTATGACGGTGGCGTCCGTGAACAGCGCGCTCCAGCGGGCGCGCGCGACCGTCGACAAGCTGGACCTCGACGCGAGCGGGCCCGCGAAGGTCGAGAGCGGCGATCAGGAGCTGCTCGACCGCTACGTCGACTACTTCGAGCGCTACGACATCGACGCGCTGGTGTCGCTGATCGCCGACGACGCCGAGTTCTCGATGCCGCCGTTCGACCTCTGGCTGCGCGGCAGCGCCGACATCGCGCGCTGGTACGTGGGCCAGGGCGCCGGCTGTGACGACTCGCGGATGATCGCCACGCGCGCCAACGGCTGTGCCGCGTTCGCCCAGTACAAGCCGGCCGGGGACGGCACGCGTGAGCCGTGGGCGCTTCAGGTGATCGAGACCTCGGGCGGCCGGATCACCGCCCTGCACCACTGGATCCCGCCGTTCGCGGAGCAGCTGTTCGCGCAGTTCGGGCTGCCGCTGCGGCTGGAGGGCGAGCTGCCCTACTCGTCCGAGAGCGCCAAGAGCTCCTCGTAGAGCGACTCGATTCGCCGCTTGGCCTCGGTGTGGCGCTGGGAGGACCGCTCCGCGCCCGTCGGCGAGGCCCACGCCGAGGGATCGGCGAGCTCGTCCTCGATCTTCGCGAGCCCGGCCTCGGCCTGCGCGACCTCACGTTCCAGCGCCGAGATGCGCTTCGCGCGGTTTTTCGAGACCGGTGGCTCCTCGCGCGGCTTGGCCTTTTTTTCCTTCGCGGCGGCCGGCGCGGGCGCGGCGGCGGCCCTGCGCTCTGCAGCGGGTCCGGCACGAGCGTGCCGAGCGCGGGCGCATTGCAAAGGCGCCTGACACTTGGCCGAAGAACCTCGACGACCTCTCCTTCATGGAAGAGCCGGCGTACGGCTACGGCTGGGACTGGGACGAGCAGCTCGCGGCCTGAGCCGTTTCATTAGCCGATGGGCTCGTCGAGCTTGAGCGCCCGGCGCCACCAGCCGATCGAGAGCATCTGTGGCGTCGGAGCCCCGAGCTCGCGACGTTCCTCAGCCAAGACGAATGCTTGCTCGAGGGCGCGGCGCTGAGGGTCGCCCGACGCGGGCGGCCGATGCTCGCGCTTCCCGAAGAGCAGGCGGCGCGCGGATGGATGCGGTTAGTGACGTTCAGTTGAGCTGTTCACCATCGAACGGTAGGCCGTTTCGCGCCGCTTCCCGCGCACCTTGCGCGCGCCGCAACTGGACCAAGGCACGCACTTCGGCCGGTGTTGTGATCCCTGCGGGCCGATCCGATACCGAAGTGATCAGAGGGCTTCCCGCGGCCTCAGAGTGGGCTTAGGCTCGGGGCCTAAAATGTCCTCGGAGGCCGGGAACCTCTCCGGCGCTGGAAGCGTTTCCGAAGCATCTGCGCAACACCATTGCGTAGCGGTCCGAGAAGATCGAAGCCTTGGCGGGTGGTCAGACGCGCGGCACGATCGAGCTCGTGACGGAGCTGGGAGAGTCCTACGACGATGTCGGCGCCGCATTGCACGCGCTTCGCGCACAGGGCCTCATCGACGTCGTCGACCAGCACGTAGTGAGGTCGTCTTTGGGTCGAGCGACGGACGCCTGCGTCCTCGGGCGCTGCGCCCGTTGCGGGTCGCGAGCTGACCCACCGGCGGCAGCGCGTCTCAGCCCGTAGCTTCGCCGGCCTCGTCATGCGGTTCGCTCAGGGGCCGGCCGATTACCGCGGCGTTGCCCGTTGCGCCAATAGCCCACACGACGGCCTTGCCGCTCGGGAGTCTGGGTCGCCTCGCGACCGCGGCAGGAACTCGGAGTCTGAACGTTGCGGCCCCACCAACCGGCAGCCGCCGCATCACCGTGGGCGTCGTTCGCCCCTTCGGGTCGAAGCGCGCGAAGGCCAGCAGCCGGCAGCGCGCTGCGCATGCCGCCCGCACGCGCACCTCCTTCTGTGTCGCCCGCACGGCCAGGATGCGGAGCAGTGGCGGGGCGGCCGGATTAGCGGGAAGCGCCGGCGCCGCGCTGGCTGCCTGGCGGCAGCTGGTGGCGGCGGGGCTCTGATCGAGCACCGTGATCTGCGCCCGGAACTTGTCGCTTACGTAGAGGCTGCCGTGACAGTCAATGGCGAGTCCGTAAGGACCTTGGAAGACGCGAGGTCGATCTGTCCCCGGCCAGCTGCCGGCGTAGTTGCCGTCAGGCGCAAAGACCTGAAGGCGCGCGTCATCCAAGTCAGCCACCCAGACTCGCTGCCAGGGATCGACCGCAATCCCGAACGGATCGCGCAGCCCGCCGGCGCCGCCGAGCCGATTGCGCACCCCGGCCGGCCCCCACTCCGTCAAGAACCGGCCGCTTGGGGAGAACTTATGCACCCACGTATCGCCTTCCGCGACGACGTAGAGGTTGCCGGCCGCATCAACCGCCACGCCGGTGGGCTCATGCAGGACCGCGCCGCCGGCCATCTTGATCACCCGCAACAGGCGGCCGCTCGCGCTGAACTTCTGCACGCGGTCGTTGAGTCGGTCGGCCACATATACGGAGGCCGCGCGGTCAATGGCGATGGCTGTCGGCAGCGAGAATCGCCCGGGCTTGCTGCCGAACCCGCCCCATACGCGGATCAGCTGGCGCTGCGCGTCGTACTGCTCGACCTCGTTTGAATCGGTGTCAGCCACGTAGATGTCACCGCTGATCGGCGAGACCGCGACGTCGCGCGGCCTGACGAAGTGGCCCGGCCCCGGCCCGTCACTGCCCCAAGCAGCCAGCGGGTCGCCAGTCGCCGACATCAGCTGCACCCGGCCGTTATCGCTATCCGCCACCAGTACGTTGCCGGCGCCGTCGAGTGCCACGCCGTACGGGAGCTTGAACTGCCCGGGCGCCGTGCCAGCCGAGCCGAAGCTCTCGCGGATGGCGAGGTCGGCGTCTGCCGGTGCAGCCGACCACGCGCCGACGGCAAGCGCCAACGCCCAGAGCAGAGCGCGACGTCTCAGCACGCACGCACCGGCACCCACCCATACACACGGGACAGCGCCGCTTGGTTGTTCGGATGCAGGTTGGCGTACCACCAGCCCATCGGCTTGTTTTGACCGGAGGGGACGTTGGGGTCGCAGTACCCGAAGTAGTCCATGATCTGGGCGGTGTCAGCGCCAGCCTTGATGATCGCGCGCACCGTTCCCCCGGCGTAGATGCCAGTGGTGTTGTAAGCGACGTACATCGCGTTGCCGAAGTTTGGCCGGTAGTTCCAGGTGTAGTACGACCGCACTACCGCGTCGGTGCCGACAAAGCTCTCGCTCGGTGTGAAGGGAGTGAAGTTGCCGGTAGCCACGGTGTGAGCTCCAGCCGAGGCTGTGCCGCCGCAACCGGTGCTGTACACGGGGTCGCGGGGGCCGCGGCCCTGACTGTCTACGACCGACGATGGGAGCGCACTGGCCAGCACATGTCCTCTAACACGCCAGTTGGCGTCGTGGTTCGGCGGCTCGAAGGCAACTAGTACGCGGCTGTCGTTGTAGTTCGGATCATCCATGCAGCCCTTGCCTTGCACCACAACCGAGTCCACGTTGTTGGCTTTGGTCCAGGCTGCCACCGGTGCGGCGCTCGGCGAGGTGCGCAGCTGCCACTGCGTGCTGGTGCGCTCGAGGTAGATGATGGTGCGCTGGAAGCTGTCAAGCAACGGCCAGATCTTGCGACCGTAGGTGCTGTTCACGTTCCAGTCGTAAGGCCGAAGCGCATGTTCGGATCGGATCCGGTGGCGCCATCCTGGCGCGCAACGGCGGCGGCGGTACGGCAGTCCGGCAAGTTGTAGAAGCCGCCGTTGTTGTAGTTCGGGTATGGGTACGCGCCGGCGCCGGTGTAGCACGCGGCGCTCGCAGCACCAGGCGCGGCGAGGGCCAGGACACCTACCGCACAGACGAGTGTCAGGGTTCGCGCGATCCCTCTTCTCATCGCGCCGCGCGTTGGGGACGAGTCTCCGGAGCAGTCCATTCGAACCTCGTACTTCGTCGGGATGGCAAGTCGCCGCAAGGCCGACCCTAGTCGCCGTCGCGCTCCGGCACAATCGGACATCCGTTGGCTGCGCGATCCGAATGCCTCACCATTGGGGCCGGCTGGTCCAGTCTGCTTCCAAGATGCGAGTACTGGTCCCTTTTGGGACAGTCTGAGTCGGTCTGGTCGACGCGTGCTGATTCCCGCAAGTAGTCAGCCGCCTTCACAACTGCGCCGCGCCCGCTCGAGCAACGCGGCAAGCTCGTGACTCTGACGCCTTGCGCTGTCCGGGCACGCGAGCGCTTCAAGCCCAACGAGGGAGTTAGGCATTCTTCGCCGGTGCGCAGGGGCAACGCGAACACGACGGGCCGACTTGGCCTGGGCGGGTCAGGGGCGAGCGCCAGGCAGCTGTAGTGATACGGACGAGGCCGGCCTTCCGCGTTCTCCCGAAGGTCGCAAGCTGATTGTCATCGACGGCACAGGAAACCGAGCGTCGTTCCGGGGTCCCGTGCATTTATCCTGGCGCGACTGGCTGAGGCCGTCCCCTTCGCACCAGGCCTGCTCACCGGCCTGTGGGGTGGTCGACGACTGCCTCCGCCTGTACCACCAGTCAGATCTCGAGCCGGTGCTCGAGATCTGCGATTCGCTCGTGGTGCTCATCGAGCCGGTGCGCGAGCCAGAGGATCGCGTCGCCTTCGGCAAGAGGGCGCACGCCGGCGACCGGGAATTCACACGCGCCAACGGCTGCGCCGCCTTCGCCCAGTACAAGCCGGCCGGGGACGGCACGCGTGAGCCGTGGGCGCTTCAGGTGATCGAGACCTCGGGCGGCCGGATCACCGCCCTGCACCACTGGATCCCGCCGTTCGCGGAGCAGCTGTTCGCGCAGTTCGGGCTGCCACTGCGGCTGGAGGGCGAGCTGCCCTACTCGTCCGAGAGCGCCAACAGCTCCTCGTAGAGCGACTCGATTCGCCGCTTCGCCTCGGTGTGGCGCTGGGAGGACCGCTCCGCGCCCGTCGGCGAGGCCCAGGCGGAGGGATCGGCCAGCTCGTCCTCGATCCTCGCCAGCCCGGCCTCGGCCTGCGCGACCTCACGTTCCAGCGCCGAGATGCGCTTCGCGCGGTTTTTCGAGACCGGTGGCTCCTCGCGCGGCTTGGCCTTTTTTTCCTTCGCAGCGGCCGGCGCGGGCGCGGCGGCGGCCCTGCGCTCGTCGCGCACCCGCACATAGTCGGCCCAGCCGCCGAGGTGGCTCTCCAGCTTGCGCTCCTCGATCGAGAGCGTGCGTGTGCCGACGGCATCCAGCAGCGCGCGGTCGTGGGAGACCAGCAGCAGCGTGCCGTCGAAGGCGAGCAGGGCGTCCTCGAGCGCCTCGCGGCTCTCCAGGTCAAGATGGTTGGTGGGCTCGTCGATGACGAGGAAGTTGGCGCCGCTCGAGACGAGGATCGCGAGCGACAGGCGGCGCCGCTCGCCGCCGCTCAGGCCCTCCAGCGGCTTCTCGGCCTCCTCGCCGGAGAACAGGAAGCGCCCGAGCAGGGCGCGGGTCTTGTTCGGCGTCAGGCCGGTGGCCCGCTGCGCGGCCTCGAGCACGGTCCCCTGGTTGCCCAGCTCCTCGGCGTGCTGGGACAGGTAGCCGACTGCCACGTTGTGGCCGCGCCGCAGCTTGCCGCGCGTGAGCTCGCCCGAGCCCGCCAGGATCTCCACCAGCGTGGTCTTGCCCGCGCCGTTCGGGCCCACCAGCGCCACGTGCTCGCCGCGCTCGATCCACATGCCGGCGTCGTCCAGCAGCAGCTTTTCGCCGGCGCTGACGGTGGCGTGCTCCAGCTCCAGGATCGTGCGACCTGCGCGCGTGGTCTTCTCGAACGCGAAGCCCAGCGCCTTGCCGTCGGCCGGGTCGCGCCCGACCCGGTCCATCTTGTCGAGCCGCTTCTGGCGCGCCTGCGCCTGGCGCGAGCGCGTCCCGGCGCGGAAGCGCGTGACAAAGCGCTCCAGCCGCTCGATCTCCGCCTGCTGGCGCTCGATCGCGCGGCCCAGCGCCAGCTCGCGCGCCGCCTGCTCCTTGCGCCACGCGTGCCACGGGCCCTTGAAGAAGCGCGAGCGGCCGGCCTCAAGCTCCAGCACGGCGGTGCCGACTGCCTCGAGGAACCAGCGATCGTGGGCCACGAGGATGACCGCTGCGTCGATCGTCGTCAGGCGCCCCTCCAGCCACTCCAGCGACTCGATGTCCAGATGGTTGGTCGGCTCGTCCAGCAGCAGCAGGTCGGGGTCACCGGCGAGCGTGCGCGCGAGCGAGGCCCTGGTCAGCTCGCCGCCGGAGAAGGTCGCCAGCATCCGATCGAGGTCCGCCTCGACGAAGCCGAGCCCGCGTACGACGGCCATCGCGCGCTCGCGCCACGTGTAGCCGCCGGCATGCTCCAGCCGCGCCTGCGCCCGCGCGTAGGCGTCGAGGGTCTGCTGCTCGTGGTCGCCGTCCGCCATCGCCTGCTCCAGCCGCGTCAGCTCCTGCTCGAGCGCCACCAGGTCGGCGCTGCCCGAGAGCACGTAGTCGCGCAGGGTCAGGCGGCGCTCGCGCGGCGGGCGCTGGTCGTGAAGGGCCACGCGCGTTCCCTTCGCAAGCACCAGCTCGCCGGAATCGATGCCCGTCTCCCCCGCGATCATCCGCAGCAGAGTCGTCTTGCCCGAGCCGTTGCGCCCGGACAGGGTCAGCCGGTCACGGCGCTCGACCTTGAACGAGACGCCGCGCAGCAGCGGCTCGCCGGCGATGTCCTTGCCGAGGTCTGATCCGATGCAGACGGCCACGCGTCACTCCACGCGCAGCGTGCTCACGAGCCCGGCGTGATCGGAGTCCCAGAAGCCCGACTGCGGCTTCAGCCCGGTCACGGTTCCGGTGCGCAGCGTGATGCGCTGCGGCGTGCTCGTCATGATGTGGTCGACCTTGTGGTCGAAGTCCTTGGCCTTGGCGCCGCCCGTGCTCGACAGCACGTCGGCGTTCAGGCAGCAGTTGAGCGGCTTCGACACGCTGCGCTCGGCGAACTTGGCGTCCAGCAGGGCGCGGTAGGCCAGCTCGTCACCTGGCTTGACCTTCGTGCGGACGTCGGAGTTCATGTCGCCGACGAGGATCACCGGCAGCTTGCTGCGAGCCGGGCCGCCGCTGGCGACGAGCTCCTTCGCCTGAGCCTCGCGCACCTTGCCGTTGGTCACGCTGGTGCCCTGGTTCGTGTCGTTCAGCGCGCTGTTGTCGAACGCCTCGAGGTGGGTGTCGACGAAGTGGAAGCGGTGCTTCTGAACGGTGGCGTCGATGGAGGCCCAGCCACGCGTGATGTCGATCTTCACGCCTGCGGGCTTGACCTGGCGCAGCGTCTTGAAGGTCCCGCTCCTCGGGTTCGCGGTCTTCACGCCGCGGCGCACGAGGATCGCGTCGCGCATCGTCAGGCGCGCGTTGATCTCGGAGCCCATCGGGCAGCCCGGGCCCGCGGTCTGCTCGTTGCCGTCGGTGTTCGCCCACACCTCGAAGTCGAACTCCGGCTTGGCCACCGCCAGCGAGTAGATCTTCCCGTGCTTGTTCAGGTTGTCGAGGATGAGCTTCACGTAGTCGTAGCGAACGGTCGCCGCCGCCGGCGGCAACGGGTTCTTGTCGCATGGCTCGGTCCGCCAGAGCGCAGCCTCCTGGAGGCCGACGAGGTCGGGCTTGGTCGCCAGGATCTCGTTCGCGAGCCCGCGTGCGCGCACCTGGAACTTGTTCGCGTCGACCTGGTTCAGGATCTGCCCCGCGCCGTCCACGAGGCCCTGGAGGTTCTGCGCGTTCATACCCGGGCCGAGGTCGGCGCCCAGGTAGACGTTGCGCGTCATCACGCGCACCGTTGCCGGCTTGGCCTTGGCCTCAGCGGCGGAGGCGGGGATCAGGAGCAGCGCGCCGAGCAGCGCGCAGGTGCGTACGAGGCTCATGCGCCCGACGATAGCCACGGGCGCTGCGTGGGCACCTCCTAGCCTCGCGGCGTGCGCTTCCTGCTGCGATGGCTCGGCCTGGCGGCCGCTACCGCCCTGGCGGCCGTCGCGCTCGACAAGGCGGGGCTGCCCTCGCCATCGCTGTTCGCGGCATTGCTCGTGGGCCTGGCAGCCGCGCTCTCGCCGCCGCGCATGCCGGAGGTGCCGCCCGCCGTCTTCCGCCTGGCGCAGGCGGTCACCGGTGCCAGCCTGGGCGTCTACGTCCAGTCCTCGTCGCTGAACGCGGTTGCGTCGGCATGGCTGCCGGTGACCAGCGTCAGCGCCGGCACGCTCGCGCTCAGCCTGGCGTGCGGCTGGGTGCTCGTGAGGACAACCGGGCTCGACCCTCCGACGGCCGCGCTCGGGATGATCGCCGGCGGGGCATCGGGCATCGTCGGCATGGCGGACGAGCTCGGTGCCGACGACCGGCTCGTGGCGATCATGCAGTACCTGCGCGTGCTCGTGGTCGTGGTGCTCACACCATTGCTGGTCGCGGTCGCGTTCTCGCACCCGCACGGCCCGGACCACGGCGGCTCACCGGCCGGGGCACCGGTGATCGGGAGCGCCCGCGACTGGGCGCTGATGCTGGCGGCACTCGGCCTCGGCGCGGCCGCAGCCGTGATCACGCGGGTGCCGGCCGGCTCGCTGCTCGGGCCGATGGTCATCGCTGCTGTGCTGACCCTGACGCTCGGCAGCTTCCAGGTGCCGGCGCTGCTGCGCGAGCCGGCGTTCGCGGCCATCGGGCTCCAGGTCGGGCTCCGCTTCACGCCGGCGATGGTGCGCGCCGCCGGGCGGCTGCTGCTGCCCACGCTCGCGTGCGTCGCCGGCCTGCTCGTGGCCTGCTTCGGCCTGGCGGAGCTGCTGCACCTGACCACCGACGCGAGCCTGCTCGACGCGTACCTGGCCACCACTCCCGGCGGCCTCTACGCCGTGCTCGCCGCGGCGTTCGGGACCGGCGCCGACACCACGTTCGTGATCGCCGTTCAGACGCTGCGGCTGTTCGTGATGGTTCTGCTGGCGCCGCTGGTGGTACGGCGGATGGTCAGCGGGCGTCGAGTGCCTGGTTGACCAGCTCGTCGGCGCGCACGTTCTGCTCGCGGCGCACCGAGCGAACCTGCCAGGCGTCGAAGTCGCGCAGCGCCGTCATGACCTTCTGGTGCAGCGGCTTCAGGTGCTCCTGCTTGACGCGATACTGGCCCCCGATCTGGCGCGCCACCAGCTCCGAGTCGTTGACCACCTCGACGTCACTCGCTCCGAGCTCGCGTGCCAGCTCGAGCGCCAGCAGCACACCCTCGTACTCGGCGACGTTGTTGGTGGTCTCGCCGATGTAGCGGTTGCGCTCGGCCAGCGGCGCGCCATCCTCGCCCGTGGCCACCGCGGCCGCGGCTGCGGGCCCCGGGTTGCCGCGCGAGCCCCCGTCGACGTGAATCGTGACCTTCAGCGGATCAGTCCCCGCGCATCGGCGGGAAGCTTCCGGCCGCGCGACGGTTCCGGCGGTCGCGCACCGTGCGGCGTGGCAGCTTGTCGTCCTCGACGATCTCGGCGGCATCGCCGCGGCGCTCGTTGCGGCGGTCGTACTCCTTGCGGCGATCCTTTGAACGACGGTCGATGATGACCTTCACGTTCGGATCGTCCTTGTAGTAAGCGACGAGCTTTTCGTAGAGCTCGTCGGCCAAGGGCTCTGGCACGACGCAGTAGATCATCGATCGCGGAGACTACATCGCGGCGAGTCGGCCGTTCTCGTCTGCAACCGCGTTCCAGACTTGCAACGGCTCCTCGAGCTCGGACAGCTCGTCGCCTTTCTCCACCAGCAGGATCGGCTCGCCGGCGTCGCCGAGGTCGGCGCGGTAGCGATACCACGACAGCTCCCATGCGACCACGACCGTGACCTCGCTCGGGGCTCCGTCGGCGGGGCTGGCGTGCACGCTGGGCGCGCCGAGGGTGCGCGCGATGCCGGCGATCGTGCGCGGATGATCGGAGGCGTTGAACAGCTCGAGTGCGCGCTCCACCTTGACCTCGGCCGTCGTGGGCACCGCACGGATGTGGCGCGCCTCGTGGCGGCGCGAGGGCCGGGCCTCGGGAGCCGGGCGAGCGGGGCGCTCCGCTCGCGGCGGAGCGGCGTCGCCGGCGTCGCCGTCCCATTGCGGCTCGGGCTCGGCGTCTGCCGCGCCGGCGGCGCCATCGTGCTCGGCCTCGAGCCGCCCGCGCAGGCGCCCGACGAGCGAGCGCCGCTGCTGTGGGCGCGAGCGCGCGGCGGGCAGGTCGTTGCGGGCCGACTCGCGGATCCAGCCCTCGTGGTCGGCGCGCGGGATGCACAGCTCGCAGACCGTCTTGCGGCGCCCTCCGGGAGCAAGGAACGGCTCGGTGCGCTCGCCCTTCAGGATCGTGCGCCCGCAGATGTCGCAGGCAACAGGCTCCTCGTCGGTCTTCAGCTCTCGTTTCGGGGCGGAACGCATCCGCCATCGATGCTAGCCCCGCGCCCTAGCTGCCTGAGATCAGGCTTTCACCGGCTCTTCCTGCGTGTTTGCAGCGGAAACGACCTGGCCCGCCAGATGGCCGGGCACCTCGTCGTAGCGCGCCAGCTCCATCGTGTAGTCGGCACGCCCGCCGGTGATCGCGCGCAGGTCGGGGGCGTAGCTCAGCATCTCCGCCATCGGCACCTCCGCCTTGACCTCGGTCACGTGGCCCTTCGGCTCCATGCCGAGCGGGCGCCCGCGGCGCGAGTTCAGGTCGCCGATGACGTCGCCCACGGCGTCGTCCGGCACGTTCAGGGTGACGAGCATGATCGGCTCGAGCAGCACCGGGCCGGCCTGCTGCATCGCGTCCTTGAACGCCATCGAGCCGGCGATCTTGAACGCGTGCTCGGAGGAGTCGACCGGGTGGAACTTGCCGTCGAAGAGCTTCACGCGGACGCCCCTGACCGGGTAGCCGGCGATCACTCCGCTCGTCATCGACTCCTGCACGCCCTTCTCCACCGCGGGGATGAAGCCGCCCGGGATGACGCCGCCCTTGATCGCG
Organism: uncultured Thermoleophilaceae bacterium; assembly: GCA_963715995.1. Classification (GTDB taxonomy): domain Bacteria; phylum Actinomycetota; class Thermoleophilia; order Solirubrobacterales; family Thermoleophilaceae; genus DATBDN01. Next base: position 2,292,206 of record OY970283.1, read on the forward strand.
TTGACGAACTCGAAGCCCTCGCCGCCCTCGATCGGCTGGATCTCGATGTGGCAGTCGGCGAACTGGCCGCGGCCGCCGGTCTGCTTCTTGTGGCGGGCATGCGCCTTTGCGCCCTTGCGGATCGTCTCCAGGTACGGCACCCGCGGCGGCTTGAGCTCGACCTCGACGTTGAAGCGCTCCTTCAGGCGGCCGATCACGACCTCGACGTGGATCTGCGTCAGGCCGGCCACGATCTGCTCGCCGGTGGCCTCGTCGCGATGCAGGTCGATCGTCGGGTCCTCCTCCTGGAGCTGGCGCAGCCCCTGGGCGATCTTGTCCTCGTCGCCCTTCGCCTTCGCCTCGATCGCGAACGCCATCACGGGCGCCGGTGTGGACAGCGTGGGGATGTCAACCTGAGCGTCCTCGGAGCCGAGCACGTCGCCCGTGTGCGTGTCCTTGAGCTTGGCCACGGCGCCGATGTCGCCCGGGCCGAAGTCGTTCGCCTGCTGCGTGTCCTTCCCGTGCGGTACCAGCAGCGTGCCGATGCGCTCCTTCTGATGCGTGCGGCAGTTGACAAGCTGGTTGTCAGTCGACACGACCCCCTGGAAGACACGGAAGTAGTTGATGCGCCCCGCGAACGGGTCCGCGAGCGTCTTGAAGACGTAGGCGACCGTCTGCCCGTCCTCCGAGGGATCGAGGTGCTTGTCGCCCGCGTCCAGCGAGCCCGTCTGCGCGGGCGATGGCAGGTCCTCGACGATCGCGTCCAGTAGCCGGTTGGTGGCCAGGTTCTTGGTCGCGATGCCGCAGGTGACCGGGAACAGGTGCCCCTCCTCCACCCCGTGCTCCAGCGCCTGCACGATCTCGTCGTGCGCGATCTCCTCGCCCTCGAGGTAGCGCTCCATCAGCGCGTCCGAGTTCTCGGCGACCTCGTCCATGAGCTTCTCGCGGTACTCCTCGGCCTGCGTTCGCACGTCGTCGGGGATCGGAATTTCGCTGCACCCGTCACGGCCGGCGTCGGCGTACTCGTAGGCCTTCATGTCGACCAGGTCGATGACGCCGCGGACGTCGTGCTCTGACCCGATCGGAATCTCGGTGGCGACCACGTGCGAGCCGAACGTTTCCTGAAGCTGGTCGAGCGTGCGGAAGAAGTCGGCGCGCTCGCGGTCGAGCATGTTCACGAACACGAGCCGGCTGAGGCCGAGCTCGGAGGCGCGCTCCCAGAGGCGCTCGGTGAACACCTCGACGCCCATGACGGCGTTCACCACGAAGACCGCCGACTCGACCGCGCGCAGCGCGCCGAATGCATCGGCCACGAAGCTCGGCTCACCGGGCGTGTCGAGCACGTTGACCTTCTTGTCCTGCCACTCGAGCGACGCCAGGCTCGAGGAGATCGACATCTGGCGCGCCTTCTCGTCGGCGGCCGAGTCGGAGACGGTGCCGCCGTCGACCACGGACCCCAGGCGGTTGATGGCACCGGCCTGGAACAGCAGCGCCTCGTGAAGCGAGGTCTTGCCGCTCCCGCGGTGCCCGACTAGGGCGACGTTGCGGATCTGGTCAGGCGAACGACGGGCCATATGTCTCCTCTCCTAGGGCGAAGGGGTGAGACTAACCAACGGGTCGAGCGCTGGACGGCGGAGGTCGCCAGGCGTTAGCGTGACCGAACTCAACCGGAATCGGAGGCCAGGGATGGCATCTCGCATCAAGGCACGGCTCAGCTACGCGAATGTCATGGCCACCACGGCTGTGTTCCTCGCACTCGGCGGCGGCGCGTACGCCGCAGTGAAGCTCCCGAAGAACAGCGTGGGAAGCACGCAGCTCAAGAACGGCTCGGTGACCAAGCCCAAGCTGGCGAAGAGCCTGGCCAAGGCGATCAAGGGCGCGACCGGCGCGAAGGGCGCAACGGGAGCGAACGGGGCCGCAGGCCCGAAGGGCGACACCGGCGCCGCGGGCACACCGGGTTCGCCTGGAGGCAAGGGCGATCAGGGGAATACGGGAGATACGGGACCCAGCGATCTGTTCGAGAAGTCAGACACCGGGAACGTCGGCCTGGACAACGACGGGACCGTTGCGACGGTGCTCAGCATGACCGTGCCCGCCGGAAAGTACGAGCTGACAGCCGAGATGACCGCCGTCAACAACGACGCCGGCACTGAGCCTTCGGATGTGTTGTGCACCCTCGCCGATTCCGGCGCAACGATCGGCGACTCCGAGCACGCGTACATGACGGCGCGCGGGAACACGGACGGCTGGTACCACGTGGCTTCGCTCGTGCTGTCGACACCTGCAACGCTCACATCGGCAACGGCGATGACGCTCAAGTGCTCGACGCCGACCACCGGCATGCAGGGGCTCACGTGGGTCGAGGACATCCACTTCTACGCACTGCGAGTTGGGAGTCTCACCACGCTCTGACACAGCAACGAGGCCAGGTCGAGCGGGCCCCCCGATCAGACGACCTTGAAGGTCCTCACGTTCTGGCGCGACACGTGCTCGACGTGCTTCTTCGCGTCGAGCGCACGGACCCAGACCTTGTAGTAGCCGCGGGGCAGTCCCGGGACCTTGAGCTTCCACTTCGTGGTGCCGCGCGCGTTCAGCCACAGGTGACGGGCGCAGCTCGTCGTGTGGCCAAAGCGATGCCGCTTCCCGAGGAACTCACACTTGGTGCGCTTGGCGACGCGCTTCGCGACCGCCACCTGAACGCGCGTGACGCGGCCGTCGCAGCCGCGATCCGTTGCGGTCCCGAAAATGCTGTTCAGGCGCCCGCGATGGAAGCGCGGCTCGTGCCGGGCGTAGCGCGAGTACGGCGCACGGGTGTCCCTACACGAGGCGCCGCCGACCGGCACGACGCTGGCGCCCGGTTGCCCGAGCACGGCTCCGCGGCTGCCGGAGCAGTCACCGGTGCCCGTGCCGGTGTAGAGCGGCGGCCCGCTGTTCTGGCGGATGAAGAGCGGACGCGACGTGGGCAGCTCGTTGCCGGTGACGGGGTCCTTCATCATCGTGTCGGCGGTCGCGATTATCAGGCAGCCGCGCTGGTCGATGCCGTTCGTGAAGTAGTCGCCCAGCCGGCGGTCCTGACCCGTCGCGACACAGGTCGTGCCGCCCTGGCAGATGCCACCGGTGCTGATGGGCCGGCCCGCGGCGTCGACGATGGTCTCCGGAGCGTCGGGGTTCGTCGCGTCGAAGATCTGGGCGTCCATGAGCGAATACGTCGGCTGCGGGTTGTCGCTGCCGGCGCAATCCGGGTCGGTCACCTTGTTGGTCTGGTACCACGAGACGGCAACGCGACCGGCGTCGCCGGCGATCATCCATGGCCACAGCACGCGCGCATTCGACGGCGCCGCGATCGTGCGCAGCGACCAGGTGCTGCCGTGGTCCTTCGAGATGGCCATCTCGATCTTGTTCGGCAACGGCGTCGCTGCACCGCTGCAGCCGCCCGTTCCGTTCGGATCGCGGTCGTCGGTGTCCCACGTGAGGTAGATGTTGTCGGCGGCGTCGATGCCGATCGAAGGGAAGTGCCCGAAGAGCGTGGTGTTCGCGATCATGTGCGGCGTGAACGCCTTGTCGCCGCGATTCCAGGTGGCGAGGCCGATGGCGTCGACCTTGCTGTTGCCGTCGAAGTAGAGCTCGGGCTCGAGCAGCTGCTCGGTGTTGTGGTCGTAGAAGAGCTTCCCGTAGCCGTTGCGGGACGCGGCGTTGTCGGGTATCTCGGTGGTCTCGCACGAGTCGCCCCCATCGCCGGAACGGACGATGAGGTGCCCGTTCGTCTCGCTGTCGGTGGCCATGAAGGCCTCGTCCTTCTTGGCGCCGGCGAGCCATGGGCGGTCACCGTCGTGGCAGTCGGCGTTGCCCTTGTCCCAGGTGAGGCCGCCGTCGTTGGTGCTGAAGAGCGCGTCGTTCGCGAGGTCGATGCCGGTGTCGTACACGCGGCCGCCCTCGTCCTGAGTCAGATCGGGGTCGGAGAAGCCGGTGTTCTTGGTCGGGTCGGTGGCAAACCCGGTCTGGCCGAAGACGGAGCGCTGCCAGGTCGTGCCGTCGTCCCTGGAGGTCCAGATGTTGACCTGGTTGCGATAGTTGCCCGCGAAGTTCAGATCGCCGAGCGGGGCTGTCACGCCGGGTTGGTAGAGGTGCGTCGTCCCCTCGTGCGACGAATAGATGATCGTGCCGTGCTTGTAGTCGGCGAAGATCAGTGGCTCGCCGCCCGCGAGCTGCGTGTCGACGTAGACCGGCTTGTCGAAGCCGATCGCCGGTCCGTCCGCAAGCGCGTGCGCCGGCAGGACGAGCGCACCCGCCAAGAATGCGCCCGTTATCCAATTCATGCACCTGCTCGTGTCCATGAAAGCCCCCTTGCAGGGCATGCTACGCCCGACCGGGCGCAGTGGGGCTTCTCGATCGGAGCGCACCGGCGCGGTTGAACAGCGCCGCGTGCGCTCCGAAGTCCGCCCGACCAAGCGCGTTGATCACTCGCAGCGCTCGGCCGCTTCGGTCGGGCACGGGGACGCCCGGTGAGGCCAGGTACATCGGCGCGATGTGCGCTGACAGCGTGCGGCCGTGCGGGCCGAGTTGCACGGTGAGGATTCCGCTCAGGCTGAGCGGCCCGCCCAGGCCGAGGTTGTGCCACGCGGCGAAGTTGCCAAGCGAGTAGGCGATCAGGTGGCCGCGGTAGCGCTCGACGCCGCGCAGCACATGCGGGCCCGAGCCGACGACCAGGTCCGCGCCCGCGTTGACCACCGCGTGGGCGAACGCGCGCGTGGCGCCGCGGTCCTCCCCGAACGCGACCTCGTGCCCGCGCGGCACGTGCTGTGCGCCCGTGCCCTCGGCGCCCGCGTGCATGCAGACCACGACGACGTCCGCCTTGCGCGTGGCGCTGTGCACGAGCCGCCGCGCGCGCGGGATGTCGCGCAGGTCCGACGCCCAGCCGTAGGGCGCGAAGCCCAGCACGGCGATCTTCACCCGCCCCTGGCGAACGATCGTGATCTGACCGGGCAGTCCCGTCACGCGCATGCCGCGGCTGCGAACCGCGTGCAGCGTCTGGCGCTGACCGCTCGCCCCGAAGTCGAACGAGTGATTGTTGGCCACGTTCATCACGTCGAAGCCCGCGCGGTGCAGGCTGCCGGCGTGGAACGGCGGCGCCTGGAAGCTGAAGCAGTCGCTGCTGTCGCCGCCGCCGCACTTCGATGCGCCCCCGCTCGAAAACGTCCCCTCGAGGTTGCCGATCATCAGGTTCGGCGCCTGAAGCTGCTTGCGGACGTGGGCGAACATCACGTCCCCGGCGCGCGGCGGCACGCCATAGTGGGAGCCTGGAGTGATGTCGCCGACCCACCCGATCGAGATCGGGGCGACGACCAGCATGGCCCGAGCCCGGTGCCGAAGCCAGGCGGGGGTTCTAAATACCAGCTTCGGTGGCCTCGGCCTGAAGCCGGGACTTGAGGCGGAGCACTGCCTTGGTGTGCAGCTGCGAGACGCGCGACTCGGTGACGCCGAGCACCTCGCCGATCTCGCGCAGGGTCAGGTTCTCGTAGTAGTAGAGCGCCACGACGAGCTTCTCGCGCTCGGGCAGCCGCGCGATCGCGTCCGCGAGATGGTCCTTCATCTCGGTCGCGTCCATCTCCTGCGCGGGATCGAGCGCCTGCGGGTCCTGAATCGTGTCCAGCAGCGAGACCTGGTCACCGGACGCGTCGGAGACCGTCCACAGCTCGTCTAGCGCTACGACCGAGGAGTTCGAGATCCGCGTGAGCTGGTCCTGGAACTCGTCGACCGACACGCCGAGCTTGTCGGACATCTCCTGGTCGGTCGGCGCGCGCTGAAGCTCGTGCTCCAGCGCAGCGTTGACCTTCTCGATCTCGCGGGCCTTCGCGCGCACGGAACGCGGCACCCAGTCGAGCGAGCGCAGCTCGTCGATGATCGAGCCCTTGATGCGCGTGACCGCGAACGTCTCGAACTTGATCTCGCGCCCGAGGTCGAAGCGCTCGATCGCTGAGATCAGGCCCAGGAGCCCGTACGAGATGAGGTCGGATTCCTCCACGTGCGCGGGCAGGCCGCTGGCCATCCGCCCCGCCACGTACTTGACAAGCGGGGAATAGGCCAGCACGAGCCGCTCGCGAGCATGTGAGTCGCCGTTGTCCTTGTAACGACGCCACATCTCCTTCAGCTCGATGGCTTTTACGTTGGTCTCCAGGATTCAGCCCCTAGGTCACGCTCGTGGGTGGGCCAACGCGTACACCTTCTTGAGCCTCGCCGACTCTACCCGAGTGTAGGTCTGCGTCGTGCTGATGGTTGCATGGCCCAACAGCTCCTGAATAGCCCGCAAATCAGCACCTCCTTCGAGCAGATGGGTGGCGAACGAGTGCCTCAGGGTATGCGGCGTGACGCCTCCCTGCACAGCCGCACGTCGTACCCAGCCATTCAGCCGGCGACGCACATCTGAGGTAGACAGCCGCTTTCCGGTCTTCGAGATGAACAGCGCCGGCTCCGGGTCCTGGGCCAATCCGGGGCGCCCGCGCTCCGCATACGCCGCGATCGCGCGCCACGCGGGCTCGCCGGCCGGCACCACGCGCGTCTTCGAGCCCTTGCCGAGTACGCGCAGCTGCTCGGCGTCCGGGTCCACGTCGGTCACGTCGATGTTCACGATCTCCTCCGCGCGCAGCCCCGCCGCGTAGGCGAGCTCGAACATCGCCCGGTCGCGCAGCTCCAGCGCGGTGGTGGCAGGGATGCCGTCCAGGATCTGGGCGACCTCGCCCGGCTTCAAGACGTGTGGCAGGTACTGATCGCGCTTCGGGCTCGCCACCAGATCGGCCGGGGATGCCTCGACCACGCCGACCTCGATCAGGTGGCGGTAGAAGGTCCGCACTGCCGCCAGCTTGCGCGCGACCGACGTCTTCGACATGCCGCTCTCGGACAGGTGCGCGGCGAAGCGGCGCAGGTCGCCCGGCCGCAGCTCGCCGGGCCCGCGCTCGCCCGCGAAGTCCGCGAGCTGCTGCAGGTCCATGCCGTACGCGCGCCGGGTCTTCTCCGACATGCCGCGCCCGTGCAGCCAGTCGTCGAAGCGGCTCAGCGTCGCCGCCCACCTACTCTCCTGCCGGATGTCCGGATTCTGGGTCAACACCGAAGACGGCCGCGTGGCCACCTACTCGCAGCTCGACGACGCCGGCATGGTCGAGGACGAGAAGCCCACGCCGCCATGGCATCCGATCCAGGGGCCATCCGATGCATCCACGATGTGGTACTCGGTGCTTCGCCGCGAGCTGAAGGGGGTCTTCATTGGCACGCTCTGCTTTCGACACACCCCCAGGCAAGCCTCTTTGGAGGCCGACGGCTGGCGCGAGGTCCCGATCGACCAGATAGGGGTCTGACGCCCTCCCGCGCCGGGTATTCAGCCGAGCATGCCGCGCGTCGTGCTCGCCGTCATCCTCGCAGCGCTGCTCGCCGCTCCAGCCGCAGCGGCTCCCTCGGCGCCGGGTGCGCCGGGCTCGAAGCAAACCTGGGCGGCCGCCGACAAGCACGGCTTCGGAACCGCGCGCGACACGCGCAGCAACGTCTGGTTCACGCTCCGGTCGCCCGACCTGACCGAGGTCTACTACCCCGACCTGACCACCCCGGCGCTGCGCGAGCTCGAGTTCGTGGTCAGCGACGGCCGCAGCTTCGCCGACCGCGAGACCGGCCGCGGCGTCGCCTCCCATGTCAGCGCGGCAACCGGCTCGCTGACCTACACCCAGACCACATCGACCAGGCGCTGGCGCCTCACGAAGACGTGGATCACCGACCCGTCGCGCGCCACGGTGCTGGCGCGCGTCCACTTCCAGTCGCTCACCCACCACCGGCTGCGCCTGTACGTGGTCGCCGACCCGGCGCCCGGCAACGACGGTGACGACGACCGCGCACGCAGCCTGGGCAGCGGGCTGGCGGCCTGGGACTCGAGCGCCGCGACCTACATAGCCGCCGCGCCGCGCCTGGAGGGCACCACCAGCGGCTACGCCGGCCGCGCGAGCGACCCGCGCGTGCAGCTGGCTTCGCACCGGCGCCTGACACACCGTTACGACGCTCGCCGCAAGGGCAACGTGATCCAGGCCGCCCGCACGCGCCTGAGCGGCCGGCCCGGCGGCGAGGACATGACGCTTGCGGTCGGGTTCGGCCGCAGGCGGCGAGCCGCCCAGCGCAGCGCCACGGCCTCGCTGCACAGCGGCTTCACCACCAGCGCGGCCGCCTACGCCGCCGGCTGGAGCGCCTACCTCGGCTCACTGCGCGCGCCTCCGGCCCCGGTGGCATCCGATCCGCAGCTCCGGCGGCTCTACGAGCAGTCGGTGATGGTGCTGGCCGCCTCCGAGGACAAGCTCCATCGCGGCGGCTCGGTCGCCTCGCCGACGATGCCGTGGGTCTGGGGCACGCTCTCGCTCGAGAAGACCGAGCAGTCCGGTCCCTACCACCTGGTCTGGCCGCGCGACCTCTACCAGGTGGCAACGGCGCAGGAGGCCGCGGGCGACGACGCGGCGGTCATGCGCGAGCTGGACTACCTGTGGTCCGTGCAGAAGCCGGACGGCTCGTGGTGGCAGAACACGAACGCCAACGGCACGCCGCACTGGAAGAGCCTCCAGCTGGACGAGGTGGCGCTGCCCGTCGTCCTCGCGTGGTGGACCGGCCGCACCGGCCCCGCGGACTGGGCGCACGTGCGCAAGGCTGCCGACTTCATCCGCGCGAAGGGACCGAAGACCGAGCAGGAGCGCTGGGAGAACCAGTCAGGGTGGTCGCCGAACACGATCGCCGCCGAGATCGCCGGGCTGGTGTGCGCCGCGGACATCGCGCGCCGCAACGGTGACCCCGCCCGCGCCGCGGCTTACGACGCCACCGCCGACGACTGGCAGGCGAAGGTCGATTCGTGGACCGCGACGACGAACGGCCCGTACTCGCCGAAGCCCTACTACCTGCGCATCACCAAGGACGGCAAGCCGAACACCGGCACCAAGTATTCGCTCGGGGACAACCACCCGCACGACGTGGACCAGCGGGCGATCGTCGACCAGAGCTTCCTCGGGCTCGTTTTGCTCGGGGTCAAGCGGCCTGACGACCCCGTGGTGCAGAACTCACTGGCGGTCGGCGACAAGCATCTGCGGGTGGACACGCCGAACGGCCCCGGCTGGCACCGCTTCTCCTTCGACGGCTACGGCGAGACCGCCACCGGCGGCAACTGGAACGTCTTCAAGAAGGCGAAGGGCCAGACGATGGGGCGGGTCTGGCCGCTGTTGAGCGGCGAGCGCGGCGAGTACGAGCTGCTGCGCGGCCAGGACGCGAGCGCGGAGCTGAAGATGATCGCCAGCTCCGCGAACGACGGGTTGATGCTGCCGGAGCAGGTCTGGGATGGACGCCCCCCGACGGGCACCGGCGACGACGCGCTCGGCACGGGCACGCGTTCGGGCACGCCGCTCGCGTGGACGCACGCGCAGTTCGTGCGCCTGGCGTGGTCGATGGCCGCCGGGACGCCGATCGAGCGACCGTCGATCGTCGCCTGTCGCTACGCCGGCGCAGGCTGCTGAGGTCAGGCGATGAAGACAGGCGCGCCGACCGGAACCCAGTCGTAGACCTGTTCGACGTCGGGGATCCGCATTCGAATGCAGCCGTGCGACGCGGCGTGGCCGATCGAGTAGAGCTCGTCGGTGCCGTGGATGCCGGCGCCGTTGTAGATGCCAAGCCAGCGCGCCTTGATCGGATCGTCCGGGCCGGGCGGGATGACCTTGCCGGCCAGATCTCCGGCCCAGGCGCTGTTTGGAACGTGCCACGAGGGGTTCACCTGCTTGTCCTGCACGTGGTAGAGCCCCGCCGGGGTCTCGAGCCCGGCCTGCCCAACCGCAACGCTGAAGCTGCGCTTCGGCTTCAAGTGGTCATAGACGGTCAGCCGGAACGCGGGCCGGTTGACGACGACGTACCAGGGGTACTTGCCGGCCAGGCTCGCGGTCGTGACCGCCGGCTTCACGGTCGTGGTGCGCGCGACGATCTGGTGTGAAGCCCCGGGCGTGGCGAGCGCGTGTTCCAGCCGCGCGCGCAGGTCACGCGAGTCCAGCGCATGGCCGGGCTTCGACCGAATGGTCCTCAGCCCCGCGGGGGTGGGCGTCACGCTCGCGTTCTTCGGCGCGCTGTTCACGCGCCGCGCGATGTGGCGCACGAGGCTGCGGACGGCGCGGTCGTTGTAGGTCAGCTCGAGCCGCACCGAGGTGTCGATCCGGCGGCCCGTGATGCCGCGCCAGCTGCGTGAGACCACGTTGCCGTCGCGGCTGGCACGCAGCGCCTGCGCGACCATCCCGGGCACGTCGGCGCTGACATGGGCGCGCTCGGCCGGCAACCGGAAGCGGTGCCTGGCGGCGCGCACCACCACGGGCCGGTTGAGGCGCTCGGCGAGCCGCTGCTGAAGCAGCGCCGTGGCCGCATCCCTGCGCATGCCGCCTACGTCGATGCCCGCGACGCGCACGCCCTTGGCGATCAGGTCGTCGCGCCCCGAGTCGTAGGCGTACACGGCGACCGCCCCGCCAAGCAGGACGACAACAGCGGCGGCAGCCAGGACGAGGGGAGCATGCTTGCGCATGGGTCACCCGAGTCTAGGTTGCCGGTTACACCCGTCCCCCCAACCGGCAAGCGCCGTTGCGAGGAGGGCTAGAGGGTGCCGGCGGGCTCGCGGCGCGCGAGCACGCCATCGATGGCGCGCAGCACGGTGGCACGGTTCTGCGACGACACCTCGTACTCCCGCAGCGCCAGCAGGTGCTCACCCTCAAGCGATCCGAGCAGCGAGATGACCTCTTCGGCTTCGAGCACGTCGTAGTCGTCCACCGGCGCGCCCGCGGGCGCGAGCGGCTCCGGCTCCACCACGATCGGCTCGACGACCCGCTCGGCGGGCTCGGGCACCGGCTCGGCCATCACGGCGCGCTCGGCGCGCTCGCGCCCGGAAGGCGCGGCCGACGCGTAAGCAGAGAGGAACTTCTGAAGCTCGGAGAGCTGCGAGATGTTGGGCATCGGCGGCCGCTCCGCGCCCTCCTCGCGCGTGCGCCGCACATACGGGCTCCAGCGCAGGAACTCCTCGACCTCGCGCTCGTAGCGGTAGGGCTCACGCACGCCGCTGAGGATCGGCTGGAGCCGCAGGTGCTCGCCCAGCTTCTGCACGGTCTCGCGCGTGGTGTAGCGATAGCCGAACCCGGTGGCCTTGAAGCGGCGGTTGTCGAGCCCGCGCCCGAAGCGCAGCTGGTTGAGCATGTCCGGCGGGATCACGACGCCCAGACGGCGCAGCGCCTGGGCGGCGATGCCGGTACCCCACGGCGGCAGCACCGGCACGAACTGCTTGCCGAGCAGCGAGCAGACCTCCGTGAAGGCGAGCACGCCGTCACCGGCAACGTTGAAGGTGCCAGGCAGGTCGTGCAGACCCGCGTGGAGCAGCGCGTTCACGACGTCGTCCTCGTGCACGAACTGATAGCGCGGGTCGAAGCCAAGGATCATCGGGATCACCGGCAGGTCGAACAGCCGCGTGTGCGCGGTCTCCACATCCGGGCCGAGCACGTTCGCGAAGCGGAAGACCGTGACCGACAGGTCGGGGTTCTTCTCGCGGAACTCGGCAACCGATGCCTCGGCCTCGACGATGTCGCGCTCGATCGGCGTGCGCGGCGGGTGCGGCAGGCCCATCGTCTCCGTGAAGAACGCCGGGTCGTCCTGGTTGCAGCCGTAGTAGTGCGCCGACGACTTGAAGATGAACTTGCGCACCGTCGAGTTCGGCCCGCTGCACGCAGCGAGCACGTTCATCGTCCCGATGACGTTGTTCTCGTGAGCGCGGCGCGAGCTCGTGACCGTCGAGTCGACCACCAGGCGCGTGTCGATGACCGTGTCGATCTCCGCCGCCTCGACCACGCGCCGCAGCAGCGCATGCTGCGTCCCGACGCGAACGAACTCGGTGCGCTCGAGCTCGCCCGCGGGGTCCGCGGAGTCCACCCCGACGATCGCCTCGACGGCCGAGTTCTGCTCGAGCTCGCGGGCCAGTCGCGCGCCCCAGTAGGTCGACAGGCCCGTGATGAGGATGCGCTTTGAGTTCGTGTCCGTCATCAGCCGAACCAGACCGACTTGCGCGTCTTCAGCATGTCGAGCACGTTCTCCTGGATCTTCGCGCGGATCTCGTGCGCGACGGTCTGGACGAGCGCCTTGTCCTCCCACATGCGCTCCTCTTCGAAGCGGATGGGCTCGAGAAAGCGCAGCTTGAACTTGGCCGGCAGGTAGCCGAGCATGCCGGCCATCCCGAGCCACGGGAACGTGGGCGTGATCGGGAAGTAGATGAGGCCGGTGAGCCGCTGGAGCGCGCTCACCTGGGCGAAGATCGGCGCGGCCTCCTCGGCGCCGATGACGCAAACCGGCACGATCGGCGCCTGCGCGCGCATGGCAGCCTCCACGAAGCCCCCGCGCCCGAAGCGGCGCAGCTTGTAGCGGTCCTTGTAGAGCTTTTCCGTGCCCTTGCGGCCCTCGGGGAAGACCAGCACCAGCTGCTGCTCGTCGTAGAGCAGCCGTTGCACGTTCGCGGGGTGCGCGGCCACGCAGCCGATCTTCGGGATCAGCATCGAGAAGCCCGGATAGCCCTTGAAGAAGTGCTCGACGGTGATGTTGAGCGGCCGCGGGTGCGGGTGCTCTTCCTTGATCGCCTTGCCGATCATCGCGGCGTCCGGTGGCAGCGCGCCCGAATGGTTCGAGACCAGCAGCGCGCCACCGGAGGACGGGACGTTCTCGATGCCCTCGATCTCGGCGCGGAACCAGTAGTTGTAGAAGAAGTCGACCAGCGCCTTGTCGAGCAGCCCCTCCACCCGCTCCGAACGGCCCCAATCGGTGACCTGCCGGTCGGTCTCGACAGCCGGCAGGTGATCGCGCAGATCGCCGCGCCGCACCGGCAGGCCGCCGGCCGTGGTGCCGATCACCTCCTGCTCCTCGTCGTGCAGACGCAGGCTCGTACGGTCGGAAGGACTCATCGCGTCGATTCTTGCAGCCGTTCGAGCCTCGGCTCGAGCCGTTCGCGCAGCTCGCTCCAGTCGCGCGCCACGATGAAGCCCTCGCGTCCCTCGAAGTCGCGGTTCCAGGGGTGGAGCAGCGTCGCGCCGAGAATGCCCGCCTCGGCGGCGCGCTCCAGGTTGACCGGGCTGTCGTCCACCAGCACGTCGATGTCCAGCTCCACGCAGCGGGGCACCTTGTCCCACGAGCAGTGCAGGTCGTCGAACGGGATCCCCATCTGCTCCAGCCAGCGCGCGCTCGCCGGCGCCGCGGTGGTTGCCCGGTGGCTGGTGATGTGGATCCAGTGACCTTCGTCGTGCCAGGCCTTCACCGTCTCCGCCGCGCCCGGGTAGGGCTCGGCCGCCGCGATGTTCTCGTCCGAGTGCGTCTCGCTCACCGCCGCGCGCAGTTGCTCCTGCGGCAGGCGCGTGACTCCCCAGTCGGTCTGCGCGTCGTATGGGAGATCGACGTCGAAGCGCTCGCGCACGATCGAGCGGAAGAGATCCCAGTAGTGATGCAGGGTCGAGTCGATGTCAATCGCGATTCTGGCCGCCACGAGACGGGTACCTTAGGGCGGTGCCCGAGTTCATCAGGACCTACACCGGCTTCGGCGGCCGCCCCGCGCCGCGCCGCCTTGCAAAGCGCGCAGGAGACGACTACGGCCGCACCGCCGAGCCGAGCTGGCGCAGCGTCGACTGGCTCGCACACCTGAACAAGGTCGAGGTCGGCGGCAGTCGCGTGAACTACGTCGACGTCGGCTCGGGCGAGCTGCCGCCCGTCATCCTCATCCACGGGCTCGGCGGCTGCTGGCAGAACTGGCTCGAGACGCTCCCGCGGCTGGCGCAGGAGCGCCGCTGCATCGCGCTCGACCTGCCCGGCTTCAGCGAGTCCGAGCTGCCGCGCCAGAAGATCACGATCTCCGGCTACGCCGACATCGTCGCCGAGCTCGGCGCCACACTCGGACTGGACGGGCCTGTCGACGTCATCGGCAACTCGATGGGTGGCTTCATCGCCGCCGAGATCGGCATTCGCCACGCGGACTTCGCGCGCAGGATCGTGCTGTGCTCGGCCGCCGGCATCTCGATCACGAACCTGAGGCGCCGCCCGGTGCTCACCGCCGCCCGCCTGACCGCCGCGGTCACGGAGTTCGCGATCGCGCGCCGCGGCACGCTCGTCAAGCGCCCCGGACTGCGCCACGCGATGCTCAGCTACGTGCTGCGCCACCCCACGCGGATCGCCCCCGACCTGGCCTACCACCTGATGTCGGGCACGGGCAGCCCGGGGTTCATCCCGGCTCTCGACGCGCTCACCGACTACGACTTCCGCGAGCGCCTCGGCGACGTGCGCGCACCGGTGCTGCTGGTCTGGGGGCGCGAGGACAACCTCGTGCCGGTCGCCGACGCTGACGAGTTCGAGCGCCTGCTTCCGAATGCGCGCAAGGTCATCCTCGAGGACACCGGCCACGTGGCGATGCTCGAGCGCCCCGAGACGTTCAACGACCTGGTCGTCGAGTTCCTTGACGCGCCCGCGGCCGAGAGCGACCCCGCCGCGGACGCGGTTCCGACGAGCGCCTAGCGCTAGAGGACGATGCGTTCGTCCGCCTGGCCCGCGTCGACCGCGGCCAGCGTGGCGAGCTGAAAGCACATCCCGCGCTCCGCGGGCGCCCATGCGCGCCCGCTGCGGCGCTTGCGTGCTGCTGCTGTTCCCCCGCCGACTGCCAGTGCGGCAGCGGCGAGCGTTGCGTTCCTGCGAGTTTTGGCCATCGGGGTACCTCCCATTGCTTTCGAGTCCTACAGATCGCGTTCCCGGCGAACCTCCGCCGAAACACGGATTTCAGCGCTTCAGCGGCGGCGTGCGCGGGCGAAGTACTGGTGCCCCGCGGTCACGACGAACGTCTTCTTCTTCACGAGGTCGCCGTCGGAGGGGTCGACCGCGATCCCCTGCGGCTGGCTGAACTGGCCCGCTCCGGCCCCCCGCGAGCCGAATTGGAAGTCGAAGTTGTACGAGATCGCATGCGCGCCTGCCGGTGCCAGAGCGGTGGCCGCGAGCGCGGCCGCGAAAGCTCTACAGAGGTGTCTCGTGCGAGCCGGCACGACCCGCGTCCGACTTGTCGTAGAACTTCCCAAGCAGCTCCATCGTCTCACCAGGATCGGCCGTGCTGTAACCGTTGATCGCCTCCAGCTTGAGCTGGTCGTCGAGCGGGCGGCCGATCACGTCGAGGATCGTCTCCTTCGCCGAGCGCACCGCGCGCTGGCTGTTGCGCAGGATCTGGCGAGCGGTCTTCTCCGCCTCGGCCAGCAGCTCGTCGTGCGCCACGACCCGCGCGACCATGTTGCACGCGAGGGCACGCTCGGCGTCGATTGGCTCCGCGGTGAGCAGCATCTTGAGCGCCACGCCTGCACCGCAGATGTTGACGAGGCGGACGATGCCGCCGTCGCCGTGGTGGTAGCCGCGGCGAGCTTCGAAAGACCCGAACATGGCGCGCTCGGAGGCGATGCGGATGTCGCAGGCGAGCGCGGTCTCGAGGCCGCCGGCCAGAGCCCAGCCGTTCACGGCTGCGATGACCGGCTTGTAGATGCGGTGGAGCCCGCGCGTGAGGCCGCCGAGCCCTGTCTTCACGTTCTGGCGCACCCAGACGCCGTCGGCCTGTGCTTCCACGATCGGCGGGATGTAGGTCTTCAGGTCCGCGCCGGCGCAGAACGCGTCGCCGCTGCCGGTGAGGATCGCCACGTCCAGGTCGTCGTCGGCCGCGAAGTCCTCCCAGGCGTCCCACAACAGCTGGTGGAGCTCGGGGTCGATGGCATTGCGCGCCTCGGGGCGGTTGAGCGTCAGGTACGCGATCCGGTCGCGCTTCTCGTAGAGCAGCTTGCTCACGAGGTGACGGCACCCTCCGCCGCCGAGCCGACGTGGCGCGCGTACTTGCCGAGCACGCCGGTCGTGTAGAGCGGCGCAGGCACCTCGTAGGCGGCCACGCGCTTGGCGATCTCCTCGTCGGAGAGCTCCACGCGCAGCTCGCGGTTCGGGATGTCGAACACGATCGTGTCGCCGTCCGCCACGGCCGCGATTGGCCCGCCGCGCGGCGCCTCCGGTGCCACGTGACCGGCCATGAAGCCGTGCGTGGCGCCGCTGAAGCGGCCGTCGGTCAGCAGCGCGACGGTGTCGCCAAGGCCCTCGCCGACGATCGCCGCCGTGACCTGGAGCATCTCGCGCATGCCGGGGCCGCCCGCCGGGCCCTCGTTGCGGATGACGACGACGTCGTTCGGCTCGATCGACTGGGCCTTCACCGCCGCGAACGCCTCTGCCTCGGACTCGAACACGCGCGCCGGACCCGAGTGGTGGATGCGATCGTGCCCCGCGAGCTTCACCACGCAGCCCTCGGGAGCGAGGTTGCCGCGCAGGATCGCGAAGCCGCCGCTGGCCTTCAGCGGGTCGTCCATCGCCCGGACGACCTCCTGGCCCGCCGCCTCGCGCGCCGTGCTCGCCTCCTCCGCCAGCGTCCTGCCCGTCACGGTCGGCGCGTCCCCGTGCAGGAAGCCGGCGTCCAGCATCCGCTTGGCGATCAGCCGCACCCCGCCCGCCTCGTAGAGGTCGGTCGCGACGAAGCGGCCACCCGGCTTCAGGTCCACGATCAGCGGCGTCTCCGAGGCGATGCGGTCGAAGTCCTCCAGGTTGAGCTCGACGCCCGCTTCCTTTGCGAGCGCCATCAGGTGCAGCACCGCGTTGGTCGAGCCGCCGGTCGCGGCCACGAGCGCGATCGAGTTCTCGAGCGAGCGCTTCGTGATGAGCTGCGACGGGCGCACGTCACGCTCGATCAGCTCGACCACCAGGCGACCCATGTCCTCGGCAACCTGGCCCTTCTTGCCGTGCTCGGCGGGAACCATGCCGCTGTCCATCGCCGAGATGCCCATGATCTCGAACACCGTTGCCATCGTGTTCGCGGTGAACTGGCCGCCGCAGGCGCCGGCGCCGGGCGACGCCTGGTGCTCCAGCTCGTCGAGCTCCTCGTCGGTCATCTTGCCGGCGGCATGCGCGCCGACCGCTTCGAAGACGTCGCCGATCGTCACGTCCTTGCCGCGGTAGTTGCCGGGCCGGATCGAGCCGCCGTAGAGCATGAGCGAGGGCAGGTCGAGCCGCGCGAGCGCCATGACGGTGCCGGGGATCGTCTTGTCGCAGCCCGACAGCGCGATCACGCCGTCGAACATGTGGCCGCGCGCGACGAGCTCGATCGAGTCCGCGATGACCTCGCGGCTGACCAGGCTGGCGCGCATGCCCTCGGTGCCCATCGTGATGCCATCGGAGACCGCGACGGTGTTGAACTCCATCGGCGTGCCGCCGGCAGCCCGGACGCCCTCCTTCACCCGCTTCGCAAGCGCGCGCAGGTGGAAGTTGCACGGCATCGTCTCGGTCCAGGTGTTGGCCACGCCGATGATCGGCTTGGCCAGGTCCTCCGACGTGTAGCCGATTCCGTACAGGTAGCTCCGCGCGGCAGCCCGGTCAGGCCCCTCGAGGATCGTGCGGCTGGGCAGCCGCGCGCCGTTGTCGGGACTCACCGCTTCTTGGCTCCGCTGGCGGAGTCGCGTCGCTCGCGCTCCCACATCTGGAGGCGCCACAGGTCGCGGCGCACACGGCCCGGGTCGACCTGGCGGCCGGGCAGATGCATGTTGGCCTCGTTGATCAGGCGCTTCTCGTCGCCGGTCAGCGCCATCCACTTCGCCAGCACGTCATCGCTGGCGGGCAGGCGCCCGCGCGGGCCCTGGAACCCGAGGTCGGGGAAATCGACGCAGTACTCCGAGAGCAGCCGCCCGCTCGCCGGCACGTAGGACACGATCGGCTTGTGCGGGTAGATGAGGTATGCGTACGGGGGCGGGCCGCTTGCGATCGTCCGCTTGCCCTCGACCCGGATGAAGCCGAGGTCGCGATACATCCCCCACTCCTCCTCGTTCACGCACGACCGCAGCAGCTCACGCGCGCGCTGCTCGGCGCGGCGCTCGCGACCCGGGTCGTGCGCGGCCACCCCGGCGCGGTCCCGGCGCTGCTTGGTCAGGGAGCGCCAGCGCCGGCTTGTGCGGGTGGCGCTGCGCGCGATCAACGGCAGCGAGAGGACGACTGTGAACAGCGCGAGTGCGAGCAGCGCGAGAAGCATCGGCGGCAGCTCCGTCCTGCGTCAGCCGCCGGCCGCACGCGGGAAGAAGATCACGCGCTCAGCCTCGCGCGGCACCTCCGCGTAGTCCTGCACCATGAACGCCTCGCGCCGACCGGTCGACGGGTCTGTGGTCGGTACCGCGGCCCACATCCCCTGGTCGAGCTGGCGGCGGAACTCCTCCACCAGCAGCTCCTCCTCCGCCCGCACACGTGGGTCGCCCTCAGCGAGCAGGACCTCTCCGTAGCCAGGCTTCATCCGCAGGAGCTTCACGAGGGGACCGATCTTATGACAGTCCGGACCTGATCCCCAAGACATCCACGGGCCCGGGGCCCGCGCCCACGTCGCGCAGGCCTTGGCGAACCGCCTCGGAAGCAGCCTCCTTGGCCGCCCGCGCCGCCTCGAGCGGCGTCGCCCCGCGCGCGAGGTGCGCCGCCAGCGTCGACGAGTGCGTACAGCCGGAGCCATGCGCGGCCCCGTCCTCGTGCCTTGGCCCCGGGATCTCTGTCAGCTCGGTGCCGTCATAGAAGGTGTCGGCAGCCTCGTCGCGGTGCCCACCGGTGACCACCACCGCCGTGGGGCCGAGCAGATGGATGCGCTCAGCGAGCTCGGCCGGCGACTGCTGCTCGTCGCCACCGGCCAGCACGAGGGCCTCCGGGAGGTTCGGCGTGACGACGGTCGCGCGCGGGAGGAGCAGCTCACGCAGTGCCCCAACGGCTCCCTCGTCGAGCAGCCGCGCGCCTGACTCGGAGACCATCACGGGATCGATCACGACCGGCGCGTCGCCGACGAGGTCGAGCGCCTCGGCGACCGCCCTGATCGTCGCCTCGTCCGCGAGCATCCCGATCTTCACCGCGTCGATCTCGATGTCATCGGCGACGGCTCTGACCTGAGCGACGATCATCTCCGGCGGCAGCACGTGAACCGCCGTCACGCCGACCGTGTTCTGAGCTGTGATCGCCGTGATCGCGGTCATCCCGTGCACGCCCGCGGCAGCGAAAGCCTTGATGTCGGCCTGGATGCCCGCGCCACCACCGGAGTCGGAGCCTGCGATCGCGAGAGCGCGTGGGGTGCGGGTGGTCGCCGGCAGGATCCGCACGTTACGAAGCTCGGCGTTGTGGTGTGGGGACGGGCGGCTGCTCACTCCAGCCGCGCGGCACGCGTTTCGAGCATCGCGGTGACCGACCAGCTGAGGTCGACGCCGGGCTGCGCCTCGGGCGGATAGAGCGACCATGCCGCGCGGGCCCCCGCGCGGGCCCCCGCGGGCGTAATCGGCAAGACCCGTGCACAATCGCCCCGCGGCTGCCGCGGCGCGTGCGGCAAGCGAGACCCGTTCGCCCTGTACCAGTTGAACCGACCATGTTCGTGGCGAACGGAGAACAGACCCCTGTGGACCAACGTGTGGTGGTAGCGGCAGAGCTGGATGCAGTTGTCGACGTCCGTCTTGCCGCCGTCAGCCCAGTGCACGATGTGATGAGCGTCGGGGTGGTGCCGCTGTGAGCAACCTGGGAACGCGCAGCCCTTGTCGCGCATGTGTAGGCACCGTTTCAGCGCGGGCGAGATCGTGCGCCGCTTTCGGCCCAAGTTGACGGTTGCCCCGTCGCGCTCGATCGCAGTCACGATGCTCGCGTCACAGGTGAGCCGGCGAATCACCTCGTGCGAGAGCGGCTCGCCGTCATCCAGATGGCAGCGCGACCCGTCGCTCGCGGACGCAAGCGCTTCGGCGTCGACGTGGACGATCACCTGGTAGACGTCGGCCGAGCTGACCTTCTCGGCCAGGGCCGATCGCGCGACGGCGACGAATGCATCCGCGCGACGTGCGCCGGCAGAGTTCGTGGCCTCCGCGAGATCCCAGGGCTCGCCCTCCCCGAGCTCCGGCGGCGGCGGCCCGAGCTCGTCGCGGGCCGCCTCGACCGCGCGCACGACGAGCGCCCCAAGCTCGGCCGGAAGTCGTCCACTGAAAACCACCGTGCCATCGTCGTCGTAGGTCCAGCCGAACGTGCGCTCCGCGTATTGACGTTGAGCTCCAGCCTCGACAGCGACACAGCGGCGACAACCGCGCACGATCGTCTCGATCTGACTCGCGCTCGAGTGGCGCGCGTACATGAGCATGAGCTCCTCGTCGAAGTCGGGCTCCAGTCTCATCAGCGCGCGCACCTTCGAGTAGGAGACCTCACCACGCTCGAACGCCTCCTGGATCAGCGGCCGGTTTCGCAGCCCCTGCGCGACGCGAACGTGGTCGCGCGCCATAGACAGGGTCATGCCACAGCGCCAGGACAGCCAGTGCGCAAGCGTCTTGTAGCCCTCGTCCCAGCCTTCCTCCTCGTCCAGGCGGCCGAGCAGCTTCAGCCAGCGCGCGGTCGCCGCGGAAATGTGCGCGGCCAGCGCGGCGATCTCGTCGCAGAGTCCCAATGTTGGTCGCGCTGGTGCTGTTTCTGACACGAACACATGTTCCCAAAACGGTCGGACGGAGCGAGCAGTGACCCAAGTGACGCCTCGTGTCCCCGGTATGGGGCAGTTACCGCGGTAGCACGGCACGGTGCATCCGCGGGCAGCTACCGCTCAGCCGTGCGCACGTACGCGCCGATCCCGCTTCGGCGGATCAGCCCGCGGGCTTCGAGCAGGCCGAGCGTGACGCGGACAGCGCTCGGGTCGGCTTCGATCGATGCTGGGTTGGTCCCGCTCTCGATCGCTTCGAGCACCTCGCGCTCGAGCGGATCCAATTCGAGCTCCGTCCCCGCTCCCTGCTCGGAAGCCGCCAGCCGATCGGCCCCGCCGACGCCGAACAGCTCATCGAGGGCGTCGGCTGCGTCGCGGATGACCGCTGCGCCGTCGCGCAGCAGCCGGTTGCTGCCGGCCGCGTTCGAGGCGGTAACACGGCCGGGCACGGCCGCCACCCCACGGCCAAGCTCCGCGGCGAAGCTCGCCGTGATCAGCGAGCCGGACGGGTCGGCGGCCTCGACGACCACGGTCATCGCCGACATGGCGGCCATGATCCGATTGCGGGCCGGGAAGGTCCAGCGGAATGGCCTGCGCCCCGGCGGGGATTCGGAGAGGATCACCCCAACGTCGGCGATCTGGTCGTAGACCCGACGGTTCGTTCGCGGGTAGACGACGTCGGCGCCGCCGCCAAGTACGGCGATGGTCCGTGGGCGCGTGGAGCTCAGGGCGCCACGATGCGCCGCTGCGTCGATGCCGAGTGCGAGCCCGCTCACGACTGTCACGCCCGCCGCGGAGAGGCCGCGCGCGAGCGCCTCGGCCACTTCGATGCCGTATGCGGATGGGCGCCGGCTGCCAACGACGGCGACGCACGGTCCGTCGAGCAGCATCGCCAGCCGCTCGGTGCCGGCGCGCGCCCAGAGCACCGGCGGCGGATCGCGCAACTCCAGGAGCGACCGCGGGAACCCGGCGGAGTGCCGGCACAGAGTGTCGAGCCTGGCGTCGGCCGCCTCCTCGCGAGCGGCGGCTGGCTCGAACGCCTGGATCGTGGCGCGGACCTCCCGCGATCGCTCGGATGGGACCAGAGCGTCGATCAGCCGCTCAGTCGGCAGGGTCAGGAGCTCCGAGACTCGTTCGTTCGGGCGCTGCAGCAGCCCCTCGATGCGCGCCGCCAGCGTCGCGATGACGTGACTGCGCCTGAGACAGGTGTCGCACGCCGTCGAGACTCGCCCAGCTGCAGCGCCTGGCTCTCGATCAGTCATGCCGCGAGCCCCGCCGCGGCACCGAGGCGGAAGCCGAGCGCCTCGGCCACGTGTGCCGTCAGGATCCGGTCGCTGCCATCGAGGTCAGCGATCGTGCGCGCAAGCCGCAGCACGCGGTCGTGCGCGCGTGCGGTGAGCGACATGCGCCGGTGCCCGTCGAGCAGGAGGTCACGTGCCTCCGAGCCGGCCAGTGCGTGCTTCTGGGTTAGGCGGCCGTCCATGCTGCCGTTGCAGTTGACGCCGTCGGCACCGAGCCGGGTTGCCTGGCGCTCGCGTGCCGCCAAAACGCGCGCCCGGATGGCCGCCGAGGACTCACCGCCGGAGGTCGTGCCGACGAGCTCGAGCGGTTCCGCCGGGCGCACCTGGCAGACCAGGTCGATCCGGTCCAGCAGCGGACCCGACAGCCGGCGCGCGTAGCGCATCCGATCGACCTCGCTGCAGCGACACTCGCCATCCGGCCGTGCGCATGGGCACTCGTTCGCCGCCGCGACCAGCATGAAGTCGCAGGGGAACGCGACCGAACGCTGCCCACGCGTGATCCAGATCCTGCCCTCCTCCAGCGGCTGGCGCAGCGCTTCGAGCGCGTGCCGGGGGAACTCGGGCAGCTCGTCCATGAACAGGACACCCCTGTGCGCGAGCGTTATCTCGCCCGGACGCGGGACTGTGCCGCCGCCGATCAGCCCCGACGCGGAGATGGTGTGGTGCGGAGCGCGGAAGGGGCGCGCCGCGGCCAGCTCGCCACGGGTGAGGCCGACCACCGACTGGACCTGGGTGATCTCGATCGCCTCACTGAAGTCGGGCGGCGGGAGCAGGCTGGGGAACCGTCGCGCGAGCATCGTCTTGCCCGCGCCCGGCGGGCCGACCATGAGGACGTTGTGGCCGCCGGCAGCGGCGATCTCGAGCGCACGCTTCGCGTCCGCCTGGCCGCGCACGTCGGCGATGTCGAGCGCCCAGTCGACGTCCGCGCTGCGCGCTGGGCGCGCCGGCTCGGCGGGCAGAGGCTCGAACTCGCCGCGGAAGAACGCGACGATCTCGCCGAGGCTCGCGACCGGCAGCGCCTGGACCTGCGGTATCAACGCGGCCTCGCGCGCACAGTCCAGTGGCAGCAGGATGCGCGGGATGCGGGCGTCCCGCGCGCCGATCGCCATCGACAGCGAGCCGCGAATCGGGCGGAGATCGCCGCCGAGCGACAGCTCGCCGCAGACCGCGTGCCCCTCGGTCGACTCGCGCGGAATCTGACCGCTCGCGCTCAGGATCGCGACAGCGACGGCAAGGTCGAATGCCGGGCCGGCCTTGTGGACATCCGCGGGCGCGAGGTTGACCGTGATGCGCCGCTTCGGGAACTCGAAGTCGCTGTTCTTGAGCGCGGCGCGCACGCGCTCGCGTGACTCTCTGACCGCGCGATCCGGCAGCCCGACGATCGTGAATGTCTCGAGCCCGTCGCGGATGTCGACCTCGACCGTGACGGGCTCGCTGCGGATCCCCTGAACCGCGAAGGTGGCGACACTGGCAAGCATTTCTCGACCGTAGGAGCGATCGCTGAACGGCACACCACGCGCCTGTGCCAACTCGGTGACGAAATTGGTGCGCAGTTGTCACGTTTGGAACAGCGCTGTCAGAGCGTGTTGGGGATCGTTGTCACATGCTCGATGCGAGACGTTCACGTGGTGCCGCCGGCGAGCAGGCAGCGGCGGAGATGCTGGCCGCACTCGGCTGCCGGATCGTTGAGCGGAACTTCCGCACCCGCTACGGAGAGCTCGACATCGTCGCGGTCGACGGAACGGCCCTGGTGTTCTGCGAGGTGCGCAGCCGCGTCGGGCGTGAGGGCGTCGCGTGGGCGCTTCAGTCGATCGGGCCCGCCAAGCGCCTACAGGTGCGCAAGATGGCGAAGGAGTGGTTCCGGCTCAGCTCGGCGCCGCGGCCGCCGACGCGCTCGGTCCGCTTCGACGCCGTCGCCGTCCGGATCGCACCCGACGGCCGTCCGCTCGCGATCGAGCACGTGCGCGATGCGTTCTGAGCCTGCGTCAGCCGGTTTGGGCGAGTTGCTCGCCGCCGTGCGTGAGTGGCGGCCGGTCCTCGACCGGCAATGGCGTGCCGTCGAGCGCGAGCTGCGTGTATGCGATCGAGGCGAACGACAAGCGGTGGATCGGTGAGATCCCCTTCTCCACGATCGCCGCGCGGTGCTCGGGGGTCGAGTAGCCCACGTTGGTGTCGAAGTCCCAGTGCGGATGGCGGTCCGCCACGCGGCGCATGTAGCGATCGCGCGTCACCTTGGCGAGGATCGAGGCTGCGGAGATCGCCGCGGAGCGGCAATCCCCGTCGACCACCGCCATCTGGTCGTAGGGCAGGTCGGCGACGCGGAAGCCATCAACCAGGCAGATCGCCTCCGGGCACGCGACGCGGAGCAACGCGGCCCGCAGGGCGGCGAGATTCGTCTTGTGCAGCCCGCGCGAGTCGATGCCGCGCACACAGCGGGTGACGACGCATGCCTTCGCGGCCGCGCGCATCACGAGCGGATAGAGCTCCTCGCGGGCAGCCTCGGACTGCTGCTTCGAGTCGTTCAGCCGCGCGAGCGTGCGCCGTTCGGAGAGAGTGAGGCGCTCGAGGTCGAACAGGACCGCCGCTGCCGTGAGCGGGCCGGCGAGCGAGCCGCGGCCGGCCTCGTCGGCTCCGGCGACGAAGCGCCGCCCGAGGTCGCGATCGAACGCGAACAGCTTGCGGCCGGTGTAGCGGGGACCCTTGCGGCGCTTCTTCGGGGAGCCTGGGCCCCGGCCGGCGTCGGCGTCGACGGAGGGCCCGCCTGCGCCTGCGTCGACCGCGCCCTCGCCTGCGCCGGCTTCCGGGCTAGAGGGTTCCGATGCGCTTTGGGGGCCAGTAGGTGAAGAAGGCCTTGCCGATGATCCACTTCCTGGGAACAGGGCCCCATTCACGGCTGTCGGCGGACTCTCCACGGTTGTCCCCCATCATGTAGTACTCGCCCGCCGGAATCGTCACCGGTTTCGGCAAATTGCAGATTCCGCAGTCCGAACTCGGGTTGATGTGCCAAGGATCGTCGAGCTTTCCGTCGATGTAGACGCGGCCGCGCTTGATCGATATCCGGTCGCCCGGGAGCGCAACGATCCGCTTGATGAAGTTGGTCGACGACTTGGTCTTCGTGGCGACCGCGCATGCCTGACCGGCCGCGGGCTGCTTGCCGCACTCCATCAGGTCGGCTCCGTGCGGCGGCTTGAAGACGACCACGTCGCCGCGGTGCGGGTCGCGGAAGTGGAAGCGGACGCGGTCGACGAGCACGCGCTGGCCGACGTCGAGCGTCGGGACCATCGACTCGCTCGGGATGCGGAACGGCTTGACCAGGAACGCCTGGATGAGGAGCGCGAGACCGAGCGCGATCGCCACGATCGTGACGAGCTCGATCAGCGAGTTCTTGTGAGATTCGCTCGGTGGGGCGCTCGAGGCGTCTGCCACGCCGCTCAGCTGGTCTTGCCGGCGTCGGCGGCAGCCTCGTCGGCGGGCTGCTCGGCCTCGGTCGCCTCGGCGTCAGCTGCCGGCTCCGGCTGCTCCTCGGCCTCGGCCTGAGCCGGCGCTTCCTCGGACGCATCGGTCTGCGCTGCGTCCTCGGACGCCTCGCTCTGCGGCGCTTCCGCGCCTGCGCCCTCGGGAGCATCGGCCTGCTCGGCCGGGATCACCTCGTCGGCCTCGACCTCGTCGGCGGCCAGGACCGGCGCCGTCTCCTGCTCGGCCAGCGCGGCCTCCTGGGCGGCCAGCTCGGCGGCTGCGGCAGGGTCGAAGCGGCGCTCGCGAACGCGGGCGGCGCGGCCGACGCGGCCACGCAGGTAGTAGAGCTTGGCGCGGCGGACGGCGCCGCGTGCGGCGATCTCGATCCGCTCGATCTTGGGCGAGTGCACGGGGAACGTGCGCTCAACGCCGACGCCGAATGAGAGCTTGCGGACGGTGAAGGTCTCACGCGCGCCGCTGCCCTGGCGGCGGATGACTACGCCCTCGAAGACCTGGGTGCGGCGACGGGTGCCCTCGACCACCTGAAAGTGGACGCGTACGCGGTCGCCGGACTGAAACGCCGGGACGCGGCGCAGCTGGGCATTCTCGATGCTCTCGATGATCTGGCTCATGGCAAAGCTCGCGGCGCGGCCGAACACCGGAACAGGCGGCGCACGCGGCGGACAATCCTAGCTACTGCCGCTCCGAAGCCCGCTTTCGGCTCTGATCGAGGCGCCACTCGCGGATCCTCGCGTGGTCGCCCGAGAGCAGGATCTCGGGCACCTCGTGGCCGCGCCACACCGGCGGGCGCGTGTAGTGCGGGTATTCGGGACCCCCCGCGAGCGCCTCGCTGAACGACTCCTCGAGCACGCTGTCCTCGTGGCCGAGCGCGCCCGGAACCTTGCGCAGCACCGCGTCCATGACGACCATCGCGGCCAGCTCACCGCCGGCCAGCACGTACGGGCCGATCGAGATCGCGTCGCTGGCGAGGTGCTCGACGATCCGCTCGTCGAAGCCCTCGTAGCGGCCACACAGCAGCGTCAGCTCCGGCTCGAGCGCGAGCTCGTCCGCCAGGGCGTCGTCGAAGCGCCGTCCCGACGCGGTCAGGGCGACCACCCGCCGGCGCGAGGGCGGTGCCTCGCCGTAGCGGGCCTGGAGCGCGGCCTCCATGACGTCGACCCGGATGACCATCCCGGCGCCCCCTCCATATGGCGTGTCGTCGACCTGACCGCCGGACAGCGGGGTCGCCTCGCGGAAGTTGACGAGCTCGATCGAGGCGCCGCTGCCGCGCACGTGGCGCTGGTCGGCGAACCAGTCGAACCACTGCGGAAACAGGGTGAAGATGTCGATCTGCATCAGAGGCCGAGAAACGCGAGGTCGACCTCGATGATCCTGCGCTCGAGATCGACGTTCTTGACGGCATCGCCCACGAGCGGCACGAGCACGCCGTCGGTGCCCACCTCGAGCAGCGCGCACGAGGGCGCGTCGAGGACCCGCTCGACGTAGCCGAGACCGGGGACTTCGCAGCCGACCAGGTCGGCCACCAGATACTCGTCCTCCTCGACCTCACCCTCGACGAGCAGCAGCTCGCCGTGGACGGCCCGTGGATCGTCCAGACCCGCGAGCCTGATCAGAGGGCGGTCGTCGGTGCCGTCGCAGCGCACGATCTCGTAGTCGCGGCCGCCGAGGAGCACGTGTGATCCGACGCTCAGGTCGGCACTCGGGCCCTCGACGTAGAAGCTGCCGTCGCGCCCGTGGGACCGGCCGACGCGGCCGGCCGTGAGCTCCGTCAATCGACGAGATCGACCAGCACGCGCTGGTCCTGTGACGCGCCGACCGCGCGCATGATGGTGCGAAGCGCGCTGATCGTGCGACCGCGGCGCCCGATCACCTGGCCGGTGTCGTCCTCGGCCACGCTCAACTCGAGGACGAGCGCCTCTTCCTCGCCGGCTTCGACCACGGACACTGCGTCCTGGTCATCGACCAGGGACTTCGCGAGGAACTCGAGCAGCTCTTGCATCGGCGGCGTTGCCGCTAGGAGATGCCCTTGACGCGCAGGAGCTTCTTGACGGTGTTCGTCGGCTGCGCGCCGTGCTCCAGCCAGTGCTTGGCGCGCTCCTCGTCGATCACGATCTCCGAGGGCTCGGTCTGCGGGTTGTAGCGGCCGATCGTCTCGATCACGCGGCCGTCACGCGGCGAGCGCTGATCGGCGACGACGACGCGCCAGATCGGGTTCTTCTTGCTCCCCACGCGGGTGAGTCGTACTCGTACGGACATAAGCGACGGGAAGCCTAGCGTGCGTATTCCAGATGAACGGCGCCGTTCTCGAACGTGTGGGTGCTGACCAGGCGCAGGTCCATGCGCTTGCCGACCGGCAGAACACGCTTGCCGTCGCCGATCACGACTGGGCAGACGTACAGCTCGACGAGATCGAACAGCCCGGCGTCGGCGGCCTGCGCCCCGAGCTCAGGTCCCGCGATCTTGATCTCGCCGCCAAGCCCGCGGATGAGCTCGGGGTCGAACTCGCGCTCGAGGCGCGTCCGCGCGGTCGTGACCTCCTCGAGTGAACGCGAGAACACGATCTTGTCGATCCCGCGCCAGATCTCGGCGTAGTCGCGCATGACCGGCTCCGGCTCGTCGAGCGTGTCCCAGACGCGCATCGTCTCGTACATGCGCCTCCCGAACACGTACGTGTCGATCGACCGCTGACGGTCGTTGATGAACGCGTGAATCTCCTCGGTGGGGTGCGCGAAGTCGAAGTTGCCCTCGGCGTCCTCGATGAAGCCGTCGAGCGAGCAGCTGACGCTGTAGCGGATCAACGTCGTGCGGAGCCCATCAGCTGCTGGAGATTCGGCATCTTTCCGGAGCTCATCTGCTTCATGACCTTCTGCATCTGGCTGAACTGCTTGACAAGCTGGTTGACACCCTGGATCGTCGTGCCGGAGCCGTGCGCGATGCGCCGCCGCCGCGAGCCGTTCAGCGCCTCCGGGTGTGCCCGCTCGTACGGCGTCATCGAGGTGATGATGGCCTGGACGCGGTCGAGCTCGCGCTCGTCCAGCGTCATCCCGCTCAGCTGCTGCCCCATCCCGGGAATCATCTTCAGCAGCCCGGTCAGGGGGCCCATCTTGCGGATCTGCTGGAGCTGCTCGAGGAAGTCGTCGAGCGTGAAGCGGTTCTCGCGCATCTTGCGCTCGAGCTCCTTGGCCTGGTCCTCGTCGGTCTCGCGCTCGACCTTCTCGATGAGCGTCATCACGTCGCCCATGCCGAGGATCCGCTGTGCCATCCGGTCCGGGTGGAAGCGCTCGAACGCGTCGAGCTTCTCGCCGGTCGAGGCGTAGAGGATCGGCTTGCCCGTGATCGCCTTCACCGACAGCGCGGCGCCGCCGCGGGCGTCGCCGTCGAGCTTGGTGAGCACGACCCCGTCGAAGCCGACCTGCTCGCCGAACGCCTCGGCGACGTTGACGGCATCCTGGCCGGTCATCGCGTCGACAACCAGCAGCACGTCGTGCGGGCGTGTGCGCTTCTTGATCTGGGCGAGCTGGTCCATCAGCTCGTGGTCGACGTGCAGGCGGCCGGCGCTGTCGACGATCAGGACGTCGTCGCCGTTCGCCTTCGCCTGCCCCAGCGCCCACTCGGCGACGTCGACCGGGTCGCGGCCCGTTCCCTGCTCGTAGACCGTCGCGCCGGCCTGGCCGCCCACGCGGATCAGCTGCTCGACGGCAGCCGGGCGCTGAAGGTCGGCTGCTGCGACTGCCACCTTCAGCCCCCTCTCCTCGCGCAGCAGCCGCGCGAGCTTGCCGACCGCCGTCGTCTTGCCCGAGCCCTGGAGCCCGGCCATCAGGATCACCGTCGGCTTGGTGGGCGAGATCGCGATGTCGCGGGCCGCGCCGCCCATGAGCTCGGTCAGCTCGTCCGAGACGATCTTCGTGACCATCTGGCCGGGCGTGAGCGACTTGGCCACGTCCTCGCCCAGCGCGCGCTCCTTGACCTGGGCCGTGAACGATTTCACGACCTGGAAGTTGACGTCCGCCTCCAGCAGCGCGAGCCGGATCGCGCGCATGGCCTTGGAGATGTCCTCCTCAGTCAGCTTCCCGCGCGAGCGGACGTCCGACAGCGCGGCCTGGAGCCGCTCTGAGAGCGTGTCGAACATCTGCTTCTGAGGCTAGCCGCGCGGCGGCGGGGGCGGAGGAGGCGGCGGCGCCTTGCGCTCGCCACCGAACGCGTCCTTCAGCTGCTCCATCGCCCCCGTGAACTCGCTTGGGATCACCCAGACCTTGTTCGAGTCGCCCTGTGCGATCTGCGGGAGCATCGTCAGGTACTGGTAGGCGAGCAGCTTGGGATCGGGGTCACCGCTGTGGATCGCCTCGAAGACGGTCCCGATCGCCTTGGCCTGGCCCTCGGCCTCGAGGATCTGTGCCTGCCGGCGCCCTTCCGCGGTCAGGATCGCCGACTGCTTCTCGCCCTCGGCAGTGAGGATCTGCGACTGCTTGACGCCCTCGGCGGTCAGGATGGCGGCGCGCTTGTTCCGGTCCGCGCGCATCTGCTGCTCCATGGCCTCCTGGATCGTGGCCGGTGGGTCGATCGCCTTCAGCTCCACGCGGTTCACGCGAATGCCCCACTTGCCGGTGGCCTCGTCGAGCACACCACGCAGCTCGGCGTTGATCTGGTCGCGTGAGGTCAGCGTGTGCTCCAGGGACATGCCGCCCGCCACGTTGCGCAACGTCGTGACCGTGAGCTGCTCGATCGCGGCGATGTAGTTGGCGATCTCGTAGGTGGCGGCGCGCGGGTCCGTTACCTGGAAGTAGATGACGGAGTCGATGTTGACAACTAGGTTGTCTTCTGTAATGACGGGCTGCGGCGGGAACGAGACGACCTGTTCACGCAGGTCGATCAAAGGCCGCAGGCGATCGACGAAGGGCACGAGCAGCGCGAGACCTGGATCGAGCGTCCGCGCATAACGGCCGAGCCGCTCGACGACTCCTGCCCGCGCCTGCGGCACGATCCGCACCGAGCGCAGCACCACGATCACGACGAACACCAGAACTGCGATTACGACAATGCCACCGGCAGTCATCGCTTACCTCCTCATTTTGCGACCAGCGCGGTTGCGCCGTCGATCTTCAGGACTTCGACGCGGTCGCCGGGCGCGATGACCTGGTCCTCGTCGTAGCAGCGAGCGCTCCAGATCTCGCCGCCGATCTTGACGCGGCCGCCATCGCGGTCGACCTGCTCGAGCACGGTCGCGCTGGTTCCGATCAGCGCGGCGGTGCCAGTGCGCACGTGCGGCGGCACCCGCAGGTGACGCGTTGCGATCGGGCGCAGGATGCCCAGCGACGCCACCGAGGCAACGATGAACGCGAGCGCCTGGATGAGCCCGCCCCCGCCCGCGACGGCGACGATCGCGGCGATCGCGGCCGCCAGTGCCACCGGCCCGAGCACCAGTGCAGCGGACGCAGCCTCTCCCGCGGCAAGCACTGCGGCAACTACGGCCCAGAGGACCCAAGCGGGCATGTGTCAAGCGTACGGGCTGCGCGGGGCCGCCCGCGCCCCCTTTACGCGCCGACGATCGCCCGGGCGAAGTCGCCGGGGTCGAACGGGCGCAGATCCTCGATGCCCTCCCCCACGCCGATCAGTTTCACGGGCAGGCCCAGCTCCTGCGCGATCGCGAGCGCGATCCCGCCCTTGGCGGTGCCGTCGAGCTTGGTCAGAGCGATGCCGGTGATCTTGACCGCCTCGCGGAACAGCAGCGCCTGGCGCAGTCCGTTCTGGCCGGTCGTCGCGTCGATCGAGAGCAGCGTCTCGTGCGGCGCGCCGGGCAGCTTCTTCTCGATGACGCGGCGCACCTTTTGAAGCTCGTCCATGAGGTCCGTCTGCGTGTGGAGGCGCCCGGCCGTGTCGACGATCACCACGTCCTTTCCGCGCGCCTGGCCCGCCGCGACAGCGTCGAACGCCACCGCTCCCGGATCCGAGCCCTGCTCGGCGCGCACGATCTCGCAGCCGGCGCGCTCGGCCCAGATGCCGAGCTGGTCGACGGCTGCGGCGCGATAGGTGTCCGCCGCGCCGAGCAGCACCGACAGCCCGAGCTCCTTCTGGAGGTGCCACGCGAGCTTGCCGATCGTGGTCGTCTTGCCGGTGCCGTTGACGCCGACGACGAGGATCACCGCCGGGTGATGGCGCAGATCGATCATCGGCTCGCCCACGCGCGCGGCGTCGGCCAGCAGCTCGGTCAGCCGCTCCTGGAGCTGCTCGCCGCCGCTCAGATCGCCCGTGGCGGCCTCGGTCTCCAGACGGCCGACGATCTGCGCGGTCGTCTGGGCGCCGACGTCGGCGTAGATCAGCGTCTCCTCGAGCCGCTCCCATGTCTCGTCGGTGAGCGGGCCGAAGACGGTCGCCTGAAGCTCGGCGCCGAGTGCGTCCCGCGTCTTCGACATCGACTCGCGCAGGCGGCGGAAGAAGCCGCCACGGCGCTCCTCCTGCTCGGCCGGCTGCTCGTCCGGGGCGCCGGGGGCCTCGCGGTCGGTGAGGACGAGCTCTGGCCAGGTGCGCGGCATGGGCGTCGAGGCTAGCCCGCACCGGCCCTAGCCTCAGGGCGATGTACGCGCGCCCGGCTCCGGGCTACACGACCCGGCGGGCAGCGGTGGCCGTCGAACGCGCCCTGCGCTTTGCCCGCTCCGAAGGGTTCGAGGTGACAGCGGGCGAGATCGTCTCCGAGGAGTCGAGCGTGCTGGTGCGCCTCTCGCCAGAGCCGCTGCTTGCGCGCATGTCGCACCAGATCGACATCCTGCGGGCCGACGGCTCCTATCTCTGGTTCTGCCGCGAGGTGGCGGTCACGCGCCATCTGCTCGAAGCGGGATTCAGGGCGCCTCGGGCGCTGACCGATCCGGTACTCGACGACGACGTGTCGATCTCGCTCTGGGAGTGGATCGATCTCGACCCTCATCCGCATCCGCCGGCTGCCGAACTCGGAGCTTCACTGGCCGTGCTGCACGACGCGCTTGCGCCGTACGACGGCCCGCTGCCGGACATCCGTGAGGTGCTCGAGGAGACCGCGGTGCTCGCCGGTCACCTCGACCGTGACCACCCGGAGCTCGCCATGCCGACCGATGCGTTCCGTGCGGAGCTCGAGCGCATCCTCACGGCACTCGACCGCCTCGACCCGGGGCATAACCAGGCACTGCACGGCGATGCCCACCGTGGCAACGTCGCGGGCGTCGACGGTGAGCTCATGTGGTTCGACTTCGAGGACACCTGCAGCGGGCCGGTGGAGTACGACCTCGGTGCGATGTTCGGGTCGGACCGCCGCGCGGCGGAGCACGACGAGCCGGAACTGCTGTCCGGTTATGGCCGGGACGTTGACCCGGAGCTGCTCGAGCTGATGATCGAGGCGCGCATCTTCCAGGTGACCGTGTGGTGCGCCGTGCTGCTCACCGAGATGCCGAACACCCGGCAGTTCCACGAGCGCGTCAGCTGGTGGCTCGAGAGCTACGGGTCGTAGGCCAGGATCTCGATTCGGTTTCCGAACGGGTCGGCTGTGTAGAAACGCCGCGCCCCGGGATAGCGGTCGTCCCAGTCGACCGGCGCGCCCGCGGCGGTTAGGCGCTCTGCCACCTCGTCGAGATCGGCGGGATAAGTTCGCAGCGCGGGGTGCGCCTTGCGGGCGGGCGCGAATGGATCCTCGATTCCGACGTGGAGCTCCTGCTCACCCACGCTGAACCACACCCCGCCCGACGCCTGCATCGGCTGGGGCTTCTCGACCTCGGTCAGGCCGAGCAGGTCGCCGTAGAAGCGGCGAGCGTCGTCCTCACAGCCCGCCGGAGCGGCGAGCTGGACGTGGTCGACGGCTCGGATCACGCCGCTCAGGCGGCGGCTGTTGCGGTGCCCTCGGCGCCGTCCTGGCTGACGGTGCCCTCCTGGCTGACGGCGTCGAGATCCTCGCGGCTTCCGAGCTTGCGGGAGATCACGCGGCTGACGCCGTCGGCGCCCATGGAGACGCCGTAGAGCGTGTCGGCTGCATCCATCGTGCGCTTCTGGTGGGTGACGACGACGAACTGCGCGCGATCGGAGAACTTGCCGACGAGCTGGAGGAAGCGGTCGATGTTGAGGTCGTCGAGGGCGGCTTCGACCTCGTCGAGGATGTAGAAGGGGCACGGCCGCGCGAGGAAGACCGCGAACATGAACGCGAGCGCGACCAGCGACTTCTCGCCACCTGACATGAGCGACAGCCGCTTCATGGTCTTGCCCGCGGGCGTGACTTCGACCTCGACGCCGGGCTCACCTGGATCCGGCGCCTCGCTCTCGTCGATGTCGGGCTCGTCGGCGTCGGTCGCTGCAGCCACCACGCCGTCGACCTGCTCGCCGCCGATGACGGGGCGGGGACCCTCCGGATGCACGAGCCGCAGCCGCCCGCGGCCGCCCGGGAACAGGTGCTGCACGACCTCCTCGAAGTTCTTGGCGGCGGCCTCGAAGGTCTCCTCGAAGCTCTCGCGGATGCGGCGGTCGGTCTCCTTGATGAGGCTCTTCAGCTCCGTCAGCGCCGACTCGAGGTCCGCGCGCTGGGTCTCGAGCTCGTCGACGTGGGCGATCGCCTCGTCGTACTCCTGCTTGGCAAGCGGGTTGACAGGCCCGAGCGCCTCGCGCCGGCGGGCCAGGCGCTCGATCCGCGCCTCCAGCTCGAGCCGCCGCTCCGTGTCGAGCTCCTCCGCGGCCGGGCTCCGCTTCGAGACCGAGCTTGCCGGCAACCTCGGCCAGCTCGTGCTGGGCCTCGGCGGCGGCGTCGCGGATCTGCTGGGCGGCGACCTCGGCAGTGGTGACGCCCTCGCTTGCCTGGCGCAGCCGCGCCTGGAGCGGGACCTCGTCCTGCGCACAAGCGCGCAGCTCCGCCGCGGTGCGCTCGCCGACGGCTTCGTCGGCCGTGAGCTCCTCTGCGAGCTGGAGATGCCTGGCACCCACCGTCTCGGCGGCACGCTCCAGGCCTGCGATCGCGCGCCGCGCTGCCTCGGCCACGCGCTCGCCGCGCTCGATCCGTGTCCGCAGCCGCTGCGCCTGGGCGGTGCGCTCGCGCTGGTCGCGCGCGGCGCGCTCGGCCATGCGCCGCTCGGCGGCGATCTCCGCCTCGATCCGTGCCCGCGTGACCGCGGCAGGACCCTCGTCGGGCGCCTCGCGGCGCCGCTCGATCAGCCAATCCGCGCGGCGGACGCCCTCGCCGGCCTGCTCAGCCTCGCGGAACGCCTTGCGCAGCGCCCCATCGGCCCGCTCGAGCGCTTCCTCGGACGCCTGGGCTGCACGCTGGGCTTCCGCCGCGCCATCGCGCGCCGATTGCTCGGCCTGCTGAGCCGCGGCGAAGCGGGTGTTCAGCTCCTCGCGCCGGTTGCGCTCGGCCAGGATGCGCTCGTCGCCGCCCGGTGCGCTCTGGCGCAGGGCTCCGCTGGACCCGTCGTAGACGCGGCCTTCACGCGTGACGGCGGTGCCCGTGAAGGTCTCCGGGATCGCGTCGAACGTCTCGACCAGGAAGGTGTCGTGCAGCAGGCGCCTGGCTATCTCCGGCGGGCCGCCGGTCACGCGAACGTGCGCGAGCAGGGGCTCGGCGCCTGGGATCGCGGATCCTTGCGGACTCAGGTCCCCTACAGGAGCCTCGAGTCCCCGCTGGACGAGCGCGATGCCGCCGTCGGGGGCGCCATCGAGCATCGCGCCGCCCTCCGCCAGGTCGGCAACCACGCCTGCTCGCAGCAGGGCGCCGAGCGCCGCGGCCAGCGCCGCCTCGTAGCCGGGATCGACGTCGAGGTCGTCCGCCAGCGTGCGCGCACCACCCGGGGCCGTGGGGGCCGATGCCAGGAAGCGGTTGACGGCCGCCAGGTCGGCGGCGACCTGCGCCGACGCGGACCGAGCTTCCGACGCCGCGCGCTCGGCGACACGCCGTGACTCGCGGGCCTCGGCCGCGGCAGTCTCTGCCTGAGCCAGCTGCGCACGCATACGGTCAGCCACCTCGGCCGCAGCCGCACGCGCGGCCTCGGCCCGGTCGCGCTCGGCGGACAGCTCCGCAAGTTCCGCGTCCAGCCGCCGTCCGCGCTCGGCATCCAGCGCGCGCAGCTCGGCCTCGAGCACCTCCACGCGCGCGGACTCGGCGGGGGCGTCCCCCCCGTTCGCCGCCAGCGCGGCTTCGAGCTCGTCCAGCTCATGCCGGCGCTGGGCGATGCCGGCGACCGAGGCGCGCTCCACCTCGCGCGCCCGCTCGGCGCGCATGGAGATGAGGCCGGCCGCGGCCCGCGCGGCGAAGACAGCGCCCGAGAGCGACTCGCGCTCGCGCGAGTGCGACGCAAATGCCTCCTCGGCCGCCTCACGCCGGCGCGCCACTTCCGCCAACAGCCGCTCCGCCTCGTCGCGCCCGGCGCGCGCGGCGGCGGCGGCCTTCTCGGCCGCGGCCAGATCGGCGCCGACCGAACGGACGCGCTCGCGAGCGAGCTCGTAACGGGACTCACGTGACTGGCGCTCCAGGCGCTCGTGCAGCTCCGCCGCCTCGGCCTGGCGCTTGAGCGGCTTGAGCCGCGAGCGCGCTTCGCGCTCCACGTCGAGCGACCGCGAGAGGTTCTCCTCCGTGCGCTCGAGCTTGAGCTGCGCGCGGCGGCGGCGCTTGCGGTGCTTGCCGAGCCCCGCGGCCTCCTCGATCAGCAGCCGGCGGTCACGCGGCTTCGAGTGGATGATCGCCTCGACACGCCCCTGCGAGACGACCGAGTGCATCTCCTTGCCGAGGCCCGTGTCCGAGAGCACCTCGGTGACGTCGATCAGCCGGCAGCGCGCGCCGTTGAGGCGGTAGCCCGATTCGCCGTCCTTGCTCAGGAAGCGCGTGATCGCGATCTCGGAGAACGTCGAGTTGAGACCGCCGTCGGAGTTGTCGATGACGACCTCGACCTCGGCCTCGTTGCGCGATGGGACGCCGTGGCCGCCGGCGAAGATGACGTCCTGCATCGTCTGGCCGCGGATGGCGAGCGGCGACTGCTCTCCGAGCGCCCACAGCACGGCGTCGGTGATGTTCGACTTGCCCGAGCCGTTCGGGCCGATGATCACGGCGATGCCAGGCGCGAACTCGAGCCGCGTGCGGTTCGGGAACGACTTGAAACCCTTGAGTGTGATCGAGCGCAGGTGCACGGTCAGTCCTCGTCCATCGCCTTCAGTGCAGCAAGAGCAGCGGACTGCTCCGCGGCTTTCTTGCTTTTGCCTGCACCGCGGCCGATTTCTTCGCCGTCCACCTGGGCGACCGACTCGAAGTTGCGCGCGTGTGGGGGGCCGTCCTCGGCGGCGATCACGTAGTCGACGACATCGCCGCGCCGTGCAAGGCGCTCCTGGAGGAGCGACTTGAAGTCGTCCGGGGACTCGAGCGCCTCCTCGACCTGCTGCGAGAACGCCGAGACGACCGCGGCCGCAGTCGTGTCGTAGCCGTGCTGTAGGTAGACGGCGCCGATGACCGACTCGCACACCGACGCGAGCACGCGATCGGAGAGGACGAG
This sequence comes from uncultured Thermoleophilaceae bacterium, assembly GCA_963715995.1. GTDB lineage: Bacteria > Actinomycetota > Thermoleophilia > Solirubrobacterales > Thermoleophilaceae > DATBDN01. Next base: position 2,329,015 of record OY970283.1, read on the forward strand.
CTCCTCTGCCGAGCGCCCGCCCTCGACCGCGCGCTCGCGCAGCTTGCCCGGCACGCCGAGCTCGCGCGCAACCTCGGCGCATGCCCCACGCGCGACGGCCTGCGCGCGCAGCTTCGTGAGCCGCCCGGCGCCGGCGTCGGGGAAGCGCGGAAAGAGATCGGATGAGACGGCCAGGCCCAGGACGCTGTCGCCCAGGAACGCCAGCCGGTCGTACGAATCCTGGCGGCGGTCGACCCACGAGGCGTGGGTCAGGGCCTGCCGCCTCAGATCGTCCGGCAGGGCCTCGAACAGCTCCGCCAGGGCCTGCGCGCCCGTGGCTACGCCTGTGCCTCCGCGAGTTGCGAGGACACGTAGTCCGCCGCCTCGCCGACCGTTGCGATCCGGGCCGCGTCCTCGTCCGGGATGCGCACGCCGGACCGGTCCTCGAGCTCCTGGACGAGCGCGACCAGGTCGAGCGAGTCGGCCTCGAGGTCCTCCTTGAAGCGCGTGTCGTCCTGGATCCTCGATGGGTCTATTTCCAGCTCCTCCGCGAGGTGGCCGCGGATGAGCTCCAGCACTTCGTTCCTAGTCATCAGGCTGAGCGACGCTAGCAGCGGGGACGGACCTCAAAACGCCCGCCGCCTCCAGGCTGGCGGCGGTTTTCTCGACCATCTGCTCGTCGACCGCGCGCTGCGCGAGACGCACGGCGTTGGCGATGCCCTCGGCGCTCGCGCTGCCGTGCGCGATGACGACCGGGCGGCGGACGCCGAGCAGGATTGCGCCGCCGGTGGCGTTCGGGTCGATCTGCTCGCGCAGGTGGGCGACGCGCCCGCGGATGAGCAGGCCGCCGAGTGTCGACACAGGGCTCGACCTGATCGCGTCGCGGATCGCGCCGGTGACGGCCGAGGCGGTGCCCTCCATGAGCTTGAGCGCGACGTTGCCCGTGAAGCCGTCGGTGACGACGACGTCGGCCACGCCGCGCGTGATGTCGCCGCCCTCGACGTTGCCGACGAAATCGAGGCCGGAGTCCTCGGAGAGCCGCGCGTGCGCGGCCACGACGTCGGCCGTGCCCTTCTTCGCCTCCTCGCCGTTCGAGAGCAGCCCGACACGCGGTCGCTCGATCCCGTGCACGGCCGCCATGAACTGGGCGCCCATGTAGGCGAACTGGACGAGGTGCTCGGGACGGACCTCCGTGTTCGCGCCCGCGTCGAGCAGCAGTGTCGGGCGCCCGCCTGGAACCGGGACCAGCGCGGCGACCGCCGGCCTGTGCACGCCGCGGATGCGCTTCACGTGCAGCACGGCCGCCGCCAGCGTGGCGCCCGTCGGGCCGGCCGAGACAAGTGCAGTGGCCTCGCCGGCTGCAACGGCGCGGGCGGCGTGGACGATCGACGCATCGGCGCGCGAGCGCACGGCCATCGCCGGCTCCTCGTCGGCGCCGATCGCCTGGAGCGGCGGCCCGAAGACCTGGACGGGCACGCCGGAGAGCTCACCTCCTCGCACCATGAGCTCGACGCCGCCGTCGGCGCCGTGTGCATCGAGCGCGATCACGCGCTGCGGCTACTCGCCGGCGAGCGGCGCATCGGGCGCGACGATCTCACGCCCGGCGTAGGTGCGGCAGCTCGGGCAGACGCGGTGCGGCATGCGCGGCGCCCCGCAGTTGGGGCATGCGCTCTGGGTCGGCGCGCTGATCTTGTGCGTCGAGCGCCGCTTGTTGGTGCGGCTGTGCGACTGCTTCTGCTTTGGGACTGCCATCGGGACGGGGAGTGTAGCCGCGGAGCCTCAGTTGATCTCGATGTAGAAGCCGTGCGGCGCGCCGACGCGGACGATGTGCTCGCTGCCCTGTGCGCCGGTGATCGTCTCGTAAGCGATCCGGACGTAGACCTGGTCGCTGCCGGGGCAGCTGCCGGTGCCGTCGTTCGGCGTCTGCACCTCCGCGATCGGGTTCTGGTTCCCATTGTTGGAGAGGATGTCCGGCTGCACGATCGCGCTGCGCGGGGTGAAGTCGAGCCCGGTGATGCAGTACTCGCCGAACGGAAGCGCCGTGACGTTGGCGTTCGTGATCCCCTTCGAGTTCGAACCGACGGTGCCGGTCGAGCCGATGTAGGCGTACGCCTTCGCGCTGCCGTCGACGCCGGGCAGCCCCTGGTTGCCCTTCGTTCCCTGGATCCCGGTGGCTCCGATCGGACCGTCGAGCCCGCGCTGGCCCTGCGGCCCGGGGAGTCCCGCGGGACCCGTCGTGCCCGCCTTGCCGGCCTTCAGCTGCCCCTTCTTGAAGTCCTTGGCAAGCAGCGAGCCGTTCTTCACCTGCACGGTCGTGACGGAGTTCTTCGGCAGCTTGATCGCGGCGTACGCGCCGCCGCCGAGCGCGACGAACAGCGCCAGCGTGGCAACGACGTTTGCATAGGAGAGGTGTCGGGCCATCGCCCGATCCTCTCATCCCAGCTCGAGTTCCGACAGTTTCGCCCAGCGGGCGTCCACGGGCTTCTCGTGCTCGTGTGGGTTGCGGTTCAGGTTCTCGCCGCAGGACGGGCACAGGCCGGCGCAGTCGGCGATGCACACGATTGCCGTGGGCAGGTCGAGCGCGAGCGCGTCGCGCGCCCACGCGCGCAGGTCGAGCTCCTCGGCGGTGAGGTAGGGAGACTCGAGGTCCTCGCCGCCGCCGGGCTGGTCGATCTCGCGCGCGTCGATCGCGATCGTGCGCTCGGCCGGCTCCAGGCAGCGCATGCACGGGCCATCGAGCCGGACCTCGAAGCGCAGCCGCAGCGACCAGCCGCTGGTGGTGTGCGAGACGTCGAGCACCACGGGCACCTTTCCGGCGATCGCGTAGCGCTGGCCGCCGAGCTCGAGCGGATCGAACACGACGTCGAGCTCGAGCCTGCGGCCCTCGCCCGAGTGCAGGTTGAGACGACCGAGATCGAAGCTGTCGGCCAACCCGCCCATCGCGGGAAGGCTATCTACCCGACTTCGGCTTCTTCGCGCCCTGCGAGGCGCTCGCGCCCGCGCTGCACCGCCGCGATGAACTTCGAGAGGTTCACCTCGAGCGTGTTGAGGATGTCGTCGGCGTAGTCCTCCGCCCCGAGGCGGATCTCACGCTCACGCGCACGCGCGTCCTCGACGATCTCCTCCGCCTGGCGTTCGGCCTGGCGCACGACCTCCTCCTCGGAGATCAGGCGCGTCTGCTCCTCGCGTGCCTCGCGGATGATCCGCTCGGCCTCGCGCTTGGCCTCGGCCAGCATCTCCTGGCGTTCCTTGACGATCCAGCGCGCCTGCTTGATCTCCTCGGGGATCGTCGCGCGCATCTGGTCGAGGATGTCGTAGATCTCCTCTTTGTCCACGCGCACGGTGTCCGTCAAGGGCACCTGCTTGGCGTTGTGAATCGTGTCGTCGAGTTTGTCGATTAGGACGAGGACGTCCATGGTCACCCCGTTTTCGTCAGCGCTGAAGCTCTTCCTTCAAGCGCTCGGCCACCGGAGCCGGTACCAACTGGCTCAAATCGCCGCCGAACATGGCGAGTTCCTTCACTCCGGAGGAGCTAAGGAAGCTGAAGTTCGGTGAAGACATGAAGTAGATGCTCTCGATCTCTGGATCCATCGTGCGGTTCAGCTGGTTCATCTCGAACTCGTATTCGAAGTCCGAGATGGCTCGCAGCCCCTTCACGATTGCCGTCGCGCCGTTGTCTCGCGCGAAAGCAACCAGCAGGTTGTCGAAAGACTCTATCTCCACGTTTTGGAGGCTTTTCACCTCTGCACGAATGAATTCCATTCGCTCCTCCGTCTTGAAGACCGTTTTGGAGCCCTTTCGCACCGGCTTGTTGACCACCGCGACGATTACGCGGTCGAACACGCTTGCCGCGCGGTTGATGATGTCGAGGTGGCCGAAGGTGACCGGGTCGTAGGTGCCCGGGCAGACCGCGACGCCGCGCTTGAGCTCAGTCATGGCGGTGGATCCTGATGCGCGTGTCGCCGTAGTCGCGCTCGAACTCGAGCGGGAAGCCGAGTTCCAGCGGGGCGCGCTTGTCCGATTCGGTCACGATGCGTGCGTTCCTGGAGAGGACCGCGGGCAACAGCTCGGTGAGCCGCTCGCCCACGCGGGGGGCGGAACTATATGGCGGGTCGGCGAAAACGAGGTCGTAGTGACCGTCGCCTGCTCGCAGAAAGCTCAGGACCTCACGCTCGACGATGCGCGCGCCGAGCTCGGCGGCGTTGCGGCGGATGGCTTCGATCGCCTGTGGGTGGTCGTCTACGAACGTCGCGTCAGCAGCGCCGCGTGAGAGGGCCTCGATGCCGAGCGCCCCGGTGCCGGCGAAGAGGTCGAGCACGTGCTCGCCTTCGACGTCGGAGAGCACGTTGAAGATCGCCCCGCGGACCTTGTCGGAGGTCGGGCGGGTGCCCTGCCCCGGCGGGGCGTGGAGCGTTCGGCCCTTGAGCTTTCCGGCGACGACGCGCATGCGATCAGTGTGGACGAGCCGGGCCGCCGGGTACTCTCATACCGCCGGGGCAGTGGCACGGACGCCGATGAGAAGCAACGCACCCCACACGGCCAGATCGCCGGTCATCTGGCTCGCCAGCGCAGGCGCTGCGCTCGCCGTCTACGCGATCTTCATCGTCGCGAACCTCGGACAGCCGTTTGCCCACTTCTGGGACGGCTACTACAACGCGCTCGAGCTGCTGACGGCCGTGATCGTGCTGCTGCGTGCGTGGTCGGTGCCCGAGGAGCGGACCGCGTGGCTGGTGCTCGCCATCGGCGTCATCTCGTTCACGGTCGGCGACATCGCGTGGGAGATCGAGCTCACGAGGACTGCCTCGCCCGCGGTTCCATCGGTTGCAGACCTCTTCTACATCCCGTTCTACGGCTGCGCGTTCGCCGCGATGGTCCTGCTGGTCCGTGCCCGCTCGGACCGCCGCGAGCGAGGGCTGTGGCTGGAGGGGCTGATCGCCTTCTTCACGGTCGCGGCATTCTGCGCGGCGTTCCTGCGCGGGCCGTTCGAGCAGGCCACCGGCGGCTCGGCGCTGACCACCGTGACGAGCCTGGCCTACCCCGCCGGCGACACGGCCGTGGTTGCCATGGTGATCACGGTGATGCTGGTGGTGGGCCGCAAGGCCGACTGGACCTGGCTGGGGGTGCTCACGGGCTTCGTGCTGTTCGGCGTCGCAGACAGCGTCTATGCCTACCAGGGCGCGGCCGGCACCTACGTGCAGAACACCGTGCTCGACCTCGGCTGGCCGACAGCCTTCGTGCTGTTCGCGGTCGCCGCGTGGATGCCCGTGACCCGGCTGGCCACCGGCCGCCTGGACAACTGGCAGAACGTGCTCATCCCGAACATCGCGGGCGCGGCCGCGCTCGGGCTGCTCACATACGGCGTCTTTGCGCCCATCTACTGGCTGTCGGGCGTGTGCGCGTCCGTCGCGCTCGCGATCGTGATCGTGCGAATGGGGCTGATGGTGTTCGAGCGCATGCGGAGCCTGCGCAAGCTGGGCGTCAGCGAGGAGCGCTACCGGGCGCTCATCCGCAGCCTGCCGGACACGCTGATCACGCTCTGCGACCGGGCTCTGCGGCTGACGTTCGTCGACGGCGCGGCGGTGGACGATTCGCGCCGGATGTCGCTGTCGGAAGGCAGCCGGATCGTGGATGCGTTCCCGGACGAGGACCCGCGCCAGATCGAGGCGTACTACCGCGAGGCGTTCGCAGGCGTCCACAGCGCGCACGAGTTCACGCAGCCGGACACCGGGCGCAGCTGGTCGGTGGAGCTCGGGCCGTACCGGCCGACCGGCGAGGCCGTTGAGGGCGTGTTCACCGTCGCCCGCGACGTGACCCGCCGCAAGCGTGCCGAGGAAGAGCTCGCGCACCAGGCGCTCCACGACGTGCTCACCGGTTTGGCCAACCGAGCGCTGTTCCTCGACCGGCTCGAGCAAGCGCTCAAGCGCCTGGCGCGCGGCGGTGGCCGCCTGGCCGTGCTGTTCATCGACCTCGACCGCTTCAAGGTGCTCAACGACAGCCTCGGCCACGGAGCCGGCGATGCCGTCCTGATCGAGATCGCCCGCCGGCTGGCGGGTGCGCTCAGGCCCAGCGACACGGTCGCGCGCCTCGGCGGTGACGAGTTCGCCGTGGTGTGCGACGACGTGACGGACGTTGCTGAAGCGTCGGAGATCGCCGCCCGGCTGTGCGCGTCGGTCACGGAGCCGATCCAGGTTGCCGGGCAGGAGGTGGTGCTGAGGGCGAGCATCGGGATCGTGATGAGCGACGACCCGGCGGCGTCACCGGCAACGCTCCTGCGCAACTCGGACACCGCGATGTACCACGCGAAGGAACACGGCGCGACCTGGCGCGTGTTCGAGGACGGCATGCGCATGGCGGCGGTGCGCCGGCTCGAGGTCGAGAACGCGCTGCGCGGCGCGGTCACCCGCTCGGAGCTGCGCGTCGTCTATCAGCCGATGGTCCGCCTGAGCAACCTCGAAGTGGTCGGCTGCGAGGCGCTCCTGCGCTGGCAGCGCGGACCGGACCTCGTCCCCCCGGACGAGTTCATCCCGATCGCGGAGGAGACCGGGCTGATCATCTTGATCGGGGAGTGGGTGCTCCGGCACGTGATCGAGACGGCCGCCGGTTGGAGCTCAGCGCTGCCGGTGCACGTGAACATCTCGCCGCGCCAGCTCGGCGATCCACTACTGATCGACAAGGTGGCCGAGCTGCTGCGGGAATCCGGGCTCGACCCGGCGCGGCTGTGCCTCGAGGTGACCGAGAGCGGCCTGGTAGCCGATCCGCGCATGGCCAATGCGCGGATCGACGCGCTGCGCGAGCTCGGCGTGTCGCTGGCCGTCGACGACTTCGGAATCGGCTTCTCGTCGCTCTTCCAGCTGCGGCAGCTGCCGTCGGTCGACATCCTCAAGATCGACCGGGCGTTCGTGACCGAGCTCGGCCACAACGAGCGTGACGGCGCCATCGTCGCCTCGCTCGTCGCGCTCGCGGGCGCCCTGCACACGCAGGTGGTGGCCGAGGGCATCGAGACGCCACTTCAGCTCGGCGAGCTGCGCGCGATGCGCTGTGAGTTCGGGCAGGGCTACCTGTTCGGCGCGCCGCGCCCGATCACCGACTCGCGGGACCTGACCAAGCTCCCCCAGGAAGCGCTGGAACACCGCTGAGGTCGGTCGGCTGCTGTCCGCCCGGGATCTCCGGCGGATCGACCGGATACGACACGTGGCGGTTCCAGAAGGTCGTCTTCTTGGCCGCGCCGGCCAGGTCGAGCTCGATGTGCACGTGGTTCATGTGCGCCTGCGTCGGGTCGAGGTTCTTCTTGCGCTTACCGCGCTTCGTGTAGCAGTAGGAGTAGTCCGTCATCTGCGCGTCCGGGCTGCCGAACCACGACTTGCAGTTGAAGATCAGGCCCTGCACGCCCATCCGCCGCGCCAGCGCAGCCGGGTTGCCGTCCTTGTCGGGCGCGAGCAGCAGCTTCACGAGCGCGTGGCCGGCGGCCATCGTCGCCGGATGCCAGTCGATCGCACGGCCGGCCGAGTGCAGGCTGGCCGAGTGCTTGCCCCAGACCTCACAGCGGTACTCGCCCCAGTTGACGCCGCTCGCGTTGTGCTCGAGCCAGGCGAGCATCGCCTTCGTGCCGGCCTGCACCCTGCCGCCGTCGCACTTGGTCGCCGGGTCGTAGCCGAACGGGTCGATCCCGCGTGCGAGCAGCTTGTTGGCCGGGTTGGCCTTCAGGCTCGGCAGGGCCAGCGCCGCGACCGGCAGCGCCAGTGCGACCGTGGTCACAAGCAGGGTGGAAATGTACCCAGTTCGTCTCACGGTGGAAATATCGGCGCCTTCCGTGAGCGCTTGAGCCGGGACTGACGGGGGTGGACGCTCGTGCCAGTCCACGGGCCTGCTCTGACACCTCGACGCGGAACAGCTGCGGCTGAGGAGTGGCTGGAGCGGCGCTTGCGGGGAATCGCGGGGCGGTTTTCGGCCGGCTGTGCGACATAAACCACCTATCCGGTGGTCTATGTCGCACAGCTCCGGCCGGGAGAGCCCGAGCGCTCAGGCCGGTATCGGCTCCAGCGCCTCGCCGAAGCGAGCCGCCGCCGCCTCGCGCAGCAGCACGTGCTCGGGTTCTGCGAGCGCGGGGTCGCGCGTCAGGAGCTGCTCGGCTACGTCGCGTGCCTCCTGGAGCAGATCGGCGTCCTCTGGCAGCCGCGCGACGTTGAACTCGGGGAGGCCGTGCTGGCGTGTGCCGAGCACCTCCCCCGCTCCGCGCAGCTCCAGGTCGATCTCGGCGAGCGCGAAGCCGTCGCGCTGTGCGGCCACCGCCGCGAGGCGCGGGTTCTGGGCGCTCCCGAACAGGACGCAGAGCCCGGGGTGCTCGCCGCGGCCGATCCGGCCGCGCAGCTGGTGGAGCTGTGAGATGCCGTAGCGCTCGGCCTCCTCGATCAGCATCACGGTCGCGTTCGGCACGTCGATGCCCACCTCGATCACCGAGGTGGCCACCAGCACGTCTGCCGCGCCCGAGGCGAACGCGCGCATGGCGTCCTGCTTCTGCTGGGTCGGCATCTGGCCGTGGATCAGCTGCACGCGGTGGTCGCGGAACTCGGTCCGCTGGAGCCGCTCGGCTTCGTCCACGGCGGCCTTCGCCTGGAGCAGCTCGGACTCCGACACGAGCGGGCAGACGACGAAGCACTGGCGCCCGGCGGCGATCTCCTCGCGGATGCGCTCGTACGCACGGGCACGGGCGCGTTCGCCGTCCACCACGTGCGTCTCGACCGGGCCGCGGCCCGCCGGCAGCTCACGCAGCGTGGTCGCGTCCAGGTCGCCGTAGGCGGTCAGCGCGAGCGTGCGCGGGATCGGCGTGGCGGTCATGTGGAGCGCGTGCGGCACGAGCCCATCGGGCGCCTTGCGGTCCAGCTCGGCGCGCTGGCGGACGCCGAAGCGGTGCTGCTCGTCGATCACGTAGAGGGCGAGGTCGCGGAACTGCACCGGCGGCTCGATCAACGCGTGGGTGCCGACCACCAGCCCGAGCTCGCCCGAGGCGAGCCGCGCCAGGACCTCGCGCCGCCGCGCCGCGCTGGTCGAGCCCGTGAGCAGCGCGATCGGCACCAGCCCGCCGAGCAGCCGGTCGAGCGTGAGCAGGTGCTGCTCTGCAAGTGTCTCCGTGGGTGCCATCAGGGCCGCCTGGCGCCCGTTCTCGAGCGCGCGCAGCATCGCGTGGAGCGACACCGCGGTCTTCCCCGTGCCCACGTCGCCCATCAGCAGGCGCTGCATCGGGCGCTCGCGCGCGAGGTCGTCGTCGATCCGCTCGACCGCACGCTGCTGATCCCCAGTGAGCGTGAACGGCAGCTGCGCGGTCCAGGCGTCGACCATCTGGCCGTTCGGGCCAAGCGGCCGCGCCCGGCCCTCCTCCTGGCGGTGGAGCTTCCGGCGCGCGACCTCCAGCTCGAGCATCAACAGCTCCTCGAACGCCAGCCGCAGGCGTGCTTGCTCGTGCTCGTCCTCGTTCTCGGGGAAGTGCGCGGCGGCCAGGGCGGCGGCACGGTCGGGCAGCCCGCGCTCGGCGCGCATGAGCGCGGGCAGCGGCTCGATCGTGTCGTGCACGAGCGAGCGGATGAGCGAGGCGCGCTCGCGCAGCATGGCCGGGGTGATGCCCTTCGTGGCGCCGTAGACGGGGACGAAGCCAACCGTGTGGACCGCCGCTGTGGCGTCGTCGGCCACCTCGTACTCGGCGACGGTGAACTGGTTGCGGCGGCGGCACTCGCCGTGCAGAAGCACCCGTGTGCCCTCCGGGAGCTTCGTCGCGAGCCAGGGCTGGTTGAACCACAGCGCCGTCATCGGCCCGGACTCGTCGGCCACCTTCGCCTCGACGATCTTCACGCGCCGGTTGCGCGTGGGGCGCACCTTGATCGAGCGCACCACGGCCGCGACGGTGGCCTTCTCGCCGATGCCCAGCGACGCGATCGGCCGCACGTCGCGTCGGTCGGCGTGCGCGCGCGGGAAGTATTCGAGCAGCTGGCCGGCGGTGGCCAGCTTCAGCGCGGCGGCAGCGTCCTGCGCGCGCTTGGGGAACTCGAGCGGCGTGTCCAGGCGCGAGGGCCTGGGCGCCGAGCGCAGCGGCGTGGCCAGCTGCTCGGGCGTGAGCTCCTCGGTGGTTGCGAAGGCGGTTGGGATGCGACCGATGATCGCGGGCGCGGCAGACCTACTCGACGGCGAGCAGGTACCACCAGGCCGGCTGCCCGCCCTCGTGGAAGTCCAGTTCGAGGCCCGCGGGCAGCGCCTGCTCGACCTCGTCCTCGCTCAGCGGGGCCTCGGCGCCTGCGATGCAGGTGACGAGCTCGCGCCCGTCGGCCAGCCGCTCGATCGTCTCGCGCAGCACCTGGCCGGGGGCGCCCCACGCGACCAGCTCGTCGCCCGCGTAGCCCACTGCATCGCCGGTGCGGAAGCGGCCCTGAGCATCGTCGCGCGCGGCCGGAGCCACGCCGCCGGTGACGAGCGCCGACACGGCGCCCCAGAGCGCCTCGGCGTTGTCCTTGGCAGACGCGCCCGGGTTGAAGGCGACGATGGCTGCAAGGCCCTCCTGCGGGCTGCGGGTGGCGACCACGCGCGCGCTGCACTCGGACATCTCGGCGGCGCGCTCGGCGGCCATCACCACGTTGGCGCTGTTGGGCAGCACCACGACCTCGTCGGTGCCGGCCGAGTCGATCGCGTCCAGCAGCTCGTTGGTCGACGGGTTCATCTTCGCGCCGGGGTCGACCACGATCGCGTTCTCCTGGCGGTACATGGCGACCAGGCCGTCGCCGGTTGCGACCGCCACGACGGCGCAGCGACCGGCGCTCGGCGCCTCGATCACCACGGCGCCCAGGCGCGCGTCGCGCTCGGCCACCTGCTCGTGCATGTCGGCGACCTCGAGGCGCGAGACCTCGCCCGCGCCGTCGAAAGCGTCAACCGCCAGCTGCGGCGTGTCGGTGTGGACGTGCACGCGAAGCGTGTGGGCGTCGCCCACGACTAGAACCGAGTCGCCTATCTGCTCGAGCTGCGTGATGAAGCCCTGTGGCGCCAGGTCGGCGCCTGTGATCGCGAAGTTGGTGCAGTAGCGGAAGCTGCTCGACTCGTGGTCGGCGTGATGCAGCGGCCGCGGCCCGCCGGCGGTCACCTGATGCGGAAGCTCTACCTCGGCGCCGCGCAGGGCACCGAGCACGCCGGCCATGATCACGGTGAGGCCGTAGGCGCCGGCGTCCACCACGCCCGCGTCGCGCAGCGCGCGCAGCTGCTCGGGGCCTTGGGCGACCGCCTCGTTGGCGGCCTCCAGCGCGCTCGAGAGCACCTCGGCGAGCATCTGGTCCTGCTCCTCAGCCGGTGCGCCCGTGCCGAGCCGCGTCTGGTCCATGTGGGCCAGGTCGCGTGCTACGCGGTAGGCCATGGCGCGGACGGCCGTGAGCATCGTGCCCTCGGCGGGCTCGCGCACCGAGCGGTACGCGGCGTCGGCGGCGCGCGCGAAGGCAGCGGCAACCAGCACCGGGTCGACCAGCTCGCCGGGGCGCGACACCAGTTCCTCGGCGGCGCCGCGGACGATCTGCGACAGGATCACTCCGCTGTTGCCGCGCGCGCCCAGTAGCGCGGCCCGGGCAACCGCCTCGACGATCTTGTCGCGGCCGAGCTCCTCCAGGGAGCCGTCGCCGAGCGCGTCGAGCTCGTCGAGCACGGCGCGCATGGTCATGGCCATGTTGTCGCCGGTGTCGCCGTCGGGCACCGGGAAGACGTTGAGGTCGTTGACCTCCTGACGGCGTCGTTCGAGCTCGTCGCAGGCAGCCTGGACGACGCGACGGAAACGGACTAGAGAGGGATCACGCATCGCTCGAGAGCATTCCTACACCGAAACCCAGACGGGTAACAGCTCGGTGGGGCTGGTCAGACAGCCTTGGTGATCTTCCCGGCCTTCAGGCAGCGGGTACACACGTATTCGCGGCGGGGGGCGCCCTTCACGTCGATCCGGATCTTCTGAAGGTTCGGGTCGAAGCGGCGCCTGGTGGCAACCATTGAGTGGGAGCGGCTGTTCCCGAACGAGGGACCCTTGCCGCAGACGTAACAGACCTTTGCCACGGCGCAGAGGCTAGCGCAGGGCGCCCTGGATCAGGGTGAGCGCCTGGTCGATCTCTGACCGGCTCACATCCATGTGCGTCACCGCTCGAACCTTGCGCCCGCCGTCGGCGCTGCTCAGCTCGACCTGGTCCGCAAGCGCGGTGCGGAGCGCGTCCGCGTCGGGCACGCCGAAGATGACGATGTTGGTCTCGACGCTGGCCGGGTCGATCTCCACGCCCGGGATCTCGGCCAGCCGCTCGGCCAGGTGGCGGGCGTTGTCGTGATCCTCGGCCAGTCGCTCGACGTTGTTGTCGAGCGCGTAGAGGCAGGCGGCGGCGACGCTGCCGGCCTGGCGGAAAGACCCGCCCCACATCTGCTTGAAGCGCCACGCCTGGTCGATCAGGTCGGCCGACGCCGCGAGGCAGGCGCCCACGCCGGCGCCGAGGCCCTTCGTGAAGTCCACCCAGGCGGTGTCGAACCCGTCCGTGTGCTGGGCGGCCGGCACGCCGGAGGCGACCACCGCGTTCATCAGCCGGGCGCCGTCCATGTGGCCGCGCATGTCATGGCGCTTGACAACGTCGGCCACGGCACGCAGCGTCTCCTGCGGCCACACGCGCCCGCCGCCCATGTTGGTGCTCTGCTCCACCGACACCAGCCGCGAGCGCGGCATGTAGCGGTCGAGCGGGCGGATGGCGGCCTCAACCTGCTCGGCGCTGAAGATGCCGCCGTCGGCCGCGAGCGGCTTCATCATGGCCCCGGAGATGGCAGCCGGGCCGCCGGCCTCGGCCACGATCGGGTGCGCCGCCTCGTGCAGGATCGCCTCGTCGCCCGCCTTGTCGATGTGCACGCGGAACGAGATCGCGTTGCACATCGTGCCGCTCGGCAGGAACAGCGCGGCCTCCTTGCCGAGCAGCTCGGCCACGCGCTCCTGGAGACGGTTGACCGTCGGGTCGAGCTTGCGCTGCTCGTCGGCCACCTCGGCCTCGTACATGGCCCGGCGCATGCCCTCGCTCGGGCGCGTCTGCGTATCGGAGAAGAGGTTGATCACGCGTCGAGCAAAGCAGCCAGCGACAGCACGGCGCGCGCGGCGTCGGCACCCTGGTGGCGCTTCTCGCCGACCCGCGCGAGCGCCTGCTCGTAGGTCTCGACGGTGAGCAGGCCGAAGCCGCACGGCACGCCGGTGGAGAGCTGCACGTCCTGGATGCCGCGTGCCGCCTCGCCGCAGACGTAGTCGTAGTGCGAGGTCTCGCCGCGGATGACGGCGCCGACGCAGGCGATCCCCTTGTAGCGGCCCGAACCGGCGCAGATCTTCGCCGCCATCGGCAGCTCGAAGGCACCCGGCACCTCGACCACGTCGACCTCGTGGCCGGCGTCCTCGAAGACCTGGCGCGCGCCGTCGACCAGCTTCTGCGCGAGCTCCTCGTAGAAGGTCGCCGCGGCGATCGCGTAGCGGTCAGGCACGCGGCTCGCGCTCGGCCGGCCGTTCCTCACGGTCGCGGCGGCGCTCCTCCTGGATCATCTCCTCGTCGAGAGCGAGGCCCTGGTGGTGCAGCAGGTGGCCCATGCGGTCCTTCTTGGCCTGAAGGTAGGCGCGGTTGTGCTCGTTGGGGACCGGCTCGATCGGGATCTGATCGGAGACCTTGAGGCCGTAGCCCTCGAGGCCCACGATCTTCTTCGGGTTGTTGGTCATGATCCGGATCGAGGTCAGGCCGAGGTCGACCAGGATCTGCGCGCCGATGCCGTAGTCGCGCAGGTCGGCGGGCAGGCCGAGCTCGAGGTTGGCGTCGACGGTGTCGAAGCCCTCCTCCTGGAGCTTGTAGGCGTGCAGCTTGTTGAGCAGGCCGATGCCGCGGCCCTCCTGTGCGAGGTAGAGCAGGACGCCCGAGCCCTCGGCCTCGATCATCGCCAGCGCCGACTCGAGCTGCTCGCCGCAGTCACAGCGCAGCGAGTGGAAGACGTCGCCGGTGAGGCACTCGGAGTGGACGCGCACGAGCACGTCGTCGGCGCCGTCGATCTCACCCTTGACGAGCGCCATGTGGTGCTTGTTGTCGACCAGCGAGCGGTAGGCGACGGCGCGGAACTCGCCGTAGGCGGTTGGCAGCTTGACCTCGACCTCGCGGCTGACGAGCTTGTCCTCGCGGCGGCGGTACTCGATCAGGTCCGCCACCGTGACCATCTTCATGTCGTGGCGGGCGCAGAAGCGCTCGAGGTCGGGCACGCGGGCCATCGTGCCGTCGTCGTTCATGATCTCGCAGATGACCCCGGCGGGCGTGACGCCGGCCAGCCGCGCGAGGTCCACGGCGGCCTCGGTCTGGCCGGCCCGCTCGAGCACGCCGCCGGCCTTGGCCTTCAACGGGAACACGTGGCCGGGCTGGACCAGGTCGCGCGGCGTCGAGCGCGGGTCGATCGCAACCTGGATCGTGCGCGCGCGGTCGTGGGCGGAGATGCCGGTGGTCACGCCCTCGCGGGCCTCGATCGCGACGGTGAAGGCGGTCTGGAACGGCGACTCGTTCTTCGCGGCCATCAGGTCGAGGCCGAGCTCGTCGCAGCGCTCCGGCTCCAGCGCCAGGCAGATGAGCCCGCGCCCCTCCTTCGCCATGAAGTTGACGGCCTCGGGCGTCGCGAACTGGGCGGCGAGCGTGAGGTCGCCCTCGTTCTCGCGGTCCTCGGCGTCGCAGACGATCACCATCCGCCCCTCGCGGATGTCCTCGATGGCCTCTTCGATTGTGCTGAACGGCTTGTTCGTCATGGTCTCACCGCGTATTTCGCCAGCATGTCCACTTCAAGGTTGACAGGGTCGCCTTCGGCTGCGCTGCCGAGCGTGGTGCGCTCGAGCGTCTCCGGGATCAGGGAAACCGAGAAGCTCTTGGCGTCGACCTCGGTCACGGTCAGCGAGACGCCGTCGACCGCGATCGACCCCTTCTCCACCACGTAGCGCAGCAGATCCGGTGGCGCGCCGATGCGCACGACGCGCGAGTTGTCGCGCTCCTCGATCGCTTCGATGCGGCCGGTCGAGTCGACGTGGCCCTGGACGAAATGGCCGCCGAGGCGGTCGCCGACACGGAGCGCGAGCTCCAGGTTCACGCGGTCGCCCTGCCCGAGGCGACCGAGCGAGCTGCGCACGAGGGTCTCCTCCATGACGTCGGCCTCGAAGCCGTCGCCGTCGATCTCGACTGCGGTCAGGCAGACCCCGTTCACGGCTATCGAGTCGCCGCGCTCGAGCTCGGAGGCGAGCGACGTCTGCACGGCCAGCCGCGTGCCGCCTTGGCGCACCTCCCCCACCTCTGCCACGAGCCCGGTGAACATCACCACTCCCGCAGTCGTGCCGTGACCAGCACGTCGTCGTCGATCCGCTCCACCGTCGTCGCGAGCGCATGCATCGAGGAGGCGATCGTCTCGGCGCCCTCGCCCTCCACCGCCGGGCGAGCGGTGCGGCCGCCTGCGATCACCGGCGCAACGAAGACGCGCAGCTCGTCCACCTCGCCGGCGTCGAGGAAGGCGCCCGCCAGGTGCGGACCGCCCTCCACGAGCAGCTGCTGCACCTCGCGCGCGCCGAGCTCGTCGAGCGCAGCCTGGACGCGGGCCGACTCGTTCTCACCGCTGACGGTGAGCACCTCCACGCCGGCCGACTCGAGCGCCTGTACGTGGGTGCGCGACGCTGCCCGCGAGCAGATGAGCAGCACCGGGGTCTCGGCCGCGCTCTGCACGAGCTGGCTGTCGATCGGCAGGCGTGCCTCGGCGTCGAAGACCACACGGCGCGGCTGGCGCGACACGCCCTCGATGCGCGCGGTCAGCAGCGGGTCGTCGGCAAGCGCTGTCCCGATGCCGACCGCGACGGCATCCGACTCCGCGCGCCAGCGGTGGGCGCGGGCGCGGCTCAGCTCGTTCGAGATCCACTTGGAGTCGCCGGTGCGGGTGGCCACCTTGCCGTCGAGCGTCATCGCGTACTTGAGGATGACCAGCGGCCTGCCCGCGCGCACGTGCTTGCGAAACGGCTGGTTGAGCAGCCGCGCGGCCTCCGAGACCTCGCCGTCGGCCATGTCGACCCTGATGCCCTCGTCGCGCAGGATGCCGAGGCCGCGGCCCGAGGCCTGCCTGCTCGGATCGTCGGAGGCGACGACCACGCGGCTCAGCTTGGCCTCGACGATCGCGTCGGTGCAGGGCGGCGTGCGGCCGTGGTGAGCGCAGGGCTCGAGGCTCACGTACATGGTCGCCCCGGTCGGATCCTCGCTGCACGAGGCGAGCGCCATCCGTTCGGCATGCGGGTGGCCCGCCTGCTCGTGATAGCCCTCGCCGATCGTCTTCGAGCCCTTCACGATCACGGCGCCGACGAGCGGATTCGGGCTCGTGTGGCCCTGCGCCCGGGCGGCCAGCTCGATCGCGCGGTAAAGGTGCTTGAGGTCTCGCTCGGTGGCGGCGAGGGAGTTCATTGACTCGTGAGTCAATGGTACGCGGGGGCTGTTCGAGGACCGCTTCCACGCGCCAGTAACCTCCCATCCCGTGGCGGAACTGCCCTTCCCGCACGTCGAAGGCGTCCGCCACTCCTATGTCGACACGGGGCGCATTCGCGTGCACCTCGCGGAGGCTGGGCCGCCCGATGGCGACCCGATCCTGCTCCTTCACGGGTGGCCGCAGCACTGGTACGAGTGGCGCGGCGTGGTGCCGGCGCTGTCCGAGCACTACCGCCTGCTCATGCCGGACCTGCGCGGGCTTGGCTGGAGCGAGATCACGCGCAGCGGCTACGAGAAGGAGGAGCTCGCGCGCGACCAGGTGGCGCTGCTGGACGCGCTGGGAATCGATCGCGTGAAGCTGATCGGCCATGACTGGGGCGGCTACGCCGGCTTCCTCCTGTGCCTCCTGGCCCCCGAGCGCGTGGAGCGCTACCTCGCCACCAACATCATCCATCCGTGGCCGCAGCGGAGCCTGCGCACCCTGCTCGGCGTATGGCGGATGGCGTACCAGCTGCCCATGCTCGCTCCGCTGCTCGGGCCGCGCGTGACACGGATCCCGGGGTTCGTGAAGACGTACCTGAACGGGCCGAAGCGCGGCGTCTTCAGCGCCGAGGAGCTCGAGGCTTTCGAGGCGCCGCTGCGCGAGCGCGAGCGGGCGAAGGTGTCGGCTTACTACTACCGCTCGTTCCAGGCGCGCGACCTGCCGAAGCTCACGCGTGGTCACTGGCGTGACTACCGGCTCAGCACGCCGACGCTGATGCTCTACGGCACCGGGGACCTGGCAATCACCCGGGCCAATCTCAACGGCTACGAGCCGTACGCAGACGACATGCGCATCGAGGAGATCGAGGGGACCGGGCACTTCGTGGTCGACGCCCAGCCGGCCCTCGTGGCCCGACGCGCGCTCGAATTCTTCGCGGCCCGCTAGAACATCGGCGATGCGACGCGGCTGGCGCGGCGCGCCAAGCCCGGCCTACCTGGTGCTGCTCGCACTCGTGGCCGTGGGCTTGGTCCTGCGGATCAAGAACAACGGCTACGGCCTGCCCTACGTCTACAACGTGGACGAGGGCTCGCACTTCACCGCCCGTGCGGTGTCGATGCTCGGCGGCAGCTGGGATCCCGGCTACTTCCAGAACCCGTCGTCGTTCACGTATCTGGCCAACTTCGCGCTGCGGCTGCACTTCGGCGGCGGCAACCCGCTCGGCGGCTTCGGCGCGGTGATCGACGCGTTCAAGCTGAACCCGAAGGAGATCTACGAGACCACGCGCACCACCTCCGCGATCGTGTGCATGGTCGGCGTGGTCGGCGTGTTCTGGGCCGGCCGGCGGCTGTGGGAGGGCTTCACGGTGGCGCTCGCCGGGGCGGCGCTGCTCACGTTCGCGTTCCTGCCTGTGTCCTACTCACGCATCGCGGTGACCGACGTCGGCACGCTCGCGCCGGTGGCGCTGGCGATCGCCGGCTGTGTCCGCGTGTGGGAGGACGGGCGGCTGCGCTGGTGGCTCCTGGCCGGTGCCGGCACGGGGCTTGCGATCGGCTTCAAGTACACCGCGGGCGTGCTCCTCCTGCCGCTGGCGGTGGCCGCCGTCGCGGCGCTCGTACGCGGCGGCCGGGACGCGCTTCGGCCGGTGCTGATCGGCTCGGCGCTGGCGCTGCTCGCCTGCGTGGCGGCCTTCTTCGTGACGAACCCGTACTTCTTCTTCGACTTCTCGGATGCGCACCGCCAGCTGTCGGCACAGGCCACGACCGCGGGCGACTTCGGCAAGGTCGGCCAGAACACGACGGGGCTTCCGTACTACCTCGGCACGCTCACCTGGGGCATCGGCTGGGTCGGCGCGCTCGCGGCCCTTGCGGGCGCCGTCATCGAGCTGCGCCGTGACCTGGTGCGCGGGCTCGTGCTGGTGGCCGCGCCGGTCGCCCTGCTGGCCTACCTCTCGCTTCAGGCGCGCTTCTTCAGCCGCTGGCTGCTGCCCGCCTATCCGGTCCTCGTGCTGCTGGCCGGGAGCGCGTTCGCGGAGGCAGCCGCCGCGCTGCCGCGGCTGCGTGCAGGCGTACCCAGGTTGGCGGTGCCTGCCGCGGCGGCGGCGCTGGTGGTCGTGGCAATCGCCCAGGGCGCGCTGGCGGACGTGCGCAGCGCGCACGTGCTCGGCGGCACCGACACCCGCCAGCTCGCGCGCCAGTGGCTCGTGGACCACTACCCGTCGGCGCTGCGCGTGGTCATCGAGCCGGCGGTTCCGGCGCGCTACTACCGGCGCCAGGGCCGCGGCGGCCTGCACGGCCGCAAGGCCTTCGTCCGCGGCTTCGCCAAGCATCAGGCCGAGACGCGCGTGCAGTACCCGTCACTGCTCACGCCGAGCTACGTCGACTCGTACCGCAAGGCCGGCTTCTGCCTGGTCATGACCATGAGCCTGATCAAGGGGCGCGCCGAGAACGCCAAGCTGCCCAAGGCGCTCGCCTACTACGACCGGCTCGCACGCGACTCCAAGGTCGTGTACCACGTGTCGCCGTACAAGCCGGGGACGAAGCCGCTGCGCTTCGACTTCGACTTCTCGTACAACTACTACCCGGCGGCGTTCAAGCGGCCCGGGCCCGACGTCACGATCTACCGGTTGCGCGATTGCAAAGAGAAGTTCGGACCACTGAAGAAGGACGAGCCGCTCCCCGGCGGCATCTCATGACGCGCACGCGCTGGATGCTCGCGGGCCTGCTGCTGGTGGCGCTCGGCCTGCGACTGTGGTCGATCAGGTACGGGCTGCCGTGGGTCTACAACCGCGACGAGGAGTTCCACTTCGTCCCGGTCGCCGTGAAGATGTTCGGCGGCTCGTTCAACCCGCACTACTTCGAGAACCCGCCGGCGCTCACGTACGTGCTCTACGCGGTGTTCCGGCTGCGCTTCCACATGGCGCACTTCCAGCGCTCGTTCGCGGCTCATCCGACCGCGGCATACGAGACTGCGCGGGTCGTCGTCGCGCTCGTCAGCACGCTGTCGGTGGCGCTCGTCTACTGGGCGGCCGGCGCTGGTACGACGCCCGCGTGGGGCTGCTCGCGGCAGCGCTGATCGCGGTCGGGTTCCTGCCCGCCTTCTACGGCAAGTTCGCGCTGAACGACGCCGTCACGCTCGCACCCGTGGCTGTCGCGCTCGCTCTGATCGCGTTCGGGTACGAGACCGGGCGCACGTGGGTGTGGGTGGGCGCGGGCGCCGCGATCGGCGCGGCCACCGCCGTCAAGTACACGGCCGGCGCGATGCTGCTGGCGCTGGGCCTGGCGCTGCTCCTGCGCTGGCTCGAGGGCGACCGGCGCCTGCGTGACCTGATCGAGCCCGCCGTGCTCGCGGGCGTCGCCTTCGGCGCCGTGTTCTTCGTGCTGAACCCGTACTCGCTGTTCGACTTCCACCTGTTCAAGCACCAGCTGGCGGGCCAGTCGGCCACCGCCGGCGGGTCGGCCAAGCTCGGCCAGTCGAGCACGCCCGGCTGGCTGTACTACATGTGGTCGCTCACCTGGGGGCTCGGCTGGGTGCCGGCGCTCGCCGCGCTCGGCGGCGGCGTGCTCGCGCTGCGCGAGAACTGGCGCCGCGGGGTCGTGCTGGTGGTCTTCCCGCTGTTCATGTTCCTGTTCCTGGGCAGCCAGGCGCGCCACTTCGGGCGCTGGTACATGCCCGCCTACCCGCCGATCGTCGTGCTCGCTGCCTACGGCGCGATCCGGGCCGCCGATTGGGTCGGACGCGGCCGGCGCTGGGCGGCGTGGGCGATCCCCGTGGTCGCCGTGGCGATGCTGGCCCAGGGCCTTGCAGCGACGATCCGGGTGGACTCCGTGCTGGCGCGCAACGACACGCGGCTGCTGGCGCGCGACTGGATCCTGGACAACATCCCGGCGCGCACGGGCGTGGTGGTCGAGCCGTTCGTGCCGGACGGCTGGCTGGCCGAGCCGAACCGCGCGGGGACCGAGCGCTACCGCCTCTATCCGATCAAGCCGCCGTTCCAGGCCTACGAGAAGAAGCTCGACGCGACGCTGATCGACACCTACCGCTCCGGGGGCTACTGCTGGGTGGTGGCCGCCAGCCACCAGAAGCAGCGCGGCCTCGAAGCGAAGCTGCCGGGCGCGATTGCGTACTACCAGCGGCTGAACCAGGAGTCGGATCGCACCGAGCTGTTCAACCCGTGGCGCGCGGGCGCCGACCGTCCTGGCTTCAACTTCGACATGTCGTTCGACTACTACCCGACCGCATTCGTGCGCCCGGGTCCGCTGATCGAGATCCATCACCTGCGCGGCTGCAAGGGATGAGCCCGCCTCCGCCCTGGCTCGTCAAGCGCGTGCTGCTTGGCCCCGCCGCGCTGCGAAGCGCCGCAGCGGCCCGCGCGCCGGGCGAGCAGGAGCGCTGGATGCTGCGGCAGTCGGGTGACGTGCGCCGCAGCTTCGTGCGCGACGTGGTCGAGCAGGGCGGAACGCCGGAGCTGGCCCAGGCCTGGATGCTGCGCCAGCCCGAGGACGTGCGCGAGAGCTACGTGGCCGAGGTGCTGGGAGTCTGAGCGCTCAGCAGTTCTGGTACACGCGCCAGCGGGCGTTGCCGGCCACGAACTTGAAGGTCGACAGCGGGTAGTTCGACCACCACTTGCGCGCTGAGCGCTCGGACACGCCCGATGTCGAGCGGGCCGCGCTGGGCTCGAAGTTGAAGGTGGCGCCGACGAGGAGCAGTCCGTGCTCGGGCGGGCGGGCCTGCGCGATCGACGGCTGGAACGCGGTCTTCGGCAGGCCGGTCTCGAAGCGGATCACGGGCACGGCCGAGTGGGTCGGGGTCGTGATCGGCCGGCAGCTGTCGAGCAGCGGCACCACGCTGGGGTTGTCCAAGATCGCCTTCAGGTCCGCGTGCTGGCTGTGGACGAAGTTCTCCTGGCCGTGCAGCTTGCGGAAGTCCTTCGAATAGGGAATCGCGCGCCAGGCGCCGACTGCCAACGACAGCACGAACAGCAAGACCAGAAGGCGATGCGCCCGGCGCGGCTGCGCCACCAGCAGCCAGCCCGTGAGCGCGACCGCCACGCACAGGTTGAGCAGGATTGACGGCACGGCCAGGTAACGCGGGATGACCGAGAGGCCGGCGGCGGCGATCGCGAAGAAGGTGAAGAACCCGAGCGCCGTGAGCGCGACCGGGATCAGGGCGCGCATGCGCAGCACGTAGAGCGCCACCAGCACGCCCAGGCCGCCGATCGCATCGTTGACGATCTTCTCGTTGGCCCCGATGTAGTCGGGCAGCGAGCTCAGCGCGCCGCTCACGCCGCGGTTGCGCTGGAAGGCGCTGGCCGTCTCGCGCGTGGACGTCAAGGAGTAAAGCGGCTTGCCAGTGACGATCCAGTCCCAGGCCAGCCACAAGACGGGCGCCGCCAGCAGCAGCGCGACGTAGGGCCAGATGCCGCGGATGCCCTTCACCGGGAAGAGCCACAGCACGTACACGCCCGCGAGCACCCACGCCTCCGGCCGCAGCAGGCCCGCGAGCGCGAGCAGGGCCATCACCGGCATCCCGCGCCGCGGCGAGCGCACTTCCATCGCGGCGGCCGCGAAGACGAACAGCAGGAACCAGATGTCGACCACCCCGCGCAGGGCGTCGAACTCGAGGTCTGTGCGCGTGAGCATCACGAGCACGGCGACGAGGGCGACGAGGGTGCCGAGCAGGTGCTTGGTGAAGCGGAAGATCGCCCACAGCAGGCCGACCCAGGCGATCAGCGTGATCAGCACCATCATCCGGTCCGCGGCCAGGCCGAACGGCGACAGCAGCAGCCCCACGAAGACCGACAGGGGGTGCGGCGTGGGCGAGCGGAAGACGCTGTAGTCGGGCAGGTGGCCGTGTGCCAGGTCCTGGCCCCAGAGCAGCTGGTAGTAGCTGTCGTAGTTCGGATAGGTGCGCAGCCCCGCGAACAGGAGCAGGACCACGAGTCCCGCCAGAACGGCGGCTATCGTGGCGTTTCGCCTGGTGGCAAGCGCATCCGCGCGCGCAGCTAGGCGCGCACCGCGTCCGCTTGTCGAAGGTTCTGCGAGCGTCATCAGGGGGCCGGCCAGCGACCCGCCACAATAGCCCGCGCATGAAGCTGATCATCCAGATCCCGTGCCTCAACGAGGAGGACCAACTGCCGGCGACGCTGGCGGACCTCCCGCGCGCCGTTGCGGGCTTCGACGAGGTCGAGTGGCTGATCGTGGACGACGGCTCCACCGACCGCACGGTCGAGGTGGCCCGCGAGCACGGTGTAGACCACGTCGTGCGGCTGACCAACAACAAGGGCCTGGCCGCCGCCTTCCAGGCCGGCGTGGACGCCTGCCTCAAGCTGGGCGCCGACGCGATCGTCAACACCGACGCCGACAACCAGTACGACGCCAACGACATCCCGAAGCTCCTCGCTCCGATCCTGCGCGGCGACGCCGACATGGTGGTGGGCGACCGGGTGATCGACTCGATGGAGCACTTCTCGCCGCTCAAGCGGCGGCTCCAGCACTTCGGCAGCGCTGTCGTTCGCCGCGCGTCGGGCACCGACGTGCCGGACACCACCTCGGGCTTCCGCGCCTACAACCGCGAGGCAGCTCTCCAGGTGACGGTCGTGTCGAAGTACACGTACACGCTCGAGTCGGTCATCCAGGCGGGCAAGATGCTCGTGGCGGTCGACCACACGCCGATCAACGCCCGCAAGGTCGAGCGCCCCTCGCGCCTGTTCGGCAACTCGATGTGGGGCTACGTGCGCCGCAACACCCTCGCGATCTTCCGGATCTACTCGATGTACGAGCCGCTGCGCGTGTTCATGACCGCGGCGGCGATCATCGGCGTGGCCGCGGCCGCGATCTGGCTGCGCTACCTGATCTACCTCATCGACGGCTCGGGCCGCGGGCACCTCCAGTCGGTCATCGTCGGCGCCGTACTGCTGATCGCGTCCGTCCAGCTGGCGGCGCTCGGCGTGATGGGCGACATCCTGGCCGGCATGCGCACGCTCCAGCAGCGAACGCTCGAGCGCGTGCGCCGGGTGGAGCTGCAACTGGGCGTCCAGCCATCTCACTACGAGCCTGGGGCCGAGCGACCGGGCCACCGCAGCGAGCCGACCACGGGCGCCGACGCGGGCCCGGCAACCGGAAAACCCGACAAGGAGACCGTGGGACTGTGACCGGCGTGACCCAGGAGCCGGTTCCGACCGGCAACACCTTCGACAAGTACGGCTCGACCAACCCGGTCGTGCGGCGGCTGATGACCGGCTTCGAGTCGACGCTCGAGGAGCTGTGGCAGAAGGCGGCTCCGACGTCGATCCTCGACGTTGGCTGCGGCGAGGGCGTGCTGACCGAGCAGTGGGCGGACAAGCTCGGCTCGGGCCGCATCGTCGGGATCGACCTCGACGACCCCAAGCTGAAGGCCGAGTGGGACAAGCGCCGGCGCGCGAACCTGGAGTATCGCGTCGAGGACGCCACGCACCTGTCGTTCGCCGACGACGAGTTCGACATGGCCACCGCCATCGAGGTGCTCGAGCACGTGCCCGACCCCGAGCGCACCGTCTCCGAGATGGCGCGCGTGGCCAAGCGCTGGGTGTTGGTGTCGGTACCGCGCGAGCCGCTCTGGCGCGGGCTGAACATGGCGCGTGGCGCCTACATCAAGGACCTGGGGAACACGCCGGGCCACGTGAACCACTGGTCCAAGCGCAGCTTCAAGCAGATGCTCGCGCGCTACGGCACGGTCGACGAGGTCCGCTCGCCGTTCCCGTGGACGATGGTGCTTGTCCGCGTCGGCTGACCCCGGCGCGACCACGCGCTCGTACGGGCGCGGCGCGGCGATCCTGTCGGTGGGCATCGGGGTCACCGGCGTCATCACGTACGCGTACTTCGCGCTCGCCTCGCACTCGCTGTCGAAGGACGACTACGGCCGCATATCGCTCCTGTGGTCGTCGGTGTTCATCGTCGTGTCGGTGCTCTACCGGCCGGTGGAGCAGCTCTTGTCGCGCACGATCGCCGACCGCGCAGCACGCGGGCAGACCGGGCGCTCGCACCTGCGCGTGGCGGCCACGATCCAGCTCGGGCTGGGCGCGCTGTTCGTGGTGCTGGCGCTGGCGTTCCGCCACCGCCTCGAGGACAAGCTCTTCGATGGCAGAACCACGCTCTACTGGGTGCTGGTCGTGGCGGTGCTCTCCTACGCGGCCAGCTACTTCGCGCGCGGCTTCCTGGCGGGCAGCCGCATGTTCGGGCTCTATGGCGGGCTCGTGTTCATCGAGTCGGTGGCGCGCTGCCTGTTCGCCCTGCTCGTGGCCGTCGGTGTCTGCCACGGGGCGAACGTGACGGCGCTGGGCATCGCGGCGGCGCCACTGCTGTCGCTGACCGTGGTGCCGTGGGCGCTCGGCCGGCGCATCCGGACCTCCGGCGAGGCGGTGGCGGTGGCCGAGCCGCACGAGGTGGGCGGCGAGCCGGACAGCACCGACCCGGAGTTCACGCTGGCGCACGGGGCCGGGTTCGCGGGCGCCGTGCTGGCGATCATGGTCTGCGAGCAGGCGATCTACAACGCGGGCCCGCTGCTGATCAAGGCCACCGAGTCACCGGCCGCCCAGGCGTCGGCGCTGGCGGGCTTCGCCTTCAACGTGCTGCTGATAGCCCGCGCCCCACTCCAGCTCTTCCAGGCCATCCAGACCTCGATCCTCCCGCACCTGACCACGCTGCGGGCCACGGGCGACACGGATCCGTTCAGGCGCAGCATCCAGGTGACGCTGGCGGCGATCACGGTGTTCGCGGGCGCAGTGGCGCTCGCGATGGCCGCGCTGGGGCCGACCATCATGCGGATCGCGTTCGGCGGCAACTTCCACTACCAGCGCGGCGGGCTCGTGATGATCGCCGCCGGCATGGGCTTCTACCTGTCAGCGGCAACGCTCAACCAGGCCGCCCTGGCCCACGCGCAGGCCAAGCAGGCGGCAGCGGTGTGGGCGCTCACCGCGGTCGCGTTCGTGGTGTGGCTCCTGCTACCCGGCTTCGACAACCGCGTATTGCAGCTCGAGGCCGGCTACCTCGGTGCAGCCGGCCTCCTGTGCGCTCTTCTCTACGGGTTGTACCGGCGCGGGCTCAGTGCGTGAGCAGGCGCTCGGAGGCTCCGACCGACACTGCCAGGGCATCGCGGTCGACGCCTGCATTGCCGCGCGGTCCGCGGTAGGCGGACGTCACCTCTTTCTGCGCCAGGCGCCTCAGGGCTTCCTCCCTCGACACCCGCTTACTTCCGTTTGGACGTTCCTTCTGGGCCATGCGGATCTCCCTCACGGTTGTTTGCGGTTCTCTATTGGGGTTCCGCGTCGCTGCGACCTCAAACACGGGTTGGCGTCAGAGCGGCCGCAGCAGGCTCGATCCGCACTGGTTGCACGTGATGTTGCGGGTGTCCATCACCCGCGCGATCGTGGAGTGCATGCCGCAGTTGGGGCATTCCGAGCGCAGCTCGAAGCGCCTCAAGCAGAAGACGCAGCGAAAGCGGCCCGGCAGGTTCGTGGTGGGACGAAGCCACGGCTCGCCGCAGCTCGGGCACTCGGCTCCGACGTCGATGCCCTCCTCATCGCTCACGCGGCACGCTCCAGGCGGGCGATGAAGAAGCCGTCGGTGTGGTCGCGGTGCGGCAGTGTCTGGCGCTCGGAGATGCACGTGAAGCTGGGCTGCCGCGTGGTCAGCGCGTCGATCTGACGCGCGCCCTCGGCGGGGCTGATCGTGCACACCGAGTAGACGAGCACGCCGCCCGGCCGGGTCGCTCGCGCGGCCGCATCGAGCAGCTCGGCCTGGAGCTCTACGAGCACCGTGATCTGCTCCGGCGACTTGCGCCAGCGCGCATCCGGGCGGCGGGCGAGCGTGCCCAGGTTGGAGCACGGGGCGTCGAGCAGCACGCGGTCGAACTCGCCGTTCACAAGTCGTGCATCTTGGACGACCACCTCGACGGAGGCGGCACTCATCCGCTCGCAGTTCGCGCACAGTTCGCCGGCGCGCGCCGGGTTCTGCTCGACCGCCGTGATCCGCGCCTGCCCTCCTGCCAGCGCGGCGACGTGGGTCGTCTTCGTGCCCGGCGCCGCGCAGAGGTCGAGGATGCGCTCGCCCGGCTGCGGATCGAGCATGCGCGCCACGAGCATCGACGCGCGCGACTGCGGCGTGATGGCGCCGTCCTTGAACAGCTGCGAGCCCTCGGTGTCGTAGGCGCTGTCGAGCACCAGCGCCTCGGGCAGCTCCGGGTCGCTGTGGCCGGGCAGGTCGCTGGTGTCGGCCGTGACGAGCGTGTTGACCCGCACGGCGTCTTCGGCGGGCTCGTTGTCGGCGGCCAGCAGCGCGCGGGCGTCGGCCGGGCCGAGCGCCTCCCACCACAGCTCCGCGAGCCAGAGCGGGTGCGAGTGCTTGACCGCGGCGCCGGCCGGGTCGTCGTCGGTCATCGCGGCGGCAATCGCGCGCGCCTCGCGCGTGGCCCGGCGCAGCACTGCGTTCGCGAGCTTGAAGCCGGGGCCCTGCGCCTGCTTGGCCAGGTCCACGGTCTCGGCCACGGCCGCGTGGTCGGGCACCGAGTCCATGAACAGCAGCTGGTAGACGCCGATGCGCAGCGCGTCGAGCAGCGGCGGGTCGAGCTTCTCGACAGGCCGTGCCGACAGCCGGCCGATCACGTGGTCGAGCGTCATCCGCCGCTGGATCGTCCCGTAGGCCAGCCGCTGCGCGAACGCGCGGTCGGCCGGCGACAGGCGCGCTCGCTCAGCCTCGCCGCGGAACGCGCGGTCGGCGTAGGCGCCGTCGCTGACGCGGCGCACGACCGTGAACGCCAGCTCGCGTGCCGTCATCCACCGCGGACGTGGCGCGCGCCGCGGCCGCGCAGGAAGTCGGGCGCGTCCATCGCCCGTCCGCCGGGTGGCTGGACCACCAGCAGCTCGAGCGCTCCGCCCGCGCAGCCCCACAGCAGCCGGCCGTCGACGGCGGCGAGCTCACCCGGCGCCGCGGACTCCGCGGCCACCCGCGCCTTGCGGACGCCCAGCCGCTGGCCGTCCGGCAGCTCGATCCAAGTGCCCACGTGCGGGTTGAGCGCTCGCACGCGCCGCGCCAGCGACTCGGCGCCGGCTGCCGGGTCGAGGCGGCGCTCGTCGCTCTCGATCTTCGGCGCGATCGTGACGTCCTGCTCAGGCTGCGGCACGCAGTCAGGCGCCGTGTCGAGCGCCTCGGTGAGCAGCTCACCGCTCAGGCGCGCCAGCCGCGGGGCCAGCGTGCCGAAGTCGTCGTCGGGCGCGATGGGCTCCTCGCGCTGTAGGCACATCGGCCCGGCATCGAGCTCCGCGACGGGGCGCATGATCGTCACGCCGGTCGTCTGGTCGCCGGCCTCGATCGCGCGCTCGATCGGCGCGGCGCCGCGCCAGCGGGGCAAGAGCGACGGGTGCACGTTCAGCATCGAGTGCTCGGACAGGAGCGGGTCCTTGATCAGCGCTCCGTAGGCGCAGATCAGCACCTCGTCGGGCTGTGCCGCGGTGATCCGCGCCCTGGCGTCCTCCGAGTTGACCGAATCCGGCTGGAAGACCTCGAGCCCCAGCTCGCGGGCGGTGTCGGCGACGGGCGGCGGCTGGAGCTTGCGGCCACGCCCACGCGGGCGGTCAGGCCGGGTGACGACGAGCGCCGGGGAATGCGGGCCCGCGGCAAGCCGCCGCAGCACGACGGCAGCGAACTCGGATGTGCCCATGTAGACGGTGCGCAAGCGCTATGCCGCTTCGCGCTCTGCGTCGCGCAGCGTGCGGATTGCCTCGCGGCGCTGGTCCTTCGTGGTGCGGTCCAGAATCAGGACTCCGTTCAGGTGGTCCAGCTCGTGCTGGATCACGCGCGCCTCGAGCCCCGAGGCCTCGACGAAGCGGGCGTCGCCGTGCTCGTCCTGTGCCCGCACGCGCACGTGCACCGGGCGCTCCACGTCCACGAGGATGCCCGGGATCGAGAGGCAGCCCTCCTCGGCCGGCTCGGCCTCGTCGCTGGTCCACTCGACCTCGGGATTGACGA
The DNA here is from genome assembly GCA_963715995.1 of uncultured Thermoleophilaceae bacterium. GTDB lineage: Bacteria > Actinomycetota > Thermoleophilia > Solirubrobacterales > Thermoleophilaceae > DATBDN01. The sequence goes on from OY970283.1 coordinate 2,357,472, forward strand.
GCGCCACGACCGGGCCCTCCGGGCCGACGCGGTACACCAACAGCTGCTGCGAGACGCCAATCTGCGGGGCCGCCAGGCCAATTCCGAGCGCATCGTGCATGAGCGCGGCCATCCGCTCGATCTGATCCTGCAGCGCCTCGTCGAAGCGATCGACTGAGGCGGCCCGGCTCTTCAGGACCGGATCGCCGAAGCGGCGGATCTGCCTGAGCGCGACCGCACGCCGCGCTGCGACCTGCGGATCGAGCACCTCGTGCTCGTCGTGATCCTCGTCCGCGTCGGGGGCGACTTCGACCACGTCGTCAAGGTGCTCCTCGCTCACACAGCGAAGTTTAGGGAAAGCGGGCTACTGAGGATCGACGTCGACCGAGAGGGCGACGCCCTTGTGGCGGCGATCGCCCGCGACCTGCTCGACGGCGTGCCGGACCGCGCGAATCGCAGCCGCGCGGTCGGCTGCCTTGACGACCAACTGCGAGCGCTCCCGCCCCTGGAGGCGAAACAGCGGTGCCGGGCCGAGCAGCTGCGCGTCGTCGAGCACGATCAGCTCGCGCAGGGCGTTCGCAGCCTCGAGCTCAGGCCCGGGCTCGTCGGACAGGCAGACGATGCGGATGAGGTTGCCGAACGGCGGATAGCGCAGCGCTCGCGGCGCGCGAGCTCCTGCGTGAGGAAGCCCTCGGAGTCGTGCGCGGCGGCCAGCCTCAGGGCCCGGGCGCCCGGATCGAGCGCCTGCACCATGACGCGCCCGGCGCGCGCGCCGCGCCCGCTGCGTCCCGCCAATTGCGCCACGAGCGCGAACGTGCGCTCCTCCGCGCGGAAGTCCGGGAAGCGCAGCGTGGAGTCGGCGTCGAGCACCACGCCAAGCGTGACGTCGGGGAAGTCGTGCCCCTTGGCGACCATCTGCGTGCCCACCAGCACGCCCGCGTCGGCGCGCGTTCGAACGGCCGAGCAGGTCGCGGACCGCCGCCGCGCTCGTTCGCGGTGTCGGCGTCGAGCCGGAACACCGGCAGCGGCGTCCATAAGCGCGGCCAGCTCGTCCTCGAGCCTCTCCGTGCCGGTGCCGTGGCGCGAGAGCGACACCGAGCCGCAGTCCGGGCACGCCGATGGGACGCGCTCCGATGGCCGCAGTGGTGGCACGCGATCCGGCCCGCCGGCGCGGTGGAGCACGAGCGTGACATCGCACTCCGGGCAGCTCCCACACGCGGCCGCAGCCGCTGCAGGACAGGAAGTTCGACCAGCCGCGGCGGTTCAGCAGCACGATCGCCTTCTCGCCCGCGCTTCGCGCACCCGTCGAGCGCGTCGCGCGTGCGTCGGGTGAAGCGCGACCGCGGATGCCCGCCATCCGCACGACCTCGACCGGCGGCAGCGCGCCGCCCGTCGACCCGCTCCGGCATCGACGATCCGCTCAGCCGCACGCGCGACTCTCGGGCCGCGGCGTCGCGCTGCCCGCCAGGAGCACCGCGCCGGCCTGCTCCGCGCGCCGCTCGGCCACGCGGCGCGCGTCGTAGCGAGGGTCGCCGTCCTGCTTGTAGGACGCGTCGTGCTCCTCGTCGACCACGATCAGCCCGAGGTCCGTCAGCGGCGCGAACACCGCCGAGCGCGGCCCGATGCACACGCGCGCCTCGCCGCGGCGCAGGCGCAGCCCACTCGTCGTAGCGCTCGCCCAGCGACAGGCCTCGAGTGGAGCATCGCGACCTGCGTCGCCGAAGCGCTGCTCGAAGCGCGCCGGCCGTCTGAGGGGTGAGGGCGATCTCGGGCACGAGCACGATCGCGGTGCGGCCGCGGGCGAGCGTCGCCGCGACCGCGTGCAGGTAGACCTCGGTCTTGCCGCTGCCGGTGACGCCGTGGAGCAGCAGGCGCGTGCCCGCGTCCTCCGAGTCGAGCCCCGCGACGATCGCGGGCGCAGCGCGTCGCGCTGCGCGTCGGTGAGGCTGTCGCCGCCGTCGCGCACGGCGCCGATCGGCGGCGGCGTCCGGCACGCGCTGCACGCGCGCCTCGTCGATCGCGACCAGGCCGCGCGCCTCGAGGCGCTCAGCGTGTCGTGGCGTGCAGCCCGCCGTCGCGGCAGCGCATCGGCGGCCGACAGCGGCGCAGCCGCGAGCGCCTCGAGCGCCGCGCCGCTGGCGCCCGCCCAGGCGGCCGCTCGGCGGCCAGCAGCTCGCGCCCTGCGTCGCGTGATCGACGGCCGTGAGCGCCGTGCGCGGGCGGGCGCGCTGCTTCGCTCCTGTGCCGGTGCCGGGCGGCAGGACGAGCGCGAGCCCGCGCGCGGGCGTCGAGCAGTACTCCTCCGCCACCCACAGCCCGAGCCGCACCAGCTCCGGCGGCACGTCGGCCCGAGCGCCGCAGGGGCGTCGCGAGCCGCTCGGGCGGCAGCTCGCTGCGCTCGGCCATCTCGACGACGACCCCGAGCACCTGGCGCCGCGCGAACGGCACCATCAGCACGCTTCCGACCCCGACGGAGGCGAGATCGCCCCCCAGCGCATAGTCGAACGGCCCACGCAGCGCGCGCGCTGGCGTGAGCGGCTCGACCTTTGCGATCACCCCGACCAACCTAGGCGGGGAACCGGACACCGCCCGCCTGCCGCGGGCCGATGCCGGGCTACGCCTGGGCTGCGGCTGCCTGCTCCAGCCCGGCGGCCTGGCGCAGCGTGTCGGCCTTGTCTGTCTTCTCCCACGTGAAGTCGTGGTCGTCGCGGCCGAAGTGGCCGTACGCCGCGGTCTTCTGGTAGATCGGCCGGTGCAGGTTCAGGTAGTCGCGGAACGCGCCCGGGCGCAGGTCGAAGTGCTCGTTCACCAGCTGGGCGATCTGCGCGCGCGGGAGCTTCTCGGTCCCGAACGTCTCCACCATCACCGACACCGGGTGCGCGACGCCGATCGCGTAGGCGACCTGCACCTCGCAGCGATCGGCCAGGCCCGGCGGCGACCACGTTCTTCGCCACGTAGCGCGCGGCGTACGCGGCAGAGCGGTCGACCTTCGACGGGTCCTTGCCCGAGAAGGCGCCGCCGCCGTGGCGGGCCATGCCGCCGTAGGTGTCGACGATGATCTTGCGCCCGGTGAGGCCGGCGTCGCCGACCGGGCCGCCGATGACGAAGCGGCCGGTCGGGTTGACCAGGAAGTTCTTGCGCAGCTTGCTTCGAGTCGTAGAGGTCCTTCGGCAGGATCGGCTCGACCACGTGCTCCCAGAGGTCGTCGGGGATCAGCGACTCCGCGCCCTCGCTTGTGCTGGGTCGAGATCAGGAGCTTCTCGATCTCGACCGGGCGGCCGTCCTGGTAGCGCACCGACACCTGGGTCTTGCCGTCGGGGCGCAGGTAGTTGACGGTCTCGGCCTTGCGCACATCCGCGAGCCGCTTCGCGAGCTTGTGCGCGAGCGAGATCGGCAGCGGCATCAGCTACTCGCGTCTCGTTCGAGGCGTAGCCGAACATCATGCCCTGGTCGCCCGCGCCGGCGATGTCGAGCTCGTCGTCGTCGGAGGGGTCGGTGCGCGTCTCGTAGGCGTGGTCGACGCCCTGGGCGATGTCCGGCGACTGCTTGTCGATCGCGTTCAGCACGGCGCACGAGTCGGCCGAGAAGCCGAGGTCGGCGTCGACGTAGCCGATCTCGCGGATCGTCTCGCGGGCGATCTCCTGGATGTCGACGTAGGTCTCGGTCGAGATCTCGCCGGAGACGACGACGAGCCCGGTGTTCACGAGCGTCTCGCATGCCACGCGCGAGGTCGGATCGTCGCGCAGGCAGGCGTCGAGGACACCGTCGGAGATCTGGTCGGCGACCTTGTCCGGGTGGCCCTCCGTGACGGATTCGGAGGTGAACAGGTACTCGTTGTCTGAAAGCTGGGTGTTCATCAGCGGGGGAAGACTAGCCACCGCCTGAGGTTCTGAAGTCGATGATCACCGGCACGCCCTCGAGCCCGTAGCGCTGCCGCAGCCTGTTCTCGAGGAAGTAGGCGTAGTCACGCGTCACTGCGCCCTTTTCGTTGACCTGGATCGAGAAGCGCGGGGGTCGTTCCTCGAACTGGGTCATGTAGTACATCTTCAGACGTTTTCCGCGCACGGACGGCGGCTGGCGCGCGGCCTGGATGTCGCTCAGGAAGCGGTTGAGCTCGCTCGTCGGGATCCGCCCGCGGGCGCGATCGGCTAGCCCCATCGCCTCCAGCACGAGCCTGCGGACGCCGCGCCCGTTCTTGGCCGAGACCGTCAGCACGCGCGGCCGCTGGCGCAGCTTCTGGTTGATGCGCGCCTTGGCGAACTCGAGGTCGGTGTCGTTCACGTCCCACTTGTTCAGCCCGATGACGGTGGCGCAGTGCTTGTGCATCGCCAGATCCGCGATGCGCATGTCCTCGGTCGTCACGCCCTCCGAGGCGTCGCACATGACGATCGCGACGTCCGCGCGCTCGGCCGCGCGCTCCGAGCGCAGCTGCGCGTACCAGTCGACCGTGCCCGCCACCTTCGTGCGCCGCCGCAGGCCGGCGGTGTCGACCAGCATCACCGGCCGGCCCTCGATCTCCAGGCGCGTGTCGATCGCGTCGCGCGTGGTGCCCGCGATGTCCGAGACGATCACCCGGTCCTCGCCCAGCACGCGGTTCACGAGCGATGACTTGCCCACGTTCGGCCGGCCGATCACCGCCAGCCGGATCGTCTCGCTGTCGTCCTCGGGCTCGGGCGCATGCTCGAGCGCCTCGGCCACGCGGTCGAGCAGGTCGCCGGTGCCGAGGCCCTGCGCCGCCGAGACCGCGATCGGATCGCCGAGGCCGAGCGCGTAGAACTCGGCCGCGTCCGGCAGCGACTTCTGGCTGTCGATCTTGTTCGCGGCAACCAGCACGGGGATGTTGCCCGTCCGCAGTTCCCGCGCCAGCTCGTCGTCGCCGGCGCGCAGGCCCGCCCGCGCGTCAACCACCAGCACCGCAACTTGGGACTCCGCCAGCGCGCGCCGCGCCTGCGCCTGAACCGAGCGCGACAGGTCGTCCTCCTCGACCATGTCGACGCCGCCTGTGTCGACCAGCAGGAAGCGGCGGCCGTTCCACTCGGTCTCGATCTCCTTGCGGTCGCGCGTGACGCCGGACTGCTCGTGCACCACCGCCTCGCGGCTCTCGGACAGGCGGTTGACGAGCGTGGACTTGCCGACGTTCGGATAGCCGACGATGGCGACCTTCGGCAGCGTCATCAGCGCGCCTCGTCGACGAGCGCCGCGATCTCGCCGACAACCTGCGCGACCGGCTTGCCGGTCGTGTCGACCTCGACCGCGCCGGGCGCGGGGCGCAGCGGCGAGTGCTCGCGCGTGCGGTCCTGCTCGTCGCGCAAGGTCTGGTCGCGCAGCACGAGCTCGCGGGTCCGTCCCCAGCTCGGCCGCGCGCCGGCGGGCGCGCTCGACCGGGTCGGCCGTCAGGAAGACCTTCACCGCCGCATCGGGCACCACGACCGTGCCGATGTCCCGCCCCTCGGCCACCCAGTCGCCGTCGCTCAGCAGTTCTCGCTGGCGCTCGACGAGCGCCTCGCGTACTGAGGGGTCGGTCGCCACGCGCGAGGCAGCGTCGGAGACCTCCGCGGTGCGGATGTCGGGGCTGCCGAGCAGGCGGGTGTCGAGCTTGCGCGCCTCCTCGGCGGCAGGGCGGCCGCTGCGGGCGGCCTGGAGCGCGACCGCGCGATACATCGCCCCGGAATCGAGGTACGTGAAGCCGAGCGCCTGGGCAAGCGCCCGCGCAACAGTGCTCTTGCCCGCCCCCGCGGGTCCGTCGATGGCAACGACCATGAGGGGTGGAAGGCTAGGAGGCGCGGGAAAAGCGCCTCGCGGGGTGACGCTCAGCCTGGTGAGTCGCCTGCAAGACCCTCAGTGCGACTACGTCGTCCAATGCAGCACTCCAATCAGCGGGACCACGCGTTCGTGAGCAGGCGCATCGAGAATTACGAAAGTAGCTTTACAAACCCGATCACAAGCAGCGTGACGATGATCGCGCCTCCAACATATCTCGTGGTCGCGGGGTCTGGGCGGTGCCTCCAGCGCGGAGATTCACCCCGTGCTCGCCCAGCAAGATAGGCAACACCCAACCCAACGAATATGAAGACTGTCAGCGGAAGGCCTTCCATTCGTGCACGCGCTCCTGCTCGCCAGCGTCACCGTAGCGTCAGTTTGGCCGCCGAGTCTGTCGACCACGAGCACCTTCAACACGCCATCACCTCGAACCATCTGCCCAGTTTCGTCGGCGACGCGTCAACGTACAGCGTTGACGCTGTGCTACGTTGCATACGCCATGTCCGTGAACGTCTCGGTCCGCCTCGATGACACGCTCGCCGAGCGCCTGCGTTTGCGCGCGCGGGCTGCCGGCGAGACGCTCTCTGATCGCCTCCGGCGCTATGCCGAGGAGGGCGCTCGCCGGGACGAGCATCCGCTGATCACGTTCCGGGACGGGCCTGCGGGCCGGCGCGCTGGGCTGATCGGCGGACCCGACGTCTGGGAGGTCTCGATGTGGGTTGACGAGCTCGAGGACGAGTCCGACCCCATCGCAGCGCTCGCTGACGAGTCGGCGCTGACCCGTGCCGAGGTCGACGCCGCTCTGCGCTACCGCTCCGCCTACCCGGACGAAATCGGCGTGCGCATCGAGCTCCACCGCAGCGAGACTGCTGCCTCCGACACCGCTTGAGGCTGCTGCTCGACGAGATGTACCCGGCTGCGCTGGCCGAGGCTCTGTGCTCTGCCGGCGTCGAGGCCATCCGCGCCGCCGAGCTGGGCTTGGCCGGCAGGAGCGACGAGGAGGTGTTTGCGAAGGCCGGCACCGAGCGCTGGGCACTGCTCACCGAGAACGTCGCGGACTTCGCAAGGCTCGCCGCCGAGCACGTCGCAGCCGGTCGCCACCACCCTGGCGTCCTGATCGCACTCTCGTCGCGCTTCTCGCGGCGCCCCGCCGGCGTTGGCCCGATCGTCGCCGCTGTGGTCGCCGTAGCCGATGACGACGTGGGCGACCGCGTCGTCTACCTCCGGCGCGAGGACCGCTGACGTCGGGGAGATCACCCCGCCGCCAGCCCCGCCAGGTCCAGGATCCCGAAGCCGAAGTCCGGATCGCGGCCCGGTGCGCCCGCGTCTGTGACGAGCGCGTCCAGCCGGGTGCGGATCGTGTTCGCGGTCGAACGCGGGTGCGCTTCCCACTCGAGCGCCGCTGCGCCGGCCGCGTGTGGCGTTGCCATTGAGGTGCCGGACTCGCGCAGGTAGCCGCCGCCGAGCTTGGCCGACAGCACGTCGACGCCTGGTGCCGCCACCTCGACGTCCGCGTTCGCGTTCGAGAAGTACGCATGGGCGCCGCTGTCGTCGACTGCGGCAACCGAGACGACCTCGGGGTAGCCGGCTGGATAGTCGAGCGCGCTCGCGCCGTCGTTGCCGGCCGCCGCGACGATGACCGAGCCCGAGCGGCCGCCGCTCGCCCACGCCCCGTGCACCGCTGCCTTCAGTGTTTTGGTGGCCGGCCCTCCGAGGCTCATCGAGATGACCTTCGCCCCCTGCGCGTGCGCCCACGCGATGCAGGCCGCGACGTCCGAGGTGTCGCCGGAGCCGTCGGCCCCGAGCGCCTTGCAGATGATGAGCGGCGAGTCGAACGCCACGCCGGCGATGCCGACGCCGTTGCCGGCGATCGCGGCGACCGTGCCCGCGACGTGGGTCCCGTGGCCCTCGTCGTCTGCGCACGCGCCCTCGCTGACCTGACCGCGCGTCGAGGTGGCGCACGCCACGGCCTTGCCCTCCAGGTCCTCGTGGGCCTGGTCGATGCCCGTGTCGACGATCGCCACCGGAGTGCCGCCGGCCGCCGGCCATGACGCGCTCAGCCCGAGCGCGTCCCAGCCCGCCTGGGCCTGGATCAGCCCCAGGCCGCCGAGATCCGCGAGCAGGGGGTCGTTCGGCGCGTCGAGCGCGTAGAGCTTGTAGTCCGGCTCGGCCCAGACGACGCCGGCCCGGCGTGCGATCGACGCGGCCGCCGCGATCGGATCGCCAACGACCGCGACGAGCTTGGTGCCCTGCCCGCGGACGGCACCCAGCACGGCACCGCCGACCGACTGGATCGAGAGCGCTCGCCGGTGTCTCGAAATGCCGCTGCGGTACTTCACGATCACGCGCGCATCGGCGACCGCGGCATGGACACGAGGCCGCGGCGAGGCACCCGCGGCAGGTGCTGGAGTGGCTGAAGAGACGAGGGCTGCACACGTGGCAGCAAGGCAGATTCGGTTCATGCCCCGACCATGCGTGACGCCGTGTGACGGCGCTGTTCGAACGGTTACGAGTCTGTGAGAAGACTGCGAAGGTCCGACTCGAACGACGGATACGACACCGCCGCGGCGGTCATGTTCTCGACCTCGACGCCCTCGTCCGCAGCCAGGCCCGCGACCGCGCCGAGCATCGCCATGCGGTGATCGCCGCGCGAGTCGAACGCGCCGCCGCGCAGCTTGCCCGTGCCCTGCACGACGAAGCCGTCGTCGGTGGCCTCGATCTCCGCCCCGAGCCCGCTCAGGCCCTCGACCACCGAGGCGATCCGGTCGGTCTCCTTCACGCGCAGCTCGGCCGCGTTGCGCACGACCGTCTCGCCGTCGGCGAACACACCGAGCAGCGCCACCAGCGGCAGCTCGTCGATCGCGAGCGGGACCTCGTCGCCCTCGACGGTGGTCGCCTCGAGCGGCGCGTTGGCCACGTCGAGCTCGCCGATCGGCTCCTCGGCGCTGATCGTGCCGGGCGGCTCGAGGTCGCCGAGGACGACGGCGCCCATGCGCTCGGCGATCTGGAAGAACGCTGTCCGCGTCCAGTTGAGCCCGACGTCCTCGAGCACGATGCGCGACCCGGCGACGATCGCCGCCGCAGTGACGAAGAACGCCGCCGACGACGGGTCTGCCGGCACCTGGACGCTCTCCAGCTCGAGCTCGTCGGCCTGTGAGACGCGGATTGTGGTCCCATCGCGCTCCATCGAAACCCGCGCGCGCATCAGAAAGCGCTCCGTGTGGTCGCGGCTCTGGCGCGGCTCGCTGTAGCTCGTGGTGCCATCGGCCAGCAGCGCAGCGATCAGCACGCACGACTTGACCTGCGCGCTGGCCACGTCCGAGACGTAGTCGATGCCCGTCAGCTCGGCGCCCTCGACCGTGAACGGGGGCTTGCCGCCCGCCGCCGTCTTCACGCGCGCGCCCATGAGCTCGAGTGGCCGCGCGATGCGATCGACCGGCCGGCGCCGGATCGACTCGTCGCCGTCGAGCGACCAGCGGCCGCCCGGCTGCCCGGCGAGCCAGCCCGGCAGGAGGCGCATCAGGGTGCCCGAGTTGCCGACGTCCAACATCTCGTTGGTGGTCGCGAGCGCCGCGCGCAGTCCGCCCCCGCGGATGACGAGCTCGCCGTCCTGCACCTCGACCGCCGCGCCGAGCGCGCGCAGCGCGTCGAGCGTGGACAGGGTGTCCTCCGCGTAGAGGTAGTTCTGGATCGCGACCGGCGTGTCGCTCATCGCGCCGAACAGCGCGGCACGGTGCGAGATCGACTTGTCAGCGGGCGGGCGCAGGCTTCCCCGCAGCGGCCCGGCCGGATGGAAGCGGCTCACGCGTCGACGACGGCGGTCGGGAAGCCGAGCTGCTCGATCAGCTGCCTTGCGCGCTCGGCGTCAGAGGCCCCGCCGACCCACAGCGTCATCGAGCCGGAACGCATGTCCGGAGCCGGCGCGAGCGCCATGTCGGTGATGTTCACACCCGCTTTCCCGAGCGCCAGGGCCACCTGCGCGACGATACCCGGGCGGTTGGGCACGCTCAGCCTGAGCTCGGTGACCGTCTCGCCCTCGAGGCCGGCCTCGAGCAGCTCGCGGCGATGCTCGCGCGCAGCCTCGTTCCAGGCGCGCACTGCGTCCGCGTCGCCCGCGCGCAGCGAGTCCGCCACCTCGGCCAGCCGCGCGATCACGTCGTCGAGCTGCGTGGCGATTGCATCGCGGTTGGTCAGGTAGATCCCGGTCCAGATGTCCGAGTTGGCGCCGGCCACGCGCGTCATGTCGCGGAAGCTCGGCCCGGTGCGCGGCAACGGCTCACCCTCGGCGACCGCGGCAGCGGCCTGGCTGACGAGCACGTTCGCGAGCACGTGCGGCAGGTGCGACACGGCGGCGAGCATGCGGTCGTGGGTCGCTGCGTCGATCGCGCTCGGACGCGCGCCGAAGCTGACGAGCAGCCGGTGCAGGCGCTCGAAGAGGATCCCGCTGGTGTCGTCGCGCGGCGTCAGGTACCAGGCGGCGCCCTCGAAGAGGTCCGCGCGGGCGTTCGCTACGCCGGCGGTCTCCGCGCCCGCGATCGGATGGCCGCCGACGAAGCGCTCATCGGTGATCGCCTCGACCAGCGCGCGCTTGGTGCTGCCGGCGTCGGTGACCACGGTCTCCGGCCCGGCGGCGGCGAGCGCTTGGGCGACGAGCGCCGGCAGCAGCTCGACCGGCGCGCAGGCGAAGACCGCGTCTGCGTCCTCCACGGCGGCCTCCACCGTGCCGGCCACCTCGTCGATCGCCCCGATCGAGTGCGCGGTCGCGAGCGTCTGCTCGCGCGGCCCCCAGCCGATCACGTGCGCGCCCGCGCGCTCGCGCGCGGCCAGCCCGATCGAGCCGCCGATCAGCCCGACGCCGAGGACCGCGATCCGCATGCGGCGAGCCTAGACCTGGGCTGCGACCTCTTTGCCCGCGAGCGCCGCCACCGCCTCGACCCGGCGCAGGTAGTCCGCGAACTCCTCGGTCCGCAGCTGCTGCGGGCCGTCGCAGATCGCGTGCTCGGGCTCGGGGTGGACCTCGACGATGATCCCGTCGGCGCCTGCGGCGGCCGCCGCGAGCGACATCGGCAGCACCAGGTCGCGGCGCCCCGCAGCGTGCGAGGGGTCGACGATCACCGGCAGGTGGGTGTGCTGCTTGAGCACCGGGATCGCCATCAGGTCGAGCGTGAAGCGGTACGCCGTCTCGAACGTGCGGATGCCGCGCTCGCAGAGGATGACCTGCTCGTTGCCCTCCTTGAGCACGTACTCAGCGGCCATCAGCAGCTCGTCGAGCTGTGCCGACAGGCCGCGCTTGAGGATGACCGGGCGCCCCGCGCGGCCGAGCTCGGTGAGCAGCGTGTAGTTCTGCATGTTGCGCGCGCCGACCTGGATCACGTCGGCAACCTCCAGCACGGGCTCGAGGTCGCGCACGTCCATCAGCTCGGTGACGACCGGCATGCCGGTGGCCTCGCGAGCCTCGGCCAGCAGCCGCAGGCCGCCCTCACCAAGTCCCTGGAACGAGTACGGCGAGGTGCGCGGCTTGTAGGCGCCGCCGCGCAGCAGCTGGGCGCCGGCTTCGTTCACGGCCTCGGCCGCCGTGAGCATCTGGTCGCGCGACTCGATCGTGCACGGGCCCGCGATCGTCATGAAGTGCTGGCCGCCGATCTTGCGGCCGCCGATGTCGAAGACCGAGTACTCCTCGCGCTTGAACTGGAGCGACGCGAGCTTGTACGGGCGGGTGATCGGGACGACGTGGTCGACGCCGGGGAAGCCGTCGAGCTCGAGGTTGGCGACGTGGTCGCGATCACCGATCGCACCGATGACGGTGTGCAGCTCGCCGCGCGAGATGTGCGCCTTCGCGCCCACCTGCTCGACCTGGCGAACGACTGCGTCGACCTGGTCGGTCGTCGCGGACTCTTTCATGACGATCATCATCTGGACCTAGTTCTTTCTTCCTTCGGTTGGCGATTCCTTACGACAGCGGGACAACGCCCTCCACGCCGTGAGGCGGGGGCGTCTAGATAAATCGCCAGGTATAGGTCCAGCGCTGCATCACTTCTCTTGTAGCACATCGTCGAGCGCGTTGAAAAAGCGTTTGTTCTCGTCACTGGTTCCGTACGTCACGCGCAGGTGCCCCGGATCACCGAGCGCGCCGCCGCCGCGCACGATCACGCCGCGGCTCTCCAGGCCCTTCAGCAGCTTGTCTTCGTCGTCGACCGCGACCCAGCTGAAGTTGGCCTGGCTGGGGGTCACGACCAGCCCGCGCGCCTCCAGCTCGGACTCCACGTGGCTGCGCGCGGCGACCGTTCGCTCCACGCGCCGCGCGACCTCGTCCTGGTGGCGCAGCGCCTCCCCGGCGGCCGCCTGTGCCAGCGCGTTGACCGAGAACGGCTGGCGGATGCGGTCCACGCCGTCGCGAAAGCGCTCGGGGCAGAGCGCGTAGCCCACGCGCAGGCCGCAGAGGCCGTAGACCTTCGAGAACGTGCGCAGCAGGACGACGTTGTCGTGGCGCTTCATCAGGTCGAGCGAGTCGTCGGAGTCCTGGAGCAGGTTGAACTCGACGTAGGCCTCGTCGAGGATCAGGACCACGTGCTTCGGCAGCTGCGCGGCGAAGTCGGAGATGGCATCGAGCGGCAGCGCCGTGCCGGTGGGGTTGTTCGGGTTGCAGACGACGCAGATGCGCGTGGCGGCCGTGATCTCGCGCAGCATCGCGTCGAGGTCGTGCTCCCCGCCGGCCGTGAGCGGAACCGTGACGGCGCGGGCGCCGGTGAGCGCGGCCAGGTGCGGGTACATCGAGAACGACGGCCAGGCGTAGACGATCTCCGCGCCCGGCTCGAGCAGCGCCTGCGCGGCGCCGAGCAGGATGTCGCAGGAGCCGTTCCCGAGCGCGATCCGCTCCGGATTCGTGTCGTAGCGCTCCGCGAGCCGCCGTCGCAGCTCGGTGCCGCCGGGGTCCGGGTAGCGGTTGAGGCTCCCAGCCGCGGCCGCGATCGCCTCGAGCACAGCCGGGTGCGGCGCCCACGGCGTCTCGTTGGAGGCGAGCTTCACGAGGTCCCCGCCGTGGGCGTAGGTGGCCGCCTTCGGGTACGGCTCGACGTCGTCCATCCGCGCTGCGAACTCGATGCTCACTGCGCCCCCTGTAGGTCCTGGCGCAGCGTGACCGCCTCGCGCAGGTAGACGTGCTGGGCCGGACGCTCCGGATCCGCATAGCAGTGCACCAGCACGCGGATGACGCGCGGCAGCGCGCCGGGGCGGTTCATCTCGCGGGCTCCGAGCAGCGGCACCGACGACAGCCCGATTTTGCGCGCGGCGACCGCCGGGAACTCGGCGTCGAGGTCGTCGGTCGTCGTGAAGATGCAGGAGACCAGGTCCTCCGTGGCGAGCGCGTTGCGCTCCAGGATCGCCCGCAGGAGCTCCTCGGTGCCGTCGAGGATCTCCGCGGCGCTGTTCTCGCCCACGGTCGTGGCGCCTCGAAGTGCTCGCAGCTTCATGCGCCCGATTGTCGCAACCGCTCGATCTCCGCCGCCGTGAGCCGCCTGTGACGCCCCGGCGGCAGCTCGCCGAGCTTCAGCGGCCCGAAGGCGATCCGCGTGAGCTCGGTCACCGGATGCCCGATCGCCTCGCACATGCGCCGGACCTGGCGCTTGCGGCCCTCGCGGATCGTCAGCTCGAGCACGCCTGCACGCACCTGGCGCACCTTTGCCGGCAGCGTCAGGCCGTCGTCGAGCTCGACGCCCTCGCGCAGGCGGCGCAGCGCGTGCTCGGGAACGGGCCCCCGCTCGACGTGCGCCAGGTACGTGCGCGGCACGCCGTAGCGCGGGTGCATCAGGCGGTTCGCCAGCTCGCCGTCGTTGGTCAGCACGATCAGCCCCGTGGTCTCGGCGTCGAGGCGCCCGACCGGGTAGAGGCGCTTCCCGCTGTGGATCATCTCGGTGACCGTGGGCCGGCCGTGCGTGTCGCGCGCGGTCGAGACGACGCCCGCCGGCTTGTTCAGCACGTGCACCTCGAGCGGCTCGGGGGCGATCGGCTCACCGTCCACCACCACGCCGCTGTGCTCGTCGACGTCGCGCGCGGGGTCGGTCACCACCTCGTCGCCGATGCTCACGCGACCGGCGCGGATGAGGTCCTCGGCCGCGCGCCTGGATGCCACGCCCGAGTGCGCGAGGAACTTGGCCAGGCGCAACTAGCGCTTCTTGCGCTTGGCCTGCTGGCGGCGCTTGCGCGGCGGTGGTGGCGGCCCGCGGCGGCCCTCGCCGGCCGCGATCGGGTGGGGCGTGCGGCCGGAGCGCATGCGCCGGCGGCGGCGTTGCTTGGTGGCCGCGCTCTTGCGTCCCTCGTACCAGATGTAGCCGGCCACGGCGAAGATCATCAGGATCGCGACGAGCGAGAGGAACAGCAGGGTGCTGTGGCCGCTGTTCGTGTCCCCCGCCCGCTTGGTTCCCGTGACCGTCGTCTCGGTCGGCGTCGTGCCGGTGTCGAGGCTCTGGAGCGGCCCGAACGCCGAGCCCGGCGCGGGCTGCGGGGTGGTCTGCACTGTCGGCGCTGCCGTGGTGGCGGTCGGCCCGGCGGCGAGGGCGCCCGGGGCGGCTAGCGCGAGGCCGAGGCCGAGCGGCAGGACGATGCGAGTGACGGAGCGCACGCGGGACAGGGTCGCACACCGCTGCGAGACTTGGCGCGGAATGGACCTGCAATTGCTCGAGACGACACTGGCCGAGCGCGGCGAGCCAGGCTTCCGCGCGGGCCAGATCTGGGACTGGGTCGCGCGCGGCGCGGGCTCGTACGCCGAGATGACGAACGTCCCGGCGGAGCTGCGCGACGCGCTCGAGGACTCCGTGCCGCTTTCGAGCCTGGCGCTGGAGCACGAGGCGCTGTCGAGCGACGGCACCGAGAAGGCGCTCTTCACGACCCACGACGGCCGCCCGGTCGAGACGGTGCTGATGCGCTACCGCGATCGGCGCCGCTCGTTGTGCGTTTCGAGCCAGTCGGGCTGCCCGCTCACGTGCACGTTCTGCGCCACCGGCGCGATGAAGTTCGGCCGCAACCTCACGGCTTCCGAGATCCTCGACCAGGCGCTCCACTTCCGCCGCAAGGAGGCGGTCACGAACCTGGTCTTCATGGGCATGGGCGAGCCGCTGATCAACGTCGACAACGTGCTCGCGAGCTGCGAGCGGCTGCCGGCGCTCGGCATCGCGTCGAGCCACACGACCGTCTCGACGGTCGGCTGGGTCCCGGGCATCGAGCGGATGACGGACGCCGATGCGCCGAACGTGCGCCTGGCGCTGTCGCTGCACGCCGCCGACCCGGCGCTGCGCTCGGAACTGATGCCCGTGAACGATCGCTACCCGCTGCCAGAGGTCATGGAGGCGGTGCTCGGCTGGCAGGCGGTGCGCAAGCGCAAGGTCTTCATCGAGTACGTGATGCTCGCCGGGGTGAACGACCGCTACGAGCAGGCGGTGCAGCTCGCAGAGCTGCTCCAGCCGCGCGAAGCCTTCAAGGTCAACCTCATTCCCTACAACCCGACCGACGGCGGCTTCGAGGGCTCCAGCCGCGCCGCCATCGAGGCGTTCATGGACACGCTGCGCCAGCGCGGCGTGGTGGCGACGACGCGGCTGACGCGCGGCCGCGACATCGACGCAGCCTGCGGGCAGCTCGCGGCGAAGGCCGCGGCTGTTTAAGCCTCCGCCGCCACCCGTGCCGCCGGCGCTTCGACGACCACCCGCGCCGGCGCCTTCGCCGCCAGCCACGAGCCGCCGACGATCAGCACGATGCCGAGTGCGGTCGTCACGCCGAAGTCTTCGCCGCGCAGCGTCACTCCGTACACGAGCGCGAAGACCGGCGCCACGTAGGCCACCAGCGACGTCCGCGTCGGTCCGATCGCAGCGTTCAGCGTGTAGTAGATGACGAATGCGATGCCGGTGCCGCCGAGGCCGAGCGCGCTCATCGCGCCTACGGTGTCGAGGCCGACGTGGCTGGGCAGCGCGATCAGGAACAGCGGCAGGCTCATGATCGCGCTGGCGGACATCGTCCCGGCAACGAGCGCGAGCGGCTGGTGGCCGCGGAAGTAGCGCTTGAGGCCGAAGCCGCCCAGCGCGTAGCCCATGCTCGCAAGCACCACCATCAGGCCGCCCAGCAGCGCGGCGCCCGAGCCGCCCAGGTCCACGCCGAGCAGCAGGCCCACGCCTACGATCCCCGTCGCAATTCCGACCAGGCCGAGCGGCGAGAGTCGCTCGCGGGAGTCAATCCAGATCGCGAGGATGGCCGTGAAGATCGGCGCGGCGGCCACCAGGATGCCCGCGAGCGACGAGGCGATGTGGCGCTCGCCTGCGCTGATCAGCAGGAACGGGCCGGCCACCTGCACGGCGCCGAGTGCGAACAGTCCGGGCGCGCGGCGCCAGAGGCTTGCCATCCCTCCGCCGCGGATGGCGAACGGCATGAGCACGACCGCTGCGAGCGCAGTGCGCACGAACACGATCCCAGCCGGCGAAAGGTCGTCGAGGGCGATCTTGATGAACAGGTAGGAGGCGCCCCAGAGTGCGGCCAGCGCCAGCAGCAGGATCCCATTGCGCCTGTCCACCCTTGGGTATTTACAGGACCGCCGCGTGCGTGCCCAACAACGCTTGCTTGGGTCAGCCGGGAGCGCGGCTAATGGCGCGCGGAAACAGCTTGGCGTCGGCCATTGCGGCGGCGATCAAGGGGACCGCCGCCGCCGTCGCCCGCGCACTCGATCGGTGCGCGTAACGGGCCGAGTCGTGCAGCAGGATGACAACGCCATCCGACAGATCGCGCGTCGCGAAGTCGGCGACGCGGGCGGACGCGAGATCCTCCCAGTCCTCGCCCCACGCGGACCAGTAGACCGGTTGCAACTGGGCCTGCAGGCAGGCGTCGTAGGACTCGGCGCTGAAGCGGCCGTAGGGCGGGCGCTGGAGGGTCGGCGCGACGCCGGTGGCCTTGAAGATCGCCTCGATAGTCCTCCAGAGATCGGTGCGCGGGTCCTGGAGCAGGCGGTGCGGCGTGTGGTCGAAGCAGTGCGCCTGGACTTCGTGCCCGCGGGCGGCGATCTCCTGCGCGAGCTCGGGGTGTGCCTCGACCTGCTCGCCGACCAGGAAGAAGGTGGCCCTGGCGTTCGCGCGCTCGAGGGCGTCGAGAACCTCGGGCGTCGCGTCCGGGTCCGGGCCGTCGTCGAAGGTCAGCGCGACGCCGTTCTCGACGCGCTCCAGGCCGGGCAGGTCGGCCCAGAGCTGGAGCATCTCGCGATGCTCCTGGAACGACGGCATCTAGGGAGCCGGCTCGGACGGCACGCCGGCGCGGACCTCGCCGGCCCGCAGCAGCCGCTCGCGCAGCTCGCCCTCCTCCTCGGGAGTTGGGTCGAACGCGGTGGGGTCAGGCAGCCCGTCGAGCGAAGAGAGGCCGAACAGGCGCTGGAAGAGCGCGCTCGTGCGGTAGAGGATGGCGCCGAACTGCGAGCGGCCGCAGTCCTCGATCAGGCCGCGCTCCTCGAGCGTGGCGACCGCCGACTCCGAGGCCACGCCGCGGATACGGGCAATCTCCGGGCGCGAGACGGGCTGGAGGTAGGCCACGATCGAGAGGCACTCGGCCTGGGCCTGCGTGAGCGGCGGCGTGCGCGGCTTGGCGAGCAGGCGACGGGCGGCCTTCTCCGCTGCGGGGTGCGAGGCGAGCGTCCAGCCGTTCGCAATCTCGCGCAGGACGAGGCCGCTGTCGCTGCGGTTTCGGAGCTCTGTCAGCGCCGCCTCGATCTGGTCGCGCTCGGCGTCGGTCGCCTCGGCGAGCTCCTCGGTCGAGACCGGCTCCTGCGAGAGGAACAGCAACGACTCGACTATGGCCGTGAGATCGGTTGGCTCGGTTGGCTCGTCACTCATGCTCTGGTCCAGTTGCGACGGAGATGGGCGCGAGTGCGCGTGACACGGCGCCGGCGGCGACGCCTCGCGGCGGATGCGCGACTGCGTCGGCCACCGTGATCGTGATGGGTCCGAATGGAACCTCCTGCTCCCATACAGCCTCTCCTTGCTTGTAGAGCTCCAAGAGCGCCAGCAGGGTGACCGCCTCCGTCAGGCGGTCACCGTCCTTCACTGCGTCGTCGAAGCTGAACCGGCCGCGGCGGCCGAGCAGGCCGCGCAGGTGCGACAGGCGCTCGCCGACCGACACGCGCGGGCGTGCGACGTGGCCGGTGTCGAGCCGAGGCGGGGTGCGCAGCAGGCCTCCGACGGCCTTGGCGAGCACCTCCGGGTTGTACGAGGCATTGGCCAGCTCCACCGACACGCGCCGCAGTTCGGGCGGCAGCGGCGCGCTGCGGTACCAGAAGCCCTGCTCCTGCTCGAGCCGGTCCTTGAGCCAGCCGGCGGCCGAGCGGTAGCGCGCGTACTCGAGCATCCGCGCCAGCAGCTCGTCCGCGGCCTCCTCGGGGGCCATGTCGAGCTCGTCGTCCTCCTCGCGCGGGAGCATCATGCGCGACTTCAGCTCGAGTAGAGCCGCGATCAGGACGAGGAACTCGGTGGCGGCCTCGAGGTCGAGCTCACCGGTCGACTCCAGGTGGTCGATGTAGGTGAGCACCACCTCGGCGAGGTCGACCTCGAGCAGGTCGACCTCCTCCCGCAGCACCAGCGCAAGCAGGAGGTCGAACGGCCCCTGGAAGACCTCCAGGTCGAGATCGAGCGACGCGAGCACCGGCGACGAGGCTAGACGGCGCCCCCGACGGGACGGTTTGCCGGAAGGCTGTGTCGGCTTGGGACCCCGATGCCCAGGCCGGGAGGCCGTGCGACATCTACCACCGTATGGGTGGTCTATGTCGCACGGCCTCATCCGAGTAGGGGCCGCAGCTCCCTCAGGGTCGCCCGCTGATGCTTCGTGATGTCGTCCCAGGTGTAGCGCCGGAACTGATCGCCGCGAGCGTATGCCTGACGCTCGCGCTTGCGGTCAAGCTCCCAGGCATGGCGTGAGCGGTGGTAGCGGTAGCTGTCGAGCTCGACCGTCAGCCGGTGTGCGGGCCAGCGGCAATCGACCACGCGGCCGCCAGCGATGATGTTGGTCTCCGGAAGCACGAGGCGAGCCCTCCGCAACAGGGCAAGGAACTTCCGCTCGAGCACGCTTGCCGTGATCTTGACGTCGCCGTGCAGCACTCGACGCAGCTTCCGGGCACCCTTGGCGTTCGGGTGCCGCGCGAGGACTGATTCGACTTCCTCGGGGGTGGTGTCGTAGCGGATGCCTGCTTCATGGAAGGCGTAGGCGAGCTCCTCCGCGGAAACCGCCGCGGCCAGGCTGACGAGGGTGCGAGCCGGCGTGGTGACTGGGATGCAGAGGTGGTTCGTGACGTCGCGCGGATTGATGGCGCGGACGCGGCGAACCAGAATCCCATCGAGGTCGCGGCCCCCGGCGCGCATGACCTCGGGTGGTGGTGAGCCCCTCACGATCCCGAGATGGCGGGCGGCCGCCCGCCCGCAGAGGACCGCTCCTTCACCGCACGCAAGAACAGCGGCGAGGTAGTCGGCCTCGAGGCTAGGAGCAATGTGGCCAACGCGATAGACCCCTCGGTGAACGCGGATCAGGCTCCCTTTGCCGAGTCGTTTCTCGATCGCACGGGCTGAGACGCCGATGGCGATCGCCTGCGGCCTGGTCACGAGGCCCAATGCGGAGCCAGCGATCTGCGCCAGAGATCGGTCGGCTGTGTCACTAAAACCACCCATACGGTGGTTTGAGTCGCACAGTCTTCGGATTTCGCCCCCCCGCGATGCGATCCGAGGGCCGGTGTTGCCCGTGCCGGGCTCCACTACGGCTGGGGCGCGCCCACTCCCATCGCCGCGCGGACGTCCACAAGCGTCTCGGATGCCATCGCCCGGGCTTGCTCGGCGCCCTCGGCCAGCGCTGCCTCGAGGCCTGCCTCGTCGCCTCGCAGCTGTTCGTAGCGCTCGCGGACTGGCCGCAGGAACTCGACCACCGCGTCGGCCACGACCTGCTTGAACGCTCCGTACTGCTGCCCTTCGAACTCGGCCTCGATGTCGGCGT
The DNA here is from genome assembly GCA_963715995.1 of uncultured Thermoleophilaceae bacterium. Classification (GTDB taxonomy): domain Bacteria; phylum Actinomycetota; class Thermoleophilia; order Solirubrobacterales; family Thermoleophilaceae; genus DATBDN01. Next base: position 2,377,206 of record OY970283.1, read on the forward strand.
GCTCGACCCCGCGGATGACGGCCAGGATGTCGACCAGGTTCGAGATGCCGGGCTTGTCGGGCGCGCGGCGCACCTCGGAGCCCGAATCGGTCACGGCCGACTTGATCTTCTTCACGATCGCCTTCTCGTCGTCGAGGACCAGGATCGTGCCCTGCTCGTTCACCGCCGTGGTCGACATCTTGTCCGTGGGCGACTGGAGGTCCATGATGCGCGCGCCCACCGTCGGGATGCGCGGCTCGGGGACCACGAGCGTCTCGCCGAAGCGCGAGTTGAAGCGGACGGCGACCTCTCGCATGAGCTCCACGTGCTGGCGCTGGTCCTCGCCGACCGGAACCTCGTGCGCTCGATACGCGAGCACGTCGGCGGCCTGCAGCACCGGGTAGAGGAACAGGCCTGCGGACACCAGCTCGCGCTGCTTTGCCGACTTCTCCTTGAACTGCGTCATGCGGTTGAGCTCGCCGTGCGCCGTGACCGCTGTCAGCAGCCAGCACAGCTCGGTGTGCTCGTGTACGTCCGACTGGCGGAACAGCACGCAGCGCGAGGGCTCGAGCCCCGCGGCCAGCAGCATTGCGGTGGTGTCGTAGACCGCCGTCCGCAGGCCCGCCGGCTCGTAGGCGACGGTGATCGCGTGCAGGTCGACGATGCAGTAGATCGCGGGGTCGCCGCGGTCCTGGCCCTCCACGTACTGGCGGATCGCGCCGATGTAGTTGCCGAGGTGCTTGCGCCCCGTCGGCTGGATTCCGCTGAAGATCCTCACGCTAGGGCGCGAGCTCGTACGGGAAGTCGGTGAGCGTCTCGCTGCCGTCCTCGGTCACGAGCAGCAGATCCTCCAGGCGCACGCCGCCGAAGCCCTGGCGGTAGGCGCCCGGCTCGAGGGTGATGATGTCGCCGGCGACCAGGTCGTCACCAGAGCGACCGAGGTTGGGCGCCTCGTGCACGTCCAGGCCGACCCCGTGTCCGAGGCCGTGGAAGAAGCCGTCGCGCAGCACCTCGCCAGGTTGCTTCGAGCGCTGGGTGGGGATGCCGGCCTGCTCGTAGATGTCGCAGGCAACGTCGTAGACCGCGCGGCCGTTGACCCCGGGGCGCACCGCCGCGCGCGTTGCCTCGAGCGCCTCGAGCGTGAGCGCATGCCACTGCGCCAGCTCCTCGGGCACGTCGCCGAGGAAGAACGTGCGCGTCATGTCGGCGTAGCAGCCCGACGCGTCGTCGATCGGCCAGATGTCGATGATGATCGGCTCGCCTTGGCGGAGCGGCCCGGAACCCGCGTCGTGTCCGACCGCGCCGGCGGCGCCGGCGGCGACGATGGAATCGGCGGGCAGGGTGGCGTCGTGCTCGCGGCAGACGCCGATCATCGCGTTGCGCACGCCCTCGCTGGTGAGCTCACCACCGCCGCGCAGGAGCTCGGCCGCGCGCGCCATCGCGGCGTCGGCGGCCTTCTGGGCGCGCCGCACGCCGGCCAGCTCGGCGGCCGTCTTCACGCGCCTGCGCTCTTCGAACTCCTCGTTGTTGACCGTCACCGTCACGCCGCGCTCGCGCAACCGGTCGGCAAGCGCAACCGGGAACTCCGCCGGCACGTCCGCGGCGGCCAGCCCGAGCTTCTCGACCGCGCGAACAGCGATCTCGAGCTCGATGTCCCAGCGCGGGCGCCCGCTCGCCACCAGGTCGTCCCAGCCGAGCTCCTCCATCCCCATCAGTGTGAAGTCCCCGGCTTCCTCGAACCGCGGGCGCTCCAGCGAGCTTGCGGTGACGGCGCGGGTGCCGTTCGACTCCAGGTAGAGGAACGGGTCTCCGATCGAGACCGGAACTTCATGACGTAGCGATGGCGTGCGAACGGTGTCGCCGTAGATCAGGACGGGCATGGCGCGAGCCTAACCGCGGCGCGGCTGGCGCACGACAGGCCGCTTGGCGGCCGCGGCTTCGTCGAGGCGGCGCACGGGTGTGGTGTACGGCGCGTTCTTCGCGATCTCCGGGTCCTCGGCAGCCTCGGCGAGGATCGCCTTGACGGCGTCGGCGAAGTGGTCGAGCCGCTCCTTGGGCTCTGTCTCGGTCGGCTCGATCATGAGCGCCTCGTCGACCAGCAGCGGGAAGTAGACGGTGGGCGGATGCACGCCCCAGTCGAGCAGCCGCTTTGCGATGTCGAGCGTCTTGATGCCGAGCTTGTCCTTGGCGCCACGGCCCGAGAGGACGAACTCGTGCATGCAGAGCCGGTCGTAGGCGATCGGCAGCATGTCGTCGACCTCTGCCAGCCGCGCCTTCAGGTAGTTGGCGTTCAGCACCGCGGTCTCCGATACCTCCTTGAGCCCCTCCGCGCCGAGCGAGCGGATGTAGGTGTAGGAGCGCACGAAGACGCCGAAATTTCCCTGGAAACCGCGCATTTTCCCAATCGACTGCGGGCGATCGAATTCGAGGTCGAACTCGAGCGTGCCGCCGTTCTGGGACACGTCGCGCCTGACCACCTGCGGCACCGGCAGGAACGGCTCGATGCGATCGGAGACGGCGATCGGGCCGGCGCCGGGGCCACCGCCGCCGTGCGGCTGCGTGAACGACTTGTGCAGGTTGAAGTGGACGATGTCGAAGCCCATGTCGCCGGGCCGTGAGATGCCCATGACCGCGTTCAGGTTGGCGCCGTCGTAGTAGAGCGTCGCGCCGACGTCGTGCACGATCTTCGCGATCTCCTCGATGTTGCGATCGAAGAGGCCGAGCGTGTTGGGGTTCGTCAGCATCAGGCAGGCGACGTCTTCGTCGGCCGCCGCACGCAGCGCGTCGAGGTCCACCCCGCCGTCATCGTTGGTCCCGATCTTCACGACCTCGTAGCCGGCCATCGTGACCGTCGCCGGGTTGGTGCCGTGCGCGGTGTCGGGGGTGAGCACCTTGTGGCGGCTCTCGCCGCGCGCCTCGTGGTAGGCACGCGTGAGCAGGAGGCCCGCAAGCTCGCCGTGCGAGCCGGCGCTCGGCTGGAGCGACACGTGTGGCAGCCCGCTGATTTCCGCGAGCGCCTCCTGGAGGTTGAACATCAGCTCGAGCGCGCCCTGCGCGTAGCGCGGGTCCTGCATCGGGTGCAGACGCGCGTGGCCAGGCAGCGCCGCGACCCGCTCGTGCAGCTTCGGGTTGTGCTTCATCGTGCACGAGCCGAGCGGGTAGAAGCCCGTGTCGAGGTCGAAGTTCTTCGTCGACAACGTCTTGAAGTGACGCATGATCTCGGGCTCGCTGGCCTCGGGCAGCTCGGCCGGCTGCTTGCGAATGGCCGACGGCGGCAGCAGGTCCTCGACCGGCACCTCCGGGACGCCGAGCTCGGGTGCGACGAACGCGCGCCGCCCCTCGCGCGACTTCTCGTAGAGGGTCAGCGTGCTCTCGCCTGCACGGGGATCCAATTCGCTCATGCGGTCACCTCCGCCCCCACGAGCGAAGCGAGGAGGTCGATCTGCTCCTTGGTCCGTCGCTCGGTGATGGCCACCAGCAGGCCGTCCTCGTACTCGGGGTAGTCGCGCCCGAGCCGGTAGCCGGGGTTCACGCCGGCGTCGCGAGCACGGGTCATGAAGCCATCGAGGTCCGGCACGCGCACGGCGAACTCACGCACGACGGGGCCCGGGTTGATCTTCTCCAGGCCGAGCGCCTCGCGCGCGTAGTGCGTGCGCTGGAGCATGAGCTCGGCGAGCTCGACCAGTCCCTGCTTGCCGAGCCAGGAGAGGTAGACCGTGCCTGCAAGCGCATTCAGCGCCTGCGCGGTGCAGATGTTGTGCGTGGCCTTCTCGCGGCGGATGTGCTGCTCGCGCGTCTGGAGCGTGAGCACGAAGCCGCGTCGTCCGTCGACATCGACGGTCTCGCCGGCGATGCGCCCCGGCATGCGGCGGATGTAGCGCTCGGCGGCGGCGAAGAAGCCGAACGAGGGGCCGCCGAAGTCGAGCCGGTTGCCGAGCGACTGGCCCTCGCCGACGCAGATGTCGGCGCCGAACGACGCCGGCGGCTCGAGGATGCCGAGCGTGAGCGGGTCGGCCGCGACCACGAGCAGCGCGCCGGTGCGCTTGGCGGCCTCGGCGAGCGGGCCGAGGTCCTCGACCGTGCCGAGGAAGTTGGGCTGCTGGATGAAGACGGCGGCCGTGTCGTCGTCGACCGCGGCTGCAAGCGCTTCGAGATCGGTGGCGCCGGCCTCGTCGAGCGGGGTCTCGACCACCTGCGAGCCGAAGCCGGCCGCGTGGGTCGAGAGCGCCGCGCGCGAGTGCGGGTGCATGCCGCGCGAGATGACGAACTTGCCGCGCTTGTTCTCGAGCTTGGCCATGTAGCCGGCGGCTGCGACCGCCGACGGGCCCTCGTAGACCGAAGCGTTCGAGACCGGCAGCCCGGTCAGCTCCGAGATGGCCGTCTGGAACTCGAACATCACCTGGAGCGTCCCCTGCGAGACCTCGGGCTGGTACGGCGTGTACGGAGTCAGGAACTCCGAGCGCAGGATGATCGCGTCGACGATCGCGGGCACGTAGTGGTCGTACATGCCGGCGCCGAGGAAGCTGATCTCCTCGTCGGCGTGGCGGTTGCGAGCCGCGAGCGCGGCGAGGTGCTCGTAGACCTCCTGCTCGGCCATGCCGGCAGGCAGGTCGAGCTCGCGTGTGAGCCGGACCGCCGCCGGGATGTCGGCGAACAGGTCCTCCATCGAGGCGACGCCGATCGTCGCGAGCATCTCGCGGCGATCTTCTTCAGTGACAGACGTGTAGTGACTCAACCCTTACCTATGTGCTGACGATACGCAGCGGCGTCCATCAGCCCATCGGTCTCACTGGGGTCCGACAGCTTGATCTTCACGAGCCAGCCGGCGCCGTAGGGGTCGTCGTTCACGGACTCGGGCTTGTCTGCCAGGGCATCGTTGGCCTCGGTGATCTCGCCCGACAGCGGGGCGATCACGTCGGAGACGGCCTTGACCGACTCGACCTCCGCGTAGCTCGCGTCCTTCGTGATCTGGCTGCCCACCTCCGGCGGGTCGAAGAACACGAGCTCGCCGAGCTGGTCCTGGGCGAACCAGGTGATGCCGAGCGTGGCGGTGTCACCCTCCACGCGCGCCCAGTCGTGCTCGGAGTGGTACAGCAGGCCGTCTGGATATTCCTCGCTGCTCATCGTTCCTTTGAGTAGAGGGGCTTCGTACGAACTTCAGCCGCGCGCAGCTTGCCGCGCACGTCGATCTCGATCGGCGTGCCGGGCTCCGCGCTGGCCACGGGAACGTACGCCATGCCGATGCCGTAATCGAGGCAGGGCGACAGCGTGCCGCTTGTCACGATGCCGTCGGGCACCACGGGGTTGCCGGGCCGCGGGATCCCGGGACCCGTGAAGGCGAACGGCACGAGCGCCTGCGTGGGTTCGAAGTCGCGCAGGGCGTCGGCGCCGATGAAGTCCGTGTCGAGCTTGACCGCCCACTTCAGGCCGGCCTTGATCGGGTTGCGGTCCTCGGACAGGTCGTTGCCGTAGAGGTGGAAGCAGGCCTCGAGCCGCAGCGTGTCGCGCGCGCCAAGTCCCACGGGCTTCGCGCCGGCGCCTACGAGCGCGTCCCAGACGGTGGTGGCCTCGTCGACGGGCACCAGCAGCTCGACGCCATCCTCGCCCGTGTAGCCCGTGCCGGCCACCACGCACTCGACACCCGCCACCTTGGCGAGCGCGGTGTGCATCCTGGCCGGCGCCTCGCCTTCCAGGTGCCGCGCCAGGATCGCGCGTGCCTCCGGGCCCTGGAGCGCGAGCATCGCCCACTTGGCCGAGATGTCCACGAGCTCGACGTCGTAGCCCTCGGCGTGCGCCTGGAGCCACTGGAAGTCGCGCTCGTGGTTGGCCGCGTTGGTCACGGTCAGGAAGACCGTCGCGTCGCCCTCGCCGAAGCGGTAGGTGAAGAGGTCGTCGAGTACGCCCCCGTCCTCGCGGCAGAGCAGCGAGTACTGCGCGCCGCCCGGCTGGAGCTTGGTCACGTCATTCGAGAGGAGACGCTGGAGGAAGCGCTCGGCGTCGGGGCCCTTCGTGTCGACCCGGCCCATGTGCGAGACGTCGAACAGGCCCGCGTGCGTGCGTACCGCGATGTGCTCGGCACGGATGCCGTCGTACTGAACCGGCATCTCCCAGCCCGCGAACGGGACCAGCTTGGCGCCGGCCGCCGCGTGGCGGTCGTACAGCGCGGTGCGACGAAGCGTCTCGGCGGGCGAAGCCAACGCCGCCGGACGCTACCAGCGGGCCGTGGCCGCGGACCGAGACGCGTCCCGGGCAGCGGCCCTCCAACCGCAACGACCCGAGTTCGGCCGAAAGGAGCGGTCCGGACCGGGAGTGGTACTCAGCCGCGTTCCGACACCTGAACTTCAGACGCGGATGACCTCGACCGATGCGAAGTCCGTGAAGTCAGCGTCTTGGGTCACTACCGCCGCCCGGTGCCGCAGTGCGGTCGCCGCGATCCACGTGTCGTGACGCCGCAGCTTGCGCCCCGCGCCGAGCTGCTCGTCTGCGATGCGCGCGAAGTATGACGCGGTGGCGACATCGATCTCGAGCAACGGATACTCGGCACGCACACGCGACAGCGTCGCGAGGCGCGCGGCGCGCGTGGGCTGATCCTCTGCCCGGAGTACGCCGAGTTCGAGCTCGGCAGCGGTGACGACGGACACCGCGATCTCATCGGGCAGGTCCCCAAGCGGCCGCCCGGCTTCGCGCGCGATGAACACCGAAGTGTCGGCGATTGCCCGGCTCACCGCTCGTCGATCAGTCCGCCGCGCACGTCAGCCAGGTCGTCCAGAAGCCCTGCATCCGAGCCGGCCTCCACGACGATCCGGCGCAGTGTCTCTGAACCCACCCAGGGGCTGCGGTTCGCCTGGTGAGGGACGATGTCAGCGACCGGCGTGCGGTTGACGGTCAGCGAGAGACGCTCTCCGGAGCGCACCGCCGCGACCACGTCAGCTGTGTGGTTTCGCAACTCCCTGACGGAGATCTCGCGAGCCATGCGGATTATCGTAGCACTATGTGCTACAGACGTGCGACACTCCGATCAACCAACCCGGACCGCGTCGATCTGGCGGGTCGTCGCGGTTCGTACGACCCGTCCACCACTACTCGCGGCGGCGCTGCCGATGGTTTTCCCGGAGGGAGTGGAGCGCAGCGACCTTTGACCGGAGGGGAAACCGTCGGCAGCGTCCGCCGTGCGTCCTGCCGCCGTGCGTCCTGCCGCCGTGCGTCCTGAGCAAGACGTCGGCGGCGTCCGCCGTGCGTCCTGAGAAAGAGCTACTTCAGGAACTCGGGAATGTCGATCTCGTCGTCCGGGATCTCGAGCGACGAGCGCTGACGATCATCCATCACGACGTCCCGGCGCTTCGAGCGCGGTGCATCGCGATCGAACAGCCGCCCGCCGCCGCGGCGGTCGAAGCCGGTGGCGATGACCGTCACGCGGACCTCGTCCCCGAGCGAGTCGTCGACGACTGCGCCGAAGATGATGTTCGAGTCGCCCGCGGAGGCGCTCTGGACGATCTCGGCGGCCTCGTTGACCTCGAACAGGCCGAGGTCGGAGCCGCCGGTGATGTTCAGCAGCACGCCGGTTGCGCCCTCGACGCTGGTCTCGAGCAGCGGGCTGGAGATCGCGGCCTTCGCGGCCTCGGCGGCGCGGTTCTCGCCGCTGGCCGAGCCGATGCCCATCAGGGCCGAGCCGGCGTCGTGCATGATCGTGCGGACGTCGGCGAAGTCGAGGTTGATCAGCCCCGGAATCGTGATCAGGTCGGTGATCCCCTGGACGCCCTGGCGCAGCACGTCGTCGGCGGCGCGGAAGGCCTCGAGGATCGTGGTCCGGCGCTCGACGATCGCGAGCAGGCGCTCGTTCGGGATGACGATCTGGGTGTCGACCATCTCGCCAAGACGACGGATGCCCTCGTCGGCCTGCCGCTGGCGGTTGGCGCCCTCGAAGGTGAACGGGCGCGTGACGACACCGACCGTCAGCGCGTTGACCTCGTGCTTGGCGATCTCGGCGATCACGGGCGCCGCGCCGGTGCCGGTGCCGCCGCCCTCGCCGGCCGTGACGAAGACCATGTCGGCGCCCTTCAGCGCCTCCTTCAGGTCGTCGCGGCTCTCGTTGGCGGCCGCGTAGCCGACCTCGGGGTTCGCGCCGGCGCCGAGGCCGCGCGTCAGCTCGGAGCCGATCTGGAGCTTCACGTCGGCGTCCGTCATCTGGAGCGCCTGGGCGTCCGTGTTCACCGCGATGAACTCGACACCCTTCAGCCCAGCGTCGACCATGCGGTTGACCGCGTTGGTCCCGCCACCACCTACGCCGACCACCTTGATCACTGCGAGGTAGCCGCCGCCTTCTCGTCGTCCGCCGAAGCTCAGGTCCATGTGAATGTTGTCCCCGGGTCTGCCTGACCGTTCCGTCCGGCCCTCAAGTCATGCTGAAGGGTTTTCTTCCCTGCATGTAAGCCGGATTTGCGGCCACTGTAGGCACTTTCGACGGCTTCTGTCAACGCGCAGCACGGATTCGTGCAGACGCAGGCTCAACCCTGGGTCGAGGGTTATGGCGAACTCTGCACCTGAGGTTGAGTGTTCGCGGGCGCCTGGACAGCGCCGGCCGAGGTGCCGCTCGCGGGTGTGGAAGTGGCCTGCTGGGTGGGCGCCGGCGTGGTCGCGGTGGTCGTGGCGGGCGTGGTCGTCGTCGCGGGCGCGGTGGCCGAAGGGGTGGTCGTCGTGCCGGTCGTGGTCGTTGCGGGCACGGTGGCGGCCGGGTCGCCTGCGGGCGCCAGCGGCAGCACGCTGGTGATGGGCAGCCCGCCGGCGGCGGGGCGCTCGGGCAGGCGCAGGTCGATGTAGGTGGCCCCGCGCGCCGCCGGTGCGGCGAGCACACGCGTGGCCGCCATCCACTTCGCCGGCAGGCGCTCGGCTGACCCGAAGCGCAGCTCGGGGCCCTTCGTGATGGTCGCCACGATGCCGACCCCCTGCCGGATGCTGACGGACTTGATCCGCGCCCGCAGCGCCGGGGGCGCCAGGCTGACCACGCGCACGAGGTCGAAGGCGGCGCCCTGGGTGACGCGCTGGGCCGGCAGGAGCGCGCTCGTACGAATGACCGGCAGCGCCGCCGTGGTCGGCACGTCGGTCAGCAGCAGCCCGTCGGCGGCCACCGGCTTGCGGCCCGAGGGCGACTGGAGGATGGCCACCGGCAGGTTCAGGTCGACCGCGATCGTGAGCTTGTGCGGGAACTCGCCCTGGGCGCTGATCGAGCGCACGACCGGGTAGGCGGTGACAGCCTCCCGCAGCGCCGCGTTGCTCACGTGGAGCGTGCTCATGTCGAGCCCCGCCTGTTCGAGCGCGTTGCGGATGGACCGGGCCTGCGGGCCGTCGAGGCCCGTCACGTAGACATCGTGCACGCGCGCGAACGACGAGTCGCGGAACCAGAACCAGTAGCCGGCCGTGAGCACCGCGAGCGCTACCAGCACCGCGCCGATCCGGCGGCGCCAGATCGGCGACAGCGACAGCGCCGCGCGCGGCACGGAGCGGAGCGCGAGCGCGGCCGTCCTCATTCGTAGAGCCCCGTCGCGTCGACCTCGCCCAGCAGCTGGACCTCGGGCTCGAGCTCGACGCCGAACTGCTCGCGCACTCGGCGGCGGCCCTCGACCATCAGCGCGATCACGTCGGCGGTGGTGGCCTCCCCCGTGTTCTCCACGAAGTTCGCGTGCTTCTCCGAGAAGCGGGCGCCGCCGACTGTGAGTCCGCGGCAGCCGGCCTGATCGAGCAGAACGCCGGCGGAGCGGCCCTCGGCGCGCGGGTCGTCGGGGTTCTTGAAGGTGGAGCCAAAGGTCTTGATCCCGGACGGCTGCGCCTGGCGCCGCTGGGCACGCATCTGGGCGAGCTCGCTCTTCACCACGGACGGATCGGCCGGCTCGAGCGCGAACGAGGCGCGCGCCACGATCTCGCGCGGCTTCAGATTGGAGCGGCGGTACTCGAAACCGAGGTCGGCAGCGGCGCGGCGATCGGCGCCAGTGGGCGTGGCCACGAGCACCCAGTCGAGCACTCGCGAGAGGTCGCCGCCGTAGGCGTTGGCGTTCATCTTCACGGCGCCGCCGACGGTGCCGGGGATGTTGACGCCGAACTCCAGGCCGGAGAGCCCCGCGCGCGCCGAGTGGGCTGCCGCCTGGGGCAGGCGCGCGCCGCCGCCGCAGACAAGGTGGGTGCCCTGCTGCTCGATCGTTGCGAGGTCTTCGTCCAGCTTCAGCACGAGTCCACGGAATCCAAGGTCGCTTATGAGCAGGTTCGAGCCGGAGCCCACCACTCCTACCTCGATGCCCTCGGCGTCGGCCCAGCGCAGGAGCTCGAGCAGCTCGTCCATCGATCCCGGGCGGGCGTACCAGTCGGCCGGGCCGCCGGTGCGGACAGTGGTCAAGCGCGCGAGCGGATAATCGGCGCGCACTCCGGGCGGCGTGCTCACGCGGCCAGCCTCGCCGCCAGCTTGTCCACGTCGCCGGCACCGAGCGTCAGCAGCACGTCGCCCTCGCGCAGTTCGCGCTCGAGCACCGTGGCCGCCTCGTCCATCGACGGAATCCACCAGACCTTGCGCCCGCGCGCGGCGGCTGCGGCGGCTGCGGCCACGAGATAGCCGCCCACGCCCGGGAAGTCGCCGGCCTGCTCGCGCGCGGGATATATGTCGACAACCATCACTGCATCTGCAATTGCGAGCGCGCGGCCGAAGTCCTTTGCCAGATGTTGCGTGCGCGAGTAGAGGTGTGGCTGGAACACAGCGACGACGCGCTGGGCGCCGAGCGTGCGGGCGGCCTCCAGCGTGGCGCGCACCTCGGTCGGGTGGTGGGCGTAGTCGTCGAACACGAGCGCGCCGGCCGTCGTGCGCCCACGTGCCTCGAACCGACGGCCGGTCCCGCTGAAGCCGGCGATCGCGGCGGCGGCCTCGGCCAGCGGCACGCCCGCGGCCTCGGCGGCGGCCAGCGCCGCGAGCGCGTTCAGGATGTTGTGCAGGCCGGGCACGGCCAGGGCCACCTCGGTGTCGCCCACCTTGAAGTGCGAGCCGCCCGGAACAAGCTCGACGGCCGTGGCGTCGTGCAGATGCCCGGGGCTGCCGTCGGCGATCGCGAAGCGAGTGGCGGCGACGGCGAGCGGCACCTCGGCCCACGCGATCACCTGGCCGGCCCGCGCTGCGAACGCCTCGAACGCCTCGATCAGATCGGCCTCGCCGGCGTAGGTCGTGTGGTGGTCGAGCTCGATGTTGGTCACGACCGCGACGTCGGGGTCCAGCTTCAGGAACGAGCGGTCGGACTCGTCGGCCTCGACCACGATCCAGTCGCCCTCGCCCCAGGCGGCGTTGGTCCCGGCCTCGCGCAGCTCGCCGCCGATCACGAACGCCGGGTCGCGGCCGGTCGCGCGCAGCACGTGGGCGAGCATCCCGCTCGTGGTGGTCTTGCCGTGCGCCCCCGCGACCGCGATCGAGCGCTTGAGCGCCGCCACCTCGGCAAGCAGCTCGCCGCGGTGGAGCACGCGCAGGCCGAGCTCGCGCGCCCGCACGAGCTCCGGGTTGGAGTCCGGGATCGCCGTCGAGACGACCACGTCCGCGGCGTCGGGCACGTTCGCGGCATCGTGACCGGCCGCAGGCTCGATGCCCGCGGCGCGCAGCCGCTCGGAGTAGGAGGACGTCGCGCGGTCGGACCCGGTCACCTTCGCGCCGAGCTGCGCGGCGACCAGCGCGAGGCCGCTCATGCCGGCGCCGCCGATTCCTACGAAATGCAGCTTTCTCTCGGCCCACGGACCCACTGCGGGCGACCTTACGCGAGGGCTCGGCTACGCCTCGTCGTCCGGGTCCACCCAGGGCTCCGCGACCTGCTCCTGCTCCATGAATGCGAGCGTGGTCTCGCCCGCCGCTTCGCGGGTGACGAGCGAGCCCTGGAGGCGCAGCTTGAAGTCCTGGGGATTGGTCGCGTAGGCGAGCGCGATCTTCTCGGTGATCACACCGCTGTTGACCTTCTCGGCGAGATCCTGGTCGAAGGTGCACATGCCGTAGTAAGAGCCCTCGGTCATGGTCTCCTGGACCGCGTTCGCGGCGGCCCCGTCGCGCAGCAGCTCCTGGACTCGCGCCGTTGCCACCAGCACCTCGGGGTTCAGCACCAGCGCACCATCGGCGGCGCCTGGGATCAGTCGCTGGCTCACGACTCCCACAAGCGACGCCGCGAGCATCTCGCGGGCGATGTGCTCGTTGCGCTCGCCGAACAGCTCGACGAAGCGCTGTATCGACTCGGCCGCGCCGCTCGTGTGGATCGTGCAGACCACGAGGTGGCCCGTCTCCGATGCGCGCAGCGCAGTCATCGCCGTCTCCTCGTCGCGCACCTCGCCTACGAGGATCACGTCCGGGTCCTGGCGCAGGGCGGAGCGCAGGGCGTCGTGGAAGTTCGACGCGTCGACGCCGATCTCGCGCTGCGAGACGAGCGCCTCCATGTCTGGATGCAGGAACTCGATCGGGTCCTCGATCGTGATCACGTGCGCCGGGCGCCGCTCGTTTATCAGCCGGATCAGCACCGCCGAGGTGGTGCTCTTCCCGGCACCGGTCGGGCCGCCGATGATCACGAGCCCCTGCTTCGCTGCCGCCCACTCGAGCACGACCTCTGGGAGGCCGAGGCCCTCGGGCGACGGTGCCTCGGTGATCAGCCGGAAGATCATCGCCACCGACCCGCGCTGTCGGTAGACCGACGCCCGGAAGCGAAGCGAGGCCGTGTAGTAGGAGACCTCGACCGACCCGCGTTGCTCGAACTGGCGGCGTTTGACCTCCGAGCCGAGCACCAGCTCCATGAGCTGCTCGGTGTCGGCCGGGCTGACCGGCTGCGCGCCCGGCAACGGGCGCAGCACACCGTCGATCCGCACGCGCGGAACCGACGGGACCTTCACGTGAAGATCGGAGGCGCCGAGCCGGTCCGCCTCGGCAAGCGCTGCGTCGAGGTCGAAGCTCACTGCAAGGCGACTCTACGCACCGCCCGCCTCCGCCAGCACCGCCTCCGCGATTCGGTCGGCCGCGTCGAGCCTGGCCAGCTTGCGTGCCGCTGCAGCCATCGCCTCGAGGCGGCCGGGCGAGCCCAGCAGCGCCCCGACCTCGCGCGAGAGCCGCGCGGCGTCGAGCTGCGAGTCGGAAACGACGACGGCGGCGCCGCCGTCGGCCATCCAGCGTGCGTTGCCGGTCTGATGGTCGGCGGTCGCGTGCGGGTAGGGCACGAGCACGCTCGGCACGCCGGCTGCGGCCAGCTCGAACACCGAGCCGCCCGCTCGTGCAACCGCGAGGTCGGCGGCTGCCAGCGCTTCGGCGAACGGCTCCACGAACGGCTCGAGCCGGTAGTGCGCCGGCGAGCCGAGCTCTTCGAGCCGCGCGCGCAGCGCGTCGTAGTCGCGCCGGCCAGAGGCGTGCAGCACCGCGCACGGTGCGTTCTCGCCGAATGCCTCGAGCGCGGCGAAGTTGATGCTGCGGGCTCCGAGCGAGCCCCCGAACACGAGCAGGCACTGCCCCTCCGCTGGCAACCCGAAGCGAGCGCGCGCCGCGGCGCGGTCGGCCACCCCGGTGCCGCGCGGGACCGGACGGCCGACCACCTCGTAGCGGGGCTGGTCGCGGCCCGCGATCGGGAACGCCAGGAACACGCGCCGCGCGCGCCGCGCGAGCAGGCGGTTCGAGATGCCCAGGTGGCTGTCGGCCTCTGTCAGCACGAGCGGGATGCGCAGCAGCGCGGCCGCTGCCCCGGCCGGGCCGGACACGTAGCCGCCTCCGCCAAGGACCGCGTCGACCCGCTCGCGGCGCAGCACGCGGACGGCCGCCGCTGTGGCCCCGAACGCGAGCGCCACCGCCCGCGCCGCCTTGACCGGGTTGCGGCGGTCGATCCCCTCGACGCGCAGCGGCCTGAACTCGTAGCCGGCCGCCGGCACCAGCTCGGCCTCCGCGCGCTCGCCGCCCAGGAACATGACCTCGGCGCCGCGCTCGCGCAGCGAGTCGGCGATCGCCAGCGCCGGCACCACGTGGCCCGCCGTGCCCCCGGCGGCGATCGCGATCCGTGCCATGTCCGCGCAGGCTATGCCGCGCGGACCGAGCGCGTGCGGCCCGAGCGCGGCGCCGGTGGCCGCCGCGACTGCGGCCGCTTGCGTTTCTGGCTCACCGCCACCGACGCGCCGCCGGCCACGTTCAGCAGGATGCCCGCCCCGGCGAGCACGACGATCAGGTTGGAGCTTCCGTACGAGATGAACGGCAGCGGCACGCCGGTGAGCGGCGCCATGCCCATGACCGCGAACAGGTTGAGGCACGCCTGCGAGAGGATCAGCCCGGTGATGCCCGCGGCGACGAGCTTGGCGTAGGTGTCCTTCGCGGCCTTCGCGGCGCGGAGCCCGGCGTAGCCCAGCAGCCCGAACAGCCCCGCGACGAGCCCGATGCCGAGCACGCCGAGCTCCTCGCCGATCACGGCCAGGATCATGTCCGTGTGTGCCTCGGGCAGGTAGAAGATCTTCTGTACCGACTCGCCGAGCCCGACGCCGAAGAAGCCGCCTGAGCCGATCGCGATCATCGCCTGCACGCTCTGGAATCCGGCGCCCGTCTGGTCGTGCCACGGATGCAGGAACGTGAGCAGGCGTGCCCGCCGGTAGGGCTCGACCACCGCGAAGATCAGCGCGAAGACCCCGAGCACGAGCACGATCTTCAGCAGGTTCTCCTTCGGCACCCCGGCGGCGATCAGCAGCGCGCCGATCGACAGGCAGACCACGATCGCCGTGCCCATGTCCGGCTGTGCGAGCAGCAGCAGGCAGGCCGCCCCGACCACGATCAGAAGCGGCCGCGTGACGCCGCGCAGGGTCTGCGTCGAGTCAGGCCGGCTTGCGAGCAGGCGCGCCGCGTAGAGGATCAGTGCCAGCTTGAGGAGCTCCGACGGCTGGAACTGGACGGGCCCCGCTGCGAGCCAGCGCGTGGCGCCGTTCACGTTGACGCCGATGCCCGGCAGGCGGACAGCCAGCGTCAGGCCGAAGCCGGCGGCCAGGAGCACCGGGGTGAACGCCTTCGCCAGCTGGAGGCCGTGCCTGGACATGACGCGCAGGACGATCAGGCCGAGCGCCCCGAAGACGACGTAGCGCTTGAGGTAATAGGACGGATCGCCGGTCCCGTGCAGCAGCGACGTGGCCGAGCTGGCCGAATAGACCATGACCGCGCCGATGGCCAGCAGGAACAGCGTGGCCGCGTAGAGCAGCGTGTACTCGAGCGGGCGGGCACGCTTGGACGGACGGCGCATCAGGCGTGCGTTCGACGCCGCGCGCGAAAATCATGCAGAGGCCGCTCGGGCGAGCACGAGTTCTCTGAAGCGCTCGCCGCGCTCCTCGAAGTCGCGGAACTGGTCGTAGCTCGCGCAGGCGGGCGAGAGCAGCACGGTCTCCCCCTCGCTCGCGGCCTCCGCCGCCGCCGTGACCGCCGCCGCCAGCTCGCCGCAGTCGTGCAGCGCGACGGCACCGTCGAGCGCCTCGCGCAGCCTCGGGGCGGCCTGCCCGATCAGGTATGCGCCTTGACACGTTGCTGCAACCAGATCACGAAGCGCCCGGAAGTCCTCGCCCTTCGCGTCGTCGCCGCCCAGGATCAGGCGCACCCTGCTCTCGCACGCCTCGAGCGCGACCAGCGTGGACTCCACGTTCGTGGCCTTGGAGTCGTTCACGTAGGTCACGCCGCCGATCACGGCGATCTCCTCCAGCCGGTGCGGCACTCCCGCGAACGACGCGAGCGCGGCGGCGATGGCCTCAGCGGGGATCCCGCGCGCCGCGGCGGCTGCACGCGCCGCGCCCGCGTTCTCCAGGTTGTGGCGCCCGCGCAGGCGCACCTCAGCGGCGTCGGCCGCCTCGTACTCGATCCGCCGCGCCGCGAGCTCGGCCGGGTATCCATGCGGGACCACGGCCACGTCCGAGGGATCCTGGTTCGCGAACACGCGCTCCTTCGCTGCCCGGTAGGCCTCAACCGAGCCGTGCCAGTCCAGGTGGTCGGCGCCCATGTTCAGCAGCACCGCGCAGTCGGGCGCGAACTCGAGGGAGTCGGCCAGCTGGAAGCTCGAGCACTCGCAGATGACGACGGCATCGGCGGGCAGCGTCCCGACGAGCGACGACAGCGCGGTGCCGATGTTCCCGGCCACCGCATGCGGCACCCCGGCGGCGCTGTGGATCGCGCCGAGCAGCGCCGTCGTGGTGGTCTTGCCGTTCGTGCCGGTCACGGCGATGAACTCGTTCGGCAGCAGACGCCAGGCGATCTCGAGCTCGCCGACCACGGTCAGCCCGCGCTCGCGCGCAGTGCGGAGCAGCTCCACCGACGGGCGGATGCCGGGGCTCTTCACCACCGTCCGCACCCGGTCGAGGTGCTGCATGCCCTCGGCGTCGGTCGCCACCAGCGTGGCGTCGTCCAGCAAAGCGGCAACCGCGGTCCCGGACAGCCCGGCGCCGACCACCAGGTAGGGAGCGGGCGGCAGCGGCGGCCGCGGCTTCATCAGCGGATCGACTGCTGGTAGAGCGTGAAGCCGATCGCGGAGAAGATCGCGGCGACGATCCAGAAGCGCAGGATGATCTTCGTCTCCGACCACGCGAGCAGCTCGAAGTGGTGGTGCACCGGAGCCATGAGGAACACGCGCCGGCGGAAGCGCTGGAACGAGATCACCTGGATCAACACCGACAGCGCCTCGATCACGAAGATGCCGCCGATGATCAGCAGCAGCACCTCGGTCTTGGTCATCACGGCCATCGCCGCTATGCCGCCGCCCAACCCCAGCGAACCCGTGTCCCCCATGAACACGCCGGCCGGAAACGAGTTGAACCACAGGAAGCCGACGCAGGCACCGACGAAGCACGCCGACAGCAGTGCCAGGCTCTCCTGTCCCCCGGTGATGACGGTCATCGACGTGTAGGCCAGGAAGACGATCGCCGCGCAACCAGCGGCCAGGCCGTCCAGGCCGTCGGTGAGGTTGACGCCGTTGGACGCGCCGGCCAGCACCAGGAAGATGAGCACCGGGTAGAAGTAGCCGAGGTCCACCTGCGCGTCGAAGATGCGGATCTGGAGCACGTTCGAGAGGTGCACCTGGTCCTTGGCCACGTACCAGAGCGCGATCGACAGCAGCAACTGCACGAGCAGCTTCCAGCGCCCCGAGAGCCCGAGCGAGCGGCGCTTCGTGAGCTTCGTGTAGTCGTCGAGGAAGCCGAGCGCCGCGCAGGCCATTGCTATCCCCCACACCGACAGCGACACCGCGTCGTAGTTACCGAGGATCAGGAACGGAACCGTGACCGCGACGAAGATCAGGATCCCGCCCATGGTCGGCGTGCCCGCCTTCGCGTGGTGGCCCTCCGGCCCCTCCTCGCGGATGAGCTGGCCGAACTCGCGCTGGCGCGCCTCGGCGATGAACTTGGGACCGAGGAACATGCAGATGAGCAGCGAGCCCAGGCCCGCGATCAGGATCGAGCCGAGGCCGGTCACCGCGCCAGCACCCGTTCCAGGCCGGCCGAGCGCGAGCCTTTGATCAGCACGCGATCGCCGGGACGGGCGATGCGCTCGAGGATCGCCGCCGCCTCCTCCGGTGAGCCTGCCGGCTCGACCTGGCCGCCGAACGCCTCGCCGTAGAGGCGCGCGGCGTCGGCGCCGACCGGCACGAGGACGTCGATCCCGCGCTCGCGCGCGTGCTCGCCGATCTCCGTGTGGAAGCGCTCAGCGTCAGGGCCCAGCTCGGCCATCCAGCCCAGAACCGCGATGCGGCGCTGCGCCGGTGCCTCCGCCAGGCTGTCCAGGGCGGCCCGCATCGACATCGGGTTGGCGTTGTAGCAGTCGTTCACGACCGCAACCTCGCCCTCGAGCTCCACGAGTTCCCCGCGCAGCGAGCTGAAGCGCACGTCGACGGGCCCGGAGGGCGTGACCCCGATCGCCTGCGCAGCGGCCACCGCGGCCAGCGTGTTGCGCACGTTGTGGGCCTCTGTGAACGGCAGTTCGAGCTCGATCTGCTCCCCGCGCGCGGAGATGCGCGCGCGGCCGTGCTCGAACGACACGAGCTGGACGTCGCCGCCCTCGCCGAAGGTGACGGTGTCGAGGTCCTCGCGCAGGTGCTCGGCAAGCAGCTGCTCGCCGTGCGGGACGACGCAGGTGGCTCCCGGCGGCAGGTCGCGGATCAGCTCCGCCTTCGCCGCGGCCACGCGCTCGATCGTGCCGAGCAGCTCCAGGTGCACCGGCCCCACGTTCACGATCAGGCCCACCGTCGGCTCCGCGATCGCCACCAGCTCCGCGATTTGTCCCTCGCCGCGCATGGCCATCTCCAGCACCAGCGCCTCGGTGCCCGGCTCGGCATCGGTCAGCGACAGCGGCAGGCCGATCTCCGTGTTGAAGTTCTCCGCGCTCGCATGGGTGCGAACGTGGGGGCGCAGCAGCGCGGCCAGGATGTCCTTGGTGGAGGTCTTGCCCGTCGAGCCCGTAACGCCGATGACCGGACAGCCGAGCGCGCGGCGCCACTCGCGCGCGAGCGACTGGAGCGCGGCGAGCGGGTCGGCCGCGGCGATCACGACGGCGTCGCCGTGCGGCGCTGCGTGTGCGTCGGCGACCAGCGCTCCCCAGGCGCCCGCCGCGAGCGCGGCCCCGGCGAACTCGCCGCCGTCGACGTGCTCGCCCGGCAGTCCGACGAACAGATCGCCGGCTTCGATCGCGCGTGAGTCGATCACGGCGCGCTGCGGACCCGCGCGCCCGGGATCGCCGGCGACCAGCCGGCCCCCGGCCGCGGCCGCCACTCGCGCAGCGTCGAAATCCATCGTCAGGCCGCGGCGCCGAGCCGTGCCCGCAGGGCTTCACGCGCCACGGTCACGTCGTCGAAGGGCTCCTTGCGCCCGTTCTCGAACTCCTGCCCCTGCTCGTGACCCTTGCCCGCGATCACGACCACGTCGCCATCCCCGGCGCGCTCGATCGCCAGCGCGATCGCCTTGCGCCGGTCGACCTCGCTCTCGGCGCCACCGCCGGTGCCGGCCAGAATCTGCTCGACGATCGACTGCGGCTGCTCCGAGCGCGGGTTGTCCGAGGTCACGATCACGCGGTCGGCGTTCTCCACGGCGGCGGCGCCCATGAGCGGGCGCTTGTCGCGGTCGCGGTCGCCCCCCGCGCCGAACACCACGTGCACCAGGCCGCTGGTCAGCTCACGCGCTGCCCGCAGCACGTTCTTCGAGCGAGTCCGGCGTGTGCGCGTAGTCGACGAGGACGGCGAACGGCTGTCCTTCGTCGACGGGCTCGAGCCGGCCGGGGACGCGCTCGGCGCCGGCCAGGGCCGCCACCGCGTCCGCCAGCGGAACGCCGAGCTGCACGCAGGACGCCACCGCCGCGAGCGCGTTCGACACGTTGAAGAGGCCCGGCAGCGCGATCTGCACGTCCGCCGTGCCGTCCGGCGTCGTCAGGCGGAAGCGCGCGCCCGCAGCGTCGAACTCGACGTCGGAGGCCGCGTAGTCCGCGTCGCCGCCTACCGAGTAGGTGATCGTGTCGAGCTGCTCGGCCAGGCGGCGGCCGTAAGGGTCGTCGGCGTTCACGACCGATGGAGCGTCGCCCTCCACGAACAGGCGCCGCTTGGCCAGGAAGTAGTCCTCCATCGTCTGGTGGAAGTCCAGGTGGTCCTGCGTGAGGTTGGTGAACACCCGGCAGGCCCACTCGATGCCGGCGGTGCGCCGCAGCTCGAGCGCATGCGAGGACACCTCGATCGCACACGCGCGGTCACCCGCTTCGAGCATCGCGCGGAACGAGCGCTGAAGGTCGATGGCCTCCGGGGAGGTGCGCACCGCCTCGTGCTCGGCGCCGCCGATCACGTACTTGACGGTTCCGAGCAGCCCGCACTGCGTGCCGGTGGCCTCCAGGATCGCCCGCGTGAGGAAGGCGATCGTGGTCTTGCCGTTCGTCCCCGTGATGCCGACGACACGCAGCTCGCGCGTGGGCTCGCCGTAGAAACGCGCCGCGATCGGCCCCATGGCAGCGCGCACGTCAGGCACGACGACCTCGGGCACGCCGAGATCGAGCGGGCGCTCGCACACCAGGGCAACCGCGCCCGCCGCGATCGCCGCCGGCGCGAAGTCGTGACCGTCGGCGCGAAAGCCGCGAACGCAGAAGAAGAGCGAGCCCGCCGCGACGTCGCCCGTCGAGTAGGCGAGCGAACCGATCTCAACGCCCGGAGCCCCGCCGCCTGTCAGCTCGCGGAGGTCCATCTGCGCGGAGCGTACCGAGGGCCTCGGATCAGCCCGGCGGGACGCGGAGGTAGGGCAGCGCGAACTGGAGGATCTTCTGGAATGCGGGGGCGGCCACCACGCCGCCGAAGATCGCGCCCTGCGGCTCGTCGACCATCACAGCCACCTCCAGCCGCGGGTTGGTCGCCGGAGCGAAGCCGATGAACGAGGCCACGTACTTGTACTTCGAGTAGCCGCCGTTCACGGGGTCGGGCTTCTGGGCCGTGCCCGTCTTGCCGGCCAGCGTGTAGCCGGGGATGGCGGCCTCGGAGGCGGTGCCGCCCGCGCTGAGCACGCCCTGGAGCATCTTCGCCACCTGGTTCGCCGTCCCGGTGGACAGCACGCGGCGCCCCGGCTTCTGATCGCCATCGACGACGTAGGGCCGGTGCATCACGCCGCCGTTGGCGATCGCGCTGTAGGCCTGCGCCATCTGGATCGGCGTGACCGCGATGCCCTGGCCGATCGGCAGGTTGCCCATCGACGAGCCCGAGTACTGCTTCGGGTGGAGCACGATGCCGGGCGACTCGCCGGGCAGGTCGACCCCGGTCGGCTTGCCGAAGCCGAAGCCGCGCACGTACTTGTCGAAGCGATCGGGCCCTAGCCGCATGCCGATCTTCACCGCGCCGATGTTGGACGACACGGCCAGGATGCGGGCCACGCTGAGGGTCTCGTAGCCGTGGTCCTCCGCGTCCTTGATCGTGCGGTCGGCGACCTGGATCTGCGGTGGGATGTCGAAGGTGGTGTTCGGCGAGACGAGACCCTCCTGAAGCGCGCCCGAAACGGTGATCGCCTTGAAGGTGGAGCCCGGCTCGTACGCCGCCTGCACCGCGCGGTCCTGGCGCGCGTACGGCGGCGCGGCGTCGATGTTGTTCGCGTCCACGCGCGGCCAGTTGGCAAGGGCCAGCAGCGCGCCCGTGCGCGGGTCCATGACCAGCGCCGTCGCGCCTGCCGGGCGGTAGGTCTGCCCAACGTCGGCCAGCACCGCCTCCACCCGCTCCTGGAGCGTGGCGTCCAGCGTCAGCTTCACGTCGCGGCCAGGCTCGGCGCGCTTCACGTCGACGATCGAGACCGGGTCGCCGAGCGCGTCCTGGACGATGCGCCGGCGGCCGTCGGTGCCGTGGAGCTGCTTGTCGAAGACCTGCTCGAGCCCAGACAGACCGGTGTTGTCGAGGCCGACGGTCCCGATCAGCTGCGACGCGAGCGCGCCCTGCGGATACGTGCGCTTGGGCTCGACCTCGGTGCCGATCCCCGGCAGCTTCAGCTTCTCGATCTTCGCGCCCTGCGCGCCCGAGAGCTTGCGCTTGAGGTAGACGAAGCCCTTCGAGCGATCGGCCAGCAGCTGGATGACGTCGGCGGGCGCCATCCCGAGCATCGGCGCGATGCGGGCGCCGACCTTGGCCGGGTTCTTGATCAGCATCGGGTCCGCGAAGACCGTCGTGGCGTCCTCGGAGACGGCCAGGTCGAGGCCGTTGCGGTCCTGGATCGCCCCGCGCGCGGCCGGCACGGTGATCTGCTCGACCTGCTGCGAGAGCGCGCGCGACTTGAGGTTCGCCGCGCTGACCGTCGAGAGCCAGGTCGCACGGCCGACGGCCGCGACGAGCAACAGGAGGAAGATGCCGAAGAGAAGCCCGATTCTCCGGTTGAGGAGGGGCATCTAGGGCTGGGCCGGAGTCGCGGTGGTGGTCGCGGTAGCGCCCGCCGGCGTCGTGGTCTGGACCGGCGTCGTGGCCGTTGTCGGCGTGGTGGTCGTCGCGCTCACGGGAGTCTGCGTGGCCGTCGGCGTCGTCGCCGTTGGCGTCGTCGCTGTCGGCGTGGTGGTCGCCGGCGTGGTGGTCGTCGGCGCGGTGGTCGCGGTCGTCGGGGTCGACTGCTGCGACACCAGCGCCGGGGCCGTCGTCGCGCTCGCGGCGGACGAGTTGGGCGCCGTCATCACCCGAAGCGCGCGCGCCGCGTCGCCGCTGCCGGCGCGCAGGTAGCGGACGTCGCCCGGCTGCGGCAGCACGAGTCCGCGCGCAAGCGCCACGCGCTGGATGCGCTCGGACGAGCCGAGCTTGGCGAGCTGAAGGGTGAGGGCGGCGTTCTGGCGCTTCAGCTGAGCCGAGCGCGTGTCGGTGCTCGCGATGCCGTGGTTCAGCTCGAGCAGACCGACGTTGAAGAAGACGATGCCGGCGAGCAGCACGCCAACCAGAGCGATGTAGAGCGGGCCGCGCAGGAGGCGGTCGAGCACAGAGACGTAGTCGTAGCGCGGGCGCACGCGCGTGCCGGCCGCAGCGCCGGAGCGGCGTCGCGCCGGAGCGGGCCGAAGCGGGGTGCGTGTGCGAGCGGGCGCGTGGATGGTGGCGCCGCCAACGCGTGCCACTGCGGCGGCTGCGCTGCGCGGGCTCATGCCGCCACTCCGGCTTCGAGCTTGCGGGCGGCGCGCAGCTTGGCGGACTTGGCGCGTGCGTTCTCGGCCACCTCGCCGGGAGTCGGCGCGACCGCGCGCGAGGTCAGAAGCTCGGCCTCGGGCGTGCGGCCGCAGACGCAGACGGGCAGGTCGGGCGGGCAGATGCAGCCGCGGCTGCGGTCGGCCAGGAAGTGCTTCACGCGACGGTCCTCGAGCGAGTGGAACGAGATCACGCCCAGACGGCCGCCGGTCCGCAACACGTCCCATGCCAGCGGAAGCGCTTCGTCGAGCGAGCCGAGCTCGTCGTTCACCACGATGCGGATCGCCTGGAAGACACGCCGCGCCGGGTGACCGGAGCCGAACTGCCGCTGCACGGCCGCGGGGATGGCGCTTCGGATGGCCGCGACGAGCTCCGAGGTCGTCTCAAACGGAGCGTTGCTGCGGCGCTTCACGATCTCGCGCGCGACCTGACGCGAGAAGCGCTCCTCGCCGAAGCTGCGGAAGGCGTTCGCCAAGCGGCGCTCGTCCCACGTGTTCACGACTTCGCGGGCGTCGAGCTCCTGGCCGGGATCCATCCGCATGTCGAGGGGCGCGTCGTAGCTGTACGAGAAGCCCCGCTCCCATGCATCGATCTGCATCGACGAGACTCCAAGGTCGAGATACGCCAGGTCCGCCTCGAGCCCTTCTTCGCGCAGCAGGCGCAGGCCCGTGGCGAACTCCATCGGGAGGAAGCGGGTGGTGCACCCAACCTCGGCCGCGAACTCCTGGAAGTGGCTCTCGGCGACCGGATCGCGATCGATGCAGATGAGCGTCCCCCCGGCCCGATCCGCTCCGCGACCAGGCGCGCATGACCGCCCGCACCGAAGGTGCAGTCGACGGCGGTGTCGCCCGGCTGCGGATCGAGAAGCTCGATCAGCTCGCCGGCGAGCACCGGTACGTGGGTGCGGGTCATGTCAAGAAGGATGGCCATAGCTCTCCGCGATCCCGAGCACTTCCTCGTTCAGGCTGCTCTGGATCTCCGAATGGCGCGTGCGGTCCCAGACCTCGAGGAAGTCGATCGCGCCCGCGACGACAACGTCCTTGGCGATCCCCGCGTGCTCGAGAAGCTTGGCGTTCAGGGTCACCCGGCCGGCCGAGTCGAGCTCGACGTCGTACGAGCTCCCCGCGAAGAAGCGGGTGAGCCTGCGGCGGTCGGGGCTGAGTGGGTGCATGTCGCGGATGAAGCTGTCCTGGAACTGGTCGAAGCCCTCGGGCGTGAAGATCGAGATGCAGGGGTCGAGCGAGCGCACGAGGACTAGGCCGTCCGAGAACGAAGGCCTGAACCTTGCCGGGATCGTGAGCCGGTTCTTCGCGTCGAGTGAGTACTCGTATTGGCCCCTGAATGCCATTTCTTCTTCCAGAGCCAGGACCAGGTTGGGCCCGGCCCGAGGCTCCGATTTGTTCGGCCGGAGTCGCGGAGTGGGAGGAGCCCCGCGACTCCGGCCTGTTTGCGTATCGCCATTCTGCCCCACCTTCTCCCACTTTGCAACTCTTTTCCCCACACATCCGCCCCGTGTGCGTAGGTACGGAGGAGTCGTCGCGGGAAAACCGCTTGTCCATGCGCTTTTCGATGCCCTGAGGCGGTGGGGCGCGGTGGCGCAAGTTTGCTTGCAGCGGGGAGGAGCGGCCGGACGGACGGCTGCCTTGGGGCTTTCCGGTCGGCGGTAAGAGCCCCGTCTCAAGACTCCCGGCAGGCGTTCGACGGCGGCGCCCGCGTTGCGCGAGCGCCGTGGTCTCCGCGGGCTTGCTCTGGCGCTGTGGCACGCAAACTGCTTCGGCCAAGGGGTGGCTGGACTGGCGCCTGCGCCCGTCCGCACTGCGGCGAGGTCCCCCGCCCGGAGCGATCCTTGGGGAGCCCGGCGATCGCGCTTTTCGGGGGGCACGCTTCGAGCGCCTCCGTGCGCGGAAGCTGTGCGACAAAAACCACCGCATAGGTGGCATATGTCGCACAGCCGACCGAAAGGACCGCCCCGCGACCCGCGCAAGCGCCACATCAGCCACCCCTCGGCCGAAGCAGTTTGCGTGCCACAGCGCCAGAGCAAGCCCGCGGCAGACGGCGCGTGCGGAGACCGCAGTGGAGCGCCACCGGCGCGCGCTGGCCTTCGAGACGGCCTCTTGTGCGATGCGCGTCAGGGCTCAGGCGCCGCGGCTCAGTGCACGCCGAGGCCGCCGCCGTGCGACCCGAGCATCGCCGCGGCCAGCGCCGCCGCCACCAGCAGCAGCACCGACGGCACCAGCAGCAGCGCCACGGCGAGCTGGATCTTCGGAGCTGCCTTCGCGGCCTCCTCCTCGATCCGGCGACGGCGGGCCAGCCGCGCGTCGCGTGCCTGCGCTGCGAGGGTGTCGGAAAGCGGGGCGCCATGGCGGGCGGCGCGGCGCAGCGCTGCCGCGAAGGCCGCGAGCTCCGGCGCGGGCAGGCGGCGTTCGAGCGCGTCGAGCGAGGGATCGAGCGGCACGCCCAGCGCCGTCTGACGCGCGACCGCTGCGAGCTCGCGCGCGACCAGCGAGTCCGAACGCTCGCCGACTGCCGCCAGCGCCTGCGACGGCGCCATGCCGGCGTCGATCGCCACTCGCAGCAGATCGAGCAGCGCCGGCAGGTCGCGGCGCGCCGCGCGGACGCGCTCGCGTGTCCGCCGGCGCAGGTAGAGGTCGGGGGCGAAGAACCCTCCGGCAGGGCCGCCGATCAGCACGAGTGCGCCGAGCCGTCCCGGTGCCGCCGTGCTCGCGACGGTCGCGAGCGGCGCCGCCAGCAGCGCGCACAGCGCCTTCACGCCCATCATCTCCCCCGCTCCTAGTCCGCCGGGCGCGCCGGCGGCCACGATTCGCGCGCTCAGATCGAGTGGCGGGCGCAGCCGCGCCGGGATCACGGCAGAGAGCCTCCGGGCGAGGCCCGGCGCGCGAGCTGTGCGTGATCCGACCAGCGTCGCGAAACCGGCCAGCCCACAAGCGCCCGCCGCAAAGGCCAGCACGGCGGTCATGCGCGCAGCCGCGCCAGCCGCCGGATGGCGAACGCGGCCGCGACCTGCATCGCCACCGCCATCCCGACCAGCACCCCCGTGAGCGGCGAGCCGGCCAGTCGTGCCACGAAGCCCGGCGACGCCAGCTCGGCCAGGCAGGCGCCGCCCAGCGGCAGCATGACGACCACGAGCCCGGTGAAGCGGGCCTGCGCGGTGGCCGCCCGCACCTCCCCCAGCAGCCGCGCCTCATCCTCGAACGCTCGCGCGGACGCTCTGAGCAACGAGGCCAGATCGCCGCCCGCGCGGCGCTGCATCAAGGCGCCGGCGACGATGACGTCGATCGCAGGCAGCGCGATCCGGCGTCGCATGCCCTCGAGGGCGGCGTCGGTCCCAGCTCCTAGCTCGAGCTCGGCGGCGACGCGCCTGAGCTCGTTGCCGGGCGGGCCGGCCAGCGACCCTGCCGCGCCCGCGAGCGCGCCGCGCAGGGAGTGCCCGCCGGACAGCGCATCGGCCAGAGCGACGGCGATCTCCGCCGCGCCCGCCTCGACCGCCTCGCGGTAACGGGTTCGACGGGCCCGCAGCAGGCGGCTCGCGAGCGTGGGCGCCACGGCCGCGGCGACAACCGCGCCGCCGACGCCGAAGACCAGCCACCCGGCCCCCGCCGTAGCGAGCGCGCCGACGAGCAGCAGCCGCCGGCGCTCGGAGCGGTCGGGGTCGAGCCCTTCGCTGCCGGCGCGCGACACCGTTGCGAGCGCGGCACGCCAATGGCGGTCGAGCGCCGGCCCGCGGTCGAGTGCATCCGACAGCAGGTCGGCAACAGCGACGACGGCCAGCAGGGCCGCGCAGGCCGCAAGCGCCGGAGCGCTCACCGCAGGCGCTCCGCCAGCCGCCCATCGGCCGGGCGCACGAGTGAGCGCCCGTGTACGCCCGCGGCGTACAGCTCGCGTACGCCCACTGCACCGGCACGCCGAACGACCTCGGCCACCGCCGCAACCTCGCGGCGGCCGTCGGGGGTCCGCCGCTGGTGGACCACGAGCTCGATCGCCGCGCCGACCTGGTCGCGGATCGCCTCGTGGGGCAGCCCCACCGCGGCCATCAGCGCCAGCGTCTCGATCCGCCGCAGCGCCTCCTCCGCCGACATGGCGTGAACGGTCGTGAGCGAGCCGTCGTGCCCGGTGGTGAGCGCGCTCAGCATGTCGAGCGCCTCCCCGCCGCGAACCTCGCCGACGACGATCCGGTCCGGCCGCATGCGCAACGCGTTGCGCACCAGCGCGCGGATCGTCACCTCGCCGCGGCCCTCCACGTTCGGCGGCCGTGCCTCCAGTCGTACGACATGCTCCTGCCGCAGCGCCAGCTCGGCGGCATCCTCGATCGTGACGATGCGCTCGCCGTCGGGGATCGCGCCGGACAGCGCGTTCAAGGTGGTCGTCTTGCCCGAGCCGGTGCCGCCGCTGACGAGGACCGCCGCGCGTGCCCGCACGCAGTCGGCAAGGAAGTCCGCGACCGCCTGCGGCATCGTCGCGTTGGCGACCAGGTCACCGAGCGCGAAGCCGTGCGGGCGAAAGCGACGGATCGTCATGCACGGGCCATCGACCGCGAGCGGCGGCACGACCACGTTCACGCGCGAGCCGTCGGGCAGCCGCGCATCGCACATCGGCGAGGCCTCGTCCACGCGCCGGCCGAGCGGCGCGATCACGCGCTCGATCGCGTGCAACAGCTCCGCCTCGGTGGTGAACGCGGCCGACGTGCGCTCGACCAGGCCGCGACGTTCCACCCACACGTCGCCGTGCCCGTTGACCATCACCTCGTCGACTGACGGGTCCGCCAGCAGCGGCTCGAGCGGGCCGAGCCCGGTCGCGAGCCGCACGATGCGCGCGGTCAGGACCTCACGGGTGCCGGCGTCTAGCGCGGCGGGCCTCGCGCTCCACGAGCCGCGCAGCCTGCGCCTCGACCCCGCCGGGATCGGCGATGCCGTCCCGCGCGCGCTCGACCAGGCGCTGCCGCAGCGAGTGCGCGAGCTCGTCGAGGGCCTCCATGCGTAATGAAGGCCACGCGGCGTGAAGTTCGCCCCCGCGCTAGGAAACGGGCGTCATCACGCGCGGGGCAGTGCCTTGCTCCAGGCGCTCGCGCTGGCGCTCTGGCGTGATCCGAACGACTCCGTGCGCCAGCCCCAGCTTCTCGAGCCCGCGGATGACCCACGCGGAGGGGTCGAGCTCCCACCAGCGCAGCCCGTGCTCGGCCGAGCGCGGGAAGGCGTGGTGGTTGTGGTGCCAGGCCTCGCCGAACGACGGCAGCGCCAGCCAGAAGACGTTGGTCGAGTGGTCATCGGTGTCGAAACGGCGCGTGCCGAAGAAGTGGCAGATCGAGTTGATGCTCCACGTGACGTGGTGCACCAGGAACACGCGCACGAAGCCGGCCCACAGGAGCGCCATCGCCGCGCCGGCCAGCGTCCCCTCGAACGCGAAGCCGAGTGCGGCCGGGATGAGCAGGCCGGCGAGGAAGATGCCGACGAACCACCTGTGGATCGCGTACAGGCCGCGGTCCTCGATGATGTCGCGCGCGTAGCGCTGGTGCTCGGCCTGGCCCCAGTCGGTCATCAGCCAGCCGAAGTGCGCATGCACCAGGCCGAGGAAGACGCCGCGCGCGCCGCTGCCGTGCTCGTGCACGTGCGGGCTGTGCGGATCGCCCTCCTCGTCGGTGTGGGCGTGGTGCTTGCGGTGGTCGGCGACCCAGTGCGCGAGCGGCCCCTGGGCGGCCATCGAGCCGAGCACGGCGAACGTGTACTGGACGGGGCGCCGCGCCTGGAACGAGCGGTGTGTGAACAGGCGGTGGTAGCCGATGGTGATGCCGAGCGCGGTCAGCACGTACATCGCGCCCATGATCGCCAGCGCGGTCCCGTCGACCGCGCGCTGCCAGAGCAGGACGATCGCGAGGATGAAGGCCGCGAACGGCACGATCACCGACCCCAGGCTGACGTAGCGCTCAGTTCTCGTCATTGCCAGGACGCTATTGACCCGGCGGTTAGCGTTCTACGTGCGTAACCCAGAACTGACGATGGGTTTTTGTCACCTTGATGAGCAATCTCTCCCACGAACCCTGGCGCGCCCTCTCCCCTTCGCTCGCGCAGATCATCGAGCCGGAGCTGCCCCAGCTCGGCGACGAGATCCTCGCCGTGATCGCCGACGAGGTGCCCGAGTACCAGCGCCCGCTCGAAGGCAGCTTCGGCCGCGGCCTGCGGCTGGGCGTCGAGGAGGCGCTCGCGCAGTTCGCGCGGCTGGTGGCCGATCCGGCCCAGGGACGCGGCCGCAGCCGCGAGGTCTATGTCGGGCTCGGTCGCGGGGAGATGCGCGAGGGCCGCTCGCTCGACGCGCTCCAGGCCGCCTACCGAGTTGGCGCACGCGTGGCGTGGCGGCGGCTCTCGGCGGTGGGCCTCGAGGCGGGTCTCGACCCCGAGGCACTGTGCCTGCTGGCCGACGCGATCTTCGCCTACATCGACGAGCTCGCCGCCGACTCCGTCGAGGGCTACGCACAGGCCCAGCAGGCGGCGGCAGGTGAGCGTGAGCGGCGGCGACGCATTCTGCTGGCGGCGCTGCTGGCCGAGCGCGTCGATCCCGACGCCCTGCGCCAGGCCGCTGCGGACGCCGGCTGGCCGCCGTCGCCCACGCTTGCGCTGCTCGCATGCGAACCGGGCGAGCTCGACCAGATCGTGCGGCGGCTGCCGGCCGAGACGCTGGCGGGGACGGTCGAGGAGCTCGGCTGCATCGTCATCCGCGACCCCGACGGGCCGGGCCGGCGCGCCGAGCTGGAGCGCGCCTGCGACGGGCGCGCTGCCGCGCTCGGCCCCACGCGTGCCGGCGATCGCGCACGCGAGTCCTGGGCCCGTGCACGCTCGGGACTGGCGGTGATCCGTGCAGGCGTGCTTCCGCCCGAGCTGTGCCGGACCTCCGAGCACCTGGCCGCGATCGCCTTCTTCGAGGCACGCGAGCCGCTGCGCGAGCTCTCGGCCGAGCGCCTGGCGCCGCTCGAGGGCCTGAGCCCCGTCGCGCGCGGGCGCATGGCGGAGACGCTGCGCGCCTACCTGGACGAGCGCGGCAACGCGCCCGCGATGGCCGCCGCGCTGCACGTGCACCCGCAGACGGTCCGCTACCGGTTGAAGAAGCTGCGCGAGATCTTCGGCGAGGCACTCGACGACCCCGACGCGCGCTTCGAGCTGGAGACCGCGGTGCGCGTGCGCTGACGCGTCACTTCAGTCCCCGGCAAGCAGAAAGCCCGCCCCCGCGCAGTGCGCGGAGACGGGCTTTCTCACAACCTCGTTGCTAGCTGCTCGAGCCCGAGCCCGACGAGCTGCCGGAGTCCGACCCGTTCTGGTTCGAACCGCTGCCGCTCTTGGCGCCCGGAGCGGGTGCGCCCGGGGGCGGGCCGCCGGGTCCGAACCCGCGGCCGAAGCCGTGCTGCTCGAAGCGCTTCTTCTGCTTCGCGATGAAGTCGTCGTCCGCCGCGAGCACGACGTTGCCCTTCGGCCCGCCGGTGATCACGCGCACGTGGTCGCCCGCCTTCAGGTCGCTCAGCTTCGCGTCGGCGCCGTCGCGGATGACCTTGGCGTCGCTGCCCACGTCGACTGCGACGTCATCCTTGTAAGTGGCCTTGTCGGTCGCTTCCTTGATGTGAACCGTGGTCCCGTCGACCGAGTTGAGCGTGCCGCCGTCGGAGGTGATCGTGTCGAAGCCGGTGCCGTCCTTGTTCGGGACGACCGCCTGCTCGTGCACCGGTCCGTCGCCACCCAGAGGGCCGGGGCCACCGAAGCCTGGCCCGGGACCGCCGCGCATCCCGCGGCGCAGCGCGCGCTTGGCCGCACGCAGCGGGGCCCTGACCGCCGCAGCCTTCTTGGCGGCCGCGGCGCTCTTCGCCGTCGCTGCCTTCTTCGATGGAGCCGCGGCACTGCCGGCGATGCCGGCGATGGCGCCCACAACTGCGCATACCGCGATGACCAGAGAAATTCGTTTCATTCCCGAAGCATTCACCCCTCTTGTAAACCCTCTGTAAGAGCTGCGGGCGACCTCACAGGCGCGCCAAAGCTCACGTGCACCACGGCGCCGCCGCCGGCTGCGTTCTCCGCGCTGGCAGCGCCACCACCCGCCTCGGCCGCCTGCCGGACGATTGCCAGCCCGAGGCCGGAGCCGGGCATGGCGCGTGCGCGGTCCGAGCGGAAGAAGCGATCGAAGACGTTCGGCAGGTCGTCGCGCTCGAAGCCTGGCCCGTGATCGCGCACCGACAGCTCGCCGTCGCGCAGCCGCACCTCCACCAGGCCGCCGGGCGGGCTCCACTTGCGTGCGTTGTCGAGCACGTTCGACACCGCGCGCGCTATGCGCTCCTGCTGGCCGCGGATGAGTGTCGGCTCCAGATCGAGGTCGAACGAGACGCGTGAGCCGAAGCGCCGTCGCGCCCGCTCGACCAGCTGCTCGGTCACGAGGTCGAGGCGCACGTCGTCAACCTCGCTCGTGAGCGGCTTGGTGTCGCGGGCGAGCTCGACGATGTCGGCCACCAGGCTGGTGAGCTCGTCGAGCTCCGAGACGATGTCGTGGCGCACCGCCGTGAGCTCCGCCTCCGGCAGGCGGTCGGCTTCCTCGAGCAGCTGGATGTTCGCGCGGATGCTCGAGATCGGCGTGCGCAGCTCGTGACCGGCATCGGCCACCAGATGCCGCTGTGCCGCCACCGACTGCTCGAGCTCGTCGAGCGTCGCGTTGAAGCTGCGCGCCAGCCGCGCGAGCTCGTCGTCACCCTCCACGTCCATCCGCCGCGAGACGTCACCGCTCGCGGCGATCCGCTCGGTGCCGCTCGTGAAGCGCCGCACGGGCGCGAGCGCGGCTCGCGCGACGCCGCCTCCGAGCGCGAACGCAAGCGCCACCCCGCCGGCGGCCATCGCGAGCATGATCACGAGCACCCGGTGGAGCGAGTTGTCGACCTCGGTCAGCGGCCGCGCCACCTGCACCGCACCCAGGCGGCCGAGCCCGATCGTCAGCACGCGCAGGTGCGTGCCGTCGGCATGCACGTCATCGAAGCGCCGCCCGCTGCCATTGCTGGCAACCGCCACGGCCTCGTTGGTGGCAGACAGGCGCCCGCTTTCGCCGCGCGGCCGCAGCACGCTGCCGTCGGCCGCGACGAACTGCACGTAGCCCGCAGCGCCGCCGAAGGCAGGCGCGGCGCGGTCGAAGTTGCGATAGCCGGGCGGCGGGCCGGCGGGTGCCGGGCCGCCGATCCCGACGCCGCCGGGCCGGCCGGCCACCCCCGGCTCGAATGGCGCGAACGCCTGCGCGCGGTCGGTCAGCGAGCTGTCGACCTCGCTGCGCAGCTGGTTGCGGATGGCCACATACGACAGCGCCGCGCCCAGCACGACTGCGACGGCGACGGCGATCCCGGCCACGCCCGCGATGCGCGCCCGCAGGCTCATGGCTCGCGCAGCGAGTAGCCGACCCCGCGCACGGTGTGGATCAGGTCGCGCGCGCCCGCGTCCTGGAGCTTGCGCCGCAGGTAGCCGACGTAGACGCGCAGGGCGTTCGAGGCCGGCCCGAAGTCGTAGCCCCACACGCGCTCGTAGATGACGCTGTGAGTGAGCACGCTGCGCGGGTTCAGCATCAGCAGCTCGAGCAGCTGGTACTCGGTGCGGGTGAGCTCGACGAACTCGTCGCCGACCGCGACCCCGTGGCGGCCACTGTCCAGGCGCAGCTCCGCGAACGAGAGCGAGTCGGGGTCGCCGCCGCCGTTGCTGCGCCGCAGCAGCGCGCGGATCCGCGCCTTCAGCTCACCGAGGTCAAACGGCTTGACGAGGTAGTCGTCGGCGCCCGCGTCCAAGCCGTCGATGCGGTCCTCGACCGCGTCGCGCGCCGTCAGCATCAGGATCGGCGTGCGGTCACCGGCGTCGCGCAACCGGCGGCAGACCTCGAGGCCGTCGATCTCGGGCAGGCCGATGTCGAGCACCACCGCATCGGGTGAGGAGGTCGCCATGCGCGACAGCGCCTGACGCCCGTCGTCGACCGCCTCGACCTCGTACCCGCCCAGCGTGAGCGCACGCCGCAGCGCGTCGCGGACGGAGCGGTCGTCGTCGACAACGAGGATTCGCACAGAAGCAATGATGACCAGCGTTCGCGGGCTGCCGGCGGGTTCCTACGAAAGGCTTACATTCGGCTCGTCACACGGCTCTCGTTCGTCCCCTGAAAGGCCACCCGCGCACCCACTAGTCAAGTAGGGTGACGCGCATGGCTCGCGCACCTCGCAACTCAATCTCGACGATGCTTGCCGACGCACAGCGCTGGCTCGCCGCAGCCGAGCGCGCCAACAGTGGACGCTCGGCAGGCCTGCCCCGCTCGCAGGCGCTCGTCTTCACCCATCTGGACACGAACGGCACGCGGCCGGCCGAGATCGCCCGCCGTGCCGGCATCAGCCGTCAGGCGGTCGGGCAGACCGTCGCGCAGATGAAAAGCCAGGGCCTGGTCAAGCTTTCGCCCGACCCGAGCAACCGGCGCGCACGGCTGGTGCAGCCGACCGCCAAGGGCCGCAAGGCACTGGAGCGCTCTGGCAGCGGCTCGGCCGCCGCGGAGAAGGTGCTCTCGCGGCGCATCGGCGCCGCCCGCGTGAAGGGCCTGCGCGAGGCGCTCGAGCAGGACTGGGGCGCCCCCGGCTAGACGCCGGTCACGCTGCGGACGACCGCGGCGGTCAGCTCGGGGCGCGTGACCGCGCCGCCCTCGAGCTTCACGAAGCGCGCATCCGGCAGCAGCGTGCGGCCGCGCTCCACGAGCTCTGCCGTGAACCACGCGCCCGCGCCCTCGTAGGCGACGACCATGCGCTCGCCGAGCGCGACCGGATCGGCGCTGGCATCGTCGTGGATCCAGGTCTCCAGGCGCCCGAGCGCGGCCTCGTGCGAGATGTAGTTGACGGTCATGTCCACGCGCTCGCGGATCTCGTCCTCGGTCATCGTCGGGTTGCCGCGCTCGACCGCTGCGCGCAATCCCATCCGGTAGTCAAGGCGCAGCGTGCTGACGAGCGCGTCGATGACGTTGTCGGAGCCCACCAGTGCGTCGGTGCCCTCGGCCTGGCCGCGCACGAGCGGAACCGTCTCGAGCGAGATCACGTAGGGGATCAGCTCCGGGCGCGCGGCGGCCGCGTGGGCCGCCCGGTTGGTGCTGTCGCCGTTCGCGATGATCGCCGCGATCGGCCCGGCCGCCTCGATCACGGCGATCAGGTC
This sequence comes from uncultured Thermoleophilaceae bacterium, assembly GCA_963715995.1. Classification (GTDB taxonomy): domain Bacteria; phylum Actinomycetota; class Thermoleophilia; order Solirubrobacterales; family Thermoleophilaceae; genus DATBDN01. The sequence continues at coordinate 2,411,020 of OY970283.1, forward strand.
GGCCACGTCGGTGGCCTGGTCGTAGGGCCCGGTCCTGGTCGACTCGCCGGTGCCGCGCGTGTCGTAGCGGATCGTGCGGTGGGTGTCGCCAAGCTCGGCCATGAGGCCGTCGAGCACGGCTGGGTGCTGGATGTAGCTGTTGGTCACGAGCAGCCCCGGCCCCTCGCCCCAGGCCTGCCAGAACAGGGAGACGCCGGCCTCGCGTTCGACGAACGGCACGTCCGCAGTGTTCCATGCGACCGCTGTTAGCCTCCGCCCGCCAATGGACTCGCCCGCCCGCGCGGCGGCCGCCGCGGCTGCCGCAGAGCTCGTCGAACCCGGCATGACGATCGGGCTCGGCTCCGGGCGCGCGGTCTGGGCGGTGCTCGATCTGCTGCGCGAGCGCGGCATCAGCGCGGCCGCGGCGTCGGCCCGCACCGAGGAGCTGCTGCGCGACGCCGGCATCGACGTGGTCGAGCTCGACGGATCGGTGCGACTGGCGCTGGCGATCGACGGCGCCGACGAGGTCGACCCCCAGCTCGGCCTGATCAAGGGCGGTGGAGCTGCGCTCCTTCGTGAGAAGCTCGTCGTGGAGGCGGCCGAGCGCTTCGTGGTCGTGGCCGAGGCGTCCAAGCGGGTCGAACGGCTGGGCCAGACGCGCTCGCTGCCGGTCGAGGTGGTCCGCTTCGCGTGGCGCGACACGCAGCGGCGGCTGCTGGAGCTGCTCCCGTCGGCTGAGATCCGCTCGGGCGAGCGCGGCGACTTCGTGATCACCGACGAGGGGCACTACATCCTGGACTGCGAGCTGCCGGCCGCCGGCGACCTCGGTGAGCTGGCGGCGGCGATCAAGGCCGAGGTCGGTGTCGTCGAGCACGGCCTCTTCATCGGGATGGCCTCGCTTGCGCTGCTGGGCAACGACGACGGCTCGGTCGAGCGCGTCAGCGCGAGTTGAACTTCCGCTGCTTGCGCTGACCAACGGATAGGAACGCCTGCGCCACCCGTAGTCCCGTCCGCGGGAACAGGCCGGCCGCGCGTGCGACCACCATGCGGTTGCGCGGGATCGACAGGACGATCCTGTCACTGTCAAGCAGCTTGACGATCTCGCCGGCGATCTCCTCGGGCGAGTAGATCTTCGTACCGCTGAAGCCGAGCGCGTACTCGGGGTTGTCGGCGTGCTCGCGCATCATGCCCGTGTCGACCAGGTCGGGGCAGACGGCGTGCACGCGAATCGGCGAGCCCGGCCAGCGCCAGGTCACCCTGGAGTGACTCCGTCAGGCCGAGCACCCCGTGCTTGGTGGCGGCGTAGACGCCGAGCCCGGGCACCGGGCCGAAGGACGCCATCGACGCCATGTTGATCACGTGCGCGCCGGCCGGATCGCGCTCCATCACAGCGAGTGCGGCGCGGGCGCCCCAGATCGTGGCGAGCAGGTTCACCTCGACCATCAGGCGGACGTCGTCGTCGGTGTGGGTCCAGACCTTCTCGGTCTTCAAGACGCCCGCGTTGTTGACCCACACCTTGAGCGGGCCGCGCTCGCTCGCGGCGGCGGCGACGCTGCGGTGCGAGGCGGGGTCGCGCACGTCCTGCGCCATCGACCAGGCCCCGCCGCCGATCTGCTCCGCCGTCTCGGCGGCGCCCGCCTCGTTCAGGTCGGTCACGAGCACCTCGTAGCCGCGCGCAGCAAGTCGCCGCGCGGTCTCGCGGCCCATGCCGCGCCCGGCTCCGGTGACTACCGCCGTGTTCACGGCGCGAGACTGTAGGGCTCAGGCGCGCGCAGGAAGCGCGGCGAGCGCGTCGCGCAGGTCATCGACCGTCTGGAAGTCGAGCCCGAGCGCGTGCTTGTGCGTGTGGGCGATGCGCCCGTCCTCGTCGACGATCACAACTGCGCGACGGGTGCCGATGATCGGCGCCGACATGCCGTAGCTCTTGGCCACGCGGCGGTCGGTGTCCGCGAGCAGCGGCACCGGGATCGCGTTCTTCTCGGCGAACTCGGCGTGGCGCTCGACCGACTGGTCGGAGATCCCGACGACGGTCGCGTCCAGCGCGGCGAGGTCGTCCTCGCGCTCGGCGTAAGAGCAGAACTGCCGGGTGCAGACCGGGGTGAAGTCGCCCGGATAGAAGAGGAGCACGACGCGCTCGCCGCGATGGTCCGAGAGCTTGAACGGCCCATCGGTGCTGTCGAGCTCGAAGTCAGGTGCGATGTCGCCCACGTCTGGCATGCCGTTGACCTTATCGGGGGCCGTATGGGCGGCCGGCTGGTCGTGGCGGGACCTGCGAGGGCTCGAGCGGCGTGGTTCGCGAGCACCGACCCTCCGTTGGGCAACCAAGAGGGATCGGTGCTCGCTCGCGAGGCCGCTCTTGGTCTCGTTTCCGGAAGCAACGTTCAATTGTTCCCGCATAGCGGGAACTATTGATCGAAGCGGCTCGGTTTTCGGGGAGCAACCGTCAATTGGTGTCGCATAGCGACAGTTATTGACGGTTGCGGCGCGTTCGAGGGGCAAAGCCGGCGGCGGGAGAAGCGGCCGGCGGGAGAGCGCAAGCGCTAGTCCAGCCACCCCTTGGCCGAGGCAGTTTCCAAACCGCGGCGGCAGAGCAGGCTGGCGGAGAGAGCGGGGCACAGAACGAACCCCCAAGCACCACCCCCTAGCTCCCAGGCGCCGCGTACCCGATCCGTCCCGCCGGCGCCCTGTCGCCTGGCGAGCGCACCAGCAGGCGCGCGTCGCGGCCAAAGCTGGTCGCGGCGGTCAGGAACACCGCCTGCCTGACGGAGACGCGCAGCGTCGCCACGGCCTTGCCGCCGTCTTCAGGCCGCAGCGAGAGGAGCTCCGCGTCGTCGGCCGCCACGAACGCGCGCGGTGTGCCGCGCTGCGGCTCGGCGGTGACGACCACGTCCACACGTGCGCCGGGACCGCCCGCGGCTGCCAACCGCTGGCCGGCCGAGACCTCGACGTCGATGGCGCGCTCGCCGCGCCGCAGCGCCAGCCGCGGATCGTGCGCCGGCGCGAGCGCCGCGGTCGTCACGTACGCCCCGCGCGGAATCGCCACCGCGGTTGTGGCTCCCGCAGCGCGCAGCGGATCGCGGAGTGTGCCCGGCCCGACGAAGCGCGCCGGGATGTGGGCGAGTGCCAGCCGCTCCGCCACCACGCCCGGAGCGAGCCGTGCCCGCGCGGCGATCGGCGCACGTGCGACGACCACGGGCACCAGCGGACCGATCTCCGCGCGGATCGCTCGTTGCTCGGTGTGCACGCGCTCCGCGGCCATCGATCCCGCGAGCGCCGCCACGAGCAGCAGCAGGACACCGCGCCGACGCCGGCCGGAAGTGCTCATGCGGCCGCGGGCGGATCGGCCTCGCCGGACTCGACGGGCAGATCGATCGCGACGGCGGTCCCCACCCCCGCACGGGCGGCGGTGAGGCGCCCGCCGGAGTCGCGCACCGCCTTGGCGGCGATCGTGAGCCCGTGGCCGCGACCGGAGTCGCGCACCTCCACGCGCACGCCACGCCGCGTCCGCCGGCCCACCACCCGCACTTCACCGCCACCGTGCTCGACGGCATTCGCCAGCAGGTTGGCAAGCGCTTGCGAGAGCCGGCCGCGGTCGCCGCGCACGGCTACCGGCCCGGCCGACCAGTCCAGATGCACCCCGCCGCCGCTGCGGCGGGCCGCCAGGTCCGAGACGGTTGCTGCCTGCCACACCAGGCGGTCGAGCCGCACCAACTCGCGCTCGGCCTCGGCCCGGTGACCGCTGCGGGCGGCAGCCAGATCGGCCAGCGCCAGCCGTGCCCGCTCGATCTCCGAGCGCAGCGCGTCGTCCTCGAGGGCGAGAGCGAGGGTCTGAAGTGGACCGCGCAGCTCGTGCTCGGCCTCGGCGACGAGTCGCAGCCGGTGGGCGGTCGCGACGGTCTGCCGTGCGAGCGCAAGCACCACGATCACGACGATGACGAGCGCGCCGATCATTGCGCGTCCACCAGCCGGTAGCCAACGCCGCGCACGCTCACGACCCAACAGCCGCTGCCGAGCTTCTTGCGCAACCTGCATGCGTGAGCATCGATCGTGCGCGTCTGCCCGAGTGACTGATAGCCCCAGACGTCGCGCAACAGCTCGGCCTTCGTGTGCACGCGCGTTGGCTGGCGCGCCAGCGCGTGCAGCAGTGCGAACTCCTTGACCGACAGCATGACCTTGCGCTCGCCGACGCGCACCGTGCGCTCGGCGGGATCGACCGTGAGCTCGCCGACCGTGAGCACACCCGAGCCGACCCGCCCCGATGCCCGCCGCAGCACCGCGCGGACGCGGGCCAGGAGCTCGGCGTAGAAAAAAGGCTTCACGACGTAGTCGTCCGCGCCGCGCTCGAAGCCGCGCACCCGGGCGAGCTCGCCGCTGGTCCCGCTCAGGATCACCACCGGGATCTCCGGGTCCACGCGCGTGGTGATGCCATCGGCATGGCGCACGCCGTCCAGCACGCTCAGGCCATCGGTCCCGCGGGCAAGCGACAGGTCGAGCAGCACGATCGATGGCTTGCGGACCTGGATGGCCCGGAGCGCCTCGCTGGCATCGGAGGCGACCGCAACCGCGAACCCGTCGGCCCGCAGGTTGTCGGCGAGGAAGGCTGCGGTGCGCTCGTCGTCCTCGACCACCAGCACGCCCTGCTTGCGCTCATCCATGGGCCCTTAAGTGGGCCGACGTGTCTTGTTCGCCCCCCGGGTGCAAACCCCTTTGCACCCCTTCGGACGAAGGAGGAATCGAACTTACACTCGCGACGGCTTCACAGCCCGCCCCTTATGAAGAGCACACGCCGTGGCAATTATGAGTCGGGATCCGACTACGTCCTCGAATACGGGGAGCTTCGTTTCACGTTCAACGAGCGTGATTTCACCGAGCGCGTGGAGCAGGCGGCGGTCAAGCTCGGCTTCGTGGCCGGCCAGCTCGAGGACGGCGAGCGCGAGGACCTGGTGAACCTGGCCGTAAACGGGCATGTCGAGAACCCGGCATCTGCCCTGGGCGACCACGTCAACCGTGCCTGGCAGGAGCTCGACGGCCCGTCCGAGCGCTCGCTGGTGCATTGGCTGCGCAGGCTCGTCTTCCGCGGCGCCTGGCTGGACCAGCGCGTGAAGGAGAGCGAGCTCGAGATCGTCTTCGAGGAGCGCTCACAGACCTTCGGCTACGCACAGCCCGACCGCAACTACGAACTGATCGAGCTGTCCCCCGAGCCCTCGTGGCGGCGTGTCGCATACCGCCGCGAGCGCTCGGAAATCGACTGACGGCGGCGGCGCCCCCTCCCCCGCCGCGCTACCCGAGCAGGTCCCGGCGCAGCGTGCCCGAGCCCGCCGCCACGCGCGGCAGATCGCCCTCGCGGGCCTCGAGCGTCACGTGGGTCGTGGCAATCCGGTGCGGCTCAGCCGACGTACCCGTTGACGCCAGGACCGTGAGGAGCCGGCCCTCGGTCGCATTGCGCCCGGCTCCGAACAGCCGCCTTGCGACGGCCGGCGGCAGAGCGTCCAGCGAGTCGACGACGAGCACCAGGTCGCGCCCGCTCTCCACGGCGCGCTTGGCGCGCTGCACCGCCAGGTCGGCAACCTGCGCCTGCTCGTCGAGCGAATCGTCGTAGCTGCCGCCCGCGACCTCCACACCGAGCTCGGACCACTCGCCGATCTCCTCGGGGCGAGCACCGGCCAGGACGACGATGACGTCGAGGTCCGGGTGGCGCTCGCGCAGCGTCTTCACGGCCTCACGCAGCAGGTACGTGACGCCCGCTCCAGGCGGGCCGCCGATGGCAACACGCGAGCCCTTGCCGAACGGGATGTCGGCGAGCGCATTCGGGCCCGCGAGGCGCTGCGGTCGGCCAGGTGGCGGCCAGCGAATCGAAGCGCGCGCGCTCGCTCGGCGCGTCGGCATCGGCTCCGTTGACAGTGGCCACGCGCACGAGCGACGGATGACGCTCGTTGCGGCGCGGCGGCCGGATCGGTCCCGACACCTCGTCGCCGGGCTGAAGCTCGCAGCGGCGGATCTGCGCGGGTGAGACGTAGACGTCGTCGCGCGACTGGTTGTAGGGCTCGGCGCGGATGAAGCCGCTGCCGTTCGGCAGCACGTCGAGGATGCCGCTGCGCAGCTCTTCGTCGGGCTCGGCGCGCTGCTCGGGCTCGACCTCGTCGTCCTCAGGCTCGTCGCCGTCGTCGTCCGCCCTCTCCTCGTCGTCGGCGTCATCGTCCTCCGGCACCTCGTCGGGAACCGGTGCGGCGTCCTCGACGAGCGCAACGTCGTCGTCGTCATCCTGAGCAACGGGGGTCCCGCCCGAGGCCGTGACGATCTGGTCGATCAGCTCCTGCTTGCGGAGACGGCGAAAGCCTTCGAGGCCGAGTTCGGCGGCGATGGTGTGCAGATCGGCAAGGGGGCTTGCTTGGAGCTCTTGGGGGTCCAGGACGGACATGAGCGTTCCTTTCCTAGGGAGCGGGCAGCGTAGCGGCGGCGTCAGGCGACGCGCTGGCGGCGCAGCTCGTCGGGCAGCCGCAGCTCGGGGTCGACCGCGACCTCGCCGGCCAGCGCCGCGCGCACGGTCAGGTAGTCCACCGTCGCGGCCACTTCGTGCACGCGCACGATCGCGGCACCGGCGTCGACCCCCGCCCCGACAGCCGCAAGCGTGCCCGCGGAGCGCTCGCGCGGGGCGCGCTCGGTCAACGCGCCGACGAAGTCCTTGCGCGAGACGGCGAGCAGGATCGGCAGGTCCAGTTCGGCGAGCTGGTCGAGCCGGCGGAGCACCTCGATCGTCTGCGCCGGAGTCTTGGCGAAGTCCGGTCCCGGGTCCACGACGATGCGCTCCTTCTCCACGCCGCACTCCAGCGCGAGCCCGACACGCTCGCGGACGAACTCGACCACGTCGGCCGTCACATCGTCGTAGTCGGGGAACGCCTTCACCTTGGGCTCGGCGCGCGTGTGCATGACAACGAGCGCCGCGTTGGCATCGGCCGCGGCGACGGCGAGGTCGGGATCGCGCAGACCGCTTACGTCGTTGATCATCACCGCGCCGGCCGCGAGTGCCGCGCGCGCCACGGATGGCTTCCACGTGTCGACGGAGACGAGCACGCCCTGCCCGGCCAGGCGCTCGACCAGCGGCACCACGCGCTCGGCCTCCTCGTCTGCGCTGGTGGCGGGCACGCCGGTCACGCCCGACTCGCCGCCAACGTCGATCAGATGAGCGCCCTCGGCCAGCAGCCGCTGCGCGCGCTCCACCTGCGCGTCGAGCGAGGAGACCTCGCTGCCGTCCGAGAACGACTCGGGGCTCGCGTTCACGATCCCCATCACCAGCGGGAGCCCGTGCTCCAGCGTCCACTCGCGATTGCCCAGGCGCAGGATCATCCGGCGACGGCGCCGGTGAGGACGATGCCCTCGGCCGCCGCCTCGTCGCGCCATGCGGACAGCTCAGATTCGGCCCGGCGCTCGTCCCAGCCGAGCTCCCCGCCCAGCACCGCGGCCACGCGCCGCATCGTCTCGTCCTCGCAGACCGTGGGCGCCGCCAGCAGCCCCAGACGTGTGCGGCGCAGGAACACGTCGCCGAGCGACTGCGCCTGCTCGAAGCGCGCCGCCACCACGACGTCGGCCATCAGGTCGGGCAGGTCGGGCACGATCCGCTCGCGCAACTCCGGGCGCTCCTCGGCCAGCGCCAGCACCTCGTTCGCGAAGTACCCGTACCGGTGCACGAGCAGCGCGCGCGACTCGGCGTCGATCCCCTCGACCTCCGGCAGCTCCTCGACCGTCGTCGACATGCCGAGCGGGATCTCGTGTGTCCGGCACGGCGCATCACGCCCGTCGCGCTCCACAATCCGGTCGACCACGTGCTTGGCCATGCGCCTGAACGTGGTCAGCTTGCCGCCGGTGATCGTGAGCATTCCCGACGAGGTCTCATACAGCTCGGCACGACGGGAGATGTCGACCGACTTCTTCGGGTCGCCTGTCGAGATGAGCGGCCGCACGCCCGCGTAGGCGCCGGTCAGGTCACCGTTGCCGATCTCGGTCCCGAAGAACGCGTTGACGGCGCCGAGCAGGTAGTCCACGTCGTCCATGGACGGAGGGATGTGGTCGAGCCCGCCCTCGTAGTCCACGTCGGTCGTTCCGATCAGCGTGCGGCCAAGCCACGGCAGGACGAAGATCGTGCGCCCCTTGCCGGCGGGAGCGATCGCGCCGCCCCCGGCAAGCGGCAGCAGCTCGTGCGCCACGGTCACGTGCGTGCCGCGGCTCGGCCGGATGCGGGGGACCTCCTCGGCCGCGTAGAACTCCTCCGGGCTGATCCGGTCCGCCCACACGCCGGTGGCGTTCACCACCGTGTCGGCGCCGATCTCGATCTGCTCGCCGGACAGCGTGTCCGTGCAGCGCACGCCACGCGCGTAACCGTCGTCGTCGTGGATCAGCTCGCTCACCTCGAGCCGGTTGGCCACGACAGCACCGAAGCGCTCGGCCTCGCCAAGGACCGTCAGCACCAGGCGGGTGTCGTCGGTCTGGCAGTCGTAGAAGAGGTAGCCGGCGGTCGGCTCGCGGCCTGCAAGCGCCGGGACGATCTTCAGCACCTCGTCGCCCTCGATGATGCGGTGGCGATCCGGGTTCCATTCGAGCTGCGAGCCGCGGCGCAGCTCGCGCGCCATCCGGTCGTAGAGGTGCAGGCCGGTGCCGAGCACACGGTCCGGGCGCTTGCCGCCGAACGAGGGCACCACCAACGGCAGCGGCCTGACCAGGTGCGGCGCGAGCGATGTCAGCAGGCCGCGCTCGAGCAGCGCCTCGCGCACCAGACCGAGGTCGAAGTTCTGGAGGTAGCGGAGGCCACCGTGCACGAGCTTCGACGAGCGGCTCGAGGTGCCCGCCGCGAAGTCGCGCCGTTCGACCAGCGCGACGCTGTAGCCGCGCGAGGCCGCGTCGAGCGCGACGCCGGCGCCGGTGATGCCGCCGCCGATCACCACAACGTCGAAGCGGTCCTCGTGAAGGGCCGCGATGGCCGCGTCGCGGGCGATCACGGCAGGAACGTTACGAACTCGTCAGCCGGAGCTCGCTCGGGTGCGTCCTTTTCCTGACGACACCAGCCCAGGTGCAGCAGGCCGACGAAGTGCTCCGAGTCGGGCAGGCCGACCGCGGCGCGGCCCGCGGGCGTGCGCAGCACCCCTGGGGTGCGCCAGTAGCCGGCCAGGCCGCGGTCATGAGCGGCCAGCAGGACGATGTAGCAGGCGACCCCGACCGCGAGCAGATCCTCCTCGTCCTGCACCGGCTCGCCGGTCTGCAGCGCGGAGGCGACGACCAGCGTCGGCGCCCGGTCGAGCTTGGGCGCGCTCTCGGGCCCTGCCGCGTCCTTGAGCGCGGCGAGGGCCTGCGGCCCGACCACGCGGAAGCGCCACGGGTTCGTGAGGTTGTGCGCGGGCGCCCAGCGCGCGAGCTCGAACAGCTCCGCGAGCGTGGCGGCAGGAACGGGCTCGGGGCGGAACGCCTTGTGCGTCCTGCGGCTGCGAATCGCCTGCTCGAGCTCCACCGCAGCGAGGCTACGCGGTCACTTCGTGCAGCCGTGTGATGCGCGGGCGGGCGATCTTCTCGGGTTCCGGCTCGTCCTCCGGCGGGGCCGTCCCGAGCAGCGAATACGCGAGCCGCGTGGCCAGCGCCATGATCGTGATCTGCGGGTTGACGCCCAGCGAGCTCGGCAGGACCGAGGCGTCGCTCACGTAGAGGCCGTCGACGCCCCACAGCTTCAGGTCGCCGTCCACGACACCGTTCGCCGGTCGCGCGTCGGCGCGCGCCGTTCCGAGCGGGTGAAACGCCATCAGCGTGATGTCGCGTGCGCGGATCTCTCGCCCGCGCAGCGCGGACAGATCGTCGCCGGGCAGCACGCCGAGCCCCTCGAAGAGGCGGATAGATCGCCTCGGCGCCGGCCGCGGAGTAGCACTCGCAAAGCAGCTCGATGCCGCGCCGGAACGTGCGCAGGTCCTCGTCGTTCACGTTGTAGGAGATCCGGAAGGCGCCGCCGGGCAGCGAGCGCACCGAGCCGCGTGAGGTGTCCGAGACCATCACGCCGAACTGCGCGAGGTGCGGGTAGTCGAGCATCAGCGCGCGGTGCTCCTCGCGGCTGAACGGGAGTGACATCGCGGCGTAGTCGGGCGGCCCGCCCGCGCCCTCGAACATGATGCCCTCGTCGCAGAACTCGTCGATGTAGTAGCTCTGCGGCACGCCGCGGGCCATGTCGATCCGCTCCGCAAAGCGCGCACGCACCGCCGTGGCTGGATGAAGCGCGAGGTTCTCGCCCAGCTCGCCGGATGCGAGGCCGAGGCCCTGGCTGCGCAGGAAGAGCGGCGTCAGGAGGGCGCCGCAGGCGACCACCACGCACTCGCACTCCACCCGCAGCCGTGCGCCGCCCTCGGTTTTCGCCTCGACCGCGTGCACGCGCCCGCGCGCGAGCTCGAGCCGCTCGGCCCGGCAGCGCACGTACGAGGTCGCACCGGAGTCCCACGCGCGTGGAACGTAGGTCAGGCCCATGTGCAGCTTCGACGACGTCGGGCACCCGAACGCGCAAACGCCCGAGCCGACGCAGCCCGAGGCGTTGCGGAAGATGAAGTCGCCCGACCAGCCGAGCTCTTCGGCGCCTCGTCTGATCACGAGCGCGTTGTTGCCCGCGAGGTCTTCCGGCACCTGCGTCACGTGCAGCTCGCGCTCGACGCGGCGGAAGTAGGGATCGAGCTCGTCGGAGCTCAGTCCCCCGAGGCCGAAGCGCTCGCCCCAGCTCTCGAGGATCAGGTCGGGCGTGCGAAAGCAGGTGCCGGAGTTGATGAGCGTCGTGCCGGCGATGCCCTGGCCGAGCGGCAGCAGGATCGGGGCGTTCCCAACCGTGGCCGTCTGCCCCGCGTCGCGATAGAGCTTGGCCGTCATCTCACGCGGGCGCGCGCTGAAGTCGTCGGTCGTCCAGGCCGGGCCGCTCTCGAGCATCACAACCGACATGCCGCCCTCGGCCAGCTCTTTCGCCACCGGCGCGCCGCCTGCGCCCGTGCCGATCACGCAAACGTCGGCGCGGATCGTGCGGTCGCTGGTGATGGCCGCGCCATCCTCGACGCGCTCGATGCCCGGCTTGTAGGTCCAGGGCTCCCGGTAGACGTCGCCGGTGGTCACGCGCGTGCTCGCCGGAGCCCCTCGCCCGGCTCGCGTGTTCACGGTCGCCCCGCGGCTTGGGCTGGCGTGTTCACGGGCGCCCTTCCCGGGCTCGCAGCTCGCGACCGCGGCGCAGGTTGGCGGCGGCGTCGTAGCCGATCTGCGCCATCACTGCGTCGTCGCCGTAGTAGGACAGCAGCGCAACGCCCTTCAGGAGCTTGACGAGCTGGCGCACATGCCGGTTCGAGCTGTGCTCGACGGCCGCCAGGAAGCGCGCGCGCTCGGCCACGGGCAGGCGTCGCAGCCGAGCGCGGAAGCCGAGGGCGTAGGGCATGAGCTCGACCGCGTGTAGAAGAGCGCGCAGCCCGCGCGCGTTCACCCGCGGCGCAGCGGCCATCCAGCGGTCGAAGAACAGCGTGCAGTCGGTCTGGGCGACGCCGGGCAGAAGCGGCTCGGGAGCGACGACAGCGTCGACGAGACAGGCGAAGATCGACGCCTCGCGCGGCGTAAGCGCCTGAAGACCCCCCGAGCCCATGGCGCGATTGTGCCGTGCGACCGGGGCGCTGGCCCTCGTGGGCCGCGTCACCGCGTGTGTTTCCGCGGAAACTCACCCAGGGCGGGGACATCGCGGCGTTTTCGGGTGGCGCTTTCGGCGCGGTGCGTTCTCCGCCGACGTGTCAAGGCTCGAGCGGCGTGGTTCGCGAGCACCGACCCTCGCTGGGGCAGCTAAGAGGGATCGGTGCTCGCTCGCGGAGCCGCTCTTGGTGGCGCCGTCGCTCCGCGCTGCCGCTCGTCGCTCGCGGGGCAGCTCTTGGTCGCGAGATTGACGTTAAGCCGCGTATATCGGCTCAACGTAAAACTCGCGAGCTTCGAGTGGCACGTTCGCCGCGCGGTTCGCGGGTGAAGGTGCCACTCGGGCAGCGAGTGTGACCTCGACCACGCTATAGGTGGCTAACGTCACAGTCGCGGTCGCTGAGGAGACTTTTGGTCATTTGGACCGGTCATAGCCGGAAAAAGTGACCAGAAGATTCGCGGGGACGCGTTTCGCGGGCGGCGGGGGCGAGACGGGCCGGCGAGAGAACGCAAGCGCCACTCCAGCCACCCCTTGGCCGAGGTAGTTTCCAAACCGCAGCGAGGGGACGGCCGGCGGCGGAGCGGGGCCGGCGGCAGAGCGGGCCGGCGGCAGACCGGGGCCGGCCGGCGGCAGAGCGGAGCGCCGGCGCCGGAGCACCTACCCCCGCCGATACGCCAGCCGAATCCCGAGCAGCATCGCCAGGCCCAGCAGCGCCGCGAAGATGTACGGCCACAGCGAACCGCGCTCGACCGGACGACCGAGCGGATCGGTCTTACCGCCGCCGGCGCCGGTCGCGGTCGTCGTCGCCACGGGCTGGGCGCGCAGCGGATGCGCGTGCGGTCGAGCGCGGCCTGCGCGGTTAGGCCGCGGGGCGCCTATCGCAACGACTGCGCCAGCGCCCTTCGCAGCAGGCCCCGTAGCGCCCTTCCCACCGGGCCGTGCGGCAGCCTTCGTGCCGGCAGCACCCGTCGCGCCGGCAACCCCCGTCGCGCCGGCAGCACCCGTCGCCCCCGCGGTCCCCGCGGAACCAGCACTCCCAGCCGCCGCCCCCTTCGCCCGCGGCGCCGGCCGCAGCGGGAACGGCTTGCCCTCGAAGGCATCAAGCACCTGCGCCGTGACCCACACCGGCGTCTGCGTGCTCGTGCGCGAGTAGCGCACCGAGCCGTCGGCGGCCTGGAGCGATTTCAGGTACTCGATCGGCGTGCGAGTGCGTCGGAGCGCGCGTGGGTCGCGCCCGGCCGCGACCAGGCCCTGCACAGCGAAAGCGGTCGACTGCGCGTTCGAGTCCGAGTACGCCATCTGGCCGAAGCCCCCGTCCGGCTGCTGCGCCTTGCGCAGGTACCCAACCGCGCGGGCGACGACGGGTGACGAGCGCCGGCCGCTGGCCGCGATCGCCTGTAGCACCGCGCCGGTGTCGTCCACGTCGCTTGCGGCCTTCTTCGCGAAGCCGAAGCCGCCGTCGCGATTCGCGGCGAGCAGCAGCCAGCGCGTGGCCGCGCGCACCTCCGACGAGCGGGTCGAGCGCCCGGCTGCGCGCAGGGCGAGCACACCGAATGCAGTCAGGTTCACGGTCCCGAACGAGCCGTCTGACTTCTGCTTCACGACGAGCGCGCTCAGCAGGTTGCGCTTGCCGACCCGCGCCGGCAGCCCGGCGCTCCGCAGCACGAGCAGCGTGCGCTCGATCTCGCCCGCGTCGCCGATGCCACCCGGGCGCGCCATCACGTAGTCGGCGATCGAGTGCCCGCGCTGGTTCACGTCGCGCGGGTTGTGGCCGGCCGCCGCCAGGCCCAGCGCTGCCCAGCCCGTGTGCAGCTGCGTCGACGACTGGCCGCGCGCGGGACCGAAGCCGCCGTCGGCGTTCTGCGAGAAGCGCAGGTAATGGACGGCGCTGGCGATCGCGGGTGCGACGTCCGCCGGGGGACCGGCGGCGCGCGCGGGCGCGGCGAGCAGCAGCGCCAGCACCAGCGATGCGGCCGCTGCGGCACCCGGCGCGGACGCGAGCCAGCGCACCTCGAAGCGGCGCCGGTAGCGCGCGAGTGAGCGGATGAACGCCGGTCCGAGGATCAGCGCGAAGACCACGTTGCCCGCCGCGTGCGCGATGTTGAACCCAAGCGACGTGCCCGACACCGCCGCGTACGACGACAGGGTGTGCTCGGCGGCGAGCGTCCACTGGTAGAGGTCCATGATCGCCCCGAACAGGAACCCCGCGACCCCGCACCCGGCCGCGAGCAGCACGCGGTTGGGCTCGCGCCCGCGCAGCAACCGCCCGAGGCCGGCGCCGCCAAGCCCGACGACACCCCAGGCAGCCATCTGCCAAGGCGTCCACGGTCCCTGGCCAAGGAACACGTTCGACACGAGCGCGGCCAGCGCGCCCACCGCAAAGCCGGCGGGTCCGCCCAGCGCGTAGCCGGCGAAGAGGACGATGTCCGAGGTCGGCTTCACGTTCGGGAAAGCCGCGAACGCCAGCCGCCCGATCGCCGCCAGCGCCGCCAGCGCTGCGACGAGCGCGAGCACGCGAGCGGGTGGCCGCGAGCGCTCGTACCAGCCGAAGCCGAGCGCCAGCGCAAGCGTCAGGACCAGCACCGATGACAGCTGCCAGGTCACTGCACCAGCTCCCGTTCCAGCAGCTCCGCGCCGTGCTCCGGCGTCAGCGCGCCCGCCTGCTCGCCGAGCACCCGCGCGGTGTCGGTTGCGAACTGCCACCCGCCCGCGAGCACCTCGCGGCTCGGCGCGTCGGCGATGACCACGCCCTGGCCCATGAGCACCACGCGCGTTGCGAAGCGCGCTGCGAACTCGGTGTCGTGAGTCGCCACGACCACGGCGGCGCCTGTCGCCGCCAGCGTGTCGAGACGAGCAGCGAGCGCGTCCTTGTGCGCACGGTCCATGCCACGCGTGGGCTCGTCGAGACACACCACGACCGGGCTCGCGCCGTCCAGGACCACCTCGAGCGCGAGCCGCTGGCGCTGGCCGCCCGACAGGTCGTGCGGGTTTGCTCCCGCCCGCTCGCTCAGCCCGATCGCATCGAGCGCAGCCGCGCTGACCTCGTCGCCCACGCGCTCGTGCACCAGGTAGTCGCCCGGGTTCTGCATCAGCAGTGCCACGTCGCCGCTGCGCTCGATGCGCCCGCGGGTTGGCTCGATCAGGCCCTTGGCCAAGCGCAGCAGCGTGCTCTTCCCGGCGCCGTTGCGCCCCATCAGCGCCACGCTCTCGCCGGGTGACAGCGCCAGTTCGACGCCGCGCAGCACGGCCGGGCCGTCCGCTATCTCGTACCAGAGCCCGGACATGCGCAGCGCGGCTGGAGGACCGTCTGCGCGCCGGCGCCAGCCGCGGCGGGTGCTCGGCGCAGCCGGCGCCTGAACGGACCGAGGCACCAGCCCGGCGCCCGCCACAGCCTCGCGTGCTGCCTTCACCGACACCGGCAGCGGACGCAGGCCGGCGCGCGCGAACAGCGTGGCGGCGGGAGTTGCAAGAGCGGGGTCGTGATCCAGCGTCCAGTCGAGGAAGTCAGCCGCGCCGCCGTTGAACGCGACGCGGCCGCCGGCCATCGCCACCACGCGGTCGGCCGCTGGCAGGCAGCGCTCCAGCCTGTGCTCGGCCATCAGCACGGCGGTCCCCCACTCCTCGTTCAAGCGCCGCAGCAGCCAGATCAGCTCGTCGCCCGCAACCGGGTCGAGCTGTGAAGTCGGCTCGTCGAGTATCAGCAGCTCGGGCCGGTGGGCAAGCGCCGCCGCCAGTGCCACCCGCTGTAGCTCGCCACCCGACAGCGTCGCCAGCCGCCGCTCGAGCAGCGACTCTACGCCCAGCGCAAGCGCCACCTCCTCGACCGCCCGCGCGACCGCGCCGGGCGCCGCGCCGCGATGCTCCAGCGCGAGCGCGATCTCCGCGTGCACCGAGTTCATGACGAGCTGCGACTCCGGCTCCTGGAGCACGGTGCCCGCCACGCGCGCGATGTCGCCCGGCTCGTGCTCGCGCACGTCCAGGCCGCCCACCGACAGCTCGCCCCAGGCCTCGCCGCCATGGAAGTGCGGCACCAGGCCGCTGGCGGCGCGCAGCAACGTCGACTTGCCGGACGCCGAGCGGCCCGCGACCACCGTGAACGAGCCAGGAGCGAGCTCCAGGGAGACATCGTTCAGGGACGGCTCCGGCCGCTCGGGGTAGCGGTAGCCGAAGCCGGCGGCGTGCAGGACGGGGTCAGGCACCCGCGACCCCCAGTCGTGCCCGCGCGCCCGCGAACGGCAGCGCGCCGGCAGCGATAAGAGCCAGGCCGAGCACGACATCGGCCGGCCCGGAGCTCATCACGGGGCTTGGGTACGGCTCGAACTCGCCCACTCCGGCCAGCCGCGCGATCACGACCCCGAGCGCAAGCACCGTGGCCACGGCCGTCACGCGCACGTCATGACGCGACCACGGCCGCCCGGCATGCGCAGGCCGGGACGACGATCCGTACCCGCGCAGCTCGAGAGCCGCCGCCACGTCGACGGCACGATCGAGCGCGCTGGCCACGGCCGCGCGCGCCACCAGCGAGCGTGACGCGGGGCGCGCACGGCAGCGTGCGGCGTCACTCATCCGCATCGAGTCGCGCGCCAGCACCGGCACGAGGCGAGTCGCGAGCGACGCGGTGAGCGCGGAGCGATACGAGATCCGGCGGACCGCGCGCAGCAGCTCATCGGGGTCGACGATCGCGTTGAAGAGACCGAACGCCGCGACCAGCACGATCACGCGCAGCCCCGCGACCATGCCGAACATGACGGCCTCGAGCGTCACGTCGAAGCGGTGCCCGAACAGCTCGCCCAGGCGAGCGATGACCGTGTTGCCGTTCGAAGAGACAAGCGGATTGACAAGTGCGATGACAACCGCAAGCGGCAGACCGAGCAGCGCCGCGCGGCGGACCTGTCGCGCAACTCCCGCCAGCGACGCCGCGACGTAGACCCCGCCGCCCGCCGCGATCAGCACCGGCGGATGCTGGTAGAGCGCGGGCACCAGTGCGAACGCCATGCAGAAGGAGGCAGCTGCCCCGGCGCGCGCCCCGTGGAGCGGCGTCGCCCGGCGCACGTAGGGCTGGACGAGGAAGCTGCTCAAGGGGCACCCTCGAGCGGAAGCTTGCGGGGGCCCGACGGCAGCGCCGCGACCGCGTAGGCGTTGCGCAGCTTCGCGGCGCTGAGCAGCGACACTGCGCGCGCGACGCCGGCCTCGTCGACGCCGCTTACGACCCACAGTGGCTGCTGGTTGGCGGGCAGAAGCGCGGCCACCAGGCCGCTGCCGGGCGGCGCGTGGCTCACGACCTGACCGGCGGTCCCCAGCAGATCAAGCTCCGACCCGCCGCTGGCAAAGCGGGCGTAGACACCGCTGGCCGCCGGGCTTCCTTCCAGTGATTGGACGTCCGGCAGGCTGCGCAGCTCGGACCACTCGCCGACCTCGATCCGCAGCACGCCGCCACGCGCCTCGGACCCGAGTGCGCCCGTGCCCGCGGCGATGCCTGCGGCGTCGAGAGCGTTCTGCACCGCGGGGCACGACTTGGTCGACGGCGCGCACTCCACCCTGATCGGATAGCGCGTCCCCTTCTGGCCGTGGAGAAACGGCTCGGGAAACGCTCCGACGATCGCGGGCACGTGCGGCGCGGCGCTCCAGCGGCGGTAGTCCCACTGCACCACGTCGCCGGGCGACAGCGTGCGACTGGCGGCGCCGGTCGGCGCCTCGACGCCGTTCACGAAGTAGAACCAGTCCTGGCGACCGTTCGCGTTCGTGCCCGCCACGCCGTTGATCGACTGGACGAAGCCGCCGCCGTAACGCGTCGTCGTCTTCGCGTGCGACTGGAGCAGGCGCATGACGGTGTCGCTCGGGCGTACCTTCGGAATCGACGCCGTCGTCAGCGTCGTGTGGCCGAAGTCGCGCGTCACCCGCAGTTGCGCGCCCGAACTGCCCTTGGGAGCGCCGGGTCCCAGCCCGCAACCCGCGAACAGCACGCAGAGCGCGACGCACAGCCCGCGTCTCACCCGACCCGCACCTGCTTCGTGAACGAGCGAATACGGCCATTCTGCTCGGCCCACACCCGATGGCTGCCGGCGGCCGGGCTGAAGCGCGCGACCCCCTTGGCATCGGTCAGCGCGCTCTCCGCGCCGGCGTGGACGGTTGCGCCCGGGTCGAGCTTGCCCTTGCCGCGGTCGTCGTACTGGCGCACCGACACGGCGATCGCGTTCCCGCTACGGGTGATTGCGAGGCCGAGTGTGTGCGGGCAACCGCGGTCCCGCGCGCTGACGTGGCACCAGAACCACGTCACGTGCACGCCGGGCTTCAGCCGTCCATGCCCGAGCGGGCCGGACGGGTCCCCCGCTCCCGCCGTGCCGAGCACGTTGCCTGCCTTGTAGACCCAGCCGTCGCTGCCCTTGTTGCGATCGGCGCCGATAGCGGCCACGAACAGGCCACTGGCGTCCGCTGCGTGTTTGGAGCACGAGCCGTAGTCGCGCAGCGACAGCGGTCCAACGCCGCTGCGGATGAGGGCGGCCAGCGGTGTGCCGGCGCCCACCGTGCAGCGGCGGCGCCCGACCTTGGCGGTCGCGGACGCGAGCGCCGGGGCCGATTGCCTGGCGGAGCCGTCGCGGAAGACGACCAGCTGCTCGACAGGCGCGGCAGCGAGCGCCGGCGGCGAGAAAGCCGCCAGCGCCAGCGCCGTGACGGCGATCAGCCGCCTCACTTCACCCCGAACGGAGCCGAGACCCGCCCAGCGTTGTACGACTTGTCAAGCACCTTGACGTCGAGGACGTAACGGCCCTTGCCAAGCGGTGACGGCAGCAGGTACGAGAAGCGCCCATTGCTGCCCACACGGAAGAAGCGGGCACGTGAGCACGGCACGGTGCGGTGCGTGAACACTCCGCGCTTGCCGCTGAACCAGCGGCAGCGCGATGCCGACGTGAGCTCGCCACCGTTGGTGGCACGCAGCCGCAGGAAGACCTGCTGGATGCCGCCCGAGTCGTCGGTTGTTCCCGACAGCACGCGCGGGCCTTTTGAGTAGGTCTTGCCCGGCTGCACCGATCCGACCGTCACGTTCGGCGGCGTCGTGTCCTTCGCCGCAGCTGTCGGCGGCGGCGTGGTGTCGGCAGGGGGCGTGCTCGTGTCAGGCGCCTTGTCAGTGCCACAGTCACCGCTGCCCGGCGCGTAGACACACACCGTCGCCGCGTTCGAGCGGATTGCATCGGAGCGGGTGGCCTTGAACGTGTGGTTGCCGGCGTCGGCGAACGAGACCGTCGCGTGACCACTGGAGTCGGTGCTCGCGCCTGCGACCGAAGCCGCCAGCGCAGGCGTGCGCGTCCCGTTCCCGTCGTTCGCCTGGACCGTCACCTGGAACGACTCGCCGGTGGCGGCGCGCGCCGGCGCGGTCAGCTGAAGCAGCGGCTGGCCGTAGTCGGCGTAGGCGAACAGCACATCGTCGCCGGCCGCCACCTCCTGCTGACAGCCGCCTACCTGCGAGGCCACCCAGTTGTCGAAGTAACCCCAGTAAGGCTGGTAGTCGGGAGCGCCGGTGTTCGTGTCGGGGCCGATCCGGCTGATGAAGAAGTCCTGGTAGCCACCGTCCCAGGTGGCGTCCCAAGTGAACCCGCCCGCGATCGAGCCGTCGTCCATCGCACTCGTCAGGGTCGGGCCGGCGCTGGCGTTCGCTCCTCCGTTGGTGCCATCGCACGGATGGGCGCCTGAGCCGTCCTTCGTGAGCATCTTGGCGTCGGTGGTGACCGGGCCTTCGTAGAGCGTCTGCGACGAGCCTTCGACGCGAACGTTCAAGCTGACCGGCGCAGCAGGCGCCGGGGCGGCTGCGACGAGCGCAGCGGTGGTGGCGGCTGCTGCCGCGAACCTGCGGATCTGGGACATGTGAGCCTCCCCTTTCCTCGAGGGATCGTGTGGCGTTGAGGCCGGAGGCAGGTCTCCTGGCTCCCGGATTCGCCAGGCCGCGCCTTCCCGAAGCGACGGCGTCGCCTCAGTGGCTCATGCGGCTGGCATAGCCGGTAACAGTGGCGGGACCGCGCCGGATTTTCACCGGACTTCCCTTGACCACCGGCCTATTGCTGCGCCGAGGATATCGCCTGCGAGCCGCCGCCGGCTGTCAGAGCTGGCGCGTACCGAAGGCGGCGACGCTCACGGGCAGCAGAGCACAGAGCGCGCCCACCGCCATGGCGGCCGCGAGCGTGGTCGTGTGCTCTGCGGCGAACGATCCGTGGTGCGTCGCGGCAGCAACCGCGACGGCAACGATCGCGAGCACTCCGGCCATGAACGCGACCACGAAAGCACCGGCATGGACGACGTCGATCCCCTGGATGGCCCGACGTGCGGCATCGCGGCCGCTGCGCTCGGGCCAGCGCTCATCGGCAGCCCTGAGCGCCGCGACCGTGAGCAGGGTGCAGGCGGTCGCCACCAGGAAGCCACCGACGACGTCGCTCGGGTAGTGCCACGCCAGCAACATCACGGACTCCGAGACCGCCAGAGTGAAGACAGCTCCGGCGATCGCCACCCACCGCCGCCAGGCGACCGGAGCGACGATGACCGCGGCGAACGCGAGCGTCATCGACGCCGTCGCGTGCCCACTCGGGAACGACGCCGCCGAGATCTGCGCGTGCCCGAGGGCGTCGTGCCAGCGCTCGTATGCGAGGAGCTGCTTGAGCGCCTGCGCAAGCACGTTTGCGGCGATCAGAAGCAGCACAACCGCTAGCGCGTGGCGAGGCCGGCGCTGATAGAGCGCGCTCGAGGCCAGGAGCACCGTCCAGAGCGCAAACGGCACGGGATTCGCAAGCGCCGCCACCCGCTCCGCCAAGACGTCGAACCACGACCACTGGAGGTTCACGAAGCCGGTGACAGCCCACCCGTCCGCTCCGCGCACGGACGGGACCCAGTACGCGACAGCGAGCACCACGACGAACGCGACCCAGCACGCGCATGCCAGCACAAACGGCCGTTTCCAACCACCACGCATCTGCTCTGAGGGTACCCGTGCGCCCATGCCACAAGCGGGCAAAACCGCCCCTCGCCGCTATAGTCCGGCGCCGCAGGCCGCCATCGTCTAGGGGACTAGGACGCCGCCCTCTCACGGCGGTAACGGGGGTTCGAATCCCCCTGGCGGTACTCCAGGAGGTGGAGCTCAGCGCGCGAACGCCGCGGCCTGAGCCTTCACCAGGTCGACCAGATCGCCGAGCGCGACGTTGGCGTCGATCAGGTGGAGTCCCCAGGTGGCATCCGGCGAGGCCTTCGGCACCGGCGTGCCCGCCTCCGACGTCACGCGCAGCACGTTCGACTTGCCGTCGTTGGTGCAACGGCCACTGAATGCGCCGTGCGACTCGACGAACGGCGTCGACGCCTGCGGGATCGGGAAGTCGAGCAGCTGGATGCCGGCGGCGATGAGCGTTCCGGGGGCGAACGGCTTCGATGGGATGATCGAGTCGAGCTTCGCCGAGCCGCCGCCGAGGGCTGCCGGGTTGGTGCACATGACCTCCTGGCCGGCGAGCCCCGTGTGCCCGAAGAGCGTGGTGTCCGGCGGAGTGTCGTTGAAGCTCGAGAACGCGATCACGCAGCCTGTCTGAGCGCGCTTGCGACAGGCGGCCATGTTCTTGAACGAGCCGCCGCGGTCGCTGTGCTTGCGCTCGGTGACGTTGCCGCCGAGCAGGATCGCGGAGACGATCTTGCGCCGCATCTTCGCGCTGTTGTCGATGTGATGTGCGATCAGGTCGGTCAGCACGAAGCTGCCCTGCGAGTGGCCGATCAGCACGACCCCGCGGCCCTTGTTGTACTTCGCGAGGTACTGCTTCCAAGCCTCGAGTACGTCGCCCTGGCCGATCTTCTGGTTGGCCGCCGTGAAGTCTCCGCGCTCGAGCGCAGGCACCGTGATCTGACGGTAGATCGGCGCGAACACCCGGCACACCTGCGAGTAGCGAGCGGTCTGGTAGAGCGCGATGTCCTGGATCTCCGGATCGCGCGCCTTCGTCGCGTTCGTCGTCTGCTGGTTGCTGACGGTCGGGTAGACGTAGAAGCAGTCGATCTTCGGATTGGCCACCCGCTTCGGCGTGATGACGCCGACCTTCGTGTCGAACGGGTGGAAGACCGTGGTCTTCAGGCTCGGCGTGCACGGGTCCTTCGCCATGCCGGGCTTGCACAGCCACACCACCTTCGCGTTGGCCTGGGCCGCGAACACCGAAGCGGCAGCGACGACGAGCACGAACACGAGAACCAGGCGGGCGCGGGCGAGCATCGGCGCAGAATAGCCTCGGGCCGCGTGCGCACGGGCCGGTCGACCTATCTCGCGATCTTCATCGGCGGCTTCGCGGGCGCGGTCACGCGCGCGGAGCTGGCCGAGGCCGTCGTGCAGCACGCGGGCCAGTGGCCGTGGGCGACCTTCGCCGCGAACATCACGGGCGCTTTCGTCCTCGGCCTGGTGATCGCCCGCGGCCTGAACGTGGACCTGCTCGGCGTCGGCTTCTGCGGCGCGCTGACCACCTTCTCGACGATGCAGCTCGAGCTGCTGAACATGCTCGATGCGGGCCGCGTCGGGCTGGCGCTGGCATACGCCCTGGTGAGCATCACGACCGGCTACCTGGCGATCGGCGCGGCGCGCGCGTTCGCGAGGCGATCGCCATGACCCCGGCGCTGCTGCTGGGCATCGGCGCACTCGGCGGCATCGGCGCGCTTGCGCGCTTCCTGGTCGCCGATGCGATCGCGTACCACGCGCGGGCGCCGGTCGAGATCGCAACGGTCGCGGTGAACCTGGCCGGGGCGCTCGCGCTCGGGCTGCTCGCCGGCCTGGCGGTGGCCGACGACGTCTACCGACTTGCCGCCACAGGCTTCCTTGGCGCCTACACCACCTTCAGCGGCTGGATGCTCGACTCGCGCCGCCTGCCGCGCCCGTTCGCCGCGGTCAACCTCGGCGCGAGCCTGGTGCTCGGCGTGCTCGCCGCGTGGGCCGGGCGCAAGCTCGGCATGACGCTCTAATGCAGCGCCTCGAGCCTGCGCTCGAGCAGCCGGCGCTCGGCGTCGTCGGCCGCCAGCTCGAGCGCGCGGCGCAGGGCGGCGCCCGCTTCCTCGGGGCGATCGAGGCGGCGCAGCAGCTCACCGCGGGTGGCGTGCAGGTAGCGGTAGTCGTCGAGGTCGAGCGCTTCGACGATGTCGAGCCCGGCGGCCGGGCCCTCGGCCTCGGCGACCGCGACCGCGCGGTTCAGCTCGACGACGGGCGAGCCAGTCAGGCGCGACAGCTCGCCGTAGAGGGCGGCGATCTGCGGCCAGTCACGCGGCTCGCCGGCATGGAGCGATGCGATCGCCGCCTGGATGACGTACGGCCCGCGCCCGTGCAGCGCAAGCGCCCGGTCGAGCACAACGCGTCCCGCGGCGACCGCGGCCTCATCCCACAGCGACCGGTCCTGATCCTCCAGCAGCACCAGCTCGCCGTCGCGGAAACGCGCCGCGCGCCGCGCCTCGAGCAGGATCATCATCGCGAGCAGCCCGTGCACCTCGGGCTCGTCGGGCATCAGCTCCGCGAGCGCGCGTCCCAGCCGCAGCGCCTCCTGCGCGAGCTCGCCGCGGCCGCTGTAGCCCTCGTTGAAGATCAGGTAGACGACCGCGAGCACCGCCGCGAGGCGATCGGGAAGCAGGTGGTCCGGCGGGACTCGGAACGGGATCCCAGCCGCCTTGATCTTGCGCTTGGCCCGCACGAGCCGCTGCGCCATCGTCGCGTCCGGGACGAGGAACGCGCGCGCGATCTCGTCGGTGCTCAGGCCGCCGAGCGTGCGCAGCGTCAGCGCCACCTGTGCCTCGATCGCAAGCGCCGGATGGCAGCAGGTGAAGATGAGCTCGAGGCGCTCGTCGGGGATCGTCGCGTCGTCCATGGGCATGTCCTCCGTCGCCGGCTGGCGCTCCGCGAGCAGCCGGGTCTTCTCCGCGAACGTCCGGTCGCGGCGGATGCGGTCGATCGCGCGATTGCGCGCGGTCGTCACGAGCCACGCCCCCGGGTTGCCGGGCACGCCGTCACGGCGCCAGCGCTCTGCCGCGACCGCGAACGCCTCCTGGGCGGCCTCCTCGGCGAGATCGAAGTCGCCGAGGAAGCCGATCAGGATGGCGATTACGCGACCCCACTGGTCGCGGAAGACCTGGTCGAGTGGGCTCACCACTCCACGATCGGCCGCACCTCGATCGCGCCGCCCAGCCGCGCCGCCGGGATCCGGGCCGCGAGCTCGATCGCCGCGTCCAGGTCGTCGGCCTCGTAGACCAGCCAGCCGCCGACCGCCTCCTTGATCTCGACGAACGGGCCGTCTGTGGTCAGCGTCTTGCCGTCCTCGACGCGCACGGTCGTGGCCGTGTCGGGGTCGCCGAGCTGCATGCCGGGCGTGACGCCGGGCGTCTGGTTCAGCGCCTGGTAATCGGCGAACACGCGCTGCTGCTCCTCTTCGGACAGAGTGGCCCAGGCCTCGGGGTCGCGCGGCGTCGGCGTGTCGCCCTGCTGGATCAAGAGCATGTACTTCATCGCTGCCTCCTTGTAGGGAATGGTCGCCCATGAGACGAACGGCATGCACCGGAATCGACCACCGCTGGCGAATCTCACCTCATCCCGTACCGTCGGGACCACATGGCCGAGCGAACTCGCGTGCTCGTCTGCGACGACGTGGACATGCTCCGTGAGCTGATGCGCTATCAGCTCGAGGAGGACGACGACATCGTCGTCGTCGGCGAGGCCGCCAACGGAGTCGACAGCGTCCGCCTGGCGACTGAGCTCGAGCCAGACGTGGTGCTGCTCGACCTCGCGATGCCCGGCATCGACGGGCTCGAGGCCATCACGATGATCCAGGAGATACCGAAGCCGCCGATCGTCGTCGTCTACTCGGGCTTCGACGCTTCGACGATGCGCGACCGCGTGCTGCGGCTGGGCGCCGCCGCCTACGTGGAGAAGGGCGGCGACCTGAACGCCGTGAAGGACACGGTCCGCGAAGTCATGCGGCGTCCGGCGCCGTAGCGCCGCGCGCGATCGTGAACATGAACTGGCTGCCGCCTCCCGGCGCCTGCTCGACCCAGATGCGACCGCCGTGGACGCTGACGATGCGCTGGCACAGCGCCAGCCCCACACCCGTGCCGGGGTAGCGATCGCTGCCGTGCAGGCGCGTGAACATGCCGAAGATCCGCTCGGCCTGCTGGGGCTCGATGCCTATCCCGTTGTCGCGCACGCTGATGCGCCAGCCGCCCGGGACCTCCGCCGCCCAGATGCGCACCCGCGGCGGCCCCTCGTCCACGAACTTGATCGCATTGGCGATGAGGTTCTGAAACAGCTGGCGCAGCGACGCCGGGTTTCCCATCACCTCTGGCAGCGGGTCCACGTCGAGCTCGGCACCCGCATCGTCGATCGCCCGCTGGAGCGCGCCGATGGCGTCACCGGAGATCTCGTCAAGGCTGACCTGCTCGAACGGCTGGTCGGAGCGTCCCGCGCGCGCGTACGCGAGCAGGTCCGCGATCATCTCGTCCATCCGCGCAACGCCGCCGGTGATCGCCTCGACGAAGCGGCTGCCGTCGGGCCCGAGCTGGTCCCCGTAGCGGCGCGCGAGCAGCTCCGCGAAACCGGAGACCACTCGCAGCGGCTCACGCAGATCGTGTGAGGCGACGGTCGCGAACTGCTGGAGCTCGCTGTTCGAGCGCTCGAGCCGCTCGGACGTCTCGGCCAGCTCTTCGTTCGCGCGCTCGAGCTGGGCCGCCCGCTCGGCGAGCGCGGGCGCGGCCAACTCGTTGTCGCGCTCGATCTGGCGGCGGTGCTCCTCACTCGCATCCGCCACGCGGGCCAGGTACAGCAGGAACACGACCCCCAGCAGCGCGAACGCCACCACCAGCAGGCCGGTCCCGACCGCGAGGCTGAAGAGCCCGGCCTTCTGACCGAGCACGCGCAGCACGCCGAGCAGGACCGGCGCTGCGATCACGAGCGGCAGCAGGCGGCGAATCGGCGCGCCGCCGACCCGCGCTGGGTCGGATTCCCTGACTCGTGGATGCGGCCCGCTCACCGCGGCGGATGCTCCCACGTACGGGACTCGGAATCCCCGTACAGTCCGGCGGCGACGCGCGATGAGTCCTCAGCAAGCCGAAACGGGGCAGCCACCCTGCGCCTGATGCTCATAGAGGACGACCGCGACTACGCCTGGCTCGTCAAGGAGATGCTGGTCGAGGCCTTTCCGGGCGAGCAGGTCGAGGTGACCTCGCTTGGGTCGCTCAGCGAGCTTGACGGCGCACCGCCCGCCGTGGAGTGTGCGCTCGTCGACATGTCGCTGCCGGACGCCAGCGGCGTCGAGATCATCGACACGGTTCTGGCCGCGATGCCGGACGTGCCGCTCGTAGTCCTGACCGGCGCCGAGGACGAGGCGCTTGCGCTCCAGGCTGTCGAGCGCGGCGCGCAGGACTACCTCGTCAAGCGCCGCGTCGACCCCGAGGTGCTCGGGCGCTCGGTTCGCTACGCGATCGAGCGCAAGCGGTCAGAGACTCAGCGCGCGGAGCTGCTGCGCGCGCGCGCCGCGCGGGCAGAAGCGGAGGCGATCTCGGGCGTGCTCACGCGGCTCCAGGACGTGGCCGACGCGGCGATAGCCGTCGAGGGGCACCTGGATCGCCAGCTGCTGCTCGAGCGCAGCCTCGCGGTGATCACGGCCGAGGCCGGCGTGCTCGTGACGAGCCTGTCGTCGGCCGCGCCGCCGGTGATCGCGGCGGTGCGCGGACTCGAGACGCTGCTGCGTGGCAGCCGCTTTCCCACCGCTGGGATCGGAGAGCAGATCCTGGCGAGCGAAGTGCCGCTGGTGATCGCCGAGCTCCCGGCAACTGACCCGAGCCCGCTGGCGACCGGCCGCGACATCAGCTCACTCGTGGCCGTGCCGCTGAGCGAGGATGGCCGTCGCCTGGGCGTGATGATCGCCACCTCGCCACTGCCGGGGCGCTTCTCGGAGGAACAGGCGCGCCTGTTCGCGCTTGCGGCCGACCGGTGCGCCCGCGCGCTCGCGAACGCGGCCGCCTACGAGCGCGAGCGCCGGACGGCCGCGGCGCTACAGACCGGGCTGCTGCCGCAGGGCGTGCCCGCGCTCCGTCACGGCGAGCTGGCGGTGCGCTACCTGCCGGCGCTCGGCGGGCCGGCCGTAGGCGGCGACTGGTACGACGCGATCGTGCTGCCCGACGGCCGCATCGGCCTCGCGATCGGCGACGTGACCGGGCACGGCGCCGAAGCCGCCGTGCTGATGGGGCAGATGCGTACCGCGCTGCGCGCCTATGCGCTCGAGGGCAGCTCGCCGGCTGTCGTCGTCTCGCGCCTGAACCAGCTCGCCCTGTCGCTGGCCGAGGACGCCATGGCGACGCTCGTCTACACGATCATCGAGGCCGACCTGACGAAGGGCACGTTCGTGAACGCCGGCCACCCGCCGCCCATCCGCGTGACCGCGGACGGCGCCGAGCACGTGCAGGGTGTGTCCTCCCCGCCGGCCTGCGCATCCAGCACGAGCACCTTCGAGGAGCACGAGTTCGTGCTCGCCGCGGGCGACGCGTTCTGCCTCTATTCCGATGGCCTGATCGAGGAGCGCGGCGTCACGATGCCGGAGCGCGAGGCGGCGCTCCTTGCCGCGCTCGGCACGACCGCCGCCGCCGAGCTGCTCTGCGAGCGCGCGCTCGCGGCGCTGCGGCCACACGGCGCGGTGGACGACGACGTCGCGCTGCTCGTACTCCAGACCGCCGAGACCGGGCTCGGCCTGAAGGTCTCGGACGTGGCCGCGCCCGAGAGTCTGGGCGGGGCACGCGCCGCCGTGCGCGAGTGGCTGGCCGGGGTCGGCGCGAGCGCCGCCGAGATCGGCGAGATCCAGCTCGCCGCGAACGAGGCATGCATGAACGTGATCGAGCACGCCTACGAGCCGGCAGGCAGTGGCAGGTTCACGATCGAGGGGCACCTGGACGGGGCGACCGTCGTCCTGATCGTGCGCGACAACGGGCGCTGGAGCGAGGTGCGAGCCCGCGGACGCGGACGCGGGCTGAAGCTGATGGAGGCCGTGATGGACTCGGTCCAGCTGTCGTTCTCCTCGCAGGGAACCGTCGTCGTGCTCAGGCGCGACCTCCAGCAGGCCGCTGCCGCCGCCTAGCCGCAGTGATCGCCGATGCGGGCGACGGCGTCCTCGTGCCGGTCGAACCCGGCGGCCATCGAGACCAGGTCCCCGCTGAAGCAGAACGCCCAGAAGACTTCGGTCTCGTCCAGCCCATCGGGACCGCGGACCTCGAGGGTGCCGATCACCACGAGACCCGACCCGCGCGGCTCGACGCCGTAGGCGCGCGGGTCGACGATCTGACCGCGCACGATCAGCTCGCGGATGAAGGCGCGGGTCTCCTCGCGCGACTTGAACTCACGCCCGCGCGCGACATAGGGCCGCCAGGTCGCGTCGGCCTCGGCACGCTCGAGCATGCCGTCGATCTGGCCGGCCAGGAACGACTCCCACATCGAGCGCACGACGCCGAAGCCGGCGTGGCTGAACGGGGGTTCGAGCTTCGCGACCTCGTGCACCACGTTCACGAGGTGCCCGAGGCCCGAGGCCTTGTTTATGTAGCGCGACGCCCCCTGGTCGAGCGCCTCGAGCGACAGCGCCGGCCTCGTGGCCGGAGAGCACGACCACGCGTGTGCCCTCCGCGACGGCGCGGATCAGCGGGATCGCCTCGAGCCCGTCCATGTCGGGCATCGAGAGATCGAGCAGCACCATGTCGGGCTGCGTGGCCGCGACCACGTCGACGCCATCGCGACCGTTCGCGGCCTCGCCGACGACCTCGATCAGCGGGTCCTCCTCGAGCGTCAGCCGCACGAGCATGCGCAGCTCCGGCACGTCGTCGACCAGCACGACCCGGATGTTCTGACCGTCGCTCACTCGCGTCCCTCCAGCACGCGGTCGCCCGGCTCGGGGCGACCCTCGGTCTCGGCGGGGGCTTCGCGACGGAGGGAGCCCGGGCCGATCTCGCGCTCCTCGAGCATGCTCGTCACGAGCTGCTGGGTCTCACGCAACGTCTCGGCGAGCTTCTGCTGACTCGTCTCGGTCGCGCCGCGGTCGAGCGCGTACTTCGCCAGGACCAGCCGCTGCACGACGTTGTCGTTGATCTCGAGGGCGTGCTGGCGACTGAGGTCCGCGCGCTCGAGCTCGGCGTTCGAGATCAGCACCCGCCAGAGCAGGAACATGCCGACCCCCGACACCAGGACGAAGGCGGCGAAGATGAGCCACGAGACCGTCGTCTTGACGGACTTGTAGAGGCTGCCCTTGTCCGCGCTCAGAAGGATTCGCCACGGCGTGCCGGCGATCGGCGCCGAGGCGAAGTAGCGGTTGTTGCCATAGGAGCCGCTCGCGTGCGCCTGGGCGGCTGCGGCGAGTGCCGAGTCGTCGAGCACGGTTCCCGGACGGGTCTTCGCCCCCGGGGTGGCGATGACCTTGTTCGCGCGGTCGACCACGTACGAGCGCGCCCTTGTCACGGCCGGCAGCCGCGACAGAAAGCTGTTGAGGAACTGCGAGAGCGCGTCCGCCGGGCTCTGGCTGAAGTCGACACGCACCCCGTGCTGCGTTGGGAACGCAAGCGCCGACTCGATGGTGGTCTTGCCGCCGGCTGCCGCGATCAGGCTCGAATAGACGACGCGCGGCGACCGCATGGCTTCCGTGACGAGCGGCGGCGGTGAGGCACCGCGCGGTGCCGACCCGCTGCTGGCGAGGACGCTGCCGTCGCGGGCATAGATCGCAGCGAACAACTGCTGCTGGAGCGTCCTTCGCTGCTCGAAGAGCGCCATGTCAATGGTCTTACCACCGAAGCTCTGCCTATCGCCTTCCTTCGCACTCGAGGTCGCTAGCGC
Organism: uncultured Thermoleophilaceae bacterium; assembly: GCA_963715995.1. Taxonomy (GTDB): domain Bacteria; phylum Actinomycetota; class Thermoleophilia; order Solirubrobacterales; family Thermoleophilaceae; genus DATBDN01. Next base: position 2,440,509 of record OY970283.1, read on the forward strand.
GAAGAGCGACTCGTTGACAGACGCCGCCACCCGCGCGCGATCGTTGAAGCGCCGCTCGACGTCGCTGCGCTGCTGGCTCTGCGAATGCTGAAGCGCGTAGGCGAACACGGCGAGCAGTGCCAGCAGCAGCATCGCCGCGGCGACGAAGATCGGGCGCAACCGCCGGGCTGCGGCGTCAGCTGCTCGGCTACGCATCGTGCGTGATCAAGGGTTTCGCATCCACGTCAGAGGTGCCATCCCGGCACCGGTCGCCCGCGAGGGTACTCCGGCGCACGGCGCATATCCACGCGCAGCAGTGTTGCCGCCCGCCCGGGCCGTAACCTTCGAGCTGCCGCGATGAGAGGAGCCCGTCCATGAGCACCCAGTGGGAGCGCCAGCAGAAGGCCCGCGAGGAGAAGCTGAAGAACATCAAGGACCAGGTCGAGGAGGGATCCCTGGTCATCCGCAAGATGACGGACGCCGAGCGCAAGGCAAACCCGCCGAAGCCCCCGCGCGAGAAGAAGCCCTACCGACGCTAGGGCGTCCCCCCGCCGCTAAGCCACTCGCCGTATATCCGGCGTCTCGCGGCGGTCGCCCTCGGTGCGGTCGCGCTCGACTGCGGCGAGCGTCCGGAAGTCGGCGGGCAGCGGCGTGTGGCCGAAGCCATCGAGCAGATCCAGGTCGACGATGCAGACCTCGTTCGAGCGCAGCTCGCTGAAGCCGGTGATGTTCGTGGTCTCGATGCGGGCGTCGCCGGCCAGGCTCAGCACGCACGCGAACGGCGGGTAGGCCAGCTCCACGAGCTGGACGGTCTGCCCGGACTCGGGGTCGAGCTGCGCGCTGTGGCCCACAAAGCGGGCGTACGGGCCGCGAAAGAGCGTGAGGTAGAACTGGTAGCGCGGCGGCAGGCTCGTGCGCTGCGGGTCGCGCGCGTACTCGCCAAGGTCGAGGTGCCCGCTCGTGAGGAAGCCGGGCGGCGCGATCGCAAGCAGCATGTTCACGACGTGCTTGAGGAAGCGGGCCGGCTTGACGTCGGCGAACTCGGCGGCGGTCCAGCTCGGGCGTGGGTCGCGCTCGAGCTCGTCAGCTGCCGGACCACGCGCGATCAGGTCGCTCGCGATGCGCGTCCAGCGCCGGTACTCGGGCAGGTATAGCTCGGCGGCGTTGGCCGCGCAGTCGTCGCAAAGCGTGTACGGGCCCGGCGCGTCGCGCCCGTGGAGCAGCCACGCGTCGAACCCGAAAACGCGGGCTGGGTTGTCCTTGTAGGCCGACGTCGGGGTGATCTCGCCCAGCCCGAGGCCGGCGTCGATCCCACAGACGCGGCAATGGCTGGCTAGCGGGTCCCCGGAGGACACGCCGGAGAGTTCGACGTGCACGCCCCGAATCCGCCCAGAAATGAGAAACGCCCCAGTTTCCCGGGGCGTTTCGTCGTGCCTGCCGCATCTTCCGAGTCGTGAGACTCTTCGCTGCGGCCTGCATTGATAAAGCTACGCCTGCCGGAGCCGAAGCGCAAGGGCCGCTCGGAATTGATCCCGCAATTTGCGTCAGTCGCGGCCCGCGGAGCGGTCTTCTAGGCCTTCTTGCGCAGGTCGATGACGAAGAGGAGTGTCTCGTTCGGCTTGATCTTCGCCCCCGAGCCGTTGGCTCCGTAGCCAAGGTCTGGCGGGATCACGAGCAGGCGGCGGCCGCCCTGCTTCATGCCGACGAGGCCTTGGTCCCAGCCCTGGATGACCTGCCCCTGGCCGAGCGTGACCGGGAACTGCTGGCCCGAGTTCCACGACGCGTCGAACTCCTTGCCGGTCGACCAGGACGTGCCCGCGTAGTCCACGGTCAGGCTGTCACCTGACTGCGCGGCCGCTCCGGTGCCCTTGACGATGTCGACGACGGTGAGCTTGGCCGGCGGCTTGCCCGAGGGCTTCGGGATCTTCGGCTTCTTCTTGGTGTTCGTGCCAACCGCATCGGCGATCTTCGTGATCGCGGCCGTCGGCTTCGCGAAGACCGGAGCCGGCGTCGGCGTCGGCGTCGTCGCGGTGTCCGTCGGCGTGCTCGACGCCGAGCTGTCGCCCGAGCCGCTCGGGATGTCAGCGGTCTTGGTGCTGCCGCAGGCGGCGAGCGCGATGCAGGCCGCCGCGAGTGCGGGCCACTTGGAGTGTTTGGTCAGCCGAATCACGGCGGGCACCTTACCCACCCCCCTCGCTTTCGGCCGAACCTCGCCATAACATCGGCTTGGCATGCCGCGCCGCTCTAGTTCGACTGCAGGGCGTTCCCGTGAGCACCACGTCTCGGTCGGGCTCGCCTTCTGGAGCGAGTTCAAGGCGGGCAACATGGACGGGTGCATGGACCACCTGCATCCGGACATCGAGTGGCACCCGACGCCGCGCCTCGACGAGCTGGATGTCATCCGCGGCCGCGAGGACGTCCAGAAGACGATCCAGATGCTCTACGACCGCTTCGCGGAGGGGCTCGAGGTGCTGCCCGAGGACGGCCGCCAGGTCGGCGACCACGTCCTGATGGTGACGATGATCGTCGGCACCAACCAGTTCACCAAGCAGCCGATCAAGTCGCGCGAATGCTGGGTCGCGTCGATCCGCGACGACCAGTTCGCCCGCATCGTCGTCTACCCGAACGCGCCCGTCGCGCGACTCGGATTCGAGGAGCTCCTGAAAGCCGTGGGACCTGAAAGAAATTCGGCAGAAGACGACGACGACGCCGTTACACTCGCGCCAGAGATGGAGAACTCCGCAGCAACCCCCGCCGAGACGGCAAACATCGACCCCGCGCCGAGTGGCAACGGCCAGCCGAGCTCCGCTGCGGCCGGCCAGATCACTCTGAGCTTCAGCTTCGAGGAGGCCGAGGCACTCAGCCGCTGGCTCCTGAAGCCGAGCCAGGACGGCGGGCTTGCGGCCGACGACCCCGCGGTCGCCCCGGGGATGATGAAGATCCGCAGCGCGGTCGAGCACGCGCAGGCAATTGCTGCGGTGCGCCACGAACTCGAGCAGGCCGGGGTCCCGACGCAGCATCTCTCCGACCAGCAGGTCGCGCAGCTGGGCCGCCGCATCTCGCAGGCTGCCCCGCGGCTCGGCGGCGCTCAGGCGTAGTACCCCGTCCATGACGGCGCCCCTGCCGGTTCAGGGGATCGACAGCCCTGGGCTCGTCGACGCGCTCGAGCGCAACCAGTGGGAGTTCATCCGCGGCTTCGCCGCCGTCCCGGGCGTCGAGCTCGTGGACGACGACTTCTCGCTGCGGGTGGCCACAGGCGTGCCCTCCCCCCTCTTCAACCCGGTGCTGCGCGCGAGCGTCGCGCCCGATGACGTAGCCGAACTGGTCGACGAGGCGCGCGAGTGGTATCGCCGCCGGCGGCTTCCGTGGTCGTGGTATGTGGGGCCGGCGAGCGGGCCGGGCCAGATCGCGCCGGAGCTCGAGCGCCGCGGCTTCGCGAAGGTCAACGAGCCCCCGGGCATGGCCGCCGACCTCGCGGGCATCGACGAGCTCGAGCCACACGTGCCGGTGGTGGTCGAGCGCGTGGGCGACCGCAAGGCGGTCGACGCATGGTTCACGGTCTTCGCGCCGGCCTTCGAGCTCTCACGCTCGGCCTCGTCGGCGTTTCGCGACCTGATCCTGGCGAGCGGCCTCGACGACGCGGCGCCGATGCGCAACTACATCGGCTACGTGGGGAACGAGCCGGTGGCGACCGGGTCGCTCGTGCCGGCCGCCGGGGTGGGCGGCATCTACAACATCGCCACGCGCGCAAGCCGGCGCGGGCGCGGCATCGGCCGCGCGATGACCTGGACGCTCATGCGCGAGGCGGCCACGCTCGGCTACAACGCGGCCATCCTCTGGTCCACCGCCGCGGGCATGCCCGTCTATCGCCGGCTCGGCTTCCAGGAGCGGGTCCGGGTTCCGACCTACCTCGGACCGGGAAGCTAGTTTCCGGCGCGATGGATCGCAGAGGCTCGAGCACATGGATCGTTGCGGCGCTTGCAATCGCGGTCGGGTTCCTGGCCGCGCTCGTGATCGTGGGCAACAACAACGACAAGGGCTCGAGCGCGACCGTCGCGACCACGACCGCGAGCGGAACGCAGACGACCAGCACGACGACCGCCGCCACGCCCGAGGATCCCGCCGCGAGCATCGGCGACTGCATCAAGCTCTGGAACGAGCCGGCCAACCGCGGCGATCAGGTCTTCCTGGTCAACGTCGCAGCGCACCAGCCGATCCGCGTGCACGTCGGGGAAACTTCGGACGTGCCGCCGAAGTGCCTCGTGACGGTGGTGGGCAACAACGGCGACGCCTACGTGATCCCGTCGGCCGGCGGGAGCACCTACCCCTACGCGCAGGCCCCGGGAACGACGCCGGCCTCGACGCTCCCGGCCGCCCAGAAGACCACGAACGCTCTGGATCAGAGCGACGGCACGCTGACGGCGCGCTGACCGAGGAGCGCGAGCCGACCGCCCGTTGCGAGGGCTGCGGCTTCGCGTGCTACGGCGCCGGCGCGGCGGATGGGCTGCGGGCGCTCGGCCACTGTCTGCGCTGTGGCGGGGTGGTCACCTTCGCCAGCGACCTCACGCCGCCACGCGACCAGCGAATCGAGGGGGGCCTGGCCCCCCACCAGGTGCTCGGCTCGCCGCGGCTCGAGCCATGACGGTTTCCCGCAAATAGCGCTAGTTTCCGGCCCTTGCAAGGCTCCTCTGGCACGAGCTTTGATTCAGTCCAGCGCGGACGGCGTCAGCAATGACACAGATCGCATCCTTTTCGCTCAGCGAGGAAGCGCCCGAGCCGGGGACCGTGGTGATCGCGGTCGACGGCGAGGCCGACATGGCGACCGCGGTGAAGTTCAACGAAAGCTTCTTCAGCGCCGCGCGCTCCGGCATCCGCCGCGTCGTGGCAGACCTGTCCGGCGTCACCTTCATCGACACGACGATGCTGAACGCGCTGGTGGTGGGACACCGGCGCATGGTCCGCGACGAGGGCTGCTTCGCCGTGGTGTGCACGGGGCCACGCGTCGGCCGGGTGCTCGAGATCACCGGACTTGGTCAAATCCTGCACGTGTTCGGTTCGCGCAATGACGCGCTCGAACACATTCGCCACCGCTCAAGCTAGATTTTTCGGCATGGAGTCGAAGCGGTCGGAACTGCTCCGCGCGTCGCCGCGGATGTTCGAGAACGAGGTTCTCGATCGCTTCTCGCGCGTGCACCACGCCGTGCCGCTCGTTTTGTTCCTGCCGGTGATCGCCGTCTTCATGTACCTGGGCTTCGACCGGGTCGGCACGGCGGCCACGCTCGAACTGGCGGTGGGTGGCTACCTGTTCTGGAGCCTGTCCGAGTACTGGATCCATCGCGTCATCTTCCACTGGGAGCCCGAGGACGGCTTCGGCGCGAAGGTGCACTGGATGGTCCACGGCGTCCATCACGACCACCCGAACGATCCTCTGCGCCTGGTCATGCCGCCGGCCGCGAGCATCCCGCTGGCGTCGGTGTTCGTGATCGCCTTCTTCGTCGTGCTCGGCAGCCCGGATGCCTGGCCGTTCGCCGGCGGCTTCCTCGCGGGCTACCTGATCTACGACATGATTCATTACGCCCTTCACCATCACCGTCCGAAGACACGCTTCGGGCGCTGGCTGCGAGAGCTCCACATGCGCCATCACTTCCAGGACGACACCCGAGGCTTCGGCATCGCCGCCCCCTATTGGGATTGGGTCTTTCGCACGAAGGTCGACCGCGACCGCCGTGCCGCGCCTGCCCCGCGCGAGGACTGATCGCTTGCGCGTAACCCTCATCGCGCTGCTGGCCGCAGCGCTGGCCCTCTCAGCCTGCGGCAGCAAGAGCGAGAAGCCCGTCGACACGGCGTCCTACACCTGTGCCCAGTTCAACAAGAGCCTCGCGACCAAGAACGACAACTCGGCGGGCAACTTCCTGAACCAGTTGCGCAAGAAGGCGAACCTACTGGCCAAGGACGCCAAGTCCGCGCGCCAGGAGCTGACGGTCGGGGTCTACTTCGCCTGCCGCAACAAGGCGGGCTCGACGCGCCCCGCAACGCTCGCGATTGCGACCGCCAAGCGTGTCGAGGCGGGCAAGTTCAAGCTCCCGCCAGGCCCCAAGGCCAAGAAAAAGTCTGGCCACTAGTCCATTTGCAAATCGCCGAGCGCTCGGGGAGGATGAGCGCCATGGCAACCGCAGAGGGAACGGCCACCGAACGGGTCATGGACGCGCGCCGGCGCCACGTGGCGCGTGGTGTGAACACCCCTCCCCTGGCTGTCGCGCACGCCGAGGGAGCGCAGATCACCGACGTCGACGGCCGCTCCTACATCGACTTCGCAGGCGGTCTCGGCTGCCAGAACCTGGGCCACGGCTTCGGCCCCGCCGTCGAGGCCATGCGCGCCCAGCTCGACCAGTACCTCCACCAGTGCTTCATGGTCGGCATGTACGAGCCCTACATCGAGACCTGCCGGCGGCTGAACGAACACTCGCCGTGCACCGGCGGTGAGCAACGCTCGCTGCTGCTCAACTCGGGCGCCGAGGCTGTCGAGAACGCGGTCAAGATCGCCCGCGCCCACACCGGCCGGTCCGGCGTGATCTGCTTCGACCACGGCTTCCACGGCCGCACGATCCTCACGCTCGCGATGACCAGCAAGGTGGTGCCCTACAAGAAGGACATGGGCCCGCTCGCACCCGACGTGTTCCGCGCGCCCGCTCCCTACCCGTACCGCGACATCGACTCCGAGCAGGCACTCGCCGGACTCGAACTTCTCTTCAAGCAGGACGTCGATCCCGAGCGCGTGGCCTGCATGGTGCTCGAGCCGGTGCAGGGCGAGGGCGGCTTCATCGCGATGCCACAGGATTTCGTCGAAGCGCTGATCGGCATCTGCCGCGAGCACGGCATCGTCTACGTGGACGACGAGGTCCAGGCCGGCGCAGGACGTACCGGCACGCTGTGGGCGATCGAGCACTGGGGCGTCGAGCCCGACCTGCTCGTGTCTGGCAAGTCGCTCGGCGGTGGCATGCCGCTGGCGGCCGTGACCGGGCGTGCCGAGCTGATGGATGCGGTGCCGCCCGGCGGCCTCGGCGGCACCTTCGGCGGCAACCCGCTCGCGTGCGCAGCAGCCAACGCCACGCTCGACGCGCTCACCGACGGCGACATGCTGGAGCGCGCGCGCCACGTGGGCGAGCGGCTCCGGGCCGGGCTCGACTCGATGGCCGAGCGCGTCGACCAGATCGGCGAGGTGCGCGGCATCGGCCCGATGCTTGCGCTCGAGCTGGTGCACGACGCCGGCACGAAGAAGCCGGCGCTCGACCTGGCCGCCCAGACGACGGCGAACGCGCGCGAGCGCGGGCTGATGCTGCTCTCCTGCGGGCTCTACGGCAACGTCCTGAGGATCCTGGTTCCGTTCGTCGCCTCCGACGAAGACCTCGATCGCGGCCTCGAGATCATGGAGGAGTCGCTTGGCGACGCCGTCAGCGCCGCCGGCTGAGGACACGCCGCGGTCGTCGGCGCCCGACGTAGCGCTCGTTGGCCTGCGCAAGCAGTTCGGTGAGGTGGCCGCCGTCGACGGCGTCGACCTGGAGATCGGGCACGGCGAGTTCTTCACGATGCTCGGCCCGTCGGGCTCCGGCAAGACCACCACGCTGCGGCTGATCGCCGGCTTCGAGATGCCCGACGGCGGGCGCGTCGAGCTCGCCGGCCGCGACGTGACGCGGCTGCCGCCGTACGAGCGCGACGTGAACACGGTCTTCCAGGACTACGCGCTGTTCCCGCACATGACCGTCGGCGAGAACGTGGCCTACGGACTGCGCGTGAAGGGCGTCGGCAAGGCCGAGCACGCGCGCCGCGCCGAGGAGGCGCTGGCGATCGTGCGCCTGGCGGGCTACGGCGAGCGCAAGCCGATCCAGCTCTCGGGCGGACAGCGCCAGCGCGTCGCCCTCGCACGGGCGATCGTCGGCTCACCGCGCGTGCTGCTGCTCGACGAGCCGCTCGGCGCGCTCGACCTGAAGCTGCGCGAGCAGATGCAGACCGAGCTCTCGAACATCCAGACCCAGCTCGGCATGACGTTCGTCTACGTGACCCACGACCAAGACGAGGCGCTCGCCATGAGCGACCGCATCGCGGTCTTCAACGACGGCCGCATCGAGCAGGTCGCCACGCCGGCCGACCTCTACGAGCACCCCGAGACCGAGTTCGTGGCCGGCTTCGTCGGCACCTCCAACGTGCTCGAGCGCGACGGGCGCCGGTTCACGGTCCGACCCGAGAAGGTGCACATGAGCGACGAGTCAGAGCCCGACCGCGAGGGCTGGACGAGCGAGACCGGGCGCATCCGCGACGTCATCTACCTCGGGATGGTCACGCGCTACGTCGTCGAGCTCGACGGCGGCGGCGAGCTGGTGGCGGTGCGCCAGAACCTGGAGACCACGTCGCAGGACGCGCTCGGACAACGGGGTAACCGAGTCCGGTTACATTGGCGCCCGGGACACACGTTTGACCTGACCCACGGGAGGGACTCGCAATGAGATCAAGAAGCGCTCTGGCACTCGTCACCGTTGCCGCGATGGTCGCGGCTGGATGCGGTTCGTCGAGCAACAACTCCTCGAGCGGCGGCAAGCCGGGCTCGAACCTGCCGCAGAAGATCGGGCCGGCGAGGGCCAGCTCAACGTGGTCGCGTGGGAGGGCTACACGCAGCCGCAGTGGGTCAAGCCGTTCCAGAAGCAGACCGGTTGTCAGGTGCACGCCAAGTACGCCGGCTCCTCCGACGAGATGGTCACGCTCATGCGCCAGGGCGGCGGCAGCCAGTACGACCTGGTGTCGGCATCCGGTGACGCGTCGCTGCGCCTGATCCGCGGCGGCAACGTGCAGCCGGTCAACGTGAACCTGATCCCGAGCTACAAGGACTTCATCCCGCAGCTCCAGTCGCCCTCGCACAACACGGTCGACGGCAAGCACTACGGGATCTCGCTCGAGTGGGGCCCGAACACGCTCCTGTGGAACACGAAGCAGGTCACGACCGCTCCAACCAGCTGGTCGGCGATCTACGACCCGAAGTACAAGGGCAAGGTCACGGTTCCCGACAACCCGATCCAGATCGCGGACGCCGCGCTCTACCTGTCGAAGAAGCAGCCCAGCCTCGGCATCAAGGATCCGTACGAGCTGAACGACGCCCAGTTCAACGCAGCGGTGAACCTGCTCAAGCAGCAGAAGCCGCTCGTGAAGAAGTACTGGGCGCTGGCCTCGGACGAGATCGACCTGTTCAAGTCGGGCGACGCCGTGATCGGCGCCTCGTGGCCGTACCAGACCAACACGCTCGCCGGCGCCAAGGTGCCGGTGAAGGACGAGATCCCGTCTGAGGGCGCCACCGGCTGGGCTGACACGTGGATGCTGTCGTCGAAGGCCAAGCACCCGAACTGCGCGTACATGTGGATGAAGTACATCTCGCAGCCGAAGCCGCAGGCCGAGCAGGCGATTTACTTCGGCGAGACGCCCGCGAACACCAAGGCGTGCACCGTCATGGACAAGCTCTCGAAGGGCTCGTGTGAGCAGTACCACGCGAACGCGCCGGCGTCGTACTTCAACTCGATCAAGTTCTGGAAGACGCCGATCGCAGACTGTGGCAACGGCAAGACCGACTGCAAGGACTACACGCAGTGGGCCTCCGCCTGGCAGGAGATCAAGGGGTAGGCCGGGCACTCTCAGTCGCGCTGTACCGGCGGCCGTGGCTGCGTGGCTCGCTGCTGCTCTCCGGCCCGCTGGGCTGGATGCTGTTCATCTACATCGCGGCGCTGGTCGTGCTGTTCCTGTCGGCGTTCTGGACGGTTGACCCATTCACGGGCAACGTCCTGCACCACTGGGGCCTCCAGAACTTCAAGACGATCGTCCAGTCGGGCACCTACCGCGAGATCGCGTTCCGCACGATCGGGATCGCGGTGGCGGTCACGATCACCGACGCCATCCTTGCGTTTCCGTTCGCGTACTTCGCCGCGCGCCTGGCGTCGCGGCGGATGCAGACGGTGCTGTTCGTGCTCGTGCTGCTGCCGCTCTGGTCCTCATACCTCGCGCGCGTCTACTCGTGGCGGCTGATCCTGTCCAAGGACGGCGCGCTCAACTGGACCACCGACAAGCTGCACCTCGGCAGCCTCAACCTGGGCTACTCGAACGTGGCGATGTGGATCGTCTTCTCCTACATCTGGCTGCCGTTCATGATCACCCCCGTCTGGGCCGCGATCGAGCGCGTGCCGGACTCGCTGCTCGAAGCCTCGAGTGACCTCGGCGCGAAGCGCTGGACCACGTTCCGCCGCGTGCTGCTGCCGCTGGCCTGGCCGGGCGTGGTCGCGGGATCGATCTTCACGTTCTCGCTGACGCTCGGCGACTACATCACCCCCACGCTCGTCGGCGGCGCGAGCTCGGACTTCATCGGCAACGTCGTCTACCGCAACGTCGGCGTGGCCGACAACGTGCCGTTCGCGGCGGCGTTCGCAACGGTGCCGGTGCTGGTCATGGGGATCTATCTGGTGGCCGCGCGCCGCGCCGGCGCCACGGAGGCGCTGTGAGCGAGACCCGCGGCACCCGGATCGCGCTGGCGGTGTGGACGGTGGCGATCCTGCTGTTCCTGTTCATCCCGATCCTGATCATCTGCGTCTACGCGTTCAACCCCTCGAACGTGCAGGGCTGGCCGCTGTCGGGGTTGTCCACGCGCTGGTTCTCGGCGACCTGGCACAACGAGGAGATGCGGCACGCGTTCGGGCTGTCGCTGAAGGCCGCCGGGGTTGCGACCACGATCGCGGTGCTGCTCGGCACGGCCGCGGCGTTCGCGCTTCACCGCTTCCGCTTCTTCGGGCGTGAGGCCGTGTCGCTGCTGCTCGTCCTGCCGATCGCGCTGCCGGGAATCATCACCGGGATGGCGCTGAACTCGTTCTTCCAGTTCTGGTCGATCGACCTCTCGTACTGGACGATCGTGATCGGGCACGCCACGTTCTGCATCGTCGTCGTCTTCAACAACGTGATTGCGCGCCTGCGCCAGTCGCAGACGTCGCTGATCGAGGCGTCGATGGACCTGGGCGCGAGCGGCTTCCAGACGTTCCGCTTCGTCACGCTTCCGGTCATCTCCTCGGCGCTGATCGCAGGCGGCCTGCTCGCGTTCGCGCTGTCGTTCGACGAGGTCATCGTCACCACGTTCACGGCGGGCGCGCAGAACACGCTGCCGTTGTGGATCTTCGGCAACATCCGCCTCGGACAGCAGCTGCCGGAGGTCAACGTGGTCGTGCTCGGTGTGCTCGCTCTGACGCTGATCCCGGTGGTTCTGGCGCAGCGCCTGATGCGCGACACCGGCGTGTTGCGAAGCAGGGCAGCCGGCGCACGCGCCGTGTAGCTTTGGCGTGATGGCCACTACTCAGAACATGCCTTCGATGCAGGATCTCGAGCGCATGGCGCACGACCATCTGTGGTTGCACTTCACGCGGATGGGCGCCTATGCAGACGGCGGGATGCCTGTGATCGTCCGCGGCGACGGCTGCTACCTCGAGGACCAGAACGGCAAGCGCTACCTGGACGCGCTTGCGGGGCTGTTTGCCGTGCAGATCGGCTACGGCTACGGCGACGAGGTTGGCGCGGCCGCACACGAGCAGATGCGCGAGCTGCCCTTCTACACGAACTGGTCGTACGCCCACCCGCGCTCGATCGAGCTCGCGGCTGCGGTGGCGGAGCTCGCGCCTGGCGATCTCAACCGCGTCTTCTTCGTCTCGGGCGGCTCCGAGGCGGTCGAGTCCGCGTGGAAGCTCGCACGGCAGTACCACGCCGCGCAGGGCGAGCGGCGCTGGAAGGTCATCTCGCGCAGGCTCGCCTACCACGGCACCACGATGGGCGCGCTGTCGATCAACGGCATCGCTGCGCTGCGCGCGCCGTTCGAGCCGCTCGTGCCCGGCGTCACGCACGTCCACAACACCAACCGCTACCACCGCCCGGCGGACGAGACTCCCGAGCAGTTCACGCGCTTCCTGCTCGACGACCTCGAGGCGGCGATCATTCAGGAGGGTCCCGGCACGGTCGCGATGGTGATCATGGAGCCGGTCCAGAACGCGGGCGGCTGCTTCGTGCCGCCGACGCCTGACTACTGGCCGGGCGTGCGCGCGATCTGCGACAAGTACGGCGTCCTGCTCTGTGCGGACGAGGTCATCTGCGGCTTCGGCCGGCTTGGCACGTGGTTCGGCTCGGAGAAGTACGACATCCGCCCGGACATCGTCACCTCGGCGAAGGGACTGTCGTCCGCGTACGCGTCGATCGGCGCGGTGATCACCACCGACAAGGTGTTCGAGCCGTTCGCGGCCGGCACCGCGATGTTCACGCACGGCATCACCTTCGGCGGCCACCCCGTCATGTGCGCGATCGCGCTGAAGAACATCGAGATCATGAAGCGCGAGCGGCTCGTCGAGCACGTGGCGCAGAACGGCGATGCGATGCACGCCGCGCTGTCGACCTTGCTCGACATCCCGATCGTGGGTGATCTGCGCGGCGAGGGCTACTTCTACTCACTCGAGCTCGTGAAGGACAAGGACACGCGCGAGTCGTTCAGCGACGAGGAGTCGGAGACGCTGCTGCGCGGCTTCCTGTCGGGCGCACTGTGGGAGCGCGGGCTCATCTGCCGCGCCGACGACCGCGGTGACCCGGTGATCCAGCTGTCGCCGCCGCTCATCGCGGGCCAGGCCGAGATCGACGAGATGGTCGGCATCCTCGGCGACGTGCTCAGCGAGGCCGCCGAGCGGCTGCACGGCAACGGCGGTTCGAAGTCGGTGCGCCGCTCTCCTTGAGCTTCGGCCGGCCCTGGTGGGTCGACGATGCAGGGCTCGAGGCGGTAGCCGATCCGCTGAGCGGGTCGCAGAAGGCCGACGTGGTCGTCGTGGGGGGCGGCTTCACCGGGTTGTGGACGGCGCTCGCGCTGCGCGAGCGCGAGCCGGGCCTCGACGTGGCGATCGTCGAAGCGGACTTCTGCGGCTCGGGCCCGAGCGGGCGCAACGGCGGCTTCCTCCACGGCTGGTGGGCCGCCCTGCCGCGACTGGTCGCGGCGTTCGGCGCGGAGCGCGCGCTGGAGCTCGCGCGCGTGGGCGACCGGATCATCCCGGGCGTGGCCGCGTTTCTGGCGGCGCGCGATGCCGACGCGTGGCTTCACCAGGGCGGGCTGCTGGCGGCGTCGGCAGCGCCGGTGCAGGACGAGGTGGTCGCGCGCGGCGCTGTAGTTGCGCGGTCACTGGGCGTGGCGGAAGAGGCGGTGCCACTCGACCGTGCAGAGGTGGCGAAGCGGTGCAGCTCACCGGTCTTCCGCGACGGCGTGCTCTACCGCGACGGAGCAACGGTCCACCCCGGCCTGCTGGTCAGAGCGCTGCGCGACGCAACCCTTGAAGCAGGCATCCGCCTGTACGAGAAGTCACCGGTAGGTGCTCTGAGCACTTCACCGTTTCGCGTCAACAGCGAGCGTGGCTCGATCGATTGCGACTCGGTCGTGCTCGCCACCAATGCGTGGATGACCGGCTGGCGGCCGGTTGCGGGGCGTGTGACGAACATGGGCAGCTGGGTCGTCCTGACCGAGCCGGCGCCCGACGCGCTGCGCAAGCTCGGCTGGTCGGGCAACGAGGCGATCACAGACGGGCGCACGTTCCTGCACTACTTCCGCACGACCGACGACGGGCGAGTGCTGATGGGCGCGGGCGCCGGGCAGCTCGGCTTCGGCGGGCGGGTCGACAGCCGCTTCTTCGACGACGCCGACAGCCACCGCCGTGCCGAGGCTGGCCTGCGTCGGCTCCTGCCAGCGCTGCGTGACGTGCGCGTGGAGCGCAGCTGGGGCGGCCCGATCGACGTCTCAGCCGACCGCCTGCCGTTCTTCGGCAGCCACGGACGCGTGCACTTCGGCGTCGGCTACACCGGCAACGGCGTCGGCCCGAGCTGGGTCGCGGGCCAGGCCCTGGCGTCCCTCGCGCTCGGCCTCGACGACGAGTGGACCGCGCTGCCGCTGGTCGGGCGCCGGCCGCGCCGCCTGCCGCCTGAACCGTTCAGATACCTCGGCGGGCGGGCTATTCGCGCTGCCGCGCTCGAGTGCGAGGACGCCGAGCAGGCATGCGAGCTCCCACCCCCGCTGGCGGCCGCGATCGCATCGGTGCCGGGCCGGCTCGGGATCCCGCTCGGCACGCGCTGACATAGCGCCCTCCGGTTGCGGGTACGACCGAGGGAGTGGCCACGGCAACCAAGCGCGGCAGGCGAAGCGGTTCTGCCGAGCGCAAGAGGAGCACCACTCGCGCGAGGCGAGGGAAGAACGCGCGTGCGGCCGCGCGCACCGAGCTGCCGGCCGCGGCACGCGAGCTGGTCAGCTCGATCAACGAGCACAACCTGCTCACGTGGGCGAGCGCGCTTTCGTTCCAGATCGTCACGGCGATCGTGCCGTTCCTGTTGTTCGGCCTCGCGCTGCTCGGCTTCCTCCATCTCGACTCGGTGTGGGCCGACATCGCAAAGAACGTCAAGCCGCACGTTTCCCATGCCGGGTTCACGGTGCTCAACAGCACGGTCGACAAGGTGCTCCACCAGAAGCAGGGCTGGTGGCTCACGGTCGGCTTCGCGCTCGCCATGTGGGAGATCTCGGGCGGCATTCGCGCGATCATGGGCGGGCTCGGCGAGATCTACAAGCTCGACGAGGGCCGCAGCTGGTTCGAGCGGATGCGACGCTCGCTGCTGCTGGCGCTGATCGTCAGCGCGCTCGTGATCGCAGCGATCGCGGTCGTCTGGCTCGGGCCGCTGCTCTACCGCGACGTGCCGCAGCCGCTGTCGGCGCTCCTGTTCGTGCTGCATTGGGCCGTGGCGGCGGTGCTGCTGGGACTGGCCACCGCGCTGACGGTCCGCCTGGCGCCGGATGGCTATCAGCCGACCGAGTGGGTCAGCGTCGGCACGGCGATCGTCGTCGGAGCCTGGATCGCCGCGTCGATCCTGTTCGGCGTATACGTGCGCTACATCGCGTCCTACGGATCGATCTTCGGAAACCTCGCGACGATCGTGATCCTGTTCGCCTACGTCTACATCTCGGCGATTGTCTTCTTCGCCGGAGCCCAACTGGACGCGATAATCCGCCGCCGCCTGGAGGGCAACTCCGCAGGCCGCTGAGCGCCGCGACGCCGTCGCTACTCGCGGCTCGCCCGCGGTGATGTCGGCTGTGCGACATAGACCACCTATGCGGTGGTCTATGTCGCACAGCTCCCCGCGCGGAGCGTGCTCGCCGCGGCGCCCAAGTGTGCCGCCGCAGCCCCGCGATCCGGCGATCGTTGGGGACTTATGGGTGCCAGGGCACCTAAAAGTCCCCACAGAACTCGCCGGAGTCGATCGCTGGGGACTTCTTGACCCCCTGGGGTCATCTTCTCCCCCAACGATCCAGCAAGGCACGGACCTTGCCGCATGCGGACGCGCGCAGGCGCTAGGTCAGCCACCCCTTGGCCGCCGCAGTTCGCGTCCCGCGCCGGCAGAGCAAGCCGCGGAGACCGCGCCCATGCCGTCGCTAAAGTGCCCTCTCGCCAGTTCCTGCGGCTGTGGTGAAATTGGTATACACGCGGCGTTCAGGTCGCCGTGGGGGCAACCCCGTGGAGGTTCGAGTCCTCTCAGCCGCACTGCTTCGACCCGCTCCGGCGGGCCATCGCGGTCAGCGCACGCGCAGCGTCAGGATCGTGGCGCCACGACGTCGCTTCGTTCGCTGACCGTTCCCGGCCGCGTCGAAGGCCCGCACCAGAACCGTGTAGGTGCCGCGCTTCACGTGGAGCTTCTTGGAGAAGCGCCAGTGCGCTGCGCCCTTTGCGAGCAGCTGTATCGGGCTGCGGCACGCGCGGGCAGAGCCCAGGTGGCCGCTCGGGGCCACGAACACGCAGCGCCGCTTCGACGTGTGTCGCAGAACCGTGATGGTCACGCGCACGACGCGGCCGCGACCCTTGGCGCCGCAGCCCTTGTCGCTGGCACGACCCCGTAGGCGCAACGTGCGTCCGCGCCGTTTGTGCGAGCCCGAGGCGACCGCATGCGGCGCGATCCTGTCTGTGCAGCCGCCGCGCACGCTGCCCCTCGGCCCGCTGCCGCCCCCTGAGCCCGCACCGTTGTCCGCGCCGGGTCCGGCGGTCACGCCCTTGCCGCCGTTCGCATCATCCTGCGTGCCGTCGTCGTGCTTGCAGTTCTGTGCCGGCGCGTCGACGCCGCCGACCTGCTGCACCGCTCCGAGCTTCGTCTCCGTCAGAGCGTCGAACACCGCCGCGTAGTAGCGACCACCGGCGCAGCCTTTCGCGTCGAACGTGATCGCTCCGCGCGTGAGGACGTCGGGTCCCGCCTCCGGCTGGCCGTCGAAGTCCATGGCGACTCCCGTGGCATCGACAGCGCGACCGCCCGCCCCCTGTACGCCGGGGAAGCCGATGAAGCGCCCGCCGGTCGGCCCAATCGTGGTGGCGCCCGCGTCCGCCTCGAGCACTCCGACCGCATTGGTCGGCCAGTGCGACAGCGACCCGTCGGCCAGCACATAGCGCCCGTTTGAGATGTGCGCGATCGGATCCTTCTCCGCATCCAGCAGGCCGGCGAGGCGATCGGCGACCGCGTTGCTGCCCGTAGGGCCGACGGACTCCGATTCGAGCTTGTGGTCGTGGCCCTTCGGGTCGTGCGAGTCGGTGGGGTCGCTCGTGGCCCCGCAAGCACTCGTGTCCTGGAACAACTCCGGAGGGTTCGCATAGAAGCCCCAGGCTGGGATCAGGTAGCCGAGCATGTCGTCGGCGAGGCCGACCGGGAAGCGGAACGCCGACTTCGCGTGCCAGCCCGGCACGGCAGGGTTGGGACGGTTGCAGCTCTCGTCCTCGACGCCAAAGGGACTGCCGAACATGAGTGCCGGGAACGCCTCACCTGGCGCCGCCATCAGCTGAAGGTCCGGTCCGATGTCGGCATAGCTCGAGTAGGTGCGCAGCTCGTGTCCGTTCGGTGAGGAGCTCACAGGCTGTTCGTTCGCATCGCAGACGTACGCCTGCCGCTGTCCGAAGACCCCGAGGGAGACAAGAGCGGCGAAGCCGTTGTTCTCGAGCGGCACGCAATAGTCGCTCCGGTGGAGCGATACCGCGCCCGGCGTCAGCGCCACGGCGCTCTTGGCCGCCTGCTCGGTCAGGTCGGCGAAGACCTCGCCCGTGTACTTCGTCTGCACGTACTGGTCGGGACCGTGGTTCTCGGAGCCGTTCTTGATCACCTCGTCACCGGACTCGGTCAGCCCAGTCGGATCCTCCTGCGAGCCGTTGTCGCCGACCAGGAAGATCGCGGTCCCCGGGTTCTTCGACTCGAACGAGCGCGCGAATGCCCCAGGCCAGTCGCTCGACAGCTCCGGCCCGACGCGTCCCATCTCCTGGTTGTGTGCCGCGTAGTTGAGGACCGTGAAGATCGGCTTGCCGTTCGAGTCCCGCGCCTGGAGCACGCCGAGCTTCAGGTCGACGGCGGCGCGGCGGTTGTCGTTCGGCAATGCGACGAAGGTCGGGAACTGCTCGGACCAGCGCTGGCGAATGCGGTCCTCCGGAAGGTGAGCCTGGTTGGCGTACAGCTTCGCCGGCTTCATCGACTTGACGGCATCCGCGGCGGCGTGCGCTACGCGATCCTCGAGGTATCGCATGAAGTACTCGTCGATCCCCGACCGCAGGCTCACCGCCACCTCGGGCGCCGTCTCCGCGCCGTAGATGCCGAGGGTGTCCGGCGAGCTCTCGTTGTGGTCTGCCGAGACGACCATGTCGGCGTCCACCCCATACTTGTCCTTCAGCTGAGTGCGCATCGCGTCCGTGTAGTTCTCGAACAGACCCTGCTGGACCACGGACACGTAGACAAGTGGCTTTCCACCGCTTCCGATTGCGAACGCACGCGCATCTATGTCGTCGTGCACGCTGGTCACGGGCGAATCGTTCGCGCCGGAGGTGTAGATGCCGTCCCAGCGGCCGTTCCCGTTCGCATCGCAGAAGGGCTCGGCCTTGGTCGGGTCGGGGTTGTCGACCGGCACGTCGTCCCACTGACCGTTGCCGTTCACATCCAGAAACGGCTCCTGCAGCGCGAATCGCCCGCGGTCGGGGAACAGCGCGGCCGGGCAGTTGGCGAACTCGGGCGCGAACGCGGCGTCGGCGGCGTTGCCGTCCGGAGTGCCGGCCTTTGGCGGCGTGGTGATCGCAGTGCCGGCTCCGGCCGTGAAACCGGCAGCAGCAGCAGGCGCAGCGGCTACACAGAACGCAGCCGCCGCGAGAGCCCCAACAAGCCAGCGATTGGTTTCCCCCCGTCCCCTCGTCCGGTTCAGTGAACACGGAGGAGAACAGATCAGCAAGGTCAGCGCCGATCGGCGGCCGCAATCCCGCCCAGCAGCCGCACGCACAGCTGGACCCCGGGACCGACCAGCACCGCGAACGCGACCGTCCCGAGTCCCACGCGCCCGCCGAGTAGGAAACCCGCTGCCAGCGCGCTGCCCTCGATCAGCGTCCGCAACAGGCGCAGCGAGCGGCCGGTGCGGAAATGCAGCCCCGTCATCAACCCGTCGCGCGGGCCAGGGCCGAGCTGGGCGGTCAGGTAGAAGCCGCTGCCGATCGCCACGAGCGCGATGCCCACGGCCACGAACCCAGCCCGCTCCGCGTAGCCGCCGGGACCCGCCAGCAACGGCAGCATCACGCCGATCGCGAGGCCGATCACGAGCGCGTTCATCACGGTCCCGAAGCCCGGCCGCTGACGCAGCGGGATCCACAGCAGCATCACGGCGAACGAGATGACGACGGTGGCCGAGCCGATCGACAGCGCCGAGTGCTTCGCGACCCCCTGCGCCAGCACCGTCCACGGCGAGTTACCAAGCCGCGAGTGGACGAGGCATGCCTCGCCGGCCCCGAACAGCCACAGTCCAGGGAACAGCCGCGCGAGCTGCGCGGGCGTGGGTCGCCAGAGGCTCACTCAGATCCTGAAGACCTGGAGCAGCCGCTTCTCGTGCTCCGCGTCGATGCGCGCGACCACCTCGACGTACTCCTCGAGGCCGGAGCCGCGCAGCTTCGTCGCGAGCAGCTCGTCGACCTGGAACAGGCCCGCCGAGTTGTTCATCGCGATCTCGATGCGGACTGGGCGCTCGCGTCCCGAGCTGATGACCACGTCGTCGATCGCCGCCGCGGACAGCGAGTGAATGTTGGGCCTGCCCTCCTCGAACGGCACACGCGAGCGCCCCTGCTCCATGTCGAGCGCGTCGGCCACGCGCACCACACCGGCCTCGAAGCTGATCGGCTCGCCGCGGCGGCGGTGGCCGATGATCGCCCCAAGCGTCTCGGCGACGATGACCGAGCGCTCGGGCTCCCGGTAGGCGTCGGCAAGGAGCGAAGGCAGCTTGTCGGCGGCGAGGAACAGGCTGTAGGCCTCGTGGTCGACCCGGTGGATCGACATTCCGGCGTCGTGCAGCAGGCACGCACCGGCCACGACCACCTCCGCATCGCGCGCGTCCATGCCGTAGTCCGACACCACGTTCGGCACCACGCCACGGCGCTCGAGCAGGCGCAGGATCCGCAGTGCGATGTTCAGCACCACCCGGATATGGACCCACGAGTGGTCCGACATCGCGAGCCGGTCCGCCGTGACCTGTTGCACGTGCCACCAGCCGCGCAGCTGCGAATCGGCGTTCGCCGCAGCGAACAGCTTCTCGAGCCGGCGGTTGCCGCGCGTCGGCGCGTCCACTCGCATCGCCTCGATGGCCTCGGACGGTGGACGGGGTGTGGCGAGTGCCGGGTGACGGCGCGCGTCGCTCATGGAGCGCAACGTATCGGCCGCACAGGATTTACCCGAACTTCACGCTGCGGCAACTTCCGCGTTAGCCAGTGAGCGGATGCTGCGCAGCATGCATCAGCACCCGCTGCGCGCCGAAGAAGACCATGCCGCCGCGATCGACGTCCTGCTGCTCCTCGCAGACGCGGAGGCTCGCTGGGCCAACCACGAGCGCGCAATAGACCTGCTGGAGCTGGCAGAGGACGCCGGCTGCACCCTTGCCCCGGAGTACCGCATGAAGCGGCACCTCTGGGACGCGGCCCTCGGGGCATAACGCAAAACGCGCGCGGTCGCTCTGAGCAACCGCGCGCGTCGCGCACTTCCTGGGTTTCCGGCTGACGCCCTAGGAGAGCCCCTTCGCCGTTGCCAGCGCGGCGGCCTTCACCGACGCCGGGATCGGAGCGAAGTCGAGCGCCGCTCCGAACTTCTGACCGTCGGCGATCGCGTACTGGATGAACGCCGACAGCGCACTTGCCTTCGACGAGCTCTTCGGCACGATCGCGTACGTGAACGTCGAGATCGGGTACGCCTTCTTGAGCTTCTTGGACGGGTTCACGATGTGAACCTCGTTCGAGGAGGGAACGCTGTGGATCGTCGCGGCGGCCTGCTCGATGTTCGCCAGGTTCGGGTAGATGTACTTGCCCGCTGCGTTCTGGACGGCCGCAACATAGATGCCGTGCGAGATCGCGTAGGACGCGGAGATGTAGCCAATCGCGCCCGGCGTGCCCTTGACGACGGAGGCGATGCCGTCGTTGCCCTTGCCGCCCACGCCGGCCGGGAAGTTGACCGAGGTCGCGTAGATGCCGACCTTGCTCCGCCAGGCGGTGCTGATCTTCCAGAGGTAGTTGGTGAATGCGTAGGTGTCACCGGAGCCATCGCTGCGGAAGGCGACGGTGATCTTCGTCGAGGGCAGGTTCACGCCCGGGTTCGCCTTCTTGATCTTGGGCGAGTTCCAGCTCGTGATCTGACCGAGGTAGATGCCGGCGAGGATGCTCGGGGTCAGCTTCAAGCGCGAGATGCCGGGCAGGTTGTATGCCACGGTGACGGCGGTCAGACCCCAGGGGATCTGCACGCAGCCGTTGCACGCCTGTGCCTGCGACGGCTTGAGCGGTGCGTCAGAGGCACCGAAGTCGACGCTGCGAGCGGTGATCTGCTGGATGCCCGCGCCCGAGCCGACGGCGCCGTAGGTCACCGACGTGCCGGTCTTGGACTGGTAGTCCTGGGCCCACTGCGCCATCAGTGGCGCTACGAGGGTCGACCCGGCACCGGTTAGAGAGTCGGCGGCGGAGGCCACCGAGGTGAGCCCCGTGGCACCGCATGCGACGAGTGCCGCGATCGTTAGAAGAGCCAGTCTGCTGCGAATCAACGTTTTGCTCCTGTCCTTGGGTTGTCCCGTTATCTCCCGCAGCATCGGTGCGCCCCTGGGGCAACTTGTGTCCAAGTTGTTACGGAGCGGAGTCAAACCCGTGAAGGCCCTTCCGCTTTCACAAATAGGCGTTTACCTTCGCCGTGATGGCCGCACCAGTGAGGCCGGGTTTGGCGCTGCCTCGCCGCCCGACCGTGTTCCAGACAACCCAATCGTCCGGGCGCTTCGGCGACGGCGTGCTGCTCGGCCTGTGCGCCGGAGCGTCGCTGCTCGCTGCTGTGGTGCTGCTCGTGATCGCCTACCAGGTGGCCCACGGCGCCAGCCCGGCGATCTCCAAGTTCGGCATCGGCTTCGTCGGCCAGACCAGCTGGAAGCCGAACGAGGATGTCTTCGGCGCCGGCACGCTCGTCTACGGAACGCTCGTCAGCTCGGCAATGGCGCTGGTGATCGCCGCGCCACTCGGGATCGCCATCGGCATCTACCTGGCGCTTCTGACCAGCGGCCGCGTTCGCGCGATCATCGGGCCGCTCGTCGAGATGCTCGCGGCAGTGCCGAGCGTCATCCTCGGCTTCTGGGGCATCCTCGTGCTCGGCCCGTTCCTGCGCGACCGCGAGCCATGGCTGCATCACCACTTTGG
The DNA here is from genome assembly GCA_963715995.1 of uncultured Thermoleophilaceae bacterium. Taxonomy (GTDB): domain Bacteria; phylum Actinomycetota; class Thermoleophilia; order Solirubrobacterales; family Thermoleophilaceae; genus DATBDN01. Next base: position 2,462,273 of record OY970283.1, read on the forward strand.
CTTCCTGCCGATCTTCGGCGAGCCTCAGAGCACCGGCAACAGCATGTTCACCGCGAGCCTGATCCTCGCGATCATGGTCCTGCCGATCATCGCCTCGATCAGCCGCGACCTGTTCCTGACCGTCCCGTCCGAGGTTCAGGACGGCGCCACTGCACTAGGCGCCACGCGCTGGGAGGTCATCCGCGGGATCGTGCTGCCGTCCGCCGCGCCCGGGGTGGCCGCTGCGACGTTCCTCGGTCTGGGCCGGGCGCTCGGGGAGGCGATCGCGGTCTCGCAGGTGATCGGCGCCGGCAGCGCGATCAAGGCGAACCTCTTCGACACGGGCGACACGCTCGCCGGCCGGATCGCCAACCAGTTCCTCGGCGCGTTCAGCAAGCTTCACATCGCCGCGCTGTTCTACCTCGCGCTGATCCTGCTCGTGATCGGCCTGTTCACGAACCTGTTCGCGCAGTGGATCGGCCGCCGCTTCGACTACGCATCAACGGCCCGATGAGCACAACCGGCCTCGACGACTTCGAGCGGCCGTTCGACCCAGCGTCGCCGCTCGTGCCCACGGGCAACCTGCGCCGGCGAAAGATCGTGAGCGCCGTCTTCGAGCGCTCATCCAGGCTCGCCGCGTACGTCGCGGTTGGAGTGCTCGGCATCGTCATCTACTCGGTCGCCAAGAACGGCGGCAGCGCCATCACGTGGGACTTCCTCACGAAGAAGCCACCGGCGTTCGGCGCCGAGGGCGGCGGAATCGCGCCGGCAATCCTGGGCACCGCCGAGATCGTGGCCATCGCGACCCTGATCGCGACGCCTCTGGGAATCCTGATCGCGCTGTACATGACCGAGTTCGCGAGGCCGCGGATCGCGAACGCGGTACGCCTGGCGCTCGACCTGATCAACGGGTTGCCGTCGATCGTGATCGGCCTGTTCGTGTTCGGCCTGCTCGTGGTGGGCCATCACGGGAGCGCGTTCGCTGCCGCGATCGCGCTCTCGGTCATCATGCTGCCGCTGGTCGCGCGCGGCAGCCAGGAGGTGCTGCTGTTCGTCCCCAACAACCTGCGCGAGGCCGCGGATGCGCTCGGGGTGAGCAAGAGGCGTTCGGTCCTCGGCGTGATCCTGCCCGCGGCGCTCGGCGGCATCCTCACCAGCACCGTGCTGGCGATGGCCCGCGCCGCCGGCGAGACCGCGCCGCTGATCATGCTCGACGCGATCTACAACAACCAGTTCCACGCGAACCCGCTCGAGACCGTCGCGAACATCCCGATCACTATCTTCCAGCTGTCAGAGCAGCCCGATCCCGCCGGTTACGCCAAGGCATGGGGCGCGGGCTTCGTACTGCTCGCTTTCATCATGATCGCCAACCTCTTCGGGCGCGCACTGCTGGCCCGGAGCCGCAGCAAGCTCACGAAATGAGGATCCGCCGGTGACAACGCCAGCAGTTCGCCCCCGAGTCCGCATCCCCAGCGAGACGGTCCAGGTGCCGCCGATCGTGCCGCAGCGCTCAGCCGAGCGCGTCGGCCAGATCCAGCGCGAGGCCGTCTTCGACGTCCGCAACGTGAGCGCCTACTACGGCGGCCCAGTGCCCGCGATCACCGGCGTCAGCATGAAGATGTACCGCGGCATGATCACGGCGCTGATCGGCCCGTCCGGCTGCGGGAAGTCCACCTTCATCCGCAGCCTCAACCGGATGAACGACTCGATCCCCGGCTTCCGCGTCGAGGGCCAGGTGCTCTACCACGGGCACGACATCTACGCGGGCGGCGCGGATCGCGTGGAGGTGCGGCGGCGCATCGGGATGGTCTTCCAGAAGCCGAACCCGTTTCCGAAGTCGATCTACGACAACATCGCCTGGGCGCCGCGCAACCTCGGCCTGAAGCAGGATCTCGACGAGCGCGTCGAGCGTGCGCTGCGCGGTGCGGCGCTGTGGGACGAGGTCAAGGACCGCCTGAAGCAGAGCGCACTCGGCCTGTCCGGCGGCCAGCAGCAGCGGCTCTGCATCGCCCGCGCGATCGCGATCGAGCCGGACGTCCTGCTGCTCGACGAGCCGGCGTCGGCGCTCGACCCGATCGCCACCGCCGCGATCGAGGACCTCATGCACACCCTGAAGAGCCGCTACACGATCGTGATCGTCACCCACAACATGCAGCAGGCCGCGCGCGTGGCCGACCGCACGGCGTTCTTCTCGCTCGACGAGACCGAGCTCGGGCGCGCCGGCACGCTCATCGAGTGCGACGACACAGAGAAGATCTTCAGCCGCCCGGCCGACTCCCGGACGCGCGACTACGTGTCCGGGCGGTTCGGGTAGGCCCTAGCGGCGCGTTTGCGGACGGCTCGAGCGGCGTGGTTCGGAGAGGCCTCTGGCGGCTCGGTTTTTCTGAGGGCTCAGGCGGCGTGGTTCGCGAGCACCGACCCTCCGTTGGGCAACTAAGAGGGATCGGTGCTCGCTCGCGGAGCCGCTGTTGGTCTCGCTGTCTCGGTCGCTCGTGGCGCCGCGCTTCGTCACGAGTTTCACGTTAAGCCGCGTATATCGGCTCAATGTGAAACTCGCGGGCATCGAGTGGCAGGTTGACCGCGCGGTTCGCGGTGAAGGTGCGAGTCGGGCATCGAGTGTGACCTCGACCACGCTATAGGTGGTTAGCGTCACAGTCGCGGCCGCTGAGGAGACTTTTGGACCGGTCATAGCCGGAAGAAGTGACCAAAAGACTCGCGGGGACGCGTTTCGCGGGCGGCGGGGGCGAAACGGCCAGGGGAGAGCGCAAGCGCGACTGCAGCCACCCCTTGGCCGAAGCAGTTTGCGCATCGCAGCGGGGGACCGGTTGGCGGAGACCAGCGAGGGGACGGCGGGCGGCAGAGCAGGGCCGGCGGCAGAACGGGGCCGGCGGCAGAACGGGGCGGGCGGCAGACCAGCGAGGCGCCGGCGGGCGGCGGGCGGCGGAGCCAACGCGGCAGACCGGCTAAGCCGCGGGCGGCTCTGACAGCTCGAGCAGCGTCGAGCCGCACTGCCAGCAGAAGACGGCCCCGCTCGAGTGCGGGGCTGCGCAGACTGGGCACTCGCCGGCTGCGCCCGTCTCCTCCATGCGCAGGATGCGCTCCACCTCGCCGAGTTCGGCGTCGATGTCCTGGAGCGAGCCGGCGCGCTGAAGAATGATGTCCGGGCGGATGCTGTCGCGGATCGCCATCTCGTAGACGAGGCCCCCGAGATCCCACTGGGCCTCCGCCATACGGGCGGACAGCTGGTCCCGCCGGCGACGCAGATCGACGGTGCGATCTGGGTCGACAACCGGCGTCGAGGGGGCCGTCGCGCTCGCGCGGCGCGGTTGCAGCTTGCTCAAGACGTTCATCTGACTCAGCCTCCGCCGAAGAAGTTGCCGGTGAACTTGCCGCCCTGGCAGCCCTTCGAGCCGGCGGCGCACTTGCCACCGACCTTGACCACGCGCGGTGGCAGCTTGACGTGGTTCTGGGCGGCGACCTTGTTCACGTCGCTCGTGCCCGAGACCTTCGCCTTCGAGGACTTCTTGCTCTTGGAGGACTTCGAGCCGGCCGTGCTCGCCGTCGTGGCAGCGGCCCCCGTCGTGGTCCCGGCAGCGCCGCTGCCGGCGACCGTGACGACCTGAACCGGCTGGCGGGCTGCGGCAGCCGAGGTGTTGTCGTGGCCCGAGCGCCCGATCAGAACGCCGACACCCATCGCGAGCAGCAACGTCGCCACTCCGGCGATCAGGCTGCCGCTCGACGAGTGAAGCCAGGCCGTCCGGGGCCCCGCGGGCGGAGCGGTGGCCGCGACCGGCCGGGTGCGTGGAAGCGCGTCGCGCAAGCTGCCTCCCGTACGGCGCTCGCCGCAGTTGATGCAGTAGCGCTGATCGGGAGCCATCCCGGCCCCGCAATTCGGGCAGGAATCCGAGTTCGTCGCCGTCAGCGGCGCGGGCAGATCGTCCAATGTCGTCGTCACTGCTTCCAAGGCGGCACGGCTCAGTATTCCGGCGGCAGCGCGGGTATTTGTGAAGAAGCTGTGATCGGTCCCGCGGGACTCCGAATTTTCACAATTGGTCAACGACTTCCGGCGAGACTCCGGGGTCGTGGTACCGCCGCCCGAGGAGCCCCTGCCCGAACGCATCGGTCGCTGTCGCGAATGCGACTCGCGGCTGGCGGTCGATCAGCGCTGGTGCGTCGAGTGTGGACAGCGGCGCGGACCGGTTTCGACCGCGATGCAGGCGCTCATCGACGGCACCGTCCCGGTGTCGCTCAGAGCAGTCCCCGCTGAAGAGCCGGCGCTCATCGACGGCGATCTCGGCTACGTCGAGGCGCCCACTCCGCGCCGCGGCTTCGTCCTGCCGAACCCGCGCGCCGCTGCCGTGGCGATCAGCGCCATTCTCGGCTTCGGAGTCATCGTCGGATCGGTTGTCAGCCCCGTAGCCGAGAGCGCGCCAAGCGCACCGGTCATCGTCGCCGTCGCACCGCCCACCTACGTGCCCCCGGCGGCACCGGTCGCGGCGCCCGCCGACGACAGCAGCGATGACGCACCTGCCGACGACGCGCCGGTCGAGGCGGCCGCGCCAACCCAGGAGACGATCTACGAGACGGCGCCAGTCGCACCGACAACGCCGGCACCCACGGCTCCGAAGCCGCTGCCGGTTCCGCCGCTGCCGCCACTTCCCTCGGTCTCTCACGTCTTCCTCGTGGTGCTCTCGGGCCACGGCGAGGACGCGGCGTTCGGCACCGCCTCGCCCGCCGCGTATCTGTCGAAGACGCTGACCGCTCACGGCGAGCTCATCCCGAACTACTACGCCATCGCCCACGGCGGACTGGCCAACGAGATCGCGATGGTGAGCGGGCAGGGCCCGACTAAGCAGACCGCGGCGAACTGCCCGCAGTACAACGACCTCACGCCCGGCACCGCGGGCGACCAGAGCCAGGCGACCGGTGACGGCTGCGTGTACCCGAAGGAAACCCAGACGCTGGCCGACCAGATCTTCCTCGGTGGCAACGCCTGGAAGGCATACGTCGAGGATCTCTCCAAGGGACCTGGCGGCTGCGATCGCCCCGCCGCCGGCGCGGACGACCCTAATCACGACCCGCGCCCGGACAACGCGTCGGTCACATGGCGCGATCCGTTCCTGTACTTCCACTCGCTGGTCGACAGCCCGGTGTGCGGATCCAACGTGGCGGACCTGTCCCAGCTCGGCACCGACCTCCAGCAGGTCGGCGAAACGCCCGCGCTCTCCTACATCGTTCCCGACCGCTGCCACGACGGCTCCGACACCGTATGCGCGCCCGGTCAGCCGTCCGGGCTCGTGAGTGCCGACGCCTGGCTCCAGACCGTGATCCCGCAGATCGAGGCATCACCCGGCTACAAGCAGGGCGGCCTGATCGTGATCACCTTCGACGCTGCGCCGAAGGACGGGCCCGAGGCGGATTCGTCCTCGTGCTGCGGCCAGCCTGACGCGTACCCGAATCTGCCCGCGGACGACCCGTCACAGCAGCCCACGCCGGCTCCGGACCCGGCCCAGGCGCAGGCTCCCGCCGACACGACCACCACCACCACGACCCCCGCCCCGGCGGCCAGAGCAGCCGACGACACGACCACCACCGACCCCGCAGCAACCCCGCCCCCGGTCAAGCCGGCGGGCGGCGGCGGCAAGGTCGGCCTGCTGCTGATCTCGCCCTACATCAAGCCGAACACGGTCAACACCACGGGCTACTACAACCACTTCTCACTGTTCGCGAGCATCGAGGACCTGTTCGCGCTGGGTCACATCAACTACGCGAACCTGCCCGACCTTACGACGTTCGACAAGACGGTCTACTCGAACTACGTCGGCGGCAGCTGAGCAGCCGCCGCGCGCCCGCGGAGACCTAAGCCCGCAAAGCGGGCTCGAAGCGGTAGCCCAGCCCGAAGTGCGTGTGGATGTAGGTCCAGCTCGGCGAGGCCTTCTCGAGCTTCTGGCGCACCTTCCGCACGAACACGTCGACCGAGCGGTCGCCGTGTGCCATCCGGTAGCCCCAGACCTGCTCGTAGATCTCCTCGCGCGTGAGCACCTTGCCGACGGCGCCGGCCAGCAGGCGCAGCACCTCGAACTCGCGGCGCGTGAAGTCCAGGCTGGTCTCACCCGCGTAGACCTGGAAGCGCGAGAGGTCGATCTCGAGCTCACCCGAGAACGAAGGCGCGGTCATCAGGCGCGAGGTCGCGCGCCGGCCTCGGCGCAGGATTGCCTCGATCCGTGCCGCCACCTCGTCGGGGTGGCACGGCTTCATGATCCAGTCGTCCGCGCCCAGGTGAAGCGCGCGTACGCGATCGCGGACCGACGCGTTGGCCGAGACGATCACGAGTGCGAGCTCCGGCGCGAGCTTCCCGATGTTCTCGATGTAGCCGAAGATGTCCTCGTCGAGGACCTCCGGGTCCACCACCATCGCACTCAGCCGCTCAGCGAAGAGCTCGTGCGAGGACGGCGACGTCTCGTGCGCCAGTGCCTGCCAGCCGAGCCTGTCGACTCGGTTGAGAAGGACCTGTACGAACGCGCGATCTGACGCGATGACCGCGATGCGCGGCCTACCCGCGGGGCGCGCAATGGCCTCCCCCGCGGTATGCCCCTCCGGTTGGGACACGGTCTCGTTTTCGATTGATTGCATGGCGCGAAGGGTAGTGGTCGGAACGGTCGCGTGGAAACCCGGTTCACCGGATTTTCACAAGTGATTGACGGCTGAGTAACCCGCGCTCCCGCGCGTGGAGGCAGGCTCGTCAGCATGGAAGCGGCGCTGACAGAGATCCTGAGCGATGGACCGCTCGAGATCCGCCCTGAACAGCACGTGGCGATCGTCGGCAGCCGGACGCTGAACCTCACGCGCCACGAGCTCGGATTGCTGATCGCGCTCGCGCGCCGCTCCGGCGCGGTAATTGGGCGTGAGGAGCTTGCCGAGCAGGCCTGGGCCGGCCGCTCGGGGCTGGTGACCGCTCGGTCGACGTCTACGTCCGCCGCCTGCGCCAGAAGCTGGCTGACGCGGAGCCCGCCTGGGAGTTCATCCACACGCATTTCGCCTTTGGCTACCGCTTTGGGGCCGAGCGTTCACAAAGTTTTCACATACAAGGCGCAAGCCAGTAACAGCCTGTGGGTCTCGCTCCGCGAGCCTGCTGTCAATGAATCCAAAAAAGGAGAAGTACTCCATGTCACGCATGTGGCTCGCCGTCGCCACTGCCGGCGTACTGGCCATCGGGGTCAGCGCCTGTGGCTCGAGCGACAACAGCTCGAGCTCGACCAGCGCAAGCTCGACCACCAGCTCGAGCGGCTCGTCAGTCACGGCGACCCTGAACGGGTCCGGCTCGACGTTCGCCGCCCCCATCTACCAGCAGCTCGGCTCTGAGCTCAAGGGGCAGGGCCTGACGATCAACTACCAGCCCGTCGGCTCCGGCCAGGGCATCTCGGACCTGACCAACAAGAGCACCGTCTTCGCGGGCAGCGACCCGCCCATGAAGGACGAGGAGGTCGCGGCCGCCAAGAAGAACGGCGACCCGGTGCACGTGCCGACCGCGTTCGGCGCGATCACCGTCTCCTACAACCTGAGCGGCGTGAAGGGCGGCCTGAAGCTGGACGGCCCGACCATCGCCGACATCTTCCTCGGCAAGGTCAAGAAGTGGAACGACGCCGAGATCACCAAGCAGAACCCGGGTGTGAGCCTGCCGTCGTCGGCGATCACGGTCGTGCACCGCTCCGACGAGTCGGGCACCACGAAGGGCTTCACCGGCTTCCTCCAGGACTCGAGTGCCGAGTGGAAGTCCAAGGTCGGCTCTGACAAGACCGTCAAGTGGCCCACGGGCACGGGCGCGAAGGGCAACGACGGCGTCGCCGCCGCTGTCAAGCAGACGCCCGGCGCGGTTGGTTACGTCGAGCAGGCCTATGCGCTGCAGAACAACTTCACGTTCGCCGACGTGAAGAACTCGGCCGGCAAGTACGTGACGCCGACGCTCCAGTCGGTCACAGCCGCCGGCCAGGGCGTGTCGATCCCGGCCGACCTGCGCTTCACGCTCGGGTCGTCGAAGGATCCGGGTGCCTACCCGATCTCGTCGCAGACCTTCATCGTGGTCTACAAGGACCCGTGCAAGGCCGGCGCGAGCAAGGACCAGGCCAAGGGCCTCGTCAACTTCCTGAACTACGTCCTCGGCCCCGGCCAGGACACGATCAAGAAGCTGTCGTACGCCCCGCTTCCCGCAGCGATCGACACGCAGGCCAAGGCCGCCGTGAAGACGCTGGTCTGCAACGGAAGCCCGATCGCCTAGGTCGCTGTCTTGGCGAGCGCTGCAACACCGATCGAGCGCGGCCGCCCCGTCATGGGGCGGCCGCACTCCGCTCGCCTGCCTGATCAGATCCTGAAGTGGGGACTCACCGGCCTCGCGGCCGGGATCCTCATCCTGATCGCGTACTTCTTCGTGCGCCTCTACGGCGAGGCGCACCTGGCGCTGTCCAAGTTCGGGCCGATCGGGTTCACCTTCGACAACGACTGGGACGTCTCGAAGAACATCTACGGCGCGCTTCCGCTGCTCGTCGGCACGCTCATCACGGCCACCGTCGCACTCGTGGTGGGCGTTTCCGTTGCCGTGGCCGCCGCGCTGTACGTGACCGAGCTCTGCCCGCGCAGGCTGCGGGCGCCGCTCACGATCCTGATCGACCTGCTGGCCGCAGTCCCATCGATCGTCTACGGGCTCTGGGGCGTGTTCGTCCTGATCCCACGGCTGCGGCCGATCGAGCAGTGGTTCTCCGACACGTTCTCGTTCCTGCCGTTCGTCGGCGGCCACGTCGCGGGGCCCAACTACTTCATCGGCGGCCTGATCCTGGCGATCATGATCCTGCCGATCGTCAGCGCCATCAGCCGCGAGGTCATCGCAACGGTCCCTGGCGACCAGAAGGAAGCCGCCCTCGCACTCGGCGCGACGCGCTGGGAGATGATCCGCATGGCCGTCCTCCCCTACTCGCGCGCGGGAATCATGGGCGCCGCGATGCTGGGCCTCGGCCGTGCTATCGGCGAGACGATCGCCGTCACGCTCGTCGTCGGCAACGCGCCTCAGATCGGCAAGCACATCTTCGACCAGGGCTACACGCTCGCCGCGGTGATCGCCAACGAGTTCGGCGAGGCCGCCGCAACGCCTATCCACCGCTCCGCCCTGATCGCTGCCGGGCTCGTGCTGTTCGTGCTAACGCTGCTCGTGAACGCGGTCGCCCGCTACTACGTGGTCCGGGCCGAGCGGTCCGGATCGGGCGCGGCCGCCGGCGCCCTGCCCGGCATGGGAGCTGCCGAGTGAGCAGCGTGATCCTCCAGAGCACGAGCGCCCGCCGCCGCCGGCGGGACGTGCTGATGCGCGGCATCCTGCTCGGAGGCACGATCCTGGCGCTGATCCCGCTCTTCTTCGTCCTCTACTACGTGACCAAGCGCGGCATCGGCGCATGGAGCGGATCGTTCTTCACCACCGACCCAACCGGCGCCTTCCTCGGTGACCCCGGCGGCATCAAGAGCGCGCTGCTCGGCACGATCGAGATCGTGCTGCTGGCGTCGGTGATCGCGATCCCGATCGGCGTTGGCGTGGCGATCTACCTCGTGGAGTACGGCAAGCAGACGTTCTTCGCACGCACGGTCCGCTACTTCGTCGACGTGCTCACCGGTGTGCCGTCGATCGTGTTCGGCCTGTTCGTCTACATCGTGCTGATCCTGGGCGGCGGCTTCGGCGGCTTCGCAGGCTGGAAGGGCTCGATCGCACTGGCGCTGCTGATGCTGCCGGTGGTCACGCGCGCCTCCGAGGTGGTCCTGAACACGGTGCCCGACACGCTGCGCGAGGCCGGCCTGGCGCTGGGCTCGCCGCGCTGGCGAATCGTCTTCCGCGTGGTGTTGCCGACCGCGCTGCCCGGCCTCGTCACCGGCGCGCTGCTCGCGATAGCCCGCGCGGCCGGCGAGACCGCGCCGCTGCTCTTCACCGCTTTCGCGATCAACGCGACCAACTTCTCCCTCGGCAAGCCGATGAACTCGCTGCCGCTACAGATCTGGAACGACGTCCGCCAGGCCAACGACCGCCTGGTCGAGCGCGCATGGGGAAGCGCCCTCGTCCTGATCGTCCTGATCCTGCTCTTGACAATCCCCGCCAGAATCCTCTCCCGAAGGAGCCGCAGCGCGTGAACGTCCTCCGCAGCCGAGCGAAGATGACCGACCCACCAGCCGAACAGACCAAGCAGAGCCAACCGGCGGAACCGACGCCCGTGCCCGCACCGGCCGAGGCCGCGCGCACAGCCCCACAGAGCGAGCCGGGCCATGCGATCACACTGCGTGCCCTGAAGGTCTTCTACGGCGACAACATGGCTGTCAAGGGCATTGACATCGAGTTCGCACCGAACAAGATCACGGCCATCATCGGCCCGTCGGGCTGCGGCAAGTCCACGCTCGTGCGCTCGATCAACCGCATGCACGAGGAGATCCCCGGCGGCCGGATCGAAGGCGAGATCCTGCTCGACGACACTCCGATCTACGGCGACGGCATCGACGTCGTCGCGGTCCGGCGCGCGATCGGGATGGTCTTCCAGCGCCCCAACCCGTTCCCGACGATGTCGATCTTCGACAACGTCGCCTCGGGGCTGCGGCTGACCGGCACGGCGCGCGGCAAGAACCTGAACAACATCGTCCACGAGTCGCTCCGCGGCGCGGGGCTGTGGGCCGAGGTCAAGGGACGGCTCGACAAGCCGGCCAGCGGGCTCTCGGGCGGACAGCAGCAGCGACTGTGCATCGCACGGGCACTGGCCGTGAAGCCCGAGGTGCTGCTCATGGACGAGCCGTGCTCGGCGCTCGACCCGGTGGCCACGTTGAGGATCGAAGAGCTGCTGACGGAACTGAAGGAGCGCGTGACCATCGTGCTCGTGACCCACAACATGCAGCAGGCCGCGCGCGTCTCGGACGTGACCGCGTTCATGCTGGACGGGGAGCTGGTCGAGGTCGACGAGACCGAGAAGATCTTCACCAACCCAGGCGACGAGCGCACCGAGCAGTACGTCGCGGGCAAGTTCGGCTGATGGCGACGGCTGGCAGGCTCCGTCTGCGCGACGACATCCGCACGCTCGAGAAGCGCGCGCTCAGCAGCATGGACATCGTTGCCGACCAGATCGACCGCACGCTGCGCGTCGTGGTGGACCGCGACTTCGCGATGGCCGACATGGTCATCGCCGACGACGACCGCATCGACGGCCGCTTCCTCGAGGTGCACAGCGACATCCTCTCGCTGATCGCGCGCCAGGCCCCGGTCGCCACGGATCTGCGCCTGCTTGCCGCGCTGCTCGACGTGATCCGGCGGATCGAGCGGATGGGCGACCAGTGCGTGAACATCTGCAAGGTCCTGCTGCTGGCGCCCGAGGCTCCGGAGGACGACCTCCAGCTGACCCAGCGCATCCTGGAGATGGGACGCAAGGCGCGTGCTCTCTCTGTCGACTCGGCAAAGGCATTCCTGGCCCGCGACCAGGCGGCGGCCGAGCACCTGAGCCACGTCGACGACGGCATCGACAACCTGAACCGCGAGGTGTTCCAGATCGCGGTTGCCCTGGCAGGCGACCCGACCGCCCGCGAGTGGGCCATTCGCATGACCCAGGTCGCGCGAGCACTCGAGCGCATCGGCGACAACGCCGTCGACATCGGCGAGGAGACGGCGTTCGTCGCGAGCGGCGTCTATCGCGAGTTCGAGGACGCCTCGCACGCGACGACGCCTCAGTAGGCGCGCGTCGCGGGTCCTGCCTGGGAATCCCACACAACGCGGTACTGGGCGCTCTTGCGCAGCACGGTGGACGAGCGCCAGTAGCCGCTCGTGTTCGTGGTCACGTGCTTCAGGTCGTGGAACGTCGCCGAGCCCTTCTTGCGGATCTGCACCAGCACCCGCGTGCGTGTGCCCTTGGCGCGCACGTAGCCCCAGAAGTAAACGTGCTTGCCACTGGCGTCGGCCACCAGCGGCAGCGAGAACGCGCTGTAGGAGAGCTTCTGCTTCCCGGCCGAGGTCATGAGCCCCGACTCGAAACCCGAGTAGCGCTCGAACGCAGAGCCCGGGCGCGGATCGTCGTCGCGCATCAGGTACTGCGAGAACGCGGCGATGCGCGGGCTCTTCCACGCGTACCACTCGGCGATCGAGCGGTACTCGGCCTGGCGCTGGTAGGAAACGCCGATGAACGGATCCGGCGTCGACTGGACCCCGAACTCGGTCAGGTAGACGCGCATGCCGCGGCGGATCCTGCCCGCGCGTGCCTCGCCGTCGAGGGCCTTCGTCAACCGCGAGAGCACGCCGATCGTCACGTCGTCGGGGTTGTGCGGCTTGAACTTCGGTCCCGCCGCGGTGGTATAGGCATGGTGGGCGTAGCCGTCGGCGGGAAAACGTCCCTTCGGCGCCAGCACTCCGCGCAGGAAGCGCAGCGGCGCGACCACGCTGCCCGTGCCCCGCGGTGCCGTCTCCCCCATCAGCACCTTGTCGTGCGAGTTGCCGGAGGCGTCAAGCCCGCGCTTGCCGGCGAGGAAGAGCGCGCGGTACAGCTTCGGCGAGTAGGGGTACTTGTGGCCTGTTCGACCGGCGAACTGCGGGCTCAGGAACTCCGGATGGTTGGGCTCGTTCCAGATCGACCAGAGGCCCACCTGGTCGCGCCAGCGTGTGCCGGCCTCCACCACGAAGGCCTGGAACTTGCTCGGGCTCGGCTTGTAGGTGTAGCTCTTGCCGTTGCCCGAAGCCGACTTCGGGATCGGCCCCGACAGCGTCACGAGCAGCTTCATCCCGCGGGCACGAGCGTCGGCGATCTCGCGGTCGTAGGCACCCCAGCCGTTTGCGTCGACGGTCTTCCAGATGACGACGACGCGCACCCACTTCACGCCCATGGCCTGGAGCTGGTCGAACGTCTGCGCACGTAGCGCGTCGTCAGAGGACAGGAGCTCGCGCGGCGCCTCGAACAGCGTGAACTGGTTCGTACTCGCCTGCGACGAAGAAGCGGCCGCAAGAAATGCGGCCGCGACCCCGAGCAATGTGAAGAGCTTGCGTACCCCCATCGCTCTCGGAACGCGACGGGGGCGCGAGAGTTGCGGGCCCTGCCTATGCGGGCGTCGGCGCTCCCGTGCCGGCCGTCCTGCGCACGCGCGCCGTCTCCGGCGTGGGCTGCTCGTTGCCTATGCCGACGTCGCCGTCGCGCGCCAGGCGGCCAAGGCCCCAAGCCATCAGGGCGCACAGGCCGAGCGCGATTGCGAGCACCGCCAGGTAGGCGAACAGCGGCAGCCAGCCGCTTGTGGTCTTGGCCTCGCGCTGAAGGATGTGGTGGTCAGAGCCGATCGGGCGCGTCATGTGCGCCTGCGCCGCGACCCCCTTCGCGGGGATCGCCGGATCGTTCGGCAGGTAGATCGCGGTGCCGAGCAGCTGGTTCGCGCGGTGGATGCGCAGGAGTGCCTTCCAGTCGCCGTTGACCGGGAACGCCTTGTTGCTGCGGTAGACGCCCTGGCTCACCTTGTGCAGGCGGTCGACGACCAGGCCGCCGCCCTGCCAGGCCGTGATTGACACCCACTTGGCATCCGACGCTGCGCTGCGCGGGTTGAGCGTGACGTCTGCCTTCACCCAGCGGCCCGGGCCGGCGCTCGAGTCGTTGTGAAGCGCGAACGTGGCGGTCGCGCCGTTGCCCTTGTTGTTGGTGTGCAGGCCGTAGCCGACCATCACGGCGAGGCCGACGAACGCCACTGCCATCGCCGGCTTGACGCCGCGGCGCGGGAACGGCTGACGGTCGGACGCAAGCGCCGCGCCGATCAGCGCGCCGAGCAGACCCCCGGCGACGCCGGCGACGACTGCCCAGATGAGTGCCTCGGGCATGAGCGAGGACGGCCACGGGATCGGCATCCAGACGTGGCTCCAGAGCCACTCGGCCGCGAAGCCGACGGTACCGATCGCAAGGCCGCACCAGGCGCCGAAGCGGATCGGCTTGCGCGTGGAGATCGCGAATGCGATCGCCTCGACAAGCACGCCCTCGACGAGGTAGAGCGGGAAGTGGGGCGTGATCTCACCCATGATCGGGTGGACGAAGATCGTGACGAGCCCGCGGATGACGATGAAGAACCCGACCGCTACGAGCGCGGCCCAGCGCCCGCCCCAGATGCGCGCGGTCACGAGCGCGATGCCCGCGGCGAACGCGATCAGGACCGGATGGAAGAGGAGCTGGAACTGCGGCACGCCGTAGTCGAACTCCCCCTGGAAGGTGGACATGCCGATCAGGAAGCCGCCCATGAGGCCGGCCTTCTGAAAGTTCATCAGGCGCCGGCCCGGCAGCCCGGCCTTCTTCGCGGGGCTGTCACCGCGGTCGCGGCGCGCAGCGCGCTCGCCTTCGACGAGCAGCGACGCGCGGCCTATCAGCGTCATGCCTGCGCCGCCGAACAGCATCAGGTGCGTCGGGCCCCAGAGCGTCACGTCCTGGCCGAAGATCCGGTGCCAGCCGTCATCGAGCGGGAAGCCCAGCAGCGAGAACGACGCGCAGGCGAAGAGCATGACGCCGCCGATCGGGATCTTCCACGTCGACGCGCGCTTGAGCATCGAGTCGCCGCCGCGGTGGTCGCCCATGATGATCGCCAGGAAGCCGGCGACGAACACGCCGAAGAGGCCGAACAGGATCAAGTAGTGCGCCGGATTGGCGAGCGGCCCGGGATCGCGCCCGTTGTCGATGTGCAGCGAGATGTCCCAGTACATGCCGAGCAGCGCGACGATCAGCGAGACCGAGGCGATCTCGCCGGAGAGGGCAACCCAGGCGGGCACGCCCCACTGGCGCTCGGAGAAGTCGGCGAGCTTGTGCAGCCAGCGGACCTGGCCGCCGCGGTAGAGCACGCCCGTGACGACGACGAGCACGGTCAACGCGAGCGCGCCGCCTGTCGCGAGCACGATGTCGCCTGTGGCGGCGCCTCCGGCGGGGTTGCTGGCAGCGGCAGTCAAGAGATGCATGGAGGATGTATACACCGATTCATGTCACATCAAACTCCGTAGGATGTGCGTGTGGTCACGGAGCCGCAAAACGGCCGAATGACGATCGACGAGCTGGCGCGCCGGACCGGCATGACGGTCCGCAACATCCGCGCACACCAGTCGCGCGGGCTGCTTCAGCCCCCCGAGATCGAGGGCCGGACGGGCTACTACGGGGGCGAGCACGTGGCCCGCGTGGAGCTGATCGCCGAGATGCAGGCCGACGGCTTCAACCTCGCGGCGATCAAGCGGCTGCTGGGCGATTCACAGGGCTCCGAACGCGAGATGCTCGGCTTCAAGCGCGCGCTGATGGCACCGTGGGAGGAGGAGGAGCCGGAGTTCATCAACGCCGGCGAGCTGTTCGAGCGGCTGGCGCTCGACCAGGACAGCCCGAACCCGAAGCTGCTGGCGCGCGCGATCAACACAGGCTTCCTGGTCGACCTCGGCGAGGGCCGCTTTGAGGTGCCCTCCCCCACTCTGTTCCGCGCCGCTGAGGAGCTGCGCGCGCTCGGCATCCCAGGCGAGACGGCGATGAACGTGCTCGAGGAGATCGAACGCGGCTCGAGCGCCGTCGCACGCGAGTTCGTGAAGCTGTTCGTGGAGCAGGTGTGGCGCCCCTTCGCCGCGTCAGGTCAGCCTGAAGACGAGTGGCCTGAGGTGCGCGACGCAATCGAGCGGCTGCGGCCGCTTGCAACCGACGCGCTGATGGCCGTCTTCCGCCACACGATGACCGAGGCGGTGGAGCGGCGCTTCGGCGAAGAGCTGGAGCGGCGTGACGAGCGCTCTAGCCACCAGCATGGCCGAGCGCCTCGCGAACGGCGGGCGCGCTCGGGGCGGTCTCGGGGCTGAGGCGCGAGAGCAGTTCGGCCAGGCCGGGGTTCTCCTCGATCGCCGACTGCACCGCTTCGAGCCCTGCCAGCCGCTCGTTGAGCTGCACCAGCGCGAGCCCGCCCCAGAAACGCAGCTCGGCGTTCTCGGGCACCGCCTCCATCGAGCGCCGGTAGAGCAGCGCCGCCTCCTGCACGCGGCCCTCGGCGGTCAGCTCGTCGGCGCGCTCGGAGAAGTCGTAGGCCCGCCGCAGCCGGATCAGCCGCCGCAGCTCGACAAGCGGGAAGGCCGAGTCCTCCACGCGCAGGTCGAGCGAGCGCAGCCACTGCTCGTCGCGGGCGCGCACCACGATCATCGCTGCCGACTGGCGGCCGCGCACGTCGCCGCCTGCGCGCTCCGCGGCGTCCAGTGCTGCGAGCAGCCGGTCCGGCAGGTCGCCGATCGCGGTCGAGTAGGCGCGCGCCATCGCCTGCGGCACGCCCTCACGGCGCATCATGTTCGCGGCGCAGACGAAGCCGCGGCCGCTCTCGTGCCCGGCGAACTGGATGCAGCGGCGGCCGGTGTGCACTGCCACCTGGCCGTGCGCATCGACCACGGCCACCTGGCGGTGCATCGAGCCGTCGTCCGAGCTCAGCAGCTGATCGAGCGCCTCGCGCGGGCTCGCGCCGGCGCGCAGCAGGTCGAGCGCTCCGGCCCCGTAGCCGGGGTCCGCATTGGCCTGGGTTGCGACCGCCCCAAGGCCTGGTTCGGCCCACGGCACGATGGAGCCCGTCGAGAACCAGTGCGACTGCACTGCGACGCCGAGCTCACCCGTGGCCGGATCGCGGGCGACGATCGAGTAGGTCATATGGCAGGGCGACATTGAACACCCGCCCCGGCCCGGCGGACGGAGCGAGAGAGCCGCCATGCAGCGGCGCCCGTCAACTCGTACCGTTCGCCCGCGGTGGCCACGGATTTCGAAGCGGAGGGCCTGCTCGAGGGCGTGGAGGGCGACGCGCGCGATGCGCGCCTGCGCCTCCTGGAACAGCTGGAGGCCGACGGCGTCGAGCTTGCCGAGCTGCGCGATGCCGCAGCCGAGGGGCGCCTGGCGCTGATTCCGCTCGAGCGCGTGCTCGCGGCGCCGGGCGAGCGCTACACGTTCTCCGAGATGGCCGAGCGCGCGGAGCTCGAGCCCGACTTCCTCGCCAGCCTCACGCGCGCGCTTGGCCTGCCGATCCCCGACGGCGACCAGGCGATCTACACCGACGCCGACGCGGAGGCGGCGCGTACCGTCGGCGGCTTCCTCTCGGCCGGCATTCCGGAGGAGTCGCTCCTCGAGGTCACGCGCGTGATCGGCCAGTCGCTGTCCCAGCTCGTCTCCGCGCTGCGCTCGATGTTCGCCCAGGCGTTCTTCCAGGAATCCGACACCGAGTACGACGTCGCCTTCCGCTGGGCCGCCGCGGCGAAGGAGCTCAACCCCATGCTCGAGCGCGTGCTGCTCTACCTGCTGCGCGCGCAACAGGTGGCGCAGCTGCGCCAGGGTGTTTTCGACCTTGCGGGGCTCGGCCGCGGCGCGACACCGATCTGCGTCGCGTTCGCCGACCTTGCGGGCTTCACGCGGCTGGGCGAGCAGGTCGCGGCCGACCAGCTCGGCAGCGTGGCCGCCGGCTTACCGCGCTCGCCAGCGATCGCGCCCGCCCGCCGGTGCGGCTGGTGAAGATGATCGGCGACGCGGCCATGCTCGTGTCAACGGAGGCGCGCCCTTTGCTCGACGCAGCGCTCGACCTGCTCGACGCGGCCGAGCAGGAGGGCGAGGAGTTTCCGCAGCTTCGCGCCGGGATCGCGTGCGGAGAGGGACTCTCGCGCGGCGGCGACTGGTTCGGCGCACCCGTCAACCTCGCAAGCCGGATCACCGACAAGGCGCGCCCCGGCAGCGTGGTCGTGTCCAGCGAGTTCCAGGAGGCGGTCGGCGACGACGGCTACGCGTGGACGAAGATCCCCGGCAAGCGCAAGTTCAAGGGCGTCACCGAGGAGCAGGTGCTGTTCAGGGCGCGCCGCCCGGAGCCCGAAGCGGACTGACAACACGTATCCGCGGGCTGCACCCGGGGTACCGTTGGGGAGATGGCGACGCCGCTCGAGTTCGCTCGCGATGAGGTTGTGCCGCGACTGCGCGGGCTGCTCCATGCGTACGCGTTCTGGTTCGCGCTCGCCGCGGCCGTCGTACTGGTTGTGATCGCGCACGACGCCCGCGCGCGAGTTGGCGCGGTCATCTACGGCGTCGGGCTGTGCGCGCTGTTCGGCGCAAGTGCGACCTATCACCGCTGGCGTGGCAACCCACGCTGGAAGCCGATCCTGCGCCGGGTCGACCACAGCACGATCTTCATCTTCATCGCCGCCAGCTACACGCCGATCGCGCTACTGGTGCTGGACGACCCGCTGCGGATCATCGTGCTCGCAAGCATCTGGGCCGGCGCGCTTGCCGGCGTCGTCATGAGCATCGCGTGGATCGACGCGCCGCGGGTGCTGGTGGCGCTGTGCTACATCGCGGTTGGGTGGGTTGCAGTCGTCGCGATGCCGCAGCTGTTCAGCCACCGCGGCGCGGCGCTGCCACTGCTGCTCCTGGCGGGCGGTGTCCTCTACTCGCTCGGCGCAGCCGCCTACGCGACGCAGCGCCCGAACCCGTGGCCCCGCACGTTCGGATTCCACGAGGTCTTCCACTCGCTCGTCATCGCCGCGGCGGTCGTCCACTTCGTGGCGATCGCCGGCGTGATCGCGAACCCCGTCAGCTCCTGACGTAGCGCGGAAAAAACACCCCGCCGGACTCGTTTGTCCGGCACATGGATGCTCGCCGACTCGCACTCACGCTTCCTTCGCTGCTCGCAGTAGCCGCTGCGCTCGCCATTCCGGGCTCTGCGCTGGCCGCCGCGCGGCCCAACGTCGAGGCCGGCGCCGCGATGATCGACGGCACCTACCACGTCGGCAGCTCGGCGGGCCAGTACGCGTCCACGCGCGACGGTGGCTACGGCGACGTCGACCCGCACGCCCAGTCGGTGAAGAACCAGGCCTCCTATGGAGTCGAGTCGCGCGAGAGCGTTCGCGCGCTGGTGATCAGAGGCGCGGGCGACAACCTGATCGCGATCGTCTCGGACGACCACTACATCCCGCAGGACGCGCTCTGGCGGCGCACCGCGCAGATCCTCGACCAGAAGACCGGCGGGCTGATCAACACCAAGAACCTGACGATGACGGTGACGCACAACCACTCGTCGCCGTCGTACTCGTCGCTCGACGCCGGCGTCTGGACCTTCCAGGACGCGTTCGACTTCCGCTTCTTCGACTACTACGCGAACCAGAACGCGACCGCGGTGCTGAAGGCGCTCGAGCAGCTGCGCCCCGTGCGCGTGAGCGCCACGGTGGTGCGCTACGACGCGCAGCAGAAGAACCCGATGGGCCCGGGCTGGGCCGACGACGGCACGCCCGACGGCTTCCCGCGCCCTGACACCGATCACGACCTGTCGGTGGTGCACTTCCAGGATCTGCGCAAGCAGACCTCGGTGGCCACGCTGTTCAACTTCGGGCAGCACCCGGAGGACCTCGAGGGCTACGACCTGATCTCGGGCGAGTACCCCGAGGAGGCCGAGCGCTTCATCGATCGCACGGTCGGCGGCGTGTCGCTCATGTCGCAGAACGCCACCGGCACGAGTGAGGTCGAGGAGGACCGCTGGCACCCGGTCCACGACCGCGAGGTCTTCAACCACGCTCAGTACAACCAGATGGAGTGGGCTGCGCGCCAGCTCGGCAGCGCGGTCATCGGCGCGGTGCGCTCGATCCAGAAACAGGAGCCGAACCCGGACGACACGCCCACGCCTTACGGCGGCACCTCCTACCACGACCGCTTCGTGCCCTGGATGTCGAAGTTCCCGGTGGCGATGGAGGACCGCTGGTTCCCCGGCCCCGTCTCGCATCCCTATCCCGGAGTCAGCTCATGCCGTACTGATCCCGCGCTCCAGGGCGACCCGCGCCTGCCGGTCGCCGGGCTGCCGGACTGCGAAGAGGTGCCTGCGGGCGACTCACTCTCGCCGGTGATCGCGCAGACGGGCATCGCCTTCCCGGGCATCTCCACCGACAGCTTCGAGCAGCTCGGCGTGCCCGTCCCGGAGAACCTCTCGGCGCCGTCCACCGGCGCGCTCGAGGACACGCTCGGCGTGCACATGCAGGCGTTCCGGCTCGGCCCGATCCTGTTCACCGTCTGCTCCTGCGAGCAGTGGGTGGAGCAGTCCTACAACATCAAGACGCGCACGGACCAGGTGGCGCACGACGAGTGGCTCGGCTACGACCCGACCTCCAAGAATGCCGACCCGACCGAGAACTGCACGCGTAAGAACAGGCTCACCTGGACCTGCAACGTCTGGGACTACCCGATGGTCGGCAAGCCGCAGGTGCACGAGGTCTCGGACGCCCTGATCGAGCACATGCGCGCGCAGATCAAGAACGACGCGAAGGGCTGGGACGACCCGAACTGCAACGAGCTCGGCTGCGGCTACCAGGCCGAGTCCGAGCCGACCGACGTGTCGAAGATCCGCGGCAACTACACCCACGACGACTCGAAGCTCAACTCCAAGTTCGGCTACAAGCTCACGTTCACGATCGCGATGGCCAACGACTACAACGGCTACATCGCGTCGTATCGGGAGTTCATGGACCACGACCACTACCGCAAGGCGCTGACCGGCTGGGGCCCGCACTCTTCCGACTACTACGCCACGCGGCTGGCACAGCTCGGCCGCGCGCTCAAGGGCGAGACCACCGCGCAGCACGACGTGGACAGCCAGACCGAGCCGTCGAAGGCGAGCCAGGCGTGGGCGCCGTTCGTGGCCAAGGAGGTGGCTGACCAGAACGCGGAGGACGCAAAGGTGCAGGCCATCGGCCAGGCCGCGGCGACCGGTGTCCAGGCCTACGCGCTGACGCTGCCCGACGACGGCGGCCAGGATCAGGCGCTGACGCAGCCGAAGGACATCGAGCGCTTCGACGCGACCACCTTCAGCTGGGACGGCGGCAACAACTACAGCGACAACCCGGACGTGACGGTCGAACGCGAGGTCTCCCCGGGCAAGTGGCAGGCATTCGCCGACCAGACGGGCGAGGTGCCGGTGACGCTGAAGTACCCGCAGTCGTCGGGAGGCACGTTCGACCCGGCGGCGATCGCAGAGGGCATCGCCGGCTACCACGCGCAGCCGCAGGAGTGGCGCTGGACCGCGAGCTTCGAGGCCTTCGTCTCACGCTTCCCGCTGGTCGATCCACAGGGGAACCCCTACACGGCCACGCCGACCGGGAACTACCGCTTCGTGGTCCACGGCGTCTGGCGCAAGGGCAACGCCGACACCGCCTACACGCGCATCTCGAACCCGTTCCAGGTGAAGCCGTGGTCGGGCATCACGGTCGAGAACGCCAAGACCGACAGCGACGGGCACGTCGTCTTCGATGCGGGCCCGGCACACAAGGTCGCGGAGCAGACGGTGCGCAGCACCGCGCGGCCGGCGTTCACGGCCGGCAACACGCCGGTGGAGTTCACGATCGGGCCGGTCGACTTCCCGGACACGGCGAAGGATCAGGCGGCAACGGGCGCACGCTTCCTGAACAGCACGCGCGGCTACTCGGGGTCGAGCATGCAGGAGGTCGAGCACTACTGCCTCGACTGCACGTTCCGGCCCTGGCTCGACGCGACCGACCGGCTGATCGCGACGGTCACGATCGAGCGCGCGAACGGCAGAACACGGACCGCGACGCTGCGGCCCGACTCAGAGGGTCACTTCAGCACCGACGCGAAGCTGAGGCAGGGCGACAAGGCCACGATCGCGATCCAGGACGCCTGGGGCGACGGCGGAACGCCGGCGACGCTGACGGGCGCTTAGAGCGTTCTCACAGCCACCGCGCGCCGGCCGCGCTCGTCCGTGGCCTCCGCTTGGTGCTCGTCCGTGGCCGGCGCTTGGTGCTCGTCCGTGGCCTCCGCTTGGTGCTCGTCCGTGGCCTCCGCTTGGTGCTCGTCCGTGGCCGGCGCTTGGTGCTCGTCCGTGGTCTCCGCTTGGTGCTCGTCCGTGGCCTCCGCCGGCTCGTCCGTGGCCTCCGCGTAGCTCGCGCGTGGCCTCCGCTTGGTGCTCGTCCGCGATCTCCGCGTAGCTCGCGCTGGCGCTGCGGCGCGCAAACAGCCGCGGCCAAGGGGCGGCTGATGTGGCGCTCGCGGGGGTCGCGGGGCGGTCCTTCTGGGTCGGCTGTGCGACATAGACCACCCATGCGGTGGTTTATGTCGCACGGCTCACCCGGCGGAGGGTGCTCGCCGCGGGGCCGGGCGCGAGGCGGCGGCGCGCGGATCCGACGATCGTCGGGGACTTTTAGGTGCCAGGGCACCCAAAAGTCCCCAACGATCGCTCCAAGCGGGAACCGCGCCGCGAGCGGACGGGCGCAGACGCCTCTTCAGCCACCCCTTGGCCGACGCAGTTTGCGCCTCGAAGCGCCAGCGCAAGCGCGCGGAGAGCGGCGGAGGCGGAGAGCGCGGCGGCGGAGAGCGCGGAGGCGGAGAGCGCGGAGGCGGAGAGCGCGGCGTCGCCAGCCGCGCACGGGAGGATCGAAACGGGGTTCTTAGTCGTCGCGCGCCGGGCGCTGGAAGTCCAGGCGCTTCACTTCGCCGATCGTCGAGCCTGCCAGCCGCAGGGAGGTCTGGAACCCCTCCTGCCCCAGCTCGCCCGCGGTCAGGCGCCGGCGCAGGTCTGACAGCGCCGCCTTGCCGTCCTCGTCGAGATCGACTCCGGTCGGCTCGAACAGCACGATGTGGCGGGGGCGGCCGGCGGTCGTCGCAAGCCGCAGGAACGGCTCGCGCTCCTCGGGGGCCAGGGTCTCGGCCACGAGCACCACCGTCTCGCTCGCTTCGAGGCGCTTCGTGACCGCGTTCAGCAGCAGCTCGGCCGCGCGCTCGTCCAGCTCCTCGGTCGGCACGCGGCCCTCGAGCAGCGAGCGCACCTTGTTCATCGAGAAGACGGCGCCGCGGTTCTGAACGAGCCGGCCGACGAAGGCCTCGGCCTCCGCGGGGTCGCTCGAGGCCACCACGACGAGGCTCCCGGGCGAATACATGAGCTCCTCGGAAGGCTTGAGAACGCGGTTGCGCGTCGAGATGTCGGCCGGCCGCTGAGGCCCGCCCTCGCGGCGCGGGCGCTCGGACGACCAGCCGAGGCGCTCGTCATCGCCGATCTTCACGCTGCGCGGCTTCGAGGACTGTTCCATCACGCCAAGCCTAGGGACGGTTGCGCCCATAGAGGTCATGAGCCTCGACCCACTCCTCCGCGACGATCGCCGAACCGAGCGACAGTTCCCCGCAGAGCACCGTCGCAGCCACGATCTCGGCGAATTTCTGGACCTTGCCGGCGCCGTAGCAATCGAGCAGCTCCAGGCATTCGCGCTGCGTGGCCAGGCCGGTGCCGCCGCCGTAGGTGGCCACGATCAGCGACGGGATCGTGACCGAGTAGTAGTAGTCGCCGTTCGGCCGCAGCTCGGCGTGGACGAATGCCGCGGAGGACTCGGCCACGTTCGCCGCATCCTGGCCGGTGGCGATGAACATCGCCGTGATCCCGTTGGCCGAATGGGCACCGTTGTTGTTGACGCCAGACATGAAGCCGCCGAGGTTCGACACCTGGCGCGCGCGGAACATCAGCTCGGTGTTCGAGCGCATCACCCGCTCGATCACCTCGTTCCTGATCACGGCCTCCGCCACCACCCGCTTTCCGCGCGTGTGGAGCATGTTCACCTGCGAGCTCTTCTTGTCGGTGGCGAAGTTGGACTCGAGGAAGTAGTGCTCGATGCCCGGGTAGTTGTCCTTGATCCACCGACAGGCCGCCTGTGTGGCCTTGCCGGTGAGGTTCTGGCCTGCGGCGTCACCGGTCGTGTAGTCGAAGCGCGTGAACAACATGCGGCTGGCGCTGTACTGCTCGATCTCGATCAGCCTGCCCGAGCGCGTCGTGCTCTCCGCCTGCTCCTTGATCGCGTCGAAGTTGTCGCGCAGCCACTGGCCGAACGCGCGTGCCTCGCGCGCGCTTGGGAACAGGAACGCCGGCGCGCGCTGCATGCGGTCGTCCAGGATCGTCGTGGTCACGCCGCCGGACTCGTGCAGCAGCCGCATGCCGCGGTTGTATGAGGCCACGAGCGTGCCCTCCGCCGTGGCCAGCGGCACGTAGAACTCGCCCTGCGCGTGCTCGCCGTTCACCAGCAGCGGGCCCGCGAGGCCGATCGGCACCTGCGCCACACCGATGAACTGCTCGACGTTGCCCGACAGCGCGCCCGGATCGAACGAGTAGCTCGTCACGTGCTCGAGTTCCACCCCGGTCTGCTCGCGCACGAACTCGGCGCGCTTCTGCGCCGCTTCGCGCGTGTAGTCGTCGTCGCGGTCGCGGGGGACCGGCACGCGCTCGCTCAAAAGACCACCGCCTGTCGCACGCCCTGGCCGGCAGCCAGGCGGTCGAAGCCTTCGTTCAGCTCGTCGAGCGCGAGTGTGTGGGTGAGCAGCCGGTCGACCGGCAGGCGACCCGCCTTGTACATGTCGATGAAGCGCGGGATGTCGCGCTTCGGCACGCACGAGCCGAGGTACGACCCCTTGAGCGTGCGCTCCTCGGCGACCAGGCTGACCGCGGGGATCGACAGCATCGCGTCGGGGTGCGGCAGCCCGACCGTCACGGTGGTGCCGCCACGGCGCGTGGCCGCGTAGGCCTCGGCGAGCACGCCCGCGCTGCCGACGGTCTCGATCGCCTTGTCCACGCCGCCGCCGGTGATCCCGCGCACCTCCGCCACGGCCTCCGGGCCGGCGAGCACGGCATGCGTGGCGCCAAGCTCACGTGCCAGCCGGAGCTTGTCGCGCACCGTGTCCACGGCCACCACTGTGCCCGCACCCGACAGCACCACACCAAGCAGAGCGGACAGGCCGACGCCGCCGAGCCCGAAGATCGCGACCCGGTCGTCGGGCGTGATGACGGCGCTGTTGGTGGCGGCCCCCACGCCCGTCAGCACCGCGCAGCCGAACAGCGCGGCGACCTCGTACGGGAGGTCGTCGTCCACCTTCACGGCGGACTGGGACGACACGACGATGTGGTCGGCGAACGCCGAGACGCCGAGGTGATGGTGGTAGCCGTGCCAGCGCCGATCGCCGGTGAGCAGCGTCCCGGCGGTGTTGGCGGTCGCGCCAGGCTCGCACAGCGCGGCTCGTCCCGACAGACAGGGCAGGCAGTGGCCGCAGCTCGGCACGAACGCGAGCACCACGTGGTCGCCGCTCGCAAAGCCCTGCACGTCTGGGCCGCACTCGACCACCTCGCCGGCCGCCTCGTGGCCCAGCACCATCGGCATCACGCGCGGGCGCGAGCCGTCGATCACCGACAGATCCGAGTGGCACAGCCCGGCCGCGCCGACCTTCACCAGCAGCTCGCCCGGCCCCGGCCCATCGAGGTCGAGCTCTTCGATCGCCAGCGGCTTCGACTCGGCGTACGGCTTCTCGAGCCCCATCTCGCGCAGCACGGCGCCGCGAACCTTCATGCAGTCTCCTTGACGAGCAGGCGCTCGAGGGCAGCACGGATCCCGTCGGGGATCGGACGTGGCTCACGCTCGGCGCGGTCGACGAACACGTGGACGAACCAACCCTCTGCGATCGGCTCCTCCCCGCCCTTGATGTAGAGCTCGATCTCGTAGCGCACCGAGCTGTTGCCGAGGTGCCCCACCCGCAGGCCGGCCTCGACCGTCTCCGGGAACGACACCGGCGCGAGGAACTTGCAGTGCGACTCGGCGCAGAGCCCGATCGTCTCCCCCGAGACGATGTCGAGCCCGCCCTCGCCGATCAGCCAGCGATTGATGACCGTGTCGAAGAAGGCGTAGTAGTCGACGTTGTTGACGTGCCCGTAGACGTCGTTGTCGTGCCACCGGGTCGGGATCTCGAGCAGGTGTGGGTAGTCGGCGCGCACGGGGCCGGAAAACTAACGGGCACAGCGCTGCGACCGGAGCGCTGGTCGATCGGCGAGGTCGAGAAGAAGAAGAACCAGACCTCGAAAGCGAGGCAGCAGGCGACGACCACGACGATCAGGATGCGCTCGAGCGCCGTCACCTGTGCGCGCTCGCCGGGGTATTGCGGGCGCTCGCCGCGCATGCTCCGCAG
Organism: uncultured Thermoleophilaceae bacterium; assembly: GCA_963715995.1. GTDB lineage: Bacteria > Actinomycetota > Thermoleophilia > Solirubrobacterales > Thermoleophilaceae > DATBDN01. The sequence goes on from OY970283.1 coordinate 2,488,222, forward strand.
CCACGACACGTGGCGGTGGACCTGGGCCACCTGGCCGGTCATGCGGTCGTAGCTGTCCCCGAGCCGGGCCAGCAGCGCGGCCAGCGCGAAGCTCAGCGCGGCGAAGCAGACCACCACGGCGAAGACCGGCCCCATGTCCGGCGAGCCCGGCCCCTGGAGCCGAGATCCGATCCATAGCGCGAGCAGCGGGCTGCCGGTCCACACGTTCAGCGCGACCAGCAACATGGCGACCCGTAGCCCGACGCGCTTCGCGCGGTCCACGGGTCGATTCTGGCGTCCAGCGCGGTTCAGTGCGACCGAGTGCCAATCAATTGCCCAGGCCGGCCTGTCGTGCCCGCACGATCGCCTGGGATCGATCGGGCAGGCTGAGCTTCGTGAGGATGTTCGACACGTGGTTGCGCACGGTCTTCGTGCTGAGGACGAAGTGCTCGGCGATACGCGCGTTCGACCAGCCCTGCGCGATCAGCTCGAGCAGCTCCCGCTCGCGGGCGGTCAGTTCCGGGAATGGCTCGGGTGATCGCGGTGCGGACATGAACTCCATCACCCGCCGCGCCACGGCCGGGCCAAAGATCGCTTCGCCGCGTCCGACAGCCTCGATCGCGCGATTGATCTCCTCGGGCCCTGCCCCCTTCAGCAGGTAGCCGCGCGCCCCGGCCCGCATCGCCGAGAACAACGACTCGTCGTCCTCGAGCATCGTCAGCACGAGGATGCCGGCGTCGGGCTGGACGGCCAGGATCTGCCGCGTGGCCTCGATGCCGTTCAGATCTGGCATGTGCAGGTCCATCACGACCACGTCGGGTTCGAGCTCCGCGGCCGCCGCCACGGCCTCTGCACCGGTGGCAGCCTCTCCCACCACCTCGACCGAACCCGCGAGCTTGAGGGCCGTCAGAAGGCCCGCGCGAAACAGCGGGTGATCGTCGGCCACGAGCACGCGCACCGATGTCACTCCGGTGCGGGCAGCGGCAACCGCGCCATCACCCGTGTGCCGCCACGCACGTCGGGTCCGACCACACACGTGCCGCCCAGCTCGGCGGCGCGCTCGCGAATCGAGGCGACACCGACGCCGGGGCGCCAGCCGGATGCCATTCCGTCGCCGTCGTCGCGAACCTCGAGCTCGAGATGGCCGTTCATGCCCAGGGTGATCGTGCAGCGCTCCGCGTTCGCGTGACGAGAGATGTTCGTGAGGGCCTCCGTGGCGATCCGGTAGGCGGCAACCTCGACCGCGGCCGGCAGCCCTGCGATCGCCTCGGGTGCATCGATCACGACATCGATGCCCGGGAACCGCTCCGCCTGTAGGCGCAGCGCGGGCACCAGTCCGAGCTCGTCCAAGGCAGGAGGACGCAGCGCGTAGACGAGCCTGCGCACGTCCGCGATCGCCGCCTGGGCCTCCTCGACCAACTGGGCGAGCACGGCATCCGCAGCCTCGGGGTCGTGTTTGAACATGAGGCGAGCCGAGCTGAGCTGCAGCGCCATGCCGGCCAGCGTCGGGCCGAGGCCGTCGTGAAGGTCGCGGCGCAGGCGGCGGCGCTCCTCCTCGCGCGCGGACACGAGCAGCTCGCGCGATCGCTGGAGGTCGCCGGTCAGGCGCACTGCATGTGCGGCGACGGCGACCTGGCGCGCGATGTCGTGGAACAGCCGCAGCTCCGCGGCGCTGAACGCATCGCCCGGCGTGCGTGGCCCGAGCCACAGCCGGCCGACGGGCTGACCGGCATAGACGAGTGGCAGCACGACGGGAGTGCCGCGCAGCCGGCCACGCTCGGCGGCCATCTCGTGCTCGTCGTCGCGTTCGAGCTCGATGGCGACATAAGACAGCTTCAGCGTCTGAGCGACTGTGCCGGCAAGCTCGGGCAGCACGTCCGCGGCTGCCGCGCTGTCGAGCTGCTCGCCGAGGCTCGTGATCACCGCGTAGGGGTCGTCGCGTTTGCCGAAGAGCAGGCGGTCGCTGCCGCGCTGGAGCCACGCACGGGCCGGGGCGAACAGCAGCGCGACCGTGATCGCAGCGGGCACGGGAGTCAGCGCGCGCCCGTGCACGAAGGTCGCCGTGAGCGCGACGAGGCCGATGTATGCGCCGCCGAGCAACACCGTCAAACCACCGAACACAACGGCTCGGCTAACGACGATGTCGATCTCGTACAGGCCGTAGCGCAGGATCGCAACGGCGATCGCGATCGCGAACAGCACCATCACCGCGGCCCCGAAGAACTCCTCACCGCGAAAGGTGTTCCAGCCGTCCTCATGGGCGAGCTCAACCGTGAGGACGAGTGCTGCGAGCGCCACGAGCACGATCCGGCGCCGCGCGGCGCCGTCCGCATCGCGGGCACGGAGGACCATGGCGACCAGCCCAGACGCGAGCCCGGCGATGCAGGCGGCCAGCAGCGTCCGACCGAGGCTTTCGACCAGCCGGTCGAGCCCGGCCCAGGGCAACGGGTTGAAGCTGCGGGCTACGCCGGACGGGAGCATCGGCCCGGGGGCGGTCGCGATCCAGACGGTCGCAATCGCCGATGCCGCCAGGCCGAGCGCCAGCACCGGCCGCCAGCGGCGCGAGCGCAGATGTCCGTCGGGGAACAGCAGGAGCAGGGGGATCAGCAGCGGAAAGTCGACGTAAGTCCAACCCGACACCCAGAGCAGCCCGCGCCCGGCAGGCAGGCTCGAGCCGGACGCGAGGGCGTGCAGCGAATACTCGCGAAAGGCAACCGTGATGGCATGCGCGAGTGCGAGCGCGAGCAACAGCCAGCCGAGCCGGTTCGCTGGTACTCGCGAGGCGACCAGACCGCCGGCCACCGCGATGCCGATCGCCGTCGCCGCGTTGGTCACCCACCAAGCGCCGTAATCGCCGGCAGGCAGCTCGCCCGGGACGATGTGCAGCACTACCCCGGCGATCGCCAGCAGCACACACGTCGCAGCCACGCCTCCGGCAACGGCGGACGCCCGCCGCTCGGCGGGCGTCCGTGGTCCTGAAGGCGGCGAGCGCATACCCCAGTATGAGTGTCTCGCCACCCGATCGGTGAATCAGCCGAGCTTGACCGTGATGTCCTCGGTCTCGCCCTTGCCCTGCTTCGTCGTGATCACGCCGGTCGCCCCTGTGTAGTCGCCCGTCCCACCGGTGACCGCGTAGCTGTCTGAGTTCGTTGCGGTGTGCGACACGCCGCTGAGCGTGATGGCCCCGTCCGTGAGCACCACGGTGCCCGAGCATTGCGATGCGCCCTTCTTGCCAGGGCGCGTGACGGTGCAGACGATGTCGGTGCTGCCCGCGGCGTTGCCGTTCTCGGTCAGCTTGCCGCCGATCACGTAGACGTCGCCCACCGAGGGCGGCTTGCTCAGCCCGCCCTTCGGCGGCGCGTCGACGAATCCGAACTGCTGCTCGGTCTGGATGAACTGGCGCGTTTGCGGACCGGTCTGACCGCTCGCGTTCGTTGCGATGGCTGCCACAAGCGCGACGACAGCGATCCCTGCTGCGATGAGTGTCTTCATGGCCCTCACGCTAAGTCGCAGGGATCCCGCCGTCATGAGGCCGATGACCCGACCGCACCGGGAAATGTCGCCCGCGCGCTCAGGCGGTCTGCGAATACATCAGCGAGCCGGGCGTGGTCAGCGACTCGCCGGTCTCCAGCAGCGTCTTCATGCCCGACAGGATCATGTTCCAGCCGCCGTAGATCTGGTCGTTCCCACCCTCGCGCAGCTGGTCGTGGGTCACGACGAGCTTGCACGAGTCCTCGATCGGCTCGATCTCCCAGGTCACGCGTGAGACCCCGGCGGCCGCAACGTCCTCGCCCCACAGGGCTTGGAAGGACTGGACCAGGCGACGCGGCGGGTCGACCTCGAGGTTCTCACCCTCGGTCATCGGCCCCTCCATCGCCTGATGCCTGCCCTCGTAGCGCGAGCCCTCGGTCCAATCCGAGTGGACGCCGACGCCGAAGTTGTACTTCGCGCGCTGCTCGGGCTCGGTGATCGCCTCCCAGAGCCGCTCCGGCGTCGTCTTGATGTAGATCACGAAAACCTTCTCCATCCGTTACCCCTCCTCGAGGTCCTTCTTCATTGCCACGAGCGAGCTCGCCCATGGCTCGGCGTACTTGCTCACCCACCTGTCGTGGACGAGCCGGATCGGGACGGGGTTCAGGAAGTGGAGCTTCTCGCGGCCGCGCTTCTTGGTGACAACGAGACCGGCCTCCTCGAGCACGCGCAGATGCTTCATCACGCCGAAGCGGGTCATGTCGATGCGGCCCTCGAGCGCGCCGAGCGTCTGCCCGTCGTCCTCGAAGAGCGCATCGAGCAGGCCGCGCCTGGTCGGGTCCGCGAGTGCCTTGAACACGTCGTCCATCGCGGACGACTATACGTGACCGTTTGGTCACGTGTCAAGACCTTGCCGAAACTTCATCATGTCGATTGGCTTTTTCTCCACAAAACCTATACAGTGTGTTGAAGGCAGGCATCACCCCACGGATCGAGACCAGAGATGACCCAGCACACCGACGAGGACCTGATGCGACGGGTCCAGCACGACGACGTCGCAGCCTTCGAGGAGCTGTACGACCGCCATTCAGGCCGGGCCATGCGCGTGGCGCGCGGCCTGTCGGGCGATCGCGAGCTTGCGGCCGAGGCCGTCCAGGACGCGTTCCTGTCGGTGTGGCGCAAGCGCGACCGCTTCCGCGCGAACGACGGCAGCTTCCTGGCGTGGGCGATGACCGTGACGCGCAACCGCACTATCGATCTCCAGCGAATGCAGGCGGCGCGCCCCCAGAGCTCGGTGCTCTACGAGGATGCGATCGGGGAGCACGTGGATCACGACGCCGGCCCGGCCGTGCTGGCAGCGCGCGCAACCGAGGCGGAGCTGATCCGTGAGCGGCTCGAGGACCTGCCCGCGCCGCAGCGCGAGGCGATCGTGCTCGCCTATTACGGCGGCCTCTCGAACAGCGAGATCGCCGAGCGCCTCGCGCTGCCGCTCGGAACGGTCAAGGGCCGGATGCGGCTCGCGCTCGCGAAGCTGCGCGAGGTGCTGGCCACCGAGCTGGCCCCCGCTGCCTGACGAAGCGACGACGCGTTAGCGTCCGCGCCCGATGCGCCGGGTCACGATCAGCGCGGTGGTGTGCATGGTCGCCGCGGCGTGCGCGCCGGCCGTGAGCGCGAAGACACCGCGCACGGCGGTCGTCCACGCGGGCGCGGCGCGCTTCGAGCTGCTCACCCCCACGCTTGCCCGCCTCGAGTACGCACAGGACGGCAGGTTCGAGGACCGCCCGACGCAGACCGCCACACGCGCGCGCCGGGCGGTGCCGCGCTACACGGTGCGACGCGCGAAAGGGCTCCTGACGATCCGCACGAGCAAGCTGGCGCTGCACTACCGGCTGGGCTCCGGGCAGTTCGGCCGCGGCAACCTGTCGGTCACGCTCAGGATCGCCGGGCGGCGGGTGACCACGAGCCCCGCGCCCACCGCGGCGGGCGGCGAGCTCGGCGGCTGGCGCCGCGCGCTCGATCTGCTGTCCGGGCCGGTGGCGCTGAACGGCGGGCTGCTGTCGCGCTCGGGTTCGTACGTGCTCGACGACACGACGACCGCGCTGCTCGGCGGTGCCTCGCCCGGCTTCAGCGCGCGGCCCGAGCACGCGGGCCCCTACCAGGACTGGTACCTGTTCGCCTACGGGCACGACTATGCGCGCGGACTGCGCGACCTACGCGTGCTCACCGGCCCGGCGCCGTTGCTCGACCGCAGCGCGTTCGGGATCTGGTTCTCGCGCTACTGGCCCTACTCCGAGCAGGACTACCACGACCTGATCGGTCAGTTCCGCTCCGGCAAGGTGCCACTCGACACGCTCTCGATCGACACCGACTTCAAGCGCGAGAGCGACCCCAACGGTGCGGCCATCGGGGCGACGCTCGCGGGCGCGCCCGGCAAGCCCTACAGCTGGGACGGCTGGGAGTGGAACACGTCGCTGTTCCCGGACCCGCAGCGCTTCATCGACTGGATCCACAGCCAGGGCGTGGCGGTGGCCGTGAACATCCATCCCTCGATCTCCACGAACGATCCGAAGTTTCCGGCGGCGAACGCCACCGCCGGCGGGCTCGCAACCTCGAGCGGAATGTGCCGCCTGCTGATCGCCGACCCGACCGCTCAGTGCGCCGTCTTCGACTGGACGAAGCCGCAGCAGCTCCAGGCCTACTTCGACCTGCACAAGGAGTTCGAGAGCCAGGGCGTCGACGTGTTCTGGCTCGACTGGTGCTGCGACGACTCGAAGGCCGTCGCCCCGGGCTTGACGGCCGACACCTGGATCAACTCGCAGTACGCACAGCGCGAGCGCGCACGCGGATCGCGCTGGCTCGCGTTCGCCCGGGTTGGCGCCTCCTACGACGCGTCGTTGCCGAACGACGGCGACGGTCAGAACGGCGGCGCGGGCATCTTCGCCGAGCACCGCTCGACCATCCAGTTCACGGGCGACACGTGCGCCACGTGGGCCATGCTCGCGTTCGAGGCGCAGTTCTCGGCGGCCGAGGGCAGCGTCGGGCTGCCATACGTGAGCCACGACATCGGCAGCTTCAACGGAGAGCCGCAGTCAGGACAGTGCTCGGCCCAGAGCGGTCTGCTCGGCGAGCACCTGCCCGACGATCTCTACGCGCGCTGGGTCGCATTCGGCACGTTCCAGCCCATCGACCGGCTGCACTCCAACCACGGCGACCGGCTGCCGTGGGAGTACGGACCCGCGGCGAACGCTGCGGCAACGGGCTTCCTCCAGTTGCGCGAGGCGCTCAACCCGTACATCTACACGCTCTCGCGCAGGAGTCACGACACCGGGCTGCCGATGACCGGCGCGCTCTACCTCCAGTGGCCCGAGCAGCAGGCTGCCTACGAGCACCCGGCGGAGTACACGTTCGGACACGGCATGGTGGTGGCTCCGGTCACGGCCGACGGCGATCCGGCGCCGGCGAGCGTATGGGTCCCACCGGGCCGCTGGGTCGACTACTTCACCGGCAAGGCCTATCGAGGACCCAGCGTCCAGACGCTGTCGGTGCCGCTGTCGCAGATGCCGCTGCTTGTCCGAGCCGGCGCGATCATCCCGACCGCGCCCTACGCCCCGTCCACCCCGCCCGGCCCGCAGCACGAGCTCATCGTCACCGCATATCCGGGCGCGCGCGGCAGCTACCGGCTCTACGACGACCAGGGCACGGGCTTCGGCTACGAGCATGGGCGCTCCAGCTGGACGACGATCTCGCACCGCCGGCGCGGGCGCACCTCCACGATCAGGATCGCCGCCGCCCGTGGCCGCTTCCCAGGCGCGCTGCGCAAGCGCACCTGGGTCGTGCGGCTGGCAGGGGTCCGGCGGCCGCGGACGGTGCGAGTGAACGGACGCGCACGAAAGTGGAGCTACGACGCGGCCACCAAAACGCTCAGCGTCGACACGGGCCCACGGTCGACCAGGCGGCCGCTGGTGGTCAGAGCTCGGTGACACGGGGTGGCTTTACACCCTCTCGGTAACCCCAAAACGAGCCGATGGATAACCTGATCGTTGTTTATTGACGCGCGTTGGGTCCCCTCCCGGCCGCAGACAGGGGATTCTCATCATGCGCGGTATGGCTTGGCTAAGCGGGATCTGTGCTGCAGGCGTCTGCGCCTCCGTGCTCGCGGCGCCCGCAGCCGCCAGCCCGTTCGTCCAGACCACGAATCGTTACGAGGCCTTCGGGCCGATCGTGACGGCCGACTTCAACGAGGACGGCAACATCGACATCGCCAGCATGTTCGGGTCGTCCCTGAAGGTCGTGCTGGGGAACGGCGACGGGACATTTTCCGACACCGTCTCCTACGACACCGGCGTCCCCGTCTACCTGTTCCGCGCGATCGACGTGAATGCCGACTCGAAGCCCGACATCGTGTTCGGCATCAGCAGCGACGGCCAGGGGCAGGCCGGCGAAATCGACGTGATGCTCAATGCGGGCGACGGAACCTTCGGATCGCCCACCAAGGTCGCGGACGCGAACTACGTGTTCGACCTCGTGAGCGCGGACTTCAACGGGGATGGCGATCCCGACCTGGCCATCGCCACTCCCGGGATTCAGCTCCTGATCGGCGGACCGGGCGCGTCGTTCACAGAGGGTGACTTCGTCAACATGGGCGGCGCAGTGCTCGGGGAGGGCGACTTCAACGGGGACGGCGATCCCGACCTGGTCGGCGCGCAGAACGCACAAGCCGATGCCGGCGTGACGATCGCAGTCGGTTCGGGCGCCACGACCGCCACGTTCGGCGAGCCGATTCCCCTCGGCGCGAGCGGCGCGTCCCAGGGCTCGCTCGCGGTCACCGACGTCAACGGGGACGGGGATCCGGACCTGATCGTCCCCCATGGGGGCGCCGATATGACGTTCTCGACCTTCCTCGGTTCGACGGGAGCCACGTTCGCCGCTCCGGTTCAGACTGCGGTGCCGTTTCAGATGTCGGGCCTCGTCGTAGCCGCCGACCTGAACGGCGACCACGACCCCGACCTCGTGTTCTCGCGGGGCGGCGGCAACGGGGTGGCGACTTTCCTCGGCGGTACGGGCGCCTCGTTCGCGGCCGGACCCGACGTGGCCAGCGGCAACGTGTCCGGCCTCGCGACAGCCGACTTCAACAACGACGGCTACGACGACGTCGCCGTCGGCTTCGGGGACGTCTACGACTTCCCGAACGACGACCCGGACCAGGGACCGGTCCCATACGGCGACCTGGAGGTCTTCACGAGCCACGTGCCCGCGAAGCCGTCGCAGCTCGCGACCACGCCGGCGTCACCGGCGAAGGACACGAGTCCCCGCGTGACAGGCACAGCCGACGACGGAACGACTGTGAAGCTCTACGCGAACTCGAGCTGCACGGGCACGCCTGTGGCTACCGGCACAGCAGCGGCTTTCGCCGACCCCGGCCTGACCGTGACCGTTGCGAACGGCTCCACGACGACCTACTACGCAACCGCCAGCGACACATTCGGCACCTCCAAGTGCTCGACGAGCGCGGCGGCGTACCACAACACCGCGCCGACTCTGAACGTGTCTGCCGACACGCACCCCGAGCCGAACCAGCAGGTGCCGTTCACCGTGTCCGGCGTCGCCGGCACGAGCTCGGGCCTGTTCTACCTCGCCACCGGGACGGGCAACAGCTGCGCATCGAGCTACACCGCGCAGTCGTCGCAATCGCAGGGCTACGGTGCCGACACGAGCGTTCCCGCCGGCCCGTTCTCGATCGACAGGCAAGGCCCGCCCGGTCCGGTCCGCATGTGCGTGTACCTGTACGAGGCAGGTGCCTGTCCGGGACCGAGCTGCGGTGGCTTCGACCTGGGCGAACCCGCCGACGCTGTGGCCTCCACGGTGCTAACCAACGGCGCGTACGGGGACACGGATGGCGACGGCGTGCCGAACAATCTCGACGCTTGCCCGTTCAACGCAGGTGTGGCCGCCGGCCCCGGCTTCCCCTCGGGCTGCCCGATGCAGGGTGACTTCAACTATCCGACCGGCGGGTTCCCGAGCGGTGGGTCCCCGAGCGGCGGGTCGTCGAACGCCGACGATGGCGAGCAGATCGCCGACGCGGATCTGGTTTACCTCGTGCCGGGGAAGGCATCGCTCAAGAAGTTCTTGAAGAAGCCGGTGCTCGGGTCGATCTCGTGTCTCGGCTGCACGGTCACCGTGACGCTCGAGGTTCCCGCCTCGATCGCGAAGAAGCTGCATCTGAAGTCGGCCACGATCGGCACGGCGAAGAAGACGAGCCTCCGTGGAAAGCTGCCGCTCACGTTCACGTTGCGTCTCTCGAAGAAGCTCAAGTCGAAGCTGCTCAAGCTGCACAAGGTCGTCGTGACGATGAGGACGACGGTGACTTATGCCGGCAAGAAGACCAAGCTGGCGGTGAAGCGGACCACGCTGTCGAAGTAGGGGCGGCCGTCAGCCGCGCTTCACCTTCAGCCATTCGGCGTGCCGGTGGCCGAGGTCCCCTACCGGCTCGTCGCCTTCGATCAGCTCGCGCAGCAGGCGGCCCCACGGCGCACAGGCCCGCATGGTCGCCGCTGTCTGGAAGAGCAGTCCCTCCATGCGCCGCAGAAGCAGCGCCTCCGGCGGCAGCGTCATGCGCTTCAGCTGGGCCAGGTGGTTGCGCGCGTCCTCGTCCTCGCGCAGCATCTCGGCGCCGCGCCACAGGTCCTCGGGCGCCAGCCGCAGCGGCTCCTCCGCGTGCATCCACCATGACACGCCGCGCATGTAGTCGAGCAGCAGCTCCGAGTCCCACTGGCTTGGCTCCCCTGGCAGGTAACCGAGCTCGCGCATGCCCTCCATGACGGTCGCCTCGTCTGCCTCGCGAACGCCGCGGGCGATCGTTGCCTCACGCTCGATGTAGCCGGGCGGCAGCCGGCGCATCATCCCGAAGTCCAGGAACGCGACGCGCCCGTCGTCGCAGAGCAGGTAGTTGCCGGGGTGCGGGTCGCCCAGAGCGATGCCCAGGTCGAGCGCCGTGCCATAGAAGAACCGGTAGACGATCTGCGCGTAGCGATCGCGCACCTCATCTGCCTCGTTCGCGACCGCCTCGAAACTGAGCCCGTCCACCCAGTCGCTCACGAGCACGCGCCGGGTGCTCAGCTCGGTGTCGACGGCCGGGACGAGGACGAACGGGTGGCCGCGCCAGAAGCGCTCGACGCGGCGATGGTTGCTCGCTTCGAGCTCGTAGTCGCACTCCTCGACGATGCGCTCGCGCAGCTCGGCCAGCAGATCCTTCACCTCGAGACCCGGCATCAGCTGGCGAAGCAGTGGCGAGAGCAGCAGCAGGTTGCGCATGTCGGCCTCGACCGACTCGGCAACGCCCGGATACTGGATCTTGATCGCGACGTCGCGCCCTGCGGTCGTCCGGCCTCGATAGACCTGTCCGATGCTGGCCGCGGCTGCAGGCTCGGGCTCGATGTGCGCCAGCACCCGTTCCGGGTTCTCCCCCCAGTCGCTTGCGAGGACCTTGCGCATGTCCTTCCAGCTGACAGGCGGAACGTTGTCGCGGAGCGATGCCAACCGCGACTGAAGGTGGGCGGACTGGTCCTCGTCGAGCCCTGGGAACTCGACCGTCGAGAGCACCTGGCCGGCCTTCATGGCCGCCCCGCGCATGACGGCGAGCTGGTCGACGAGCGCATCCATGGTCGCGACGATCCGGTCGCCGCGGCGGCGACGCTGCTCCTCCGGAGTGCCGCGCGAATCGAGCCGGTCCCCCGCCCAGTTCATCGCGCCACGAGCGGCAACCCGTCCGAGCCGCGCGGTCCGCGCGCCGCGCCCCGAGATAGGCGGTCGCCCTTCCATCAGCCCTACTACGTAGCAGAGCGCGGCGGCCGATTGGATCTCGTCCGCTTGCCACTCGCCGGGAAGCCTTCTCCGAACCCAAGCGCCTATGTCTCTGCAAGTCCGTGGACCACGGGCCATGCAGAGCAGAGTCGGGGCGACAGGATTTGAACCTGCGGCCTTCCGGCCCCCAGCCGGATGCGCTACCAGACTGCGCCACGCCCCGAAGAGGGTCAGTCTACGGCAGTTCCGTCCGACCCAGATGGGAACATGTGTTCGTGGACGGGATCAGGTGCAGTCGCTGCGGAGAGGTCAAGCCGGCTGAGGAGTTCAGGTCAAAGGACAAGCGAGGGCGGCGTGACTGTTACTGCCGCCCCTGTCGTCGTGCATACGGCCGAGAGCACTACCTGGCGAATCGTCTTGGCCGAGATCAAGAAGTGCGAGGTCGTCTGCGCGAACTGCCATCACCGGGAACGTATCGCCGGGCGGGATCCTGGCGAGCGATCCTGACGGGATTACTCGACGCCGTGACAGGAGCGGGCGACGAGGATCGAACTCGTACTCAGAGCTTGGAAGGCTCTCGTGCAGCCATTACACCACGCCCGCAGACGGCGTCGAGTCTAGAGGCGGAACGACTCAGAACAGACAAAGGACCCGGCGAACCGGGCCCTCCGCCTTGCCTGTAGTCGGGAACCGATTGGGGCAAATCGGCTCTGGCAATGGGGTACCCGGGGCATCTCGGTTCACACCTCGATCGCCGGATTTGCTCGTCCGCGCCGAGCGCCCGCGACAATCGGGGTGTGGATCCGATCGTCCTCGTCATCGCGCTGGTCATCCTCATGCCGCTTGCCACGCTCTGGGCTCTCGCCAGGTCGTCGAAGTTGCGTGGGCCGGTTGCCAGGCCTGAGCCGAGGGGCAAGGTTGGAACGCTTGTCACCGACGTGATCCCCGAGGAGCACCCGGAGCCGGATGACGACACAGAGCCTGGCCCCGACTTTCGCATCGACTCGGAGCCAACCGAGCCCGACGCCGACCTGCCCTAGCTCGAGGCCGGCTCGTGAACGGCCGCGGCGCCGTCGGCACCGCTGGCTGCGTCCGCGCCCGGGACAGCCGGGGCTGAGCCGCCCGCGAGCGCCCACTTCCCACTCGCAGCCTTCGCGACAACGCCCTCCGAAGCGAGATGGCGCAGCAGGCCTGAGATCTGCGTCGGGTTGACGTCGCCGATCTGGCGGGCGATCTCGCTCGGTCCGAGCTCGCCGCCGCTCAGGGCGTCGATCACCTGCTGGCGCCGCTGGCCACGCGGCGCGCGGCGCCCCGAGGCGCGCTTACCTGCGCGGCTGCTGGCACGCCCCGAGCCGGGCGGTCGGCCGCGGCGACGACCGACGTTCGCGGTCCCCCCTGCGGTCAGCGCCTCGAGCGCACGGACGAGCTGGTCGCGCTCCGACTCGAGCTCGTCGAGCCGCTCGCGGATGCTCTGTTTCACACGATCTATTGAACTGGCCACGTCGGTGAGGTTAATGCACCGAAGTGAATAACCAAACGTGATGAATCATTCGTAACCAAACGCTGGACGCCCGCATCGATAGTGGGCAGCGCCGGTCAGCGCATGTGGGCGCTCAACAGGGGAGACAGGACTCGAACCTGCAACCTTCGGCTTTGGAGGCCGCTGCTCTACCAATTGAGCTACTCCCCTTGGACGGAGCGCGAGTGTAGCCCCGGGGTCAGTGCGGGCGGAGGGACTCGAACCCCCACGCTCTAGGAGCAATGCGACCTAAACGCATCGTGTCTGCCAATTCCACCACGCCCGCGCGGGCTCGGAGTCTAGGCGCGCGGCACGTGGTTGAAAGACCGCCGCAAGCGGGAACGTTCTATCTGCTGCAAGCGTGTTGCTTGCGGGCTTAGACTGCCGCTCGATGGAGGCATCCAACTCCGACATAGTCATCGTCCACCCGAACCGGCGCGGCGCGGAGGCGAGGGCGACGAAGGCCGCCGTGATCCTGCTGCTCGTGGCGAGCGCCGTGGTCACGCTGATCATCACGGTCGGCGGTTGGAGCAAGCTCGAAGGCGCGCAGATCTGGGCCGTCTTCTACATCCTCATCTACTTCGTGATGGCCTACCTGGTTCTTCAGTGGAACCGCGGCATCCTGCCGGTGGCCGCAGCGCTCGCGATCCTGTTCGCCGTGGTCGCATTGGTGGCGGCGCCCGCGTGGTTCGATCGCGACAAGGCCGGCTTCGTCGACCCCGCGCTTCCGCCCGGGATCCTCGGCCTGCTGACGGCGATCCTCGTCCCGCTTCAGATCCTCCTCATCGCATTCGCGATGCGCGCGTTCGCGCAGAAGTGGAACATCGAGGTCGAGGTCACGCGCGACGAGGCCGACCGCCAGTACGGCGGAAGCGGCACGCCCAAGCCTGCAACGGCTTCCTGAAGCGCCGCCGCTCCCTCTAGCCTTCAAGCCGCCTGCCCGGGTGGTGAAATCGGCAAACACGATGCACTCAAAATGCATTGCTCGCAAGGGCTTGCGGGTTCGAGTCCCGCCCCGGGCACTCCCCCGCCGCGAGGATTGAAATCGTTTCTCAGCGGGGATGAGTCGGCGATGGCAGGGAAGCCAGCAGTTCAACTCGCCAAGGAATGGATCGGGCACGCGGAGCAGGCAGACGCCGGCGCCATGGCCGAGCTCCTCTCAGACGACGCGCTCTTCTACGCCGACGCGATCCGCGGCAAGCGCTTCCGCGGCCGCGAGGAGATCGAAGCGTTCCTCGCCGAGAGCGGCTTCGAAGCGAACGGCTACTCGTTCACCGCGGTGGACGTGGAGTACGCCGTCGTAACGCTCTCGCTACGACGGCGTCTCCCGAGTGGCGGCCTCGCCGACTCAACGCTTGCGATGGTCTTCAAGGCCGAGGACGGCGAGATCGTCTGCATGGACGCCTTCGCGTCCGCCCAGGCGGCCTTCGCCTCCTTGCGCGACTAGTGACTACAGGCCCGGCGGACGCGTCTCCTCACCCGCGGGTGGTGGCTCGCCCGCGAGGCCAGGCGGCGTCTGACCGCTGGTCTGACCCGGCACCGGATCCGCCGCTGGTGGCGTGGCCGGTGCGGCTCCGCCCCCTGAGGCCGGCATCGGGGTCGTCGGTGCCGGAGTGGCGGCCACCGGCCGCGCGCCCCCGCCGCCGAACGATGCGCCTGATGCCTGCATCGCGCGCCAGCCTCCATATGCCACGCCGATCGCGGCGAGGAACCCGAGCCAGAGCCCGAACTTGCGCGTGATGTCGATGCCATTGACGCCATGCGTGTCGACCGGGGTGTCGATGATCCGGAACAGGATCAACAGCACCGCGAGCCCACCCGCCGCCGCGACCACCGTGGCCGGTGGATACGGCAAGGACGGCATCTGGTTGAGCGCCCGCATCACCGCCACGCCGATGGCTATCAGCGCGACGAGGAACAGGATGATGTCGATGAGACTGAAGACCTGCCAGGCGGTGGCCGAAACGCCGATGTCGAACCCCTTGAGGAGCCCTCCACCGCCGGACACCTTCACGCCATACCACTTGAACCAAAGGTCGATGAGGAGCACGAATCCGGCAATGCCGGCAATGAGCTCACCCTGGCTCAGGCGATTCCTGTCGAAGTCCACTCCTGCAGTTGGTGCGGCCATGTGTAAACCCCCCTGGTTGACTGACCGGACATGGCGGAACCTAACCGGAACAGCGGCGGGAATGTCGCCGTGAACCAAGAACTCGAAGAGCTCACCGCGATCGCACCTCGCCGGGCAGGGTCAGAGGCCGAACGCCGCGCCGCCCGCCAGCTCGAGTCGCAGCTCCGCGAAAGCGGCCGCGACGTCGTGATCGAGCCGATCCGCGTTCGCCCCGCAATCGCCCTGACGCACCTGATCCTGGTGCTCGCAGGCATCGTCGGAAGCGTCCTCTCGGTGTACTCCCACTTCATCGGCCTGGCGATCGTGGCGGTGGCCGCCGTGAATGCGCTCGGCGACCTGACGGGCGCATTTCCGGGCCTGCGACTGCTCACCCCGGCGCGCGCGTCGCAGAACGTCGTGTCCGACCAGGACACGGGCAAGCCGGGCCTGCTGATCCTCGTCGCGCACTACGACTCGCCGCGTGACGCGACGATCTTCACGCGCCGCTTCGCGCTGTGGCCGCGGATGCTGGTCGGGTCGCTTGCGCTGATAACTGTCTGCGCGCTGATCCGCCTGCTCGGCATCGAGGCGACCTTCCTGACCGTGCTCCAGTTCATACCGACCGTGGTGCTGATCGTCTTGGCCCCGCTGCTCGCGGACGGAGCGATCGCGCAGACGGCCGCCGGCGAAGCCGACAACGCCGCCGGCGTGGCCACGGCCCTGCGCCTGGCCGACGCCTACGCGAAGCGGCTCGAGCACTTCGACATCGGCGTCGTGCTGACCGGCGCCTCAGCACACAACGGCCTCGGGATGCACGAGTGGCTGAAGGGCCACCTCGGAGACCTCGAACCGGCGGTCACCGCCGTGATCGCCATCGACGACGTCGGCGGCGGCGATCCCGCCTACTCCGAGAAGGAGGGCGCCGTGGTCGCATCGCGCATGCACCCCGCCCTGCTCGAGCTTGCCGAGGCAGCCGAGGCGGCCCACGTGTCCACGCGCGAGCTCTCCGACGCCTACCGCACGCGGGCCGCGGGCCTGCCGACGCTGCGCATCACGAGCGAACGCAGCGGCGGGAGCGTGGATCCCGATGCGCTCGAACGTACATACGGCTTCGCAGCGGACCTGCTCGAGCGAATCGACGCCGAGGTCGGCCCGCAGATCGCTTAGGGACTAGACCGGGGTGACCGGGTTGTGCTTCGCGGGCCAGTCGCGCGAGGCCGTCTCGTACAACCGGAAGCGCTTCACGAGGTCGGCGCGAAGGTGTTCGGGCTGGACGACGGCGTCGACCACGAGCTCTGACGCCAGGTGCAGCACGTCGATCTCGGCCGCGTACTCCGCGCGCAGCTCCTCGACCTTGGCCTGGCGCTCTGTCTCGTCCTCGATCGCCTGAATCTGGTTGTAGAAGACGGCGTTGATCGCCGCCTGCGGACCCATCACCGCGATCTTCGCCCACGGCAGCGCGATACACGCATCCGGCTCGAACGCCGGCCCCGCCATCGCATAGAGGCCCGCGCCGTAGGCCTTCCGAACAACCACCGACACCTTCGGCACGGTCGCCGAGGAGACCGCCGAGACCATCTTCGCGCCGTGGCGGATGATCCCCTGGCGCTCGACCTGGGTGCCGATCATGAAGCCGGGCACGTCGGCCAGGAACAGCAGCGGCACGTTGAACGCGTTGCAGGTCCAGATGAAGCGCGCGGCCTTGTCGCTCGAGTCCGTGAACAGCACGCCGCCGCGCTGCTTCGGCTGGTTGGCGACGATCCCGACGACACGCCCATCGAGCCGCGCGTAGCCCGTGAGGATCTCCTTCGCCCAGCGCTTGTGCACCTCCAGGAACGAGGCGTCCACGAGCGCGTCGATCAGCTCGCGCATGTCGAACGGCTTGTTCTCGTCCTCGGGCACGATCTCGCGCAGCGGCGTGTCGGACGCCGGATCGGCGGGCGGCGCCACCGGCGGCTGCTCGCGCCAGTTGGTCGGGAAGTAGGCCAGGTACTGCTTGGCCAGGTCGATGCCCTCCTCGTCGGAGGCCACGAGGAAGTGGCCGACGCCCGAGACGCCGGTGTGCATCTTCGCCCCGCCCATCTCCTCCAGCGAGACCTTCTCGCCGATGACCATCTCGGCCATCCGCGGCGAGCCGAGGTACATGGACGCGTTGCCCTCGCGCATGACCACCACGTCGCAGAACGCCGGTATGTAGGCGCCGCCGGCAGCCGACGGCCCGAACAGCACACAGACCTGCGGGACGACGCCCGACATCTTCACCTCGTTGTGGAAGATGCGCCCGGCGCCGCGGCGACCGGGGAACATCTGCACCTGGTCGGTGATGCGCGCGCCGGCGGAGTCGACGAGATAGACCATCGGGATCTGGTGCTCGAGCGCCTGCTCCTGGATGCGGATGATCTTCTCGACCGTCTTCGGGCCCCACGAGCCGGCCTTCACGGTCGGGTCGTTCGCCATCACCGCCACCGGCCGGCCGCCGATCTGGCCGAGCCCGGTGACGACGCCGTCGGCACCGAAGCCGTCCAGCTCCCAGTTGGCGAGCAGCGCCTCCTCGGCGAACGACTCTGGGTCGAGCAGCCGCTCCACGCGCTCGCGCACGGGGAGCTTGCCCTGCTGCTGCGACTTCTCGTGGTGGCGGGCGGGGCCGCCGCCGAGTGCGGCTTCGAGGGCGTCGGTCAGGTCCGTCATGCGCCTGAGTCTGCCAGCCGCTTCCAGAACCGGATCATCTGCTTCTCGTGCTCGACGCCCGCCTCGAGTGCCACCCACGGCCCGCGCGGCTCCGTGCCCAGGTCGAGCTTGCGGATCTCGTGGTACTCGGCGAGCTTCGCCTCATGCGCCGCGAGCTGGACGTGCCCCAGCGCTTCGGGATCGGCTCCGAGGAAGAGCTTGAGCATCGCCAGGTCGCGCAGCTCGGCCAGCTCGGTGTCCACGTCGGCGCGCCAGCCGTCGAGCGCCTCACGCCCCTTCGCCGTGAGCGAATAGTGCTTGCGCCGCCTGCCGCCCTCCTCGCGCTCCTCGTGCAGCAGGCCGGCCTTCGCGAGCCGCTCGGTCTCGGTGTACAACTGCGCGTGCTGGAAGGTCCAGAAGTGACCGACGGTGACGCCGACCGCCTGCTTGAGGTCGTACGGAGTGCCCTCCCCGATGAGCTCGAGCAGGCCGAGCACGATCGCCGAGGTAGGTGTGAGGTTGACGGCCGTGGCCACGTCGTCTAGTCTAGACCGTCCAATGTTGACTATTGAGCAGGAGACACAGCGCGCCCTCGGCTTCAAGACCCTGGACGAGGAGGTCCACCACGACTCGGTGCCGGTCACCGGCACGGTGCCCGCGTGGCTCCACGGCACGCTCGTGCGCGTGACCCCCGCGCTCATGGACGGCGGCGGCAAGTCGGTGAAGCACTGGTTCGACGGCGCGGCGATGCTGAACGCGTTCGGTTTCGGCGAGGGCACGGTCTCCTACGGCAGCCGCTTTCTCGCCACCGACTATCTGGAGAAGGCACGCCAGGGCAAGTTCGAGTTCGGCTTCGGCGCCGACCCATGCCGCTCGCTGTTCAAGCGCGTCATGTCGATCAACGACGTGAACCGCTTCGACAACGCGAACGTGAACCTCCAAGAGCTCGGGCAGCGCTACATCGCGATGACCGAGACGCCGCTGCCGGTGGAGTTCGATCCGAAGACCCTGCGCACGCTCGGCAAGCCGAAGTGGCCCGATCGCGACGCTGCCGGTCAGGTCACGACCGCTCACCCGCACTACGACTACGAGCGCGACGAGGTCGTCAACTACACCGCCCACTTCGGGCCGAAGACGACCTACCGCGTCTACGCGGCCGGCAAGGTCGGCGCGCCGCGGCGGCTGATCGGCTCACTGCCCGTGAAGAACCCGGGCTACATGCACTCGTTCGGCATGAGCGAGCGCTACGTGATCCTCGCGGAGAACCCGCTGCTGGTGAACCCGATGTCGATGCCGCTGTCGAAGAAGGCGTTCATCGACAACTACGAGTGGAAGCCCGAGCGCGGCACGCGCTTCGTCGTCGTCGACCGCCACAGCGGCGAGCTCCAGGGCATCCACGAGACCGAGGCGTTCTTCTGCTTCCACCACGTCAACTCGTTCGAGCGCGACGGGGAGCTGGTGGTCGACGTGATCGCCTACGACGACGCCGCGGTCATCCACATGCTGGACCTGGACGAGCTGCGAGCCGGCGCCGAGCGGCCGCTCGCGCGCAGCAGCCTGCGCCGCTACCGGATCGCGCTGGACGGCTCGGGCGTCACGCGCGAGGACATCGGCGGCGATGTGGCGCCGGAGCTCCCGCGGATCAACTACCGCCGCAACAACATGCGCGACTACCGCTGGATGTATGCAACCGGCAACGGTGACGGCGACTGGGTCGACCAGCTCGTGAAGATGGATGTCACGACGGGCGCCAGCCAGGTCTGGTCGGAGCCCGGCTGCTACCCCGGCGAGCCGGTCTTCGTGGAGCGCCCGGGCTCGGATGCCGAGGACGACGGCGCGATCCTGTCAGTGGTGCTCGACTCCGGCAGCGGTCGCTCGTTCCTGCTGGTGCTGGACGCCGCGAGCTTCGAGGAGGTGGCGCGCGCCGAGGCGCCGCACCACATCCCGTTCGGTTTTCACGGCCAGTTCTTCAGGAACAAGGACTAGACGCCGGGGTCGACTGCAACGGGCTTCTCGCCCGAATAGTCGTAGAAGCCACGGCCCGACTTCTTGCCGTAGTAGCCGGCGGCCACCAGCTTGCGCAACGTCGGCGGCGCGGCGAAGCGCTTCTCGCGGAACTCGTCGAACATGATGTCCGCGATCGACTTCGTCGTGTCGAGGCCCACGAAGTCGAGCAGCGTGAACGGGCCCATCGGATGGGCCGCGCCGCCCTTCATCGCGGCGTCGATCTCCTCGATCGACCCGGTCCCCTCCTCGTAGGCGCGGACCGCATCGAGCATGTAGGGCACGAGCAGGCGGTTGACGATGAAGCCCGCCTTGTCCTTGCAGCGCACCACCGTCTTGCCCAGGCGCTCGCCGAAAGCGAGACCGGACTCGAACGCGTCGTCGTCGGTGGTGACGGTGCGCACGACCTCGAGCAGCGGCATCACCTGCGCCGGGTTGAAGAAATGAAGGCCGATGAAGCGGTTGGGCCGCTCGGTGGCCATCGCCTGGTCGATCAGCGACAGCGACGAGGTGTTGGTCGCGAAGATGACGTCCTTGTCGGCGACGATGCCGTCGAGCTCCTTCCAGAGCTCGCGCTTCACCTCGAGGCCTTCGGTGATCGCCTCGATCACCAGACCGCAGTCGGCGAAGTCCGCGTTGTCGACCGTCGGGTGCAGCCGCGCCCGGATCTCATCGGCCGCGGACTGCTCGAGCTTGCCCTTCTCGACCGACCGCGCCAGCTGCTTCTCGATCTTGCCGACCGCCTTGTCGAGGCGCTCCTGATCGACCTCCTTGAGGACGACCTGGTAGCCCGCGGTGGCCGCGACCTGAGCGATTCCGTGGCCCATCAGGCCCCCGCCGGCGACTCCAACTTTCTCGATATCCATACGCTTGGACGTTATGGGATTAGTCGAAATCGAGGATCGCGGCGCGGTCCGGCACATCATCCTCAACCGACCCGAGAAGCGAAACGCTTTCAACGGAGAGCTGATCGAAGCGGTGGGTCATGCGTTCGAGGACGCCGCCGTTGACGACTCCGTCCGCGTGGTCGTGCTGCGCGGCAACGGGCCGATGTTCTCGTCGGGCATGGACATCGGGTCGCTGAAGGACGTCTCGCAGCAGCCGGAGTCGCTGCGCGAGTTCCGCGAGCCGATCCTGCGCTGGTGGAACCTGCTCGAAGAGATGCCCAAGCCGACGATCGCGCAGATCCACGGCGCCTGCATCGGCGGCGCGATGGAGCTCGCGCTGGCTGCCGACATGCGCGTGATGGCCGCCGATGCGGTGGCCGCGATCCTCGAGGTGAAGATCGGGCTGATCCCGGACGTGGGCGGCTGCTCGCGCCTGTCCGCGGTTGTCGGGGTCGGGCGCGCGAAGGAGCTGATCATGACCGGCCGCTTCCTCGGCGCCGAGGAGGCTCATGCGATCGGGTTCGCGAACCGGATCGCTCCGGCGGACGAGCTCGACGCTGCCACGCAGACTCTGTGCGACGAGCTGCTTGCGGCGGCGCCGATCGCGGTCGCGCTGGCCAAGCGGGTGATCGACGCCGCGGCCAAGCCGGCGCTCGAGGAGACGCTCGAGCTCGAGGTCGAAGCGCAGGAGCGCCTGGCCGCCTCCGACGACTTCGTCGAGGGTGCCAGTGCGTTCATGGAGAAGCGAGCGCCCGCGTTCTCTGGGTCGTGACGATCGAGTCCGCGCGCGTCGTCCCGGCGACGCCCGAGGCGGTCTTCACGTTCCTGGCCAAGCTCGAGAACCACTGGGCGCTCGCAGGCCGCTGGGTCGAGCCGCTCGCCATCGAGGCGGCGAGCGGCCGGGTGCGCATCCGCGGGCCGTTCGGGCTCCACCGCACCGCCACGACGACCGTGGTCGACGCTGAGCCGAGCCACGTGATCCATGGGACCGCCGAGCTCTCGGGCGGCACGACAGCCCGGGTGGCATGGGAGCTGAGTGAGGACGCGGGCGGGACCGCCGTGCGGCTGGCTGCCGAGGTCGACCACGCCGCACTGCCCGACCGCGTGCTGCTCGCCCTGGGCGGCCGCGCATGGATGAGGCGCCGCTTCGGAGCGATCCTCGCGCGTCTGGAGGAGCAGGTCGGGGCCTAAGCCCGGACTGATCAGAGGTCGGGCCCGGTTCTAGCCTGGGCTCGAGCGGCGTGGTTCGCGAGCACCGACCCTCCGTTGGGCAACCAAGAGGGATCGGTGCTCGCTCGCGAAGCCGCTCTTGGTCGCGGTTTCGGGAGCAACCGTCAATTGGTGTCGCATAGCGACAGTTATTGACGGTTGCGGCGCGTTCGAGGGGCAAAGCCGACGGCGGGAGCGAGATGGCCGGCGTGAGAACGCCCTCGCCACTCCAGCCACCCCTTGGCCGAGGCAGTTTCCAAACCGCAGCGCAAGAGCAGGGGGGCGGCAGAGCGCGGCCGCACCAAGGAGCTAACCCGCGGCGTCCCACACCCGGGCGATCCCTGCCGCCATGCGGGTGCAGCTCTCGACCGAGTCCCAGTCGACGTTCTCGGGTGTGTCGGTCGGGCGGTGGTAGTGCTTGCCCAGCGTCCAGTTCTCGTCGACCGAGACCAGCGACAGCGCCCGCAGGCCTGCGTGCTGGGCCGCGAGCGCGTCGGTGGGCGCGGCCATCGTGGTTCGCACCGGCGGTGCCACGGCGGCGCGCAGCGCGCCGCGATCGGCCCACTCGAGCGCGTCGCGCGCGTAGGAGGCCGTCAGGCCTTCGCTCGTGACGACCGCGGGCTGGCCGCTGCCGAGCGTGTCGAGGCTGACCACGAGCGTGCCCGCGGCGGCCAGCTCGCCCGAGTGAGCGGCTGCCCACGCCGCGGCGCCGCCGAGGCCGGTCTCCTCACAGTCGGTGAAGACCGCGACCAGGTCTGTTCGCTCGAGCGGGTCACGCGCGAACGCCGCGACCAGCGCCAGCAGCGCGGCGACGCCGGTTGCGTTGTCGTTCGCGCCCGGCACGACGCGGCCGCGCGCAACGTCGAGCCCCACCAGCGTGAGCGCGGCGAGCCCGAGTGCGCCGACCGCGCGCAAGACGCGCGACCCCGCGAGGCAGCCGAGCGTGACGAGGCCGATCAGGAGCTGCGCACCGAGCGCCAACGGCCGCGGCCCCCCGCGCTCGCGCGCGCCGGCGGTGGCGGAGGCCATCAGCGGCGAGCTCCAGAGCCAGCCCGAGCGCTGCGCGTCGTGGTGGGCGAGCACCACGAGCGTGCGCTCCGCGGGCGCCGCCGCCGGTACGCGTGCAACCACGTTCGTTCCCTCCCCCGCCGGCAGGAAGCGCGCGGTCCAGGTACTGCGGCCGCTCAGCTCGAGCTCGTAGGACGCCGCCGTCGCGGCGGCGAGCCCCGCGCCGACCGGGCCGCCGGCCGCGGCCGCGCCAATAGCTGCGGCCGTGTGCGCGCCGTGGCGCCAGATCCAGCGGCGCTGGAAGCGGAAGCTCTCGGAACGGATCTCGTGGGCTCCGGCATCGCGCAGGCGCCGCTCGATCCACGCCACCTGCGGCTTGTCCTCGCCAGCCGAGCCGCGCTCCATCGCGGCCAGCGCCGCGACGTCGGAGCGCAGTCGCTCGAGGTCGAGGCGCGGCCCACCGGCCAGCTCGCGTTCTTCGATCGGGGCGCTCATGCGGTGTGCCAGTCGACTGGGCCCGCCACCAGCACGTGGCTGCCGAGCGGCCGTCCGAGCACGCGCTGGGCGTCGGCGGCGGCCGCGAGCAGCTTGGCGATGTCGATGCCGGTCTCGCAGCCCATCTCGTGCAGCATCGAGACGAGATCTTCGGTCGCGACGTTGCCGGTCGCGCCTTTCGGGACCGGGCAGCCGCCGAGCTCGCCGAAGGACGACTCGAACGAGCGACAGCCCGCTTCGAGCGCGGCCAGGACGTTCGCGAGCGCCTGCCCGCGCGTGTTGTGGAAGTGCGCGGTCAGCTCGACGCCCGGCAGCGCCTCGGCAGCGGCGGTGAAGAACTCGCGCACCTGCTTGGGATTGGCCATCCCGGTCGTGTCACCGAACGCGATCTCCTCGGCACCGGCCGCCACGAGCCGGCAGGCGATCTCGAACACCCGCTGGGGGTCGACGGCGCCCTCGTACGGACAGCCGAACGCGACCGAGATGACGCCCTCGGCGCGCAGCCCTTCCGCGCGCGCCCGGCCCATCACGCGCTCGAGCCCCGCCAGCGACTCCTCGACCGAGCGGTTCACGTTCGCCTGGTTGTGCGACTCGGTGGCCGACAGGAAGCAGTTGATCTCCTGGAAGCGCTCGCGCAACGGAAGCGCGTTGTCGAGCCCGCGTTCGTTCGGGATCAGGACGGTGACCGCGACGTCGCCGGGCACGTCCGCGCGCTCGAGCACCTCGGGTCCGTCGGCCAGCTGCGGGATCACGTCGGCACGCACGAAGCTGGTCACCTCGAGGCGCCTGACCCCGGTTCGCGCGAGCGCCTCGACCAGCCGGACCTTGTCGTCGGTCGCGATCACCTCCGGCTCGTTCTGGAAGCCGTCACGCGGGCCGACCTCGCGGATCCGGACCGTTTCCCCCACGCGCCTCAGGCTACGCGGCGAGCGCTTCTTCGCGCGAGCCGACGACGCCGACGATCGAATCGAGCCGCGTGACCTCGAAGATGCGCCGCAGGTTCTCGGGGCAGATGACGATCAGCCGCACGTCGTTGCGGTTGGCCTTCTGTGCCCCGATCAGCGCCGCCAGGCCCGAGGAGTCCATGAACACGACCTCGCTCATGTCGACGATCAGCCGCGGCTTGCCCCCGGCGATGGCCTCATCGAGGGCAAGCCGGAACGACTTGGACGTCTTCAGGTCCACGTCGCCGTAGACGGCCACCAGCTCGGTCTGGTCGTCGACCGGCTCCTGAACGGTTCGAAATGCCTCAGCTTCCAAGCGGCGTCAACGTACCGCACCCGAGCAACAGCGTAGATTCGCCCGCCGTGGCCCACGACGCCGTACCGATCATCGGAGGCACCGGCTCGCTCGGCTTCGGCGTGGCGCTGAGGCTTGCGCGGGCCGGCACGCCGGTGGTCATCGGCTCACGCGATGCCGGTCGCGCGAGCGAGGCTGCAGAGCGGCTGCGCGAGCAGCTGCCGGACGCCGAGGCACGCGGGCTCGAGAACGGCGAAGCGGCCGCCGAAGGGCCGATCGTGCTGCTCTGCGTGCCCTTCCGCAACCAGTCCGAGAACCTGACCAACCTCAAGCAGGCACTCCAACCCGGCCAGATCCTGGTCGATGCGACGGTGCCATTGGCCGCGGCAGTCTCAGGTCGGGCCACGCGTCTGCTCGGCGTGCCGCAGGGCTCGGCCGGCATGCAGGCGGCCGAGATGGTGCCCGACGGCGTTGACGTGGTGAGCGCGCTGCACACGGTCAGCGCAGCGACGCTCGGCGACCTCGACCACGTGCTCGACGAGGACATCCTGGTGGCCGGCGACAGCGTCGAAGCGAAGAAGCGCGTGGCCGAGCTGATCGCGCGCATCGACGGGCTGCGGCCGGTGAACGCCGGAAGGCTCGAGGCATCGCGCCTGATCGAGGGTCTGACCCCTCTGCTGATCGGCGTCAACAGCCGCTACAAGACCCACGCCGGCGTTCGCATCACCGGGCTGCCGGACGAGCTTTGGTAGTCGTCCTCGCCGGCGGGACCGGCGGGGCAAAGCTGGCCCGCGGAATGCTCGACGTCGTGGGCCCGCACGCGCTCGCCGTCGTGGCCAACACCGCCGACGACTCGGAGCACTACGGCGTCCACGTCTCCCCCGACCCCGACCTGATCGCCTACTGGCTCGCCGACATGATCGACGAGCGCGGCTGGGGGATCGACGGCGACACGTGGACCGCGATGGACGCGCGCCGCGCCGCCGGCGAGGAGATATGGTTCAACCTCGGCGACCGCGACCTGGCCCTGTGCGCGCTTCGCAGCGAGCGGATGGCCGCGGGCGAGCGCCAGACGCTCGCGCACCAGGCCGTGCTCGAGGAGATCGGCGTGAGCGCACGCGTGCTGCCGATGACCGACGAGCGCGTGCGCACCAGGGTCCGCGCGCGCGGTGTCTGGCACGAGTTCCAGGAGTTCATGATCCGCGAGCGCGGAGCCGACCCGCAGGAGCTCGAGCTGCGCGGGATCGAGCACGCCCGGCCAACGCCGGAGGTGCTCGAAGCGCTCGCCGGCGCGGACGCGATCGTGATCGGGCCATCGAACCCGGTGATCTCGATCGGGCCGATCCTCGCGGTCCCCGGCATGCGCGAGGCACTGGCGGCCGCCACGGCGCCGGTCGTAGCTGTGAGCCCGTTCGTGCGCGGCGAGGTGCTGAAGGGCCCGACGGCCGCGTTCTGCCGCATGGCCGGGCTGCCGCTGGGCACGGCGGCGATCGAGCGCGCCTATGCGGGCGTGATCGACGCGGTGGTCGCGGACGAGGCCGCCGACGCGGTGCCCTGCCACCTGACCGACGTCCTGATGGACAGCGCGGATGCGCGCAGGCGCGTGGCGGCCGAGGCGTTCTCGTTCGCACAGGCGCTCGGTTAGAGTCGCCGCTTGGTGCGGACCGCCGCCATCCTGCCCGTCAAGAGCTTCGCTGCCGCGAAGCAGCGGCTTGGCTCCCTGCTCGGAGCCGGCAGCCGGCAGGCACTCGCTCAGGCGATGTTCCAGGACGTCGTCGGGTCGCTGCACAAGGTCGAGGGCATCGAGCGCATCGTCGTCGTTGCATCCGAGCCGAGCGTCGAGTTCGCGGCCGACGAGCAGGTCGTGCTGCTAGAGGACGACGCGCACGACGGGCAGTCGGCTGCGGCCATGATCGGCATCCGCTGGGCACTCGCCTCTGGCTTCGAGCGCGTGCTGCTGGTCCCGGGCGACACGCCGCTGTTGGCACCCGCCGAGGTGACCGCTCTGCTGGAGGGCGCGTCGGAGGCGGTCGTGATCGTGCCCGACCGCCACCACACCGGCACGAACGGGCTGCTGCTGCGCCCGCCGGCGGTGATCGAGCCGAGCTTCGGGCCCGACAGCCTGCGCCGCCACGAGGCGGCAGCCGAGGCAGCGGGAGTCACGCACAGGGTCGAGCGTGTCCACTCGCTGATGTTCGACGTCGACACCGCCGACGACCTGAGCGTGGTCGCCGAGAAGATCGAGGCCGGCCACGCGGCCGCGCCGCGCACACGCGGCGCGCTGCGCCAGCTCGAGCGCGCGGGTGCACGCCTGAAGGCAGTGGCCGGAGCCGAGACCTGAGCATCGAGCTGCGGGCGCTCGCCGGCATCCCCGAGGTGCAGGCGGGCGCGGACCTGGCTGCGCTGATCGCGGAAGCGGAGCCCGGGCTGAGCGACGGCGACGTGGTCGTAGTGGCGCAGAAGGTGGTGTCGAAGGCCGAGGGACGCGTTGTGGCGCTCGACTCGGTCAAGCCGTCGGAGGAGGCCATGAGGCTCGCCGAGGCGCACGGCAAGGACGCCCGCATGGTCCAGGTCGTGCTGCACGAGAGCACGGCCGTGATCCGCGCCTCGCACGGCGTGATCATCTGCCAGACCCGGCACGGCTTCGTTTGCGCGAACGCCGGCGTGGACCTCTCCAACAGCGGTGGCGGGGACCTTGCGGTCCTCCTGCCGCTCGACCCCGATGCCTCGGCGCGCCGCCTGCGAGCCACGCTGTCGACGGAGGGCGTGCGGATCGGGGTCGTCATCTCGGACTCGTTCGGGCGCCCGTGGCGACTTGGCGTGACCGACGTGGCGATCGGCGCAGCCGGCCTTGTCGTGCTCGACGACCTGCGCGGCCAGGCCGACGCCGACGGTCACACGCTGGTGGCGACCGAGGTCGCCGTGGCCGACCAGCTGGCCGCCGCGGCGGACCTGGTCCGCGGCAAGAGCACGCGTGAGCCGGTCGTGGTGGTGCGCGGAGCTGAGCGCTGGGTCACCGCCGAGGACGGCCCGGGGGCCGCATCGATCCGCCGCCCGGCGGAACTCGACATGTTTCGCTAGCCGCTGTCTAGCCTCCACGCGATGGACATGGAGACCTTCTGCGACCGCCTCGCATCCCTCACCGTCGAGTTCGGCGCGAACGTGCAGGAAGATCAGATCGTCGCGCTGACCTACTCCCCTGGAATGGAGTCGCTCGCTCGCGCAATCACCCGCAAGGCATACGAGCGCGGCGCGCGCTTCGTCGACCCGCTGGTGTTCGACGGCGAGATCAAGCGCATCCGGCTCGAGAGCGCCCGCGAGGACACGCTCGAGTACGTGCCGCCATGGTGGGGGCAGCGTGCGCTCGGCCTGGGCGAGCACCATGCGGCACGGATCTCGATCGCCCCGACGCCCGATCCCGGTGCGCTGGAGGGCGTCGATCCCGAGCGCGCCGGCAAGGACGACATGCCGTTCCTGAAGGAGACGGTGACGCTGATCAAGGACCGCTCGACGAACTGGACGATCGTCCCGTTCCCCACTCCGGGCTGGGCCGCCAAGGTCCACCCGGACCTGAGCCCGGACGAGGCGATGGCGAGGCTGACAGAGCAGCTCGTCCGCATCCTGCGTCTCGACAGCGACGACCCCGCGGCGGCCTGGCGGGCACGCGGCAAGGAACTGCAGAGCGTTGCCGACCGGCTCACCCAGCGCCGCTTCGACGCGCTTCGCTTCCGCGGGCCTGGCACCGACCTGACCGTAGGCCTCCTGGAGACGTCGAAGTGGGTCGCGGCGCAGCAGGTGAATGCGGTGGGCATCGAGCACTTCGCCAACCTGCCGAGCGAGGAGACGTTCACGACCCCCGACCCCACTCGTACCAGCGGCACCGTCAAGGCCACGAAGCCGCTCGACGTTTCGGGAACGGTGATCGACGGCCTCGAGGTCACATTCGAGGATGGCCGCGTGACCAACATCGACGCCGACACCGGTGCCGACATCCTGCGCGCGCGCACGGCGAAGGACGAGGGCGCCGCGCGTCTGGGCGAGGTCGCGCTGGTCGACGGCGCAGGCCGCATCGCGGAGTCCGGGAGCGTCTTCTTCAACACGCTGCTCGACGAGAACGCCGCAAGCCACATCGCGCTCGGCCAGGCCTATCGCGACGCGGCCGGCGAGGAGCAGTGGGACCTGATCAACGACAGCGAGATCCACATCGACTTCATGATCGGCTCACCCGAGGTGGACGTCTTCGGGGTCGATGCCGACGGCAGCGAGACGCCGGTGCTCGCCGGCGGGGACTGGCAGCTCTAGCCGGGCACGCCCGCGTAGGGATCGGGCGCGCCGAGCTCCGAGATCGGCTTGCCCTCGTAGACCGCTCCCGGCTTGCCGCCGATCGCGATCACGCGCATGCCTTCAGGCCCGGGCCAGAGCTTGCGGCGCACGCCGGCCTTGATCGAGACGGCGGTCTCGGGGTCGAGCGCCACGCGCTCGCCCTCGATCTCCACCTCGCCGCCGCCGCGCAGCACGAAGTAGACCTCCTCCTGACCATCCTCGGCGTGGTCGTGCTCCGGATAGGCGTCCAGGTTGGGCGGCAGATCGAGTATCTGAAGCCCGAACGACGTCACATCCAGCGCGGCGCGTGCCCGGCGGAAGGTGCCGAACGCGATCGCTTCGATGTCGTCGATCCTGACGACGGTGTAATCAGCCATGACTCTCCTCTCCTACCCCTCAGTAGGTCTCGAGGACTTTGTAAAGGGTGTCGCGCTGCGCGGGTGTGCGACCTGCACGCTTCGCCGCGGCGATCAAATCCTCCGGAGTGAGCATGACGCCGTGCTGCGAGCCCGCCATGCGCGAGATCGACTCCTCCATCAGCGTGCCACCGAGGTCGTTGACGCCCCAGCGCAGCGACTCGGTCGCGGCGTCGAGGCCCATCTTGACCCAGCTTGCCTGCACGTTGCGGATCGAGCGGCCGAGCGCGAGGCGGAAGACGGCGGTGTGCTTGAGGTTCTCCTCGCGTGAGATCTCCTCGATGCCGTGCGTGCGCCCGAGCATCGTCTGGAACGGGATGAACGACAGCGGCACGAACTCGTTGAAGGCGCCGGTCCGCTCCTGGAATGAGCGCACCACGCGCATGTGCTCGGCAAGCTCCCAGGGCTCCTCGATGTGGCCGAACATGACCGTCACCGAGGTCGCAAGGCCGTGGCCCGCGGATGCCTCCATGATCTCGACCCAGCGCGCCACCGGCAGCTTGTTCGGCGAGATGCGCTGGCGCACGCCGTCGTGGAGCACCTCGGCGGCCGTGCCGGGCGTCGAGCCGAGCCCCGCTTCGCGCAGCTTCTCGAAGACGTCGAAGGGCGCGAGCCCGGAGCGCTCGCACATGTAGTGGACCTCCATCGGCGAGTAGGCGTGCAGATGGATCTGCGGCGCGACCCCCTTGGCCACGCGCAGCCAGTGGATGTAGTCCTCGAGCGTCCAGTCGGGGTGGATGCCCGACTGCATGCAGATCTCGGTGGCGCCGAAGTCAACCGCCTCGTGGACGCGGCGCTCGAACTCGTCGCGGTCGTGCGAGTAGGCATCGGGTGAGCGCTTGCCCTGGCCGAAGCCGCAGAAGGCGCAGCCGACGATGCAGACGTTCGAGACGTTGATGTTGCGGTTGACGACAAACGTCGCGAGGTCGCCGTTGAGCTCTGAGCGCAGCTCGTCGGCCGCCTGGCGCATGTCCTCGATCGCCTCCGGGCGCGTCTCGGCGAACAGCGCGGTCAGCTCGTCCTCGTCGAGGGCAAGGACGCCGTCGCGGCCTTTCGCGATTGCGCCGGGGACGAGGTCGCGCTTGATCGGGCGCTCCTCGCGCCGGCCCGAGCCGCGGCGCGGAATGAAGCTCCAGTACTTGACCTTGACGACGTCGAGGACGCCCTGCTCCATCCAGTCGGGGTCCATGTACTGCGGGTAGACGCAGAGGCGCTCGGTCAGCGCGTAGCCCTCGGCCGCGAGCGCCTTGCGCATGCGGTGGACCGACGGGAAGGCGTGCTCGGGCGAGATGTGGTCGCCGTTGGCACTCAATCCGCCGAGATCGGTGGCGCCCTCTGCGACGAGCGGCAGCCACCAGTCAGAGAGGTTCGGCGGAACCTGGATCCCGACGCCAGGCAGGAGCTCCTGGCAGGCGCGCACGAGCGCGCGCATGTCGTCGAGTGAGACCACGGAAGCCCAGGACGGGACGGGTACCCCAGGGGCAGGGTCTGACAGACCTTTGTTTTGGGTGACGTCGGCTATCTCTGCCGGCTCCTGGCCGTAGTAGCTCGGGTGCGCCACGAAGTTCTGGAGGATCAGCTCCTGGATGTGGCCGTACTCGTCCTGCACGGCGGCCAGCGCTCGCAGCGCCTCGATCCGCTCCTCGGGCGACTCGCCGATCCCGACCAGGATCCCGCTCGTGAACGGGATCCGCAGCTCGCCGGCGCGGCGGATGCAGTCGAGGCGCACATCGGGATGCTTGGTCGGCGAGCCCTGGTGGACCACCAGGTCCGGGTTGACCGACTCGAGCATCAACCCCTGCGAGGCGGTCACCTCGCGCAGGCGCGCGAGCTCGTCGCTCGAGGCGACGCCGATGTTCGTGTGCGGGAGCATCCCGCGCTCGAGCGCGCACTCGCAGGTCCAGGCGACGTAGTCGGTGAAGCTCTCGTGGCCGTACTCGGCAAGGCGCGCGGCCACCTCGGCGTTCACGTCCGGGCGCTCGCCGGTCAGGACGAGCAGCTCCTTGGCGCCGCGCCGCTGGGCATCGCCCAGCATGCGCTCGACCTCGTCGGGCGCGTACAGGTGCGCCTTGTGCGTGGCGAACGAGCAGTACTTGCAATAGCACTGACACGTCCTCGAGAGCGAGATCGTGTAGTTCCGCGAGAAGGTGACGCGGCGCATTGGGACCGAGTCTATGAAGCCGGTCGCGCCAGGCTCAGGGCGAACAGCTCATCGGGGTCCGTGAGCCACTCGACCAGCTCTAGCCCGGCGGCGGCCAGATCGCCCGCCACGCGCGTTGGCGTGAACTTGGCGCTGATCTCGGTGCGCAGCTCCTCGCGCTGGTCGAAGTGCACCGTCAGGTCGAGATCCGGGAAGCGCACGCTCTGGCGCCGGCGCGAGCGCAGGCGCATCTCGATCCACTCGCGCTCGGCGTCCCAGAAGGCGACGTGGTCGAAGCCATCCGGGTCGAAGTCGCTACCCAGCTCGCGGTTCATGACGTGCAGGACGTTGAGGTTGAACTCGGCCGTGACGCCCGCGGAGTCGTCGTAGGCGGCCTCGAGCACGACCGGGTCCTTCACCAGGTCGGTGCCCAGCAGCAGCCAGCCGTCGTCGCCCAGCGTGTGCGCGATCGAGCGCAGGAAGCGCCGCCTGCTGCCCGGCGGGAAGTTGCCGATCGTGCCGCCGAGGAACGCGACGAGGCGCGGACCGCCGCGCTCGGGCAGGTGCACCAGGTGGCGCTCGAAGTCGCCGACGAGGCCGTGCACAGCAAGGCGCGGATACTCCGCGATCAGCTGGCGGGCGCACTCGCGCACGGTCGCCTCGGAGACGTCCACGGGGACGAAGCGCTCGACGTCCAGCGCGTCGAGCAGCACGCGGGTCTTCGTCGCATAGCCGGCGCCCAGCTCGACGAGCTCGCTCGCGCCCGTTCGCTCGGCAACCAGATCGGCGTTTGCCTCGAGGATCGTCCGCTCGGTGCGTGTGGGGTAGTACTCGGGCAGGCCGCAGATGCGGTCGAACAGCTCCGAGCCGCGCGTGTCGTAGAAGTGCTTGGGCGGGATCTCCTTGAACGGCCGCGTCAGGCCGTCGAGCACGTCCTCGCGCAGGGCCCGCTCGCCGCCCGGGGGCAGCCGCAGATCGATCGTCACGCGGGCGTCGTCAAGAGCGGGCAAGCCGCACCCCGCTGAAGATCTGGCGCCGCTCCGGGAGGTCCCAGTTGCGGAACGTCGGTGTCACGACGGCCGGCGAGGCCGCCCACGAGCCACCGCGCAGAACCCGGTAGCCCTTGTCGAAGAAGACCTCCGAGTACTCCGGGTACGGGTGTGCCCGGAAGCCCGGATAGGCGCTGAACTCACTCGCGGTCCACTCCCAGACCGCGCCCATCCCCTCGATTCCGCTCCCCTGGTCCCAGGTCGCCGCCCGCTCCCACTCCGCCTCGGTGGGAAGGCGCGCCCCCTGGCTTCTCGCGAAGGCGTCGGCCTCGAACCAGGAGATGTGCTGGACGGGGGCGCCGAGCTCGGTCGGCGGGCCCTCCGCCCAGCCCCCAGGGTGCGTGATGTCGTAGCACTGCTTCCACGACCAGCCCTCGTCGGTCCACCAGGGCCGGTACTCGTAGCCGCCGCCCTCGGCGAACGACAAGAAGGATCCGTTGGTCACTGGGAAGCTCTGTATCGCGAAGGCGCCGAGCGTTACGGAGTGGCGGGGCAGCTCGTTGTCGTAGGTGAAGCGCCGGCCCGGGAGCGCGCCGAGCTCGAACTCCCCCGCATCGAACTCGAGCCAGTCCGGGGCACCGTCGAGTACCGGCAGGGCGTCGGGCTCGCCGCCCGGCTGGCCACCGAGGTAGAGCGCCTGGCGCATGGTCTCGGTGTGCTGGAGCTCGTGCAGGATCACCAGCTCGTGCAGCTCGCTCGGCCCTTCCCGCTCCAGCACCTCCAGCGTCCGAGCGCGGACCGCATGCATGTACTCGAGCGCCTGCTGCCGGTCGAGCAGCTCGATCTCCGCGCGCGCAGCCCGCGGCGTCTCGAACGCGTCGTAGGTGGCCGCCAGGTCCTCGTGCAGCAGGGGCTCGCCGCCCAGCCGGTGCACGGCCCACAGGTCCTCGTAGGCCGCGATGTGAGCCAGGTCCCAGACCAGCGGGCTCATGATCGGGTCGAGCGGACGGTGCATCACGTCGTCGTCCAGCGCCTCCACCAGCGCAAGCGTGGCCGCCCTCGACTGCTCGAGTGCGCGCGCCTGGACGACTGCGTCCGCAACCACGGCCGGCGACGTTACCCGACCGGCTCCATGCCCTGAAGACCCTTCTTCCCGGGCGAGGTGAACACGTACGTGTAGAGCAGCGCCGCGACCACCGCGCCAACCACCGGCGCAACCGCGTACACCCACACGAAGTGCCCGATCCCGTCGAAGTGATGACCCACGAGCGCCGGTCCAAGGGCGCGCGCCGGGTTCAGGCCGGCGCCCGTCAGCGGGCCAAAGATCATCACCAGCAGGCCTAGCGTGAAGCCGATCGACAGCCCGGCCCAGTCCTTGAGCCCCGCCGGGTTGACCGCGACCCCGACGATCGCCCAGACGAGGAAGAACGTCCCTATCCCCTCGGCAATCGCGCCGGCGAGGATGTGATGGTTCAGGTGAGCCGACACCTGGACCGCGCCGTAGTGGCCGCCGGCGCCCTCGTCGGAGAGCAGTGCCTTCGTGAGCAGCGCACCCAGGATTCCGCCCGCGCACTGGAGCACGATGTAGACGAGCGCCTCCGGTGGCCGGATCTGGCGGATGACCGTCATCGCCACCGTGACCGCCGGGTTGAAGTGCGCGCCCGAGATCACCGCCAGGGTCTGGATCAGCATGAAGAGGATGAACGCGTGCACGAGCCCGATCACCGACCAGTCGATGAACGGCTGTGGCTGGCCCGCCACCGACGGGCTGATGTAGAGCGACACCACCATCGTGATGAAGAAGACGAGCGCGAACGTGCCGATCAGCTCGGCCATGTAGGCAGCCGGGCCACGCTCGACGTAGGTGTCGACCACGACGACCTCGGCTGGGGGCACGGCGGCGCCCGTGGAAAAGGCTTCCATTCAGTCCTCCTTCATTCTGGGTCCGAACGGCTGGGCAGCATAAGACGCTCCGCGGTCGTTAGCGTCGCCCCCGATGCGCACCGGCCTGCTCGCCCTGCTGCTCCCGGCGGCGCTCGTCGCAGGCTGCGGCGGGGCATCGAAGCCCGCCTGCCCGGTCCGGCTGTCGCTGGCCCTCGACTTCACGCCGAACGCGGCGCACGCGCCGATCTACGCGGCAGTGCGCACCGGCGCCGACCGCCGCCACGGCATCAAGTTGCGCATCCTGGGGCCTGGCACGGGGACGCCCGACTCCCTGAAGCTCGTCAGCTCGGGCCGTGCCGACGTCGGCGTGCTCGACATCCACGACCTCGGGCTGGCCGCCGAGCGCGGTGCCGACATCGTCGCCATCGGCGCCCTCGTGCAGCGACCGCTGGCGGCCGTGATCGCGCGGACCTCGGTGCAGCGGCCACGTGACCTGGCCGGCAAGACCGTCGGCGTGACTGGTCTGCCCTCAGACGTCGCGGTGCTCAACGCGGTCGTGTCCGGCGACGGCGGCGATTTCAGCGCGGTCAAGCAGCACACGATCGGCTTCTCCGCGGTCGCGCAGATGGTCGCCGGGAACGTGGACGCCGTGACCGCGTTCTGGAACGCCGAGGGCGTAGTGCTTCACACGCGCGGCGTCGCCACTCACGACTTCCGCGTCGACCGCTACGGCGCACCGCCGTACCCCGAGGTCGTCCTGTTCGTGAAGCGCTCCACACTGGCGAAGCGACGCCCGCTGCTGCACCGGCTCGTCGCCGCGCTGGCCGACGGCGTGCGCGCGGTTCACCGCGACCCTGCCTCAGCCGTCGCGCAGATTGCGAAGGTGTCGGATGCCGACGTCCCGCTGGTGCGCGCGCAGATGCGCGCGGTCGACCCGCTGTTCGACCCTCCGCTGCGCTTCAACCGCGCCGTGCTCAAGCGATGGGCGGCATGGGACGCGCGCTTCGGGATCCTGCCGCGGCGGCCATCGGTCGCCCGGCTGTTCGTGACGCCTTAGAAGCGCCGCGTACGAGTGACGCGGCGGCGTGTGCGCGTCGCCGCGGGCTCCGCCGCCGGCGCTCTCCGCCGCCGCGCTCTCCGCCTCCGCGCTCTCCGCCGGCCTGTTCGGGCGCTTCGGGGCGCAAACTGCGTCGGCCAAGGGGTGGCTGAAGAGGCGCCTGCGCCCGTCCGCTCGCGGCGCGGTTCCCGCTTGGAGCGATCGTTGGGGACTTTTGGGTGCCCTGGCACCTAAAAGTCCCCAACGATCGTCGGATCCGCACGCTGCCGCCTCGCGCCCGGTCCCGCGGCGAGCACGCTCCACTCGGGGAAGCTGTGCGACATAAACCACCGCATGGGTGGTCTATGTCGCACAGCCGACCCAAAAGGACCGCCCCGCGACCCCCCCCACGAGCGCCACATCAGCCGCCCCTTGGCCGCGGCTGTTTGCGCGCCGCAGCGCCAGCGCGAGCTACGCGGAGATCGCGGACGAGCACCAAGCGCAGACCGGCAGACGAGCGCAGGCCGGCAGACGAGCGCAGGCCGGCAGACGAGCGGAGACCGGCAGACGAGCGCAGGCCGGCAGACGAGCGGAGACCACAGACGAGCGCAGGTCGGCGGACGGGCGCTGGACGCCCGCGGCGCGGGGTCGGAGACCGAGCCTCAGCGCGGAATCTGAGAAGCCGCCTTAGCCCGAGCGCTTGCGGCCGCTCAGCGCGAAGCGCACCAGGCCAGGCGTCGAGTAGCGCAGCCGCGGCAGCAGCGCGTACCAGCCGGGCACCGCGACCTCGGCCTTGCCGCCTGCGGCCTTCAGGATCGCGTCCACGGCCTGGTCGGGCTTGCCAACCATCCAGCGCGTCATCGCCTTCCCGGTCAGGTGCGCCTGCGTGAAGCCCTCGGTCGAGATGAAGCCGGGCGTGACGAGACCGACGTGCACGCCGTGCGCGCGCTCCTCGTGGTGCAGGCCCTCGGTCCAGCCGTTCAGCGCGAACTTCGCGGCGTTGTAGGCGCTCATCTTCGGTCGCGCGATGCGACCGGCGATCGAGCCGACGTTCACGATCGAGCTCGGCGCCGAGCGACGCAGGAAGGGCAGCAGCGCCTCGGTCATGCGCACCGCCGAGTCGAAGTTCTGGTCCATCACCTCGCGCACGTAGTCGTAGCCGTACTCGGCGTCGCCGAACTCGCCGCGCTTGCGATTGCCGCCCGCGTTGTTCACGAGCAGCCCGAGCGCGTCGAACTCGGACTCGGCGCGCGCGGCCACGCGCGCGGGCGCGGACGGATCGGTCAGGTCGGCCGCCTCGTACAGCGCGTTCGGGCCGAGCTCGCCGCAGAGCGCCTTCAGCCGCTCCTCGCGGCGCGCCACGAGCAGCACCCGCCAGCCATCGGCTGCCAGCCGCCGGGCGAGCGCCTCCCCGATCCCGCTCGACGCCCCGGTGACGACCGCGGTCTGGGCCGTCACGTCGCCAGCATCCGTTCGATCAGCTCCGGCAGCTCCCGCGCGATGCGCGAGCGCGGCACAACCAGGTCGAAGCCGGCGTCCTGCGCGCGGCGCTTCAGGTCGGGCTGCACGTGCGGATAGAAGCCGAGCCGTCGCGTGCCCGCAACGTCGGCGGGGTCGACCGCCTCCACGTCGGCGATCACCAGGTCCGGCTCTGTGTCGGCGTCGACCAGCTCGTGCCCGGCGGCCTCAACGCCGCCCTGCACGCGCGAGCCGAACATCAGCTCCGGCACGACCACCGCGACGCGCGCCACCCGCTACTGCGCGTGACGGTTCGCGAACTCACGGCGGACCGACTCGGGCCTGCCCCACATCGGCTCGACCGGCACGCGGCCGGAGCGCACCTCGCGCACGTCGATCACGCCGGTGATGCCCTCGCGGTCCAGCTTCGCGAGGTTGCCGTGCACCGACTGCGCGGCGGCGGCGTGCCCGAACTCGCGCGCGACGTTGTAGCGCCAGTGGTAGGCCGCCTTCGACAGCGGCCAGGCGTTCACCTCGGCCACGATCGGCGCCAGCTCTACGTAGCGGTCCTCCTGGTCGATGCGCAGGTCGAACTGGAGCGCGGTCCAGTCCGGCGGCAGCGAGTCGATGACCTTCTGGAACTCCTCGGCGAGCGGCACGGCGGCAAGACTACGCCAGCGTCTGCACCAGCAGGAACCCGTTCAGCGCGATGATGAAGCCGGCGACCACGTAGGCCGCGACAGTCGTCACTCGCCGGTTGACCAGCTCGCCCATGATCTCGCGCTTGCTGGTGAGCATCACCAGGGGCACCAGCGCGAACGGAATCCCGAACGAGAGCACCACCTGTGAGATGACAAGCGAGTTCGTCGGATCGAGCCCGAGCGCGAGCACGATCAGCGCAGGCGTCATCGTGACGAGGCGCCGCACCGCAAGCGGAATCTGGCGGCCGATGAAGCCCTGCATCACGACCTGGCCGGCGTATGTCCCCACGCTCGAGCTGGCAAAGCCGGACGCGAGCAGCGCGAGCCCGAACGCGACCGCGGCGCCCGGTCCGACGACCGCCTTGAAGCCTGCGTGCGCACCCTCGATCGTGTCCACGTTCTCGAGCGGCGAGTTGTGGAAGAGCGTGGCGGCGACGATCAGCATCGACATGTTCACGATCCCCGCGATGCCCATAGCGATCGTCACGTCGATTCGCTGGAAGCGAAGGAGCTGGTGCTTCTCGGCGGTGTCCCGCGGGCGGATGCGGTCCTGCGTGAGCGCCGAGTGCAGATAGATCACGTGCGGCATCACGGTCGCGCCGAGGATGCCCGTGGCCAGCAGGATCGACCCCGAGCCCTGGAGCCGCGGAATGAACCCGGACAGCACGTCGCTTGCGATCGCCTTCGCGACGAGCGTCTGGTACAGGAAGCCGGCGAGGATCACGGCGAGCAGCGCCACGATCGCCACCTCGAAGGTGCGGTAGCCCTTCTTCTGGAGCGCAAGGATCCCGAACGCGGCCACCGCGGTGATCAGCCCGGACACGAAGAGCGGCACGCCGAACAGCAGGTTGAGCGCGATGGCTGCGCCGACGAACTCGGCCAAATCGGTGGCCATCGCTATCAGCTCTGCCTGGACCCACAGCCCCCACGCGACGTGCGGCGCGAATTGCTCGCGGCAGATCTCCGGCAGGTTCTTGCCGGTGGCGATCCCGATCTTCGCCGACAGGTTCTGGATCAGCATCGCGATCAGGTTGGCCGCGAGGATGACCCACAGCAGCAGGTAGCCGTACTTCGCGCCGCCGGCGATGTTGGTGGCGAAGTTGCCGGGGTCGACGTAGGCCACAGCCGCGACGAACGCGGGGCCGAGCAGCATAAGCCGGCCGCTCAGGCGCCCGCGCGAGAGGACCCTCTGGAGCGGTGACTGAATCGCTGCGGCGTCGGCGGGCGGTGGGTTCACGCGCTCACCTGGACTTCCACGCGCATGGCGGCGGCAAGCCCGCCGCCGATCGCATGCTCCTGATCGGCGAAGCGGACGAACAGCGGGCCGCCGAACGGGTGCTTGGACACGATCTCGAAGCGATCGCCGGGGCCGATGCCCAGCCCGGCGAGGTAGCGCAGCATCTCGGGATCGCTGTCGGAGATGCGCGTGAAGCGGCCGCGGTCGCCGGGCTCGAGTGAGTCGAGCGTGCTCGCGCTCTCCTCGACCAGCTCGAGGTCGCGCGTTGGGATCGGGTCGCCATGGGGGTCGTGCGTCGGGTTGCCGAGCGCGGCCGCGATCAGCTCCTCGAGCTCCTCCGAGATGTGGTGCTCGAGCACCTCGGCTTCGTCGTGGACGCGGTCCCAGGGGACGCCGAGCGACTGTGCGAGATAGAGCTCGAGCAGCCGGTGATGGCGCAGCACCTCGAGCGCGACGCGGCGCCCGGCCTGCGTCAGCTGGACGCCGTGATAGGGCACGTGCTCGACCAGGCCGAGCCCGTCGAGCTTCTTCACCATGTTGGTGGCCGATGCCGGCGAGACGCCAAGGCGCGCGGCGATGTCCCCGTTCGCCACGGGGCCGGCGATCTCGACCTGAAGGGCGTAGATGGCCTTTGCGTAGTCCTCGACCGCCGCGGAAATTGAGTCTTGTCTGCCCACCAGAACAAAGTTTAGCCGAGGCTAAAGAAAATTGAAGTCCCGGAAAGACGGTCGTCACTTTTGGCGGGAGACGGGACACCTAGACTCGGTTCGTGGCCGTTGCTACCGACGAATACGCGCTCGCCAGCGACGCTGCCGTGGTGGTGGACCGCTCCGCGCGGGCGCGTCTGCTGCTGACGGGCGACGACGTGGCCGACTTCCTACAGGGCCAGGTCTCCAACGACGTCGAGGCGCTCGAGCCCGGCGGGGGCTGCTACGCGACCCTGCTCACGGCGAAGGGCAAGATCCGCTGCGACATGCGGATCCTGCGCGGCGCGGACTGGTTCCTGATCGACTCCGAGCCGCAGGCGCGGGCGGTGCTGGAGCACATGGTGCGCGTCTACTCGATCGGCCGCGACGTCCATTCGCGGCCCGACGAGCGCCCACTCTGGTCGGTCATCGGCCCGGCCGCGCGCGACGCGCTCGACAACCCTCCCCCGGCCGAAGAGCACGCCCACACCGACGGCGCGCTCGGCCTGTACGTCGCCACAAGCGAAGGCGTCGACGTGATCGGCGAGCGCCCCGATCTGCCCGAGGCCTCCGAGCAGACCGCCGAGATCATCCGCATCGAGTCCGGTCGCCCGCGGCTGGGCTACGAGCTCGGCGACGACGTGATCCCGCAGGAGGCCGGCATCAACGAGCGCGCCATCAGCTTCACGAAGGGCTGCTACGTCGGCCAGGAGACGGTCGCGCGCCTGTACTACAAGGGCAAGCCCAACCGTCACCTGCGCGGCCTGCGCCTGACCGAGCCCGCCGAGCGCGGCGCGGTCGTGCGCAGCGCCGAGCGCGAGCTCGGCCGCATCAGCTCGTCATGCATCTCCCCCAGCCTCGGCCCGATCGCGCTCGCGCTCGTGCGGCGCGAGGCCGGCCCCGGCGACTCCGTGCAGGTTGGAGACGACGGCGCGGCTGCCACGGTCGTGGAGCTGCCGTTCTGAGCGCCGCCGGCGAGCCCGAGTTCGACCCCCGCGCGGACGTCTACGAGTTCCCGCGCCCGCGGCCGGAAGCGCCCGAGCGCGACCAGGGCTCGGAGCTCATCCCGGCCGAGGACCCCTCGCGGAGCGTCGACGACTGGGGCCGCTCCGAGGCGTTCTTCAAGCTCGCCGAGCCGATCCTCGACTTCTACTACCGCTACTGGTTCCGCGTCGAGCAGCAGGGCGTCGAGAACGTTCCGGCCACCGGCGGCGCGCTGCTCGTGTCGAACCACTCCGGCGCGCTGCCCCCCGATGCGCCGATGATCATGCAGACGATCCGCAACGAGCACCCGTCGCCGCGGCCCGTCTACATGCTCGGCGAGCACTGGTTCAAGGGCTACCCGGGCGTCGGCATGATCACGAACAAGATCGGTCTCGTCGCTGCGCACCCCGCGAACGCGCAGCGCCTGCTCCGCGACGAGGGGCGGCTCGCGCTGGTCTTCCCCGAGGGGCAGAAGGGCTCGCGCAAGGTGTACTGGCAGCGCTACCGCCTGCGCCGCTTCGGTCGCGGCGGGTTCGTGAAGACCGCGCTGCGCGCCGGCGTCCCGGTCGTCCCGATCGCGGTGGTGGGCGCCGAGGAGGCGATGCCGATCTTCGCGCACGTGCGCGCGCTCGAGCGCCTGACGGGGCTCATCTACTTCCCGATCAACCACGCGTTCCCGTGGACCGGTCTCGCGGCCGGCGCGATGTATCTGCCGGCCAAGTTCAAGATTCGCTTCCTTGAACCCGTTGACCTAGGTGCATATGGACCCGAAGACGCCGAGGACCTCACGCTGGTGCAGGAGATCGCAGAACGCGTGCGCGGTCAGATCCAGCGCGAGGTTGACAGGCTTGTGGCGGGGCGGACGTCCGTCTGGTTCGGCTAGCGATAGTCTGGCGCCCAAGGGATGAGTGTCATGCGACAGACCGTGCGCATGCGCCGCGTTCTCATGGCATGCGCCGTGGCAGCGCTCGCGTTCGCAGGATGCGGAGGAGGCAAGGATTTCGCGAACAATCCGCGCCCAGCCGTCCCACTTCAGCTGACGGGCGTGATCACGAAGGAGAAGGTCACGATCTCTCCCAACAAGGTCGGCGCCGGGCCGATCGTGATCACGGTGTCGAACCAGACCGCGCAGTCGCGCACGCTCACTCTCGACGGCAACGGGATCCAGGAGCGCGTCGGGCCGATCAACCCGCTTGACACCGCGCAGTTGCAGAAGACGCTGAAGCCCGGCCGCTACCAGGTGATCGCCGGCTCGGAGGCCGCAACCGCAACGTCGATCGCACCGGCCACGCTCGTCATCGGCAAGGCGCGCAAGAGCGCGTCGGACAAGGTCCTGCTGCCCTGATCGCGCGCCTGGCAGGCGTGGCGGCCGCGGCGCTCCTGATCGTCGCGCTCGTGCTCGGCGGCAGTGCGTCGGCCAAGCTCACACCTGCCCAGTCGCTCTTCACCAAGAAGCTGCTGGCGTCCAAGTCGGTCGCGCACTCGGTGAAGGTCACGCTCAAGAAGGGCGGCTTCGTGTCGAGCGACGTCATGTTCGCCGACCTCACGGGCGAGGGTAAGGACGACGCCGTCATCACCGTCGACTCGGGCGGCGCCGCCGGGATCGTCGCGCTCTACGTCTTCAGCGCGGGGACCGGCACGGACCTCCAGATCGTCTACCGCAACCAGCGTCTGTACCGCGGTCAGGCGCGCGTCAACCCGGGTCCGTCGCTCGTCTACTCGCTGCCGCAGTGGAAGGACAGCGACGAGCTCTGCTGCCCGTCGTCGTACCGCGAGACGACGCTCGCCTGGAGCGCGAAGACGAAACGCTTCGGCGTCGCCTCACGGCGCACGGTCACCCCGAGCTGACCTCACGTTTCACCCGCGCCGGGCTGACCTCACGTTTCACTCTTCGCGGGCGTTGAAGATTCGTGGCTTCGCTCACGCGCACCCGGACCGACCTCGCGCTTGTGGCGGCGTTCGTCACGGTCGGCCTGTGGGCCTCGGCATTCGTCGGGATCCGCGACGCCGGCCACCACATCTCGCCCGGAGCGCTGTCGCTGGGTCGACTGCTGATCGCTACCACGGCACTCGGCGCGCTCGTGCTCGCGCGCCGCGAGCCGCTGCCCGCCCGCGCGGACCTGCCGCGCGTCGCGCTTGTCGGGCTGCTCTGGCTCGGGGCCTACAACGTGCTGCTGAACGCAGCCGAGCGCCACGTCGACGCGGGCACCGCCGCGATGCTCGTCAACACCGGCCCGATCCTGATCGCGCTGCTGGCCGGCCGGCTGCTCGGCGAAGGCTTCCCGCGCAACCTCTTCACCGGCTGCGCCGTCGCATTCGCGGGCGCGGTCCTGATCGGGATAGCCACGTCCGAGCACGGGCTCGACTCGGCAGGCGGCACGGCGCTGTGCCTGGCGGCGGCGGTCGCCTACGCAGGCGGGGTGATCGCACAGAAGCCGCTGTTGGAGCGCTCCTCCGGCCTGGCTGTGACGTGGGTCGCGTGCGTAGTCGCGACTGTGGGCTGCCTGCCGTTCGCGCCGAAGCTAGTGAGCGACGTGGGCTCGGCGCCGTCGTCCGCGGTCGTCTGGGTGGTCTACCTCGGCCTGGTGCCGACCGCGATCGGCTTCACCACCTGGGCCTACGCGCTGAAGCGAACGAGCGCCGGGCGGATGGGAGCCTTCACATACCTGGTGCCCCCACTGGCGGTGCTGCTGGCATGGCTGGCGCTGTCGGAGTCACCGCCGGCGCTGGCGCTGGCCGGAGGAGCGCTGTGCCTGGCGGGAGTGGCGATAACGCGGCGGCGGGTCGTGGCCTGAAGCGCCAGGGCTCAGGCGGCGTGGTTCGCGAGCACCGACCCTCCGCTGGGCAACTAAGAGGGATCGGTGCTCGCTCGCGGTGCCGCTCTTGGTTGCGCTGTCGCTCGTCGCTCGCGGCGCCGCTCCTGGTCGCGAGTTTCACATTGAGCCGCGTATATCGGCTCAATGTGAAACTCGCGGGCATCGAGTGGCACGTTGACCGCTATTCGCGGTGAAGGTGCCAGTCGGGCATCGAGTGTGACCTCGACCACGCTATAGGTGGTTAGCGTCACAGTCGCCGGTCATTGAGGAGACTTTTGGTCATTTGGACCGGTCATAGCCGGAAAAAGTGACCAAAAGATTGTGGGGGACGCGTTTCGCGGGCGGCGGGGGCGAAACGGACGGCGTGAGAGCGCAAGCGCCACTCCAGCCACCCCTTGGCCGAAGCAGTTTCCAAACCGAAGCGAGGGGACGGTGGGCGGCAGAGCGGGGCGGGCGGCAGAGAGCAGACCTGGCCGCAGAGCAGCGCAGGCCGCAGGACGAGAGAAAGGACCCGCCGGCGGAGAGCGCCACGCTGCGCGACGCAACCCATGCGCGTGTGCAATACTTGCATGCGTGCAAGCAACTGCTACTCAACCGCAAGCAACCGATCAGGACCTCACGCGCCAGCTCGGTGCGTTCGTGGGCTTCCTCATGCAGACCCACGGCCGCGACCTGATGCACCTCTGCCACGAGTTCGAGCTGTCCTTCACGCAGATGAAGGCGCTCCACTGGCTCCACGAGGAGGACGCCGTCTCCGTCAAGCGGCTCGGTGAGACGCTCGGGCTGTCGCTGGCCGCGATGAGCCGCGCCGCCGACGAGCTGGTGCAGCGCGGGCTGGTCGACAGGACCGAGGACACGAGCGACCGGCGCATCAAGCGCCTGAAGCTCACCTCCAGTGGACGCAAGCTCGTCCAGCGGATGCGCGAGCTGCGGCACGCAGGCTTTCAGCAGTTCGTCGACTCGCTGAGCGCCAAGGAGCAGGCACAGCTCGCGAAGGCGCTCGACCCGATTCTCGCCCGCGACGACGTTGTCGCCTTCTGCGGGGGCAAGCGATGACCGAGCGCCTGCGCCTGAACGAGGACAACCGCAAGTGGTGGACGCTCGCCGCCATGTGCTTCGCGCTGTTCATGATCATGCTCGACAACACGGTCGTGAACG
This sequence comes from uncultured Thermoleophilaceae bacterium, assembly GCA_963715995.1. Taxonomy (GTDB): domain Bacteria; phylum Actinomycetota; class Thermoleophilia; order Solirubrobacterales; family Thermoleophilaceae; genus DATBDN01. Next base: position 2,532,438 of record OY970283.1, read on the forward strand.
TCGCGCTGCCGTCGATCCAGCGCGACCTGCACGCCAGCATCTCGTCGCTCGAGTGGACGGTCAACGCATACACGCTCACGTTCGCGGTGCTGCTCGTGACCGGAGGGCGGATGGGCGACATCTTCGGCCGCCGCACGATGTTCCTCGGCGGTGTGATCGTGTTCGCGCTGTCGAGCGCGATGATCGGCTTCGCCCCCACGCAGGAGTTGCTCGTGATCGGCCGCGCCGTCCAGGGCGTCGGCGCCGCGTTCATGATGCCGGGGACCCTCTCGATCATCTCCGACGCCTTCCCGCCCGAGGAGCGCGGCCGGGCGATCGGCACCTGGGCGGGCGTCTCGGGCCTGGCGCTCGCGATCGGCCCGGTGGTCGGCGGCGCGCTGACCGAGTACGTCTCCTGGCGCGCGATCTTCTTCCTCAACCTGCCCGTGGCAGCCGGCGCCGTGGCGATCACCCTGTTCGCGGCCCGCAACTCGCGGGACGAGACGGTGGACCGCTCGATCGACTTCCCCGGCATCGCGGCGCTGTCAATCGGGTTGACAGCGCTCATCCTGGCTCTGATCGAAGGCAACCGCTGGGGCTGGAGCTCGGGCCGGATCGTCGGGCTCGCGATTGCCACCGTGGTCGGCGCGGTCGCGTTCGCCGTGATCGAGACGCGGCGCCGCGTCCCGATGGTCGACTTCACGTTCTTCAAGTCGCGCACGTTCGCCGGGGCGAACATCGTCGCGATCGTCATCTCGTTCGCGATGCTCGCCCAGTTCTTCTTCATGGCGCTCTACATGCAGAACATCCTCGGCTACAGCGCGCTCCAGGCGGGCGTTCGCTTCCTGCCGTCCACGCTCATGGTCATCACGATCGCGCCGATCGCGGGCCGGCTGGCCGACCGGATCGGGCCGAAGCCGCTGATGCTCGCGGGCCTGAGCCTGCTGGCGGTGTCGCTGTTCCTCCAGTCGCAGATCAGCGACACGAGCGGCTACGGCACCCTTCTGCCCGGCTTCGTGATCCTGGGCATCGGAATCGCGCTGACGATGTCGCCAATGTCGACGGCCGCGATGAACGCGGTGGACGTGACGAAGGCCGGCGTGGCCTCAGGGGTCCTCTCGATGGGACGCATGGTCGGGGGCTCGCTCGGCGTGGCCGTGACCGGCGCGCTCTTCCAGGGCCGCTTCAGCGACAGGCTCGACCAGCTGATGCACGGCACGTCGAAGGCCACCTCGGACAAGCTGTTCGAGGCTGTCTCGAGCGGGCAGGCGGCACACCTGGGCAAGGGCGCCGATGCGAAGCAGACGGTCGCCTACGCGCACGACGCGTTCATCCACGCGCTTGCGGGCTCGCTGCGGCTGTCGCTTGCGGTCGTCGTCGCGGGCCTGGTGCTGGCCGCAACGCTGATCAAGGGCCGCGGCGCGCCCGTCCGGCGGCCGGCCGAGGAGCTCCACCCCGAAGCCGCCGCCGAGCCACTCGCCGCGCGATAGCTGCCGCGGCGCCGTGCCTGGCGCACGAGCCTGCGGCATGAGAAGCTCGACAGGTGAACGCGCGGACCGCGTTCGGCATCGTCGCGCTCGCCGCGGCGGTGAGCGCGCCCGCAGCCGCGGCGGCGGGCTGGACGCAGCCGATCGCCATCACCCCGGCACCGGTAGCCGCGACGACCGCGGCCCACAACGCCCGCCTGGCGGTCAGCGCCGGTGGAGATCAGGTGCTCGCCTGGGAGGACTGGGAGGTCACGGGCGACCAGGACCTCTGTCGCTCCGGGGAAGCGACGACACGGGTTCCGGGCGGAGATTGGACCACGCCGATCAAGACCGGCTGCGGCAGCCAGGTGCAGATCACTCCCGATGGCACGGCGCTCGCCGTCTGGGAGACGATCGCCAGCGGAACCCACACGCTCGAGGTCGCAACCGCGCCTCCCGGCGCAGGCTTCGGCGCCGCGCAGCCCGTGGACGCCGAATCGGAGCAGCACTTCGATCCGGCCGTGGCGCTCGGGCCCGGCAGCCGGGTCACCGCCGCCTGGTTCGAATACGACGACGCCACCAGCTCGACCGACCTGATCGCGAAGACCCAGGCCGCCGACGGGACCTGGCCGGCAGCGCGCGAGACGGTGAAGGCCAACGCGGCGGTCTACACGCCCGGATTCACGCTGGCGATCGGGCCTTCGGGCGACGCCGTCGTGGCGTGGGCCTACCAGTCCGCCTTTGGGAACACGGGCGGGGTGTCCGTGGCCACGCGCGCGCCACCGCCCGCGAGCACCTGGACGGAGACGCCGCTGTTCGCAGAGACCGCTGGGGCCTCACCCGCCACCCCGGTGCTGGCGTTCGACGGGCAGGACCGCGCCACCGTGCTCGACGCGCTGACGCTCAGTGGCGGCGCCTACGAGCTCGACGCGTGGAGCCGCGCCGCCTATCCGGCGGCCTGGGACTCCACGGCACAGGTCGTCCCAAGCACCGACTCCTCGGCCGCCGCGCCGCTTGCGGGGCTCGCCCTCGACTCCTCCGGCAACGCTCAGGCTGCATTCCTGTTCGCCACGTCGTCGGGAGGCGACCCGTCCTACTCGGTCCGCGCCTCCACGCGATCGGCGGGATCAAACGTGTGGTCGGCGCCGCCGGACGAGCTGGGATCAACGACGTGCCTACAGTCGCCCGGTCCCCCAGCGGTCAGCTTCGACGCGGTCGACACCGCGACGATCTCGTTCAACTGCGACGGGTCGCACGTCTTCACGCGAGCGGCCGGAGCCACCACCTACGGCGCCGCGCCTGACGGCCCGGCGGGCTCGGTCGATCCGGAGATCGTGACCGACCCGGACGGCTATCTGATCGCGACGTGGACCGGCGGCGACGGGATCACCTACACCTCCGTCTACGACGCCGTCGCACCGACGATCGACAGCGTGACCCCGCCGGCTGGAGCGGTTGCCGGCCAGCCTGCGGTGTTCCAGGTCGCCGGCTCGGACGCCTGGGGCCCGGTCACCTTCACGGTCGACTTCGGCGACGGCTCGCCCGTCGCGCACGGGCGCGTGCTCGCTCGTACCCGCTTTGGCGGCCCGGCTTGGGCGCGGGCGAGCGTCTCGAACAGCGTCAGCCACGCGTATGACGCGGCGGGCGCCTACACCGCGACGATCACGATGCTCGACAGCGGCGCCAACAGCACGAGCTCGACACGCGCGCTGAACGTCGACGCCGCTCCATCCGCGCTCCCGGGCATCGTGCCGCTGCCGCCGGTGCCGGGCCTGCCCGATCCGATCGCGGGACAGACGGTCAACATCGCGCTCGTCAAGCCGCCCGTGCGGGTGAAGGTCCCCGGGGCAAAGCGCTTCGTGCCGCTCACCGTCCCCACGCAGGTGAGGGTCGGCGCGCTGATCGACACCACCAAGGGGCGCGTGCGGATCACGATCGACAACGGGCATGGCGGCTTCGACACGGCCGACTTCTACGAAGGGCTGTTCAGGATCACCCAGCGCAAGGCCACAACCGCGCTCGCCAGCCTGCTGCTGTCAGGCGGCAACTTCAAGGGTTGCCCGCGTGCGCCAAAGGTGCACATCGCGCGCCGGCGGCTCAGCCCCAAGCGCTCGGTCCGACACCTCTGGGGCTCGGGGAACGGCGCGTTCCAGACCGTAGGTCGCTTCTCGTCGGCGGCGATCCGCGGCACCACCTGGCTGACCGACGACCGCTGTCCCGGCACGCTCACCAGGGTTACCGCCGGGAAGGTGGCCGTGCGCGACTTCGTCCGCCACGAGAGGATCATCGTCCGCAAGGGCAAGAGCTACCTGGCCAAGCCGCGCGCCAAGCGCGCTGGGCACTGACGCGTGCCCTCGCAGTGTGGTTGGGGTCTGGCCCACTAATCTCCGCGGCCCCGTCGGCTAAGGAGATTTCGAGAACAGATGGCTATTGATGTGACGAACGTGGCGAGCGTGGACACGGAGCCCGGCACGCTCCCCGAGACGATGGCGGCGTGGGTCATTCGCCAGGAGCGCGAGGGCCAGCCGCTGGACGCCTTCCAGCTCGAGGAGATCGAGGTGCCCGAGCCGGGCGCGTTCGAAGTGATCGTGCGCGTGATGGCCGCAGGCGTGAACTACAACAACGTCTGGGCCGCACTCGGCAAGCCGGTTTCGGTCTTCGGCTACGCCGACCACCCGGAGTTCGGCCACCACATCGGCGGCTCGGACGCCTCGGGAATCGTCTGGAAGGTCGGCGAGGGCGTGACCCGCTGGAAGCCCGGCGACGAGGTCATCGTGCACTGCAACCAGGCCTCCTACGAGGACCCCGAGGTCCATGGCCTCGACCCGCTGGCGGCCCCGTCGCAGAAGATCTGGGGCTACGAGACCACCTGGGGCTCGTTCGCGCAGTTCACGAAGGTGCAGGCGCAGCAGCTGCTGCCGCGCCCGCAGAACCTGACCTGGGAAGAGGCGGCCTCGTACGGCCTGGTCTACTTCACCGCCTACCGCATGCTGGTCACCCGCTGCGAGATGCAGGCCGGCCAGACCGCACTGATATGGGGCGCCGCCGGTGGCCTCGGCGTGTTCGCAGTGCAGCTCTGCAAGGCGGCCGGCGTCGACTGCGTTGGCGTCGTCTCAGGCGACGAGAAGGGCGAGTTGGTCAAGAAGCTCGGCGCCGTCGACTACATCAACCGCAACGATTTCGCGGGCATGATGCGCAAGGGCGGCGAGTCGAAGGAGGAAGAGAAGGAACGCTTCGGCGTCTCGCGCCAGTTCTCCAAGAAGGTCAAGGAGATCCTCGGCGAGCAGCCCGACATCGTCTTCGAGCACGTCGGCATGGCCACGTTCCCGACGTCGGTCTTCACGGTCAAGCCGTTCGGCAAGGTCGTCATCTGCGCCGGCACGACGGGCTACAACCTCGACTTCGACGTGCGTTACCTCTGGATGCGCCAGAAGTCGATCATCGGCTCGCACTTCGCGAATGCCTACGAGTGCATGCGCGCGAACCGGCTGATCGAGGACGGCGTGGTCCGCCCGGTGCTGTGGAAGACGCTCGGCTTCGACGGTGTCCCGCAGGCCCACCAGTGGATGCTGGACAACCAGCATCTCGGCAAGATCTCGATCCTGGTCGGTGCCGAGAAGGAAGGCCTCGGCAAGAACACCGAGGGCCCGGGAGCGATCTACGCGGAGGTTGGCAACTGATGGCGGGCGCCGGTGGCGCCAAGGGTCCGTTCGAGGGCCGCTTCTCGATGGTGGTCATCAACTGGGTGGCCAACCCCTTCCGCGGCGACCGGCTCGAGGAGGCCTGGCGCCCGGCAGCCGAGGCAGCCACGCACTACGGCGCGAAGGCCTGGGCCTGGAATCGCTCGAAGGACGATCCGCTGAGCTTCATGCAGGTGGCGGTCTTCGAGAGCAAGCTGGACTTCGACCGCTACTGGCTGGCCGACGAGATCGCCGAAGCGCGCGTGCGCTGCGGAGGCCTCTACCAGGTGCCGATCCTGCCCGTCTGGTTCGAGAACGTCGGCTGGGGCTTCATCTCCGACCAGATCGACGACATCGAGGCAGCTTGAGCACCACCCTCTACGTAATCCCGGCTTCGCACCCGTCCACGACCGCGGAGCTGATGCTCCAGCGCAAGGGGCTCCCGTACAAGCGCCGTGACCTGATCACGGCCATGCACATCCCGATCCTGAAGGCGATGGGCTTCCCGTCGCGGACGGTGCCCGCGCTGAAGGTGGACCGCCGCAAGGTCCAGGGCACGCGCCAGATCTCGCGCTTCCTGGACGAGCTCCAGCCGGAGCCGCCGCTGTTCCCGACGGCGAACCGTGCCGAGGTCGAGGACGCCGAGCGCTGGGGCGACGAGCAGCTCCAGTCGGTGCCGCGGCGCCTGGCGTGGTTCGCGCTCGGGCGCGACCGCTCGGACCTCAAGGGCTTCATGGAGGGCTACAAGCTCGGGCTGCCCACATCGGTGGCCGTTGCGACGGCGGGGCCGATCGTGTGGGCCGAGCAGAAGATCAACAAGGCCTCACCCGAGGCGGTCCGCGCCGACCTCGAGCGCCTGCCCGAGCTGCTCGACCACGTGGACGGCCTGCTCGCGCGCGGCGTCATCGGCGGCGCGGAGCCGAATGCCGCCGACTATCAGATCGCCACGAGCGTGCGGCTGCTGATGGCCTTCGACCAACTGACGCCGCTAATGGCCGGCCGGCCGCTGGCAGCGTGGGCCGAGCGCATCGCGCCAGACCCGGGTGGCCGGATCCCCGCAGCGCTGCCCGCAGACTGGCTACCGAACAAAACTTAAAGACGGGGCCTGGCCCCGTCTTTAGGTTGTGGCGCGACCTTTTAGGCGGCCAGTGCCAGCCGCTTTGGCATGCCCTCCGCGACCAGCTCGCGCGGGTTGAAGTCGACCAGGCGGCGCGTCTTTGCGAACGTTGAGCCGCCCGCCAGCAGGCGGTCGATGCCCTCCTCCAGGCAGGGCGCGCGGCGCGGCGAGTGCGCGTCGCTCGCCAGCACGTGCGCCAGGCCCTGGTCGACCAGCGCCCACGCCGAGACCTGTGCCTCGTGCCCGTGCGCGCCACTGAGTGACGAGACGGACACCTGCGCGAGGCATCCGGCCGCGAGCTCGGCGCGCAGCAGGCGGCAGCCGCTGACCAGCACGCCCGCGGCGCGCTCCGGGTGGGCGAGGACGATTCCGAAGCCCCGGGCGCGCAGCTCCGCGGATGCGTCCACCAGGCCCTGAAGCCCGTCGAACGGAGCCTCGAGCAGCAGCCAGCGGCCGCCTTCCGGTCCGACCGCGATCGCGTCGAGCTCGGGCTGGGTGAGGGACCCCACCATCTCGGCATCGAGCTCGCCGCCTGGAAGGACCGAGAGCGGGATGCCCTCGATCCGAAGCCGATCCTGGAGCTCCGCGACACGAGGACGAACCTCGCCGGGGTCGGCGAGGTACTCGCGGCGGATGTGAGGCGTGGCGACGACGGTTCGAGTTCCGTCGCGAATTGCGAGCCGCGCCAGCTCCAGGGAGTCCTCCATCGTCACCGGGCCGTCATCGACGCCCGGCAGGAGGTGGAAGTGAACATCCGTGCGACCAGGCTGGATGTGTTCCATACCGCAAAGGATTCCCTGTATTTGCAGCGGATTTGTGAACCCTGTGTGACCAGCTGGGTAAACCTGCTTTACATCAGCCCTGTTCCAGCGGCGCCATCGTGAGCCCGGCTGAGTGCAGCTGCTCCCAGTAGAGCTCCGCGACCTCCTTCGATCCGCTCCAGACGACGGCCTGGCCCGCGTTGTGGATGCGATCAGCGAGCGAGTAGCCCTGCTCGATCGTCACGCCGGGCACCACGCGTGCGAGCGTGCGCGCCACGTGGTCGAAGGTGTTGTGGTCGTCGTTCAGCACGATCACGCGCCATGCGCCACCGACGCCGCTGTCCGGACCGCCCGTGCGCGGCTTCTCGGTGATCGAGGTCACGCCGCGACCTTGTCCCAGTAGCGGCGCAGGCCTGCGTAGAAGTCGTGCGGGTTGCCGGCATCGAACAGGCGCTGGCCGGTCGCGTCGTCGATCGCCGCACGCGCGCGCTCGTCCATGATCGCCACGAACTCGTCCTCGCTCTTCTCGCGCGCGAGCTCCGCTTGGAAGCGAAGCGCCTCACGCACCGCATCTAGCTGGCCGTCGACGTCCTCGACGCGCCCGAAGTGCGTCAGCACCACCGCGCTCGGGCGGCGGGCGGCGATCCGGTCGACCGAGTCGAGCCATGCTTCGACGTCTATGTCCGGCGGCGGCGTCGGTGCGCGCGTGATCTCGGACGGCGGGATCCGCACGCCGGCCATGTCGCCCACGTAGGCGTGACCGCTGTCGCGGTGGAAGTAGGCGACGTGGTGCTTCGCGTGCCCGGGCACGTACTCGACGTCGAAGCCCTCGACGCTCTCCCCGCCCGCCAGGACGCGCAGGTTCTGCTCGGGCACCGGGATCACGCGGCCCCAGAGGCGGTCGAAGTCCTCACCCCAGATCTGGCGCGCGCTCGCCACCAGGCGCTCCGGGTCGGCCATGTGCCGCGCGCCTCGCTCGTGCACGTAGACCGGAAGGCCGGGCCATCGCTCCACCAGGGCGCCGCTCGCGCCCGCGTGGTCGAAGTGGATGTGCGTCAGGAGCAGCGCGCGCGGCTGCTCGTCCCCGAGTCCCGCGAGCAGCGCGTCCACGCTCGACTCGGGGCCGGGATCGATCAGCATGCCGTCGACCAGCCAGGAGCCGATGACCCTGTCGCGGCCCAGGTGGTTCACGTCGATCAAGCGCGGCACCCGAAGGACCCTACAAGCGAAAGATTCCCCCTTTTGGGAGCCCCGAAGTCACCATGTAGGCGAATGGGGTCGCCAGTTCACGTACGTCGCGCGCTCCTCGGCGCGGCACTCGTGCTGCTCGCATGCGCCTTCCCGGCGGTCGCGACCGCGAGCGGCACCGCCTCGGTGTCCGGCGCCACCCTGACCTACAACGGGGGCGCCGAAACGAACTTCATCTCGTTCACCGTGCCTGCCGCGGGCACCATCCGCGTCACGGAGGGCAACAGCGGAACCACGGTGACCGCTGGCACCGGCTGCTCCACCGTCACCTCGCTCATCGTCGACTGCAACTCGGCGGGCGTGACCCTGATCGTCGCCAACGGGGGCGATGGCAACGATGGGCTCGAGAACCTCACGACCACCACCGCGCACCTGAACGGGGACAACGACTGGGACGACCTCCTGTCGACCTCGCCGACCAACGACACGCTCGACGGCGGCGCGGGCGTCTACGTCGGCGCCACCGACAGCGGCGACTACGCGGACTACGCAATCGCAGGCGCGCCAGTGACGGTCAACCTCACGACGGGTCAGGCCACCGGCGCCACGATCGGCACCGACACGATCACGAACGTCGAGTCGATCGACGGCTCGCCGTTCGCGGACACGCTGACGGCGAACTCACTCGACAACCAGATCATCGGGGGCGATGGCGACGACGTCATGAGCTCGGGCGCCGGCAACGACAACATGCAGGGCGACACCGGCGCCGACACCTACGACACGGGCCCGGGCTTCGACTCGATCCAGGACGATCTGACAAACGGCGACATCGACACAAGCGACTACTCGACCAAGAGCGCGGGGATCACGGTCGCAGCGTCCTCCTCGCCGCCGCCCTTCCCGTACACGTCGGAGCTTGCGGTGTCCAAGCCCGACGGCAGCGACACCCTCTACGACGTGCCGAACGTGACCGGCACGAGCTTCGCCGACACGATGACCGGCGACGGCAACGCGAACATCTTCGACGGCGGCGCAGGCGACGACACGTTCAACGGCGCCGGCGGCGGCGACACGTTCACCGGTGGTGGAGGAAGCAACACCGTCAGCTACAGCGACGTGACGGGCCCGATCGATGCATCGCTCATGAACGGCAGCGCGACCACGCCATCCGGCACGGACAACTACACCGGCATCCAGAACCTGACGGGCTCGCCGGGGACCGACACGATCGAGGGCGACGCCGCCGCGAACGTGCTGAACGGCGGCGGCGGTAACGACACGCTGACGTTCGCGAATGCGCCGGCTGCAGTCACGGTGACCTACACGAGCGCGACCGGCACCACCAGCGGCGCGGGCGCCGGGAGCGACACCTTGTCCGGGTTCAAGGCCTTCGTGGGAAGCCCGTTTGCCGACACGCTCAACTTCCGCAACTCGGTCGCCAACACGATCGGCTGCGGCGGAAGTGCCGACCTGATCGAGGCCGACCCGATCGACACCCTCGGCGGCGACTGCGAGACGGTCGCCCCAGAGGCCGCCGGGACGCCGACGATCGACAGCGGCGGCGTGGCCATGGAGGGCGCGACCTTCTCCGCCACGCAGGGCGTCTGGGGCGGGACGCTGCCGATCACGTTCAGCTACCAGTGGCTGCGTTGCAACACGGCGGGTGCCGCGTGCGTGGTGATCCCCGGAGCGACCGGCCCGACTTACACCGCGACGAGCGCGGACGCCGGCCACACGCTGCGGTCGCGCGTGACCGCGGTGAACCCGGCCGGCTCGGACCAGTCGACCTCCCCGGCCAGCGGCGTCATCCAGGCAGCCCCCACCCCACCTGCGGCCGCCGCCGTGGTCACCCCGCCCGGCGCCGATCCGGTGCCTGCGGCCGCGCCGCTCCCAGTCTTCACCAAGTTCGCTGACGCGGAGCCCGTGTCGGGACGGGTGCTCATCCGGTTCCCGGGCACGTCGAAGTTCGTGCGGCTGATTCAGCCGGAGCTCGTCCCGTTCCACTCGATCATCGATGCGCGCCACGGCCGGCTCCGGCTGCGGACGATCGACGCGCGCAACAAGATCCAGACCGCCGACTTCTACGGCGGCGTCTTCCAGATCTTCCAGCGGAAGGTGGCCCGCGGCCTCACCGAGGCCAACCTCTACGGCGGCAAGTTCTCCGTCTGCCCCGCGCTTGGCGCATCCAAGGGCAAGAAGGCGGGCCTGGCGCGGAAGAAGGTCAAGGCGAACAAGACGATCCGCCACCTCTGGAGCTCCGGACAGGGCCTGTTCCGCACCAAAGGCCGCTACTCCTCGGCCACGATCAGAGGCACCACCTGGCTGACCGCAGACCGCTGCGACGGAACCCTCACTCGGGTGACTCAGGGCAAGGTGACGGTGCGCGACTTCGTGAAGAACAGGTCGATCACGGTGAAGGCGCCAAAGAGCTACCTGGCGACCCCGAAGCGCTAGTCACCCGCCCTAGAATCCGCCGGGTGACCCACCGCCTCCCGGAGCCAGATCGTCCCTGGGTGTTCCGCACCTATGCGGGCCACTCGACGGCGCACGAGTCGAACGCGCTCTACCGGAAGAACCTGGAAAAGGGCCAGACCGGGCTCTCGATCGCCTTCGACCTGCCGACCCAGACCGGCTACGACCCCGACCAGGAGCTCTCGCGCGGGGAGGTCGGCAAGGTCGGCGTCTTGATCGCGCACAAGGGCGACATGCACACGCTGCTCGACGGCATCCCGCTCGGCGAGATGAACACGTCGATGACGATCAACGCCACGGCCGCGTGGCTGCTCGCGCTCTACATCGTCACGGGTGAGGACAACGGCGTCGAGCGCAGCCAGCTCTCGGGCACGACCCAGAACGACATCCTCAAGGAGTTCCTCTCGCGCGGCACCTACGCGTTCCCACCCGAGCCCTCGATGCGGCTGATCGCGGACATGATCGCGTTCACCGTCGACGAGGTGCCGCGCTGGAACCCGGTCAACATCTGCAGCTACCACCTGCAGGAGGCCGGCGCCACGCCGGTCCAGGAGATCGCCTACGCGCTCTGCAACGCGATCGCTGTGCTCGACCGGGTCCGCGATCGCGTCGACGACGAGACCTTCCCGCGCGTCTTCGGCCGCATCTCCTTCTTCGTGAACGCGGGCATCAGGTTCGTAGAGGAGCACGCCAAGCTGCGCGCGATGTCCGAGCTGTGGGAGCAGATCGGCCGCGAGCGCTACGGAGTCACCGACGAGAAGATGCTGCGCTTCCGCTACGGCGTGCAGGTCAACTCGCTCGGCCTGACCGAGTCGCAGCCCGAGAACAACATCATCCGCATCGTCCTCGAAGCGCTAGCGGTCACCATGGGCCGCAATGCCCGCGCTCGCGCGCTCCAGCTGCCGGCGTGGAACGAGGCGCTCGGCCTGCCGCGCCCGTGGGACCAGCAGTGGTCGCTGCGCATCCAGCAGATCCTGGCCTACGAGACCGACCTGCTCGACTACCCCGACATCTTCGAAGGCTCCAAGGTCATGGACGGGCTCGTGGCCGAGCTGGTCGGGGGCGCCCGCGCCGAGATGGAGGTCGTCGCCGAGCACGGCGGCGCGGTCGAGGCCGTGGCCTACATGAAGACGCAGATGGTCGAGTCCCACCGCGAGCGCGTCGCGGCGATCGAGAGCGGCGAGCTCAAGGTGATCGGCCAGAACATCTACACCTCCACCGAAGAGTCACCGCTCGCGGGCGGGGACGACGGCGGGATCATGACGGTGGACCCAGGCGTCGAGGCGTCCGCGATCGCCGCCGTCGAGGAGTGGCGCGCACAGCGCGACGAGGATGCCGCGCAGGCAGCGCTTGCCACGCTCGCTGAGGCCGCACGCGACGAATCGATCAACATCATGCCCGCATCGATCGAGGCCGCCCGGGCGGGGGTGACCACCGGCGAATGGGCGCAGGCGCTGCGCAGCGCGTTCGGTGAGTACCGCGCGCCGACCGGCGTGGCCGACGCCTCCGCGGCGGCCGGCAACGAGGCGCTCGCCGAGCTGCGCGAGAAGGTCGAGCGCGTCTCCGAATCGCTCGGCCGCCGGCTGAAGATCCTGATCGGCAAGCCCGGGCTCGACGGTCACTCGAATGGCGCCGAGCAGGTGGCGGTCCGCGCGCGCGACGCCGGCTTCGACGTGGTCTACGAGGGCATCCGCCTGACGCCGTCGCAGATCGCCAAGTCGGCCGTCGACGAGGGCGTGCACGTGGTTGGGCTGTCGATCCTGTCGGGCTCGCACATGGAGCTGATCCCCGACGTGATCACGGCGCTCGACGAGGCCGGCGTGGACGTACCGGTGATCGTCGGCGGGATCATCCCGGTGGCCGACGAGAAGAAGCTGCTCGAACAAGGCGTCGCGCGCGTCTACACGCCGAAGGACTTCCAGGTCACGCAGATGATGTCCGACATCGTCGACCTGGTGGCCGAGCGGCACGGAGCTGCGGCAGCTGCCTGACGGCACGGAGCTCGGGCGGCGGCTGCACGCGGGTGATCGCAGCGCCGCGCCCGCAGCGCTGAACGTGATCGAGAACCGCACGCCGCGTGGACGCGAGTCCGCTCGCGAGCTGCTCGCGGCGGTCGGCACCGAGCCGCGCTCCCACCTGATCGGCCTGACCGGGCCGCCGGGCGCTGGCAAGTCATCCCTGCTCTCGGCGCTGCTGCCGTTGTGGCGAGCGTCGGGCAGCTCGGTCGCCGTGCTCGCCGTCGACCCGTCGTCGAAGGTGTCGGGCGGGTCGCTGCTCGGCGACCGCATCCGGATCCAGCACGACCCGCACGACGACGCCGTGCTCATCCGCTCCACCGCGGCCGGCACCCGCCTCGGTGGGCTGGCGGAGGCCACGCGCGACGCGGCTCAGGCTCTCTCGGCGGCGTTCGACGTGGTGGTCGTGGAGACGGTCGGCGTGGGCCAGTCGGAGACCGATGTGGCCGAGCTCTGCGACACGGTCACGGTGGTGGTGCAACCGGGCTCCGGCGACACGCTCCAGTTCCTGAAGGCCGGGATCATGGAGGTGCCCGACGTGCTGGTCGTGACGAAGGCCGACATGGGCGACGCCGCCATGCGCACGCGCCGCGACCTGGCGGCCGCGCTGCGCGCGGTCGGGGCGCGCGACACGCCGGTGGTGGCGGTCTCGTCGCTGCCGCCCGCGACGGGCGTCGAGGAGCTCGTCGATGCGCTCGCAGCGCATCGCGAACAGCTCGATCTCCCCGCGGCTCGTGCACGCATGCGGCGCTTGGCCGCGGTGTCCGCCTTTGCCGCCGAACACGGCGATAACGGCCTGCGCGCGCTCGGCGGACGCCGCGCGGCGGAGCGTCTCGTGACGGGGCAACCGCCCGAGCGGACCGTGCCGGAGCTGCTCGCCCAGCTCGAATCCGCGGTATAAGGGGGCCATGGCCGAGCTCGCGCCCGGGTCGCAGTTCGGGCCCTACCGCATCGAATCGGTGGCCGGCGAAGGCGGCATGGGTGTGGTCTACCGCGCAACGCAGCTCGGGCTCGACCGCACCGTCGCCCTCAAGCTGATCGCGCCCGCCTTCGCGCACGACGAGGAGTTCCGCGCGCGCTTCCAGCGGGAAGCACGGCTGGCCGCGTCGATCGAGCACCCGAACGTGATCCCGGTCTACGAAGCCGGCGACGAGGACGGAACGCTGTTCCTGGCGATGCGCTTCGTTGACGGCACCGACCTGAAGTCGCTGCTGAACCGCGAGGGCCGCCTCGAGCCGATCCGCGCCGCGCGCTTCGTCAGTCAGATCTCCGCCGCCCTTGACGCCGCCCACGCTGCCGGGCTCGTCCACCGAGACGTCAAGCCGGCAAACGCGCTACTCGCGGCCCAGGACCACGTCTACCTGACCGACTTCGGCCTGACCAAGCGCGCCGCATCCGGAAGCGCGATGACCAAGACCGGGCAGCTCGTCGGCACCGTCGACTACGTGGCGCCCGAGCAGGTCGAGGGTGGCTCGGTCGACGCGCGCACCGACGTCTACTCACTCGCCTGCGTGCTCTACCACCTGCTCACGGGGCACGTCCCCTTCGACAAGCCGAGCGAGATGGCCAAGCTGTTCGCCCACGTGCACGACGACCCGCCGCGGCCGTCCGACTCGGTGCCCGGGCTGCCGGGTGCGCTCGACGACGTGGTCTGGCGCGGCATGGCGAAGGAGCCGACGAAGCGGTACCTGTCGGCCGGCGACCTCGGTCGCGCCGCTCTGGCCGCCTCGGAGCACCGCAGCCTGGCCGACCCCGAGCGCAGCGTCGCCCGTGGCGAGGCCGCACCGGGCACGGTTGCAGATGCGCCGACGGTCACCTCGAAGGCTGCTGCCACGCCCGCAGCGGCGACCGCAGCGCGGATGCGCATGCGCAGCAAGCGGCCGTGGGTCATCGCCGGTGCGGTCATCGTCGTGGCGGGCGTGATCGCGGCACTCGTCAGCGGCGGCGGTGGCGGCACGAACAACAGCAGCGACAGCAGCGCCGGCAAGCTGCCCGCCGGCGGCCAGACGACGGTGATCAACAATGCACCGCCGCCCAAGGCTGGCGACCAGGTCGTGACCGCCGCCGAAACCACGGTGCATGGCGTGCCGTACCGCCTGGTGCTCTCGACGCCGAAGGCGAGCGGCCCTAAGAAGGCAACGATCCCGCTATACCTGAACGAATACACGGGTAAGCCGCTGCGCCTGCTCCAGCGGCTGAAGATGCCTTTCAAGTACGCGCGCGACTCCACGGTCGCGGACTTCAAGGTCGAGGCCAACCCCGACCCGAATCCCGACAAGACGGCCGGTGTGTCGCTGTCGTGGTTCCTGCACGTCGGCGACCAGACCGATCTGACGCATTACTTCGAGCTCACCCAGCACGGCATCCAGATCGACTGAGCGCAGATGACGGCCCTCGTCATGGCGCTGATCGCGTTCTCCCCGCCCGCGATCCACCAGTGGCGAATCCCGTTCCCACCGAAGCGCGAGCACGAGATGCGCGCCTACGCGCAGCGCCACTACGGGATCGACTCGTACCGGCTGACGAAGCCGCGCGTGATCGTCGAGCACGTCGCGGTGGCGCCGAGCGCCGCGGCAACCCGCAACACGTTCGTACCGGACGTGCCCGACTCAGAGCTTCACGAGCTGCCCGGTACGTGCTCGCACTTCGTGGTCGATCGCAACGGCGCGATCTACCAGCTCGTCTCGTTGCGGATCATGTGCCGCCACACCGTTGGGCTCAACTACACCGCGATCGGAATAGAGCACGCCGGCTACCGCGATTCCGACGTGCTCGGCAACTCGCGCGAGCTGGCGGCGTCATTGCGCCTGACCGCGTATCTGCGCTGTCACTACCGGATCGCGCTGAAGAACGTGATCGGCCACAACGAGAGCCTGTCCTCGCCCTACCACCACGAGAACGTCGCCCGCCTGCGCACGCAGACACACGGGGACATGACGCACAGCTCGATGCAGGTCTACCGCAGGAGGCTGCGGGCGCTGGGGTGCTAGGGCCGGCGCGCTCTCCGCCGACGCGTGAGGGCTCGAGCGCCGTGGTTCGCGAGCACCGACCCTCCGTTGGGCAACCAAGAGGGATCGGTGCTCGCTCGCGAGGCCGCTCTTGGTCTCGCTGTCCGGGAGCAACGTTCAATTGCTCCCGCATAGCGGGAACTATTGAACGAAGCGGCTGGGTTTTCGGGAGCAACCGTCAATTGGTGTCGCATAGCGACAGTTATTGACGGTTGCGGCGCATTCGAGGGCAAAGCCGGCGGCGGGAGCGAGATGGCCGGCGGGAGAACGCCCCCGCCACTCCAGCCACCCCTTGGCCGAGGCAGTTTCCAAACCGCAGCGAGGGGAAGGCGGGCGGCAGAGCGCGGCGGGCGGCAGAGCGGGCCGGCGGCCCTACCCCACCAGCCCCTCCACCACCGCCGCCTCGCCCTCCTCCAGGTGGCGCCGCAGCGCCGGCGGCCCCTCGATCTCGAGCTCGCGTACCAGCCTGCGGTGGTGCTCTGCCATCTCGGCCGGCGACCACACCGGGCGCAGCGCCAGCAGGAACAGCGTCAGCTCCTGGGTCAGCTGCCGGTAGGCCGCCTCGATCCGGGGCTGCCGCCCGCGACCACGATCGACTCGTGCACGTCGCGGTGGGCGTCGGCGATCCGCTGCCACGACGGCCGCTTGTGCTCGCAGATCCCGGCGAGCCGCTCGACTGCGTCATGCACGCTCGGCGGCAGCTTGCCGTCACCGCGCGCGAGCGCGCGGTGGGCGGCCTCGAGCTCCAGTGCGGTGCGCAGCTCGAACAGATCGCGCAGCGCCTGCTTGCCGAGCTGGCGCACGAACGCGCCGCGATGAGTCTCGACCGTTACGAGCCCCTCGTGCTCGAGGCGCTGGAGCGCCGCGCGCACCGTGCCGCGGCCGACGTCGTAGCGCTCAACCAGGTCGCGCTCGATCAGGCGCTCGCCGGGATCGAGCTCACCGCCCATGATCCGCTCGCGCAGGGCATCCGCAAGTGCGTCGACGGTGGTCGTCCGGGCCAGTGCCACGGTCGACATCATGGCGCGGCGGGCTGCCGGAGAAAGCCGCTCGCGACCACGCCCGCGGCCGCCCAGCAGAGCGCGGCGCCCCCGACCACGAAGCGCCAATCCGGGGCCGCGACCGCCGCCAGGCCGCCGAGCGCCGCGCCAAGCCACATCGACGAGTAGAGGACGCCCGCCGCCGTCGCGCGCGCCGACGCAGGCGCGCTGCGCTGGATCTGCACGCTGACCACGGGCAGGTAGGCCCAGTAGAGCGCCAGGGCGGCGCACGCGCCGACGAGGAAGAGCAGCTGCGAGTGGGCCAGCGCGGCGAGTGCCAGGCCGGAGGCTCCGAGTGTCATCGTCCGCACCATCGCCGTGCGTGGTCCGCGCCGGTCGGCGCTGCGCCCGGCGATCAGCACGAGCGGGATCCCCGCCGCGCCGGCTACCGGCAGAACCGCCGAGAGGTCCGAGCTGAAACCTGCGCCGTGTGCGATCGAGCTCCAGCGCGTGAGGATCGTCCAGTAGGCGGCGAGGACGAGCGTGGAGCAAAGCCAGCCGCGCACGAGCGCTCGCGAGACGAGCAACCTGGCCCGCGCCTCGGTGACACGCGAGGACAGCGGCGCGCACACGAGCGCCGCAGCCGCAGCGGGCAGCACGCCGAGGACAACCGCGACCACACGCCAGCCGCCGAGCGCCGCGAGCGGCGACGCCAGCGCGGGGCCGCCCAGCGTGGCCAGCGCCACCGCGATCATCATCCCGCTGACGGCGCGGCCCGCACGCGCATTCCCCGCGCGTGCGGCGAGCAGCGCCTGAGCGGTTGGGGGCACGCCTGCGGCGGCGGCGCCCTGGAGCGCCCGCGCGACGATCACGACGGCGGTTGTGGGAGCGGCGGCCAGCAGCACCCCGCCGAGCGCGAGAGCGCCGAGCGACAGGGCAAGCACCGCCCCGGCGCGGTGGCGGTCGCCCGCGCGGCCCCAGAGCGGGAATGCGACCGCGAAGGCGGCGCAGAACGGCACGATCACGGCCGCCGGATCGAGACCTCCGAGCACCGAGCCCGAGATCGGGGCGATGAAGTCGGCCGTGAGATAGGCCGCGAGTGTGGCGATGTGGAGGCGAGTCTCGAGCCGGGCCCTGACCATCGGCAGGATTGTACGACAATCTTACAATCTTGCAAGTGTTGTCCAGGCGTTGCAGCGAAGACCGCCCCGTCGGCTTCCGTCCCCCACGGTCGTATATTGAGAGAGGAATGGTGTGGTCACCGCGCCTTAGGAAGTTCTCGCTCGCCGCCGCTGAATCGCTGGTCGCAATCGCCGTCGCGACCGGTGCCGTTGCCGTGCTCGAATCGGTGGCCGCGGCCACCAGCCTGTCGGTCGTCTACGTGCTTGCGGTGATGTTCGTCGCGGTGCGCCGGGGCGAGCTCGCGGCGCTCGGCACCGCGCTGTTGTCGGTCATCGTCATCAACTTCTTCTTCATCGACCCGCGCGGGCGGCTCACGATCGCCGACAGCCACAACTTCGTCGCGCTTGCCGTTCTGCTGGTCGCGGCGGTTGTCGTCGCGCGGCTCGCCTCCAACGCGCAGGCGCAAGCCGAGCAGGCCAAGCTGCGCGCCGAGCAGGCGCTGGCCCGCGAGCGCGAAGCCAAGCTGCTGGCCGAGGCGGCCTCCTCCCTGCTCGGCGGGGCCGACCCCAGCACGCCGGGGATCACGCCGCGGCTTCAGGCGGCGCTGGCCGCCGCCGGGGCGCGCCTCGAGCTCTGCCATGCCCCAGCGGCGAAGGCGGGCGAGCAGGCACTGCCCCTGCGCACCGCCGGCGGTGGCTCGGGCTGGCTCTACGTGACCCGCGACGGCACCTGGACGCGCAGCGACGCTGACCGCGTGCTCGCGGCGCTGTCCGACCTGATCGCCCTCGCGCAGGAGCGCGCGCGTGTGGCCGAGACCGCGGCCGAAACGGAGGCCACGCGCCGCGCCGACGTCGCCAAGACGGCGGTCATGCATGCGATCTCGCACGACCTGCGCACCCCGCTCACCGCGATCGCCACCGCGGCGGCGGCCCTCGGCGAACCCGGCCTCGGCGAGCAGGACCGCACCGACCTGGCCGCGGTCGTCGGCGACGAGACACAGCGGCTCGAGCACATGGTCACCGACCTGCTCGACCTCTCGCGCATAGAGGCCGGCGCCGTCAACCCCCGGACCGACTGGTGCGACCTGCGCGACACGGTCGCCCGCTCCGCTGACCACGTGCGCGCGCAGCGCGGCGAGTTCCCGGTTGCGATCGACCTACCCGAGGACCTGCCGCTGGTCCGCGCGGACTCGGCGCAGCTCGAGCGCGTGTTCACCAACCTGATCGACAACGCCGCGAAGTTCTCGCCCAGCGGCAAGCCCGTCGAGGTGCGTGGCAACGCAGCCAACGGCCGCGTCACGATCCGCGTGGTCGACCAGGGCCGCGGCATCCCAGCGGCCCAGCACGCGCAGATCTTCCTGCCGTTCGTGCGCGGTCGCGACGCCTCCCCGGGCTCGGGCCTCGGGCTGGCCATCTGCCGGGGCTTCGTCGAGGCCAACGGCGGTCGCATCACGGTGCAGAGCCGGGGCCGCGAGGGCAGCGCCTTCGCCGTGAGCTTCCCGGCCGCGGCGCAGCCACAATACGTGGCATGACCGAGCAGCCACGGGTGCTCGTCGTAGACGACGAGCCCCAGATCGTGCGGGGGCTGCGCGTGGTCCTGCGCAATGCCGGCTTCCAGGTCGACTCGGCAGGCACCAAGGAGGAGGCGCTCGATGCGCTCTCGCACCGGCCGCCCGATGCCGTGCTGCTGGACCTGGTGCTGCCCGACGGCAGCGGCGTCGACATCTGCCGCGAGGTCCGCGAGTGGAGCCACGTGCCGATCGTCGTCGTCTCGGCGGTCGGTGACGAACGCGAGAAGGTGCGGGCTCTCGATGCCGGGGCCGACGACTACGTGACCAAGCCGTTCGGCAGCGAGGAGCTTGCAGCGCGCCTGCGCGCGGTGCTGCGCCGCGCAGCCGACACGCCTGCGGACGCGACCGTGACGATCGGCGAGCTGGTGATCGACCTGGCCGACCGCAAGGTGACGCTCGCGGGCGAGCCCGTGCACCTCACGCCGATCGAGTTCGACCTCTTGCGCGTGCTCGCTCAGAACCACGGCCGGCTGCTCACGCACCGTCAGCTGCTCCAGGAGGTCTGGGGCCCCTCGTACGGCGAGGAGACGCACTACCTGCGCGTGCACGTGGCGCACATCCGCGCAAAGCTCGAGCGCGATCCCTCGCGCCCGCGCTACCTGATCACCGAGCCGGGCGTCGGTTACCGCCTGGTTGAGCCGTCTTAGCGCATTCTTTACGCCCAGCCGCGCGTTCTTAGCGGCTCCTTGACGGCGCCGTTCCTAGCGTCCATTGCGTGGAGCTGCGCTCATGGCTCGGCCGGTAGAACGGGGTCTCCGGCGCACCGTCGGAGTCCCCGGACTGTTCGCCACGG
The DNA here is from genome assembly GCA_963715995.1 of uncultured Thermoleophilaceae bacterium. Classification (GTDB taxonomy): domain Bacteria; phylum Actinomycetota; class Thermoleophilia; order Solirubrobacterales; family Thermoleophilaceae; genus DATBDN01. The sequence continues at coordinate 2,552,592 of OY970283.1, forward strand.
CGTACGGAAACGTCGGATCCTCGATCTACTACGCGCTCGGGCTCGTGGCCGCGCACGCGCTCGGGCTGACCCCACTGGTCTTCATCCTCGCCGGCGGGCTGTTCGCGCTCACCGCCAAGACCTACGCCGAGGGCGCCGCGATGTTCCCCGAGGCCGGCGGCTCGTCGTCGTTCGCGCGCCACGCCTTCAACGAGGTCGCGTCGTTTTTCGCCGGCTGGGCGCTGACGCTCGACTACATCATCACCATCGCCATCTCGGCCTTCTTCGTACCGCACTACCTCGGCGCCTTCTGGCCGGCACTGGGTCACAACCCGGGCGACATCATCGGCGGCGCGGTCACGATCGCGCTGCTGGCCGCTCTGAACATCCGCGGGCTGCGCGAGTCGGCCTCGCTCAACATCGGGCTCGCGCTGCTCGATCTGCTCACGCAGGTGCTGCTCGTGATCCTGGGCTTCGTCCTGGTCTTCAACCCCGGCACGCTGCTGCACCAGATTCACCTGGGCGTCGCGCCGAGCTTCCGCGAGCTGATCTTCGCCCTGTCGATCTCGATGGTCGCCTACACGGGCATCGAGACCGTGTCGAACATGGCCGAGGAGGCGCGCGACCCCGACCGCGACGTCCCGCGCACCGTCAACTACGTGCTGATGGCGGTCCTGGGGATCTTCTCCGGCATCTCGCTCATCTCGATCGTCGCGCTGCCGGTGACCCAGGACATCCACGGGCACTACTCGACGCTGCTCGGCACCAAGTACCAGAACGACCCGGTGCTCGGGATCGTGTCTGCGCTCGGGCTCGGGCACGGGGTGACCGTGGCGCTGCGTTACTACGTCGGCATCCTCGCGGCCACGATCCTCGTGATCGCCACGAACGCGGGCATGATCGGCATCTCGCGGCTGTCGTGGTCGCTCGCGCAACACCGCCAGCTGCCGCCGATCTTCGCGCGCGTGCACCCGCGCTATGGGACGCCGTGGTTCACGATCATCGTGTTCTCCGTCCTGGCCACGCTGCTGTTGATTCCGGGGAAGACGGACTTCCTCGGCAACCTCTACAGCTTCGGGGCGATGCTGTCGTTCACCACGGCGCATGCCGCCGTGGTGGCGCTCCGCTACCGGCAGCCGGATCTGCCGCGGCCCTATCGCGTGCCCTGGAACGTGCGCTTCCGTGGCGGCTGGCTTCCGCTGGGCGCGGTGCTCGGTGGGCTAGGCACGTTCGCGGCGTGGCTCTCGGTCGTTGCGTTGCACGTGGAGGCGCGCACGGTCGGCATCGCCTGGATGGTGATCGGCATGACCGGCTACTTCGCCTACCGCCGCCACGAGGGGCTGCCGCCGATGGAGTCGTTCCAGCTCGAGCGCGCGTCGGCGCCCGCGGGCTTCCGCGAGCTCGCCTACCACTCAGCCATCGTGCCGATCCTCGGCCCCGACCTGAGCGGGCGCACGATGCGCGCGGCGGCGAAGCTGATCGACTCGACCGCGAGCGTGGACGCGATCTACTTCCTCGAGGTGCCCCCGCAGCTGTCGCTCGAAGCGGGTCTGGCCCAGGAGGAGAAGGCGGCCCAGGAGGTGCTCGAGGCGGCGCGGCTGAGGGGGCGCGACGAGAAGCTGAAGATCCGCACCGCGCTCGTCCGGACCCGCAACGTCGGCGCCGCGATCGTCGAGGAGGCCGAGCGGCGCAACGCCGAGGTCATCTACCTCGACCTGGCGGCCTCCTCACGCCGCGGGCTGGGGGCGATCGCCACCTACGTGCTGGAGAAACGGCCCTGCCGCGTCGTCATCGAGACGATGGGCGGCGGCGCGCCGCCCTACCCTTCGGGCAATGGGGCTGGCGCCGCGCATCGGAATGGCACTGGGCGCGTTCGCCCTCGTGTCGGCGCTCGCTGAGCTGTTCGGCGCAGCCAACCTTGGCACCGCGTTCGGCATCGGCCAGATCGCGTTCGCGCTCACGGCTGCCGCGCTGATCATCCGCGGCTGAGGCGGCGCTCAGCGCGCTACGCGGACATGCGTGGCGCCGCTGCGGAAGCTGCGCTTCCAGGCGATCGCCCGGCGTGATCCCCTGCGGCGGAGCTTCACGCGGATGTGCGCGCGGCCCTTCGCGTCGGTGCGGGTCTCGTGGCCGGCGAAGCGCACGCGCGCGCCGCTCACGCGGAAGCGGCCGGCACGGACGACGAAGCGGAAGGTGTGACGCCTGCCCGCGCGTGCGCGCCGCGGCAGCACCGACACGTGCAGCCGGGTCAGGCCCGGCTTCACGCCGGCCAGACCTGCGACGGCACAGCCGATCGCGCTCGGGCCACTCTTCGCCACGGTCACCGCCACCGACTTCGCACCCGGGCAGCTGCGCAGCTCGAGCGTCTGCGCGCCCGCATCCGAGGTGGCGGCCGCGCCGCTCGCCTGCACCGAGTAGCCGTTCGGGTACTGACGCTTGGGCACGTAGACCTCGGTCGCCGGCGAGCCGCCGAAGCTGCCGCCGCCGGCGCGCGCGGTCGTGTAGGCGAGCGTGAATGCCTTCGAATCCGGGTCGAACTTCCAGGACGTGGGCGTTCCGGCGATCAGCTGCGGATAGGGCCGCACCAGCACGTCCAGCTTCGCGCTCTTCAGGTTGTCACCGGTCGGCGGCTTGGCAGGGTCCTTGACAATCGCCTGGGTCTCCCCCGGCCCCTGGGTCGTCGGGTCGTTGCAGGGGCAGTAGTGCCAGTACTGCCAGCCCACCATGAACTGGTCCGAGCTGGCGGTGATGCGCCGGAGCGTGTCCAGATCGTCAGTTGCGCCGAACTCCGTCAGGAGCTGAGCGTCGCCCGTGGTCTGCGAGCGCTTGCGGGCGTTCTGGAAGACCAGCCCCTCCTCGGTCTGGCATGCCTGGCCACCCCCGCCACCGTTGCCGCTCACGTCACCGGCCAGGCAGTAGTTGTGCCAGCTCATCGCGAGCTTGTCGTCGGCGAACTTGGGCAACTGGGTGTCGGAGCCGTCGTTGAAGATCACGTTCGGCTCGTAGAAGGCGAGGTGGCGCTGATCCGTCCCGCGCAGAGCTGCGATCACCTTGCGCCAGAAGTCGGCGAACCTGCCTTGGTCGAACGCCGGGCAGCCTGCCGTGTTGGCGCACTGCTGCCAGCCGGTGCCGGGCCACGGCTCGTTCATCAGGTCGTAACCCAGAACCCAGTTGTCGGAGGCGAAGTGAGCCCCCACGTGCGCCCAGGCGGCCGCGTAGCGCTCGACCAGCCCGACGCCGCCGGGGCCCTGGGCGTCGGCCCAGAAGTTGTCGAAGGCGCGGTTGGTGGCCGGCTGGGCCAGGTAGTTGCCCGGGAAGCCCAGCTGCGGCGTCGCCGGCAAGCCGTCATCCAGCACGGCCCAGTCGGGGAAGCCCTCACCCTGGAAGCGCTCGTTGTAGAGGTCTTGGTGGAAGTCGAGCAGCGGCGCGATGCCGTGTTTCTCGAGCAGCGCCGCGGTCTGCGCGATCTTGTCCAGGTATGCGTCGTCGTAGACGCCGGGCGACGGCTCGACCGCCTTGTAGATGACGCCCAGGCGGACGCTGTTGAAGCCCTGGTCGGCCAGGAAGGCGGCGTCGTCGTCACCGAAGCCGGAGACCGACGGCTCGTATGGCGCCACCTTGTAAACGAGATTGACGCCGTGGGTGACGAACACGCGCCCGGTCGCATCGGTCATGAACTGCCCTGCGTGCCCGAACGGCGGCTGCGGTGCGGCGCTCGCCCGCGTGGTCGCGCCGGCGAGCAGCAGCACGACCGGCAGAAGTGACCCCAGTGCTCTGACCCCCGCGCGCATCGCAGCGATAGGCTGCCACACCTTGCCGCTCGGGACCTTCATCTCGGTTGGCCGCTCACTCGACACGGCGCTCGACCGCGTGCGTCTGGCTGAGCAGCTCGGCTACCACTCGGTCTACACGACGCACATGGCCGGGCGCGACTCACTGACGCTGCTGGCGGCCTACGCCAACGCCACGGAGTCGATTCGCATCGGCACCGGCGTGCTGCCGATCTACTCGCGCACCCCGGTGGCCACGGCACAGCAGGCGATCACGATCGACGAGCTGTCAGCCGGCCGCCTCACGCTCGGCATCGGCGTTTCCCACCAGGTGACCGTCGAGAACTGGTACGGCACCACGATCTCGAAGCCCGTCAGCGAGATGCGCGACTACGTCGCGGTCCTGCGCGCCATCCTGGCCGGCGAAGACCCGCCGGCCTCGGAGACCTTCCCGACCCGCTTTCACCTGCTGGGCATCGAGCCCCGCCCGGAGCTGCCGATCTACGTCGCCGGGCTGTCGCCGCGGATGCTGGAGCTTGCCGGCGAGGTCGCCGACGGCGTGATCCTGTGGCTCTGCAACCCCGACTACATCCGCGACGTGGTCGTGCCCCACGTCGAGGCCGGACGCCGCAAGGCGGGCAAGGAGCTCGACGGGTTCGACATCGTCGCCGCCGTGCCCACCGCCGTCACCGACGAGGTCGACGGCGCGCGCGCCACCCTGCGCGCGGACCTGTCGCCCTACTTCCTGCTGCCGTTCTACCGCAAGATGATCGAGCGCTCGGGCTACGAGGCCGACGTCAAGCTCTTCGACGAAGCGATGGAGCGCGGCGACGCAAGCGCGGCCACGATCGCCATCTCCGACGGCTTCCTGGAGAATCTCGCCGCAATCGGCCCGCCCGACCTGGCGGCCGCGACGGTGGAGCGCTACCGCGACGCCGGCGCCACCTCGCCGTGCATCGGAGCGGTGCCCGGCACGGACTTCACCAGCGCGCTGGACGCGCTGGCCGAGCTGGCGCGCGCGTAAGCGTGCCTCTAGGCCCGCCGATAGCGGATGTGCGTGGCCAGCGGCGAGTGCAGGACCTCTGCCGGCTCCATGTCGAAGGACTCCACGCCGTCGAAGATCCGCTCGCCGGACCCGAGCAGGACGGGAGCGATGTCGAGCGTGAGCTCGTCGATGACCCCGGCGACCAGCGCCTGCCGCACGGTCGAGGCCCCGCCCGCGATGTCCACGCCGTCATCGCCGGCCGTCTCGCGCGCCTGCGCGTAGGCGGCGTCGAAGCCGTCGGTGACGAAGTGGAAGGTCGTCCCGCCCTCCATCTCGATCGGCTCGTGGGCGTGATGGGTGAGCACGAACACCGGCGCGTGGTACGGCGGCTCGGGGCCCCACCAACCGCTCCAGTCCTCGTCCCACTCACCGCGGATCGGGCCGAACATGTTGCGGCCCATCACGTAGGCGCCGCGCGGGCGCATGAGCCATCCGGCTGCCGCCTCGTTGGCCTCGTTGGCGCGCTCGTCGCCCAGGTGCCAGCCGTGGAGCTCCCTGCCGCGCTTACCGAGCGGATGCTCGCGACTCTGGTCTGGCCCCGCGACGAAGCCGTCGAGCGAGATGGACATGTGGCAGGTCGTGTCTTGCACCTATACCTCCAGGGCTGTTGCGATCGGCGTGCGGACCGCCCACCTTCTAACGCACCTTGCGCCAGCGCGAGTAGTTGCCCGCCCGATCGCGTGCTCTCGCGAAGCGCGGGCGCGTGGCTGACGACACGGTGAGCTTCTTCTTGTAACGCAGGAGCTTGCCTGGCTTGCGCTTGTTCGCCGTGATCTGCACGGACGCCACGCCCGAGTTCGAGTCGCTGGCCTTCAGCTTCAGCTTCCAGCGCTTCGCCTTCGCCTTCGCAGCGTTCGCGACTGCCCCAGCTGCCGAGCCGGTCGGCACGAGCGCCGCCTGCTGAACGGTCGGCGGCGTCTCGTCGAGGATGATGTCGTCGGTGTGGGTCTCCGAGACGATCGGTCCGTTGAGGAAACGCACGTAGACGATCTTCGGGAGCCGCTCGGGACCGGACGAGTCGAGCTTCCACTTGACCTCACGCGCCGGCTGGAGCTGCGTCGGCGCGAAGAAGCCGCCGTCGTTCGAGAGCAGCAGGCCGCTCGTGCCGTTCGGATAGACCGCGGTGACCGTCACGTTCGGAGTGCGCGTGTACTGCGCACCACCGTTGATCGAGACCCCGAACTGCTTCGGCAGTGTCTGGAGGGAGATGCGCACCGGCACGGTGGTCGTCGCGCTGTTGCCCTGCGTGTCGGTCACGCGCAGGGTGGCGTTGAAGGTGCCGGCAGAGCCGTAGGAATGCGTGGTTGTCGCATTGGCGCCCGTGTCGGAGTCGACCGTCCCGTCGCCGTCGAAGTCCCACTCGAACCGCGCCAGCGTGCGCACGCTGTCCGCCGAGCCCGAGCCGTCGAAGGTCACGCTCGCGCCCACCAGCGCCGGGTTTGGGCTCACGGTCAGATGTGCCGTCGGCGGCACGACGACGGTGAACGTGTGGTCGCCCACGCTCCGGGGATTGCCGGCGGCGTCGACCGCGACGACCTTCCAGCCATGCGGGCCGACCGCGAGATCGCTTCCGGCTACCGCGCTGCAGGTGGAAGGCCCGCACGACGCAGGATCGACACTCGCCACCTCGGCCCCGTCGACGAGCACGCTGTAGCTCGCCACCCCGGAGGTGGCGTCCGTCGTGCGATCCCAGACGAAGGTCGGGCGCAGCCCGACGCCGCTCGCCCCGTCGGCCGGCGCGCTCAGGCTGAACGCGGCGGGAGGCGCGCGGTCGAGCAGCCACGTCACGGTCGTGTAGCCGGTTGTCTGCGGACACTCCGGGTTACAACCCGCGTGGTCCAGCGAGCGGACGCCGAACGTGTGCATCCCATCGCTGACCACCGTCGCGTTGCGGGGCGACTGGCACGCCACGGGCGCCTGGTTGTCGACCTTGCACTCGTATCCAACGCCGCCGCTTTCGGCCGAACTGAAGGTGAACGTCTGTGTGGGGTTCTGCACCGCCGGCGCCGCATCGACCCGCGCGACCGTCATCGGCTTGGCCGCGATCTTCACCACGAACGCGTCGTTGCCTGTCGGGTTCGGGTCCGGCTGCGCGCCGGAGGCCGGTACGACCGGGAAGCCGTTCGAGTCCGTGTAGCCGGTTACGTAGGCAGACAGGTCCGGCCCCACTGCGATCCCCGTTGCCTGCCCCACGGCACCTCCGAAGGTGGATGAGTAGACGACGGCCGTGACGTCGTTCGGCCAATCGAGCTTGGCAACGAACGGCTCCGATCCGGAGGCCGAGTCGGGCAGGCCGTTGGCCTGGGTGAAGCTCTGCGCGTTGCTGACGTGGCCGGCCACGTAGACCCGGCTGTAGCCGTCGAACGTGACCGCCAGCGCCTCGTCGCTGCCGCTCGATACGCCGATCCGCCGGTTCCAGAGCGGGTCTCCGCTGTCGTCGAATACCGCCACGAAGCCATCGGAGCCGCCGCTCGTCGGGCCGCCGAAGTCGGAGGAGCTCGACTCACCCACCAGCGCGACGTCGCCGGTCGACGGGTCGACTGCGATCCCGTGCCCGATCTCGGTGCCATCGCCACCGACGAAGCGCGACCAGACGCGCGACGTCCCATCGGAGCTCAGCGCCGTGACGAACGCGTCCACAGAACCCTGGAGCGGGTAGTCCATCGCGTCGTCGACTTCGAAGTCGCCCGACTGAGTCAGTCCGCCCACGTACACCGTGCCGTCCGCGGCGAGTGCGACGCCGGTGGCATCGTCGGCGCTCGTGCCGCCGAGGTAGGTGGACCAGTTCAACGTGCCCGCCGTTGGGTCGATCGACGCGACGAACGCATCGTCGGAGCCGTCGTTGGCTGTTTGCACGACACCGGCTGTGTGGGGGAAATCGCTGGACTGTGTCCCTCCGGCGACGACGGCATTGCCGTCTTCGTCGACAGCCACTGCCCGGGCGGTGTCGAAGCCTGAGCCGCCGAGATAGGTCGAGAACGCGAGCGCGCCACTGTCGCCGAGCTTTGCGACGAAGGCATCGGTGCCCGCTGCGTTGCCCTGGAGCGCGTTGCCGGTGACCGCGAGATTGGTTGCATCGGTCTGGCCGGCGACGACCGGGTCGTGGCCGTCCAGCGCGATCCCGACGCCCACCGTGTCGCCGTTGCCGCCCAGGTAGGTGAGATACGGCCGCGAGGTGCCCGAATCATCCAGCTTCAGCACGAACGCCTGGTCATGCCCCGTGCCCGCGGTTGGGCTTGGCGGGAAGTCCGTCGACGCCGTACCGCCGGTGACGTATGCGGCCCCGGCGTTGTCCACCGCGATGCCGAAGCCCGCGTCTTCCCCGGTCCCGCCCGCGTAGGTGGCGTAGCGAAACTCGGGGTCCACCGCCAGCGGCTTCGTGCGGTCGTACGCGCCCAGGCGAAGCCCGATGCGATGCCCGTGCACGCGGTAGGCCACCGACACGGGGCGACGACCCGCGGCCGTCCGCTGGAATGCCAGTGGCCGCTTCTGGACCAGCGCTCCGGCAGCGGTCGCGAGCACCAGATCACCCGTGGCGGTGACCCGGACGTCGCGCGCACCGGACAGCGCCATGCCGATCCGCCCGGGATCGGCGCCTGGGCTGAGCTCGAAGTCGTACTCGAGCCGGCCCGCATGGCCGTGGTAGACGAGGTCGATACCCGGATACAGGCCGCGGTAGCGAACCGCTCCGTAGGTGTGTAGCCCGGTGCGCCAGCGGCTGCGCGCGCCGACGTAGGAGTTGACGACCATCGCCGCGCGCTGCTCACCGGTGGCCGCGACCGGGCGCGCGCCGGTGAAGCGGGTCCTCACGGTCGCTCGCCGGCGGCCCGTGCCGACCGCGATCACGCTCTCGCGCCCGGCCAGCCAGATGCCGTAGCCCTTGCCGCGCGCGAGGAAGTCGACCCGGCCATCGGTGCGCCCCGCGTTCGGCTCGAAGACGAACGGCCGCACCGGTGCCAGGCCGGGCCGGGCGCGCGCGCCACTGCCCTCGCTACCCGGCGGTGACCAGACCTGGATGGCGAGCACGATCAGCAGAGCTGCGACCGCACCGCCGGTCGCGAGCGTCCGCGGCATGGTCCGAACATAAGGCCGCCGCAGGCCCTAAGCAAGCTTCGCCGCGAAGCGGCGTGCGAACAGGTAGGCATCGCCCGGCCAGCGCGCCGAGACGTAGCGGCCGTCCTCCACGACGAAAGCGTTCGTGTCGTCCTCTGCCGTGCCGCGCGCCGTGCCCCGCGGTCCGCGCTCGAACTGCGCATCCGGGTCCTGGAGCGAGGCCTTGACCTCGTCCTCCACGTACTCCGGATAGGTGCGGTAGTAGCGGCCGTGACGCCACGCGGTCGCCAGGAACGCGCTGCGCTCCATGTACTTCGGCAGACAGGTCGTGCGCGAGCCGGCCAGCACGCCGGCGCGGGCGAGCACCAGCACGCCGTGGCAGATCGCGCCGACCGGGCGGTCGAGGGCCCAGAACTCGGCGACCTTGCCGCGCAGCAGATCGCTCGCCAGGTACTGGCGCATGCCCTTCGCGTGCCCGCCCGGCAGCACCAGCCCGTCGTAGGAGGCCGGCTCGATGGCCTCCCATGTGATCGGCGCGCGAAACTCCGGCGACTGCTCGAGCTCGCGATAGAACGCGACCGGCTCGGGGTCCGCGCCGAGCTTTCCGAACACCACGCCGGTCAGCAGCTTCGGATCGCAGGCTGGAACCGCTCCGGCCTCGGTTGCGAAGACGACGTCGTGACCGCGCTCGCGCAGGTGGTGCCACGGCACCGCGACCTCGGTCGTGTCGAAGTCGCGATCCGGCAACGGCACGAGGACGCGCACCGGCGACTCCTACGCGGCGTAGCGCTGTGCGGCGCGCGCCCGCGCCTTCGCGGCCTCGACGTCGCGGTCCTTCGGCGTAGCCGTCGTGGTCAGGTGCGAGAGCAGGTGCGCCGACACCGCGGCCACCTCGTCGACGGCGCGGTCGAACGCCTCCTGGTTGGCGCTCGACGGCTTCGTGAAGCCGCTGATCTTGCGCACGTATTGGAGCGCAGCCGCGCGTACTTCCTCGTCGGTTGCCGGTGGTTCGAAGTTGTAGAGCGTTCGGATGTTGCGGCACATGTGGCCAGGGTAGTCCTAGGGACCCAGCGAGCTCACGCGAAATTGCCCGTGCTCGCGCACCAGCCGGATGACGACTGCTGTCGGGGCCTGGCCGCCGGCGGTGGTCATCACCCGTGCGCGCGCCTGTGAGCCCTGGACCACGATCGATCTGACGACGATCCGCGGCCGCCGGACGCCGCGGGCACGCGTGGCGAGCATGGCTGGGCAGTCGGTGCCGCCCGCCTGCGCTCGCGTGGCGGCCGCGAACAGCTGGTCGCAGATCGTCTTGTAATCCCGGTGGGCGGTCGCCGTGTCGAGACGCCCGACCACCGCGGCAACGTCCTTCGCGGGCCCCGAAATCGCCTGCGGTTTCCCGCCAGAACCGCCCCCGCAGCCCGCCGCGAGTGCGCCCACGAGGAGCAGGCCCGGTCGGAACCTCACGGCGCGAGGATATTCTCACTGTCGATGGAGGGATCTGCGCCCGACTCTGTGGGGACGATTTCAAGCTGGCTGCGCTGTTACCGGTGCTGGTCGACCAACCTCGAAGCACAGATCCATTACGAGGGCGTCCTGAAGATCGACGCGCAGACCGGCGAGGCGGCGGACCCGGTCGACGAGATCCAGGAGGCGGTCATCCAGTGTCTCGACTGCCTGCACGACCAGCCGCATCTGGCGCTCACCCTCTACGAGGAAGACGGCCGCCGGATCAGCCGCGTCGAGGCCGTCGAGGACCGCTGGGAGCGCATGGTCGTCGGCACGCCCTGGGTCGCCTCCTGCACCGTCACGGTCGACGCCGACAACGTCGAGACCTGCTCCGGGCCCGAAGCAGCCGAGTCGCTCTCCTACGCGGCCTTCGGCGACAACGGCACGCGCGAGTTCTTCACCCACGTGCGCTTCCACAAGCACGACGGCGACCAGATCGTGGTGCACATGCTGGTCGAGCTCTACGCGCGCTCGCAGGACGAGGCGAGCGAGGTGCTCGAGCAGGCCGCACGCGGCGAGCTGGCGATCACCTCGCTGGCCGAGGAGTCACGCCCGCCGGCCGCCGGTGTCGGCGGCGCGGACGCGCACTAGCGGCCCAGGCGCTCCTCGAGCGCGCTCAGCTCGTCCTTCAGCTCCGACGGCAGGCGATCGCCGAACTTCGCCAGGTGCTGGTGCTGCGCGGGCAGCTCCGCCTCGAGCAGCTCCTTGTCGACCGTCGTCAGCTCGCGCAGGGCGGCCTCGGAGAGCCCGAGACCGTCAACGTCGAGAGAGCCGTCGCACGGCACGAGTCCGATCGGCGTCTCGGTGGCCTCGGCATCGCCGTCGCAGCGGCGGAAGATCCAGGCCAGCACGCGGCTGTTCTCGCCGAAGCCCGGCCACAGGAAGTTGCCGTCGTCGTCCTTGCGGAACCAGTTGACGCAGAAGATCTTCGGCAGCTGCTCGGCGTCGTGCTTCTGACCGACCTCGACCCAGTGTGAGAAGTAGTCGCCCATGTTGTAGCCGCAGAAGGGCAGCATCGCGAACGGGTCGTGGCGCAGCTCGCCGACTGTGCCCGCGGCTGCGGCCGTCTTCTCCGACGACATCGTCGCGCCCAGGTAGACGCCGTGATTCCAGTCGAAGGCCTGCACCACCAGCGGCATCACGGTCGAGCGGCGGCCACCGAACAGCATCGCGTCGATCGGCACGCCCTTCGGGTCCTCCCACTCGTCGGCGATCGACGGGCACTGCGACGCGGGTGTCGTGAAGCGCGCGTTCGGGTGGGCGGCCGGCTTGTCGGAGTCGGGCGTCCACTCCTCGCCGTGCCACTCGATCGCGTGGGCCGGCGGCTCGGGGGTCATCCCCTCCCACCACACGTCGCCGTCGTCGGTCACGGCGGTGTTCGTGAAGATCGAATTCGACTCGATCGTCGCCATCGCGTTCGGGTTGGTGTCCTCGCCGGTGCCAGGCGCCACGCCGAAGAAGCCGGCCTCGGGGTTGACCGCGTAGAGGCGGCCGTCGTCGCCGAACTTCATCCACGCGATGTCGTCGCCGACCGTCTCGACGGTCCAGCCCTCGAGCGTGGGGATCAGCATCGCCAGGTTGGTCTTGCCGCAGGCCGACGGGAAGGCGCCGGTCACGTACTTGACCTTGCCCTCGGGTGAGGTCAGCTTGAGGATCAGCATGTGCTCGGCGAGCCAGCCCTCGTCACGCGCCATCACCGAGGCGATGCGCAGCGCGAAGCACTTCTTGCCGAGCAGGGCATTGCCGCCGTAGCCCGAGCCGTAGGACCAGATCTCGCGGCTGTCGGGGAAGTGGACGATCCACTTGTTGTCCGCGTTGCACGGCCACGGCACGTCCTCGGCGCCGTCGGCCAGCGGCATGCCGACCGAATGCAGACAGGGCACGAACTCGCCGTCCTCGCCGAGCACGTCGAGCGCCGGCTGGCCCATGCGGGTCATGATGCGCATCGAGACGGCCACGTACGGCGAGTCGGTCAGCTGGACGCCGATGTAGGAGATCGACGAGCCGAGCGGGCCCATCGAGAACGGCACCACGTACATCGTGCGCCCCGCCATCGAGCCCTTGAAGAGGTCGGTCAGCATCGAGCGCATGTCGTCGGGGTCGCGCCAGTTGTTGGTCGGACCCGCATCGATCTCGTCCTTGGAGCAGATGAAGGTGCGGTCCTCGACGCGCGCGACGTCGCCCGGGTCCGAGCGCGCGATGTAGGAGTTGGGGCGCTTCGCGTCGGACAGCTTCTCGAAGGTGCCGGCGTCGACGAGCTGCTGGCAGAGCTCGTCGTACTCCTCGGCGGAGCCGTCACACCAGTGGATCGACTCAGGCTGGGTCAGGGTCGCGATCTCCTCGACCCACGAGATCAGCTTCGCGTTCTTCGTCGGCACGTTTGCCTCAACTGCCATTCCCGGGCTCCTTCCTTGGCACCAGCACCGCCCGCTTGAACTCCGCGACGAGCGTGCCGTCCTGCTTGTAGACACGGGTGTGCACCTTTACTACCCCGCGGTCGGGCTTTGAACGCGACGGGGTCACATCGAGAACCTCTGACTCCGCGAACAGCGTGTCGCCGTGGAAGACGGGCGCCGGGTGGCTCAGCTCGTCGGTAGCCAGGTTCGCGATCGCCTTGCCGGACACGTCGGAGACCGACATGCCGAGCGCCAGCGAATACACGAGTGGGCCGACCACCACGTTCTTGCCCTGCTGGCTCTGCGATGCGTAGACGTCGTTCAGGTGCAGGGGGTGGTGGTTCATCGTGATCAGGCAGAACAGGTGGTCGTCCGCCTCGGTAACGGTCTTGGCGGGCCAGTGCTTGTAGACGGCGCCCACCTCGAACTCCTCGAGGTAGCGGCCGTAAGCGTGGGCACCTGAGGCTTCGCGGGCAGCCTGATCGGTTTCGAGGGCGTGGTCGGTCATGAATTCCTTGCTCGAAGAGAGTGTGGCTTCGTTGACTCCCCAGTCAACGAAAGGCGGGATGTTAGTCCGCCGTGACAAGCAGCGGGCGCTCGCTTGGGGGCGCGCACTAGAGTCGCCCGCCGTATGCGCAGCCCCAGAGACTTCCTCAAGCCGCTCGCGATCGGTGCCCCGGACCCCGTGCGGGAGATCCCGTTCAAGCCGTCGCGAATGATCCACTTCTTCGACGCCTCGAACGAGAAAATGGCTGCAAAGGTGCCGGATATGGCCAAGCAGGCCGACATCCTGCTTGGCAACCTCGAGGACGCCATCCCCGCCGACCGCAAGGAGGCCGCGCGCGCCGGGCTCGTGAAGGTCGGCAAGGAGGCCGACCTGGGCGACACGCCGCTCTGGACGCGCATCAACTCGCTCGACAGCCCCTGGTGCCTGGACGATCTGACCACGCTCGTGGGCGAGATCGGGGACAAGCTCGAGGTGATCATGGTCCCCAAGGTCGAGGGGCCGTGGGACATCCACTACGTGGACCAGCTGCTCGCGCAGCTCGAGGCGAAAGCCGGCCTGGAGCGCCCGATCCTTGTCCACGCGCTGCTCGAGACCGCGCAGGGCGTGGTCCACGTCGAGGAGATCGCTGCGGCCTCCCCGCGCATGCAGGGCATGAGCTTCGGCCCGGCCGACCTGGCGGCCTCGCGGCGGATGAAGACCACGCGCGTGGGCGGCGGCCACCCCGGCTACCGCGTGATCGAGGACCCGAACCCGGACGACCCCGAGGCCGCGCGCGCCGACTTCCAGCAGGACCCGTGGCACTACTCGATCGCGCGCATGGTCGATGCCTGCACGATGAACGGGCTGCTGCCGTTCTACGGGCCGTTCGGCGACATCAAGGACACCGTCGCGTGCGAGTACCAGTTCCGCTCCGCGTTCCTGCTCGGCTGCGTGGGCGCCTGGTCGCTGCACCCCGCCCAGATCGCGATCGCGAAGAAGGTCTTCTCGCCGCCGGTCGACGAGGTGCTGTTCGCCAAGAAGGTGCTGGAGGCGATCCCGGACGGCCGCGGCGTGCACATGATCGACGGCAAGATGCAGGACGACGCCACCTGGAAGCAGTGCAAGGTGATGGTGTCGCTGGCCGAGATGCTGGCCGAGAAGGATCCGGAGCTGAAAGAGGCCTACGGCTTCACGAACTGAGCGCTTGCTGCCCCGCAGCTGCGCTGTCAGACTTCCGCCGGGGTGCCGACAAGCAAGCAACGGCGGGGGTTCGAGCGGGCGCGGCAGGAGATAGGCGATCTCGCTCTGCGCGGCTTCGGCCGTGCCGAGTTCGTCCCGCGCGTCGCGGACTTGCTGCGCGAGGCGATCCCCTTCGACGGCGGCTGCTGGCACACCGCTGACCCGGCGTCGCTTCTGATCACCAGTCACTGGACGAACCTCGGCGGTGACGGCTTCCCCGCGATCTGCAACAACGAATACGCGGTCAGTGATGTGAACAAGTTCGCCTCGCTCGCCGGGCGGCAGCGGCCGGCGTCATCGCTGCGCAGCGCGACCGCCGGCGTTCTCGAATCGAGTGCGCGCTATCGCGAGATCTTCGGCCCACGGGGCTGGTGCGATGAGCTGCGCATCAGCTTCGACAGTGCCGGCGCGACGTGGGGCTCTGCCATGCTCCTGCGCGCCGAGGGCGAGCCGCCCTTCAGCGCCGAGGAGACGGCGTTTGCGGCGTCGGTAGGACGATCGATCGCGGATGGGCTGCGCACGTCGCTGCTGGCCGAAGCGGGCTCGGAGCAACGTGAGCTCAGGCCTGCGCTCCTTGTATTCGACGAGCAGGGCGAGCTCGACGAAGCCGGTCCAGACGCGGAGGCGCTGCTGGCCGAGCTCGGAACCGAGCACGTCGAAAATCAGCCACTGCCGACGGTGCTCGCCACGGTCAGAGCGGCCACACTGGGCGACCACGGCCGTACGCCGCGGGCCCGTGTGAAGACCAGGAGCGGAGACTGGCTCACACTGCATGGGACACGCATGGGCGACGGCCCATGTCCACGTGTTGCGGTCATCATCGAGCCCGCGGGGTCGGTCGAACTCGGCCCGCTCATCGCGGCGGCCTACGGCCTCACTGAACGCGAGCGCTCGGTGGCCTACGCGGTTGCCCGTGGTCTGGGGACCGACGAGATCGCGCGGCTGCTGGTCGTCTCACCATGGACGGTCCAGGACCACCTCAAGTCGATCTTCGAGAAGACCGGCACCAATGGACGCGCCCAACTCGTGGCACGGCTGTTCTTCGAGCAGTACCTGCCCTGGGTCGACGCTCACAAGGCCGAAGATCCCAGCTCGTTGGGATAGTCCGGGCGCGTGCCGCGAGGCATGATGCGGCGCATGACGACCATGACATCGAACGCCACGCTGCGCGAAGCCGGACCCGCTGACGCGGACGACTGCGCGCGCATCTTCTTCGACTCCTTCCGCGCGCTCGCGGAGCGGCACAACTTCCCGATCGAGCCGGGCTCGCCGGAGTTCGCGACCTTCCACGCGACGCACACGCTCGCGCACCCCGGCTACCACACGGTCGCCGCCGAGCGCGACGGGCAGGTCGTGGGCGCGGCGTTCATCGACGAGCGCGGTCCGGTCGCCGGCATCGGGCCGGTGGTGGTCGATCCCTTCGCCCAGGACGGGGGCATCGGCCGCGCGCTGATGGAGCGTGTGCTCGCCCGTTGCGCCGAGCGCGGCGTCGCCGCCGTCCGCCTCGTCCAAACCGCCTACCACTACCGCTCGCTGTCGCTGTACGCGAAGCTCGGCTTCGCCGTGCGCGAGCCGCTCAGCGTCCTCAACGGGACGCTCACAGCGCCGGCCGGGCCACGTCGAGGTTCGCGCGGCGACCCCCGCAGACTCAGCCGACTGCAACGAGCTCTGCCGCGCCGTTCACGGTCACGACCGCGCTGGCGAGCTGAGCGACGCGATCGCCGCCGGCAGCGCTGTGGTGGCGCTGACCGAGGGCGCAGCTTCGGGCTATGCCACGGGGTTCGGGTACGGCTGGCACGCGGTCGCGCGCTCGAACGACGAGCTGAAGGCGCTGATCGCGTCGGCCCCGGAGATCAGAGGCGTTGGAATGCTGGTCCCCTCGCGCAACGCGGAGCTGCTGGCCTGGTGCCTCGGCTCGGGTCTGCGTATCGAGCAGCAGAGCCATCTGATGACGATCGGGCTCTACAACGAGCCCGCGGGGGCATGGCTGCCGTCGATCGCCTACTGAGCCACACCGGCGGTATCGTGCGGCGCCGCGGATGGCGCCTCGACTTCCAAACCCACTAGGAGCACCCGCCGAGCTGGTCGCGGCGCTGCGTCACCTGCCCGAGATCGCCGCGGCCACAGCGTCGATGGCGCGTGACACCCAGGCCCTCGACCAGATCAAGCGCGACATGGCTCAGGTGGCCAAGCGCACCGAGGGGATCACCACGATGGACTCCCGCATGGAGAACATCGAGTCCGCGATGCCCGTGCTGGTCGACGTCCAGAGGGACCTCGCCCAGGTGCCGGTGATCATCAAGCAGCTCGACGAGCGCATCGAGAAGCTCGCCGTGCTGCTCGACGAGCTGGCGAAGAGCGTCGAGGGGCTCCAGCGCTCGATCACGCCGCTCGGGCGGATGGCTTCTCGGCTGCCCGGCGGCTCGAAGCCGGCCAAGCACGAGACCGAAGCTTCTTAACCCTCGCTCGGCGCCACCCGCAGCAGCCGCGCGGGCCACGCCGGCAGCCACCAGTTCCAGCGCCCGAAGAGCGACACGAGCGCGGGCACCAGCAGCGCGCGGATGATCGTCGCGTCGAGCAGGATCCCGGCGGCCAGGCCGGTGGCCATCACCTTGATGTCGGTCTCGGGCCCGGCGGCGAGCGACAGGAACGCCAGGAACAGGATCAGCGCCGCACTCGTGACCAGGCGGCCCGTGCGGCCGATGCCGTTGACGATCGCATCGGTCGTGGAACCCGTGCGGTCGTATTCCTCGCGCATGCGGGCGAGGATGAACACCTCGTAGTCCATCGACAGCCCGAACAGGAATGCGAACAGCATCAGCGGGATCCACGCGGTGATCGCGCCCGTCGGTGAGATGCCCCAGATCGCCTGCGAGCCATGGCCGGCCTGCCACACGAACTGGAGAACGCCCCAGGCCGCCGTCACGCTGATCACGTTCAGGATGACCGCCTTGAGCGGCAGGACGAGCGATCGGAATGCGCGCGCCAGCAGGACGAACGTGATCGCCGCGATCAGCGCGATCATCAGCGGGAAGTTGCCGTAGACGGCGTCGATGAAGTCACTGTTCTGGGCGGCCAGGCCACCGACCCTGGCACCCGGCGCCGCGCCGTGGGCCGCAGTCCGCACCGAATCGATCAGGTCGCGGGCCTGACCCGAGCCTGCGTCGGGCGTCGGAAGAGCAAGCACGTCGACCGCTGCGGCGCCGGTCCAGCCTGGCGACCGTGGCGCCACCGCTCCGTGGATGCCGTCGAGCGCGCCGACCGCGCGCGCCACGGCCTGAGCGCTCCCGGCAGGCGTGAGGATCTCGTTCGGCGCCATCACACCCGAGCCGATGCCCGAGCGGTTGAGCGTGTCGAGGCCGGCGCGCGCATCCCCGGTCTTCGAGAGCGCGTTGGCGTTCGCGATGCCGAGCTGGAGGTGTGACGCCGACAGAACCAGGGTCGCCAGCACCACGATCGCGGCGAGCGCGGCCGCCCAGCGGCGGCGCACGACCAGGTGCGCCCAGCGTGTCCAGGAGCGGCTCGCCTGGTCGTCGGTGCGCAGGCGACGACGGTCCAGCCGCGGCCCGAACGAGCTCAGCACCGCGGGAAGCAGCGTGAGGGCCACGAGCACAGACACGAGCGGGATCAGCATCCCGCCGTAGCCCACCGAGCGCAGGAACGGCAACGGCAGGGCTACGAGGGCCAGCAGCCCGATCGCCACCGTGGTTCCACTGAAGACGACGGCGCGTCCCGCCGTCTGCATCGCCTTCTGGATCGCAACGTCGTTGTCGGCGCCGTGCGTGCGCTCCTCACGCCAGCGGACGACGATCAGCAGCGCGTAGTCGATCGCCACGCCCAGCCCGATCAGCGCGACCAGGAACTGGACGATCGGCGAGACGCCCGTGATCTGCGTCAGGCCGTACACCAGCAGGAAGCTCGTGAGGATGGCCGGAACGGCCATGAACAGCGGGATGATCGCCAGCATCGACCCGAACACGAACGCGAGCACCAGCAGCGCGCCAAGGCCGCCGACAAGTGCCTCGAGCAGCACCCCGGGCCCGTTGCCTCCGCCCGACTGGTCCTGGAGCGCGTCATAGCCGGTCAGCCGTACCTGGCCGCCGCCGATGGTCTGGCTGCGCAGCGCGGCGTGGAGCTTCTTCTCGGCCTTCGGGTTGTCGCCGAATGGCTGGTCCGGGTCGGGTGCGGGGTATGCGATGACGAACGCCGTGTGCCCGTCTTTCGACAGAAACGCGTCGCTGCCGGTCGATCCGTAACCCGTCACACGGGACCCCGGCAGCGTCGTGCGCACCTTCTGCTCCAGGCCGGCGAGCGCGCCGCGCTGGTCCTTCGCCGAGCCCTTCATCGTGACGACCGGCACCAGCGGCGAGGAGTTACCACCGGTCCCGTGGAACGTCGCGGCAATCTGCTTGTTGGCCTCCCATCCCTCCTTGCCGGGTACCGAGAACTTCTGCTTCATCGCCTTGGTCGCGGCCCCGGAAGTGGCGCCACCGACGATCGTCAGCACGATCCAGAAGCCGATGACCAGGCGCTTGTGACGCAGCACCCACGAGGTGACGGTGGAGATCATGAGGTGATTTCTACCGACCCACTAGGCTCCCGCGCCGCCATGAGGTTCTTCGAGTACGAGTCGCGCAAGATCCTGGAGCGCGAGCGGATCCCCGTCGCGCCCGGCGGCTACGCGCAGACGGCCGAGGACGCCAAGCGGATCGCCGCGGAGGTTGCGGGCCCGGTGGTCATCAAGTCCCAGGTGCTGACGGGCGGCCGGATGAAAGCCGGCGGCGTGCGCTTCGCCGACACGCCCGAGGAGGCCGAGGGCGAGGCCAGAGAGATCCTGGAGCTCGAGATCAACGGCCACATGCCGCGCGGCCTGCTGGTGGGCGCGAAGGCCGAGATCAAGCAGGAGTACTACGCCGGCGTCGTCTGGGACGGCATCCGCAAGCTGCCGAGCTTCGTGTTCTCGCCGATGGGCGGCATCGACATCGAGGAGGTCGCCGAGACCCACCCCGACAAGATCGGCCGCGGCCACATCTCGACACTGCTCCCCCAGTCCGACTTCCAGGCCAAGCAGGTCGTCGCCGCGACCGGCGTGACCGGCTCCCAGCTCAACCGCCTGGTCCCGTTCCTCTCCGGCCTGGCGCGGATCTTCGTGAAGTACGACATGACGCTGGCGGAGATCAACCCGCTGGTCGAGCTCGCAGACGGCAAGTTCGTCGCGCTCGACGCACACATGGAGATGGAGAACGAGGGCCGCCCGCGCCAGAAGGAGCTGCTCGAAGAGCTGGGCGTCGGCGACGAGGAGACGCGCGAGGCGCGCGAGCCCACGCCGTTCGAGATCGAGGGCGAGCGGATCGACTCGGTCGACCACCGTGGCGTGGCCGGGAACGTGACGGAGTTCGACGGCAACCTCGGCCTTGTGATCGGCGCCGGGGGCGGCTCGCTGACGCTGTTCGACGCGGTGCGCAACTACGGTGGCAAGCCCGCGAACTACTGCGAGATCGGCGGCAACCCGTCGGTCTCGAAAGCCTGCAACCTGGCCAAGCTCGTGCTTCAGAAGCCGGGCGTCGACAAGATCGCGGTGATGATGTCGATCGTCTCGAACACGCGCGTGGACATCGTCGCGCGCGGCGTCATCAAGGCGTGTATCGACCTGGGCTTCGACCCCGCCGAGAAGATCGCCGTCTTCCGCATCCCCGGCGCCTGGGAGGACGAGGGCTTCAAGATCCTCGAGAAGTACGGCGTCGAGTACTTCGACCGCTCGGTGTCGATGCACGAGGCCGCCAAGCGCGCGGTCGAGAAGATCGGGGCGGCCGCCTGATGCTGATCGACGAGAACACCACCTTCATCGTCCAGGGCATCACCGGGCGAGAGGCCGTCAACCTCACGCGCGAGTGCCTGGACTACGGCTCGAAGATCGTTGGCGGAGTGACGCCTGGCCGCAAGGGGCGCGAGGTCCACGGCGTGCCCGTCTTCGACACCGTCCAGCAGGTGGTCGAGCACACCGGCTCGGTGCCTGACGGATCGGTCGTGACCGTCCCGCCCGCGTTCACCAAGGATGCTGTCTTCGAGGCGATCGACGCCGGGATCAAGCTGATCGTGATCGTCACCGAGCGGATCCCGCGCTACGACGTTGCGCAGATGGTCGAGTTCGCCAACCTGCGCGGCGCGCGCATCATCGGCCCGAACTGTCTCGGGATCATCCGCCCGGGCATCGCGAAGATGGGCGGCATCGGCGGTCCCGCCAAGGACGCGCAGAAGGCCTACCAGCCCGGCAAGGTCGGCGTCATGTCGCGGTCCGGCGGCATGACCACCGAGATCTCGTCCACGCTCACGGCCGCCGGCCTTGGCGTCTCAACCGCCTGCTCGATCGGTGGCGACGCGATCATCGGCTCCACCTACGCCGAGCTGATGCCGCTGTTCGAGGAGGACGAGCAGACCGAGGCGATCGTCATCTACACCGAGCCCGGCGGCCGCATGGAGGCCGAGCTGGCGCGCTACGTCACCGAGAACGACTCGAAGCTGCCGATCATCGCCTTCATGGCCGGGCGCTTCATGGACGAGATGCCTGGCATGAGCTTCGGCCACGCCGGCACGATCGTGGAGGGCAAGGCCGACACCGCCGCCGAGAAGATCCAGCGTCTCCAGGAGGCCGGCATCACCGTCGCCGAGTCGATCGCCGAGATCCCCGACCTCGTGAAGGAACGGCTGGGGGTGACCGCCTGATGGCCGGCCTGTTCATCGACGTCGAGGTCTCCGACGAGATCCGCGGCGACGCGGAGATCGCGCAGAAGCTCACGGATGCCTGCCCGGTGGACATCTTCGCGAACAAGGACGGCACGGTGGACATCGTCGAGGAGAACCTCGACGAGTGCATCCTCTGCGAGCTGTGCGTGCAGGCGGCGCCGCCCGGTGTCGTGCGTGTCAAGAAGCTTTACGACGACACCACGCTCGAGCGCTGACGCAGTGACGTGAGCGAGGAGCGCCGGACAAGCCCGGTCGAGCTCCTCTGGGACCTGGTCTTCGTGTTCGCGGTGACCCAGGTCACCGCGCTCATCAGTCACGACCTGACCTGGAAGGGCGCCGGCCAGGGGCTTCTCCTGGTCGCGCTGATCTGGTGGGCGTGGTCAGCGTTCGTATGGGCCGCGAATGCACAGGACCCGAACGGCCCCGTTCTGCGGGCCGCCCTGCTCGCCGCGATGGTGCTCATCTTCATCACCGGCCTGGGCATTCCGCACGCGTTCGGGGATGACGCGACCCTCTTCGCGGCGACCTATGCCGGCGTACGGCTCATCCATCTCGCCCTCTACACGCATGCGGCGCGCCGGGGTAACGCCTCTGCCGCTTCGATCCTCGGCTTCGCGGCGGCCACCGTGGCCGGCATGGCGCTGCTGATGACCGGCTCGTTCTTCGACGGCACGGGCAGGACGGTGCTCTGGGTCGCCGCCGCCGCAATCGACTACGCGGGGCCTGCCTGGCTCACCCGCGAGCGGCTGCGCGGGCTACAGGAGGTCGCCGTCGCCCACTTCGCCGAGCGCTACGGGCTCTTCATCATCATCTGCCTGGGCGAGTCGATCGTGGCTGCGGGCGTCGGCGCGTCCGGCCGCGAGCTCGACTTCGGTCTGGTCGCCGCGGTCTCGCTCTCACTCGTGATCGTGGTCGGCCTCTGGTGGACCTATTTCGACAGCACCGCCTCGGCGGCGGAGGCACACCTGCGAAGGCACGAGGACCCCGTACTCGCGGCGGCTGACGCCTACAGCTACCTCCATCTGATCCTGGTCGCCGGCATCATCGTCTTCGCGGTCGGCGTGAAGGTCGCGATCGCCGGAGTGGCCGAGCCGCTCGGCGACGGCGCGCGCCTGTGCATGTGCGGCGGAGTCGCGCTCTACCTGGCCGGGCACGCTGCCTTTCGCCTGCGCATCACGGGCGTTCTCGAGCCGGTCAAGCTCGTCTGTGCGGCGGCCATGCTCGTCGTCTTCGCTGCCACCGGCAGCGTGGACGCCTGGGTCACCGCCGCGTGCATCGCCGCCGTTCTCGCGTTGTTGACATTCCGCGAGGCCGCCGAAGTAACGTCACCCGTGTGACTCGCGGCCCGATTCGCAACTGGCTCATGGACATGGACGGCGTGCTCGTGCGGGAGGAGCACGCGATCCCGGGCGCGGCCGAGTTCATCGCCAAGCTCCGTGAGACCGGGACGCCGTTCCTGCTTCTGACGAACAACTCGATCTGGACGCGCCGCGACCTCGCTGCGCGCCTGCGCGCGGGCGGGCTCGACGTGCCGGAGGAGTCGATCTGGACCTCGGC
Source organism: uncultured Thermoleophilaceae bacterium (assembly GCA_963715995.1). Classification (GTDB taxonomy): domain Bacteria; phylum Actinomycetota; class Thermoleophilia; order Solirubrobacterales; family Thermoleophilaceae; genus DATBDN01. The sequence continues at coordinate 2,575,368 of OY970283.1, forward strand.
ACTCGCCACGGCGCGCTTCCTCGAGGACCAGCGGCCAGGCGGTACCGCCTTCGTCATCGGCGAGTCCGGGCTCACCACCGCGCTGCACGAGTCCGGCTACACGATCGACGAGCGCGAGCCCGACTACGTCGTGCTCGGCGAGACGCGCACGTACAGCTTCGAGCGGATCGCCCATGCGATCCGCCTGATCGGCCGCGGCGCCAAGTTCATCGCGACCAACCCGGACCCGACCGGGCCGGCGCCGGACGGCCCACTGCCGGCCACGGGGGCCGTGGCAGCGCTGATCAGCCGCGCGACCGGGCGCGATCCGTACTTCGTCGGCAAGCCGAACCCGCTGATGATGCGCACGGCGCTCAACACGCTCGAAGCGCACTCGGAGGACACGGCGATGATCGGCGACCGCATGGACACCGACATCGTGGCCGGGCTCGAGGCGGGCCTGCACACGGTGCTCGTGCTCACCGGCGTGACGGTGCGTGACGAGACCGAGGCGTTCCCGTTCCGCCCGTCGCGGATCGTGGAGTCGGTTGCCGAGCTAATCGACGAGATTCAGGTCTGAAGCGCGCTGCGCTGGGCGCCTGAGGCGTCGAAGTTCTCGGGTGCCAGCCAGCGCTCGAACTCCGCTCTGATACGCGGCCAGTCCTCGGCGGTGATGGCGTACCAGGCCGAATCGCGGGTGCGTCCCTTCACCACCATGTGGTTGCGAAACACGCCCTCGAAGGTGAAGCCGTAGCGCTCGGCCGCGCGCCGCGAGCGCTCGTTCAGCGCATTGCACTTCCACTCGAGCCGCCGGTAGCCGAGCTCGTCGAACGCGTGCCGCGCGAGCAGGAAGATCGCCTCGGTGGCCGCCGTGGTGCGCTGGAGCGGCGTCCCGAGCCAGATGTGCCCGATCTCGATCACGCCATGCGCCGGCTCGATCCGCAGGTAGGAGGCAACACCCTGTGGGCGCTCGCCCGGCAGCGGGCAGATCGCGTAGAAGAGCGGATCGTCGCTGGTCTCGATCTCCGCGAGCCTGGCTCCCAGCTCGCCCGCCTCGGCGTACGGGCCGTAGGGAAGGTAGGTCCAGATCGCCGGGTCCTGGCCAACCTCGAACAGCGCCTCGGCGTCTGGGGCTTCGACCCGGCGCAGCAGCACATGCTCGCTTCGGAGCGTCCGCCCATCGGGCGGCCGGGCGGGCGTCCAGTCGATCTCGGGTCCGAGGGTCATGGTTGTTATTCCTAGCTTGTCGCGCGTGATCTCAGGTAACCGCGGGCGCGGATCTGGGTACATCGGGGCACATGATCACGTTCATCATCCTGCTCGCATTCACCGGCTTGATCGTTGGAGCCCTTGGCCGCCTGGCGATCCCGGGCCCCGACCCGATGTCGATCGGCGAGACGATCCTCGTGGGTATCGGTGGCTCGCTCGTGGCCGGCCTCGTCGGCCGTCTGCTGTTCGGCGCCTACGGAGGCGGCATGATCCTCGCGGTCATCTGCTCGGCGGGGATCGTCTACTTCATCCGCCGCTCGCGCGGGGGCAGCATCAGCGGCTCAACGGCCGCGACGCGCTGGCGCTAAGTCGGGGCCGCTCGGCTGCAAGTCTGCGGTCTCCGCTCGCGCGCTCCCGTGCTGCGGTACGCAAACTGCCTCGGCCAAGGGGTGGCTGAAGTGCCGCTTGCGGCGGTCGCGGGGTGTTTTTGGGTCGGCTGTGCGACATGGACCACCTATGCGGTGGTCTATGTCGCACAGCTCTCCGTCCGGAGCGTGCTCGCCGCGCGCCGACGCGCGCCGCCGCAGCCCCGCGATCCGGCGATCGTTGGGGACTTCTTGACCCCTGGGGTCATCTTCTCCCCCACGATTCGCTCCAAGTAGGGGCTGAGCCGCATGCGGACGCGCGCAGGCGCCAGGTCAGCCACCCCTTGGCCGCCGCAGTTTGCGTCCCGGAGCGCCAGGACACGCCCGCGGAGAGCGAGCCCGCGGAGAGCGAGCCCGCGGAGAGCGAGCCCGCGTAGAGCGCGACGACGGAGAGCGCGGCGTAAGCGCAAAACGACGACGCCGCCGTTGCCGCGATGCGCCGGCGCTAAGCCAGCTGCTGGCCGCGCGCCATCTGGCGCTGGACGACCTGGCCTACGAGCTTGACCACGCCTTCGTCGCCTGACACGCGCAGGCTGCCCTTCTCGTAGGCGCGCGCCCAGTCCTTCAGCCGCCCCTTGGCGGCCAGCTCGTTGAACTCTGGGCGTGCGATCGAGATGTCCACGCGGGCATCGGCTGCGGGGTCCTTCTTGATCTCCGGGCCGGGCAGCTCGACACGCCAGATCGGCACGTCGCCTCCATGCGTGCGCAGCTCCAGGCGCACCACCAGCTTCAGCTGTCGCAGCGCGGGAACCTCGGAAACGAAGCGATCCAGCGCCTCGGCGATCACCGCGCGTGTGCTCTGGGAGCTCATCTGAACTCAGTCTCGCATGCGCTGCTCAGAGCGAGCCCGACGACGCCGGGTTGATCGGCCGGGGGCGGCCGACGTGGTTGCCCTGCATGAGATCGACGCCGTAGTGACGCAGCGCGAGCACGGTGGCCTCGTCCTGCACGTACTCGGCGATCGTCTTGTAGCCGAGCGCCTTCGCCACCTGGACGACGGCCTTCACGACCTGCTGATCGACGAGGTTGTGCGCGAGGTTGCGCACGAAGTCGCCGTCGATCTTGAGGTAGTTCAGCGGTAGGTGCTTCAAGTAATAGAACGACCCGAAGCCACGGCCGAAGTCATCGAGTGCGAACCCGCAGCCGAGCCTGGAGAGCCTGGTCGCGAAGTCGACGGCCTCGTCCATGTTCGCGATCGCGGTGGTCTCGGTGATCTCGAGGATCAGCCGCGACGGGTCGATGGGCGTCTCCTTCATCTCGGCCTCGATCATGCGCGGAATCGTGCCGCCGCCGATCGACTTGGCCGAGACGTTCACCTCGAGCCTGAGATCGTTCCCGTGCTGCGCGTGCTCGGCGATCAGGTGGATGGCCCTACAGATCATCCAGCGGTCGATCTCCTGGATCAGGTCGAAGCGCTCCGCGGTGGCCAGGAAGGCGGTGGCCGGGATGACCGTGCCGGTCTCGTCCTCCATGCGCAGGAGCAGCTCGTACTGGGAGACCTCGCCACCCTCGATCGAAGCGACGGGCTGGCAGTAGACGATGAAGCTCTCGTCCTTGATCGCTCGCCCCAAGCGCTCGCGCCAGTCCATGCGCGCGGTCGTCGAGTGCTCGTCGACGACCTCGGCGCTGGCCATGCCCACCTGGTCGCGGCCACCCTCCTTCGCGTCGTACATCGCCAGGTCCGCGGCTGCCAGCAGCTCGTCGGGCTCGGCGCCCTTGTTCGCCTCGCCGAAGCAGGCGATGCCGATGCTGGTCGACAGCTTCACGGGCTGCCCGGCCACCAGCGGGGCATGCTCGCGCACCGCCTTCGCGAGCGCATCGGCAACGCGCCTGGCCTGCGCCGGCCCGCGGCCGGCAGCAGCACGCCGAACTCGTCGCCGCCGAGGCGCGCGACGACGTCGGTCTGGCGCAGGCGGTCCTTCAGCATCCCAGCCAGTGAGATCAGGTACTGGTCGCCCGCCTTGTGGCCCTGCGTGTCGTTCAAGAACTTGAAGTTGTCGAGGTCGAAGAGCAGGACGGCGCCGTCGCCGCCGTAGCGCTCGGTGAAGGCGAGGTGGCGCTCGAGCTCGTCGTGGAAGCGGCGCCGGTTCGGCAGGCCGGTGAGAGCGTCGTGGTCAGCCAGGAAGCGCAGCTCGTCCTCGACCGAGCGGCGCTCGGTCACGTCCGTGAGCGACGCGACGACCGCACGCGGCAGGTCCTCACCCTCACGGAAGACGCCCTGGGTGTTGACCGAGACCCACGTCTGCGAGCCGTCCGGGCGCTGCAGCCCGAGGACGCTGTCGGTGACCGCTTCGCCGGTGGCCAGTGTCTGGCTGACGGGGAACTCGTCGATCGGCATCGGGCTGCCGTCCTCGTGCGTCACCTGCCAGCTTGGGTCCGTGATCGTCAAGCCCTCGAGCGGCTGGCCGTCGGGGTCCAGCATCCGCTGGGCGGCTGGGTTGGCCGAGAGGATGCGCCCGAGCCGGTCGATCATCAGGACGCCCTCCTGAAGCGAGTTCAGGACGACGGTGTCGCGCTCGGCGCGATCGCTCGGCTCCGCCTGGACGACCTGCTTGCGGCCGGTCACGTCGCGCATCAGCGCCACCACCAGGTCGGGCTCGCCCTCGACCGGGCTCGTGGCGAGCTCGACATCCACGCGCGTGCCGTCCTTGCGCTGGATCGTGGCGTCCCACTCCGGGGCCTCGAGGACCTTCGCCAGCCACCGCTCGAGCTCGGCGGTGGTGTAGCCGGTCAACGTGGAGACCGCGTCGTTGGAATAGACGATCCGGCCGGTCGGGACGTCGATGATCAGAACGCCCTGCCCCATGCGGGATTGGGCATCCAGGACCGCCTCCTGGAGCGCACGCGGCTCGGTGGCCATCTGAGGGTTATCGGCTGAACGCCGCATACCCATAGGCCAAAGGCCTCAGATCTTGTTTCGCTCGAGCAACTTCTTGCCGATGACCATGCGCTGAATTTCGGAGGTCCCCTCCCCGATAAGGAGTAGGGGCGCATCGCGGTAGAGCCGTTCGATCTCGTACTCCTTCGAGTAGCCGTAGCCACCGTGGATCCGGAACGACTCCTCCACGCAGAAGCGGCCGGTCTCTGACGCGAGCAGCTTCGCCATGCCGGCTTCGAGGTCGGAGCGCTGCCCCGCGTCCTTCATGCGGGCCGCCTTGAGCGTGACGAGCCGTGCGGCCTCGATCTGCGTGGCCATGTCGGCCAGCTTGAACTGGATCGCCTGGTGCTGCGCGATCGGCTTGCCGAACGTCTTGCGCTCCTGCGAGTAGCGCAGCGCCAGCTCGAGCGCACGCTGGGCGATGCCGACGCCGCGCGCCGCCACGTTCACGCGCCCGACCTCGAGCGCGTCCATCATCTGCTTGAAGCCGTTACCGAGGCCGGCCTCCTCGCCGCCGAGTATGCGGTCCGCCGGACAGGCGTAGCCGTCGTAGACGAGCTCGGTCGACTCGACGCCCTTGTAGCCCATCTTCTTGATCTGGGGCGGCACGCGCAGGCCTGGGTTCTCGTGCTCACCGGGGGTCTTCTCCGTGATGAAGCAGGTCATGCCCTTGTAGGGCGGGTCGGCCTTCGGATCGGTCTTCACGAGCACGAACACGAGCGCCGAGCGCAGGCCGTTGGTCACCCACATCTTCTGGCCGTTGATCTCGTAGTTGCCGTCGTCGGTCTGCTTGGCGGTGGACTTGATGCCCTGCACGTCGGAGCCGACCTCCGGCTCGGACAGCGAGAACGCGGCGCGGATCTCGCCCGTGGCCATCTTCGGCAGGAACGTCTCCTTCTGCTCGTCGGTGCCGAACTTCATGAGCAGGTAGGAGCCGATGAAGTGCGTGTTCACCACGCCCGAGATCGAGATCCAGCCGCGCGAGAGCTCCTCGACGATCATCGCGTAGGTGGTCAGGTCGAGCCCCATCCCGCCGTACTCCTCGGGGATCGTGACCCCGAACAGGCCGAGCTCCTTCATCTGCTCCACGATGTCCTCGGGGAACTCGTCCTCGTGGTCGAAGTGCTCCGCGTTCGGGAGGATCTGCTCGTCGACGAACTGGCGCACCATCTCGGTGATGGCCTTCTGCTCGTCGGTCTTCTCGTAAAAAGCTGCGCTCGTCTCTACCGCCATTGGCGGCACTTTACGCGGTCGATTGCAAGCCGAAAGGCCCGCTCAGAAGCCGAGCGGGTGGCGCACGGTGTAGCCGTGCGCGGAGCGCATCGACGACGACCAGCGCGAGCTCAGTGTGTGCGACGCGCGATGGCCGCGGTGGTTGCGAGCGCTGGAGACGATCGGCGTGCGCATGCTGGTGTCGAAGCGCAGGCCGGCGACAACCATGTACGCGTGCCCCGGGTTCGTGTAGATCGTGACCCAGTCGCCGACACCCTTCTCGCCCCAGCTCATGAAGCTGGAGGAGTCGAGCGGCGCATCCAGCAGGCCGCCTCCGTGAAGGGCGTAGGACACCGAGCCGGAGCAGTCGTAGCCGCGACCCGAGAACTTCGCGTTGTGCCCGCCGCCGTAGATGTAGGGCAGCGTCGCGATCTTGTTGCCCGCGGCGATGATCGCCTGGACCTCGGGCGGAGCGTCCGCGGGAGCGATCGCCGTGCCGTTCGGCAGCAGCATCGCCTTGCCGTGGGGCTGGAACTGCGGATCGTCAGGGCTCGTACCACCGGAGCTCGGTGACGAGGAGGGGTCACTGCCGCCCGCACTCGAGTGCGCGGTGGCAACTGCCGGGATTGCGCATGCGACAAGGCACGCGAACGCGGCAATGCAAAAACGGATGTGTCTAGTGAGCCCCGACATTCTCTCTCGTACGCCTGCGGAGTTAGCTGACGGGCTCGCGCTGAAAGAGCTCGCGCGCTTCCTCGAAAGGAAGTTCGCCCCAACAACCTGGTTCCCCCGCTCCGGGCAAGCCCGGATTCGGCGTGGCGTTACCGTAGCAAACGGGCAGGCAGCCCGTCTGCTTTCACCACCCTCCTCTCATGCCCGGCTGGAACTTCGCTTCAAACATCCTGACCTCGCTTCCAGGGGATCGCCGGGGCCTCGTGGCGCTTGGCCGCGACGGTTCTCGCAACGAATGGACCTTCGCCGAGATCGATGCGGTTTCCTGCCGCTTTGCAGGCTCTTTGCAGGATCTCGGGATCGGGAAGGGCGACGTGGTGCTCACCCTGATGGGGAACACGGCGGAGTGGGTCTTCACGCTGGTCGCTTGCTGGCGGATCGGAGCCGTGGCACTGCCCTGCAACACCCAGCTGACGCCCCACGACCTGGAGAGCCGGATCGCGCTCGTAGAGCCAAAACTGGCCGTTTTCGGAGCCGATCAGGAGGCGACGCTTGCGGGAGCAGCGCTTGCGAAGGTGCCAGGCACCGCGCTCGCGGCGGGCGAAGCGCTCATCGAGGTCGCCCCGCTGACCGACGACGACCCGGCACTGATCGTCTTCACCTCGGGGACGGCCGGCGAGGCCAAGCCGGTGCGCCACGGGCAGCGCTACCTCGCCAGCCAGCACATCCAGGCCGAGCACTGGTTCGGCGCCCGCGAGGGCGACCTCTGCTGGTGCACCGCCGCGTCGGGCTGGTCGAAGTCGTCGCGCAACGCGTTCGTGGCCGCCTGGGTGCGCGGCGCCGCCGCGCTGGTCCACGACGGCCGCTTCGACCCTGCCGAACGGCTCAAGATCGTCGAGCGCGAGCAGGTGAACGTGCTCTGCATGGCGCCGACGGAGTACCGGGCGATCGCCAAGCGGATCGAGCTCCGTCCCCTCCCCTCCCTGCGCCATGCCGTTGCCGCGGGCGAGCCGCTCAACCCCGAGATCGTCGAGCGCTGGCGCGACGAGGTTGGAGTGTCGATCCACGACGGCTACGGGCAGACCGAGACCGGCGCGCTCACGGGCATGCCGATCGGCGAGCCGGTCCGGCCGGGGTCCATGGGCAAGCCGCTGCCCGGCTTCGATCTGTGGGTCGAGGGCGGCGAGCTCGTGCTCGACCCCTCCACGGTGCCGACGATCACGATCGACGCGCCACCCGCCACCTGGCACACGGGCGACCGCGTGCGCGAGGATGAGGACGGCTACCTGTGGTTCGAGGGCCGCGCCGATGACGTGATCATCTCGGCCGGCTACCGGATCGGCCCGTTCGAGGTGGAGTCGGCGCTGGTGTCGCACGAGGCGGTCGCCGAGGCCGCAGCGGTTGCGGCGCCGGACGAGGTGCGCGGCGCCGTGGTGCGGGCCGTGGTCGTGCTGCGCAGCGGCTACTCCCCGAGCGACGACCTCGTGCGCGAGCTCCAGGAGCACGTGAAGGCTGCGACCGCGCCGTACAAGTACCCGCGCATCGTGGAGTTCGCCGACGCTCTGCCGAAGACCGCCAGCGGCAAGATCAAGCGAGCCGAGCTGCGGCGCGCCTGACGGCGCTGGGTAGCCTCGAAAGGATGCCCAACCGGCTAGCTGAAGAGACCTCGCCGTACCTGCTCCAGCACAGGGACAACCCGGTCGCATGGGAGCCGTGGGACGAGCGCTCGCTGGCGCGGGCGCGCGACGAGGACAAGCCGCTGCTGGTGTCGATCGGCTACTCGTCGTGCCACTGGTGTCACGTGATGGAGCGCGAGTCGTTCGAGGACCACGACATCGCCGCGTACATGAACGAGCACTTCGTGTGCATCAAGGTCGACCGTGAGGAGCGCCCGGATGTGGACGCCATCTACATGGAGGCCTGCCAGGCGATGACGGGCCAGGGCGGCTGGCCGCTGAACGTGTTCTGCACACCTGATCAGGCGCCGTTCTACGCCGGCACCTACTTCCCGCCGGAGCCGCGGCACGGACTGCCGAGCTGGCGCCAGCTGCTGGAGGCGATCGTGGAGGCCTGGACCGAGCGCCGCGAGGAGATCCGCTCCGGCGCGCCGCGGATCGTGGAGCGCCTCCGAGGTGCCGCGCTGATCGAGCCAAGCGCCGGCGCGCTCGAGCCGGCACTGCTCGACGATGCGGCGGCCGGGTTGCGACAGTCGTTCGATCCGCGCAACGGCGGCTTCGGCGCCGCGCCCAAGTTCCCACAGGCCTCATCGATCGAGTTCCTGCTGCGCCGCGGCGACCTCGAGGTCGTCACCAAGTCGCTGACGGCCATGGCGTCCGGCGGCATCTACGACCAGGTCGGCGGTGGCTTCGCGCGCTACTCGGTCGACGCGCAGTGGCTGGTCCCCCACTTCGAGAAGATGCTCTACGACAACGCGCTGCTGGCACGTGCATACCTGCACGGCTGGCAGGTGACGGGCCAGGCGCTCTATCGCGAGGTGTGCGAGGAGACGCTCGACTGGGCGCTGCGCGAGATGCGTGGTCCCGAGGGCGGTTTCTACTCGGCGCTGGACGCGGACTCGGAGGGCGTCGAGGGCAAGTTCTACGTCTGGTCACGGGACGAGCTGCGAGACGTCGCGGGCGACGAGGCCACCGAGTGGTTCGGCGCGACCGCCGCGGGCAACTTCGAGGGCGCGAACATCCTCACCCGCGGCGAGGGCGAGCCCACCGCACGCGGCGACTGGCGCCGCGATCTCTACGCGGTGCGCGAGCAGCGTGTGTGGCCGGGCCTCGATGACAAGCGGCTTTGCTCCTGGAACGCGCTGATGATCTCGGCCCTGGCCGATGCCGGCGCGGCGCTGGGTGACGATCGCTACCTCGGTGCCGCACGCGACTGTGCCGGCTTCGTCCTCGATCAGATGCGCGACGACGATGGCCGCTTGCTGCGCACGTGGAAGGACGGCAAGGGCCGCCTGAACGCCTACCTCGAAGATCACGCGTACCTGGTCGAGGCTCTGCTCACCCTGTACGAGGCCACCTGGGAGCCGCGCTGGTTCAGCGAGGCAAGAGCAGTCGCGGACACCATGATCGCCCGCTTCGCCGACGACGAGCGCGGCGGCTTCTTCGACACCTCATCCGACCACGAGCAACTGGTCGCGCGGCGCAAGTCGCTCGAGGACAACCCGATCCCGTCGGGCAACTCCAGCGCCGCCTTCGGCTTGCTGCGGTTGTCCGCCCTCACCGGTGAGCACGGCTACGAGGAGCGCGCGACCGGCGTCTTCCGTCTGCTCCACGAGGTCGCCGCGCGCCACCCGCAGGCGTTCGCGCACCTGCTCCAGGCGCTCGACTTCCACTTCGCTCCCGTCAAGGAGGTTGCGATCGTCGGCCCGCGCGCCGCCGAGCTTGCCCAGGTGGTGCGCAGCGCGTTTCGGCCGCACCTGGTGCTCGCGGGCGGCGAGCCCGACGGCGTGCCGCTGATGGAGGGACGTACCGAGCCCGGTGCGTACGTCTGCGAGAACTTCGCCTGCAAGCGTCCGGTGAGCGAGCCGGCTGACCTCGAGGAGCTTCTGGCCACCTCGTGAACGCGTGGGCACCGCTGCGGCATCGGGTATTCCGCGCACTCTGGATCGCGCAGACCGTCTCGAATGTCGGCACCTGGATGCAGACCGTCGGCGCGCAGTGGCTGATCGTCTCGCTCGGCGGCACGGCACTGACCGTCTCGCTCGTGCAGACAGCCACGACGTTGCCCACGTTCCTGATCGGGCTCCCCGCGGGGGCGCTCGGTGACATCCTCGATCGCCGCAAGCTCATGCTCGGCGCACAGGGCTTCATGCTCGTCTGCGCAGCCGCTCTGGGAGTGCTCACGGTCCTGCACGAGATCGGCATCGCGACCGTGCTCGCCCTGACATTCGGGATCGGGCTCGGCTCGGCGCTACTGCGGCCGTCGTGGCAGGCGGTCCAGCCCGAGCTGGTCGAGCGCGACGAGATCCCGCAGGCCTCTGCGCTCAACGGCGTCTCGATGAACATGGCGCGGGCGGTCGGGCCTGCGATCGGCGGCGTGGTCGTAGCGGTGATCAACGCGGGCGCCGTGTTCATCGCCAACGCTGCCTCGTTCGTCGGCGTGATGGGCGTGCTCGTGTGGTGGAAGCGACCCCCGCAGGAGTCGGCGCTCGGCGCCGAGCACGTCACGCATGCGATCCGCGTTGGCACGCGCTTCGTCCGCCACTCGCCGCGCTTACGCTCGGTGCTCACCCGCACGCTCTCCTTCTGTCTCTTCTCGAGTGCGCTCTGGGCGCTGCTGCCGGTGATCGCTCACGAGCGCCTCGGCATGGGCTCGGGCGGCTACGGCGTGCTGCTGGCAGCGGTCGGGATCGGGGCGATCGCTGGCGCCTTCGTGCTGGCCGCCGCGCGCGCGCGCTGGTCCGCGGACCACGTGGTCGCCGCCGCCACGCTGGCGTTCGCGCTCGTCGCGATCGTCCTCGCATGGTCGCGCTCGACGGTGCTGGTGGCCATCGCGCTCGCAATCGGCGGCATGGCCTGGATCTCAGTGTTGAGCTCGTTCAACGCCAGCGCTCAGGTGGCGCTGCCGGCATGGGTCCGGGCGCGCGGGATGGCCACCTACCTGCTGGTCTTCCAGGGCGGCCAGGCAGCCGGCAGCCTGATCTGGGGAACGCTCGCCACGCACACGAGCACGTCGGTGGCGCTGAGCGCCGTCGCCGCCGGGCTCGTTCTCGCCCTGCTCATCTCCTCGCGGCGACACAAACTGGCGACCACCGTCGAGCTCGACATGACGCCCGTCAACCACTGGACCGCTCCCGAGCTCTCGATGGAGCCTGACCCCCACCGCCCGGTGCTCGTCACGATCGAGTACCGCGTCGCGCCCGAGAACCACGATCGCTTCCGCGACGAGATGCAGCGGCTCGGCCGCTCGCGCCGGCGCACGGGAGCGGAGCGCTGGAGCCTCTACCAGGACGCCGCCGACCCGAACCGCTTCGTCGAGAACTACCTGGTCGACTCGTGGGAGGAGCACATGCGCCAGCACTACGAGCGTCAGACCGCGCTCGACCAGGCGATCCAGCAGCGCGTCCACGATCTGACCGAGAACGGCGCCGAGCCCACCGCGCAGCACCTGATCTTCGCCTACGACGGTTGATCGCCCTACAGTGAGCCGCCGCATGGCAGTGACCCGCCGGCTGATCGTGTTCGCCGCAGCGCTCGTGCTGGTGCTGCCGGTCGCCGCAGTCGCGGCGTCCAAGCTCCACCACATCACCGGGAACAAGAAGGCCAACCGGCTGAACGGAACCGCGCGCCGCGACGTGATCGCCGGGCGCGGCGGCAACGACCGGCTGCGCGGACGCGGCGGCGACGACTACCTGTTCGGCGACACGGGCAACGACACGCTCTTCGGCGGCGCCGGTGCAGATCGGCTCTACGGCGGCGCGGGCAAGGACATCCTGTTCGGCCAGGCCGGGGACGACCGTCTCTCGGGCTCATCCGGCAGCGACGAGCTCTCCGGTGGAGTTGGCAATGACCGCCTGAACGGCCAGGCAGGTGACGACGACGTGCTCGGCGGCCCCGGCAACGACCACCTGACGGGAGCGGCAGGCGACGACGTGGTCGACGGCGGAACGGGCAACGACGTGATCTCGGGCGGCCCCGGCGCCGACGACCTGCGCGGCGGGTACGGCGACGACGTGATCTACGCGCGCGACGGCAACACCGACGACACGATCGACTGCGGGCCGGGGACCGCCGACAAGGCGATCGTCGACGAGGAGGAGGACGGGGTCATGAACTGCGAGACCGTGGTGGTGCCCGTCGTGACGACGCCGCCGGGCGCGAAGTAGGCGTCAACCGACCGGCCCGCCTGTCGAGCCAGTTCATACCGGCGGTCCCATCTCATGGCGCCGCTGCCCCAGCACACTTCGCCGCATGGGGGCACGGCGGCGGATCGTCGCGTTCGGCGGCGGCGGCTTTTCGATGGAGCGCGACAACACGCTGCTCGACGACTACGTGCTCGGGCTCGCGGACGCCGAGCGGCCGCGTGTCTGCTTCCTGCCGACGGCCAGCGGTGACGCCGACCACTACATCGTTCGCTTCTACCGCGCGTTCGACTCCGCTCGCTGCGAGCCGTCGCACGTGTCGCTGTTCCGGCGCGACGGCGGCGCCGCTGACATCCACCAGCACATCCTCGACAGCGACCTCGTCTACGTCGGCGGCGGCAGCGTGGTCAGCCTGCTCGGCACCTGGCGCGCTCACGGGCTCGATGCCACTCTGCGCGAGGCCTGGATGCGCGGGACCGTTCTGTGCGGAGTCAGCGCCGGCTCGCTGTGCTGGTTCGAAAGCGCTCTGAGCGCATTCCACGGTGATCCGCAGCTGGTCGACGGGCTCGGCCTGCTGCCGTTCTCGAACTGCGTCCACTTCGACTGCGAGCGCGAACGCGAGGGCGCCTTCCGCCAGCACCTGCTGGACGGCATGTGCGCCGGCTATGCGGCGGAGGACGGCGCCGCGCTGCACTTCGAGGGCGAGAGGCTGGCCGAGGTCGTCAGCTCCCGCCCCGCCGCGCGCGCCTACCGCATGCGCCGTACCGACGCCGGGCGCGTCGAGCGCCGCGGCCTGACCGTCCGCTACCTCGGGAAACCCGCGCTGCGGCTGGCGGCGTGAGCGAGAACCGCCGCATCGTTGCGATGGGCGGCGGAGGGTTCAGCTGCAGGCCGGGCGATCCTGAGCTCGACCGTTATGTGCTGGAGCAGGCGCCGGTGCCGGTGCCGCGCATCTGCCTGCTGCCAACGGCGAGCGGTGATCCTGACGACCAGATCCAGCGCTTCTACCGCGCCTTCCACGAGCTCGACTGCACTCCCTCACACCTGTCGCTCTTCCGTCTGGGCAGCCGTCCCGTGGACATCCGCGAGCGCATCCTCGCCCAGGACGTCGTCTACGTCGGCGGCGGCAGCATGTCCAACCTGCTGGCAATCTGGCGCGTGCACAAGCTCGACGAGATCCTCTACGAGGCGTGGCGCCGCGGCATCGTGCTGGCCGGCATCAGCGCCGGCTCTATGTGCTGGTTTCGCACCGGCGTGACCAAGAGCCACGGCGACCCGCGTATCGCGGGTGGCCTGGGCTTCCTTCCGTTCAGCTGCTCGGTGCACTGGCGCTCGGAGCCCGACCGCCGGCTGGTGTTCCGCAGCGCCGTCCGCGGCGGCCAGATCACTGCGGGCTTCGGCATCGACGACGGCGCCGCGCTGCTGTTCAGGGGCACGGAGCTGGCCGACTCGGTGCGCACCGCCGGCTCGGCCGGAATCCTCGAGCTCGACGCCGACGGCGAGCGAGCACTCGAAGCGCGTGAGCTGGCGGCACCGGAGCCAAGCGGCGAGATCCTCCTGATCGAGGAGTACCGCGAAGCGCGCCGCCGCAGCGCCGGCTGAAACGAGGAGCGGCCGCCCGAGGGCGGCCGCTCGTCGCTTCGAGTGTCTGCCTGGCTCAGCCGGTGAAGCGCGGCGCCGCCAGCTTCTTGGCGCAGCGCTGGAACGAGAGCCGCATCGTCTTCGGCCTCGTGCCCGAGCCCGACTTGAACGTGATGTTGACGACCATGCGATGGACGCCGATCTTCAACTTGGCCGGGTTGACACGCAGCGCGACCGTGGTCGACTTGGCCGTCTTGACCCTGACGCGCTTGATGACCTTGCCGTCGAGCACGAACACCACCGACGCGAGCTGGGTGCCCCGCACGCGGGCGTTGAACGCCTTCGCTGTGCAGCCCGTCGGGCCGAGCAGCTTGGCAACACCGGGCACGATCCGCTCGGGCAGCACGAGCTGCGCGGGCTGGGTCAGCGTGGTGTCAGCGTCGTCGGTCGCCGTGACCGTGTCGGCCGGCGGGTGCGAGCCGACGACCGTTGCGACGTTGTGAATCGCTGTGTCGCCGACCTTCGTCTGCACCGAGCAGGTGTAGGTCCAGACATCGCCCGGATCGAAGCTGGCGGGAGTGGTGTCGCCACCCTTGCCCATCAGCGTGACCGGATCGCCGTTGCAGATCGGATCGGTGACCACGACCGCCGCCTCGGCGAACGAGAGCTCGCCGGGGTTGGTGACGGTCAGCGTGTAGGCAACCTTGTCGCCAGCCTGCGCCGTCGCCGGACCGGTCTTGTCGATCCCGATCGCCGGATGCAGGATGTGCGTCGTCACCGTCGAGCTGACCGGCGGGATGTCGTCGCCCGTGGGCGTCTGGCCCGTCGCGGTCGCCGTGTTGACGATGTCGTGGTTCGGGTTCTCATCACCGTGCGCGACTGCATACGTGCACGTATAGGTGAGCGTTGCACCCGGGGCCAGCGTTCCGCCCTGGGCCGGGCCCGAGAGCGTGCCGCAGCTGTGGCCGGTGCCCTCGATCAGGTCGGTGACCCTGACGTTGAGCGCATCTGCATGGCCGGTGTTCGTCACGACGATCGTGTAGGTCAGGACCTCGTGATCGACCGCGGTCGCCTTGTCGACCGTCTTCACGATCGACAGAGCGGGCTCGCTGCGGGTGGTTGTCTCGTCGCACTCCGAGAACGTGGCGGGAGCCGGGGCGACGCCATCGGTCGCGTCGAAGCACGCGACGTTGGTGTAGGGCGTCGGGTCGTTCGCCGCAACGGTGTGCGTGCAGGTGAAGCTGCGCACGTCGCCGTGAGCAGGATCGCCCGCGGCCGCCAGGTCGAAGTTGGCGGGCGGTGCCTGTCCGGCGGCGAAGTCGCAGCCGGCCAGCCCCAGGTTCTTCACGTGGTCGTCGAAGTTCGACACGTGCAGCACGTCATCGCCGGTGTTCTGCGCGGTGATCGTGTAGGTGAGCACGTCGCCGACGGCCGCAACTGCCTTGTCGACGGTCTTCGTGACCTGGAAGCCCGGATGCACGACGAGCACCTCGGCCGTGTCGTTGTTGGAAGTGACCGGTGTCGGCTGCCCGCCCGGAGGCGTGAAGCTGCCCGAGGAGTTCGCCACGTTCGTGAGCGCCGTCGACCCCATCACGTGCGAGCACATGAAGGTCGCGGAGGCGCCAACAGCCAGGTTTCCGGTGAAGTTCGCCGGTGACGTTGCGTGCAGGTTCCCGTCACAGTCGGCGATGCCGGTGAGCTCGTTGACGTGAACCCCGGTCAGATCCGTGCCGACGTCGCCATCGTTGGTCACGACGAAGCGGTACTGGACGCTGTCGCCGGCGTGCACCGTGACGCTCTTGTGCCAGGTCTGGCCGCCGTCCTTCGAAACTTCCTTGACGATCGTCAGGTGCGGCGTCGCTACAAGCGAGTCCTCATTGGCCGCCCCGCACGGGCCCGAAACGGCCCCGTTCGCGACATCGCCGTTGTAGAAGGCGCGCCAGTAGTAGTGGCCGGCGCCCGGCGGCGAGTAGGCCGGCGAGGTGGCGTTGCCGTTGGCGTCGAGCGTGCCGGACCCGACCAGGGTGCCGGGGCCGGTGCAGGCAGAGTCCGCATAGATGCGGAAGTCCACCGTCCCGGTCGGGCTCGACCCACCGGTGACGTGCGCGGTGTCGCTGATCGTCCCGCTCGTGGTGGCATACGGCGTCGCGTTGGTCGAAATCGCAGGCGCGACCTTGCCGATCGTAATCGTGGTGCAAGCCTCGCCGACGTCGCCGCCGTTCTTGTTCTGGTCACCGTCGTGGACCATGACCTGCACCCGGTAGCTATGTCCCGGAAGGCCAAAGCTCGACAGGTCCCAGCGCACCTCGGTGCGGTAGTCCTCGTACTTGATCCCGGCAGGCGGAGTGTCAGCCCCGGGCCCGAAGGTCGTGTTCTTCGCCGGATCGTTGGCGTTGGAGGTCTTCCAGGTACCGAAGACGTCGTCCGGCGCAACGGCACCCGAGTTGTTGGCCTTCTGCTGCCAGTCACCCGAGCGACTGGCCGGCGCACCTGTGATGTCCGTGACGTACATCGCCGGGTACAGCGGGCGGCCAGCGGGATCCATGGCGGAGCTGTCGCCGGTGTTCGGGTTCGTGGCGTGATCCGGGTCCGCCGTCATCTGCGTCACGTTCGGCCCTGTGCCGAGCGTCATCGCGTGCTCGTCGGTGTACCACGCGATCACCTTCGTGCTCGCACCACTGCCGGTGGTCGAGAAGCCGGCGAGGACGTCGCTCTCGTTGAAGGCCGTGCCCGAGCGAGCTCCGTTGGTCGCGTCGGGGTAGCCACAACTGTCGACCGCGGGAGGCGCGGCTGCGGCTGCGGTGGAGGTGTGCACGGCGCCGCCAAATGCGGCTGCGCAGGCAGCGGCGAGAGCGATGATGATGAGCAGGCGGAACGCGCGTCCACCGGAAAGAGTCAGGGTCATGGCCCGATTATGGGTTCGGACCCGCGCCCTCCGCAATGGTCCTAACGTCTGCGCAAGCGTTCAGGTTCCGACTGAACGCTCGGTAGTTCTCTACCGCCTCCTACAGCACGGACAGGTAGCGGTCGAGCTCCCACTGGGTGACCTGGACCCGGTACTCCTCCCACTCCTGGCGCTTGATCTCGACGTAGCGGTTGAACATGTGCTCGCCGAGGGTCCGCAGCATCAGCTCCGAGTCGGCGGTCAGCTCGATCGCCTCGCCCAGGGTCTCCGGGAGCTGCTCGATCCCGAGCCGCTTGCGCTCGTCCGGCGACAGGTGGTAGAGGTTCTTCTCCATCGGCTCGGGCAGCTCGTAGCCCTTCTCGATCCCCTCGAGCCCGGCCATGAGCAGCGCCGCGAAGGTGAGGTAGGGGTTGCAGGCCGGGTCGGGGCAGCGCAGCTCCATGCGGGTGGCCTGCTCCTTGCCCGGGTGGTAGAGCGGCACCCGCACGAGCGCCGAGCGGTTGCGCCGCGACCACGCGCAGTAGACCGGCGCCTCGTAGCCCGGCACGAGCCGCTTGTAGGAGTTGACCCACTGGGCGAAGATCGACGAGACCTCGCGCGCGTGCTTGAGCTGCCCGGCGATGAAGCACTTGGCGGTGTCGGAGAGGAAGTACTGGTCGTCGGCGTCGTAGAACGCGTTGCGCCCGTCCTTGAAGAGCGACTGGTGCGTGTGCATGCCCGAGCCGTTCTCGCCGAAGATCGGCTTCGGCATGAAGGTGGCATGCCAGCCGTACTTCATCGCGTACTCCTTGACCGTGATCCGGTAGGTCATGCAGTCGTCGGCCATCTTGAGCGCGTTCGCGTAGCGCATGTCGATCTCGTGCTGTGAGGGGCCGACCTCGTGGTGGGTGTACTCCACGTGGATGCCGAGCCGGTCGAGCGCCAGCACGATGTCGCGGCGCACGTCCGAGCCGGCGTCGAGCGTGGTCAGGTCGAAGTAGCCGCCGCGGTCGAGCACCTCGGTCGACTTGTCGTCGCGGAACAGGAAGAACTCGAGCTCGGGCCCGACGTTGAAAGCGTCGAAGCCCATCGACTCGGCACGCTGGAGCGCGCGGCGCAGCACGTGGCGCGGGTCGCCCTCGTAGGGCTGGCGATCAGGCGTGACGACGTCGCAGAACACACGCCCGACGCCGCTCTCGTCGGGGCGCCAGGGCAGGATCTTGAACGTGCGCGCGTCGGGCATGGCGATCATGTCCGACTCCTCGATCGCGTTGAAGCCCGTGATCGAGCTGCCGTCGAAGCCCATGCCGCCCTCGAACGCGTCGTCGAGCTCCTCCTTGTTGATCGAGAAGCTCTTCAGCTGGCCCAGGATGTCGGTGAACCAGAAGCGGATGAAGCGGATCTTGTGCTCGTCGACAAGGGCCTTTACGTCGTCGACGGACTGCGGCTCTTCACTCGTTGCCATGCGCGCAGCCTAAGGGGACCACCCGCAGGTTGTCATTGGACAGTCAGTCCAGCCAGGTGCGCGCCCAGCTCTTCAGCGAGTCGAGCGCGGGACCGAGCGCCATGCCCTTGTCCGTGAGCAGGTACTGCGTGCGCGGCGGGTTGCCGCCGAGCATCTGGCGGTCGACGATCCCCTCGGCCTCGAGCTCCTTCAGCCGCTCGGACAGAAGCCGGTCGGAGAGGTCCGGGACACACGCGCGGATCTCTCCGAAGCGCGCCGGGCCGGCCAGCAGGACCGCGACGATCGCGCCGGTCCAGCGTTTCCCGACCAGCTCGACCGCCTGGTGGTAGAGCGAGCAGCACGCCTCCCGCTGCGCAGCCTGCACATCCTCCGCTACCGCTACCTCCCCCATTGGCAGAAGCGTACGCCTAGGCGGCGTTCAGCAGACGCGTCTCCTCAGACGATCCGTCCGCCGGCACGTTGCCCGCCCTGGTGATCAGGTTGGTGAAGCTGGCGAGCGACACGTGCGCCACCGCCTCGAGGATCTGCTCGTCGCTCCAGCCCGCCTCGCGCGCCTCCTCGTGCAGGTGGAGCTTGGGCACCTCGTCGGTGTCCACGAGCACCTCGATGAAGCGCAGGAGTGCCGCCTCCTTCTCGTCGCGCGACTCGAACTCCTTCGCGAGGGCGATCTCGTCGAGGCCCAGGCCGGCCTCGCGCGCCGTGCGCGCGAGCAGCTGCTGCGCGTATTCGTTGTGCTGGGCCTGGGCAAGGCCGAGCCCGATGCGCTGCTGGGTCTTCAGCGGCAGCGTGCCGTGGCGCAGCTCGGAGCGGAAGCGCGCGTAGGCGCGCAGCGCGGCAGGCGAGCCCGCGAGCACTCCGATGAAGTTCGACAGCTGGCCGCCGGCGGCCAGCGCGCCCTTCAGCACGGGCATGCTGCGCTCGGGCGCAGTGAGCTCGTCGTGGACCTGGAACCTGCTCTCCTTGGTCTTCATCGCATCGCTTTCAGGTGGCTGCTTACGGTCGGTAAGTATACGAGCCGCTCATCAGAGCGGATCAGTCGAAAGGCGGGCTAAACGACCGCCTAACAGTGACTGTGACTCTGGGCGCGGCTAGCGCGACAGAAGCGGTGCAGGCGCCGGCTCGGAGCCGTGCGCGGCGTGGCCGTGGCCACCGCCGGTGAAGCCTGCCATCGCTGCCATGACGAGGCCGAGTGCGACCGCCCAGAGGGCGACGCGATCGGGGCGGCCTGCCAGGCGCGCCCGCGTGGGCGTGTGCCGCCGGACGCGTGCTGTCGGCTGGGAGCTCGACTCCCGCCGCGGCACGGCCTTGCCCTCCGGCCGGCCGGTCACCAGCACCGTGCGGCGCCCGTCGCGCTGCTCGTAGTCGGGACCGCCGAGGCGGTCGTCCCAGCGCGGATCGGAGAACGGCTCGGCCCAGTCCGGGATCTCGACGCCGGGCGCCTCGACCCGGAGGTCGGACACAACCCGGGCAGGCACCTGCTCCACCACGTGCAGGTGGCGTTCGGAGCGCTTGGGAGCGTCCAGATATGCGTCTGTGACTTTGCGGGCGTGTGCCTGCCGCATCTTCGATTTCCCTGGCCTACGGAGTTAGCTGTCGGGCTCGCGACTCGCGCTACGCCGCGTCCTCCGCGGCGATTCGCCCCCGGGCCCTTCTGGGCCCAACTGGTTCCCCCGTGTCCCACGCGCGCGTAGGACCTCGGCGTTGGTGCACTGTAACAACGGCGCCGGATGCCGTCAGCGTTCAGATTCCCGCAACTAGCGGGATCACAAACGAGGCTACTTCCCGGCGACCGCGGCCACGAAGTCCGCCACGGCCTTGGCATTGGTGCCCTGAAGCAGGTTCGCGGGCATCCGATCCTCGCCGGTGCCGCCGATCTTGATCGCGCTCAGGACGCGTGCGGGAGTGACGGTGCCGATCTTGTCCAGATCCGGGCCGGTGACCCCGCGCGCGTTGACCGCGTCGAGGTTGTGACATGAGGCACAACTCTCCGTGAAGAGCATCTTGCCCTTGCGGATGTCGCCTCCGGCGTTGCGGATCTCCTTCTGGGAGAGAACCGTCGAGTTGCCCTCGCGGTCGCCGCGCGCGGCGATCACGACTGCAGGGATGGCGATCCCGATCGCCAGGTAGATCAGCACGACCGCGATCGCGAAGGAGCGGCGCCCGCGCGTGAGGTAGGCCTCGCGAGCGGCCCCGGGACCGCCCGAGAACGCGATGAAGAAGACCGCGATTCCGACGATGATCCAGGGCGCGAGGAAGCCGGCGATCTCCATGCGGGCGCGGACTTTACCCGAGGGGCGGACGCTCGCCGGGCCCGAGCTCGCGCCGCATCTGCTGGAGCGAATTGCGGATCAGGCGCGAGACGTGCATCTGCGACACGCCGACCCGCTCCGCGATCTCCGACTGCGTCAGGCCCTCGAAGAAGCGCAGGTGGAGGATCGCGCGCTCGCGCGGAGGCAGATGCTGGATGCTGCTTGCCAGGGTGAGTCGCTGCTCCGAGCGCTCGAAGCCGGCGTCCTCGTCGCCGAGCGTGTCCATCGGCGCGCCGCCGTCCTCGTCGGGGTCGGAGCTCCCGGAAAGCGACAGCGCCGAGTAAGCCGACGACGACTCGAGCGCCTCCAGCACCAGCTCGCTGCTGGTCTTGGTCGCAGCCGCGAGCTCCTCGACGCTGGGCGAGCGCCCGAGCCTGGTGGTCAGCTCGTCGACCACCTTCGTGAGCTTCACGTTCAGCTCCTGGATCTCGCGCGGCACGCGTACCGACCAGCCGCGGTCGCGGAAGTGGCGCTTGATCTCACCGAGGATGTTCGGCGCCGCGTAGGTGGTCAGGCTGGCGCCGAAGCCGCCGTCGAAGCGGTCGATCGCCTTGATCAAGCCGACGCAGCCGACCTGGGTGAGGTCGTCGAGCTGCTCGCCGCGGCGCGCGTAGCGCATCGCCAGCCGCCGCACGAACTCGAGGTGGCGCTCGATCAGCTCCTGGCGGGCGGCGACATCGCCCTGCTCGTGATAGCGGCGCAGAAGGTCCGCATCAGAGGCGCGTGCGACCGGTGCGGTCGCCATCGAACCGTGTCGCTAGACGGCGGCTTCGCGCCGCGCCCGCTTCCAGCTCCCGAAGGCCGAGAACACGTCGCTCAGGGTGGGCAGGCTGTCGTCGGCGGTCGCTTGCTGCTGGTAGTCGACCATCAGCAAACGCTCGGGGCGCGAGCCGAGGTCGGTTGCCACGCGGCGGATGGCGTCACGGATTGCGTCCTGTGAGACATCGTCGTCGCCGTCGTCGCGCTTGGCCTGGTGTGCGAAGACGCCGGCGGCGCTGCCTCGCGCGCCGGGGTTCGCGTCGGCCGTCGGCCGACCGCGGCCGGGGCCGATCAGCAGGCGGCAGTGCGGGCACCTGACGGGGTCACGAGGCCAGTCCTCAGGCACGCCCTGCTCCACGAGCAGGAAGCAGTGCGGGCAGTAGGCCTCACGGGCTTTGTTGTCTGTTGTGGCTGTGCTCATCCCTCTCTGAGTGTTTTCGCCATTCACCCGGCCCGGTAAACGTGCCACCCCAAACAGGTCGAACAAATGTCGAGCGGGTAAAGCGGGGCTCAGCCGGCCAGCGCTTGGAGCTCGCGCTCCTCGGCAAGCGTGCGCAGCGCCCGCCGTTCCAGCTTGCGAACGCCCTCCGCGGACAGGTTCATCCGCCGCGCCACCTCGCGCAGCGGCAGCGGCTCCTTGCCGTCGAGGCCGAAACGGAGCTCGATCACCATCCGTCCGCGGGGGTCGAGGTGGTCCAGGGCGCGCCTGATCGAGGTCTCGGCCAGCTCCAGCTCGAGTTCGTCGAACGGGCTCGGCGCCTCCTGTGGCACGAGCGTGCCGAACGCGGTCTCGCCGTCCACGCCCACCGGCGCCTCCAGGCTGACCGGGATGCGCTCGGCGGCGCGCAGCTCGTCGAGCTGCTCGACGCTCAGCTCGACCGCATCGGCAACCTCTTGCGCGGTCGGGTCGCGGCCGAGCTCGCCGCCGAGTCGCCGCTCGGCCGCGCGCACACGCGCCAGCTCCTGTCCCACGTGCACCGGGATCCTGATCGTGCGCGACTGCTGCTGGAGGGCCCGTTGCATCGCCTGGCGTATCCACCAGGTCGCGTAGGTGGAGAACTTGAAGCCGCGGCGATGGTCGAACTTCTCGACGGCGCGGATCAAGCCGATGATGCCCTCCTGGATCAGATCGAGGAACGGCAGGCCGAGGCCGCGGTAGCGCTTCGCGTTCGAGACGACCAGCCGCAGGTTCGATTCGATCATGCGGTTCTTGGCGGCCTGATCGCCCTTCTCGATGCGCTTGGCGAGCGCGATCTCCCCGGCGGCCGTGAGCAGCGGGCGCTGCGCGATGTCGCGCAGGAAGAGCTCCAGCGAGTCGCTCGTCGCGTCGGCGACCTCGGCCGGCGTGTAGCGCCCGAGAGCCTCGAGCTCGCTCACATGCGCAAGGTACCCGAGTGGAGGTCGCACGAGACCTCGTTCGCCCGCTCGGCGCAGCCCCCTGGTTAAACCCGCGAGGGCTCGATTTGCCCAACTAGACTGGGTCGTCAAGCCTCAAGTTCCGCGTAAATCGGCCGAAAGGAACAAGGGACCAGCCGGTCCAGGCTCGAAGATCCTGCCTGTCAGGCTCCCGACTGCGCCCCTCCCGATGATTGCAACTGAAAACGATCGAAGTTCCTTCTACAAGCGGATCCTTGATCGCGCCAGTGATGAGCGCGGGTTCACGCTGACCGAGCTGCTGGTCTCGTCAGTGCTCCTCGTGATCGTCGTCAGTGCGACGCTCGCCGTTCTGGACACGAACGCAAAGATCGTCCCGAAGGACACTGCACGCCAGGACGCCCTGCGCACGCAGCAGGTGGGACTGCTGCGCATGACGCGTGAGTTGCGGCAGGGACAGAACCCCTCGAGTGCTCCTACTCTGCCGACGACTGCGGGCAACACGATCAGTGTGCTGCTGAGCGGCACCAGTCCGGCAACGCGCGCGACGTGGGATTGCACCAAGACGAGCCCGACGAACGCTGCGCTCAAGGCGTGCTACCGCTACGCGAGCACGACCACAACGAGCGACCCGGAAACTCAGGTTGGCGTCACGGGCGTGCTCGAAGTCGACCGCCTCCAGAACGGGACCACGGGTCATACGACGTCCGTATTTACACCGTTGCCGGCGTCGCCGGCGTCATCAGCGGCCGTGCTCGGCTACACGGTCCAGCTCGAGGTGCCCTCAGCCGGTGACCGCACGAACGGTTACGCCTACACGTCCATCCTCAAGGACGCGTTCTACCTTCGAAACCAGACGGCGGCCACGCTGTGATGAGCTGGATCCGAAACCGTCTAGCCGATGAGCGCGGCTTCACCATTCTCGAGGTCCTCGCGGCCATGCTCGTGCTGGCGATTGGGATCTTTTCCACCTCAAGCGTCTTCAACGGCTCGCGGAGGCTCACGAACAACGGTGACAAACAGCAGGTGGCGGCGCACGTCGCCCAGCAGGAGATCGAGTCGATCCTTGCGGGCAACAGCTTCGCGAACATCGGCATGACCCCGGCGGGGGCGACGTTGACCCAAAGCGCCAACGCCAACGACCCCGATGCCAGAGTGGCATCAACGCCCGCGAACGGCTACCTCTGGGACGGAGGAACGACTCCTGAAACGTGGTGTGACGCCAACAACGGGTGCACCGGAGGGACCGTCGCTCATGGCCCGACGAACTGGAACTCTGGCAACTACAGCGGGACTGTGACCCGCTACGTCAGCTGGGTCGACGACACAACGATCACGGGGAGCACTGACTACAAGCGGATCACGATCGCCGTGACTGTTTCGGGTGTCGATGCCCCCGCAAAGCCCATTTACGTCTCAACCCTGGTGAGCAATCCAAGCTGAAATGAAGACGAAGCTTTCATATATCGCGCGGGACGAAGAGGGCATCGCCCTCATAGTCGCCATGGGGGTGCTGATGGTCCTTGGCATCCTCGGAGCCGTGGTCGCGGCAAGCTCGCTCGACCTGAGCAAGAGCTCGGTGACCGACCGCAACTCGAAGGCGGCACTCCAGGCGGCCCAGTCAGGCATGGAAGTGGCACGCTTGCGGCTCACGAAGTCGACCACGAGTACCTCGGCCAGTTGCATCGACGGGTCTTCGCTTTCCGGCCGCCTGTGCCCGGGGGTCAGTTCGGGCTCTGGTGCGCCCGGGCTGGCGAACGGTGAGGCCTTCACCTACTACATCAGTCGCGTTCTGACTTCAGCCGACTCGTCGTGCGCCGGCGCCGCTATCCCAAGCGACGGTAACTCGTACCGGTGCATCACCTCGATCGGCACTTCAAACAGCGTCCAGCGACGCGTCTCGGAGCTGATGAAGGCGCCCACGCCTTCCGGGGCACCCGACTTCGGCAATGCTCAGCTCTATGCCGGCGGACAAATCAGCATCACGGAGAACGGTAAGGGCAGCATTACGGGCTACCCGACCGGCGCCGCCACAGTTGGCACCAATACCGGCCTGTCGCTGACCAACACCTGTACGCCGACGCCGAACTTCACGTATGACCCCGGTCCCGGCGCCGGAAACACATTCGGTTGCGGAACGGGCGAAACAATCGCGAGCCCGGCGCGCACGAGCGCCTACCCGCCCGTGAGCAACTACTCGACGTACTTCGGCACAACGTCTTCGAACGACACGTCGCTGGCCGGAAACAACGACAACAGTCTGCTTACACCGGTGTTCGGCTCCGCCGCGAACTGTTCGGGCGGTTACTACACGGTCCAGCGCTGCCTGAAAGACACGCACGGTTTCACGCTGACTCTGTCGGGATCGAATACCCGAGCCGGCTCGAATGGCATCTATGTATTCAATCTGTGCCAGATCAGTAGCACCCAGCTGACCGGGATCGTGCTGACCAGCGGCGCGAAGGCGATCTTTTTGATCGACTCACAGAGCCGGAACGTGGCGGGCACGAGCACCCCAGCCTGCGTGAGTGCTTTGAGTCCTTCGCTCACCCTGACGAACAATGCCGGTTTCAACTGCACGAAATCTGGCTCCGTGTACACGCCCGGTGACCCGAGCGCCCTCACGTTCATCGACTACGGAAATTCCAGCGACCTGATCTCGATGAGCAACAGCCAATGCTTCTCGGGCAAGCTGATCGCGCCGAACAGCGATATCAAGTTCACGGGTCCGACGACGTGGTTCGGTTCCCTCCAAACCAACGGCGATGTCACGGCGACCAATGGTCTCGACTTCCACGGCCAAAACACGGACACCGTGTGTCCGCCTACCGCAACCTGTGGCAGTGGTGGAGGAGCGACGACCTGGTCGGTGAACAAGCCGCAGGGCTTCGTCGAATGCCGGGCGCAGCCCACGGTGGTCGGGGATGCCGAATCCGGCTGCTGATTCCAGCGCGGTAGCACGCTCGCTGGCGCCACCCTTGCGCCGATGGTGTTCACTTCGGTGAACGACGATTTGCCTGCTCCGCCCATTTGAACCGAGCCCATCCGGGGCAAGCATCTGGACAGAGCAGTCGATCACCACGGCTTCGCCCTGAAAGGCAAGGGAACAATGCATCTGTCTCGTCATCTCCCAGGCGTCCTCGCGGCACTCACGCTTGGCGTCTTCGCAGCACCCGCGCTCGCGGACGCGCCGGATCCGATCCCGGCCGCCACGACGGGGAAGGTCACCGTGAACCCGGACGGCTCACGCACGCTGTCGGTCAGCGGGCGCTGGCAGTGGCCGACACACGGCAGCGATTGCAACAACGATCGCTCGGGTGCCGGTTTCGCGGTCGACTGGAACGACCCGACCGACCCCGGCAACCTGGTTCAGGGCAAGAAGCCCCTGCCCGACATCTTCGTCGGGACGGCTGCCGACAACACCGTCCACTCGACGCCGCAGACAGTGGCCGGCCGCGCGGCCGCGCACGATGTCTCGGACCCGTCGATGTTCGGAGCCTGGCTCGGTGGCTGCGGTGTCTACACGCCGCACAACAACGTGACCCTGCCCGACGGCACGGTCAAGTCAGGCAACTGGAACGAGGGCACCTGGGGCCCGATCGAGCACAGGTACCCGGCGTCGGTCACCGGGCCTATCTCCATCTGCCCGATCATGTACGACGTCCACGGCAAGCAGACCGGCACGGCGCCGAACGGCGCCAAGGAGATCACCGCCGGCGGCAAGGACCTGAACGGCGACAACTCCTACCAGGACAACGCCAACACGCCCCAGGGCAACGGTTGCTTCAAGACGACGTTCAACACGCCCGCGCTCGACGTGGTCAAGACCGCGGCCGAGCCGGCCGTGCACGTCGGCGACCTGATCCACTACACGATCACGGTCACCAACACCGGCGACGCCGATCTGACGGTTACGCCCTCCGACCTGGGCTGTGACGGGTTCGACAACACGGCGTTCGCGCTGGCAGTCGGCGCGTCGAAGACGCTCACGTGTGTCCACGCCGCTACGGCGAGCGATGGCACCTCGTACACGAACACGGCCTGCGCGAGCGGGACCGACGCGAACGGCACGGCCGTGAGCGACTGCGACACCGTCCACACGCCGATCGACCATCCGGCCCTGACAGTGAAGAAGACGGTTGACAAGTCGACCGCCAACGTCGGCGACACCCTCAACTACACCATCGTCGTCACGAACACCGGTGACGTGGACCTGACGGTGACGCCGTCGGACACGGGCTGCACTGGCTTCGACGCCACGGCGTTCACGCTGGCGGTGGGCGCGTCGAAGACGCTCACCTGCACGCACACGACGGCAGCAGCCGAGGGCCAGAGCTACACGAACAAGGCCTGCGCCTCCGGCGTCGACCCGATCGGCGGCACGGTCTCGGCTTGCGGCGATGTCACGACGCAGGTCCCGAACGGTGACCAGCTGGTGCTGCCGAGCCGGAACACTCCCGGCACCGCGCGACTGCTTGGCCCGACTGGATGTGTGTCCAAGGTGTTCAGCGCACGCGTGCGCGGAACCAAGGTCGCGAAGGTGACGTTCACGCTCGACGGCAAGGTCGTGAAGCGCTACACGAAGACGATCAAGTCCGGCATCTACGCCCTGCGCGTGAACCCGGCCAAGTACCGGATCGGCGTGCACCGGCTCGTCGCCAAGATCACGTTTGCCAAGGGGAGCGGGACCAAGGCGAAGACGCTGAGGCTGTCGTTCCAGCGCTGCGCGCACAAGTTGACCGCGCCGCGCTTCACCGGCTGAACAACTCGCATCACGAGTGAGCAACCTGCGGGGGTCCCGGTAACGGGGCCCCCGCGGTCGTTCTGCGGTCAGACGCGGGGCGGCTTGCGCGCGCCTATCGCGGTCAGCACGGCCAGATCCTCGAGGTCCCCGGGCCGGCCTGCTTCGCGCTTCATGGCGATCAGGTCGTCAAGGCCGGCAATCCGGAGCTCGAGCCCCTCGACCTCGACGACCAGGGCGCGCTCTCGAAGGTCCTGGTACGAGGGCGCCCCGGGGACGTCGCGCAGAATGTGGATGCTGCCGTGGCGTGTGCTGAGCGGCGGCACGATCGCGGCGGTTTCGAGCTGCTCGAGCGTGGGCGGACCCGCTTCAGGCAGGTCGCGCGGGCGGGCGTCGAGCTCGACGAGCGCATCCTGCAATCGCCCGAGGTTGACGCTCGTGGGCTCCGCGATGACGTCCAAGTCCTTCGTCGTGCGTCGGTGGCCGTGAGCCTGGACCGCGATGCCGCCGATGATCACGTAGTCGACTCGATCACGGTTGAGCACTCGCAGCAGCTCGAAGACGTCGAAGGCGGCCGCGCTCACCGATCGTCGTGTATGTCGGGGCGAACTGCGGCACGCTCGACAGCGCTCGCGAGCTTGTTCCACGATGCCGACTCGCGCAGCCGATCAGATGGCGTCATGCGCTGGCTGCTCTGGAGTTCGCCGAAATCGACCGTGACCGGCAGCGGCTCGACGGTGAGTTCGAGGCTCAAACCCATGACTTGGAGCAGCCGCTCGAGGCGTTCGAGGCTCAGCGACTCGAGTCCGGCCTCGATCCTGCTGATCGTGGACTGCTTCGTTCCGGCCCGGATCGCGAGCGACCGCTGTGAGATTCCGTGCCCCAGCCGCGCTTGACGTACGACTGTCCCTGGCTCCATAGCGTAAACGCTATCACGCCCAACTCGGGCTCAGGAGGCAAGCGCTACGAGGTCCAGCTCGCCGCCGGCTTCCTGCTCTGCGATCCAGCGGTCGACCGCCTGGGCACACTGGCGCCCTTCGCTGATCGCCCACACGACCAGTGACTGGCCGCGACGGGCGTCGCCGCACGCGAACACGCCTTCGCGCGAGGCCATCCAGTCGTTGTCGAGCACGTTGCCGCGCGCGTCGACCTCCAGCCCCAGATCCTTGACGAGCCCTTCGGCCTGCGGGTGCAGGAAGCCCATCGCGAGCAGCACCAGCTGTGCGGGAATCTCGAACTCCGAGCCCTCGACCTTCTCGAACGACGGCGCCGGGCCGACCTCGTGACCGCGCAGCAGCTCGACCTTGCCGTTCTCACCGACGAGCTCGGTGGTCATGACGCTGAAGCGGCGCTCACCGCCTTCCTCGTGTGCGCCCGAGGTGCGCATGATCAGCGGCCAGCGCGGCCACGGCGTGAGGTCGTCGGAGCGGTCGACTGGCGGCTCGGGCATGACCTCGAACTGGGTGATCGACGCTGGCTCCTGGCGGTGCGAGTTGCCGAGGCAGTCGGCGCCGGTGTCGCCGCCGCCGATGATGACAACGTGCTTGCCGGCGGCTGAGATTGCGGTGTCCTCGTCGCCGTACTCCCCCGCCACCCAGCGGTTGCGCAGCTCGAGGTACTCCATCGCGAAGTGGACGCCATCCAGCTCGCGCCCGGGCACCGGCAGGTCGCGTGGGATGGTCGAGCCGATCGAGACGACGACGGCGTCGAACTGCTCCATCAGCTCGTCGACCGAAACGTCGACGCCGACGTTCACGCCGGGGCGCATCTGCACGCCCTCGGCCTGCATCAGGTCGACGCGGCGGTCGACGACCCACTTCTCGAGCTTGAAATCGGGGATGCCGTAGCGCAGCAGGCCGCCGATCTTGTCGTTGCGCTCGTAGAGCGTGACCTCGTGGCCGAAGTAGTTGAGCTCGGCTGCGGCGGCCAGGCCGGCGGGGCCCGAGCCGACCACGGCGACCTTCTTGCCCGAGCGCACGGCGGGCGGGCGCGGCACGACCCAGCCCTCGGCCCAGGCGCGGTCGGAGATGGCCTGCTCGATCATCTTGATCGTGACCGGGTCGTCGTTGATGTCGAGCACGCACGCGGACTCGCAGGGCGCCGGGCAGATGCGGCCGGTGAACTCCGGGAAGTTGTTGGTCTGGCGCGAGACGGCCAGCGCCTCGTCCCACTTGCCGCGATAGACGGCGTCGTTCCAGTCGGGAATGATGTTGCCGAGCGGGCAACCGGAGTGGCAGAACGGGATGCCGCAGTCCATGCAGCGCGCGCCCTGCTCGCGCATGCCCTCCTCGGGCAGCAGCACCGTGTACTCCTCGAAGTCGTGCAGGCGCTGGTCGATCGGGCGCTTCTGGTAGTTGACGCGGTGGATCCGCAGGAAGCCGCCGAGCTCACCCATGATCGGGCACTCCCTCGATGCCGGTGCCCGACTCGAACGCCGAGCCGCCGTCGAGCGACAGGCGCATGCCGCGCACCGAGCTCGAGTGCTTGGCCTCGCGCTCGGCGAGCACGCGCTTGAAGTCCTGCGGCATGACCTTGACCCACGCGCGCTCGAGCAGCTTCCAGTTGTCGAGCACGTCCTTTGCGACGGTCGACTCGGTGCGCTCGAAGTGCTCCTCGACCAGCGAGCGGATCTCCTCGTAGTCGTCGGCACTCGGGGTCTCGAGGTCGACGATGCCCATGTTGCAGCGCTCGTGGAAGGTGCCCGACTTGTCGAGCACGTAGGCGATGCCGCCCGACATGCCGGCGGCGAAGTTACGCCCGGTCTGGCCGAGCACGACCACGCGGCCGCCCGTCATGTACTCGCAGCCATGGTCGCCGACTCCCTCGACAACCGCCTGCACGCCCGAGTTGCGGACGCCGAAGCGCTCGCCCGCGAGGCCGCGGAAGAAAGCCTTGCCGGCGGTGGCGCCGTAGAGCAGCGTGTTGCCGACGACCACGTTCTCCTCGGCCTTGTACTGCGCCTCCTTCGGCGGGCGCACGGCGACCACGCCTCCGGACATGCCCTTGCCGGTGTAGTCGTTGGCGTCGCCGAAAAGCGTGATCGTCACGCCGGGCGCCAGCCATGCGCCGAAGCTCTGGCCACCAGAGCCGTGGGCGGTGATGTTGATCGTGTTCTCGGGCAGCCCCTCGGCGCCGTAGCGGCGGGCGATCTCGCCGGAGAGCAGGCCGCCGACGGTGCGCTGTGCGTTGACCACGCGCGTCTCGATGTCCACGCGCTCGCCGCGCTCGAGCGCGGGCTGTGCCTGCTTGATGAGCTGGTGGTCGAGGTGGTCGTCGAGCACCGGGTCCTGCGCACGCACGCGACGGCGTGCGACGTCGGCCGGTGCATCCGGCGGCGCGAGCAGCTTCGACAGGTCGACGCCCTTCGACTTCCAGTGGTCGATCGCCGTGCGGGTGTGGAGCAGGTCAACGCGGCCGATCAGGTCGTCGAAGCTCGCGATGCCCAGGCGCGCCATGTAGCGGCGCACCTCCTCGGCGAGCATGAAGAAGAAGTTGACGACGTTCTCGGGCTGGCCGCGGAAGCGCTTGCGCAGCTCCTCGTCCTGGGTGGCGATGCCGACCGGGCACGTGTTCAGGTGACACGCCCGCATGTAGATGCAGCCCATCGTGATCAGCGGCGCCGTGGAGAAGCCGAACTCCTCGGCACCCAGCAGCGCGGCGATGACCACGTCGCGGCCGGTCTTCAGCTGGCCGTCGGTCTGAACCGTGATGCGGTCGCGCAGCTTGTTCATGACCAGCGTCTGCTGCGTCTCGGCCAGGCCGATCTCCCATGGCACGCCGGCGTGGTGAATCGAGGAGACCGGCGATGCGCCGGTGCCGCCGTCGTAGCCCGCGATGACGACGTGGTCGGAGTTGGCCTTCGCGACGCCGGCGGCGACGGTGCCGACGCCAACCTCGGAGACGAGCTTGACCGAGATGCGCGCGCTCGGGTTGGAGCAGCGCAGGTCGAAGATGAGCTGCTTGAGGTCCTCGATCGAGTAGATGTCGTGGTGCGGCGGCGGCGAGATGAGGCCGACCCCGGGAGTCGAGTGGCGGATCTTCGCGATGTAGTCGTCGACCTTGTGGCCGGGCAGCTGCCCGCCCTCGCCGGGCTTCGCGCCCTGCGCCATCTTGATCTGGAGCTCGTCGGCGTTGACCAGGTAGTCGATCGTCACGCCGAAGCGGCCTGAGGCGACCTGCTTGATCGCCGAGCGGCGCAGGTCGCCGTTCGGGTCGGGCTTGAAGCGCGACGGGTCCTCCCCGCCCTCGCCCGTGTTCGACTTGCCGCCGAGACGGTTCATCGCAATCGCGAGCGTCTCGTGCGCCTCGCGTGAGAGGGATCCGAGCGACATGGCGCCGGTGGCGAAGCGCTTGACGATCTGCTTCGCGTCCTCGACCTCCTCGAGCGGGATCGGCTCGTCGGCGAAGTTGAAGTCGAGCAATCCGCGGATCGTGGCCTTGCGGTTGGCGTCCTCGTCGACCATCCGCGTGTACTCCTCGTACGCGTTCTCGCCGCCCTGACGCGTGGCGTGCTGGAGCGTGGCGACCACGTCCGGGCTCCACATGTGGTGCTCGCCGCCGCGGCGCCACTGGTGGTAGCCGCCGACCGGCACGCGGTCGCTGCCGCGGATCTCCGGGAAGGCGCGGCGGTGACGGCGGAGCGTCTCGACCGCGAGCACGTCGAGGCCGATGCCGCCGATGCGCGAGGTCGTGCCCGTGAAGTACTCCTCGACGAAGTCCTCCTCCAGGCCGACCGCCTCGAAGATCTGCGCGCCGCAGTAGCTGCGCACGGTCGAGATGCCCATCTTCGAGATCGTCTTGAGGATGCCCTTGCCGGCAGCCTTGATCAGGTTGTGCTGGGCGGTAGCGATGTCCTCGACGCCCGGCAGCTTGCGCTCGTCGATCATGCCCTGGAGCGATTCGAACGCCAGGTACGGGTTGACCGCCGAGGCGCCGTAGCCGATCAGCGTGCAGAAGTGGTGCACCTCGCGCGGCTCGCCGGACTCGATGACGAGGCCGCACCGGAGGCGCGTGCCGCGCCGCACGAGGTAGTGGTGCACGCCCGCGGTTGCGAGCAGCGCCGGGACCGGCACGCGCGTCTCGCCGGCGGCGCGGTCGGACAGGATCAGGATGTTGACCCCGTCCGCCAGCGCGGTGTCCGCCTCGGCGCAGAGGCGGTCCATCGCCGTGCGCAGGCCATCGGGACCGTCCTCGACCGGCCAGGTGGCATCGAGCGTGCGCGACTCGAACACGTCGTGGTCGACCTGGCGCAGCTTCTCGAGGTCGGAGTTCGTGAGCACCGGCTCGGAGATGTCGAGCTGGTGCGCGTGCTCGGGTGTCTCGGCCAGCAGGTTGCGCTCGGCGCCGACGCCGGTCGAGAGCGACATGACGACCTTCTCGCGGATCGGGTCGATCGGCGGGTTGGTCACCTGCGCGAAGAGCTGCTTGAAGTAGCTGTAGAGCGGCGGGCCCTGCTCGGAGAGCACAGCGAGCGCGTTGTCGTTGCCCATCGAGCCGAGTGGCTCCTCGGCCTTCGCGCCGCCCATCTGGGCGAGCGTGATGCGCAGGTCCTCCTGCGAGTAGCCGAACAGGAGCTGGCGCGTGAGCAGCGGGTCGCCGGGCGTGTGGCCGGGCGCCTTGTCGGGCAGGTCGTCCAGGTGGACGGCGTTGTCGCGGACCCAGCGGCCGTAGGGCTTCTGGGTGGCCACCTCGTGCTTGATCTCGCCGTCCTCGACGATGCGGCCGGCCTCGAGGTTGACGTAGAAGATCTTGCCCGGAGCCAGGCGGCCCTTGGCGACGACCTCGTCGGCCGGGTACTCGAGCACGCCGGTCTCGGAGGCGAGCACCACGTAGCCGTCCTTGGTCAGCTGCCAGCGGCCGGGGCGCAGGCCGTTGCGGTCCAGCGTCGCGCCGATGACGCGGCCGTCGCAGAACGCAACCGACGCGGGGCCGTCCCAGGGCTCCATGAGGCAGGAGTGGTAGGCGTAGAACTCGCGCAGCCACTCGGGCATGTCGCGGCGGTCCTCCCAGGCCTCCGGGATCATCATCATCAGCGAGTGCGGCAGGCTGCGGCCGGCGAGCACCAGCAGTTCGAGCACGTTGTCGAAGGTGGCCGAGTCGGAGCCGCCCGGGCGCACGACCGGGAGGATCTTCTCCATCTCCTCGGCGCTGAACAGCTCCGAGGCAAGCTCGGACTCGCGCGCGCGCATCCAGTTGACGTTGCCCTTGACCGTGTTGATCTCGCCGTTGTGGCAGATCAGCCGGTACGGGTGGGCGAGCTCCCAGCTCGGGAAGGTGTTGGTCGAGAAGCGGCTGTGCACGAGCGCGACCGAGGTCTTCACGCGCTCGTCGTTCAGGTCCGGGTAGAAGGCGGGCACCTGCGGGCTGGTGAGCATGCCCTTGTAGACGATCGTCCGCGAGCTGAAGCTCGGGAAGATCATGTCGGCGCCGGCCTGGTCCTCGACCACGCGGCGTATGACGTAGAGCTTGCGCTCGAAGGCCATCTCGTCACCGTCGTCTGGGAGCGTGGAGCCGATGAACGCCTGGCGCACCACCGGCGCGACCTCGGCCGCGCTCGGCCCGGGCACGTTCGCGTCGACCGGCACGTCGCGCCAGCCAAGGAAGCTCTGACCCTCGTCCGCTGCAACCTGCTCGAGCAGCGCCTCGACCTCGGCACGGCGCGCGTCGTCGCGCGTGATGAAGCACATCGCGACCCCGTAGCGGCCCGGCGCGGGGAGCTCGAAGTCCACGACTGCCCGGAAGAGCTCGTCGGGGACCTGGAAGAGGATCCCGGCGCCGTCGCCCGTGTCGATCTCCGAGCCGACCGCGCCGCGGTGCTCGAGCCGGAACAGGACGTCGAGCGCGCGCTCGAGGACCTCGTGCTGGCGCTCGTTGTCGAGCCGCGCCACGGCGCCGATGCCGCACGCATCGTGCTCGAAAGTCGGGTCGTAGAGGCCTGCGGCCACGGGTCGCTGTAGGTACATATGCAGGTCGGGGTGAGTTGAAGACCCCGGCCGAGAGACACGCCCCGTGGCGGCTTCGGGCCGAGAAACGAAAGCTGATTGTACGCAGGAGATCGGCGGTACGACCAGAAGTCGTCCTACTTGGCCTCGTCCGAGAGGCTGGCCCTGGATCGCTTCGAGAGGGCCTCGATGGCATCTGCCAGATGAACGGGGGCGATGTTGTAATCCCCGCTCTGGATGCGGATTTTGTGGGCTTCGTGGAGCACGTCGGCATGGGTGTGGCCGGCCGGGGGCTCGAAGCGGTAGGACGCAAGCTCGATCAGGAGCCCTAATGGGTCCTCGAAGTAGATCGAGTCCATGAAGCCGCGGTCCTTCACGCCCGAGTGCTCGATCCCCCGCTCGTCGAGGCGCTCGACCGCCTGGGCGAAGGTGGCCTGGGACAGCGCGAGGGCCAGGTGGTGGACGCAGCCGGGGTCGGTGGGCGTGCGCTCGGAGTTGGCCTTTGGATCGCGCTCCTCGTTCGTGAAGATCGTGATCAGGCGACCGTCGCCGGGGTCGAAGTAGAGGTGGCTCTCCTTCTCGTTGTCGAGGTTCGGCTGCTCGAACACGAACGGCATGCCAAGCACGCCCTCCCAGAAGTCGATCGACGTCTGGCGGTCGGCACCGACAAGCGTGATGTGGTGGACGGCCTGGCTCTGGA
This sequence comes from uncultured Thermoleophilaceae bacterium, assembly GCA_963715995.1. Lineage (GTDB taxonomy): Bacteria > Actinomycetota > Thermoleophilia > Solirubrobacterales > Thermoleophilaceae > DATBDN01. The sequence continues at coordinate 2,610,315 of OY970283.1, forward strand.
GCTTCCTCATGGCTCGTACTCCACCACGTCTTCGGCAGCGTGCGCCATCTGGAAGCCGATCGAGTCCTGCTGCTCCTCGGCCAGGTGGCCGAGCAGGCTGGCCGTGCGGGCCAGGATCGGGACCGCCTTCACGATCGCCGGCCCGAAGCCGAGGTCAAGCAGCACGGCGGCCATCGGCATCGAGATGTTCAGCGTCAGCGGCTTGCCCCACACCTCGTGGACGGCTTCGCGGAAGTCCTCTGCGAGCTGGGTGTAGTCACCCGCGACGCCGCGCTCGCGGGCCAGCTCGAAGATGCGCTCGGCGCGCGGGTCGAGCGGCTTGTGGACGGGATGGCCGAAGCCGGGGAGCTTGCCGCCCGCGTCGTGGATGCGCGTGGCGGCTTCGAGCGCCGTCTCGTTCTTGTCCTTTGTCTCGACGAGCAGGCGAGCGCACTCCTCGGTCGTCCCGAGCAGCACCGGCCCGCAGCCGAGGATCCCCGCAGCCACAGCGCCCTGAAGCGAGCGGGGGTCGGCGGCCAGGGTCATCCGGGCGGCGACGTTGGTGGGCATCATCCCGTGCTCGGCGATGGCGACCAGCAGCAGGTCGAGGAAGAAGCGCTCGTTCTCGTCCGGAAGGCGGCCGACCAGAAGCAGGTGGAAGTAGTCGGTGAAGCCGACCTTGCCCATGAGGTCGTCGGTGAGGCTCTTGCCACGAACCTCGACGCGGTCGGGGTAGGCGCGGCTGATGTGGGTGACGGGTGGCATGCGGCGGAGTATCCAGCGCAGAGGCTTACGGCCGGCGAATCGGCGAGAGCAGCCGCTTCTCGCGATCCAGGTGCGCCGCCCACTCGACGCGGTCTGCCCCCGCGAAGGCGAGGTACGCGCTGAGCGCGTCCCGCATCGCGTCGACGAAGCCCTCGGCACGACTCGGATCGAAGCCATCCTCCCACCAGAGGCCAAGCACCTCGACGCGACCGCCGTCCCGGTCGATCCGCGGCTCGATCCGGCCGACGAAGCGGTCGCAGAACACGAGCGGCAGGACGTAGTAGCCCCAGCGCCGCTTCTCGGGCTTGAAGAAGGCCTCCCAGACGTATTCGAACCCGAACAGCTTCGCGAGCAGCGGGGTGTCCCAGAGCAGAGAGTCGAACGGCGGGATGAACGCCACACTCGCCGGCAGCTCGCGTGCGCTCTCGAGCATGTGGAGCTCCTCAGCGAGGACGAAGCGCTTGCCGCGGATTCCCTCGACCTGGACCTGCACGAGCGCGCCCGACTCGATCAGATCCCGCAGCAGCTCGTCGCGGCCTACTCGCTCGGGAGTCGACTTGGGCGGCGCGATCAGGCCGAACGTGCCACCCGCGCCACCGGCAGCCAGCAGGCCGTGGGCCCGGTAACGCGACAGGAGCTTGTGCCGGACCTGGTCGCGCTCCGGCACCTCCTGCGCGAGCACCTCGGCAGGGAGCAGCCGCTCGAGCAGGTCGTAGTAGCGGCGGTTGCCCTCGCGTCGCGCGAGGCCGATCGTGCCTGTGACCGTGAACGACTCGAGGACCGCGCGCACGGCGTTCTCCGGCAACCCAAACCAGTCCTTCGTCGTCGGGCTGGCCTCGGGCTCGAAGGCCGCCGAGGAGAGCGGGCCCTCGGCCCGGATGCCCGCAAGCACCCGCTCGGCGACCTCGGCGTTGTCGGCCAGGACCTGCGCATGGAAGCGCGGCCCCTTGTGCCCGACCAGCCGGCGAAACCAGGGGAACTCGCTCGTCGGGACCAGCGACAGCGCCTTGTTGGTCGCCTCGAAGATCTCTCGGCGCTCGTAGAGCTCGTCGCACCAGGCGGGGTCGTAACCGGCCACGCGCGCATGCAGCACGAGGTCGTGGTTGCGGCCGGCGACCGCGATCGGGTCGAACTGGGTCGATCCGAGCCTGCGAAGGACCTCCATGACCCCGTCTGGGCCTCCGGCGACGGATCGCGCAGGCGCGAGGAAATGCCGCTCGATCAGAAAGCGGCGTGCCGCGTCCGCAGCGACCTCCATCGGGGCGACAGTAGCGCTGCTGCTGCCCTGGTCGACGCAGCAGCGGGAGGCATAGAAAAGCCCCGCCTGAGCGGGGCTTTCCCTTAGCCGGTCGGTAAGCCGGATCCTGTCGTGGACAGTCATCCATCTTTGCGACCTACCTGGGACTCGGCGGGCAGCGTCGACGTCCCTGCTTGGTCTTGCACCTGGTGGGGTTTGCCTGGCCGCCGCGTCACCGCGACGCCGGTGCGCTCTTACCGCACCTTTTCACCCTTGCCGGCAACGAGGTTCACGTGCGACCCCGCTGCTTAGGCGGTTGTTTTCTGTGGCACTTTCCCGCGGGTTTCCCCGGGTCGGGTTGCCTCGACCACCATGCCCTTCGGTGTCCGGACTTTCCTCGAGCGGAGGTTTTCTCTCCGCCGCCCGCGACTGCCTGACCGGCAAGTTCAAGGGTAATGCGCCCGAGAGGATTCGAACCTCCACCCCGCAATTGCAGGACCAGGCCCTCAACCTGGCGCGTCTACCAGTTCCGCCACAGGCGCCTGTGGATCGGCGAGTCTAGCCGCCCGCCACGGGACCGGCGGACGCCCTGTTTCGCTTGCCGGAGCGGTTTCTTGCACGAACACTTGTTGCCGTCCGACCGCCCCTCTACTGTTCACGAACACATGTTCGAGCAAGCGAAAGGACCCTGATGGCGGAGACCAAGCTCACCACGCGCCAGCAGCAGATCTTCGAGTTCATCAAGCGTCATACGCAGGAGAAGGGCTACCCGCCCACCGTGCGTGACATCGGGAAGGCGATCGGGCTCACGTCGTCGTCAACCGTGCATGCGCACCTGGCGAACCTCGAGCGGCTCGGGCTGCTGCGGCGGGATCCGACCAAGCCGCGCGCGATGGAGGTCATCGCCGACAAGGCACGGCGAGCCGTCCACCCGAAGGGGCTGCCGCTGGTTGGTCGTGTCGCGGCCGGCACGCCGATCCTCGCCGAGGAGAACATCGAGGAGTACGTCGAGGTCTCACCGCTCGCAGGGGGCGACGCCGCTGACTTCGTGCTCGAGGTGCGCGGCGATTCGATGAAGAACGCGGGCATCCTCGACGGCGACACCGTCGTGGTGCGCAAGCAGTACTCCGCCAACGACGGCGACATCGTCGTGGCGATTCTCGGCGAGCAGGATGCCGAGGCCGAGGCGACGGTCAAGCGCTACTTCCGTGAGCGCGACCACATCCGCCTCGAGCCGGAGAACGAAAACTTCGAGCCGATCCGCAGTCCTGACGTGAAAGTCGCTGGGCGAGTGATCGGCGTGTTCCGGAGGGTCACATGACCGGGCGAGCGGCAACGCTCGCAACGGCGCGCCCGCGGACGGAGATCGGGTGGGGCGGTCAGGCGTCTGGAATCTCGCCTGCCGCTGCCGCCGGCACCATGGGCTCGACGCTGGAAACCCTGGTCCAGCGTCTCTGGGAGGGTCTATGGGCCGGCGGCGCCCCCTGCCCATTGTGTAGTGGTCAGTTGCGCCTCTCTGACGGGCGCGGTGTCTGCAGCGGTTGCGGTTCGGCGCTCACCTAGCGTCGGCGGGCTGCACCGGCGCCTGCCTGCGTCCCCGGTCGGCCATGTGCGAAGTCGGCGGGCTGCACCGGCGCCTGCCTGCGTCCTCGGTCGGCCATGTGCGAAGCACTATGGCCTCCCTGCGTCCTTGGCAGCCCCCGGTTCGCATCGCCTTTCGGCGCTCGGAGGACTCCGTTTAAGCCGTCGTGCTCAGCGCTTGAGGTCTCCGCTCTGATGCCTCCGCTCTCCTTGGCTCCAGGCGACCTGCCGTTGCGACCGTCCACAGGACGGTCATCCAGGTCAGCGTTGCGCTTGCGACGTGGATCCAGACGAGGCCTGCCGGCAGATGCAGCTCGTACTGGGTGATGCCCAGTGCTCCTTGGAACCCGAGCATTCCGAGCAGGAATGTCAGCGGGCGCATTGCGCGACGGTCGCCGCCCTCGCGGCGCAACAGCAGCCACACGCCAACGGCTGCCAGGCCGAAGATCGTGGCCATCGCGCCGTGGCGCTGCACGAGCCACTCGAGCGTGTGGCTGCCCTTGAAGGTGAAGCGGCGGACGAGCTCGCCTGCGTGCGCGCCGGCGTGTGGGCCGGCCGCGGTCGACATCGTTCCGAGCACGATCGTCGCCTGGCCGAGCGGGACCAGAGCGCGGACCGCCCAGACGCCGAGGCGGTCGTTCGACGGAGTGCGCTCGCCAGGCTCGTAGCGCGAGCACCACGCGAGTGCGAACGCCGCGTCGAGCAGGATCATCGACAGGATGAAGTGCGACATGACGAGGCCCGGCGCGAGGTCGTGGCGCACCACCTCGCCGCCGAGCACGGCCTGACCGACCACGCCGAGCGGCAGCAGTGCGCCGAAGAACGCCAGATGCCAGCGGAACGGGCGGCGGCGGAACGCCAGCGCGCTCGCGGCGATGACCGCGATGCCGACGAGCCCGGAGAGCATCCGGTTCGTGAACTCGATGACCGCGTGCGTCTCGAGCGGCGCCACCACGCGTCCGTAGCAGCGCGGCCAGTCCGGGCAGCCGAGCCCCGATCCGCTGAGCCGGACAGCTGCTCCGGTCGTGACGATGAGCGCGAGCAGGACCAACGAGAGCAGGGCCACCTGCTGGTAGCGCTCGGGCGAAATCGTCAGCTTGCGAACGCGGGTCACGCCGGAGGCGGACGATAGCCGCGCCGGGTTAGCGGCCGCGACGGGAGCGCCCCCTCGGCAGGAGCAGCCGGGGTCGGCGGAGCGAGGCCCTCAGAAGCCCTGCGGATGCCGCACGACGAAGCCGGCCGTGGAGCGCATCGCCGACTGCCAGCGCGTCCCGGTCCGCAGGCCGCCGGTGTCGAAGCGCAGCCCTGCGACCGTCATCCATGCGTGGGTCGCGCTCGCGTAGATCGTGATCCAGCGTCCCTTGCCCGCGGCGCCGTAGTGCTCGAAGCGGGTCGAATCGAGCGGCTGGTCGAGCAGCCCGGCCGCTGCGAGCGCGAAGGAGACGGAGCCCGAGCAGTCGTAGCCCTTGTCGCGCCACGCGCCGTGGCCCCCACCCCACTTGTACGGCGTCAGGGCGATCTGGTTGGCGGCTTGGACGACATCGATGACGGTCTGAGGAGCGTCGAACGGGGCGGCTGCCTCGCCACTCGAGATCACCGCGGCGCGCTTACCGGTTGTCGGCGGGATCGTGGCGAGGTACTTGCGGAAGCTCACGAGGTCGCGCTGGATCTCGGCGTCGCTCGGGGCGTGGCTGTTGCCCGTGCTTGCCGCAGGCTCATCGCTACCCGACCCCGGCGGCACCGCCACGACCACCTGCGCGTGGGAGCCACCGCCGGCGGAGGCCGCGGAACCGGCCTTGGTGCGCTGCTTCGCGATTGCGGCGGGGTCGAGGTCGACCTGTTGCCCACCGCGCGCGAGCAGCCGAGCGGGCGCGATTCCCGATGACGAGCCACCGCCGAGCAACGCGAACGCGCCGCCCAGGACGACCACCACGACCAGTGCCGCGGCGGCGATTCGTCCCCGTCCCATCAGGTGCCCGCGCACGGGAGGGAGGCTACGCCAGCAGTTGTCCGGTGACGCCGGCTCGGCGTCAGCCCGCGAACGCCACGGGGCCGCAGGCCAGCACGTCGCTGACGAGCTCCTCGGCCGTGTCCTCGTCCCAGCGACCGGATTCGACCAGCTCGACCGCAAGGTCGGCGATCTCGTCGGCTGCGTCGCGCGCGGCGCCGTCCAGCTCGACGTCCTCGCAGAAGAAGAGCGAATCGGCGGCCTCCCGGATGCGCTGCATCTCGTCGACCCGCAGCTCCTCGCCGTCCGATCCTCCAAGAATCCGGACGACCCGGCCGTATGCCTCGGCTCGCCTGCTGGTCACGCACACGAGGGTAGCCATCTCACGGACGGACGTCGCGGGTCAACCGGAGTCGGCGACTTGGAACGCGATCGGGCCGATGCGGTGGGTGACATAGCGGTGCGACGACGGCCGCCAGTCGCGGAACTCCACGTGCCCTTCGAACGAGCCAGGGCACCAGGGTCCGGGGACGATCTGCTTGCTGGAGACCACGCGTACGCCTGGCAGGTCGACCGCCACGACCTTCGCCTTGCGCGACGGCGTGATGCCCACACGATCGGTGACCGAGGACTCGCAGTGGCGTCCGCCGGGCCCGTGGACGATGAACCAGTAGCGGTCGCGTGTGGGCTGCTTGATCGCGTAGAGCGCGCGAACCTGGACGTGGAAGGCGGTGTCGGGGTCGCCGGCGGCGGGATCGACGGTCACGGCAGCAGCCGCTCGCGCGCCGGGCCACGCATCCCCGGTGAGCGAAGCAGCGGCTCCAGCCGCGGGGAGCGCAACGAGGGTCAGCGCAGACGCGAGCCCGAGCGCCCTACTTCGCATGCGGCGATGAGACACGGCCGGTCTGCTCCAGCTGGTCGATGCGGATCATGTGCAGGACGGCGTTGATCTGCGCGAGGTGCGTGAACGCGTTCGGGAAGTTGCCGAGGTGGCGCCCGCTGAACGGATCGAGGTGCTCGGCATACAGCCCGAGCGGGCTGGCGTGCGCGAGCAGCCGCTCGCACAGGGCACGCGCACGCTCGTGCTCGCCGAGCTCGGCGAACGCCGAGACGAGCCAGAACGAACACGCGATGAACGCCTCACCGCCGGCCGCGATCTGCGAGGGCTGGTCCGCGTGCGGCAGGTGGCGCAGCACGACGCCGTTCTCGATCAGCTCATCGGCGATCGCGAAGACGGTGTTGCGGATCCGGAAGTCGTCGGGCGGCAGGAAGCGGACAAGTGGCAGGAGCAGTGCCGAGGCATCGAGCTCGCCGGTGTCGTAGTGCATCGTGAACACGCCGCGCTCGTCGAGCGCGTTGGCCAGGACGTCCTCGCGGATCTCGTCGGCGGTCTCCTGCCAGCCCTTGGCAAGGTCAGGCTCGTCACGCAGCTCGGCCAGCCGCGCGCCACGGTCACAAGCGCACCAGCACATGACCTTGGACGACGTGTAGTGCTGCGGATCGCCGCGCAGCGCCCAGATGCCGCGATCCTTCTCCTGCCAGTTCTCGGCGGCCTGCTCGACCTGGCGGCGGACGATCGGCCACACGCGCTCGGGCAGCTTGTCGCGCGAGCGCGCGTGCAGGTAGGCGGCGTCGAGCACCGCGCCCCACACGTCGTGCTGCGTGTACTCGTAGGCGGCGTTGCCGACGCGCACGGGGCGCGCACCGTCGTAGCCGGCCAGCTGCGGCAGCGTTCGCTCCTCGAGCTTGCCGTCGCCGCTCACCGAGTAGATGTTCTGGAGTGACCCGTCCTCGCCAGCCTGGTCGGCGAGGAAGTAGAAGAAGTCGTCGGCCTCCCAGTCGAAGTCGAGGCTGTAGAGGGCCCAGAGCGTGAACGCCGCGTCGCGCAGGAAGACGTAGCGCGAGTCCCAGTTGCGCTCGCCACCCGGCTCGCGCGGCAGCGACGTGGTGGGCGCTGCGATGACGGCGCCGGTCGGAGCGAACGAGAGGCCCTTCAATGTCATCGCGCTGCGCTCGAGGTAGCTGCGCCAGCGATGGTCCGGGAACGTGCCCTGGTTGATCCACTCGCGCCAGTAGTTGGCCGTGCGGTGCATCCACTCGTATGCCTCGTCGGTGCTCTGCGGCCCGCGATGCGCGCTCGACCACGACAGCGACGTGAACGCCGAGTTGTTCTCGCGCAGCGTGGTGCGCGCGGACGCCAGGTGGCCCTCGAAGCCCACGCGCAGCGAGCTGTTCAGCGCCAGGCGGACCTCGCAGTCGTCGGCTCCAGCGATCGCGTGGCTGTAGCCGGCACCCGTGTATTCCCACTTGCCGGCCCGCTCCGCGTAGTCGAACTGCGGCGAGCATTCCATGTTCAGGTCGATCAGCCCCTGCACGCAGGTGGCGATCCTGACCATGCAGTCCTCGGCCTCGTAATCGGACGGCGCGCGGCGGTGACGCGTCTCGCGCTCCTCTTCGTGATGCCAGGGCCCCACCGCCAGGAAGTCGTAGACGACCAGCCAGCCGGTGCGCGACATCCAGGTTGTCTCGAGCACCATCGTGCCCGGCAGATAGCGCCGCGACGCGGGCACGAGCACGTCGGCGGGGCTGAGCCGGAAGCGACCGGCGTCGCGGTCGAGCAGCGCGCCGAAGACGCTTGGAGCGTCGAATTGAGGCGCGCACAGCCACTCCACGTTGCCGCTCGGGGCCACCAGCGCGCCGACCTCGCAGTCGGACAGATACGCGTAGTCCGCGATCGGCGGGAACGACCCCATCGCCGCGCCGACGTGCGGCGCGGACAGGCCGCCCGGCTTGAGCAGGTCGTGAGCGCTGCCGAGGTCGAGCTCACCGTTGTCGCTCATCCGAGAGCCAGGGTATCCGCCCAGGGCGGCCTTTAGGGTGGGCGCGATTGGACGACCGCCTCGCACAGTTGATGGACTCGGCGGGTGCCGCCGGCGCCTACGCGGACGCCCGCTTCGTGCACGAGCGCTCGGAGTTCGCGGGCACGCGCAACGGCGAGGTCGACTCGCTTCACCGCGACGAGAGCGAGGGCATCGGCGTGCGTGTGCGGGTGGGCGGCGCCTGGGGCTTCGCCGCGACGCGCGACACGACCAAGGCCGGCGCCGAGGCAGCGCTGGCTCGCGCGCTCGCGATCGCGCGTGCGCAGCCGCAGTCGCCGCCGACGCCGCTCGCACCCGAGCCGCCGGCCACGGGCAGCCACCGCGGCGGCGAGGGCACCGACCCGTTCGATGTGCCGCTCGAGCGCAAGCTGGAGCGGCTGATCGAAGCCGACGCCGCCTGCGCCGTCGACCCCAGGGTCACGCTGCGCCAGGCGCACTTCGGCGCCTACTCGCGGGCGACGATCTTCGCCTCGACCGACGGCGCGCTCTACGACCAGCGCACGGTCGAGACCGGCGGCGGCCTGATGGCCACGGCAACAAGCGGCGACGAGGTGCAGTCGCGTTCGTATCCCGGGTCGCACCGCGGCGACACGCTTCAGACGGGCTACGAGCACTTCGAGCAGCTGCCGCTCGTCGCCGAGGGCCCGCGCGTGGGAGAGGAGGCCGTCGCGCTCCTGTCCGCCGACCTGTGTCCGTCGGCGACCACGACCGTGATCCTGGACGGCGAGCAGCTCGCGCTCCAGGTGCACGAGTCGGTGGGCCACGCGGTCGAGCTCGACCGCGTGCTGGGCGGCGAGGCGTCCTACGCCGGCACGAGCTGGGTGCCGGCGGACGGCATCGGCACGCTGCGCTACGGCTCGGAGCTGATGAACGTGACCGCCGATGCGACCAGCCCCGGCGGCCTCGGCAGCTACCGCTGGGACGACGAGGGGGTCGAGGGCCGGGCGGTGCCGATCGTGCGCGACGGCGTGCTGCGCGGCTTCCTGTCCGGCCGCGAGTCGGCGGCGTCGATCGGGCTCGAGCGCTCAGCCGGCTGCATGCGCGCCGACGGCTTCGCACGGCAGCCGATCGTGCGGATGACAAACGTGAACCTCGAGCCGGGTGAGGCGGGCTCACTCGAGGATCTGATCGCGGCGAGCGACGACGCGATCCTGATGCTGACGAACAAGTCCTGGTCGATCGACCAGCGCCGCCTGCACTTCCAGTTCGGCACCGAGATCGCGTGGGAGATCAAGGGCGGCAAGCGCGGGCGGATGCTGCGCAACCCCACCTACGCGGGCGTGACGCCGCAGTTCTGGGCCGGCCTCGACGCGGTCTGCTCGCGGCCGGCCTGGATGCTCTGGGGCGTGCTCAACTGCGGCAAGGGCGAGCCGGGCCAGTCGAGCCACGTGTCACACGGCACCGCGCCGGCACGCTTTCGAGGCGTGCAGGTCGGGATCGCTTGAACGTGCTCGACGCGGCCGAGCGCGCGCTCGCGTGCGTGCGCTCCGGCGACGATGCGCTGGCCACGGTCGCGCTCGAGCGCTCGCTGCTGTTGCGCTTCGCGCGCTCGCGGCCCACGCAGGCAACCGCGGTCGAGGACGCCACCACCTCGATCGTGGTCGTCGTCGACGGCCACGTGGGCAGCGCTTCGACCAACCGCGACGACCCCGAGGCCCTGCGCGAGTGCGCGCGGGCGGCCGAGACCGCCGCCGAGGCGGTTGCGCGCACGCGCGGCCCGGGCACCTACCCGGGCTTCCCCCGCACCGAAGCCGCTGCGCAGCCCCACGACGGCTTCGATCGCGCGACGGCCGAGGCGGACCCGGACGCCGGCGGCCGTGCGCTGGGCGCCGCGATCGACGTCGCCACCCGGCACGGCGTCGAGGCTCACGGCGTGTGGTCGACCGGCGACGTCGAGACCGCGCTCGTGACCAGCGGCGGCAGCACGCTGACCGACCGCGTGACCGACGCGTTCATGAAGACGACCTGCATCGCGGGCGACGGCCGCAGCGGCTGGGCGAACGCCGCCGGCGTGGGGCTGAGCGCGCTCGACCCGAGCGCGCTGACGGAACAGGCCGCCGTTCGCGCCACCGGCGCATTCGCAGCGCGCCGCGAGGTCACGCGGTTGCCACCGGGCGAGTACCCGGTCGTGCTGGCGCCGGCGGCGATCGCCGAGATGCTCGACTGGCTCGCGTTCAGCGCCTTCAACGGACTGGCGCACGCCGAAGGACGCGGCGCGCTGAGCGGCCGCCTGGGCACGGCAGTGGCAGCGCCGTCGGTGAACATCGCGGACTCTCCGCGCAACCCGCGTACGCTGCCGCGCGCGTTCGACGCGGAGGGGACGCCGAAGCGCCCGTTGCCGCTGATCCAGGACGGTGTGGCCAAGGCGGTGGCGCACGACGTGCGCAGCGCAGCCCTGGTGCCTGGCGCCGCGAGCACCGGGCACGCACTCGCGCCAGGCGGCGCGTCGGTGGGCCCGATACCCACCAACATGGTCATGGTGGGAGGCGGCGCGCGCGACGAGGCCGAGCTGTGCGAGCCGATCGAGCGCGGGGTCTACGTGACCCGCCTCTGGTACACGAACGTGATCCGCCCGCGCGAGACGCTCATCACCGGCGTGACCCGCGACGGCACGTTCCTGATCGAGGACGGCAGGATCGCGGCGCCGCTCGAGGACCTGCGCCTGACCGACAGGGTGCTGCGGGTGCTCGCGAACACGCAGGCGCTCACGGCACAGTCGCGGCTCTGGAGCGAGGGCGAGTTCTACGGGCGCCGGTACGCGGTCGGCAGCGTGGTGCCCGCGCTGCGCACCGTGCTGCGCTTCAGCAGCTAGGTCGTCTTCAGCAGGACCAGCACGTTCGCGACGAACAGCATCGCGAAGAAGATCGTCCAGCGGTTCAGGTTGCGCTCGACGAGCGAGCCGCTGCCGAGCTGGCTGCCGCCGCCCACGCCGAAGGCTCCCGAGAGGCCCGCGTCCTTGCCGGAATGCATGAGGATCAGGGCGATCAGGATGATCGAGATGAAGACCTGGAGTGCGCTCAGAAAGGCGTGCACGGACGCGAGCTTAGCTTTCGGGCTCGCCGAGCGCTTCCAATTCGCGCAGGATCTCGATCGCCTGCCCACGCAGCTCGCGGTCGGCCGCGCGCCAGTCCTCGGCGGACAGCTTGCCCATCCGGTAGTCGAGCTCGGTGTCGCGAATCTCGCGGTACTTGGCCTCTTTCGCCGCATCGAGCGCCGCACGGCGATCGTCCTCGCCGCGCCGCTGCTCGCCGGCGTGGCGCAGCGGGCCGGTGACGAAGAACACCACCACCGCCGCGAGCAGGAGCGCGGCGAGCGCGAACTCCATCAGCCGCCGCTCCGCTCCAGGCCGCGCTCGGGAACGGGCCCGAAGCCGAACTTGCGATAGAGCGCGTGCGCGTCGGCGGTCTTCAGGTACCAGTACAGCCCCGCCCACGGCTCCGTGTCGACCGCCTCGCGGACGAGCTCGACGCCGAGGCCGCGGCCGCGATGCGCAGCCAGCACGAACACGTCGGCCAGGTAGGCGAACACCACGCGGTCTGACACGACGCGCGCGAAGCCGGCCTGCGAGCCGTCGGGTGCGTAGAGGCCGATGACGCGCGCGGAGCCCTTGATCGCCGCCTCCATCTTCTCGCGCGAGCGCCCCTTGGCCCAGTACGACTCGCCGCCGATGTAGGCGTGGACGACGTCGACGTCGATGCGGTCGAGATCGTCGTCGAGCTCGTAGCCGCCGGGCAGGTCGCGTCGCACGTCAGGCGCGCGAGAGCTCGCGCGCGAGCTTCGCGGCGTACACCGAGCGGACCGCTCGCCGGCGCGTCTCGGCGCCGGGCCAGAGCGCGATCAGCGCGCCGAAGACCGCGATCAACCCGCCAAGCCAGATCCACGCGACCATCGGCGAGACGATCATGCGGAAGTTCGCCGCCGGCGGGTCGTGCGCGTAGCTCTTCGCGATCGCAGTGATGAGCTGTGCCTGGTAGCGGACGGGCAGCCCGGCGAACTTCTTGTCGGCCTCGCGGATCGCCGGCATCAGGCTTGCGAGGTCGGGCTGCACGGCGAACCAGAGGTCGCGCTTGACGCCCCAGCGCACGTCCACCTCGCTCGTCGGCTCGCCCTCGAAGAAGCGCGCGATCATCGGCAGGCTCGGGTCGTTGACCGGGTAGAAGTTGCGCTTGGGCCGGACGATCGTGTGCTTGCCGTTCTTCGACACGTCGAGCACCGCGCCAAGGGAGATCGGAGCGCCGGTTCCGGATGTGTCGTGGCCGACATCCGCGGTCGCGCGCAGGTACTTGACCTTGTAGCCGCCAACGCTCGTGGTGGTGCCGGCCTTCATGCGGATGTCGCGCTGCGAGTGGAACGCCGACGATGCGGCCACGCCTAGGAACAGCACGGCGATGCCGAGGTGAACCACGTACCCACCCCAGCGCCGGCGGTTGCGGCTGACCAGTCGCACGAGCGCGGTCGGCGGGGTCTCGCGCGTCATCACGCGCCTGGCCCCCACTCCGCGCCAGTACTCCTGCCCCACCACCGACGCCACGAACGCGATCAGCGTGAACATCGCAAGCGACGCCGGGCTGTGCGAGGCGTCGGTGAATGCCAGCAGCACGACGAACGCGCTCGCGGTGATGACCAAGGGGGCGATCATCGTGCGCCGCAGCGCGCGCGCCGAGATCTTGCGCCACGTGAGCACCGGCCCGATGCCCGCCAGCAGCACGAGCACCAGCGCAAGCGGCACCGTGTAGCGGTCGAACCACGGCGGCCCGACGCTGGCCTTCTTGCCCGTGAACGCCTCGGAGATGAGCGGGAAGAACGTGCCCCACCAGATGACGAACGCGAGCGCGACCAGCACCAGGTTGTTCAGCAGGAACGCGCCCTCACGCGACCAGATCGACTCCAGGCGTGCGGACGACTTCAGGTGATCGAGGCGGCTGAGCACGAGCGCCGTGGAGCCGATCGCGCAGATGCCGATGAAGGTGAGGAACGGTGTGCCGAGCGTGGACGCGCCGAACGCGTGGATCGAGTCGAGGATCCCAGAGCGCACAAGGAACGTGCCGAGCAGCGCCAGCACGAACGTGCCCATGACGAGCGAGACGTTCCAGACGCGCAGCATCCCGCGCTTCTCCTCGACCTGGATCGAGTGCAGGTAAGCCGTGCCGACGAGCCAGGGCAGAAGCGACGCGTTCTCGACTGCGTCCCAGCCCCAGTAGCCGCCCCAGCCGAGCTCGGCGAACGACCACAGCGAGCCGAGCATGATCCCGAAGCCGAGGAAGGTCCATGCGATCAGCGCGAAGCGGCGCGTGGCGCGGATCCAGTCCGCGCCGGTGCGGCGCGTGATCAGGGCGCCGACGGCGAACGCGAAGGGCACCGAGAAGCCCACGTAGCCCGTGTAGAGCATCGGCGGGTGGAACATCATCGCCGGGTGGCGCAGCAGCGGGTTGAGCCCGTTGCCCTCGCTCGGCGGGTTGGCGAGCGTGTCGAACGGGCTCGCGTAGAAGACGACGAGGATCAGGAAGAAGCCGGCGATCGCAGCGAGCACGGCGGTCGCGTACGGCACCACCTCGCGCTGGGTGTTGCGCGTTGAGCGCAGCACCGCGCTCGAGAACAGCGACAGCAGCATCACCCAGAGCAGCAGCGAGCCGGCCTGACTCGACCAGATGGCCGTGAACTTGTAGAAGGTCGGCGTGTCGGTCGACGAGTTCTGCGCGACGAGCGAGAACGAGAAGTCCGAGCGCAGGTAGGCGGCCTCGAGGATCACGAACGCGGTCACGAGCAGCGCCGCGAGCGCGTAGACGGCATGGCGCGCCGAGACGACGAAGCGCGGGCCGCCGCCGTTCGCGCCGTAGAGCGCCGCCCCGATCGCGTACAGGGCCGTCAGCAGCCCAACGGCCAGGCATGCGCTGCCGACCCCAGCCATCTAGGTCTTGCTCGAGCTCTTGCCCGCTGGCGGCTTCGACTGGAACTTCGACGGGCACTTCGTCACGAGCGAGTCGCGCCGGCCGACGAAGGTGCCGTTCTGGAGCTTGCCCGTGACGACCACCTCGCGGCCGACCCGGAACGGATCCGGCACGACGCCCGTGTAGACGACCGGGATCGAGGGGCCCTTGCCGGTCCTGTCCTGCACCGCGAACCGGAGCGTGTCGCCCGACTTGTGCACGGAGCCCGCGGCGACCTTGCCGGTGAGGTCGATCGAGCGCTGGGGCGAGACCGGGTTCTTCAGCAGCTGGCTCGGCGTGTTGGCCTCAGTGGCCGCGCTGAAGCTCGTGTAGACGAGCGCGGAAGCCAGCAGCACTGCTGCCGACAGCGCCACGATCAGCCGGATCTTGCGTTTGCGGGCGGGATCCAACGCGCCCGATGTTAGGCGTTGCGCCCCTCGCGCTCGCTGGGATGCCCCGCCCCGGGCCACGGAGCCAGCACGAGCAGCAGCTTTGCGTCGCTCGTTGCCCTGACCTCGTGGCGCTCCTGCGGCAGCCAGTGCGCCACGCTCCCGGCGCCGGCAGCCTCGGTCGATCCCTCCGGCCCGATCTGCACCTCGCCGTCGATAACGACCAGGTAGGCGTGCTCGTGAACCTCGTGCTCCTGGAGCTCCTCGCCTGCGGGGAGCGTGATCGCAATCGCCCTCGCGGCGCCCTCATCCGAGCGCAGAACCTGCGGCTGATGCGGCTGAACGTCGAGCGAGCGGAGGTCCCAGGTGTCCATGACGGCTGATCCTAAGTCTCTAGGCCGCGTGTCTGCCGATTGCCTCGGCGCCCGGCTCGTCGCTGAGGCCGTGCACGACGATCGACACGCATACCGCCAGCGCCGCGATGTTGAAGATCCGCGCGCCGTGGGGCAGGCCTTCGGCGAGCACCAGCAGCGAGAACGTGAGCGTCGCCACCCCCTTCGGCCCGAACCAGCCCATGAAGAGGCGTGTGACCATGTCGGTGCGCGTGCCGAGCAGCGAGACCAGTACCGCGAACGGTCGCGCCACCAGCAGCAGGAAGGCGACGATCGCGATCGCCGCCCAGCCGTCGTGGAACAGGCCGTGGAACGTGAGCAGCGATCCGAACACGAAGAAGATCGCGAACTTGACGACGGCGATCAGGCGCGTGGCTCCACCCTCCACCGCCTCGAGGATGTCCTGTCGGCGGATGCCGAGCGTGATTGCGCAGACGAAGACGGCGATCAGGCCGTTGCCGTGGACGAGGTGCGCGACGCCGTAGGTGCCGAACGCGACGACGAGCCCGTAGGCGGTCCGCTTGAAGCGCATGCGTGCGGCCACGAGGCCCACGACCAGGCCCACAACGAGGCCGAGCAGCAGGTCCTGAAGCACGAAGTGCCACCACACGAAGTCGCTCTTCGACGGGTCGAGCGCGTAGGCGAAGGCGAGCACCGCGGGCAGTGCGAGCCCGTCGTTCAGTCCCGACTCCAAGTTCAGCGAGTGGCGCACGAGCCGTGGCACGCGCGGGTTGGTGACCACGCTCGAGGTGAGCACCGGGTCGGTCGGCGACAGCAGCGCGCCGACCAGGAACGACTCCGTCCAGCTCAGATCGGTCACGAGCTTGGTCGCGCCCGCTACGAGCGCGCACGTGATCGGCATGCCCAGCACGAGCTTGCGAAGCGGGGGGCGCCAGGCGCGCTGGAGCATCTCGAGCTCGACCTCCAGGCCGTCGCGGAACAGGATCAGCACCAGGGCGGTCACCGCCAGGTCGTTCACGAAGCCCGCGCCCGGATCGAGGTGCAGCACGTCGAGCGCCCCGGGACCGAGCAGAAACCCTGCGGCGAGGACGAGCGCGATCCGCATCGCTCAAGGGTTGCATCTGCCGGGAGTGATGGAGCTCACGGATTGGGTATTGACCTTCCATGAGCGATGAGGAGAAGGACACAGCCACCAAGGCCCAGGAGGCCGAGGAGCGGCACGAGCGCGCCCGCGAGACGATGGAGAAGATCGAAAAGGATTCCGCCCGAGAAGCTGGAGGACTGGCCCGACGACGAGGCCAAGTACGAGACCTTCGGCGGCTCCGAAGCGGGTGAGTCGACCTACGACGAGGAGCACGAGGAGGCGCTCGGCGCGCACTCCGTGCGCCACCACGAGGACGGATCAGTCGAGGTGAAGGGCGAGAAGGTCGACAACCCAGACGACTTCAAGGGTGAGCCGATCCCCGGTGGGCCGACCGATCCCGACGCCCCTGACGCGCCCGGCGAGGACAGCGACAGCGGCTCCTCCGAGGACAGCGACAGCGACTCCTCCGAGGACGACTCGAAAGAGGACTGACTACAGCGCTGCGAGGTCCGCTGTCGAGGCCGCGAGCACCGGCGCGAGCTGATAGGCCAGCACCAGCGCGCGGTTGGTCTGCGTGCGGCTCCACGGCCGCTCGTCGCTGAGGTAGGCCTGCATCAGGCCCTGCCGTCCGATCGGCACCACGAGCAGCGACCCGAACCCGCTGGCTGCCACGAGGGCGACCTCGCCCATGCCCGTGGTCGTCTCGGGGCCGCGCCCAGCCAGGATCTGCTCCGGCTCGCCGCTGCGCATGACGCCTTCGAGCGCGGCGAAGTGGCTCAGGTCGAGACGGCCGCTGCCGGGCAGCCACGGCCGCGTCGACAGCGCGTTGAGCACCCCGTCGTCGCTGCGCGTGAACAGCAGGAGGTCGTCCGCTGCCAGCTCGTCGCGGATGACGGGCTCGAGCGCGCTCAGGTCGTCCAGCGAAACCGCACGCGTGATGCGCGCCGCGACGGCCGCGAGGCGCTGATCGCTGTCGGTGGGCAGCGTGCTCACGTCGGCAGCGCTCATGGCGGTGCCCAGGCTGCGGCGAAGCAGCTTCTCGGAGACCCACGGAGAGACGCCGGCCCACGGCGGCCCCGGCTTGGCCAGGAAGTAGCCCTGGCCGTAGGTCACGTCGAGGTCGGCAAGCACGCGCAGCTCCTCCTCGGTCTCGATCCCCTCGGCCACGACCTGTGCGCCGGTGCGCCTGCCGAAGCGGACGAACGACTCCACGAGCGCCTGCTTGGCCGTGTCGGTGTCGATGTTCTGGATCAGCGAGCGGTCGAGCTTGATCAGGTCGGGCGCCACGCGCATCAACTGCTGTAGGCCGGAGTAGCCGGCGCCTGCGTCGTCGACCGCGACGCGCGCGCCGCGCGCGCGCAGCGCGGCCAGGTCGGCTGACAGGGCGGCCTCGTCGGCCGCCAACTCGTGCTCGGTCACCTCGATCACCAGGCCCGTGAGGTCGGCCGGCAGGACGGCTTCGACCTCCGGCGCCCGCAGCGTCGAGGGGCTCAGGTTGAGCGACAGGTAGGTGCCGGGCGGGCGGTCGGGCACGGCGAGTGCGCGTGCGATCGCCGCCGCTTCGAGCGCTCCGCCCATGCCCACCCGCGCCGCCAGGTCGAACCACTGGTCGGGGAAGCGCTTAGGTGGCTGCTTGAAGCGCGTGAGTGCCTCGTATCCCGAGATGCGCCCGGTGGCCAGCGCCACCAGGGGCTGGAACACCGGCGTGATGCCGTCAGCCATCTGCATGACCGCGACGATGTCGTGGCGCTCGCCCTCCTGATGCTCGATCGAGACCTCGGTCGGGTCGAAGCGGCGCGTGGCGCCGGGCTTCTTCTGCGCCAGCTTCAGGGCGCCCTCGGCCGCCTGCGTCAGCGTCTTCGAGCGTGCGGCCGTCGGTCGGGAAGACCGCGTAGCCGGCTGCGAACGAGAGTGGGAAGCCGTCGAGCGCGGCGCCCATGAGCGCATCGCGTGCCCGCATGATCACGGTCTCGGCTTCGTCGGCGTTCGTCTTCGGGAGGATCAGCGCGAACTCGTCCCCCCCGGCGCGCGCGAACACGTCGGTCACCCGCAGCGTCGGCCCGACGCGCGTGACGAGCAGCTTCAGCAGCGTGTCGCCGGCCTGCTTGCCGCTCGCATCGTTCACGCGTTTGAGCCCGTCGACGTCGATCATCACAAGGCCCATCGGCGCCAGCTCGCGTTCGGATCGTTTGATCTCCACCTCTAGTGCGCGCTGAAAACCCGGACCGGTCGGCAGGCCGGTGAGCACATCGGTGGCCGCCTGCTGCTCGAGCGCGGTGGCACGCGCGGTCGCCTTCTGGAGTGCGTTCGACAACCTGCGCAGCGGTCCGCCGGCCAGGCGGCCGAGCAGGCCGGCGAGCAGCGCCGCGAGCAGGAGCGCCCCGGCACCGGCCACAACGAGCCCGGCCATCAGGCCCTTGGCGACTGCGTCGGAAGAGGTCTTCGTGGAAAGGGCCACGCGCAGCGTCGTGCGGTCGCGCGTCGGGAACGCGTAGTCGCGCTCGTCCCCCTGGCTGGCCGGGGCATGCGGGTGCCGGCCCCGCTGGACCTTCAGCCGCGCGTTCAGAAGGTGCCCAAGACGGTCGAGCCCTGCGCCGCGGGTGGGGCGGCCAGCCGTGTCCCACGCCTTCTTGACCGTGGCCGCGCGCGCGTCGAGCTCCCTGTCGGCCGCATGGTGGCCGCCCGCGCTGACGAGGAACGCGGCGGCAGCGGCGATCACGGCGGCCAGAACCGCGGCCGGGATCGCAACGCGCAAGGCGAGGGTTGACGCAACGCGGGCAGAGGCGGGAGACCCCGTCGAGGCCATTCATGAGACGTATCGGCCGTTGGCAGCCTGTGGCTTTAGCCTCGGTTGGTGCGTTCCCTGACCATTTCGCTGCTGGTCGTGGCCGCGGTCGACGCCCCCGCGCGATCGTGAAGCTGTGGATGAACTCGCCACGGCACCGGGCCGACATCCTGCGCCCGGCGTTCACGGAGATCGGGATAGGCGTGGCGCTGGGCGCACCCCAGATCCCACACGGCGAGCGGGCGAGCGCCGCCACCTACACCACGGACTTCGGCGGCGTGGTGGACGCGTCGCTGCCGGACGGCTGAGCGGGCGCGCTAAGCCGCTTCGAAGTCGAGCTCGAACCACACGCGCGTGCGCTTGTCCTCGCGCGTGACTCCCCAGCGGCGGGTGAGCTGCTCGACGATGAAGAGCCCGAAGCCGCCGTCGGCATCGGCGTCCAGCGCGCCGGGCAGCGGCACCATGCCGGGACCCGAGTCGGTCACCTGCACGCACATGTAGCCGTCCTTCGGCGTGATCGCCAGGCGTAGCGGCTCCTCGCTCGTGCCGCCGTGCTTGACGGCGTTCGACACGACCTCCGTCACGGCGAGCTCGAATGCTCTGAGCTGGGTCGGGCTCACGTAACGCTGCGCGATCTCGCACGCCAGGCGGCGCCCCTTCGGCACCGAGGCAGGCTCGGGATCGAGGTGGTGCACCCGAGCCTCTGCTTCAGCCGTGACCACGGCGCCCGACACTACAGCGGTTTGGACTTAGGTCTGGACCATTTCCCGCACGCGCTCGCCGGACTCGAACGGGACGCCCTCGAACTCGTCCTCGGCCTGGGCCTGCTGCTGCGCGAGCTTGGACACCGCGAACGAGCCCGCGGCACCGGCTGCGCCGGCGGCAAGCGCCCAGCCCCAGCCGTTGCGCTCCTCGACCACCGCGAGCGCCGCGGCGATCAGAACGGCGTTGTACTCCCAGCCGCCCTCGGTCACCCACGGGCCCTTGGGGCCGTGCACGTGCGTGATTGCCGTGACCATCGTGCCGGTGATCGCGGCGCCCGCCAGCGGAGTCGCCACGCCGGCGGCCAGCAGCGCGCCGCCGCCGGCCTCGGTCACGCCCGCGGCGAGCGCGTTGCGCTTGCCTGGCGTCAGGCCCATCTGCTCGAAAGCCTCACCTGTGGCCTCCAGCCCGTGTCCGCCGAACCAGCCGAATAGTTTCTGAGTGCCGTGACCGACGAACAGGCCGCCGACGAGGATGCGCAGGATCAGTCGCGAGAGCTTCATGAGGATTCGGTGTCCGAGTCCTCGGCTCGTCAAACGCTCGCGCGCCTCGGCAGCCCTCTCCGTAACTATCTGAACACCGAGATCGCGGGGGCGAGCTTCCTGCTCGTAGCCACGCTGGCAGCGCTCGCGTGGGTGAACATCGACTCGTCCTCGTACCAGAGCGTCTGGACCACCGAGCTCTCGGTGCGGCTCGGCCACCATGCGCTGAGCGCCGACCTGCGCCACTGGGTGAACGACGGGCTGATGGCGCTCTTCTTCTTCGTGGTCGGGCTAGAGGCGCGGCGCGAGTTCGACATGGGCGAGCTGCGTGACCGCCACCGGCTTCCGCTGCCGGCGCTGGCGGCACTGCTCGGCATGGCGTTCCCGATCGCGATCTATCTGGCGCTGAACGCCGGCGGCGCGGGTGGTCACGGATGGGGAGTGGCGATGTCCACCGACACGGCGTTCGCACTCGGGCTCCTGGCGATGGTCGGCCCGCGGCTGTCGAACCGGCTGCGGGCGTTCACCGTCACGATCGCGGTCGTCGACGACCTGCTGGCTCTGTGCGTCATCGCGATCGCCTATACGGACCGGCTCGACGTGACCCCACTGGTCGTGGCGGCGGTGTTGTTCGCCGCACTGTTCGTCCTGCGCGCGCGCCGGGTCCGGCGCAGCGCCCCGTACGCGCTGATCGGCGTAGGCACCTGGGTGGCCGTGCACTCCTCGGGAATCGACCCGGTGATCGTGGGGCTCGCGATGGGACTGCTCACCTACGCCTACCCGGCCTCGCGCGAGGACCTGGAACGCGCCAGCACCCTGTTCCGCGACTTCCGCGAGCAGCCCACGCCCGAGCTGGCGCGCACCGCCAGCCGCAGCCTGGAGCGGGCGATCTCGCCGAACGACCGGCTCGCGCAGCGCTTCCATCCGTGGACCAGCTACGCGATCGTGCCGCTGTTCGCGCTCGCCAACGCGGGCATCAAGATCAGCGGCGGCTTCCTGAGCGATGCGGTCACCTCGCCGATCACCATCGGGATCGTGGTCGGCTACGCGGTTGGCAAGCCGCTCGGCTTCCTCTCGGGCACGTGGCTGGCCGAACGCGTGAGCCGGGGCCGAGCGAAGGCGCCCGTGGGCTGGGGCGCCCTTGCGGGGACGGGGGCTGCGGCGGGGATCGGCTTCACGGTGTCGCTCCTGATCGCGAGCCGCGCGCTCGACGGACGCGAGCTCGACGAGGCCAAGCTCGGCATCCTCGTCGGCGCGGTGATCGCGAGCGCGCTGGCGCGCCTGATCTTCGGGCTGATCGATCGCCAGCCCTACAAGCGCCGGCTGCGGCTGCTGATCGGCCGCTCGGAGAACCTGATCGACCTGTCGGAGCCGGTCGACGAGGACGTCGACTACACGCGCGGCCCGGCCGACGCGCCCGTGACGATCGTCGAGTACGGCGACTTCGAATGCCCCTACTGCGGGATCGCGGAGCCGACCATCCGCGAGCTGCTGGCCGGCCACAGCACCGACGTGCGCTACGTCTTCCGGCATCTGCCGCTGACCGACGTGCACCCCCATGCGCAGCTCGCGGCCGAAGCCGCCACAGCCGCGGGCTCGCAGGGCAGCTTCTGGGAGATGCACGACCTGCTCTTCGAGCACCAGGACGCTCTGCGCGGCAGCGACCTGATCGGCTACGCCGACCAGCTCGGCCTCGACGTGGAGCGCTTCCGGCGCGAGCTGCGCAACCACGAGCACGCCGGCCGGATCGCGCGCGACGTGGAGAGCGCAGAGCTGAGCGGCGTGTCCGGCACCCCGACGTTCTTCATCAACGGCCAGCGCCACCACGGCGCCTACGACATCGACACGCTCTCGAACGCCGTCAAGGCAGCGCGCGCCCGCGTGGCGGTGGCAGCCTAGTTCTAGTTCTCGATCGTCACGAGCGTGCCGATCGGCGTGTACGGCCAGACCTTCTTGGCCGACGCCAGCGGCAGCTCCACGCAGCCCAGGCTCTGCGGCGTTCCGAACGACGAGCGGTTGAAGGCGTGCAGCGCCTCGCCCCCGTTGAAGTAGCTGATCCAGCGGATGCCGGGGTCGTGGTAGTGCGAGCCGTCGGGGTTGGTGCCGCTCATGGTCCCGGACGGGATGTGCTCGAAGACCGGGAAGGTGCCGAGCTCGGTCGGGGCGGCGGGGACCCCCGTGTTGCCGGGTGATGTGAGCACGGTGCGGCCGTTGTGCCAGAGCGTCAGGAGCTGTGGCACGTTGCGGTGCACGTACACGTAGCTGTAGCCCTCATCCCGGCGCTTGCCCGCGATCGTGTCGTCGATCAGCGCCTTCCATACGGCCGGGCCCGCGAGCGCGTCGACCGTCAGGTGGTGGGTGTCCTGGAACATCATCACGGCGCCACGCGTGATCTGCGTGATCTGGCCGGGCTTCCACTGCTCGGTCAGCTCGTGCGGGGTCTTGGGATAGCGCCACTCGAAGCTGCCCTTCGGCGGCGCGACCGCGGCGACGGTCTGGGCGACGGCCGTGCGCGCCACGTCCGCGCCGTCGGGTGTCCAATCGAGTGGCAGGTAGCCGCCCAGAGCGAGCAGCTGCTGCAGGCGCAGCGTCGACGGCGGCGGGACGGTCCAGCTGACGCGCTGTGACCGGGTCAGGTCACGGCCGTCGGCGGTGGCAACCGTGACTGCGCGCGGGAACGTGGCGCTGAGCGAGGCGCCCATGCGCGCGCCGACGCCGGTCGGCTTGAACGCGACCGTGTGCGAGTCGAGCCGCCGCCAGTGCCCGGGCGTCGCGGGGTCGAGCTTGGGGAAATGCGCGCCGATGGCCGCGTCCGCGGGCTTCGAGAACGTGATGCGCAGCTCGCTCGTCGGCGCGATCTTCGAGCCGGGAGCCGGTGAGGTCAGGGCGACCGCTGTCGACGCGGCGGGGAACCACGAGACCCGCGCCGGCGCGCCGACGCGCTCCCACTCACGTGGTGCCGCGGCCACCTGCATCGTCCCAGCGGGGCTTGGAGCGGGCACGAGCACGGATGCGCCGCGGGCGGGGTGTCGCACGAGCTTGGTGGTGCCGTAGGCGACTGCGCGGACCGAAGTGTCGAAGTGGACCTCCAGCGGGCTGCCGGCCTTCGCGGTGAGCCAGCGGCGCGTGACCGTCGCGACCGGCGCGTGCACTGTCAGGCGCTCACGGCGCGTCTTTCCGAGCGCCCAGCCGATCCACCCGGGCCGCTTCACCGTCACCTCGATTGCGATCGTCTCGCCGGGCGTGACGAGCTCCTGTGGGGTCAGCCGGCTGCCGGCGCGCACGAGCGTGACGGGGCGGCCCTTGGAGTCGGTCGCGCTCGCGTCCTGGAGCTTGCCCGCGAACGGCTGAAGGTCCACGCGCGCCAGAGCGTTCGGATCGGTGGCAAGCGTGGCCCCCGACCAGAGCACCGCCACGGCGGCAACCGCGACGACGGCCAGCGCGAGCACGCCGAGCGCCGACCAGAAAACCTGGTGCGAGCGCGGGGAACGGCTGACGGAAGTCGCCACGAACCGGAGGATCGCATGCGCCGCGACGGACGTGACAGGTTTCTTACGGGCCTGGGGCGTGTGGCGCGAACAGCAGCTCGTAGAGCTCGGGGTAGCTCGTCAGCGGCACGGCGTCGGGATCGACGAAGTGCTGGAGCGCCAGGCCGATGTCGAGCGCGATCATCGCCGTTGCGAAGAGCCGTGGCGCGGCGGGCGGCTTCACGCCGTCCTC
Organism: uncultured Thermoleophilaceae bacterium; assembly: GCA_963715995.1. Taxonomy (GTDB): domain Bacteria; phylum Actinomycetota; class Thermoleophilia; order Solirubrobacterales; family Thermoleophilaceae; genus DATBDN01. The sequence goes on from OY970283.1 coordinate 2,634,206, forward strand.
GTCGTAGGCGCCGGCGATCGCCTGCGTGCTGAGCTCGCGCGTCACGCTCCAGAAGCCGCCGGCGAGCTTGCGGAACTGCTCGTCACGCCCGGCGTGCGCGAGCAGCTCGAGCCACAGGCGGAACAGCCACCGGCCGTCCTCGGTCGACTGCATCGCCGCCAGCCGCTCGCCGGTGGCGCGCAACGTGGGCCGCTCGCCGCTTCCGCTCTCCTCGGCCATGCGGCGGTACTGGCTGTAGGCACGCTCCTGGAGCAGCTCGGCGAACAGCTCGGCCTTGGTCGCGAAGTTGGAGTAGAAGGCGCCGCGCGTGTAGCCGGCCTCTCCGTGATCGCCTCGATCGACGCGCCCTCATAACCGCGCTCCACGAACACCCGCGCGGCGGCGTCGAGCAGCTCCTGGCGCGTCTGCGCCTGGCGCTCCGCGCGAGTCAAGCGGCTCTTGGTCACTGGTCAAGATACATAGTCGTATTCAGATACGTTACTGTATGCATCAGATGGAATCGGGGGTGCAGATCAGGCGCGCGGCGTGGCCCAAGCGGGTGTCGCTCGCCGCGGCGATGGCGCTCATCGCAACGAACGTGTGGATCGGCGGCCCGCTGCTGGCGTTGTGGATCGGCTCGCGGCTCCAGTCAGCGAGCGGTGGGTCCTTGACCATCCGGCCGGCCACCGCGCTTGCGGTTTTCGGGTCGCTGGCCGTGATCACCGTCGGGCTGTTGAAGGCGCTCAAGGTGGTGTCCGACGCCTACGACCGCGCGGCGGGCATCGGGCCCAGCAAGCGCCGCCACGATTCGTGGCTCGCGACCGAGCGCGCGGTCTTCCCGGGCGACCGGCCGTCGCTGAGCGTGCTCGAGCGGATCCTCGTCGTGGTGGTCGCGGTCGCCGCGATCGCGTTCGAGGTCTGGTTCTTCTTCTTCTCGACGTCCCCGATCGATCAGCGGACCGGCCGGAGCGCGGTACCGATCGCGCGGGCGGCCATCAGCGTGCCGCTGCATCGGGGAGCCGGCGTGGACAAGCGGCGGACGGGCCTCGAACCCGCGACCTCAAGCTTGGGAAGCTTGCGCTCTACCAACTGAGCTACCACCGCGCTTCGGGCGAGTGTATATCCGCCCCTGGCGGCCAAGAAGCGGCTCCTCACTAGATTCAGTGGCGTGAAGCGGATGGTCTCGCCGCTGCCGGTCGCGGTCGGCCTTGCCGTCATCGCGCTCGTTGCCCTGCTCGTCTACGGCGTCAGCTCGCAGGGCCCGAGCCGCACGCTCGACTCCCAGCTCGCCCAGGGCATCAAGCCTCAGGCTCCCAAGCTGTCGCTGACCGCGCTCGACAGCGGGGCGCCGCGCTCGCTGGCCGACTACCGCGGCAAGGTCGTGCTCCTGAACGTGTGGGCATCGTGGTGCGGGCCGTGCCGCTCCGAGTCCCCCCTGCTCGAGCGCTGGCAGCAGCGCATGAAGCCGCTCGGCGGCACTGTGCTCGGAATCGACACGCTCGACGTGAAGAGCGACGCGCTCGGCTTCATCCAGCGATACAAGCTCAGCTATCCGCAGCTGGACGACCGTGATGGCACCTCGATCAAGAAGCTCGGCACCGCGCAGTACCCGGAGAGCTTCGTCGTCGACCGCCAGGGTCGCATCACGGCACTCCAGCGCGGCCCGGTCGACGACAAGTGGATGCGCAAGTACGTCGTGCCGCTGCTCGGCCGCGCATGAGACGCACGCTCGCCGCATGGGTGCTCGCCACGACGCTCCTGTTCGGAGTCGCTGCCCCGGTCGCGAGCGCGGCGAGCTGCCCCAAGACCTCGCTCGCCGACGTCGAGAACGAGGTCATGTGCCCGGTCTGCGGCGTGCCGCTGGGGCTCGCCACGGAGTCGCCGCAGGCCCAGCGCGAACGCGCCTTCATCCAGCGCGAGGCCGACCACTGCAAGAGCAAGCAGCAGATCAAGAACGAACTCGTGGCCCAGTTCGGCGATCGCGTGCTCGCGCTGCCGCCCGACAAGGGCTTCAACATCGCGGCCTACGTGGTCCCTGCCCTGATCGTGGTCGCCGGCATGGCCGCGATCGGCACGCTCGCCGTCAAGCGGCGTCGCAACGCGTTGGGCGTCGCGAGCGCGCAAACCCCGGCGCTGGCGGGCGACGACGCCGCTCGCCTCGACGCCGACCTGGAGCGCTACGACCTGTGATCGGGCACCTCTACGCCGCCGCGGCGAGTGACAACTCGGTTGACACGACGATCTTCGCCGCGTTCGGCGTCGGCTTCCTGTCGTTCGTCTCCCCCTGTGTGCTGCCGCTGGTACCCGGCTACCTGTCGGCGGTCTCGGGCGTGTCGTATGCGGAGATGGAGGCCGGCGCGAGCCGCTGGAAGGTGCTCGGCCCTGCGCTGCTCTTCTGCCTCTCTTTCACAGCGATGTTCGTGGCGCTCGGCATGAGCGCGACCGGACTGGGTCAGACGCTCCAGGAGAACCGGGCCATCCTGCGCCAGATATCGGGCGTGGTCATCGCGGCGCTCGGCGTCTTCTTCGTAGCCACCCTGTTCATCCCCGCGTTCAACCGCGAGTTCCGGCCCCAGAAGCTGCTGGCCAAGGCGTCGAGCGGCGGCCCGATCGTGGCCGGCCTGGCCTTCGCCGTGGCCTGGCTGCCCTGCACGGGCCCGACGCTGGGCGTGATCCTGACGGCAGCGAGCAACCAGAACACGGTCGGCAAGGGCGCGGTGCTGCTCGCGTTCTACAGCGCCGGCCTTGCCGTTCCGTTCCTGCTGTCAGCGCTCGCCATGGCCACGATGACCCGCTTCTTCCGCTTCTTCCGCGATCACTTCCGGGTGATCACGTTGGTCGCGGGCGTGATCCTCGTCGCCATGGGCTACATGCTCTACACGAACGACCTGACCAGGCTCAACACGTGGGCCAACGACCTCGGGCTGAACCTGATCGGGAACGTGTAGTCGCGCGCTAGTAGGTGAAGCTGCCCGTCAGGGTCAGCGTCGCGTAAGTCGGATCGCTTCCCGGCGACGTGCCGTTGAGCTTGACAGCGCCCTTGACACCTTTCATCAATCCGGTGCCGCTCGTGGCCTTGCCCGAGCCGGTATAGGTCGCGTTGTTGTCGGCATCTGTGACGGCCTTGTTGGTACCGGACACGGTCACGGTCGCGTTCTTGAAGAACGCGGTCGCGGTAAAGGTGAAGTCACCGGCCGTCTTCGCCGGGATCACGCTGGCGACCAGCGCGCCGGCGCCTTGACTCTTGTCCTTGATGGTGCCCGTGTAGATCACGGCCTTTGCGCCACCGCTCAGTATGCGCATCTGGACCTTGTCGGCGACCTTGTGCTTCTTCGCGGTGCCGGCGCCGTAGGCGAGCCCGGCCACCGCCAGCGCCGAGAGCGCCACGACGACCATGGCCAGCAGTCGCTTTCTCATGTCTTCCCCCATTCGAGTTGTCAGCGAGCCCTTCCGGGTCCGACCCTACATCTCTGTGGGGGCTGAGACGCCTAATAATTCGAGTGACCGTGCGATCACCCGCTGGGCCTGCGTCGAGAGCGCCAGGCGGAACGGCTCCTCGGGTGTGCCGACCACCTTGCAGTCGCGGTAGAACGCCGAGAACTGCTGCGCGAGCTCGCGCGCATAGGTCGTCAGGCGGTGCGGGGCGCGGAACTCGACCGCCGAGTCGATCTCCCCCGGGTAGTCGAGCAGCGCCTTGATCAGCGCCTTCGCCGACGGGTGCAGCGCCTCGTGCTCGGGCGCCGCCGCGTCGGGCTCGACCTCGGCGTGGCGCAGGATCGATGCGATCCGCGCATGGGCGTACTGCACGTAGTAGACGGGGTTGTCCTGCGACTGCTCGCGCGCCAGCGTCAGGTCCAGGTCGAGCGTGGTGTCGTGGCTGCGCTGGAGCATGAAGAAACGGGCGGCGTCGACGCCGATGTCGTCGATCAGCTCGTCCAGCGTCACGAAGTCGCCCTGGCGCTTCGACATCTGCTTGAGCTGGCCGCCCTCGGTCAAGTTCACCAGCTGCATGACGATCACCTCGAAGCGCTCCGGGTCGCCCCCGAGCGCTCGCCAGGCCGCTCGTATGCGCCCGAGGTAGCCGTGATGGTCGGCGCCCAGCAGGTCGATCGCCCGCCCGAAGCCGCGCTCGAGCTTGTCGGCGTGGTAGGCGATGTCGGCGCCGAAGTAGGTGATCTCGCCGTTCGCACGGCGCAGCACGCGGTCCTTGTCGTCGCCCAGCTCGGTCGTGCGCAGCCAGGTGGCACCCTCGCTCGAGTACACGAGGCCGCGCTCCCCCAGCCGCTCGTGCGCGCGCTCGATCGCCCCGTCCTCGTGGAGCGTGCTCTCGGAGAAGAACGAGTCCATCTGCACGCGGAAGCGCTCGAGCGTGCGCCGGATCTCCACGAGCATGAGCGCGATCCCCTCGCGTGCAAGCTCGCCGGGGTCGCCATCGGCCGCGCCTTCGAGACGGGTGGCAAGCTCCTTCACATAGTCACCCTGGTAGCCGTCCGCCGGCGGCTCCTCCCCCCGCGCGCGGGCGCTGATCGACTCGCCGAAGCGCAGCACCTGGCTGCCGGTGTCGTTCACGTAGTACTCGCGCACGGGCTCGTGGCCCGCGAACTGGAGCAGGCGCGTGAGCGAGTCACCGAAGGCCGCGTGGCGGCCCGACGCCGCGGTGATCGGCCCGGTGGGGTTGGCCGAGACGAACTCGATCAGCACGCGCTCCGGCTGTTCGGCCCTGCCCCCGCCCCAGCCCTCGGCCGCGTACATCTCGGCCAGCGAGCGCCGGTACCAGGCGTCGCTCATGAACAGGTTCAGGAAACCTGGCCCAGCCACCTCGACCCGCTCGACGTCGCCGCCGAGGCGCTCGGTCAGCTCGGCGCCGAGCTGGTCGGCGATCGCGCGCGGCGGCTGGCCCAGCACGGGCGCCAGGAGCATGGCCGCGTTGGTCGAGTAGTCACCGAAGTCCGGCCGCGGCGGGCGCTCCAGCCGGACGTCGGCCGGCGTGGATCCGCCCAGCTTTGCGCAGGCAGCGGCGATGGTTCCGCGCAGGGCGGCTGTGGGGTCGGACGGGGGCATCGGGTCAGTAGTGATAGGGCTCGCGGGCCAGGATCTTGTGAGCACGGTAGATCTGCTCGATCAGCACCACTCTCGCAAGCTGGTGCGGAAGCGTCATCGGCCCGAAGGAAAGCTTGAGGTCGCAGGAGTCCAGGTCGAGCCCGCGCGGGCCGCCCACGACGAAACACAGATCGCGCGCTCGCTGGCGCCGGTCATCGATGAAGCGGGCGAACTCCAGCGAGTCCATCTGCTTCCCGTCGGAGGCCAGCAGCACCTTGAAGGCATCGTCAGGGATGCGACCGGTCACGCGCTCCTCGTCGCGCAGCTCGATCGACTCCACGTTGGCGTAGCGCGCAAGCATCTTGCGGTAGTGCTGGACATCGTCCTGGTAGGGCGGCCGCAGGCGGCCGACGGCGACAATCAACGTGCGCATGGCGGGTGCGCGATACTAGGCGCGTGGAAGCGGGCGGCCCGGAGCGCAGAGTCAACCTTCACACCTCGCCTGAGGTCATGGCGGGCGTGTACGCGAATTTTGCCAATGTGAGCCACTCGGATTACGAGTTCACGCTCACGTTCGCGCGCGTGGAGCACGAGGTCGAGGACCCCGAGATCCCGGGCGTCGTCGTCTCGAGCATCAACATGTCGCCGCGCTTCGCGCGCGAGCTGATCGACGCCCTCCAGGACGCGTGGTCCAAGTGGGAGACGCGGCAGGGGATCAAGAACCTGCCGGAGTACACGCGCGACGACGAGCAGCTCGGCGACGACTGAGCCGCTCGTTTCTCATCCTCCACGGGCTCGAGGGTTCGGGCCCTGACCATTGGCAGACGTGGCTCGCGGGGCGCCTGCGCGAGCGCGGCGAGTCGGTCTCCTACCCCGACCTGCCTGACCCGTTCGACCCGCAGCCAGACGCCTGGCTTGCCGCCCTCCAGCCGGAACTGGCCGCACTCAGCGGCGAGCGGATCGTGCTCTGCCACTCGCTCGGCTGCCTGCTGTGGCTCCTGAACGCCCGCGCCGGAGCGACCGCCGTGGCGGAGCGCGTGTTGCTGGTTGCGCCGCCGTGCACGGGCGAGGTCGAGGCGGTGGCGCGGTTTCGCCCCGACGGCGTGACCGCCGCCGACGTCGAGCGCGCTGCGGGCTCAACGCTGATGTTCTGGGGCGAGCCGGACCCGTACTGCCCGGAGACGGCCGCGGTCGCCTTCGACGGGCTGTTCGCCCACTCGGCACGCTTTCCGGGCGGGGGCCACCTGAACGCCGACGCCGGCTACGGGCCGTGGCCGCAGGTCGAGGAGTGGGCGTCCGGAGGCGTGAAGTAGGCTCCCGCGCTTGCCGCGGCAGGCATGGTTACGCGCCAGCGGCAGCGCGCACCCATGAGCGAGCATGCATCCGACACTCCAGGAAGCGGTCCCGCCCGCGTAGCCCTGTGCTCCGACGTGCACGGGAATCTGCCGGCGTTCCAGGCCGTGCTCGCGGACATCGAGTCGGTCGGCGTCGACGAGGTCTGGAACCTCGGGGACCTCGTGGGTTACGGCGGGCAGCCCGACGAATGCGTGGCGCTCGCGCGCGAATCATGTGACCTCTGCCTGATCGGGAATCACGACCTCGTGGTGATCGACAAGCTCGACATCGACGATTTCTCCGCCAATGCCGCCACCGCTGCGCTGTGGACGCGCGATCACATCTCTGACGAGACGCGCGACTTCCTCGCGGGACTCTCCCCCAAGGACGAGTCGCACGAGATGAAGCTCTACCACGCGAGCCCGCGCGACCCGATCTGGGAATACGTCCTCTCGTCGGGGCTCGCCGATGCGTGCATGGACGACATGCCCGGGCGGGTGGCCGCGGTCGGCCACTCGCACGTGGCCCTCTGGTTCTGGCGCAACGAGGGCGGCCGGACGGTGGGCGAGCAGGCCGGCGCGGGGATGGAGATCGACCTCTCGAAGGGCAAGTGGATCCTCAACCCCGGAGGGGTCGGGCAGCCGCGCGACGGCGACCCGCGCGCGGCGTGGGTCCTGCTGGACTTCGAGCGCGCGACGGCACTGTGGAAACGGGTCGAGTACCCGATCGACGAAGCCGCGAAGGCGATCGAGGACGCGGGTCTACCGCGGTCGCTGGCCGACCGGCTTTACTTCGGCCAGTGAGGTTGGGTAAAGCCGCAGTAGCGCTCTTGTGTGGCGCTCTCGTGCTTTTGCCCGGCTGCGGCAGCTCCGGGGGCGGGAAGCCGATCCCGAGCGCGACGGCGCAGAAGCTGATCGACAACATCCAGGCGGCTGACGGCTACAACCAGCAGCACAGCTGCTCACGGGCCCACACCAAGGTGCGCGACGCCCGCTTCGTGCTCACACAGGTGCCCACCTCGGTGAAGGGCAGCGTCCGCCAGGGCATCGGGAACGGCCTGGCGCGGCTCGACTCGCTGATCACCAGTGAGTGCGACAACGCCAAGACCACGCAGACCACGACCACGCAGAGCGACTCGACCACAACGCCGAGCACCACGACCCCGACCACGACAACCCCGTCAACAACCACGCCGACGGACACGGGAACCGGCACCGGAACCGGCACGACGCCGACGGACACCGGGACTGGAACGGGAACCGGCACGACGCCGACCGGGACCGGGACGGGCACAGGCACTGGCACCGGAACCACGCCAGGCAACGGCGGCACCCCGACTTCCACCGGAGCCGACCAGCAGTGACCACGCCGACCGAGATCGGGGATCGCTACCGGATCGACCGGCGCCTGGGCGCGGGCGGCATGTCAACCGTCTTTCTGGCCAGCGACACCGTGCTCGAGCGGCCCGTCGCCGTGAAGCTCCTGGCCGAGCACCTGGCCGACGACGAGATCTTCGTGATGCGCTTCCGCCACGAGGCGCTCGCGGCTGCGCGCCTACAGCATCCGAACATCGTGCAGGTGTTCGACTCGGGCAAGGACGAGAGCTCCGGGCGTCACTACATCGTCATGGAGTACGTCGACGGCCCCTCGTGCGCGGACCTGCTGCGCGAGCATGGCCAGCTCGGTGTGGAGGACACCGTCCGCATCGTGGTCGAGGCCTGCCACGGGCTTGACTACGCGCATCGTGCGGGGGTCGTGCACCGCGACGTGAAGCCGGGCAACCTCCTGATCTCGAACGAGACCGGGGCGGTCAAGCTCGCCGACTTCGGCATCGCCAAGGCGGCCGAGCAGACGCGCGTGACGCAGGTCGGCTCCGTGCTCGGCACGGCTGCCTACCTTTCACCCGAGCAGGCACAGGGCCAGGAAGCGGGCCCGGCGTCCGACATCTACTCGCTGGGGGTCTGCGCCTACCAGCTGCTCACCGGCCGGCTGCCGTACGAGTACAGCTCGCTCACCGAGCTCGCGCTGAAGCAGCAGAACGAGGCCTCGGAGCCGATCCGCCGGTTCCGGCGCGAGGTTCCCGAGGAGCTCGACCGGGCGATCGGGGTGTGCCTGTCGCGCAACCCGAGCTCGCGCTACAGCTCGGCGCTCGAGCTGGCAGAGGCGCTCGACGCCGGGGTGGCGGGGGAAGTCACGCAGGCCACGCGGCGCCTGGAGACGGCGGGAGCCAACGACGAGACGCAGGCGCTCGCGCGCACCCAGGCGGTGCCCGCCACCGCGGTTCCTGATCACCTGATGCCGGACCGCACGCAGTCGATCCCGGCACCGCGCAGGCGCGCGGCCACGCAGGCGCCGCCCACGCGGGCGACCCCGCGGCGCGGCGGGGCGCGCAGGCGCTGGGGCAACTTCATCGCCGGGCTGGCGATCCTGGCAGCCGGTGCGCTCGTGGCGCTCGCCATCCTCCAGGCGTCCGGCAGCGGCAGCGACAACACGGTCAGCCAGAACAGCGTGCACGACCAGGCGCAGGGCCTGGTCGGGCTGGTCCGCGACCACAGTCCCTAGCGCTCAGCCGCCCACGATCGCCGCTGCCTCGTCCGCGTAGCGGTCCTGCTCGATCGCGCTGCGCAGCCGTTGCATGAGCGTCCGCATGAAGGTGAGGTTGTGCAGCGTCAGCAGGCGAACGCCGGTCAGCTCACGTGAGCGCACCAGGTAGTGCAGGTATGCGCGTGTGTGGTGGGTGCATGCGTAGCAGTCGCAGTCGTCCTGGATCGGCGCGCTGCTGCGGTCGTTGTCGGCCTTCATCAGGTCGAGGCGCCAGCGGCGCGCGGGGTCGGGCACCAGCGCCGTGCCGTGGCGCGCCAGCCGCGTGGGCGTGGCGCAGTCGAAGCTGTCGATGCCCAGCTCGACTGCCCAGACGATGTCGTCGACGTCGCCGATGCCGAGCAGGTGGCGCGGGCGCTCGGACGGGAGCGACTCCACGGCCCAGCGGACGACCTGGCGCATCTGGTCCTTGTCTGCGCCCAGCGAGCCTCCGATGGCGATGCCGGGCGTGCCGGCCGCGACGATCGCCGCCGCCGACTCGTGGCGGAGCTCCTCGTAGACACCGCCCTGCACGATCCCGTAGAGGACCTGACCGGGTGGCGCGTTGTCGCGCTGCCACTCGACGCAGCGGTCGAGCCAGCGGTGGGTGCGCTGCATGGAACGCTCGGTGTAGTCGCGCTCGGCGTGGAACGGCGTGCACTCGTCGAAGGCCAGCGCGATGTCCGAGCCGAGCGCGTTCTGCACCTGCATCGAGGTCTCCGGGCCCATGAAGCGCTCGGAGCCGTCGATGTAGGAGCGGAAGCGCACGCCGTCCTCGCTGATCTCGACGATGCGGCTGTGGCGGCCGGCCTCGGCACGGCGCCCCTTGATCTCGTCCGCAACGGTGCCGTGCCCCAGCGAGAAGACCTGGAAGCCGCCCGAGTCGGTGATGATCGGACGCTGCCAGCCCATGAACTCGTGCAGGCCGCCCAGCTCGGCGATGCGCTCGTGGCCTGGGTTCAGAAACAGGTGGAAGGTGTTGCCGAGCACCATCTCGTAGCCCAGGCCCTGCACCTCGTCCGACTGGAGCGAGCGCACGGTCGCGTGCGAGGCGAGCGGCACGAAGGCCGGCGTCTGCACATCGCCGTGGGCCAGACGAAGCACGCCCGCCCGGGCGCTGCCGGCGCGGGCACTCGTCTCGAAGAGCTCAGCGATCGCGCCGGGCCTTCAGATTCGGGCGCTGTGATCTATCAGCGACTCGCCGGTCATCGCCTCAGGCTGATCCTCGCCCATCAGCTCGAGCAGGGTCGGCGCGACGTCGGCGAGAGTTCCTCCGCGGCGCAGCCCGCCGACCTCGGCCGTGATGATCACTGGCACCGGGTTGAGCGAGTGCTGCGTGTTCGGGCTTCCGTCGGGCTCCAGCATGTGGTCGGCGTTGCCGTGGTCGGCCGTGATCAGCAGCGCGCCGCCCGTTGCATGCACCGCCTCGACCACCAGCTTCAGCTGCGCGTCGACGGCCTCGATGGCCTCCACCGCCGCAGGAATCGACCCGGTGTGGCCCACCATGTCGGGGTTCGCGAAGTTGATGATCCCGAAGCCGTAGTCGCCATCGCGCCAGTGCGATGCGAATGCCTCCGCGGCGGCCGCGGCGCTCATCTCCGGCTTGTGGTCGTAGGTCGGGACGTCGCGCGGCGAGTCGACCAGGTAGCGCTCCTCGCCGTCGTAGGCGTGCTCCTCGCCGCCGTTGAAGAAGTACGTCACGTGCGCGTACTTCTCGGTCTCGGCCACGTGCAGCTGGGCGATGCCGCGCTCGGCCAGCGTCGACGCGAGCGTGGTCTGCGGGCGCTCGGGCGGGAAGGCAACCGGGAACTCGTACTCCTCCTGGTACTCCGTCAGCGTGGTCAGCCGCGCGCCGAACTCGCCGAGCTTCTCGCTCATCTGCCGCGCCCGGTCGGGGCGGAAGTTGAAGAAGATGACCGTGTCGCCCTTGCGGATGTGCGCCTCCTCCCCCACCGTCGTCGGCTTGATGAACTCGTCGGTCTCGTCGCGCTCGTAGGCCGCGCGCACGGCGGCGTCGCCCGAGTCGGCGTGGAACTCCGCCTCGCCGTTCACCATCGCGTCGAATGCGAGCTCGGTTCGGTCCCAGCGCTTGTCGCGGTCCATGGCGTAGTAGCGCCCGCTCACCGTTCCCACGCGCCCGGCGCCGCCGGCGCGCAGCCACTCCTCCGCCTCGGCCACGTAGCCGGCGCCGGAGGTGGGCAGCGTGTCGCGGCCGTCGGTGAAAGCGTGCAGCACCACGTCGGGCACATCCTGCGCGGCCGCCAGCTCGATCAGCGCCTTCAGGTGGCGCTCCGATGCGTGCACGCCTCCGTGTGAGACGAGGCCCGCCAGGTGCAGCCGGCCGCCTTCGCGCGCGGCCGCCATGGCGGCGAGCAGCACATCGTTCTGGGCGAGTGATCCGTCGGCCACGGCGTCGTCGATGCGCGTGAGGTCCTGTCGCACGACCGCGCCGGCACCCAGGTTGAGGTGACCGACCTCGGAGTTGCCCATCTGCCCCTCGGGCAGGCCGACGGCGCGCCCGCAGGCGGTGAGCTCGGTGGTCTGGTGGGTGTCCCAGAGCCGGTCGAAGTTGGGTGTGTCGGCCAGCTCGACCGCGTTGCCAGGCCCCGGTTCGGCGAGCCCCCAGCCGTCCAGAATCACCAGCGCCACCCGCTCGACCGGGAGCGGCCCCGGCCCTGAGGACCAGTCGCTCACCTGGCGGCTTCCACGATCCGCGCGAGCTTCTGCGGATCGAGGCTCGCGCCCCCCACGAGCGCGCCGTCGATGTCTGGCAGCCCGAGCAACTCGCGCGCGTTGTCGTCGTTCACGCTGCCGCCGTACTGGATCCGCACCTGCTCGGCCGCCTCGCCGTACTTGTCGCGGATCAGCGCGCGGATGAACCCGCACGCCTCCTGCGCCTGTTCGGGCGTGGCCACCTTGCCGGTACCGATCGCCCACACCGGCTCATACGCCACCACCACGCGCGTGACATCAGCGGCCGCGATGTCCTCGAACGCCTCCTGGATCTGGTGACGCAGCCGGCGCTCGGTCTCGCCGTTCTCGCGCTCGTCCTCGAGCTCGCCGACGGCGAGGATCGGCTCGAGCCCCGCGGCGAGCACCACCGGCAGCTTGCGCTGGAGCGCCTTGTCGGTCTCGCCGCAGAACTGGCGCCGCTCCGAGTGGCCGATCAGCACCCCGTCCACGCCCACGTCCGCGAGCATCGGTGCCGAGATCTCGCCCGTGAACGCCCCGGATGCCTCCTCGTGCACGTTCTGCGCGAGCACCCGCAGGGCCGAGCCGGCGGCCGCCGCGCGCGTTACCTCCAGCGCCGTGTACGGCACGCAGATCGCAACGTCCACGTCGTCGATGCCGTCGATCAGCGGCAGGAACGCCTCCACGTACTCGCGTGCCTCGGCGCGCAGCTTGTGCATCTTCCAGTTGCCCGCGATGTAGGGCCGCCGCTCAGGCACTGTCCAGCACCTCCACGCCCGGCAGGCGCTTGCCTTCGAGCAGCTCGAGCGACGCGCCGCCGCCGGTCGACAGATGGTCCACTCGCTCGGCCAGGCCGAACTGCACCAGCGCGGCACCGGAGTCGCCGCCGCCCACGACGGTGGTACCGGGCGCGTTCGCGACAGCCTCTGCCACTCCGCGCGTTCCTGCCGCGAACGGCTCCATCTCGAACGCGCCCATCGGCCCGTTCCAGAAAACAGTGCCGGCTCCTTCAATCTCCTTCGCGTAGGCGGCGACCGTCTGGGGACCCACGTCCAGCCCCATCCAGCCGTCCGGTACCTCCACGCCGTCGATGTCGCGGCGCTCGGCGTCGGCGGCGAAGCGGTCGCCTGCAACCAGATCGAGCGGCAGCAGGATGCGGCAGTCGGACGACTGCGCCTTGTCAAGTGCCTTGCGTGCCAGCTCGACGCCGGCCTCCTCCACGAGTGAGTTGCCGGTGGGCTTGCCCTGTGCGCGGAAGAAGCTGAACGCCATCGCGCCGCCGATCAGCAGCGCATCCGCCATGTCGAGGAAGCGGTCGATGAGCGCAATCTTGTCCGAAACCTTGGCGCCACCGAGCACCACCACCAGCGGGCGCGCCGGATCGCGGACGAGGCCCTCCAGCACACCGACCTCGCGCTCGAGCAGCAGGCCCGCGACCGCCATGTCCATGCGCTCGGCCGCTCCCACCGTCGACGCGTGGGCGCGGTGCGCCGAGCCGAACGCATCTTCCACGAAGACGTCGCCGAGCTTCGCCAGCTCGGCTGACAGCTCCGGGTCGTTCCGCGTCTCCCCTGGCTCCCAGCGCGTGTTCTCGAGCACCAGCATCGCGCCCGGCTCCAGCCCACGTGCCAGCGCGGTGACCTCGTCGCCCACCACGGCCGGCGCCTGGCGCACCGGCGCACCGGTCAGCTCGGCGAGCCGCGCCGACGCGGGCGCGAGCGACGTGGCCGGGTCCCGGCCGTCCGGCCGCCCGAGATGCGAGCAGAGCACCAGCGCGCCGCCACGCTCGCGTAGCGCCTCGATGGTGGGGAGCGCCGCGCGGATGCGCGTGTCGTCGGTGACCGCGCCGTCCTTCAGCGGGATGTTGAAGTCGACCCGCACCAACAGTCGCCGGCCCGGGTGGACGTCGATGTCGCGAATGGTCTTCTTGCGAAACGAATCGCTCACGCAGCAGTTGGCGCTGTGGCAAGGACGCGCTGCGTCAGGTCGACGAGGCGGTTCGAGTAGCCCCACTCGTTGTCGTACCAGGCCACGACCTTCACCAGCCGCCCGTCGACGACCATCGTCAGCGGCGCGTCGAAGACCGACGAGTACGAGGAGCTGACCACGTCCGTGGACACGATCGGATCCTCGTTGTACTGGAGGATTCCCTCGAGCGCCCCGCTGTCGGCGCGGGCCGCGATGGCCTCGTTCACCTCGTCGGCGCTGGTCTCGCGGCTGGCGAGAAAGACGAGGTCGACGACCGAGCCCGTGGGCACCGGCGCCCTGACGGCTATGCCGTTCAGCTTGCCTGCCAGCTCCGGGATCACCAAGCCGATCGCCTTGGCCGCGCCGGTCGAGGTCGGAATGAGGTTGAGCGCTGCTGCGCGTGCGCGGCGCAGATCCTTGTGTGGCGCGTCCTGGAGGTTCTGGTCCTGCGTGTACGCGTGGATCGTCGTCATGACGCCGCTCTCGATGCCGATCGCGTCATGCAGCACGCGTGCAACCGGCGCGAGGCAGTTGGTCGTGCACGACGCGTTGGAGATGATGCTGTGGTTCTCCGGGTCGTAGGCGTCGTCATTCACGCCGAGCACCAGCGTCACATCGGGGTCGGTCGCGGGTGCGGAGATGATGACCTTCTTCGCCCCCGCTTCGAGATGCTTTGACGCGGCGTCACGCGCAGTGAACAAGCCCGTCGACTCGACCACGACCTCGGCGCCGAGGTCGGCCCACGGCAGCGCACCGGGATCGCGCTCGGAGAACACCTTGAGCTCCTTGCCGTCGATCACGAGGCTGTCCTCGGTGTGCTCGACGGTGCCCGGGAAGCGTCCCAGAATCGAGTCGTACTTCAGAAGCTGTGCGAGCGTGGCGGTGTCGGTGATGTCGTTGACGCCAACCCACTCGATGTCTGCGCCCGCTGCGTGAGCGGCGCGAAAGAGGTTCCTACCGATACGACCGAACCCATTGATCCCAGCCTTAACGGCCATCGGATCCTCCTTTGTGTGTCCCAACTGAAACGAATCTGAGCGTACCGGGATACATTTGGCACACGCTTCCGAGGGAGAAGAGCGAGCGGGCCTGCCTCGCCGGCCCTTCGTTCCCACCTCAGCGGATCTTGTGCACGAAGTCGTAGACGTCGTGCGCGACCTTGCCCGGCAGTCCCGGCACCGCGAGCAGCTCCTCCTCGCTCGCGGCAAGGAACCGCTCCGGGCTTCCGAAGTGGTTCAGGAGCAGGCGCTTGCGCGCCGGCCCGACGCCCGGTAGGTCGTCGAGCACCGAGCGCGTCATCGCCTTGTCACGCCGGCCGCGGTGAAACTCGATCGCGAAACGGTGAGCCTCGTCGCGGGCGCGCTGGAGCAACTGGAGCGCGGGCGTGTCGTGTGAGAGCACGATCGGCGCCTGCTCGCCCGGCAGGAAGATCTCCTCGATCCGCTTCGCGAGGCTGATAACGGTCACGCCGAGGTCGCGGAAAGGCTGGAGGGCGCGCAGCCCGGCCGAGAGCTGGCCGCGCCCGCCGTCGATCACGATCAGCGCCGGCGCCGAGGCGAAGCTCATGTCGTAGTCCTTGTCGTGCGGCGAGCGCTCGCGATGTGCCACGTACTGCGCCATGCGCCTGGTCAGCACCTCGTTCATCGCCGCGAAGTCGTCCTGCGCGGCGTCACGGATGGTGAAGCGCCGGTAGTCCGACTTCTTCGGCGCGCCGCCCTCGAGCACCACCATCGACGCGACCGTGTGCGTCTCGCGGAGGTTGGAGATGTCGAAGCACTCCACGCGCATCGGCAGCTGGTCCATGCCGAGCACGCGCTGGAGCTGCTCCATCGCGTCGATGCGCTGCGTGCGGCGTTTCTCGGCGCGCAGCCGGTCCTGGTCCAGGGCCAGTCGAGCGTTGCGCAGGGCCAGCTCGAAGATCCGGCGCTTGTCGCCACGCTCGGCGTGGCGAACCTCCACGGTCGAGTTGCGGCGCTCGCTCAGCAGCGCGCCGAGCGCCTGCTCGCGCTCGGCGCCCAGGCCGCGCGGGACGATCACCTGCGGCGGTATCGCCGGGCTGGTGGCGTAGTACTGGAGCACGAACTCCTCGGCCACCTCCGGCTCGTCGCGACCGGCCTCGTTGGTCAGGTAGAAGCTCTGGCGGTCGGCCAGCACGCCGTCGCGCACCTGGAACACCTGCGCGTTCGCGTCCGTCCCCTCCGCAGCCACGGCGATCACGTCGACGGTGCCAACCGCCTCGTTCGAGATCCGCTGGCGCTCGAGCAGCGACTGCACCGCTTTCAGCCGGTTGCGCAGGTTCGCGGCGAGCTCGAACTCCTGGTGCTCGGAGGCCTCGTACATCGCCGCCTCGAGGTCGCGTTCGATCTGGCGGTAGCGGCCGCTCAGGAAGCGGACGATGTTCTCGATGTTCTCGCGGTAGGCCTCCTTCGAGATGTAGCCGACGCACGGGGCACCACAGCGCTTGATGAAGTAGTCGAGGCAGGGGCTGCCGGACGCGCGCCCGGGCTCGGCGCCGTCGCAGGTGCGGTACTGGAAGACCTTGCCGAGCAGGTCGAGTGTCTCGCGTGTGCGCTTCGCGTTCGAGTAAGGGCCGAAGTAGGCGCGCCCGCGACGATGCTTCTCGCGCGTGAAGTAGACGCGCGGGAAGTCCTCGTCGAGCGAGATCCCGATGTAGGGATACGACTTGTCGTCGCGCAGCCGGATGTTGAAGCGCGGCCGGTGGCGGCGTATGAAGTTCTGCTCGGCGAGCAGAGCCTCCGACTCGGTCTCGGTCGCAACGAAGTCGATCGTCTCGATCTGCTCGAGCATCTCGTACGCGCCGCGCGTGGCCGGCTTCGAGAAGTGGCTGCCCACGCGCTTGCGGATCGAGCTCGCCTTGCCGACGTAGAGCACGCGCCCGCGCCGGTCCTTGAACAGGTAGACGCCCGGGCCGTCGGGCAGCTGCCGGCGCATCTCGGCGGTGCGCTCGGCCGGTGTCTGCGTGCGGTCGGCGGCGGACATGGTCCGCGTTCGAGGCTAGCTCTGGGCGACGAGCGCCCGGCCGACCGAGTCGCCCACGAACGCGGGCTTCTCGTTGCCCTCGACCTCGAGCGTGAAGCGCGTGACGACCTCGAACCAACCGCCGCCCTTCTCGTCGATCTGGACGACCTCGGCGGTCGCGCGGACCTTGCTGCCGGCGGGAACCGGCGCCGGGAAGCGGACCTTGTTCCAGCCGTAGTTGACGCCGAGCACGAAGCCGGTCGACTCGATCAGGTCCTTGCGGAAGCCGTCGACCAGGCCGAGCGTGAGGTTGCCGTGCGCGACGGTCGTGCCGAACGGGCTCTCGGTCTTCGCGCGCTCGATGTCGACGTGGATCCACTGATCGTCGCCTGACAGATCAGCGAACGTGTTGATCATCTCCTGCGTGACCTCGCGCCAGTTGCCCGGGCCAACCGTCTGGCCCTGCAGCTCGCGCAGTCCTTCGATTCCGTCGACGGTCGCGATAGCCATGGCGCGGGAGGCTATTCGATGAGCTCAACCCCCAGGAAGCCGCCGCTGATCGCGCCGGCGCCGCTCATCAGGCCGAGGATGCGGGCCACGTAGGCCTGCGTCTCGGCGAACGGCGGGATGCCTTGGTAGCGATCGACCGCCCCCTCGCCGGCGTTGTAGGCCGCCAGCGCGAGCGCGGCGGTTCCGTACTTGGCCAGCAGGTCGTGCATGAGGTGCGCCTGGGCGTCGATCGACGCGGTGCCGTCGAACGGGTCCGCGAGCCCGTACGCGCGAGCAGTTCCGGGCTCGAACTGCGCGAGCCCGTGCGCTCCCGTGGGCGAGACGGCGAACGGGTTGAAGCCGGATTCGGCGTAGAGCTGCGCGGCCAGGAGCTCAACTGGCACGTTCCAGCGCCCGGAGGCGCGAACCAGCGCGTCGCGCCAGCGCGGCGGCACGAACGCGGGCGGCTCGCCGCCGTCGGAGCGCGACGCCAGGCCCCCGGCCGTGGCGACGCCGGAGTGCGCCGCCTCGGACGAGCCCGTGAAGCCGTAGTGCCACGGCTCCCACGAGTAGCGGCGAACGAAGCCGAATGCATGCGCGTGCTGGAGCAGCCAGCCGTACGCCGACGCCGGTGCGAGGTCCAGCTCGGTGCCGTTGCGGTGCAGGCTCGTGCCCGGCCGCGCGACCCACTTCGGGTCCGGGTGGGCCGCGAACAGCGCCGCCTGCTCGGCGTCGGAGCGAAACGCGCTGGTGATCTGGAGCACGATGCCGTCGCGGCGCGCCGCCGCATCGAGGGCGTCGAACGCGGTCGCGGTATCCGGGCGCATCGGCTTGCCCTGCCTGTAGGCGAACGGACCGGCATACCCTCCCCCGCCGGTCGCCGGCGCCAGTGGCCCGGCACCCGCGTTCGGCGTGATCGCCGCGACCGCCTTCGCCGCCACGGCGACCGACGCCGGCCGCCGCGCCGTCGTGGTCGGCAGCCTGAGCTTGGCCGAGCGGCGGAGCTGGACACGCACGCGCGTGGGAGCGATCGACAGCGCATCCGGAAACGTGACGTCGCCTGGGGCCAGGTGGACGCCGTTTCGCACCGCGGCGCTGCCGGCGGCGGCGCGAGCCAATGCGAGGTACTGAGCCTTGCTCATGTGCGCCGGGTTCGGCAGGCCGTCGGGCAGCAGCGCGGGCTCGAACAACCGCGGGTAGGAGGTGCGCATGACGCGGGCCGCCGAGATGGCTGCGAGGTCCGCCACGCGCTGGTAGCGGCCGCGCGCGCCGAGTGCTTGGCCGTAGGCGAACAGGAAGCCGCCCGCGACGGCGATCACGAGGCACGCCACGAGCACCAGCAGGAGGGCCTGACCGTGCTCGCCGGCGCGGCGATCGCGGCGGGCGCGCCCGCGGCCACCGCGCCCGGTCACGGCGGCACCCCAGCCGCGCCCGCTCACGACGCAACCTCGAGCGCATCCGCCAGACGCGCAACCGCCGCCCCGAGCGGGCCGCCCGCCCGTGCTCCGAGCGCGGCCGACCGCGCGGCGAGCCGCGAGTCGGGCAGCTGCACGTTGGCCCGCGGCTGCGGCCCTGCTCCGGCCACCACACGGCTGACGACCTTGATCGTGCCCGCGCCCAGGCCAGCGGCCAGCGCGTCGAGCAGCGCCGGCTCGCCGCCGGCCGCGCCGACCACCACCAACCGGTCCGCGCGACGCGCGGCCTCGGCCGCCGCGCCGTCGGGCGGCAGGTCGAGCACGACCGGCGCGAGGTAGCGGGCAGCTCGGACCACATCGGCCGAGGTCGCAACGAACAGTCGTCCGCAGGGATGGCCATCGACGTCGCTGAGCGCCGTCGCAAGCCGCAGCGCTGCGCGCCCTGGCGGCGCGCCTCTGCGCCCACTCGCCGCTGCGACCACGACAGCCGCGCCGGCAGCGCGGAAGGCGAGCTCGGCCGCCAGCAGCCGAGCGACGGTGCTGGCGCCCGATCGTGGCGCCGCGGAGACGACTGCGACCACGGGATGCGGCTCGAGCTCGAGCAGCCGCGGCTCCTCGGCCTCCTCGACCGCCTCGAAGACGAACTCGGAAAGCTGTCCGACGAGGGCGGCAACCCAGCCCCGCCGTGGAGCGAGCGGCTGTGCGCTCACGGCCCCACCCCCGGCGCGGCCACCGCGGCGGCGGCATGTATCCGCAGCGCGTCCGCCGCCCAGGGGACCAGATGCGGCGGCCTCATCTGCACCCGCACGGCGCCGGCCAGCTGCTGCACGCTCATCCCCGCGCGAGCCCACCCGGGCGACGCCGCCCGAGCAGCGGGCTCAGCCGCATCCCCGCGCGCGAGCGCGAGCGCGCCTGCCTCGGCGGCGTTCCCGGCGAGCACGGCCGTGTAGCCGACCGCAAGCAGCTGCATGACCACCACCCCGACGAGCAGCAGCGCGGGCAACCCGGCGACGAGCTCGACCGATGCCTGGCCGCGCTCGCGCATCAGCCCCCGAGCGCGGCCGTCGCGCTGATCCGCAGCGGGGTGCGCAGGCTGTAGACCACAAGCGGGATCGGCACGCTGACGCGGACGCCGCGGTGGGCTGTGGATTCGACCCGCGTGACCGCGCGCAGCGAGCGCGGCAGCGCCGAGCGGGCGGCGCGCGCCGCATCCGCGCCGACGAGTGCGGCCCGAGCGCCCGAGCGGGCCGCCCCCGCCGTGTCCCAGGCAACGTGGCCGGCGAGCGCGAGCTGCCAGGAGACCAGCGCGGCGAGCAGCACGAACGGCACGACCGCGACGAACTCCACCGCCGCCTGTCCCCGCTCGCTTGCCAGTCGCTTCATGCAAGCCAGGGTCCCGCAGAGCGGGTTACAGGTCAGCGCCCGAGCGTTACAACTCGGTGACGATTCTCAGCCGTAACGGCGGTACGACATGTACACCCACATGACCCCGTACGAGCAGGCGCCGATCACGACGAACCAGGCGAGGACACCGAGGCCACCGGCGTCGAACAGGCGCGACGTCGCCGTGAAGTTGAGGATGGCGAGCCCGACCGCGCCGTAGAGCACGATGCGCTGGCGCTCGCTCAGCGAGTCGACCGTGAAGCGCTGTTCGTGGTACATCCGGTACGCGAACAGCGCGATCGCCGCGAAGAACGCGATCGACAGCGCGGAGGTCAGGACGTTCAACGCCGAGCCTCCGCCCGGCAGCACGGTCGCCGCGAGGGCGATCAGCAGGACGATGCCCCAGTTGATCGCCGTGCGCATCAGTTCGCGTGAGTCGGGTTGGTCGTGTGAGGGCCGTGCTCGTCGTTCTGCTCGCGCCAGCGCTCCCGCGAGGCCTTGATCTCCTCGATCGCGTCCTCGCGGGAGAACCAGCCGCGCACCTTGACCGCCTTCTGCTCGAGGTCTTTGTAGACGGAGAAGAAGTGCGCGATCTCGTCGCGCAGCTGCTGGTTCAGGTCCTCCAGCGTCTCGAGCTGGTTCCAGGTCGGGTCGGAGCACGGGACGGCGAGCACCTTGTCGTCCACGCCCTGGTCGTCCTCCATGCGGAAGAGGGCGATCGGCTTGACCTCGATGAGGCAGCCGGGAAAGGTCGGCTCCGACACGCAGACCATGACGTCGAGCGGGTCGCCGTCGAGCGAGAGCGAGTCCGGCACGAAGCCGTAGTCGGTCGGGTAGACGACGGACGCGAACAGAAAGCGATCGAGCTTGATCGCGTGCGTCTCGTGGTCGTACTCGTACTTGTTGCGGCTCCCCTTCGGGATCTCGATGATCGCGGTGAAGGTCTCGATCGCCACCGGACAGCAGGTTACCCCGCCCCCGTTCGGTAATCTCCTCGCCGTGGGCCGCCGAATCCGTGCCGCAGCCGCTTGTCTCGCGGCTTTCTGCCTCTTCTTCGCGTTCGCGGCCGGCGCTGCGTTCGCCCAGACCGACGGTGAGGGCCTGCTCGGCGAGACGAACGACAAGCAGGTCACGTTCATCTCGTTCGGCATCCTGATCTTCTTCCTCTTCGTCATCACGGCCGGAACGCTCATCCAGTCGGCGCTCGACCGCCGCAAGGACGAGCGCAACGCGGCACGCGTGCGGCAGCGGACCGGCTGGTAGAGCAGCTCGTCACCTACGAGCGGTGCGGTGCCGCCGCTCTGGTCACGATCAACCGCCGCGAGCGGCGCAATGCTGTCGACGGGCCGACCGGTGACCAGCTCCAGGAGGCCTTCGAGCGCTTCGAGGCCGATGACGACGCGCGTGTGTTCGTGCTCACCGGTGCTGGCCCGGAGGCCTTCTGTGCCGGGGCTGATCTGAAGAACATCGAGTCGTTCGCGCCGCGCCTCGAGTCGAAGGAGGGCCCACTCGGCTTCACGCGGCTGACGCCGTCGAAGCCGACGATCGCCGCGGTGTCCGGCTGGTGCCTGGCGGGTGGCCTGGAGCTGGCGCTGTGGTGCGACCTGCGGATCGTCACCCCTGGCGCGAAGCTGGGCTTCCCGGAGCGCCGCTGGGGTGTGCCGCTGGTGGACGGCGGGACGCAGCGGCTGCCGCGCATCGTCGGCATGGGCCGCGCGCTCGACCTGATCCTGTCGGGGCGGATCGTCGAGGCCGGAGAGGCGCTCCGCATGGGGCTCGTGACGGAGATCGTCGACGAGGGCCGGCACGTGGAGCGCGCGCTCGAATGGGCCGAGGCGCTGGCGGCCTTCCCCCAGCAGACGATGCTGGCCGACCGCCGCGCAGCACTCGAGGGAGCCGGGCTGACGCTGGAGGAAGGCCTCGCGCTGGAGGCCGAGGCAGGTCCGGCAACCCGCGAGGTCGCCTGGAAGGGAGCAGCCCGTTTCGCAGGCGGCGAAGGCCGAGGCGGAGCGGGAGCCGGAATCTAAAGACGGGGCCAGGCCCCGCCTTTATGTTTCGCGATCGTAAGTTAAAGACGGGGCCTGGCCCCGTTCTCATCTTTCGCCAGCGTCAGTACGACGCCCTCGCGCAGCCCGCCTCGGGCGACTTGGAGCGGCACGTCGACGAGGGCTGCGATCGCCGCCAGGATCGCTATTCCCGCCGGCAGCAGCTTCACCCGGCGGATGTCGATTCCGTGCTCGCTCGCCACGTCGGCGCAGTGCACGTGCGCCAGCGAGTCGAGCGCCCGCTCGAGCGTCTCGTGGTCCAGCTGCTCGCCGGCGAGCAGCCGCAACGAGGTCGCGCTGCCGCCGACGGCCAGCGCCAGACCAACCGGCGGCGGGTCGAGGCCGCGCACCAGCTCGGCGGCGCGGTCGCGGCAGCGCCCAATCTGCTCCGCGCTCGGCGGGTCGTCGTGTATGCACTCGCGCGCGAGCGCGGCCGACCCGATCGCGATCGAGTGCCACCAGTCCGGCTTCTGGCCCGGAGTCCCAACGGCGATCTCAGACGACCCGCCGCCGACGTCCGCGACCGCCACCGAACCCTCCAGGCCGGCGCCGCTGGTCGCGCCCAGAAACGACAGCTCCGCCTCGGTCGCCTCCGACAGCACCTGCAGCGGAAAGCCCGTCAGTCGCTCGACCTCGTCGCACAGCTCACCCGCGTTCGGCGCCCGCCTGAGCACCGCGGTGCCGACGATCGTGACCACCTCCGCACCCTGGCGCAGCGCCTCCGCCACCTGCGCAGCCGCTGCCTCGGCGGTCTCCTCGATCTTCGACGCGGGCAGCACCCCGTCGTCGCCAACCGAGCTGCCGAGCAGCGTGAACTCGCGGATGGCAGCCAGCTCGCGCACCTGACCGCCTTCGACCTCGGCGACGAGCAGACGTGTGGTGTTGCTCCCGATGTCGACGCACGCAAATGGCAGGAGAGGCAGGGTGCCATAGTCCGTCGCGGTGGACCAATACGCGATTTCGGTAGCCGATCTGCACAAGTCCTACGGCGACGTCGAGGCTGTGCGCGGCATCTCATTCGACGTCGAGCGCGGCGAGGTCTTCGGCCTGCTCGGCCCCAACGGCGCCGGAAAGACCACCACGGTCGAGATCCTCGAGGGCTACCGCGAGCGCACCTCCGGCAGCGTCTCGGTGCTCGGCCACGACCCCGCCGGCGGCGCCCGCAAGCTGCGCGACAAGGTCGGGATCGTGCTCCAGTCGAGCGGCTTCTACCCGCGCGTGACGGTGCGCGAGGCGGTCGAGCACTGGGCCCTGCTCTACCCCCACTCGCGCGACCCGCAGGAGGTGATCGAGCTGGTCGGCCTGGACGGCAAGGAGGACGCGCGGACGGCGGAGCTGTCAGGCGGTCAGCGGCGGCGGCTCGACCTCGCGCTCGCGCTCGTGGGCGACCCCGAGCTGGTCTTCCTCGACGAGCCCACCACCGGCTTCGACCCGGCGGCACGCCGCACCGCCTGGGGCGTGGTGCGCGCGCTGAAGGACCTCGGCAAGACCGTGCTGCTGACGACCCACTACCTCGACGAGGCCCAGACGCTCTCGGACCGTGTCGCGATCGTGAAGGACGGCCTGGTCGTGGCCGCCGGGCCGCCCTCCGAGCTCGGCGTCGGCGGCGACCGCTACCGCATCTCTTACGACGGCCCGGACGGCGAGCGCGTTGAACACCACACGCCGGACCCGACCGCGCTGCTGCACCGGTTGACGAGCGAGGCACTGGATAACGGCGAGCGACTCCAGGGCCTGACGGTCGCGCGCCCCACGCTCGAGGAGGTCTACCTCGAGCTGACCGACGGAGCGCGGGCCGAATGACGGGCGCCGCCCTGCTCTGGCGTCAGTACCGCTTCGAGCGCAGGCTGTTCTGGCGCAACCCGAGCGCCGCGTTCTTCAACTTCGCGCTGCCGCTCATCTTCCTGCTGCTGATCGCGTCGGTCTTCCACACCGACAAGAAGGAGCTCAACACGCTGATCCCGGGCATCGCCGGCATGGCCGTGATGTCAACCACCTTCACAGCGCTCGCATTCAACCTCTCCTTCTATCGCGAGCAGGGGATCCTCAAGCGCGTGCTCGGCACGCCGCTGCCGCGCACCACCTACTTCGGCGGGCTGATCCTGAACGCCGTCACCAACGCCGTCATCCAGGTGCTGCTCGTGGTCGCGCTCGGCCACCTGCTCTACGACGTGAGCTGGCCGAAGGACTGGGTCGCGCTGGCGGTCTTCACGTTGCTCGGCGTGACCGCGCACGGCGCGCTCGGGATCGCGTTCGCGCAGGTGATCCCGAACTTCGATGCCGCCCCCGCGTACGTGAACGCCGTCTTCCTGCCCGCGATCTTCATCTCGGGCGTGTTCTACGACGACCGCCATTTGCCGGCGGTGCTGAAGGGCATTGCCGAGGCTCTGCCACTGAAGCACACGATCGACGGGCTCCAGGGAGCGATCGTCACGGGCCAGGGCATCACCGACCACTGGCAGGCCATCGGGGCGATCGCCGCGTGGGCGGCGTTCGGCATCTACGCGTCGGTCAGATGGTTTCGCTGGGAGTGATCTGCGGCGGCATGGGCGCCGTGCGCGCGGTCAGCACCTCGGACACCGGGCGCGGGCGCCCGATCCGATAGCCCTGCGCGTAACCGACGCCCTGCTCGCGCAGGAACTCGAGCGTGCCGTCATCGGAGACGTACTCCGCGATCGTCTCCGCGCCGATCCCCTTCGCGAGCTCCACGAGCGACTTGATCGTGAGCTGGCTCGTACGCGACTCGGTCGCCGTGACCACCAGGTCGCCGTCGATCTTCAGCCAGTTGACGGGCAGGTCGCGCAGGTGCCGGAACGCGGCGAACGTGGAGCCGAAGTCGTCGAGTGCGAAGCCGCAGCCGAGCCCGCGCAGCTCCTTGGCGAGCCGCTGGCAGGCATCCAGGTTCGCCGCTGCGACATTCTCGGAGACCTCCAGGATCAGCCGCCCCGGATCGAGGTCGGTCATGCCGATCTGGTGCTCGATCAGCGCCGGCAGCTCGGGATCCGACAGCGACTGCGCGGCCAGGTTGACCTCCAGCCGCAGCTCGTGCGAGGGATCGCGCTCCAGCAGCTCGAGCGCCTGACGGACGACCCAGCGGTCGATCTCTCCCATCATGCCGTAGTGGTCCGCGGGCTCGAGGAAGCCGAGCGGGCGGATCATCCGGCCGTCGCTGTCGCGCAGGCGCAGCAGCAGTTCGTACTGGGTGATGCGCTCCGACTGGAGTCCGAACACCGGCTGGCAGAAGAGCACGAACTCGTCGCGGTCGAGCGCGCTCCGGATGACCTGCTGCGACACGAACGGGCCCGGTATCTGGAGATGGCTGCCCGACTGCAGCTCGGGTGGCTGCGGCTGGGGCGTTGCCCGGCGTTCCACGCGCGGCGGCAGCGACTCCTCCGGCACGGGCGACGCGGTGGCCGCCGCTGTCGCCTTGGCCAGCTGCGACTCGAGCGTGGCGATCCGCTCGCGCAGCCAGCGTTCGAGCTCGGGATCGACCGCCGCGACGACTGACTCCTCCACCTTGGCCGGCGCGCGGCCGGCAGCCTCTGCGAGCTCGCGCTTGAGCTTCGCGTTCTCCTGCCTGAGCGCCTCGGTCTGGGCGCGTGCAGCATCCCGCTCCTTGACCTGGCGATCCATGAGGCTGTTCGCCTCGTCGAGCGCTGTCTTCAGCCGCTCGACCTTCTTCTGAAGAAACTCAGGGGTATTGATGCCGAAGTCGGCGTCCATGCACTCCTCTTATCGGGACTGTACCGAGGGACGTGAGGCCGCTACCCGGCCTGCAAGCGGATGTACGACCCCGGCAGCACTCCCTCGACAGCCACCTCCACGCCCGCGAGCGGGCCGGCCTGCCAGTCCTCGGCCAGGAGCCTCAGGATCACGACGTCGCGACGCTCACCGCCGTGCAGGTGCCAGGCACGGAGAACTCCCTCCCGCTCGAACGCGAGCTTCTCCAGCGCGCGCAGCGAGCGCGGGTTGTCGGGGCTCGCGTACGCGCTCACGCGCTGGAGGCCGAGCGTGCGGAACGCGAGCGCGAGGATGAGCGCCTTGGACTCGGCGTTCGCCCCCGTGCCCCAGTGGGCCGAGCCGAGCCACGTGCCCACCACCGCGCGCCGGTCGCGCGGCGCCAGCTCGGAGAGCCCGGTCACGCCGATCGGCTGGTCGTCCGAGTCGACGATCAGGAACTCGAGCCGCCTGCCCGCTTCGCGCTCCTCGCGCATCTGCTCGACGAAGGCGGCCGCCTCGGCCTTCTCCTCGTAGGGACCCCAGGAGAAGAAACGCGAGACCTCGGGGTCGCGCCCAAGCTCGTAGAGGGCGTCCGCGTCGGCGGGCTCCGCGAAGCGCAGGCTCAGGCGCGGGCCGCGGACGACCACCCAGGGCTCAGATCAACGTGCGCAGGCCCGGCCCGTGTCTGCGCAGCCAGTTTTCGTGGTCGCGGTAGTCCGGGCAGCGCGATTCGACGAGCTTCCAGAAGCGCGCCGAGTGGTCCATCACGTCGAGGTGCGCGACCTCGTGCTCGACCACGTACGCAAGAACCGGCTCGGGGGCCAGCAGCAGCCGCCAGCTGAAGCTCATCGCCCCCGACGACGAGCAGCTTGCCCAGCGGCTCGATGGGTCGCGGATCTGAAGCTTCGAGTAGCTGCTGCCGGCGCGCAGCGTCGCCCAGTCGAGCCGCTCGGCGATCTCCACGCGAGCGCGGCGGCGGTACCAGCGCGTGAGCGCGTCGCGGACAGCGTCGGTGCCCGGCTCCATGACGCCCACGTGCAGCGCGCCGCCGCGCCTGCTCACGCCCGGCCTTGTGCGCCACGGCTCGACGTGCACGCGTATCGGCAGCGTCAGCCCCAGGTATGGGACCTCGCCCCGGTCCTCCAGCCGCACGGGCGGAAGCAGCGCCTCGGCGTCGCGGTACTGGCGCAGCGTGCGTTCGATCCACGGCCGTTTCTCGGCCACGAACGCCTCCGCGTGGCGCACCGCCATGCGCCGCGGCAGCACCACCTCCACGCCCTCGGGCGCGACCACGATCCGCAGCCGGCGTGCGCGATCGGAGCGGCGGATCGTGTACTCGGTCATTCGCGGATCAGGGTAGGCCGCGGGGCGGCGGATCAGCTGACGACGTCGTCGTAGACGCGCGCCACGCGCTCGGCCAGCGCGGGCCACGAGTAGCGCGCGCGGCTGCGCTCGTAGGCGGCCTCCCCCATGCGGCGGCGCGCGTCGCCGTCGGCGACGATCTGCATCAGCGCGTCTGCCATGGCGTCCTCGTCGTCGGGCGGCACCAGCAGGCCGGTCTCACCGTCGTCGACGATCGTCGCGGGGCCGTAGGCGTCGACCGCGATCACGGGCAGCCCGCACGCCATGCCCTCGACCAGCACCTGGCCGAACTGCTCGTGCACCGATGGCAGCACCACGACGTCCGAAGCGTTGAGGCCGGTGGCGAGGTCGTCGTGGCCGCGCCAGCCGGCGAGGAACACGTCGCTGACGCCGGTCTGCTCGACGACCGCCTGCGGATGCTCGCCCTCCCACTCGCCGGGGTAGCCGCCGAGCAGCACGAGCGGCGCGCGGCACGGAAAGCGGTCCCTCGCGCGCGCGTACGCGCGAATCAGCAGCGGGATGCGCTTGACCTCCGTGTAACGGCCCACGTAGAGCAGCACCGGGCCGTCGCGGAACGCCTCCAGGTCGGCCTCCTCGTAGGCGATCGACCCGGGCTCGCCGCCCGGCGCCCAGCCGCGCGGCTGTTCCACTAGCCACTCGCGCCACAGCGCGACGCGATCCTCGCCGCGCAGCGGGCGGCGGTCGAAGATCCCCGGGTCGAAGCCGTTGGGCGCCGCGACAACGCGGTCCGGGTCGACGCCGAGCAGCGACGGCACGCGCTCCGCAGCATCCGGGGAGAGGACGAACAGCTTGGCGCTGGCCTGGGCCCACGCGCGCAGCCGCTCGGCCCAGGCAGCGGCGTGGTCCCAGCCCGGCGGCGGGCCCTCGACGATGTCGCGCAGCATCAGCAGCTCGGTGCCGTGCAGGTGGCCGATGCGCGGCACGTCCCGGAACGACCGAAGCGCGGCCTCGTGCATCGGCGTCAGGTGGTTCAGATGCAGCAGGTCGGCGTCGCCCGCGCCCGCCTCGGTGAGGGCGTCCTGCCAGGCGGCGACGAGGTGCTCGTAGGTGGCGTCGTCCACCTTCGCGAACACCTTGTCCGCGGCGTCCGGCCGATCCTCGAACGACGGGTGCAGCGGTGGGTCGGCGCGCAGCGGGTCGTCCGACTCGAGCGCGGCCGTGTAGTCGACCGCATGCACGTCGAAGCCCTCGAAGAACGTGGCGGCATTCGAGTTGGCGCCAGGCGGGCCGTGCGAGCCGCTGAGCAGCGTCACGTCCCAGCCCGCCTCGGGCAGGAACCGCGCCAGGTTGCGAACCACGTGCGACGAGCCGCCGCGCGGGAAGAACATGAGCGCGATCAGCGCGCGCGGGCGGGCCATCGGCGGGCGACGCTAGCGGGCGAAGACGATCGCGCTCGACACCGGGCGCCCGCCGAGCAGCGCGATGCCGTTGTAGTCGCGCGGCCGGTTGTGAAGCGTGCCGCCGGATACGAGCGATGCCGAGGCGCCGCCGGCCAGGTTGATCGCGCTGTCGGCACCGAGGTCAGCCATGAGCTTGGCCAGCTCGGCCAGCGTCATGCCGGCGTCCCGCAGCGAGCGACCGTCGCAGACCACGGCAAGCAGCCTGTCGCGCGTTATGCCGAGCGCCGCGCGCGGGTGGCGGCCGTCGGTGATGTCGCAGTCGAACTGCTCGGCGCCGGCGGAGAAACCCTGGGCGTCGCGGCGCTCCGGGGTCACGATCGGCCGCCCGGCCGCCACGAGCAGCGGGCCCGCCTGGAGCAGGTCGCCACGTGCCGCGCTCGGCAGGATGCCGCGCGGCACGATCTCGACGCCGTCGCCTGTGACCGACACGCACGAGCGACGCGTGTCCCAGGGCTCGTCGAACGGCACCGTCATGTGCACGTTGCCGCTCGAATGGAGCTCGCCGAGCGGTGTGCCGGCGCTGGTCTGGAAGCCGCCGCTGATGGCCTCGGTCACACCGGTCGCGCGGGCCCAGCGGTGGAGCGGCTCCGGGCGATCCAGCGCCACGATCCGCATTCGCGTGCTGCGCCGCGCGTAGATCGCGACATAGACCGTCGTGGAGGCGCCGTCGGCCAGGACCTCGCTGAACTGGCGCACACGGCGCGGCCTGAGTAGCCGATCGCCGAGCGAAACCGCGTGTGCGCCCATCCACCAGCGAAGCTAGATGCAGGGGCGGACGACTCAGGCTTCGTGGCGAACCCCGGACGTGCGGACGGCGGGGGGCGTTTGCGTGAGCGTGGCGGTCTCCGCGCGCGGCGGTCTCCGCGGGCTTGCTCTCCGCGCGCCGCGTTTCCGCCCGCTTGCTCTGGCGCATCGGGGCGCAGACTGCGGCGGCCAAGGGGTGGCTGGACTGGCGCCTGCGCCCGTCCGCACGCGGCGAGCACCCTGCGCCCGGCGGAGCGGTGCGACATAAACCACCCCATAGGTGGTCTATGTCGCACAGCCGACCCAAAAGGACCGCCCCGCGACCCTCCCACCCGCCACATCAGCCGACCCCTTGGCCGAGGCAGTTTGCGCCCCGCAGCGCCAGAGCAAGCCCCTGGGTACAGGGCGCGAGCGGAGGCCGCAGACGGGCGCCCCCGGTGCGCTGAGTGCGACGACTCAGAAGGCGAACGGCACCGCGCCGCCGTCCACCGACCACGACGCGCCCACCACGTTCGAGGCCTGCTCCGAGCACAGGAAGACGATCACCGCCGCTATCTCGTCCGGCTCGCCGAGGCGCCCGATCGGGAGCTTGGCGCCGGCGCTATCGAGCTCCTCCTCGCGCGAGCTTCCGGCTCGCTCCGCTGACTGCGCGGCGATGCCCCCGTCGCCAGTCCAGAGCTCGGTGGCGGTTGGCCCGGGTGCGACGGCGTTCACCAGCACGCCGCTGGATGCGTACTGGTCGGCGAACACGCGCGAGAGCGACAGCTGCGCGGCCTTGGCGACGGCATATGCCGCGTTGCGCAGCGTCGGCCGCTTGCCCGACGACGAGGAGACGTTCACGATCCGGCCCCAGCCGGCCTCCGCCATCCTCGGCGCCGCCGCGCGCATCAGGCGCAGCGATGCCATCACGTTCAGCTCCCACTGCTCCTGCCAGTCGGCGTCCGTGAGCTCGTCGAGCGGCGTCACCGGCATCGTGCCCGCGTTGTTCACGAGCACGTCGACGGCGCCGAAGCGCGCCACGCACTCGGCCACGACCCGGTCGGCCGCGGCGGGGTCCGTCACGTCGGCGGCGAAGTCATCCGAGCTCCGCGACACGGCCAGCACGTTCGCGCCCTCCTCGCGCAGCATCCGCGTGACCTCGGCGCCGATGCCGCTGGTCGCGCCCGTGACGATGCATGCTTTGCCGCTCAGTCCGAGGTCCATTGGAGGCAGCAATGAAATCGCACACGGTCTACAAGACGTTCAACACCGAGCAGAGGCGCGAGTTCGTCCGCATCACAGAGGACGTGCAGCAGGCCGTCGACGAGGCCGGCGTGGCCGAGGGGATGGTGCTGGTCGCGGCCATGCACATCACCGCCGCGGTCTGGATCAACGACGACGAGCCTGGGCTCCAGGCCGACGTGCTCGAGTGGCTCGACAAGGTCGCGCCGCCGTCGTGGAAGGAGCCCGCGAACGACGTCGCGCGCGAGCTGCTCCCCGACCCCGGCGACTATCGCCACCACCGCGGCGGCGAGGACAACGGCGACGCGCACCTGAAGAACCTGCTGGTGCACCACCAGGTGGTCGTCCCCATCACCGAAGGCCGGCTCGACCTCGGGCCGTGGCAGGCGATCTTCTACGTGGAGTTCGACGGAGGCCGCAACAAGCGCCTGGTCATCAAGGTGCTCGGTTCTTAGCGACGGGGCCTGGCCCCATCTTTTAGAAAGCTTGTAGGCATCTACCTTTTTGGAGAATGGGGCCTGGCCCCATCTTTAGGAAACGCTTGCCGGCATCTCTTCTCCTGCCAGTCCCGCCAGCAGGTTGTCGACGGCGAGGTCGGCCATCGCCGTCCGCGCCTCGGTCGAGGCGGATGCCACGTGCGGGTTCAGGATCAGGTTCGGCGCGTCCAGCAGCGGGTGACCCGCAGGGATCGGCTCCGGGTCAGCCACGTCAAGCGCTGCGCCCGCTATCCAGCCGTCGGCCAGCGCGCGCGTCAATGCGCCGGTGTCGACCAGCGCTCCGCGCGCCGTGTTGATCAGGATCGCCGAGTCCTTCATCGCCTCGAACTCCTTCTCGTCGATCATCCCGCGCGTCTCGTCGGTGAGCGGCGCGTGCAGCGACACGAAGTCCGCCTTCTCGAGCAGCTTCTCGAGCGCAATCCCCGACGAGCCGCTGTGGTGGACCACCTTCATCGCGAAGCCCTTGGCGCGCTTGGCCACAGCGCTGCCGATACGGCCCTTCCCCACGATCCCGAGCGTCTTCCCGTGCACGTCGTGACCAAGCAGCAGCGTCGGCTCCCACGTGAGCCAGCGCCCCGCCCGCACGATCGCGTCGCCCTCGACAACCCGCCGCGCACAGGCCAGCAGCAGGCCGAAGGTGGCGTCCGCGGTCGCCTCGGTCAACACGTCGGGGGTGAACCCGACCGGAATGCCGCGCTCGCTGGCCGCCTCGATGTCGATGTTGTCCACCCCGACCGCGTAGTTCGAGATCGCCTTCAGCTCGCTGGACGCCTCGATCAGCTCACGGTCGATGCGGTCGGTCAACAGGCACAGCAGCCCCTCGGCATCACTCGCCTTCTCGAGCAGCGTCGCGTGCGAGGGCTGAAGGCGGCCGTCCCAGACCTCGACGTCGTGCTCGCGCGCAAGGCGCTGAAGCGCACCGCCGGGCAACCGCCGCGTCACGAACACGCGCGCCATCAGGCCGACACCAGGTCCTCGATCACGGCGCGCGCCGCCAGGTACCCGGGCGCGCCCGTGACCGCACCGCCGGGATGCGCTCCCGAGCCCGCGAGGTAGAGACCCTCGATGCCGCCGAAGCGGCGCGCCCCCGGCCGCTCGCCGAGCATCTCGCCGTGGAAGATGTGGCCGCCGGTGATGCCGAAGCGCTCCTCGAGCTGGCGCGGCCCGAGCACCAGCCGGTCCACGATCCGCTCGGGCAGCCCCGGGCACACCTCCGCGAAGCGCGCGATCGCCACGTCGGCCGCGGCGTCCGCGTCGACGTCCACCGGGAAGCACTGGCAGAAGAGCGACGCCACGTGCCGGCCCGCCGGCGCGAGCGTCGGATCGGCCGCCGTCTGGCACGCCGCCTCGATCCACGGCTTGGCCGCCGGGCGCCCGGCGCGCGCGTCGTCGGCCGCCCGCTGGAGCTCGGCCATCGTGAAGCCGATGTCGATCGCGCCGTGCCACGGCTCCTCGCCGGGCCACGACGGGAAGTCGGGCAGGCCGTCGAGCAGCAGCATCACCTTCACGACAGGCCCGGGCTGTGCCCAGCCGTCCGGCGCGTCCACTCCGGCCAGCGCCGCCGTGCGCACGGGGTCGGCGTTCGAGAGGACCACCCGCGCGGCCACCTCACGGCCGTCTTCGAGGACGACGCCCAGCGGGTCCGAGGTCACGCGCGTCACCGGCGCATCGGTGTGCACAACAGCGCCGGCCGCCTCCGCCGCCGAACGCAGAGCGGCCGTGACCGCGCCCATCCCGCCGCGCGCGAACCCCCACGCTCCCGGGCGCCCGGGAACCGCCTCGCCGAGGTCGTGGTAGAAGCCGATGAACGCCGTGCCCGGATCGAACGGCCCGGCCAGCGTTCCGATGCAGCCCTGGAGCGCGAACGGCACGCGCACCTCCTCCGACGCGATCACGGCGACCTCGTCCGCGATCGGCCCGTCCAGAATCCCCTCGCCCACCGCCTCGAGCCAGCGCTCGCGCGACGGCTCCTCCAGCATCAGCGGGCGCGCCCGCCCGGCCGCCGCCTCCCAGCGCGCCGAGAACTCGGCGTAGCCGTCGGCGTCCGCCTGCGACCAGTCGGCCGCCAGCTGCGCGCGCGTGCGCTCGGCATCCGACCACGTCACGACCTTGCGCCCGTCGGGCAGCGGGGCGAACAGGTACGGCTCGTGCGGAGCCACCACCAGCCCGTGCGCGGCGAGGTCCAGCTCTTCGATGATCCGCCCGCGCAGGAGCGACAGTGTGTACGCGCCCGGCGATGCGCGCACGCCCGGCCACAGCTCCTCCGTGACGCACGCACCGCCGACGATCTCACGCCGTTCGAACACCTCCACCGACAGGCCGGCGCGTGCCAGGTACGCCGCCGCGACGAGGCCGTTGTGCCCCGCGCCCACGACGACCGCGTCAGGCACGCGCCGCCTCCCGTGTGTGCTGCGCCTCGTTCAAGAGGCGCCCGACACTACGAAGAGCTCGACCCCGCTGTCGCCTCGGCGAGCTCCTCGTGCTTGCCCTCGCAGAACTCTTCGACGATCTTCTCGCAGAAGGCCGGCAGGTCGTCCGGGTTGCGGGACGTTGTCAGCCCGCGGTCGACGTGGACCTCTTCGTCCACCCACTTGGCCCCTGCGTTCTCGAGGTCGGTCTTCAGCGACGGCCACGACGTCAGCGTCAGCCCGTCGACAACACCCGCGTCGATCAGCGTCCACGGCCCGTGGCAGATCGCCCCGACGGGCTTGCCCGCCTCGAAGAACGAGCGCACGAAGGAACGCACGTCGTCATCCACGCGCAGGAAGTCGGGGTTGGCCACCCCGCCCGGCAGCACGAGGCCGTCGTAGTCGTCCGGCTCGGCATCCGCAACCGTCTTGTCGACGTCGAACTTGTCCCCGTGGTCGAGGTGCTCGAAGCCCTGGATCTTCCCGTCCTCGAGCGACAGGAGCTCAGGCGTTCCGCCCGCTTCTTCCACAGCCTCCCACGGCTTCGTGAGCTCGATCTGCTCCACGCCGTCGGTGGCGATGAACGCAATCTTCTTGCCGTCTAGCTTGCCCATGTTCGGACCTCCTTGGTGATCGTGGTCTCCTCTCTGGCCTACCCGGTATCCGGCTACCGAATCGTTCAAGCGCAGACTGTGTTTCGATGTACACGCGCGGGCAGGGAGTTCGTCCTGCGCGGGAAGCACCAGTCCAGCTACCGGAGGGAGTTCTTTCAGTGCGACGTCTCGTACTGCTGACCGCAGTTGCAGTCATGGCGATCACCGCCGTGGCCTACGCGGTCACCAACACAGTCACTTATTCAGCCAAGGTTTCCCACAAGGGCAAGCCGTCGGTCAAGAAGCCGGCGCCCGCCACCTACACCGGGATCCTTCACATCGACACCGACCCGTCGGGCCAGCAGCCCGAGACGGCGCCGGTCACGTCCGTCTACTTCGCCAAGGCGTTCAAGAACAACGCTGCCTACTTCCCGTTCTGCAACCAGTCAGAGATCGACGGGATGACGGCGCTGCCGGCCAAGTGCAAGAAGGCGATCGTCGGTTCCGGCACCGCCAGCGCGCTTGCAGGCTCGCCGGGCAATCCATCCAGCCAGTCCGTGCGTGAGGACCTGAACGTCACCGCGGTCAACGGGCCGAAGGGCAAGGCGTTCTACCTCGTCCTCAACTCGAAGGAAGGCGCTCCGGTCGCGATCACCAACCGCGTCGTCCCGGCCAAGGTCGTGAAGGCATCGGGAGCGTTCGGGTTCCTGCTGCAGTTCGTGATCCCGGCGGATCTCCAGACGCAGCTCGGTCTCTCGATCTCGCTCGTCGACTTCAACGTCAAGGTCCCGGGCACGCTCAAGACCGTCACGGTCAAGAAGAAGAAGGTGAAGCTCTCCTACCTCTCGCTGACCTCATGCAAGGGCAGCCTGCCCGTCAAGGCGATTGCGGAGTTCAAGGACTCGTCGACTGGCGTTGCCAAGCCAGTTACGTCCACCAGCAGCGCGAAGTGCTGACAAACGCCAGCTGACTCCGCGTAACCAAGAAACGGCCCCGCTCGCAAAGCGGGGCCGTTTCGGTTTAGGGTGGGCACTGGAACACGGACTCGCAGTTCCGACCCGTAACAGCTACCGGAGGGAGAGAGACAGTGCGACGGATTGCGCTGCTTTGCGTTGTCGTAGGGGCATTGGCCGCCGCGGCAACCGCCTGGGCTGTCACCAACACGGTTACGTACTCGGTGACGCTCAAGCACACAGGTAAGGGCACGGCGAAGAAGCCGGTCAACCTCGGCTACAACTCGATTCTTCACATCGACACCGACCCGACCGGGCAGCAGCCCGAGACGGCCCCTGTCACCTCGATCTACTTCCCGAAGCAGATCAAGCAGAACTCGAAACTGCTGCCGGGCTGCACGCAGGCACAGATCGACGGCAAGGCGCAGATGCCCGCGGCTTGCAAGAAGGCCCAGGTCGGCACGGGCACGGCATCGGCACTCGCCGGCTCGCCAGGCTCGCCGTCGTCCAACTCGGTGAAGGAGGACTTGGACGTCACCTTCATCAACGGCAAGAGCGGCAAGCAGATCCTGCTGGTGCTGAACTCGCAGCCGACAGCCCCCGTCGCAATCACCAACCGCGTGGTCCCTGGCGACCTCTCGGCGGGCAAGGGGCCGTACAGCTACCGGGTTGACTTCAAGATCCCACCGGATCTCCAGAACCAGCTCGGACTCGCGATCTCGCTGACTGACTTCAACGTCAAGATCAGCCCGAAGCCGTTCTCGGTCAAGATCAAGGGCAAGAAGGCGAAGGTCTCGTACCTTCAGCTGACCGGATGCCCGGGCAAGCTCCCGATCGAGGCCATCGGCCACTTCGCAAGCGGCGACGTGACCAACGACTCGACGGCCAAGTGCTGAGACTCGGCTGAGTCGACGCTGTTCGGAAACGGCCCGCGCAAGCGGGCCGTTTCTCTTCCTACGGCGCGGGAACGTCGGCCGCGTGGTCGCGCAGCCGCTCGAGCGCGTGCTCGAGGCTCTCGCAACGCGGCGCGAGCGCGTCCACGTTCACCACCGCGAGCACCGAGCTGACCGGCGACTCCGGCGGCGCCACCAGGTAGAGACGCTGGCCGCGATCGCGCAGCCGCTTCCCGAGCTCGAAGACGAAAGCCACGCCCGCGCTGTCGAGGTACTGCGTCTCGCTGAAGTCGACGATCAGCCCGGGCGCCGAGTGAGCAACGGCGTTGCGGAGCGTGGTGCCGAGCTCGCGCACGTTCGACGTGTCGATCTCGCCGCGCACGCGCGCGATTGGAGCACCCTCGTGGTCGTCGAACTTGACCTCAGCCAGCATCGTCGCCGACCTTGATCGCGCGGCGCAGCTCCACGCTCGTGCCCGTGTCCTCGCGCCGGATCTTCACGTCGTCCATCAGCGTCTCCATCAGCTTCAGGCCGCGCCCGCGGTGCTGGCCACGTGGGGGGCGCCACGACCCATGGTCGCGCACGGTCACGAGCACGTCGAGCTCACCACGTTGTGCCTCGACGTCGAAGCTCGCCTCGCCGGGAGCGTAGGCGTGCTCGATCGCGTTGGTGCACGCCTCGCCCGCGGCCAGCGTGATGTCGTACAGCGCCTCGGCGTCCACGCCCAGCTCGCCCAGCCAGTTGCGCAGCGCGCGGCGCGCGGTGATGAGCGCCTCGGGCTCGGCCGGCAGCGTCAGCGTCAGCCGATCGGTCGACGCCGGCGCTGTTGTCACCGCCAGCACCGCCACGTCGTCCACGCCCGGGCCGTCCGGCAGGAGCGCATTCAGCAGCTGCTCGCAGAGCTCGTTCGGGCCCTCGAAGGGTGCTGTCGCCGCGCGCTGGAGGTCTTCGAGCCTGATCTCGATCGAGATGCCGCGCTCCTCAACCAGCCCGTCCGTGTAGAGCACCAGCGTGCAGCCGGGCTGCAGCCGCGCGCCGGTCTCCTCGTAGCTCGCATACGGCAGCACGCCGAGCGGTACGCCGCGCGCGCCTTCGAGCAGCCGCGGCGTGCCGTCGCTCTCCACCACAAGCGGCGGCAGATGCCCCGCGTTTGCGAACACCGCGTTGCGGCCGTCGGGCTCGACCACCATGTAGAGCAGGGTCGCCATGCGGCCGGGGTTGAGCGACTGCACCAGCCGGTCGAGGCGCTCGAGCACACCGGCGGGCGGATGCCCCTCGATCGCGTACGCACGCAGCCCGTTGCGCAGCTGGCCCATCAGCGATGCCGCCGGAATGCCGCGGCCGACCACGTCGCCCATGCCGATGCCCACGCGCCCGTCCGCCAGCGGAATGACGTCGTACCAGTCACCTCCGACCTCGGTGCCGGCGGCGCCCGGCAGGTAGCGCGCCGCCAGTGCCAGGCCCGGCAGGTCCGGCAGCCGGTCCGGCAGCAGCGAACGCTGAAGCGTGACGGCGGTCTCGTGCTCGTGCTGGAAGCGACGCGCGCGCTCGATCGCGCGTGCCGCGCGGTCACCCGCGAGCTGGAGCACGACGGTGTCCTCGGCGGTGAAGTCGCGCGACTCGTGCGTGCCGACGTGCATCACGCCGATGATCCGGTCGTCCGCGAGGAGCGGCACGCCGAGCAGCGACTTCACGCGTGAGCGCAGGATCGGGCTCAGCACCTCACCGGTCGCCGTGTCCTCGACGATGATGCTGCGCCGCTCGGAAACGATTCGCCCGGCGAAGCCCGAGCCGACCGGAACGGTGAAGCGCGACTCGACCTCGCCCTCGAGCCCGCGCTCGGCGCGCATCTCGAGCAGCTGCCGCTCCTCGTCCAGCAGCAGGATGGCCGCGGTGTCCGTGCCCAGGAGCTCGCCGATCTGGCCGAGTAGGTCGTCCAGCAGCTCGTCGAGCGACAGCTTGGTCAGCGCCGCCTCCGTCAGCCGCTCCAAGCGGCTGATCGTGCCGGCCATCGCCTCGGCCTCGACGCGCGCGACGCGTTCGCGCTGGAGTGCGGCGCGCTGGCGCTCCGAGCGGGCGCGCTCGGTGGCGTAGCGGATCGAGCGGGTGATCAGCTCGACGTCGGCGCGCGCCTTCACGAGATAGTCCTGCGCGCCCGCGTGCATCGCCTCCAGCGCCAGGTCGTCGTCGTCGAGCCCGGTCAGCACCACGATCGGAATCTGGGGAGCGACCTGCTGGAGCTCCAGCACGGCCTCGATGCCAGTTGCGTCAGGCAGGTTCAGGTCGAGAAGCACGCACGAGGCTGAGGCAGTCGCCAGGTAGACCAGAGCGTCGGCCAGCTTCACGAAGTGCGTGACCGCGTAGCCCTGCTCGGCCTGCGGGTGGTCGAGCATCGTCGTGACCGCCTTGGCGTAGTCGCTGCTGTCCTCGATCAGCACGACTTCCCGCGTCGGGTCGTCGAGCGTGACGGTCGGCGTGGCCGGTCCGTCGGCTGCCATCGAGTTCACGCGAATCCCCGAGCCAAGAGGTCCGTCACTCTATGACGAATCGGCCGCGTCTCAACCACGGTGAATGCTCCACAATCCGGTGGCGCGTGCGGACTCCGGTAACAGGAGCGTGACCCGTCTGCGGGCCATCAGGCTCGGGCTGGTGCTGGTCGTCCTCGTGGTGGTCGCGGCTGTCGTCGTTGTGACACAAACCGGCACGTCGTCACCGCGTGCCGCCGTGCCGGTGCGCATGCCGGTGGCGGATGCGCCGGTGCAGCCGTACGCCTTCAGCGGCCCGAGCGGCCGGGTGCGGCTCGACGAGGTGTGGGAGTACCGCAGCGACCCGCACGATCGCGGCCTCGCGCACGGCTGGCCGGCGGGCCGCTGGGCCGGGCGAGCGGTGCACGTGCCCTACGTGCCGAACGCGTGGCCTGTCACCGGGCGGCGCGGGCTCGCCAACTTCAACGGCACGATCGGCTGGTACCGCACTCGCTTCCGCGTCGCCACCACCCGCACCTACGCGATTCGCTTCGAGTCGGTGCATCACCGGGCCACGGTCTGGGTCGATGGCAAGCGGGTTGCCTCCCACACCGGCGCCTACATGCCGTTCGAGGCGCACACTGCGCTGCGCGCCGGGCGCGAGCACACGCTGGTCGTGCGCGCCGACTTCCGCGACCCGCTGCAGATGAAGCGCGACGGCTGGCATCGCGGCTGGTTCAACTTCGGCGGCATCAACCGCGAGGTCACGATCCGCCCGCTCGGCCGCTTCGAGGTCTCGAGCCCGACCGTCGTCACGACGCTGCGCGACGATGGCGCGGCGATCGTCGACGTGTCCGCCCGCGTCGTCAACGACGGCGCGCGCGGGACGCTGCGGCTGGCCGGCAGCCTCGCGCGAGCGGGGCTCCCCGACACGGACTTCACCTTCCGCGCCATGGTGGTCGGAGCCGGCGCGGCCGTGACCGAGCACAGGCGGCTGATCGTGCAGCACCCGGCGCTCTGGTCGCCTGCCCAGCCACGGCTCTACGAGCTGCGGCTCTCGGCCGGCGCCGACGGCGGCTGGCAGACCGACGTCGGCCTGCGCCAGCTCACGTGGAAGGGCGCTCGCCTGCGGGTCAACGGCCACCCGGTCGTGCTCTACGGGGCGTCGATCCACGAGGACGCGAAGCGGCGCGGCGACGGGCTGCTGCCATCCGACGACGACGCGATCGTCGCGCGGCTGGAGCGCATCGGCGCCAACGCCACGCGCGCGCTCCACCCGCTCTCCCCCGTCCTGCTCGAGCGCCTCGACCGCGCCGGCATCCTCGTCTGGCAGCAGGTCGGCCCGTTCGACTCGCCCGGCAACTGGATCAAGACAACCGCCGCCAAGCGCCGCGTCGCCACCAAGCGGGTCGAGGTCGCCGTCGACGACGCCCAGACCCATCCCTCGGTCCTCACCTGGGCGGTGGCGAACGAGGTCGGCGACAACGGCCACCCCGGCGGCCAGGTCGGCTGGATCGACCGCACCGCGCGCGCCCTGCACGCGCGCGACCCGTCGCGGCCGGTGGCGATCGACATCTGGGGCACGCACATCCCGCACCACGCCGGACCGATGTACCGCAACGTCGACCTGATCGGGGCCACCAGCTACATCGGCTGGTACGAGTCCCCGTTCGGCTCAGCGGCGCACAACGAGCGGCTCATGCGCGGACGGGTCGCACTGCTGCGGCGCGTGTTCCCGCACAAGCCTCTGGTCATCACCGAGTTCGGTGCCGAGGCGAATGCCGCCAACGCAAGCGCGTCACGAGGCGGCTTCGGCTACCAGTCGCGGCTGATCGCGCAGCACCTGAGGACCTACGGGTCGCTGCCGCAGCTCGACGGGATGCTCATCTGGAACCTGAGCGACTTCGCGCTGACGCCCGCGTTCGGAGGCGGCTCGATCGGCGGGCGCGTGAAGGGCATACGGCTGGTGCGCGGCCTCAACCAGAAGGGCCTGTTCGACTACTCCGGTCACGCAAAGCCGGCGGCGCGGGCGGCGTTCGCGGCGTCGGCGTCGGTGCGGGCGGCGAACGCCACGGCAGCGGCCGGCGGCTAACGCGGCCGGCGTGTTACCGCGGTAACCACCCCAGGGCGGGGTGTCTTCGGGTGGCGGTTTCAGCGGCGCGCTCTCCGCCGACGTGTCAGGGCTCGAGCGGCGTGGTTCGCGAGCACCGACCCTCGCTGGGCAGCTAAGAGGGATCGGTGCTCGCTCGCGGTGCCGCTCTTGGTTGCGCTGTCGCTCGTCGCTCGCGGCGCCGCCCTGGGTCGCGAGATTGACGTTAAGCCGCATATATCGGCTCAACGTAAAACTCGCGGCTTCGAGTGGGACGATGACCGCGCTATTCGCGGTGAAGGTGCCACTCGGGCATCGAGTGTGACCTCGACCACGCTATAGGTGGTCAACGTCACAGTCGCGGTCATTGAGAGCGTTCGCGGAGGCGAAACGGACGGCGAGAGAGCGCAACCGCCAGACCAGCCACCCCTTGGCCGAAGCAGTTTCCGCCGCGAAGCGGGGGGCCGGTGGGCGGCGGAGCGGGCTGGCGGCAGAGCGGGGCGGGCTGGCGGCAGAGCGGGGACGGCCGGCGGCGGAGCAGAGCCGGCCGGCGGAGATCGCCCAGCAACCGCCGAGCTAGCGCCCGCGCGGCAGCTTCGACGTATCAACCACCTCGAAGTCCGACCCCTTCACCTTGCCGAGCGTGTGCAGATCGTCGTTGTTCCAGTGCTTGTCGGGCGCCCCCGAGATGAACCACGACGAGCCGTTGTCGGCCAGGATCATTCCGTAGCGCTTCAGCGCCACCAGCACCGCGCGCGCCTGCTTCGGGTAGCCGCTCACGTCGTAGCTCGCCTTCAGTCGCAGCCGCTGGCCCATCGCGGGCAGGTCGGGGTCGGTCAGGTTGGAGGCGAAGTGACGGGCCGGGTAGATGAACGCCTTGCGCGTGCGATTGGCGGTGAAGCGCAGCGCGTGGTCGATGCCGCCCTTCTGGAGGTCCTCGTAGCGCGCCAGGCCGGGCAGGATCGGCAGGCCCGCCGCATCCGCCGAGGTCCAGCCCGACGGGCGCAGCTTGTTCGAGCGCAGGCTCCAGATCGCGCCCGAGCCGGCGTGCCAGGAGCTGCCGGCCGGGTGGGCGTCGTAGAGCTCATACAGCTTGCAGCTGCTGCGGTCGACGACGATCGCGTGGCGGTCGCCGTCGGCGCCGCGGCCGCCCTCGATCGGCACGTTCTTCGGAATCGGGTACGGCCCCTTGTCCGACTCGTCGGAGTAGTCGAACGACACGTGCACCTTCTTCTGTGTCTTCGAGACCGTCGTGAACGGGATCCCGATCGGGCCGCCGTCGTAGAGCCCGGAGCCGAAGTCCGCGTGCACGCCGCCGGAGGCGCCGATGGCCCTGACGATCGCGCCTGAGTTCCCCACCAGCGGCAGCTTGTCGACCCGCTGGTTCCACGCGTTGTTCTTGGGGAACACGGGGCACGCGGGGGCGCCCTTGACGGGGTGGCCGGACGCGATCGCGGCGACCACGGTCGCGGCCAGGATCATCGAGGCGGCAGCGAGTGTGCGCATGTGTGAATAATGGCGCGCCAGTGCCCACTCGCATCCAGCAGTTCGCCGACTGGGTCTCAGGCCTCTCGGTCGACTCGATTCCCGCCAGCGTGCTCGAGCGCGCGCGGCTCCAGGCGATGAACACCGTGGCTGCGGGACTCGCGGGCTCAACCGTGCCCACCGTCGAGCGCCTGCGCGAGGCCACCGCGTACTGGGCGGCCCCGGGCGCGGTCGGCGTCATCGGCACCGATGAGGAGTGGGAGCCCGCGGCCGCCGCCTACGCGAACGCCGCGGCCTCGATGGCGCACGACTGGGACGACTACCTCTACCTGGGCCACACCGGTCACTCGGCCGTGTGGGCGTCGCGGGCGATTGCGGACGTGACGGGCGCGTCCGGCGACGACGTGCTGGCCGCGCAGATCGCCGCCAACGAGATCGAGGGACGGCTGGGCGCGGCGCTGTTCATCGGCCCCCACAACGGGCAGTTCTGGTCCTCGATCCACTGCGCAGGTGCAGCGGCTGCCGCGTCGCGCATGCGCGGGCTCGACCCGGAGCAGACCGCTCACGCAATCGCGATCGCGCTCTACCAGCCGCCATTCGGGCTCTGGCCCGGCTTCATGGGGCCGGACACGAAGCTGCTCACGGCGGCTGAGCCGGTCGCCCAGGGCATCCGCGCGGCCATCCTCGCGGCGTCCGGGTTCACAGGCCCCCTCGACGTGATCGAGAGCCGCCGCGGCTTCCTCGCGCACTTCTCCTACGCGCCACGGCCGGAGATGCTCGACGGCCTGGGCGAACGCTGGCTCACCGACACGATCGCCTACAAGCAGCACCCGGGCTGCGCCTACCTCCAGGCGGCGGTCGAGGCGGTGCTCCGGTTACAGGACGAGAACGGCTTCGACGCTGCCGACGTGGCGCGGATCGACGTGCGCGCGGGACTCCTCACAGTCGCGATGGAGAAGCTCGCCGCGGGCGAGCCGCTCACGGGCGTGCGCGTCAACTTCTCGGTTGCGCTCAGCTGCGCGGTCGCGCTCCTGGGTGCGCGCCTCACACACGAGGAACTGGCGCCCGACTGGCTGGCAGCGCGCGACGACGCGCTGCGCGAGCTGGCCACGCGCGTGTACCTGGAGCACGACTGGGACCTGACTGCGCAGACGCTGCGCGGCGTTGGAGGCTCCGCCGCCGATCTGCCGCTGTCGCGCCTCCCCGAGATCCGCCGCCGCCTGCGCGCCAGCGGCATGGACGAGCTAGGGCTCGGGCTGGGCGACCTGCGCAAAGCGCTGCCGCGGCTCGCGCGCGCCCGGGGCGCCGACGGCGATGGCTCGATCCGCATGACCTTCCCCTGCCACGTCGCGATCCGCCTGCGCAGCGGCGGAGTGCTCGAGACCGATGGCCGCGAGCACGGCGGCTCGGGCGCGTCGCTCGAAGATCAGGAAGCGGTGGTCGGCGCCAAGTTCGACGCCGTGCGCGAGGCCGCCGAGATCCCGAGGGCCTGGCGGCGGCGGCCTACCCCTGCTGCTTCGTAGGACGCACGAGCACCTCGTTGATCGAGACGTGCTCGGGCTGCTGGACGGCGTAGACGATCGCGCGGGCGATGTCGTCGGCCTCGAGCACCTTGCCGATCTCCTTCTTGTTCTTCTCCATCGTCTCGACGACCATCGGATGCTCGTTGTGGCCCTGGAGCTCGGTGTCCACGTAGCCGGGCTCGATGATCGTCACGCGCACGTTGTAGTGGACGCCCTCCTGACGCAGCGACTCGGAGAACGCGCCGACGCCGAACTTCGTCGCGTTGTAGACGCCCGAGCCGAAGCGCGCCACGCGGCCGGCCACCGACGACACGTTCACGATGTGGCCCGCGCCCTGGTCCTTCATGATCGGCAGCGCGGCGTGCGTGCAGTACATGAGGCCGAGCACGTTCACGTTCACCATGCGCTGCCAGTGCTCGACGTCGGCGTCCAGCAGCGGGCCGAGCAGCATCACGCCGGCGTTGTTCACGAGCACGTCGACCGAGCCGAGCTCGTCCTTCGTGGTCGTGATCAGCGCACGGGCCGAGCTCTCGTCGCTCACGTCGGTCGGCACGGCGAGCGCCTTGCCGCCGGCAGACGAGATCTCCTCGCAGAGCTCGTTGATGCGCTCCTCGCGCCGGGCGGCCAGCGCAACGGCGTAGCCCTCCTTTGCGAGAGCGCGCGCGGTGGCGGCGCCAATCCCGGAAGAAGCACCAGTCACGACAGCAACTCGATCAGCCATGAGCGAGACCTTATTGACACCGCGCTCGCGCCAACAAGGAGGGCCGCCCTCGCGAGCGGCCCTTGGTTTGCTCAAGCGGGTGTCTATCCCCGCGTCCCGGGGCCAAATGTCCCGGTTTTAGACGTGTGCCTGTCTCGCGTATATCGAGCTGGCAACTACTACGGTAAACCTCCTGTCAAGCATGGATCAGCGCCTCTCACTCGTCACTCTCGGCGTCGCCGACCTGGCCCGCGCCGTCGCCTTCTACGAGGCCCTCGGCTGGCGTCCAGACAACGATTTCAAGGCCCAGGACGTGGCTTTCTTCCAGGGCCCGGGCACGATCGTCGCGCTCTGGAGCCGCGAGCAGCTGGCGGCCGACTCGGCTGTCGAGGACCCAGGCGGCTGGGGCGGCGTCACGCTCGCCTACAACACGCGCTCGACCGCCGAGGTCGACGCGGTCATGGCGGAGGCTGAGGCGGCCGGCGCGACGATCGGCCGCGCGCCCGGGGAGACCTTCTGGGGCGGCTACTCGGGCATCTTCATCGACCCCGACGGCCACCCGTGGGAGGTGGCCCACAACCCCGGCTGGCGCATCACCGACGACGGCCAGACGCGCCTCGACTAGAAGATCGCGTCGGCGGCCCAGCTGGCGAACGCGACCACGAACAGCCCGAACATGACCACGATGCCCACGAGGCAGCCGAGCGCGCGCGGGCGGCCGTTCACGTCACGCGGCCTGAGCGCGAACGCGATCAAGCAGACGAGCAGGTAGCCGCCGACGACGGCGCCGTACCCGGCTCCACTGAGCGTGGCGAGCAGCACGCGCCCAGCGTATTCGCTAGGTCGTCGAGTCGGGCAGGTGACGGCCGACGTGGCCGACCACGAACGTACGCCCGTC
Organism: uncultured Thermoleophilaceae bacterium; assembly: GCA_963715995.1. Classification (GTDB taxonomy): domain Bacteria; phylum Actinomycetota; class Thermoleophilia; order Solirubrobacterales; family Thermoleophilaceae; genus DATBDN01. The sequence continues at coordinate 2,679,082 of OY970283.1, forward strand.
CTGCTCGTCGCCGTCGAAGAAGAAGCCGTAGATCCGCGCCGTGCTGCCGGCCCCGGAGCCGGTGCCCAGCCGCACGTGCGGCCCGAGCCGGAACTTGCGCCCCTTCCACGACACCTCGTAGTGGCGCCCGCGCGTGCCGCCCCAGTCGGTGGTGGCCGGGATCCAGTCCAGGCCGAGCTGGCGCGCCACCGAGCCGATCGACTCGCCGATCCCCTCCGGCCGCGCATAGAGCTCGGCCAGCTCGTCCAGCTTCAGCAGCGCGTCCAGCACCATCTGCGGGCGCCGGAACGGCGAATCCTCGGCCGAGTCGAACGCGTCCGGCAGCAGCACCAGCCGCTCGACCCGGTCGGCGGCCATCCGGACGGCGTCGGCGACCGAGCCCGGCCCATCGCCTGCGTCCTCGGCCTCCTCGTCGACGGCCTCGTCGCCCATCGCAGCGCGCACCTGCCCGAGCGCCCGGCGCAGGCTCTCGTTCTCCTCGGCCAGAGCCTCGGCCCGGGCTTCCAGCTCGATGATGCGCTCGGTCAGCGAGTCGGTCTCGCCGGCCGCCGGAGCCTCCCCCGCCGGCGCGGCCTGTCCTGCGGCAGCGGCGGCCTCCGCCCGCGCCCGCTTGGCCTCGTCACGCGCGGCCTTCGCGATCTGCTCGGCCCGCTGCGAGTCCACCCGTGCCTGGCGCTCCGACTCCTCCAGCTGCGCGGCGCCGCGGCGCGCTGCACGCAGCTCGCGCTCGGCGGCCTGGCGCTCGGACTGGTGCTCGCGCTCGAGCCCGGCCAGGCGCGCGCGCAGCTCGTCGGTGTCCACGTCCGCGCGCGGCGGAGCCTCGTACTGGTCGAGCCCGGCGTCCTTCATCGCGTCGTCCCAGGACCCGAACAGGTCGCGGACCACGTCGGGGTGCGGCCACTGCTTGTCGCGCAGCCACTCCCGCTCGGTCGGCGGCTGACCGCTCAGCGCCGTCCAGCGGTACATCTCGGCGATGATCTCCGCCGCCGCCAGATAGGTCCCAGCCGGCGAATACAGCGGCGCAGCCGGGTCGTCGTCCTTGTAATAGAGGTCGTCGTCGAGGTACTCGCGCTGCGAGCGATCAGGCAGCTCGCCCTGCTGTCTTCGCTCCTTGGCCGAGCGTTCTTGCTTCTCGGGCTCGAGCCCAGCCGCCTTCACGGCCTCGCTCCACTTGCCGAACAGCTCCAGCACCACATCGGCGCCCGGGGTCAGCGGAGCGCCGCCCGAGTCGAAGCTCGGCTTGTTCCAGTCGCGCCTGCGCGGAGCCACCCCGCGGTCCTCGTGCCAGCGGCGAATGGCGCCAACGACGCGCTCGCGTGTCCACGGATCTGCGGCCACGGGCGCAGGCTGTCAGGAATCCATTCATTCCGTCGACCCCACCTCTCACACTGGTCGGTCCAGCTTCGGAAGGACACACCCGCATGGCACAGCTCTGGCTCATCATCGGAATCGCACTCGGCGCAGGCGGCGCCTGGTTCGTCCTGCGCGCCCGCATCCAGCAGGAGCGCCAGGCGCACGAGCAGCTCACCGACTCGTTCAAGGCGCTCGCCGCGGAGGCGCTCCAGTCGAACAACAGGTCGTTCGTCGACCTCGCCAAGTCCGAGCTGGGCCAGCACCAGGTCAAGGCGCGCGAGGAGCTCGACAAGCGCACGCTCGCGGTCGACGCCCTCGTCAAGCCGATCGCCGAGTCGCTCACGAAGGTCGACACGAAGATTCAGCAGCTGGAGCGCGACCGCGCCCAGGCGCACGGCGCGCTCTACAGCCACCTGAAGACCGTCAGCGCCCAGCAGGAGGACCTGCGGCGCGAGACCGCCAACCTGGCCACCGCGCTCCGCGCACCGCACACCCGCGGCCGCTGGGGCGAGATGCAGCTGCGCCGCGTCTGCGAGATGTCGGGCATGCTGCGCCACTGCGACTTCTCGGAGCAGGAGACGGTCGCCTCCGACTCCAAGCTGCGTCCCGATGTCGTCGTGAAGCTGCCGGGCGACAAGCGCGTCCTGATCGACGCGAAGGTGCCGCTGGCCGCGTACCTCGACTCGATCGAGGCCCGCGACGAGGACACGCGCAAGCTCCACCTCCAGTCGCACGTGCGCCAGATGCGCGACCACATCAAGAAGCTCTCCGCGAAGAGCTACTGGGAGCACGAGGACGCTCCCGAGTTCATCGTCATGTTCGTCGACGAGGCGATGTACCGCGCCGCGATCGAGGAGGCTCCGGCCATCATCGAGGACGCGCTCGATCAGCACGTGCTCATCACCACGCCGACGTCCCTGCTCGCACTGCTGCGCACGGTCGGCTACAGCTGGCGTCAGGAGAAGCTGGCCGAGTCGGCACACGAGATCGCAGAACTCGGCCGCGAACTGCACGCGCGCCTGTCCACCTTCAGCGCGCTGCTCGCCAAGCTCGGGCGTGCGCTCAACACGTCGGTTGGCGCGTTCAACTCCGCCGTCGGCAGCTTCGACTCACGCGTGCTCGTCACGGCCCGCAAGCTCGCCGAGCACGGGGCCGGCTCGGAGGCCAAGGAGCTCGAGGAGCCGCAGCAGGTCGAGATCATGCCGCGTGTCGTCGAGTCGCCCCAGCTCGAAATGGGCGATCCCGACGAAATCAGCATTCGCCGTATCGGCGAAGCCGCTTAGTCCAGGCCGGCCTGCCGCGCGCCGGGCGGCGCGTAGCGGTGATGCAGGCAGAACGTGTTGCCGTCGGGGTCCCGGAAGATCGCCATGTGGCAGACGCCCGAATCCATCGAGTGGATGACCTCCACCCCGCGCTCCTCGATCGTCTTCACGGCGGCGTCGAAGTCGTCCACGTGCAGGGCGATCGGATTGGCGCTCGGCTGCGGCGGAGCCAGGCCGAACTTCTCGGTGTCCATCACCTGGAGCGTGAGCGTGCCGGTCTCGAACTCACCACCGGGCATCGAGCCGTAGTCCTTGGACTGCTCGAGCTCGAGGGTCTCCCCGTAGAACTGCTTGGCCTTTTCCCAGTCGCTGACCGGGACCATCACGAAATCGACTCCTGAAATGAAGGGCATAGCCGTAGGACCGTACGCCTGACGAGAACTAATCGCTCGACTCGACGACCAGCGCGACCGCGAAGCCGTCGTAGCCCTTCGATCCGACCGTCTGGATCGCCGTCGCGTCCAGGCGCGGCTCGGCCGCGATCAGGTCCATGAAGCGGCGGATGCCCTGGATCGACTCGTCGTCCGAGTGCTCGTCGAGCACGCGACCGTCGCGCACCACGTTGTCGCCAACGATCACCGAGCCGACGTGCGTCAGGTCGAGCGCCCACGCCAGGTAGTTGTCCTGGTTCGCCTTGTCGGCGTCGATGAAGACCATGTCGAACGGGCCCTCGCCCGCCGCCAGGATCTTCGGCAGCGCGTCCAGCGCCGGCCCCACGCGCAGGTCGACGATCTCGTCCAGCCCGGCCGCAGCGATGTTCTTTGCCGCGACCTCGGCGTAGTCGGCGTTGGCCTCCAACGTGATCAGCCTGCCGCCCTCGCCGAGCGCGCGCCCAAGCCAGATCGTCGAGTAGCCGCCAAGCGTGCCGATCTCGAGAATCCGCTCCGCGCGCACCATCCGCGCGATCAGCTGCAGCAGCTTGCCGGTGGTCGGCTCGACCTGGATCGCCGGCAGGCCCTGCTCGCGCGCCTGCGCAACCGAGTCGCGCAGCGCGTCGTCCACCGGGACGATCCGGTCACAGATCCAACGCTCGACGTCCACCCAGTGCGAGTTGCTCATGCGTCCACCATCGTGCCCGAGCTTAACCTCGCGGCCGATCGCGCCGATACCTTCCGGGCCGGTGGACAGCCAGATCGACATCTCGGGCCCAAAGGTCGTCCCGGACATGGAGCGACTGCTCGGTGTCGTGGAGGAGCGCTCGACCATGTTCGACTCCTACATCCACGGTGACCAGCACTGGCGCGCCGTAGCCGAGGTCGGCCTCCGCCTGCTGCCCGAGAACCGCCGAGCCGACCCGATGGTCGTCTTCCTCTTCTCGCTCTTCCACGACTCGATGCGCGCAACCGACGGCGAGGACCCCGGCCACGGGCAGCGCGGCGCCGAGCTCGCCGAAGAGCTGCATGGCCGCTACTTCCTGCTGTCCCCCGAGCGCCTAGGCCAGCTGGTCGAGGCCTGCGCGAGCCACTCGGACGCCCGCTTCAGCGACGACCCCACGATCGGCGTCTGCCTCGACGCCGACCGCCTCAACATGTGGCGCGTAGGAACGATCCCCGAGGCGAAGTACCTGTCCACCGACTACGCGCTCGAGGACGACCTCCAGCACTGGAGCAAGTCCCTGCACGGATACGCGCGCGACTGGGACGAGCTGCTCGGGGCCTACAGCGCCTGAGTTGGCGCTAGGTTCCGGGTCGATGACTGAGGTCGCGCGTTCCGCGCAGGTCAACTGGCAGGGTGGGCTCACGGCCGGCAGCGGGCAGGTCGCGCGCGACAGCTCGCCGGATGTCCAGCAGATCAGCTGGCCGGCCCGCGTTGCGGAGACAAGCGAGATCACCTCGCCCGAGGAGCTCATCGCCGCCGCCCACGCCGGCTGCTTCTCGATGGCCCTCTCGAGCGTGATGGAATCGAACGATTGCGTTCCCGACGCGCTGGATGTCCGGGCCACCTGCAGCTTCGATCCAGAAGCTCTCAGGATCACCGCCGTGCGGCTCCAGGTCCGTGCAGCAGCCGAGCTGGACGCCGAGCGCTTCGCCGCTCTGGTGCGCGAGGCCGAGGCGATCTGCCCGGTGTCGAACGCACTGCGCGGCAACGTCGACATCACGGTCGACGCGCGGCTCGGCTAATCGGGCAGTCCGCTCCAGGCTTCGCTCCAGGCATTCGCCTCGGCCACCGGCAGCGCCGGTGACAGCAGGTAGCCCTGGATCACGTCGCAGCCGATTGCGCTGAGCGCGTCGGCCGTCGCGCGATCCTCGACGCCCTCCGCCACGGTGCGCAGCCCGAACGTGCTGCCGAGCTCCACCACGGCGCGGACGATCGCGGCGCTCCGGTCGTCGGCCAGCATGCGACCAACGAAGCTCTGGTCGACCTTCAGCTCGTCCACGGGCAGGCGCTGGAGGTACGCGAGCGAGGAGTGACCCGTGCCGAAGTCGTCGATCGAGAGCGCGACGCCCATCGCGTGCAGGCCAGCGAGGACCGCGCCGGCGCGACGCGGGTCGGTCATGATCGCTGACTCGGTCACCTCCAGGTTGAGCAGTGCCGGGCGCAGGCGGTGCGTGACGAGCGCCTCGGCAATGTCGTGGGCGATCCGCAGGTCGAGCAGGCCCGCCACCGACAGGTTCACCGACACCGTCGTGCCGGCGCTGCACCCGTGCGCGAAGCGCGCCGCCTGGTCGATCGCCGACAGGGTCAGGTCGCGGATCACCGCTGAGCGCTCTGCCTGCTCGATGAACATCGCCGGGGAGAGCAGCCCGCGCTTGGGATGGCGCCAGCGCACGAGGCCCTCGAAACCCGATATCCGCTGCGTGGCGAGCTCGACCTGAGGCTGGAAGAACAGCTCGAGCTGACCGTCGGCGATCGCCTGCGGCAGCTCCGCCGACAGCTCCATGGTGTCCGCGGTCGGCTGCGCGAGCCGCTCGTCGAAGAGCAGAAGCCCGGCACGCTCGCTGTAGGCAGCGCGGGCGGCGCGGGCCGCACGGTTCAGCAGGCGCCCGGCCTCCGTGCCACGCGCTGACGCGATCGCGACTCCGGCGAAGGTCTCCACTCCCAGGTGCACGCCGAACAGCGACACCGGCTGGTTGAGCACGCGCTGGATGCGGCGCACATCCTCCTCGTCGTAACTCGGCAGAGCAATCGCGAAAGAGGCACCCTCGAGCCGGGCGAGCAGCCCGGTGTGTGCCTGGGTCAGTCTCGCGGCAATCGCGCGCAGCAGCTCGTCGCCGGCCTCCTCGCCGAGTGCGTCGGTCACCTCGCGGAAGGACGGCAGCTCGTAGACGACGACCGTGAAACCGCCGGCACCCGCGCGGATCTCCTCGATGAACGCGGCGCGGTTGGGTAGCCCCGTCAGGTCGTCGTGCGTCGCGCGGTGGAGCGCGTCGTCGCGCGCGCGGACGAGCTCGGCCTCCAGCCGCTTGCGCTCGGAGATGTCACGAGCGACCACCGACAGCGCGATGACCCGGTCCTCGTCGTCGCGAACCGGCGAGATCGTCGCGGCAACGGGAGTCACAGCGCCCGACTTCGTCAGGTGGAGGGTCTCCATGCCGACCACGTGCTCGCCCGCGAGTGCGCGGCCGATCAGCTCGACGATCCGCTCGACCTCACTGGGCTCGACGAGCATCGTCGCCGGCTGCCCGATCACCTCGGCGGCGCTGAAGCCGTACAGGCGCGCCGCTGCGGCGTTCCAGGTCACGACCTTGCCTTCGATGTCGGTCGAGAAGATGGCGTCCTCGGACGACTCGACTATCGAAGCCAGCTGCGAGATGGCAGCCAGGCCCCGGTAGCGATCCCCGATGTCGCGCAGGAAGGCGTTGAAGACCCAGCCGTCGGAGGTCAGAAGCGGCGAGATCGTCAGCTCGATCGGAAACTCCTCCCCGGTCCTGCGCCGCGCGGTGAGCTCGATCAGCTTGAACAGGATGGGGCCCTCGCCCGTCTCCAGAAAGCGGGCCAGGCCCTTGCGATGGGCCTCCGCGAAGCGCTCGGGGATGATCAGCTCGTCGAGCGGGCGGCCGAGGACCTCAGGGCGCGACCAGCCGAAGGTCACCTCCGCCTGCGCGTTCCACTGCAGTACGCGCGTGCCGGCATCGATGGAGATGAAGGCGTCGTTGGCGGTGTCCAGAACGCGCCGTGCGAGCTCCGCCGCGTTCGCAGTGTCGACCGCGTCCCCAGCCTCTTGGATGCGCGGCCGCATCGGGGCAAGTCTAGGCCCCACACGTGGTATCGACCGGGCCTGGAGAGCGCACTCGGAATCGGCTCAAGTCCCTGCATGGCCATCCGCACGATCGGGCAGCGCTGGTATGGGAATACAGAGCATGAGAGGGTCCGGGCGGGCCGCCATCCGGAGCGAGCCATAGGCGAACCCGCCCGTCCCGCTGGGGAGGAAGCACGGTGAGAGAGGTTCTCCGTGCGTCCACGCCGCACCCCTGGAGAGGAGGTGCGGCGCTGGAATCCTTCCCTCCCGGGCGCGTCGCCAAAACCCATTCGCGTCAACGCTGTGACCCTTACGCCGGGGCGGTGACCCCTACCGCAGGTCGCGGGCTTGCGGCTAGACGAGAACGACCACGAGCGCTGCGGTCAGCTGGACGAACCAGGATGCCAGACATCCCCCAGCCGATCGGTGCCATGAGCCGGGTGTCGGCCGCGGGCACAAGCGCCCTTACATTCTCCGCCTTGGCCCAGCGCAAGTTGCTCGAACTCAGACGCGACGACGCGTGCGCGAGCTGCGCCACCCCACTCCCTGCTGGGACGCGGGCGTACTGGCTGACGCCTGAGCGGGCCGTGCTCTGCGAGGCGTGTGGCGCACAACCCACACCGCAACCCAAGGAGCGGGCTGCCGGCGCGAGCGCCCAGGCCGAATACGAGCGCCGGCGCCACGCCCGAGTGAGCCGTGCCGAGGATCGCTTCGGCACGATCGGCAGATGGATAGCCCAGTTGTCCGCTGGACCCCAGCACGAGCGCGCATGGCGGGTCGGAGCATCCGGCGAGGCCGAAAACGCAGGACGCCTCGAGAAGCGCCTGGAGGACACTCCGGTCAGGCTCCTCCACGATTGCCGCGTGCCCGGGAGCGCGGCGAACATCGACCACATCGCAGTCGGACCTTGCGGCGTCACCGTGATCGATTCGAAGCACCTGACCGGCAAGGTGAAGGTCGACTGGAGCGGCGGACTCTTCTCAGAGCGCAAGTGGGATCTCTATGTCGGCGGATGCAAGCGGACCAACCTCGTCGACAAGGTCGAGCAGCAGATGCACGTCGTGCGCGAGATCTTGGAGGCCGCGGGCCTCGGATACGTCGAGGTTCACGGCGCCATGTGCATGGCTGAGACCGCAGGGTTGCCCATCTTCGGTCATCCGAGCATGCGGGGAATTGCGATCGACGGGACGCGTCGTGTCGCCAAGCTCGTGAGCCGCGACGGGCCGCTCACCCTCGAGGCCGTCGAGCAGATCCGGGGCGTCCTCGATCGGGCGCTGCCACCCGCTTGATCGAGCGCCCTGGACGTGGAACGAGCCAGGCCATAGGTTGGCCGGGTGGCAAGCCTCTTGCCGGGCGGCGACCCCGACCACGACCTGCGAGCGGCTGCTCACAAGCGCGCCCGCGAGCTCGGCCAGCGCTACAACGACCTCGTCCCGGTCGCCGCGCTCCGGGAAGGCTTTGTCTACAACCGCGAGCGGATCTCGTTCGGCTCCTTCTACAAGGGCATCCACCGGCCGAAGGAGATGCGCGGTGCGGCCGCGCTGACGCTCACCACCGCCGCACGCGTACCAGGCAAGCGAGCTGCCTACGAAGACGAACTCGACGTCGAGAACCGCGCGATCCTCTACCACTACCGCTCGGGGTCGATCGATCAGCCCGACAACCGGGCGCTCCGCGCGGCGTTCGAACAGCAGGTCCCGTTGATCTACTTCCACGGCGTCGCGCCTGGGCAGTACATGGTCGTGCAACCGGTCTTCGTCACCGCCGACGATCCGGCAGGACAGGTGGTTCTGCTGGAGGTCGGGCTCCCCTACGAGGACATGAAGGGGCAGGGCCTCACATCGCCTCCCGATCTGCGCGAGTACGCACTGCGCGAGGTCCGGCTGCGCCTGCACCAGCAGCGCTTCCGTCGCGACGTGCTCCGCGCTTACCGCCAGCGCTGCACCATCTGCTCGCTTCGCGAGGCAGCGCTCGTGCAGGCCGCGCACATCGTGGAAGACCCTGAGCCCGAGGGGATCGCAGCGGTCGTGAACGGCCTTGCGCTCTGCGCCATCCACCACCTTGCCTACGACCGCAACCTGCTCGGCATCGATCCCGACGGAGTAGTCCACATCGCGCGGCGGCTACTCGCTGAGCACGATGGACCGATGCTTCGCGAAGGACTCCAAGGCTTCCACGGCGCCGCGATCATCCAGCCATCCCGAGCCGCTGACCGGCCAGACCCGCATCGTCTCGAGACGAGGTTCTCGCACTTCGTCGTCGCCTCAGAGGCCGCCTAGCGTGCGGCTCAGAGACGGCGAGCTCCGCTTCTCCCCGAGCGACGTCAACAACTTCCTCGCCTGCGAGCATCTGCCGGCGCTCGAGCTCGCCCGAGCGGAGGGCAAGCTCACCCTCAACAAGGCACCGCGCCCTGATGCCGAGCTGATCGCCGAGCGCGGGCTGCGCCACGAGGCGCGTTTCCTCGACCGATTGGAGGCGGACGGCTTGGACGTAGTCCGCATCCCAGAAGACATCCCGACCGCTGAGCGAGCCGCGTTGTCGGAGCAGGCGATGCGCAAGGGACCTAAAGCGATCCACCAGGCTGGGTTCCTCGATGAAGGCTGGGTCGGCTACGCGGACTTCCTGTTGCGCGTCGAAAAGCCCTCCGGTCTGGGCGAGTGGTCCTACGAGGCCTACGACGCCAAGCTGGCACAGCACCCCAAGCCCTACTTCATCCTCCAGCTGATCTTCTACACGGAGCAGGTCGGCCGCATCCAGGGCCGGCTCCGGAACGGATGCACCTGATCCTCGGGACGCAGGAGATCCGCTCCTACAAGCCCAACGACTTCCAGGCCTACTCCGCGCAGGTCCGCAAGCGCTACCTCCAGTACCTCGATGTCCTGCGAGAAGGAGCCGAGCCGCCCTACCCCTACAAGGTGGACCACTGCGACTACTGCGACTGGTGGGCGCGCTGCCGCGACAAGCGCCGCGCCGACGACCACACAAGCCTCGTCGCGTTCCTCGGCCGTGGGCAGGCGATCAAGCTCGACGACGCGGAGATCCACACCGTCAAGGTTCTGTCGCAGCTGCCGGCAGACATCAAGGTTCCGCGCCTGGCCAGCGCAACCCTCGCCGGGCTCAAAGCGCAGGCAGCCCTCCAGGTGGAAGCGCGCGAGACCGGCGAACGCACGCTCGAGTTCCTGACTCCAGAAGCCGAGCGCGGTTTCGCCAAGCTGCCCGAGCCGTCACCCGGCGACGTCTTCTTCGACATCGAGGGCGACCCGTACTGGGAGGACGACGGCCTCGAGTACCTCCTCGGCTCGACAACACCCGACGGTGCGTACACGGCGCTGTGGGCTCACTCCCGTGCCGAGGAGCGACGTGCTTTCGAGGACTGGATCGACTGGGTCACGGCACGGCTTGCCGAGCACCCCGAAATGCACATCTACCACTACAACGCCTACGAGCCGACCGCCGTCAAGAAGCTCATGACGCGCTATGGCACGCGCGAGCACGAGGTCGACGAGCTGCTGCGGCGCAAGGTCTTCGTCGATCTCTACGTGGTCGTGCGGCAGGCGATGCGCATCGGCAAGGAGAGCTACTCGCTCAAGTCGGTCGAGGACTACTACGACTTCGAGCGCGACGCCGAGGTCACCGACGCCGGCGGCTCGCTGCTCGCCTACCAGGATTACCTCGACTCCGAGGACCCCGCACAGCTCGAAGCGATCGCCGACTACAACGCCGACGACTGTCGCTCGACCGCCGGCCTGCGTGACTGGCTGCTGGCCATGCAGACGCGCGCAGAGGCAGACTTCGGGATCGCAATCTCGTCGCTGCAGCCAGAGGCGGCAAAGGAGCCCTCGCCCGAGAAGCAGGCGCTCCTCGACGAGCTGCAGGGACTGCGCGAAGCGCTCACGGCCGGTCTCCCCGAAGACGACACCGAACTGATGGGCGAGCAGCAGGCGCGGCTCCTGCTTGCCGAGCTGCTCGAGTACCACCATCGTGAGGAGAAGCCGCAATGGTGGGCCTACTTCGAGCGCATCGGGAAGTCGCTCGAGCAACTGCGCGACGAGGACGCCGAGGCACTCGGCGACCTGGCGCTCGCATCTGATGTTGAGAAGCGCGAAGAGCAGCGCTCGTGGATCTACCCCATGCGCTTTCCAGCGCAGCAGTACAAGCTGTCACCAGGCGACGTCATCGACCCGGAGACCGAAAAGACGGTCAAGCTGGCCGAGGTCGACGACGAACGCGGCATTGCGTGGATCAAACGCGGCAAGGCATCCGACGATCGGCCGCTGCCGCGAGCGCTGGCACCTGGCAAGCCGCTGCCTCAACGTGCGCAGCAGGCTGCGCTGCGAGTGCTCGCGCGCCGTGTGATCGCGGCGTCAACGGAGCCAACCGGCCAGCTGGACGCCGCATGCGACGTTCTGACGCGCCGGCCGCCGCGGATCGCAGGCCTCGAACCTGGTCAGCCGCTCCAGGCTGGCGGCATCGATCTGGAACGCCTGACCGACCAGATCGCGGGACTCCAGCAGAGCGCTCTCTTCATCCAGGGCCCGCCCGGCGCCGGCAAGACGTGGACGGCGTCGCGCGTGATCGCGCGGCTGCTCGATCGCGGCATTCGCGTGGGCGTTGCCGCGACCTCACACAAGGCGATCCACAAGCTTCTCGACGACATCGAGGGCGCGGCGAACGATGAGAACGTCAAGTTCCGCGGCCTCAAGAAGTCATCCGGCTACGCGGACTCGGAGTACGAAGGTCCGCACATCGAGCACACGGCGGATAACGCCGCGTTCCCGCCGGACGACGGCGAGTTCAGCCTCGTCGCCGGCAGCGCTTGGCTGTGGGCGCGCGCGGACATGGCCGAAGCCGTCGACGTCCTGTTCGTGGACGAGGCCGGTCAGGTCTCGCTAGCCGACGCACTCGCGATCTCCCACGCCGCGAAGAGCGTCGTGTTCCTGGGCGATCCACAGCAGCTCGCGCACGTGAGCCAGGCGATTCACCCACATGGCGCCGGTGTGTCCGTGCTCCAGCATCTCTTGGGAGATGCGCAGACGGTGCCGCCGGACCGCGGCGTCTTCCTCGACCGAACCTGGCGCATGCATCCCGACGTATGCAGCTTTGTGTCGGAGGTGATGTACGACGGGCGCCTGCTGCCGATCGACGGCCTGGAGAACCAGCGCGTCGAGTCGAGTGGGCTGAGTGGCGCGGGAACGCGGATGCTGTTCGTAGACCACTTCGACAACCGGCAGCAAGCGCCCGAAGAGGCGGACCGCATCGCTCGCGAGGTCGACGCGCTTCTCCGTGACGGGCGCTGGACGGACGCCGCCGGGCACGAGCGGGATCTGTCGCTCGACGACATCCTGATCGTCGCGCCCTTTAACGCCCAGGTGCGCTGCCTACGCGCAAAGCTGCCGGCCGGCGCGCGAGTCGGAACGGTCGACAAGTTCCAGGGCCAGCAGGCGCCGGTGGTCTTCTTCTCGATGACGAGCTCGAGCGGCGAGGACGTGCCACGCGGAATGGACTTCCTCTTCAGCCGCAATCGCCTGAACGTGGCGGTTTCGCGTGCCCAGGCGCTGTCGGTGGTTGTGTGCTCGCCGTCGCTGCTCTGGGCACGTTGCAACACGGTGGAGCAGATGCGGCTTGTGAACGCGCTGTGCGCGTACGCAGTGGCGAGTCCTCGGGGCTAGCTCGGCCGATCAACCTTTCACACTGTTCCTGAAGAGCTCTTTGCTGTTTGGGCGTCGGGCGGAGTAATCGATCCAGATCAGCCGTCTGCTCATCAGCGCGATGGTGTCTCCGGAGTTGACGACGACCGCTACCCGCCGTTCTTGCGCTGTCGCTCCCGGCTCTTGATTTCGGCCGAGATGTTCCCGGGCGGCCACGGCTCGGCGTGTTCGAGCTCGTAGTAGCTCACGATCCGGCCCTGTTCTTTGCGCTTCGTTGGCTTAATTCGCCAGCCGAGTATCCGCAGCTCCCGCAGTCTCTTCTGCCAGTCCTCCTGGTACTGCTTAGCGCTCGCAACCCGTTCAAGCACGTCGCCACGCACGGGCTCGCCATCGAAGGCTTTCAGCAACTCGCCGATCCGCCGATGAGGCTCGTCGTGGTTGATCGCTTGCTTGATCTGCTCGGCGTACTCGTTGAACGTGGCGTAATAGTTCTTCTTTCCCTCGTTGCACTCGCTGCAGAGCGCCTGGAGGTTCTCGCGTTCGTTCGTCCCGCCCCACTCGAGCGGGATCTTGTGGTCCACGTGGAGCTTCACTCCGTCCTCGGAGGGCGTGCGGCCACATTGCGCGCAGCGCTGATCGCGTAGTACCCATGCGCGGTCCGTCTTACTGATCGCGGCTCGAGCTGCCCGCGGATCGTCCAGTCGCGCTTGAAGTTCGTATGTCGTTTCGCGACCCCGGCGTGTGCGCTCGATGACGAACTCTCGGTATAGCTCACGCAGCCGCCGGTTGAGGTGCTCCTGCGAGCCGACCTCGACGTCGAGCCGATCGCGAAGCTGCGCCATCGTCAGCGGCGTGCCGCGGCTCGCATAGAGCTCTCGGTAGATCGCGCGCTCGAACTGCGAAAAGCCGAGAGCCGCAAACTCTTCGCTGTGAGGCATAGGAAGAGGCTTAGGCATCGCGCAGTGGTTCTCAGGCGCGTAGTCAGACCCTTCTCCGTGAAACAAGGCTTGCCGCGACCTGCGCCCTGTCTGCTGCGTTGTTCAGCCCCCCGACTCGGTAGACCCGCTGAGCGAAGTAGGCGCTATCTACCCTCCGCCTGTGGCGATCAAGGTCCCAGCGGCGCCCGGCCCGTCAGACCGAAGCGCGAATATGCGGGCGAACCGTCGCCGAGATAGCCGCCCCGAACGCGCACTCCGCTCAATCTTGCACGCCATGGGCCTGCGATACCGCGTTGACTATGCGATCCCGATCGACGGCCGGAAACCGCGAGCCGACATCGCGTTCACGCGTCAGCGCCTTGCGGTGTTTGTCGACGGGTGCTTCTGGCACGGCTGCGCGGAGCATGGCGGACGACCGAAGTTGAACTCGACCTACTGGAACGCGAAGATCGAGCGCAACCAGGAGCGGGACGCGGAGCAGTCTGAGCGTCTCACGGAGGCCGGCTGGACCGTTCTCCGTGCATGGGAACATGAGGACCCGGCCGCCGTCGCCGCGCGCATCGCCCAACTGCTCGGACGGTCGTAAGGAGCTTCAGGCAGCAGCGAGCAACTGCTTCGCCTCGAGGGCGATCGCGATCCGCTCGGCTACGGCTCTAGCAACCGGCGGCGGAAAGGCGTTCCCGACCTGGCGGTATTGCGCTGTCTTGCGGCCGGCGAACTGCCAGTCGTCCGGAAAGCCCTGCAAGCGCGCCGTCATCCGCACGGTCAGTCGCGGCGCATGATCGGCCGGCGCGTCAGGTCCAGGCGCTTCGTCCGCGATTCCCATACCGCTGCACCCAAGCGCAGCCCACTCGCGCTTTGCTCGCGTCGGCCCGAGGTCGGGGCCGCCGTGCTTCTTCGACCCACCGACGAGCGTCGGCGCGATCCGGTTCGCTCGCCGAACCCATGCACGGGCGTGAGGCCACCCCCGCTCCGCCATGAGGTCGGCCAGCGCTTCTCCAACCGTGCGCGGCCGCTCGAGGTCCAGCGCTGGCCATGCCCAGTCGCCTTCCACGTCATCGCGTAGCGCGACGAGAATCGCGCGTGGCCGCAGCTGAGGTACGCCGAAGTCGGCAGCCTGCAAGAGCTCCCATTCCGCGCGTGAGTAGCCCATCTCGGTGAGAGCCGCGAGGATGTCGCGGCGATAGGGGATGAAGCGCTTCCCGAGCAAGCCGCGGACGTTCTCTATCAGGACGGCGCGTGGCCGGAGCTGATCTGCAAGCTCGAGGATTGCCGGGAACAGGTCGCGCTCATCATCAGCGCCCAGCTGCCGGCCTGCGAGTGAAAACGGCGGGCACGGTACGCCTCCGGCAAGCAGGTCACAGCCTTCATGCATGGCCAGTGCTTGATCACGAACGAGCCTCCGGAGGTCGTCCTCGACGACGTTCCAGTCAGGCCGGTTGAGACGCAGCGTCTCGCACGCCTGGGCGTCGATCTCCACGCACGCGAGGTGTTCGAAGCCCGCCTGTTCCAGCCCGAGCGCCTGTCCGCCCGCGCCCGCGCACACCTCAACGCTGGTCAGGGGCCGGTCGCTGATCACGTCCCGAGACCCTACGGACGTCACCGGCGGCAACTGCCGGGCTGGCTTCGCCGTCCGCAGGTCGAGGCGCATTTGCCCGCCTGGCGGGGAATCCCTTCTCCGTCGGCCCTGGCGATCGTCGTCGATGCTCATTCCTTGCAAAGCCGTCGTCACGCAAGAGTTCACCCCCTCTGGGTGGCACCGAGGGATCGATCGGCCGGGCTCGGCACCGTGAACGTGCCGCGCCGGCACGCGCAGGACGGGCCGCGCGATTCGGCTCAGCCGGCCCTCGTGTGGGGCCAGCTCTCGCCTCGAGCGGCGCTCACTTGAAGGCTCCGAGCGCTCGGGGTCGGCCCCAGGCAGTCCGCCGCGCCGACCGGGCGGAAAATCCGGCGAATCAGCGCTAGCTGCCTACTCCCACCGATCCGGCCCGCGCCCCCGCAAATGTGAGCGCGGGGGTCCGCTGCTCAGCCTGCCGCTCGCGCCAGGGCAGCCCGCGAAGCCAGCCGACAGCACATCCTCCACCGATCGAGAACCTGACGATCCAACAGCTCAGTGTGGTCGATACCGCAGCGCGGTTCCTGCTCAGACCGACGGAGCTCGCCTCGCATGTGCGAGGTGCCAGATAACCCGAACGCCGTGGTTCCACTGCGCGCGCGCCTCGCCGAACTGCGAGGTGAAGTGCGCGAGCGTCGCCGGGTTCGAGTCACCCGCGTAGGCGACGAGCGCGCCCATTGAGTTCTTGAGGTCGTTCGCCGCTGAGAAGACGTCGAGCTCGGCGTCGCCCAGTGATCCGTCCCCACCCGAGTCCGCGAAGCTCTGCCGGACGGCGTCCAACGCGTCGTGCGCCTCCTGTGCCCCCTGTGCGATCTGGTAGAGGTCCGCGTCGGTCTTCCCGAGCTTGACCATCCCCTCAACGGTCTGGACGACGAGTGCGACGCGGCGCGCGTCCGAACCGTGCGAGCGGATCCACGAGCGAGCCTCCCGCCCGGTGCTTGAGCCGCTAGAGGTCGAGTCCGACCCGGACGACGATGACGTCGACGACGGGCTTGAGTCGCTCGAGCTGCTGCTGCCTGAACAGCCGTTGCTGTCCGCGCCAATTAGCGTGAGCACACACAGACTGGCGATCGCCCAGCGGCTCGTGCGGATGATCCGAGCCTTCACGGAGTGCCGACCCTATGCCCACCGGGTGAGCGGCGCAAGCTCTCCGGGCTCCGAGTCGCTGCGTGGTAGCGGGCGCGGGATTCGAACCCGCGACCCTCGGCCTACGACCCTGCCGCACCAGGCTGCACCAGCCCGCTCTCATACGCCAGCACCACCGCCTGCACCCGGTCCCGCAGCCCAAGCTTCATCAGTATCCGCGCGACATGCGTCTTGACCGTCGTCTCACCTACAACCAGCTCAGTAGCGATCTCGTGGTTCGACATCCCGCGTGAGATCAGCTTGAAGACCTCCATCTCGCGCGTTGTCAGCTCGTCCAGGCCCGCCGGGGGGTTCTCCTCTATCGCTTTCGCTGCCCGCGCCGCTGAGAAGTCGGAGATCAGGCGCTTCGTCACGGATGGCGCCAGCAATGCGTCGCCGTCGGCCACCACGCGGATCCCGGCCACGAGCTGATCGGCCGGCACGTCCTTCAGCAGAAAGCCCGACGCCCCGGCCCTCAAAGACTCGTACACGTATTCGTCGAGCTCGAAGGTCGTGAGCATCAGTACCCGGGGACGGTCGAGCGCTGGGTCTGACGCAGATTCGCTGTCCCCAGTCTGGGTGGTTTCCGCGGAAACACTCTCGGAGGCGGCGCCATTCCCGCCGCCGCCCGCCTCGACGATCTTCCGCGTCGCCTCGATGCCGTCCATGTTCGGCATCCGCACGTCCATCAGGATCACGTCGGGGTTGAACTGGGCTGCTGAGAAGACGGCCTGCTCGCCGTCGGAGGCCTCCCCCACCACCTCGATGTCCTCCTCGGCGTCGAGGATCATGCGGAACCCCGCGCGCACGAGCGCCTGGTCGTCAACGAGTAGTACGCGAATGCTCATAGCTCAGCCAAGGGGAATCCGGGCCCAGACCCGGTAGCCGTCGCGCCCATCCTCGCATGGGCCGGTGACGATTTGGCCGCCATACAGAGAAACTCGCTCGTTCATCCCCAGGAGACCATGTTGGGGGTTCTCGGGATCGGCGGTCGGGGGTGCGAAGCCGTTGACCATGCCGGCGTCGACGATCTCGACCTCGACGGCGTCGGGCTCGTAGCTCAACACCACATCGGCGCGTGTCGGGCCTGCGTGCTTCAAGGAATTTGTCAGAGCCTCTTGGATGATCCGGAACACAGACACGTCGACGCCGGCGGGCAGCGTCCGGCGCTCGCCCTCGATCGCGACGTGCACATCGAGCCCGGCCTCCTGCGCGCGGTTGACCAGCACGTCGATCCCGCGCGCGGTCGGCTGCGGCGTCCGGCCGGCGTCCTCGTCGTCGCGGCGCAGCACGCCAAGCAGGCGCCTCATCTCGACGAGCGCGGCGCGGCCCGTGCTCTCGATCTGGTCCAAAGCCCCCTGCGCCCGCCCAGGGTCGCGCTCCATCATCCGCTTGGCCCCCTCCGCCTGGACGACCATGACGGAGATCGAATGGGCGACGACGTCGTGCAGCTCGCGTGCGATCCGTGAGCGCTCGTCGGCCACGGCGAGCAACGCCCGCTGCTCCTGCTCGGCCTTCAGCGCGGTGTTGACGCGCTCCAGCTCCATCGCCCGCTGCGCCCATTCCTTTGCGGCGCGGCCCGCGGCCCACGGCAGGATCACCGCCAGCATGACGCTGCCCGCGTAGGAGCCGACGTCGTTTTCGCCGGGACTGATGACGTTGATCAGGAACATCCCGACGACCCCGATCGCGACGCCGAGGTTCGACCAGCGGCGCGGCGCGTACGAGCCGACCGCGTACATCACGATGATCAGCGCGAGGAATGGTGAGAACGGGTTCTCCGTCAGATCCCCGTTGGCGGCGGTGGAGACGACGGCGGCGATCAGCTGCGCGCTGACCGCCCACACCGGGTAGCGGCGGCGGAACGCGACCGCGCCGGTGATGACGAGACCGAGCGGATAGTTCGTCCAGAACGGCCCCGTGATCGCGGAGCCGAGGCTGAGCTCGAGGACGAGCACGACCGACAGCGCGATCGCCATCAGCGCATCGCCCTGCCGGGCGCTGATCTTCGGCAGCGAGTCGGTCATCCAGTCGCGAAGTTACCCGCGCGCAACGACTATGGCGTCCGCCGCACGAACGACTTCAAATCGTCCTCAGGGATGAGGCGTGATCGGCCGCTGTGCCGATGCCCCGCGGGCTCCGCGGCCCGACTATGCACACATGGCATGGACAGCCGACACCGCAATCGTCGCGAACCCGCAGCAGGTGATGGAAGTTCTGACGCGGCCGTGTGCGATCTCAGCCTGGGCTCCAGTTCCGTTCGAGGTCGAAGGACTCGACAGCGATCGCCTGGAGGCCGGCAGCCGCGCCCGCGTTGCGGGCATGCTCGCCGGCAAGGAGGTCGCGTTCGACATCGAGGTCCACGAAGCGGACTGCTGCGCACTGCGGCTGACCGCGTCGGGACCGTTTGTCGAGATGGACGTCGCCTACGACGTCGCAGCACTCGCGAACTCCGCCCACGTCCACGCCTCGATCGACGTCAAGGGCAAGGGCGTGATGGGCCGTTTCGTGGCCCGCGCCGTCGAGGGATTCCTCGCCGGCGGCGCCCTGAAGAACGCACTCAACGACTTGGCCCTGGCGGCTGAGAACTCGGAAATGACCATGGCTGGCCTGGCGGCCTAGCCAAACGAAAGGGACTCACCTTGCACGCAACGCAGACCACCACGAAGGCCGCCGTCAGCGCGGTCGACATCTCGAAGACATACGGCGAGGGCGAGGCGGCTGTCAAGGCGCTTTGCACCGTCTCGCTCGACGTCGACGCCGGCGAGTTCCTCGCCGTGATGGGCCCGTCGGGCTCGGGCAAGTCGACGCTCATGCATCTCCTGGCCGGCCTCGACACGCCGAGCGAGGGCAACGTGTTCATCGAGGGCGACAACGTCACGGCGATGAAGGACAAGGAGCTGACGATGCTTCGTCGCCAGCGCGTTGGCTTCATCTTCCAGGCGTTCAACCTCATCCCGCAGCTCACGGCTGAGGAGAACATCGTGCTGCCGCTGACCCTGGCTCGCCAGAAGGCCAACGGCAACCTCCAGACGCTCCTCGACCAGGTCGGCCTCTCCGATCGCCGCTCGCACAAGCCGACCGAGCTCTCGGGCGGCCAGCAGCAGCGCGTGGCAGTCGCACGGGCGCTGATCACCGAGCCGGCCGTCGTCTTCGCGGACGAGCCCACCGGCAACCTCGACTCGAAGAGCTCCGACGACATCCTCTCGCTGCTGCGAAGGGCTGCCGACGAGCGCAACCAGACGACCGTCATGGTCACCCACGACGCCCATGCCGCCGGTTACGCGGACCGCGTCGTGTTCCTCGCCGACGGCAAGATCGTCCGCGAGCTGTCCGACCCGACCGAGGCCAGCGTGCTCGAGGCCATCAAGGAGGTCTCAGCGTCATGATGAAGGTGGCCATCAAGGGACTCGCGCTGCACAAGACACGTGCAGTGCTCACCACGCTGGCCGTGGTCATCGGCGTCGCGATGATCACGGGCGCCTACATCGTGTCCGACACGATGCTGAGCGCGGCCAAGTCGCTGTCGGGCTCGGCTTACGACAACACCGACGCAGTCGTCACCAAGAAGCAGGCGTTCAACGCCGGCAACGACACGGTCGGCACTGCCGTGACCGTGAAGCCGGCCGTCCTTCAGAAGATCCGCTCCCTGCCCCAGGTTGCTGCCGCCGCCGGCGACATCACCGAGCAGGCCAAGCTGATCGACCCGAAGGGCAAGGTCATCGGCTCCGGTCCGTACTTCGCGGTCGGCCTGGACCCGGTGAACGGCAAGAACCTGACCCCGTTCAAGCTCACGCAGGGCCGGTTCGCGATGAGCCCGGGCGAGGTCGTGATCGACAAGTCGACGGCTGACAAGGAGCACTGGGGGCTCGGCGCACGCGTGAAGGTCGCGGCGATCGGTCCCGTGAAGAGCTACAAGGTCGTCGGCATCACCAAGTGGGGCACGGTCGACAAGTTCGGCACGGCCACGGCGGCGATCTTCTCGCTGCCCGAGGCGCAGGCGATGTTCCACAAGGGCGGGGCCTACAACTCGATCCTCGTAGGCGCTCGCGAGGGTGTCTCGAAGACGCAGCTCCAGTCGACGCTGAGGACCCAGCTCGGCTCGGGCGTGACGGTGCAGTCGGCGAAGAAGCAGGATCGCTTCACGCTCGACGGCCTGTCCCAGTTCGTGAAGATCCTTCGCGGGATCCTGCTCGGCTTCGGCGGAATCTCGATCTTCGTCGGCGCGTTCATCATCTTCAACACGCTCTCCATCACGGTGGCGCAGCGCATTCGCGAACTGGCGATGCTGCGGACCGTCGGTGCCGACCGTCGCCAGGTGATGCGCTCCGTCGTCGGCGAGGCTGCCGCGATGGGCGTCGTCGGGACGATCGCCGGAGTGCTGTTCGGCTTCGCGATCGCGAAGGGGCTTCAGGCGGTGATGGCCGCCGCCGGGCTCGACCTGCCGCGCGTCGGCACGGTCTTCGCCCTGCACACGGTGATCGTCGCGGCGATCGTGGGCATCGGCGTGACGATCCTCGCGTCGCTTGCGCCGGCGCTTCGTGCCACCCGCATCGAACCGGTCGCAGCCCTGCGCGAAGGTGCCGAGCTGCCGCTGACCCGCGCCGGGAAGATCATGCCGAAGATCGCGTTCGCGATCACGGTGCTTGGCATCGTGGCCGCGGTCTACGGGAACCTGGGCTCGGGCATGACGATCGGTCAGCGGCTGCCGCTGATCGGCATCGGCTCGTTCCTGCTGTTCATCGGGATCGCGATGCTGTCGCCGAAGTTCGTCAAGCCGCTTGCCTCAGTGCTGGGCAAGCCCGGTGAGAAGATCGGTGGCGCGGCCGGCGTGCTCGCACGTCACAACTCGGTGCGCAAGCCGGGCCGCACGGCCGGCACGGCTGCGGCGCTGATGATCGGCATCGCGCTGGTCACGTTCGTCGCGGTGCTGGCTGCGGCGCTCAAGCACACGGCCGAGGGTGGCATCCGCGAGAACCTCGCGGGCGCCGACTACTCGATCTCGGCGCAGGACAATTTCTCGCCGATCTCGAAGCGGGCCAAGGACGCCATCACAGCCGTGCCCGGCGTCCAGTCGGTCCAGGGCATCCGCGAGGACAACGCGAAGATCGGCAAGTCGAAGATCCGCGTCGACGGCGTGGACCCGGCGGGCATCTCGAAGGTCTTCCACTACACGTGGGGACCGGGCTCGTCCGACGACACGCTGGCGAAGCTCGGCACGAACGGCGCGTTCGTGCTCGACGACTACGCCAAGGATCACCACTACAAGGTCGGCTCGCACATCACGCTGACCGCGCAGTCGGGCAAGAAGGCGGACTTCACCGTCGTCGGCATCCAGAAGCCGGCGAAGCTGAATCCGCTCTACCTGGCCGAGGTGACGATCTCGAACGCCGCGTTCGCACGCAGCTTCCACGCTGACGGTGACCGCTTCGCGTTCGTGAAGGGCGGCTCGCTGCCGCAGCTGAAGACGGCGCTCGCGGGCTACCCCGACGCGAAGGTCACGAGCATCGACCAGTTCGTCAAGGACCAGCTGTCCTGGATGAACTCGATGCTGGCGATCCTGTACGTGATGCTCGCGTTCGCGGTCCTGGTGTCGCTGTTCGGCATCGTCAACACGCTGGCCCTGTCGGTGGTCGAGCGCACCCGTGAGATCGGGATGCTCCGCGCCGTCGGCATGACCCGCCGTCAGACGCGCAAGATGGTGCGCCACGAGTCGATCGTGACCGCGCTGATCGGCGCGACTCTCGGCGCCGGCGTGGGCCTGTTCCTGGGTGCCATGACCGTGCAGGCGCTGCACGGCGATGGGCTCACGTTCCAGCTGCCGCTCGGCACGCTCGTCGCCTTCGTTGTGGTGGCGGTCGTGGCGGGGACGATCGCGGCGATCGCGCCGGCGCGGCGGGCCTCACGGCTCAACGTGCTGGACGCGTTGCAGCACGTGTAAGAGGGCGAACATCGATTCGAGGAAGGGCCGGGGGCCTGGCGAAAGCCGGGCCCTCGGTCTTTTCCCACACGTCGAAAACGTGATTAGGATCGGTCATTCACTCGCCCGGCGAACAGGTTGAGGAACAGCCCTCCGGCGACGCCGACGTGCTCGTCCTGCACGGCGAGTTCGACGCCTACACGATGCCGCTTTTGGGCGACAAGCTCGACGCCGCGATCGCCCGCGGCGAGCACAACCTCGTCATCGACATGTGCGACGTGTCGTTCGTGGACATGTCGACGCTCAACCGGATCGTGCGCGC
Organism: uncultured Thermoleophilaceae bacterium; assembly: GCA_963715995.1. GTDB lineage: Bacteria > Actinomycetota > Thermoleophilia > Solirubrobacterales > Thermoleophilaceae > DATBDN01. The sequence continues at coordinate 2,701,505 of OY970283.1, forward strand.
GATGAAGGAGGTCTATCGCCACAACGGACACCTCGTGATGGCGTGCGCGGACCGCAACGTGCTGCGGGCGATCGACCTGGCCGGCCTGCGGCACGCGGTGCGTGTCTACGAATCCCGTGACGAGGCGCTCGAGGCCGTTCGCAGTCCGCGCTAGCGCGCTCTGGCGCTTCGTGTGCAAGATTGATTCGATGCGCACCCGCACCCTGATTGCCGTCGTGGCCGCCCTGGCGCTGCTGCCTGCCACGCCGGCTTCCGCCCTCACGAAGACGGAGACCGCGACGTCCGGGCAGGTCACGGCCAGCCTCTCCTACATGTACCAGCGGAGCCACTACGGGTTCTTCAACTACTCGGACGCGCACGTGAAGATCGTGCGCGGCGGCGAGACGCTGCTCGACCAGACGCTCGGCAAGGAGTGCTCCTACTGCACCCCGGAGCCAGCTTCGGGCGCTCAGAAGGGCGTGTCGTCGGTGACGGTGCGCGACCTCGACCTCGACGGCGAGCCCGAGGTGCTGGTCGACCTCTTCTCGGGCGGCGCCAACTGCTGCTGGTACACGAACAGCTACCGCTACGACCCGCTCCAGAACAAGTACATCTTCAAGCTGCTTCGGCCCGGGCTGTCGTTCCCGTATGTGCTCCAGGACATCAATCACGACGGCGCACCCGAGTTCCGCTCCGAGGACTACCGCTTCGCCTACAAGTACGGCTCGAACGCGGACACGCCGCGGCCGCTGCGCGTGTTCGAGTGGGACGGCGGCAAGCTCGTCGACTCGACGATCGCGTTCCCGCGGCTGGCGGCCAAGGACGCGGCCGCCATGTGGAAGCTCTACAAGTCGGTGCGCAAGGTCAAGGGCGCGAACCTGCGCGGCGTGCTCGCGGCCTACGCAGCGGATGAGTACAACGCGCAGCACGGGACGAAGGGCTGGAAGCGGGTCGTGGCCGCCTACCACCACGGCCTCGTCGACAAGAAGCACGCCGACGACTTCGGCCCCTACGGGCGCGCGTATCTGAAGTCGCTGCGGGCGTTCCTGAACAAACTCGGGTATCTGCGGAAGCCGTAGGCGCCTCACGTTCCGGGCGCGCGGCGCGTTGTAGCGGCATGAAGGCGAATTCAGAGCTCGACGGCTGGCTCATCCAGGGCGTCGTGACGACGGGCATCTACTGCCGGCCCTCGTGCCCGGCGCGGCCGCTGGCGAAGAACGTGCGCGTGTTCGAGGACGTGTCCGCGGCGAGGGCTGCCGGGATGCGCGCGTGCAAGCGCTGCCGGCCAGACGAGCTCGCGGACGGGCCGATCGTGCGCCACCTGGTCTACCGGCCGCCACTCGAGGGAGCCGCGTTGATCGAGTTCTTCGGCCGGCGGGCAGTACCCGGCGTCGAGGAGCGCGACGGTGCGGTGTTCCGCCGCAGCCTCCGGCTCTCGGGTGGTGGCGCCGTAGTGGAGCTGCGTCCGCTCGAGGAGCGGATCGCGGTGAAGCTGTGGCTCGACGATCGGCGTGACGAGCACGAGGCGCTTGCGCGGGTGCGCGCGCTGCTGGACCTTGACGCCGACCCGGCGGCGATCGCTGATGCGCTGGGCGCGGACCCGCTGATCGGTGCGCTGGTGGCGGAGGCGCCGGGCCGCCGCGTGCCGGGGGCGGCCGACGGTGCGGAGATCGCGGTGCGCGCCGTGCTCGGCCAGCAGGTGTCGCTTGCAGGCGCGGCGACGCTGGCGGGCCGTCTCGTCGCTGCCCACGGCGAGCCGCTCGCGCACCCGGTCGGCGCTGTCACGCATCTCTTCCCAAGCGCCGAGGCGCTCGCCGCGGCGAACAGCGACGGCTGGGCGATGCCCGCCTCACGCCGGCGCGCGATAGGGGCGATCAGCACCGCGCTCGCCGCTGGCGACATCGACCTGAGCCGCGGTGCCGACCGCCGCGCAACCGAAGATCGGCTGCTGGCGCTCCCCGGGATCGGCCCGTGGACCGCCGGCTACATCGCGATGCGCGCACTTCACGACCCAGATGCCTTCCTGGCCTCCGACCTCGGGGTGCGACACGCGCTCGACCGCCTGGGCCGCGACTCGCGCCCGGCAGCGGCGGAGTCGCTCTCGCAGGCATGGCGCCCCTACCGCGCCTACGCGCTCCAGCATCTGTGGGCGGTGGCGGCGTGATCTACACGACGATCGACAGCCCGATCGGCGAGCTGCTGCTGACCGGCGAGGAGGACGTGCTGTACGGCCTCTCGATGCAGGACGGGCTGCGGCCGCGGCCGGTCGGGTCCACGTGGGCGCGGGACGACGACGCGTTCGAGGATGTGCGCGAGCAGCTGCGCGCGTACTTCGCGGGTGAGCGGGACCAGTTCGATCTGAAGCTGCGCCTGGACGGCACCACCTTCCAGCGCACCGTCTGGCATGCGCTGACCGAGATCCCCTACGGCGAGACGATCTCCTACGGCGAGCTGGCGCGCCGCATCGGCCGCCCGGACCGCGCGCGCGCCGTCGGCACGGCGAACGGTCAGAACCCGATCGCGGTGATCGTTCCCTGCCATCGCGTGATCGGAGCGAACGGAAAGCTCGTCGGTTACGGAGGCGGGCTGGACAACAAGCGCCGGCTGCTGGAGCTCGAAGCCGGCGTGCTGCCGCTGGTGTAGCGCCCGCTCGCCGGGGGGGGCAAAGTGCGCTCGCCCTCGCGCCCGCGATTCGGCGATCGTTGGGGACTTTTGGGTGCCCTGGCACCCATAACTCCCCACGGATCGCGTTCCGGGGTCGATCTGCGGGGACTTGAACCGCGCAGGACCGGCTCAAGTCCCCAACGAACGCGCGCTCAGCGCGTGCGGACGGGCGCGGGCTTCAGTCCGGCGACCCCTTGGCCGCCGCAGTTTGCGCCCCGTGCCGACAGCGCACGGCAGCGGAGACCGCGCGATTCGCGCGAGCCCGCCCGACGCGCCGCGGTCAGCGGGCTCGAGACGGCTCCCTAGCCCCCGAGCCCGTCCAGCTTCGCCAGCTGCTCGGCCGTCAGCTCGATCGCTGCGGCTCCGACGTTCTCCTCGAGGTGCGCCACCTTCGACGTTCCCGGGATCGGCAGCATCACCGGTGAGTGCGCCAGCAGCCATGCGAGTGCGACCTGGAAGCGCGATGCGTCGTGCTCGGCCGCGACCTCGTCGAGCGTCGAGGCGGCGTCGTCGCCCAGGTTGCCCGCTCCGAGCGGAAACCAGGGCAGGAAGCCCAAGCCGTCGCGGGTGCAGACATCCAGCACCTTCTCCGATGAGCGGTCGACAACCGAGTAGCGGTTCTGCACCGACACGACCTCCACGATCGAGCGGGCTGTCTCCAGGTCGCCGCGACCGACGTTGCAGACGCCCACGTGACGCACCTTGCCCTCGTCCTGGAGCTCCTTGATCGCGCCCACCGTCTCCTCGTACGGCACGTTTGGGTCGACCGCGTGCAGCTGGTAGACGTCGATGCGGTCGACCTTCAGCCGCCGCAGCGAGCCCTCGCAACACTGCTTGATGCGCTCGGGGCGCAGGTCGCGCGGCCACTCGCCGGGACCCGTCCGCCGCAGTCCCGCCTTCGTAGCGATGACCAGGTCCTCGGGGTACGGATGGAGCGCCTCGGCGATGAGGCTCTCGGAAACGTCGGGGCCGTAGGAGTCTGCCGTGTCAATCAGGTTGACTCCGAGCTCGATTGTCCGCTTGAGCACGCGGATGCACTCGTCGTGGTCGGCCGGCGGCCCCCAGACGCCGTCGCCGGTGATGCGCATGGCGCCGTAGCCAATGCGCCGCACCTCCATGTCGCCGAGGGTGAAGGTGCCGGATGCATGTGCGTCGCTCATCTGCGTGAAGCTAGCGAGCGCGTAATCTGGCCCGCCGTGGAGAACTGCAAGGTGATCGTGATCGGCGCCGGCCCGGCTGGGCTCGCGACTGCTGGCGCGTTGCGGCACCACGGCATCGGCGCGGTGGTGCTCGAGCGCAGCGACATCGGCTCCTCCTGGCGCGGCCACTACGACCGCCTGCACCTGCACACCGTCCGCTGGCTGTCGCACCTGCCCGGCTACAAGCTGCCGCGCCGCTACGGCAACTGGGTGGCCCGCGACGACGTGGTCGAGTACCTCGAGGACTACGTGCGCGTGCACAACATCGACGTGCGCAGCGGCGTGGAGGTCAAGACCCTGACGCGCGACGGCGACGACTGGCTCGTCTCGACCAGCGCCGGCGACTTCAGCGCCCCGCGCGTGGTGATCGCCACCGGTTACAACAAGCATCAGCACCTGCCCGACTGGCCCGGGATCGCCGGCTACGCGGGCGAGCTGATCCACTCGGGCGACTACAAGAGCCCAGACCGCTACGCGGGCAAGACCGTCTTGGTGGTCGGCACCGGCAACTCGGGCGCCGAGATCTGCGTGGACCTCGTGGAGGGCGGCGCGAAGCACGTGCAGATGTCGGTGCGGACTCCGCCCACGATCCTGCTGCGCGACACGAACGGCTTCCCCGGCCAGGCGCTGGGCATTGTCTTCCGCCACCTGCCCGTGCCGCTGATGGACCGGCTCTGGCCGACGATCCAGAAGACCGCCGTCGGCGACCTGTCGAAGCACGGACTGCCGCTGCCGCCGCCGGGCGCGTACTCCAAGTTCATGCGTGACGACGTGACCCCGATCCTGGACGTCGGCCTGGTGCCGCTGCTGAAGAAGGACATGGTCAAGATCGTGGCCGCCGTCGACGCCTTCGACGGTGACGACGTGCTGCTGGTGGACGGCACCCGCATCCAGCCGGACGCCGTGATCGCGGGCACCGGCTTCACGCGCGGGCTCGAACCGCTCGTCGGCGCCCTCGGCCTGGTCGAGCCTGCCAAGGGACGGCCGATCGTGCACGGCGCGGAGATGCACCCGAACGCTCCGGGCATCCACTTCATCGGCTACACGAATCCGATCAGCGGCATGTTCCGCGAGATCGCGATCGATGCCAGGCGAATCGCCAAGGCGATCGCCCGCGCGCGCGACGAGCGCAAGCTCGCGGCGTAAAACCGTCTCGCCAAGCGTTTCAACCCCGCTTGCGACGGAGATTTTGCGTGCATGGGAACTGCTCAGGGACAGGCAGAGGCACTTCCGTCAGGCGGCGAAGCAGGACGCATCGTCAGCTCGAAGATCCCGGCGCGGCTCGACCGCCTGCCGTGGTCGCGCTGGCACTGGATCGTCGTCGCCGGGCTCGGCACGGTCTGGATCCTCGACGGGCTCGAGGTCACGATCGTCGGCGCGATCGCCTCGCGCCTTCAGGAGAAGGACGCGCTCGGCATCTCCGCGAGCCAGATCGGTCTCGCGGCAACGCTGTACGTGATCGGCGCCTGTGTCGGCGCACTCTTCTTCGGCCACCTGACCGACCGCTACGGCCGCAAGCTCCTGTTCATGGTCACGCTCGGCGTGTACCTGTGCGCGACGGTCGCCACCGCGTTCGCGCCCAGCTTCCTGTGGTTCGCCGTGTGCCGCTTCTTCACCGGCTCGGGCATCGGCGGGGAGTACTCGGCGATCAACTCGGCGGTCGACGAGCTCATACCCGCGCGCGTGCGAGGGGCCACCGACCTGATGATCAACGGGTCGTACTGGATCGGCACCGCCATCGGCGCCGCGCTGTCGCTGCCGCTGCTCGACAAGAACATCTTCGGAGCGGACCTTGGCTGGCGACTGGCCTTCGGGATCGGCGCAGTGCTGGGCGTCGGCATCTTCATCGTGCGCCGCATGGTCCCCGAGAGCCCGCGCTGGCTCCTGATCCACGGCCGCGACGAGGAGGCCGAGGCGATCGTCTCCGACATCGAGCGCCAGGTGAAGGAGTCGACCGGCGATGAGCTGAGCGAGCCGAAGGGCGAGATCAAGGTCCGCCAGCGCGAGTCGATCGGCTTCATGACGATCGGCAGGACCGTCTTCAAGGTCTACCCCAAGCGCACGGTCTACGGCCTGTCGCTGTTCATCGGCCAGGCCTTTCTCTACAACGCGATCTTCTTCACCTACGCGCTCGTCCTGTCGACCTTCTACAAGGTCGACTCGAGCAAGGTCGGGCTCTACCTGATCCCGTTCGCGATCGGCAACTTCCTCGGCCCGGTGCTGCTCGGCCGGCTGTTCGACTCGGTCGGGCGGCGGATCATGATCGCGAGCACCTACATCCTCTCGGGCATCCTGCTGTTCGGCACGGCGCTGCTGTTCAAGAGCGGCGCGCTCGACGCGACCACGCAGACGATCTGCTGGTGCGTGATCTTCTTCTTCGCATCGGCGGGCGCGAGCTCGGCGTACCTGACCGTGTCGGAGATCTTCCCGATGGAGACGCGCGCGCTCTGCATCGCGTTCTTCTACGCGGTCGGCACCGGGCTCGGCGGCGCGATCGGCCCGCTGCTGTTCGGCGCGCTGATCAACACCAAGCACGTGACGCCCGTGTTCTGGGGCTACACGCTGGCGGCCGCGCTGATGGTCGGGTCGGGTGTGATCGCCGCCTTCCTGGCCGTCGACGCCGAGGGCAAGCAGCTCGAGGACATCGCCAAGCCGATCACCGCTGCCGAGGCCGAGGTCGTCGGCGGCGAGGCCGGCGAGGACGCGGCCGCCGCGCCGAGCGCCGGCGAGCCCGAGACCCGCAAGCCCACGCGCCCGCCCTCGCGCGTGCGCAGTGCGCGCTTCGGGCGCGGCAGCTCCGCCGGCTGGGCACCGTTCGCGTCGTACTCGACCTACATCGACGACGACCTGCACGACGAGGTCGAGGCGATCGCCGGGGCCCTTCAGGCCGATGGTCCGCTCGACCGCGACGCGCTGCGCGCCCGCGTCGGCGCGCGCCACTGGGGTCCGGGCCGCTTCCAGCGCGCGGTCTCCGAGGCGGTCGGCGCCGGGATGGTCACCCGCACCCGCCGTGGGTCCTACTCGCTCGCGGACGTGCCGTCGGTCACACCAAACGGGGACTCGGACAACCATCGCTAGGTTCGAGGCAATGCCTGTTTTCCGCCGATCTGACGGCAGACGCTCGCCTGTCGAGGCGATGGTGCAGCTGAAGGCCGCGAGTGCCGTGCACCTGCGCGAGCGCGCCGCTGCCGCGCGCCGCCGTGCCCTGCTGCTTGCGCCGCTGGTGGCGGGCGTGCTGCTGGTGAACCACTACCGCATCACCCTGTTCCACCTGGACGGGCCGGTGCGGCTTGCCTGCTCGATCGCGCTGGTGGGCCTCGGCGCCTGGTTCGCGCGCGACTTCGGCCGCGCGCTCACGCCCGCGTTGACGCGGCGTGTGGACCAGGGCACCGCGGGCACGATCGGCTTCCTGGTCAGGCTCGTGCTGTTGATGGCTGCAGTGCTGGTGTCGCTGCGGATGGCGGGGCTCACCCCGCGCACGCTCGCGGTCGGCGGGGCCGTGACCGCCGTGGTACTCGGCCTGGCTGCCCAGGCCACGATCGGCAACCTCTTCGCGGGCGTCCTGCTGCTGAGCGTGCAGCCGTTCCGCGTCGGCGACCGGGTGCGGCTCCAGGCCGGCGCGCTCGCGGGACAGATCGAGGGCACGGTCACCCAGCTCGGCCTGCTCTACGTGACGCTGGCGCGTGGCGAGGACGTGATCCTCGTGCCCAACAACACCGTCGTCATGGCAGCGATCGTTCCGCTGCGCGAGCCTGGCAAGGTCGACCTGCGCGCACGGCTGCGGCCCGGGATCAAGCCGAGCGAGGTGCAGCGGCTAATCGAGGAGATGGTGACCGTCGAGACCCGCGAGCACCCGCACATCGAGCTCGAGGAGGTCGACGACACCGAGGTCGTCATGCGCGTGACCGCGACCCCTGCCTCGAACGCCGACGGCGCGCGCCTGGCCGACGAGGTGCTCGCCGCTGTCGACGCCGCCACCAGGGCGACGAACGGCAACGGCGCTACGCCGGCTCGGTGACGTAGCTGACCATGCGCCGCGCGAGCGCGGCCACGCCGCGCACCTCCGGCCCACTCGGAGCCGGGCGCGGCCCGAGCCCCGCGCGCAGGCGCTCGCCGATCTGCGCGTCGGCGCGCTCCGCGAGCAACGTTGCCGCGTCGGCGGCCTCGTAGACCAGCTCCGGGTCCACCGTCCAGATCGCCTCGAACTTGCGCTCGTTGTCCGGCACGTCGTCCTGGCCCGGCGGCTCCCAGCCCGCGAGTGCGGCCGACACGCCCGGCGCCAGGCAGATGACCGCCCACTCACGGTTGAGCTGATGGTCGCGTTCCACGTGCACCTGCATCGGCTGTGTGCTCGCCGTCGTCTCGAAGTCCGCGAACGCGACCGCGGCGGACGCGGTGCGGGCAAAGCCCGACCAACGCGGCTCCTCGGTGCGGAAGAAGCGCTCCTCCTGGAAGCTCCCGACCAGCACCGGCGCGTGCGCGCGTGCCATGCACTCGTCCTCGATCGCGTGGCTGAGCGCGATCATGCGGTGCTTCGGAACGAGCTCGGGTGCCAGCTCGGGACGGCGCAACCGCAGGAGGCCGTAGAGCGAGTCGCGCTGCTCCTCCGGAGCGCCCGCCACCCGCGCGATGGCCGCCGGCAGCGACAGGCCTGACTCGCGAGCGGCGACGACCGCGCGGACAGCGTCGATCTGGCGCTCGCTGAAGCGCCGGTGCCCGCTCGGCAGCCGCTCCGGCTTCGGAAAGCCGTAGCGCTCCTCCCACATCCGCAGCGTCCCCGCCGGCACGCCGGAGCGGGCCGCGACCTCGCGGATCGTCAGTCCGTCGCTCATTTCTTCAACACGCTGTGGAGCTTAGAGGAGCTCTCGGTCCTAACTTTCGTGGAGGGCGTCCGCTCGCGCCGTCCGGGCGTAGAGCACGACGCGGCCCTCCCGCCGGCTCGCCACGAGCCGTGACGCCGCCAGCACCGACAGGTGCTGCGAGACGTTCCCGGGCGTGAGCCCCAGCAGCGCAGCCAGCTCGGTGGTGGAGCGCGGCGCGTCGAGCGCGGCGAGGATCCGCGCCCGCGTGGCGCCGAGCAGCGCGCCCAGTTCCGGCTGCACCCGGGCGCTCGCCTCCCACAGCAGTGCCACGCCGCGCGCGGGGTAGATGACGGTGGGCTGCCACGGCTCGATCGAGATCACCGACGGGCGCTGCCAGCTGAACGCGCTCGGCACGAGCAGCAGCCCCTCGCCGGCAAGCTCGACCGTCCCCTCCCACGGGTGGTCGATCGTCAGCCAGTCACCCTCGAAGTGGACCGCCGGGTGCAGGTCCGCGAACAGTGCCTGGGGCCCGCCCTCGGTCAGCTGCGTCGCCCGGTGGCGCAGGTCCGCCGAGAGCAGCGCGAGGACGCGCGGCCAGAACGGAGCCACCGCGCGTCGCCAGTAGGCCTCCATCGCGTCCACCAGCCGTGGCAGCTCGCGGCGCGGCCGGTCGCGCAGGCGCTCCGCGGCGGCCGGGAAGCGCCGACCATGCTGCCCGTCGAAGATCCCGAGCTCCTTCGCCACCTGCCGCGCCGGCGTGGCGCGCACGCGCTCGAGCTCGGCCTCGATCGACTCGAGCGGCGAGACCGGTGGCGGCGTGATGAAGTCCGGGATGTAGCCGCGCGCGGGCAGCAGTGAGAGCAGCGGCAGCAGGTCTACATCGCCGACACGCCCGCGCACCTCCTCGACCCAAGGCAGGTGGAGCGCCGCGGTCGAGGGGTCGCGAAACAGCCGCAGGCTGCTCACGAGCTCGCTCGCCGGAGAGATCGCAAAGCGCGTCCGTGCGAGGTCCTCCAGGGTGAAGTGGATTCGGGAGATTCAGTGGAGACTAAATCGTTGGCCGGGCGTCAGCCGCGGTGGGAGCCTGCGGCCATGCACCCAAGCCAGCTCTCATATCTAGCCGCTCAGCAGCAGAAGGCCGTGTCCCAGCGCCAGCTCGATCGACAGCGTCAGGTCGACGCTCTGACTCGACAAATGTTCGAGTGCGAAGTGCCGGGGAAACGGGCAATCAACCGGTGCGAAGGTCCTTCCCTCGCACCGAAATCCCTCCCGCAGCAGTGAAAGGGCTGGCAAGACGCCGGCCCTTTCACTTTCTAGAACACGTGCTGTTCGAGCCAGCCGCTGGCGTAGAAGGCCAGGAACATCGGCACCAGCGCGTACATCAGCGGCGACACCTCGCGCGCCTTGCCCTTCGCCAGCTTCACGAGCACGTGGCCGATCACGCCGAAGCCGATCCCGGCTGAGATCGAGAACGTCAGCGGGATGCCCGCGATCAGCATGAACGCGGGGAAGGCCACCTCGGCGTCGGCCCAGTCGATGGCCTGCACCAGGCGCATCATCAGGAAGCCGACGGTGACCATCGCGGGCGCGATGGCCGGGTGGATGAACGTGTCCTTCCCGATCGCGACGTCCTGGCCGACCAGGCCGATGATCGGCACGAAGAAGATGGCGAGGGCGAACAGCAGCGCCGTGACCACCGAGGCCAGGCCCGTGCGCGCGCCCTCCCCCACCCCCGCGCCCGACTCCACGTAGGTGGTCACCGACGAGACGCCCGCCGCGCCGCCCGCAACCGCGGCCACGGAGTCGACCATCAGCACGCGGCCGATACGCGGGAGCTCTGCCTTGTCGTCGATCAGCCCGGCGGCCTCGCCCAGCCCGTAGGCGGTGCCGAGCGTGTCGAAGAAGTCGGTCATGAAGAGCGAGAAGATGACCGGGATGAGCGCGACGGTGAGCGCATCGCCGAGGTGCGAGAGCGAATCGCCGATCGTCGAGAAGTCGCTCGAGTGCGGCACGTGAGCGACGCCGCTCGGGCCGTCGAGCACGCCGAAGATGAGCCCGGCGGCGGTGGACGAGGCGATCCCGATCAGCAGCGCCCCGCGGACGCCGCGCACCGACAGAACGCCGGCCACGAAGATGCCGAGCAGCGCGATCTCGGCCGGCCCGCTTGTGAGGTTGCCGAGGCCGATGCCCGTGGCGGAGTTGTTGACCACGATGCCGCCCTCGCGCAGCCCGATCAGCGTGATGAACAGGCCGATGCCGACGCCGATCGAGAGCTTGAGCGAGTTCGGGATCGCGCGCATGACCGCCTCGCGCAGCCCGACCGCCACGAGCACGACGGCCACGAGGCCCTCGATCACGACGACCGCCATGCCCGTCTGCCACGGGAGCTTGCGGCCGAGGATCACGTCGAAGGCCACGACCGCATTCAGGCCGAGCCCCGACGCGAGCGCGAACGGATAGTTCGCGATCAGACCCATGGCCAGCGTCATCACTGCCGCGGCCAGCGCCGTGCCGACCGCGACAGCTTTGAACGGCAGGCCGGCGGCCGACAGGATCGCCGGGTTGACGAACAGGATGTAGGACATCGTCAGGAACGTGCTGAGGCCGCCGAGGGCCTCGATCCGCAACGACGATCCGCGGGCGCTGTAGCCGAAGCGGCGATCCAGGAGGGCGTTCATGAGGTGCCGATTGGTATCGGATGGCGCGTTTGCGCGTCTGCTCCCCGTTTAGACGCCGTTTATCAGCCGCTGTCAGCTTTGTCGGCGGTGACCAGCCTCGCGGCCGCCCTGTCCGCGCTAACTCGCGGCAGATCCACCTTGGGAAGGGCCTCGACGACGATCAAGCCGTTCCGCCCTGAGACCCTGTGCGTGAGCTACCCGCTTGCGTCCCCAGAGTGGGATCCGGCCGGTCGCGAGGCTGAACTTAAAGATGGGGCCTGGCCCCGTCTTTAACTTTCAGGGGCCCACTCGGTCGAATCTAAAGATGGGGCCTGGCCCCGTCTTTTAACTTGGAAGGGCCCACTCGGTCGTGATCGCGTGGAGCTCGGCCTCGAGCCGCCTTCGGTGACGCCGGAGCCGGGTCACCCGCGCCGCCAGCGGCGCCACTTCCTGGAGCTCGGTCAGCGCCAGGCCGTTGCCTGCGCCGCGACCCATCATGTCGTCGAGCTGGTCGCAGGCGCGGATCAGCAGCCCGTTGCAGTTCGCAAGGGCGAGTTGCTTGTCACGCTGTATGCGCATGCCGGCCGGCGCCATGCGCCGGATGTACCCGGGTCAGCGCGGTTTCAGCGCCTGTGACCCGCGCGTTCGCGCTCTGTCTTGATCGTCGCGTCGATGACCACGGCGATCAGCAGGACGCCACCGGTGATCATGAAGCGGACGGCCGAGGACAGCGAGAGCAGGTCCATGCCGTTCGCGATCGAGCCGATCACGAGCGCACCGAGCAGCGCGCCCCAGACCGAGCCACGCCCGCCGAACAGCGACGTGCCGGCGATGACCGGGCCTGCGATCGCGAGCAGCAGCAGGTCGCTTCCGCCCGAAGCCTGGTTGACCGCCAGGAGGCGCGAGGCCAGAAGGATGCCGCCCGCCGCTGCCAGCGTCGAGGCGAGGATGAACACGCTCATCCGCACGCGCGTGACGCGGATGCCTGAGCGCCGCGCGGCCTCGTCGTTGCCGCCGACCGCGAACACGTGACGACCCCAGGTCGTGCGCTCGGTGGTGAACACGAAGATCGCGCACAGCCCGATCAGGATCAGGCCCGCGAGCGGGACGCCGCGGTCGGAGTTGAGCACCAGAACCGACGCGATCGCCGCCACGCCGACGGCCACCAGCCGGATCAGGAAGTTGCGCATCGACGGCGGCGCCAGCCCGGCGCGCGAGCGCCGCGCGCGTTCGAGGTAGCCCGACAGCGCGTACGCGCCGATGACCACGATCGCGAGCACGATGCCGAACGTCTTCGAGTAGAAGGTGTTCGCCAGCCCGACGATCGTGTCGTTGGTCAGGTTGAGCGTGCCGGTGTTGCCCAGCACCTGAAGCAACGCGCCCTGCCAGGCGAGCAGGCCTGCCAGCGTGACGACGAACGACGGTATGTCGAAACGGGTGACGAAGAAGCCGTTGATCGCGCCGATCGCGGCGCCGACGGCCAGGCCGGCGAGGATCGAGGGGATCGGACCCCAGCCGTGCTTCACGTTCAGCACCGCCATGACGGCGGCGGCCAGGCCCGACACGGCGCCCACCGACAGGTCGATCTCGCCCAGCAGCAGGATCAGCGTGATGCCGATCGAGATCGTGCCTACGCCCGCGATCTGGAGGACCAGGTTGGTCAGGTTGAACGCGGTCAGGAAGTTGGAGTTCTGGGTCTGGAAGATGATCCAGATCAGCGCCAGCACGAGGAAGACGCGCAGCGACCCGAGCCGCGCGAGGATCGCGAGCGGCCCGCCCGCGAGCAGCCCCTCGGCCTTGTCGACCTCGTCGAAGCGAGAGGTCTGCGAATCCGTCTCTTCGGCGACCTGCGGCTCGTCTGTCATCGGACCTGGTCAGCTCCCGTGATCGCTCCGACCACCTGATCCTGTTTCGCCTCGGAGGTCGTGAAGGTGGCTACGCGGCGCCCGAGCCGCAGGACGATGATGCGGTCGGAGACCTCGAACACGTCGAGCACGTTGTGGCTGATGAGCACGACGCCGAGTCCCTGCTCCTTCAGGCGCAGGATCAGGTCGAGCACCTGTCGCGTCTGCGCCACGCCGAGCGCGGCGGTCGGCTCGTCGAGGATCACGATCTTCGGGTTGCCGAGCATCGAGCGCGCGATCGCGACCGTCTGGCGCTGGCCGCCGGAAAGCGATCCGACCTCGGTGCGCACGCTGCGAAGCGTCCGGACCGCGAGTGACTTCAGAAGCTCCACCGAGCGCTGCTCCATGGTGATCTCGTCGAGCACCCGCAGCGCGCCGTTCGGGCCGCTCTCCACCGCTTCCTTTCCGAGGAAGAGGTTCGCGACCACGTCGAGGTTGTCGCACAGCGCGAGGTCCTGGTACACGGTCGCAATGCCGAGCTTGGTCGCGTCGAGCGGCGTGTTCAGCGCGACGTTCGCGCCGTCCCAGGTGGCGTTGTATTCGTCCCCGGGCTGAATGCCGGAGATCGCCTTGATGAGCGTGGACTTGCCGGCGCCGTTGTCGCCGACGAGCGCGACGACCTCACCGGCGTGGACTTCGAAGTCCACGTCGGTGAGGGCCTCCACGGCCCCGAATCGCTTGGTAACTCCCTTGACTTCCAGGAGCGGCCGATTCGAGGCCGCTGTCGCGGAGGCTGTCGTCACTTGCGCTCTCTTTCTCTGCCTACTGGATCCCGTACTTGGCGCACGCTGCCTTGTAGGCGGCGGTGCAGATCTCAGATGCCTTCCAGAAGCCGTCGGCGATGACCGTCGACTTGACCTTGTCGGCCGTCACCGGCACGACTGCCAGCTTCTTGGTGGGCACGTCGATCTTGCCGTTGTTCTCGGTATCCGTCGCATCGCTCGGCTTCTTGCCGTTGACGAGGTCGACTGCCCAGGTGGCAGCCTGCTCGGCCAGCGGCTTGATCGGCTTGTAGATGTCGACGTACTGATCGCCTGCGAGTACCCGCTGGATACCTGCGACCTCGGCGTCCTGCCCGGTCGAAGGAATCGTCTTCGGGTCGATGCCCGCGGCCTTCATGGCGGCAATTGCGCCACCGACCGTGCCGTCATTCGCGGCGTAGACGCCCACGAAGCCGGTCTTGCCGAGCGCCGTGATCGCCTGCTCCATCTCGGTCTGGGCCTTTGCGGGCGTCCAGTCCGGGGTGTCGTACTCCTTCGCGACCTTGAAGCCGCTCGAGTCGATGACCGAGTGTGCGCCCTGCTTGAACAGCTTGGCGTTGTTGTCGGTCGGGGCTCCGTTGATCATGACGATCGAGCCCTTCTTGCCGTCGGCCTTCAGCTTGCTCACAAGCGCAGTCGCCTGTGCCTTGCCGACTGACGGGCTGTCGAACTCGACGTAGTAGTCAGGCTTCGAGTTGAGCAGCAGGCGGTCGTAGCTCACGACCGGGATGTTCTTCGCGTTCGCCTGGTTGACGATCGCGGCAGCTGCCGCACCGTCGACCGGGTCGAGCACGAGCACCTTTGCACCCTGCGCGATCGCTGCCTCAGCCTGCGACTGCTGCTTCGAGGCATCCTGCGCCGCGTTCGAGTAGAGGATCTGACAGCTCGAGCAGAGCGCCTTCACCTTGGCCTCGAACAGGGGCTTGTCCTGCGACTCGTAACGAGCCGTCTGGTTTTCCGGAAGCAGGAACGCGATCTTGCCGCCCTTGCTCCCGCCGGACGAGCTGCTCGAAGAGCTGCTCGTTGAACTCGATGACGAGCTCTTGTTGCTACTGCCGCATGCCGCAAGCAGCAACGCTGCCGCGAACAGGCATACGGCGATGAGGCCGTACTTCTTCATGTGGGGCTTCCTCCTCGCACCGAAAAAAATTGCTATCGAAGCGGACCCTATACCGGGCGCCACGTCGGCTGCCAGCATTGTGCCGGACACCGACCAAGGAGTGCGCTGGTGACATCACCGTTGACAACCGAGAGAAGCCTGAGCGGACGCCGCACGATCGTCACGGGCGCGAGCCGCGGCGCCGGCGCCGCGATCGCGCGCGCTTTCGTCGACGCGGGTGCGCAGGTGGGCCTGTTGTCGCGCTCGGGCGACGACCTCGGCCTTGGCGATGACGCGGCCGGAGTGGTCTGCGACGTCTCCGACCGGGCGCAGGTGTTCGACGCCGTTGCGCAGGTGGTCGAGCGCTTCGGCGGGCTCGACTGCGTGGTCGCCAACGCGGGCGTCGGGATGTACGGGAACTTCCTCGAGCTCGAGCCCGAGCACGTCGAGGCGATGATCGACGTGAACCTGAAGGGCACCCTCTACACGGCGGCTGCCACGTTGCCGCACCTGATCGACGCGGGCGGCGGCGACTTCGTGTCGCTGGCTTCGGTGGCCGGGCTGCGCGCGTTCCCCGGCGAGACGGTCTACAACGCGTCGAAGTTCGGGCAGCTTGGCTTCACGCGCTCGCTCGATCACGAGCTGCGCGAGCACGGCGTCCGCGCCACGTGCGTGTGCCCCGGCGGCATCGCGACGGACTTCGCGATGGGCACGGGCCGCGACGAGAGCTCGACCGAGGGAATGATGAGCGCCGACGACGTTGCCGACACGGTCGTCTACTGCGTCACGCGCCCGGCGTCATGGCGCATGCTCACGATGAGCTACCGCCCGATGATCGAAGGCTCGTGGGGCTGAGGGCGGCCATCGCGGGCTACGGGCTCGCGGGCTCCGTCTTCCACGCCCCGTTGATCGAGGCCGCCGGCATCGAGGTCGCCGCCGTGATGACGCGCTCGCCCGAGCGCGCCGAGCAGGCGCGCGCGGCGCACGAGGGCGTGCGCGTGGCGGACTCGGCCGAGGAGCTGTTGACCGACATCGACCTGCTCGTGGTCGCGACGCCGAACTCCTCGCACGCCGAGCTGGCGCTGGCAGGACTGGAACGCGGGCTCCACGTGGTGGTTGACAAGCCGCTTGCGGTGACCGCCGCGGACGCGCGGCGGGTGGTCGACGCCGCGCCCGAGCGCGTGACGGTGTTCCAGAACCGCCGCTGGGACGGCGACTTCCTCACGGTCAAGCGGCTGGTGGAGGACGGCGCGCTGGGGCCGGTCACTCGCTTCGAGTCGCGCTTCGAGCGCTTCCGCCCGCAGATCAAGGAGGGCTGGCGCGAGGGCGGCGACCCTGCCGAGGGCGGCGGCGTGCTGCTCGACCTCGGCCCGCACGTGATCGACCAGGCGCTCCAGCTGTTCGGGCCGGTCGACTCGGTTTACGGCGAAGTGCTCACGCGGCGGCCGGGAGCGCAGGTGGATGACGACGCGTTCGTCGCGCTGCGCCACGCGAACGGCGTGATCTCGCACCTGTGGATGAGCGTGGTGGCTCCGCTGCACGGGCCACGTTTTCGCGTGAGCGGGCTCGACGACGGGTTCGGCTGCGACGGACTCGATCCGCAGGAAGGGCAGCTGCGCGACGGCCTGCGTCCTGGCGATCCCGCCTTCGGCGTCGTAGACGGGCTGGAGCGCGGGCGCTACGACTGCTTCTACGAACAGGTCGCCGGCTGGATGCGCGGCGAGCGGCCCGCGCCGGTCGACCCACGTGACGCGGTGCGCGTGCTCGAGATCATCGAGCAGGTGCGCGCGTAACGGATATACGGCGCGGCGCGACCAAGCTCTCCGATGCCATCGTTCGACAGCCTGCTCGTGGTCGTGGCGATTGCGTTCGCCGCGCCGTTCCTGCTCGGCCTGTTCCCGAACGTGCGCCTGCCGTCGCCGGTACTCGAGATCGTCGCCGGCATCGTGGCCGGGCCGGCCGTGCTCGGGTTGGCGCACGCGGACTCCACCGTTGGGGTCATGTCAACGATCGGCCTGGCGTTCCTGCTGTTCCTGGCCGGCATCGAGATCGAGTTCGGCAAGCTGCGCGGGCAGGTTCTGCGGATCACGCTGGTGGGCTTCGCGCTGTCGTTCGCTATCGCGGCAGCGGCCGGCTTCGTCCTGAAGGGCGCGGGCGTGGTGCAGACGCCGCTGCTGGTGGCGATCATCCTCTGCGCGACGTCGCTCGGCGTGATCATCCCGGTGCTCAAGGACGCGGATGAGATCTCCTCCACGTTCGGCCAGCTCGTGGTCGCGGCAGGCTCGATCGCCGACTTCGGGGCGATCATCCTTCTGTCGGCGTTCTTCTCGGGCGAGGGCGGCACAGGTTCGACGCTGATCCTGATCGGATCGCTGTTCGGCATCGCGGGAGCGGTGTACGTGTTCGTGCGGCGCGCCGAGCGCTCGGCAGCGATCATGCGCGACCTCGTCCGCCTCCAAGACACGACCGCACAGATACGCATCCGCGCCGCGCTCGTGTTGATGATCGGCTTCGCGGCGCTCGCGCAGAAGTTCGGGCTCGAGGCGATCCTGGGCGCGTTCGCCGCGGGCGCCGTGCTGACGCTCGTCGACCAGGACCGGCAGATGACGCACCCGCTGTTCCGCACGAAGCTCGAGGCGATGGGCTTCGGGTTCTTCGTGCCGGTCTTCTTCGTCTCGACCGGGCTCAAGTTCGACCTGAACGCGCTGCTCGACCATCCGTCGAACCTGGTGAAGGTGCCGATCTTCCTGCTCGCGCTGCTGGTGGCACGCGGGCTGCCCGCGTTCGTCTACCGGAGCGCCGTCGGCAATGACCGCGCGCTGATCGCCGGAGTGCTCCAGGCCACCTCGCTGCCGTTCATAGTCGCGGCCACGACGATCGGCGTGGACATGGGCCTGATGGGCACGGCCGAGTCCTCGGCGCTCGTCGCGGCCGGACTGTTGTCAGTGCTGCTGTTCCCCGTGACCGGGCTGACGCTGCTGAAGCGCGCCGGCTCGGGGCTGGCCGAACCGCTCGTCGCTGATGGCTGAGCCAGTCGGACTCGAGCCGCTCGACGTCCGCCACGTGGCGCCGTTGCGTGAGCTCCACCAGCAGCCCGGAGTGCTCGAGTGGTGGGGACCGATGGACAGCGGCTTCCCGTTCGACGAGCCGGAGTCGACGCGCTTCGCGGTCGTGGTGGACGGGCGGGTCGCGGGCCTGGTCCAGTACGGCGAGGAGGACTGGCCCGCAACGCGCCACGCCTACATCGACATCTTCCTGGGCGACGCGTTCACCGGTCGCGGCATCGGCACCGAGGTGGTGCGCCGCGTGGCGGCGCTGCTCGTGCAGGAACGCGGCCACCACCACATCGTCATCGACCCGCTGGCCGACAACCACACGGCCATCCGCTGTTACGAGAAGGCAGGCTTCGAGCCGGTCGGAGTGCGCAAGCGCTTCTGGCACGACCAGAACTCAGGCGAGTGGCGCGACGAGCTGCTGATGCAGCTCGTGGTCGGCTGAGGCTCGCGGACTCCGCGTGCGGCCGGCTCGCTCCGCTGGCTCGCTTTGCTGGCTCCCTCCGCTCCGGTGGCTCCGCTCCGCCGGCTGGCTCTGGTGCTGCGGCGGCAAACTGCCTCGGCCAAGGGGTGGCCGACGCGGCGCTTGCGGGGGGTCGCGGGGCGGTCGGATCCGGCGATCGTTGGGGATTTTTGGGTGTCAGGGCACCCAAAAGTCCCCACAGAACGTGCCGCGGTCGATCGTTGGGGACTTAGACCGCCCAGGACCGGCTTGAGTCCCCACGGAACAGGCCGGTGTCGATCGCGCCAAACGGGATCCGAGCCGCATGCGGACGGGCGCAGGCGCCACTTCAACAACCCCTTGGTCGCCGCAGTTTGCGCGGCGCGGTGCGAGAGCAAGCCCGCGGAGAGCGCGGCGGCGGAGAGCGCGGCGGCGGAGACCGCGGCGTTCGCGTCGACCGGGCGAGCCGTGCTCGGTCCGCCCCCGTAACGAAGTGCTACACCGCCGTGACGATTCTTCGTGAGAGGATCGCCAAATGGCAGCGGCGCGACCCCTGGCGCTACCCGATGCGGAGGTTGTCGCGGCGCTCAAGCGCGGCGACGAGTCTGTGTTCGCGCAGATCGTGGACGCCTACAGCCCGGGCCTGATGCGGATGGCACTGATGTTCGTGCGTGACCGCGCCGTCGCCGAGGAGGTCGTCCAAGAGACCTGGATCGGCGTGCTGCGCGGCATCGACCGCTTCGAGGGCCGCTCGAGCCTGAAGACCTGGATCTACCGGATCCTGATGAACACCGCCAAGACGCGCGGCCAGCGCGAGGCGCGCTCGATCCCGTTCTCGGCGGCGGCCGGCCGCGACGAGCCCGCCGTGGACCCCGACCGTTTCTTCGGCTCCGACCAGCAGCCGGCCGGCGCCTGGCGACTGGGACCAACGGAATGGGCGCTGCCCGAGGACGAGCTGCTTCAAGGAGAGACCGTTCAGGTGATCCTCGACGCGATCGAGGAGCTGCCCGAGTCGCAGAAGGCCGTGATCACGCTGCGCGACATCGAAGGCTTCCCACCCGAGGAGGTCTCGGCGCAGCTCGAGATCAGCGACGGCAACCAGCGCGTGCTGCTGCACCGCGCGCGGTCGAAGGTCCGCGCTGCCATCGAGCGTTATCTGGGCGCGGTCGCCCCGGCCCCGGAGGCGGCGCGATGAGCTGCCAGCAGATCGTCGAGCTGATCACCGACTACTTCGAGGGCCAGATGTCGTGGCGGACCAAGCGCCGTTTCGAGCAGCACATCAAGGCGTGCCCCTGGTGTTCGCTCTACCTGGAGCAGATGCGCGTGACGATCCGGTCAGTGGGCCGGCTGCAGGAGGAGTCGCTCTCCCCCAGGGCGCGCGAGGAGCTGCTCGGCGCCTTCAGGGACTGGAGCGCCGGGCCGCAACCTCTTCCCTGACCGCGGGAACCACGTCGTGGGCGAGCTGCTCGAGCTCCTTCACGCTCCCCGGCGAGAAGATGAAGCTGTCGAACCCGAGCTCGGTCGCGAACCCGGCGAGCTGCTCGGCCGTGGGCTGCTCGTCGCCGATCAGGTTGTAGACACGGCGGATCTCGTTCGGGTTGCGCCCTTCGGACTGCGCGGCGTCGTCGACGCGCTTCATCGCCTCGGCCGCCTGCTCCGGCGGCAGGTATGACTGCGACGGGATCCAGCCGTCCGCGAGCGCGCCGGTGATGCGCAGCATCCGCGGCTTGTAGGCGCCGAGCCAGATCCCGATGTCGTGAGCCGGCGGCGGCCCGTCGTACTTGCCCTCCCCCTTCCAGAACTCGCGCAGCTCGACGATCGCCTGCTCGAGCGCGTCGACCGACTGCTTGGCCGACAGACGGCGGCCGCCCATCGCCTCGATGCCGTCCCACGACGCGCCGGCGCCCAGCCCCAGCTCGAAGCGCCCGCCCGAGAGCTGGTCGAGTGACGCTGCCGCCTTGGCCATCATCCGCGGCGGGCGCAGGGGCAGGTTCGCAACGTCTGGAAACACCGTCACCCGCCGCGTCTGGGCGAGCACGAACGCCATCAGCGCCCACGTGTCGAGGAAGCGGCGCTGGTACGGATGGTCCTGGATTCCCACCAGGTCGAAGCCCGCTTCGTCGGCGACTCTTGCCAGTTTGAGCGTCTCCTGCGCAGAGTCCGCCCGCGGCGTCGGGAAAATGCCGAAGCGGACGGGGTGGTCGTAGTCCATGATGGGAGCTACCCTCTCGTTGAGTACGCAACGAATGTGATGAACCCGGGGAACTGCACAGGCGAGTCGGAGGTACGGACGTGGATCCGTTTCCTGACAACCCACTCAGCGATCACGCGCGAGCTGGAGGCTCGGCTGATGGGCGCACACGGGCTCACGCTCTCGGACTATGACGTGCTGGTTCAGCTGGCGCGGGCACCGGAGCACAAGCTGCGCAACATCGAGCTGGCGAAGGCCGTAGTGCTCACGCGCTCGGGTGTGACCCGGCTCGTCGACGGCCTCGAGCGCGACGGCCTCGTCCAGCGCTCGTCATGTCCCTCGGACAAGCGGGGCACGCTCGTAGCGATCACGCCGGAGGGCCAGCACCGCCTTCAGGCAGCCGCCGGCACACATCTCGCCGGAGTGCGTGAGCTCTTCCTCGAGCTCCTCGGCGACGAAGGCCGCACCCAAATGGACGCACTGCTGGCGCAGCTGCCCTCAGGCGACTGCGATCAGCGCGCCTGTCTTGCGGATCCAGACGGGCTCGAAGCCGGCACGGCCGTGTCAGATTGACCACCACAAGGGTGGTCAAAGTGACACAGCTTCAGGCCTAAGCGGCGTCGCGCAGAGCGGCCAGCGAATCGTTGTCCGCCAGCTGCCGCAGCGCCTGCTCTTCGAGCTGACGCGTGCGCTCGGCTGAGATGCCGAGCTGCTTGCCGGCGTCGCGCAGGCTCAACGCGGCGGTGCCGCGCAGGCCGTAACGAAGCTCGAGCACCTCGCGCTCGCGCTCGTGCAGAACGCCAAGCGCCGTCTCGATCTCGCTCGACACCGACTCCTCGACCGCCTGCTCCTCAGGGCCGGCGATCTGGCTTGCCATCAGGTCTCCGAAGGCCGTCTCCGACCCGTCGCCCACCGGCTGATCGAGGCTCGCGACGACGTCGGACAGCGTCCGCACGTCGGCGACCTCTTCGGGCTCGAGCTCGACTGCCTCGGCCAGCTCCTCGATCGTGGGCTCGCGGCCCAGCCGGACCGTGAGATCACGCTCGGCGCGGGCGACCTTGCGCTCGCGCTGACCGACGTGCGCCGGAAGCCGGATCGCACGGCCGGTGTTGGCCAGCCCACGCTGGATCGCCTGGCGAATCCAGAGCGTGGCGTATGTCGAGAACTTGAAGCCCTTGCGCCAATCGAACTTCTCGGCGGCACGGATCAGCCCCACGATGCCCTCCTGAATGAGGTCGTGGAACGGCAGACCCTGCCCGCGGTAGCCGCGGGCCACGTGAATCACGAGCCGCAGGTTCGAAGTGATCATCCGATCCTTCGCGTCGAGATCGCCGCGCTCGATGCGCTTGGCGAGCTCGATCTCCTCTGCGGCCGTGAGCAGCGGATACTTCGCGGCCTGCTGGAAGAACAGCTTCAGCGACTCGAGGTCGCCGGCCAGCTCTTCCTTCTTGTGGTCCACAGGGGTCGGCGTGTCGTGCAGGCGCTCGATCTCGCGCCGTGCACCGGCAGCCTTCTTCCCGCGGGTCACGCCGCGTCGGAATCCGTGCTTCTGCTCAGTGTTGCGGTTCGTCTCTATCCCTTCCCTTCTCCATAAGTGGTTCTGGTGATGTCACACCAGGCCCATAAAATCTTGCTAATAGTCAGACCCGTAAAACGCCCGGGAGTTACGCCTCCGCCGCCTCTGTGTCACCTCTCACAGAGCGGGATCCGTCTCAATCGAGGCATACGGGCCGCCCAGGCCGCGCGGATCAACCCTCGTGAGAGTGGCTGTTGCGCACGCAACATCTTACACGTCCACGCGGGACAATGCAAGGGGGCTCAGGCCAGAATCGAGACGTTGCGGCCGCTGTGCTTGGCGGCGTAGAGCGCGGCGTCGGCGCGGCCCAGCAGAGCGGCGGCGTCCTCCTCGCCATTCCAGGCGACGACCCCGACCGAGCAGGTCTCCGAATCCGGCGTCGCCTCGCGCAGGCGCTCGGCGATCTGGAGCGCCTGCTCGGACCCGCAGCCCGGCAGTGCCAGCGCGAACTCCTCGCCGCCGTAGCGGGCCAGGAAGTCGGTCGCGCGCAGCCCCACGCTCCACGCGGCGGCCGCCTGCTTGAGCAGCCGGTCGCCGGCCTGGTGGCCGTGGCCGTCGTTGTAGGACTTGAAGTGGTCGAGGTCGATCATCGCCACGCACAACGGTCGGGCGGTGCGGCTGGCGCGCTGTATCTCGCGGTGGATCTCCTCGTCCCAGGCGCGGCGGTTCGGAAGGCCGGTCAGGTCGTCGGTGCGGGCGATCGACTCGAGTCGCGCGAGCAGCTCCATGCGCTCGAGCGTGACCGCCGCCTCGGTGGCGAGCAGGCTCGCCAGCGCGCGGGTCGGCGACGCGCCGGTGGCCAGCTCTCGCCAATAGAACGCGAGCACGGCGACCGGCATGGCATCGCGCATGACCGGCTGCCACAGGCAACCGCACGGTGGCCGCGGATCGCCCATGTATTCCTGGGCGGCTCCCTCGACCTCGCTGGCCACGCTCTCGCCGGCCGTGAACGCCATCACCGCCCCACCGGGCACCGAGACGAACGGCAGCGAGAGCTGCGCCGGTCGCGGGCCAGCGCTGCCGGTGAGGATCAGGTCGGTGCCGCTGGCTCCCGGCTCCCAGAGCGCAACCGCATCGGCGCGCGAGAGCCGCGCCGAGGCCGCGCAGAGGGCGTTGCGGGCGCCATCGCCGTCGGACACACGCGCAAGCTCATGCGCCACGTCGGCGACGATCTGCATGAGCTTCGCGCTCTCCGCCGCGTCGTGCGCGTGTTTGCGTGCGCGGGCGACGAGCGTGTCGATGAAGAGGCCCGCTATCACGAGCGTCGTGACGGTGGTGAGCCAGCGCGCCACGGGTGAGCCGGGCGTGTGAACCGCGAGCGTGATGGCATAGAGAGCCGAGGAGAACGCGACGTGCGCGGCGGCCGCCGGGCGGCTGAAGAAGTAGAACGCGTAGAGGCCGATCCACAGGAACCAGACGGTGTAGAAGCTGACGTTGTCGCCGCTGACCAGGATCGCGCGCATGACGATGAGCGCCCCGGCCGCCAGGCCGACGTGGAACACCCAGCTCGGCAGCCGCGGCCCGACCGCGAGCAGGACCGCTCCGCCGACGTAGGCGAGCGCGATGTTCGACCACAGCGCAGACTCGTTGGCCTTCGCGGAGTGAGGCAGGAGCATCGACACCGCGCCGATCGTCCCGCCGGCGAGATACAGCGACGCCATGGCACGAGCGCGAATGCCGCTGTCGAGCGCCAGGTCCATAGACCCCGCGCCCGCGGCGCTTTCCATGTCACCCATATCGGCTGGTCAGCTCTTTGTCTTTACCAACAGTGCCGCGCCCATCGCACCCCCGAGATCACCCAGAGTGGCCACCTTGATATCAGGTGGGTGATCGTTCACGAAGAGGTGCGGCCCCATCGCCTTGGCAATCCGCTTCGCATACGGGTCTCCGAGCCGGGTCCCCAGCCCTCCCCCGATGATCACTGCCTCCGGGTCGAGCACGTTCACGCATGAAGCGACTCCTGCACCGAGGGCCTCGATCGCCTCGTCTACCAGCTCGATCGCGAGCTTGTCCTTGTGCGCCAGCGCCCGCGCCCAGATGCCCGAGGTCAGCCGGTCGCGGCCCCGCTTCTCCATGATCTCGAACAGGTCGGTCTTCTCGCCCTTCTTGCTGCGATGGCGCGCCTTGGCCTCCATCGAGGCGCGCCCGGCGTAGGCCTCCATGCAGCCGCGGCGCCCGCAAGGGCAGCGGTCGCCGTCCTTGACCACCACGACGTGGCCGATCTCGCCCGCCGAGCCGCGGCCCACCCACTGCTCGCCGCCGAGGATGATCCCGCCGCCCACGCCCGTGCCCCAGAAGACGCCGAGGATCGAGTCGTAGGGCTTGCCCGCGCCGATACGGAACTCGGCCTCGGTGGCCACGCTGACGTCGTTGCCCAGGCGCACGCGCGTGCCGAGCTGCTGCTCGAGCTCGGGGCCGAGCGGGAACTCGCCGTCGAAGCCGTCCAGGTTGGGCGGGTTGATGAGCAGGCCCTTGTCGGGGTCGATGCCGCCCGGCGCGCCCACCCCCACGCCGATCAGCGAGTCGGTCGCCAGCCCCGCCTCGTCCGCGGCGGCGCCGAGTGAGCGCGCGATCGCGTCGACGATCTCCTCCGGGCCGCCCGTGGTCGGCGTCGGGACGCGCGACTGCCCGATGACCTTGTCGCGGCCGTCCACGACGACGGTCTGGATCTTGGTGCCGCCAAGGTCGACACCGGCGCGCGGAGGCATGCGCGCGAGTATCGCTGGTCAGGATTGAGACTGCAGAGATGCCGTGCAGTAGGCGTCGCGTTGCGTGCGGTAGCCGGGGACCTGCACCGGGTTGGCGATGGAGCGCGCCCAGCCCGCGGCGTACTGGTGGATCTGATCGCTCACCTGCCGGCGCTCATCCGGGGTCTTTGCCGCGAGCAGCCGTTCGGCGTTGCGCCACACCTGCTCGCGCCACTCCTTGACGAGCTCCATGCCGGCCGCGTCGTCCCCGTTCGTCCACGGTGGGTTGGTATCGGCCATCAGCGGGTCGAAGCGGTCGCGGACCTGGTCGACGACGCGGGCGTAGGCGGCGTCGAGAACCTCGTTCATCTTGTCGTGATCCGGCTTGCGCGTGGTGCCGCGCTTGGTCCGCTGGCCGAGCGCCGCGAGCACGAACGGCATGTCGTTCTGCACGTGGGCGTTGATCCCGAGCAGCATGTCCTGAGCCCCATTCACGTCCGCACTGCGCGCGGCATCGAATGCGATCTGCCACGCGGGATCGACCGGCTTGCCCTTGGCGTAGCGCTTGAGCGTGTTGAAGTAGATGTCGGCGAACAGCGCGTCCTCGGTGTAGAGATAACGCGCATCGGCGAAGAAGCGCGGGCGCGCCCGCAGCGTTGCGCGCAGCTGCCGCGTCAGCTCGAGGTAGGTAGTGGCGAAGACGCCGCGGTGGTCACAGCCAAACGTGCGCTGGGCGCCCTTCAGGCGCTTCACCTCGGTGTCGATGCAGCGGACCGTGGGCTTGCGGCAGTAAGGCACGCTGCCGGGCTGGACCGAGTTGGCCGACGGAAGGGCCGGGAGGTAGTCGGGCCACGGCACGTTCGCCGGCTCCGACCCGATCGCGTAAGGCGCGGCGACGGCGACGGCGGCCGCACAGGCAACGGCGATCAGCATCCCCCTCCCCATGCGCTCCTTGTGCCCGGGCCGGCGAGTCGCCATGCATCGCGCGCGGCGGCCGCTCGCCGCGAGCGCGCCTCGTTATCGTCGGAACATGCCCAGTCCTGCCCCTCTGCGCGAGGAAATCGCGCGCGTGTTCCCAGAGCGGCCGTTCCGGATCGAGTTCTGGGACGGCTCCGAGCTGCCACCGACGAACGGCGGCGGCCCCACCTTCAAGTTGAACTCGCGCAAGGCCATCGGCCATGCCCTCCGCGCCCCCGGCCAGCTCGGCATCGGGCGCGCGTATGTGACCGGCGACATCGCCGTCGACGATCTGGATGGCGCGATGCGGGTGGTGGGCAGCTGGCAGCCGCCGCCGGTCGACAAGCGCGCGCAGGCGAAGCTCGCACTCGCGGCGCTGAAGGCAGCCGGCCCGATGGTGCCGCCCGCGCCACCGGAGTCGGAGCTGAGGCCCAAGGGGCGCCTGCACAGCGTCACGCGCGACCGGCGCTCGGTGCGCCACCACTACGACCTCCCGCCCGAGTTCTTCGGGCTGTTCCTGGGCGAGACGATGGCCTACAGCTGCGCGATCTTCTCGCGCGGCGCGAAGACGCTCGAGCAGGCGCAGCTCGCCAAGCTCGACCTCGTCTGCAAGAAGCTCGCGCTCGCGCCGGGCCAGCGCGTGCTCGACGTCGGCTGCGGCTGGGGCAGCTGGGTGACCCACGCTGCCAAGAACTACGGCGTCCAGGTAACCGGGATCACGCTCAGCGAGCCGCAGGCCGAGCTCGCGCGCAAGCGAGCCAAGGAGGCGGGCGTCGCCTCACTTGTGGACATCCGGGTGGCCGACTACCGCGAGCTGCACGGTGAGACCTACGACGCGATCGCGAGCATCGGGATGGTCGAGCACGTCGGCGAGGCTCAGATCGACACCTACGCGCAGCAGCTGCACAACCTCGTCAAGCCCGGCGGCCGCGTGCTGAACCACGGCATCGCGCGGCTGCGCCACAGCGATCCGCCGGCGGGGCCGTTCTCGGAGCGCTACGTCTTCCCGGACGCCGACCCGCTGCACCTCTCGCGCGTGACGCTCGCGCTGGAGCGCGCCAGCTTCGAGATCCACCACGTCGAGGGCTTCCGCGACGACTACGCCGAGACGCTGCGCCACTGGGCACGCCGCCTCGACGACAACATCGACGAGGCCACCCGCCTTGCCGGCGGCGAGCGGGCGCGTGTCTGGCGCCTGTACCTGCGCGCCGCGCGCAACGGCTTCGAGACGGGCTTCACGTCGATCTACCAGGTGAGGTGCCATGCAGCTTCGTAATCTCGGCGTGACCGGAGTCAAGGTCAGCCCGCTCTGTCTCGGCGCGATGATGTTCGGCGACTGGGGCAACACCGACCACGACGAGTCGATCCGGATCATTCACGCCGCGCTCGACGGCGGGATCAACTTCATCGACACGGCCGACGTGTACTCACGCGGCGAGTCCGAGGAGATCGTCGGCAAGGCGCTGAAGGGCCGCCGCGACAACGTGGTGCTGGCCACCAAGGTGCACGGCATGATGGGCGACGACCCGAACGAGTTCGGGAACTCGCGTCGCTGGATCGTCAAGGAGGTTGACAACAGCCTGCGGCGGCTCCAGACCGACTGGATCGACCTCTACCAGATCCATCGTCCCGAGCAGGACACGCACATCGACGAGACGCTTGGCGCGCTGACCGACCTGGTCCGCGCCGGCAAGGTGCGCTACATCGGCTCCTCGACCTTCCCGCCGTCGCAGATCGTCGAGGCGCAGTGGATGGCGAAGGAGCGCGGCCGCGAGCGCTTCGTCTGCGAGCAGCCGCCGTACTCGATGCTGATCCGTCAGGTCGAGAACGACGTCCTCCCCACCTGCCAGCGCTACGGCATGGGCGTGATCCCGTGGAGCCCACTCGCAGGCGGCTGGCTCACCGGCCGCTGGCGCAAGGGCAAGGATGCGCCGGAGTCCGCGCGCGCACAGCGCCTGCCCCAGCGCTACGACCTGTCCCTCCCGGGCAACCAGCGCAAGCTCGACGCGACCGAGGAGCTGGCGCTGCTGGCCGAGGAGGCGGGGATCTCCCTCATCCACATGGCGATCGCGTTCGTGATGCGCCACCCAGCGGTGACCGCGCCGATCATCGGTCCGCGCACGATGGAGCAGCTCGAGTCACAGATAGGCGCAGCCGAAGTTGATCTCTCCGACGATGTGCTCGACCGGATCGACGCGATCGTGCCGCCGGGAACCACCGTCAACCCGGCTGACACGGGCTGGGACAACCCGTCGCTGGAGAAGAGCGCGCGCAGGCGTTAGGGTCGCGCCATGCGCAGTGTCTGCCTGGCGCTGCTGTTGGTCACCCTTGCGACGGCGGCGCCGGCGGCGGCCGACTTCGGCTTCATCACGCAGTGGGGAACGCTCGGGACCGCTGAGGGACAGTTCGCCGGCGGCATCAGCGGGATCGTTGCCGACAGCGCCGGCAACGTGTTCGTCGAGGACAACGGCAACGGGCGCATCGAGAAGTTCTCGAACGACGGCAAGTTCCTGC
The DNA here is from genome assembly GCA_963715995.1 of uncultured Thermoleophilaceae bacterium. GTDB lineage: Bacteria > Actinomycetota > Thermoleophilia > Solirubrobacterales > Thermoleophilaceae > DATBDN01. Next base: position 2,729,990 of record OY970283.1, read on the forward strand.
TCGCGTTCGGGTCGCCAGGCGCGGGGCAGGGCCAGTTCGCAAGCCTCGACGGCATCGGCGCCGACCCGGCCGGCGGCATCTACGTGGCCGACCACCAGAGCACGCCTCAGGTGGAGCACTGGAGTGCCGACGGCCAGTTCCAGTCGGTCTTCAAGCAGTTCCCTCAGAACATCCACGACCTGACCGCCGACAAGCAGGGCAACGTGATCGTGGTCACCGGCGGAAGCGGCCCGGGCGCGTTCGTCCAGAAGTTCGACCCGCAGGGCAACCAGGTTGCGAAGTGGGGCGACTTCAACGACTCCGACGGCAACTTCAGCTCGTCAGGGCAGACACAACCTGCGGCCGACTCGCAGGGCAACGTCTACATCACGGACTCGACATTGGTGCGGATCCAGAAGTTCTCGCCGACCGGCCAGTTCGTGACGAAGTGGGGTTCGCGGGGCTCCGGCGACGGGCAGTTCGCGATCGGCACGGGCGGCATCGCCGTCGACTCGCAGGACAACGTCTGGGCGACCGATCCCTCCGGCGGCCGCATCCAGAAGTTCAGTCCCGACGGGACCTTCCTCGCCAAGTTCGGCAGCGCCGGCAGCGGGCCCGGGCAGTTCGGCAGCCCCACCGACGTGGCCGCCGACGCTAACGGCAACGTGTTCGTGGTCGACGAGGCGAACTCGCGCATCGTCAAGCTCGGCGAGAAGCCGGCAGCCCCGCCGCCCAAGTCCGTGACCCAGCCACCCGGCAGCTGCACGGCCGCTCCGCCCAATGTGTGCTTCAGCGGGCCCTCCGACCTCCAGCAGTTCGGCTGCCTGCGGATCGGCAACTTCAAGCACCGCTTCGGCGTGGCGCTCAAGAAGACACGCGCCGGGCTGATCGTGAACCGGGTCTCGCGCGTGAAGCTCGTGAAGTTCTCGCTCGACGGCGGCACCGCGGGCTCGGACAACCGCCGTCCCTACGTGATCTTCGTGTCGGGACTCGTGCTGAAGCCCGGGTCACACGTCTTGCGCGCGACCGTGAGCATGCAGGTGCCGAAGTCGCTCGTGAAGCGCTATCCGAAGCGCTTCAGGAAGACCAAGTTCACGCGCAAGCTGCGCTTCCCGTTCAAGACCTGCGCCAGCTGACGGTCATGCGCGGGTTCGGCCCGTCGCTCTTTCCCGCGTGAGGACGGCGCTCGACGACCGCGGTCGCGTGCTTGCCGACGATGGTCTTGATCGACGTCTTCCCGCGAGCGGCGACCTTGATCGTGAAGCCGTGGCCCGAGCGTGCCTTGCAGGAGGTCGCGGCCGTGGCCTTGAACGCGGCCAGCGCGAGCCTGCGTGCCCTCTTGCTCGGATGCGAGCCCGAGCGCCAGACCGGGACGACCGAGTTCCGGCAGCCCGCGGCGGACGTGCGGACGCGCGCATCCAGGAGGTGATGGCGGTCGATGTATTCGAGGCAGCCGACCGCGATCGCGCCTCCGGCGGCAACGATCAGGTTCCCGGGCACCGCGGTGGCGGCGCCGGCGGTCATGAAGTAACAGCCTCCGAGCAGGGTGTTCAGCAGCTTCGAGCGCCTCTTGAAGCTCTGCTGTTTCGCGAAGGTCAGGATCGCGATGAAGCGGTCGACGTCGGCGTCGGTGAAGTCGACGTCGACAGCAACGCCCTTCGCGCCCGCCGGCAGCGCGCCGGAACTGATGTCGGTGGCGGCGCCCGGTGCCGGCGCGGGCAGCACCGCAGCGGTGCCGAACGGCAGGTCAGCGGTCCCGCAGACCTTGGCCACGCGCGCGAAGGCGCTCGAGTCGCAGGCGCCGCCGCCGCCTCCACCTCCTCCGCCGCCGGTTCCACCGCCGCCGCTCGATGCCGGCCCGAAGATCTTGATCGTGAAGCTGCCCGACACCGTGTCCTCGCACGGGTGCGGCGCCGCCTTGCACTGGCTCCAGGCGTCGGAGCCTCCGGCGGTGAGCACGCCGGTCTGGGGCGGGAAGAACCCCATCGAGTAGCTGTGGTTGGGGTCGTAGGCCAGGTCGCGCGTGCGGTCGTGCGGAGCCGTTGACTGGAAGCGGTCGACGGCGTCGGGATGGTCTGAGCCGACCGCGACCATGAACTCGCCGTCGCCGCGCGTCGGCGAGCTGCACTCCGGGTGGTCGAACCCGACGCCCTCGTAGCACCAGAGCGCGTCGTAGCGGAAGCCGAAGCCCTCCTTGCCGACGACCGACTGCGTGCCCGTGACCTCGAGCGAGTAGCGCGTGCCTTCCTTCAGCGTGACCTTGCCCTGCGTGAGGGTGGTGGCCGCCGGATCTACCGTGATCGTCTCGAGCAGCCCGTCGGCGGCGTGGGCAGAGACAGGCAGCGCGAGCAGCAGTGCTACCGCGGATGTGGTGACCAGCCTGTGCACAGTGCGAGCCCAGGAGCTGATGTAGGCAACGTACCTGCCGCCTTCCCCCAGATGCAAGCGTTAGGGTCAGCGCATGCGCTACGCCTTTGCATTGCTCGCGGCGGTGGCGGCACTCGCACTTGCGGTCGCAGCGGCCGCACCTGCGAAGAGCCACCGGGTTCTCAGGGTCGGAAAGAACGGCACCTACAAGACGATCCAGAAAGCAGTTGACGCGGCGCATGCCGGCGACTGGATCCTGATAGCGCCAGGCGACTACAAGGCGCCAGTGCGGATCACCACGAACAACCTCCACCTGCGCGGCATGTCACGCACAGGCGTGATCGTGGATGGGACCAAGTCGGGGCCTGCGTGCAGCTCGAAGGCCAAGGACCAGGTCTTCAACCGCGGCGACGAGGGCAACGGCATCGTGGTCGACAAGGCCAACGGCGTCTACATCGAGAACCTGACCGCCTGCAACTTCCTGGGCGAGGGCAACCAGATCTGGTGGAACGGCGGTGACGGCAGCGGCAAGATCGGCATGAGCAGCTGGTACGGCTCGTACCTGTCGACCACCTCGACCTTCTTCGACCCGAAGAAGCCGCAGGCCACCTACGGCATCTTCGCGTCGAACGCGAAGGGCCCGGGCGTGCTCTCCAACTCGTACGGGACCAACATGAACGATGCGGCGTTCTACGTCGGCGCCTGCCACCCGTGCCGCGCCACGCTCAACCGCCTGAAGGGCGACTACAACACGCTCGGTTACTCGGGCACCAACTCGTCCGGCGTGACGATCGAGAACTCGGAGTTCGACCAGAACTTCACCGGCATCTCCACCGACTCGGAGAACAACGACGACGCTCCGAGCCCGCAGCTGGGATCGACGTTCAAGAACAACTACGTGCACGACAACAACAACCCGAACGTGCCCTCGAAGCCCGAGGGCCTGAGGATCGTGGGCGTGGGCATCATCGTCACCGGCGGTCGCCACAACCGGGTCACCGGGAACCGGGTCGAGCACAACGGCGCCTGGGGGATCGTGATGGCTCCCTTCCCCGACGTGCGCAAGCCACCGAAGGTGGCGCACTGCACCGGCGGCGCCGAGACGAAGAACTCCGACGGCACCGTGTCCTGCTACTTCGACGACTGGGACAACGACGTGATCGGGAACAAGCTGGCGAACAACGGCTTCTTCGGCAACCCGACCAATGGCGACCTGGCTGACATCTCAGGCCAGAACACGCCTGGCAACTGCTGGCACGACAACGTTCACACCGACGGCAGCGCGGTCACGAGCGAGCCGTCAGACCTCCAGGCGACGCACACCGACTGCATGGCGGCGAACCACGGCGACGACCTAACGAGCGAACTGGCCCAGCAGGCGATCTGCGCGAGCGAGCTGACCGGCCCGTGTGCAGACGACGCGACGCACCACTACCCGCGCACGACCAACATCAAGGTGCACAAGCTGCCGAAGCTCGCGGGGATGAAGAACCCCTGCGCCGGCGTGCCGGCCAACCCGTGGTGCCCGCGACGGGCAAGCCACGCGGCGGGCTAGCGCGGGAAGCGGCTGACGAAGCTCCAGACCACTTCGCTCGTGTTGTAGGGCCCGAGCTTGGGCCACTCGTGGCCGATGTTGCGGTTGTAGATCCGCTGCACGTCGCAGCCGGGCCAGATCGTGCGCGTCACGCCTGGTGACGGATGGTGCGTCCGCGGGCGCACGTCGCAGCCGTTGCGCGTCGTCGTCTGGGCGATCAGCTTCGGCACGGTCGCGGTCCACGGGTCGCGGCCATGGATCTCGAGCGCAGGCATTGCGCGCGTGCCCGCCGGGCACGGGTCCTGGGTGCGGTAGCTGCCGGACACCGGTGCGATCGCTGCGACCTGGCCGGCCAGCGCACAGCCGGCCCGGTAGGCGAAGCCGGCGCCGTTCGAGAAACCCGTCAGGTAGACGCGGCGGGGATCGGCGCACAGGCGCGTGACCACGGCCTTGATGAACGAGCGGATGTGCGCCACGTCGCCGTTCCCGTCGCGGCGGCTTAGCTGCCAGCGCTGGCCGCGGAGCGCATTCGGATATGCGACCAGGAAGCCGTGCTTTGCGGCCACGTCGTCGAAGCCCGTCTCGCCGGCCAGATAGTCGGCCGACTCGTGCAGGCCGTGGAAGGCCACCAGCAGCGGCGGGTGCACGGGCAGCATCTTCGGGATGTCGACCAGCTCCCCGGCGATCTCCTGGTGGCCGGGCACGCGCGGGCACCCCGCGGGGTCGTGGACGGGGCTTGTGTCGACATGCGACGGAACGGTGCCTCCCCCGCCGCCGCACGCCGCGAGCGTGCATGCCAGCGCGAGTGCGCTAGCTCGCAGGCTGCGCGTCACGCTCGCGCTCGCGCAGCTCGATCCGGCGGATCTTTCCCGTGAGCGTCTTCGGCAGGTCGTCGACGAACTCGATCTTCCGCGGGTAGGCGTACTGCGACAGCCGGCCGCGCACGAACTGCGAGATCTCGCTGGCCAAATCGTCGCTCGGCTCGTGACCTTCGACGAGTACGACGAACGCCTTGACGATGTTGCCGCGGCGCTCGTCCGGTGAGGCGACCGCGGCCGCCTCCCTGACCGCGGGGTGCTCGATGCACGCCGACTCCACCTCGAACGGCCCGATCCGATAGCCCGCCGAGATGATCACGTCGTCGGCGCGCCCCGCGTACCAGACGTAGCCGTCCGCATCCATCACGGCAGCGTCCTTCGAGTGGAACCATTCGCCGCCGAAGGTCTCCTCGGCGGCCTCCTCGTTGTTCCAGTAGCCGAGCGGGTAGTGCGGGTTCGAGCGCGCGCGGAGGCAGATCTCGCCACGCTCGCCACGCTCCACCTCGCGCTCGTCTTCGTCGAGCAGGCGCACATCCCAGCCGGGCATCGGGCGCCCCATCGAGCCCTCGCGCACGTCCATCCACGGATAGTTCGCCACCAGCGGGTAGGACTCGGTAAGCCCGTAGTAGTCGAGCACCGTCAGCCCGTACTGCTCGCGGAACCAGCGGATCGCCTCGGGGTTGAGCGGCTCGCCCGCCGAGCAGACGCGACGGAAGTCGCACGGGTAGCGCGTGCCGGCGTCTGAGGTCGACATCATCGAGCGCATCGCCGTCGGGGTCGTGAAGACGTTCGTCACCTCGTTGCGCGAGAGGAAGTCGAGCTGCTTGTGCGGGTCAAAGCCGCCCTCGCGCTGGTAGACGCACTGCACCGCGCCGAGGCGCCACGGGCCCAGCAGCGGCGCGATGCCGGCCGCCCAGGCCCACTCGCCCATGCCGTGGAAGCGCTCGCCGTCCTCGACCTCGTGGCAGTAGATGAACTCCTCGTGCGCCAGCAGGTAGCGGTGGGCGTGGATGATGCCCTTCGCCATCCCCGTCGTGCCCGAGGTGTAGTAGAGCTGCGCCGGGTCGTCGGCCGAGGTGTCGACCGGATCGAACTCGACCGGCTGCTCGGCCAGCGCCGCCGCATCGAGCACGAGCGGCGACTCGAAGCGCGCCGCGTTGTCTGAGTCGGTGACCAGCACACGCGGTTGTGAGTCCTCGAGGCGGTGGCGGATGCCGTCGTCGCCGTAGAGCACCGACATCGAGAGCAGGATCGCGCCGAGCTTCCAGGTGCCGAAGAAGATCGCCGCCGTCTCGGGCGTGGGTGGCAGCACGACCGCCACGCGGTCGCCGCGGCCAACACCCTGCGCGGCCAGCAGGTTCGCGGCCTGGTTCGAGAGGTCCTGGAGCTCGCCCCAGGTGAGCTCGCGGCGCTGTCCGTCGAAGCGCTCGTGGACCATGCAGAGCTTCTCGCGCGGGTGCTTGTCACAGCAGTCCGCAGCGATGTTGTAGCGCTCCGGGACGTTCCATTCGTGCTCTGCGCAGAGCTCGTCGTAGCGATCCATCTCTCCCCCTTGCGGCGTAGTTCAGACGTCGTTGGCCAGCGCGTCGATCTCGGCCGTGTGCATCGGCAGGCAGACGTCGCAGAAGTCGTCGCCGAACGGCGTCAGGCGGATCGAGCGCCGCACGGTCTTCGATCGTGTCCGCCCCATGGCGGTCAGCACCTCGGGCTGGGCCTCGAGCACCTGGTAGCTCATCGGGTTCTCGAGCGGCTCGCGCGAGATCGAGACCAGGCCCAGACGCGAGAGGTTGTCCAGATAGGCCGGCACGCGATCGGGCCAGCGGCAACCGGCCTCCGAGCCGATCATCGTCAGGCCCCCCTCGATCAGCTGCGCTGCGATCCCGAACGGCCTGGACTCACGGATGTCGACCGCGGGCTGTGGCCCGCTCGTGCACAGCAGCCGCAGGATGCGCGCCTCGTCGGGTGCGAGCTCCTCGAGGATGCGCTCGAACGCGGGGTGCGCCGGCTCCGTGTAGCGAACGTCGGCCGACTGAGCGAGCAGTTCGGCGCCGCGCTCGCGCAGCCGCACCTCGGCCGGCGGCTCCGGCACTGTCTCGGTCGCAAGCGGGTCGCTGCCGTCCGCCATGCCCAGGAAGTGACGCGCGTGGCCGCGCACCTCCTCGCCGGCGTCCTGCATGAGCTGCGCGGGCGATTCGCCGGAGGCGGCTGCACGCACGATTCGCGTGCCCACGCGCACGCTGGTGGCGAGGCTCCACTGAGCGGTGCGCACGTACGCGCCGGCCGCGAGGCGAGCGAGTGTTGGCGTGGCGCGCAGCAGGCTGACGTCGAGCCGCTCGCGCCGGCGCTGCGTGTCCGCGTCGAACCCGTTGTTGGAAGCGTCCGCCATCACACGCCGAAGATGGCTAGGTGCACGAGCCCCGCTCCGAAGCCGAGCACGGCGCCGTGCAGCACGAGCAGCCACTCGTCCTCGCGCATGCCTGATCGCAGAAGCTCTGCGAAGTCACGCGAGGACATTTCCCGGATTCGCTCTCCAATCAACTTCCTGATGTTGCCACTCTGCTCGCGGTTGAACGCTTCGTCCTGGAGCGGGGTCATCGTGTAGTTCACGCCCTCGACCGCGAGCGAGTCGCGGATCGCGTCGTACTCGCGCGGGCCGACGGCCATCCGCACCAGTGGCTGCACCGCCCCGGTGGCGCGATCCACCGCTGGGCGCAGCGAGTCCTCGATGAGCGCGCGCGTGCGGTCCGAGCGCGGGCCGGTGAGCAGTTCGCTGCCGATGTTGGCGACCGTGACGATGTCGTCGGCGATGATCGACGCGTAGACGTCGGAGACCTCGGGCTGGCGCTTCAGGAACAGGCCCTGCAGCGTCCAGCGGCCGACGCGGCGCGGGTCGTTCGGCTCGAAGATCATCCAGATCGCGAGCCAGTTGGTCGTGTAGCCCACGATCGTGCCGAGGATCGGCAGCACGTACCAGTGCGGCAGCGCGTTGGTGGCGAGGATCAGCGGGAAGCCGCAGATGAAGCCGAACGCGCCGCCGAAGCGGACGATGAAGTCGAGCTCGCGCTTGCCGACGTCGAGGAAGATCCGGTTGGCGAGCTCGGGGTGCGCCTCGATCTCGCGGATGACCATCAGCTTCACGTCGAGCAGGTCGTCGATGTTGTCGCCGATCCGCTTGGTTACCTCGCGCACGATGTCGGGCAGCTGCTCCTGTACGCGCTCGTGCACCGCCTCGCGCACGCGCTCGGGAAGGTCACGCCACAGCTGCGGGTGCTCGCGCTCCATGATCCGGTCGACCAGCTCGCGCATGTCGGCGCGCGAGCTCTCGAGGATCTGCTCGGCCACGCGCTCCGGGTCGAGCTGTTCGTAGAACTCAGCGGGCGAGCCGACCTTGGCGATGCCCTTGTCGACCGCGATCGAGCCCATCTTCGCGGCGCGCGAGGGGATGATCCCCTGCCAGCCGACGCCGCCCTCCATGAAGCCGGGGATCTGCTGGATGCGGCGCGGCATGACGTGGACGAGCGGTCGCAAGCCGGGCAGGTGGAAGCCCTTGAACTCGATCGGGTTGAAGAGCATCCAGACGCCGCTCCAGTTGGTCGCGTAGCCGATGAAGCCCGAGAAGATCGGGATCGTCACCTCCTTGAGCAGGTGGCCGCTCAAGCGTGCGACCCTACCGACGCGATGGCATTCGAGGTCCTCACGAATGCGCACCGGCGCGAGCTGATCCAGGACGCGCCGGCCGGCGACGACGCGACGGCGTTTCACCGCACGCTGCCCGGCTACGCGGCGAGCCCACTGGTCGACTCGCCCGAGCTCGCCGCTGCGATGGGCGTCGCGCGAGTGGTGCTGAAGCTGGAGACCGAGCGCTTCGGGCTGCCGGCCTTCAAGATCCTCGGGGCGTCGTGGGCCGCGGAGCGCCTGCTCGACGGCCGCGACGCCGCCGGCCTGACGCTGGTCACCGCCACCGACGGCAACCACGGCCGCGCGGTCGCCCGCGTGGCGCGCCTGCGTGGGCTTGCGGCGCACATCCTGGTGCCGGCCGGGACGGCTCGCGCGCGCGTGGATGGGATCGCCGGCGAGGGCGCCGAGGTAGAGGAGCTCGCCGGCAGCTACGACGAGGCCGTCGAGCACGCGGCAGCGATGGCAGACGCGACCCACGTGGTGCTCTCCGACACGTCGTGGCCCGGCTACGAGGACGTGCCGCGCTGGGTGGTCGAGGGCTACGAGACGATCTTCCGCGAGGCCGACGAGCAGCTGGCTGGTGCGGTCCCCGATCTGGCGCTGATCCCGATCGGCGTCGGGTCGCTGGCTGTCGCCGCGGCCCGCCACTGGCCGGGCGAGCAGCCGCGACTGGTGGGGGTCGAGCCGGAGACGGCCGCCTGCGCGCTCGAGTCGATCCGCGCCGGCGAGCCGGTCACCGTGGCGGGCCCGCACGAGTCGATCATGGCCGGGCTGAACGCCGGCACGGTCTCGCAGCTGGCGTGGCCCGTGCTGCGCGACCGCTTCGACGCCTTCACGGCGATCGCCGACGGCTGGGCCGAGGAGGGAATGCGCCGCCTGGCGGCCGCCGGCGTGCGCGCGGGCGAGGTCAGCGGCGGTACCGTCGGCGCCGGTCTGGCGCTCTGTGCGGATGGTCACGCACGGGAAGCGCTCTCCATCGGGCCGGACACCAGCGTCTTCCTGCTGCTCACCGAAGGGCTGACGGATCCCGAGAGCTGGAGCCGGATCGTGGAGGACTAAAAAACTCGGCCTCGCGGGTACTTTGACAGCATGTCATCCCAAGTCAGTGAGAAGGAAGCCCGCGACGTCGCAGAGGCGGCACGCGAGACGGAGTGGACGCTCCCGAGCTTCGGCAAAGAACTCTTCCTCGGCAATTTCAACCTCGACCTGATCTACCCGCAGCCCAAGCTCGACGCCCAGCGCGTCGAGGACGGTGAGACCTTCATCTCGAAGCTGCGTGCGTTCCTCGAGGAGCACGTCGACCCGCTCGAGATCGAGCGCGACGCGAAGCTGCCCGACCACGTCATCGAGGGCCTCAAGGAGATCGGCGCGCTCGGCATCAAGGTCGCCAAGGAGTACGGCGGCCTCGGCCTGAGCCAGGTCTACTACAACAAGGCGCTGATGATGGCGGGCGTGTACCACAGCTCGCTCGCCACGCTGCTGTCGGCTCACCAGTCGATCGGCCTGGCGGAGCCGCTGCGCATGTTCGGCTCCGAGGAGCAGAAGCGCGAGTGGCTGCCGAAGGTCGCCACCACCCACATCTCCGCGTTCATGCTCACCGAGCCCGACGTGGGCTCGGACCCCGCCCGCCTGGGCGCGACGGCCGAGCCGGACGGCGACGAATACGTGATCAACGGCCTCAAGCTGTGGGCGACCAACGGCGTGATCGCCGACGTGGTCGTGGTCATGGCGCGCGTGGGCAAGAAGATCAGCGCGTTCATCGTCCCGACCGACCTCGACGGCGTGTCGGTCGAGCACCGGAACAAGTTCATGGGGCTGCGCGGGATCGAGAACTCGGTCACTCGCTTCGACAACGTGCGCATCCCGAAGGCCAACCTGATCGGCAAGGAGGGCGAGGGACTGAAGATCGCGCTCTCCACGCTGAACACGGGCCGCATCGCGCTGCCGGCCATCTGCGTCGGCGTGGCGAAGTGGGCCACGAAGATCGCGCGTGAGTGGGGCAACGAGCGCGTGCAGTGGGGCCAGCCAGTCGGCAAGCACGAGGCGGTCGCGCACAAGATCAGCTACATCGCGGCGACCGCGTTCGGCCTCGAGGCGATGCTGGACGTGACCAGCCGCCTGGCCGACGACAAGCGCAACGACATCCGCATCGAGGCTGCGATCGCGAAGCTGCTCGGGTCCGAGATGGGCTGGCGGGTAGTCGACGACCTCGTCCAGATTCGCGGCGGCCGCGGCTTCGAGACGGCCGAGTCGCTCAAGGCGCGCGGCGAGAAGCCGGTGCCGGTCGAGCAGGCGTTCCGTGACATGCGGATCAACCGCATCTTCGAGGGCTCGACCGAGGTCATGCACCTGCTGATCGCGCGCGAGGCGGTCGACCAGCACCTCCAGGTGGCGGGCGACATCCTCGAGCCCGACACCGAGCTGGCCGACAAGGCGAAGGCCGCGGTCGGCGCCGGGAAGTTCTACGCCGGCTGGCTGCCCAAGCTGGTCGTCGGCGACGGTCAGCGTCCGGGCTCGTACTCCGAGTTCGGCCCGCTCGCTGAGCACCTGCGCTTCGTCGAGCGTGCCTCGCGCAAGCAGGCGCGCGCCACGTTCTACGCGATGACGCGCTACCAGGCCAAGATGGAGCGCAAGCAGGCGTTCCTCGGCCGCATCGTGGACATCGGCTCGGAGCTCTACGCGATCGCCGCCGCGTGCGTCTACGCGAAGACGATCGAGGGCGAGCACCCGGAGCGCGCCGAGCAGGCACGCGAGCTGGCGGACCTGTTCTGCAACCAGGCACGGCGGCGTACCGATCAGCTCTTCACGGAGCTGTGGGCCAACGACGACGACCTGAACACCAAGCGCGCGTTCGGCGTGCTGGACGGCCGCTACAAGTGGATCGAGGAGGGCATCATCGACCCGTCGGGTGACGGGCCGATGATCCAGCCTCAGCCCGAGGGCATCGAGACCAAGCGCGACAAGGACGTCGCGTCGGCTGGCGAGAACGGCAAGCGCCGCGCCAACCCGAACGGGAAGCCGGAGAAGGACATCCGGGCAACGGCATGACGCCGGGCCCTGGCGAGGCGATGGTCGGCCTGCTGCGGCAGGCCGACTCGCTTGCCACAACCAGCCGGGCGATCGCGTCCGACTTCAAGTCGCTGGTCGACGGGTCGGAGCCGCTCGACTGGTTCGAGCGCCGCGACCCCGAGCACATCCGGCGCACGCTGCCGGGGATGAAGGCGTTCGCGGAGATCTATCACCGCGCCACGGTGCGCGGCATCGAGAACATCCCGGCCGAAGGCCCGGTGCTGTTAGTCGGCAACCACTCCGGCGGCACGCTCATCTCCGACACGTTCGTGTTCGCGGCGGCGTTCTACGAGCACTTCGGGCCGAACCGCACCTTCCATCAACTGGCGCACGACCTGGTGTTCAAGGTCCCGGGTGCGCGCGCGATGGTCTCGCGCTGGGGAACGGTCCCCGCATCACCGGAGAACATGGAGCGCGCGATCGAGCTGGGCGCTGCCCTGCTCGTCTACCCGGGCGGCGATCACGAGACCTACCGGCCGTCGTGGGAGTCCTCGAAGATCGACTTCGCCGGGCGCAAGGGCTTCGCGCGCCTGGCGATCGAGCACGGCATCCCGATCGTCCCTGTCGTGGCGATCGGCGGCCAGGAGACTGCGCTGTTCCTGGGCCAGGGACGGCGGCTTGCGAAGGCGCTGCGGCTGGACAAGACTCTGCGGCTGAAGGTGCTGCCGCCCGTGCTCGGGCCTCCGTTCGGCGGCACGATCATGGACATGCCGCTGCGCGTTCCGCTCCCGGCGAAGATCACGGTCACGGTCGGCCAGCCGATCGACCTGCGCCAGAAGCTCGGCGCCAACCCGGACCCCGCGGAGGCGTACAAGCTCGTCACCAGCAGCATGCAGCGAACGCTGACGCGGCTCGGCAACGAGCGGACGGTGCCGGTCGTCGGTTGAACGAGGTCTGGCTGGTCCGCCACGGCGAGACCGAGTGGACGCTGAGCGGGCAGCACACGGGTAGCACCGACGTCGAGTTGACAGCGGCCGGCGAGGATCAGGCGCGAGCGCTTGCACCCGTGCTGGCCGGACGGGAGTTCGCGGCGGTGTTCACGAGCCCGCTGGCGCGAGCGCGCAGGACGGCGGAGCTGGCCGGGTTTCCGGATGCGGTCGTCGACGAGCGGCTCGTTGAGCTCGACTACGGCGACTACGAGGGGCTGACGACGAAGCAGATCCGAGAGCAGCGTCCCGATTGGTTCCTGTGGGAAGACGGGACACCGGGCGGCGAGTCTCTGGAAGCTGCCGGGGCTCGTGCGGATGCGGTCATCGAAGGGCTTGCAGGCGCCGACGGCGACGTGCTGCTGTTCGGCCACGGCCACTTCTCACGGGTGCTCGGGGCGCGGCTGCTCGGTCTGGATGCGGCAAGCGGGCGGTTGCTGATACTCGGTCCCGGGTCGGTTTCGGTGGTGGGCACCGAGCACGGGGTGCGGGCGCTACGGCTGTGGAACTGGACGGGGGATTTGGGCTAGGCCCCGAGCGGCGTGGTTCGCGAGCACCGACCCTCCGTTGGGCAACCAAGAGGGATCGGTGCTCGCGCGCGAAGCCGCTCTTGGTCTCGCTGTCCGGGAGCAAAGTTCAATTGCTCCCGCATAGCGGGAACTATTGATCGCAGCGGCTGGGCTTTCGGGGAGCAACCGTCAATTGGTGTCGCATAGCGACAGTTATTGACGGTTGCGGCGCATTCGAGGGCGAAGCGGCCGGCGGGAGCGAGATGGCCGGCGGGAGAACGCCCCCGCCACTCCAGCCACCCCTTGGCCGAGGCAGTTCCCAAACCGCAGCGAGGGGAAGGCCGGCGGCAGAGCGAAAGGCCGGCGGCAGAGCGAAAGGCCGGCGGCAGAGCGGGGCCGGCGGCAGGGCGGCAGGGCGCCTATGCGAACGAGCCCCCGTACCGCCCTACCCCACCGGCTCCACCGAGAACACCTCGAGCTCCTTCGGCGCTCCCTTTGCCTTGAACCGCCGGCGGCGCTTCGTCGTGAACGCTCCCTCCGGGAGCTTGTCGCAGACGGCGCTCGAGACCAGCACCTCCCCCGGCTTCGCTCCGCTCGCCACGCGCGCTGCCACGTTCACGTCGACCCCCAGGTAGTCACCGCCGACCCTGCGCGGCCGGCCCACGTGGATCCCGGCGCGCAGCTGGGGCTGGTAGCCGTCGACGACGATCGTCGCGACGTTCTCGCGTGCCTCGTGCGCGGCTCGAACTGCGCTTGCCGGGTCGCCGAAGGCGGCCATCATCCCGTCGCCGAGCCGCTTGACGACCTCGCCTCCCTCGGCGGTGACCGCCTCCTCCTCGCAGCTGCCGACGCGCCGCAGCAGTGCGAGAGCGTCGTCATCGCCCACCTCGAGCGCCCAGGCCGAGAACTCGACCAGGTCCGTGAACAGGATCGTGACGTCGCGCTGGCCGCGTCCGCGGCCCTGCGCTTCCGAGAGCGCCTGCCACACCTGGAGCGCGCCGAGGCCGAGCTCGCGCGTGGCGCTCGGGCGCTCGGCGCCCAGCTCGGACAGCCGCTTGGCGATCAGCAGCGAGGGCTCGTCGCCTGTCGTCGAGAGCGCGTCGCCCAGCTCGGCGTCGCCGGGCAGGCGCTGGCGCACCCAGCGCGCCACCTTCATGAACTGCGGGCTCGCGTCGGTGCGCGCCAGGCGATCGAGCGCCGCCTTTGTCTTCCCCGCCTCCTCTTCGTCTGCGTCAGCCATGCCGGGGCTGAATAGTCTCACGCCCGGTGAATCGCGACCGCTTCCCCGGCCTGCGCGACGGCTGGGTCCGCCTCGACGGGCCGGCCGGCACGCAGATGGTCGACGCCTCGATCGACGCGATGGCCGACTGGATGCGCTCGGGCCACGCCGCCAACCACGGCGGCCTGTTTGCCGCCGGTGAGGCGACCGACGAGATCGTCGCCTCGACCAGGACGACCGTGGCGGAGCTGCTCGGCGCAGACCCGCGCGGCGTCGTGTTCGGCCCGAACATGACCACGCTGACGCTCGCGTTCGCGGCGGCCGCCGGACGGGCGCTCTCGGAGGGCGACGAGATCGTCTGCACCCGCCTGGACCACGACGCGAACGTGCGGCCATGGCTGATCGCCGCCGAGCGCGCCGGCGCGACGGTGCGCTTCGCGGAGCCCGACCCGGAGACGCTCGAGCTGCCGCTGGCCGCCGTCGAGCGAGTGCTGTCCGAGCGCACGCGCTGGGTGGCCGTGACCGCGGCGAGCAACGCCGTCGGCACCGTGCCCGACGTAGCGGCCATCGTGGCGGCGGCTCACAGCGCCGGCGCGCGCACCTACGTCGACGCGGTACACGCCACTCCGCACCGGCGCCAGGACGTGGCCGCGCTCGACACCGACGTGCTCGTCTGCTCGGCCTACAAGTGGTTCGGCCCGCACGCCGGCATCCTCTGCGCGCGGCCCGAGCTGCTGGAGGAGCTGGCCCCGGACAAGCTGCGCCCCGCACCGGACTCGGTGCCCGACCGCTGGGAGACGGGCACGCAGAGCTTCGAGGCGATCGCGGGCATACGGGCCGCCGCCGCATACCTGCTGGAGCTCGACTGGAACGCCGTCGAGGCCCACGAGAAGACCCTGCTCGGCGTGCTGCTGGCCGGCCTGGCATCGATCGATGGAGTCCAGCTGCATGGCGCGCCGGCGGACCGCGCGCCGACGGTGATGTTCTCGGTCAGGGGCCGCCCAGCCGACGAGGTCGCGCGCTCGCTCGCGGACGACCAGATCGCGGTGTGGCACGGCAACTACTACGCCTGGGAGCTGCACCGCTTCCTCGGCCTGGGACCCGACGGCGCGATTCGGGCGGGCGCCGTCCACTACACGGAGCCCGCAGACATCGAGCGGCTGCTGGCCGGCGTGGAGCGAATCGCGGCTGGCTAACGTGACGACGGATGCCGCGTCTCGTCGCAGCAGCTGTGCTGGCGCTCCTGATCTCCGCCGCGCCCGCCGCGGCGAGCACGCTCCGGATCGCCAGCGCCAAGTGCGTGCCCGCGAACCACTGTCAGAAGAATCCGCGTTACGTCGCGCCCGGCGGCAAGCTCGTGCTCGCCGGCACGGGCCTTGCGCGCGGCCAGCTGGTGGTTTTCCCGCGCAGGACGAGGTCGCGCAAGCCGCTCACCTCGAAGATCCGCAAGAGCCGCATCGGGCTCCTGGTGATCGTCCCGCCGTCGTCGGCCTCGGGCCGCATCCGCGCAGTGGACCGCTACGGCCGCCGCTCCAACGCCTACGGGCCCATCCACGTGGTCAAGCTCGCGGACGTGCTCCGCGGGCCAACCCCGAGCGGCACCGTCTTCGACGGGAGCGGGATGTGGATCTGGTACCTGAGCAAGTCGGAGGGCGGCGACCTGGACGCGATCGCGGCGCGGGCCAACGCGGCTGGTGTGAAGACCGTGTTCATCAAGTCGGGCGACGGCGCGACGTACTGGTCGCAGTTCTCCCCCTTGGTCGTCGGTGGCCTCAAGCAGCGCGGGCTGAACGTGTGCGCCTGGCAGTTCGTCTACGGGAAGGTGCCAACCGACGAGGCCGACATCGGGGCCCAGGCGGCGCAGACCGGTGCCCAGTGCCTGGTGATCGACGCCGAGTCCGACTACGAGGGCCGCTACAAGCAGGCGCTCACCTACATGAAGCGACTGCGCTCCGAGGTCTCGCCGAACCTGCCGATCGCGCTCACCTCGTTCCCCTACGTCGACTACCACCCGGGGCTCCCCTACTCGGTCTTCTTCCAGAACGGCGCGGACTTCAACCTGCCGCAGGTCTACTGGAAGGACATCGGGACGTCGGTGGACACGGCGATGGCTCACACCTACGTGCACAACAAGATCTACGGCAAGCCGATCTTCCCGCTCGGGCAGAGCTACGACGACCCGCCGCCAGCGCAGATGTCGCGCTTCCGCCAGCTCGCGGCGCTCTACGGCTCGAGCGGCCTGTCCTGGTGGAGCTGGCAGGCATCGAGCGACCGCGGCTGGGAGGCGATCGGCACGCCGATCCAGCCGCTGACGGGCGTGGCGCCGAGCCAGGACTGGCCGCTGCTGAAGAAGGGCGGCAAGGGCGACGAGGTGCTCTGGATGCAGGAGCACCTCGCGGGGGCTGATCCCTCGACGCCCGCCAGCGGCAAGTTCGATGCCGCGACCGACACCGCGCTGCGCACCTTCCAGGCGCAGCACGCCATCCCCGTGACCGGCACGACCGACGCCGCCACCTGGCAGGCGCTCCTGGCGCTCACGCCGGTGGCTCAGTCGAGCGTCAAGCAGCCCGCGTCGGCGAGCGCCGCGTCGAAGCACCACCGGGAGATCCCGGTGCTTGGCCGGCACTGATCAGCCGGCGTAGTTCACGCGCAGGGTGAACGGGCCGCTGCCCTTCACCCGCTTCACCGCGACCGTGACGTGCTCCAGCTGGTCCTGGCGGCAGGCCGCCTGGTAGCTGACGCTGTCGCGGCTGCCAGAGCTGGTCGTGCCACCTTCGCTGCGCCCGTTCGAGCTGATCTTGAGGTTGTAGTTCGTCGCGCGCGGCCCGTGCAGGGTCATCCGCAGCGCACCGTCCAGCGTCAGGTCGAAGCTGTAGCGCTTCGAGCTCGTGCCACCGCGCCCGAAGCTGCCCTTGAAGAGCTTGGTCACGCCGGCCTCCCACGGGTTCAGGACGTCGCGCTTGGCGGCTGCGAAAGCGCCCGCGTCGGGCTGGAGCAGCGGCGTGTACTGCCACTCCACGCCCGGGTACTTGAGCTGCGCGTAGGTCTCGGCCCAGCCCTCGCCGGGGTTCGAGAGGTAGTACTGCTGCTCGTTGCCGGGCGCGAGCTGCCCCTGCTGGGCGCGGTTGCAGACCATCTCGTAGGACGCCCAGTACTTCGGCCCGTAGGCGAAGGCGTTGAAGGGCGGGTTCGAGCGGGCGGCGGCGATGTGGTGGCCGTACTCGTGGGCGACCACGTACGACGTCGTCACTCCCGAGGAGCCGGTGTCCTCCTCCTCACCCGGCACGTACATGATCTTGGTGTTGGAGTCGTAACACGCGAGCGTGCCGTCCTGGCCGCCGCAGTCGGCGGTCACCTCGTCGGGCGGCGCGATGTAGATCCGCAGCGTGCCCAGCTCCGGGCCGTGGTCGAGCGAATCGAGGAAGTCGACGTAGCTCTGCACGACCGACTCGCTGAGGGTGGTGGCATAGCGCGACGAGATCGCAGCGGCGACGTTGATGCCGTCCGGAGCCGTGTAGGACTGCCAATCAGTCGCGGCGAGCGAAGCGTGAGCCAGGGGCGCGCTGCTCGAAATGACGCGGTCCTTGAAGTGGGTGCCGAGCGGGGCCACATCGCGCAGCACCTGCGCCCGTGGCTTCGCGAGCGCGCAGGCCGGCGCCACGGCCAGGGCCGCAAGCGAAAGGGCGATGACAGTGCGAAGTCGGGCCATGCAGGGCGAGTACAACGTCCGAGGATAAGGTCGGCATAAGCCGCCAGAGCATTAGCGGCTCGGCCCGGCAGCGCCGCGGCGGTAGGGTCGCAACCGTGAACAGGCAACTTCAGCTCGCAAAGCGCCCAGTCGGCGAACCGGCCTCCGACAACTTCGAGATCGCGGAGGTGGAGCTGCCCGCGCCGGGCGACGGCGAGGCGCTGGTGAAGGTGCTCCAGATCTCGCTCGACCCGGCCATGCGCGGCTGGATGAGCGATGCGCCCTCGTACATCCCTCCCGTCGGGATTGGTGACGTGATGCGCGCCGGCACCACCGGCGTGGTCGTGGAGTCGAACAGCGACAAGCTCGCGCCCGGGGACCACGTGGTCGGCATGCTCGGCGTGCAGGAGCAGGCGGTCGCCCCGGCCGACGCGCTCCAGAAGGTCGACACCGGAATGGCTCCGCTCGCGACCTACCTCGGCGGGCTCGGCATGCCCGGCCTGACCGCCTACTTCGGGCTGACCGAGGTCGGGGATCTGGCCGAGGGCGACACGGTCGTGATCTCAGGAGCGGCGGGCGCTGTCGGCTCGGTGGCCGGCCAGATCGCCAAGGCGAAGGGCGCCGGCAAGGTCGTGGGCATCGCCGGCGGCCCCGACAAGTGCACCTGGCTGACCGAGGATCTCGGCTTCGACGCCGCGATCGACTACAAGAGCGAGAGCGTCGGCAAGCGCCTGCACGAGCTGTGCCCGGACGGCGTCGACGTCTACTTCGACAACGTCGGCGGCGACATCCTCGACGCGGCGCTGGCCAACCTCGCCTGGCACGGCCGGGTGGTCATCTGCGGCGCGATCTCGCAGTACAACGCCGCCGACGGGATGAAGGGGCCGAGCAACTACATGATGCTGCTGGTGCGCCGAGCCCGGATGCAGGGCTTCCTGGTCTTCGACTACGTGGACAAGTACGGCGCGGCCCTGAAGGAGATGGGCGGCTGGCTGGCTGACGGCAGCCTGAAGACCCGTGAGGAGATCGTCGAGGGCTCGATCGAGGACTTCCTCGACACCCTCATGAAGCTCTTCCGCAGCGAGAACACGGGCAAGCTCGTGCTCCAGATAGCCGCTCCCTAGGGGTCAGAACCCGCCGTCAGCGGGGGTCCAGGCGGCCTGCATGTCGACCCGCTGACCCCTGAACGGAACGCCCTCGGCCTCCAGCAGCTCACGCTGACGCGCGCCTTTGGGCAGTGACCCGTCGGCCCGCACGACGCGCTGCCACGGCAGGCTTGGATCGTCGGCGTGCGCCAGCACCGCTCCGGCCGCGCGCGGGGCGCCTGGCCAGAGGTCCCCGTAGGTGGTCACGCGCCCGTACGGGATCGCCCTCACCCGTTCGAGGACCCTGTCCGTCATCTGCAACATCCCGTGCACTGTGACGGGGCGCACACGAACCACCCACCGAGCCTGCTGACGTAGACATCGCGGGAGCACTGGAGGGCCGCTCCAACTGACGTTGACGCCCTCCGAAGCCTCCCTACGCGCGCAAGAAGCGCTGCGTCAACGCCAGTAGCCGGGCGTGCCTGTAGTCGCCGGATTCCTGTCCGGACGTCTCCATGCGCCCATCGACAGGAGGTTGAACCATGAAGATCAGACGAAGACTCATACCGACAACCATCGTGCTCGCGGCCACCGCGATCTCGATCCCTGCGATCGCATTCGCCGCCTCGGGTCCGCCCCAGGCTCAGGCGAGCGTGGTACGCGTGGATCACTACACGCCGGCCAAGAAGAAGGTCGTGCATCGCTCGTTCCGTCCCTGGAGCAAGCCGACGCCCGGCCAGGTTCACGAGATCATCCAGAGCGAGGCGCGCCGCTGGGGCATTTCGGCTGCCGCTCTCTCGCATCGCGTGGGCTGTGAGTCGAAGTACAACTGGTCGGCATCGAACGGGCAGTTCGAGGGCGTGCTGCAGTTTGGGCCAAATGCGTTCTACCGCGGCCTGCGCACGATCCGCTCGTACAAGGTCGAAGATCGTGCGCCAGAAGGTCCGCAGGGTGCACGAGGCGCGCATCACGCAGTACTCGGACGGTCGCAAGGTGCGTCGCAATACGACGCCGCGCCGCCAGCGCCTGATCGTCGTCTACACGGGTCACATCCCGCACAAGCCCAGCATGGTCAACTCGTTCGCGCAGATTCGCATCGGCGCGCAGGCCATTCGCGGCATCAGCGCGGTCCACTCCTCGGAGTGGTCCTGCAGCGCATAAGCGCGTAAGCAGCATCAGCCCGGCGTGGGAGACCGCCCACGCCGGGCCCGCCGGCCCTTGTTGACGCGAAACGGCAAAGTGCTCAGAGCACCCCGCCGGTCGGTTAGGGTCGCTCGATGCGACGGATCGCTCTCTGCGCCACGACGGCGCTTCTCGTAGTCGGCGCCTGCGCGGCCGTCGCCATCGCCGACAACGACGGCTCGACAGTCGTCATCGACTCGCACGTGACGCCGGTCATCCGGCAGTTCACGCCACACACCAGCTCGGCGACGCTGGCCGTGAACCTCAAGTTCGCCGGCCCGAACGGACAGCCCGCCGACACGCTCCAGCAGGTGATCCTCCAGTTCACCTACGGCGCCCACCTGAACGGGAACCTGTTCCCGTCCTGCAGCGCCGACCAGATCCGCAACCACAAGCGCTGTCCGAAGGGCTCGAAGGTCGGCTCGGGCACCGCCCTGGGCATCCTCGGCGGCGGCACTGACAACCCCACCGAGGAGCCGATCACGGTGGCCCTCTACAACGGGCCGAAGGGGAAGAGCATCACGTTCGAGATCAAGGGCGATGCTCCGGCGGTCATCGACGTGCCCTTCGACGCCCCGCTCCAGACGTTCAAGACGGGCACCTACAACTACAAGCTGACCGTGAACGTTCCGGACATCCTGCAGATCATCGCGGGCATCCCGATCTCGCTCGACCACTTCAACGTGAAGGTCGGGGCCGCGCGCGTCGTCAAGGGCCACAAGCGCGGCTACATCGAGACGCTCATCTGCCCGCCGGCCGCGCTGGTGCCGATCTCGGGGGACTTCAAGTTCCTGAACGCCCCCTCGTTCCACACCGACACCTACATCCACTGCGGCTGAACAACCCAGGCTGAGGTGACATGCTCTCCTTGGGGGAGGGCTCATCGTCAGCGACTCGCAAGTGGACACCAAGAAGCCCGAATACGGGTTCCCGGCCGGGGGCGTGTTCGAGGCTGCTCCCGATGCGGTCGTGGTCATGGACGCGGACGGCAGGGTGCGCGACTGGAACCCGGCGGCGACCGCGCTGTTCGGCTACGAGCGCGACGAAGTGCTCGGCCGCGACATGGCGGAGCTGATCATCCCGATCGCCTACCGCGCGGCGCACCGCACTGCGTACAAGCGCTACATCCAGACGCGCCAGACGACCGTCATGAACCGGCCGCTCCAGCTCACCGCCCTGCGCCGCGACAACCAGGAGACGCCGGTCGAGCTGACGGTGACCCACGTGCCCGGCACCGAACCGCCGCTGTTCGCGGGGTTCGTGCGTGACGTCGTCCGCGCCGAGGCGGGCGTGCTCGAGAACGAGCGGCTCCAGCAGCGGCTTGCGTTCCTGGCCCACGCGGGCCTGTCACTCGACGTCTCGCTGGACTTCGAGGAGACGATGCGACGGCTGGCGCGGCTGACCATCCCTGAGCTGGCCGACATCGCGGTGATCGACGCGCTCGGTGAGGACGGCGTGATCCGCGGCGGGGTTGCGGCCGCCGCGACCGATCCCGACGGCGCCTCCGCGATCGAGACCATGCGCCGCGACCACCCGCTCGACCCCGGTGGCGGCCATCCGGTGGCCCAGGTGCTGCGCACGGGCGAGTCAGTGCTCCTGCCGGAGATGTCCGCGGAGGACCTGCGCAAGTTCGCGCAGAGCGATTCCCACTACGACCTGATGCTGCGCCTGCGCTACAGCTCCGCGATCGTCGTCCCGCTGGCCGCGCGTGGGCGCACGCTCGGCGCGCTCTCGCTGCTGCGGATGCAGGACGGCATCGCCTACGACAACCACGACCTGCTGCTGGCCGAGACGCTCGGTCGCCGCGCCGCGCTCGCGCTCGAGAACGCGCGCCTCTACGCGACCACGCAGCACATCGCGCGGACCCTCCAGCAGAGCCTCCTCCCCCGCGCCCTGCCCGAGATCCCCGGCACGCACCTGGCGGCCCGCTACCGCGCGGCGGCCGAGGGCCAGGACGTGGGCGGCGACTTCTACGACGCGTTCCCGATCGACAGCGGCCGCTGGGGCATCGCGATCGGCGACGTGTGCGGCAAGGGCCCAGAGGCCGCGGCGCTGACGGCGCTTGCGCGCTACACGATCCGCGCGGTGGCGGATCGCGGCGCCGCACAGGTGCTCAGCCTCCTCAACGACGCCGTGCTGCGCGAGCAGGGAACGGGCGAGCGCTTCCTGACCGCACTGTTCGCCGAGCTGCGCCAGAACGGTGAAACGCTCGAGCTCGAGCTTGCAGTGGGCGGCCACCCGCCGCCGTTCCTGGTCCGCTCGGACGGTGGGATCGAGCTGGTCGCTGCCACCGGCGCCCTGATCGGCGTGATTGCCGGCACGGAGTACATACCGGCACACCTGGAG
The DNA here is from genome assembly GCA_963715995.1 of uncultured Thermoleophilaceae bacterium. Lineage (GTDB taxonomy): Bacteria > Actinomycetota > Thermoleophilia > Solirubrobacterales > Thermoleophilaceae > DATBDN01. The sequence continues at coordinate 2,752,390 of OY970283.1, forward strand.
CTGGACGTGGGCGACAAGCTGATCCTCTACACGGACGGCCTGACCGACGCCCGCGCACCCGAGGTCGTGCTCTCCGAGGAGGACCTGACCGCGCTGTTGCGTGAAGCGCGCGACCTCGACGGCCAGGAGCTCGCCCATTTCCTCGAGCTGAGCGCGACCGGCGGCGAGCAGGCGCGCGACGACATCGCGGTACTCGTGGTCGAGGCGGTCGGTGCCGGCGCCAGCGCGCTCAGCGTGCACTACTACGCCGCGACTAGCTGAGCGTCCCGCGCACTCCGTTCACCACGAGCTGGACCGCGATTGCGCTCAGGACCAGCCCGAACACTCGTGTGAGGAACTGGATCAGCGCCTCGGGCAGGACGCGGCTGAGGCGCTCTGCGGCGGCCATGCCGAGCCCGACCACCGCCAGCGCTCCCAGGATGCCGATCAGAACCGAGAGCTTGCCGCCGAAGTCGTGGTGGCGGCGGCTCAGGACGATCACGGTCGCGATCGCGCCGGGGCCGGCCAGCAGCGGAGTGGCAATCGGCACCAGCGCGACGTCCTCCGCCTTGCCGCCCCCCTCCGGATAATCCATCCCGCGCAGCATCTCGAGCGCGACGAGCAGCAGCAGCAGGCCGCCCGCGATCGAGAGCGAGTTGACCGAGACGTCCAGGTAGTCGAGCACGGCGCCGCCGAACAGCGCGAAGCCGATGATCAGCCCGCCCGCCGCGAGCACAGCGCGCAGCGCGGCGCGCTGGCGCTCGGCGCGGCTCAGGCGCGCCGTCGTGGCGATGAAGATCGGCGCCACGCCGACCGGGTCCATGATGACCGTGAGCGTGACGAACGTGGTGCCAACAGCGTCCCAGTGCACGACCGGGACCCTACGCGCCCGCTAGTGACCGTTGAAGGAGAAGTGCATGTAGTCCTTCGTGGCCCCGCTCCAGCTGCCGCCCCAGCCCCAGCCGACCGCGTGGAATGCCGCCAGGACGCGTGCCGTGATCATGCCGGGCCGATGCCGGGAGCGGTCGCGGTAGGACTGCGCCTTTGGGTCGCGGCTCTCGCCGCAGCCGACGTAGGGGTTCTCGACCGGGTTGATGTCGACGGCGAGGCCGTAGGCGTGGTTCGACCAGGTGCCGGTGCTGTTGCCGCCGCTGCATGGGGACGGCACGGCGTCGCGACACTCGAACGAGCCGCTCACGTCGCCGTCCTTGGGCTGCTGGGCGCGCGTGCCGTAGACGGAGTCGATCGACAGGTGGCGGATCGGGAAATGCAGCCTGTAGAGCTGGTGGAAGACGTTCGTCAGCGGCGCCGTGGCCTTTTTGTTTGTGACGAGCTGGCCGCTGTGCGGATGCCCGTCGAAGCCGCGATAGGTCACCGTCAGCACGCGCAGATCCGACAGCGACACCGGGCATCCCTTGTGCCAGTAGTGGCCCTTGACGAGCTCCGTCTTGACCGAGCTCGGCAGCGGCTTGACGGAAGCGTGGAACGGGGTGGCCCCTGCCAGGGCCGCTGCGACGATCGCGATCTTGACCACGCCCACATTGTGGCCCGTGCCCGGATAGCGTGCAGCACATGGAACCCCAGGTGACCACCGGTGACGGCTACTCAGTCGCATCCCTCGACTCGCTCGGCGAGGGCCCCGGCTTTCGCAAGATCCGCACGCCGCTCGGAGTGACCGCCTTCGGCGTCAACGCGCTGGTCGTGCCGAACGGCTACGGCGGCCCGAACCACTTCCACGAGGAGCAGGAGGAGCTCTACTTCGTGCACCAGGGGCGCGCCCGCTTCGAGTTCGCGGATGGGACCGAGCACGAGGTCGAGCCCGGCGGCGTGGTCTGGGTGGATGCTCCGACCGTGCGCCGCTTCCACAGCATCGGCGAGGACGACCTGGTCCTGTTCATCGTGGGCGGGAAGGACGGCTACGTGGGGCGCGACGGCAAGACGGCCGATCCCGACGAGCCGCGCGTGCGGACCGACTAGAGCGGCAGCTTCGCGCCGGCGTCGTAGAGCGCCGTGCGATCGACGCCAGCGATCGATGTCTGGCCAGTCAGGCCGAGCGCCGTGTCCATGTCGGCCTTCATGACTGCGAGCACGTGGCGTACGCCCGCTTCACCGCGTGCCGCGACCGCCCATGCCCACGGGCGGCCGATGAGAACTGCCTGCGCACCCATGGCAACCATCTTGACAACGTCTACACCCGTACGCACACCGCCGTCGGCCAGGACCGTGAGCTGGTCACCGACCGCGTCCGCGATGTCCGGCAGCGCCCGTGCCGTCGACGGCACGGAGTCGAGCTGCCGCCCACCGTGGTTCGAGACGACCACGCCGTCCACGCCGGCGTCGAGCGCCTTGCGCGCGTCCTCGGGATCCAGCACCCCCTTGACCACGAGCTTTCCGCCCCAGTGCTCGCGCACCCAGGCGATGTCGTCCCAGGTGACGCTCGGGTCGAACTGCGAGTCGACCCACTCCTTGAACTGGTCCGGCGTGCGCGCGTTCGGCACCACCTTCTCGAGGTTGCCGAAGGTGAGCGGCTTGCCGCCGATCGGAACGCTGCGCAGCCAGCCCGGGTGCGACACGAGGTCGAGCGCGCGCCGCACCTTGCCCCACCGGCCGATCCGGCCGACCACCGCGTTGCGGGTATCGCGATGACGGGCGCCGACCACCGCGAGGTCGATCGTCAGGCACAGCACGGGCGACCCAACCGCGCCGGCGCGCGCGAGCAGATCCTGAGCGAAGTCGCGGTCGCGCATGACGTAGAGCTGGAACCACGGCGGCCGCGTGGTGGCCTTCGCGACCTCTTCGATGCTGCAGATCGAGACGGTCGACTCGATGAACGCCGTGCCGGCCCGCTCGGCGGCGCGCGCCGCCTGAACCTCGGCGCGCTGGGCCATCATCCCCGCGAGTCCGACCGGTGCCAGGATCACGGGCAGGGCAAGCTCCTGCCCGAGCACCTCCACCTTCGTGTCGCGAACGCTCACGTCGCGCATCACGACCTGGCGCAGCAGCACCTGCTGCAGGTCGGAGACGTTGGCGCGCATCGTCGCCTCGTCGTAGGCGCCGCCGTCGACGTAGTCGAACAGCTGCCGTGGCAGCCGCCGCCGGGCGAGCTCGCGATAGTCGAGCGCGGTCGCCGGGGCAACCTGAAGCGGGCGGTCGGGCGCGAAGCGGGTCACGCCCGGCATGGTGCCACGGTCGGTAGCGCAGTGCGTCCTTACACTGCTCGGCGCACGCGGGATACGCTCGCGGCTTGCGCAAGGTCGGGATCTTCGCCTGCGGGATCGTCGCGCTCGCGCTGGTCCTGCGTCTGATCTACGGGCGGGGCGACCTCGGCTTCGATGCGGCGTTCTCCCTGGTCTGGGGCGACGAGCTGCGTCACCTTCAGGTCCCGGACTACGGCGCCGCGGTCACGCCGACGCCCCACCCGCTTGGCAACTTCGTGGCGGCGTTCGTGTCGCTCACGGGCAGGCACGGCCCGGCCGTGATGACCGGGATCTCATTCCTGTCGTTCGGTGCGCTGGGAGTCGCTGCATTCACAGCAGGCCGGCGTGCCTTCGGCGCTGCGGCCGGGCTCGCATTTGCGGCGATCCTGCTGACGCGGCCGCTGCTGGTGGCCGAGACGCTGCAGTCCTCGACCGACATCCCCTTCCTGGCGCTGGTGCTGGCCGCGGTTGCGCTCGAGCTCCGGCGCGAACGCTGCGGCACGCCGGTGCTGCTGTTGCTCGCCGTGGCGGGGCTTCTGCGGCCAGAGGCGTGGGGGCTGTCCGCCCTCTACGCCGTCCACTTGCTGTGGCCGGAGCGCCGCCGGCTCTCGACGGGACGCGTCGTGGCCGTCGCTGCGCTCGCCTTCAGCGGAATGCTTCTGTGGCTGGGCTTCGACCTGGTCACCACCGGCAACCCGATCCACTCGTTCACGCGCACGCAGGATCTGGCCGCGCACCTGAAACGCGAACGCGGCGTGGCGGCCGCCGTCCGGGAGCTGCCGCCGTCGCTGCGCTCGGTCCTCGGCAACGACGTGACGTGGCTCGGGGTCGCGGCAGGAGCGCTGGCGCTGTTCGCCGCACAGCGGCGATCACGGCTAGGCCTCGTGCTGCTGGTGTTCGGCCTGGCGACCTGGGTCGCGCTGGGGCTGGCGCAGCTGCCGCTGATCGACCGCTACCTGCTGATACCGGGCGCCGCACTGGCGCTCTTCTGCGCCGCCGGCCTGGCGGCGGTGACCTGGCTGCGCCCGCGAGGCCGCCTCCGGCACGCCGGCACGGTCGTGTCGTTGCTGGTGGCGCTGGTGCTGCTGGCCGGGGTGCCGAGCCTGGCGGACGACATCCGCTTCCGGACGGACCGTGCGCGCGATCGCCAGGCGCTCTACGACGGCCTGGATTCGCTGGCCGGGACCGCCGAGGCGCGCGGTCTGACGCAGAAGTGCAGGCCGATCGAGGTGGCCGTCTACCGACCAGTGCCCGCGCTTGCCTACCGCTTCGGTATCCGTCCGTCGAAGATCGTCGTCGTCCGGCCGCAGAAGGCGCGGAGCGGCCTCCTCTTCGCGCCCACGTTTCAAAGCGTGGTGGGCGACGTCGGGCTCTATCCGGGCGTGGTGATCCCGGACATCGCGTTGCGCGTGCCCGCGAGCTTCACTCGCGTGCGCTCGAACTCGTGGGGCAGGATCGCGACGCGCGGGTGTTAGCCGCGCGTCGCTTCCACAGCCGTCTAGGACTTCTTGATGGTCAGCGGCGCGCTGACCTGAGCCTTGGTCTTGTTGCTGGTCAGCTTCACGATCAGCGTGAACTTACCGGCGCCAAGACGCTTGCCGAGGTGCTTGAACCGCGGAGCGCCCGTGCCGGTCGCACCGTGCGCGAGCTGCTTGACCTTCCCGCCGGCGCTCTTGGCCAGAATCGTGTACTCGCCGCCGCTCGTGGTGTCGAACTGAACGGTGAAGCCGTGCCCCTTGACGGGTTTACGCGGCGTCGTGCGGATGTTCTCGACCTGCGCCTTGCAGACGACGTGATAGCCGCGACAGGTCGGTGCCGGCGTGGAGCCGTAGCCGAGCGCGCGGACCGGGCCCTGCAACAGGACCAGACCAAGCGCGAGCGTCAGGAAGACCGCGGCGCCGATGCGTGTGACCCACGGGCTGCGGTCGGCCGTCAGGCCGCCGCCGGGCATTGAGTACCTCATGTAGTGAAAGTCCTTTCCGCGCGAGGTCGGCCCTGAAGGCCGGACGGGAGATACCCCGCTCGTGCACCAAGGGTATCCCAATTGTGTGGAGATGCCCTATGAAGGGCATTTCAGTTGGGCAACCCCATTCGCCACCGGCTCAGAGCGGCAAGCGCTCGTGTGCGGCGTCCGCCACGACCGGGTCATGGGTCGCGCAGAGAACCGTCACGCCGACGGCGTCCGCCATCTGGCGCAGCAGCGCCGCCACCGCTGCCGCGTTGGCTTCGTCCAGGTGCGAGGTCGGCTCGTCCACCAGCAGGAGTCGCCGTCCGCCCGCCAGGGCACGCGCGAGTGCGGCTCGCTGGCGCTCACCCGCCGAGAGCCGGTCGCAGCGCTGATCGGCCCGCTCACCGAGCCCGAACGCGGCCAGCCAGCCCTCGGCAGTCTGATGCGCGTCTGCCCGCGACCTGCCCGCGCGCACGAGCGGCAGCAGCAACTGCTCGCGAGCCGTCAGGAAGCCCGTCAGCGAGATGTCCTGTGCGACATAGCCGACCTGCGACATGCGCAGGGCGGCACGCTGCTCGCGGTCCAGCAACTCGACGCGTGTGTCATCGAGGGCAATGCTCCCCTCGTCGGGCAGGTCGAGCCCGCCCACCATTTGCAACAGCGTCGACTTCCCGGAACCAGACCGACCTGTGATCGCGGTGAATCGGCCGGCAGCGAAGTCGAAATCGGCCTGCCGGAAGACCTCGCGCGTGCCGTAGCGCTTGCTGACCGCGCCGAGAATGACTCGGGCACCCGCGACGCGAGCGGGAAGCGACGCCGTGACGTTCGCCGGCTCGCCGGGCAGGGTCGCCTCCGAACCTTCGAGTGGCTCCAGCACGACGGCCCGGTCCTCGGCCCGGAGTCGCGCACGGTTGCCGATCCCGGCACGCGCCAGGACGTCCTCGGGCACGTGCAGCCAACCGCCCTTGCCGATGACGACCGCCCGCACCTGGCCTGAGTCCTCGGCGCTCACCCGGCCGTCGCGCACGCGCACGACGCGATGCGCAGCCGCGGCGCCGGCGGGATCGTGAGTGACCAGGACGACGGTTGCCAAACCGTCGTCGGCCAGCCCGCGCAGCAGTGCGAGCACCTGCGCGGCAGCCGTCGCGTCCAGCTCGCCGGTGGGCTCATCGGCGAGCACGAGATCGGGCGCATGGACGGTCGCCACGCACAGCGCGGCCCGCTGAGCCTCGCCTCCTGACAGCTCGTGCGGGCGGACGCCGAGTGCGGAGGCCGGCAACCCGACGCGCTCGAGCAGCTCCTCGGCGCGAGCCCGCGCCACACGCGGGCTCTCGCCCCGCAACCGCAGCGGCAGCGCGAGCGACTCGCCGATCGTGGTCACCGGGGACAGCGCGTGATGCGCGTGCTGTCCGAAGAACCCGATGTGCCGGCGACGGACCAGTGCGCGCCGGCGTCGCCCCAGGCCGGCCATGTCGTGCCCTGCGACCAAAGCGCTGCCGGCGGATGGTGTCTCCACCCCAGCGAGGATGCGCAGCAGCGTGCTCTTGCCCGAGCCGCTCGGCCCCAGCAGCGCCACCATCTCGCCGGCCGCTGCATCGAAGCTCAGGCCCTGGAGCGCCGCGGCGCTGCCCTCGGGCGTTCGGTACACCTTGAACAACTCGCGGCAGGAGACGCTCATGGGCCATCGCCTCCGTGCATGCGAAGCGGGACAGGCCCACGCAGCGAGCGCCGCAGCACAGCCGCGACGGCCGCAAGGGCAACAAGAGCGCTCGCGGCTGCCACGGCCACGGTGGCGGCGACCGGCGTGGATCCGGCAAGCGGCGGATCTGGCTGAGCATCGAACGCGACGCGGGCTGCAAGCGCCACCTCGCTGTCGAGCCAGAACGCGCACGCGAGGCCAAGGACGCACGCTGCCACGGCGACCACTGCGGCGCGCATGCGCAGGTTGGCGCGCAGTGCGCGTGGGCCGACGCCCTGGGCTTCCAGATCGGCAAGCGCTCGCGGGTCGCCGCGCAGTTGAGCTCGTGTTGCAACCATCAGCCCCGCGGCGCACAGGAGGATTCCGAGCAGCGCCGTGAGGACGACGACGCGCAGCAGCTGCCGGCCGACCGGCTGCGCACGCAGGCGCGCGAGAACCGCCGCGTGGGTCACGACCGACAGCCCGTCGCGACGAGCGGCACGTGCCGCAAGCCGCGTGTCACCGCCGATCCAGAGCCGGCGCACCTGCGCGGTGCCGGGCGCAGCGGCGTCGAGGGCGGCGACGAGCGCCTGCGCGTCGGCGAGCAGCACCGGAGTTCCCGAGTGCACGGTCGGCAGCCGTGCCGTGACGCCAACCACCTGCGCCTGAAGCTTCACGCCCGCGACGTGGACCGTGAGGCCGTGCGAGATCCGGGCATCGGCCGCAAGCCCGGGGCTGGCCAGCACCGGCAGCGGCGAGCGGTCGGCGGGGCTGGGTAGCCGCGCAAGGGCGGTCTGGGTGCCGTCGAGGCGGAAGTGAAAGCGCCCGCCCGTGCCGCGCAGGCCACCGAAGCCGCGAAAGCCTCCGAGGCTGGCGCGCGCCGTCCCAAGCCGGAGCGCGCTGACCGTGAGCGTGCCGGTGAGCGCCCCGGCGCCACCGCCACCTTCGGCGAGTTGGTGCGTGGAGGTCACCTCCTCCCCCAGCGTCGGCGCTACGACCAGCGCATCGACGGTGCCGCCGCGTGCACGCGGCGGAATGGCCGCGCGCCATCGCCCGCCAGCGGGCGTCACGGTGCCGAGGTTGACCGTGCTCGTGGCGTAGCCGTCGGCATCGCGCAGGTAGAGCGTCAGCTCGAGCGAGGCCGCGGTGGTCCGCGCATCCAGGCTCAGCGCGGCCGCCGTACGCGGGATGCGGCTTCCTTTGAAGGGCATGCGCCAGGCGGGCGGGCGCAGACGATCGGCCGCCGCCTGGCTTCCGCCAGCCACTCTTTGAAGCGCCTTGGCCGGAAGGCCGATGATCGCGGCACTGGTAGCCGACGGGCCCGCGTAGGCCTGCACCTGTTCGCGAAGGACCGGCAGCACCGTCGCATGGCTTCTCCGCCGCCAGTCGGTGAGCGTCGCGGCACGCAACGGCGGAGCCAGGCTGGGTCCAGCGCTCACCTGCGCGTCCAGCGGCACTCGCGCCGCCGCCTGCGCGTCCTGGCCGCGATCGACCGTCTGGTGGTAGGCCAGCGCGAACCCGGCGATGCCAACCGCGGCTGCGAGCGCGGCGGCGGTGCCTGCGGCGGCTGCCGGATCGCGGGCCAGCTCGACCACTGCCAAGCCTGCATTCGAGCGTGTCCCGAGCGGGCTGCGGGCCAGCAGGCGCATGAGCGGCGCGAGACCGAGCCCGGCCACCAGTGCGGCCAGCAGCGCCATCAGCGGAATCACGCCCGCGGGCAGCGGAGCACCGGCCAGCCGATCACTCGCGCCAAGGGCAAGCAGGGCCGAGGCCGTTGCGAGCAGTGCCGCAGCCGCGAGCACGCGCAGCACTCGCCCCGGCAGGCTGCCCACCGTCGCCACGAGCGCCCAGGCGCCCGCTGCGAGGATCGCGCTTGCGACCAGCAGCGGGCGGGCCGTCTGGTCCAGGAGCCGGCCGGCGCCGACGCCATCGCTGGCACGCGTGACGGCCAACGCCAGTCCCGCGGCGGCTCCCAGCACGAGGCCGGCCCCGGCGGGCAAGGCGGTCTCGGCCGCGACCGCGAGCATCCGCTGGCCGCCCGACGAGCCGGCGCGTGTCAGGCGCTCACTCTCGGTCTGAATCGCGCGGCGCATGGGAATGGCCGCGAGCACGAGGAACGCCAGCACGCACGCGAGGCCGACAGCGGCCGTGGCTCGAAACCGTCCCGGGACCGCGTCCGCTCGCGCCTTCACCGCCGCGACCCGCGCCTCGGGACCGCTGAAGGTGAAGCTGTCGCTGTGTGCGTCGATGGACTGGCGGACCCGCCCGAGGCGGTCCAGCGTCGAGCCAAGGTTCCAGGAGTGCACGCTGGCGAGCGGCAGCTGTCCCGACCAGGTCTGAGTCCGCGAGACGCTGCTCACGGCGGTGAGGCTGTCGACGCCGGCGGGATCGGCAGCCAACAGCAGCGCCGGCGCGCGGTTGTCCGCAGTCGCTCGTAGGTCCGACGGCTTGGTCGTCAGCGAGAACAGGGTTCGATCGGTCACCAGCGCAGTGCCGGTGACCACCAGGGTCAGCCCGCGGCCGGCGATCGTTCGCGGGAGCGGCGGCCCTGCCACGCGCAGGACCTCGCAGCGCGACTGCCGGCAGGGAGCGCGCGGAAGGCGCCCTGCGATCAGCTTCACGCTGCCAGCCAGGTGCGTCGCCGCGGACAGCCGTATGAGCCGCCTGTCATAGGACACGGGCACCATCAGCAGCCCGCGGTGTACGCCGTCCACGCCGGTGTCTTTCAGCGCGCTGCGCGCCTCGCGGTCGACGCGCGGACCGGCGGCCCCCGACCAGCTGAGCGAGACGGCGGCCTGGCTCGGGCTCAGCGAGCGAAGCCGTTCGTGCGCCGCGCTGTCGGCGGCAATCACGGCGCCGGCCAGCACCCAGCCGAGATAGGCGCAGGCGATGGCTAGTGCGAACGTCACCGGCAGCCAGCGACCGGGCGTCCGCGCCGCTCGGCGCCAGCCCGCAACCGGCGCGGCGATCAGCGCGCGCAGGGCTCTCACGCGAGCGCCGGCCGCCGAGGGCAGGCCAACAGCCGGCGCCACTGGGCGTTGAGCGCCTCGCGGCTCTGATGGACCGCTTGAAGCACTGAAGTGGAGACGGTGGGAATCGAACCCACGTCCGCGGACGCGTAATGGACAGCTTCTACGAGCGTAGTCAGGGCTCTGATCTCGCCCTCCGCTCGCCGACCTGACGGGGTTGCGGAGGGCCAGCCTCCTTGAATGTCCCGGCTACGTCAGAGGCACTCGCAGCCGGTGAAGCCCGATTTCTGAGACCGGACATCCACACCTCGGGCGCAGTGTGGGCCGATCAGCTGCCTACCTAGTTAGTGCTAGGCGGCGAGCTTGAACTCGTGAGAGTTCGCACTTGCATTGGTTGCCGCGGTTTAACGAGGCCTGCGGCACCTCGACTCGCAACTGCCCACACGAACGTCCACGTCGAAGCCTGTCGTCCCCGTGAGCACGTGTAAGTCTAGAGAGCCGCCCTGTCAGTGGACGGCGAAGGTGGTGTGGATCGTCAGCGTGTTGCCGTTGGCCGGGTTGAGGTAGCCGATCGTCAGCTTGGAGCCCAGGACCTGCTTCAGCTTCTTCCTGCGCGACCGTGGCTTCAAGGTGATCTGCACGCCGGTGCCCTTGTGCTTGCAGACGACGACGAGCGGCGATCGCTTCTTCAGCTTGGCCGATTTGCCGCTGACCTTCAGGTGGTACTTGCCGCCGCGCCGCGTGACCTTCATCGGCGCCCGGAAGTCCTGGCGCGGGCAACCGGCCGCTGCCGTGCCGGCGAGCGCCGAGGTCCGCGCCTGTTGCTGCAGGCCGAATGCAATCGACAGGCAGGCGTTCAGGAACAGCAGCTGGAGCGAGGGGTCCGACCGCTCGTATGACGAGTCGGTCCCGTACGCCTGCACCAGGCCCAGGTACATCCCGATGCAGCTGAGCAGCCGGTCCTTCGGCGAGTTCGAGCTTGCGAGGACCTTGGTGACGTTGTTGAAGATGGTCTCGTCCTCGGCGCTCGACGGAGTCGAGGTGATGGTGGCCGAGGTGGCTGTCGCCGGCACCGGCGACGAGGCCTCGATCGACTCACCGTTCGGAGCGACCGTGGCGTCGATCGACTGCGGGAAGTGCGCTGACGCCGGGGCAGCCCCGAGAGCAAGCGCGAGCGCGACCAGACAACACACGCGAACGAACGTCATCGCACGCGGATCCTAACTCTCGAGCAGCCGTCGCAGCCAGTCGCGGACCGCATTCTCGACGCCCGCGAGATCCTGTTTCAGCCCGTGGTCGCCCGCCACGACGACCACCTCGCGCCCGGGGCCCGGCGGCGGCATCCCGAACTGGTCGGTCTGGCCCTGGACGACGAGCACAGGCACTTCGACGGCGTCGAGCTCGGGCAGCCGGCCGGGCGGGATTGTGCCCGACTCGCGGCGAGGCGGCTGGAGTGGAAACGCCAGGCACAGCACGCCGATAGCGCCCGTCGCCGCGGCGGTGCGGCATGCCACGCGCGCGCCGCTGGAGCGGCCCCCGCTGATCAGCGGCACGTCGATGTCCAGCGCGGCGATCACCGCGGTCCACGCTTCGTCGAGCTGCGGCGCCGGTGGCGCGTTCCGCCGGCCGGCGACGCGGTAGGGCTGTTCGATCAGCGCGACGCTGATCCCCTCCTCGAGCGCCGTGCGAGCCGCCACCTGGAGGTCGGCCGCGCTCACGCTGCCGCCCGCTCCGTGTCCGAGCGCCAGAAGCGCCCGCGCGCCCGGCGCCTCCTGGACGAGTGCCCGCGCGCTGCCATGTGGTGTCTCGATCTCCTGCAAGGCGTTCATCTCAGCTTGAACGACGCTGCGACAATCTGTACGTGGAGTACTACTCCCCTCCGGCGCCGCCGCATCCCGGCGAACCGTTCGTCGCGCCGCCGCTCCAGCCGGAGCGCCAGACGCTTCGCAAGCGCGCGGGCGGGGCCGTCGCAGCGATCGCCGTGCTGCTCGGGAAGTTCAAGGCGGTGCTGCTGTTCCTTCCCAAGCTCAAGCTGCTCTCGACGTCGGGCACGATGCTCATCTCGATCGCCGCCTACTCGCTGATCTGGGGCTGGAAGTTCGCCGCCGGCTTCGTCGTGCTGCTGTTCATCCACGAGATGGGACACGTGATCCAGCTCCGCCGCGAGGGGATCAAGGCCAGCGCGCCGCTGTTCATCCCGTTCATGGGCGCGTTCGTGGGGATGAAGCAGATGCCTGAGAACGCCGCCGCCGAAGCGCGGGTTGGCCTTGCCGGCCCGATCCTGGGCTCGATCGGCTGCCTGATCCCGCTCTTCCTCTGGAAGGCGACGGGCAACGAGTTCTGGGAGGCGCTCGCGTTCACCGGCTTCTTCCTGAACCTGTTCAACCTCCTGCCCGTGCTGCCGCTCGACGGCGGCCGCGCGATGGCCGCGCTGTCGCCGTGGATGTGGTTCGTCGGCTTCGGCCTGCTGATCGCCGCGACGTTCGTCTTCCCGAGCCCGATCATGATCCTGATCCTGCTCTTCGGCGGCATGGAGACCCTGCGCCGCTGGCGCATGCGCAAGACGCCCGAGGCGCGCGACTATCACCGCGTCACGCGCGGCCAGCGCGTGGCGACCGGGCTGGTCTACCTGGGCTTGGCCGTCGCACTCGCGTTCGGCGTGCATGCGACGCACGTGGTTCGCACCTTCAGCGACGTCTGAGCCGGTCGTAGGACCAATGTCCCGTGGTGGCCGGCGCCGCCTGCGTCGACAATCGAAGCGTGAGTTTCTGCGCTCCACCGTGTCTTGTGCCGTAGCCGATGGCAACGCTCGTAGCGGAATCCGGGCGGAGGACGCCTGCGCGCCTCGCGGGCAGCGCCGTGCTGGCCTGCCAATCCGACGAGCGGCTCGTCGAGCTGGTCCAGCAGGGTCACGAACGCGCCTTCGACGCCATCGTCGATCGTTACCGGCGCCCACTCGTGCGTTACTGCTCGCGCATCCTCCCGGAGTCACGGACCGAGGATGCGGTGCAGCAGGCGTTCATCAACGCACACGCGGCGCTCTCCGAGGGAGATCAGCCGCTCCAGCTGAAGCCGTGGCTCTACACCATCACGCGCAACGCAGCGCTCAACCTGCTGCGCCAGAACGGCTGGAACCACGAGCAGATCCCGCGCGACCTCGACGGCGTCCGGCGGCCCGACCAGATCGTGGAGCAGCGGATCGAGCTCCAGTCCACCGTCGCCGCCGTCAACTCCCTGCCCGCGCGCCAGCGCGACGCGATCGTCATGCGCGAGCTCGAGGGCCGCTCGTACGAGGAGATCGCGCTCGTGCTCGGCACGGGCGACGGGGCCGTGCGCCAGTTGCTGAACCGCGCGCGCGGCACGCTGCGCAGCGTGGCGACCGCCCTCCTGCCGCCGCCGCTCGTCACGCGGCTGGTGACCTCGCTCCCAACCTCCGACGGCCGCCGCGTCAGCGAGGTCCTGGGCGGCCTCGGCGCCGCCGGCATCGCCAAGGCGGGCGCGACCGCGCTCGTGGCCGGCTCGCTCGTGGTCGGCGCGGTCGAGGCGCCGCACGCGCCGGCTCACCACCACGCGCCCGCTGCCGCGCACCGCATCGCGGTTGCGCACGCCGCAGCCACCGCGAGCAGGCCGCCCCGGCACGCGCCGGCCACGCGAAACGTCGCGACGACCACGCCCAGATCGACGGGGTCGCAAGGCGGCTCGGGCCGTGAGCGGGAACAGGAGGCACCCGGCGGCCACAGTGGGGACTCTGCGCCGAAGCATTCGGGCGGCAACTCGTCCGGCTCGGGTTCGGGCTCCGGCAGCGGCTCTGGCTCTGGCTCTGGCAGCGGCTCCGGCGGCGGCTCACGCGGCGGCGACGATCACGGGGCGGAAACTGGCAGCGGATCGGGGGGCAGCGGAACATCCGGATCCGGCTCTGACGGTTCCGGCGAGACGGAGAACGCCGCCGCCGGCTCCCCCGGCGCGGGCGGGGGCTCAGACGATCTGTCCGGCTCGGAGGCCTCTGAGACGACCGAGACGACCAGCTCCGGGCCGGGTCCCGGCGGCGACAGCTCGGGCAAGACGAGCTCCGGCGACTCGGGCTCGGGCTCTGGTAGCTCCGGCTCCGGCAGCTCCGGTTCGGGCAACACGAGTTCCGGCGCCTCCGGCTCGGGCACCTCAGGCTCTGACAGCTCGAGCTCGGGGAGCGACGACTTGCAGAGCGGACGTGGATCTCAGTCGGGCCGCGGCGGTCCCGGCTCCTCCTTGCCAACCGGCTGATCGAAATTCCCGCGTGACTTTCGCGCCGGTGCCCGTGTCTCAGCTGAAAACCCAGCTCGACCAACGGAGGCACCAAATGCGACTCATCAAGACACTGATTGCGGGACTCGTAGGCGCGGCGCTGATCGTGGCGCCGGCGGTAGGGCTCGCCAAGGGGCGCGACCGCGACCACGACCGCATGCCGGACAAGTGGGAGCGGGCTCACCACCTGAACCCGCGCGTGAACGACGCCGCGAAGGATCCCGACAAGGACGGTCTCTCGAACCTGTCGGAGTTCCGCCACGGCACCAACCCGCGGCGAGCCGACACGGACGAGGACGGCGTGAACGACCGCACCGAGCTGCGCGACGGCACGAACCCGCGCCACGACGACGCCGGCGATGACAACGGCAACGACGCGAACGAGGTCCGCGGCACGGTCGTGTCCTTCGACAGCGGCGTGCTGACGCTCCAGCCGGCGACCGACGGCGCGGCGACCGTGTCCGGAACCGTCAACGACGCGACCCGCATCGACTGCGACGCCGCCGATGCGACGGCCAGTAGTCACGGTGGCGACGACGGTGGCTCCGATGATGACCACTCGGGGCCCGGCTCAGGCTCGGGCGAGACCGAGCCGGGCGACGACAACTCCGGGCCGGGCTCCGCGAACAGCGGCCGCAGCTCGGACGACAACTCGGGACAGGGCTCCTCGAACAGCGGCTCCGATGACGGGACCGGTCATGACGCCGGCGACGACAACGGTGACGACCAGAAAAACGACAACGCCTGCACCACCGCCAAGCTGGTCCCAGGCGCCGTCGTGCGCGAGGCCAAGACGGTCACAGCCGACGACGGCAGCACGGTCTTCACCAAGATCGAGCTCTGAAAATCCAAGCGCTGCGGGGCCGCGCTCAGCGGTCCTGCAGCGCCTGCTGGATCTCGCGGCGGGCGTTCTTGTCCTTCAGGTAGCGCCGCTTGTCCTGGACGTTCTTTCCGCGCGCGAGCGCGATCTCGACCTTCGCCCGGCTGCCCTTCCAGTAGAGCCGCGTCGGGATCAGCGTGAGGCCCTTCTCGCTGGTGCGGCCGACCAGGCGCTCGATCTCGCCCTTGTGAAGCAGCAGCTTGCGCGAGCGCTCGGGCTCGTGGTTCTCGCGCGAGGCCGGCGCGTACGGAGCGATGTGCATGTTGTGGAGCCACACCTCGCCGCCGGAGACCGTCGCGAACGCGTCCTTAAGCTGGGCGCCGCCGTTGCGAAGTGACTTGACCTCGGAGCCCTGGAGCATCATGCCCGCCTCCCACGTCTCGAGGAAGTTGTACTTGAAGGCTGCCTGTCTGTTGCGCGCGATGTCAGGCATCGTTCGGTCCGAGATAAAGGTCTACTCGACCGCGGGGCGCATCGACCTTGTCGACCTGCACCGACAGTGTGTCGCCGAGCCTCATGGCGCGGCCGCTGTGCTCGCCGATCAGCGCGGTCTCGGTCTCGTTCAGATGAAAGCGATCGCCGCGGATTCGACGCCGTGGCAGGAAGCCCTCGAAGCCCTCGTCGCCGAAGCGGACGAACGCACCGGCGCCGATCAGCCCGGTGATCTCGCCGTCGAACTGCTGGTCGTGGTCCTCGCGCAGCCGCCGCTCGAGCAGGAACGCGAAGCACACGTCCATCGCGTCGCGCTCGACCCCGAGCGCGCGGCGCTCGGCCGCTGAGGACGCCACGCCCGCCTCGTCCATCTCGGCCCCGTGCGGAGCGTCCTCGCCGAGGCCGAGGGTGGCGAGCAGCCCGCGGTGGACCACGAGATCGGGATAGCGGCGGATTGGCGAGGTGAAGTGGCAGTAGGTCGCGCTCGCGAGCCCCGCGTGGCCGAGGTTCTCGGGCGAGTAGTAGGCCTTCTTGAGGGCGCGGAGGACCAGCGACGGGAAGATCGAGCGCCCTCGCCCTGTGCTGCGCACGTGCTCGGCGACGCTGCGGCTGATCGCGCCGACCGCGTCGGCGGCCTGCTGCGGCGTGAGCTCCTCGGGCACCGGCGGCGTCGGCACGTCCAGGGCGTCGAGCTTGGCCACGAGCGCCTGCACCGAACGCGGATCGGGGCGTTCGTGGACGCGGTAGAGCGTCGGCACCTTGCGCTTGGCGAGGAACTCGCCCACCTGCTCGTTGGCGAGGATCATCAGATGCTCGATCAGCCGGTGCGACTCGGTTTGCTCGTCGTGATGGACCGCGACCACGTCGCCGCGCTCGTCGAACTCGAACGACGGCTCGCTCGACTCGACCTCCAGCGCCGAGCCGCGCTCGCGGCGCGCATCGTTCAGCGCGGTTGCCACCCGACGTGCCAGCTCGAGCGGCCCGGCCCAGGGATCCTCGGCGCGCTCACTGCCCGCGAAGACGCGATCGATCTGGTCGTAGTCGAGCCGCGCGTCGCTCTGGATGACGGAGCGGTGGAAGGCGACGGAGAGGACGTGCGCGCCCTCGATCTCCATCTCGACGCTGACCGCCAGGCGGTCGACGTGCGGTCGCAGCGAGCAGGCGTCGTTCGACAGCGCCTGCGGCAGCATCGGCTCGACCGCGCTCGGGACGTACACGCTCGTGCCGCGCCGGAACGCTTCGAGCTCGATCACGCCGTCGGGGCGCACGAACGCGCTGACGTCGGCAATGTGGACCCAGACACGCGTGCGCCCACCGCCCTCGTCCTGAGCCGAGATCGCGTCGTCGAAGTCGCGCGCGTCGACTGGGTCGATCGTGAAGGTGGGCAGCTCGCGCAGGTCGCGCCGCTCGTGGTCGCCGGGACGCTCGGCGGCGACCTCGGCGGCCTCCTCCTCGACACGCCGCGGGAACCTGCGGCGCAGGCCCTGGTCAAGCATCAGCGCCTCGAGCACGTCGCGCGCGATGTCGGGGCGGCCGACGCGCCGCACCACGCGCGCCCCGCGCTTGCCACCGCCGACCAGCACGATGTCGCCGATGCGCCCGTCGCCCTGCGCGCGCCCGGGGAGTGAGATGCGCTCGCCCGGGTCGAACAGCGGCTCAGCCACGACCAGCCGGCCGCGCTTGGTGAGGACGCAGACGACGGGGTCGGTAGGACCCCGCGGCGGCCGGCTCACTTGGCGAGCGCGCGGACCAGCGTCTTCTCGGCGACCGCCAGTCCCTCGTCCGCCTTGGTCTTCGGGTTGTCGCTCGCGTGCACCTGTGCCTTGATGCCGTTCTTCGGCAGCGGCTGGCCGCTGGGCAGGTAGTAACGCCCGACGGTCAGATCGAGCGCGCCGCCGTTCTTCAGCGGCTCGACTTCCTGGAAAACGCCCTTGCCGAACGTGCGCGTGCCGACGACCGTCGCGCGGCCGCGGTCGCGCAGCGCGCCCGTGGTGATCTCAGATGACGACGCGGAGCCCTGGTCGACCAGCACGACCACCGGGATCTTCGGCGAGATCGCGTCGCCGGATGCCTTGAAGACGTGCTTGGGCTCGGCGCGGCCCTTGGTCGTGACGATCACGCCGTCCTCGATGAAGATGCTCGAGACGAGCACCGCCTCGCGCAGCAGCCCGCCCGGATCGCCGCGCAGGTCGAGCACGATGCCCTTGGCGCCCGCCTTCAGCTGCTTGTCGATGGCCTGGCGGACCACGCCGTGGACCCCGTCGGAGAAGCTCTCGAGCCTGATCCAGGCGAGCTTGCGGCCGCCGCTCGTGACGGCCTTCCCGATCACCTCGGGCACCGTGATCTTGGCGCGCTGCACGCGGAAGTGGAGCTTCTTCTTCGAGCGCAGGACAGTGAGGTTGACGTAGGTTCCGGGCGGGCCCTTGATCTCGTCGGTGGAGAGGTTGATGCCCTCGCCGGCGATCGACTTGCCGTTGACCGCGATGATGATGTCGCCGGATCGCATGCCCGCCTTGCGCGCGGGCGCGCCCGTGAAGGTGTCGGTGAGCACGAGGCCCTGCTTGATCGGGTGCACCGACACGCCGATGCCCTCGAACTTGCCGGAGAGATCCTCGTCGAACCCCTTCGCCTCCTTCGGCGTGAAGTAGCGCGAGTAGGGGTCGTTCAGCGACGCGACCATGCCCTTCAGCGACTGCTCCTCGAGGTGCGCCTTCGAGACCGGCTTGTAGTAGTGGCTCTGGATCGTGTCGATCAGGTCGGCACGCACGGCTGGGCCGTCCTCGACGAGCGCATCGCGAACCACCCCCGGCAGGGCTTCTGGGTGCCCGCCGAGCCAGATCCCGCCGGTCAGGACGAGCAGCAGGCCAAGAACAATCGTGGCGCCTCGCACCCCGCTGATGTAAGCAGGGGAACCTTTCTAGACCCTGAGGAAGCGGCGCAGCGTGAGACCGCTGCCCAGCGCCGAGACGGCCACACAGGCCAGCATCAGGACCACGGCCAGCAGCGGGAAGTTGATCGTCTTCGGCCCGGCGAGCAGCGCGAAGCGGCTCTCGAGCGGGTCGACGAACGTGGTCTTCGCGATCAGCAGGCAGAGCACGGCCAGGACGCCGCCCATCAGGCCGACGATCACGCCCTCGATCACGAACGGCCAGCGGATGAACCAGTTGGTGGCGCCCACGAACTTCATGACCTCGACCTCACGGCGACGGGAGAAGATCGACAGCCGGATCGTGTTGGCCACCAGCGCGATCGAGGTGAGCACGAGCAGGGCGGTCAGCCCAGCCGTGAGCAGCTTCACCAGACCGGTGGCCGACAGGATCTTGCTGGTCTCGTCGCGGCGGTTTCGCACCTCGTCGATGGCCGCCAGCGCGGGCTTGCGCTTGTGCGTGGCCGGGTCGATCGGTGTGAGCCGGTTCACGATCGCGTCGATCTTGTCCGGGTCCTTCGGCGTCACGCGGAACAGGTTGGGAAGCGGGTTCGTGCCGAGCAGCTCGTAGGCGGCCGGGTGCTTCTTCTCCTCCTCGGCGAGCGCCTGCTGCTTGGTGATGAACTGGATCTTCTTGACGTTCGGCGTGTCCGCAAGCCCGTCGCGCAGCTGGTGCAGCTGGGCGAGCGTTGCGGTGTCCTTCGCGTAGACGTCGACCACGACCTTGCCGCGAATCGAGTTGGCGGTTCCGGTCGTGGCCTGCACGATCGGGATGAAGACTCCGAGCACGAGTGCGGTGATCAGGACGGTGAGGACGGCCGCGAGGCTCGGCGCGGCGTTGCGCGAGAGCGAGCGGATGGCCTCCTTGAAGAAGAAGCTCGGGCGCATCAGTTGGGGTGCCCCTCGTCGCCGATGCCGAGCTCGCCGCGCAGGCGCACCGCGAACTCGTTCGTCGACTCGTCGTGCTGGTACATGCCGGCGAGCTGGTCGCGGATCAGGCGGCCCTGGTTCAGCTCGATCACGCGGCGGCGCATCTTGTCGACCATCTCGCGGTCGTGGGTGGCCACGACGACCGTGGTGCCCGTGCGGTTGATGCGGTAGATCAGCTGCATGATCCCGATCGATGTCTCGGGGTCCAGGTTGCCGGTCGGCTCGTCGGCCAGCAGCAGCGGCGGGTGGTTCACAAACGCGCGCGCGATCAAGACGCGCTGCTGCTCGCCGCCGGAAAGCTCGTCCGGGAAGTTGTGCAGCTTCGTCGAGAGGCCGACCAGGCGCAGGATGTCAGGCACCTTGCGGCGGATCGACTCGCGGCTCTCGCCGATGACCTCGAGCGCGTAGGCGACGTTCGCGTAGACGGTGCGGTTGGGCAGCAGCTTGAAGTCCTGGAAGATCACGCCGATGTTGCGGCGCAGGTAGGGCAGCTGCTTCGGGCTGACGTCGCCGAGCGCGCGGCCGGCCACGCTGACGGTGCCCGAGGTGGCCTCGAGCTCCTTCATGAGCAGGCGGATGCAGGTGGACTTGCCGCAGCCGGTGGGGCCGACGAGGAACACGAACTCGCCGCGGCCGATCCGCATCGACACGTGCTCGAGTCCCGCGTGGCCGCCGTCGTAGACCTTGGAGACGTCCGTGAACTGCACCACGGGAACGCCGCCGCCGGCCACCGGCGGGCGGGCAGCCTTTTTCGCAAGCGCAGCCTGAGCTGCGGCCTTGGCGTCAGTCGTCGCCATGGCCTAATTCTTAGCGGGCCGAGTCCTTCCTTCCGCAAGGTTTCCTGCATAGCGGAGGAAAAGGTGGCTGTCCGCCTCGTGAATCGAGATCAGCTCGAGTCCCACGGGGACGGGCAGAGCGGCGCCCTCGACGATCGTCAGGGCCTCCCCCGCGCCCGCGATCGCCGGCGCGATCGTGAGGAAAAGCTCGTCCACCAGGCCGTTAGCGAACAGCGTTCGGTTGAGCGTCGGGCCGCCCTCGCAGAGCAGCGAGCGGATGCCCTCGGCGCGCAGGTCGGCGAGGCCCGTCTGGAGGTCGCCGATCAGCCGCACGGAGTCTGGGGCGTCTACCAGCAGCGGCAGGTCGTCGGGCAGGATGCCGCTGTGGGTCGCGATCGCGACGACCGCGTCCGCGCGCATGCCCTGGCGCTCGCGCTTGGCCTGGAGCTCCGCATTCTTCGTGACCTTGCCGTAGCGCTCGATGCGCACAGTCCCTGCGCCCACCAGGATGCCGTCGGCCGCCGCTCGCAGGTGGTGGAAGAGCTCGCGATCGGCTGGCGAGCTGATGGCCGCGGTGCGGCCGGCCAGGGTGGCCTTGCCATCAGCCGAGCTGACCATGTTGAGGGCGATGTACGGACGCTCGGCCGGAGCGCGCTCGCCGAACCCGAGACCGGTGGTCGCCTCGTCGACGGTGACCGTCGCCGGGTCCGGGAAGAGGCGCCGCAGCTGCACTGCGGTCAGCGTAGTCAGGTGGCGAGCAGTGCCGTCTCGGCGCGGCGTGAGAGGTTCACGCTCGCGGCGAAGGCGTAGACCAGGAAGATGACGAACCAGAGGACGCCCGCCCAGCCGAAGACACCGTCGTCCTGTGCCGGCGACAGCACCAGCACGGCCTGGAAGAAGCCAAGCACGGCGCCCGCCATCGCGAGAACGCCGAGCCACGCGGGCAGGATCTGGGTCACGCGGATGATGAAGAACGACGACAGCAGGAACACGCTCAGCAGGAGCGCCGCCCAGGCGAGCCCGTAGGTGTGCATCAGGTCCAGAGCGCGGATGACCCCGGGCGCCACGCTGCCGTTGACCTCGATCGCCGTGAGCTGCGCGATCCCGGCCGCGGCGGCCACGCTCGTGCCGGCGATGCCGCCCGCGAACGCGATCGGCGCCGCTCGTACGAAGCCGCGCGCCCCGCGCTCGGCGCCCTCGTAGAGCCAGCGCAGGAAGCCGAAGAACCAGACCAGCCAGAAGGTGGAGAACATCGCAAGCAGCAGCGAGAGCTGGAGCCGCGACTGGTGCTCGTCGTAATAGCTGACGAATTTCGCCGGCGAGTCGTCGAAGGTGGGATGACCGAGGTCGAGCAGGTATGCGACGGCGATCAGGATGACGAACGCGGCGCCGCTGAGCGCGGACAGCATGTGTGAGCGCTGCGACGGAAAGCCGCGGACCGCTGAAAGCCGTTCTTCGGACGCCATTGCGGGCACTTTCGCCGGGGAGCCGGCTATCCCTTCCGCTCAGGGATTGACGGCGACCATGCGCTCGATCGGCACGAGCGCCCGCTCCGCGATCGCCGGATCGACGGTCACGCGCTGGTCGGCGCGCATGTCGCGCAGGCAGTCGCGCAGCTTCGGCAGCGTGATCATCTTCATGTACTGACAGACGGCCTTCTCGTTGGCTGCCACGAACGTCTTGTCGGGGTGAGCCTTCTCGAGCGGGTAGAGCATGCCGGTCTCGGTTGCGACGATGAACTCGTCCTTGTCGGACTCGTCCACGTGCTTGATCATGCCGCCGGTGGAGAGCATGTAGGTGTTGTCGGCGTCGATGTCGCCGCAGGCCGCGTACTCCATGACCGACGTGGAGCAGCCGCACTCGGGGTGGATCAGCAAGTCGGAGCCCGGATGCTGGTCCCAGGTGTTCTTGATGTCCATCGGGCGGATGCCCGCGTGCACGTGGCACTCCCCCATCCACACGTGCATGCGCTTGCCGGTCATGCGCTCCACGTAGGAGCCCAGGAACATGTCGGGGCCGAAGAGGATCTCGGTGTGCTCGCCATGGGTCTTGTAAATGTGCTTGACGACCTCGACGGCATTGCTGGAGGTGACGCAGTAGTCGGTCTCGGCCTTGACCTCGGCCGTGGTGTTCACGTACATCACGACCACAGCCCCGGGGTGCTCGGCCTTCCACTCGCGCAGCTGCTCGGCGGTGATGCTGTCGGCGAGCGAGCAGCCGGCGTCGGCGTCCGGGATGTAGACGGGCGTCTGCGGGCTCAGGATGGCCGCCGTCTCCGCCATGAAGTGGACGCCGCAGAACACGATCGCGTCAGCGTCGGCGGCCGCCGCCTGGCGGCTCAGGCCCAGGCTGTCGCCTGTGTAGTCGGCCACGTCCTGGATCTCGGGCACCTGGTAGTTGTGCGCCAGGATGACCGCGTTCTTCTCCTCCGCGAGCGCGCGGACTTCGCGCTTGAGCGCGGGTACGTTCTCGAGTTGCAGAAGTGGCTGCATGCCTTACAGGCCGCCTTTCGACTCTTATGTTCCGGCATACCGGGGTGCGGATGGCCGGAATGAAGCCCTTGCGAGCTGGGATTAATTGTAGAGCAGCAGGCTCAGGTCGATGGCCCGCGCGCTGTGTGTGAGAGCTCCGACTGAGATGTAGTCGACGCCGGTTTCGGCGGTTGCCCGGATGGTGTCGAGCGTGATGCCGCCGGACGCTTCGACGGTGGCTCTCTGCTTGCTCCGTTCGACCGTTTCGCGCAGGTCGGCTCCGGACATGTTGTCGGCCAGCAGGTGCGTGGCTCCTGCCTCCAGTGCCTCGTCGACCTCTTGGAGGCTTGCGCACTCGACCACGATCATCATGGCCTTCGGCGCTCCATCCACGGCAAGTTTTGTCGCCTTGCCGACGCCGCCGGCCATCTTCGAGTGGTTCTCCTTGATGAGGATCGCGTCGTCGAGGCCGAAGCGGTGGTTGTAGCCGCCGCCCGTGAGGACCGCCTTCTTCTCGAGCTCGCGCAGCAGCGGCGTGGTCTTGCGCGTGTCGAGAATGCGCGCGCCGGTGCCCTCGATCGCCTGCACGTAGCGGGCGGTCAGGGTCGCGACGCCTGAGAGCCGACCCAGGAAGTTCAGCGCAACCCGCTCGCCCGCCAGGATCGAGCGAGCGTTGCCCTCGACAGCGAATACGGGGCCCGGCTCCTGCCACTGGCCCTCGCTCGTGAGCGCCATGAACCGCAGCGAGCGATCGACCTCGCGGAAGACGGCCTCGGCCACCTCGAGCCCCGCGATCACCGCTGGCTCCTTGAGGTCCACGCGCGCCCGGGCGTCGGCGTCCCGCGGAACCGTCAGCTTCGAGGTGGCATCGCCCTTGCCGACGTCCTCGGCGAGGGCCTGCTTGACGAGATCCCGCATGAGGCCGAGAGGCTAGTGCGGCGGGGCTTGCTGTCGGCGGCCGAGCCGACGGCGCGGCGGCGTAGTGGGCTGCGGGGGGCGAATCACTGATCGTTGGGGACTTTTGGGTGCTATGGCACCTAAAACTCCCCAAGGATCGGGGCCGCGGGCAATCGCAGCGCGCCAGAACGGCGTGATCGACCGCGGTCAGATGATTGATGCGGGCTATTCGACCGAGGCGATCAAGCACCGGATTCGGCGAGGGCGGCTATTTCGGATCTACCAGGGCGTCTACGCGGTTGGGCGACGGGAGCTCAGCCAGGAGGGTGAGTGGCAGGCTGCGCTTCTGGCGTGCGGGCCGACCGCAGCGCTGAGCCACGACAGCGCTGGGCAACTCTGGGGAATCGCCAAGGGACCGCCGACCCCGATCCATGTCTCGGTCCTTGTCGACTGTCGTTCCCGCGAAGGCATCAGAACCCATCGCAGAACCGAGCTGAGAACCACGACCCGCAAAGGCTTGCGGACGACCACGCCGGCGCAGACCCTCGTGGACCTGGCCGCCTGCTGGCCGCGCGATCCGATCGAGCAGGCGATTGGTGAGGCGCAGCTGCGTCGACTGATCTCGCTGAAGCAGCTGCGGAAAGCGGGCGCCGATGGCGGCAAGCCAGGCGCGAAGCTCAGGGCGATCATCGAGGACGTCACCTTCCGCGTGACTCAGTCCGAGCTGGAGCGCGAGTTCCTGCGGCTCCTGAAAAGCGCGCGCCTACCGTTCCCGGAAACGCAGCGGCGCTTCGGAAAGCACCGCGTGGACTTCCACTGGCCTGACCTGGGGCTGGTGATCGAAGCCGACGGCGGCAACTTCCACCGCACAGCACGCCAGCAGCAGTATGACCGCGAGCGCGATCAGGCGCACATCCGCGCCGGCCGCACACCGATGCGAGTCACGCACGGGCAGGTGTTCAACGTAAAGGACGAGATCACGGCACTCCTGGCCGACGTAGTTCGCCGGCTGGGCGCAACCGGCGACGCAGAGCGGCAACGCACTCGCAGGTTGCTGTAGTTGAACGCCGTGACCAGGATCTCGATTGAGCACGCACGGCGCCTCGCTCTCCACGCGCAGGGGCTTGCTCTTCCGCCTGAGCCTGGCCTGTCGGTGGCTGACGTGGTCAAGCGGATTGGCTGCCTCCAGCTCGATCCGGTGGCGCCCGTTGCGCGTTCGCCGTTGCTCGTGCTGAACGCGCGCATGCGCGGCGGCGCCACCGAGAAGGCGCTGGACCGCGCTGCCTACAAACAGCGCGAGCTGTTCGACTACTGGGCGCACGAGGCCTCGCTCTGTCACATCGACGACCTGGCGCTCCACCGCTGGCAGATGAAGCACTGGCTGGGACCCCGCTACTGGCACTGGTCGCAGTTCCTCGACCAGAACCGCGGCTTCGCGGACGACCTCGTCGACGAGCTGCGTGAGCGCGGGCCGCTGCGTGCCAAGGACATCGAGGAGCAAGACGTAACGCACTGGAAGCACGGCTACTGGACGCCCGAGATCAACTGGAACCAGACGATCTCCCGCCTGCTGCAGATCCTCTGGCTGACGGGGCGCATCGGCGTCCACTCCCGCGAGGGGCTCACGCGCAGATGGCACGTGCTCGGCGAATGCCTGCCCCCAGGCGCCCTCGAGAGCACCGAGGATCTGGACGATGCCGAGCTCACGAGGCGAGCGCTCCGGCGCGCACTCGGCATGCTCGGCGTTGCCAAGGCGACCCACATCAAGCGCCACTTCACCCGCCGCCGCTACCCGCAACTCGAGACCGAGCTCACCAAGAACCCGGAGATCATCGCGCTCGAGGTCGAAGGCACGAAGGGCACCTGGTACGCCCTGGCCCAGTCGCTCGAAGCGGACCTGGAGCCCGGCCGGCGGACGATCGCCCTCTCCCCCTTCGACAACCTCATCGCCGACCGGGAACGGACTGTCGAGCTGTTCGGCTTCGACCATCGACTAGAGATCTACGTGCCGCCCGCGAAGCGCGTCTGGGGCTACTACGTGCTACCGATCCTGCACGGCGAGCGCTTCATCGCGCGCGCCGACCTGAAGGTGGAGGACGGCCGCATGAACATCCTGAGCCTGCACGAGGAGCCCGGGCGCAGGGCGCCCGTGGCGGTCGGCAAGGCGCTCGCGCAGCTAGCTCGCTGGCGTGGCGCGGCGTTCGAGCTCGGCGCGCACGAAACGGTCTAGGTCGCCGTCCAGCACGCGCTGGACGTCTCCCATCTCCTCACCCGTGCGGTGGTCCTTGACCATCGTGTACGGATGCAGGACGTAGGAGCGGATCTGGTTGCCCCACTCCGCCGACTGCGCCTCGCCGCGCTCGCGCGCGAGCTCCTCCTGGCGCTTGCGCTCCTCCAACTCGAGCAGCTTCGAGCGCAGCATCGCCATCGCGGTCGCCTTGTTCGACGACTGCGAGCGCTCGTTCTGGCACTGGACGACGACGCCGGTCGGCTTGTGGGTGATGCGCACCGCGCTGTCGGTCTTGTTGACGTGCTGGCCGCCGGCGCCGGACGCGCGATAGGTGTCGATCTGAAGATCATCGTCGTCGATCTCGATGTCCGAGACCTCGTCGACCAGCGGCGTGACCTCCACGCCCGCGAACGCCGTGTGGCGGCGCGCCTGCGAGTCGAACGGCGAGATGCGCACGAGCCGGTGGACGCCCTTCTCGGCCGAGAAGAGGCCGTAGGCGTTCTCGCCGCGCGCGATGAAGGTGGCCGACTTGATGCCAGCCTCCTCCCCCTCGCTCGCCTCGACCATCTCGACCTTGAAGCCGCGCTGCTCGGCGTAGCGCAGCAGCATCCGCAGCAGCATCTCGGCCCAGTCCTGCGAGTCGGTGCCGCCGGCGCCCGAGTTGACGGTGACGATCGCGTCGCCCGCGTCGTAGTCGCCCGAGAACAGCCGCTCCAGCTCGAGGTCGGCCAGCCGCGCGGAAACGCTCGCGTACTGGTCGCGCAGCTCCGCGGCCATCGACTCGTCCTCGGCGGCCAGCTCCTCGAGTGTCTCGAGGTCGCCGATGTCGGATTCGAGCTGGCGGTAGCCGTCGAGCTTGCGCTGGGTGCGCGAGTGCTCCGCCGACACCTTCGCCGCCTGCTCCTGGTCGTCCCAGAAGCCAGGCTCGCCCATCTGCTTCTCGAGCGCGCCGACGCGCTCGCTCAGCGAAGCTGGGTCAAAGGTAGTCCGCGAGCAGCTTCAGCTGGCCGCGGAGCGACTCGAGGTCGAAGTCGGTCGCGTCGGTGGACATGCTCCGAGGCTAGCGGGCACGTGCGTAGGATCGATCGCGATGGCCGACACGCTGCGCCCTCTCTTCGACCACGTGGTGATCAAGGAGCTCGACCCCGAGCGCATGCGCAAGTCCGGCCTGCTGGTGCCGCAGGGCACGCACGACCTGCCGCCCAACGAGGGCATCGTGCTGGCGGTTGGCGAGGGGCCCCCCGACCTGCCCGAGTTCAAGATGCCGGTGGCGCCCGGCGACCACGTGGTCTTCCCGCGCTCGGCGGGAGTGTGGGTGGAGGTCGACGACGAGCGCCTGCTGGTGTGCCGTGTGCGCGAGCTACTCGGGATCATCGAAGAGGTCGACGCGCTCGTTCCAGAACGCGACTAGACCCTTGATGGCCTCGACCCCGGGCAGCGGCTCGGGGTAGTACCAGGCCACGTCCTTGTTGCCACCGACCGAGTAGTAGGACGCGACGCCCTTGTAGGGGCAGACCGAGTGCCGGTCGCTGTCCTCGATCGGGGCGACGATGTCCTCGCGCGGCAGGTAGTAGCGGATCGGCAGGCCGGTCTCGTAGAGCAGCACCGGACGCCGGGACTCGGCGAGCAGCTCGCCGTGCTTCTCCACGCGGATGTGGCGTGAGCTCTGCCGCGTGTCGATGCGGGCGAACGGGTCGCGTGCGTGGCCGAGCATGACCTCGTCCTCTTCGAGCCACTTGTCGGCAGCCTCGAACGGAACCAGCACGAGGCCGGCGAGATCGGGGTCGTCGAAGCGCTCGCCGTCGAGGCCGTTGACGTCCTCCTCGTGGAACACATAGCGCGGCACCTTCTTGCCCTCGGGCCACACGACGACCGGGCGGCGCGTGTCGATCACGAGCTCGTCGCCCTTGTAGGCGCGGATCCAGCGCTCGCTCGGCTCGTAGCGCAGGCCCGTGCTCCAGACCTCGCTCATGCGGATCGCCATCTAGGCGAACGCGTTCGCGCCGTGGCAGCGCTTGTACTTCTTGCCGGAGCCACACGGGCAGGGATCGTTGCGGCCGACCTTCGGCTCCTCGCGCTTGACCTGCTCGATCTGCATCGGCGCGTCCTCCAGGTACTCGCCGTCGCCGTTGCCGGCTGCGGCCGCTGCGGCGAGCGCACTCGGCTGGTCGGGACCGCCGCCCTGGTAGCGCAGGTTGCCGGTCGACGTCGAGCCGCTCGGCGGCTGCCACATCGGCGCGTCGCCGCTCGGGCCCTGCTCCTGCTCGATCTCCAGCTCGACGTTGAAGATGTAGCGCGCGAACTCCTCCCAGATCGACTGGATGAGCGCGCCGAACATGTTGAACGCCTCGTTCTTGTAGGCGACCAGCGGGTCCTCCTGCGCGAACCCGCGCAGGTGGATGCCCTCACGCAGGTAGTCCATGTCGTGCAGGTGCTCGCGCCAGCGCTCGTCGATGATCTGGAGCAGGATGAAGCGCTCGAGCTGGCGCATGAGCTCGCCGCCGAGCTCCTCCTCGCGCTCCTCGTAGGCCTTCACGATGTCGTCGCGCAGCTCGCTGAGCAGCTCTGGCTTCGTGATCGAGTTGGGGTCGAAGTCCTCCCCGGCGAGGCCGGTCGGGTAGAGCTGCTCGAGCTGCGTGAAGAACTCGTCGAGGTCCCACTCCTCCACGAAGTCGCCCGGCAGGTACTCCTGTGCCATGCGCTCGATCGCGTCGGCGATCTGCGTCCTGGCGGTCTCGGAGATGTCCTCGCCGTCGAGCACGCGGTTGCGGTAGCGGTAGATGACCTCGCGCTGCTCGTTCATCACGTCGTCGTACTCGAGCACGCGCTTGCGGATGAGGAAGTTCTGCTCCTCGACGCGGCGCTGGGCGCTCTCGATCTGCTTCGAGAGCATCTTGGCCTCGATCGCCTCCTCCTCACCCGTCTCCTTGTTCACAGGCCCGAGGCGGTCGAGGATCTTGTAGATGCGCTCGCCGGCAAACAGGCGAATCAGGTCGTCCTCGGCCGAGAGGTAGAAGCGCGACTCGCCGGGGTCGCCCTGACGGCCGGAGCGGCCGCGCAGCTGGTTGTCGATGCGGCGCGACTCGTGGCGCTCGGTGCCGAGGATGTAGAGGCCGCCCGCGTCGAGCACCGTCTGCTTGTCGGCCTCGATGTCCTTCTCGATCGCGGGGAACACCTTGTCCCACTGCTGCTCCCACTCCTCGCTGTCGGGCTCGACGCCGAGCTTCATCAGCTCGAGGTGGGTCTGGTGCTCGGCGTTGCCGCCGAGCTTGATGTCGACGCCGCGGCCGGCCATGTTGGTTGCGATCGTGACCGCGCCGGGGCGGCCCGCCTCGGCGATGATCTCGGCCTCGCGCTCGGCGTGCTCGGGCTTGGCGTTGAGGACCGTGTGGGCCACGCCCGCCTGCGTGAGCTGCTCCGACAGCAGCTCGGAGACCTCGACCGAGATCGTTCCGACGAGCACCGGCTGGCCGGCCTCGCTGCGTTCGGTGATAGCGCGCCGCACGGCGGCCCACTTGCCGTCCTTCGTCTTGTAGATCTGGTCGTTCTTGTCGCCACGCTGCATCGGCCGGTTCGTGGGGATCTCGACGACCTGGAGCTCGTAGATCTTCATGAACTCGGTGGCCTCGGTGATGGCCGTTCCGGTCATGCCGGCGAGCTTCTCGTAGCGGCGGAAGTAGTTCTGGTAGGTGATCGTCGCGACGGTCTGGTTCTCCTCCTGGACCGCCACGCCCTCCTTCGCTTCGACGGCCTGGTGAAGGCCCTCCGACCAGCGCCGTCCCTCGAGGATTCGGCCGGTGAACTCGTCGATGATCATCACCTGGCCGTCCACCACGGCGTAGTCGACGTCGCGCTTGTAGAGCGACTCGGCCTTGAGCGCCTGGATCAGGTGGTTGACGAGGTTGCCGTGCTCGGCGCGGTACATGTTGTCGATGCCGAGGAACTTCTCGGCCTTGGCGACGCCCTTCTCGCTGACCGCGACCGTCTTGTGCTTCTCGTCGGGCTCGTAGTCGAAGTCGGCTTCCCAGTCCTTCTGCTTCGCCTCGAAGGTGTCAGGCTTCTTGCCTGCGACCATCTGCGGCGCGAGCTTGGCGAACGAGCTGTAGAGGTCCGCGGCCTGCTCAGGCTGGCCGGAGATGATGAGCGGCGTGCGCGCCTCGTCGATCAGGATGTTGTCGACCTCGTCGACGATCGCCATCGTGTGCCCGACGGCCTTGCCCGTCTCCGGGTCGATGCGCAGCTGCGAGCGGTCGTCGGGATCCACCGCGAGGTTGTCGCGCAGGTAGTCGAAGCCGAACTCGGAGTTGGTTCCGTAGGTGACGTCCGCGGCGTAAGCGGCGCGCTTCTCGGCCGCGTCGCGATCGTCGGACTGGATGATCCCGACCGTGACGCCCAGCAGGTCGTAGATCGGCTTCATCCAGAGCGCGTCGCGGCGGGCCAGGTAGTCGTTGACGGTCACGACGTGCAGGCCCTTCTGCGGGATTGCGTTCAGCACCACCGGGAGGGTCGACGTGAGGGTCTTGCCCTCACCCGTCTTCATCTCGGCGATGTTGCCGTCGTGGAGGACCATGCCGCCGATCAGCTGGACGTCGAAGTGGCGCTGGCCCAGCGTGCGCTTGGCGGCCTCGCGCGTGAGCGCGAACGACTCCGGGAGCAGTTCCTCGAGGGAGGCGCCGTCGGCGTAGCGCGCCCGCAGCGTCGCGTAGCGCTCGCGCAGCTCCTCGTCGCTCTCGAGCTCGAGCTCCGGCTCGTAATCCGCGATCCGCGAGACCTGCTTCTCGAATTCTCTGAACTTCTTGCCCTCGCCTACGCGGAGCGCGCGCTCCAGAATCGTCATACATACGAGGGTACCAACGGGGTTGCGGGCTTCCAGAAGCTGTGGGAGGGTCTGCGTCATGGAACTCGGCACTCTCGGCGCGGCCCTCGCCGACGGAATCCAGGGCACCTTCTCCGGCGACCTCTACCGCCCCGGCGACCCCGGCTACGACGAGGCGCGCATGGTGCGAAACGGCATGATCGACCGCCGTCCCGCGCTGATCGCGCGCCCCACCGACGAGGCCGGCGTGCAGGCGATCGTGAGCCTCGCGCGCGAGGAGGGACTCGCGCTGGCCGTGCGCTGCGGCGCGCACGGTGTGAGCGGTCACGGAACCTGCGACGGCGGCGTGGTGCTGGACCTCTCGGCCCTCGACACGATCGAGGTCGACGCCGCCGCGAAGACCGCCAAGGCGGGCGGCGGCGCCAACTGGGGCGAGCTCGACGAGGCGACGCAGCGCCACGGGCTCGCGGTCACGGGCGGGCGTGTGCCCTCGACCGGGATCGGTGGCCTGACGCTGGGCTCCGGCTCGGGCTGGCTCGAGCGCACGCACGGTCTGACCTGTGACTCGCTCATGAGCGCGCGGGTTGTGCTGGCCGATGGGTCGCTCGTGACCGCGTCGCCGTTCCAGAACGAGGAGCTGTTCTGGGGCCTGCGCGGCGGCGGCGGCAACTTCGGCGTCGTGACTGAGTTCACCTACGAGCTGCACCAGGTCGGGCCGATGGTGCTCGGCGGGATGCTCATGTTCCCGCACGCGATGGCGCGCGACGTGGCGCGCTTCTACCGCGACTGGATCGAGTCGGCGCCGCGCGAGGTCGGCGGCGGATTGGCGTTCATCTCCGCGCCGCCGCTTCCGGAGGTGCCCGTCGAGGTGCAGGGCAAGCCGATGGTCGGCGTGATCGTGGCCTACTTCGGCGCACTCGAAGACGCCGAGGAGGCGCTGCGCCCGATGGTCGAGTTCGGGCCGCCTGCGATGGCGATGGTCCAGCCGATGCCGTACACGGCGTTCCAGATGCTGCTCACCGACGCGTTCCCCGACGGTTCGCACGTCTACTTCAAGGCGGAGTTCCTCGACGAGTGGAGCGACGAGGCGATCGACGAGGTCGTCGCGATGACCGCTGAGCCGAGCTCGCCCATGGCACAGGTGCTGTTCCAGCCGATGGGCGGCGCGATCGCCGACGTGGCACCGGACGACACGGCGCTGCCCGTTCGCGACGCGAAGTGGTGCTACCACGCGCTCACCGTGTGGCTCCCAGAGGTGATGGGGCCCGACGAGGTGCACGTGGCGTGGACCAAGCGGCTGGCCGAGGCGATGAGCAAGTACGCGCGACCCGGGATCTACCTGAACTTCATCGCCGACGAAGGGCATGAGCGGGTGCGCTCCAGCTACGGGCCGCACTACGACCGCCTGGTCGCGCTGAAGGATCGCTACGACCCGCAGAACCTGTTCTCGATCAACCAGAACATCCCGCCGTCGGGCGGGTAGGTGCGCTGGCGCCGCGCGGCGCGGCGCGCACGGGGCGCGCGGCGCGGCGCGGACTAGATCGTCGCGGGGTCGGTCGCCACGGGCGAGCCGTCGCCCATCACGGGCGCGGCGTCGCTCGTCACGCGTGCGGTATCGCGGCGGTGTGAGCGCTTCTCCTTGAGGCGCTTCACCTGACGGGCGAGATCCTCTGCTGCGGCGTTGACGGCCGTGCGCGGGTTCGACGCTGACTCACGCGCCCGCAGCGTGGTGCCCTTGAGCTGAAGGCTCAGCTCCGCCACCTGTGCGGAGGCGGCAGGCTGGGTCGCATCCTCGGAGAGCAATACCTCGAGCTTGGCAAGCGGAGAGACCTGCTTGGCGATCTTCTCGAACCGCTTCTCCACCTTCTCGCGGAGATCGTCGCTCACCACCACTTTGCGCGCCTTGATCTCGATGCGCATCAGGGCCTCCTTGGTTGCTTGAGCAAATCGTACGCCAGCCGTCCAGCCCCTCAGCGCGCGCTTGTCCGCGCGTAGACGATGGCGGCGACCTCGCGCGCGCCCGCCTGGCGCAGCGCGAGCGTGCAGGCCGCAAGCGTGGACCCGGTCGTGACCACGTCGTCGATCAGCAGCGCCCGCGGCGGAGCAGCCTCGGCGCAGCGGATCGCGCCGGCCGGCCCGCGGATGCGCTCGCTGCGGCCGCGGCCGACCTGCGGGCGCGGATCGCCGCTGCGCACGAGGCATGCCCGCAGTGGCAGCCCCGAGCGCTCCGCGAGCGCGTCGGCAAGCGCCCGCGAGTGATCGAGCCCGCGCCTGCGGCGGTGGGCCGGGTGCATGGGCACCGGCACGATCGTCCCGGCGAGGAGGCCAGGTGGGGCATTTGCCGCCAGGTGCGCAGCCATCGTGTCCGCGACCCCGGCGCGGCCGCCGAACTTGAGCGCCCGCACGAGCGCGCCGGCGGGCCCGTCGTATGGGAACGCCGCCCAGCAGCCCGCTCCCGCGCCCTGCACGGGGCGGCCGCGCTCGAGCGCGCCGCGACAGCCCGGGCAGAGTGGCCCGGCCCGCCCGGAGGCGGCGCCGCACGCCAGGCAGAAACTGGGCGCGAGCAGTGAGATCAAGCGGTCGAGGAGCACGCTCACGACCGTCGCAGGGACCGTGTTACAGGACAACACCGCACTGCGACAATTCCGCGACAACTCCGTGAACCACGCGCCCGTTCACTACCACTGGACCTTCTCGATCCCGATCCTGGTTCCGATCGCGGCCTACGCGTGGCTGTATCTGCGCCGTTTCGCCGAGGTCAGGCGGACGTCGGGGCCGCGTGGCGCCGGCGCGCGCCAGCTGGCCGCATTCGCAGGGGCCATCCTCGTCCTGCTGCTCGCGCTCGTGTCACCGATCGACCGGCTCGGAGAGGACTACCTGTTCTCGATGCACATGGTCCAGCACCTGCTGCTGGGCGACCTCGCGCCGTTGCTGCTCCTGCTGTCGCTCTCGCGGGTGATCATGCGCCCGCTGACTCGGCGGCTGCAGTCGCTCGAGCGGGCGCTCGGGCCGTTCGCCCATCCGTCGAGCGCGCTGGTGCTGTGGCTGGCGCTCGTCTACTTCTGGCACCTGCCGGCGCTCTACGACGCTGCGCTGCGCCACGCCGAGATCCACGCCGTGCAGCACGTCTCCTTCTTCACCGCCGGGGTGCTCGTCTGGTGGCCGCTGATCCAGCCGGTGCCGATGCGCAACCGCCTCGAGGGCATGTGGACGTTCGGCTACATCGCCGCGGCCAAGCTCGGGCTCGCCTCGCTCGGGCTGTACCTGACCTGGAGCAGCAGCGTGGCCTACACCTACTACGAGCACGTACCGCGGATCTGGGGCCTGAACGCGATCACCGACCAGAACGTGGGCGGCGCGATCATGATGATCGAGCAGTCGATCCTGCTCGTGACGGTGCTCGCCGTGCTGTTCGGGCGGATGCTCGCCCAGTCCGAGCAGGACGAGCTCAGGCGCGAGCGGCTGGAAGAGCGAGCGGCAGCCGGCTGATCAGCCGGCCCACTGCCCGTTGGTGGGACAGCCGGTGACGCCATGGGTCGCGCAGTCGCGGGTGAATGTCGCGCCCTGGCGGATGTACCAGAACGAGTTGCCGCTCCCGGAGGTGCCGTAGACCACGAAGCATCCCGGGCGAGCCTCGAGCACCCTCACGGTCCCGCCCGTCATCACCGGGGTGCCGGACGGCGCGCTGCAGTTGCCGGACGGCGCCTCCGTCGCGTGGTCGGACGCGACCGGCAGGCTGGTGTGGCCGAGCTCGCCGTTGGTGTTGGAGTCGCAGACCCTGTAGTCCTCGTTGCCCGTCGCGTTTGACGCGTCGCATTCGAGGACCAGGCGCACGAGGTTCGTGACATCCGACTTGGCAGAGGCGTCCTTGCCCTTGTCCCCCTGGTTGAGGAAGGTGGCGAGCGCGATTGCCGCGAGGATCCCGATCAGGATCATCACGACGAGCAGCTCGATCAGCGTGAAGCCGCGCTCGTCGGCGAGCGGAACAGCGAGTCGCCTCCGGATCGCGGCGATCAAGTGTCGATCCTCGGATATGTATGGCTAACGCGAGCTGGCTTGCAGGCTTGCATGGGTGGAGAGTCGTCGCAGCATGGATGGGTGGCCCCGGTCAAAAGGCTGCCCTGGTCTAGGAACTATTGACATGATGCCCCTCCCGGCGGTCGAACGGGAAGATCCGGTCGGCCGGGTGCGCCAGGGCACTTGATTCATCGATACCCAACGGGTGGGTTCGTCACTCCTCAGTCATCGGCAGGCGGCTGGTTCGCCATGAGGCCTGCCTGGCCAAAAATCGCGCCGATCAGGATCTGTGCCGGCGCGACCTCGGTGCCCGGGAACACGATCGACTCGCGCAGCGCGGCGCCGTCGCCGATCCGGGCACCGTCCCCGATGACCACGGGGCCCATGAGCCTGACCCGCGAGCCGATGCGGCAGTCGCGGCCCACCCACACCGGGCCGTCCACCTCACAGTCCGCCGGCAGCGCTGTGCCGTGCTCGGGGATCTCGATGTGCAGCCTTCCCTCGAGAGCGTCGAAGGTGCCGGAGCGCAACTCGTCGAGCGAGCCGACGTCGTTCCAGTACTCGTCGATCTCGTGGATGTAGAACGGCACGTCGTTCTCGAGCAGGACCGGGAAGACGTCGTTGGCCCAGTCGACGAACTCTGACTCCGGGAAGTAGTCGAAGATCTCCGGGCTGAAGCAGTAGATGCCGCAGTTGCCGAGGTCTGAGAGCGCCTCGTCCGGATGCGGCTTCTCCTGAAAGCCCGAGATGCGGCCGTCGGCGTCGTGGAGGACGACGCCGTACTCCTGCGTGTCGTCCACCCGCTTGACGGTGAGCGTGCCGATGCCGCCGTGAGCGTTGTGGCGCTCGACCAGCTTGCGCAGATCGATGTCGGTCAGAGCGTCGCCCGAGATGACGAGCACGGGGTCGTCGCCGAAGAAGTCGCGCACGTTGCGGACGCCGCCGGCGGTACCCATCAGCTCCTCCTCGAAGCGGTACTCGATCGAGTCGCCGAAGTAGTCGCGGATGGTGTCCGGGAAGTAGTGGAGGTTGGCGATCAGCTGATCGAAGCCCTGGCGGCGGCAGAGATCGACGATGTGCGCCATGACCGGCCGGTCGATCACCGGGACCATCGGCTTCGGGATCTCGAACGTGAGCGGGCGCAACCGGGTGCCAAGACCCGCTGCGAGAACCATGGCCTTCATCGGGCGCGGAAGCTAGCGGACCTCTGCGCGCCAGCTCGACAGGTACGCCTGCTGCTCGGCTGTCAGCTCGTCGAGCTCGACGCCCAGGGCCTCCAGCTTGAGCCGTGCCACTTCGCGGTCGATCGGGTCCGGTAGGGGCTGGACGCCCGCGGGCAGTGAGCCTTGGTCGCGAACTAGGGCCTCGGCCGCCAGCGCCTGGCAGGCGAAGACCACGTCCATGACGTCCGGCGGATGCCCCTCAGCCGCGGCCAGGTTGACCACGCGCCCCTCGGCAAGCAGGTAGAGGCGCCTGCCGTCGGCGGTGGTGATCTCCTCCACCTGTGGCCGCACCTCGCGGCGCTCGCCCTCGAGCGCTGTCTTGTCGATCTCGACGTCGAAGTGCCCGGCGTTGCAGAGGATCGCGCCGTCGCGCATCCGCTCGAAGTGCTCGCCGCGCAGCACGGCGCGGTTGCCGGTCGCCGTCACGAACAGGTCGCCGCGCGCCGCTGCGTCGAGCGCCGGCATGACCTCGTAGCCGTCCATCGCGGCCTCGAGCGCGGCCAGCGGGTCGACCTCGCAGACGATCACGTGGGCGCCCGCGCCGGCGGCGCGTACCGCCACGCCACGGCCGCAGCGGCCATAGCCGACAACCACGACGTTGCGGCCGGCAAGCAGCACGTTGGTGGCGCGCAGGACGCCGTCGAGCGTCGACTGGCCCGTGCCGTAGCGGTTGTCGAACAGGTCCTTCGCGCGGCCGGTGTCGATCGCGATCAGCGGGAAGCGCAGGTCGAGCGAACGCGCGCGAATGACGCCCGTGGTCGTCTCCTCGGTCGCGCCGATCAGCTCCTCGCCGGCGAGCGCGGACACCAGGTCGGCGCCATCGTCCATCGTCAGCTGCGGATGGCGTGCCACAACGGCTGCGAGGCCCGCGGCGGGATCCTCGCCGAAGCGCGCGTGCACGGCGGCGCCGTAGGACGCGAGCGCGTCGGCCACGTCGTCCTGCGTCGACAGCGGATTCGGGGCGCACAGCGCCACCTCGGCGCCGCCCGCGATCAGCGCGCGGACCAGGTTGGCCGTCTCGGCCGTGACGTGCAACGAGCAGCCGATGCGCACCTCCCGCAGCGGCTGCTCGCGCTCGAAGCGCTCGCGGATCGAGCGGAGGACGGGCATCTGCCCATCCGCCCACTCGATCCGGGCGATGCCCTGAGGGCTAGTAGCGGTAATGGTCGGGCTTGAACGGGCCGTCGACGGGAACGTCGATGTAGGCGGCCTGCTCGGCGGAGAGCTTCGTGAGCTTCGCGCCCAGCGCCTCGACGTGCACGAGAGCGACCTTCTCGTCCAGGTGCTTGGGCAGCACGTAGACCTGGTTCTCGTAGTCGCCGGTCTTCGTGTACAGCTCGAGCTGCGCCATCACCTGGTTGGTGAACGAGTTCGACATCACGAAGCTCGGGTGGCCGGTGGCGTTGCCGAGGTTGAGCAGGCGACCCTCCGAGAGGACGAGGATCGAGTGGCCGTCGGAGAAGACCCACTCGTCGACCTGCGGCTTGATGTTGACCCGCTTGATGCCTGGCAGGCCCTCGAGGCCGGTCATGTCGATCTCGTTGTCGAAGTGGCCGATGTTGCCCACGATCGCCTGATGCTTCATCCGGCTCATGTCCTTGGCCGTGATGATGTCCTTGTTGCCCGTGGCGGTCACGAAGATGTCCGCCGACTCGACGACGTCGTCGAGCGTCCGGACCTCGTAGCCCTGCATGAGCGCCTGGAGCGCGCAGATCGGGTCGATCTCGGTGATGATCACGCGCGCGCCCTGGCCGCGGAGCGACTCTGCGCAGCCCTTGCCGACGTCGCCGAAGCCGCAGATGACCGCAACCTTGCCGGCGATCATCACGTCGGTCGCGCGGTTGATGCCGTCGATCAGCGAGTGGCGGCAGCCGTAGAGGTTGTCGAACTTCGACTTGGTGACGGAGTCGTTGACGTTGATCGCCGGGAACGGAAGCTCGCCGCGCGCTTGCATCTGGTACAGGCGATGCACGCCGGTGGTGGTCTCCTCGGTGACGCCCTTGACGTCGGCGGCCGCGCGCGTCCAGCGCTGGCCGTCCTCCTCCAGCGAGCGCTGGAGCAGCGACAGGAAGACGCGGAACTCGGCCGACTCGGCCTGCTCCGGATCCGGCACGGCGCCGGCCTTCTCGAACTCGGCGCCCTTCAGCACGAGCATCGTGGCGTCGCCGCCGTCGTCGAGGATCATGTTCGGGCCGTCGTGGCCGGGCCACGTGAGCATCTGCTCGGTGCACCACCAGTACTCCTCGAGCGTCTCGCCCTTCCAGGCGAAGACCGGCACGCCGGTGACCGCGATGGCGGCGGCGGCGTGGTCCTGGGTCGAGAAGATGTTGCAGCTGGCCCAGCGCACCTCGGCGCCGAGCTCGACCAGCGTCTCGATGAGCACGGCGGTCTGCACCGTCATGTGCAGCGAGCCTGAGATGCGCGCGCCCTTGAGCGGCTTCTGCTCGCCGTACTCGTGGCGCATCGCCATCAGGCCGGGCATCTCGTGCTCGGCGAGCTTGATCTCCTTGCGGCCGAACTCGGCCAGGCCGATGTCGGCGACCTTGTAGTCGGTGGTCTCGATCGTGGTGCTCATGTTTGTCTCCTAGGCCGCGAGAAGCCGCTGGTGCTTCTGCTGTTCGTAGTCGAGCCAGTCGGACGAACGCACGTCCTCCGGCTTGTTTGCCTTCTCCTCGAGCCAGCGGGCTACCGCACCTTCGAGCTCGGTCTCGTTCCGCATCCGCTTCGCGAACGCGAGGTCGGATGGGCCGAGGCCGTGCCGGTCGAGCAGCTCGCGTAGCGTGCGCAGGCGCTGGAGCTCGGCCGGGCCGTAGATCCGGTAGCCCGCCCCTGTGCGGGGCGGCTCGATCAGGCCCACGGTCTCGAGATAGCGCAGCATGCGAGGCGACCATCCGGTCGTCTCGGCTGCCTCGTTGATCGTGAGCCCGTCCTTCATGCGGGCGGAACCTTACCACAGTCGTGTCAAGGTTCATTTCTAAAGACGGGGCCTGGTCCCGTTCTCATGAGAGTGGGGCCTGGTCCCGTTCTCATGAGAGTGGGGCCTGGTCCCGTTCTCATAAAGGGGCTGGCGCCGTCCTTTAGAGGCGCTGCTTGAAGTCCTCGATCGCGTCGACGGGCGTCGGGTCGATGCCGTTCAGCACCG
The DNA here is from genome assembly GCA_963715995.1 of uncultured Thermoleophilaceae bacterium. Lineage (GTDB taxonomy): Bacteria > Actinomycetota > Thermoleophilia > Solirubrobacterales > Thermoleophilaceae > DATBDN01. The sequence continues at coordinate 2,791,182 of OY970283.1, forward strand.
CCAGGTAGACGGACACCAAGTCGCCCAGCAGCACCAGCGACATCAGCTGGGCCGTCGCCGAGCTTCCCCTCGCCGGCACCCTTACGACTCCCATTCCGGCCGCCTCCATGAACTGCTCGGTCAGGTCGAAGCGGCGTGCCATGCGCTCTGGCTCTGCACTCGATTCCAGCAGCAGCGCGACCAGCGCCTGGCTGCCGTGCTGCCAGCCGGCGATCTCATTGTGGTTGGCCTCGGGCAGCTCACCGAAGAACGCCGCGACCTTCGCGTTCTCGCTCAGCTGCGTTCGCCAGCGCCGGGCTGCGGCGGTGGTGGCCGAGCCGCCGTAGACGACGGGGATCCGCCCGGCGACCAACTGCGCGATCCGCTTGGCGTCCGAGTCCTCGGCGCCGTCCGGCCCCCACTCCGCCACGAGCTCCCGCCCCAGTGCCGCTGCCTCGCCGATCTCCTCACGCAGCGACGGCGCCGCGCCCGCAATCCGCGCGCACTCGAGCGCCGCAAGCGTCATGTAGACGACAGCCGCGCGCGGCTGCATGCCCGACGGCACGCCGATGACCGGCACGTCGCCCGCAGCGCGAGCGGCCTCCGCCAGCGTGCCGCCGGTCGTGACGACCACGCGCGGCGCCCCCGCGGCGCCCGCGCGCTCGAAGCAGGCCAGCGTCTCCTCTGTCTCCCCCGAATAGCTCGCGCAGAGCACGAGCGTCCCGGGCCCAACCCACTCCGGCAGCTCGTAGCCGCGGATGGTTGTGATCGGCGCGCTCGCGCGGGTCCCGATCGCGGCGGCAGCCAGGTCGCCGCCGATCGCCGAGCCGCCCATTCCGCAGACGACGAGCCCGCGGGCGAAGGTGCCGCCCTTCAGCCCCGCCGAGTCGATCCGCCAGAGGGCGTCCTCGTACTGATGCGGCTGAGCGAGGACGTCGCCGAGCATCCCGGACGGGTCCGCGGCCGCGATCGCGTCGGCCGAGAGCGCGCTCATGCGCCCTCGCCCGGCTCGATGCGCGCGCCGTGCTCGAGCTGCGTCCCGGCCGCGACGACCGCGCCGTCTCCGATCACGGCGTCCTGCATCCGCACCCCATCGCCGATCCGCGCGCCGGCGCCGACGATCGACCCCCGTACGACCGCGTCCGACCCGACCGTGACCCGGTCGAACAGCACCGAGCGCTCGATCGCGCTGTCTGAGCCGACGGTGCAGCGCCGGCCGACGACCGCCTGCGGCCCGATGTGGGCGCCGCCCGTGACCGAGCCCTCGTAGACGAGCGAGCCGGTCTCGTCGCGCCCCGGCAGCGTCGACTCGACGCGGCCGGCGAGCAGGTCCCAGGTCGCTTCGAGGTAGCGCTCCGGGGTGCCGATGTCGATCCAGTAGGCATCGTCGGCCTGCCACCCGTAGAGCCCGTTGCCGACCATCTGCGGGAACACCTCGCGCTCGAACGACACGGCGCGTCCCGCCGGGATCAGGTCGACCACCGAGCGCTCGAGCACGTAGGCGCCGGCATTGATCCGGTTGGTCGGAGCGGGCCCCGGCGTCTTCTCGCGGAACTCGAGCACCTGGTCATCGTCCCCGGTCGGCACGACGCCATAGCTCGACACGTCGTCCACCTCGATCAGCGCGAGCGTGCCGAGCGCTCCGCTGCGCTCGTGTTGCGCGAGCTCGGCGGTCAGGTCCATGTCGTTCAGCACGTCGCCGTTCAGCACGTAGAAGCGCTCGGCCAGGATGCCCTCGTCGGCAGCCAGCCGCACGGGTCCCGCGGTACCGAGCGGCTCGTCCTCGTGCACGTAGCGCAGCCGCATGCCGCTCTGGATGTCGCCGAGGACCGCGTGCACGGCGTCGGAGAGGAAGCCCAGCGACAGGATCGCCTCGTCGACCCCATGCCGGTGGAGCCAGTCGAGCATGAAGGTGAGGACCGGCCGGCCGGCAAGCGGGAGCACCGGCTTGGGGGTGGTCAGCGTTAGCGGCCGCAGCCGCGTTCCCTCGCCGCCGGCGAGGACCAGCGCCTGCACTAGCTCGTGACGGGCTCGCCGGCGGTCGAGGACCGGCCGACACCCTCATACGTGAAGCCGGCGGCGACGAGCGCATCACGGTCGAGGAAGTTGCGCCCGTCGACGACGAGCGGGTTCGCCATGCGCGCCTTGATGTCGCCAGCCCAGTCGAGCTGGGCGAACTCCGGCCACTCGGTCACGAGCACCGCGCCGTCGGCGCCGTCGAGAGCCTCCTCGGCGGAATCGGCAAGCGTGGCGCCGCCGATCATCTCGGACGCCCGCGCCATGGCAACCGGGTCGAACACGCGCACGTTGGCGCCCTCGCTCTGGAGCCGTGCGGCCAGCACGAGCGCCGTGGCCTCGCGGATGTCGTCGGTGTTCGGCTTGAACGCCAGGCCGAGCAGCGCGACCTCCTTGCCGACGAGCGAGCCGAGGTGCTTCTGGAGCTTGCCGACCACGCGCCGCTTCTGGAGCTCGTTGACCTCGATCACGGCCGTGAGGAGCTGAAAGTGGTAGCCCGAGTTGCCGGCGAGCTGCTTCAGCGCCGAGACGTCCTTCGGGAAACAGTTGTGCGCGACTAGACCACCGGTGGTCACGACCGTGTGGGCGTCGGGCACTTCGAGCGAGAACACCGGCCCGGTGTAGCGTCGCCGCCTCTTTTCCGTGACCCGCACCCACGCGGCATTGCCCGCATGCCGTCGATAGCCGGTAGGCGCGATGCGCTTGGTCTGCTTTGCAAGAGATGCGCGGATGGTGCCGGCATCGTCCGGGCCGACGAGGTCGAGCATTTGCTCCACCTGATCGGCGCCGGCGATCACAAGCCAGTGGTTGTCCTGGGTCGACTTGGCTGTACGGCCCGTCTTCCAGCGAGCGGCGATCCCAAGGTCCCCGAGCAGACGCAACATGCCGTCCGCCAACGTCCTGCTCGCGGTCCCGTACTCCAGCACGACGGATGGACCACCCGCCACGCGTGACCACGAGCCGTCGCCGAGCCAGGCGCCTTGAAGGAGCGCGCGCTTGTGAGGCTCGGGCTGGCTCCATATTGCATCTGGGATCCGCTGCTCGTAACAGTTCCTGCCGAGGCCAAGGCTGTCGAAGTAGCCGTCGAGCAGCCGCGAGGACACGCTCACCGTCATCGCTGTCGCGGTCCGCCGGACGGTCGCCTTGATCCCGTGGCGCTGCCAGAAGCCGGCGACCTCGCTGACCAGATGCGGCTCATCCTCGGGATGGAATGTCCACTGAATCCGGCGTCGTTTGCCGTCGGCCGAGCGATGGCCCTCGGCGAGGTAGAAGCCGACGATGCGCCAGAACTCTGGGTTGTGCTCGAACCCGGCGGGCATCCACGTCCCATTCCGGACGGTCGCGTAGCTCGCTCTGCCGAGATCGAGGTCCAGGCGTTGGGCCTCGTCGAGGCGAAGGACACCGGTCCGTAACACGTCGCCGGGCGACGAACGATCCGGCAGGGCAGCGTTTCGGGCCGCAGCCGGGACTGCCGCGAGGCGGGCGCGGTCGCTGTCGCCAAGGCGAACGAGGACGTCCTGAGGCTCGGCATCTGCCCCGAGTGCGAGTGCAATCGGATCAGCGAACCACCGCTCGCGCTCCGCAAGTGGTGCCCCTTGGGCGATGGGCAGCCAGTCCCTGTCGGACAATGTCTCAGCCGTCCGCACGCACAGGTCGGCTCCGTTCGCATCTGCCGTCACGAAGGGGTGATCAGGCGTCACGCTCAGCCGCCGCCCCATCTTCGTTCGCACCTCGATCAGGTCACCGTCGAAATCGCGCCTGGTCAGCACCGATACCGGCATGAACTCCGGACGCTCACTGCGCGATCGCCAAGCGAGAACTTCGAGCTCTTCGGGTTCGAGTGACCCGGACGTCGTGATGTCGGCGTCGAGCTCTTCGGCGATGTGCTGCCACATCTCCCCATATGTCCAAGCCCAGATGCGGCCCTGACGCCGCACGAGCACGGTCTCCGCAGGCGCGAAGCACGAGCCGCCGTAGCCCGAGCCCGCGCGCAGGAATTGCGGCCCGATCCGGGAGTCCAGCCCCATGCCGCGCGCGACCTCCTCGACGTCGGCGCCGAGCTCCTCGGACACGTTCGCGATCTCGTTGATGAACGAGATCTTGGTTGCGAGGAAGGCGTTCGATGCGAGCTTGATCATCTCCGCCGAGGCCACGTCGGTCCTGACCATCGGTGCCTCGAGCGGCGCGTACAGCCCCTCCACGCGGTCGCCGAACTCGGCGTCCTCGGGTCCTGCCCCGACGACGACCCGGTCGGGTCGCTGGAAGTCACCGATCGCCGAGCCCTCCTTGAGGAACTCGGGATTCGACACGTAGCCCATCTTCTTCAGGTGACGCTTGATCGAGCGGCCGGTGCCGACGGGCACGGTCGACTTCATGACCAGCGCGTGCGAGTCGAGGTCGCCGATCTCCTCGACCACTTTCATGACGCGCGAGAGGTCCGCGTCACCCGAGTACAGCGGGGGCGTGTCGACGCAGCAGAACATGAGCTGCGTCGCACCAACCAGCTCGCCCATGTCGAGCGTCCAGTGCAGCCGCTCCGAGTTCTTCGTGATCAGGTCCGGAAGGCCGGGCTCGTAGATCGGGATGTCGCCGCGCGAGAGCGAATCGATCTTCTCCTGGAGCACGTCGCGCACCCAGACCTCGTGTCCGAGCTCGGCGAAGCAGGCGGCGGTGACCAAGCCGACCCAGCCAGCACCGATGACCCCTATGGGCTCGCGATCAGCCATGAGAAGCGGGTCAGCCTAGCCGAGCAAGCAGGGCTCAGAGGTGCTTGGTCGAGGCGGCGATCGACAGCATCTGCTTGTTCGTGATCGACTCCAGCAGGGTGTTCGAGATCCAGTACACCGAGTGGCCGGTCTTCCACGAGACGAGCCGCAGCCGCGAGCCGTCGTAGTAGAGGCTGTACTTGCGCCCGCGGATGTGCCGCGTCTTGTGCGGCTCGTCGAGGATCGGCGCGTGCGTGAAGGTCGTGCCCTGGAGGCCGTAGTACTCGCCGACGTACGACTTCTTGATGACGATCCGGTAGGCCGGGTAGCGCTTCCCGTCGCGGGTGGCGATGTTGTAGACCGCCGGCGGCCCGATGGTGAGCGAGCCGGTGACCCGCTTGGTCGGATACCAGACCGGGAAGACCTTGCCCTTGTCGTTGATGACCTGGAGCGCCTGGTCCTTGAACGGCGCCGGCGCGTTCTCCAGGCCGATGTTCTGCTGGCGCTGGCGGCGCCGTTCCTTCTTGCTCTTCGGCCGCAGCACGCCCTTCGGGCCGCTCGACGGCTTGACGCCGAGGAATTGCTTGACCACCTGCGCGATCACGCTCTCGCGCGCGTAGACGTAGCTGGGCCCGACCTTGGCCCGGAAGTGGATCTCCTGAATCGGATGGCTGGCCGAGAACACCGCCAGCTTGAGCAGGCGCAGGATGCCGCTGCGCGACTGGAGGTCGGACTCCGTGTAGTGGGAGAAGATGTGGAGCAGCTTGTTGCGGTCGTTGATGATCCCGAACGCGCCGACCTGAGCCTTCACCTCGCGCAGGAAGCCCTGCTGGCGCGTGGCGCGAACCAGGTCGTTGTCCTCGTGGCGGTAGCGCACGTAGGCCAGGCCGTCCTGGCCGCAGAGGCGCTGGTAGCCCGCCTGGATGTCGATCTTCGAGTAGCTGTTGGAGCTGTTGAAGTAGCGCCGGTCGACATCGATGTAGATGCAGCCGAGCGCGTTGACGGCCTTCGAGAAGCCGTGGAAGTCGACGTTGATCACATGGTTGATGTGCAGGTGCGTGATCGACTTGATCGTCTGCACAGTCAGCCGCGCGCCGCCGATCGAGTAGGCGGCGTTCAGCTTGTCGACGCCGTGGCCCGGGATCGCCACCTTGAGGTCGCGCGGCAGTGACAGCAGCGCCGTGGCCTGCTTCTGCGGGTCAAGGCGCATGAGCATCATCGTGTCCGAGAGCGGCTTGCCGATCGCGCCGTTGCGCACGTCGATCGAGTTCTTCGAGCGCTTGTCGGAGCCGATCAGGAGGATCGTCTGTGGCTGGCCCGCCTGGGCCTCCGTGATCTCGCCCTCGATGCCCTTGATGTGCTTGGTCTTCTGAAACGCGGTGACGACCTTGTCGACCTCGTGCCAGCCGGCGACCGCAGTCGCCGTGGCCGAAGCGAGCACGATGATCAGCGCCCCCAGCAGGAAGCGCTTGAAGACGCCCGGGGCTGCGTAGTTCTCAGGCAACGCGCAGCTGAGGCGTGTCCTTCGCACGCCGCTCGCCTACGAGGTGGACGAAGTCCACGAGTGCCTGCCGGTAGCGCACGAGCGAGGACACCGAGACCCACTCTTCGGGACCGTGATGGCCCGCACCTTCCGGGCCGAACTCCACGCCCGGCACCCCGGCTTCGAGCCAGGCGGTGATGTCGGATGCGCCGTCGCGGCCCACCGAGATGCGCTCGGCCGCGCTGCCCGCGCTGGCCGCCTCGGCGAGCATCACGACGAAGGGGTTGTTGCGCGGCACGACCACGGGGTCGCGCCTGAAGATGATGTCCACCTGCGTGTCCGGGATCGCCTGGACCTCATGCAGGATCGCGTCCGCGTCCTGACCCGGCAGGAAGCGGATGTCCACGTCGATCACGCAGCGGTCGGGCACCTTGTTCGGCACGTCGCCGCCGGAGACGCGGCCGAGGTTGATCGAGGGTCGGTCGAACATCTCGGAGGACTCGCGCGCGAACGGCAGCGACTGGATCGCGCGGAAGACGTCCATCGCCTTCAGCACGGCGTTGTCGCCGAGCCACGGGGTCGACCCGTGGGCGGAGCGGCCGCTGACGTCGATGCGCAGCAGCAGCACCCCCTTCGCCTGGACGCCGATCAGCATGTCGGTCGGCTCCCCCGTGATCGCGAAGTCGCCCAGGTAGCCCATCTGCTTGGCGATGTAGTCCGAGCCGCGGTTGGTGTCCTCCTCGGACTCCTCGTCGCAGCAGCAGACCAGGTGGACCTTCACCTTGTCCTGCGCGGCCAGGTCGCGGACGGCGCACATCATCGCGGCCAGCCCGCCCTTCATGTCGTAGGCACCGCGCCCGAACAGCCGGTCGCCGTCCAGCCGCGGCTCGAACTGCGTGGCCGCCGCCGGCACCACGTCGATGTGTCCATGGAGCACCACGGTGGGCCCGGAGTCCGCGCCGACGGTCGCAGCCAGCACCGGCAGCCCGTTGTTCACGGCCGTCTCGACGTCGATGTCGCGAGCCTCCAGCCACCCCTTGACGAAGCCCGCCGCGCTCTTGATGCCGTCGGCGGCCGAGGTGTCGTAGGTGATGAGGCGCTCGCAGAGAACGCGCTCGTCCATCGGCCTCCGAGCATATCGACGGCCTGCGACCGCAAATCCGAGGCTATAACTGGCGGGTCAACACCCGTCGTCTGGTGTTGACTGACTGACCGATGCACATTCTCGTCCTAACCGACCGCGACTGGACCCACCCCCAGGGGGGAGGCACCGGAACGAACCTGTACGGGCACGTGTCGCGCTGGCTCGCGTGGGGGCATCGCGTATCGGTGATCGGGGCCGGCTACGACGGCGCGCAGGCGGTCGAGCGCGCCGGGGACCTGACGATGTACCGGGTCGGCGGGCGCTCCACGGTGTTCCCGCGGGCGATCTTCAAGCAGTGGCGCGGCCTGGTGCCCGACGCCGACGTGGTGCTCGAGGTTGTGAACGGGATCACGTTCCTGACGCCGCTCTGGCTGCGCACTCCGCGCGCCGTGCTGGTGCACCACGTGCACACCGACCACTACGAGCGCGAGATGGGCCGCGCCGGCAAGCTCGCCGGCCTGGCGCTGGAGACGCTGCCGCTGAAGCTGCTGTACCCAGGCTCGCGCTTCGTCGCGATCTCGCATGCGACCCAGCGCGACCTCGAGCCGTTCGGCATCGGGCCCGACACCGTGACCGTGAACCACATCGGGGTGGAGCTCGATGCGTTCGAGCCGGGCGAGCGGGCAGCCGAGCCGACTCTGCTCTACCTCGGGCGACTGAAGCGCTACAAGCGCGTGGAGATGCTTCTCGACACGGTCGCGGAGCTGCCGGACGTGCTGCTGGAGGTGGCCGGCGAGGGCGACCACCGCCCCGAGCTCGAGCGGGAGATCGAGCGCCGCGGCCTCGCCGAGCGCGTGCGCCTGCACGGCCACGTCGACGAGCAGCAGAAGCTCGCGCTGCTCCAGCGCGCGTGGGTCAACCTGACCGCGTCGTCGGCCGAGGGCTGGTGCCTGACCGTGATGGAGGCCGCCGCCTGCGAGACGCCGAGCGTGGCGATGCGCGTCGGCGGCCTGCCCGAGTCGATCGAAGAGGGCGTGACGGGCTTCCTGGCCGACACGGGCGAGGAGCTGACCGCGCACGTGCGCCGGCTGGTCGGCGACGAGGACCTGCGCGGCCGCATGGGCCGCGCGGCGGCGGCGCGCGCGCAGGAGTTCACGTGGGACCGCACCGCCCGGCGCACGCTCGACGTGCTGGAGGCCGAGCGCGCGGCCGAGCCGCGCAAGCCGCCGCTGCGCCAGCTGCTCGGGGGCTTCTCGCGCTCGGACACCGGCCGCGCCGCCGGGCTGGCCAGCGCGGTCATGGGCGCGAACTTCATCGCGCTGGCGTACACGATCGTGTTCGCGCGCGTGCTGCACAGCTCCGGCTACGGCTCGCTCGCGGCACTCGTGTCGACGTTCCTGATTCTGTCGGTGCCGGGCTCGGCGCTTCAGCTGACCGTGGCCCGCGAGGTCAGTCGCGCGGTCGCGCGCGGCGAGGAGCACCCGGCCGCCGGGGTCTGGGGCTGGCTCAGCACGCTCGCCGCGCTGACGGTCGGCGCCACGCTCGTGTCGATCCTCTGCCGCTCGCTGGTGGCGAGCGCCGTCGGCGTTCCGGACCTGCCGTGGGCGGCCTCGGCGGCCGTGCCCGCCGGCTGTCTGTGGCTGATCCTGTCGGTCCAGCGCGGCGCTCTCCAGGGGCTCCAGCGCTACAAGCTCGTTGGCCTGAGCCTCGTGGCCGAGGCATCGGCGCGCCTGATCTGCGGGCTCGGGCTCGTGGCCCTCGGCGCCGGCGTGACCGGCGCGTTCCTTGGCACGGCGCTGTCGATCGGCGCCGTCGCCGCCGCGCTGACGCTGCCGCTGCTGCGCGCAGCGGGGCCGCACTCCGACCACCGCGAGCGCCCGCTGCGCGAGCTGGTTGGCCGCGCCTGGGCGCCGGTCGCCGCGCTCGCCTTGATCGCCGTGCTCCAGAACATCGACGTGATCGTGGTCAAGCACGTGGCCGAGAAGCACGCGGCCGGCGCCTATGCGGCCGCTGCCGTGATCGCCAAGGGCGTGATCTGGGTGGCCGTCGGCCTCGGCCTCTACCTGCTGCCGGAAGCCGCGCGGCGCACGCGCATGGGCGTGGATGCGCGGCCCGTGCTCGTGCGCACGCTCGCGCTCGTCGGCGTCGTGTCGCTGCCGGCGGCGCTGCTCTATGTGGTGGCTGCGCGGCCGGTGCTGGTCGCGGTGTTCGGACAGGCCTACGCGCGCGGCGCCGGCGCGCTGCCGGTGCTGGCGGTGGCCATGTCGCTGCTCGCGTGCGCGTACCTGTCGGTGCAGTACCTGCTGGCGCTCGAGCGCGCGAACTTCCTCTGGGCCCTGGCCGTGGCCGCCGTGGCCGAGCCGCTCGTACTCCAGGCGATCGGCTCGCGCCTGACGGCCGTCGCCGTCGGCCTGCTGGTGGTGCAGGCGTTCCTGGCCGTGGTCATCCTGTCGCTCGGGTTCCGGAGCGCTGCGGCGCCGCGCGCCTCGGGCGCGGCCGCCGCCGCGTGAGCGGCTTCGACGAGGCCTTCGCCGCCGCGGACCGGATCGAGGGCTGGCTCTCGGAGGGTCAGGCGCGCAGGCTCTGGGACGCGGCGCAGCGGGTGCCCGAGGACGGGCTGGTGGTCGAGATCGGGAGCTTCCGCGGACGCTCGGCGGTGGTCATGGCGGCTGCGCTGCCCGCGGGAGCGCGGCTGGTGGCGATCGACCCGCACGCGGGCTCCGACCGCGGGCCGCAGGAGATCGCGCCGGACGCCGAGCGCGGCGATGCCGACAAGCGCGCGTTCGACGCGAACCTCGAGGCGGCCGGCGTCGCCGCGCGCGTGGAGCACGTGCGCGAGCTGTCGTCAGCGGCGCACGGCGCCGTCGAGCGGCCGATCGACGTGCTCTACGTGGACGGCGCGCACCGCTTCGGCCCCGCGCGCGACGACATCGTCAACTGGGGCGCACGTGTGCGTGAGGGCGGCACGATGCTGGTACACGACTCGTTCTCCTCGATCGGCGTGACGCTGGCCACGCTCGCCTCGGTCAGCTTCGGAGCGCGCTGGCGCTACGTGGGCAGGACGAGCTCGCTGGCCGAGTACCGCCGCGAGCGGCTCGGCGCTGCGGCGCGCGCCGCCAACGCCGGGCGCCAGCTCGCCCAGCTGCCGTGGTTCCTGCGCAACGTGGTCGTCAAGCTGGCGATCGTCACCCGGCTGCGCCCGCTTGCCCGCCTGATGGGCCACCGCGGCGACGCGTGGCCGTACTGAGCACGCGCCAGAGCGCCAGCGCAAGCAGCACCCACGCCCCGACCGCCAGCCAGTGGCCGCCCAGCTGTCGGTCGGCGAACGACGGGTTGTAGCCGCCGTGGTCGGACGCGGGAAAGACGATGTACTCGAGCGGCACCGCCACGGCCAGCAGCAGGCCGCCCGCGATGGCAAGAACGCGCGCGGGCACTGCTCGCCACAGCACGATCGCGATCGCCGGGGCGATCACAAGGCCCGAGCGCAGCGAGAAGCAGAACGCGAGCGCTGCTCCCGCAACCAGGCCGGCGGCGATCGCGCGCGGCAGCGGCCACGGGACCGGGCGCGTGTCGGGCCAGTCGGGTGCGAGCACGCGCAGCGGATTGCGCCGGCGGGCGGCGGCGCCGGCGAGCACGAACCCGAGCAGCAGAAGACACGCCAGGCCGGAGACGATCTGGATCGCCCGCACCGGTCCCTGCGGCGCGAAGGCAAAGCGCGCCGAGCGGCAGCCGGCCTCGATCGGCCACGCGTTCGCGTAGCCGTCCAGCGGCAGCGGCGTGCCCAGCGCGCGACCGTTGCACCAGGCGCGCCAGCCGCGGTCGTAGCTCTCCCCCAGCACGAGCCACGACGGCGCCCTCACCTTCAGCCGGACGTCGTCGCGGCGCCCGCGCCCCGGCCTGCCCGAATCGATCACGCGGCCCGGCGAGGCGGCGGCGCGCGCGATCGGGTTCGGCGCGGGCGATCGCAGCAGCACGTGATCGGCGCGCAGAGCGCGCGGCGGCAGCTCGAGCCGCTGTGAGCCAGCGGGGAGTGCGAGGGTGCCGCAGCCGCGCGCGGGCAGCGGCCTGCCCGGCATCCAGGTCGGCGATCGAGCCGCTCACTCGCAGGCCGAGTGTCGTGCCACCGGCCGCGATGCGCGCCGCCCCGCAGCCCTCGATCGTCCCGCTGCGCGGCACGTGCATCTGCGCAAGACCCGGTACGTGCAACTCGGCGATGCCGGCAGCCTGGCCCGTGCCGGTCGTGCGCAGCACGCGCAGGCTGAAGGTGCGCGTGTGCACCGGCCGCGGCAGCGTGACCCGGCCCGCGCTCACGCTCAGTGGTCCCGAGTGCCCGCCTGGCCATGACAACTCGACCGCGCTCGGCACGCGCACGCCATTCGGCGGCGGGTCGATGACGACGCTGCGCAGGTCGAGCGCGTGCGGCGCGCCGATGCGGAGCTGCGCAAGCCCGGGCCACGGCGTCTGCCAGCTCGTGGCCGGATCGCCATCGAGGGCCGACGAGGCGCGCACGCCCGGCCTGCCGTGGAAGCGCGCCGAGCCGTCGGCCCGCACGCCACCCGTCGCGCCAACCAGGCGGTCGAGCGCGCTGTCGGCGGCTTCGGGCGCCGCCGACAGCCACGCGCTCACCGAGTAACGGCGCGCAGCCGGCGGAGCGATCACGCGGTCGATGCCCGTCTCCTCGTCGCCCGCGCCATCCACGCGCATCTGCTCGAGCACCGGGGAGTCACCGACGCGCCGGGTGACGCGCACGCCGGCGCTGTCGGAGTGCGAAAGCGGGTCGTCGCCGCTGGCGCGGCTGAAGGCGTAGTCGAGCGCGTCGTGGCTCAGGTCGCGGCCGCGCAGGGCGTTCTCGGCGAGCACCGGGGGCCGTAGCGACTCGGTCACGTGCAGTCCCGGAACACGCACCTCGGCGATACCGCCGGCGCCCGCCGACCCGGTGTGCGCCGCCACCACGCGCACGGTCAGCGACGCCGCCTGGCGCAGGCCCAGCTTGAGGTGCTGCCAGCCGCTGCCGACCGCGAAGCGCCGGCCGTTCACCACCAGCGCGACCACGCGCGCGCCGGCCTCGTTGCGCGGCAGCACGTCGATCGCGCCGATGTCGCGCGGCGCGGTGAAGGCAATCGTCACGGCGTTGCGCTGCGGATCGAGCGCCGGGTCGGCCAGCCACGCCGTGCGCGTGTCACCGTCGAAGGCGGCGAACGGCCGGTGCTCGGGGAACTGCGAGTAGCCAGGTGAGAACGGCGCGGCGATCGAGCGCGCGCCGTGGAACACGGCGACCGTCTGACCGTCGCTGCCGCGCTGCGGAAACGGGTCGAGCGTGGCGGCGTCCTCGGAGATCGCATCGCCGGGGCCGAGCGTCCAGCCGCCGTTCTGGCGCATGCGCGAGACGACGAACACGCGCCGCCGGTTGGAGTCCGAGATCACGACCATGCCGCCCGCCTGCGCCGCGGCGCGGATTGCGCCCGGGCCGAGGTCGCCCGCATAGGCGAACGCTCCCCGGGGCGGCAGCGACCCGAAGGCGGCGAGCGTGGCAAGGCCGTCGGCGCTGCCGTCGACCACTCCGGGTGCGGTGCGCGGCTCCACCCGCACGAGCGGACGCGGCGCGGGCACGCCGAAGCTGCGCACCCCGTCGCCGTAGTCGCGCCGCGGCGGCAGGCCCTGGGCCGCGAGCGTCACCGCCGAGCGCTCGGGGTCGGCTGCGCCGCTGCGGTAGATGTCGTCGTCGCGGGCGTTGACCACCTGGCCCACGCTCATCAGGCGCAGGAGCGCGGGCAGCTGGCCCGGCAGCAGGCGGTCCTGCTGGAGCAGTGCGTCCGTGGTCCAGAGGAGGTCGGTTGCGCGCAGGTCGCCGTATGGCACCGCGTTGCGCACCGCCACCGGCTTCTTCGCGAGCGACGGGAGGATCGGGTCGACGGTGCCGCCCCAGCGGTAGAACGCATACAGCTGGCCCGGCAGCACCGCCGCCCGCTCGTCGTCGCCGAGGCTGTGGTCGAGGTCGCTTGCGGCCGCGCGCCAGCCTGCCGGGATCTGCTTCCAGCTGACCTGGCGATCGACCGCACGTCCCGACATGAGCGGCCACGCGCCGACCACGAGCACTGCCAGCACGGCGAGCGCGAGCGGCGCGCGGCGGCGCTGCAGCGAGTCGATGCCCATGCCCGCCAGCCCGGCTATGCCGAGCACCACGAGCGGCCCGGCCTTGTAGGTGGTGCGCAGGAAGCGCAGGCTCGCGAAGTGGTTGTAGGAGTAGGTGGCGCCGCGGCGCAGCGGCGTGCCGTCCGGGAAGCCGATCGCCATGATCAGCGTGCCGGCGAGCACCAGCAGCAGGAAGTAGGCCGCGTAGCGGCGCCGGCGCGTCCACCCGAACCCGAGCAGTGCCAGGCCCGGGACGACCAGCGTGGCCGTGACGACGAGGTGATCGAAGAGCAGCGTCCCCGCGTCGCTGAAGTACGGGCGCACGGCGCCGTTGAACCCCACGCCTATGTAGGTGATCCAGTAGCCCATCGCGCGGAAGCTCTCGCTGAGGCTGGTGGTGGCCCAGATCGCGCCGGCCGGCTCGGTGAAGCGCAGGAAGTCGACCCCGTACTTCGCCTGCGCGGCGGCGGGCGCTATCCACCACAGCGACGCCGCGAGCGTGAGCAGCGCGCTGCGCCAGCCGAACTGCCAGACGGCTCGCCAGGCGACCGCGCCGGTCGCGGCCTCGAACAACACGAGCGCGATCGGCGCCAGCAGCACCATCACCACCACGGCAGCGTTGATCCCCGCGCCGCTGGCGGTCACGAGCAGCGCGAACAGCGCTGGTGACCACCAGCGCTCGGGCTCGCGCAGCCCGCGCCGCGCGACCAGCACGAGCCACGGCATGAGCGCGTAGGCGAGCAGTGTGATCGTCGTGCGGTTTGCGAGCACGATCACGTACGGGTTCAGCAGGAACACCAGCCCCGCGCAGGCAGCCCCGAGCTGCGTGCGCACGGCGCCGAGGGCCTCGACCAGCCGCACGGTGCCCCAGCAGCCGATCGCCAGCAGCAGGCCGAGCCACAGCCGGTCCACCAGCCAGTCGCTCACCCCGAGCAGGTGCCCGAGCGCGAAGAACGGCCCCATCGGGAACAGGTAACCCGCGTACTGCGCCGACTCGACACCCCCGAGACCGCTGCTCGGCGTCCACAGGGCCGCGATCTCACCGAGGAAGCGGACCGGGTCCACGTGCAGGTCGATCTTCGTGTCGGACGACGACCAGCCGGGGTGCTGGAGGATCGCGAGCGCGAACGCCGCGGCGGCGAGCGCGAGCGGAAGCGCGCGACTGCGGATGCGAGCCGACACGGAGCGCCACAGTACGCGGCGCGACTACTGTTCCGCGCGTGCCAGGCGCTCGGACGATGAACGCCCGGGCAGCCGGATCGCTTCGCGTGCTCGCCGCGGGAGGGCTGCTGGCCACGCCGTGCGTGCTCGCTTTCTTCAGCGGCGGCTACTTCGACGAGGCGCGGCTGTGGGCGCTGCTGGCCACCTGCGTCGTGCTGGCGCTCGCCGCGGTGTCGGCGCCGGTCGCCTTGGGCGGGCGGGCGACGCTGCTCGCGCTCGGCGGACTCTGGGCGCTGGTCGCCTGGACGGCGCTGTCGATCAGCTGGGCCCCGCTGCGCGGGCCGGCGTTCCACGATCTCCAGCGGCTGATCCTCTACGGGCTCGCGTTCACCGCCGGCGTGCAGTTGTTGCGTGAGCGCGCGCTCGCACGGGCGGCGGAGCTCGCGCTCGCGGCGGGCGGCGGCTTGGTGCTGGCCTACGGGCTCGCGGGGCGGCTGCTACCGGGCGTCGTCGCGCAGAGCCACGGGATCGCCGCGGGCGGCCGGCTCGACCAGCCGCTCACCTACTGGAACGCGGAGGGCGCGCTGGCGGCGATGACGCTGGTGCTGTGCACGCGCATCGCAGGCGACGCCACGCGGCGCTTCGGCGTGCGCGCCGCGGCGGCCGCCGTCTGCGCTCCGGCCGGCATGGCCCTATTTCTGACCTACTCGCGCGGCGCACTCGGCGCGGCCGGCGCCGGCCTGCTGACCGTGCTCGTGCTGATGCCCGACCGCATCCAGCTGCGCGCGCTCGTGGCGGCCGTCACCGCCGCAGTGGCGGGAGCCGTTGTCGCCGCGCCGTTCCCGCTCGTCGCCTCACTGCACGACGGCAGCCGGGCGCAGGGCGTGGCAGCGCTGGTGCTGCTGCTCGCGATCGCCGCGGCCGCGGCGCTGACGATGCTGCGCGTTGCCGGCGCCGAGGCCGCGGGCCGTCTCAGCGCTGCGCCGCTCGAGTGGCGGGCGCTGCGCCCGGCGCTCGGGGCCGCAACGTTCCTGGTGGTGGCCGGCCTCGTGATCGCCACCGCCACGAGCGAGCATCGCTCGCCCGCCCGCAACCCGCGCACCGGCGCAACCGTGACGCGGCTGGCGTCGACTCAGAGCCATCGCTACGCGTACTGGAAGGTGGCGCTCGGAGCATTCGCCGACCACCCGCTGGACGGGCTCGGCTCGGGCGGGTTCCAGGTGCGCTGGCTCGAGCGGCGCAAGTTCGAAGAGTCGGTTCACGACGCGCACTCGCTCTACATCGAGACGCTCGCGGAGCTGGGCATCGTCGGCGCGCTCGCACTCGCGGCAGCGGGGCTGGGCATCGCGCTCGGCGCCCGCGCTGCGCTGCGCGCCGACGCGGTGCTGGCGGCCGGGCCGCTGGCGGCGTTCGTCACATGGGCGATCCAGACGGGAGTCGACTGGCTCTGGGAGATGCCGGCGGTCAGCCTGATTGCGCTGGCGCTGGCGGCCCTGCTCGTCGCGTGCGGTGACAGCGCTCGGCCAGCTGCACCAGCGTGACCGCCGCGAGCACCACCAGCACCGGCTCCGCGGCGATCCGGAAACGCGTGAACCCGTAGGCGCCGATGCTTACGAGCGTGACGAGCACGAACGGCGCGGCGAGGATCCGGAGCGGCTGGCCACGGCGGCGCAGCGCGAGCACAGCCGGCAGCGAGAGCAGGGCGAACAGGTAGTAGAGGGCTACACCGATTTTCTCAACGTGCAGGTCGCGGCCCTCGAAGAAGTGCTCGCTGCCCAACTGCTGGCGCGGCCGGAAGAGCTCCCAGCTGCGCAGGAAGCGCACCGCGGCCACGACCGGCAGCCTGCCCGCGTGGTCGCGGGCGTAGTGCAGGCCGTCGCTCGCGAGCTGCGCAGACACCTCGGCCTCGTTGGGCGCGTGGTTGGGCTTCAGACAGTCGTAGCGCCACTGCCCCAGCCACTCGCCGTGGTAGGTCTCGGCGCAGTTGGCCCCGGCCAGCAGGCCGCCCGAGTTCGTCGACACGAACACGGGCCGGTCGAACTGGATCCAGCAGCGCGCAAGCCACGGTGCGATCACCACCACCGCAGCGGCCAGCGCGATGGCGCTGAGCGCGAGCGCGCGGCGGCGGTCGACCACCAACAGCGCGGTTGGAAGCACCAGCAGGAGCACGAGCACGAGCGCCTCGCTGCGCGTGAGCGTGGCCAGCCCGATCAGGACGCCGCACGCGAGCGCACGGCGCTTGTCCGGGCGGTCGTGCAGCGCGTACGCCGCCAGCAGCGTGGCGGTTATCAGCAGCGCGTAGAGCGACTCGCTGCGGAACGACCCGTCGGCAGCGATCAGCATCGGATAGATCGCGGCCAGGCCGGCCGCGACCAGGCCGACCACGGCGCCGCCGATACGGCGGCCGAGCAGCCCCACGAGCAGCACGGTGGTGGTCCCGATCAGCGCGCCCGCCACCTGATGCGGCGCCCAGCCGTGGCCGCCGATCAGCGTGAAGATGGCGAGCAGGGCGGGATAGAGCGGCGGCTTGTCAGCCGTCGGCGCGAGGTGGGGCGTGAGAAACGACGACTGCGCGTAGCCGTGCCCGTCCGCCAGCGACAGCGCCAGGTTGTGAAACTCCAGTCCGTCGCCAAGCAGCGGGTGCGTCTTCACGAGCACGAGGCCGTAGAGCAGCCGCAGCGCGAGCGCGAGCGCGAGCAGCGGCGCAAGCCGCAGGGCGAACGCGCGGGAGCTCACTGCCCGGCGGCGACCGTGCCGCTCGGCGTGGCCGTCGAGCGGCGAAAGCGCGCGAGCTCGCTGCGCAGCGCGGGCAGCGCGACTCCCGCGAGCACCACCAGCGGAATCTCGGCGGCGTGGCGCAGGCGCGGCACGCCGTAGCCGGTCACGGCGGTGATCGAGACGACCACGAACGGCGCCGCCAGCACCCAGCGCGTCCAGCGATCGCGGATCAGCGTCATGCCGAACGCCGCGAGCGGCAGCAGCAGGAAGTACATGGCGATGCCGGCCTGCTCGACGTGGCGCTGGCGCCCCTCGGCGAACTCCACCTGCCTGCGCGGCTGCCAGAAGTCCCACACGCGCAGGAAGCGGACCGCCGCGACCACCGGCAGCCGGCCGATGTGGTGCTCCGCGTAGCTGACACCCTCGTGGCGCCAGGTGGCCGCCTGCACCGACTCGTCGTGCTTCGTGCGCGGCGAGATGCAGGCGATCGTCCAGCCGCCGAGATCGATGCCGTGGTAGGACAGCGGGCAGTTGGCGCCGGCGGCCACCGTGGCGTCATTGGTCGAGATCGGCACGAAGCGGTCGAACGTCGACGCGTTGCGAATCATCCACGGCGCGAGCACGACCAGGCACGCACCGACGATCGCGGCGCCGCGCCACCGGCGCCCTGGGGTGCCGCCACGGAACGCAATCGGCAGCGCGAGCAGCGGGATGAACAGCAGCGCCTCGCTGCGCGTGAGCGCCGCCAGCCCGAGCACTGCGCCGAGCGCGGCCGCCGGAGCTAGCCGCGGCCGCTCCAGCAGCACCAGCGCGGCCAGCAGCGAGGCGGCGATCAGCGGGCCGTAGAGCGCCTCGCTCATCAGGTCCGCGTCGGCTCCGATGAAGATCGGGTACACGGCCGCGACGAGCGCCGCCGCAACTCCCGCCGAGGGGCCGGCCACGCGGCGCGCCACGAGCGCGATCAGCACGATCGAGATCGTTCCCAGAACGACGCTGAGGGAGCGGTGGCCGAGCGTGCTTGTCACGCCCATCTTCGACAGGCCCGCGAGCAGCAGGGGATAGAGCGGCGGGTGCCCTGCCGACGGCACCCGGACGCCCTGGAGCAGCTGGAACGGGTCCACGAAGCCATGCCCGGCCGCGATCTCGTTCGCCTGCCAGTGGTAGAACCACCAGTCGCCGATCCCGACGGTGTGACGCGCCAACGTCAGCAGATCCGCCAGCCGCAGCGCTGCTCCGAGTGCGGCGATCAGCGCAACCGTCTGCGCGAAGCGCCGGGGTCGTCCGAGCATTGTCTGCAAGATACCGAGCAGTGAATGAGCGGGCGACTCGCTTTCCGCTGTTCGACAGCCTCCGCGCGATCGCCGCCATCGCCGTGCTGGCGACGCATGCCGCCGTGTTCGCGGGGCTCGAAACGAGCGGTGGCACGACCACCGGCCAGTACGCCGCGAGGCTCGACGTCGGGGTCGCCGTCTTCTTCGTGATCTCGGGCTGCCTGCTGTACCGCCCGTTCGTGCGCTCGCGCGTGAACGCGATGCCGGCGCCTGCCACCGGCCCCTACGCGTGGCGGCGTTTCCTGCGGATCGTGCCCGCGTACTGGCTCGCGCTGACCGTGGTCGCGGTCTTCTTCGGCACCAGCGGCAGCGTCTTCAGCTGGCCCGAGGTGGTGCGCTACTACGGGGTCGGACAGGCCTACGGCCAGGACACGCTCGGCGGCGGGCTGACCCAGGCGTGGTCGCTCACCGTCGAGGTGGCTTTCTACGTGTTCCTGCCGCTGTGGGCGTGGCTCATGCGGCGCGTGCTCGGGCGCCTGGCGCGACCTGCGCGGTGAGGCGATCGCGCTGGTCCTGCTCTTCTGCGCGGGCGTCGCCTACAAGGTCGCGGTGCTCTGGGGCGGCGATCCGCACCAGGTCGTGATCACGCCGTCGCTGCTCGCGCTGCCTGCCTACTTCGACCAGTTCGCGCTCGGCATGGGGCTGGCGGTGCTCTCGGTGTGGGTCGAACGCAACCGGCGTCTCCCGCGGGCGCTCGCGTGGATCGACGGCTGGCCGGGCATCAGCTGGCTGGTCGCGCTCGTCGCGTTCTGGGTGGCGTCGACGCAGATCGGACTGCATGGCCGCTTCCTCGAGCCGTTCAGCCGCGTCGACTACATGGAGCGGCACCTGCTCTACGGGCTGATCGCGATCACGATCGTGGCGCCGGCCGTGGTCGGCGACCAGACGCGCGGAGTGGTGCGGCGCGTGCTCGCGTTCCGGCCGCTGCTGTGGCTGGGCCTCGTCTCCTACGGCATCTTCCTCTGGAACCTGACCGTGCTCAGCCAGCTGTCGGACGCAGGCTTCGAGAAGGTGCCCGTGCTGCGCAGCTACCCCGGCTGGTGCGCCGCCGGGCTCCTGTTCACAGCCGCCACGGCTGCCGTCAGCTACTACGGCCTCGAGCGCCCGGTGCTGAAGCTCAAGCGGCTGTTCGGGGAACCGCGGGGCGGCCGCGGCGAGGCCCTCGAAGAGCCGGCGCCCGCTACTGCGCTCGCGCGGCCAGCGGATTGAGCGCGAGCGCCCGCTTGTACGCACGCCGGGCAAGCGCCGGGTCGACCGTGTTAGCGGCGCGCACGATCAGCGTCCACGCGGCCAGGTTCTGCGGCTCATCGCGCACGAGCGGCTCGAGCAGCGCCAGTCCTTGCCGGCTGCGGCCGGTGCGGACCAGCAGCCCGGCCTCGTTGATCACCGGCGTGGAGTCGGGATTGTGCGCGCGAGCTCGCTCGAACTTGTCAAGTGCGTTTGCAACCTGGGATTTGGACAGCGTCTTCGGCGGCCGTGCGGCTACCGCCTGCGCCTGCGCCTCGAGGCGCGCCGAGTGAAGCCAGAGCACGCCACCGAACGCCGCGGCAGCGGCCACAACGAGAATCGTCGCGCGCGCGATCACCGGCTCATCTTGGCGGGTCTGCTGCTTGGAGGGCTGCTCATCTCCGGCTTCACCATCCGGCGCGGGGTCGAGCCGTTCGACGAGGGGCTCACGCTCCAGGCGGCGCGGCGGGTGGCCGACGGGCAGTTGCCTTACCGCGACTTCCTCTGGGCCTACGGGCCCGTTCACCCATATCTGCTGGCAGGCCTGTTCAAGCTGTTCGGCACCTCGCTGCTGTGGTGGCGGATCATCCGCGTGCTGGTCGATGCCGGGGTGGCGCTGCTCGTGTTCAGCCTCGTGAGCCAGGGCGCGCCGAAGCGGGTCGCGTTCGTCTCGTGGCTCACGGCTGCGTGCGCAATGGCTCAGCCGACCGGAGCCAACCCGTTCGCGCCCGCGCTTCTGTGCACGCTCGCCGCGCTGTTGCTGGCGCTCCGGGGCGGCCGGCGCGGCTGCCTCGCAGCCGGTGTGCTGTGCGCGCTGGCGGCCGCGTGGCGGCTTGACTTCGGCTTCTACGCCGTGCTCGCCGTGCTCACCGCCGCGGTGCTGGCGGCGGGTCCCGCCGGGCGGCGCAGCGCCGCCGCGTCGGTCGGCGCCGCGTTCGCGGGGCTGACGGCGCTCGTCTACCTGCCGTTCGTCATCGCCGACGGCCCCGTCGACGCCTGGCGCGACCTGCTCGGTCGCTCGCTCACCCAGGGCCGCTACTGGCACCTGCCGTTCCCGATTGCCTACCACCACCACGTGCGCCTCTGGCCGCCTGGGTCGCTGGCCCACGACGCCAAGGACGTGCTCGGCTTCTACGTGCCGGCGCTGCTGGTGGCGGCACTGGTCGTCGCGATCGCGGCGATCGCCCTGCGCCGCCTCCAGCGCGACCCGCTGCTCACGGCGCTCGCCGTGCTTGGGCTCGCGTACTTCGCCTACCTGCTCTCGCGCAACGACGAGTTCCACTCGACGCCGCTGATCGTCGTCAGCGCCGCCCTGCTGCCGCTGCTTGCCCTGCGCGTGCCCGCCCGCGCGGCGATCGTGCCGGCACTGCTGCTGCTCGCCCTGTTGGGCTACGGAGCGTCGAACCGCCTCTCGGCCCTGTTCGGGCCGCCAGCACTCGCGCCGCTGCACATAGCTGTGGCCGATGGCGTCGAGGCGCCGCCCGCCGAGGCACGAGCGATCGAGCAGATGGTCGCGGCCGTCGACCGCCGCGTGCCGGCGGGCGACCCGATCTACACCGTCACGCGCCGGGCCGACCTGGTGCGCGTGAACGACCCGCTCATCTACGTCCTCACCCAGCGCGACAACCCGACGCGCCAGGACTTCGGGCTGCAAACAGGCGCGCCGGCTCAGCGCGCGATCGTCGCCGCCCTCACGCGGGCGCGGCCACGCGTGATCGTGCGCTGGACCGACCCGGCGTCCACGATCCGCGAGCCGAACCAGCGCGGGACGCCGACCGGAGTACACATCCTCGACCGCTGGCTCAGCGGCGAGTATCGGCGTGCGGAGCAGTTCGGCTACTACGAGTTGCTGGTGCCCCGCTAGGGCGGTCCGGCTACCGCCGCCCAGGGCTCCAAGCGAACCGCGTCCGCGGTGCGTGGCGCTGCGCTGCCCCGCCGTGCTCGCGCTCGCGCAGCGCGCGGTCGACCTCGCGTGGGAAGGCTGTTCTGAAGACGCTCGTGTCGAAGCGGGCGGCGTTGTCCACGCAGGCGGCCGGGTCGACAGCGTCGACGTCGAACTCCAGCACCGCCTGGGCCAGCTCGGCGACCCCTCCGTCCCAGAGACGGCCGGTCACGCCGTCGCGGACGGTCTCGAGCGCGCCGCCGCGGCTGGGCGCGATCGCCGGGCGGCCGGCGGCCTGCGCCTCGACGGCCGCGATGCCGAACTCCTCGGCGGCGGTGACCACGAGCGCGCGGCTCGATTGCAGCAGGCGCGCGGCGTCCTCGTCCGACACTCGTCCTGTGAAGGTCACGGTCGGGCCTGCCAGGCGACGCAGCCTGCGCATGTCGGGGCCGTCGCCCACCACCACGAGCGGGCGGCGCAGCTCGTTGAACGCCTGGATCGCAATGTCGATCCGCTTGTGCGGCATCAGCTCGGACAGCACCAGGTAGTGCTCGCCGACCTTCCCGGGCGTGAAGCGGCGCGTGTCCACCGGCGGGTGCACCACCGTCGACTCGCGGCCGAAGTAGGCGAGGATGCGCGCCTGCGTGGTGCGCGAGTTCGTCACGTAGCGGTTGACCCGCTGCGCGGCGATCCAGTCCCACTGGCGCCAGCGCCGGAACAGCGCGCGCAGCAGCGCGCGCGACACCGGGTCGCGCTGCGCGAGCGTGGCGTCGCGGTCGTTCCAGACGTAGCGGAACGGGTTGTGGCAGTAGGAGACGTGCACGGCGGACTCGTCGTAGATGACCGCGTGCGCCCAGGCGCTCGAGCTGGAGACGATCAGGTCGTAGCCCGACAGGTCGAACGACTCCACGGCGGCCGGGTAGAACGGCAGCAGCCCGCGGAACGTGCGCGCCGTCGGGCGCGTCTTCTGGAGAAACGAGGTGCGGATCTCGCGGTGTGAGAAGCGGCCCTCGGTGCCCTTCTCGTCGTACACCGGTGTGTAGATCGGGGCGTCCGGATAGATGTCGCAGAGCGCAAGGAAGACCCGCTCCGCGCCGCGGAGATCGAGCAGGAAGTCGTGTATGAGCGCCACTCGGGTCGACTCGGCCACGCTCGCAGCGTAACCATCGCGCTCGGCAGAGCGTCTGCTACCAATGACGCGTGTCCAGCCGGGCCGTCATCTCGATCGTGGTTGCGCTGCTGCTCGCGGCCGCCCCCGCGAGCGCGCTCGCGGACGGTGGCGCGGGCGACAACCAGTACCAGGATCCGCTCGCCGCGCCGCCTGCGCCGAAGAAGGCGACCAAGAAGGCCACGAGCGCTCCGGCGGTCGTGACCACCACTCCGGCGGCCACCACCGCCCCCGCCGCGACGACCCCGGCCAGGAGCGGGCAACTCGCGCGCACCGGCGATCCGGTCTACCTGGTCGTGCTGGCGGGCGTGCTGCTCGTGGCCGCCGGGCTGGCGTTGCGGCGACGCTCCGCCACGCAGTAGCTTCGCCCGCGCGATGACCGCGCTGATCGCGAGCTACACGTCGACGGCCGGTGGCTCGGAGCGGATCCTGCTCGACGTAGCACGCGGGCTCGACGAGCCGCCGCTGATCGCCTGCCCGCCGGGCTGGCTGGCCGACCGGGCGCGGGCGAGCGGGCTCACGGTGTTCGAGTTGCGGGCGCGCAGCATCCAGTTGCGCGGCGAGCCGGTGCGCGCGCTGGCCAGGCTCACGGCGCACGGCCGGGAGCTGCGACGGCTGGTCGACGCGCTGCGCCCCGGCGTCTTCGTCGCGTGGGGCATGCGCACCGCGCTTGTGGCGGCGCCCGCGCTGCGGTCGCTCGACCACCCGCCGCGCTTGATCTTCGAGCACGTGGACTTCGTGCCGGCGGGCCCCGTCGGCCGTGCGGTGCGCCGTGCGGCGGTGCGAGCCGACGCGGTGGTCTGCCTGTCGCGCGCGATCGCAGACGACCTCGGCGTTGACGGCGAGGTGCAGGTGATCCACCCCGGCGTCGATGTCGCCCATTTCGCCCCCGGCCCTGAGCGCCGCGAGCACGATGTGCTGCTGCTCGGCGCGATCGTCGGCTGGAAGCGACCCGAGCTCGCGCTGGCGATCGCAGCGCGGGCCGCGCGCGAGCTGCCCGAGCTGCGGCTGCGGGTGGCGGGCGCTCCGATCGACGCCGCCGGAGAGGCGCTGCTGGCACGGCTGCGCGAACGCGCTGCGCAGCCCGACCTCGACGGGCGGATCGAGTTCCTCGGCGCGCTGGCGGACCCTTCCGAGGCGCTGCGCCAGGCGAGCTCCCTGCTGCACTGCGCCGAGCGCGAGCCGTTCGGGCTGGCACTCGCCGAGGCGCTCGCCTGCGGCACTCCGGTGGTGGCGCCGGCGGCGGGCGGTCCGGCCGAGATCGTCGACTCCAGTTGCGGCGCGCTGTACCCGCCGGGGGATGCGGGCGCGGGTGCGCAGGCGCTTGTGGCCACGCTCGGGCGGGCCGGGCAACTGCGGCGGGCGGCGCGCGAACGTGCCGAGTCGGCGTTCGGCCTGGCCGCGATGCAGGAGCGCTACCGCGAGCTGCTCGGAGTACCGGTCGCGGGTCGCGATGAGGCCGGCGCCGGCATCGCGTTCGTGACGGTGACCTACAACTCCGCACCCGAGCTCGAGGCACTGGCAGCGTCGATCGCGCGCTGGCTGCCCGCAGCTCGGTTGGTGGTGGTGGACAACGCCTCGGCCGACGACAGCCGCGCGCTGGCCGAGCGGGCGGGCGCGACGCTGATCGCCCTCGACTCCAATCGCG
Organism: uncultured Thermoleophilaceae bacterium; assembly: GCA_963715995.1. Lineage (GTDB taxonomy): Bacteria > Actinomycetota > Thermoleophilia > Solirubrobacterales > Thermoleophilaceae > DATBDN01. The sequence continues at coordinate 2,815,716 of OY970283.1, forward strand.
GCTTCGGCGCAGCGGCGAACGCGGGTGTTGAAGCCGTGACGGAGCCCGTGACCATCCTCGTGAACCCCGACGTCGAACTGGTCGACGACTCGCTCGCGACGCTCGCCGCGCAGGTCGTGCCCGGCCGCCTGCTCGCGCCGTTGCTGCTGAACCGCGACGGCTCGCGTCAGGACAGCGCCCACCCGGTCCCGGCCACGGCCGCCACCGCGCTCCACTCGCTCGTGCCAGGCCCCGCGCTGCCGCCGCCGCTGCGGCGTGCGGCCGAGCCCTGGCAGGCGCAGCGTGCGCGGCGCGTCGGCTGGGCCACCGGCGCGTGCCTGGTCGCTCAGACCGAGACGCTCAGGCGCCTGGGCCCGTTCGACGCGTCGATCTTCCTCTACGCCGAGGACCTCGAGCTGGGCCTGCGTGCCGAGACCTGGTTCCACCCGGAGGCACGGGTGTTGCACAGCCGCGCGCACTCGACCGCGAAGGAGTTCGGTGGCGAGAACTACGACCTGCTCGCAACGCAGCGCCGCGCCGTTGTGCGGCGCAGGCTGGGCGCGCGGCGTGCAATCGTGGACGACGTGATCGAGCTCATGACCTTCGCCGACCGCGCGCTGCTGCGCGGCCTCGTCGGACGCTCCGCGCGACGTGAAACCGAGCGCTTCCGCGCACGCGTGCGCGCAGCGGTGTCGCGATGAGGCGCGTGCTCCGGGCACGCGCGCACCGCGGTGTGGCGATGAGGCGCGTGCTGATCGCCGTCGCGCTGCTGGCCGCCGTGCCGTCCGCCGCGCAGGCCGCCGATCCGGCGCTGTGGGTGAAGACGAGCCAGCTCACGAAGCCCGCCTACTACCGCCAGGGGATCGCGTCGGATCCCGCGGGCGACGTCTTCTACTCCGGCTCGTTCGCCGGCCTCTATCGCACGCACGGCGACAAGGAGGTGGTGTCGAACACGAACCCGATCCCGAAGGACGTGGCCGCGACCGAGGGCTACAACCACATCGGCGACATCGCATGGGACGCCGGCGAAGGCGGCCGCGTGTTGCTGCCGCTGGAGGACTACCAGCCGTTCCAGGCCGACCAGAACCCGGCCAAGACCGGCTCGATCGGCGTGATGGACGCGAAGACGCTCGCGTGGAAGTACTACGTCAAGCTCGACCCCGCCGAGATCCCGAAGACGCAATGGGTCGCAACCGACGCGCCAGAGGGCCTCGTGTGGACGATCAGCGGCACAGACCTGCTGGCGTACTCGCTCAGCGACCTGACGATGGCGAACGCGGCCCCAGGCGCCGCGCCGATCCACTCGGTCAGGCGGCTCGTGAACGCAGCGCCCGACGGCGCCGGCGGCGGCGTGGTGCTGCGCGGGCGGCTCTATCTCTCGACCCAGTCGGGCAAGGTGAACCGGCTGGTCTCGGTCGACACGCACACGGGCGCATCGCGCGTCGAGCTGGAGCTGCCGGGCACGCTCGAGGCGGAGGGCCTGGACGCCGGCCCCTACCTGGGCGGCCTGCTCCACTGGGAGCTGGTGCCGGGTGGCGGGCTCTCGAACACGCAGGTGCTGGACCTGCTGCCGAAGGGCGCGCGCCTGTCGCTTCGGCTGACGCACGCGCGGGTACGGGCCGGCCGGGCGGCAACGGTGGCCGGGGTGATCACGGCGGTCACGAATGGCTTCAACATCCCCCTGCCGGGAGCGCAGCTGCGAGTAGGCGGGAAGTCCGTGAAGACCGGCGCAGCCGGAACGGGCACGCTGAAGCTCAAGCTGACGAGCGGGCTCTACAAGGCGCAGGCGTACTTCCCGGGTCTGCGCAGCGCGACACGGCGGGTGCGGGCGTTCTAGGGGGCGCTTTGCGCGGCAGGGCTCATGCGGCTCGGTTTCTAGGAAGGGCTCGGTTTTCCCGAGGGCTCGAGCGGTGTGGTTTTTGTGGAGGGCTCGAGCGGCTCGGTTTTTGTGGAGGGCTCGAGCGGCGTGGTTCGCGAGCACCGACCCTCCGTTGGGCAACTAAGAGGGATCGGTGCTCGCTCGCGGGGCCGCTCTTGGTCGCGCCGCTCGTCGCTCGCGGCGCCGCCCTTGGTCGCGAGTTTCAGGTTGACCGCGCGGTTCGCGGTGAAGGTGCCACTCGGGTATCGAGTGTGACCTCGACCACGCTATAGGTGGTCAACGTCACAGTCGCGGTCATTGAGAGCCTCGCGGAGGCGAAACGGACGGCGAGAGAGCGCAACCGCCAGACCAGCCACCCCTTGGCCGAAGCAGTTTGCGCCGCGAAGCGGGGGCCGGCGGGCGGCAGAGCGGGGACGGCGGGCGGCAGAGCGGGGACGGCGGGCGGCAGAGCGGGGCCGGCGGCACTGCGGGGCGGCGCGGACGACGGGCCGCTGGGCAGCCCTACCCCAGCGCCAGCTTCCGATACGCCCGCAGCGCCGGCGTCGCCTTGAACTTCCCGCTGGCCGCGTCGTAACGCTCCAACCCCGTGAAGTCGAAGATTCCCTGGCTCTTCCTGTACCCCGACGCCCACGTGTACCAGAACGCCCGCTGCACCAAGCGCCGCTTGCGCAGCAACTCGAAGCCCTTTGTCAAGCGGCTTGCCATTCCGGCATCGGTGGTCGGCAGCGCCGCCAGCCCCTTCGGTGGCTTCACGCGGCCCTTCGACGCCGGCCATGCGAGCTCGGTTATCCATACGGGCTTGCGACCGTCGCCATGCTTGCGCAGCACGGCGCGGAACAGCTTGACCGCCTCGGCCACCCGCCCCGCGGAACCGGTGTACGGGTGCAGCGCGGCGATGTCGAACTCGCCCTTGATGCCGCCCTTCGCATAGAGACTCGCAAGCGCATCCCAGGCGAAGTTGGTGGCACCCGCGAGCACCACCTTCGCGCCCGGATCATCGGCGCGCAGAGCGTCGTGGGCCGCGCGCAGAAGCGCGCCGTAGCCCGTTTCCCAGTCCTTGTCGGCCCACTGGTAGCGCAGCTGCGGCTCGTTCCAGATCTGCCACGTGCGGAGCGGATGCTTCGGCACCCCTGGATGCTCCACCCAGAACGTGCCGCTCGGCCCGTAGCGGGCGACCAGCGCGTTCAGGAACGCGACGTAGTCCGCGCTGCTGCGCGGCGGCGAGGCATCGTTGTCGGGGTCCTCGCGCGCCCAGGCCGGCGCGTACATGACGATCGGCAGGATCTTCGATGTCGTTCGACGCGGCACGCGTGACGAGCGCATCGAGGTCGGCGAGGTTCGGTGGCAGGCCCTGCGTTGGCTGCGCATCCGCCCAGCTGAAGACACGCCGCACGCTGCGGACGCCGGTCTTGCGCATGAGCGCGAACTGCGCGTCCTGAGTCTGCGTCGGGGCGGCGACCACGTCGCGGTCGAAGACCACGCCGAAGAAGCGCGATGGCGCGGCGACAGCCGGGCCCGCGAGCGCGCAGAGCGCGACGGCGGCAGTGATTGCAGCTAGAGCGCGCACGCGGTCGGTAACCCTAGGCGCCGCGCCTTGTTGCGCAGCGCCCCGCTTGTCACGGACCGCCCAACTGCTGGTTGCCCGGCCCCTCACGGGCCATCCAGCTCCCTGACAACCGGCGTGAGCCGGGTTGACGCAAAGGTGTGAACTGTGGTTCACTTCTTCACCGCATGCCCTATCGACCGACCGAGCGGACCGAGCGGCGCAAGGCCGAGATGCGCGAGCGAATCCTCGCCGCCGCGCTCGACCAGCTCGCCGACGGCGGCTACGCCTCGGCGACGGTTCAGGCCGTGGCCGCCCGCGCCGGCGTGGCCACCGGCAGCGTCTACCGCCACTTCCCGTCGAAGGCGGACCTCTTCGCCGAGGCGTTCCGGCGGGCCTCCCAGCGTGAAATCGACGTGTTCGCCGACGCCACCGCCGACGACGGTCGAAGCACGACCGAGCGCGTGGCCGCAGCCACCGAGGCATTCGCGCGGCGCGCGCTCGCGGCGCCCACGCGCGCCTACGCCCTGATCGCCGAGCCGGTCGACCCGGCCGTCGAGGCCGAGCGCCTGATCTTCCGCCGTGGCTACCGCGACCTGCTCGTGGAGGTGCTCGATCAGGGCGTCGAGCGCGGCGAACTGGAGCTGCACGACAAGGAGACGACCGCGGCGGCACTGGTCGGCGCGATCGGCGAAGCGCTGGTCGGCCCGCTGGCGCCAGCCACCGTGCACCGCGGCAGCGCACCCGACCCGCTCGTCGCGTCCGTCGTCCAGTTCGCGACCAGGGCACTGCCGGCGAAGACGCGCGCACACAACACCGAACGAGCATTGGAGACCACCTGATGGCAACACTCGACCACAGCCGCAGCACCACCCACGAGGTCACCAACCAGCCGCCGCCGTTCGAGGACGAGAACCTCTTCGAGCTCGATCTCGTCCTCCAGGAGGGCCTCGCGCGCGAGGGCGGTGGCTGGGGCGTCGACCGCGCCCGCGACCTCGGGGCCGTGGCGGGCTCGGCCGAGGCGATCGCCCACGGGCGCCGCGCGAACACCAACCTGCCCGTGCTGCGTACGCACGACCGCTACGGCCACCGCATCGACCAGGTCGAGCTCGACCCGTCGTGGCACTGGCTGCTGAAGGTCGGCGTCGAGCGCGAGATCCCGTCGCTGCCGTGGCGCGACCCGCAACCCGGAGCGCATGTGGTTCGCGGCGCCCTGTTCATGCTCTGGTCGCAGGTCGAGGCCGGCGTGATGTGCCCGATCTCGATGACCTACGCGGCCGTGCCCGCCCTGCGCAAGAGCCCCGAGCTGGCTGCCGAGTGGGAACCGCGCCTGACGCTGCCCGACTACGAGAACGGCGGCCTCGCCGGCATGGCGATGACCGAGAAGCAGGGCGGCTCCGACGTGCGCGCAAACACGACGCAGGCCGTGCCGCTCGGCGACGGCAGCTACGAGCTCACGGGGCACAAGTGGTTCTGCTCCTACCCCCCATGCGACGTCTTCCTGGTGCTTGCCCAGGCGCCCGGCGGCCTCTCCTGCTTCCTGCTCGAGCGCGGCCCCGGGATGGAGTTCCAGCGCCTGAAGGACAAGCTCGGCACGCGCTCGCTGCCGTCGTCGGAGGTGGAGTTCCGCGGTGCGGTTGCGCGACTCATCGGCGAGGAGGGCCGGGGCGTCCCCACGATCATCGAGATGGTCAACCACACGCGCCTGGACTGCCTGCTCGGCTCGGCCACCGGCATGCGCCGCGGCTTCGCCGAGGCGGCATGGCACGCCAAGCACCGCTCCGCGTTCGGCAAGCTGCTGGCCGACCAGCCGGCCATGCAGAACGTGCTGGCCGACCTGGCGCTGGAGGCCGAGGCAGCGACCACCGCCGCCCTGCGCGCCGCGCGGGCCTACGACGAGGGCGACCACGCCTTCAAGCGGATCGCCACCGCGGTGCTCAAGTACTGGACCTGCAAGCGCGCCCCCGGCCATGCCGCCGAATCACTGGAGTGCCTGGGCGGCAACGGCTTCGTGGAGGAGTCGCTGATGCCGCGCCTCTACCGCGACGCGCCCCTCAACTCGATCTGGGAGGGCTCCGGCAACGTGGCCGCCCTGGACGTGCTGCGCGCGTTCGCCAAGGAGCCCGAGGGGCTGCCGGCGTTCTTCGCCGAGGTCGAGCTGGCCAGCGGCGCGGACGACCACCTGGACACGCACGTGGCCACCCTGAAGAACCGGATCGCCGGTCTGGCCGGCGAGGACCCGCAGTGGTCGGCCCGGCGGGTCGTCGAGGACATGGGCCTGGCGCTCCAGGCCAGCCTGCTCGTGCGCCACGCCCCCGGGTTCGTGGCCGACGCCTTCTGCGCGTCGCGCCTGGCAGACGGCGGCCGCTCGACCACCTACGGGACGCTGCCCGCCGGCATCGACGCCCAGGCGATCATCGACCGCGCCCTGCCCGTGTGAACACGCTCCGCTACGAGGTGACGGGCCGGATCGCGCGCATCACGCTCGACCGGCCCGAGCGTGGTAACGGCATCACGCTCGAGATGCCGCGCGAGCTGACGGAGGCGGTCGAGCAGGCCAACCTCGATCCGGCCGTGCACGTGATCGCGCTGGCCGGCGCTGGCAAGGGCTTCTGCGGCGGCTACGACCTGGTCGAGTACGCCGAGAGCCAGCCCGCAAACCACGATCCCTCCACTCCCTGGGACCCGGTGGTCGACTACCAGTTCATGAGCCGCAACCTGCGCGGCTTCATGAGCCTGTTCCACAGCGACAAGCCGGTCATCTGCAAGGTGCATGGGTTCTGCGTGGCCGGTGGCACCGACATGGCGCTGTGCTCTGACCTGCTGGTGATCGCCGACGACGCCCGCATCGGCTATCCGCCGGCGCGCGTCTGGGGTGTCCCGACCTCGGCGCTGTGGGCGCAGCGAATCGGCGACCAGCGCGCCAAGCGCCTGCTGTTCACGGGCGACCTGATCACAGGCGCGCAGGCGCTCGAATGGGGGCTCGCGATCGAGGCAGCGCCCGCGGCCGAGCTCGACGAGCGCTTCGATGCGCTCGTGGAGCGGGTGTCGCACATGCCTGTCAACCAGCTTGTCATGATGAAACTGCTGGTGAACCAGGCCCTCTACGCACAGGGCCTGCATGCGACGCAGGTGCTCGGCACGATCTTCGACGGCATCGCGCGCCACACGCCCGAGGGCTACGCGTTCCAGGCGCGGGCGGCGGAGGTCGGCTTCAAGCAGGCCGTCGCCGAGCGCGACGAGCCGTTCTAGGCCAGTTTCGCCACCACCAGCGCGATGTCGTCGCGCGGGACACGGGTGACGTCGCCGCCGAGCGCCACCTGCTCCAGGTGCAGCGCAATGTCGCCGGCCGACTTGCCGCTGCAAGCGGAGAGCGCGGCCAGCAGGTCTGACTCGTCGAGCATCTGCTCCGGGGCCAGAGCGTCCGTGACTCCGTCGGTGTAGAGCACCAAGGCATCGCCGTCGGCCAGCTCCACCGCCTCGTCGGCGAACTCGGCACCGGGCACCACTCCGAGCAGCGGCCCGCCGGCGCCCACGGCCTCTGTGGACCCGTCCGCCCGCAGCAGCAGCGGCCGCGGGTGGCCGCCCGCCGCCACGCGCAGGATCGCCGGCCGAGTCGAGAGGTCGAGCATGCAGAACGCCAGGGTGGTGAAGCGGTAGTCGGTCCGCTGGCGCAGCAGCGCCTCGTTCAGCACGCGAAGCACGCCCGCGGCGTCGCTCTCGTACATCGCCGCCGCGCGCGTGGTGTAGCGAGTCAGAGCGGTCAGCGCCGCGGCGTCGGCGCCCTTGCCGCACACGTCGCCGACCGCGATGCCCCACTGCTGGTCGCCCGTCTCGAAGATGTCGTAGAAGTCGCCACCCACCTGCATGCCCGCGCCGGCGGGACGGAAGCGCGCTCCGAGCTCCAAGCCGCGGATGCCGGGCAGATGCGGCGGCAGGAGGCTCTCCTGAAGGGTTCGCGCGGTGTCGCGCAGCTCGGCGTGCACGCGCGAGTTGTCGATGGCGATCGCCGCGCGCCTGGCCAGCTCCTCGGCCAGCTGCAATGCCTCTGCGTCGTAGGGGCGTGCCGCGTCGGTGCGGATGAGGTTGATCGCGCCGAAGATCCGCTCGCGCACCTGGATCGGAACGACCATGACCGAGCGGATCTCGAGCGCCTCGAGCAGCGCACGGTGGTCGTCGTCGCGCGCCATCGCGGCGAGCTGCCCCGGCTCGAGTCGCTCGAACACCTGCGGCTCGCCGGTTCGAATCGCGGTCGCGACCGCTCCGGTCTCGACATCCGGATAGCGCTGCCGGAACTCGCGCGCGAGCTCCAGCTTGCGCGGGTCCGGGTGCGCGATCGCGACCGTGCGATGGCCTCGTTCGCGCTCGAGCATGTCGACCGAGCACCAGTCGGCGATCTTCGGCACGGCCAGATCGGCCACGCGCTGGAGCGTCGTCTCGTAGTCGAGTGACGAGGACAAGAGCCGCGTGGCCTCCGCCAGGAAGCGAAGCGAGTCCTCTTCGCGACGGCGCACCGTGATGTCGGTGTGGAACCAGATCCGCCCGATGACCGTGCCCTGATCGTCCCGCGCGTGCGCGGCGTAACGCTCGATCACGCGCCCATCCTTCAGCCGCACCTCGTCGCGGAACTCGCCCTCGCCGGTTGCCGCAAGCGCATCGATGCCGCTCATGAAGCGCTCCGGGTCCTCGACCTGCTGGAGCAGCGCGCTGCGGCTGGCCTCCTCGTCGTCGCGCATGCCCTGTTCGGTGATGCCCCAGATCTCAGCGAAGCGACGGTTCGCGCGCTGTAGCTGGTGGTCGAGTGAGAGGACCACGATGCCCGCCTCGGAGGTGTCGGCCTGCGCGTCGGAGAGCGCCTTCTGCAGGCGCAGCTCCTCCTCCGCGCGCTCGCGCTTGGTCACGTCCTGCATGATCAGCAGCGCACCGCGCTCGCCCGAGCGGATCGTGAAGCTGGCGCCCGTCATCTTCGAACGCACGGCCGTCACGGACGAAGACCTGGCCGTCGTCGTCGATGCCGGTGGCGCCGAAGCTCTTCGATCAGGGCGTCGATCCGCGGCGCGGCGTCGTCGCCGAACAGCTCGCTGAACGGCCGGCCGAGAGCCTCCACCTCGGGGGTGCCGAGCATCTCACCCGCGCGCTTGTTCCAACCGATCACGGCGCGCTCGGCATCGAGCGTGACGAGCCCGATCGGGACGCTGTCGAGCAGCGTGCCGAGGTAGCTCGCACTCAATGGCGGCGGCGTGGAGCGGCGCTCGTGGCGCTCGGCTGCGGCCTCGCGGCGAGCGCGCGTGCGGGCGGCTGCGGCGCTCAGCTCGCCCGCCAGGTCGGAGCCCTCGCCCACCACGTGCATCGTGACGTCTCCGGACAGGAACGGGGCCACCGACAGCGCGTGGCGCAGCTGCTCCTCGCCGTCGGCCTGGGCCAGGACCACGACGGCGCCCTGCCGGTCGAGTGAGTGGATCCGCTGTGCAACCCGCACCGGGTCGGGCAGCCCCGGCGCCAGCACCACGACGTCGGCCGGGTCGTCGTCCTCCACGCGCGCGATCGCGTCATCCGCGCCGTCCACGTGCTCGACCTGCAGATCGGCGGCCTCGAGCTGTCCAGCAGGCAGAAGCTCGGTCCCCGCTCCCGCGGCGACCACCAGCACCGTGCCCGAGACCGTTTCAGTGCGAGCCAAAACTGGTTCGATCATACGTCCGCTCAGGATCGGTTGAGCATTCTTTTCGACGCGTCAGGTGTCGCCGTCGCGCCCGGCCGCTGGTACCTTCATCGCATCATCAAGAGGAGCGAAATGGGTCTAACAAGGAAGTTGACAGCCGCCATCGCCGTGGCATGCGCACTCGTGATCGCACCGAGCGCGCTCGGCTCCGGCCGCGCGGCGGCAACCGCGACGCCGGGTCACGTGAAGGCGAACAAGAACGTCGAGATCCGCGTCACGGGGCTCAAGGCCGGCGAGAAGGTCAAGGCGAGCGAGGTCATCCCGAGCAGCGGCCAGAAGCGCACGCTCTACCCGAAGCAACGAGCGAGCTCGACCGGAGTCGTGATCGTGACCGTCCGCGCCCAGGTGAAGGGCCGCCACGTCTGGACCGTGAAGGGCCGTTCGAGCGGTCGCACGGCGAAGACGCACTATGTGGTGACCTAGCCACCCGATCGGGGTATCACAAGCTCCCGACCCGAGATGGAAGCCGCGAGCCAGGAATACACGACGGAGCTGATCCGGCTGATCGACAGCGGCGGCGTCCGCACGGTCTACCAGCCGATCGTCGACCTCGAGACGTTCAAGCCGGTCGCGTACGAAGCCCTGACCCGCGGGCCGAAAGGGTCGCTGCTCGAGAGCCCGGCGGAGCTGTTCGGCTGGGCGGCTCGCAAGGGATTCACGCCGGAGCTGGACCTCGCCTGCCGCACCGCGGCGATCAGCGGCGCAACCGAGGCCGCGCGCGACCACCCGTTCGGGCTCTTCATCAACCTGGAGCCCGACGGGCTCGACGGCACCGAGCTCTTCTTTCCGGCGCAGGAGGCGGTGCTCGCAGAGGGCAGCCTCCAGATTGTCATCGAACTGACAGAGCGCGCGCTCACCGCGAAGCCGGCGGAGCTTCTGCGCTGCGTCGACGAGCTGCGCGAGCGCGGGGTCGCGATCGCGCTCGACGATGTCGGCGTCGACGACCGCTCGCTGGCGCTCATGCCCTTCCTCGAGCCCGACGTGATCAAGCTCGACCTCGCGCTGGTCCAGGACTCCCCGCGCCGGTCGCTGGCGCGCGTGGCGAACGCCGTCTGGGCCGAGGCGGAGCGCTCGGGCGCGCTCATCCTCGCCGAGGGGATCGAGACCGAGGACCATCTGCGCCGCGCCCGCGCGGTTGGGGCGCGCTACGGCCAGGGCTGGATGTTCGGCCGCCCCGCGCCGCTCCCGGACGCGCCATTCGCCAGCCAGAAGTCGCTGCAGCCGCAGGGGCGCCCGTCGCGGTCCACGGAGGCCACGCCCTTCGAGATCGTGTCCGCGGTGCGGCCCGTCACGTGCGGCGACAAGCTCCTACTGCTCGAGCGCTCGCTGCAGCTGGAATCAGAGGCGTTCGGGCTCGCGCCCGAGGGCGTCGTCCTGTCCACGTTCCAGGACGCCGCGTTCTTCACGCCGAAGACCGCGGCGCGCTACCAGAAGCTCGGCAGCACGCTCGCGTTCGTCGGCGCGTTCGGAGGGGACATGCCGGAACGGCCCACCAACTGCGTCCGCGGCGGGGAGATCGAGGCGTCCGAGACCCTGCGAGGAGAGTGGAACGTGATCGTGCTGGGTTCCCACTTCGCCGGGGCCTTCGTGGCCCGCGACCTCGGTGACACGGGCGCCGACGAGGACCGACGCTTCGACTTCGCAATGACCTATGACCGCGACCTGGTGGTCCAAGCGGCACGCTCGCTGATGCAGCGAGTGGCCCGCCGGACCTGAGCGACGCGGGCCGCTAGCTCGACGCGACGTCGGGCGATCCTCTATAGGGATGTACCGGAACCCGCCGTAGACATCGATCCTGGACTTCTGACGTCAGCGGATCAGGGCCATCGCCGACCGCTGGTTGCCACCTGCTCGCCCGGCGCTCTCATCCCCGGGATGACGCTCAGCCTCGTGAGTCGCCTTCGGATCCGCGCTCAGGGTGTCGCGCGAGGACCGCGTCGACCGACCGCACCCACTCGAACCACGACCCCGGATCGGATGACTGTAGGTGGTGGTGCCGGTGCCGTCTGTCATCGTCTGGCGCCGCAGCGCGCGAATCCACCGAATTGTCGGGATCGCGCCCGCATACGCGTAGAGGCTGGTCTCCCAGCTCGCAAGGCCGAGCGTCTCACGCGTCAGAACTGTGCCGTCTGCGGGCGAGCGCGTAGCTCTGGTGGCGCTGTCCGTAAGCGCGACGACCGACGCGCCATAGGGCGAGCTGGTCAACGTGTCCTACAAATCCAATCAGGTCCTTTGAATCGTTCAAGCCCGGTGCCCTTGCGCCCGTCACATCCCACGTTGCCGCTCGGACTATGACCGGGAACGTCCGTCAGGTTGAAAGCGCGCGCGGCGCCAGGAGATCCATCCGTAACAGTGCTCGACACGAAACCCTGCCGCCGCAAGCGCAGCCTCCATGCGACGGAGTTGAAAGAGCGGCCCAGCGAGCGCGGCGTCACCCCTGGCGCTGTCCGTCAGTTCGATGGTCGTTCGCAATGGCCATGGGAGAAGCCGCGCGTGAAGGACCCGAACTGCCGTATCGCGATGGACCAGTCGAGTCCGACCCCCATACAGGACGCCGGGGAGATCACACGTCACCGCGCCTGGAGCGATGGTTATACGTGTAGGGAACGACAGGCGGTGAAAAAGGACGCCGCCGAACACGGTCACCGGATTCCGCACATGCGTTGGCGCCATCATCCAAGCGGGACGACAACCGTATTTGTGCTACCTCCCCACCCGCTGACGGGGATCGGCAGCCCTGCCGACAGGCCGAGGTTGGTCGCCCAGTTACAGGGCCCGTTCGCGAACGAGGCGGTTGCGTTGAAAATGCTGCCGCCGCCACCGTTGAACTTCCCGCCGAGCGCAGCGCAGTCCTTCGCATTAGTCACCATGATGGTTCCGGATAGTCCGTTCGAGGCGCCGTACCCGTTGTTCCCGCCAGTTGCAGTAAGACAGGGGTGACCGCCCGGCGCGTTGCTACATAGCAAATCGCACCTTCGCCGACTGGGCCAACGCCGACGGTACCGCCTATGCAACTCCCCACATCGTGCCCGGTGATCGTCGCGGCGGCGTCGAGCGTCTGTTTGACAGTCCCGGCACCAGGCATCACGGTGATCACGTCGTTGACGTAACACGACACGCTCAGCCGCAAGCATAAGAACTCGCCGCTCGGATCCACCAGATCCTCCGGATCGCGGCCCGCGTATCCATAGAGGTTGGTCTCGCCGCTCGCAAGCCCGAGCGGGTCGCGCGAGATGAACTGCGCGCTCTGCGGGTCGTAGTAGCGGGCGCGCAGATACTGGAAGCCCGTCTCTGAGTCGGTGTACTCGCCCGCGAACCCGAACGCCGTCGTCCTGGTGCCGGTCGAGCCCGTCAGCGTGCCGTAGGGGCTGTAGCTGAAAGTCGAGGCGGTGTTGCCGCTCACCTCTGTCAGCATCCGCGTCGAGCCGAGCTGGTCGTGGTGGTAGAAGAGCGCGACGCCGTTGGTGTTGTTGATCTGCTCGACCACAAGCCCGTCGGGGCCATAGATGTAGGAGGCGATCGGATCCGAGAGCAGCGCGGGTAGGCCGCCTGACTCGTCCCAGGAGAAGTTGCCCGCGGTGCCGTCGAGTGTCCGCGCTGCGCGATCCGCATGGCGGCGTGGCTTGAAACCTCGAGCGCCTCGCCGCCCGCATGGACGAAGATCCGCGTCTCGCCGGACGCGCCAACGATGAACCGTGCTCCCCCCTCTGCGGCGAGGCACCTCGCGCTACTGCAGTCGGATGGTCTCCTTAGCTGGCATTGCCGACGGAGGCTCGTCCGTGAACCAGGCGTACTCAAGGCCTGACAGATATCCGTCCTTGACCCAAACGATTACTTCACCGATCGTCTCTCCGTCAGGATCTTCGACGAAGGCGCGCACGGGGATAACTCCATCCTTCACGGCAGCTGACCGGGCGCTTCGGGATACCTGCAGATCGAGGAGCGTCGGAATCCCGCCAACGACGCGCGTGCAAGCGATTTGGTCGACGAGCTCCTTTGCGGCCGGAACGGTTGCACAGCGCGCTAAGAGCTCAATCAGCTCGCGCTCATTCGCATTGAGATCCCTGGGTGCTACCTCGTTCATGGTTGTGGGAACGCCGTCCCGATCTTTACAACCCCATTTACCACCGCGCCGCGCACCACCACCGGCTGCCCCCCAACAGTAATTGTTTCCTCAAACGTCCCCGCCGCTGGCGTTAAACCCTTGAGTTCGTTGAGCATCTGCTGGACGACGGCCTCCGGGCTCCCGAAGTGCTGGACGAGGGATTGGAAGTCGTGCTCGGGGTCGAAGATGTGGCCCAGCTTGTTTTGTTCGGTCGCGTAGGCATAAGCCTCCTGCTCCGCAGCGCTCACTCCCTCTGCGGCTACGTTCTCCTCGCCGAGGCCGCCTAGGAAGAAGCTGCCCGCGAATCCGACTCCGTGGGCGACCCCAGACCCGAATCCTGCGCAGTCGGGGTTGAAGCCGATGATGCTGCCCGCGATCTGGGTGCTGTATCCGCCCGTCAACCCATCGAGTAGGCCAGCCGCTGCCTCAGCCGAGCAGGCATCTGCCTTCCACGGCCTCCAGTCGCACAGCCCGCTCGGGTCCACCAGATCCTCCGGATCGCGCCCGGCATACCCGTAGAGATTCGTCTCGCCGCTCTCAAGCCCGAGCGGGTCGCGCGAGATGAACTGCGCGCTCTGCGGGTCGTAGTAGCGGGCGCGCAGGTACTGGAAGCCCGTCTCTGAGTCGGTGTAGGCGCCGGCGAAGCCGAACGGCGTCGTCTTGGTGCCGGTCGAGCCCGTCAGCGTGCCGTAGGGGCTGTAGCTGAAAGTCGAGGCGGTGTTGCCGCTCACCTCTGTCAGCATCCGCGTCGAGCCGAGCTGGTCGTGGTGGTAGAAGAGCGCGACGCCGTTGGTGTTGTTGATCTGCTCGACCACAAGCCCGTCGGGGCCATAGATGTAGGAGGCGATCGGATCCGAGAGCAGCGCGGGTAGGCCGCCTGACTCGTCCCAGGAGAAGTTGCCCGCGGTGCCGTCGAGTGTCCGCGCTGCGCGCAGGCCGTCGCCGTCGTAGGAGTAGCTCGCGCGGCTGCCGGCGCCGCGCGTGAAGTTGCCGCCCGGCGCCTCGGGCGAGTGGGCGTCGGTGGTCGTTCCGTCACCGAGCTCGCCGTAGGTGTTCTGGCCCCAGTCGCGGATCGCCATCGCGTCCACGATCCCGAGATGAGAGCCCGCGGCGGAGATCTGGTCGGCGCCGGTGAGCGCCTCGAGCTTCGGCGTCAGGCTGGCGCTCGTCGTGCCGTCGCCGAACTGGCCGTGGGCGTTCTGGCCCCGTCGGCTGGAGACGACTGCGAGTCCAGCCCACGAGGTCATTTGCCCCGCGCGCAGGTGCGTCTAGCTCGACGCGACTTCGATGAACGCCTTGTAGCGGCCGGCGTCGCGCTCGTGGCGGAGGCGCTCCTCGGAGTCCTCCTCCGCCTGCTCGGCCTTCTGCTCGGCGGCACGCAGCTTCTCCTCGAGGTCGGAGCGATCGAGCTTGTCGGGGTCGACGGCTTCCTCGACCAGAAGGAGGCGCTCGTTGTTCACGGCCTGTAGGTAGCCCTCGGACTTCGCGAAGCGGACCACGTCCGAGTCCGTCTTGTGAGGCGCAGCTCGGTCGGCTCGAGCATGCCCATCAGCGGGCGCGTGGTTGGCCAGGATGCCGAGTGAGCCCACGCTGGTGCGGGTCGAGACCATCTCGACCCTCAACCTATTCGCCGTTCCTCATGTGGGCTCTCTCACTGCTCTTCTATCCAAGCGATATGGCTGCGTAACCAATTCCGAGCCTCCACCGCATCTTCCACGCAGACGTCATCGAAGTCGCGGAGGGCGGCGCGGAATACGACAAGCGCATCCTTTTTCTTGCCCTCAATTTGCAGTGCATATCCCTTAGCACAGAGCCCGAGAAGTAGCTTGGCTCGGATGCCGGGCTCAGAGATGCTTCCGAATCGGGCTAGCAGTTCATCCGCGACGCGGATCGCATCTCTGGGGCACCCGCGGTCAGTTAAGGCTCGCGCCTGCGACACCAGCATCTGCGCGATCTGTATCCGACGAACGGGGTCGGACGTCTCACCGAAGCGAGTGACTGCTTCTTCGGATGCAGCAACTAGAGCCGGGACGTCACCCAGTTGGCGAGCGACGGCTTGCTTGAGCACCAAGATGTCGTAGTGCAGGTCCGGCGGCACGGTGTTCGATCCAGGCATGTGGCCAACAGCGGTCGCCGCCTCCGAGTAGCGCCCCGATTCAAAGAGTTGCTGGGCTCGGTTGTACCGCGCGTACGCAACGGCTTCTTGAAGCTCTCGATCACGACTGTCCCCATAGCGGGTCAGCAGTTCGTCGTAGGTTCCGATCGCGGCATCGGGCGCGGCCAGGCGGACATACGCCAATGCTTTCGCGTTGAGGAGCCAGGCGGAAACGCGGTCGATATCCGTACCTCGGTGATCGCGAACAAGCTCAAGGGCTGCGTCGAAGCCTTTTAGCGCTTCAGACTCCTTGCCCGAGTCTCGAAGGCGCTTCGCGCCCTCCAATCGCTCGAGCGCGGCAGCAACGGGGGCAGACGGCGATGCACCGAATGTCACCGTTGTCACGCTATCGGCGCGTACGGCCGCCGATGAGTACCTCTCATCCCTGCCTTCGTTCGGGCTTCTTCGGTCTGCGCTATTCCGGGCAGCCGGCCCAGCGACAGCACCGACGGCCATACCGGTGTGAGGTCACGGCGCGGCAGGCGGTTCGGTTGGCTCGTGAGACCCGCTTGCCAGGCGCCTCGACAGACCAGCAGCCTCAATCTCCAGCGAGGCAGCGGCAAACCTGGACACGTCCGCGTCGGAACTGCGTGTCGCGTGTTCAAGGGTCCTTCTTCCCACATTGACGTACCGCGCGGCGCGGGCGGCGGCGAACTTTTGAGCAAGCGGATCATCATCGTTCAGTAGCCGCACGAGATCTCCTCGGTCCGAGCCGGCGCCGTCTATGAGCCACTCTGTCCACTTGGCGATATCTGATCGCTCTTGGTGCGGCACGCTCGCACGCAATTGGGATTCGTCGGCGCTGGACAGGAAGAAGAGTGTCTGCCAGCGCACCTGAGGTTCCGGGTCCGCGACCATCGCGACCGCGTCGGCGACGATGCGACCATCATCTGCACTCGTGATCACGAGGATTACGTCGAAGAATCCAGAACCGAACGCCGGGGTCGGAATGTCTGACCAACGGCGCCAGGTCATCCAGGAGGGGAGCGGCCCCGCTGCCGAGCTCGGACGCGATCCAAGTACCGGTCCGGACAGCGTATGGGTTGGCGCTGGACAGCAACATCTTGAGCTTCTCTAGCGGATAACCACCAACGAACGCTTTAAGCAGCTCAGTTGCGTCGGTGCTCGCATCGCCGACGCTGACCTGAGCCAGTAACTCGTCTGCCTCAGCTGTATTCACGCGGCGGGCTCGTCCCATTAGCCGTTTAGGCGGTCCAAGATGCGGCGAAGCAACCGTTCCTGCTCCCGAATTTCGTTCTGATGACCGTGACAGACATTCGTCCACTTTGGTGGACGATGGCAT
Organism: uncultured Thermoleophilaceae bacterium; assembly: GCA_963715995.1. Lineage (GTDB taxonomy): Bacteria > Actinomycetota > Thermoleophilia > Solirubrobacterales > Thermoleophilaceae > DATBDN01. The sequence continues at coordinate 2,832,399 of OY970283.1, forward strand.
TCGGGGAAGCCGACCTCAGCTACCAGCCACGTCGATGAACGCCTTGTACCGCGCTGCGTCACGCTCGTGGCGCAGGCGTTCCTCGGAGCCCTCTTCGGCCTGCTCGGCCTCCTGCTCGCAGGCGCGCAGCTTCTCCTCGAGCTCGGAGCGGTTCAGTGAATCCGGGTCGACGGCCTCCTCGACCAGCAAGAGGCAGGTGTTGTCGACGACCTGCAGGTAGCCCTCCGACTGGGCGTAGCGCACGATGTCGGACTCGGTCTTGTAGATCCGCAGCTCGGTCGGCTCGAGCATGCCCATCAGCGGCGCGTGGTTGGCCAGGATGCCCAGCGAGCCGACCCCCGTGCGGGTCGAAGACCATCTCGACCTCGTCGCTGAAGACCTCGCCCTCCGGGGTCAGGACCTGGCACTTGAACTTGCTATGAGCCACCGTTCTCCTCGGCCTCGGCCTTCTCGTCCTGGTCCTCGGCGTCCTCGCGCTCTTCCTTCTTCGACCGCGTCTCCGAGCGCATGCCCTCGGTGACCTCGTCGATGCCGCCCTTCATGTAGAAGGCGCGCTCGGGCAGGTCGTCGTGCTCGCCGTCGAGGATCTCCTTGAAGCCGCGCACGGTCTCGGCGATCGGCACGTACTTGCCGGGCGAGCCCGTGAACTGCTCGGCGACGAAGAACGGCTGCGACAGGAAGCGCTCGATCTTGCGCGCGCGCTGCACCGTCAGCTTGTCCTCGTCGGAGAGCTCCTCGATGCCGAGGATGGCGATGATGTCCTGGAGGTCCTTGTACTGCTGCATCGTCGACTGCACGCGCGATGCGACGTCGTAGTGCTCCTCGCCGAGGATGTCCGGCTTGAGGATCGTCGAGGTGGAGTCGAGCGGGTCGACCGCCGGGTAGATCCCCTTCTCGGAGATGGCCCGCGACAGCGTCGTCGTTGCGTTCAGGTGCGCGAACACCGAGGCCGGCGCCGGGTCGGTGAGGTCGTCGGCCGGCACGTAGATGGCCTGGATCGAGGTGACCGAGCCCTTGCGGGTCGAGGTGATGCGCTCCTGGAGCTGCCCCATCTCGGTCTCGAGCGTGGGCTGGTAGCCCACCTGTGACGGCATGCGCCCGAGCAGAGCCGACACCTCGGAGCCCGCCTGCACGAAGCGGAAGATGTTGTCGATGAAGAGGAGCACGTCGGCGCCCTCCTCGTCGCGGAAGTACTCCGCCATCGTCAGGCCGGCAAGCGCCACGCGCATGCGGGCACCGGGCGGCTCGTTCATCTGGCCGAACACCAGCATCGTGTTCTTGATGACGCCGGACTCCGTCATCTCGAGCCAGAGGTCGTTGCCCTCGCGTGACCGCTCGCCTACGCCGCAGAACGCGGACAGGCCCTCGTGCTCCTCGGCGATGTTGCGGATGAGCTCCTGGATGAGCACCGTCTTGCCCACGCCGGCGCCGCCGAACAGGCCGACCTTGCCGCCGCGCGCGTACGGCGCGAGCAGGTCGACCACCTTGATGCCGGTCTCGAGCATCTCGCGCGTCGGCGTGAGGTTCTCGACGTCGGGGGCGTCGCGATGGATCGGCCAGCGCGTCTCGGCCTCGACCGGCTCGCCCTCGTCGATCGTGTCGCCGAGCAGGTTGAAAATGCGGCCGAGCGTCTGGCGGCCCACCGGCACCGTGATCGGGCCGCCGGTGTCGACGATCTCGACGCCGCGCGCCAGGCCGTCGGTGGTGTCCATGGCGACCGCGCGGACGCGGTCGTCGCCGAGGTGCTGCTGCACCTCGCACACGAGCGTGCGTCCCTTGTCGGTGCCGGCCCTCAGCTCGTGCGAGCCCTCGCTGTCGTCGACGATCGTGACCTCGAGCGCGTTGTAGATCTCGGGGAGGTTGCCCTCCTCGAACGACGCCTCGATGACGACGCCTGTGACGGCCTCGACGCGGCCGATGTTCCTCGTTCGGCCGCCCTTGGTCTCGGGTGTGCTTGCGGTTGTTGCCACGGTTGATTCCTCCGGTATCAGCGGAGCCCCTCGGCTCCGGCTACGACTTCCATGATTTCTTGGGTGATCTCCGCCTGGCGCTGGCGGTTCATCTCGAGCGTGTAGTCGTCGATCAGCTCCGAGGCGTTCTCGGACGCGTTGCGCATCGCCGTCATGCGCGCGCCGTGCTCCGACGCAGTCGACTCGAGCATCGCGCGGTAGATCGAAGATCTCCACGTAGTCGGTCACGAGCCGGCGCAGGATCTGCTCCGGGTCCGGCTCGTAGATCCACAGCGCGTTCTTGTGCTCGTCCTCGTTGTCGTCTTCCTCGTCGTCGGTCACATCCTCGATCTGGTGGATCGGGAGCAGCACGTTCGACTCGACCGTCTGCACGATCGGCGACTCGTAGTGGTTGAAGATGATCTCCACGCGGTCGACCTTCTTGTCCGCGTAGGCGGCCACGACCTCCTGCCCCACCTCGCGTGCATTCGCGAAGACGGGCCGATCCGTGAAGCCGGTGTACTCGCCCTCGACGTCGAAGCCGCGGAAACGCAGCGACGACACGCCGCGGCGGCCGACCGCGTAGAAGAGCACGTCGGTGCCCTCGCTGCGCAGCTCCTGCGAGCGGCGGCTGGCAGCGCGGATGATCTGCGAGTTGAACGCACCTGCGAGGCCGCGGTCAGCCGTGACGGCCACGATGCCGACGGTCTTCACGTTCTCGCGGTCCTCGAGCAGCGGCATGTCGGGGATGTGCTCGGCGGCGTCGACGGCGCGGCGGGCCATCATGCGGATGCCGCGCGCGTAGGGGCGCAGCTCTTCGATCCGCTGTTCCGCACGGCGCAGCCGGGCCGCGGAGACCATCTCCATCGCGCGCGTGATCTTCTGGATGTTCTTGACCGACGCGATGCGGCTCTTGATGTCCTTCTGGCTGGCTATGCGCCGTCCTCCGCGTCGTCGCCTTCGGAGTCACCGGACTCATCGGACTCGTCAGCGGGGCCCGCATCGTCATCCGAGTCGTCGGACTCGGCGTCGTCATCCGAGTCGCCGGAGTCGTCCGAATGCTCGGACTTCGTCTCGCGCTTCTTCTCGTCCTTGACGCGGTCGGACTCGCCCTCTTCGAGCTCGTTGCCCTCCTCGTCGAAGTCGGGGCCGAAGTCGTCGATCGCCTCACCGATGGCCGACCCGAGCGTCTCCTCCATCTGGTCGTCCCACTCGCCCTCGTTCATCTTGTTCATCAGCTCCGAGTGCTCGGAGTGAAGGCGCTGGAGCATGGCCTGGTGGAACTCGCGCACGCGCTCGGTCTTGATCCGGTCGAGGTAGCCGCCGGTGCCGGAGTAGATCGCGGCGACCTGGTCGGAAACCGCCCACGGCTTGAGCTCGTCCTGGTTGAGCGTCTCGACCAGCCGCTCGCCGCGGTTGAGCGAGCGCTGCGTCTCGGGGTCGAGGTCGGAGCCGAACTGCGCGAACGCCTCGAGCTCGCGGTACTGGGAAAGCTCCAGGCGCAGGCGGCCGGCGACCTTGCGCATGGGCGTGACCTGAGCCGAGCCGCCCACGCGCGACACCGAGATGCCGACGTTGATGGCCGGGCGGACGCCCTTACGGAACAGGTCGCCCTCCAGGAAGATCTGACCGTCGGTGATCGAGATGACGTTGGTCGGGATGTAGGCCGACACGTCGCCCGCCTGTGTCTCGATGATCGGCAGCGCGGTCAGCGAGCCGCCACCGAGCTCGTCGTTCAGCTTGACGGCGCGCTCGAGCAGCCGTGAGTGCAGGTAGAAGACGTCGCCCGGGTAGGCCTCGCGACCTGGCGGGCGCCGCAGCAGCAGCGACATCTGGCGGTACGCGTAAGCGTGCTTGGTCAGGTCGTCGTAGATGCAGAGCGCGTGCTTGCCCTGGTAGAGGAAGTGCTCGCCCATCGCGCAGGCCGCGTACGGGGCCATGAACTTGATCGGAGCGGCCTCGTCGGCGGGCGCGGCCACGATGATCGTGTTGTCCATCGCGCCGTGCTGCTCGAGCGTCTCGGCCACACCGACGACGGTCGACATGCGCTGCCCGATCGCGCAGTAGATCGAGACGACGTCGGCGTCCTTGTTGTTGATGATCGTGTCGATCGCGACAGCCGACTTGCCGGTCTGGCGGTCGCCGATGATCAGCTCGCGCTGGCCGCGGCCGATCGGGATCATCGAGTCGATCGCCTTGAGGCCGGTCTGCATCGGCTCCTTCACCGGCTGGCGCTGGACCACGCCTGGCGCCTTGAACTCCGCCGGGCGCATCTCGGTGGTGTTGATGTCGCCCTTGCCGTCGAGCGCCCTGCCGAGCGGATCGACGATGCGGCCGAGCAGCTGCTCGCCGACCGGGATCTCGAGCAGCTTGCCCGTCCGCTTGACGTTGTCGCCCTCCTCGATGTGCTCCCACTCGCCGAAGAGCACCACGCCGACGTTGTCGGACTCGAGGTTGAGCGCCAGGCCAGTGACCTCGCCGGGCAGCTCGAGCATCTCCATCGACATGACGTTCTCGAGCCCGTAGACGCGCGCGATGCCGTCGCCGATCGAGAGGACGGTGCCCACCTCGGCCAGGTCGGCCGCGGCCTCCTGGATGCCCTCGATGCGGTCCTTGAGGATCTTCGTGATCTCGTCGGGGCGGATCTGCATGGATGCCATTTCGGTCTTTGTCTCTCCTTACGTACGCGCGACGCCTAGGCGCGCACGAGTTGCCTGCGAAGTCGTTGGAGGCGGCCCTGCACGCTGGCGTCGAGCACCTTGTTGCCCACGCGCAGCACGATGCCGCCGATGATGTCCGGGTCCACCCGGCTGGTCAGCTCGATGCGGCGGCCGGTGCGCTCCTCGATCCGCTCGCCGATCGAGCGTACGAGCCCGTCGTCGAGCTCGATCGCGCTGGTGACCTCCACCGGCAGCATCTTGTGCTCCTCACGCCACAGCTCGTCGAAGGACTTCCTGATCCGGAACGTGGCCGGCAGCCGGTGGCGCTCGGCCAGCAGCTCCAGGAAGTTGAGGAAGCGCTCGTTGCCGTTGTCGATGACCTTGCGGATCGCATCCTTCTTCTCGGCCGAGCTGAAGCGCGGCGAGAAGAAGAACGTCTGGAGGTCGCGGTTTTCGCCCAGCGCGTCGGTCCAGGCAGCGAGCTGCTCCTGGATCTCGTCGAGCGAGTCGCTTTCCATCGCGGACTCGAACAACGCGCGGGCGTAGACCTGGCCGATCTCTTCCATCAGTTGGAGCTGGCACTCCCTTCAGGCGCGAACGCCGAGAAGTCCACCTCGGACAGCGCCTCCTCGATCAGCCGCTTCTGGTCCTCGCCGGTGAGCGACTTCCGCGCGACCTTCTCGGTGGCGATGATCGTGAGGTCGGCGACCTCCTTGCGGATCTCGTCGAGCGCGCGGCGGGTCTCCGCCTCGATCTCCTTGCGTGTCCGCTCCAGCGCCTCCTGGTGCTCCTTCTGCGCCTTGTCCCGCGACTCGGCCTCGAACTGCTCGGCCGCCTTGCGCGAGCGCACGAGGATGTCCTCGGCCTGCTCACGCGCCTCCTTCAGCCGCGCGCGGTACTCCTCGAGCAGCTCGTCGGCGTCCTTGCGCGTCTGCTCAGCGTGCTCGATCGAGTCACGGATCGCGGTGGCGCGCTTCTCGAGCGCGTCGCCGATCCGCGGGAACGCGTACTTGTTGAGGATGTACATCGACGCGAAGAACGCGATCAGCGTCCAGATCATCAGGCCGAGGCTCGGCGAGACGAGGAAGCTGCCACCGCCGCTCTCCTTGGCGGCGCCGAGCACCAGGGTGTTCGTGAGCGCGCCCACTCCTAGAGGAAGAACGCGATCAGGCCGAAGATGAACGTGTAGAAGGCGACGGCCTCGCAGAGCGCGAAGCCCAGCCAGCGAATCGACTGGAGCTCACCGCGCATCTCGGGCTGGCGCGCCACCGACTCGATCTCCGAAGCGAAGATGAGGCCGATGCCGATGCCGGCGCCGATCGAGCCGAGCCCAGCGCCCACGCCCAGTGCGATCGCCTTGCCGGCCTTCTGGATGCCGTTGTCGGTGATGCCCGCCGCGAGAAGGTGGGTCATAGATCCGAAGTCCACAGATCCTCCTTAGTGTTCCTCGGCGGTCGCTCCGCCGATGTAGATGGATGTCAAAGTCGCAAAGATGAATGCCTGAAGGGTGGCCACAAGCCCGATCTCGAACAGGAAGAACGGGATCGCCATCAACAGGGTCAAGACACCGAGCGGCGCCAGGCCGAGCAGCACGACCAGGCCACCTGCCATGAACAGGATCAGCAGGTGGCCGGCCAGGATGTTCGCGAACAGTCGCACTGAGAGCGAGATGATCCGGACCAGGTTCGAAGATCACCTCGATCATGAAGATCGGTCCCGCCGCGAAGCCCTCGACCCCGGCGGGGACGAACGACTTCAGGTAGCCGATGAAGCCCTTCGCGCGGATGCCCTCGATGTTGTAGATGAAGAAGACGACCAGCGTCAGCGCCAGCGGGATCGAGATGTTCGCCGTGGCCGCGTAGATCGCAAGCGACGGGATCTTGGCCCCGAAGATGTTGATCTTCTCGTGGCTCGTCGGCAGCGGCAGGTAGCCGAGCATGTTCGAGAACCAGATGAAGAAGAAGAGCGTCGAGATGAACGCGAACCAGCGCCGGGCCAGCTTCGGGTTCGTGAGGTTGCCGCGCGTGATGTTGTTGGCGGCCAGGTCGTAGGCCAGCTCGACGGCGGTCTGGACGCGGTTCGGCTTGTCCTGCATCCGCTTGCCGATGTAGATCATCGTCCCGCACGTGAGCAGCGACGCCAGGAACAGGTAGAACACCGCGCGGTTGATGCTCATGTCGATGCCCGCGATGTGAATCGCGATCCAGGGCGTCAGGCGGAACTCCTCCTGCGGCTGGAAGGCGTCGTTCTTGCCGTCGCTGCCGAAGATCGCGTACAGGAGGACCGCGAGCAGGATCACGCCCCCGGCGAACAGCAGGACCTTCGTGCGCGTCTTCATCGGCCCTCGGCCTCCAGCGGCTTGACGATCAGAAGCGACACGAAGTAGACCGTGAAGACCACGATCGAGAGCACGGCGGCGGTCAGGCCCGCGCGGCGCTCGATCACGCCGGCGCCGAGCACTGTGAGCCCGACCAGATAGAGCCGCCCGACGAGCGTCGCGGCGCGTGCGCCCAGCGCCACCTGGCGGCTGCCGCTCTCGGCGGCCCGCTTCTCGGCGAAGCCCTGGAGCACGCGCGAGAGCAGCCACGCGCCCGCGGCGGCCAGCCAGCCCAGCGCCGGCAGCTGCGCTGCGACCCAGACCGGAACCGCCAGCGCGAGCACGAGCAGATCCAGGTTGCGCAGGATCCACATCCCGGCGCTGGTGTCAGATGTCCTTAAAACGGGTGTAGACAAGCCAGAGTCCCAGGAAGAGGCCGGAGAAGCCGCCCACGAACGCAAGCGGCACCGCTGCGCCGAACAGCGAGCCGAGCCCGTAGCCCGCGGCAGCCACGAGTACGAGTGAGACCACGATCATGAAACCCGCAGAAGCGGCGTCGCGTGGACCGTTCATGGTGATCGAGCTCCGTAGGCATGAGAGAGAGCAAAAAAAAGCTCCCGGCGTGGTGGTCAGGCGGGCGGCAACAAGAGCCGGATCGCCAGCGCCAGGACGGCGCAATCTAGCATCGAGACAGGGAGCCCACGGTGCGAGCCCTCACGTTCGCTCGGACGTGTTCGCAACGCGCTTACCGGGAACTAGGTAGGCATGGCCGACCTCGCACAGATCCTTGTCGACGCCGTGGCGCGCCGCGCGTCGGACATCGTGATCAAGGTTGGCAACTCCCCGCTGGCGCGCGTGGACGGCGAGCTGATCCAGCTCTACCCGGATGCCGCGCGGCTGATGCCGTCGGATACCGACCGGATGGTGCGCGAGCTCATGCCCGAGTACCGGGTCAAGGAATTCGAAGAACGAGCAGGAGGCCGACTTCGCCTACGCGGTGCCCGGCCTGGGCCGCTTTCGCGTGAATGCCTTCAAGCAGCGCGGGTCGGCGTCGATGGTTCTGCGTGCGATCCCGATGGAGGCGCCCACGTTCGCCGACCTCGACCTGCCCGACGTCGTGCGCCAGCTCGCCGAGGAGGATCGCGGGATCGTGCTCGTCACGGGCACGACCGGATCGGGCAAGTCGACGACGCTGGCAGCGATGGTGCGCCACATCAACGCCACGATGCGCAAGCACATCGTCACGATCGAGGATCCGATCGAATACCTCTACCGCGACGAGCGCTCCGGCATCCACCAGCGCGAGGTGGGCTCGGACACGGCGTCGTTCAAGCGCGCGCTTCGGCGCGTTCTGCGTCAGGACCCGGACGTGATCCTGATCGGCGAGATGCGCGACGAGGAGACGGTGCAGACCGCGCTGTCGGCGGCCGAGACCGGGCACCTGGTGCTCTCGACCCTGCACACCGCCGACGCCGCCGAGACCGTCAACCGCATCCTCGAGTTCTACGACGCGAGCGAGCAGGTGCAGGCGCGCTCGATGCTGGCCGGGACGCTGAAGGGCGTGATCTCGCAGCGACTGGTCCCGACCGCCGACGAGCTCGGGCGCACCGCCGTGCTCGAGGTGCTGCGCATGACCGGCCGCGTGCACGACGCGATCAAGGACGGCGACGTCAGCGCGCTGCCGGACATCATCGCCGAGGGGTCGTTCTACGGGATGCAGTCCTTCGACCAGGCGCTCTACGACGCGGTCACCGACGGGCGCGTGTCGATGGACACGGCGCTCGCGTTCGCAACCCGGCCGCACGACTTCAAGCTGCTCGTCGCGGCGGAGGGCCGCAGCTCGGCCAGCACGATGGACGACATCGAGCAGGGCGACCCGCCCCCGGCGCAGCCGCAGGTGCCGCAGATCCCCGGTCTCTAGCTCCGCGCGCGCACGACCACGCGCGAGCCCCGCTTGGGGGCGAGCACGATCGCGCGCCGGCCCACCGGCTCGGCGGCCTGCTCCGCCGGCTCCATGTCCAGCTTCTGCGCGATCGTCTTCATCACCACGATCATCTCGAGCTGCGCGAACGCGGCACCAGCACAGCGGCGCGTGCCGCCGCCGAACGGCAGCCAGCTGTAGGTCTCCGGCCCCTTGCCGAGGAAGCGCTCGGGCCGGAACGCGTAAGGCTCGGGGTACTCCTGGTCGCGCCGGTGCGTCAGCCAGATGCACGGAGCGAGCATCTCGCCGGCGGGAATCGTGTAGCCGTCGAGCTGGAAGTCCTGCTTCACCGCGCGACCCACGATCGGGATCGGCGGCCGCAGCCGCAGCGTCTCCGAGACGACCGCCTCGGCCCAGTCGTCGTCGCTGCGCAGGCGCTCGTACATGCCGGGGTGGCGCAGCATGCGCTCGAACGCCCACGCCAGGGCGGTCGTGGTCGTCTCGTGGCCGGCCAAGAGGATCGTCATCAGCTCGTCGCGCAGCTCCTCGTCTGTCATCTCGCTCTGGAGCAGCATCGAGAGGACGTCCGGGCGCTCGTCCAGGCCGCCGCGCGCGCGGCGCAGGCGGATCTCGTCGAACAGCACCTCGTCGACGCGGCCACGCACGCGCATGAACAGGCCCATCGGGCTGTAGCGGCCGAAGTCGTAGTTCATCCACGGCAGCTGCGCCAGGCGCGACTGGCTGGCGGCGATCAGCGACATCATCTCGGTCGCCAGCCGCTGGATCCTGGCCGGATCCTCGTCCTCGCCGAAGACCACCTTCATGATCAGCTCGAGCGTGATCGCCTGCACCTTCGGCAGCAGCGCGAACGGCTCGCCCTGGGGCCAGTCGTCGAGGTGGCGGGCCGCGACCTCGGCGAACAGCTCGCGGTAGCGCTCCAGCCGCTGGCCGTGGAACGGCGGCAGGATCAGCCGCCGCCGGTCCAGGTGCTCCTGGCCGTCGAGAAGCAGCGTGCCGTGCTCGCCCAGCACCGGGATCAGCGGCCAGTTGGCCTCGCCGGCGCGCAGCTGGTCGGGTGGCGCCGTGAAGATCTGCTTGATCAGCGCGGGCTCGCTGACGAACACGATTCGCCCCACGCTGGCGAAGCGCACGGTGAAGACGTCCCCGTACTCGCGGCGACTGCGATTCATGAACTCGGTGGGCCGCGCGATCCAGCGCGCGACCTGAACGAGCGGGGGCGCCGCCGGGCCAGGCGGGAGCGTGGGCCGCATGGCTTGACGATAACGGCGGTGGGTATGTTCACCGCGATGAGAGGTGGCCCGCTGGATCACGTCGCCCTGTGGACCGACGAGCGCGCTGCGCTCGCGGCGTTCCTGTGCGAGCGCGCGGGCATGCACGTGATCGACGAGACGGACAAGTTCACGCTGGTCGGCGCCGATGCGAAGAAGGGCAAGATCACGCTCTTCGACGCCGACGGCCCGCGCGAGCCTGGCGCGCTCGCGCAGGTGGGGCTGAACGTGCACGACGAGTCGCTCGCGGGCGAGGTCTCCGCCCCGGGCGGGCTCGAGCTGGAGTTCGTGCACGCCGGCGACGGCAGCGAGTGGGATCTGAACAACGTGCACCTGCGCGTCCCGGACCCGGCCCGTGCGTCCGATGAGTTCGTGCAGCTCGGCTTCGAGAAGGGCGACGGGACGAACTCCGTCGGCGCCGGCGACAAGACCATCCACTTCGTCGAGGGCGGCAACGGTGCGGTCGAGAAGCCGCTGCTCAACCACCTCGCGCTGCTGGTCGACTCCTACGAGGAGCACGTCGAGAACGCACGGGAGCGCGGGCTCGAGCACGAGGTCGTCGACGCCGCAAACACATGGGCCGTGTTCGTGACGGGCCCATACGGGATCCGGATCGAGTACGTCGAGCACAAGCCCGGTTTCGCGCTGACGTGACCGACCTCGTCGTCGCCGGGTCCGGCATGGCGGGCCTCGTGGCGGCGGCACGGGCGCGGGAACTGGGCGCGGAGGTAGAGCTTTACGAGAAGGCTGGGCGCGTCGGCGGCTCGATGCTGCTCTCGAGCGGCGTGATCTGGCGCTACGCGGACTGGGAGCGCTTCCGGGAGGAGTGCCCCGATGGCGACGTCGAGCTCCAGCGCGTCGTGCACGAGCGACTCGACGAGGGACTCGACTGGCTCGAGGGCCTCGGCGCCGTCGTGAGCGAGCGCTCCACGGGCAACCCGCTGACCGCCGGGCGGCGCTTCGACACGCGCTCGCTGTGCGCAGCGCTGCTGCGAACCGGCCCGGTTCTGCGGCTGACGCAGGGGCTGCCGTCACTGCCGGACGGCGTGCCCGTCGTGCTGGCCACCGGCGGCTTCCAGGCCGACTCGTGGCTCGTGGGCGAGTGGATCTCGGCCGAGCCGCTGCTGTTGCGCTCGAACGGCGCGAGCCAGGGCGACGGGCTGCGGCTGGGCATGGAGGCAGGCGGCGTCTTCACCGCCGGGATGGACCAGTTCTACGGGCGCGCGATGCCGGGCGTCGAGCACCTCCAGGAGACGCAGTGGGTGCCGGCGGCGCAGCTCTACGCACGGCATGCCGTGGCGATCGAGAACATCGACGGCGTGCGCTACGACGGCGCCGTCGACTGGGCGGAGCTGAAGGTGGTCCAGTGGATCGCGCGCCAGAAGGACGCGCGGGCCTGGTTCGTGGTGCCTCCGTCGGCGTTCGGTGAGGCGACCCGGTACGGATCCGTTGGCGATCAGATCGAATTGGCGCGCCGGCTGGGTGCCGCGGTCGAGCAGCGTGACGAGGGGGTTGCCGTGGCGGTGCGGGCGGCCATCACGCAGACGCTCGGCGGGCTGCGCGTCGACACAGACGGACGCGTGCTGCGGGCAGATGGATCGGTGGTGGACGGCCTGTTCGCCGCGGGCGGCGACGTGGGCGGCGTGGCCACCGGGGGCTACATGTCGAACCTGGCGGCGGCGCTCGTGATGGGGCGACGGGCGGCCGAGGCGGCGCTCGCCCGCTAGGCCACCGTTTCGGCGACCAGCGACGCAAGCACCTCGGCCATCCCCCCACGCTCGAATGCGCGCCGCTGGCGATCGGCGCCGTTGCCCTCGCGGACGATCCGCATGACGTCGTCGACCACGTCGCCCACGTGCGGGCGGGCGATCGCCACGGCGTCGGCGGCGAGCTCGCCCAGCGGGCGCAGCCGCCCGTCGCTCCAGACCGTGGCCTGTGCCCCGTCGCGCGTCGCGCGGAAGGCGGACTCGGCCAGCGCCTCGCGTGGAGAGGGCTCCGGCGCGCCGTTCTGGCCCGCGTTGCAGGCCAGGCCGTGCACGAGGCCCGCGAGCGCCTGCACGTCGCGCAGCGAGGACTGGGCGTCCATCACGCGTGTCTCGACCGTGCCGAGCTTCGGGTGCGGGCGGATGTCCCACCAGAGGAAGGTGTAGTCCGGGATCTGGCCGGCCGCGAGCACCCCGGCAACGGTGGCCTCGTAGTCCTCCCAGTCGCGGAACGACGGCGGCACCTCGGTGCGCGGGTAGGCGCGGCGCAGGACCATGCGCGTGCACGAGAAACCGGAGTCGGCGCCGTGCCAGTAGGCGGAGTTGCCGGACAGCCCCACGAGCAGCGGCACGTACTCGCGCAGGGCGTTGTAGACGACGATCGAGGTGTCGTTGTCGGGCATCCCGACGTGCACGTGCAGGGCGCAGTCCGGGGTGCGCTGGACGATCCCGCGCAGGTTCTCGCACTCGCGCGCGTAGCGCTCGTTGTCGACGATCCGGACATCGCCGAACTCGGCGCTCGGATGCACGCCGGCGCCGAGCAGGATCGCGCCGACGTTCGCCACCTCGCGGCGGTGCCGGCGCAGCGCGCCGACGGCCTCGCGCACGTCGGCCGAGGGCGGCGAGGCGATCTCGATCTGCGCCTCGTAGAGGTCGTGCTTGATGTCGGAGGTCGTCTCGCCCAGCGCGGCCAGCACACGCGAGCTCGTGTGCGCCAGCGCGTTCGTGACCGGATCGACGAGGAGCAGCTCTTCCTCCACGCCGACCTTGAATGGGGCCGGTGACACGCCCAAAGCATGCCCGACTACGCTGCCGGGCTGCGATGTGGGCCCAGCACGAGATCGAGCTGCCTCCGTTCCCGCGCGGCTTCCACCTGATCACCGGCGAGGTCGAGCGGGGCGTGCCCGAGCTGGGCGACATGCGAATCGGCATCGCACATGTGTTCATCGAGCACACCTCGGCGTCGCTCACCCTGAACGAGAACGCCTCAGCCGACGTGCGCCGCGACTTCGCCGCGTGGTTCGACCGCGCGGTGCCCGACGGCGCGGACTACTTCCGCCACACGCTCGAGGGCGACGACGACATGCCGGCGCACATCAAGTCGTCGCTGCTCGGGTCGTCGCTCACGATCCCGGTGAGCGACGGCCGGCTCGCGCTCGGTACCTGGCAGGGGATCTACCTCTGCGAGCACCGCGACCATGGCGGCGCGCGCAGGCTCAAGGTCACTTTGTCGGGCGAGTCCCGCTGAGGATCTCGATCGTCCCGAGCGGGGTGCGCATGCGGTCGAGCACCGACACGCGCTTGAGCCCCGCGTCGCGCAGGAACTCCGGTAGCCGCCGGCGACGTTGCTGGCTGTGTTGCGGAAGCCGTCGAGCAGCTGCACGTTCACGAAGGCGATCCGCATCACGGGGTCCTGAGGCCGGCCCCAGTCGGCGATCAGCACGCGCCCGCCCAGGCGCAGCACGCGCCGGATCTCCTCGGCGGAGTCGGCCTTCGCCTCGTCGCCCAGGTGGTGGAAGAACAGCGTCGAGACGACCACGTCGAAGCTGCGCGCCTCGTACGGAAGGTCGTTCGAGAGGCCCCGCCGGAAGTCGACCTTCACCCCCGCGTCCTTCGCCTTCGCACGCGCGCGGGCGAGGATCTGGCGGTCACCATCCAGGCCCGAGACCTTCGCCTTCGGCCTGTCCTTCTTGATCTCGATGGCCAGCGTGCCGGTCCCGCAGCCCAGGTCGAGAATCGACTCGCCGTCCTTGATCCGCGCGTGCTCGATCAGACGGCGCTTGAAGCCGCGCTCGCGGCTGGTGAGCGCGACGACCGGGTCGTAGAGGCTCGTCAGCGTGTCGAACCGCAACGCGGGTACGAACTGCTGCCGGCGACCGGCCATGTGTGGAAGCTAACGCGAAACGGCAGCTGTGTCAGGAACGACGCCTACGCGCCGACACCGAGCGTCGGATTCCCCTGGCGCAGGTCGGCAGCGCTCACGCCGTCGAGCCGCCATGCCAGGTCGGCGAGCCAGCGGATCTGACGCGCAGCCAGTCGCTCGTCGAGCTTGTCGAGGTCGCCGTTCTTCGAGATCGTCAGGAGATACTCGGGGCCCGCGATCGCTCCGATCTGCGGCACGCCCGAGGATTGGAACGCCGCGCCGACGCCGAACTGAGCCGGCGGGCGCAGCAGTGCCGCACGCGGGATGGCGTGGTCCTGCACGGTCGCTTTGGTCAGGTCGAACATCTTGCCCTGCGTCGTCCAGATGCCGAACATCTCCGCGTCGCCCGTCGCGTGGTAGCCGCGGCCGAGCGAGTCAACCCACTCGGTGCAACCGAGGTGCTCGACCGTCAACGCCGCCGCGGCGCGCGTGACGAGGTCGGGGTGCGCGTCGATCCAGCCCTGCGTCTGGGGCAGGTCGGCCACCATGTGGCCGGGCCAAGCCGCGAACACGAGCGTGCGGTTCAGGCGCTTGTGGCGGGGCAGCGATGCGAAGTGGCGCGCGAGTTGGAGGAACGCCACGCCGCCGTTCTCCTCGGCGAAGCCCTGGCCGTCGGTGTGGGTGTTGAAGATCAGCGTCTCCGTGCTCTTGCCCGGCAGCACGGCGGTGATGGCGCGGGTCGGCGCGTTGCCGCGCGAGGCGGTCAGCTTGAGCCGGGTTTTCGGGCGCCCGCCCGCCTGCGCGCGCAGGGCGCGGCCGGTGTCGCGGTCCACGTAGACGGCCGGCAACGGCTCGAAGCCGTGCGTGAACGGCAGATAGCTCCCGACGAGCGACTCGTAGGACGCGTCGACGATGAACACGACGCCGGCGGCGCCGAGCTCCTGGAACGGGGCCAGCGGCACGCCCAGGCCGGGCATGATCCAGGAGCGCTTGTAGTCGCTCTGGGCCCAGTCGGCGACCGTGTGCCCGGGCCAGTTGAGGTAGGTCGCGATCGGCAGGAACGCGCCAGCTGTGATCGGCGCGGGAAACGGCAGGTCGACCACGAGGATGCTGCCCTGCGCGCCGGAGAGCAGGCCGGCAATGCCCTGCGTCCACGACTGAAGCTCCGACGGATAGCGCTCGATTGCGGCCTGGAGCGCGTTCAGGTCGGTCCCGCTCGCGGCGAGCGCCGGGGCCGTGCCGCCGTAGACCAGCGGGCCCGTCAGGCCCTGCGGCGGGGTTTCCTGCGAGCGCGTGTAGTAGGTGGCGAGCTTCACCCGGCCGGCCGTGGGCCCGTCAAGCACGTCGAGCCTGTAGTCCTCTGCCAGCCAGCGGTCGGTCGTGTACGGATCGTCCGGGGCCATCTGAAGGCCGGCGCGCTCGAACTCGTCCTCGAGCCAGGCGACGTAGTTGTCGTGCTCCTTGGATGCGGTCAGGCGGGGTCCGAACTCCACCATCCGCGTGAACTCCTTGCGGACCTGGTGGGCGCTCGGCAGGGGCGTCCCGCGAGTGCGCTTGGGGCGGTGGGCCCAGGCGGGTGGCGCGTATGCGGCTGCCGCTGCGGAGGCCGTCACTGCGCCTGCGTTCGCGAGGAAGGTGCGGCGCGTCGTCGCCTGCTTGCTCGTCATGTCGACTCAACGGTTCAGCCAGGCTGGGCTGTCGAGTCGCCCCGGTCCGTCCTCGGCATGTGCGAACATGTGTTCGATGAGGTGGGACAACCTGAAGATGACCAACGAGGAGGAAGAGCGCCTCCCCGGCTACTCGGACCCGGCCGTCGTCCGTCACTTCGACGCACCCGAGGCGCTCGGCGTCCGCTTCTACGAGGTGCGAGCGAAGTCAGCGCTCAACCGCGTGCCCGAGGTCAGCCAGGTGCCGTTCCGCTGGACGATCAATCCGTATCGGGGATGCACGCATTCGTGCACTTTTTGTTTCGCGCGGCCGACCCACGAATACCTGGGCATGAACGCCCGCGAGGACTTCGATCGGCAGATCGTCGTCAAGGTCAACCTGCCCGAGGTCGTGCGTCGCGAACTCGGCCGGCCGTCGTGGAAGGGCGAGCACGTCGCGCTCGGCACGAACACCGATCCCTACCAGTGGGTCGAGAAGCGCTACCGGCTCACGCGTGGCGTGTGGGAGGCGATGCGCGACTTCCAGAACCCGTGCTCGGTGCTCACCAAGTCGCCGCTGCTGCTGCGGGACCTCGACCTGTTCAAGGAGATCGACGCGGTCGCGCCCTTCACCGCCAACCTGTCGATACCGACGATCGACGAGAAGGTGTGGCGCCAGACCGAGCCGCACACGCCCAATCCGCGCGCGCGAATCGAGGCGGTGGCGGAGCTCACGCGGGCCGGCATCAACTGCGGAGTGCTCGTGGCGCCATTGATCCCCGGAGTCAACGACGACCCAGCGCAGGTCCAGGAGATCGTCGACGCCTGCGCCGAGGCCGGCGCGACCCACATCGGCGGTATCTGCCTGCACCTGCGCGGGGCCGTGAAGGACATCTGGTTCGAGTGGCTCCAGGAGTACCGGCCCGACCTGCTGCCGCGCTATGAGCGGATGTACGCGCGCGGTGCCTACGCGCCGAGGGCCGAGCGCGAGCGCGTCATGGACCTGGTCCGCAACGCGCGCCCCGACGTGCTGGCGCAAGCGCCGCCCGACTACCGCCTGCGGTCAGGCCCACGACGCGCGGCCGCGGGACGACTGATGCGCGGCGGCCTGACCGAGGCCCGGTCACGGCGCGACCCGAGCGACCTCGAGGACGACGGAGCACCGATTCAGCAGTCGCTGTTCTAGCCGCTTGGCACGGGCGAGCTCGCGCCCCGTTCTGCTGCCTGCGGTTGTGGCGCTGCGGAGCGGAAACGGCGGCGGCCAAGGGGGTGGCTGGATGTGGCGGTGGCGCTCTGCCACGGCGCGGGTTCCGAGGAGCTGTGTCACTTAGACCACCTATGCGGTGGTCTAAGTGACACAGCCTCGGGTTTCGCGCGAAGGGCCCGGGCCGCTACGGCTATGACAAACCGGCCGATCCCTCGTCCCTTTGGCCGAGTCGTTCAAACGCCCCGCGCCGCGCGAGCCGCAAATGGGCCCAGGCCGACGGGCGGCCGGGCGCTACGACAGCTTGCGCGCTTTCACGGCGGTCCCATACGCGCAGATCTCGGTCCAGGTCCCGCCTATCTCCGAGGTGTCGAAACGGAAGGCCAGCACGGCGTTCGCGCCCTGAGCCGTCGCGTTCTCGACCAGGCGCTCTGTCACCTGGTCGCGGCTCGAGGCCAGGACCTTCGTCATGCCCTTGAGCTCACCGCCCACGATCGACTTCAGGCTCGCGCCAATCTGCGAGCCGATGTTGCGCGAGCGCACTGTCAACCCGTAGACCTCCCCGATCACCTCTTCGATCTCGTAGCCCGGCAGGTCGTTCATCGTTGAAATCAGCATGGGTCCCACTCTCCCAGGTCGGGGCGGGCGCGCGGCGCACCAGCGGCGGCCGCGGTCCAAGCGGTGGCGCGGCAATGGTCCGGAGGTTTAGCCTTGAACCGAATTGACGGTCTCTGGAGATTCGCTCACCTCGCTGTTCAAGCCGGTCCAGCCGCCGACCGCCTTCGAGCAGACGGTCGAGCGCCTGGCGACCGCGATCAAGCTCGGCTTCCTGCCGCCGGGCGGCCAGCTCCCGCCCGAGCGCGAGCTCGCTCGCCAGCTCGAGATCTCCCGCACCACGCTGCGGCAGGCGCTCACAGCGCTCACGCAGAGCGGCCTCGTGACCACCTCGCGCGGGCGCCGCGGGGGCACGTTCGTCGCGGACCCGCTCCCGCTCCCGCCGCGGCCCCGGCGCGTGTTCTCCGAGGACGAGCTTCACGCGTTCCTCGACCACCGGCTGGCGATCGAGATGGGTGTTGCCATCCGCGCGGCCGAGCGCGTGCAGGCCGAGGATCTGGTCGTGCTGACCGAGCTCGCGGACACGATGGCGGCCGCAACCGAGTTCGAGAGCTACCGCCAGGCGGACCTGCGCTTCCACCTGGCGCTGGCAGACGCCGCACACTCGCCGCGGCTGGTCGAGGCGATGGCCGAGGTGCAGTCCGAGCTCGACGAGGTGATCGAGCTGGTGCCGCATCCCCAGGAAGTCCTGAAGCGCTCGAACGACCAGCACCGCGAGCTGATCGAGCTGCTGCGCAAGGGCGACGCCGACGGCGCGGCGCGCGCGATTCGCAAGCACGTCGAGGGCACCGAGTACTTCCTCGCCGGCATGCTGCCCGCCGAGTCAGCCGGTCAAATCGCCTCGAAGTAGCGCGCCAGCTCCCAGTCGGAGATGTGCTTGCGGAACTCGCGCTCTTCCCACTCGCGCGTGGATGCGAAGTGGTCCACGAACTCGTCGCCGAACAGGTCGCGAGCAGCGCTCGAGCCCTTGAGCCCCTGCGCGGCGTCCCACAGCGTCCGCGGCAGCTCGCGCTCGCCCTCGGGCAGGTCGTAGGCGTTGCCGCTGATCGGCTCGTCGGGCTCGAGCTCGTTCTCCACTCCCCACAGGCCCGACCCAAGAGCGGCGGCGAGCGCCGCGTACGGGTTGGAGTCGGCCGGCGCGATGCGGTACTCAACGCGCTGCGCCTTGGGCGAGCCGGGGATCGCGCGGATGGCGCAGGTGCGGTTCTCGACTCCCCAGGTGGCGGCCGTCGGAGCCCAGAAGCCCGGGATCAGCCGCCGGTAGGAGTTGATCGTCGGGCACACCATCGCCAGCAGCTCCGGCATCAGCGCCTGCTGCCCGGCGATGAAGTGGCGCATGGTCTTCGACATCGTCTGCTCGGCTGACTCGTCGTAGAAGAGCGGCCCGTCGTCGTTCGCCAGCGACAGGTGGATGTGGCCGCTCTGCCCGGGCCAGTCGGGCGACCAGCGCGCCATGAACGTGGCCATCAGGCCGGCGCGCTGGCAGAGGATCTTGATTGCCGCCTTGAAGAGCGCCGCGTTGTCAGCGGAGCGCAGCGCGTCGTCGACCGTGATCGCCGCTTCGAGCACGCCGGCGCCGCTCTCCTCGTGCAGGCCCTCCAGCGGCAGGCCCATCGTCTCGCAGATCTCGAGGATCTCGTTGTAGAGCTCGGCATGCACCATCGAGCGCAGGCCGGAGTAGCCGAAGAAACCGGGCGCAAGTGGCTTGAGGTCGCGGTAGCCCTTCTCGCGCACCGACTCTGGCGTCTCGTCGAAGACGAAGAACTCGAACTCGAAGCCGGCCTTCGCCGTCATGCCGTGCCCGCGCAGGCGCTCGAGGATTCGGCCGACCGTGGCACGCGGGTCGATCGCGGCGCCGGCCCCGCTCAACTGGCCGAGGAAGAGCATGCCCTCGTCCTCGAACGGCAGCTCGCGGAAGGTCTCGGGGAGGATCTCGACGGGGCAGTCGGGGAAGCCCGTGTGCCAGCCCGTGAACTTGACGTTGTCGTAGATCTGGTCCTGGAGGTCCCAGCCGTAGATCACGTCGCAGAACATCAGGCCCTTCTCGAGCACCGACTCGAGCTTCGACAGCGAGATGCGCTTCGAGCGCAGTAGGCCGTCGATGTCGAACAGGCCGACGTTCACATGCGAGAGGCCGCGCTCGCCTGCGAGCTTGACCGCGTCGTTGGCGTTCTTGATCTCCATGTTCACTCCGGAGTCACGTAGGCGCCCGACAGGCCGCCGTCGACCAGGAAGGTCGAGGCTGTCACATACGACGAGTCGTCGCTCGCGAGGAACAGCGCGCCCTTCGCGATCTCGTGCGCCTCGGCGAAGCGGCCCATCGGCAGATGCACCATCCGCCGCTTCGCCTCCACGGGATCGCTCGCGTAGAGCTCCTGGAGCAGCGGCGTGTTGACGGGCCCCGGGCACAGCGCGTTCACGCGCACGCCGCGGCGCGCGAACTCCACGCCGAGCTCGCGCGTCATCGCCAGCACACCCCCTTTCGAGGCCGTGTACGAGATCTGCGACGTCGCAGCGCCCATCACCGCGACGAACGACGCGGTGTTGATCACCGATCCGCCGCCGCCGTCCAGCAGGTGCGGGATGCCGTACTTGCAGCAGAGGAAGACCGACTTCAGGTTCACATCCTGCACGCGCTGCCATGCCTCGAGCCCCGTGTCGAGCACCGACGCGTCGTCGGTCGGGGAGATGCCGGCGTTGTTGAACAGCACGTCGATGCGGCCGAAGTCCTGCTTCGTGCGCTCGTACATGTCGCGCACGTCGTCCTCGCTCGTCACATCTGCGGCCAGCGACAGGTCACCCGGCGAGCCGTCCTTCAGGTCGACGCCCACGACCTTCGCGCCCTCGTGCTGGAACAGCGCAACCGTCTCGGCGCCGATACCGCCCGCCGCCCCGGTGATCACGCACACCTTTCCCTCCAGGCGACCCGCCATCACCCCTCCTCCGTAGCTATGTAAACGTTCTTGACCTCGGTGTAGTAATCGAGCGCATCCGGTCCGAGCTCGCGGCCAACACCGGACTGCTTGAAGCCTCCGAACGGGGTGGTCACCCGCACGGACGTGTTCGAGTTGACCGACATCACACCGGTGTCAACTGCACGCGCCACACGCAGCGCCTTGGCGCCGTCTCGGGTCCAGACCGAGCCCGACAGCCCGTAGATCGTGTCGTTGGCGATGCGCACGGCATCGGCCTCGTCCTCGAATGGGATGACCGCCGCGACCGGACCGAAGATCTCCTCGCGCGCCGCGCGATCGTCGTTGGACAGCGGGCACAGCACGGTCGGCGCGTACCAGAAGCCCTCGCCATCGGGAGCCTCGCCCTGGACCGCGACAGGCGAGCTGGGCTCGACGAACGAGGCAACGGTCTCACGCTGGGCCGCGGAGATGAGCGGACCCATCTGGGTCGCCTCGTCGAGTGGGTCGCCGACCTTGATCGCGCGCACGACGCCGCCCAGCCGCTCCATGAACTCGTCGAGAGCCGAGCGCTCCACGAGGATCCGCGAGCGCGCGCAGCAGTCCTGGCCCGCGTTGCCGAAGACCGCCATCGGCGCCGAGCCGGCGGCACGGTCCAGATCGGCATCGGCGAAGACGATGTTGGCCGACTTGCCGCCGAGCTCCAGCGTGACGCGCTTGATCGTCGCGGCCGCGCCCTGCGCGATCCCGCGACCGACCTCGGTCGAGCCGGTGAAGGCGATCTTCGCCACATCGGGGTGCTCGACCAGGCGCTGCCCGCAGACGCGGCCGGGCCCCGCCACCACGTTCAGGACGCCCTCGGGCAACCCCGCTGCGAGCGCGATCTTCTCCAGCTCGAGCGCGGTCAGCGGCGTCAGCTCGGCGGGCTTCAGAACGATCGTGTTGCCGGCCGCCAGCGCCGGGGCCACCTTCCACGAGGCGATCACGAGCGGGAAGTTCCACGGGACGATCAGCCCGACCACGCCCAGCGGCTCGCGAAAGGTCATGTCCACGCCGCCCGCCACCGGGATCGTCTTGCCGAGCAGCCGCTCGGGCGCGCCCGCGTAGAAGCGGAAGGTGTCCACCACCATGCCCATCTCGCCGCGCGCATCGGAGATCGGCTTGCCCGCGTTGCGCGCCTCGAGCGTGGCCAGTTCATCGCGCGCCCCGTCCAGGGCGTCCGCGAGCCGATGAAGCGCCGCGGCCCGCGCAGCGGGCGTCACGTCGCGCCAGGCCGGGAACGCCTCCTTTGCGCGCGCAACGGCCTCGTCGGTGCGCTCGGCGTCGGCCTGCTCGACCTCCGCCATCACCTTGCCAGTGGCCGGCTCGACGACAGCGATCAACGCGCCGCTCCCGCCCGCGCCCGCGCCTCCTCGACCAGCGAACCGATCACGTGCGAGGTCTCGTCCTCCTCGGGATGCCAGAGCACGCCGAGCGCGAAGCGGTGGTCGGGCATCTCGATCGCCTCAACCAGGTCGTCGGACGGGCTGTGCCCGGTCACGCGCAGACCCTCGCCGAGGCGGTCGACGCCCTGGTGGTGGTGGGAACGCACGCTGGTGCGCCCGGTGCCGACGGCGCGCGCGGCCAGCGAGCCCGCGTCGAGCTCGACCTCGTGATCGCCGAACTGGCCGAGCGTGTGACGGTGCGTCTCGAGCCCGTCGATGTTCTGCACCAGGGTCCCGCCGCAGGCCACGTTCAGCATCTGCATGCCGCGGCAGATCCCGAGCACCGGCATGTCCCGCTCGAGCGCCGCCCGTGCGAGCGCCGCCTCGAAGCGGTCGCGGTCGGCATTCGTGCCGCGCGTCTCAGGCTCTGGCTCGGCTCCGTAGGAGGCGGGGTCGACGTCGGATCCCCCGGCCAGGATCAGGCCGTCGAGCATGTCGAGCAGCTGTTGCGGGTCGTCGGCCATCGCGTCGTCGGGCGACAGCATGAGCGCGATCGCGCCCGCGCGCTGCACCGCCAGCGAATAGGTGCGCGGCGAGAGCAGCACCAGCGTTTCCCAGGCGCCCCACGTGGCGCGCTCGATCGCGGCACAGATGCCGATGACGGGACGGCTCATGCCATCGGGCTCAGATGCCGGCAGTCGGTGCGCCCGTCTCGGGAATCCGCCCGGTCTCGTCGGGCAGTTCCACCTCGCGGATCGGCCCCGTGAAGTACTTGTGCGCGGACACTCGCCACCAGATGCCGATCCCGAGGATCGTGACGATGACGAGCACCGGCGCGTAGTTCACGTTCTGCCAGAGGAATGGATCCGCCCCGTCGCCGCCCTGGCGCCCGGGCGTGCCGCCGGGGTTGAACGGCAGCGAGAAGATGATCACGCACAGGACGACCCACACGATCGCGACAGGATTGACCCACCGGTACTTCTGACCGAGCGTCCAGGGCCCGGGCTTGAACGCGTCCCCGATCCGCCAGCGCAGGTAGACGGGAATGATGTAGGCGATGTAGAGGCCGATCGTGGCCAGCCCGGTGAGCGCGAAGAACGGCCACGGGAACGCGCCGGTTCCCCACAGCGCCGGGATGGTCGCGACGAGGGCGAGGGCGCACATGAACAGCACCGAGTTGGCGGGCACGCGGTTGGCGGTCAGGCGCGTCCACAGCTTGTGACCTGGCACCGCGCGGTCACGCGAGAACGCGTAACACATGCGCGAGGCGCTGGTCACGCAGGCCATGCCGCAGAACAGCTGGCCGATCGTGGCCATGAGCACGACGAACTTCGCGTTGCCGCTCGACAGCGCGCTCGTGAAGATCGCGATCGAGCTGCCGCCGCCGTCGTTGACCGCCTTCACGTTCGTGGCCGCGAAGGTGAACGCGAGCAGCACGAACCAGCCGAACACCGCCGACCAGAAGACCGAGCGCCAAACACCCTTGGCGGCGCCGAGAGCCGCCCCGCGCGTCTCCTCCGAGATGTGCGCCGAGGCGTCGTAGCCCGTCTGCGTGTACATCGTCAGCAGGAAGCCAAGCGGCAGCACCCAGATCCAGAAGAAGAAGCTGCCGGTCGAGCCGCCCGTCCAGCCCGAGTTGTTGATCTTGTGGGTGAAGACCCACTTCAGGCTCTCGTGATGGGTCGGAGCAAAGACGAGGACTGCGATCACGACGAGCACGCCGAGCACGTGCCACCACACCGAGATGCTGTTGAAGAGCGCGACGAGGTGCGACGAGAAGATGTTGATCAAGGCGTGAAGGGCCAGGATCAATACGAACAGGACGAATGTCTCTGGAAGCACGTGCGCGGTGTCCGAGAAGTTCATCCCGAACAGCGACACCTTGTAGAGGCCGAGCAGCGCGTTCAGGAAGGTCGCGGCGCCGTAGTCGACCGAGGCGACGACACCCACCAGGCCGATCAGGTTGAACCAACCGGTGAACCAGCCCCAGGTGCGCCCGCCGAGGTCGGAGGCCCAGTAGTAGAGGCCGCCGGCCGTCGGATACGCCGAGGCCAGCTCGGACATCGAGAACGCGACGAACAGGATCAGGCCGCAGATCACCGGCCAGCCGATCGAGATCGCGATCGGGCCGCCGTTGTTCCACGCCTGCCCGTAGGTCGTGAACGTCCCGGCGAAGATCAAGATGATCGTGAACGAGATCGCGAAGTTCTGGAACGAGCTCCAGCCGCGCTGCAGCCGCTGGACGTAGCCGAGCTCGGCTAGCCGCTGTTCGTCCTGGTCGAGGTGCTCAGCCGTTGCCATCCGTACTACCTCCTGGGGAAAAGGTGCACTGGTCGAACCTCTAGATGGGGCGAACCTACGTCACGCGCCGGACGCCTGTCAATTCGGCGCGTCCCACTCCCCCGTCTCGAAGTCCTCGCGCATCTTGCGCGCGAGCTCCTCGTCGGTCAGGTCCTCGCCGGTCTCGTGCATCAGCTGGCGGCGCCGGAAGCGCGTGAGCTTGAGGATCTCGAGCACGTAGACCAGGTACAGGCTCGCGCCAAGTGCCAGCAGCCCGAACGCACCGAGCACGAGCGTCCAGCCCGCGTCGAAGTGGCCGTGATCGTCCGAGTAGGGCACGAACCGGAGCGCCAGCGACAAGGCCGCGAGCGCGAGTGTCCAGCCGTAGAGGTAGACCACGGTGCGCCGCTGCGAGAAGCCGATGTTGGCCAGGCGGTGGTGCAGGTGCCATCGGTCGGCCTCGTAGACGGGGCGGCGGTACTTCAGCCGCTTCATGACGACGAAGGCGCCGTCGAGGATCGGCACCGCCAGCACGGTCAGCGGGAAGAACAGGGCCACGATCGCCGCCGTTTTGATCGTCCCCTGGATCGCGACACACGCCAGCAACAGCCCGAGCATGTTGGAGCCGGCGTCGCCCATGAAGATCGAGGCCGGGTGGAAGTTGTGGTACAGGAAGCCGAAGGCCGCGCCGGCCGTGATGGCCGCGAGGACCCCCGCGCCTGTACAGGTGGACGCGCCGCCGAGGCAGGCCTTGTCTAGCGACAGCGCGATCACCGCCAGCGTGCCCGCGGCGATCGTGCACACCCCGGCCGCAAGGCCGTCCACGCCGTCGGTGAAGTTGACCACGTTCATCACAGCCACGATGCCGACGACCGTGACCGGCCCGGCCGCGCCGGCCAGGTCGACGTGGCCGAGGAACGGCAGCGTGAAGGTGTCCACCTTCACGCCGGCCAGCACCGGGATCAGCGCCGAGCCGAGCTGCCCGAGCAGCTTCACGATCGGTGGCAAGTCGCGGACGTCGTCGGCCGTCCCCACGAGCGCTATCGCGATCGCGCCCAAGGCGACGCCGCGCGTCTGCTCGTCGAGCTCGGTGTGGCCGAACAGCGGCAGGAACATCAGCCCCGCGACGGCTATGCCCGCGAGCATCGCCAGGCCGCCGAGGCTGGGCGTGGGCTTGTCGTGGAGGCCGCGGTCGCGCGGCATGTCGATGGCACCGACGCTGCGGGCCAGCCGCGCAGCGAGCGGAGCGGTCGCAAACGCGATGAAGCCCGCCACCAGGAAGCCCCACAGGGCGTCGACGTGGCTCATCGTGAGGGCAGCGTACCCTGGCCCCCCGATGCGGATTTGGATCGACATGACGGCGCCCGCCCACCCGCTGGTGTTCAGGCCGATCATCAGGCGCCTGCGCGAGCAGGGACACGAGGTCGAGGTGACGGCGCGCGACTACGCGCAGACGCTGGAGCTGCTGGACATGCTCGACATCGAGCACACGTCGTTCGGTACCCACGGCGGCGAGAGCCGCGCGCGCAAGATCACCGCCCTGTTCACACGCGCGCGGCAGATGCGCAAGTTCGCCAAGGGCAAGCAGTTCGACCTGGCCGCCTGCCACGGATCGAACGACCTCCCGATCGCCGCGCGCCGGCTGGGCATCCCCGCCGCGGACATGTTCGACTACGAGTTCGCCACCTACCAGCACAACGTCGGCTGCCCGGCTGGCCAAGCGCGTGATGACTCCCGACTCGATCCCGCCGGAGCGGCTGCGCCGCTACGGGGTCGACGACCAGAAGCTGGCGCAGTACCCGGGCCTCAAGGAGGAGTACTACCTCGCCGACTTCGAGCCCGACGCCGCGGTGCTCGACAAGCTCGGGCTCGACACGGCGAAGGTGCTCGTCGTGCTGCGTCCGCCACCCGACGTTTCCCTCTACCACCGCAAGTCGAATCCGCTCTTCCCGCAGGTGGTCTCGCGGCTCGGAACGGACGAGGAAGTACAGGCGGTCGTGCTCCCGCGCACGACCGCTCAGAAGGAGTATGTCCGTTCGCTCGGCTTGCCGTCGCTGGTGATCCCCGATCATGCAGTCGACGCCCAGAGCCTGATCGCCTACTCGGACCTGGTCGTGTCCGCAGGCGGAACCATGAATCGCGAGGCGGTGGCGCTCGGAACGCCGGTCTACACGACCTACGGGGGCCGCCTGGGCGGGGTCGACGAGGCGCTGATCCGCGAGGGACGGCTACGTCCGCTCTCCGACCCTCGCGCGCTCGACCTGCACAAGCGCCCGTCCGAGGGAACACGCACGAAGCGCGATCCGCAGCTGCTCGTGGATCTGTTCCTGGGCACTCCGCGCTAGCCGCAACGGCTGACGCGGGCGCTAGCGTGCCGTTCGTGGCCTATGAGCTGACGGAACTTCCGGAGCTCCCGGAAGCCGCGGCCGCCCCCGGTCGCCCGCAGGGCGAGTCGCTCGCAGAGCGCTACGCCGCGATCGCCCATGCCTACGAGCCGCGGCCGGTGGACCGCGCCCTGCGCGCCATCGACCTGCTGATCGCTGTGAGCGTCCTGATCGTCGCCTCCCCCGTGCTGCTCCTGTTCACGCTCGCGATCCGCCTGAGCTCGGGCCGGCCGATCCTCTATCGCGGCGCGCGCGTGGGCAAGGCCGGGCGCGTCTACCAGATGTACAAGTTCCGCACGCTTGCCCCCGATGCGGAGTCTCGGCTCGGGCCGTTCTACGGGCCAGAGCTCGAGCGCAAGACTCTCGAGGAGGTCACCCGGCTCGGCCGCGTCATGCGCGTGACCCAGCTCGACGAGCTGCCGCAGCTCTTCAACGTGATCAGGGGCGACATGTCGATCGTCGGGCCGCGCCCCATCCGCCCGGTCTTCTTCGAGAAGCTCTGCGAGGACATCCCCGCGTACTGGCAGCGGCTCGTGCTGGCCCCGGGGCTCACGGGCTTCGCGCAGGTGAGGATGGGGCGCGAGGAGACCTGGGCCGAGAAGCTGGCCCACGACCTCGAGTACATCGCCGACCGCTCGGTGTCGCTCTACCTGCGCATCTGCCTGCTCACCGCCCTGCGCGTGGGCAAGCGCGTTCTCGTCGACAGCGTCGCGCTCGTCGCGGGCAGGCGCACGAGCTAGCCGATGTGCGGCATCTGCGGGCTCGTCGCCACCGGCGGCGGGGCGCCCGACCGCGCGGCGCTCGAGGCGATGAACGACACGCTGCGCCATCGCGGGCCCGACAGCGCGGGGATGGTGGTGAACGGGCCGGTGGGCCTGGCGGCGCGGCGGCTCTCGATCATCGACCTGGAGACGGGCGACCAGCCGATCGCGAACGAGGACCGCAGCGTTCACGTGGTCCAGAACGGCGAGATCTACAACCACGCCGCGCTGCGGCGCGAGCTCGAGGCGCAGGGCCACCGCATGCGCACCGACCACTCCGACACCGAGGTCCTCGTGCACCTCTACGAGCAGCATGGGCCCGCCTTCGCCGAGCGGCTGCGCGGCATGTTCGCGATCGCCATCTGGGACGCCCGTGAGCGGCGTTTGGTCCTGGCGCGCGACCGCTTCGGCATCAAGCCGCTGCACTGGGCGCGGCTGCCGGAGGGGATCGCGTTCGGCTCCGAGCTCAAGTGCCTGCTGCCCGCGCCGGGGTTCTCGCGGACGATCGACCCGGATGCCGTCGAGGCGTTCCTGGCCTTCAACTCGATTCCCGCGCCACTCACCATCTACGAGTGCGCGCGCAAGCTGCCGCCGGGTCACCACCTGGTCTGGCAGGAGGGCTCGAGCGACGTGACGGTGGAGCGCTACGCGCGACCGCTGCCGTCGAGCTCCCCGCGGCCGGCCGAGCCGGGCGCGGTGCTCGAAGCGCTGCGCGATTCGGTGCGCGCCCACCTGGTCTCCGACGTGCCGGTCGGCGTGCTGCTCTCGGGCGGGGTCGACTCCTCGGCCCTGGCGGCGCTCGCGGCAACCGAGAGCGGCACGCGCATCAGCACGTTCTCGATCGGCTTCGTGGAGCAGGGCTTCGACGAGACCAGCCGTGCACGGGTGGTGGCCGAGCGCTACGGGACCGAGCATCACGAGCTGGTGGTGCGACCGAACGCGGTCGAGCTGCTGCCGCGGCTGGCGCGCTCGTTCGACGAGCCGTTCGCGGACTCCTCGGCGCTGCCAACCTGGCTTGTCGCCGAGCTCGCCGCCTCGCATGTGAAGGTCGCGCTCTCGGGCGAGGGCGGCGACGAGCTGTTCGGCGGCTACTACACCTACGTCGCGGATCTGCTGGCGCCGCGCGTCGGCCGGCTCGCGGCGCTCGCGCGGCCGCTGATCGATCGCCTGCCGAGCTCGTCGAAGCGGGCGGCGTCGTTCGACTACAAGGCAAAGCGCTTCGCGCGCGCCGCCACGCTGCCGCCGCTCGAGCGCCACCACGGCTGGAAGGAGATCTTCGACGACCAGACGCGCGGCGCCCTGCTCGGCGCGCGGCGCGGCGCCGACCCGCTGGCCGTCTACCGCGAGCACTACGCCGCGACCGCGGGCGCGCCCGAGCTGGCGCGGCTCCAGGAGATCGACCTGAACGTCTACCTGCCGAGCGACCTGCTCGTGAAGACCGATCGCGCGTCGATGGCGCACTCGCTCGAGGCGCGAGTGCCGTTCCTCGACGCCGCCGTGGCCGACGTCGCGCTGGCGCTTCCGAGCAGCCAGAAGGTGCGTGGGTTCGACAAGAAGCGGCTGCTGCGCGAGGCGCTCGAGCCGTTGCTGCCGCGCGAGGTCACGCACGGGCGCAAGCAGGGCTTCTCGATCCCCGCCGCGCGCTGGCTGCGCAGCGAGCTCGAGCCGTTCGCGCGCGACCTGCTCTCACCGGCGCGCGTTCGCGAGCAGGGGTGGTTCGATGCAGGAGTGGTCACCGCAATCGTCGACCGCCATGCCGGCGGTCGTGAGGACCTGAGCCGTCAGATCTGGGGTCTGATGGCGTTCTCGCTCTGGCACGAGCTCTACGCATGAGCGCGCATCTGCACCATCGCCACCGCGCCGCCGACAGTCGCCGGATGGCGATCGTGCTCTGGATCAACGTGGCGATGCTGGCGGCTGGAGTCGTGGGCGGGATCGTGTTCCACTCGCTGGCGCTGCTGGCCGACGCCGGGCACGTGCTCACCGACGTCGCCGCGATCGGGCTGGCATTGATCGCGGCGTGGATGGCGGCGCGGCCCGCGAACCCGCAGCACACGTTCGGCTTCCGCCGCGGTGAGATCCTGGCCGCGCTGCTGAACGGCTTCACCCTGGTCGCCGTGGCGGTGTTCGTGTTCATCGAGGCGGTCAGCCGCCTGTCCGACCCGCCGCACGTGCACGGCGCCGGCGTGATCGTCATCGGCGCGGCGTCGCTTCTGGGCAACGGGGCGGCGACGGGGGTGCTGGCCGGTGGCGACCGCGACAACCTGAACTTGGAGGGCGTGCTGCGCCACACGGCTGCGGACGCGCTGGGCGCGCTCGGCGTGATCGTGGCCGGCGTGCTCGTGTTGGCGACGGGATGGGACCAGGCCGACCCGGTCGTCTCGATGCTGATCGCCCTGCTGATCCTGGCCAGCTCGTGGCGCCTGCTGCGCGAGCCGTTCAACGTGCTGATGGAGTCGGCGCCCGAGGGCATCGACGTGCGCGCGGTCGGCAGCGCCATGTGCGCGGTGCCCGGCGTCCGCGAGGTGCACGACCTGCACGTGTGGACGGTCACATCGGGCTTCCCGGCACTGGCAGCGCACATCCGCAGCGATCCGAACACAGCCCCCGACGAGGTGCGCGAGCAGATCGAAGCCGTGCTGCTCGAGCGCTTCGGCCTGGAGCACACGACGCTGCAGGTGGTCCCCGAGCCGCTGCTGCAGCTGGAGGATCGGCGCGGGCGGTAGGTGGTGGTGTCCGAACGCTGCGTTCTGCCGCTCGCCGCCCGCCCGCCCCGCTCTGCCGCCAGCCGTCCCTCGCCGCGGCTTGGAAACTGCCTCGGCCAAGGGGTGGCTGGAGTGGCGCTTGCGCTCTCGCGCGGGCCACTTCACGCTCCGAACGCGCTCGCTGTGTTCAATAGTTCCCGCTCTGCGGGAGGAATTGAACGCTGCTCCCCTCGATCACGCCGCAACCGTCAACAACTGTCGCTATGCGACACCAATTGACGGTTGCTCCCGAAAACTGAGCCGCTGCGGTCACTCAGGTCCGCCCCGCGACCACAACTGATCACAGCGAGACCAAGAGCGGCTTCGCGAGCGAGCACCGATCCCTCTTGGTTGCCCAACGGAGGGTCGGTGCTCGCGAACCACGCCGCTAGAGCCCTGAGACGCTGGCGGAGAAAGCGCCCGCCCAACGCGCCGGTTAGGACGCGTGCAGCGAGCGCGCCGTCGCGGATCGCTCCACTTCGCGCTGGTCCGGGTTCGTTCGCAGCACGGTGTCGCTGATCGTGTTCGTGATCCCGTGCCAGTAGTGCTCGTTCTTGAAGTGGTGCAGGCGATGGTTGCGCCAGACGCGCTTGTAGTAGCGCGAGCGCGGCACGTGTGAGGTGTGGATCAGGAAGTGGATCCACTCGTAGGCGGCGATCAGCACGTAGGCGGTGAGCAGCATCGAAACGCGCGCGCCGATCGGGAACGCGCCCGGGAGTGCGCCGAGCAGCAGGCTGCCCAGCCCCACGCCTGCGGGCGCGGCCAGCAGCAGGATCGCCCATGCCTCGGCGGGCCCGAAGTTGATCAGGCCGAGGTCGTGCGGATCGGCGTGATGCTCCATGTGCGAGCGCGTCGTGACGATGTCGAGCCTGCTGTGGAGCAGATAGACGTGGATCGCCCACTCGCCGAACGGATAGATCACGAGCATGATCGCCACGGCTGCCAGGTCCTGCCAGCCGAAGCCTGCGATCACGATGCGCGCGACAAGCGCCAGCGCCACCGCGGTGAAGAGCATGCGCGGGGCGGTCTTGCGGCTGAACACCCGCCACGCCTCGCGCGGAGTCTTGATGTCCGGCGTGCGCAGCCGCTCCCCCATCGGGGAACAGATTAGGGCGCGGGTGGATCGCGCAGCTGGTGTGCGGGCGTGAAGAAGCGGCTCTGCGCAAGCGACGTTGCGATCAGGGACGACAGCGCCGCCGCGCCCATGAGCGTCCACAGCAGGATCAGCTGGAGCCGTACCGCGTTGACCGGCGTGGCGCCGCCCAGCAGTGCACCAACCATCGTGCCCGGGAAGAACACCATGCCGGTGGTCTTCGTCTGGTCGATCAGCGGGATGAGTCCCGACCGCAGGCTGCGGGCCACCAGCCGCGAGGTGGCCTGGCGCGCCGTCGCGCCCAGCGCCAGCGTCGCCTCGATCAGGCCGGCCTTGTCGTGGATCTCGTCGGCCAGGCGGTTGAGCGCCACTGACGCCGCCGTCATCGCGTTGCCGATGACCATCCCGCCGACGGGCACCATGAAGCGCGGCTTCGGGTCGAACACGTTCAGCACCAGGACGATCCCGAGCGTGGTGACAGCCGCGGTGGCGAGCGCGATCAGGAGAGGCACGAACGCGTGCGGCACGGCCTTCGCGCGCCGGCGCGCGGTCCACGCGCCGAAGACGACCATGAACGACAGCAGCGCGACCACCAGCAGCAGGCTGTCGGAGTCGAAGATCGCCTTGATGACGTAACC
Organism: uncultured Thermoleophilaceae bacterium; assembly: GCA_963715995.1. Lineage (GTDB taxonomy): Bacteria > Actinomycetota > Thermoleophilia > Solirubrobacterales > Thermoleophilaceae > DATBDN01. The sequence continues at coordinate 2,864,082 of OY970283.1, forward strand.
GACGGCAGTCAGCTGCACGAACGAGCGCACAACCGCCACTGCGATGTCCTGCTCGACCTCGGCGCGGCGCCAGAGCGAGGCGGCGATCGCCACCGCGATCAGTGCCAGGGTGCCGGCCACCTGCGCCAGCGAGATGTGGTTGCCCGTCATCCAGCCACCGCCCCGGCCGCGATGCCCTCGATGGCGATCGTCCGCGTGGTCAGCCGCTCGGCCTGCGCTCGATCGTGGGTCACGAGCACGATCGAAACGCGCTCGCGCAACTGCCCGAGCGTGGCCTCGATCGCATCGCGCGCGGACTCGTCGAGCGCCGAGGTGGGCTCGTCGAGCAGCAGCACCTCGGGCTCGAGCGCCAGGGCGCGCGCGAGCATGACCCGCTGCTGCTCGCCCACCGACAGCTGCGAGGCGTCGCGCTCGGCGTAGGAGCTGTCCAGGCCCGCGCTCTCGAGCAGCGGCGCCACCTCGACCCTGCGGTCGACGAGCGACGGCCCGTACTCCACGTTCTCGGCGACCGATCCGGGCAGCGGCGCCGGCAGCTGCGGCACCAGTACCGCCCGCCGCCGCAACTCGAGCACGTCCTGCTCGCGCACGTCCTGGCCGTCCATGCGCACCACGCCCGAGTCGGGGTCGGCGAGCCGGTTGAGCAGCCGCAGGAGCGTCGACTTGCCCGAGCCCGACGGGCCGAGCAGCGCCGTCGCGCCCGGCTCGATCGTGACCGAGATGTCGTCGAGCACCCGCGTGCCGGCGCGGGAGTAGGAGACGTTCTCGAGCTCGAAGAGGCTCAGGCGGCGGCCGTCGCGTGGCCGGCGTAGCTGCCGGCGAGGTTGGGATAGAGCGGGTAGCGCTCGGCCAGCGCACGCGTGCGCTCGGTCAGGTCCGACCGCCGCGCGTCGCTCCAGTCCGCCGTCAGCGCTTCCCCGATGACGCGTCCAACTTCGTGGAAGTCGTCGACCTGGAGCCCGCGAGTGGCCAGCGCCGGAGTGCCTATCCGCAGCCCCGACGACACTGCCGGCGGGCGCGGGTCGTTCGGCACCGCGTTGCGGTTGACCGTGATCCCGATGTCGTGCAGGCGATCCTCCGCCTGCTTGCCGTCGAGCTCGGACTCGCGCAGGTCGAGCAGCGCCAGGTGCACGTCGGTGCCCCCGCTCAGCACGTTCACGCCGGCGGCCATGAGCTCGTCGGCCACGGCGGCGGCGCCGGCTCGTGTGCGCCGCTGGCGCTCGCGGAAGGCGTCGGTCTGCGCGATCCGCAGCGCCACCGCCTTGCCCGCGATCACGTGCATCAGCGGGCCACCCTGCTGGCCGGGGAAGACTGCCGAGTCGATCTTCTTGGCGTACTGCTCGCGGCACAGGATCATCCCGCCGCGAGCGCCGCCGAGCGTCTTGTGGACCGTTGTGGTGACGACGTCGGCATACGGGATCGGGCTCGGGTGCTCGTCTGCCGCCACCAGCCCGGCGAAGTGCGCCATGTCGACCAGCAGCAGCGCGCCGACCGAATCGGCGACCTCGCGGAAGGCCGCGAAGTCGAGCTGGCGCGGGTAGGCCGACCAGCCGGCGATGATGAGCTTGGGCCGGAACTCCTCGGCCACGCGCGCGACCTCCTCCATGCTCACGCGCGAGGTCTCCGGATCGACGCCGTAGGCCACCACGTTGTAGAGCCGCCCCGACACGTTCAGCTTCATCCCGTGCGAGAGGTGGCCGCCCTGGTCGAGCTTCATGCCCATGATCGTGTCGCCCGGCTGGAGCAGCGCGTGGTAGGCGGAGGCGTTCGTCTGCGCCCCGGCGTGCGACTGGACGTTGACGTGCTCGGCGCCGAACAGCTCCTTGGCGCGATCGATCGCGAGCTGCTCGACCACGTCGACGTACTCACAGCCGCCGTAGTAGCGGCGGCCGGGGTAGCCCTCGGCGTACTTGTTCGTCAGGACCGAGCCCTGGCAGTCGAGGACCGACTGCGGGACGAAGTTCTCGGACGCGATCATCTCGAGCGTGGATTCCTGGCGCCGGAGCTCGCTTTCGAGCAGCTCGGCGATCTCGGGATCCACCTCGGATACGTGTCGGCTGAAGTAGTCGGAGGGCAGATCGGCGGCGCTCATGCGCGTCACGATACAGCCGAATCCGGCGCCCGCCAGAGGCCGCCGGGAGCCCCGATCAGAGCTGCGCGCCGACCGCCTCGGCCGACAGCGCGCCCTCGCGCAGGACCTCGAAGCTGCCCGTGGTCTCGTAGTCCGAGAGGTCGATCACGGTCGACGGCGTGCCCGCGAGCAGGCCCGCGTCGAGCTCGATGTCGGCCCCGCGCCGGATCCGCGCGTCCACCTCGTCGAGGCTGCGCGGATCGGGCTCGCCGGTGGGATTCGCACTCGATTGCAGGATCGGGATCGACACGTCGGCCAGCAGCGCGAGCTTCTCGTCCAGCTTCGGCACGCGCAGGCCCAGGCGCCCAGGCTCGGCCCCGCACGCCAGCGGGAAGCGCGTCGAGGGGTTCGGAAGGAGGACGGTGACGGCACCTGGCAGCAGCCTGCTGAGCGCCGCGCGCGTGTTGGGCCGGATCTCGGGCAGCGCCGCCATGGCGCGCTCGAGATCGAAGAAGAGGACGGCCGCCGGGCGGTCAGGCGAGCGGCCCTTGATCCAGTACAGCCGGTGGGTGCCCTCAACCGAGTCGGGGTGCGTTCCCAGGCCGTAGACCGTGTCGGTCGGGAAGATGGCGAGCCCGCCGCCCGATGCGACCTGTTCGAATGCTGCGACCTCTTCCGGCGTCACGGGATCGACCCTAACGTCACACGGTCCCTGCCTGTCAGATCCTTCAACGTCTCACCGCCCACGAGCAGCGCGCGCACCGCCTCGGCCTGAGCCGGGGCGTGCTCGAGCGCCAGCTGCGTGCCGGCCGGCGCCGTCGCGACCAGCAGCCTGATGGCGTCCAGCCCGTCTGCGCCCGCCGTCAGCGCCGAGCGCGGCTCGTAGAGCCTGATCTCGGGCTGGAGTCGGGGCCACTCGTCGTCGCGCACGTATGGCAGGTTGGCCACCACCAGCTCGACGTCGTAGCGCGGCTCGGCCCCGAGCTCCACGGTCAGCCCGAGCCGCCCCGCGTTCGCGCGGGCCACGTCGAGGGCCGCGGCGGATGTGTCGGAGGCGCTCAGCTTCATGTCCGGGCGCTCCTGCTTGACCGCGAGCGCGATCGCGCCCGAGCCGGTGCCGAGGTCGTGAACGCGTGCCCCCTCGTCCATCGCGACCGCGCACTCCACGAGCAGCTCCGTCTCCGGGCGCGGGATCAGCACGCGGCTGTCCACCGCCAGCTCGATGTGGCGAAACGCCTGGCGCCCGAGGATGTAGGCGACCGGCTCGCGCATCGCGCGCCGCCGGATGCGCTCGCCGATCAGGCGCGCCGCCGAGCCCGGGATCGGCAGCGACGGGTCCGCGATCACCGCCGCACGCGGCACGCCGAGCGCGTCGGCGATCAGCAGCTCGGCGTCGAGCTTCGGCGTTTCGCACCCGGCGGCGGTGAGCGCATCGACCGCCGCGCCGACCGCGTCGCGAACGGTCAGCTTCCGCCCTCTGCCGCCTCGTCCATCCGCAGCCGGCGCTCCTCGTCGGAGAGCGCGGCCGTGAAGTCGTCGAGGCCGCCGGCGAGGATCGCCGGCAGATCGTTCTTCGTGACCTTCACGCGATGATCGGTCACTCGATCCTGGGGAAAGTTGTAGGTGCGGATCTTCTCGGCCCGCTCGCCGCTGCCCACCTGCGACAGCCGCGCCGCCGCCATCTCCGCGTCCTGCTCGGCGCGCGCGCGCTCCAGCAGGCGCGCGCGCAGCACGCGCATGGCCTTCTCACGGTTCTGGAGCTGTGACTTCTCGTCCTGCATCGACACCACGATCCCCGACGGCTTGTGCGTGATGCGCACCGCCGAGTCGGTCGTGTTCACCGACTGCCCGCCCGGGCCGGAGGAGCGGTAGACGTCTATCTGGAGGTCACCCTGGTCGACGTGGACGTCGACGTCCTCGGCCTCCGGCAGCACCGCGACCGTGGCCGTGGAGGTGTGGATGCGGCCCTGCGACTCGGTCTCCGGCACGCGCTGCACGCGATGGGTCCCGCCCTCGTACTTGAAGACCGAGTACGCGCCGTTGCCCTTGATCGCGAACGTGAAGTCGCCGTCACCCACCGACAGCTCCTCGACCTTGAAGCCGCGGCGCTCGGCGTAGCGGATGAGCATCCGGTAGAGGTCGCCGGCGAACAGGCCCGCCTCGTCGCCGCCCGTGCCCGGGCGGATCTCGACGATCACGTCCTTCTCGTCGGCCGGGTCGGTCTCGACCATCGACAAGCGGATCTCCTCGGTCAGCTCGTCCAGGCGCTGCTCGGAGGTCTGGAGCAGCTGGCGCAGCTCAGGGTCGTCGCCGTCGGCCAGCAGCTCGCGCGCGCCCGCGGCGTCGTCGGCCGCGTGGAGGTACTCGTTTGCGAGCTCGTGCGCCTTCTCGAAGCGGCGGTACTCCCGGCCTGCCTCGGCGTAACGCTCGCGGTCGCCCATGACCTCGGGGTCGACCATCTGCTCCTGTAGCTCGGCGAAACGGCGTTCTATCTGCGCAACGAGGTCATCGATCAAGCCACGACCTCCATGCCGATCCTGTCCTCGTCGGACGCGGCCTTGGGGTTCTCGACCGCGAGCACGGCCTCGAGCGCGGCGATGGCCACCGCGAGCTGGGTCAGGTCGGGCTCGCGCGTGGTCAGCTTCTGAAGCTGCATTCCCGGCCACATCAGGATGCGCGCCCAGCGCTTCGCGCGGTTCTTGCCGAACAACTTGATCAGCTCGAATGCCAGGCCGGCGACGATCGGGATACCGACCACGCGCGAGATCAACAGGACCTCCCAGCTCGGGCGGCCGAGCGGGGCGAACACCACGATCGCGACGATCATGACGATGAGCAGGAAGCTCGTGCCGCAGCGCGGATGAAGGCGCGAGAACTGCTGCGCGTTCTCGGGCTGGAGCTCCAGCCCGGCCTCGTAGCACGAGATGGTCTTGTGCTCGGCCCCGTGGTACTGGAACACGCGCTGGAGATCCTTCATCCGTGCGATCAGCCACAGGTAGCCGAGGAAGATCGAGATGCGCACGAGCTTCTCGATGACCACGAAGGCCAGGCCGCTCTCGTGACCGCCGACCGCCTTCACGAGCAGGCCCGGCAGCACGAAGAAGAGGCCGACCGCGAACAGCACGGCGAAGATGACGGTGCCGGTCCAGGTGCCCTTCCCGATCTCCTGCTCCTCCTCGGGCATCTGCGCGTTCGCGGAGATCTCGAGTGCCTTGAAGCCGATCGTGAGCGACTCCGCCAGAGCGACCACGCCGCGCACGATCGGCAGGCGGTAGACGCGGTGCTTCTTCACCCACGAGACGAGCGGCTCGGATGTGACGGCGATCTCGCCCGTCGGGACGTCGCCGGGCTCCTGCTCCGGGGCGGGCTTGCGCACGGCGACGGCCCAGGTGGAGACGCCGCGCATCATCACGCCCTCGAGCACGGCCTGACCGCCCACGGGGGCGTCCTTCACAGCCTCCAGCTTCGGCCGCGGGGCCGCTTCGGTGCTCACGGGCTCAAGGCTAGCTTGACGGAGGCTCGCTACGGGCAGGCGAAACGCTGCGCGTTGTCGTTCTCGAACGACTCGCCGATCGAGTTGTCCGGGTCCGCGGTCACGCGTACGCCGTGGCTGCACGGGGGCCCGGTGAACGAGACGGAACGGGTCTCCCCCGCTGCGAGTTCGTTGAGCGTGACGGTGTCGAGCACCGCCTTGTCGACGGCCAGCTGGACGTCCACCTGATCAGCCGCCACCTTGCCCTGGTTCGAGACATCCACGCGGTACGTGCGCGTGTCGGCGGTCGGGCCGGGCTTCTGGCTCAGGTCGCCGACCACGATGTTCGGAAGCGGCCCGTGGCAGGCCGAGCTGTCGCGCGTGTCGGTGTCGAGCACCGCCCCCGACGCCGAGAGCCAGCGATAGGTCACGTGCGCGCGATAGGCGCCGCCGACGTGCAGGCCGTCGACGGTCTGGCGCCATGCGTAGCGGTTGACTCCCGCCGCCGAGGTGTGCCACTGACGCAACGAAGGCAGGTCGAGCTTGGTCCACGACGAGGTGCGGCCGAGGCGCTCGAGCACCTGGAAGCGGATCTGCATCTTCGATGCGCCGGCGATCGTGTCCATCCGCGCGAAGAAGGTCGCGGTACGGGCGCTGCCCGTGACGTCGCAGGCCACGACCTTGGTCACAGGCCCAGGCGCCGCGGGCGCGTCGGCCCGGCGCGCGGCAAGGCCGGCGGCCGGGAAGGCGCCCAGGGCAGCGAGGATCAAGGCGATGCGCAGCATCAGTGCTCAAACAATCGGCACGAACGCGAGTTGCGTTGGAAAGCTGCTCAGCGCGCAGCGGCGCCGCGGCGCGCCTGGCGGCGGCGGAAACGCTCCACCCGGCCACCGGTGTCCACGAGCTTCTGCTTGCCCGTGTAGAACGGGTGGCAGTTCGAGCAGATCTCGACGTGGATCTCCGCCTGCGTGGAGCGAGTCGTGAACTCGTTCCCGCACGTGCAGCGCACGTGAGCCTCTACGTAATCGGGGTGAATCTCAGCCTTCATCGCACTATTCAGGATAGCGAGGGGCGTCTCGTGCGCCTGCGCGCGCGCAGGCGTCTGAACCAGCCCGCCACGCGGCGCCAGAAGCCGCCGTTGAAGCGCGCGGGCTCGGGCTGCTTGGTGCGCACGAGCGCCACCCAGTCGTCCAGCGGGAGCGTGCCGTCGATCAGCTTCGCAAGCGCCGAGATGACGGGTGCGTCGACGTCTGCCGCCTCGCACGCGCGCGCCAGCAGCGACACGGTCTCGAGCGCCTCCGAGACCTGGCCCAGGCGCACCGGCACCTCGCTCGCAGGCACGCCCTGGGCCAGCAGCTCGCCGGCCGCCCGGTTGCGGCTGGACGGCGCAAGCGCGGTTGCCATCAGGTCGCCGATCCCGGCGCGGCCGACGAACGTCGCCGCGAGCGCGCCCTGCACCTCGGCCAGCGCGAGCACCTCGGCGAAGACGTCGCCCGCGGCCATGCCAGCCGCGTTGAAGCCCTGCTCGATCGTGGCGCCGGCCGCCAGCGCGGCGGCGTTCTTGGCCGCGCCGGCCAGCTCCACGCCAACGGGATCGTTCGACACCTCGCACACCGTCCCCGCCTGCTGGAAGGCGTCGGCGATCCGGTGCGCGAGCCCCTCGGAGTGCGATGCGGCGACCAGGCCGGCGCCGGACTCGACCATCTCGCGCGCGTGCGCGGGGCCTCCCAGACACGCGACGCGCCCGGGCGAGAAGAGGCGCTCGAGATAGATGGTCGGCGGCAGGCCGTCGGGCGGCACGAGGCCCTTGGAGCACGACACGATCCCGGCGTGACCCGGCAGGTCCTGCGCCGCCAGCGCATCACCCGCCGAGCCGAGTGCGGCCGAGGGCACGGCCAGGAAGACGGCGTCGACGCGGCGAAACTGCCCTGCGTCCGGATCGAGCGCGCGCACGCGCAGGCCGCCGGGCAGCTCGACGCCCTCGAGGTAGTGGCTGTTGACCCGCTCCGACTCGAGCGTGGCCGCCTGCTCGCCGGTCCGCGTGTAGAGGGTCGTGCGCACGCCCGAGCGTTCGAGCAGCACCGCGATCGCCGTGCCGAAGGAGCCGGCGCCGATCACGGCCGCGCGTCGGATCGGGTGACGCATCGGTGCTGTTTCTACACGCCCGCGGCAGCTATGAGCGCTTCATCAGGAACGTGCCCACGGCTGCGGCCAGGCTCGCTATCACCGACACGGCCCAGATCTCCATGAACACGTCGAGCACACGCGCCGGCGTGGAGATCGGGTTGACGATCTGCGACGACACCGTCAGGAGCTGCGTGGTGGTCCAGAAGATCGCGGAGCCGAAGGTCTTGATCTGCGTGCCCTTCTGGTCGTGCTCGAACATCAGCGCGAGCGCCGCGCAGACCAGGTCGATGCCGACCGTGTAGAGGACGATCGCCACGACGTGATCGCGCAGGCGGCCGTGCGGGCGGGTCTCGGCGCTGGCGACCCGCCTGAGCTCAGCCCCGGTTTCGCGGAGCACGCGTGTGACGTACATCGACCGGATTTGACCGGGCGCGCCCGACGGAACAGTGGTCAGCCGGCCTTGGCCAGGTACTGATGGCCGGCCTTCACCACGACGTTGCGCTTCTTGACCAGGTCGCGCACCGTCACCGCGCCCTTCGTCACGCGCACGAGCGTGCCGTCGCAGCGGTCGTCTGTCAGCCAGGTGGTGCCTCTGATGGTCGCGCTTGCGAAGCGGCCCTTCGTGCGGAACGGGCCGCTACCCGAGCCCCACAGGTGGCGGATCGACTTCTTGCTGAGCTTCCTGCTCCTGGCAGCGGTCGCGACCGAGCCAGATGCGGCACAGCGCTTGAAGCTCCCACCGACCAGGGCGAGCTCAGCCACGCCGCCGCCGTTCGCCAGCTGCGTGATCTTGAAGACGCCTTCGTAGAAATCGGAGCTGAACACCTTGCCGGTCTGGTCGGCGATCGAGATCCGCACACGCCCCGCGCGCGCATCCACCACCGCGCCCGGCTGGATCTGCGCCGGGCTCGTGAGCGGCGCCGATTTGCTCGACCCCGGTTGCTGCACGGTCACCGACCCGCCGGTCGGGCGCATGTCGATCTGCTGCGCGAACACGGGCGCAGGTGGCGGCGGAGGCGCAAGCTCGACCCGGCCGACCTTGTTGCCCGCCGCTTCGGTGAACCAGATGTTCCCATCGGATCCGGCGCGGATTCCCTCGGGCCGGCTGGCGGCGGTCGGCACGTTGAACTCGCTGATCGCGCCACCGGGGCTGATGCGCCCGATGCGGTTGCCCTGGAACTCCGTGAACCAGATCGCGCCGTCGGGGCCCGTGACCAGCTCGTGCGGAACCGAGCCGGCATTCGGCAGGACGAACTCGGTGATCTGACCGGACGGCGTGATCCGCCCGACGCGGTTGCCGCTGTACTCGCTGAACCACACGTTCCCGTCTGGTCCCGGCGCGGTGATTCCCGGCTGGCTGGCGGCGGTCGGCACGGTGAACTGGGTGATCCGCCCGCTCGGCGTGACACGGCCGATGCGATTCGAGCCGGCCATTGCGACCCAGAGATTGCCGTCAGGACCCAGCGAGATCCCGTTCGGGACCGAATTCGCAGGCGACACAGGGAACTCCGTGATCCTCCCCGAGGTGGTGATCCGGCCGATCTTGTTGCCGCGGCTCTCGGTGAACCAGACGTTGCCATCAGGTCCCGCCGTGATGCCCTCCGGGCCGGCGCCGCCCGTGGGGATCGGGTACTCCGCAAGGAGCTTCCCGGCAGTGCTCATCTTGGCGATGCCGTTGGCGCTGAACTCGGTGAACCAGATGTTCCCGTCCGGGCCCGGCGCGATCTCGTCCGGGCCGCGCCCGGCGGCGAGCCGGAACTCGCGGATCGAACCCGCGGGCGTGACGCGCGCGATCTTGTGCGCGCTGAACTCCGTGAACCAGTAGTTGCCGTCTGGCCCGAGCGCCGAGCTGTTCAGGTTCGCGGCGGACGTCGGGACCCGGAACTCGGTGATGTCGCCCACCGCCGCGCGCGCTGCGAGCGGCCCCAGAACGAGCCCGCAGCACAGCACCAGGGCGACGGCGATTCGGGCGCGCACCCCTCGAAGGTAACCCTCGCGCTAGGTGATTTGGTAATTCGGCCCTTCGCCGCCCTCGGGCGGTGTCAGCCTGCCGCCCTTGGCGGTGATCGCGCCGCACTGCACGCAGTTCGACGCGTTCACGTGCACCTCGACCGGCGTGTCGTCGGCCAGGCCGCCGTTCTCCATCTGCTCGCGCACATCGTCCGAGAGCTCGTAGACCTGGGCGGGGCACATGTTCTCCCACATGTACGCCACGGCCAGCGGCACGTTCTTCTGGACCCGGATGTGCGAGGGAGCGTCGTCGCGCGAGGCGTTGCCCGTGGCGAAGACCGACGAGAGCTTGTCGAAGTACATCTTCCCGTCCGGCTTCGGATAGCGCTTGTTGCGATTGCCGATGAAGACGTCGACCGACGCGTCGTCGTGCGTGTGGAGCTTGCCGGGCGGCAGCTTGCCGCCGGAGAGCTCGGCCGCGTTGGCCAGCGCCCCGCCCATGAAGAAGCCGCGGGCGAAGACCTGACGCATGTTGCGCGAGCGGTAGATGTCCGACTCGATCTCCGAGTCCGCCACCGCGCGGTCGTACGCCGACAGGTCGTCGGTCGAGCCTTCCTTCAGCGCCTTGACGATCGCCTCGGCGGCGTGCATCCCGGCATGCATCGCCAGGTGGACGCCCTTCAGCTTCGGCACGTTGACCATGCCTGCGGAGTCGCCCGCCATGACCATGCCGGGCACCGACAGCGCCGTTGGCATCGCCCAGTAGCCGCCCGACGGCAGCGTCTTCGCGCCCCACGCGATCCGCTTCCCGCCCTCGAGGATGTCCTTGATCATCGGGTGGGTCTTGTACTCCTGGAGCACGTCGTGCACCGAGAAGGTCGCGTCGCGGTAGTCCAGGCCGGCCACGAACCCGATCAAGACCTTGTCCTCGCCCATCGGGTAGACGAACGAGCCGCCGAACTCGCGGTACTTCGCGCGCAGGCGCAGCGGCCAGCCCATCGAGTGGATCACGCGGTCGAGCGGCTTCTTGACCTCCCAGACCTCCTTGACCCCGAGCTCCCACTGCTGCGGCTCGCCCGAGCCGAGGTCGAAGTGCCGGATCGCGGCACCGGCCAGGTGCCCCTGAGTGCCCTCGGCCAGCACCGTCACGCGCGCCTGCACGTCGGAGCCCGGCTCGTAGTTGCCAAGCGGCTTGCCATCCGGGCCAAGGCCCTTGTCGCCGGTGCGCACGCCGCGCACGCGCCCGTCCTCGACCACCAGCTTGTAGGCCGCAGTCTCGGGGAGGATGTAGACGCCGGCGTCCTCGGCGTGCTGTGCGAGGAAGCGGCCCAGCTGGGCCACCGACGTGACGTGGTTGCCGTGGTTGCGGAACGGCGGCGGCGTCGGCACCAGGGGTATCGCCCGCTTCCGCGTCATGAAGTAGACGCGGTCCTTCGCCACCGGGCCGAACGTGGGCCAGTCCTTCTCGTCCATGTCCGGGAACAGCCGCTGCATCGCGGAGGGGTGCATCATCGCCCCGCTCATCAGATGCGAGCCGGGCGTGCGCCCCTTCTCGATCAGCGCCACCGGCACCTCGCCGAGCGACTCGAGCAGGTGCTCGTCCTCGGCCAGCAGCTGCATCAGCCGGTTCGCGCACGCAAGCCCGGCAGGGCCGCCACCGACGATGGCGACCCCGACCTCGATGCGCTCGTCCTCGGCGTCCTCGAAGCCGCCGATGAACTCCTTCTCGGACTGGACCGGCGGCGGGAACTCGATCGGAGCGATACCCATCTACGAGCCCTTCTTGTCCTTGATCGCGGCCGTGAGCTTGGGGACGATCTTGTGCAGGTCGCCCACCACGCCGAGGTCCGCGAACTCGAAGATCGGCGCGTTCTGATCCTTGTTGATCGCGACGATGTTCTCGGAGCCCTGCATGCCCACCTTGTGCTGGATCGCGCCCGAGATGCCCAGCGCGAGATAGAGCTTCGGCGCGACCGTCTTGCCGGTCTGGCCGATCTGCGCCGCGTACGGGTACCAGCCGGCGTCGACCACCGCGCGGGTGGCTGCCACCGCGCCGCCAAGCGCATCGGCGAGCGGCTCGGCCAGCTCCTGGAAGCCCTCGGCCTTGCCCAGGCCGCGGCCACCGCCCACCAGCAGGTCGGCGTCCTCGATGTTCACGTCGGCGCCGCGCTGCTCGCCGCGAGTGCGCATCTTGGCCTTGGTCGACCAGGGCGAGAGCTCCACGTCGACGTCGGCGACCTCTGCATCGCCGGAGCCCGATTCGGTGAGCTCGAACGCGTTCAGCCGGCCGATGATCACGGCGGGGCCGCCCTCGCGGTAGGCCACGTCGACGATCGCCGAGTCCTGAAGGATCGGGCGCTCGGCAACGAGCTTGCCGTCCTGGGCCTTGACGCTCGTGACCTCCATCGTCACGCCGCCGCCCAGCCGGGCGGCCAGGCCGGCACCGATCTCGAAGCCCAGCAGGCCGCCGCCGAACAGCGCGTAGTCGTAGCCGTTGTCCTCGACCAGCTTGGCCATGACGTCCACGACCGGAGCGCCGAGGCCTTCGGGCGCCTTCGCGCGCCAGACCTTCGTCGCCCCATACTTGCCGAGCGACTTCGCCAGGTCGTCGGAGACGTCCTCGCCGACGACGACGGCGTGTGCCTCCGCGCCGATCTCGCCCGCGAGCTTGGCCGCCTCGGAGACGGCGCCGAGCGAGTTCTTGTTGAACTCGCCCTCGTAGTGCAGTACGTACGTGAGGATCCCGCTCATCCGAGAAGCTTCCTTTCTTCGAGCCAGGCCACGATCTGCTGGACCGTCTCGTCCGTGTCCTCGTCCTCGATGATCTTCCCGGCCGACTTCTCCGGCGGCGGGTTGATGCCGAGAACCTCAGTCTTCGAGCCGGACTCGCCGACCTTGTCGCCCTCGATGCCGACGTCCCCCGCCGACTTCGTGTCGAGCTGCTTCTTCTTCGCGCCCATGATCGCCTTGAGCGACGGGTAGCGCGGCTCGTTGATGGCGTCGCCGACCGAGATGACTGCCGGCAGCTCCACCTCGACGGTGTCGTAGCCGTACTCGGCCTGGCGCTCGCAAACGAGCGCGCCGCCCTCGACGTCGATCTTGATGACCTGCGTGAGTGACGGCATCTTCAGGTGGTCGGCCACGATCGCGCCGATCGTGTAGCACTCGCCGTCATCCGACTGCTGGCCCAGCAGGACCAGGTCGGGCGCCTCAGACTCGAGCACCTTCGCGAGCGCGTAGCCGGTCGCGGCCACGTCCGATCCCGCCAGCGACTCGTCGGTCAGGTGCAGCGAGCGGTCGGCTCCGAGCGAGACGGCCTTGTGCAGCGCGCGGAACGCGCTCTCGGGCCCCATCGTCACGGCGATGATCTCCTCGACCTCGACCGAGCCGCCCTCCTTGATCTGCATCGCGGCCTCGATCGCGTGCGTGTCGAAGGGGTTCAGGTTCTTTTCCCCGCTGCGGTCGAGGCGCTTGGTCCCTGGGTCCATGCGCTTCTCCACCGCGGCGTCCGGCACCTCTTTCACCAGGACGCAAATCTTCAAAGTGGTCTCCTTTGTTGGTACGGCGAGCGGGATGTTACCCCGCTGATTGACTCGTCAATCAGTCCGTGTTGACGTTGGTCCGCAGGAAGTCCACGATCTCCTGCGTCGGCGAGCCCGGAGTGAACACCTCGGCTACACCGAGCTCCTTCAGCTGCGGGATGTCGTCATGCGGGATCGTCCCGCCGACGACCAGCACAACCCCCTCCGCCCCCTGCTCCTTCAGGAGCGCGGCGACCTTGGGCACGAGCGTCATGTGCGCGCCCGAGAGGATCGACAGGCCGACTGCGTCGGCGTCTTCCTGGATCACCGTGGCGGCGATCTGCTCCGGCGTCTGGTGCAGCCCGGTGTAGATCACCTCCATTCCGGCATCGCGCAGAGCGCGGGCGATGATCTTCGCCCCCCGGTCGTGCCCGTCCAAGCCCGGCTTCGCGACAACGACCCGGATCTTGCCTCTGGATGCGGCTTCCACGGCGGGGCGGGATGCTACCCGGCATGCGGCGGCGGCCAACTCCCGGGCTCATGCTGCTCGGGGTCGTGCTGCTCGGCGCCCTGGCGCTGCGGCTCGTCGCGATCGGCGACCCGCTGTCGAACGACGAGGGCTACACCTGGGTCGTCACCTCGGCGCACGCGCCGGGCCTGCTGCTGGACCGCCTGGCGGCCTACGAGAACACGCCGCCCCTCTACTACCTGCTCACGTGGCCGCTGCCGGACGCCGGCGTTGCGTGGCTGCGGATCGTCGCGGTGCTGGCCGGGACGGGTTGCGTGGCCGCGGTCTGGTGGGTCGCGCAGGTCACACGATCGACATTTGCGACGCATAGCGTCGTCGATGTCGATCGCGTGGCGATCTTCGCCGCCGCGGCACTCGCGGTCGCGCCGTTTGCGGTCTCGTACTCCGACTACGCGCGCGGCTTCGTGCTGGCCGATCTGGCGCTGGTGGTGGCGCTCGGGGCGGCGCTTCGCGAGCGCTGGTGGCTGTACGCGCTGGCGGCGACGGTGGCGCTCTACAGCGAGTACGACAGCGCTCTGTTCCTGATCGCGCTGGCGCTTGCGGTCGGGTGGCGCCGGCGCGCCGTCGCGCTTCGGGTGCTTGCGCCGATCGCGGCCCTTGCGCTGTGGCTGCCGGAGGCGCTCCGCGACAGCGCCACCAAGGTGTCACCCACGTATCCGGCCCCGAGCTCGGCGAGCCTGCGTGACACGCTCGTACGGCTGACGTTCGGCGAGCACGGGACCGCCCACGCCACCAGCGTCCGCTGGCTCCAGCTCCTCGTGGTCGCAGCAGTTTGCGCATGGGCATACACAAGGGCTCCGAAGGTGCTCGCGACATTGGCGGGCGGCACGCTCGCGCTCCATGCGGTCACGGCCTGGATCGGGCCGGACGTCTTCGCCCCCCGCTACCTGACCGAGCTGATCCCGCTCACGGCGCTCACCCTCGGTTACGCGCTCGCCGGCCTGCGCGCGCGCGAGCTGCGGGTGGCAGCGGCGGTTGCGATCGCGGTGCTCGGCGCCGGCGTGGCCGTCAGGCGCACGGGCGGGAGCGACGAGCCGGACGGGGCGCGGGTCGCACACGAGGTCGCACCGCTTGCGCGCGGCCGCGTCGTGCTGACCAACAGCGCGGTCGTGGACTACTACCTGCGCGACCTCCACCCGCGCCTCGACCGCCCGTTCGGGCTCGGGCCGGGGCTCGAGGCAGGCTGCGCAGGCCGCTGCCTGATCATCGACGACGCGCGCGTGGCCGGCGGCCCGCGGCGCGGCCCCGGGCCGTCACGGCACTACGGGCCGATCTACGTGCGGGTGCTACCGGGAGCTACTTGACCTTGACGACGGTCTTCATCGACGAGTGGACCTGGCAGATGATCGTGAAGGTGCCCTTCTTCGAGAACTTGTGCGTGTAGGTCGTGCCCTTCTTCGACACGACGTGCGAAGTGAACCCGGGACCCTTCACGTTGTGCGGCTGGCCATCGCTCCACGTCCACCTGACCGAGCCGCCCTTCCTGATGGTGATCGTCTTCTTGGCACCGACATGCCACGACACGCCCGTTGCCGCGAAGGCGGAGGCGGCAAGCACGGCCAGGACGACGGAAACAGTTACGAGTGCTGCGATTCGGCGCATGTGTAGAGCCTAACCCGAGACGAGTTCCTTGAACTCGGGTTCTTCGCGCAGGGACAACAGATCGTCGTCGGTCGCGGCCCAGCCGCGCACCTCCGGCTCGCGCTCGATGGCGCGGCGGAGCGCGGCGAGCGCGGGCTCCGAGTTGCCCGCCACGGCCTCCCAGCAGGCCAGCTCGTAGAGGATGCTGGGACTGGTTGGCCACGCCTCGAGGCCCTCGTCCAGCAGCTTGCGCGCGGCGTCCCGATCGGTCTTCTTCAGCTGCGAGGCGCGGAAGGTCCATTCCCACGCCGACGGCTTGAACACCGGCGGCCCGCCGAAGCTCAGCACGGTCGTGCCCGGCTCCTGCGCGACCGCGTGCCGGTGAGTGGCCGTGTCCGGCACGAACACGTAGGTGCCGGCCGGCGCGTCGTGCTCCTCGCCGTCGAGGATGAAGCGGGCGCGTCCCGTCGCCACGAAGTAGAGCTCCTGGTGGCCGAGCTCGGGGCTCTCGGTGTGCGGCTCGACCACGTCCTCGCCGGCGGCCTCGGCCGTGTACGCGTTGGTGCCGAACGCCTCGATGCCCAGCGTCAGCCGCACGGGGCGCCAGGTGAGGGTGCCCGGGCCGGGCACCGCCTCGACGTCCTCCAGCCGGATGACTTTCGGGGCACGCGTCAGAAGACCGGCGTCTCCGTGTAGGTGCCGAACACGCGCTGGAGCGATTCCACGATCTCGCCCTCGCTGCAGTGCGCCCGCGCGCATTCGAGCAACGGGTCCATGAGGTTGACGTCGCCCGCGGCGGCTTCGCGCAGCGTTGTCAGGGTGCTTTCCACCTTGTCGGCGGCGCGCGCAGCCTTGACCGCCTGGACGCGGTCGACCTGCTTGCGCTCGAGCCCGGGCGCGATCCGCAGGATCTCGAGCGGCGGCTCGTCCCCGACCTCGTAGCCGTTCACGCCGACGATGATGCGCTGGCCGGACTCGACCTCTTCCTGATAGCGGAACGAGGCCTCGGCGATCTCGCGCTGCGGGTAGTTCTGCTCGATCGCGGCGACCATGCCCCCGAGCTCGTCGATCGTGGCGAAGTACTCGTAGGCCGCCGCCTCCATCCGGTCGGTGAGCGCCTCCACGAAGTACGCGCCGCCGAGCGGGTCGGTGGTGTTCACGACTCCGGTTTCCTCGGCGATTATCTGCTGGGTGCGCAGCGCCACGCGGACGGCCTCCTCGGTAGGGAGCGCCAGCGCCTCGTCGAACGAGTTGGTGTGGAGCGACTGCGTGCCGCCGAGGATCCCGGCAAGTGCCTCGATGGCCGTGCGCACGATGTTGTTGAGCGGCTGCTGCGCGGTCAGCGACACGCCGGCCGTCTGCGTGTGGAAGCGCATCAGCAGCGAGCGCTCGCTCTTCGCGCCATAGGTGTCGCGCAGCTCGCGTGCCCAGATGCGGCGCGCGGCCCGGTACTTGGCGATCTCCTCGAAGAAGTCGATGTGGGCGTTGAAGAAGAAGCTCAGCCTTGGAGCGAAGTCGTCAACGTCGAGGCCGCGCTCGATCGCCCGCTCGACATAGGTGAAGCCGTCCTTGAGCGTGAACGCAAGCTCCTGCTGGGCGGTCGAGCCGGCCTCGCGGATGTGGTAGCCGGAGATCGAGATCGGGTGCCAGCGCGGCATGTGTCGCGAGCAGTACTCGACCATGTCGGTGACCAGCCGCATGGCCGGCTCGATCGGGAAGCACCACTCCTTCTGAGCGATGTATTCCTTGAGGATGTCGGTCTGGATCGTCCCGGCCAGCTGCTCGGCCGGGACCCCCTGGCGCTCAGCCGCGACGACGTAGAACGCAAGCATCACGGCAGCCGGGGCGTTGATGGTCATAGAGGTCGATATGTCACCCATCGGAATGCCACGGAAGAGCGTCTCCATGTCGTCGAGCGTGTCGATCGCGACGCCCTCGCGGCCCACTTCGCCGAGCGAGCGCGGATGATCCGAGTCGTGACCCATCAGGGAGGGCATGTCGAACGCTGTGGAGAGGCCGGTCTGCCCGTGGTCGAGCAGGTAGCGGAAGCGCTCGTTGGTCTCCTCGGCAGTGCCGAAGCCCGCGAACTGCCGCATGGTCCAGAGACGGCCGCGGTACATCGACTCGTAGACGCCGCGCGTGTATGGGAACTCCCCGGGCAGGCCGATCGTGTCGAGGTCGGGCAGGTCGGCCGCGGTGTAAAGCGGCTTCACCTCCTCCCCGGAGATCGTGGTGTGCAGAACATCCCTTCGCGGGGCGACAGCCATCGGACGGCAGTCTAGGCGCGCCGGATGCGGGGTATTCCAGGACAAGTGCGTGGATTGAAAAAGGCAATCGAGCGCGGCCAGTTCCAGCTCTTCTACCAGCCAAAGGCCGACCTGAGGACGGGTCGCATCGTCGGCGTTGAGGCGCTCGTGCGCTGGAACAACCCGCGCAAGGGCCTGCTCGGCCCTGCCGAGTTCGTGCCGGCCGCCGAGCGCAGCGACTCCGCCATCCGCGCCCTCACGCATTGGACGCTCGATGCCGCGTGCCAGCAGGTGCGCGCATGGCAGCTCGAGGGCCTTGACCTGACCGTGGCCGTGAACCTCTCGCCGCGCGTGCTCGACGTGGGGCTGGCCGACGAGGTCAACACGGTGCTCAAGAAGTGGGACGTGCCGCCCACGCTCGTCCAGCTCGAGCTGACCGAGACCGCCGTGTTCGCGATGTCGGACCAGGAGCTCGTGGCGGAGAGCCTGGACCAGCTCTCGGACATCGGCCTGGTGCTGGCACTCGACGACTTCGGGACCGGCTACTCGTCACTCGCCCGCCTGCGCGACCTGCCGATCCACAAGGTGAAGATCGACCGCTCGTTCGTGTCGCAGATGGACGAGAAGCCGCAGGACGCGCTGATCGTCCGCGGCGTCATCGCGCTCGCGAAGAGCCTCCATCTGCGGGTGGTAGCCGAGGGCGTCGAGTCAGAGCCCGTGTGGCGGCGGCTCTCAGACCTCGGCTGCGACGTGGCGCAGGGCAACTACCTGAGCCGGCCGCTGCCGCCCGCCGAGCTGGTCGCGTGGGTGCGCCAGTGGCAGGAGCTCTACGAGGAGGCCCACCGCATGGCCGACGAGCTGCTCGAGCGCCGCATGGGCCCGAACGACCGCCGCTCGGGCCCGTCTGATCGCCGCGACGAGTACACGGGCCAGGGCCGCTTCAAGCGGCGCCGGGGCGACCGCGCGCACTTCGCGTAGGGAGGGCGGCGGGTGCCGCCGCCTCAGTCGCTGAAGCGCCCTGCCAGGACTGCCGCCGGCTCCGGTACGTCGTAGAAGTAGCCCTGGCTCACGTCGCAGCCGAGCGCTCGTGCCTGGTCTGCCTGTGCTTCGGTCTCGACGCCCTCGGCGATCGTCGTCAGGCCCAGCGTCGAGGCCATCATCGCCACCGCGCCGACGATCGCGGAGTTGCGCTCATCGTCGCCCAGGCCCGTGATGAACGAGCGGTCCACCTTGAGCGCGTGCAGCGGCAGCATCTGCTTGAGCTGCGCGAGCGAGGAGATGCCAACGCCGAAGTCGTCGACCACGACCTTGACGCCGAGCTTCTTCAGCTCGGTCAAGGTGGCCATCGTGACGGCTGGGTCGCGCGTGACCGTGGTCTCGGTGACCTCGAGGCAGAGCGCCTTCGGCGGCAGCCCGCTGTCGAGCAGCGCGCGCCTGACCACGTCGACGATGTCGGGCTGCGCCAGCTGGCCCGCCGAGATGTTCACCGCGATGTCGATGTCGGCGCCCTCGCGCCGCCAGGTTGCGACCTGATCGCAGGCCTCACGCAGGACCCACTCGCCGATCTCCATCATCAGCCCGGTCTCCTCGGCCAGCGGCACGAACTCGGCCGGCGAGAGCAGGCCACGCTCGGGGTGCTCCCAGCGAACGAGCGCCTCCAGCGCCACGACCTTGTCCTGGGCGTAGGAGACCTGCGGCTGGTAGTAGACACGCAGCTCGTCCTGTGCCAGCGCACGGCGCAGGTCGCTTTCGAGGTCGAGCCGCGCCACGATGCGCTCGCGCAGCGCGTCGTCGAACACCTCCACGCGTCCGGGGCCGCCCTCCTTCGCGCGGTACATCGCGGCGTCCGCATCACGTAGCAGCGTCTCGGCGGTGACATCGGGGCCGGCGCCGAGCGCCACGCCGACCGACGCGCTCACGTGCATGTCGCGGCTGCCCAGCTTGAAGGGGTCGGTGGTCGCCTCGACAACGCGCTGGCCGACCGTGACGGCATCGCGCGCCTCGCCGATGTCCTCGCAGAGGACGACGAACTCGTCGCCGCCGAAGCGGGCAATCGTGTCGCTTGGGCGCACCGCGTGCAGCAGCCGGCCGGCGAGCTCGACCAGCAGCTGGTCGCCCGCCGTGTGGCCGAGGCTGTCGTTGACGACCTTGAAGTTGTCGAGGTCGATGAACAGCACCGCCAGGCTCATGTCGCTGCGCCTGAGGCGCGCGAGAGCCAGCTCCAAGCGATTCAGGAAGAGCGTGCGATTCGGGAGATCGGTCAGCGGATCGTGGAGGACACGATGAGCAAGACCGTCATTGCCGTCAGTTGGTGGCTTCCGTGCCGTGCTCCCATTATCTGTGAGCACGGCGCCAAATGCGAGGTCCGAGATAGCCACCACCCATACCTAGCAGCCCGATGCCTGCCGCACCGCCTGCCAGCCGGAGCCGCCGGCCGAGGCGATCGAAGCGCATGATCTCCCAGCCTTCCTCGCGCGCAACCCTCGCGAGCTCCGAATCCGGGTTGACAGCGACCGGGTGGCCCACAGCCCGCAGCATCGGAAGATCCGACTCGGAATCGGAGTAGGCCCAGGACTCGGCAAGGTCGAAGCCCTCTTCCCCGGCCACCCCGCGAATCGCCTCAGCCTTGCCGTCGCGATAGGTGAACGGTCCCTCGGGCTTGCCCGTGTAGACGCCGTCGCGGACCTCTGAACGGGCCCCGATCGCGCCGTCGAACACGAGCACCCGCGCCAGCAGCTCGGCGATCTCCTGCGACGCGGCGGTGACGATGTACACGGGCCGGCCGGCGTCCTGGTGGCGATAGGCCACCTCGAGCATCTGCGGGTAGACGCGCGGCAGGATGCCCGCGAGCACCTGCGGCGTCAGCCGGGCAAGGTCGACCACGCGCCGTCCGGCTATGGCCTCGTAGACGCGGCGCCGCAACTGGTCGGTCGCCTCGTCGGTCGAGCCCTGGAGGCGGAAGCGCACGTTCGCCATGACGTCGCGCCCCATCTGGCGCTTGGACAGCTGCCCCGCGTTGTAGGACGCACGCGCGAAGTGGAAGGCCGACGAGCCCTCCATGAGCGTCTTGTCCAGGTCGAAGAAGGCTGCGCCGCGCGCAGGCTCAGCCGCCATTGACCTCGAGGATGATCGCGTCGCCCTGGCCTCCGCCCGAGCAGATCGCGGCAACCCCGAGTCCACCGCCCCGGCGCCGGAGCTCGTGCACGAGCGACCCGAGGATCCGCGCGCCCGACGCGCCGATCGGGTGCCCGAGCGCAATCGCGCCGCCGTTCACGTTCACCTTCGACTCGTCAACGCCGAGCATGCGCACCGAATTGAGCGCAACCGACGCGAACGCCTCGTTGATCTCGAACAGGTCGATGTCGTCCACCGACAGGCCGGCCTTCTCGAGCGCGAGCTTGGTCGCGTTCGCGGGCGTGCGCGCGAGGTAGGGGAAGTCGTCGGCCACAGCCGCCTGAGCGACGACGGTGGCCAGCACCTCGCGCCCGTTCGACTGCGCCCACTCGTCGCTCGACACCACGAGCGCGCCGGCGCCGTCGTTCACGCCCGGCGAGTTGCCGGCCGTGTGGCTGCCGTCCTTGCCCGTCAGGCCGGGAAGCTTGGCCAGCGTCTCGAGCGTCGAGTCACGCCGGGGCGCCTCGTCGATCTCCACAACCGTCTCGCTCTTCCTCGACTTGACCGTGACGGGAACGATCTCCTCGGGCAGCCGGCCCGCATCGGTGGCCTCGACAGCCAGCTCGTGGCTGCGCAGCGCCCACTTGTCCAGGTCGGCGCGCGTGATCTCGAGCTCGTCGCCGACCTCGGTGGCCTCGACGAACATCTGCTTGCCGGTGAACGGGTTCGTCAGCCCGTCGTGCACCATCGCGTCGAGCATCTTCGCGTCGCCCATCCGGTAGCCGAAGCGGCCCTGCGTCAGCAGGTACGGCGCGCCCGACATCGACTCCATGCCGCCGGCCACGATCGGGCCCGCGATGTCGCCCGCGCGCACGTATTGGTCCGCCAGGCCGACCGCGCGCAGGCTCGAGGCACACACCTTGTTGATGGTCTCCGAGGGCACTTCCTTGGGAATCCCGCCCTTGATCTGCGCCTGGCGTGAGGGCACCTGGCCCTGGCCGGCCTGAAGGACCTGGCCGAAAACGACGTGTTCGACCTGGTCGGGCGCGACGCCGGCGCGCTCGAGGGCGCCGCGGATGGCCGTGCCGCCGAGCTCGATCGCGTCGACCGAGGCGAGCGCGCCGCCCATCTTCCCGAACGGGGTGCGGGCTGTGCCGAGAATGACTGTCTTGGGCATGCGGGCCAGGATAGTGACGGGCCGCAGCACGCCGCGGCCCGTCTCCTAGTCCGTCAACCGAGCTCGCGTACCGGCATGACGATCCGGCCGAACGTTCTGTTCGTGACGCCGGCGAACGACGCGTACCAAGCCGCCGCCGCGGTCGCGATCCCGAGCCAGCCGCCCGCCTTCACGATCGACTCGGTGCCGTTCGCCTCTCCGATCCCGAGGACGATGAACGTCGCCGCCAGGAGCAGGAACACGAGGTTGACAGCCACCGACACGCGGAACGAAGCGATCCACATGTAGGTCGTGAAGATGCCCCACGCGATCAGGTAGAGGCCGACCGACGCACCCAGGTGCGCAGCCGGGATCTTCGCCGCGTGGAACTGCTGGAGCACGAAGAACGAGATCCAGAACGCCCCGTAGGACGTGAATGCCGTTGCTCCGAACGTGTTGTTGTTGCGGAACTCCCACATGCCGGCCAGGAGCTGAGCGATCCCGCCATAGGCGAGCGCAAGCCCCAGCACGACCGGGAGGCCCTTGTCGCTGACCAGGCCCGCGTTGAAGAAGCTCAGGACGAAAGTCGTGAGCGCAAACGCGGCGAGGCCGAGAGGCGCCGGGTCACCTATCGCCGGAGCGAGCGGGACGACGCCTCGTCCTTCTGGAACGACACCTTCTCCGTTCGCCGTGTGACGAACCGTAGTGGCTTCCATGTACATCCCTCCTTCGTCAAGGCGGGGGTACCCGAGGTTTCCCGGACTACACTCGCGCGCTTGGCGATCGAGGTCACGACCATGACGGAGGGTGGCTCGGCGGACACGCGCGTGGTGCCCGTGTTCGAGGGCGAATCACTCGCCGGGCCGCTCCAGGCGCTCGTCGAGTCGGGCGAGGCGAAGGCCGCGCCGAAGAAGACCGCCGTCTTCCACGAGGACGGCCGGCGGGTGATTCTCGCCAGCGCCGGCAAGCGCGAAGGCGCCGACGCCGAGCGGCTCAGGGTTGCCGCTGCCGCCGCAGCGGCGCGCGCGAAGGAGATCGGGTCGACCGGTCTGGCCTGGGAGGTGCCCGACGTGCCGGGTGCCACCACCGGGATCGTGCAGGGCACGCTGCTGAGCCTGTACTCGTTCGACACCTTCAAGTCGAAGAAGGACGGCGACAACGGCATCGCCGCGCTCGAGCTGGTGGGCGGCGCCGACGACGAGGCGGCTGAGGCGGTTGTCGAGGCCGAGGCGCAGAACGCGGCGCGCGATCTCCAGAACCTGCCCGCCAACGTGGCCACGCCCGAATTCCTGGCCGACCGCGCGCGCAAGCTCGACGGCGTCGAGGTCGAGGTGCTGGGCCGCGACCAGATCGTCGCGCGCGGCATGGGCGCGCTCGCGGCCGTCGCGCAGGGCTCGTATGCCGAGCCGCAGCTGATCGTCATCCGCTACGACGGTGGCGGTGGTGGCCCCCACCTCGGCTTCGTCGGCAAGGCCGTGACCTTCGACTCCGGCGGCATCTCGATCAAGCCTGCGGGAAAGATGCACGAGATGAAGTTCGACATGTCGGGCGGCGCCGCCGTGATCGAAGCCATGGGCGCGATCGCCCGGCTCGGCCTCCCGGCCAAGGTCACCGCCGTGGTCGGCGCCTGCGAGAACATGCCGGGCGGCCGCTCGATGCGCCCCGGCGACATCGCCACGGCGATGAACGGCGTGACGATGGAGGTCAACAACACCGACGCCGAGGGCCGGATGGTGCTGGCCGACGCACTCGCGTTCGCGGTCGAGCAGGGCGCCGAGCGCCTGGTCGACCTCGCCACGCTCACGGGCGCGATCCTTGTCGCCCTCGGCCACACCTACTGCGGCTACTTCTCCAACGACGACGACTGGATGGCCACGGTCGACGCCGCCGGAACGGCCACGGGCGAGATCGGCTGGCGCCTGCCGCTGCACCCCGAGTTCGAGGAGGCGACGAAGGGCCGCTATGCCGACCTCCAGAACGTCTCCGAGGCCCGCGACGCAGGCTCGATCTACGGAGCCGAGTTCCTGAAGCGCTTCGTGGACGGTCGCCCGTGGGTGCACATGGACATAGCCGGAACCGCGTGGGGCATGAAGCGCAACTACGTGGGCAACGGAGCGTCCGGCTTCGGGGTGCGCACGCTGGTCGAGCTGGCGCGAACCGCCAGCTGAGGGCTACGCGGGGATCTCGCCGTCGCGCATTGCGACGGCGATCGCCTGCGCACGCGTCCGCGCGCCCAGCTTGTTCATCGCGTTGCGCACGTGCGTGCGCACCGTCTCCGGTGAGATGCCGAGCTGATCTGCCGCCAGCGTGGTCGTCAGGCCCATCGCCACCAGCCGCAGCGACTCCTGCTCGCGCTGCGTGAGCTGCCCCGCGCGGCGTGGCCGTGCTGGGCGCGCGGCTCGCCTGTCCTGGCCGGGCTCGGCGAAGTAGGCGCCGACGTGGACGCCCGTGACCACGTTCGCGAACGCGCCGTAGCGCACCGCCAGGCGCCCGCCGTCGGGACGCAGCAGCACGATCCGCGCCGTGGCCAGGCCGGCCACCCGCAGGTCGCGCCAGCGCATCTCGATGCCGGGCCGCGATTCCGGAGCGAGGATCTCGTCGATCAGCAGGCCGGTGGCGTTCGCAGGCTCGTAGCCCGTGAGCGCGCACCAGCGGGGATTGACCCGCACGATCTTGCGGTCGTCGTCGGCGGCGAGCAGCGCGACGGGAGCGCTCGCGAAGAAGGCCCAGAGCATGTCGGCCTCGTCCTCCGGCATCCACGGCGATGTGCTCATGACCCGACCCGACAGCAGGTCCGGCCCTTCCATCAGCTTCGCGCCGTGGCGCGCTTCGCGGGCTTCGCGCGCGTCTTGCGGGCCGCCACCGCGCCTTCGCTCTCGATGTGGCGCTTCAGGTTCTCGAGCATCGAGCGAATGTTGCCGCGCACCATCGGCGCTGACAACTGGTCGCTGAGCCAGCCGAGCAGGCCACCGGGAGCGTGGTAGCTCAGGCGGAACATCACGCTCGTGCGGTTGGGACCACGCTCGCGCAGGCGCCAGCGACCGCGCTGGTCGAGGCCCATCACGCTCGTCCAGGCCATGTCCCCCGGCTCGTCGAACTCGACGACCTCCACCAGGCCGCCAACCTGCGCCGAGCCCACGCGCATGAGCATCCGGTAGCGCGCGCCGCAGCCGCGCTTCTGCCGCCCCTCGACATCCCAGCGGGTGATGCCGCTGAAGAAGACGGTGTAGTTCGCGGGATCGGTGATGTAGGCCCACACGTTCTCGCGTGGGGCGTTGATCACGAGTTCGCGTTCGACGCGCATCAGCCGATGAAGGGGAAGCGTCGCTCTGCGGCCAGCTCGTCGAGCTTGCCCTGCATCTCCGAGAGCACGTGGCGGTTGATCTCGCTGACGTCGGGGTCCTGCCCGAACTGGTCGCGCAGGTAGATCGGCGGCAGCACCTCGACCGTGATCTTGGCCGGCAGCGGGATGTGGCCCAGCATGTCACCGATGTTCAGCCCCCACGGGATCGCGAGCGAGATCGGCAGCACCTTCAGCCTGAACGCCCGGTCGATGCCGAGCAGGCGCGCCAGCCGCTCGCCGCGGCTCAGGAAGATCGAGGTCTCCTGGCCACCGATCGCGACCACGGGGACGATCGGCACGTCGTTGTCGAGCGCCAGGCGGACGTAGCCCTTGCGGCCGTTGAAGTCGACCTTGTTGGCATCCCAGATCGGGCGATGAACCTCGTAGTCGCCGCCGGGATAGACGAGCAGCGCGGCGCCCGACGCGAGCGCCTTGCGCGCGTTGTCGTGACTCGCCGCGACGGTGCCGAACTTGCGCAGCCTGCTGAGGCCCGGCATAGCGAGCACCAGGTTGTGTGCCAGCTGGTAGAAGGCACGCTCGACGCCGAAGTAGGTGTAGAAGGCCAGCGTGAAGACCGTGGTGTCCGGTGTGAGGTTGCCGCCCGAGTGGTTGCCGACGAGCAGCACCGGGCCGTCGGCGGGGATGTTGTGCAGGCCGCGAACCTCGCCGCGGAAGTAGAAGCTCGCGAGCATCCAGGCGCCGGGCAGCTGCTCGCGGATGTAGTCGGGATCGCGCTCGTCCAGATCCGCGCGCGGGATGCGCGAGACGAGGGCATTCGTGATCGCCTCGACCAGCCCTGGCCGCCGCGGCGCGGCGCGCTGGCCGCCCGAGTGATGCGCCGGGCCCGCCTTGCCGTTGGCGGAGGCGCTGCCGTTCGGCGACGAGCGCTGGGCAGCGCGGCGCGTTGTGCCCTTCTCAGCCATGGCTGAAGCATCCCACATGGGTGAACCTGCGCGGCCGAGTGAGTCCTTGGCGCCCGTGAATCAGGCGGCGGCCCGGGCTGCCGGGCCGATCGGCGGCCAGGTGGCCGGATCGCCGGGCGGGCGGGCAACCTTGTGCGGCTCGCCGGGCGGCAGCCCGTCGAGCAGCGCGGCCACCTGCGGCTCGTGCAGCTGGCGCGCCACCGTCTGGCGAGCCATCTCCAGCACGTCGTGGCGGCCCCGGCGCCGCATCAGGTTGCGGCCCATCAGCGCCAGGTCCTCGGCCAGCGGCTGCACCAGGACCACCTCGGTGCCCTGCGCGCGCACCTTCTTCGCCTCGTAGCCCAGGCGGCGCCCGGCGGCAGAGCGCACGCTGCCCGCCACGACGTCGAGTGGGTTGAAGGACCGCGGCGACTCCAGCGACGAGGTCGGGTTCATGCAGATGACCAGGTCGAGCTCGCGGCCGGCGAGCAGGTCGAGGTTCGAAACCGAGTAGACGCCGCCGTCCACGTAGCGGCGCCCGTCGATCACGACCGGGCGGTAGAAGCCCGGGATCGCACACGACGCCGCCACCGCGTCGGCCAGCTCGGCCGTCGGCTCATCCTCGCGGCCGAACGGCACCCGTCGCCCGCTGCCGTAGTCGCAGGCCACGACCCAGGTGCCCGGGTGGTCGCTCCAGCCGTGGGGCACGACGCGCCGGATCACGTCCTTGATCGAGTCGTTCGACACCAGCCCGACCGGCAGCCAGGCGGCCATCGCGGCCGCCGGCGTGTAGGCATTCGGGCGCCGGAGCGCAGCGAAGCCGAGGCGCAGCGAGCCAGGGCCGAAAGGCGGCAGCCCGCGGTGCAGCTTGAAGTCGGCGCCGCCCGAGCGCGAGGCCGCCGCTGCGGGGTTGCCGTCGGCATCGACCAGCCCGTCGAACGACTCGCCGGCGGAGTGGGCGACCATGAACCACGGCGGGACGCCCGAGGCAAGCAGCGAGCCCATCACGGAGCCGGCGGAGGTGCCGACGATGTAGTCGGCGGAGCTCGGATCCCAGCCCGTCTCCTCGGCGATGGCCGCCAGGCCACCGCTCAGCCAAGCGCCCCCGAGGACGCCGCCGGCACCGAGCACGAGCCCGACTCTCATCCGTTCAGGGTAGCCGCGATCAGGACGAATTCAGTGTCGGATCACGGTAGACCGGCTTCGTCCAGGGTGGCGCGATGCCGCCTTTCTTCGGCGTGTAGGTCGAGTGCGGAAGGGTCTCGAGCGGTACGAGCGCGATCCCGGGCGCCGTGGTCGCGCGCTCGTGCAGGCCCTGCCCGGGCCGCAGCGGCTTGTAGGTCATGTGAACGCCCCAGCGCTTCAGGTGCGGTGCCGAGTCGAGCGGGACATGGCCCGCGTGGCTGCCGCGCGACACGCGCGTCCAGCCGGTGCTCGGCCCCCACTGGTTCTTGCACCAGATGTGCTTGCACCACTGCCAGTGGCCGTGGGCGGAGGCACGGACGGCCACCCGCCCGTGACCATCGATCCGCACTTCGAAGGACTCCCAGTCGTCCGGGTGGTCGGCCGGGTCGTGGATCCCGAGTGTGTGCAGCAGCCCGTGTGAGTGCAGGAAGGTCGAGGGCGAGTCCGGGTAGTAGAGGAAGTACTCGATGTAGGTCATGCCGGCTCGGTGCACCACGCGCGTGAAGGCGGTCGCCTGCATGCCGCCGCGCGCCGAGCGGTGGACGTCGAGATCCGGGTCGTCGGGGGCGTCCGAGCAGCGGTGCGAGCGGCAGTGCCTGTAGTCGACCGGCAGCGTGAGCGTGCCCGGCTCGTAGACGATGCTGGGCGCGTGCTCGCGCACGAGCGCGGCGTCACGCTCACCGTAGGCGTGCCGCAGCTCAGCGTCACCGGCGTGGCAGTCGCCGCGTACCGCGCAGACGAGCACCCGCGCCAGCGCGGACCCGAGCGGGCGCCCGTCGACGGCTGGGACGAACGCGATCGCGGCGGTCAGGGCAAGCGACACGAGCAGCAGCAGGCCGATCCACTCGACGCTCGCCTGCCCGCGTTCACCGCTCATGGACCGCACCGTAGGCGCGGCCGAGTGACGTGTGGGTTACGAGCGTTACGCTGCCGCACCGCCTCATGAACTTCGACCTCACAGACGAGCAGAAGAACATCCAGCGCCTGGCGCGCGACTTCGCGCAGGGGGAGGTGAAGCCCGTGGCCGAGGAGCTCGACCGCACGAAGAGCTTCCCCTACGAGATCGTCGCGAAGCTGGCCGAGCTGGGGCTGATGGGGATGCCGTTCCCCGAGGAGTACGGCGGCGCCGGCGCCGACAACCTCTCCTACGCGCTCGCGCTCGAGGAGCTCGGGCGGATCGACTCGTCGGTGGCGATCACGGTCGCCGCCCACACCTCGCTCGGCACCTGGCCGATCTACGCGTTCGGCGCCGACGACCAGAAGCGCGAGCTGCTGCCGGCGCTCTGCGCGGGCGAGCGGCTCTGGAGCTTCGGCCTGACCGAGCCGGAGGCCGGCTCCGACGCCGGCAACACGCGCACAACGGCCAAGCTCGAGGACGGCGACTGGGTGATCGACGGGGCCAAGCAGTTCATCACCAACGCCGGGACCGACATCTCCGGCGGCGTGACGATCACGGCGCGCACGGGCGACGGCGAGATCTTCGAACATCATCGTCCCGAAGGACACGCCCGGCTACGAGGTCGGCGAGCCGTATCGCAAGATGGGCTGGAACGCATCGGACACGCGGCCGCTCGCGTTCGATGGGGCGCGCGTGCCCGAGGAGAACCTGCTCGGCCCGCGCGGCATGGGTTTCAAGCAGTTCCTCCAGACGCTCGACGGCGGCCGTATCGGCGTGGCCGCGATGAGCGTCGGCCTTGCGCAGGGAGCGCTCGATGAGGCGCTGTCCTACGCCAAGGAGCGGCGGGCCTTCGGCCAGCCGATCGCGAAGTTCCAGGCGATCCAGATGAAGCTGGCCGACATGTCGACCGAGATCGAGGCGGCGCGGATGCTGACCTACCACGCGGCATGGCTGAAGGACCAGGGGCGCAACTTCACGCTGACCGCCGCGCACGCGAAGCTCAAGTCCGGGCGACTGGCTGTGCGCGCGACCGAGGAGGCGGTGCAGATCCACGGCGGTTACGGCTACATCGAGGAGTACCCGGTGTGCCGCTTCTACCGCGACGCGAAGATCCTGACGATCGGCGAGGGCACCGACGAGGTGCAGCAGATGGTGATCGCACGGGCGCTCGGCGCCTGAAGAGCGGCCGCGGCACGGCGCTTGCGATATGGCTGGTGCTGGCGGCGGCCTACGTGTCGACGCTCGGCATGGACTCGGTGCCGGGCCACGACTACGGCGGCGACGAGCCGCACTACCTGCTGGCGGCGCGTTCGCTGGCCAAGCAGCACAACCTCGACGTGCGCGACGACTACGCCGCGCACGCGTTCCGCGACTTCGACGCAGCGCCGCCGAAGCCGCAGGGCGTCATCCGCGACGGTGCCCGCTACGAACCGCACTCGATCGGGCTGCCGCTGCTGGCTGCGCCGTTCTACGCGCTCGGCGGGCCGAAGGCCGTGGAGTGCCTGATCGCGGCGCTGCTCGCGGCCGCGCTTGCGCTGTCCTACCTGCTCGCGCGACGGGTCGTGCCCGACCCGTGGTGCGCGTTCGCCGCGCTGGCCCTCGGCCTCTCGCCCCCGCTGGTCGCGCATGCGACCGCCGTCCTGCCCGAGCCGGTGGCAGCCGCCGCGCTGGCCGGCGCAGCGGTGTGTGCCGCACGCCTTCGCGACGGCCCGTCGCGCGCCGCCGCGTTCACCTGCTTCGTCCTCCTTGGCTCGCTGCCCTGGCTCGGGATCGTCTTCATCCCGCCGGGGCTCGTGATCGCGGCCGCCGCGGTGCGGTCGCTGCGACGGGCCGGCCGGCGGCTGCTCGCGCTCGGCAGCACCGAGGTGGCCTTCTTCTCGCTGGCTCTGCTCGTAGGGCTGAACGAGGCTCTGTTCGGCGGGCCGACGCCGCACGCAGCCGACGCGCCGGGCGTGAGCGCGACCGGCGCGGACTCGGTGGCGGACTACCTTGGCCGCTGCTGGCGCGTGGTGGCGCTGTTCCTCGACCGTGACTACGGGCTCATCCGCTGGGCGCCCGTTACCGCGCTGATCTTCGCCGGCGGCTGGGTGCTCTACCGCTCCGCGCGTGAGCAGTTCGCGCGCGCGATCGCCGGACTTGACGAGGAGCACTGGCTCGCGCGCCTCTGCGGCCTCGCGGCGCTGACCACGCTCGTCACGGCCGCCCTGTTCGTGCCCTCGCTGCGGGCGGGCTTCCCTGGGCGCGCGCTCGTTCCGGTGCTGCCGCTGGCGCTCCCGCTCGTGGCGCTCGGGCTGCGGCAGGCGCCGCGGATCGGCGGCCTGCTGGCGCTGCTCGGCCTGGCCGGATCGGTGTGGCTGTGGATCGACACGCGCGGCGGTGGCGGCCTCATGAGCCACCGCCCCGAGGCGCCGTGGGGCCCGCTCGACCAGGTCTTCCCGGTCTTCAACGGCGGGGCCTGGCCCTACGTTCTGCTCGCAGCCGTCGTGGCGGCCCTCGCCGCGCCGGTGCTGCGCGAGGAGCTCGATCTGCGCCGCCGCCTGGGCTAGGAACCGCATCGAACGCAGGGCTCGCGTGTCTAGCCTGCTGCGCTCTTCGTGCCCCTTCGCACGCTCACATTCCTAACGGCACTGGTCCTCGCCCTCGGCGCGGCTGCTCCTGCCATGGCCGCGGGCAAGCCGTGGTACCAGGACGGGCCCGGCGGGCGCATCCTGCTCGGCGGCAGCTGGCTCTACCGCGCGGACCCGGCCGACCAGGGCGTGGCCGGCGGCTGGGCAGCGCAGACAGACACGGTTGGCTGGTCGGCCACAACCGTGCCGAACGCCTGGAACGCGGGCGACGACTCGGCCGCGAGCATGGCCGGCAGCGTCGGCTGGTACCGGCGTGATTTCACGGTCCCGGCGAAGCCGGCCGGCGCGAGCTGGATCGTCCGCTTCGAGTCCGTCAACTACTACGCGACGGTGTTCCTGAACGGCCGCCAGATCGGCCAGCACGAGGCGGCCTCGATCCCGTTCGACATCCCGCTGGCCGATCTCCAGCCAGGCGTCAACCACCTTGTCATCCGCGTGGACAGCCGCCGTGACCGCAACAGCCTGCCCCCAGGCCCGACCGGCGGCTGGTTCAACTACGGCGGGATCCTGCGCGAGGTCTACCTGCGCCCCGTGACGGGGGTCGACATCTCGGAGCTGCTCACGCGGCCGATCGGCGCAGACAGGCTGCTGGTGCGAGCGACGATCACCAACCCGGACGGCCGCCTGCGAGCCGCGCGGGTGAATGCGCTGGTGGCAGGCCTGCCGGTGTCGCTCGGCACCGTGCGCGTGGGCGCCGGGGCGAGCCGCTCGCTGTCGAAGACCGTCACGGTCAGCAACGTGCGCGAGTGGGCGCCGCGCTCGCCGTCGCTGTTCGAGGTCACGGCGGTTGCCTCGGCCAAAGGCAAGACGCTTGCCACCTACACGGTCCATACCGGGCTGCGCACCCTCGCAATCCGCGGCGACGGCCGCATGACGATGAACGGCCTGGCGCTGAACCTGCGCGGCGCGGCCATGCACGAGCAGACGCCCGCGCGCGGCGCGGCGCTGCTGCCGGCCGACCACGCGCGCCAGATCAAGCTCCTCGAGAGCGCCGGCGCCGACCTGACGCGCGTCCACTACCCACTGTCGGAGGACTTCCTCGAGCGCGCCGACCGCGCCGGGATCGCGGTCTGGGAGGAGATCCCCTTCTACCAGCTGTCCGAATCGGCGATGCGCGACCCGCTCGTGCGCCAGAAGGGGCTGGACTACCTTGCGGCCGCCATCAAGCGCGACGAGAATCATCCGTCGGTGATCGCCTGGAGCATCGGCAACGAGCTGCCGGCCACACCGGGGCGCGGGCAGAAGGCGTACATCCGCGACGCGGTCGCGCTCGCGCACCGGCTCGACCCGACGCGCCCGGTGGCGCTGGCGCTGGCCGGCTACCCCGTGAAGAACTACCTGCCGGCCTACGCGCCGCTCGACGCGCTCGGGATCAACGACTACTTCGGCTGGTACCCGGGCCCGACCGGGCAGATCGAGAACCGGGCGGCGCTCGGGCAGTTCCTCGACCGCGCCCATGCGAACTACCCGCGGAAGGCCTTGTTCGTGACGGAGTTCGGCGCCGAGGCCAACCGCGCCGGGCCGCGCGACGAGAAGGGCACCTACGACTACCAGAAGGAGTTCATGCGCTTCCACCTGGCCACCTACGCGAAGCGCCCGTGGCTGAACGGGGCGATCGTGTGGACGCTCCAGGACTTCAAGGTGCGTCCCGACTGGACCGGCGGCAACCCGCAGCCGGACGCGCCCTGGCTGCGCAAGGGGCTGCTCGACCAGAACGGCAGCCCGAAGCCTGCCTACGCCCCGACGGCGCGCACCTTCAAGCGCGCGAAGCCGCTGGTGGCGCCGTGAGGCAGCGCATCGCCGCGGCGACACTCGCCCTCGCGGCGCTGCTCGCCGCGACCGCCGTCGCGGCGCCGCCCGCGCGCGTGACGATCGTGGCCGTCTTCGATCCCATCACCTACGGCGAGAACGCCTTCGTGAACGGGCAGCTCGTCGACGATGGACAAGCGGGGCAGCCGGTCGCCCTCGAGCAGTCGCCTCCCCCCTACACCGACTGGGCGCCCGTGGCGCAGACCACGAGCGACGCCCAGGGCTACTACAGCTTCAAGCTGCATCCAAGCCAGACGATGCAGTACCGCACGAGCTCGCAGGGAACCCCGAGCGAGAAGACCGTCCAGGTGAACCTGGCGCCGCGGATCGCGTTCAGCGCGGCGGCGGCCGGCAAGTCGAGCGTGCGCTTCAGCGGCACCTTCGGCCCGGCACTGCTCGGCCAGAGCGTCGCGATCCAGCGACGCGATTCGCACGGCGCGTGGACCACGATCGCCACGGCCACCCTGCGCAAGGGCGCGACTTTCGGCGGCCGCCTGCGCGCACGCCACACGATCACGCTGCGCGCGTTCTTCGCAGGCGACGTCGCACACCTGCCCGGCGCGAGCCCGGCCGCGACCGTCGCGCGGGGCAGCGCGCCGACGAAGGCGGCGCGGGCGGCGGCGACGAGGGCTGCACGCGCCGCGGCGGCGAGTTGCCGCGCGCCACGCGTGACGAAGGTGGTCGCGACACCGCAGACGCTGCGGGCCGGAAAGAAGCTGAAGCTGCGCGTGACGGCAGCAATGCCGAGCGGGCGCATCTACGCACTCGATGTCCGCTGGGGCACGGCAGGCCAGCGCGACCACTTCACGTTCGCGCCGGCAGCACGCAGGCCGACGTTGAGCAGCGACTTCTTCCACGTCTACGACGACGCCGGGAGCTACACCGTCACCGTCAGGGCGTATGGACGTGCAGGCCGCTGCAAGCGAAGCTCGCCACCGCTGCGGAGGACGCTGCGGGTGGCGTAGGGCCGCGGCGCCGTGGGTCAGGGCTGCGGCGACGCGTTTCCGCGGAAACTACCCCAGGGCGGGGACATGGCGGTGCTTTCGGGTGGCGCTTTCGGGTCGCGGTGCGCTCTCCGCCCACGTGTCAGGGCTCGGGCGGCGTGGTTCGCGAGCACCGACCCTCCGTTGGGCAACCAAGAGGGATCGGTGCTCGCTCGCGAAGCCGCTTTTGGTCTCGCTGTGATCAGTTGTGGTCGCGTGGCGGACCTGAGTGACCACAGCGGCTCGGGTTTCGGGAGCAACCGTCAATTGGTGTCGCATAGCGACAGTTATTGACGGTTGCGGCGCGATCGAGGGGAGCAACGTTCAATTCTTCCCGCATAGCGGGAACTATTGAACGAAGCGAGCGTTCGAGGGACGAAGCGGCCGGCGCGAGAGCGCAAGCGCCACTCCAGCCACCCCTTGGCCGAGGCAGTTTCCGAACCGCAGCGAGGGGACGGCCGGCGGCAGAGCGGGAAGGCGGGCGGCAGGGCGGGGCGGGCGGCGGCAGGGCGGGGCGGCTGGCGGCAGGGCGGGACGGCTGGCGGCAGAACGGGGCCGACGGATAGCAGAACGGCGGCAGCGCACACGCGCCGCCACACCCCTACACAGCGTCGTCCAGCAACCGCTGCGCCGCACTGGCCGGATCCAGGCGCCGCGCCACGACCTCGTCGAGCAGTTCCTGGAGCTGCTCGTCGCCGCGCACCGACTCCTCGAGCCGGCGCCTCAGCCTGACGGTCGCCAGCTCCATCACCTCGTTGCGCAAGTTGCGCCGCCGACGCTCGTCGAGCGTCCCCTCGGCCTCGATGTGCTCGCGGTGCTGGGCGATTCGCTCGGCCAGCTCCTCGATCCCCTCCCCTGCCGACGCCTTCGTACGCACGATCGGCACGCGCCAGCTGGTCTTCGGGCCGAGCGACAGCACGCCGCGGATCTCGCGGACCATCGTGTCGGTGAGCGGATGCTCGGCCTTGTTGACGACGATCACGTCCGGGATCTCCATGACCCCGGCCTTGAGCGCCTGGATCGAGTCGCCGGAGCCGGGCATCAGCGCCAGCACGACCGTGTCGGCGTGATCGATGATGTCCACCTCGGCCTGGCCGACGCCGACCGTCTCCAGATAGACCTCGTCCTTGCCGGACGCGTCCATGAGGAGCGCCGCCTGGAGCGTTGCCTCGCTCAGACCGCCGAGCGATCCGCGGCTGGCCATCGATCGGATGAAGACGCCCGGGTCCAGGAAGTGCTCTGTCAACCGGATCCGGTCGCCCAGCAGCGCGCCCTGGGTGAACGGGGACGACGGGTCGATCGACAGGACCGCCACGTCGCGGTCGCGCTCGCGCGCGTCCGCCACCAGGCGGCCAATGATCGTCGACTTGCCCACCCCCGGCGGCCCGGTGAAGCCGATGACGGCCGCCTTTCCGGTCTTCGGATAGACCTGCCTGACGAGCTCCCAGCCCTCGGGGTCGTCGTCCTCGACCAGCGAGATCGCCCGCGCCAGCGCCCGCTTGTCGCCCGCAAGCAGCGGCCCGACGAGCTCGGATGCGGTCCGGCGAGGCATGGCGCGTGAATGTACGGGGTAGGCCTGGGACATGGGTGATGGAGCAGTAGACAACGCAAAGGGCAAACTCAAAGAAGCAGCGGGCGACCTGACCGACGACAAGGACCTCAAGAACGAGGGCAAGGTCGACAAGGCATCAGGCACCGTGAAGGACAAGGTCGGAGATGCAGCCGACGCCGCGAAGGACGTAGTCGGCAAGGACTAGGCCTACTCGTAGGCGAGCGCCTCCAGCACGTCGAGCCGCGAGGCGCGGCGTGCTGGAGGTATCGCCGCGAGCACCCCAGCCAGCGCTGCGAGCACGAGGAACGTGAGGATCGATCCGATCGGGATCGTCAGCACGAAGCCCTCGTCCGCGATCGGTCGTGAGACGACCAGGGCGAAGAAGATCCCGAGCACCGATCCGAGGATGGCCCCGATCAGCGCGGTGATCACCGACTCGTAGCGCACGAGCCGCCGCACCTGGCGGCGCGACATGCCGACCGCGCGCAGCAGGCCGAGTTCGCGCGTGCGCTCGTGGATCGTCAAGACAAGCGTGTTGACGATGCCGAAGATCGACACGATCACGGCCAGCGACAACAGGGCGTAGATCAGCCCCAGCAGCTGGTTGAAGCCCTGGCTCTGGCGCTTCTTCAGCTCCTGCTGGTCGAGCGAGTCGACGGTCGGGAAGCTGCGGTCGAGCAGCCGCTCGATGCGCTTGCGCTCGGCCGGCGCATTCACGCCGCGGTCGAGCGTGACGACGCCGACCGAGTCCTGACGCTCACCGAAGTCACGCGTCACCTGTGCCAGCGGCACGATGATGTCCCCCAGGAAGTTCGCCTTGTCCTTGACCGTGCCAACCACGCGCAGGCTGATGTGGCGCGCGGTTGGGGTGGTCACGCGCAGCGTGGAGCCGAGCTTCAGGTGGTGCTGGCGGCCGAACTTCTCGTCGAGCACCGCCTGCCCCGGCTGGAGGCCTGTCAGCGTGCTCGGCGAGCCCTTCTGCCAGTCGAGCACGATGCCCTTCTGGGCGGTCTTCGGGTCGAGTCCGAGCACCTCCCTGTTGCCGCCGATCCCGGCGACCTTGCCCTCGCTCAAGCGCCATGGCGACACGACCGCGACGCCGGGCAGGCGCGCGACCTCGCGCGACGCTGCGGGCGGGATCGGTGAGAAGCCATCGCTGTTCTGGAGGATCACGTCACCGCGGAAGCTGCTGTCGATCGTGTTGTTGATGCCGGCCTTGAGGCCGGCTGCGAACACGGAGACGAACGTGACGAGCGCCAGGCCGATCATCAGCGCCGATGCCGTGACGGCGGTGCGGCCGGGGTTGCGCATCGCGTTCTCGCGCGCAAGCCGGCCGGTGATCCCACGCAGGCGGACGAGCGGAGCGCTCGCCAGGCGCGCGAGCGGCGGCACCAGCCGCGGGCTGAGCATGGCCGCGCCGATGAACACCACGATGGTGCCGACGCCAACCAGCGTCAGGGCCGTGTTCGAGTCCTTCACGCCGAGCACGCCGTAGGCCATCAGCACCGCGCCGAGCAGCGCCAGAGCCGAGCCGATCGCGAAGCGGCGACCGCTGCCGGTGACGGGAGCTCCCGAACCCTCGCGCAGCGCTTCCAGCGGCGCCACGCGCGTTGCGCGGATGGCGGGAAACAGCGAGGCCGCCACGGTCAGCACGACTCCGACGACCGCGGCGGCGATGACGGTGCGTGCGAGCAGGACCGTGCCCGACGACGGCAGGTCCACGCCGATCGCCTTGAACAGGCCGTCGATGCCCTTCGCGTAGCCCACGCCGGCGAGCAGCCCCACCGCCGAGGCGAACACGCCGATGGCGAGCGCCTCGCTGAAGACCGCCGCCAGCACCTGGCGCCGCGACGCCCCGAGCGTGCGCAGCATCGCGAACTCGCGCGTGCGCTGCGCGACCGTGATCGAGAACGTGTTGAAGATGATGAAGCCGCCCACGAACAGCGCGATGAAGCCGAACGCGAGCAGGATCGTCGTCAAGAAGCTGAAGTTCTTCTTCTGGTCGGCCGACTGCTTGGCCGCCTGCTCCTTCCCGGTGCGAACGTCGAGGAGCTTCGGAAGCACGGCGCGTATGCGCTTCTTGAGCGTCTGGTCGGAGGTGCCGGCCGAGTTGCCGACCTCGATCGACTGCAAGCGGCCGAGGTTGCCGCTCAGCACCTGCGCGTCGTGGAGGGTGACCTCGGCGATGCTGGCGCCACCGAAACTGGACACGTCGCCGTAGCGCGCGATCCCGACGAGCTTGAACGTCCTCGCCGGCACGTGGCCGGCGATCCCGATCCGGTCGCCGACGACGAACTTGTGGCGGTTGGCCGTGTACTTGTCGAGCGCGACCTCACCGTCGTGGCGCGGCGGGTGGCCCTTCACGTAGGTGAAGGGGCTCATCGAAGGCGGCACGACCGAGGTGATGAAGTTGGGCGCGCCGTGGGTGGAGATCGGCTTGTGGTTCTTGCCGAGGATCGAGCCCTGGTCGAAGATGCCGCCGACAGCCACCTTCACGCCCTCGACGTTGCGGACCTTCTGGAGCAGCTTCTCCGAGAACGGCGGCGGCTGCTCGTCCTGCGCGATCGTCTCGTGCGGCGTGACCTCGACCGCGATGCCCTTCTCGCCCTGCTCGAAGATGTGCTGGAACGAGCGGTTGATCGTGTCCGTCAGGACATAGCTGCCGGAGATCATCGCCACGCCCAGCAGCACCGCGGTCGCGGTGAGCATTGCGCGGACCTTGCGCGCGGCGAGCCCGCGCAGGACCAGCTTCGTCATGAGCTCTCGTCCCGCACGACGAGCCCGTCGACAAGCTCGATGCGGCGGTCGGCGAACGATGCGGCGCGGTCGTCGTGGGTGACCATCACCACGGCCTGGCCGAAGTCGTCGACCGCGGTGCGCAGGAGCTGCAGCACCTCGTCGCTGGTCTTCGAATCGAGATTGCCCGTCGGCTCGTCGGCGAAGACCACGGCCGGACGCGACACGAGCGCGCGCGCAACAGCCACGCGCTGCTGCTGGCCGCCGGAGAGCTCCGAAGGCCGGTGCTTGCGCCGGTCGGCGATGCCGACGGTCTCCATGAGCTGGTCGACCCAGGCGCTGTCCGGCTTGCGGCCGGCGATCGACAGCGGCAGCAGCATGTTCTCCTCGGCATTCAGCACCGGCACGAGGTTGAAGAACTGGAACACGAAACCGATGCTGTCGCGGCGCAGCTGCGTGAGCTCGCCGTCGTCCATCTTGGTGATGTCGCGGCCGTCGATCACAACCGTGCCGGAGGTCGGGTTGTCGAGCCCGGCCAGGATGTGCATGAGCGTCGACTTGCCCGAGCCGGACGGGCCCATGATCGCGCTGAAGCCGCCGCGCGGGAATTCGAGGGAGACGCCGCGAAGGGCGTCGACCGCCGCGTCGCCGGTGCCGTAGCGCCTGGTGACGTCGCTCGCTGAGACGATCGCATCAGAGGACATGGATGCGAACATAGCCACGTGGTTCAGCTCCTCGAGGCGCCGCGCACCGATGTGCCGGTCGAGATCAGGCGCGCGCCGGCCCCTTCGCACGGCGGCCTGCCCGCGTTGCTGCGCTTCATGGCGGCCCACGGGATGCTCAACCTCAAGTACGGGCGGCTGCTCCTGCGGATCCTGCTGCGCAAGCTGCGGCTCCGCAGCCGGCTCGATCTGGACGGCATCGCCTTCGTCGGCCCGGGGGTCGTGCTCCAGGTCGGAAAGGGCGCAAAGCTCGAGCTCGGCCGCTGGGTGTGGATCGGGCACGGAACGAAGATCCGCGCGCACGAGGGGCTCGTGTCGATCGGGGCTAAGACCGTGATGGGCCAGGAGTGCACGATTTCGTCGTTCCAGCACGTGAAGATCGGCCGCGAGTGCGTGATCGCCGACCGCGTGATGTTCATCGACTTCGACCATGGCGTGGTCGAGGTCGAGCGGCCGATCCGGCTACAGGGCATCTACAAGCGCGACGTGAACATCGGCAACAACGTCTGGATCGGCTACGGCGCATGCATCCTGCGCGGCGTCACGGTCGGCGACAACGCGATCATCGGGACCAACTCGGTGGTGACCAAGGACGTGCCAGGCCAACGCCGTCGTTGGCGGCCTTCCCGCGCGGATCATCCGCATGCGCCCGCATCCGAACCGCATGCGCTGGGAGTAAGCCGGGCGGGCTCAGGCCGGCGAGACGTACTCGCCGGACTCGCGCCGCTTGCGCGCCTCTTCCTCGTTTTGCTTCCCGGCCGCGGCGCGGCGCGTGGAATCGGACGAGCGCCGCATGAGGTCGGCCAGCAACTGCGCGATCAGGCCGTAGAGCAGCAGCGCCAGCCCGCTGTAGAGGATGCGCTTGACCCATGGCCGCGAGCCCTTGGCGATCCAGGTGAACGGGCTCATGATCACGTCGCCAACGTCGTCGATGAACTCGCGCGCCGAGGTGTGCTGGCCCTCACGCGCCCGCTCGACTGCCTTCGGCGGATCAGGCGCCGAGATGTCGACCACCGTCACGCCCGCCGCGGCCGGCTCGCCCTTCGGGGCGACGTCGGTGGTCGCGTTCACCTTCGAGCTGTCGCGCACCTCGTCGGACAGGAACCCGATCAGGCCGATGAAGACGAACAGCACCGCGACGATCGACGCGAGGCGGACGAGCCGCGACAGTGACTCGAGCAGAGGAAGCCTGGGCATCCTCACGATCGTAAACCGGCGGACGGTCGCACGGCGGGCCTTCAGGGCAGGACGAGCGGCGAGAGGTCGAGGAACGGCTGGAGGCCGCGCACACCGGGCTCGGGCTCCGGCTCGGCCGGCGCCAGCGCTGCCGCGACCGCCGCGGCGTGGTCGCCCACCCGCCGCAGGGGATAGTCGCCCGCCTGGTCGTTGGTGACCTGGAACGCCCAGTCGCTCGACTGGAGCGCCAGCAGCTCGCGCGTGGCGCGTTCCAGGCGCTGGGAGCGGCCGAGCCTGGTGGCCGCGGCGACCACGGCCAGCTCGGCGTTGCGCTGGGCGAACGCGATCTCGGCGACGGCCGGTGAGTCCCACGTGCGCATCGTCTTCGGCGTGCCCCACGACGACGCGGCCAGCTCGCGCTCGACCGGCGCGGAGTGTTCGAGCGCATCGGAAACCGTACGCAGCGCCACGCCCTGTGCCGCCGCCTCGTCGATCACCGCCGCCAGCCAGGCCGGCCCCTCGTACCACCAGTGGCCGAG
Organism: uncultured Thermoleophilaceae bacterium; assembly: GCA_963715995.1. Classification (GTDB taxonomy): domain Bacteria; phylum Actinomycetota; class Thermoleophilia; order Solirubrobacterales; family Thermoleophilaceae; genus DATBDN01. The sequence goes on from OY970283.1 coordinate 2,904,318, forward strand.
CAGCTCGGTGTCGAGCGCGCAGCAGACGAGCCCGGCGCGGCCGCGCTCGCTCTCGTAGGCGTCGAGGCGCTCGGCGACGCTGGCCACGAAGTCGCGCGCGTGCTCATGGGTGAGCGCGAGGGCATCGGCGTGGCGGTAGGACTCGCCGGCCGTGTTCCAGGGCCGCAGGTCGTAGCGCGTGCGCTGGTGGTAGTCGCGGTAGCGCGAACTTGCGGGATAGCCGTCGTCCATGTCCCAGACGAGGCAGATCGTCTGCCAGTCGATCGGCACCGCCACGACGCCCTCGGGCGTGCGCACCGGCTCGAGGTTGTCGAGCGAGCCGCGGCCGAGCTGATCGGTCTGGTCGACGCAGAAAGCGTGCACGCCGCGTTCGGCAAGGTCGCCCTCGAGCCCAGGCCGGTAGGCGCACTCGGGCAGCCAGAAGCCGCCACGCCAGCCGTCGAAGCGGCGCTGGTGGCTCTCGATCCCGGCCGCGAGCTGAAGTGCCGTGCCGACACGCGTGGCCAGCAGCGGCAGCACCGCGTGGGTGGCAGCCGAGGTCCACAGCTCGGCGCGGCCGAGGCCTGTCAGCGCGCCGAGCAGGTCGCGCCCCGCCGCCTCGAAGGCCACAGCGGCGCGCTCGTAGTCGCCGGCCGCGCGGCGCAGCTCTGCCGCCAGCTCGGGCTCGCCCCCGGCCTCCAGCTGCTGCGCGTCCTCTGCGTGCACGAGCGGGCGAAGCTCGCGCAGGAAGGTCAGGTAGCGATCGCCCGCGTCACCGTCGCGCAGCGCCTGGAGCTGGTCTGCCAGCACGGGCGTGACCGTCAGCGTGACCGGCGCGTCGGCGAGCAGATCCAGCAGTGGCGTGTAGCTCGACGCCACCGCCTCGAACAGCCATTCCTCGCCGAACGGCCAGGTGTCGAAGCCCTCCACGTACGGCATGTGCGAGTGCAGCAGCAGGCACAGCGACCCGCTGCGACTCACGGCCGCAGTACCGCGAGGAAGTCGAGTGCGCCGTCGAGCTGGCGCCCGCCCAGGCGGAAGTCCCGCACCGAGATCGCTGGTGTGAACCAGTCGTAGAAGCGCTTCGTGATCCCGAGCTTGGGGTGAAGCGAGTCCCAGCCGGCGCGGATCGCCAGCTCGTGCGCACGCAGCTTGCGTGCGTGGAAGAGCCCGTACATCTCGACGCTGCCGAAGGCCGACTCGCACAGCCCGCGGAACTCCTCGGCGCGGTACTCGCGGATGTGCCACGGGTTGCCCGAGCGCTCGGCGCCCTTCGGCGCCAGCGTCAGCACGTTCGGCGTGGAGACGTAGGCCACGCCGCCCGGGCGCAGCAGCGAGCGGAAGTGCTCGAGCGCGGCCTTCGGGTCCTGCAGGTGCTCGATCGTCTGGAGGAACACGATCGCGTCACACGGCTGCGAGTAGGTCTCGACCAGGTCGCGCTTGAAGGAGAGGTTCGCGCGCCGGTAGCGCAGGCGCGCGTGCTCGTGCGCCTCGGGGTTGGCGTCGACCCCGGTCACGCGGGCGGCCCGCTTGGAGAGGATGTCGCTGCCGTAGCCCTCGCCGCATGCCATGTCGACGACCTCGAGCCCGGCACAGCGGCGCGCGATCCAGTCGTAGACCACGACGTGGCGCCGGTACCAGTAGTTCTCCTCGGGCACGTCGGGCAGCGTCCGCTCACCCGTCAGCGCCAGCGGAGGCACACCGGGAGGCTGATCGCGCTGTAGGTACTCCACGGCCGAGTCCAAGAGGCGGGCGACTATAGTCCGCCGCCGCCGCCATGCCGGGACCGTCTGCCGAGCGCATTCTGGACGTAAACGTCCGCTATCACGACCTCGCTTCCGAGTCCTACGACTCGAAGTGGGGCATCGACTATGGCGAGAAGGGCGCGCAGCAGGTGCTCGGCAAGATGCAGAAGGCACTGGGCCAGCCGCTGCGGCCGATGGGCCGCGGGCTGGAGATCGGCGCGGGCACCGGCTACTTCTCGCTCAACCTGCTGCGCCACGGAATCCTGAGCGAGGTCACGTGCACCGACGTGTCGCCCGGGATGCTCGATGCGCTGTCGGCGTCGGCACGGCGCATGCACCTGGACGTGGAGACCGCGGTCTGCGACGCCGAGAGCCTCCCGTTCGAGGACGGCAGCTTCGACGTGGTCTTCGGGCACGCGGTGCTGCACCACATCCCCGACCTGGAGCGCGCGTTCTCGGAGTTCCGGCGCGTGCTCAAGCCCGGCGGGCTGGTCGCGTTCTGCGGCGAGCCCTCGCGAACGGGCGACCGCCTGGCGACCTACCCCAAGCGCGCGGCGCTGGCTCTCTCCCCTCTGTGGCGCCGCGCCATGCGCGCACGTCGCCACCGCGGCAGCGACGGCAGCTGGGGCAAGGACGAGGAGGCCTCGCTCGAGCCCTACGTGGACGTCCACGCGTTCACGCCGGAGGACCTCGAGTCGGCCGCGCGCGCGGGCGGCTTCGAGAACGTGCGCATTCGCGGTGAGGAGCTGGCCGCCTCGTGGTTCGGCTGGGCGAACAGGACGCTCGAATCGACGGCCGAGCCCGCCGACGTGCCGTGGTTGTGGCGCCGCTACGCGTTCCACGGCTACCTGGCGCTCCAGCGGGTGGATCGCGCGCTGCTCGAGCCCTACCTGCCGCCGGCGATCTTCTACAACCTGCTGATCAGCGCTTCCTGACCGGCGTCAGGCCGCCGCGACCTTGGTCAGCGCGCCGGCGAACAGCTCCATCTCCTCGTCGGTGCCGACGGTGACCCGGATCGCTCCCGGTGCTCCGAATGCGCGCAGCGCGCGCACGATGAAGCCCGCGTGCAGCAGGCGGTCGGCCAGGCCGTCGCCGTCGCCGCCGGGCACGTCGGCATAGACGAAGTTCGCGTGCGAGCGGATCGGGTCGAGGCCGGCGGCCGCGAGCTGGTCGTAGAGCTCGTCGCGCGCCGCGCGGGTGTGGGCGATGCGCCGCGCGACGGCCTCGGTCTCGTGCAGCGACGCCAGCGCCGCCTCCTGCGCCGGCTGGTTCACGTTGAAGATCGGGCGCACGCGGTTGAGCGCGTCGGCGATCGCGGGCGGCGCGATCGCGTAGCCGATGCGCACCGCAGCGAGCCCGTAGACCTTCGAGAACGTGCGCAGCACGCAGACGCGCTCGTGCCCCTCGCGGATCAGCGCGACGCCGTCGGGCTCCTGCTCGGCGTACTCGGCGTAGGCCTCGTCGAGCACGCACAGCACTCCCGCCGGCAGCGACTCGACGAGCGAGCGGACGTCCTCGCGGGAGACGAGTGTGCCGGTCGGGTTGTTCGGGTTCGCCAGGTAGACGAGCTTCGCCGCGCCCGTGCCGCGTGAGCGCCGATCCGGGCCGCAGGCGGCCAGCAGGGCGTCGAGGTCGCACGCGCGCTCGTGCATCGGCACGGTGACCGCGTCGGCAGCAGCGGCCGCAGCGGCCGTCGGATAGCTCTGGAACGACGGCCACGGGAAGACCGCGCGGTCGCCCGGGTCGAGCGTCGCCAGCGCCGTCAGCCGGATCAGCTCGTCGGCGCCGTTGCCGAGCACGATCTGCTCGGCCGCGACCCCGTAGCGCTCGGCGAGTGCCTCACGCAGGCGGGTGGCCCCGGCGTCCGGGTAGCGGTTCAGCTCGCGCGCTGAGGCCTCGAAGGCGGCAACGGCGGCGGGCAGCGGGCCGAACGGCCCCTCGTTCGACGCGAGCTTGATCATCCGCTCGAGCCCGAGCTGCTCCTGGAGCTGGCGCATGGGCGGCTGCGGCTTGTACGGCTCGACCTGCGCCAGGATGCGGCGTAGAGGCATGGGCGTAGGGTACGTGCGTGCCCGACGTCCTCGAGCGTTTTCCCCTCTTCCCGCTTGGGCTGGTGCTGCTCCCACAGGAGGTCGTGCCGCTTCACATCTTCGAGACGCGCTACAAGACGATGGTCGCCGAGTGCATGGCCGGCGACAGCCGGTTCGGGATCGTGTGGCTGGCCGACGACGGCCTGCGCGACGTTGGCTGCACCGCCGAGATCACGCGCGTGATCGAGCAGTTCGACGATGGCCGCATGAACATCCTGGTCGAGGGCGTGCGCCCGTTTCGCCTGCTGCGCCGGATCGACGACATGGCGTACCCGGCCGGCGACATCGAGCTGCTCGAGGACTTCGAGAGCGAGGGCGACCCGGAACTGGCCGCCCGGGCCCGCGCCCGGTACGCCGAGCTGATCGAGAGCGCGACCGAGGAGGCGCCCGACCCCGACGAGATCGACGGGCTCGACGCATACGGCATGGCAGCCACCGTCGAGCACCCGCCGGAGGCGAAGCAGGCGCTGCTGGAGCTGCGCGCCGAGAACGACCGCCTGCGCATGGTCGACGAGATGTTCCGCACCGCGATGAAGCGCGTGGCCTACGCCGAAGAGGCCGCCGAGCGGGCGCAGACGAACGGCTCCGTCCCGCACTGAGGCGCCCCATCGTCACGGTCGATGCCCGCGGACTCGCCTGCCCCCTGCCGCTCGTGAAGACGAAGGTCGCCATGGAGGCGCTCGCTCCCGGCGACCGGCTCAGCGTGCTGGCGACCGACCCCGAGGCGCCTATCGACCTGGCGGCCTGGGCCGAGGACGAGGGCCATGCGTTCACGGAGCGCGCTCCGGGTGAGTTCGAGCTGACGAAGCGCTCGCCGTAGCGCCGGGTCCTACTCGACCACGACCGCCGCGCCGCCCCTGCGCGGGTCGCCGCCGCCCGAGAGCTCGCCGGTCTCGGGATCGCGCGCAGCAGCCTGGACGCCGCCGAAGTAGAGGTTGCGCTCGTGCCAGCGCTGAACCTTCCAGCCGCTTCGCTCGAGCGAGTCGAGTGCGCGCGGATCGACGCCTGGCTCGGCATCCACCAGGCCGCGTTCCAGGTGAAGGCGTGGCAACTCGACCGCGTTCTCGGCCTTCAGGTTGAAATCGACGATGTTCAGGATCGTCTGGAGGATCGCCGAGCGGATCCGGTTCGAGCCGGCCGAGCCCAGCACGATCTCGGGCCTGCCGTCATCGTGGAGCACGACCGTCGGGGCCATCATGCTCGGAACCCGGGTCCCGCGCGCGTGGCGGTGATGGCCGAGCGGGTTCAGGTCCTCCTCGCCGAGCATGTTGTTCAGGTGGATACCGGTGCCGGGCACGACGACGCCGGACGACGATCCGCTCGAGCACGTCACGCTCACGCAGCAGCCGTCAGAGTCCATCGCCGAGATGTGGGTGGTCGAGCCGAGTCGCGACTCGACCTCGCCCGCCACCGAAGCGAGACCGTCCTTGGCCAGGAAGCGCTCGAGATAGCCCTGACTGTGCAGAGCGATCGAGAACTCCTCGGTACGCGCCTTGTTGGTCTCGTCCATCACCTCGACCAGCGCCCGCAGATCGCCCGGTCGTCCGACTCGCTCCAGCAGATCGAGCGAGTACGCGATCAAGATGCCACCCGACGACGGCGGCGGATTGGTCAGGATGTCGCGACCGTGGTAGGTCGCGTGCGCCGGCGTGCGGTCGATCACCCCGTAGCTCGCCAGGTCCTCGCGCGTGATCAGGCCGCCGCGGTCAAGCACCCAGTCGCTCACGGCCACCGCGACGTCGCCCGTGTACGCGAAGCCCGGCCCCTCGCGGCCCAGCCGCGAAATCAGGTCACCGAGCTCGGGGTTGCGCATCGTCTCCCCGCTCTCGAGCAGGCGCCCATGCGGGGCGAACCAGGCGCGCCCCTCGTCGGTCGAGAGCACCATCGAGCCGAGGATCTGGATCAGATAGCCCTGAATCGGCGTGATCTCGTGCCCGTCGCGAGCCACTCGCGCCGGCTCCTCGGCCAGGTCTGCGAACGACAGCGTCCCGAAGCGCTCGAGCGCATTCGCCACGCCGAGCGGCGTGCCGTAGACGCCGCACGAGGCCGGGCCCGCGTGGAAGGTCTGGGTCACATCGTCGGTGAAGGCGACGTCGAACGCGGTCAGCTCGCCGGCTTCGCGATCGGATCCCCGCCCGGGGGCCGCGACGAAGAAGTCCAGCAGCACGTTCTCGCCTGCGGCCGTGTGCACCAGCATGAATCCGCCGGCGCCCGGGCCTGTGAGCAGTGGCTCGCAGACCCACGACATGAGGCACGCGGCTACGGCGGCGTCAACCGCATTGCCACCCTCGCGCAGGACGCGAGCGCCAGCCTCCGCGGTCAGCGGGTGACCGGCAGCAATGACCCCCTTCGCCACGCAAGCGTTTGTAACAAAGCGGGGCCGAACTGCACGGTTTCCGTCGGCTTGCCCTGGCGCCTCGATGTGGAAACTGCGGCGGCCAAGGCGTGGCTGAAGCGGCGCTTGCGCTCGTCGCGCGGCGTTTTGGTCGCTCCACCTGCGCCGACTGTGACGTTAACCCCCGATAGCGCGCATAACTTCACAGTCACCACCAAAAGCGGCAGCTAGACCGAGCACAGAGCCGCTCGAGCGATGACCCGAGCGCTGCCCTACCGGCTCGGCGGCACGTACTCCGGGATGCGCAGGTCGCCCAGGGTTGCCGCTGGGCGGCTTGTCCTGCGCACGCGGGGCTCTGCGTCGGCCGGGATCCGCTGCGGCGTGTGCACCGCGGGGCGCTCCGTTCGGCGCACCTGGCGGTCGCCATAGCCCGTCGCCACGACCGTCACCCACACCTGGTCGACGACCTTCTCGTCGACCATGGCGCCAAAGATGATGTTGGCGTCGGGGTGCGCGGCCTCGGCCACCGCCTTCGCGGCCTCGTTGACCTCGAACAGCGAGAGGTCGCGGCCGCCGGTGATCGAGAGCAGGATCGAGCGTGCGCCTTCCACGGACGTCTCGAGCAGTGGTGACTCGACGGCGTGTCGGGCTGCATCGACCGCGCGGTGCTCGCCAACGCCCATGCCGATGCCGAGCAGCGACTGCCCGGCGTCGGACATGATCGTGCGCACGTCCGCGAAGTCGAGGTTGATCAGGCCCGGGAGCGTGATCAGGTCGGAGATCCCCTGCACGCCCTGGCGCAGCACGTCGTCGGCGAAGCGGAACGCCTCGACCATCGACGTCTTCTTGTCGAGCACCTGGAGCAGGCGAGCGTTCGGGATCGTGATGAGGGTGTCCACCGCGTTCGCAAGCTCGGCGACGCCCCGGTCGGCCTGCTCGGCACGCCGCATTCCCTCGAACGGGAACGGCTTCGTGACGACACCGACGGTGAGCGCCCCGATCTCACGCGCGATCTGCGCGACCACGGGCGCCGCGCCCGTGCCGGTGCCGCCGCCCGAGCCGGCTGCGACGAACACCATGTCCGAGCCCTTGAGCAGTGCCTTGATCTGGTCGGCGGACTCGAGCGCGGCCTCGCGTCCCAGCGACGGGTTCGATCCCGCGCCGAGGCCCCGCGTGAGCTCGCCACCGATGTGCACGAGCTCCGAGGCGCGCGACGTCTGAAGCGACTGCATGTCCGTGTTGAGCGCGATGAACTCGACGCCCTCGATGCCAGCCTCGATCATCCGGTTGACCGCGTTCACGCCGGCGCCACCGACGCCGACCACGCGCAGGACCGGATGGGCCACGCTGTTGGGAGTGGAGATCGCACGCGGCTCGTCACGGCCGTAGCGCGGGCGCGAGACGGGCTCGCGCTCCATCATGTTGTTCGGGATGTCCGGGCTGAAGACGTCGCGCAGGCGCTGGTCGTAGGCGCGCGGCGCAGGCGTCTCGCGCTCGACGCGCGGTGCCGGCGGCGGCGGGAGCTCGATGCGCTCCGGCTCCTCGCGTGGCGGCTCGGCAGGAGCGGCTTCGGCGCGCGGCGCCTCCGTCTGCTCCTCGTCAAGCTCGGCTGTCGACCGGAACAGGGCCGAAAGCGGGCCTTCCCGCATGCTTGCCCGCTTACCGCGATCCATTCCCCAGCACCTCCTCAGCCAGCCGTCGGTAGGCGAAGGCCGCCTTCCCGTCGGGGTCGTACTTGAGCACTGACATTCCCTTCACCGGAGCCTCCGCAAAACGAACCGTCTTGGTTATGCGCGAGGCGAACACCCGGTCTCCGAAGTTCTCCTCGAGGATCTCGATCGCCTCCTTGGCGTGCACCGTGCGCGTGTCGACGAGCGTCGGCAGGATCCCCTCGATCTCCAGGTCCGGGTTCAGGTCTTCCTTCACCATCGCAACGGTGTTCTGGAGCTGGATGAGCCCCCGCATCGACAGATACTCGCACTGCACGGGGACGATCACCTTGTTCGACGCGGTGAGCGCGTTGATCGTGATCAGCCCGAGGCTCGGCGGCGTGTCGATGCAGATGAAGTCGTAGTCCTCGAGGATCGGGGCGAACGCCTTCTGCAACGAGCGCTCACGGCCGATCTGGGTGGACATCGCGATCTCCGCCCCGGCGAGGTCGATCGAGCTGCAAGCCACGTCGATCTCGCGCTTGCGGATGACCTCACGGATCGAGACGCGGTTCACGAGCACGTCGTACATCGACAGCTCGAGCGAGTCGGGGTCGATGCCCTGGCTCATCGTCAAGTTGGACTGTGGGTCGAGGTCGACGCACAGCACGCGGTGCCCTTTCTCGGCAAACGCCACCGCCAGGTTGAGCGTGGTGGTGGTCTTCGCCACGCCCCCCTTCTGGTTCGCGAACGAGATCACTTGTGCCTTGGGACCGCCCGAGCCGGCGCTTGGCGCCTGATCGGGAGTCGCGCGCGGCACCGCCGAAGCGTTGATCACGGACGAAGGTGACGGCGGAAATGCCGGCGGACTGGAACTCTTTCGTTCGAACAGGCCCATACGGGGGTCTCTATTCGGATGGACAGGTGGCTTTCCTTCTAGACAAACGGCTGGTTTTCGTGACGGGCAAGGGCGGCGTCGGCAAGACGACGGTCGCCACGTGCCTCGCACGGGTGGCCGCGGACCGTGGTCAGCGGGTGATCGTGTGCGAGATCGCGAGCGACGAGCGGGGGCACGACGAGGTCGAGATCGCGCCCGGCATCCACTCGATCGCGGTCGATCCCGAGCACGCGATGCGCGAGTACCTGAGCGACCAGGTGGGCGGCGCGCTCACCAAGGTCATGACCTCCAGCCGCATCTTCACCTACCTGGCCGCAGCCGCTCCGGGCATGCGCGAGCTGCTCACGATCGGGAAGGTCTGGGACCTCGCGCAGCTGGACCAGCGGCGCACGGGCAACACGCCGTACGACCTGGTCATCCTCGATGCGCCGGCCACCGGGCACGCGCTCGGGATGCTGCGCACGCCGCGCACGTTCCGCGACGTCGCGCGCGTCGGGCCCATCTCCCGCCAGGCGGGGCGCATCGACACCTTCCTCAGCAACCCCGACCTCACAGGCATCGTCGCCGTGGCCGCGCCGGAGGAGATGCCGGTGAACGAGACGATCGAGTTCATCGCCGCACTCGGCGAGGAGATGCACATGCAGCCGGACGCGGTGGTGGTGAACGGCGTCTATCCCGACCGCTTCAAGGACGCGGAGATCGCGGCGATCGAAGCGGTCGGCGTGGACACGCCGGCGCTGGCCGCGGCGCTCTCGTCGCACCGGCGCGCGCGCCACCACCGCAACCAGGTGCGGCGCCTGCGCCGCCGAGCGCGCGCGCTGACGCTGCCGTTCCTGTTCCGGCCCGAGCTCGACGACGCCGACCTGGATGAGCTGGCGCGCGTGCTCGCGCGGGGGCTCGGATGAGCATCCAGGCGCTGATCGACGAGGTCGACATCTGCGTCTGCGCGGGCGCGGGCGGTGTCGGCAAGACCTCCACGTCGGCGGCGATCGCGCTCGGCGCGGCGCAGCGGGGGCGCAAAGCCGCGGTCCTGACGATCGACCCGGCGAAGCGCCTGGCGAATGCGCTCGGGCTGGAGCGCCTGGGCAACGAGCCGCGGCGCGTGCGCGGCGTGGAAGGTGGCGGCGAGCTCTGGGCCATGATGCTCGACCCCAAGCGCACCTTCGACGAGCTGGTCGAGCGCCACGCCTCAGACGAGCGCACGCGCGACGCCGTCCTCTCGAACCGGATCTACCAGGAGCTGTCCAGCGCAGTGTCGGGCTCGCAGGAGTACATGGCCATGGAGAAGCTCTACGAGCTGCACCAGGACGGCCGCTTCGACCTGCTCGTGCTCGACACGCCGCCCACACGCAACGCGCTCGACTTCCTGGACGCGCCCGAGCGGCTTTCGCGCTTCATCGACTCGCGCTCGCTGCGCTTCTTCCTGTCGCCCGGGGTGAAGCTGCTCGGTCGCGGCAGCGGCCTGCTGTTCGCGGTGCTCCAGCGCGTCACGGGCATCGACCTGCTGCGCGATCTGTCGGAGTTCTTCCAGTCGTTCGGCGACATGTCCGAGGGGTTCCGCGCGCGCGCCGTGCAGGTGCACGAGCTGCTGGCCTCGGACGCCGCCACGTTCGTGCTGGTGGCATCGCCGCGCCGGGATGCGATCGACGATGCCGTCTTCTTCCACGATCAGCTCGCGCTGCGCGCAATGCCGTTCGGCGGCGCAGTGGTGAACCGCTTCCACGACGTGCGTGGAAGCTCGGGCAAGGTCGACCTGGCCGCGGCGCTCGGCGCGGAGCTCGCGGGCAAGGTCGAAGCCGCCTACAGCGACTACAAGGCGCTCTCCGATCGTGACCGCGCCAACCTCCGGCGCCTGACCGAGCGCGTGGCGGGAGAGCCCGTGATCGTCGTGCCCGAGCTGGACGGCGACGTCCACGATCTGGACGGGCTCGCCGCCATGGTCGAGCACCTCTTCGGTTGATCCGCCGCCACGCAACGGCCGCCGCGCTCCTTGCGGTCGTGGCAGCCGCGGCGCTGCTGTCGCTGCGCGCGCCGCTCGGCCTCGACTACGAAGGCGGGTCGACAACCGGAACGGACTCCGCGGCCCCTCAGATCGACGCACTGATCGCGGGCCACCTGCATCGCTTCGTCTCGCCGCAGGCCGCGCAGGGGCCGGTGTCGCTGGTGCTGCGCGCGCCGTTCGCGGCCGTCGCAGGCTCGGGCCACCAGCTCGCTCGCTACCGCCTGGGCGTCTTCGCGTGCCTGCTGGCGCTTGGGCTCGCTTCACTGCTCGTGGCCCGCGCCATGGGCCGCCGCGGCGCCGGGCGCCGCGAGCAGGTCTTCGTCGCCGGGCTCATCCTGCTCGGGCCGGCGGTGTTCGACAGCGTCAAGTTCGGCCATCCCGAGGATCTGCTGGCCACGGCACTCCTCATCGCCGCGGCCTTCGCAGCAGCCGCGAGCTCGGTGGCGCTCGCGGCGATCGCCTGCGGTCTGGCGATCGCCACCAAGGCCACCGCGCTCCTCGCGCTCGTCCCGGTCGCACTGGCGGCGTGCTCAGCCCGCGTGCGGGTCGGCCTTGCGACGGTGGCAGTGGCGGCGGTGGCGATCGCCCCGGTGGCGCTCGCGAGCCCGGGCTCGTTCAGGCGCGCGGTGCGGTTCGCGAACGAGTCGTCACTGATCCATCCGGCTGACATCTGGTGGCCGTTGTCGTCGCGCACCCGGCTGGTCTCGGACGGAGTGACCCTGCGCCGCGTGCGGGCACCGTACGTGCCTGGCGTCGTGCACCACGCGGTGCGCCCGTTCCTGATCGCACTCGCCGCCGGCCTGGCGCTCCTGGCTGCTCGCCGCCGGGAGCTCGACCTGGCCGACGTCTTCCTCGCGCTCGCGCTGGTGATGCTGCTGCGCTGCGTGCTCGACCCTGGCGACAACCGCTACTACCACGCGCCGTTCGCGATCTTCCTCGCCTGCTGGGAGGGCCTGCGCCACGGGCGCCTGCCGGTGATCGCGCTGGCGGCGGCGGGCCTCACGGCAACGGTGCCTTCGGCGTTCGGCCCCCATCGTGACCTCGTGAGCCTGCTCTACCTCGCGTGGGCGCTGCCCGCGAGCGCGTGGATGGCCTGGGAGCTGCTCCGCAGACCCACGCGACGGGGCCTGGCCCCGTTGTGAGGGTCTGGTGAACTGTCGGAACCACGACTGGAGGACGTCGCATGAAGATCGCAATCCCCATCTTCGACAAGGTCACCGCGCTCGACGCAATCGGCCCGTACGAGGTTCTCTCGCGCCTGCCCGGAGCGGAGCTCAAGTTCGTCTCGTTCGAGCCCGGCCTCGTGAAGACCGACAACCGCATGCTCTCGCTTCAGGCCGAGGTGTCGCTGGAGGACTTCGCCGACCCCGACGTGCTGGTGTTCCCGGGCGGCTTCGGAACGCGCCCGCTGATGAGCGACGACCGGATCCTCGACTGGGTCCGCTCCGTGCACGAGGGGACGCAGTGGACGACGTCGGTCTGCACCGGATCGCTGGTGCTCGGCGCCGCCGGGCTGCTCGACGGGCTCGAGGCAACCACGCACTGGGCTGCGATGGACACGCTGGCGTCGACCGGCGCGCGGCCCGTCAGCCGGCGCGTGGTCGAGCAGGGCAAGATCGTGACCGCGGCAGGCGTCTCCTCCGGCATCGACATGGCGCTGATGCTGGCCGGCCGGATCGCCGGCGACACCGTGGCCCAGGCGATCCAGCTCGGCATCGAGTACGACCCGCAGCCGCCCTACGACTCGGGTTCGCCCGAGAAAGCGCCGGCTGACGTGCTGGAGCTCGTGCGCAACATCGAGGCCGCGCAGGACGGCGAGCCGGCCCCGGCTTAGACGGGAGCCGAGTAGTCGCCGGGATCGTCCAGATCCCAGGCGAAGTCGTCGATCACCAGCGCCGTCTGCTCGTGCGCGCGGGTGGGCTGGGGGCTGTCGTTGATCACGTCGACCAGCCGCGTCACGCTCGGCTCGGCCTCCGGTGGCACCAGCGCGACCGGACGCACGAACTCGCGCACCGCATGGCGCTCGCGGTGCGGCACGGCGGCAGGCGTGGGACCCGGACCGGCATCGGTGCCCGGCGAACGGTGCTCGGGCGGAAGCGACTGCTCGGTCGCCGGATCCTCGAACGTCGTGGGCGGGTCGAACGCGGGCGCGGCGACGACCCCAACCGGCTCCGGGCGCGCTTCCCGCGCGTGTATCTGGATCGGCTCGCTGCCCAGCAGCAGCTCGTCGGCCATCGACGCCAGCCCCGGCTTCAGGTAGCCGCAGACCACGTCGCGCAGCAGCGCCCGCAGGTGCTCCTCCATCTCCGCCACCAGCTGGCGGCCGGACTGGATGCCGCGCGGCGGCGCCCAGGCGTCGATCGGGACGCCGTCGATCAACGCCAGCTCCAGCTCCAGCGCCGCTTCGACGTGCGACATCAGCAGCTCCCGGTTCGGCTCCTCGGCGCACAGCGCGGCGAGCCGTCGGGCCAGCGTCGGCTGTCCGGCCTCGTCGACCGCGTCGAGCAGGCCGCGCAGCGCCAGCAGGTAGTCCGACAGCGCCTCCGCGTCGGATGTGCGCTCGCAGCCCATGTCGAAGCGGGCCAGCGCCCACGCCAGCGGGCCGGCCGGGTCCCAGTCGGCCACCATCGTGGCGAACTGCCTGAAGCTCTCCTCCTCCTCGGCGCCCAGCGCCCATGCGCCACCGCGCGCGGGTGGAGCAGCTTGTAAAGCAACCTGACGCCACGGACCGTCGTCGGCACGCGCCCAGCCGGTGCTGGGAAGGGCAACCGAGCCGCTGCGCCACAGGCGGAAGGCGGTGACCAGCCGCCGCAGCTGCCAGCGCGCCTCCGGGATCGGCAGCTGTGCGTCGACGGGCAGCTCGCCCTCGATCAGCGCAACCACGTTCGGCACGACGCGCCCACGCTCGATCTCCGACGTGCTCGACGCCCATACGGCTTCAGGTGGCGCGCCCGACAGGTCGCCGCGCACCAGGACCACTCCGCCCAGCTCCACGCGGTCGCGCTCCATCACGAGCCCCGGCAGCGGCGCCGCGATCGCCGCCTGGAGCACGCCCTCGTACAGCGCCCGCTCGACCTCCTCGTAGACGCGCTCGAAGCGCTCCTCGGGGAAGGCAAAGCTCGTAGCGTCCTCCCAGATGCGCTCGAGCATTGCGAGCAGCGCGGGCTCGGCGTCCGCATCTGCGGCCAGACCCTGCACCCGCAGATACGCCGCCGAGCCCATGCCGAGCTCCTCGGCCGCCGCCCCAAAGCTGTCGAGCGTGCGAAGTTGCTGCCAGCGCTCGCTCACGAAGGTCGCGATCAGCGGGCGGTAGCGGTACAGAACGGAGCGACCCGTCGAGCGCTCGTCGAGCTCGAAGGCAACCTCGGCACCCGCCTCGATGTCGGTCGAGAGGGCGCGGGCGGAGTCGAGAGCAAACGCACGGAGCGCGTCGTGCAGGCGGCGGTTACGCATGCAGGCGCATTCGCCATTTTCGAGATGGGTCCTGCTACGAGGGGGCTCAGGTGGCCAGGGCGGGGACGGCGTCGAGCCACTCGCGCCCGTACTGGCGCATGTCCTCGATGATCGGCACGAGCGCCCGGCCCTTCTCGGTCAGCGAGTACTCCACGCGCGGGGGAACCTCCGAGAACGTCCGGCGCTCGATCACGCCCTGCTCCTCGAGCGCGCGCAGGCGCAAGGACAACGTTCGCGGCGAGATGCCCTCGAGCGAGCGCTCGAGCTCACCGAACCGCGAGCGACCCTCTGACAGGTCGCGGATCAGCAGGATGGTCCACTTGCCGGCAAGGATCTCGGCGCACGCGCTGACGGGACAGCACTCCATGACTTCAGAAAGTGTAGTGGTGGGTGGCGCGCTCGGGCAGGGCTTCCGACGTGTTAGGGCTCAGGCGGCGTGGTTCGCGAGCACCGACCCTCCGTTGGGCAACTAAGAGGGATCGGTGCTCGCTCGCGAAGCCGCTGTTGGTCTCGCTGTCTCGGTTCGCTCGTGGCGCCGCGCTTCTGGTCGCGAGTTTCACGTTAAGCCGCGTATATCGGCTCAATGTGAAACTCGGGCTTCGAGTGGCAGGTTGACCACGCGGTTCGCGGGTGAAGGTGCCACTCGGGCATCGAGTGTGACCTCGACCACGCTATACGTGGTTAACGTCACAGTCGCCGGTCAGTGAGCGCGTTTGCGCGGGTTCGAAGGCCGGCGGGGGCGAGATGGCCGGCGAGAGAACGCAAGCGCCAGACCAGCCACCCCTTGGCCGAAGCAGTTTCCAAACCGCGGTGCCAGAGCGGGGGGCGGAGAGCGGCGAGGGGACGGCCGGCGGAGAGCGGCGAGGGGCCGGCGGGCGGCAGAGCGCCGAGGGGACGGCTGGCGGCAGAACGGGACGGCCGGCGGAGAGCAGCGACGAGCCGAGCTACCCGCCCAAGCTCTTCAGCAACCCGCCCGCGCCGCCGCCGCCGCCCATCGGCGACACGCTCACGCGGCCTTCGCTCGGCTGCACGAGCACCCAGCCCGTCCCTTCGAACGCGACCTGGATCGACTCGCCCGAGCCGCGGCCTATCAGCGTCTTCACGTTGATGTCGGTCTTCATCGAGGTGCGCACCCCTGACGACCACGTGATCGCTGCCTGCGGATCGGCGAACGTCGGCGCGTCGCCCACGTCCAGGAGCACCGGCGGCCCGTCCGAGAGCAGCGCCACGAAACCGGTTCCCTTCAGCGAGACGTTGAAGAGGCCGCCCGTCAGCAGGCCGCCGGCCCCCTCCACGCGCGTGATGTCCCAGTCGATGCCGGCGTCGAACGCCAGCAGGTTCGCCCCGTTGCACGTGATCTGGTCGTCGTCCAGGCGCAGGATGTGGATCTCCTGCGCCTGCTCGGCCAGGAACAGCTCGCCCGACCCGGTGCACTTCATGAACTTCACGTCCTCGCCCGTGGTCATCTTCTTCACGAGCCTGGCCATCCCGCCTGCGCCGGCGTGCTCGAACTTGACCTCGCCCTGGTAGGCGACCATCGAGCCGAGCTTGGCCTGGATCGTGACGTCGCGCAGCGAGACCTTGAGCAGCTTCGAGTTCTGGAGCGCGAACGACTCCGTCGACTGGGTCTCGGCGAATTGCTGGAGCGCCGCTTCCGCAGGCATCGCCTAGAAGACGCTCTGCTCGACGTTGTCGACCGAGCCCGACGCCGAGCCACCGGCCGCGACCATGAGCTTGAAGTCATGTGGCGAGGTGGCCATCGACAGCGCCTCCTCCATCGTGATCCGCTCGGCCTGGAGATGCCCGAGGAGCGCCTGGTCGAAGGTCTGCATGCCGTAGTAGGCACCCTCGGCGATCGCCTCCGGAAGGTTCCCGGTCAGGTCCGGATCCATGACCATGTCCTTGATCCGCGCGGTCGCCTTCAGCACCTCGCAGACCGCAACCCGCCCCTGGCCGTCCGCCGTCCGGGCCAGCCGCTGCGAGATGACGCCCTTGAGCGTGCCGGCCAGCATCGCTCGCGCCTGCGGCTGCATGTGGGGCTCGAAGAAGTCGATGATGCGGTTGATCGACTCCGGCGCGTCGACCGTGTGAAGCGTCGAGAGCACGAGGTGCCCGGTCTCGGCCGCCGACAGGGCGGTGCGCACCGTCTCCTCGTCGCGCATCTCGCCCACGAGGATCGTGTCCGGGTCCTGGCGCAGCACGCGCTTGAGCGCCGCCTTGAACGAGAGCGTGTCCTGGCCGACCTCGCGCTGGTTGATGATCGACTGCTTGTCGCGGTGCAGGAACTCGATCGGATCCTCGATCGTGACGATGTGCTTCGCCTGCGTGGTGTTCATCCGGTCGATCATCGCGGCGAGGGTGGTGGACTTGCCCGAGCCGGTGGTGCCGGTGACCAGGATGATCCCGCGCTCCTCGTCGGCCAGGTCGTTGATGACCGACGGCAGGTTGAGCTCCTCGACCGTCTTGATGTCCGAAGGGATCGCGCGGAACACGAACGAGATCGAGCCGCGCTGGTGGAACGCGTTGACGCGGAAGCGCCCCGCGCCCTGCATGCCGAACGAGAAGTCGAGCTCGCGCTCGCGCTGGAACTCGTCGCGCTTCGCTTCGTCGGTGACCATGAGCCGGAAGACGTCCTCGGTGTCGTTCGGCATGAGCTTGTCGGTGCCCGGGATCGGCTCCAGCCGCCCGTGCAGGCGGATCAGGGGCGGCGAGGGGACCTTCAGGTGCAGGTCCGAGCCACCGGTTTCGATGACTCGCTTGAGCGCAGCTTCGAGATCAAAGGCCATTGCGGCCTAGGGTAACTGCGAATCCGGCCGTGCGAAAGGGCGCGGGAGGCGCTGCTCAGGCCACGTCGCGGAGCTTCTGAGCCTCCGCAAGCGACTGGAGCTTCTTCAGCGACTGATTCTCGATCTGGCGGATCCGCTCGCGCGTGACGTTGAAGGTGCGCCCGACCTCGTCGAGTGTGCGCGGATGCTCGCCGCCGAGCCCGTAGCGCAGCTCCAGAACGCGCCGCTCGCGGTAGCTCAGGTTCTCGAGCGCCTCGCGCAGGGCTTCCTTCGTGAGGATCTCGGCAGCACGCTCGTAGGGCGACTCGGCCCGCTCGTCGGCGATGAACTGACCGAACTCTGACTCCTCCTCGTCGCCCACCGGCTTCTCGAGCGAAACGGGGGCCTGGGCCGAGCGCTTGATCGAGTCGACCTCCTCCGGGTCGATCCCGGTGGCCTCGGAGATCTCCTCCGCCGTGGGCTCGCGACCGAGCTCGGTGACGAGCTTCCGCTCGGCGCGGCCGATCTTGTTGAGCTTCTCGACGACGTGCACCGGGATGCGGATGGTGCGCGCCTTGTCGGCAAGCGCACGCGCGATCGCCTGGCGGATCCACCAGGTGGCGTAGGTGGAGAACTTGAAGCCCTTGCGGTAGTCGAACTTCTCGGCGGCGCGCACCAGGCCGAGCGTGCCCTCCTGGATCAGATCGAGGAACGGCAGCCCCTGGTTGCGGTAGTTCTTGGCGATCGAGACCACCAGGCGCAGGTTCGACTCGACCATCTTCTGCTTCGCGTCGAGGTCGCCGCGCTCGATGCGCTTGGCGAGGTCGACCTCCTCCTGGGCGGTGAGCAGCCGGACCTTGCCGATGTCCTTCAGGAACAGCTGGAGCGAGTCGGTGGTCATGTCCGGCCGCAGGTCCAGCGTCGGCGAGGCCTTCTTGCGCGAACGGGACTTCGTGGGCTCGGGCGCCGCGAGCTTGGCGGCCTGTGCGAAGGGGTGGTCGTCCTCGACCAGCTCTATCTCCGCGCGCTCGAGGACCAGGTGGATCTCCTCGATGTCGCCCTCTTCGAGCTCGATCTCGGTCAAGGCCGTCGCGATCTGCCCGAAGGTCAGGAGGCCAGCCTCCTGGCCTCGTGCGACGAGCATCTTGACCTCGTCCAGTTCGTGAAGCTCTCCGACAGTCATGTAGTTACTCGTCGCTCCTTGATGCAGTCAGCGGTCGCGCAAGGCTTCCGGGCCAGAACCTCGACGGAGGCGGGGCCTCCCCGAAAGCCTATACAGCGGTGTCTGCGATTCGGAACATCCTGTTCCCGTTGAGAACGAACGCCCAGATGGCCGGCAGGCCTGCCTACCCCTGTGAGCACATCGTTCAAACTCGAACATTCAACGAGGGCAGAGGACCGTTTCTTCGGTGATCGCTATATTCCTCGGCGCCTAAGCACTGGGGACGGTCCCAGAGCACGGGGGAACCATTGCGGTCTGTGGCCTGCCAGCCTGGACCGCGGGGGCGAATCGAGCGCATTGCCGCGCTCGTAGGGACCTTGGTCCCGAGCCCGACAGCTCACCTCGTCGGCGCCGATTCAACACAACATGTTTCGACCGAGCGCGACAATCGCTGCGCTCACGGCGGCCGTTCTCGCGGCTTCCGTGACGCTCCCCGCCGCGGCGTCCACCCCGACGTCCACCGGCGGCACCTCGCCGACCCCTGCTGCGAGCGGCGACACGAGCTCGCAGTCGGCCCAGGCCGCCTCGGCCGACTACCGCCCGGCGCGGGCCACCTGGTACGGCCCCGGCCTATACGGAAACCGCCTGGCGTGTGGCGGAAAGCTCACGCACAGCACCCTCGGCGTCGCCCACAAGAGCCTGCCATGCGGCACGAAGGTCGCGCTCAAGTACCACGGCCGGACCATCGTGGTCCCCGTGGTCGATCGCGGCCCATACGCGCGCGGGGTGAGCTATGACCTCACCGAAGCCACGGCCCGCCGCCTCGGCATGACCGAGACGAGCCGCGTGGCCGCTGCACCGCTCGACGACAACTGAGCGGGCTACTACTACCTAAAAGCGAGTATCACCCGGGCTAGTGACATCGTGTCCCATGAGGGGGTAGTCTGAACACATGGCTGCAACCACGCTTCGTGTGTTGGTGGTGGACGAGCATCCGGTTGTCCGTCAGGGCGTCCGGGCACTGCTGGAACACGGACTCGCCGGAGCCGAGGTGACCGACGCGTCGAGCCTCCAAGGAGCGCTCGACGACATGGGCGGCAGTCAGCCGGACGTGACCATCGTCGACCCCTGGCGGGCCGGCGGTGACCTCGAATCCGTGCTCTCGACGCTGACGAGCAAGTTCGGCTCCGCGATCGTGGTCTTCACCGCCGACGGCGGCGCACGTCTGCTCTCGGACGCGCTGAAGGCGGGCGTCAAGGGCTACGTGCGCAAGGACTCGCCGGGCGAGGACCTCGTCCGCGCGATCCAGGCTGCGCGCGACGGCGACTTCTACGTCGACCCCGCGCTGTCCTCGACGATCGTGCTCGACGACGGCGACAAGACGCTCAGCGACCGCCAGCGCGAGATCCTCCAGATGCTCGCCGACGGGATGCAGACCGACGCTGTGGCCACCAAGCTCGGCCTCTCCACCGAGACGGTGCGCACGCACACCAAGCGCATCCTGGCCAAGCTCGGGGCGGACACACGCACCCAGGCTGTGGCCATCGGCATCCGCACCGGCCTGATCGAATAAGCCGGCCGGCCGACGCGTGGAGATTGAACTCCTGTGACGGGCGGGTAAGTTCCCCCCGTGCGCCAGCGCGACCCGCGCAAGCTGCTGCCGGCCAACCGGCCGCTGCCCGCCCGCGTGAAGATCGTGCACGTTCCGGAGCAGGGCTACGAGCCCGACGGCAGCGTCACGACACGCCAGGAGGCTGAGCTCACGCTCCCGCGTGAGACGCTCGACCGACTCTGGACATCGGTCAACCTGGAGAACCTCGCCCGCACCTATTGGGCCTATCTCACGCGTTTCTTCCTCGGTCTGCTGAAGGTGCGCTACGGCGAGGACTGCCGCGAGATCGTCGCACTCGGCTTCATCGTCCTGCTGCGCTTCCACAAGCCGGAGTACGAGACGAGCGAGACGCGTGGGTGCGTGACCTGGCGGATCAACAAGGGCTTCCTGGTCGCACCCGGCGGCCGTGACAAGGGCCACCTGCGCATCTGCGTCGAGCGCCAGGAGAGCAAGAGCGACTCCGACGACGTCAGCGTGCTCGTGTCCTCTGAGGTCGGCGCGTTCGTGCCGACGCTCACCTTCACCGGCTTACGCGCCCTCAGCGGCTTCGGGCGCTGGTTCTACCGCCAGACCCAGCTGCGCGTCCACGTGATCGTCACGCACGGCTTCCTGCGCTCGCTCGGCAACCTCGAGCTCCAGGAGTCGCAGATCGGATCGCTGCGCGTGTCGCCCCCGGGCGAGCCGACGGCGACCGAGCCGGTCGCCTAGCCCAGGCGAAGGTCGCCGACCAGCTGGCGCAGCTTCTCGCGATCGTGGCGCGCGCTGATGCGGCGCACGGTGCCAGAGCGCGAGCGCGTCACGAGCGACTCGGTGGTGGCTCCGCGCGGGCCTTCGTAGCGCACGCCCTGGAGCAGATCACCGTCCGTCACGCCGGTGCACGCGAAGAACTGGTTCTCGCCGCCGCAGAGGCGGTGCTTGTCGAGCACCTCGTCCAGGTCGTAGCCCTGCTCGATCGCGGCGTCGCGCTCCTCGTCGTTGCGCGGCCAGAGGCGGCCGATCATGCCGCCGCCCATCGCCTTGATCGCACACGCCGAGAGCACGCCCTCGGGGGTGCCGCCCACGCCGTAGAGCAGGTCGACCGGTGAGCCCTCGGTGGCCGCCACCAGCGCGCCGGCCACGTCGCCGTGGAGGATGAAGCGGATGCGCGCGCCGGCCTCGCGGACCTCGCGGACGGCGTCGTCGTGGCGCGGGCGGTCGAGCATCATCACCATCACGTCGCGGATGTCAGTGCCCTTCGCGTAGGCGACCTGGCGCAGCGTGTCCTTCAGCGAGCGCTCGAACGCGCCCTCGAGCACGTGCTCGACGGACGGCGCGCAGACCATCTTCTCCATGTAGTAGATCGGCCCGGGGTTGAACATCGTGCCGCGCTCTGACAGCGCGATCGTGGCCAGCGCGCCCGGGAATCCCTTCGCGCACAGCTCGGTACCCTCGAGCGGGTCGACGGCGATGTCGACCTCCGGCGGCGAGCCGTCGCCGATCTTCTCGCCGTTGTAGAGCATCGGGGCCTCGTCCTTCTCCCCCTCCCCGATCACGACCAGCCCGTCCATGCGCACGGTGTCGAGCATCAGTCGCATCGCGTCGACGGCGGCCTGATCGGCGGCCTCCTTCTCGCCGCGCCCGATCCAGCGTGCCGCGGCGAGCGCCGCGTACTCGGTTGTCCGTACGAGCTCGAGCGCGAGGTTGCGGTCGACAGCCGCGCGCTGCTCGGTCGCGCTCAAAGCACGCCCGGCGGCTTGCGGTCGCGCGCCTGCTCGGCCTGGCGCAGCACGCCGGCCGCGCAGATCCCGGCCGCGCCGAGCAAGCCGATGAACCAGCCGAGCTTGAGCGAGATCTCCGAGTCCGGCCCGCCGGGCTTCCCGAGGATGATCCCGTTCAGGAAGATCAGGACGAACGCCGTCATCCCGACGATCATCGTCACCTCGCCGGGGCGCCAGGTGAGCGCGTGGCCGCGCGCGATGATCCAGCCGAGGATGAAGGGCGCGCTGCAAGCCGCGACCAGCAGGATGTCAAGCAGCTTGAAGGTGGCGAAGGCATCGAAGGTGCCGCGGTGGCCGTTGATGTTCGCGTTCGGGTTGGCGCTCGTGCCGTACCACTTCAGGAACATCGAGCCGAACAGAACCGCCGAGCCGGCGAAGCCGTAGTACTCGCCCGGCAGCCAGAGCGAGAAGTCCAGCTTGAACTTCTCCGGCGGCCCCTTCTCCTCACGCGCCGAGCGCGCACCGGCGCCGAAGGCGGCCAGGATGGCGCCGACGACGGCCGTGATCGCCACGAGCACGATCGGCGGGTTGGGCAGCTTCGCCAGCGCATGGTCGCCCGTCAGCTGGTGCATCAGGACGATGCCGCCGCCGAAGAACGCGCCGCCGATGAAGCCGCGCACCGCCCCCTCGCGCCCGCTGCGGTGCTCGAAGCCTCCGACGTAGCCGCCGATTCCGGCGACCACCTGGAGCGCGATGTAGGCCGTCTTCGAGTGTCCGAGCACGTAGCCGCAGACCAGGCCGAAGACGCCTGGGACGAGAACTACGAGGAGAAGGCGAAGCGCAAGCGGCCGATCCAGCAGGTAGACGGGACGCGTGAAGGTGTGCCGTTCCTCTCCCTGGACGGACGAAGCCTCCATCGGGCCGGAAACGTACACCGTTTCGTACTGTCTCGCCGCATGAAGATCGAAGGCTTGGGTGCACTTGTCGTCGGCGGCTCCTCCGGACTCGGCGCCGCCACCGCCGCCGCGCTGCGCGAGCGCGGCGCAAACGTGGTCATCGCCGACCTGAAACCGCCGCCGGAGGACGACGGCCTGGCGTTCTTCGAAACGGACGTGCAGGACGAGGAGAAGGTCAAGGCAACCGTCGAGGGCGCGGTCGAAGCGCTCGGTGAGATGCGCTTCTGCGTCAACTGCGCCGGGGTCGGCTGGGCCGAGCGCACGATCGGCCGCGAGGGACCGGCCAACCCGCTGCCGTTCGAGATCACGCTCGGCGTGAACCTGATCGGCATGTACCGCGTGCTGCGTCACGCGGCATGGGCGATGTCCACCAACGACCCGGACGAGGACGGGAACCGCGGCGCGTTCGTCATGACGGCGTCGATCGCCGCCTACGACGGTCAGATCGGGCAGACGGCCTATGCGGCCTCGAAGGCCGGCATCGTCGGCCTCACGCTGCCCGCCGCCCGCGACCTCGCACGCGTGGGCATCCGCGTCTGCACGATCGCGCCGGGCACCTTCGACACGCCGCTTCTGGCGGCGCTCCCCGAGGAAGCGCGCACCGCGCTCGGCGCAGCCATCCCCCACCCCTCGCGCCTCGGCCAGCCGCGCGAGTTCGCCCAGCTGGCGATCCAGATCGCCGAGAACCAGATGCTGAACGGCGAGACGATCCGCCTCGACGGCGCACTGCGGATGCCGCCCAAGTGAGGGCCGCCCTGATCCAGACGATCGGCGAGCCGCCGGTTGTCGGCGACGTGCCCGAGCCCGAGCGCGGCAAGGGGCAGGCACTGATCGAGGTGACGGCCGCGGCCGTCAACCCCATTGACATCTCGATTTCCACCGGCCGCTTCTACGGCGGCTCGCCCGACGTGCCGTACGTGATGGGCCGCGAGGCCGTTGGCCGCGTGATCGAGGGCGACTCGCTCGAGCCCGGCACCGAGGTGTGGTTCCAGCCGGTCGGCGGCGCGTTCGCCGAGCGCGCGCTGGCCGACGAGCAGCAGGCGATCCCGCTGCCCGGCGGCACCGACCACGAGCTCGCGGCAGCACTCGGCATCGCCGGCCTGACCGGGTGGCTGGCCGTTGAGTGGCGCGCGAAGGTCACCGGCGGCGAGAACGTGCTCGTGCTGGGCGCCACCGGCGTGGTCGGGCTGGTCGCGGTTCAGGCGGCAAAGGCGCTCGGCGCCGCCCACATCGTCGCTGCCGGCCGTGACGCCGACGCGCTGGAGGCGGCCCGCGAGGCGGGCGCCGACGCGGTCGCGCCGCTCGGCGACGGCTTCGCCGAAGCCGCACCGGGCCCGTTCGACGTGATCATCGATCCGCTCTGGGGCGAGGCCCTCGAAGCGGCGATCCCTGCAGCCGCCCGCTTCGCCCGGATCGTGCAGCTGGGCCAGTCAGCCGGGCCTGAGGCGACGCTGCGCTCGGGCGACGTCCGCGGCAAGTCGTTGTCGATTCTGGGCTTCACGCTCGGCCACGTGCCGCAGGAGGTCATGAGCGCCGCGTATCCGAGGCTGCTGGCGGACGTGAAGGTCGGTTACGAGGCGATTCCGCTCGACTCGGCAGCCGACGCTTGGCGACGCCAACAGGACTCTCCGCACAGAAAACTCGTCCTCGTCCCGTAGGCTCACGCCGCCGCCAGACCACAAGGAGACCTTTCGCATGCCTGAAGCAGTCATCGTCGACGCCATCCGCAGCCCGATCGGGCGCGCCTTCAAGGGATCGCTCACCGGCATCCGCCCGGACGATCTCGGCGCGTACGTCGTGGATGCCCTGCTCGACCGCAACCCCGACGTCGACCCCGGATCGGTTGACGACCTGATCTGCGGCTGCGGGCTTCCGCAGGGCGAGCAGAGCTACAACATCGGCCGCGCTATCTCGATGCTCTCGCGCCTGCCCGTGCACGTGACCGGCGCGACGGTTGCGCGCTACTGCGCGTCGAGCCTGAACGCGATCGCGATCGCGGCCGATGCGATCAAGGCCGGCAACGCCGACACCTACATCGCGGCAGGCGTTGAGCACGTCTCGCGCGTGGGCATGTGGTCCGAGGACGGACTTCCCCAGCTGTTCGGCGCGCTCAAGGCGAATGCCCCGGAAGCCATGCAGGACCAGATCCCGATGCCCGACTGGAAGAACCCGAAGCTGAACGGCGAGGACGGGCGCCCCGACCTCTACATCGCGATGGGACAGACCGCCGAGAACGTGGCCGAGAAGTACGACGTCAAGCGCGAGGACATGGACCACTACGCGCAGCGCTCACAGGAGCTGGCGGTCCAGTCGCAGGAGTCGGGCTTCTTCGACAACGAGATCGTGTCGATCGAGGTCGGCGAGACGAACGTGTCGAAGGACGACGGCCCGCGCGCGAGCTCGACCTACGAGAAGCTGGCCGAGCTGAAGCCCGCCTTCCGCGAGAACGGCCGCGTGACCGCTGGCAACTCGTGCCCGCTGAACGACGGCGCGGCCGCAGTGCTGCTGACTTCTGACGCGCGCGCACAGGAGCTGGGGCTGAAGCCGCGGGCACGCGTTCTGGGCTGGGCCACCGGTGGCCTGGAGCCGGAGCTGATGGGCGTGGCGCCGATCGAGGCCGTGCGCAACGTGCTCAAGAAGGTCGGCATGACGATGGCGGACATCGACGTGGTCGAGCTGAACGAGGCGTTCGCGGCCCAGGTGATCCCGATCATGGACGAGTGCGACATCCCGCTCGAGAAGCTGAACACACACGGCGGGGCGATCGCGCTCGGCCACCCGTTCGGCATGACCGGGGCGCGGATCATGTCGACCCTGCTGAACGTGATGCAGACCGACGACAAGCAGATTGGCCTGGAGACGATGTGCGTCGCAGGCGGCCAGGGCTTCGCCATGGTCGTCGAGCGAATCAACTGAGAATGGCCTAGGCGGACAGCCCTCGATCTGTACCATCCGGCGTCGCCCGTCGCGCCTGGGGGCCCCTTTCTGTGAACACGTCAAACACCGCCCAATCCGAGGGGCCGTCCGGCTACCCGCAAGCAGCGACACTCGAGTTCCGTGAGGTCGTGAAGCGCTATCGCGGGCAGGAGCGCCCAGCGGTGGACCACCTGTCGTTCGAGGTGCCGGCCGGCGACATCTGCGTGCTGGTCGGACCCTCCGGCTGCGGCAAGACGACGGCCATGCGGATGGTCAACCGCATGATCGAGATCACCGAGGGCGACATCCTGCTCGACGGCAAATCGGTACGCGGCCGCAAGCCGCCCGAGCTGCGGCGCGAGATCGGCTACGTGATCCAGCAGGTCGGCCTGTTCCCGCACCAGACGATCGGCGAGAACGTGGCGACGGTGCCGAAGCTGCTCGGCTGGGACAAGCACCGGATCCGCGACCGCGTCGACGAGCTGCTCGATCTGGTCGCACTCGACCCCGGTGAGTACCGCGAGCGCTACCCCGCCGAGCTCTCCGGCGGCCAGCGCCAGCGCGTCGGCGTCGCGCGTGCGCTCGCCTGCGACCCGCCGCTGATGCTGATGGACGAGCCGTTCGGCGCGATCGACCCGATCAACCGCGGGCGCCTCCAGAACCAGTTCCTCAGGCTTCAGGAGCAGATCCGCAAGACCGTCGTGTTCGTAACGCATGACATCGACGAGGCACTGAAGATGGGTGACCGGATCGCGATCATGAAGGAGGGCGGCGTGCTGGCCCAGTACGCCACGCCGCAGGAGCTGCTCGAGTCGCCGGCCGACGAATTCGTCGAGACCTTCGTCGGCGCCGACCGCGGCCTCAAGGCGCTGGCGCTACACCGCGTGGCCGAGCTGCAGCTGGGTCCCGTGCGCGAGGGCAGCCCGGTCGAGGTCGAGCGCGAGGACACGCTGCGCGACGCGCTCTCGGCCATGCTCGTGAGCGACGCTGACTACGCGCGTGTTCGCGACCACGGCCCCGACGTCATCGGCACGATCACCCTCGACCAGATCCGCGCGCTCGCCAAGTGAGCTTCGCGGCACTGGTCATCCATCACCGAACGCAGTCGGACTGCGTGTCGAACGACGGCTTCTGCCCGAACTGGATCGCGCACAACTGGCACCGCTACGAGCATCCGTTCTGGCAGCACGTGTTCCTGACCGTGGTCGCGGTCGCGATCGGGTTCCTGATCGCGGCCGGCCTCGCCCTGCTGGCCCACCGGCGCCGCTGGCTGATCGCTCCGGTCACCACCGTCACCGGCGTGCTGTACACGATCCCGAGCCTGTCGCTGTTCTTCCTGCTCCAGCCGATCACGGGCCGCGGCAACACGACGGCGCTGATCGCCCTCGTCTCCTACACGCTGCTGATCATCTTCCGCAACGTGCTCGCGGGGCTCGACAACGTCGCGCCTGAGACGCGTGATGCGGCACGCGGGCTTGGCTTGACTGACCGGCAGGTGCTGTGGCGGGTGGAGGTGCCGCTCGCGCTGCCCGAGATCATGGCCGGGCTGCGGGTGGCGTCCACCACAACGGTGGGGCTGGCCACACTCGCGTTCTTCGCGGGCGCGGGCGGCCTCGGCGGCTCGATCTTCTCCGACCTCACCTTCAAGTCGAACGTGGTCGTGGGCGGCGGGCTGTGCGTGCTGCTGGCGGTCGTGCTCGACCTGGTCATCCTCGGGACCCAGCGAGCGCTGACGCCGTGGCGCCGGGTGGTGAGCACGTGAACGAATTCAGCGACGCGATCCGCTTCATCTTCCACAGCCGCGAGTCGCTCACGGGCGGCGTGCGGATCGGCGGTTCCGAGATCTGGACGCTGCTCGTCAAGCACCTCGAGCTCAGCGGCGCGGCCCTCGGGCTCGCGTGCCTGGTCGCCGTTCCGCTCGGCCTCTGGCTCGGCCACATCCGCCGCGGCCAGTTCGTAGCCATCTCGGCGTCGAACATGGGTCGCGCGATCCCCACCCTTGCGCTGATCGCCTTCTTCATCGCCTACTTCGGCGTCGGCTTCACGAACGTGATGCTTGCGCTGATGCTGCTGGCGATCCCGCCGATCCTGACGAACGCATACGTCGGCGTCACCCAGGTCGACCGTGACACGGTCGATGCGGCGCGCGGGGTGGGCATGTCGGGAGTGCAGATCGTCCGCAAGGTCGAGTTGCCGCTTGCGCTGCCGCTGATCTTCAGCGGCATCCGCACCTCGGCTGTCAACGTGGTTGCCACTGCCACGATCGCGCCGCTCGCCGGCGTGGTCACGCTCGGCAACCCGATCATCAACTCCCAGGTCTACGGCGACGCCGGCCGTCTCGGCGCCGCAATCGTGGTGGCAGTGCTGGCCGTCCTCGCGGACGGTGGCTTCGGCCTGCTGCAGAGAGCAGTCACACCCAGAGCCTTGAGGCTCGCTAACAGGAGGATTGAAACCGCATGAAACGAGTAAGCACGCTCGTGGTGATCGCAGCGTCGCTGTCGCTCGCCGCCTGTGGAAGCTCCAATGACAACAGCAAGTCGACGTCGAGCACGACGCAGACGTCGTCTTCTTCGAGTGGCAGCACGATCCAGGCCATGGCCGCGAACAAGGGCAAGACCGTCACGATCGGCTCCAAGAACTTCACCGAGGAGTTCATCCTCGGGCAGATCTACGCGCAGGCCCTCAGGGCGGCCGGCTACACGGTGAAGACCCAGCTCAACCTGGGCTCCGAGCAGATCGCCTACCGCGCCGTGAAGAGCGGCCAGGTGGACGCCTATCCCGAGTACACCGGGACGGCGCTGACCTCGTTCTTCGGCAAGAAGGCCACCGAGGTGCCGCACAACGACCAGGCCGCCTACGAGGAGGCAAAGGCAGGCTTCGCGAAGGCAAACCTGACCGCGCTGCCCGCGACCCCGTTCACCGACTCGAACGGCGTCGGGATGCTGAAGGCGAAGGCCCAGAAGCTGGGCATCACGAACCTGACGCAGCTGGCGGCGAAGTCCCCGCAGCTCACGCTGTACGGCACGCCCGAGTGCCCGCAGCGGCCTGACTGCCTGCTGGGTCTGAAGCAGGTCTACAAGACGAAGTTCAAGAAGTTCGTCGCGGTCGATCCGTCGCTGCGGCAC
The DNA here is from genome assembly GCA_963715995.1 of uncultured Thermoleophilaceae bacterium. Lineage (GTDB taxonomy): Bacteria > Actinomycetota > Thermoleophilia > Solirubrobacterales > Thermoleophilaceae > DATBDN01. Next base: position 2,932,702 of record OY970283.1, read on the forward strand.
ACCGTCCTCGACAAGGGCCAGGCCGATGCGTCGATCGTCTACACGACCGACGGTCAGCTGGCACAGGGCAAGGAGCTTCTGCTCCAGGACGACCAGCACCTGTTCCCGCCCTACAACGTCACGCTCGTGTTCCGCAACGCCACGCTCGCGAAGCTGGGCCCGGACGCGCAGAAGACGATCGAGATGGTGCAGAAGGGCCTGACGACCGACGCGATGCAGGAGCTCAACTCCCGCGTCGACATCGACAAGCAGACCCCGGCAGCCGTCGCCAAGGCGTACCTGACGGAGTCCGGCTACCTGAAGTAAGGGATCTCGCACAGCGGCGTCCCGCCGGGCCTACGATGGCTTGGTGGGGCGCCGTTCGTGTTTTCTGGCCGTGTTCGCGGCCCTCGTGTGGGCGCCCTCGGCGTTTGCCGCGCAGGGCCAGCTCTCGGGCACGACGATGGTCTACACAGCCGGCGCCGGCGAGACGAACTCGGTCGTCGTCACCTTCGACAGCGCCAACTCCGCCTACCTGGTGCAGGATCAGCCGGCGGTCTCGGTCAGCGCCGTGCTCCCATGCCAGCCGGGCCCGAACTCGAGCTCGATGGAGTGCCCGCAGTTCCTCGTCACCGCGCTCAGCGCGAGCCTTGGTGACGGCAACGATTCGCTGACGGTGCAGGCGAGCCTGCCGTCCACGATCGACGGCAACGGCGGGGGCGACACGCTCACGGGCGGCCCACTCAACGACACGGTCAACGGCGACGACGGGTCCGATGTCGTGAAGGGCGGCGACGGCGACGACCAGCTCGCGGGCGGCACCGGCAACGACCTGCTGGGCGCCGACAACGGCGCCGACACGCTGAACGGAGGCGATGGCATCGACACCGCCGACTACAGCGCCCGCACCGCGCCGCAGTCGATCTCGCTCGACGGTGTGCGCAACGACGGGCAGGGCGGTACCGACAACGTCGAGCCCGACGTCGAGAACGTGCTCGCCGGCGCGGGGCCGGACACGGTCACGGGAAGCGACGTGGCCAACCAGCTCGACGGCGCGGCGGGCGACGACTCGCTGAGCGGCGGAGGCGGAGACGACGTGCTGACGGGGGACGCGGGGACCGACACGGAGGCCGGCGGAGACGGCTCGGACACGCTCATGGGCGGCGACGGCAACGACACGGAGGCGGGCGGCCCAGGCGCGGACACGCTCGACGGGGACGCGGACAACGACACGCTCGACGGTGGCGATGGCGGCGACGTGATGTCGGGGGGCGACGGCGTGGACACGGGCGACTACTCGACCCGCACGATCGGGGTCGACGTCACGCTGGACGGCGAGGCGGGCGACGGGCAGCCGGGCGAGGGCGACAACGTCGAACCCGACGTGGAGAACCTGCGCGGCGGATCGGGCGACGACACCTTCATCGGCAGCCCAGCGGGGAATGCGCTGGACGGCGGCGCCGGCGAGGACTACTCGGACGGCGGCGCGGGCAGCGACACGCTCACGGGCGGCGACGCGGGCGACGTCCTTCGCACGCGCGGCAGCGCCGAACCCGACACGATCAACTGCGGCAGCGGGCCTGACTTCGTGGTGGCCAAGCCCAGCGACACCGTGTCGCCCGACTGCGATCGCGTCGACCGCGGCGTGAAGCAGAAACCGAAGCTGCGCGACAGGGCGGTCGTGGCGCCGAGCCGCGGCACGCTCCAGATGTCGCCGGCCGGGATCGTGCGGCGCGTGCCGCTGCTGGACAAGGTGGTGCTGCCGCTGCGATCGGTGGTCGACACGGCTGCGGGCGCGGTGAAGGTGACCAGCTCCGCGAGCCGCACGAAGTCGCAGACGGTCGCCCTCGAGCAGGGAGCGTTCGACATCACGCAGACGGCGGCGAAGCTGCCGGTGACGCAGTTCGCATTGCAGGCCGGCGACTTCGGCGTGTGCCCGGCGGCTTCGCGAGGGCGTGGCGCTGCGGTGGCTTCTGGCGGCCGTGGCGCGGCGAGCGCGGCCAAGGCGCCGAAGGTGGTGCGGATCCTGTGGGCGTCGGGCAAGGGCAAGTTCCGGACGAAGGGCCGCTTCGCGAGCGCGGCGATTCGAGGCACGCACTGGGAGACGGTCGACCGCTGCGACGGGACGCTGATACGCGTGGTGCAGGGGGTCGTGACGGTGCGGGATCTGGTGAAGAAGAAGACCGTCGTGGTGCGGGCTGGGCGGTCTTATCTGGCCAAGGGGTAGGGCTCGGCTTGTGGGTCTCCGCCGCCCCCGTTCTGCCGGCGGCCGTCCCTCGCTGGTCTGCCGCCGGCCGTCCCTCGCTGGTCTGCCGCCCGCCGGCCCTCGCTGGTCTGCCGGCGGCCTTCCCCTCGCTGGTCTGCCGCCGGCCGTCCCTCGCTGCGGTTTGAACTGCCTCGGCCAAGGGGCGGCTGGAGTGGCGCTTGCGTTCTGTCGCCGCCCGTTTCGCCTCCGCGAACGCTCTCACTGACCGCGACTGTGACGTTGACCACGTATAGCGTGGTCGAGGTCACAGTCGCTGCCGAGTTTTACGTTCACCGCCTATAGAGCGGTGAACGTCCCACTCGAAGCCGCGAGTTTTACGTTGAGCCGATATATGCGGCTTAACGTCAATCTCGCGACCATGAGCGGCGCCGCGAGCGACGAGCGAGAGCGCGACCAACAGCGGCACCGCGAGCGAGCACCGATCCCTCTTAGTTGCCCAACGGAGGGTCGGTGCTCGCGAACCACGCCGCTCGAGCCCTCACGCGTCGGCGGAGAGCGCGCGAACCCCTAAGCGCAGTCCAACACGATCTTCCCGAGCTTCCCGCCAGCTGCGAACGCGTCGTATGCCTCGACTGCCTCGTCCAGCGGGTAGGTCGCGTGCACCGGCACCTTCGCGGCGCCGCTTGCCAGCAGCGGCAGCACGCTTCGCTCCATCGCTCGCGCCGTCAGCGCCTTCTCCTCCAGCGGGCGCGAGCGCAGTGTCGATGCCATCACGCGTCCGCGGCAACCCATCAGCGCGCCCAGGTTGAGCTCGCCCTTCGCGCCGCCGCCTATCCCTATGACCACGATCCGTCCCTGGGTGGCAAGCGACTTGACATTGCCTTCCAGATTGGGAGCTCCGACCAGCTCGAGGATCACGTCGAACTTGCCGTGCTCCTCGAAGCCCTCGGGCGCGATCACCTCGGCGCCCAGCTGCGCCACGGCGTCGCGCATCGCCTCGTTGCGCACGGTCGCGGTCACGCGTGCGCCGGCCGCGTGCGCCAGCTGGATCGCCGCCGTGCCTACGCCGCCCGCGCCTCCGTGCACCAGCAGGTGCTCGCCGGGCTTCAGCGCAGCCTGGGTGAAGACCGCGTCGTGGGCCGTGGTGAAGACCTCCGGCGCCCCGCCGGCCTCGGGCCAGGACAGCTCGTCCGGCACGGGCATCGCAGCCCGCTCATGCACCGTCGCGAGCTGGGCCTGCCCGCCGCCGCCCACGATCGCCATGACCCGATCGCCCTCCCTGAAGCGGGTAGCGCCGGGGCCTAGGACGACCACTTCGCCGGCCAGCTCCAACCCCGGGATGTCCTGCGGCGAGCCCGGCGGGGCCGGGTAGAGCCCGCGTCGCTGCATCATGTCCGCGCCGTTCAGGCCCGCGGCGCGGACCCTGATCAGAACCTCTCCAGAGCCCGGCTGAGGGTCCGGATGGTCCTCCACGGACAGCTCGCCATCCCGCACTGTGACTGCCTTCATGGGCAGATCTTCCCGCGTTCTGCGAAAAAACGCGTTCGGGGATCTGTTCCAGCGGGCATTCAGATCCGATAGCACCGGTATGTTTCCCGCTCTTCGGAGAGCTGGAAGCTCCACCGGAGAGACCTAGATGCAGATCCCCCATCCTTACCTGCCGCCGCTCTGGCGGGAGAGCCGAGTCGGAATTGAGCTCGCTGGCCTCCTGCGGTCACCCGTATGGAGAGGCGAGGGCGTGACCGACGGCCAGAGCCAGCCCGTCATGCTCGTGTCGGGGCTGCTCGCAGGCGACCAGTCGCTCAACTTCATGGCGCGCTGGCTGAAGAGCACCGGCCATCGGCCGTGTCGCGCGGGCATCGCCGTGAACGTGGACTGCTCCGAGCGCGCCGTCGACCGCCTCGAGCGCCGGCTCGAGTGCCTGGCGGAGGACAGCGGCCAGAAGGTGGCAGTCGTCGGCCAGAGCCGCGGCGGCAGCTTCGCCCGCGTGCTGGCGGTTCGCCGCCCGGACCTGGTGTCGGGGATCGTCACGCTCGGCTCGCCGCTCAAGCACCAGCTCGCCGTGCATCCGCTCGTACGCGGCTCGGTGCTGGCCATGGGCGCGATCGGCACCTTCGGCGTCGACGGCTTCATGCGCCGCTCCTGTCTCTGGGGTGACTGCTGCACGCAGTTCTGGCACGACTTCTCAGCGGACTTCCCGCCAGGCGTCGGCTTCGTGTCGCTCTATTCGCGCAGCGACGGCATCGTCAAGTGGAAGGCCTGTCTCGACCCCGCAGCCGAGCAGGTCGAGGTCCGTGCGAGCCACGTAGGCATGGCCGTGAACGCCGAGGTCTACCGCGCAGTCGCCGCGTCACTCGAGGGCCTGCGCGCCGCCGAGGCACAGCGGGCACCGCGCCGCGCGCGCAAGCCGCAGCGCCACCTGCGCCTCGCGGCCTAGGCGACCAGCCGGACTACCAGCCCGCGTCGGCGAACATCGCCAGCAGCGCGGCGTTGACCTCTTCCGGGCGCTCCTGCTGGATCCAGTGGCCGGCCCCATCGACGATCACGGTGCGCAGGTCGGTCACGCGGCCCTTCATCACCTCGGGTGACATCCACTGCATGGTCGAGTCGCGCGAGCCGGCCAGGAACAGCGCCGGCATGTCGATCGTCTGCTCGTCCCAGGGAGCTGTGACCTCCCAGTTGCGGTCGATGTTGCGATACCAGTTGAGCCCTCCGCGCAGGCCCGTGCGCCCGAACGTCTCCACGTAGACGGCCAGGTCGTCCTCGCTCATGAACGCCGGCGGCGGGGGCGCCGCTTCGTCGCGCGCCGCCCACTCGGCGGTCCACACCTCGCGCGTGCAGAACGTGCGCCGGAGGTCGCGCTCCAGCGCGGCCTCGGCCACTCCCGGCTCCTGGAACCAGACGATGTAGAAGTCCTCGCCGAGGTGCCGGCGCATGATCTCGAGCGGCGCCGCCGGCGCGCGCGGGACGAGCGGAACGCTCAGCCCGGCCACGCACGCAGTGCGCTCGGGGTGCATCAGCGCGAAGTGCCAGGCCACGTTGGCTCCCCAGTCGTGCCCGACGATCGCAGCGCGCTCGAGCCCGCGGTCATCGAGCAGCTGAACGACGTCGCCGCACAGCTCGACCACGTCGTATGCCTCGATCTCGGCGGGCGCCGGAGAATCGCCGAAGCCGCGCATGTCGGGCGCGATCACTCGGTAGCCGGCGGCGGCCAGCGCCTCGATCTGGTGGCGCCAGGAGTAGGCGAGCTCGGGGAATCCGTGTGCCAGCACGACCGCATTGCCCTCGCCGCGCTCGACTGCATGAAGGCCCACGCTCACAGGTGGCCACAATACGGCGATGCCGTTCTCCGACCCGGCTCACGAGCTGACCCCCACGCAGGTGAGGGAGGCGCTCGATCACGGCGACATCATCCTGATCGACGTGCGCGAGCCCTACGAGTGGGAAGCGGGCCGCATCCCGGGGGCGATGCACATCGAGCTCGAGCGCCTCGCCGCGCGCGCGGGCGAGGTCCCGACCGACCGCCCCGTCGTCTTCCAGTGCCGCCTCGGCGTGCGCTCGGCGATGGCCATGCAGGCGTTCCGGGCCTCGGGCTGGGACGCCTACCACCTCGGAGGCGGGATCCAGCGCTGGGCGGACGAAGGGCTGCCGCTGGAGCCTGACGGCGGCGTGGTCGCAGAGCACTGAAACGAGAGGAGACGTCGTGAAGATCGGAATCGGCTTGCCGAACGCGGTGCCAGGCACCGAGGGCGGCGAGATGCAGGAATGGGCTCGGCGCGCCGAGGCCGCCGGGTTCTCGTCGCTCGGGACGATCGACCGCATCGTCTATCCCAACCACGAGCCGCTCACAGCGCTCACCTTCCCCACCGCGTCCGATCCCGCGCAGGTGGACGTGCTGGCCGAGGCCGTGCTCTGACGCAGGAGCGTCCGCGACGGGCGCGAACCTGTGTTCATGCACCCGGAGCTGCGGCGAGCACGCGGCCTGTACCACGAGTGGAGCTGCCTTCCCCCGCGCGAGCGTGGGCGGATCGCCCCGTTCGCGCGCGAGCTGAAGGACCTCGCGCTCGACCTGCGCGGGCACACCGACGCCGCGGAGGCGATCCGGGAGCTGTCGCAGGCGAACGATGCGCTGAGCGCGATCCTGCGCCACTCCGGCCTGCGCGCTGCCTAGCCTCTGAGCGTGGTCGCCGCCATGCGTGAGCTCACGGCTGCGCGCCGTCCGCTCGTGATCGGCATCGGCGGCGGTGGTGACGTGGTCGGCGCGCTCGCTGTCGCCGAGCATTGCCGCCTCTTCAACGGGGCCACGCCGATCGTCGGCGGGGTCAGCTGGGAGCGCACACCGGTCGACCCGCAGCCCGGGCCGCGCCGCAGCGACGAGATCGCGAACGCGCGGCTGATCGCGCCCGGCGTGCTGGGCGCGAGCGCCGAGACCGTGATCCGGTCGAGTGGTATCGCGTTCGGCGAGTCGCGGCTGGCGGGGATGCTCGGCGAGGAGACGGTGCTGGTGGACCCCACGATCGGCCCGCGCGCCATCGCAGCCGGGCTCGAAGCTGCGGTGCAGGCGCTTGGCGCGGACCTGATCGTGTTCCTCGACGTGGGCGGCGACGCGCTCGCGCATGGCGACGAGGCGGGGCTCGGCAGCCCGCTCTGCGATGCCGTGCTGCTGGCGGCGGCCGACCACCTGGCCGAGCGCCATGTACCGGTGCTGGGAGCGCTCTTCGGGACGGGCTGCGACGGCGAGCTGACCCCGGCCGAGGTGCTCGAGCGACTGGCGGAGGTGGGGGTCGCGGGCGGACTGGCGGGCGCGATCGGCCTCACGCCCGAGATTGCGGGGCTGCTCGAGCGGGCGGTGGAGGTCGTGCCAACCGAGGCAAGCGCCCAGGCCGTGAGGGCGTTTCGCGGGGTCAGCGGCCCGGTGCCGATCCGCGACGGGCGCCGGACCGTCCCGCTCTCCCCGCTCGCGGCACTCACGTTCTTCTTCCTTGTTCCGGCCGCCGTCCGCTCGGCCGCGCGGCTGGCGCTGGCGGTGCGCGAGGCCGCCGACCTGGACGAGGCGAACGCGATCCTGCGCTCGCTCGGCGTCCGCACCGAGCTCGACTGGGAGCTCGAACGCCAGCGCACGGGCGACTGACTCGTCAATCGGTACGCTGCCCGGTCCTATGAAGCTGGGAGTGCCCAAGGAAACCGCTTCGGGGGAAAACCGCGTCGCCATGGTTCCCGAGGTCGTCGGTCGCCTAGCGAAGGCCAACGTCGACGTAGTGGTCGAGTCCGGAGCGGGCGCAGCGGCGCGGATCCCCGACGAGCTCTACACCGACGCCGGCGCGACGATCGGCGACCCGTGGGCGGCCGACGTGGTCGTCAAGGTCACCCCGCCGAGCGACGAGGAGATCGGCCGCCTGCCGCAGGGCTCCACCTTCATCGGCTTCCTCCAGCCGCTCACCAACCCCGAGATCGCCGCGGCGCTCGGCCGCCAGGGGGTCACTGCGTTCGCGATGGAGTCGATCCCGCGGATCAGCCGCGCCCAGTCGATGGACGCGCTCTCGTCGCAGGCCAACGTCGGCGGCTACAAGGCGGTGCTGATCGCCGCCGACGAGTTCGGCCGCTACTTCCCGATGCTCATGACCGCGGCCGGCACCGTGCCGCCGGCGAAGGTGCTCGTGCTCGGCGCGGGCGTGGCCGGCCTCCAGGCCATCGCCACCGCCAAGCGCCTGGGCGCGGCGGTGCACGCCTTCGACGTGCGCTCGGTCGTCAAGGAGCAGATCCAGTCGCTGGGCGCCAAGTTCGTCAAGCTCGACCTGGACTTCGACGCCGAGGCCGAGGGCGGCTACGCGCGCCAGCTCAGCGACGAGGAGCAGGACCAGCAGCGCGCGGCGCTGGCCGACGTGATCGCGGGCATGGACATCGTCGTCACGACCGCGCAGGTGCCGGGCAAGCGCGCGCCGCTGCTCGTGACCGCAGACGCCGTGCGCCGGATGGCGCCGGGTTCCGTGATCGTGGACATGGCGGGCGACTCGGGCGGCAACTGCGAGCTCACGAAGGCCGGCGAGACGGTCATCGAGCAGGACGTGAAGATCATCGCGCCGCTGAACCTGCCGGCGCAGATGCCGGAGTCCGCCTCGATGCTCTACGCGCGCAACATCCAGGCGCTGGTAGAGCTGATGGTCGACGACGAGGGCAACCTCGCGCTCGACTGGTCCGACGAGGTCATCGCAAAGGCGTGCGTCGCGGGCAAGCAGGAGCCCACGCCCGCTGCCGCAGAGGCAACCCAGGAGGCCTGATGGATCTCGTCACCGAAATCACGCTGCTGGTGATCGCCGCCTTCGTCGGCTTCGAGGTCATCTCGCGCGTGCCGAACACGCTGCACACACCGCTCATGTCGGCCACGAACGCCATCCACGGGATCGTGGTGCTCGGCGGCATCCTGCTGCTGGGCGAAGCGCACACCACGCTCGACAAGCTGCTGCTGGTGATCGCTGTCGCCTTCGGCACGATCAACGTGGTCGGCGGCTTCCTGGTCACCGACCGCATGCTCGAGATGTTCAAGGCGCGGCCCAAGCCGGCGCCGAAGGCGGAGGACGCGGAGTGACGCACGCGCCGCTCGCAAGCTCGTTCCTGCGCGATCAGGACTTCATCCGCTCCTGCTACATCGCCGCGTTCATCCTCTTCATCGTCGGGCTCCAGAACCTGCGCACGCCGGTGACCGCGCGGCGCGGCAACGTGATCGCGGCGGTCGGCATGGCGATCGCGGTCGTGGCGACTCTGCTGCAGCCGCAGGTGGGCAACTACGGCCTGATCGCGATCGGCGTGGTCATCGGCACGGCTGTTGGAGTGCCCGCGGCGCGCTCGGTGAAGATGACCGCGATGCCGCAGATGGTGGCGCTGTTCAACGGCGTCGGCGGCGGTGCGGTGGCGCTCATCGCATGGGTGGAGTTCCGCAAGTTCGGCGGCGACTACCCGCTGGAGATCGCGATCCCGTCGCTGTTCTCGGCGATCATCGGGTCGGTCTCGTTCTGGGGCTCGAACATCGCCTTCGGGAAGCTCCAGGAGATCATCCCCGGGCGGCCGATCCAGGCGCCGGGCCAGATCTTCATCAACTTCGGGCTCCTGACGATCGCCGTGGTCTGCGCGGTGATCATCGCCGCCTCGTCGGGGACCGTCTCGCAGGGCCTGTTCATCGCGATCCTGGTGTCGGGTGCGCTGCTCGGGAACATGTTCGTGCTGCCGATCGGCGGCGCCGACATGCCGGTGGTGATCTCGCTGCTGAACGCGTTCACCGGCCTGTCAGCGGCGGCGGCCGGCATCTCGCTGCACAACTCGGCGCTGATCGTGGCCGGGATCATCGTCGGGTCCTCGGGCACGATCCTGACCCGGCTGATGGCCCAGGCGATGAACCGCTCGATCGCCAACATCTTCAAGGGCGGCTTCGGCGGCGTGTCGGCGGCGCCGTCCGGCGACGGCGAGGAGCGGCCGGTGAAGTCGACGTCGCCCGACGACGTGGCGATCCAGCTCTCCTACGCCGAGCACGTGGTGATCGTCCCGGGATACGGGATGGCGGTCGCCCAGGCGCAGCACGCGGTGCGCGAGCTCACGAAGGAGCTCGAGAAGCGCGGCGTCGAGGTCAACTTCGCGATCCACCCGGTCGCCGGGCGCATGCCGGGCCACATGAACGTGCTGCTGGCCGAGGCCGACGTGCCCTACGAGCAGCTGAAGGAAATGGACGAGATCAACGGCGACTTCGCACAGACGGACGTGACGCTTGTGATCGGCGCGAACGACGTGGTCAACCCGGCGGCGCGCGACGTGCCGGACTCGCCGATCTACGGCATGCCGATCCTGAACGTGGACGAGTCGGGCTCGATCATCGTGCTGAAGCGCTCGATGAACACGGGCTTCGCCGGAATCGACAATCCGCTCTTCTACAACGACAAGACGCAGCTGCTGTTCGGCGACGCGAAGGACTCGATCTCGAAGGTCGTCAAAGAGGTCGAGGCGCTCTAGCGGGTCTCTCGCCGCCCGCCCGCTCAGCCAGAGCGCAGCGGCAGCGTGCCCAGGCCGTAGTCGATCCGCACCGGGTCGCCGGCCTTCCACGTCGCGGTCAGCGACGTCGAGCTGTGGGCCGCGAGCGACGACACGCCGACGTGGATCCGCGCCGGCACACGCTGGCCGCGCGCGTTCAGCAGGCGCATCGACTTCGCGCTCAGGGGCTCCGAGTGCGAGGTCGTGTTGCGCACGCGGGCGTCGAGCGAGCGACCCGCCACGCGCGGTGTGCCGTCCCAGGCGAGCACGCCCTCGATCCCACTGCCGCCGCACCCGCCGAGCGCGAGCGACACGAACACAACCGAAATCGCACGCCGCATCGGGGTCTGACCATAATGGCGTCCGTGGCAGAGGAGGAATTCGAGGTCACCGACGAGCTCATCGAGGCGCTCGATCAGGTCATCAGCGAGCGCAGCGTGGTCTCGCTCTACCAGCCGATCTTCGACATCTCGAACCCCGAGCTGCCGCGTGAGTCGTACCCGATCGTCGCCTACGAGGCGCTCGCCCGCGGACCGAAGGGATCCCCCGTGGAGTTCCCGGACAAGCTCTTCGGCACGGCGCGCGCCGCCGGCCGGCTGGCAGAGCTGGACTGGGTCTGCCGTGCCGCCGCGGTGCGCGGCGCGATGGAGGCCGGCCTGACCGCGCCGTTCACGCTCTTCTGCAACATGGAGCCGGAGGCCATCGACAGCGCGCCACCGTTCGACCTGCGCGACGTCTGGGAGCGCGCGAAGCAGGAGGTCCGGGTGATGACGGAGATCACCGAGCGCGCGATGACGCTGCGTCCCGCCGAGCTGCTCTCGACCGCCGGCGGCATCCGCGACGCGGGCTGGGGAATCGCGCTCGACGACGTCGGCGCGGAGCCCGCCTCGCTCGCACTCATGCCGTTCCTCGACCCCGACGTGGTGAAGCTCGACCTGCGCCTGATCCAGGACACGCCCACAGAGGACCTCGCCGAGGTGATCAACGCGGTGAACGCGGAGGCCGAGCGCTCCAACCTGACGATCCTGAGCGAGGGCATCGAGACCGAGCAGCACGAGCGCACGTCGCTGGCTTTCGGCGCCACGCTCGGGCAGGGCTGGCTCTACGGCCGCCCCGCGCCGCTGCCGAGCCCGCTGCCCGAGGCAACCAAGCAGGTGCAGATGCTCGGGCGCAAGCTCGGTGCGCGCCAGGCACGCGTCAGCCGCATCGTCGGCACGATGCAGTCGATCCGCACCGGCACCAAGCCGATCCTCCACTCGATGAGCCGCCACCTCGAGACGCAGGCGCGCTCACTCGGCGAGACCGCCGTGCTGCTGGCCATCTTCGAAGACGAGCAGTTCTTCGCCGGTCAGACGAAGGCGCGCTACGAGGAGCTCGCGCGCGACATCGCGTTCGTCGGGGTCATCGGCCCAGGCATGGCGGGCGCCCCCGCCGAGGGAGTGCGCGGCGCGAACATCGACGCCAACGACGAGCTCTTCGACGAGTGGGGCATCGCGGTCATCTCGCCGCACTTCGCCGCCGCCTTCGTGGCGCGGCCGGCAGGCGACCGCTCCCTGCCCGACGCCCAGCGCCAGTTCCAGTTCGCGCTGACATACAACCGCGAGAACGTGGTCGAGACCGCGCGCAACATGATGAGCAAGATCACGCCGCACGTGCCGAGCGCCGAGCTGGGCGCGGCGCCGATGATCTAGCGCGCGGCCGGGACCCCAGCGCGGCGGGCCCAGTAGCGGATCTTCGCCGGCGTGCGGGCGTCGGTGATCGCGACGAACGACACGCTCCCGCAGCTGCAGCTGCCGAACACCAGGCGCGAGCGGTGGCGCGAGCGCAGCAGGCGCTTGCCGATCCAGAACGCGTGCGGGTATGCGCGCTTCACGTGGCGCAGCGACGACCCCGTGCGCACGCGGTGCACGTGGGTCGAGAACGACGTGCTCGCCACGAGGCGAACGCGCCCGCCGCGATCGAGCGCCACCAGCAGGCTGCCGCCGCCCGCCACGCAGTAGCGCATCGAGTGCGCGCCCTGCGCCGTCGGCGCGCCGAGCGCGCGCTGCAAGGCCGAGCGCGTAGCCCGCAGGCGAACCATCCCGATGCCGTGACGCCCCGCCGCCCCCGCGCGCCGCAGGCAGCCGTCGCTCGTGCGCTCGGCGGGGGTGCCCGGCGGGTAGGTCTGGCCCAGCGCGCCGAAGAGCTTCGCCACGGTCGCGAATGCCGCCTTCGGCGTGTAGTCGTCGCGCAGCAGCCCGAAGTGCTGGGCGATGCCGCTGTCGGCGCTGTTCGCATCGCGCAGGTTGAACCAGCGGTAATCCGACACGTCGTAGTTGCCGCGGTAGTCGCTCACGGCGCGGATCATCTGGTCGGCCACCTGTGCCTGCATGTCCTCGCGCCGCGTGCCGTAGGTGGGCCAGCCGTTCTCCTCGATGTACATCGGAACGCTGTCGGGGATCCCGGCCGCGCGCAGGTAGCAGCGGAAGGAGCTCATCGCGTCGACCATGCCGTCGCGATAGGAGTCGACCGACTGCTCCGCGGGCGGGAAGACCGTGCCCGGATAGGCATCGAGCCCGACCCAGTCGAGTGCCGCCACGAACGCCGGCCCGCCGTGCGTCTTGAGGTAGTCCCAGAACTGCTGCTCGTGGGCGGGGTCGTAGCGATAGGCCCAGTTGAAGCCGATCGCGAGCTGGCCGTAGCCCAGCTTCCGGGCCTCGTCCTTCGCCGCGATCACGCCCTGGATGAGCGCATCCTTGCCACCGCCGTAGGCGCCGTCCGAGGAATCCGAGCTGAAGTCGAAGTTGACCTCGTTGGTGATCTGGAGGCCGATCACGCCGGGAATCGCCCCGAAGCGATCGACCACCTCGCGCACGTGCTTGGTCCAGGCCGCGATGTCGCCCTCCTGCTGGGACGACGGCTTGTAGCGGACCTGGAGCTCGACCAGATAGCCGGCGTCGCTGTAGCGCTGGGCCTCGCCAAGGAACTGCTTGAACGCCGCCTCACCGTCGGACCAGAAGAAGCGGTTGAGGCGAACGACGAACGGACCGGTCGCGGGCCGCAGCCGCGCGAGCGCGGCCAGCGACTTCGCGGGATCCTCGGGCTTGGCGCCGGCCGCCGGTGTCACGAACTGGCCGGCCTCCACGCGTGGCGTGATGCCCATGCGCAACGCCGGGCCGCCCTTCGGGGTCACCGCGGCGGCGCTGGTGTCGCCCGTGCACGCGGGGTAGTCGTCCGCGCCGAGCGCAGGCCCGGCGCACGCAAGCGCCACCAGCGCTGCGCAGCCACCCCCGACGAGCTGCCTGAAAACCGCCACCGCGGGCGCGACAGTAGCGAGCTGCCCTAGAGGCCGCGCGTGATCGCCGTGGTCAGCTTCGTGGCGTTCGTGGACTGGCCGGTGTCGGCGTTCGCGTTCGTCACGACCGTCCGCAGCTTCACGCGGCGCGCCTTGCGCAGCGCCTTGCGGTCGGCGGTCGCGATCTTGGCCTTGAAGACCTTGCTCAGGCCGCCACGCAGCTTGTAGTTGACCTGCCCGAGCTTGATGAAGCGACCGGCGATCCGCCGGACGCTCTTCACGATGATCGCCCCGACGCACTGCTTCTCGACCCCGGGGCAGGCGATCGTGACCACCACGAAGCCGGCGCGTGTGGCCTGAACCTTCGAGATGAGCACAACGCTTGGCGCGGCGATGTCCACGTTCTCGCAGTCGCCGCCGATGTCGTCGCGGGCCTCGCCCTGCACCGAGTCGGTCCCGCCGCCGCAGTCGGCCCGGTCGGTGGCCCCGTCGCGCGTCATCAGGTGATCGGCGCCTGCGCCGCCGCTCAGGAAGTCGCGCCCGGTGCCGCCGTCGATCGTGTCGCGTCCCGCGCCGCCGACCAGGCCGTCGTTCCCGCCCGCACCCTGGATGTTGTCGTCACCCGCGCCGCCGTCGAGCTCGTTGTCGGAGTCGTTTCCGACCAGCGTGTCCGCGCCCGAGCCGCCCGTCACGTCCTCCACGTCGGAGCCGACGTTGTCGCCCTCTCCGGCAGCGCCGTCGTTCGCCACGTCGTCGAGGGTGACCGTCACGGGGAAGGCGCGCGCGGCATAGTCGACCACCGCGTCCTCGCCGTCGCCGCCGATGTAGGTGTCCGGGCCGCGCCCCGCGGACAGCATGTCGTCGCCCGGCCCACCGTCGAGCGTGTCGGCTGCGGCGTCCGAGCCAGAGTCGATCAGCACGTCGTTGCCGCCCATGCCGGCCAGGCTGTCGTTCCCACGCCCGCCGTCCAGCACGTTGCGCGCACCGCTGCCGATCAGGCTGTCGTCGCCGCCGCCACTCGTGATGTCCTCCACGTCCGAGCGGACGTTGTCGGCCTCGCCGGGCGCGCCGTCGCCCACCGCGTCGTCCAGCGAGATCGTGACGCGCCCCGCGCGCAGGTAGTAGGCGTGATCCTCGCCGTCGCCGCCGCTCAGCACGTCGTTGTCCGGCCCAGTCCCGGGCCCGGCGCCGCCGCAGAGCTGGTCGTCACCGCCATCGCCGTTCAGGGAATCGTTGCCGGCCGACTCGCTGCACGTGTCGCCGCCGTCGAGCCGATCCTGGTCGTCGCCGCCGTTCTCGGTGTCGTCACCGTCGCCGCCGAAGAGGGCGTCGTCGCCCGCCCCGCCGACGAGCGAGTCGTCACCGGCGTCGCCATGGAGCGTGTCGGCCAGCGGGCCGCCCGTCAGGTGGTCGTTGCCGGCCCCGCCGTTCCCGGCGGAGACCGGCAGCGCCGCATTCACGGCCGCGTTGTCGTTCCCGTCGCCGAGGTCGAAGGTGATGCCGGCGACGGGGCCTGGGCAGGTGCCGGTGTTGCCGGCAGCCGTGCAGCCCCCCGCCCCATCGCCGTCCGAGACCAGATGGACGTCGGTGAAGACGACGGCTCCGAACGCATTGGTGGTGACGGTGAGTGAGTTGATCTCGCTCGTGTCATTCGTGCCGGCCGGGCAGCCGGCGGCCACATCGGAGGCTTCGAACGTGGCCACGCCGCCGGCCTCGCACACGGTCCCTGCCGACGCAGCCGGTGCCAGTGCCACCAGGCAAGTTGTCAAGACGATTGCTACCCAGATCGCCAGCCGCATCGGTCCATTAGACCTCATCGGCCCTGTCGCAGGCGCCGGGTCAGGCGGGGCGCGGCACTCCGGAGCGCCGTTCGACCGAAACCGAGTACGCGTGACTGCGCACGTGCAGGATCGGGTCGTCGGAGAGCTCGATCCCGTCGGTCACGCGCGTGGGGTCCATCACCATCACGTCGTCGCCGTGCTCGCGCCGGCTCTCCGGCCCCGTCAGCTCGATCGTGCCCATGTCGATCGCCTCGCCGTCCTCGGGCCAGGCGGCGGTCGGGTCGTCGGTGGGGGCGCCGTCGGGCGCCAGCCGGGCCAGCAGCGTGAATCGCACCGGCACGCGCTCGAGAATCTCACCCTGGAGGAAGTCGCGCCCCGTGTCGTCGCGCTCGTCCTCGGGCAGCCACTCGATCTCGGCCTCCGGAGCCAGGCGCCAGCGCACCCAGCGCTCGTCGCCGTCGGCGTTCACGAGCTTGAAGGCGTGGATCGAGTTGTAGGCGATCGTCGCGTAGCTGCGCGGCGGGATCAGCATCGGCGCAATCAGCTGAACAGCCTGCTGGGTGGCGGGATGGGCGGCCACGAACTCGCCCACCTTCTCGAAGGACTGAGCGCGCGCAAGCGTGAACTCTAGGAACTCCTCGGGTGTGCGCACGAAGAAGACCGGGATCGACAGGCCGACGATGTCGGTGGTGCTGCCGCCGGGCAGGTAGAACTTCACCGCCAGGCCGCGGCCGTCGCCGATGCCCGCGTCGTTGGACTCCGGGTTGGCGCCGCCGTTCGAGAAACGCGCGGTCACCCGCAGCTCCCCGCCGGCGAACTGGGCTGCGCGCGTGAGGTCGCGCGCGTGCTCCGACGGCGTGAACGTGCCGCTCAGGCTCACGCCCTTCGCGTGGGCGGCGCGGTGGCCGGGATAGCTGCCACCCGCCTTGCCGATGGCATCGACCAGCTCGCGCGCGTCTGTCATGGGGCGATCCTAAGCGAGCGTTCTGCCCACGAGCGAAGCATGCGCCACGACCGAGCGCGCGAACTCGGTGAAGTCGCGCGCGTAGAGCTGCTGCGGGCCGTCGCACAGCGCCAGCTCCGGGTCCTCGGCGATCTCCACGATGATCCCGTCGGCCCCCACGGCGGCGGCGGCGCGCGCCAGCGGCTCGACCAGCCGGCGATCGCCAGCCGCGTGCGAGGGATCGACGATCACGGGCAGGTGGCTGTGCAGCTTGAGCCAGGGGATCGCCGAGAGGTCGAGCGTGAAGCGTGTGGCCGTCTCGAACGTGCGGATGCCGCGCTCACAGAGGATCACCTGCTCGTTGCCCTCCTTGAGCACGTAGTCGGCGGCCTGGAGCAGCTCGTCGAGCGTGGAGGACAGCCCGCGCTTGAGCAGCACCGGCTTGCCGAGCCGGCCCACCACCTGGAGCAGCGAGTAGTTCTGCATGTTGCGCGCGCCGACCTGGATCACGTCGACGACCTCCGCCAGCGCCTCCGCGTGCTCGGGCGTGGTCAGCTCGGTCACCACCGGCAGGCCCACCTCGGCCTTTGCCTCGCGCACGATCTCGAGCCCCTCGGCGCCCAGGCCCGGGAACGAGAACGGCGAGGTGCGCGGCTTCCACACTCCCGCGCGCATCATCGTCGCGCCGCCGTCCTTCACCGCACGCGCCACGGCCAGGGTCTGGTCGCGTGTCTCGACGGTGCACGGGCCGGCGATCAGGGTGAAGGTCTCGGGGCCGACCGTGCGCCCGTCGACCGTGATCATCGAGTGCTCGCGGCCACCGAGCTCGCGGCTCGCCAGCTTGTACGGGCGTGAGATCGGGACGATCCGGTCGACTCCGGGCATCACCTCGAGCCCCAGCTCGGCCACGCCGGCGGGGTCGCCGATCGCCCCGATCGCCGTGGTCAGCTCGCCCGGCATCACGACCACGTGCACGCCCGTCGTCTCGAGGCGCGTGACCACGGCATCGACCTGCTGCTGCGTGGCGCCGGGTGTCATCACGACCATCACTGCTGATGAATGATGGCTAACGGCGGTTCGGTGCGCGGTCTACCCGCCGGCCGCCGGCGCGGTTAGGGTTGCGCCCGTGACGATCGTCTACGTCGTGATCGCGGTGCTGGTGCTGCTCGTCCTGAGCTACATCCTGATCAACAATTCGCTGATCGGGGCCCGCAACCGCTGCGACGAAGCATGGAGCGGGATCGACGTGCAGCTCAAGCGCCGCCACGACCTGGTGCCCAACCTCGTGGAGGCCGTGAAGGGCTACGCGGCGCACGAGCAGGGGACGCTCACCAAGGTCACCGACGCCCGCGCGCATGCGGTCGCGGCCGAGAACGCGCCGCCGGCGCAGCGCGCCCAGGCGGAGTCGTCGCTCACCTCGGCGCTCGGTGGAATCAACGCCGTGGCCGAGCAGTACCCGCAGCTGCGCGCCGCCGACAACTTCCTCCAGCTCCAGGCGCAGCTCGCGGAGATCGAGGATGAGATCCAGGCGTCGAGGCGCATCTACAACTCGAACGTGCAGATCTACAACACGCGCCGCCAGGTGTTCCCGAATTCGATCGTCGCGGCGCGCGGCGACTTCGGCCCGCGCGAGTTCTTCCAGATCGAGGTCGCCTCGGACCGTGAGGTCCCGCAGGTCTCGTTCTCGTGAGCCGAGCGCTTCCCGCGAACGTCCACAGCACGCGCAGCGCGCACTTCCAGACCCTGATCGGGTCGGGCAGCTACCTCGTCGGGGCGGCCATCGCGGCGGCGATCGCGTTCACGATCGGGGCGGCCGGCCACAACGCCGGGATCATGATCGGCGGTCCGCTGGCCGTGGCACTCGCGATGGTGCTCTTCGCCTGGCTGAAGGCCAGCGCGGACTCCGAGCACGAGTTCTTCTCGATCTTCGCCGACACCCACAAGCTCAAGCTGTGGTCGAAGTACTCGCTCGATGGCTTCACGCCGCTGCTGTCGGGTGGCGACCGGCGCCACTGCGACAACTGGATGGAGTCGGATGGCCATGCGCTCGGGTGGTACACGTACGAGGTCAAGCACGAGAACGGCGACAAGCCGGACACGTGGGAGTCAACCGACTTCACAATCGCGACCGTCGACGTGGGCGAGCACGGGATGTCGCGCTTCGAGGGCATCTACCTGCGGCGGCGCCGCGGCCTGTTCGACCACCTGGACAGCGACGCCAACTGGCTCCGCGGGCACAACCTCAAGAAGATCGAGCTCGAATCGATCGCCTTCCACGAGCGCTACGAGCTCTGGGCCGAGGAGAGCCAGGACGAGGTCGTGTTGCGCCAGCTGTTCGCGCCGTCGTTCGTTGTCTGGCTGGCCGACCATCCACTCGAGCCCGGCTTCGAGATCCGGGCCGGAATGCTCGTCGTGTTCATCCCGGGGCACTGCGGCGAGGCCGGGAAGCTCGAGTTCCTGCTGATGGCGGCGGCGGAGATCTCCAAGCGGATACGGACGGAGCTGACCGAGGCCGCTCAGGCCGGCTCGCTCCAGGCCGCAGGCAGGCGTGGTCGCCGTCGTAGTCGGCCAGGAACTCGTCGAGGAAGATCCAGGTCGAGCGGATGGCGCTGCGGCCCGTGAGCACACCGAGGTGGCCGCCGGGCGCGGTCTCTAGCCGCACGTCGGGCGAGCCCGGCAGCAGCGAGCCGACGTGCTCCACGGCCTCGACCGGCGCCAGCACGTCGGAGCTGCCCGCGACGGCCAGCACGGGCGCGGTCACGTTCGCGAGATCGATGTGGTGATCGCCGAGCTCGAGCGTGCCGCCGGCCAGCTCGTTCACGCGGAAGAACTGGTGGTAGAGCTGGCCGAACGTGCGGCCCGGGTAGGCGAGCATGCTCGCCATGTACTCGTCGACCGCCTGTGAGTGCGCGAGCCAGTCGCGATCGTGCAGGTGCTGGGTCGTCACGAGCGGCTTCGTCACGTAGCGGTTGAGCGCGGTCGCGCGAAAGCCCAGGCTGACGAGCGGCGCGGGCGCCCCGCCGAGCGCGCGGTAGAGCGCGGTGCCGAGCGCGCCGCCCGTGAGCGAGGCGAGCCGCCGGATCGGCGCCGCCATGCGCACGCGCGTGAAGTCGAACGGGCTGGCAATCATGGCCACCGAGCGCACGGGCAGCTCGCGCGCGGCTGTGGCGAGCAGCGACATGATGCCGCCCAGGCACCAGCCGACGAGCTGGATCTCGTCGCGCCCCGAGTCCCGCACCACGGCCTCGATCGCCCTCGGGATCACCTCGTCGACCCAGTGCTCCAGCCCCAGCGCCCGGTCGCTGAAAGCGATCGCGCCGTAGTCGACGACGTAGGTCGGGTAGCCGCGTGCGAGCAGGTGCTCGGCGACGCTGCACCCGCGGCGCAGGTCGAAGCACCAGGCCGGCGCGGCGAGCGGCGGCACGAGCAGTATCGGCGTCGAGTGCGACGGCTGCCAGCCGCGGCGCAGGTAGCGGCTGACCGTCCGCTGAGGCCCCTCGTCGACGATCGCCCTGCTGGTGGGGTGCATCTGAGCGACGCCGTCGCCCACGAACAGGTCCCACGCGTTGGCGCCGGCGTTCACAAGGTCGTCCACGTGGATGCGAGCGCGGGGCGCCATCGGTGGGGTGACGGTAGCGGCGCCGGCGGCACCGCCACATGCAACTTTCGCCGCCCACCGGGTATTCAGACGGAGGACGGTGATGCACAACCACGACAACGCCCGCCCGCACATGAGTGGCCGCCGCTTCCGGCAGGCCCGTGGCTGCCATGCCGGCGAGGTCGTCCGGGTGGTCGGCGAGGCGCCTCACTTCGACGGCTATTGGCTCGTCGAGGCCGAGTGCGGCAAGCGCTGGGCAATGCGTGAGCGCGTCCTGCGCTCGCGGCTGCACTCGTCCTAGCGCGCGCTCAGCACGGCCAGGCGCGGCGGCGCCGTGGAGCCGTGGAAGGTCCGCTTGTGGCCGCGGTCGCCGTTGCAGCCGTGCGCGGCCACTATCACTGCGACGAAGACGCCGAGCACGAGGCCCAGCAGCACCATCCGGACGCGAATGTCCACTGGCTCAGGTGTGCGCCAGCCAGTCGGCGATCAAGGCGCCGATCTCGTGGCCCTGGTCTTCCTGGAGGAAGTGGCCGCCGTCGTGGATCACGGTCAGCGCCTCGGCCGTCGGAAACAGCGACTGCACCGTCCGCCCGACCGGGTCCAGCGGCAGCGCAGGATCGGAGTCGCCCCACATGAGCAGCGCCGGGCGCTCGTCGCTGCGCAGCGCCTCGGCCACCGCCTGGCCGGCGTCGGCGCCCGGGTCCTCGGGGGTCAGCGGGAGGATCAGCGGGAACGCGCGCGCGCCCGCCTTCGACTCCACGCTCGGGAACGGCGCCTCGTAGGCGGCGATCACCTCGTCGGAGACCTGGGTCGCGCAGGCGTTCTTGATCAGCATCCCTATCGGCAGGTCCTCGGTGCGCTCGACGAAGTCCCGGAACGCATGCCAGCCGCCGCTCATGTGCTGGCGGCCGGTGAAGAGCCCCGTGTCCATCGCGATGAAGCGCGAGACCCGCTCGGGCGCCTCCAGCGTGCCGATCCGCAGACCCACCGGGCCGCCCCAGTCCTGGACGACGAACACCGCGTCGCGCACGTCGAGCGCCTCGAGCACCGACAGCACGGCAGCCGTGTGGCGGTCGTAGGTGTACCAGCCGATGTCGGTGGGCTTGTCGGAGCGGCCGAAGCCGGGCATGTCGACCGCGATGCAGCGGTAACCCTTCTCCAGCAGCACTCCCATGATCTTGCGGTAGAGGAACGACCAGCTCGGCTCGCCGTGGAACATCACGACGGGCTGCCCCTCGCCTTCGTCGAGGTAGGCCAGCCTGAGCCCCTCCCACTCGTGGTAGTGCGGAGCCCAGGGAAAGTCCGGCAGGTCCTTGAAGCGATCGTCGGGCGTGCGGAAGACGTCCACGCGCCCGACGCTATCTCACGGAGCGCCCATCCAGCCGCGGGAATGGCACGGCGCGCCGCCGCACTGGTCGGTCACGGCGCCGCCCGGCGCGAGGAAGATCGCCTTCATCGCGCGGTCGGCGACGGTGTTGCGAGGCTCCTCGTGCGGATCCGCCCCACCCCACTGGTCCTGAGGCGAGCCGGCCGGGCAGCCGCCGAAGGCGGGCTCGTTGATGAGCAGCGGTGCGGCGGTGCCGTGGCTGCAGTCGTCACGGATCGGCCCCGAGTCCCAGACCGTGATCGCCGACCCGTCGAAGGGGTAGTGCTTGATCCTGGGGATCTCGCCGAAGTACTGCTTGCCGCCGGTCGGATCGCGGAAGGTGTCGAGGGTGGGCGTACGCAGGCTGGCGCCTATCGTGCGCGCCTCGACCGCCGCGGCCCAGTTCGAGACCTGGTGGTCGCCGAACGCCAGGTTCATCAGCACCTTGTGCTTGGGCGTGTTCGGCAGCGGATCGTCGGTCATGTGCTCGGCGTAGCCATCGGCCTCGCCGCGATCCCACTGCATCTGCATGAGGCCGAAGATCAGCTGGCGCTCGGCCTCGTTCGGGTAGGCCTTGTAGACCAGGCACGCGTACGAGGGCAGATCGCCGTTCAGCGCCCGTGTGCACTCGTCGTCGGTGCCGCGGCCGAAGTCGGTCGAGCGCTGGAGCAGCGTCGAGTAGTTCATGCCGGGCACGCCGATCGAGGCGCGATCGCCGTCGACCATCACGGCGGCCAGCGAGCCGCCGATGATGCCGCCCTGGCTGTTGCCGTCGTAGTAGCTGCGGCCGGTCTTGATGACCGGCTGCCCCTGGTCGTTCTGGAACGCCGGGTCTGAGACCAGCCCATCCGGGTGCGCCATCAGCCGCCCGAGATAGAGGAAGGCGAGCATGCCCTCCTGCACGCGGTCGATCATCGTGTGGAAGCGCGACAGGTCGGTGATCGCCGTGACCACGTTCGGGATGTCGCAGTTGGCGTCGGGCACGCCGCCGGCCTGAAGGTCGGACAGCAGGTTCTGGAAGCCCTGCTCGTCCTGCGGCGGGTCGTCGAGCTCGCAGCCCATGCCCGCCCAGGTGGTCCCGCAGAAGACGAAGTCGTGCTCGCTGCCGAACGCCTTGAGCTGCCCCTGGCCCATCTCGCCGGTTGAGCCGAACAGGCCATGGCCGTAGAGCGACGCCGTGCCGGGCGCGGCCAGCGACGCCTCGGGGACGTTGCAGACGAAGCGCGCCGTGTAGGTGTTGCCGGGAAGCTGCACGGGCTGGTTCGTGCCCGGCTTGAAGACGAAGCTGCCGCCCGGCTGGCAGGTGGGCGTTGACAGGTAGCACGGGACCTGGAAGTAGCCGGTGACCACGCGCGCTATGCCGCTGGCCTTCAGGTCGTCCGAGGTCTCGACCCGCGACACCTTGAACGACGGCGCGGAGCCCTGGATCTTCATGTCCTTGAGGTTGGTGTCGCCGAGCTGCGAGAACGCGTCGTCGCGGATGTCGAGCATCCGCTCGCTCAGGTTGCGCTCGCTTGCGACGGTGAAGTCCCAGGCCAGGAACAGGTTCTTGGTCGAAATGCCTGCCTTCTTCAGGCGGCTGAAGATCCGCTGCATGTGCGCCGAGCGGGCGTCGTTGGTGGTGCCGTCGCGGTAGCCGCGGAAGGCGTCGCCCGCGGGAATCGTGTTGCCGTCCTTGTCCTTCAGGTCGCGCAGGGCGACGATGTAGGTGTGGCCTTCGCGGAAGTTCTTCGCGGGACGGACGATCAGGTTGCGGGTCGCGTCACTCGACGCGCCGGAGTCCATCTCGGTCCAGATGAGGTTGCGCTCCAGCGTCTTGGCGTCGATCACGACGACCGCCGCGTCGTGGTCGTAGGTGTGCCTGAGGTCGTTGATCGGAACGCCGTGAGTCCGGTCGAGGTCGAGGCCCGGCACGTAGGTGGTGATGAGCGAGCCGGGCGAGAAGCCGTCGCTGCGGTTCCACTGGCCTGGCTGGATCGGCTTGCCGGCCACGTTGTGCGGCATCGACCCGAGGGCGAAGTGCACCTTCAGCCCGGTGTCGGTGTCTGCCGGCTTGGTGAAGAGGTTGTTCGGGAACGGCTGGAGGCAGACAGCCGGATCGAGGTTGTCGCACTTCGCGTATGGGCTCTGGGTGTCGCCCGCTGCGGCGGCGGACGACGTGAGCACGGCGGAGGCGAGGAGTGCGAGCAGGAGTGAGCGCTTCATCCCCCGCTAAACGGGGGGCGCTCACCCCAGCTTGCAGCTAATCGGTACCTAATCCTGCTTC
Source organism: uncultured Thermoleophilaceae bacterium (assembly GCA_963715995.1). Lineage (GTDB taxonomy): Bacteria > Actinomycetota > Thermoleophilia > Solirubrobacterales > Thermoleophilaceae > DATBDN01. Next base: position 2,956,131 of record OY970283.1, read on the forward strand.
AGATCGAGGGCGCAGCTGTTGATGCAGAAACGCTGGCCGGTCGGGTTCGGGCCGTCGTCGAACACGTGCCCGAGGTGCCCGCCGCAGTTGGCGCAGCGAACCTCGGTGCGCGTCATTCCGAGCGAGCGATCGGTGTGCGTCTCGACGTTCTCGCTCACGGCCGGCTCGTAGAAGCTCGGCCAGCCGGTGCCTGACTCGAACTTGGTGTCCGAGCTGAACAGCGCCGCGCCGCAGGCGGCACAGTGATACATGCCGTCGTCCTTGACGTCCCAGTACTTGCCGGTGAACGGCCGCTCGGTGCCCTGCTTGCGCAGCACGTCGTACTGCTCGGGCGAGAGCTCCTCACGCCACTCTGCGTCTGTCTTCTCCACTTGCGGGCTCATGGTCTCCTTCGTTTGATCCTCCACAAGATATGTCTCCGCCGCGCGCGTACCGTTACGCCATGCCAAGCACAGTCGTAGTCGGGGCCGGAGTGTTCGGCATGTCGCTGGCGCGCAGACTCGCACTCGACGGCTGGGAGGTGACCGTCGTGGAGCAGGAGGCGCCGGGATGGGACGGGTCGTCGTCGGGCGGCGAGTCGCGTCTGATCCGCTTCGCACACGGCTCGGAGGCGTGGTACGCGCGTTCCGCCCGGCGCGCACGCGAGCTCTGGCGCGAGATCGACCCGACGCTGATCGCCGAGGTCGGCGTGGCCTGGTTCGCTCACGGCGACGACGGCTGGGAGGCTGACTCGGAGCGTGTGCTCAGAGCCGAGGGCATCGCCGTCGAGCGGCTCGACCCGGGCGCCGCACAGCGTCTTTACCCCTCGCTCGGCACCGAGGATCTGGCCTGGGTGCTGTTCGAGCCCGAAAGCCGGCGTGCTCTTCGCCGCGCGCGGCGTGCAGGTGCTAGCCGAGCAGGCGCGCGCGGCTGGGGCGCGCTTCGTCCGCAGCCGCGCGCAGCCGCCGGCGACCGCGTGCACGCGCCGAGCGACCAGGGTCGCGCGTGCGACATGGCCGAGATGCTCGAGGCCGATCGCATCGTATGGGCCTGCGGGCCGTGGCTGCCGAAGCTCTTCCCCGGGCTCGCCGACGTGCGCCCGACCCTCCAGGAGGTGGTCTTCCTCGACGCGGGCGAGGCGTGGGCGAACACCCCTGGCTGGGTCGACTACGACCGCTCGTTCTACGGCCACGGCGCGCTCGAGACGCACGGCTTCAAGGCGGCGACCGACGCCGAGGGCACCGACGCAGACCCGGACGCGCTCGGCGACCTTGGCGGTGCCACCGAGCCCGCGCTGCGCCGCTACGTGGCGGAGCGCTTCCCGGCGCTCCGCGACGCGCCGGTGCGAGCGCGGCGGCCATGCCCATACGAGCTGACGGCCGACACGCACTTCGTGGCGGCGCCGCATCCCGAGCACGAGCACGTGTGGATCGTCGGCGGCGGGTCGGGACACGGTTTCAAGCACGGCCCGGCGCTGGCTGAGCGCATGGTCGCGTGGCTGTCCGGCGATGAGCCGCCGGACCCGCGCTTCGCGCTCGGACCGCGCACGCCCGACCGCAGCCTGCGCACCGCGGGCGCCCGCGCTACCCCGGCTGGGAAGCGCTTCGATCCGGCGTCATGAACGCCAGCGGCAGCGACGAGCCCGCGTCCTTGCTGAGCGTCGCGATCATGCGCCCCTCCTGCACGGCTGGCCGCGGGCGGCCCAGCCGGTAGCCGAGCGTCGCCTGGGTCAGCGCGATGTCCATCGTCTGGAGCGCGAGGCCCCACAGGTGAGCGTTCCGCGAGCGGTCTAGCTCGGGCGAGTCGGGCATCTGCACGCACTCGAGGATCACCTCGCCGAGCCGGAAGAACGCCTGCCGTGGCGCACCCGCGGGCGTCGGCTCCTCGCGGACGCGGCGCAGGTCCAGGCCCGCGCCCTCGAGCTTCGCCACGGTCCGGTCGAGGTCGGGCGTGAACGCGACCACGTGGTCGACCCTCGTCACGCCGTTGGGGTGAACGCCTGCCGCCGCGCGCGGATCGCTGACGGAGATCGTGGTGGCCAGGCCATCCAGGTCGTCCACGTCGATCCCGCGCAGCGACCACCCCGCAACGCGCTTGCCGGCGTCCGGGTCGAGGCGCACGCGCACGGTGCCGATGTCGCAGGTGCTGCCCTCCACGCGGAACCCGAGCGACTCCCAGAGGACGGGCGAATCCGCCACCACGAGCTCGTCAACCGTTGCCGGCATGGACGCGAGTATCGCGGAGCCGCGGTTGAATGCCGTCGATGCGCGGGATCACCGTCGTCGGCTGCGGCCTCGACTCGGGCGAGGCCCTGGTGGCCGCTGCCGCCTGCGCCGGCGCGCGCACGGCGGGCCAGGATCCGCGCCTCTACGTCACGGCGGCGCTCGGCCCGGGCGCCGAGGCCGAGTCCGTGTTGATCGCGGCGGTCAGCGGCCAGCCGTTCGTCTCCAAGCACCTGTTCCGTACGGCGGCCTCCCCCGCGATCGCTGCGCGCCACGCCGGGACGCAGCTCGATCCGGCAGCGCTGATCGAGGACGCCCGCGCGACGGCGGACGGTGGGCTCTTGGTCGCGGCGGCGCCAGGCGGCCTGCTTGCGCCGCTGACCGAGCACTACTCCAACCGCGACTTCGCGCGCGAGCTCGGCCTGCCGCTGGTGATCGCGGCCCGCGCCTCCGGCGGCGTGGCCGGGCAGGTGCGCAGCGCGGGCGACGCCGCACGTGCCGCCGGCCTGGCGGTTGCAGCCGTGGTCCTGACCGGCTGGCCGGAGCCGCCCAACCGCGTGCAGCTGGACGAGCGCGAGCTGCTGACGAAGCTGGCGCGGGTGCCGGTGCTGACCCTGGCGGAGCAGGCGCGCAGCGCCGATGCGCTTGCAGCCGCCGGGGCCGGCTGGCCGATCGCCGACTGGGCCGGCGCGACGGCGCCTGCACGACCATCGGCTCCAGCCCCGGCCCCGGCGGTTGAAGCGCCGGCCGCCGCGATCGCTCTCGACCCGTACGAGACGTGGCGCGCCCACCAGGTGGGCGACCCGCGCAACACGCCGCGGCCGCGAATCATGCAGGCCATGCTCGAGATCGTCGAGGCGGAGGGCCCGATGACGGCCACGCGCGCGTACGCGCTCTACAACCGTGCCGCCGGCGGGCGCAAGCTCACGAGCGTGGCGAAGGCTCCGCTGTCGTCAGCCATCTACTGGCTGGCGCGCGAGGGCAAGGTCACGCTCACGCGCGAGGCGGAGATCCCCTGGCAGGGCGGCGACATGGTGCGCCTGCCCGACCAGCCCGCGGTCCGCGTGCGCGAGCTGGGCTCGCGGGCGCTCGACGAGGTGCCGCTCGACGAGGTGGCTGAGCTCGTGAAGCTGCTTCGGGCCGCCCACGGCAGCGACGATCCGACCGAGCTCAAGCGAGCGATCCTGACCGTTTACGGCCTGGTCCGCCTGACGACGCGCGCCGACGAGTACCTAGGCCTGGCGATCGACCTGGCTGCCTAACGCAGCGCGAAGCGGTCTGCCATCTGCCGAGCGGCGAGGTCTGGGAACCCGTGCAGCAGCTCGGCTGCCGGCCGCTCGTCGAGCGAGCAACTGTCCGCCGCGGCCTGGTGCAGGCGGTGCAGTCGCTCGTCGACGTGCGGTTCGGCTGTGCTCGCGGCCGTGGATTCGGAGTCGCGGAAGCGAGCGAAAGCGAGCACGCGCGCAGCGTCCTCGCTCACGACGTAGTCCTCGAAGCGCGGGCCGTTGCGCCCGGCATAAACCGAGCCGTAGGCCTCGAGGATCGAGGGCAGGCCGCTGGTCAGGCGGAGCATCTCCACCATCTGCCAGCCCCCGATGTTCCGGGCAACCAGGGCGTCCGTTGCAAACCGGTGATCCCGGCTGAACGCACTCGTGGTCCGGAGAAAAAAGCCGGCGAGTATCTGGAACGGCAGGCTGGTCAAGCCCCCGCCACCACCGGCGAGCTCGTCGAGGCCCGCGCGCATACGCGCGCGAGTGCGCTCGACGAGCGCAGCAAGATCGTTCAGCGGACCGTGGTAGCGCGCAGCCTCGTGGGCGACGAGCGCCTTCAGGTGGTCCACCGACATCGTCTGAAGCAGCGGGGCGCCGATCACGAGCGTGCGGCGGCCACCGATGCCCAAGACACCGTCGCGCTGGACCACGCGGCCGTGCGCGGTTGCATCGACGTAGACCTCGTCGTAGCGGGCCAGCCCCACCGCGCTGGTCGCCTCGTCGAGAGCCCTGAAGAAAGCGGGGTGCTCGCCGCGCAGCAGGCGCGGGCCGGGCACGATGAAGCGGTGGCCGCGGGGCCGCAGCGTGAGCAGGACGAACAGGGCAATCGCGCCGGGCAGCGCGTCGACGGGATGCAGCGTTTGGCCTGTCGCGATGTCGGCCCCGGTCAGGTAGAGCCCCGCACCGACGACCGCTAGCGCCACGAGATGCCACGCGGCGGCAACACCGACTGCCAGGTAGGCCGCCGTCTTCGCGCTGGCGCTGGCGACGCGCTGCGAGCGCAGGCGCGGCACCACCGACACGATCGAGGCTCGGCTCACCATGTACGACATGCGTCAGTATCGACGGGGTAGGTATCTACCTTGAGTGATGCCCGCACAAAGTCGCAAAATTGCCTAATAGGCAATTTGAGGCCCCGCGCGGGTCTAGGAGCGGGATCCGCACCCGCTCCGGGCCGCTCCCCGACCGTGTGTGACGTCCAGATCCCACTGGAGCGCCGTCACGAGGTACCACTTCGTGGCCTGCGGATCGCAGCGGGCCAGGGCCTGCGCCGAGCCGGCCGCGCGGACGCTGCGCTCGAGCCGCGCGTCCGAGTCCGCCACGCGATCGATGGCCGCCCAGTCCGACGGGAGCCGCTGGGCGTAGGAGATCGAGCCGGCGGCCGTCAGCGCAAGCGCAGCGGCCACCGCCGCGCCCGCGAGCGCCCGGCGCGCGGGCACGCTCCGCGCGAGCCCACCGAGCGCGCCGGCCGCTCGCGCCCAGCCGACGGCGGCCATCACCGCCTCCAGGGCCGCGGCCATGAACAGAAAGCGCGGCAGTCCCGCGTAGCCGCGCTCGGCCATGGCTGCGACAACCAGCGTCCAGACAGCCGCGGCGGCTGCGAACGAGAGCAGCACCCGGTCGCCCTGACGGCGGCGGCGCACGGCCGTGGCGCAGGCGATCGCCAGGCCGATCCACGCCGGCGGCGGGAGCATGCCGGCCGCCTCGCCGAGCACCGCCAGGGCCGGATGGGCGGCTGCGCCCGGCGAGCCCGGGACCGGCCGCAGGGCGCGGTCGGCAGCCGTCGTCAGGCGGCCCGAGCCCACCCAGTCGCCGCCGAACCACAGCAGCGGGATGAGCGCCACACCCGCTGCGATCGCGGTGCGCGGACCGTCGCGCCGCGTCCACAGCCATAGCCCATAGGCCAGGACGAACGGCCACACCTCGACGCGGATCAGCCCTGCGGCCACGAGCAGCAACCAGGCCTGGCCGCGGCGCCCGTCCAGGTGGCGGTCGATCGCGAGCAACCCGCACGCGGTCATCAGGCCCTCCGCGTCGCCGATGCCGCTGCGCCGCACCCACTCGTGCGTCAGCGCAAGGAGCAACGGCGCGAGCACGGCCGCCAGCGCGCGCTGCGGCCGCGGCGCCAAGCGCCAGGCCAGCCGGGCCGCCATGAACAGCGCGAACAGGGCTCCGGCGCGGGCAATGACCAGCCAGCCGTCCGCCGCGGCGCCGCCGAGGGGCGTCAAGAGCGCGTCGACCAGCGCGGGCAGCGGCTTCCATGACGTGCCCGATCCGCTCGTGACCAGATCGAGGTGTGCGAGGTCGCGGCCCCAGACGAGCCAGGCGTACGGGTCGTAGCTCGGCCCCGACGGCAGCGCGAGCGACGCGAGCGCTAGCAGGAGGCTGACGGCGGCTGCGCGGCGTGCCACGGTGCAGAGATACGCCAGGAAGCTGAATCCTTCCTGAAAGCGCGACCCAGCCGCGGCCGTTCTGCGAGGGATGAGAGGCGTGCTGCTTGCCGGCCTGTTGCTGCTCCTGGCTCCGGCCGGCGCTTCGGCGGCGACCGTCACGAGCGGCGGCGACCGCGCCTCCACGAGCTCGACCAGCGCCACGTTGAGCGACGGCCAGATCGCGCGCAGCTGGCGGCTGTCCGCTCCAGGGGTCGTCACGACGTCGCTGCGCGACGGCAATGGGCGCGAGTGGGCCGATGGCAACTCGCCTGACTTCGCTCTCGACCTGAACGGCGTCGCAACCTCGTCCACGAACCTCTGGCAGCTGCGCAGCGTGAGCGCGCGGCGTGAGCCCGCTGATCCAGCCCGGCCGGCCCGCCGCCGCGGTGTCCAGCTCGTCTTCAGCTACCGGCTCGACCCGACAGGGCTGATCACGCTCGAGCGCACCTACACGCTGCGTCCCGGCGCCGCTGTGATCGGCGTGACCTCCGTGCTGCACAACGGCAGCCCGGCGCCGCTGCGAATCGCGTCCTACTCGCTGGACGAGCTCAGCTCGGGCGCGCGGGCGACGGCCACGGTCCTGACCTATCACGGCGGCTCGGACTGGCGCGACGACTATCGCGTCGCCACGTCCGAGGCCGGCGATTTCGACGACGAGGCCGAGGTTGCGCGCTACGACGACGGCTCGGGCGCGGGGTGGTTCTTCGTATCGGAGCGCCGCAGCGGATCGCCCAGCCGGGCGGGGCGCTCGGGCTCGCGCACCTGGGTGGGCGTCGACCACGCCCGTGACGCCTTCGACGGCGGCCCGCTGCTGACCGACCCGCCGAACTACAACCGCGTGGACAACCCCGCCTACCCGGTGCCGGTGCGTGCCCGGCTCGTGGCGCCGCTCGGGACGCTGCGGCTGGGCCGCGCATACACGGGCGTCTACACCGGTGGCGAGCAGGGTGCCGGCGCCGCGTTCGTCAAGGAGTTCGCGGCCAACGAGATGCCGCGCTTCCCGCGCAGCGTGGGGCTCAACACCTTCCATCCGTGGAGCCACAGCGACGACCTGAGCGACAACCCGAAGCTGCGCGCACAGGTGGACATCGCGAAGGACCTGGGGCTCGAGACGTTCATGATCGACGACCAGTGGCAGGGCGGCGCGGGCGGTGAGTCGGGTGACTGGAACTGGGACGCCGATTCGAGCGACGGTGACGTGGCGCGCTTCCCGGACACAGACCACGACGGGCAACCGGACTTCGCCGAGTACGTCCACTCGCGCGGCCTGAAGCTGGGCCTGTGGATGTCGCCACTCGAGTTCAACATGAACAGCCAGACCTACAAGGCTCATCCGGACTGGGCCTGTGCACCGCTCGGCGACGTGACGGCGCAGGACCCCGACGACGCCGGCCTGGGCGTATGGGACGCGACCAACCCGGCCTTCCAGGACTACCTCGCGGGCGTGATCGACCGGCTGGTGAAGAACTACGACGTGCGCGAGTTCAAGTTCGACTTCATGGCGTGGCTCGATTGCCCGCCGCACGACTACCTCGACTACGAGGACGCATTCACTGCGCTGGTGCGGCGCTTCGAGATCGCCCATCCCGGTGTCACCTTCGAGCTGGACGAGACCAACGACCAGCGCGCCTGGCCATTCGAATCAGCCGCGCTCGGGCCGTCGTGGTTCGACAACGCGCACACCCACGACGTCGGCAACAAGCAGTCGAAGCTGCTGCACGACATCTGGACGGCGGCGCCGTGGCTGCCGCCATCGTCGATCGGATTCGGCGCCTACGACGACACGCTCAGCGACCAGTACTCGGTCGACTACCTCTTCCCGATGTCGCTGCTGTCGCACATCACCTTCTGGACCGACCTGTCGAAGCTGACGCCGCCGCAGCGCAACGAGACCGCGTGGTGGATCGCCTGGTACAAGGCCAACCGGGCGGCGCTCAGCGGCTTGGTCTACGAGGACACGAGCGCGGATCCACTCGACGGCAAGTCCTGGGCGGCGTTCCAGCCGTGGACCGGCAAGCGCGGCTTCGTGTTCGCATTCCGCCAGGCGGACGGGCCCGACACGCAGACGGTTCGCCTGCACGGGCTGGCCGCCCGGCGCAGCTACACCGTCACGGACGTGCGCAGCGGCAGGGTGCTCGGCACCTTCAAGGGCCGCGAGTTGACCAACACCGGGCTGCCGGTCAGCCTGGCGGCGCCATTCAGCGCCGCCGTGCTGTCGGTCAACCCGGCCTGACCGCTAAGCCTTCAGGCCGATCGGGCAGCTCACGCCCGTGCCGCCGATGCCGCAGTAGCCGTTCGGGTTCTTCGCCAGGTACTGCTGGTGGTACTCCTCGGCGTAGAAGAACGGCTGATCGGCCTTGATCTCGGTCGTGATCTCCCCGTAGCCCGCCTGCATCAGTTTGTCGCCGAACATGCGCAGGGACTGCTCGGTGGCGTCCGTCTGCGACGGATCGGTCGTGTAGATCGCGGAGCGGTACTGGGTGCCGAGGTCGTTGCCCTGACGCATGCCCTGGGTCGGGTCGTGGCTCTCCCAGAAGATGCGCAGCATCTCGTCGTAGCTCGTCTTCGCGGGATCCCAGACGACGAGGACAGCCTCGGTGTGCCCGGTCGAGCCGGAGCAGACCTCCTCGTAGGTGGGGTTGGGGGTGTAGCCGCCCGCGTAGCCGACCGCCGTGGTGTAGACGCCGTCGGCCTCCCAGAACTTGCGCTCTGCGCCCCAGAAGCAACCCATGCCGAACACGGCGCTCTCGAAGCCGTCCGGGAACGGAGGCTCGAGCGGGGTGTCCAGCACGAAGTGGCGCTCGGGCAGGCGCATGCGCTCGGAGCGGCCAGGAAGGGCGCGCTCGGCGTCGATCAGCTTGGACTTTTCACGGAAGAAGAGGGCCATGTTTCTACGGTAGCTCCGAGGGTCCGGATCGTTACAGCCTCCTGCTGGGGGAGTTCAGGTCGCGCCAATCCGGGTAGGCCGAGCACATGGCCGACAACTCTCTTCACGAACAGCTCCACAAGTACCTCACCGACGTCCACTCAATCGAGGTCCAGGCGCTCGCCCAGATGCGCAGCGCGCCGGACATGGCCGGCGGCGGCGCACTGGCCGATGCCTTCCGCACGCACGAGCGCGAGACCGAGGAGCACAAGCGCCTGATCGAAGAGCGCCTGGAGGCGCACGGCGAGTCACCGAACAAGCTGAAGGACGTGGCCGGCCTCGTGACCGGCAAGGGCTTCGTGCTGTTCGCCAAGTTCAACCCAGACACGCCGGGCAAGCTCGCCGCGCACGCGCACGCGTACGAGGCGATGGAGGAAGCGGCCTATGAGTACCTCTGGCGCGTCGCGGACCGCGCCGGTGACCAGGACACCGCCGAGGTGGCGCGCACCATCCTCGCCCAGGAGATCGCGATGAAGGGCCGCATCTTCGACCACTTCGACGAGGCGGTCGACGCCTCCCTGCGCGAACTCCAGCCCGACGACCTCCAGAAGCAGCTTGTCAAGTACCTTGCCGATGCCCACGCGATCGAGAGCCAGGCGGTCCAGCTGCTGGAGACGGCCCCGGAGATCGTGGAGGACCCGGAGCTCGCCAAGGTGTTCGCCGACCATCTCGAGGAAACCCGCTCGCACGTGGCGATCATCCAGGCGCGGCTGGACGCGCACGGTGCCTCTCCGAGCAAGCTCCAGGATGCCGCGCTGCGCCTGGGCGCCTTCAACCTCGGTGGCTTCTTCAAGGCGCAGCCCGACACCCCGGCCAAGCTCGTGGGATTCGCATACGCCTTCGAGCACCTGGAGATCGCCAGCTACGAAGAGCTGAAGCGCGTGGCCGATCGCGCGGGCGACCAGGAAACTGTGCAGGCGGCCGAGCGGATCGAGGGCGACGAGCGCGCAGCGGCGGGCTCGCTGGCGGCCACCTGGGACATGGCGCTCGACGCATCGCTCGACGCGGTCGGCGCACGCGCCTGAGGTCAGCGCAGCGCTGCCGCATTCCTGACAGATTGCGCCGAGGAATGCGAGCGGGGCGCTTGGGGTGCATCTGTGTGGCAGTTTTGGCGGTCACCGCCGGGACGGCGCACGCCGCTGACCCGCCCGCCGTTGGCGCGCCGGTGTTCGGGCACTTCCGCTCGGTGCTGGCCCAGGGCGAGGGCCAGCAGCTCAACACCGTTCAGTTCGGCCAGTACACGGCCAGCGGCACGCCGCCCGCCAGCTACACGAACCAGCAGCCGCTCTACGTGGACATCATGCCGCGGGCGTCGTCGCTCACGGCGGCGGATCTCGACGTCTTCTACAAGCCGACCGACTTCGGCTCGATGCCCGGCGGCGTTGGCACCAGCGAGACACCGCGACCCGGAGTGCAGATCTTCCGCGACGCGAAGTTCGGCATGGCCCACATCTACGGCGACACGCGCTCGGACGTGATGTTCGGCGCCGGCTACGCGACGGCCGAGGAGCGGCTGTTCGCGATGGACGCGCTGCGCCACGCGGCGAAGGGCACGCTGGCCGCGCTGACCGGGCCGGACGCCGCCGACATGGACCGCCAGCAGCTGACCGACCAGGACTTCTCGGACGCCGAACTGCGGAAGCAGTTCGACGACCTGCCCAAGCGCCTGGGCGCGACGGGCCAGCGCGCCCATGACGACGTCGAGTCCTACATCGACGGCATCAACGCGCGCATCAAGGAGGACCTGAGCGATCCCAGCAAGCTGCCGGCCGAGTACGCGGCGCTGAACGTGCAGCCGCAGCCCTGGGACGTGTCCGACACGGCGGCGATGGCCGTTCTGCTCGTGACTCAGTTCACGGTCTCGAACGGCGGCGAGGAGCGCAACGAGCAGATGCGCCTGGAGTTCCAGAAGCACTTCGGCAAGCGCTGGGCCGCTCGCTTCAACGACCTGCGCGAGGCCGAGGACCCCGAGGCGCTCACCGTCGCTCTGAAGCGGTTCGCCTCGGACCGCCCCGGCAAGGTGAAGAAGGGCCGCAACCTGCTGCCCGACCTCGGCTCGATCAAGACCTTCAACCCCCAGGTCGTCGGCGCAGGCTCCGCGCAGGCGGCGAAGGCGTCGACGGCGTCGTGGGTCCAGACCGTCAACCGCATCAAGCAGGCGCTCCCGCACGAGGAGTCGAACGGCGTGGCCGTGTCGCCCAAGCTGTCGAAGGACGGCAAGCCGCTGTGGGCGGCGGGGCCGCAGGTGGACTACTACTCGCCGCAGATCTTCGCCGAGATGGAGATGCACGGCGGCGGCATCGACGTGGAGGGCGTGAGCTTCCCCGGAGCCAGCCCGTGGCCCCTGATCGGACACGGCATCGACTTCGCCTGGAGCGGCACGAGCGCGAACGGCGACAACGAGGACACGTTCGTGGAGACCCTCTGCAACGCGGACGGCTCGGCGCCGACCGCCGCCAGTCGCAGCTACATGTACAAGGGCAAGTGCATCCCGTTCGACACCCGTGACATATCGCTGACGACGCCGCCGCCGTCGCTCGGCAACATGACCCCGTCGGAGCAGATCACCTACCGGCCGCTGCGCTCGGTGCACGGACCGGTGTTCGCGTTCGCGACCGTCGGCGGCAAGCCGGTGGCGCTCTCGAAGGCCAAGGGCGTGGACTTCCACGAGCTCGACGCGGTCGTGCCGTTCATGCGCCTGGCCGAGAACGCGCCGACCGACTACAAGACGTTCGCTCAGACCATGGGGCTGTTCCCCGGCACCGAGAACTGGTTCTACGTCGACGACCGCCATACCGGCTTCATGCAGGGCGGCCTCTACCCGAAGCACCAGCCGGGCACCGACGTCGACCTGCCGATGAACGGCGACGGCAAGGGCGACTGGGTGGGCTTCGACCCCTCCAACTACACCTTCAAGACGATCTCGCCGTCGCACCGGCCGCGGGCGTTCGACACCAACCAGCCGATTACGATCTCCTGGAACAACAAGGAGGCGCCGGGCTGGCGCAAGGGCCCGACTGAGTGGTCTGACGGTCCCGTGCACCGCGCGTTGATCCTGCACCGCTACCTGAACACGGAGCTGAAGGCCGGCGGCGGCAAGACCGACCTCACGGGCGTGGCCAAGGCCGTCAACGAGACCGCGACCACCGACCTGATCGGCGAGGAGGACTACCCGTGGATGCGCCGCGCGATCGGCAAGGCGCGCGCGGGCGATCAGGCCTACCTGTCGCTGCTGGACGACTGGCACAAGTCGGGCTCGCACCGGCTCGACGAGAACGGCGACAACGTCTACGAGCACAGCGCTGCGGTGGCGCTGATGGATGCGTGGTGGCCGCGCTTCGTGCGCGCGTCGTTCGAGCCGAGCTTCGGCAAGGACCTGTTCGACAAGATCGTGGGCCAGTTCCTGGGACTCGGCCGGCTCGACTGGGACTGGACGAGCCAGGTGCAGAAGGACCTCCGGCACGAGCTCGGCCGCAAGGAGAAGGGCACCTACTCGCAGATCTACTGCGGCGGCCCGGCCCGTGGCGTCGTGCGCGGAAAGCGGTTGCACAAGGTGCGCTCGCGCTGCCGCACGATCCTGCTGACCACGCTGCGCGCCGCGGTTGCCGACGTCGCCAAGCAGCAGGGCTCGCCGGATCCGGCGCAGTGGAAGGTCAACGCGCTCTGCAAGGCGCCGGCGGTCTGCGACCAGGAGGTCCCCACCGACCTCGGCGCGGTTGACACGCCGCCGTTCCCGTGGCAGAACCGAGGGACCTACCACCAAGTGGTCGAGCTTGACGGCCATCGCTGAACAACCGCACCGGATCTCCACTGCACAGAAGGTCGGCAACATGATCGGAGTTGCCGTGCCGGTGATCGCCTTCGTCCTGGCGATCGTGCTGCTGTGGCACCGCGCGGTCGGCTGGCTCGACCTGGCGGTTATGGCGGTGCTCTACGTGCTCACGGGGCTCGGGATCACGGTCGGCTACCACCGGCTGCTCACCCATCGCGCGTTCCAGACGTCGCGGCCCGTGCAGTACGCGTTCGCGATCTTCGGCTCGATGTCGGTGCAGGGCCCGGTGCTGAGCTGGGTGGCCGATCACCGCAAGCACCACGCGCACACCGACGAGGAGGGCGACCCACACAGCCCCCACCTTGCGGGTCGCGGCGTCATCGGCGCCATCAAGGGCCTCTGGCACGCGCACGTTGGCTGGCTGTTCTCGCTGAAGGACCGCGCCGAGCCCGAGCGCTACGCGCGCGACTGGCTCGAGGATCCGGGCATGCGCGCGATCGACCGCCTGTTCTTCGTGTGGCTGGCGGCCGGGATCGCCGTCCCGTTCGCGATCGGGTTCGCTGTTCGCGGGACGCTGCTGGGCGGGCTCCAGTGCGCGCTGTGGGCCGGCGCGGTGCGGATCTTCGTGCTGCACCACGTCACGTTCTCGATCAACTCGGTCTGCCACTTCTTCGGGCGCCGCTCGTTCGCCACCGAGGACGAGTCGCGCAACGTCTTCTGGCTCGCCCCGCTGTCGTTCGGCGAGTCGTGGCACAACAACCACCACGCGTTCCCGCGCTCGGCGTTCCACGGCCTGCGCTGGACGCAGCTCGACACGGGCGGCCTGGTCATCCGCGCGCTCGAGAAGCTCGGGCTCGCCTGGAACGTGATCAGGATCTCGCCCGAGCGGCAGGCCGAGCGCGCGGCCTAGCGCGCGGCCGTCTTGGAACGCGCCGCGGCGCCCTTCCGCCGGGTGCGCTCATCTGCCGGCTCCGCTCGTCTGCCGGTCTCCGCTCGTCTGCCGGTCTCCGCTTGGCTGCCGGTCTCCGCTTGTCTGCCGGTCTCCGCTTGTCTGCCGGTCTCCGCTTGGCTGCCGGTCTCCGCTTGGCTGCCGGTCTCCGCTTGGTGCTCGTCCGTGGCCTCCGCGTAGCTCGCGCTGGCGCTGCGCGGCGCGCAAACTGCCGCGGCCAAGGGGCGGCTGATGTGGCGCTCGCGGGGGTCGCGGGGCGGTCCTTCTGGGTCGGCTGTGCGACATAGACCACCTATGGGGTGGTTTATGTCGCACGGCTTCGCTGAGTCGAGCGTGCTCGCCGCGGGGCCGGGCGCGACGCGGCAGCGCGCGGATCCGGCGATCGTTGGGGACTTCTGGGTGCCAGGGCACCCAGAAGTCCCCACGGAACGCGGCCGAAGCCGATCGTGCCAAGCGGAGCCGCGCCGCGAGCGGAGCGGGAACCGCGCCGCGAGCGGACAGGCGCGGGCGCCAGTCCAGCCACCCCCTGGCCGCCGCAGTTTGCGCCTCGAAGCGCCAGCGCAAGCCCGCGGAGAGCGCGGGCTGCGGAGCCACGCCGAGAAGTCTTACTGACGCGAAACGGCAAAGTGCTCAGAGCACTCAGGGGACTGCAGCCAGGCGCTTCGCCAGCGCGCCCATCCCGAGCTCGGCGGCCTTCTTCGCCGCCTTCTCGCGGTCGAGCGGCGTGTCCTTCGGCGGCTTCACCTTCACGATCTGCACGGTTGCGATGTGCTTGAACGCCAGGATCAAGTCGGGGTCATCCAGCAGCGCCTTCTTGATCGACGGCTTCGCGTCGCTCACCGCCGCGCGCATCACGTCCTCGAGCGAGCCGTGCTTGCGCAGCAGCTCGGCTGCCGTCTTCTCGCCTATCCCCTTCGCGCCCGGGATGCCGTCGGAGGGGTCGCCGCGCAGCGCGATGAAGTCGGGCACCAGCTTCGGCGGGATGCCGTAGCGCTCCTCGACCTCGGCGGGTCCCATCAGCTGCATGTTCTTGCCGGTCGAGACGTAGAGCACCTTCACCCGGTCGGTCGCGCATTGGAACATGTCGCGGTCGCCGGTCATGATGATCGCGCTCCCGCCCTGAGCCGCCTCGGCTTCGCCGTATGAGGCCAGCAGGTCGTCCGCCTCGAGCTTGTCGTGGGTCGCCACGGTCCAGCCGAACGAGCGCAGCCAGTCGTGCACCAGGCCGTACTGGTGCGCCAGGTCGGGGTCGAGCTCGGGGCGCTGCGCGTGGTAGGGCTCGTAGAGCTCCTTGCGGTAGTGCGCCGCCTCCTGGCCGAAGCAGACGACGACCGCGCGCGGGTCGTACTCGTCGACCACCCGCAGGATCAGGTTGGCCGCGCCGAGCAGGGCGTTGACCGGCCGCCCGTCGGCGCCCTCGATCGACTTCGGGAGCGCGAAGAACGCTCTGAAGAAGATCGAGTCGCCGTCGACGATGAGTAGCGGCCGGGCCAGAGCCCCGAGACTAGTCGCGCTCCGCCGGGGGCACCGGGTGGTTGGCCAGGAACACGTCCTGCGGGTCGTGCTCGGCCTTGACCTGGCGCAGCCGGTGGTAGGTGTCCATCGGCCACAGGCGGCGCGGATCGGTCCGGTGCTCGGCGAAGTTGAGGTACTCGCGGCCGTTGTCGTGGGCCGCCAGCGCGTCCTTGACCACCGGCAGGTACGCCGACACGGCGGCGGCCATCACCGGGTCCATCGCCATGCCGACCGCGAACATCGCAAAGCGGGCATCGATCGAGGCCGTGGCGCCGTTCGCGATCGCCGCACGTCCGATCGCACCGCCGAGGTGACGGAACTCCACCGACAGGAGCGGCGAGGTCGAGCCCGCGCCGGCGGCGTCGACGACACGCTCGATCCCGTCCGGAGTCAGGTCGCTCAGCAGCATGTGGTCGCCGATGCCCGGGACCGGCTGCGGCGGATCCATGTGCAGCATCTGGAGCTCCGAAGGCGCCACCGCGGCGAACGTGTCCATCTCGGGCTCGAGCGCGCGCAGCGGCTCGAGCAGCCTGCTGGCGCTCGCCTCGTCCATGAGCATGGCTGCCTCGACCACGACCAGTCGCCGGCCACGCAGCGGCTCGGGAATGTCCGGCAGCGGCGGCACCTGAAGCAGCCGGCCGATCGAGGTGACCTCGTCGGGCACCGAGTCGGCCCACTCGCGCCAGGCGTTCAGAACCTGGCTGGCGCGCTCCATTGGGAAGATGAGCCAGCCGGCGTAGAGGTCCGCCACCGGGTAGAGCTTCATCTCGATCGCGGTGACGACGCCGAAGCTGCCTCCGCCGCCGCGCAGCGCCCAGAACAGGTCCGGGTTCTCCTCGGCGCTGGCGCGGATCTGCTCACCGTCGACGTTCACCAGCTCTACGGCCACCACGCTGTTCGCGGCGAGTCCGTGCTTGCGCCCGAGCCAGCTGACCCCGCCGCCGAGCGTGTAGCCCACCACGCCGACGTCGTGCGAGGACCCGGAGAGCGGAGCCAGCCCGTGCTCGCCGGCCGGGTAGGTCACGTCGGCCCACAGCGCACCGGCGGCAGCGCGCGCCACGTGCGCGGCCGCGTCGATCTGGACGTCGCGCATGCGCTGCGTCTTCACGAGCACGGTGTGCTCGAGCCCGTCGCCGGCGAGCGGCGACGCGTTGTGGCCGGTGCCCTGCGCCGCCACTCGCAGCCCGTTGGCGCGCGCGTAGCGCACGATCTCGGCGATGTCGGCGGCGCTCTCGGGCAGCGCAACGGCTGCGGGCCGCTGGTCGACCGCGAGGTTCCAGGCCAGCCTGGCCTCGTCCCAGCTCGCGTCCTGCGGGGTCACGTAGTCGCCCGCGAGCCGCGCGCGCAGGGAGTCGATGGTGATGGAGGCGGCGTCCTTGCTGATCACGTTCATGGACGCCAAGGTATGGCGAGGCCGACCGGCGGTCGTCGGCCTCGCGGATGAACTTGGGTCC
This sequence comes from uncultured Thermoleophilaceae bacterium, assembly GCA_963715995.1. Taxonomy (GTDB): domain Bacteria; phylum Actinomycetota; class Thermoleophilia; order Solirubrobacterales; family Thermoleophilaceae; genus DATBDN01. The sequence goes on from OY970283.1 coordinate 2,972,651, forward strand.
TCCCTGAGGAGGACGCGGAGCGCTTAGGAGCTCTTGCGGGCGCGCGACTTGCGCGCCGTCGACTTGCGCGGGGATGACTTGCGCGCCGTCGTCTTCCGCGCCGTGGTCTTGCGCGCGGTCGTCTTGCGTGCGCTCGTCTTGCGCGCTGTGCTCTTGCGTGCGGTCGACTTGCGCGCCCCCTTCTTCGCGGCGCTGCTGCGCCTGGCCGTCGCGCGCTTGCGCGTGCGGGCGGCCTTCTTGGCAGCGCTGCTGCGCGTGCCGGCGCCGCCGATGTCGAGACGCTTCTCGATCTCCTCGGCAGCGGCACGCAGATCACGCACCACGCGCAGCGCGAACGCCTCGGCGTTGCCGCGCGCATCGCGGCCACCGCTTTCGAGGTCCGACATCGCGCGGGCGACCCGCTTGCGCAGGCCCTGTGAACGCAGGAATGAGACGAAGTCCTTGTTGCGGTTTCTTGCCATGTGCGGAACCTAACGCGACTGCGCCGGCGGTGCAGCCCCGGGTTCGCTCGCCCAGCCCTCGTCGGGCAGTGCGCCGACCGTGAAACGCAGCGTTGCGCCGCGGCGCAGCTCGCCCGATCGAAGCCACGTGCGCTCGAACGGCTTGCCCCCGAGCGTCGCCGACTGCACGTAGTGCTTCAGCTCGGACGCGCCGTCGGCCTCGATCACGAGCGGCTTCTTCGCGCCCACGTTCACGACCGCGCGCGGGAACGCAGGCGTCGACAGCTCCCACGCCTGCGAGCCGGGCGCGGCGTGGTAGAGCCCGAGCGCCGCCAGCACGTACCAGGCGGACATCGTGCCGGTGTCGTCGTTGCCCGGCATGCCGTCCGGGCGCGCGCTGTAGACGCTCATCGCGCGCCTGACCTCACGCTGCGCCTTCCACGGCTGACCGAGCCAGTCGTAGTACCAGGGCGCCCATAGGTCGGTCTCGTTGCTCGGCGTGAACTGGGTGCCCACGTAGTAGACACCGAACAGGCTGCCCTTGTCCTGCGCGGGCGCGGGCGCGCGGAAGAAGTCGTCCAGTCGCTGCGCAGCGGCGGCCGGCCCGCCGAGCGTGGCCGCCAGGCCGCTCACGTCCTGCGGCACGAACCACAGGTACTGGTAGCCGGTGCCCTCCTGCCAGCCGTCCTGGAACTCGGGCCGCCACACGCCCGGCAGGCCGAGCGGGTTCGGGCTCGCGAAGCTGCCGTCCTTGTTGCGCGGGCGCAGGAAGCCGTCGCTCGCGCTCCAGAGGTTGTGCCAGTTGCCGGCGCGCGCGCTGAAGCTCGCCAGGTCATCCGCGCTGGCGTACTTGCGCAGCGCGGGCAGCATCGCGGCGTCGTCGATCGCGTACTCGAGCGTCAGCGCCGCTCCGCTGCGGCCGGTCTCGTCCTGCCCGACCCAGCCGCGCTGCATGTAGCCCTCGGTGCCCTCGCGAGCGGTCGCGTGAGGGACGCGCGTGGCGTTGGCGAGCATCGCCGCCGTGGCGCGCTTGGCCTCCGCGCCCCGCAGGACGCCCTCGCCTACGGCGTCGCCGACCGTGGCGGTGGCGGAGTCCCCGCCCATGATCTGCTTGTCCACGTTCGCCTGGACCCAGCGCGGCAGCTCACCGTGCGCCTGGTCGGCGTCGTCGAGGATCGAGGTGGCCACGTCGTGGGCGACGGCGGGCGCCACCAGCTCGAGCAGCGGGAACTCGGTGCGGTAGGTGTCCCACAGCGACAGCGCCGTGTAGTGGTGCGTGTGCGGCGCGACCGTGCGCACGCGGCCGTCCATGCCCAGGTAGCGGCCATCGGCGTCGTCGAAGACCGACGGCATCAGGAAGAAGCGGTAGAGGCTGGAGTAGAAGGTGCGCTCGAGCGCCCGAGTGCCGCCGCTGGCATCGACGCGCCCGAGCTCGCGGTTCCACACCGCTCGCGCCTGCGCGTGCATCGCGTCGAACGACAGTGACGACGGCGCCTCGGCGGCAAGGTTGCGCGCGGCGCCGGCGGCGTCGACGTAGCTGATCGCCATGCGCATCGTCAGCGTGCGGTCGGTGCTCGCGTCGAAGCTGAACGCAGTGGCGGCGCCGCTGGCGCTGCGGGCCGTGAACGGGCGGTCGAAGCTGAGCGCGAACCACACCGTGTACGACTGGTCGCCCAGCTGCGGGCGCGTCCAGCCGCTGACCACGCGGTGGTCGGCGCTGATGCTGTCCACGGCGCCGTCGTTTGCGTGACCGATGCTCCGGCCGAGGTCGAGCACCACGTTGGCCTGGGTCGTCGCCGGGTAGGTGATCCTCGCCATCGACGCGCGCACCGCCGAGGTCAGCTCCACGCGCGTGCCGGACTTGGCGAGGTCGACGGCGTAGTAGCCGGGCTGTGCCGTCTCGGTGGCGTGCTGATACGGGGACGTGTTGTCGGCGGCGGCGAACGACGGCGCGCCGGTCGTTGGCATGAACGGAACGTCGCCCGCGATCTTGATCCCGGCGCCGTCGAAGTGCGTCAGGCTGAAGTCGCGGATCGCCGGATCCTGGAAGCCGTAGCCGCAGTAGTTCACGGGGTCCTCGCTGCCGTCCGGCAGCGACGTGTCCGGGCCGGGCTGAATCAGCCCGAACGGGGCGCTCGCGGCGACCATCGGGAAGCCTGATCCGAGCGTGCCCGCGAGCGGGTTCACGTAACCGGCGGGATCCGCGCCGGCGGCCGCGGGCGCGACGAGCACGCACAGCATCGCGAGCAGCGACAGCCTCTTCATGCAGGGACAACGGCAGGAAGCGGCTCCGGCTTGCGTTTACAAGTCGTGAGACGACGTTCGCTCCTGGCCGCGCTGGCCGCCACCGCCCTGATCCCCGCATCCGCGACCGCTGCGACGAGCGGGCAGCTGGCGGACACCTGCGCTCCCGCCGGCCAGCAGGCACAGACCGTCTGCTACGGCGGGGACGTGATCGAACGCGACGGCCAGGCCTACGCGGCGCCCGATCGCTTCGAGCCGGCGATCGAGGACTACGAGCAGTCGCTCACGCACCGCACGCTGGCGTTCCAGTACGCGCTCGCGGGCGACGTCCCGTTCGTGAACGCGCCCTGGCTCGGCACCCACAACTCGTTCAACTCGATCGCCCAGCAGGGACCTGCGTTGTCGACCACCGACGCGAACCAGCAGCTGACGCTGACCGACCAGCTGCGACTGGACATGCGCTCACTGGAGCTCGACATCCACTGGTTCCCGAGCGCGCGGGCGGACGGGAACTACGCCCCGGTCGTCTGCCATGCGGGCGCCGTCTCAGAGCACGACGGCTGCTCCACCGAGCCGCTGCTCGGGCCGGTGCTCGACCAGCTCGCGGGCTGGCTCCATGCGCATCCCAACCAGGTGCTGCTGCTCTACCTCGAGGACCATCTCGACTCGGGCTACGACACGGCTGCGGCCAACATCCGGCAGTCGCTCGGCCGGCTCGTCTACCCGACCGGATCGAGCGATGGCCAGAGCGTGGAGGTTCCCGCTTCGCTCACGCGCGACCAGGTGCTCGCGGCGCACCACCAGGTGGTGCTGGTGTCGAACTCGAGCAGCGGCGGCGGCGCTGCCTGGCGCTCGCTCGTCCACACCTGGAACGACCACGTCGAGCAGACACCGCACGGCTTCCAGGGCTTCCCCGGCTGCGGTCCCGACTACTCGCGCTCGACCTACGACACGAAGCTCGTGCGCTACTACGAGGACAGCACCTGGCTGTCGGCCGCGTCCGGCGCGGCCAGCGGGTCCGCCGAGGGCGAGGGGCTCACGCCCCGCGACGTTCAGGCCATGGTCCGCTGCGGCGTCGACCTGTTCGGCTTCGACCAGCTGCAACCCGGTGACGGGCGCCTCGATGCCGCGGTCTGGAGCTGGGCGGACGACCAGCCCGCCGCCGGCCGCTGCGCCTCGATCCACTCAGACGGGCGCTGGCACTCGTCGGGCTGCCGCCGGCTCCATCCGGCCGCCTGCCGTGGAAGCGACGGCTCCTTCCAGCTGACGGCGCCGGTCCGCGAGACCGACGCCGAGAGCGCCTGCCGCGCGCTCGGCGCACGCTTCACCGCGCCGCGAACCGGCTACCAGAACGAGCTCCTGAAGCAGGCCACGGGCGGCCAGACGGCGTGGCTCGGGCTGGAGCGGGGCAAGCACGCGTGGCGTGCTGTCTGAGACGCGTGGAAAGCGGGTATCGACCACTGTGATGCGCCTCCCCCACGGCGCCGCAGACAATCGGCGCGAGCATCGCTACGGTTTGGAACCCGCCTGCAACTGGCCATTGCAGGTAACCCGTTCAGGTATTGGCCAGTTTTCGTCCAGAAAAAACGTTCGGTTCTTGCAGGACTCGCACGCTCTGCCGAACAAATGAACTCTGTGCCCCGGATTCGCAACCGCATCCTCACACTCGCCGCGCTGCTTGCAGCGTTCGTTGCCGTGCCGGCAACCGTTGCGCAGGCAGCCGATGCCCCTCCGGCCGCTCGCTACGAGGGGGTCACGGTCACGCGCTACCTGATGGCGCGCTTCGCGCCCAGCGCCGCCGCCCGCGGAGCCGCCCACCTGTGGACGAACACGGGCTTCAGCAATCGCCGCGCCGTCTACCCCGTGCTCCAGCACAAGGTCATGGCCGACGGCACCGAGTGGCTGCAGGTCAGGGCGCTGCGCGGCCGCACGCAGGTGGCCGCGTGGATCCCGAAGTGGGCCACCCGGCGCGTCTGGGATCCCTACCTCGTGAAGGTCGACATATCGCGGCGCATGGCGACGATCTACCGTGGCGGCGTGGCCGTGAAGCGCTGGCGCGTGGTCGTCGGGGCTCCCTCGACGCCGACGCCGACGGGCCACTTCTACGTCGTCGATCGCATGCACCTCCAGACCAGCTGGGCGCCTGGCAAGTGGGCGCTGGCCACCTCCGCCTTCTCGCGCATCCTCAAGCACTTCGACGGCGGCCAGGGCGAGGTCGCCCTGCACGCCCGCGGCTACTTGACCGATCCGGTCGGGACCGCTGCCTCGCACGGCTGCGTGCGCTTCAACGACGGCGACGTCGCTTGGATGGCAGCCCACGTGCCCAACGGCACGCAGGTCTGGATCGAGAAGTAGCGCTCAGCCGCTCGGCGGCGACGTAACCGTGCCGCCCGGTGAGACGCCGGAACCACTCTGCGGCTGCGGCTGCGGGAACGCGACGTAACCGCGGTCGGCGAACGTGCCGAGGTCGCTCGCGCCCACGCCGTTCACCGAAACCGTGAACAGGCGGTCGCCCACCACCACGGTGCGGTCGATCGGCGGCACGTAGCCGTAGGAATCGGCCGGCTGGCTCGTGCGCCCGGCCTCGCTCACGCCGCCTGCCTTCGTCGCGTGGAAGCCGATTGCCCCCGTGAACGGCGACTGCCCGTTCCCGTTCGAGTCGTAGTTGTAGATCGACACCGGCAGCACCGCCAGCTTGAGTGGGTCCCACCACAGGAAGGCGTGCGGGTCGAACTCGGCCTGCGACGACGAGCCGGAGCCCACGAGCGCATTCGAGATGCGCGTGGGCTGCGCGGGATCGGAGACGTCGAAGAGCGACACCTGGGTGCCGTCGGGCTCGGTGTCCTGTGCGCCGGCCGCCTGGCCGACGCCCAGCAGCAGGCCGTCGCCGACAGGATGCAGATAGGAGGAGTAGCCCTGTAGGTCCACACTGCCGAGCACCTTCGGCGCGGCCGGGTCACTCAGCCCGACCGTGTAGAGCGGGTCGATCTGGCGGAAGGTGACGACGTAGCCGACGTCGCCGAGGAACCGCACGGCGTAGATGCGCTCGCCCTTGCCGAGGTTGCCCACGCGCCCCACCTGCGTGAGCGAGGCGCCACCCTGCTTCAGCACCGTCACGAAACTCTCGCTGTCCTTGTTCGCTCCCGGCGACCACCACAGCGGCGCCTGCGTGGAGGCCACGCGCAGGTAGTCACCCTGCTCGGACATCGAGTACTGGTTGAGCAGCGTGCCGGTCACCGTGCCGGAACCGATGTAGCTGGTCTCGTCGGGCTTCGAGATGTCGAACTCGTGGATCTCGGTCGACGCGAGCGGCGGCGGCGAGGACGAGTCCGGCTGCTCCGCGATCGCTTTCTGGGTCGCCACGTAGAGGTGGTCGGGCGATGCGTAGACGGTCTCGCCGTCGGTCATGATGGCGTCCGAGTCGACCGGGTCGAGGCCCTTGTCGATGTCGATCGTCAGGACCGTGAGCGAGTTGAGCCCCGAGAACGTGTCCGACTGGTCGATCGACGTGCAGCGCACGAGCGCGTGCCTGGCGATCTTGCCCTTGCGGCCGTTACGCAGCTTGTAGGTGGGCCGCCAATCCGGTGTCGTGGAGCGCGCGACGGTCGTGGTGCGCGTGTCCGGCACCGCGCCCTGAAGAAGGGGCAGCACGCGTGGCGTGGCGGAGAAGATCACGCGCGCCGTGTGCCCGGTCATGCGCGCGTCGAGGTAGCCGCCGTTCACCGACATCGTCTTCAGCACCTTCATCGCGGCCGGATCGGCGACGTCGACCAGGCTGAGGGTGGACTCCTGCGTTGCGATGCCCGGCGGCGCGATGGCAGTGGCGGCGGTGGGCAGCGGCACGCGCTCGACCGCGTAGACGATCGGGTTGCCGGACATCACGAGCAGGCGGTCGCCGGACAGGAGCAACTGCTGGCCGTAGCCGTCGAGCGCGAGCGAGCCGAGCAGCTTCGGCGTGTCAGAGCGAACGTCGAGCGCGTACAGCGTGCTGTTCTCGACCACGAACATCGTCTTGCCGTCGGTCTTCACCTGATCCGGTTCGTCGACGCCCGTCTCCTGCACGTTGGTGTTGGAGAAGTCCTGAGCACCGCCACCCGTGTCGGCCGTCGGCGTCGTCGGAGCCGCCTCGCCGTTGACCTCCATCGGCCCCGGAGTGCGCACCACCGGCGTAGGCGCGTAGACCGGGACTCCGCGTGTGGTCAGCTCACGCGGGGCGTGACGGCGCGCGTAGTGGACGAACGAGCTGCACGACGCGAACGCGTGCAGGCGGTGCTTCCTGGTGGTGGCGACAGCCGAGGGTGCGAGCGTGGCCAGAGAGGCGACGAGCGCGACCAAGACGAGCCCGAGTCGGGGTCTCACAGAGCCCAGCGTAAACCCGCCGTCCTGCGATTGCGCGTGCATGGGCCTATTACGTCCCGGGGCGCCATGTCATCACGTACGATCGAGATCGTGAACCCAGCGCGCGAGCCCAGGCCGCTCCGCGGGGTCGTGTACCACCCCGGTGCGGGCTTTCACTCATATCCACCGCCGAAGGACCGCTCCCCGCGCCGTCGCGTCTGCCCCAACTGCGAGCTGCCGGCGGACACGAATGCGCCCAGCTGCCCGGTCTGTGGCGCGCGCTACGCGCCGAACCTGCGCGCGCGGCTGCTGCGCCGGCTGGGGCGCGCCTGATCCAGTCCCCCAAGCCCGCCGTAGGCTCCTGGGATGGCGGGCACCGCGGGCATCGTGCTGGACCTGCTCGCGCGCAGCGAGCATCACCGCTACGGGCCGCACCGCCAGAACCGCGCAGACCTGTACGTGCCGCGCGACGGCGCCGGCCCTCACCCGGTCGCGATCCTGATCCACGGCGGCTACTGGCGCGCGACCTACGGCAAGGTCGTGATGAAGCCGCTCGCCGCGGACCTGGTGCGGCGCGGCTTTGCGACCTGGAACATCGAGTACCGCCGCATCGGCCGCAAGCAGGGTGGCGGCTACCCGATGACCTTCGACGACGTGGCGAGCGCAATCGACACGCTCGCGTCACTCGACGATCCGCGCCTCGACCTGAGCGAGGTCACGCTGATCGGCCACTCGGCCGGCGGGCACCTGGCGCTGTGGGCAGTCTCACGCGAGGACTCGGCCGTCGAGTTCGTGCGCGTGGTCGCTCAGGCGCCGATCACGAACCTGCGAGCAACGCGCGGCGCCTGGGAGCTGATGGGCGGGCGCCCGGAGGAGCTGCCCGAGCGCTACGCGTCCTGCGACCCGGTGCAGCTCGTGCCGCTGGGTGTGCCGACGCTGCTGGTGCACGGCCCCGACGACATGACGATCCCGGTCGAGCGCACGCGCGAGTACCTGACGGCCGCCCGCGCGGCGGGCGACGAGGTCGAGATGCTCGAGCCCGTGCCAGGCGGCCACCGGTCCCACATCGACCCCCGCTCGCGCGCATGGCGAGCCACGGCCGAGCGGCTCAAGCCTGTGCGATCGACTTCGCTGCCAGGCGGGCGCTGAACACGCAGCCGCCCAGGAAGGTCCCCTCCAGGGAGCGCTTTCCGTGCAGTCCGCCGCCTCCGAAGCCCGCGGCCTCGCCGCAGGCCCACAGGCCCGGGATCGGCTCGCCGCTCTTGTCGAGCACCCGGCTCTCGAGGTCCGTCTGGATGCCGCCCAGGCTCTTGCGCGCCATCGGCTGGAGCCTCACAGCGATCAGCGGCCCGGCCTTCGGGTCGGTGATCTGCACGAACTTCGCCGTCCGCAGGCGATCGCCGCGCCAGTTGCGCAGCTGCGCGATGCGTCGGATCTGGTCGTCGTTCCAGAGCCCCTTGCCGCGCGCCAGGCTCGCGTCGTAGCGCTCGATCTCGCTGGTCATCAGCTCGATGTCCACGTCATCGGTGCCGGTCAGCTCGTTCATCCGCCGGCCGAGCTCGGGCAGCGAGTCAGCCGTCACGAAGTCCGGGCAGTGGTCCACGAAGTACTGCACGAGGTTGGGCTTGCCGACGACCACGCTGGCCAGGAACCGCAACAGGCGCTTCTCGCGGATCAGCGGGTTGTGCTCCGAGCCCGACACGTCCAGCTCGCGCCGCGCGATCTTGGTGTTGCAGACCAGCCACGAGTACTTGCGCTCGTCCTCGCACATGCGCTCGAGGGCGTAGTAGGCGTCGAAGGTCGGCATGACGGGCGTGGGCCCGTAGCGGCGGCCGCCCGGATCGAGCACCAGCCCCGAGCGCGGCGGGATCAGCTTCACGCCGTGGTCCTTGCGCCGCGGCTTCGGATGGCGCACCGCATCGGCGTAGTTCCACATCCGCTCCAGATGCGTGACGTTGCCACCGAGCCGCTCCACCTCCGCGTGCATCGCGCCGTCGGCGTAGTAGTGCGAGCCCATGAGGAGCTTCTCCGGCGCCGTCCCCATGTTCTTCGGCCAGTACTTGCGGACGATGTCGAGGTTGCCGCCGATCCCTCCCGCGGCGATGACGATCGCGTCCGCCTCGATGCGCTCGTCGCCGGTGTGCACCACACCCGGCTCCAGCTTCGTCACGAGCGCCTCGAAGCGCAATTCGAGCCGTGCGCGGCGCGGGTGCTTCTCGATCGCGCCCCACACGCCGTCGACCATGCCCTGCCCGCAGCCCCAGCAGAGGTGGAAGCGCGGCACCGAGTTGCCGTCGCCGTAGACACCGCGCTCGGCCCAGTTGACGACCGGGAAGAACCACACGCCGTGGCTCTTCAGCCAGCCGCCCACCTCGTCGCGCGCGCGGGCCACGTACTGCTCGGCCCAGCGCCGCGGCCACACGTCGTCCTCGTCGAAGCCCGCCAGCGTCTGCCAGTCGTGCCAGGCGAGTTCGAACGAGTCCTCGATCCCGGAGCGCCGCTGCTCCGGGGTGTCGACCATGAAGGTGCCGCCGAAGGCCTCGCGCGCAAGCCCGCCTAGCTCGTGAGGCTGGCAGCGGTCGAGCAGCAGCACGTCGCGCCCGGCCTCCAACAGCTCCAGAGACGCGACGAGGCCGGCAATGCCGGCCCCGATCACGACTACGTCCGCGCGCGTCTCCACGCACGATGGTTTATCGAATGTGAGCTAACAGCTCGTCGCCCAGCTACAGAGGCTGAACCCCGTGAGCGACGAGAACGGATCAGAAGGCGCCGCGATCACGTTGCCGTTCGAGTCGATGAGGTCCATCTTCTCGGCGGGCGTGAGGTTGGCGTCCTGGCCGTTGGTCTTGGCGTTCGTGAACGAGTTCTCGGACAGGTTCGGAAGCGACGCAAGGCCGGTTCCATCGGTCCCGATCGTCAGCGGCGTCTCCTGGATCCACTCGGCGGTCAGGTGCGTGGACGGGTACGGGACCGTCTGGGTGAAGGTCTCGCCCTTCGTCAGGTCCTTGAGCGTGATCGTCCACAGATCCGAATCGGCAACGACCTCGGTGATGTCGGCGTGCATCTGATCGCCGGGCGAGACGTTGAAGTTCGAGATCGTCAGGCTCGTCACCGGAACCAGCTCCCACCAGGCCGAGTACGACGCCTTGCCGTTCGCGTCGACGTCCTGCTCGGTCCCGGTCTGAATCAGCGTCGAGTCAGTCGCGGTGCAGCCACTGTCGACGCAGCCGCCGCCGATGCCGATCCAGGTCGAAGAGTTCTCTGCCTGGCCGCTCGTGTGCTGTGTCGCGGTCGGCACGGTCCAGTCGCCGCTGACCGAGTTGAACAGCTTGTTGCCCTTCTTGAGCGTCCCCTGGTTGTAGCCGTACCAGTTGTTGCTCTGATTGGTGTTGACTTTGGCGTGGACGAAATGTCCGCGGACGGGCGAAGCAGCAGAAGCGCTGCCGGCGGCCAGTCCGAGCACACACGTGCACGCGATAGCAGTGATGACACGTATCCCCATGCGCGGATTGGTACCCCCGCGCGTGGGTCCAAAACACGCTCTCCGCTTGGGTTACAGCAGCTGTACCCGTGGCTCAGCCGAGCACTACCTCGGCTGCGGCACGCAGTGTGCCCGCGTCCCCAGAAACGAGCAGGGTGGTGACAATCGACTCCCGCCAGGCCTCCAGATCGTCGCGGATCTTCTCCTTCGGGCCGATCAGCGACAGCCGCTGTATGAGCTCCGACGGGATCGCGGCAGCAGCCTCGTCCTTCTTGCCGGAGAGGTACAGATCGGCGACCTCGTCGACCATCTGCTCGTAGCCCATGCGGATGGCGACGTTGGCGTGGAAGTTCTTGCCCTTCGCCCCCATGCCGCCGAAGTAGAGGGCGTAGAAGGGGCGCAGCATGTCCACGCCGGCATCGACGTCGTCGGTCACGATCAGCGGCACCGTCGCGGCGACCTCGAAGTCGTCGAACGATCGCCGCGCGCCCTCGCGGGCGAAGCCCTCCGACAGCGCGTCCTTGTAGAAGTCCTCGTAGCCCGGCGAGAACAACATCGCCAGCCAGCCATCGCACAGCTCGGCCGCAAGCGCGATGTTCTTCGGGCCCTCGGCCCCGAGGTAGATCGGGATGTCCTCGCGCAGCGGATGGATCGAGGCCTTGAGCGGCTTGCCGAGGCCGGTCGCGTTCTCCCCCTTGTACGGGAGCGCGTAGTGCTCGCCCTCGATCGAAACGGGGCCCTTGCGCGCCCAGATGTCACGCATGATCTGGATGTACTCGCGCGTGCGTGCAAGCGGCTTGGCGAACGACATGCCGTACCAGCCCTCGACCACCTGCGGGCCCGACACGCCAAGGCCGAGGATGAAGCGGCCGCCGGAGAGGTGGTCCATCGTCATCGCCGACATCGCCGTCATCGCCGGCTGGCGCGCGGACATCTGCGTGATCGCGGTGCCGAGCTTCAGCGTCTTCGTCTGCGCTCCCCACCAGGCCAGCGGCGTCAGGCCGTCGGAGCCGTAGGCCTCGGCGGTCCAGATCGAGTCGTAGCCCATCTGCTCCGCGTCCGCGATCGTCTCTGCGATACCCGGCGGCGGGCCGCCCGCCCAGTAGCCGGTGTTCAAGCCGAGCTTCAGGTCGCCGATGCGACCACCTCCTCCGTCGTGGCGCGCTTCGTGTTGTCCACGATCGCGTCGATGATCTTCGGCCAGATTGGGCGCGGCAGGTCGTGGCCCATGTCGTCCAGCATCAGGAGCCGCGCGCCGTCGATCGCCTTCGCCGTGGCCTTGCCGCCGGAGGGCGCCACGAGCCGGTCGTCATTGCCGTGGATCACGAGCGTGGGCGCCTTCACGCGGGCGAGGCGCTTCGTGCGCTTGCCGTCAGCGGTGATGGCCGCGAGCTGGCGGCCGGTGCCGGCGAAGTCGACACCGCGCTCGTAGCTGAGCGACGCGCTCTCGCGGACGTAGTCCTCGTCGAACAGGCGCTTCGAGCCGACCGCCTTGAACAGCTTCACCGCGCGGTCGATGTAGGCCTCCTTGCCGGCCGGCGGCGTCGCCAGGAACAGCGGCATGACGGCGAGCTTCGGCTGGCCAACGACGCGGCCGCCGACCGTCGACATGATCGACGTCATCGAGAGCACCTTGTCCGGGTGGTCGAATGCAAGATGCTGGGCGATCATCCCGCCCATCGACGCGCCGACGATGTGCGCCCGCTCGATCCCCAGATGGTCGAGCAGCCGGGCGGCGTCGTCGGCCATGTCCGACAGCGAATAGGACAGGTCCTTGATCCGGCGCGTGATCAGCTCACGCGTGCCCGGCGGGGACCCCTCCATCCTGGTCGAGCGGCCGACATCGCGGTTGTCGTAGCGGATCACGTAGAAGCCGCGCTCCACCAGCTGGGCGCAGAAGTCCTCGCGCCACGCGACCATCTGCGTGCCGAGGCCCATGATCAACAGCAGGGCCGGATCGGCTGGATCGCCGAACGTTTCGTAACAGAGGGTGACTGGGCCGATGTCTGCGAACTGCTCGTTCATTGCGTTGGCAGTCTGCCAGCCGTTACCGTCCGGTGATCGGCGGCACGGCCAACAGCGCCTGTGCGCCTTGTGAGGAGGGAATGCTTTGCGACAACTGACGAGCCTCGACGCACAGTTCCTGGCGCTCGAATCGAGCCGCCAAGCCGGCCACGTGGGCGGGCTGGCGATTCTCGACCCGAGCACGCGACCGAGCGGCACGATCGACTGCGCCGACATGAAGGCGCTGCTGCGCGAGCGGCTGCCGCTGCTGCCGCCGTTCGGCTGGAAGCTGCACGAGGTTCCGCTCGGGCTCGACTACCCGTACTGGATCGACGACGAGGACTTCGACCTCGACTTCCACGTGCGCGAGCTGGCACTGCCGTCGCCCGGCAGCTCCGAGCAGCTGAACGAGCAGGTCGCGCGCATCTTCTCGCGGCCGCTCGACCGCGCGCGGCCCCTGTGGGAGCTGTACCTGATCCACGGCCTCCACGACGGCAACACCGCCGTCCTCACGAAGATCCACCACGCGCTGATCGACGGGCTCTCGGGGGCCGAGATCATGGGCCTGCTGCTGGACGTCACGCCGGAGGGCCGCGACGACTTGCCGCCGGCGCCCGAGGCGAACGGCAACGGCCGCGGCGCGCCGGGTCAGCTCGAGATGCTCGCGCGCGGGCTGCTCGGGGTTCCGCGCTACCCGCTGCGGGCGCTGCGCTCGCTGCCGCGCGCGCTGCCCAACGTCGACGACGTCGGCCCGCTCGGCCAGATCCCGTTCGCGCCCACGCTCGGCCACATCGCCAGCCGGGTGCAGAGCACGATCACCCGCGCTCCCTCGCTGCCGCGACCCAAGTTCGACGCGCCGAAGACGAGCTTCAACGGCCGCGTGTCGCCACACCGGCGCTTCGTGTTCGGCGAGATGGGGCTCGAGGAGGTCAAGGACGTCAAGAACGTCTACGGCGTCACGGTCAACGACATCGTCGTGTCGATCTGCGCCGGTGCCGTGCGGCGCTGGCTGATCGAGCACGAGGAGCTGCCCGAGACGCCACTCGTCGCCCAGATCCCGGTATCGGTGCGCACCGGTGAGCAGGCGGGGACCTACGGCAACCGCATCCTGCTGATGAGCGTGCCGTTGCACACCGACATCGAGAACCCGGTCGAGCGTCTGCACGCCACGCACGAGTCGCTCGCCGACATGAAGGAGCGTCACAAGGCGCTGCCCGCGGACCTGCTCCAGGACGCGAACCACTTCATCCCGCCCGCGGTCTTCCACCGCGCGGCGCAGCTCACGTTCCGGTTGTCGACCGGCGTCGGGCGGCCGGCTTGGAACCTGGTGATCTCGAACGTGCCGGGCCCGCAGATGCCGCTGTACATGGCGGGCGCGAAGCTGGTCGCCAACTACCCGGTGTCGGTCATAACCGACGGCATGGGACTGAACATCACGGTCATGTCCTACAACGGGCGCATGGACTACGGCATCGTCGCCGACCGCGATCAGATGCCGGATGTGGCCAACCTGATGGATTGGCTCCAGGACGAGCTGGATGCGCTGAAGCCTGCCGGGTAGGCGGGCGGCGATAGACCGAGTCACCAGAGACGCGGTTTCGATCGGCGTCGCGACCGGCGTCTACGCGATCTCGTTCGGAGTGCTATCGGTTGCAGCAGGGCTGAGCGTCGCGCAGACCTGCGTGCTGTCGCTCGCCACCTTCACCGGTGCCTCCCAGTTCACGTTCGTGTCGGTGCTGAGCGCCGGCGGCTCGGTTGCGGCAGCACTACCCCCGGCGCTGCTCCTGGCCGCGCGCAACAGCGTCTACGCGCTCAGCCTCCGGGAGGTTTTCGGCAGGGGCCGCGTGCGACGTGCGCTCGAGGCACAGCTCGTGATCGACGAGTCGACCGCCATGGCCCACGCGCGCTCCGATCCCGCCGGCAAGCGCCGAGCGTTTCTCTCCACCGGCCTCGCGGTGTTCGTCTTCTGGAACACCGGGACGCTGATCGGCGCGCTCGCCGGCGGCGCGCTCACCGACCCGCGCGATCTCGGCCTGGACGCACTGTTCCCAGCGGTCTTCATGGCGCTGCTCGCGCCACAGCTGCGCCGCCCGGGAGCGCCGGCGGCAGCGATCGCAGGCGCGCTGGTCGCATTCGTGCTGGTGCCGCTGACGCCGGCAGGCGTGCCCGCGATGGCCGCGGCGGCCGTCGCGATCCCCGTGATCGCACGAGGCAGGCGGCGATGAGCTGGGGCGGCGTGATCGCGCTGAGCGCCGGCGCCTACCTTCTGAAGGCGCTGGGCGTGGTGCTGGGCGACCGGATCGGCCCGGACTTCGCGGAGCGCTGGTCGCTCGAGCTGGTGGTGGTGCCGGTGCTGGCAGCGCTGATCGTCGTGCAGACCTTCGACGGCGGGCGCAGCATCGTCATCGACGCACGGCTGCCGGCGGTGCTGGTGGCAGCGCTGCTCGTGTGGCGCAAGGCGCCGTTCCTCGTGATCGTGGTGGCCGCCGGAGCGACGGCGGCGCTACTGCGGCTGGCGGCCGGGTAGGCGTGGGGCTGGGACTCCGGCGGCGTGGTTCGCGCGAGGGCTCAAGCGGCTCGGTTCTCGTGGAGGTCTCGAGCGGCTCGGTGTTTGTGGAGGGCCCAGGCGGCTCGGTGTTTGTGGAGGGCCCAGGCGGCTCGGTTTTTGTGGAGGGCTCGAGCGGCGTGGTTCGCGAGCACCGACCCTCCGTTGGGCAACTAAGAGGGATCGGTGCTCGCTCGTGGTGCCGCCGTTGGTCTCGCTGGCGGCGCCGCTCCTGGTCGCGAGTTTCACGTTAAGCCGCGTATATCGGCTCAATGTGAAACTCGGGCTTCGAGTGGCAGGTTGAGCGCGCTATTCGCGGTGAAGGTGCCACTCGGGTATCGAGTGTGACCTCGACCACGCTATAGGTGGTCAACGTCACAGTCGCGGTCGCTGAGGAGACTTTTGGTCATTTGGACCGGTCATAGCCGGAAAAAGTGACCAAAAGATTCGCGGGGACGCGTTTCGCGAGCGGCGGGGACGAAACGGCCGGCGGGAGAACGCAAGCGCCAGACCAGCCACCCCTTGGCCGAAGCAGTTTGCGCATCGCAGCGGGGGGCCGGCGGGCGGCAGACCAGCGAGGGGACGGCCGGCGGCAGAGCGGGGCGGGTGGGCGGCAGAGCGGGGCGGGTGGGCGGCAGAGCGGAGCGGGGACGGCTGGCGGAGAGCAGCGGGGGGTCGGCCGGCGGAGAGCAGCGAGGGGACGGCCGGCGGAGAGGCGCGCGGTCGGAGGCCGGCCGCTAGGCGTGTCGCTTCGCGGCCACGTGCCGCTTGGCCGCCGCGTGCTTCTTCGCTGCGGCACGCCGCTTGGCCGCAGCCCGCTTCTTAGCCGCCGCGCGCCGCTTCGCCGCCCGCCGCTTCGCCGCGGCGCGCCGCTTCGCAGCCGACTTCTTCTTCGCCTTCGCCCCGGCGACCGCCGTGGCGTGCTGCGGCCCGACCACCGGCAGCAGCACGTTCGAGTCATACGCCGGGCCGTGCAGCAGCGTGATCGTGCCCGTCTCGTTCACGAGGTCGGGCAGCGGCGACTGGGTGTCTGGCGTGTTCGCGGTGCCGATCGACAGCCGGATCTCGTGGCCCTTCTTGAACACCTGCGAGGTCGGGTAGATCTCGATCTGGTACTCGCTGGGATCGTTCGGCGGGACCGGCTGCTGCGACGCCTTCGTGTACGGATGCCACGGCCGGATCAGCTGCCCCGACGGCGAGAAGGTGCTCTTCGACGGGTCCACCGCGCGCTGGCTCGCCAGCAGGAACCCCGCCGTGACCTGGTTCGACTTGCCCGTCGACGGGTCGACGTCGCTCAGCACGCCGACGAGCGTGGCGTCCTTCGCCGTGGTCAGCTCGGCCCACACGTCCGCCTTCACCACGCCGGTCAGCTCGGTGTCCTTCGTGAGCGGCGGCGTCGTGTAGGTGAGACCGGTCTTCTCCCAGGTGGAGTTGTCGGTGTCGCAGAGCGAGGTCGACGTGAGCCCCGCCGTCCACTGCGCGGTCATGCGCGAGCAGGGCGAGGAGGCCGGCAGAAGCGGCGTCGTGTCGCTGGTCGGAGCGGTGGGCTTGGACGTGCCGAGCTTGCCGCCCGCGTCCAGGTAGTACGGCGTGTAGTCGGTGTTCGGCAGCGGCCACTTGTCCAGGTGCTGCCACTGCTCGGCACCCATCGTGTACAGGTTCACGGGCGAGGACTTCTCGATGCCGTTGCCGGCGCCGTTCAGCCAGTGGTCGAACCACTTCGCCTCGTAGGTGGCCTCGTCGCCGACGCCCTGCTTGTTCCACGAGGTCGCGTCCGGACCGCCGTGGTACTGCGGCATCATCCACAGCTTCTTGACAGGTGCGTTGACAAGGCTCTCGTAGAGCAGCGGCTCGCCGCGCTGGAAGATGTCCCACCAACCGCCGGTGATCGCCACCGGCACGCGCACGTCCTTGATGTGGGTGATCGGCGAGCGCAGCTGGTAGAAGGGCCCGTCGTAGGCACTGTCGCCACCGAGCGTCGAGTCGATGACGTGGTTGGCGGCGAAGTCATAGCCGTTCGCGAGATGGCCGGCGTAGTTCTGAGCCGCCTCACTCGGATCGTCGAGCGTGTTCGACGGCGGGATGTCCGAGAGGCCGGTAGTGAGGCCCAGCCACAGCGGGATGAAGCCGGCGTCGATCGAGCCGCCGTGGAAGGTCACGTCGCGGTAGGCGTCCGCCATCGGCACGTTGGCCCACACGGCCTGCACGGCGCGCGGCTTGCCCTCCTCCACGCGCTTCTGGTCCTGCTCGGTGACGAGGAACGACGTGATGCCCATGTAGGACGTGCCGTTCATGCCGACCTTCCCGTTCGACCACTTCTGGGCCTGGATCCAGTCGAGCACCTCGGCGTAGTCGTCCTGGGTGCGCTGGCCCCAGGAATCCCAGCGACCCTCGCTGGCACCGGTGCCGCGGTCGTCCAGGATCATGATCCCGATGCCGGCATCGAGCAGCTTGGTGTTGCCGCTCGCGATCGCGCTGGAGCTGCTGCAGCCAGGCACGCCGAGCGGGTCGTTCGTGTCCTTGTTGTAACCGGTGACGGTGAGCACGACGGGCACGCGCGCATCGGGCTTCGGCAGGAACACGTTGGCGCGCAGCGTGGCGCCGTCACTCATGGTGATCGGCGCGTTGCAGATCGACACCGGGTCGGCCTGAGCGGCGACGGGTGCGAAAAGGGCGGCGGCTACGGTGATGGCGAGGATCGCCTTGAAGGTCTTCATCCCCCGGAAAACGGGTGAGCGGCCCCGAAACTGATTCATGCGCCTGCCACGCATCAACACCGACGTCTCTGCTCTGCGCGAGTCGCGCGAGCTGCGCCGCCTGGTGCTCGGCAACTTCATCTCCGGGATGGGCACGCAGGCGTCGCTGGTCGCCCTCCCGTACCAGCTCTACATCCAGACGCACTCGCCGTTCCTGACTGGCCTGCTCGGCGCCGCCGAGCTCGGCCCGCTGATCGTGCTCGCGCTGCTCGGCGGCGCGCTGGCGGACCGCCTGGACCGGCGGCGGCTGCTGCTGGTGGACCAGATAGCTCTTGTGCTCATCGCCAGCGCGCTGTGTGCCGTCGCGATCGCCGGCTCGCCGCCCACGTGGCTGCTCTACGTGCTCGGCGCGCTGCTGGCCGGCTTCGGCGCGGTGCAGAACGTGGCGCGCTCGGCGATCGTGCCCAACCTGGTTGACCCGTCGGGCCTGCGGTCCGCGCTTGCCGTCAACTACGGCCTGTACCAGCTGACGATGGTGGTCGGCCCCGGCCTTGGCGGCCTGCTGATCAGCGCGGGCGGGGTGAAGCTGGCCTACGGGGTCGATGCCGTGAGCTGTGCCGCGATGGTGGCCGGCGTGCTCGCGATCAGCCCGCAGCCGCCGCACCGCGCCGGCGACGAGCCGCTGCTCAGCATCCGCAACTCGATCGCCGACGGCCTGCGCTTCGTGCGCCGCAGCCGCGCGCTCGTGGGCTCGTTCGCGATCGACCTGAACGCGATGGCATTCGGCATGCCGCGCGCGCTGTTCCCGGTGCTCGCGGTGAGCGTGTACCACGCTGGCGCGTCCGGCACCGGCTTGATGTACGCCGCGGTGTCGGCAGGCGCGACGGTGGCGGCACTGACCACGCGCTGGCTCGAACACGTGCGCCGACTGGGACTGATCGTGATCGTGGCGGTTGCGGTCTGGGGCGTCGCGATCGCCGCGGCCTCCGCCGTGCCCAGCCTCTGGTTCGCGGCCGCGATGCTTGCGATCGCCGGCGCCGCCGATTCGGTGAGCGCCGTGTGCCGCAACGTGATCAACCAGAGCCTCACGCCCGACCGGATGCGCGGGCGAATGTCCTCGATCTACTCGCTGGTCGTCACGAGCGGCCCGCGCGTGGGCGACATCGAGTCCGGCGCCGTCGCGTCGCTGACCAGCGCGCGCTTCTCGATGGCCTCGGGCGGCCTCGCGTGCATCCTGGGGGTCGGCGCGATCATGCTCGCGTTCCCCGAGCTGGCCACCTTCGACGCCGACCGGGCAGAGGCCAAGATGGCCGAGGCCACTGCCTGAGTAACCGTTACGCCATTTGGTGTTTCATACGGCCATGGCCAATGAACTCCAGGTGAGCACCGGCACCGCCCTCCAGACCCGTCCCGCCGGCGACGAGACCCGCGAACTGCTCCACCTCGGCGTCGAGGAGGTCGCGGGCGTCTTCGGCGGCCTGCACGCGATCCACGGCTCGATCGCGGCGCGCGCGTTCAACTACGTGGGGCCGGCCGCTGCGCCCGTGCAATGGGTCCACGACAAGGTCGCGGGCGCCGTCTACGGCGGGCTCGGCGGCTCGGTGCGCGGCGCCGGGCGCGTGGCAGACGGCATGCTCGCGCGCCGCCCGCGCGTGGCCCAGCGCGTGGTCTCGACGACTCCGCGTGGAGCGGCGCTCGTTGCGGCGGTCAACGGCCTGATCGGCGACACGCTCGAACGCCGCCAGAGTCCCCTGCACCAGCCGATGGCCGTGCGCATGCACGGCGAGGCGCTCGACCTGACACGCGATGCCCTGCGCGAGGCCTATCCCACAGCGGCCCCGAGAATCGCCGTCTTCCTGCACGGCCTGATGGAGACCGAGTTCTCGTGGCTGCGGGGCTCACACGAGAGCGGCGAGAGCTACGGCACGCTGCTCGAGCGCGAGCTCGGCATGACCCCGGTCTACGTGCGCTACAACAGCGGCCGCCACATCTCCGAGAACGGGCGCTCGCTGGCCGACCTGGTCGAGGAGCTCGTGGCGAACTGGCCGGTGCCGGCTGCCGAGGTCGTGCTGATCGGGCACTCGATGGGCGGCCTGATCGCCCGCAGCGGCGCCTACCAGGCCGACGCCGACCGGCTCGTCTGGCCGACCCTCGTGAAGCGGATCGTCTCGATCGGCACACCGCACATGGGCGCCCCGCTCGAGCAGTTCGTGCACTACGCAAGCGCCGGGCTGGCCGTGCTTCCCGAGACGCGCCCATTCAGCCGCTACCTGCGCCGGCGCAGCGGCGGCATCCGCGACCTGCGCCAGGGCTCACTCGTGGACGACGACTGGCGCGACCGCGACCCCGACGTGCTCCGCGCGGAGGCCTGCGCCGAGGTGCCGCTGCTCACCGGCGTGACGCATTGCTTCGTGACGGCGACGATCACGCGCAGCCCGCGCCACCCGCTCGGACGGCTGGTCGGCGACTACCTGGTGCTCCAGGCGAGCGGCTCAGGCCGCAGCCGCAGCCGCCGGATCGGCTTCGAGGAGGAGTACGGCCACCACGTGGGCGGCGCGCACCACTTCGCGCTGCTGAACCACCCGGCGGTCTACGACAAGCTGCGCGCCTGGCTCAGCTAGCGCCAGTCAGGCGCCAGCGTGTAGCCCTGCGGCACGACCTTCGGCCGTGGCGCCTTGACCTCACCGTCGCCCGGCTTCTCGAGCGTCGGCAGCCGCAGGTCCAGGTGCGCGATCTGCATCGGCGTCTGACCCTGCGACGGGCGCGCGTAAGGCGAGTCGGATGTCAGCAGCTCGAGCTTGATGTGGTGCCCCGCCTTGAAGTACCAGGCCGACGGGTGCAGCTGGAAGACCTGGTGCTCGCCGTAGCTGTTCCAGTCCGGCCGGAACAGGCCGCGGGCGACGAGCGTCTCGGTGCCGTCCGGCGAGATGTCGAGCAGCCGCGCCGCCAGCTGGTTGTTCGGCGAGGTCGACTGGATGTCCGCGAGGATTGTCGGCGCGCCCATCAGCGTGAAGCCGGTGGTCGCGACGTAGTGGCGGTAGACGGCCGTGCCCGGGAAATCCTGATCCTTCGGCTTGGCGCACGCGCCATCGCCCGCGATCGGGTCGAACGCGCGGCCGGCCTGCGGGTCGCCGCCCGAGAAGACGGTCTGCGCGGGGTCTGAGTCCATGCGCACCTCGCCCGGCTGGATGTCGGCCCAGTTGTCCGCGCTGTAGGGGCCGCCGGAGGCGCCGCTGCAGGTCTTCGTGAGCACCTGCACGCCGCCGAAGGGCTTCTTGCCGGAGCCCTTCAGGTAGTAGTTGAAGAACGCGTGCTGGCGCGCGGCGAGCACGGCCAGGTCGGCTGCCTTGTTCTGCCCGCGCGCGTGGCCGTAGTCGAGGAACTCGAGCCCGACGAACGCCTTCGGGAAGTCAGCCTTGGTCCGGTTGTAGAAGCGCAGCGCCTCGTCGACCGGGAACAGGTCGTCGGTCCAGCCGTTCGAGATCAGGAGCGGCGCCGGCGCCGTGGTGGGATCGATGTAGTACGAGGAGTGGTGCTGCTCGATCTCCGAGAGCACGCTCGTGGTCAGCGGGTTCTGGTCGTACGGCTCGCCCGCTGAGGTCTCGAGGAACCAGCTGTAGAGGTCGGCGTCGGGGTCGGTCTGCGGCGGCGTGTAGTTCGACGTAGCAAGGCCGGTACCGAAGAGGCCGGCCACGAACGACGTCTTCTGCACGCCCACGCGGCTGCCGTAGCCATCGGGGGAGGTCGCGTAGTCGAGCGTGCGGCCGTTCGGCATCAGAGAGTTCGCAAGATCGGTCCAGGGAATCTCGGGCGCAGCTGCCGCAAGCGCGATGCGCTTGTGCGACTTGGGCGTCTGCCACGGCGCGTAGGTGCCGCCGGGAAGCATGATCCGGTCCTTCAGCGCGGCGAGCGCCATCGACAGGCCGCCGCCGTAGGACCCGCCCGTCGCTCCGATGTGCTTGCGGTCCACCAGCATCGCCGTGCCGGGTCCGACTGGCTCGTCGGCCAGGTCGGCCATGAACGTCTGGGCGTCACGCACCTCATAGCGCGTGTCCATCAGGTGGTTGTAGCCCTTCTGGGCGCAGGCCTGGGCTTCGGTCAGGCGCGTTGTGCTCTCGCCGCCGCAGGAGTCGCCCCAGCCGCGATCGCTCATCGTGAAGACGGCGTAGCCGCGCTGGGCCCACGGCGCAGTCGAGCCGATGCCGAGCTTCGAGCCGCCCCAGCCGTGGAACATGCCGAGCAGCGGGTAGTTGCCGTCGGTGCCGCTCGCGGGCGCCGCCGGCAGCGTCACGTTCACGTCGATCGGCGCGCCGTCGAAGCTGTGCACGATGCCGCTGCACTGGCGCACGCCGCCCTGGTCGGGCTGCGCGACGCACGGGACCCCGCCGAGGACGGAGTCGACCTTCGCCTGGGCGCTGGTCGCGGTTGCGAGGGTGACGAGGATGGTGAGTGCGAGCGTCCGTGTCTTCACACCGCGTAAACGCGATGGGGCCGCCGTAACTGACGCGGCCGCCTGAGACCTTTACACCAAATGGTGCTACCGTCCGCCGCCGTGCCGGAGAGGGGGGCAAAACCGAACGTCCCCAAGTTGCGGAAGGCCGCTCTGAGAGCCGTCTCTGCCCTGAGTTCGCCGCTGCTCCCGGACGACTACCTGGAGCTGATCAACCCGCTCTGGTCCACGCGCGAGCTGCGCGGCAAGGTCGAGGAGGTCCGGCACGAGACCGAGAACGCCGCAACCGTGCTGATCCGCCCTGGCTACGACTGGCCCGGCCACGAGCCCGGTCAGTACGTGCGCATCGGAGTCGACATCGACGGCCGCCGTCACTGGCGCGCGTATTCGCTCACCTCGGAGCCTGAGCGCGAGGACGGCTGGATCTCGATCACCGTCAAAGCGGTCGACACCGGAACGGTCTCCTCCTACCTGGTGCGCAACGGGCGTCCCGGCTACATCGTCGGACTGGGTGGCGTGGAGGGCGACTTCGTGCTGCCCGAGAAGCTGCCGGAGAAGCTGCTGTTCGTGAGCGCCGGCAGCGGCATCACGCCGATCATGTCGATGCTGCGCAGCCTCGACCGCGGTGAGATGGGCGACGTCGTCATCCTGCACTCCGCCCGCCACACCGACGACGTGATCTTCGGACCCGAGCTGCGTGAGCTCGCGAAGAAGCACAAGCGCTTCAAGCTGCACGAGCAGCTGACGAAGGAGGCCGGGCGGATGAAGCCCGGCGACCTCGAGCGGCTGTGCCCCGACTGGAAGGAGCGCGAGCTCTTCATCTCCGGCCCGGCCGAGATGCTCGACGCGTTCGAGGAGTTCTACGAACAGCACGGCTGCCGCGAGCAGATGCAGATGGAGCGCTTCCAGCCGAAGCTCGACGGCGGCGGCGAGGCCGGCGAGGGCGGCTCGATCAAGTTCTTGAAGTCCGACGCCGAGGCCGAGTCGGACGGCACCAAGCCCATCCTCGTGGCCGGCGAAGACGCCGGCCTGGATTTGCCCTACGGATGCCGGGAAGGCATCTGCCACACCTGTGTCGGTGAGCTCGTCTCCGGCCGGGTCAGAGACCTGCGCAGCGGCAAGGTCTATGGAAACGAAGGCGAGCAGATCCGGACGTGCATCAGCGCGCCGGAAGGACCAGTGGAGATAAAGCTATGACCGCACCGGTGGCCGCCCACCCTTCGTCGGACACGACGAACTCTGACAACCCGCTTCACAAGCTCTCCGACGAGCAGATCGAGGAGCTCGGCAAGCTCTTCGACGAGCTTCACGAACAGGTCAAAGATGACCTCGGCCAGCGCGATGCCGACTACATCCGTGGCGTGATCTCGTTGCAGCGCAAGCTCGCGCTCCAGGGCCGGGCTGCGCTCGTTCCGGCGCGCTACAGGGCCGGGTGGCTGATCGGCACGACGCTGCTGTCGGCGGCCAAGATCCTCGAGAACATGGAGATCGGCCACAACGTCCTGCACGGCCAGTGGGACTGGATGAACGACCCGGTGATCAACTCGCAGGCGTGGGACTGGGACACCGCCTCGACGGCCGAGGCGTGGCGGCACTCGCACAACTACATCCACCACACCTACACGAACATCCTCGGCAAGGACAAGGATCTCGGCTACGAGATCATGCGCATCGACCCGAGCCAGAAGTGGCATCCGGTCTACCTGATGCAGCCGGTCTACAACGTCATGTTGATGCTGCTGTTCGAGTGGGGCGTGGCGTTCCACGACATGGACCTCGAAGCGATCCGCCGCGGTGAGAAGTCGCACAAGGAGGCGCTCCAGGATCTGAAGGGCATCGCGGGCAAGGCACGCGCCCAGATCATCAAGGACTACGTGGGCTGGCCCCTGGTCAGCGCGGCGCTGATGACCGGCGGCGACTACGTGGCCGAGCGCTTCGGCGGGCGGCGCGCGAAGGCGCGCCGCGTTTCGCAGCGTCTGCGCCGGCGACAGAACCCGTCGCAGCGCCAGGCGCTGATCGAGTCGTTCACGCACAACTACAAGTCGACGGTGACCGCGAACGCGGTGGCCAATCTCATCCGCAACGTCTGGTCCTACGCGATCATCTTCTGCGGCCACTTCCCCGACCAGGCCTACGTCTTCACGCCGGACGAGACCGAGGAGGAGTCGACGGGGGCGCGCTACGTGCGCCAGCTGCTCGGCGCCTGCAACATCGAGGGCGGCTCGATGTTCCACCTGGCGAGCGGCAACCTGGGCTATCAGGTGGAGCACCACCTGTTCCCCGACATGCCGTCGACCCGCTACGCCGAGATCGCGCCGAAGGTGCGCGAGATCGCCGAGCGCTATGAGCTGCCCTACAACACCGGCCCGTTCTTCAAGCAGCTCGGGATGGTGCAGCGCACGATCCTGCGGCTGGCGTTCCCGGGCGGCAAGCAGCGCCCCAAGCCAGGCGCCTACCGCGGCGAGCTGAACAAGTCAGCGATCAAGAACGAAAACGAGCGCAGCGGCCTTTCGCGCGAGGGCTACGTGTCCAAGCGCCAGCAGGCCGAGCAGGAAAGCGCGAACGGGTCCGCGAACGGCTCGAGCTAGGCGGCGCCGGGACCGGCGCCCGAGAGCGGCTGCTCGACGGCGGCTTCGGGCTCGGTCGGCGTGGCCGCAGGCTCCGCGTCGTTCGCGGCGCCCTCCTCGTCGAGCTTGGCCTGGAGCTCGCGAACCCGGGCGACCTGCGCGTCGAGCTCGGGGTGCGTGATCGCGCCTGAATCAGCCAACCGGTAGGCGGTCTCGCCGAGCTCCCCGTACGCCTTCGTCAGCTCACGCTTGGTCTGGACGTCGGCGACGGTCTCGTTCGCCCGGTTGGCAGCCTGCTCGGCCGCGGCCTTTGCCTTGTCGAGAAATCCCATGGTCGTCTTCTATCAAGCCGGGACGAGCTGGCGCAGCAACCAGTCCGCATGGCGCAGCAGGCGCTCGATCGGAAACTGCTCCGGGTCGCTCAGCAACAGGCGTGCGGCCTCGTCGGAGATCGACGACAGGAAACGCGCCGTGAGCTGAGGGTCGGGCGACGGCCGGTCGGGTGCGAGCCCCGGACCGACCACCTTGGCGAGCGCGGCAACGACGGCGTCGCGACCGTTCTCGACCGTCTCGCGGAGCACGTTCGGAGCGCCCTCCGGCGGCATCAGCACCAGCCGCCAGGTAACCGGGTCGGCCTCGATCGTCTCCAGGTAGGCACGGAGCGCGTCGAGCAGGGCCTCGCGCCGGCCGCCGCCCTCCGGCAGCGAGGTGAGCATGACGCTGTTGAGCGCCGCGAGCGCGCGCAGCGCCTCGCGCTCGAGCAGGGCCGCCAGCAGCGCGTCCAGATCCTCGAAGTGGGCATAGATGACGGGCCGGGTGATGCCGGCGCGCTTTGCGATCGCCTCGATCAAGACGTCGTGGAAGCCCTGCTCCGCGACGATCGCGCGCGCGGTGTCGAGCAGCTGCTCGCGCCGCTCGGCTGCCGTCAGGCGTCTGGTCGGGGGTGTGATGGAGGTCACAGAGAGTAAGGTTACGGTTCTGTAGCTTACGGGAACGTAAGTTACATCAACGTAACTGGGAGCGAGCGAATGTACCGCCAGACAGATCTTCCATCCACCATCGGCGTCGCGATCGTCGGCTCGGGCTTCTCGGGGCTCGCCATGGCCGCCGAGCTCAAGCGTTCCGGCCGCGAGGACTTCGTCATCCTCGAGCGCGCGGACGATGTCGCGGGCACCTGGCGCGACAACAGCTACCCGGGCTGCGCATGCGACGTGCCGAGCCACCTCTACTCGTTCAGCTTCGCTCCGAACCCGGACTGGAGCTCCACGTTCTCGCCGCAGCGCGAGATCTACGCCTACATCCGCCGCGTGGCCGAGGAGCAGGGCCTGCTCCCGCACGTGCGCTTCGGGGTCGAGGTCCAGTCAGCCGAATGGGACAACGCGGCTCAGGTCTGGCGCCTCCAGACGTCGGCCGGCCCGACCGCGGCGAGGGCGCTGGCGAGCGCCGCCGGCCCGCTCAGCGAGCCCTCGATCCCGGCCATCCCCGGCCTGAGCGACTTCAAGGGCGCGATCTTCCACTCCGCGGCCTGGGACCACGAGCATGACCTGAGCGGCGAGCGCGTGGCGGTCGTCGGCACGGGTGCGAGCGCGATCCAGTTCGTGCCGCAGATCCAGCCGAAGGTCGCTCAGCTGCATCTGTTCCAGCGCACGGCGCCGTGGATCATGCCGCGCCCCGATCGTCCGCTCACCGGATTCGAGAAGCGCCTCTACAGGCGCTTCCCGGCTGCGCAGACCGCTATGCGCAGGGGCATCTACTGGGCGCGCGAGGTCTTCGCCATCCCGATGCTGCATCACCAGCTCGCGCGGGTGATCAAGGGCATCGCGCTTCGCCACCTGAAGCATTCCGTGAAGAACCCGGAGCTGCGCGCCAAGCTCACGCCGGGCTACTCGCCCGGCTGCAAGCGCATCCTCGTCTCGAACGACTACCTGCCGTCGCTCGACAACCCGAATGTCGAGGTCATCAGCGACGGGATCGCTCAGGTTCGCGAGCACTCCGTCATCGACTCGAGCGGCGTCGAGCGCGAGGTCGACACGATCATCCTCGGGACCGGCTTCCACGTGACCGACCTGCCGATCGCCGACCGCGTGCGCGGGCGCGACGGGCGCACGCTCGCCGAGCACTGGGACGGGTCGCTGTCGGCGCTGCGCGGTACCACCGTCGCCGGCTTCCCGAACCTGTTCCTCGTGCTCGGGCCCAACACCGGACTCGGCCACACCTCGGTCGTCTTGATGGCCGAGGCGCAGGCCGGTTACATCCGGCGCGCGCTCGAGCACATGGACGCGGCGGGCGTGACCGCTATCGAGGCGCGTCGTGAGGCGCAGGACGCCTGGAACGACCAGATCGAGCGCAAGTCCCGGAACACGGTGTGGCTGAACGGCGGCTGCGACAGCTGGTACATCGACCGCAACGGTAAGAACTCCACGCTCTGGCCCGACCAGACGTTCAAGTTCTTCGCGACGATGAAGCGCTTCAGGGCGTCCGAGTACCGCGTGGTGCCGGCCACGGTCCCGGCGGTGGCTCCGGCGTCGGCGTCCACGCCCGCTCCGGCCGAGGTCCTCTCATGAGCAAGCGCGTGATCATCACCGGCGCCGCCAGCGGCATCGGCGAGGCCAGCGCTGAGGCGCTGCGTCGCCGCGGCTGCACGGTCGTCGGCCTCGACCTGAACGCGCGTGACGGCGTGATCGCGTGCGATGTGCGCGACCAGGCGTCAGTGGATGCAGCCGTCGAGCAGGCGATTACTCAGCTGGGCGGTCTCGACGTGCTGATCAACTCGGCCGGCATCGGCGATCCGCAGAGCGCCGCGGCGCGACCTGGCGAGGATGCCCTGCGCGTCATCGATGTCAACCTGCTTGGCACGTGGCGCGTGACCGGTGCCTGCATCGAGGAGCTGCGCCGGAGTCGTGGGCGCGTGGTGAACATCGCATCGGGCCTGGCCCACCTGACGATCCCGCTGGCGACCGCGTACACGATCTCGAAGCGCGGCGTGGTGGCGTACTCCGACTCGCTGCGGCTGGAGATGGCCGGCGAGGTCGAGGTCACGACGGTCTACCCCGGCTACATCCGCACGCCGATCCACAACGCCTCAGCCGAGAAGGGAATCCGGCTCGAGGGCACCGTTCCCGCCGAGCCACTGGAGGCGGCTGCGGCCACGTTCGTGCGCGCCGCTCTCGACAACCCGGCGCCGCGCGACCTGGCGACCTCGCGGCAGGGCACCGTCGGCTACGCGCTGCTCCGGCGCCTGCCACGCAGGCTGCTCGATCGCCTGACCCTGCGGCGGCTGCGCGCGTCCGCGAAGCGCGGGCACTTCGATCAGG
Source organism: uncultured Thermoleophilaceae bacterium (assembly GCA_963715995.1). Lineage (GTDB taxonomy): Bacteria > Actinomycetota > Thermoleophilia > Solirubrobacterales > Thermoleophilaceae > DATBDN01. Next base: position 3,000,730 of record OY970283.1, read on the forward strand.
CGCCGATGGCGGCTGACCTACGCGCGCGACTCACCGCAGGGTCATAGCGAGGCTCGGTCGCTAGCCGACCGTGCCGCCCGTCATCTGGACGTAGAACGGCTTGTCCGTGAGGGTGCCGGCCGAGTCGTAGGTGCGGACCGTCAGCTGGATCCCGCTTGCGTTGTTGCAGGCGGCACCGGGGGCTGACGTGGTCGTGTCGACCGATGTCTCACCCGGGACGCCGTCGAGCGTGACAGTTGAGTTCAGCGTCTGCCCCTTCATGCCGGTGAAGCAGTAGACGCCCGCCGTGGCGTGGATCACGTTGGCATCACCCACGCCGGCGCTGCGGGACGAATCGGTCTTGCCGTCGGACCCCACGTGCGCGTAGGCGCGGAAGGTGGCGGCGTTCGCCGCGAGGACGATGTCCTGGGCGTCCATGCCGTCGACCTTGTCGGCGTTCAGGCCGGTGGCCACCCCGGTGGCGTTGGTCGTGAACGGCTTCGCGTCCGCGGCGGTCTTGCCGGAAGGCGGATCGACGTCGATCACGCCGCCGAGCAGGCTGTTGGCAGACGTGAAGCGGAAGCTGCCGCCGCCGCCCGTGTTCTTCGACAGCAGGCAGTACTCGTTGGAAGCGCTCGAACGGCAGCCGTAGCGGGCGGCACCACCGTCGCCGTCACGCAGGTTCGACTGCTGTGTTGCGTAAGTGCTGCTGTCGCCGAGCACGCGCGTGATGCTCGTGAACGTCGTGCGACCACCTGCGCGGACCGCGTCGCCGTCGGATGCGACGGCGAACGGCGCCACCAGCAGCGCGAGGATCAACGATGACAAGACAAGGTACTTGCCCTGCCCTGCGGGCATGCGAAAACGAGCGGCTAGGCGCTTCAAGATGGTTCCCCCTGCTCTTGGATTGCTCTGGCCCAACCCCTGCCGGGCCCTCCCATCTGGGAACACGGCCCCGTGGGGAAGTTGCGGGGCTGGACCGGTCCAGAGCTCGAGCGGCTCGGCTTTTGTGGAGGGCTCGAGCGGCGTGGTTTTGGCGAGGGCTCGAGCGGCGCGGGTTCTGGCGAGGGCTCAGGCGGCGTGGTTCGCGAGCACCGACCCTCCGTTGGGCAACTAAGAGGGATCGGTGCTCGCTCGCGGTGCCGCTGTTGATCGCTCTCGCTCGTCGCTCGCGGCGCCGCTCATGGTCGCGAGATTGACGTTAAGCCGCGTATATCGGCTCAACGTAAAACTCGCGGCTTCGAGTGGGACGTTCGCCGCGCTATTCGCGGTGAAGGTGCGAGTCGGGCATCGAGTGTGACCTCGACCACGCTATAGGTGGTTGACGTCACAGTCGCGGTCGCTGAGGAGACTTTTGGTCATTTGGACCGGTCATAGCCGAAAAAGTGACCAGAAGATTCGCGGGGATGCGTTTCGCGGGCGGCGGGGGCGAGATGGGCGGGAGAGCGCAAGCGCCACTCCAGCCGCCCCTTGGCCGAGGTAGTTTGCGCAGCGCAGCGCCAGAGCAAGCCGGCGGCAGAGCGGGGACGGCGGCAGAGCGGGTCGGGCGGCAGAACGGGGACGGCCGGCGGCAGAGCGGGGGGGCCAGCGGCAGACCGGGGCCGGCGGCAGAACGCGGCCGGCGGCAGAACGGACAGGCGGCAGAGCGGGCCGGCCGAGCCCGCCCCTCAGGCCGGGCTGGCCGCCGGGCTGGCCACCAGCTCGGCGTACAGCGCTGCGGTCTCGCGTGCGACCTCGGCCCAGTCGAAGCTCGTCACGTGCTCGCGGCCTTCGCGCACGAGCCGCTCGCGCAGCTCCTCGTCCGTGAGCATCTTCTCGATCATCCGCGCCAGCGAACGCGGGTCGCGCGCCGTGAAGCGCAGCGCTGCGGTGCCGTCCTCGGGCACCACCTCGCGGAGCCCGCCTGTGTCTGCCACCAGGCAGAGGCAGCTCGACGCCATCGCCTCCAGCGCCACCAGCCCGAACGGCTCGTAGATCGAGGGCACCACGCACAAATCGGCCACGCGGTAGAGCGAGTGGAGCATGTCGTCGCCGGTCCAGCCGAGGAACGAGCCGTGGCCGGTCAGCTTCAGCGCGCGCGCCTGCTCCTTGAGGTCGGCCTCGGCGGTGCCGGTCCCGCAGACCACGAAGCGGACCTTGCCGACGCGCCGGATGACCTGCGGCATCGCCTCCAGCGCCAGGTGGAAGCCCTTCTCGTAGACGAGCCGGCCCACCAGCAGGATCAGCTTCTCGCCGGGTGCCGCGAAGCGCGCGCGCAGCTCGCGTGCGTCGACCGGCTCCACTGGCTCGAGGTCGGCCGGGTCGATGCCGTTCTGGATCGTCACGATCTTGCGCTTGGGTACGCGGAAGACGCGGTTCACGTGGTCGCGCATGAAGTCCGAGCAGGTGATCACCTGGTCGGCGCTGCGGACCATCCCGCGCTCCACGGCGTGGATGTAGGACTGCGGGTGCTTGCGGACCCAGCCCTGGTGGCGGCCGTGCTCGGTGGCGTGGACCGTGACGAGCCAGGGCGTGCCGAAGCGATCCTTCAGCTGCTCGGCTGCCGGCGCCACGAGCCAGTCGTGCGAGTGCACCAAGTCGAAGTCGAGCCGTTCGCCCAGTCGCTCGCCTTCAGCCGCCAGGTCGCGGTTCATGTCCTCCACCCAGGCGATGAACGCGTCGAGGTCGTCCTTCGGGAAGTCCGGCTCGGCCACGCGGTGCACCGTCACGCCGTGGCGTCGCTCCTCCGGCGGGCGGTGTCCGCCGCCACGCGTGAGCACGTGCACCTCTGTGCCCTGCGCGACGAGACCCTCGGCGAGCTTGCGCACGTGCCGCGCAAGGCCGCCCTCGACGATCGGCGGGTACTCCCACGAGAGGATGAGAACGCGAAGTCCCAAGGCCGCTGAGGCTAAAGGGTGCTGAGCGGGTTGCCGTTTCGCGTCAGGAACGCTCGAGCAGCGCCAGGCCGCCCTCGTGGAGGATTTCGCTCAGCGGCACGCTGCCGCCCAGCGTCACCTCTCTCCGCGACAGGCAGTCGCGCCAGTTGCCCGCCGGCATATCGGCCGTCGACTCGGCTCCGCCGGGGAAGAGCGCAGCGGCCACCAGGACGTCGCCCCCGCGCACGTAGGCGATTGCCCGCTCGCCTGCTTCGAGCGGCTCATAGCTGCCGCTGAAGGCCTCGGGCCGGCGCTTTCGCAGCTCGAGCGCGGTGACCGTCAGGTAGAGCTTGCGGGCGTCCGCACCCGAGATGCCGGTTGCCTCGGCGAGCGCAGAGGGGCCGCGCACCGTGCCGGATCGCAGCACGCGCAGCGCCTCGCGGCGACGCTCCCAGTCGACAGGCCAGGCGGTTGTCGGGATCGACCAGCGAGAGCGTGACGAGCTCGTCGCCCTGGTACACGTCGGCCACGCCAGGTGCGGTGAGCTTGATCAGCAGCTGCGCGTGAGACGCGCGCTCACCCGCTGCTGCGACACGCTCCGCGAACGGGTCGAACGACTCACGGAACGGCGTGTGGTCGTACAGCGCTCGGGCGAAGGACGCCACCCGGCCCTCGTAGTCCTCGTCGACCTCCGCCCAGCTCGAGTTGCGCTTCGCCTCGCGCAGCGACTTCTCCACGTACGCCGCCAGGCGGTCCGGCTCGATGGGCCAGGCTCCGATCAGGTTTTGGTAGAGGAAGTACTCCTCGACCGGATCGGGCGCGCCGTCCTTGCGCAGCTGTGCGTTCAGCTCGAACCACTGGCGGACGTGCGTCCCCCACTCGTCCGCCATCCCGGCCAGCGCGCCGATCCGCGCGCGAGCGTCGCCCGAGCGCTTCGTGTCGTGCGTCTGCGTGACGAGCAGGTTGCGCGGGTGGGTGGCGAGCCGCTCGGCGTTCGCGGCGTGAAAGTCGGCCACGGAGAGGCCGAAGCGGCTCGGGTCGCCGCCCACTTCGTTGAGCGCGACCAGTCGCGCGTAGCGGTAGAAGGCCGTGTCCTCGACGCCCTTGGCCATGACCGGCGGAGTGGTCTGCTGGAAGCGCGTGACGAACTCCGCCGGCGCGGGGTTGTCGAGCGTGAGGATGCGCGCGAGCGGCTCGGCGATGCCTGCCTCCGCGATCGCCGCGCGATCCTCGTCTGCGACAACGCCGGCGTTCGGGTCGACGTAGGTTCGGTAGACCGGGAGCGACGACAGCGCGCGCTCGAGCCCTTCGAGGCCGCCGGGTGGCTCACGGTCGAGATCGCCGGCCAGCCGCTCGACGTCCGGGCGGAAGACACCGGCCGCCTGCTCGAGCTTCGCCTCGAACGCGTAGTCGGCAAACGGTCGCTCGTCGCCGCTCAGCTCCTGCCAGAGCGTGTCCAGTGCCGCCTCGCCTGCGGGGTCGACGAACAGCGCGGCCAGATCGTTCAGGAACTCGTAGCCGACCGTGCCCTCGACTGGCCAGTCCGCTCGCAGCCGCTCGCCCGGGTCGAGGATCTTCTCGACCCACGCGTGCTCCACCCCCTCGGCGCGCAGTCGCGCCAGGTAGCCGGCCGGGTCCGCGAGCCCGTCGGGGTGGTCGATGCGAAGCCCGTCGACGATGCCCTCGCGCACGAGCGCGATCGCCAGCTTGTGCGTCTCGGCGAACACCTCGGGGTCCTCCTGGCGCACGCCGGGCAGGTGGTCGATGTCGAAGAAGCGCCGGTGGCGCCCGGTCTTCGGGTCGATGTCGAAGAACTTCGCGCGCAGCGACTCGTCGGCCCAGTAGCGGTTGTGGTCGTCCACCGCCATGTGGTTGGGCACGATGTCGAGCACGATCCCGAGCCCGTGCTCGCGCGCGGCGGCCGCCAGCGCGCGGAACTCATCCTCCCCGCCGAACTCCTCGGAGATCGACGTGGGGTCGATCACGTCGTAGCCGTGTGTCGAGCCCTTGCGCGCCTGGAACGACGGCGGCAGATAGAGGTGCGAGACACCGAGGTCGGCGAGGTAGGGAACGAGCTCGCGCGCCTCGCGGAAACCGAAGCGCTCGCTGAACATGAGGCGGTATGTGGCGCGGAACTCCGTCACGACATGCGCTTGAGCAACATGATCGAGCGCGCGACGACGGGGACCTCGGTCCTTGCATTCGCCACCAGCAGCCCGGGCTCGGCCTCGTCGTCGGCCGTCGTGAGCTCGAGTGCCCAGCGCGCGCCGAAGCGGCGCGTGGGCAGCATGAACGTGACGTCCTCGTGGTGCGCGTTGAAGAGCATCAGGAACGAGTCGTCCTCGACGCGCTCGCCACGCGGGCCGGGTGCTGCGATCTCCAGGCCGTTCAGGAACATGCCGACCGTTCGCTGCTCGTTCCAGTCGCGCTTTGTCATCCGGCGGCCGTCGGCGCGGAACCACCAGACGTCGGGCAGCCCCGAGCCCTCGGGATCCGCGCCCTCGAGGAACTGGCGGCGGCGGAACACAGCGTGCGAGCGCCGCAGTTCCAGCAGCCGCTTCGTGAATGCCTGCATGCGCCGGCCGCGCTGGTCCCAGTCCCAGTCGAACCACGAGATCTCGTTGTCCTGACACCAAGCGTTGTTGTTGCCGCCCTGAGTGCGCGCGAACTCGTCGCCGCCAAGCAGCATCGGCGTGCCCTGCGAGAGCAGCAGCGTGACGAGGAAGTTCCGGTGCTGGCGCTCGCGCAGCGAGTTCACCTCCGGGTCGTCGGTCTCCCCCTCCACCCCGCAGTTCCACGAGCGGCTGTCGTCGGAGCCGTCCTTGTTGTCCTCGAGGTTGGCCTCGTTGTGCTTCTCGTTGTAGGTCACGAGGTCGCGCATCGTGAAGCCGTCGTGGGCGGTGATGAAGTTGATCGACGCAAACGGGTGCCGCCCGTCCGACTCGTAGAGGTCGCTCGAGCCGGTGAGCCGCTCGGCGAACTCGCCGCTTGTGACCTCGCCGCGCCACCAGTCGCGCATCGTGTCGCGGTAGATGCCGTTCCACTCGGACCACAGCACCGGGAAGTTGCCCACCTGGTAGCCGCCAGGGCCGACGTCCCAGGGCTCGGCGATCAGCTTGACCTGGGACAGGATCGGGTCCTGGTGGATGGTGTCGAAGAAGGCCGACAGCCGGTCAACCTCGTACAGCTCACGCGCGAGCGTGGACGCAAGGTCGAAGCGGAAGCCGTCGACGTGGCACTCGGTGACCCAGTAGCGCAGCGAGTCCATGATCAGCCGCAGCACGCTCGGGTGCACCGCGTTCAGCGAGTTGCCCGTGCCCGTGAAGTCCATGTAGAAGCGCGGGTCGTCCGGCATCAGCCGGTAGTAGGTGGTGTTGTCGACGCCCTTGAAAGCCAGCATCGGGCCAAGGTGGTTGCCCTCGGCGGTGTGGTTGTAGACCACGTCGAGGATCACCTCGATGCCCGCGCGATGCAGCGCCTTCACCATGCCCTTGAACTCGCGCACCTCGTCGCCGTGCTTGCCGGTGGCGGCGTACTCGGAGTGGGGCGCGAAATAGCCGATCGAGCTGTAGCCCCAGTAGTTGGTGAGCCCTTTCTCCACCAGGAACGACTCGTCGACGATCTGGTGGATCGGCAGCAGCTCGACGGCCGTCACACCGAGGTCGGTGAGGTACGAGATCGCCTCGTCGGAGGCGAGGCCCGCGTAGGTGCCGCGCAGCTCCTCGGGGATCCGGTCGAAGCGCTTCGTGAAGCCCTTCACGTGCATCTCGTAGATGACCGTCTCCTCGAACGGGCACTGCGGCGGGCGGTCGCCCTCCCAGTCGAAGTAGGGGTCGATGACGACGCTCTTGGGGACCGCATCTGCGTCGTCCTCGTCGTCGGGCTCGAGGTCGCCGTCGTCGGTCCCGTCGGGGACGTACGGGAGCACGTTGCCCTCCTGCCAGCGCACCGGCCCGTCGATCGACTTCGCGTAGGGGTCGATCAACAGCTTGGCCGGGTTGAAGCGCAGGCCCTTCTCGGGCTCGAACGGCCCGTGCACGCGGTAGCCGTAGTGCTGGCCCGGGCCTAGCCCCGGCACGTAGCAGTGCCAGTTGAACGCGGTGCGCTCGGTCACCGCGATGCGGCGCTGCTCCTCGCCCTCGTGGTCGAAGAGACACAACTCGACGCGGACCGCGTTCTCGGAGAAGAGCGAGAAGTTCACGCCCTCCCCGTCCCACGACGCGCCGAGCGGGAACGGTTTGCCCGGCCAGACCTCGCTCACCGCAGCAGTGCCCCGGCGAGCGGCCCCAGCGTGATGCGGCCGTCCTCGATTCGCGCGTCGTGCGTGTCCACGACGACTTCCGTGCCCGACACCGGCACGACCGACTCGCGACCAGAGAAGTTGCACACGAGCTCGAGCGCGCCGCGCTGCACCCGCAGCCACTTGGCGTCCTCGTCGAACTCGATCGCGTCGGCGTCGCCGCGCGGCAGCTCAGCGCGCGCGGCGAGCAGCTCGCGGTAGAGGCGGGCCACGGCGGGATCGCCCTCACCGGAGAGCTTCGAGCGCTCGAACGTCTCGACCGCCTGCGGGTCGGGGATCTCCTCGCCGAATTGCGCGAAGGCAGCGAACTCGCGCCGGCGACCCTCGCGCGTGGCGGTCGCGATCTTCGCGTCGATGTGGTCCGAGAAGAACTGGAACGGCTGGCGCTCCCCGTATTCCTCGCCCATGAACAGCATCGGCGTGAACGGTGCCAGAAGCGTGCAGAGCGCGGCGAGCGGCCGCGCAGGCTCGGGCATGCGGTCACCGTAGGCGCGGTTGCCAACCTGGTCGTGGTTCTGCGAGAAGACGATGAAGCGCGGCGGTGGCACGTCCTCGGCCGGCGCCCCGAAGCGGCGCTTGCGGAAGCTGGACCAGGTGCCGTCGTGCACGTGCGGCCGGTGGAACGCCTTCGCCAGCTGCGCTACCTGGCCGAACTCCTCGTAGTAGCCGTCGCGGTCGCCCGTCAGGAGCACGCGCAGCGCGTGGTGGAAGTCGTCGGCCCAGGCGGCGTCGCAGCCCCAGCCGCCGCGCTCGGGCGCGCGCATGACCTTCGGATCGTTCATGCCGGACTCGGCGATGACGAGCCCCCGCGGAGCGACCTCGTGCACCTCCCGTGCCACGGCCGCGACGATGTGCTCGGGATTCGAGTCGAAGATCGCGTGGAGCGCGTCCAGGCGCAGGCCGTCGATGCCGAACAGGCGCATCCAGCCGGTCGCGCTGCGGCAGACCCATTCGCGAACCGGGTCCGACCACTCGTCGTCGTAGTTGATCGCCTTGCCCCAGAAGGTCTCGTATTTGTCGGTGAAGTAGGGGCCGAACGCCTCCATCGCCTTCACGCCGGACGCGCCGAGGTGGTTGTAGACCACGTCCAGGATTACCGCGATCCCATGCGCGTGTGCCGCCTCGACCAGCCGCTGCAGCCCCTCCGGGCCGCCGTAGCTCGACTGCGGCGCGTTCAGATAGACGCCGTCGTAGCCCCAGCCCCGGCGACCGGGGAACTCCGCGATCGGCATCAGCTCGATCGCGTTCACGCCGAGCTCGGCCAGGCCGGCGAGCTTCTCGATCGCCGCGTCGAACGTGCCGTCGCGCGTGAAGGTCCCCACGTGGAGCTCGTAGATGACGAGCTCGTCGAGCGGCGGCGTCTCGAATGGCGTGACGGGCTGCGGGTCGAACACCCGCGACGGCCCGCGGATGCCCTCTGGCTGCCAGCGCGACCACGGGTCGGGCAGCTCAGCGCCGTCGACCACGTAGACGTAGTCGTCGCCATGCTCGGCGTCGGTCTCGACCGTCCGCCAGCCGAGCTCGTCCGGCTCGCCCAGCGGCAGGTCCTCGCCGTGGATGCGCAGCGAAACGCTGTCCGGGCGCGGCGCCCAGACGCCGAATGTGCGCCTACTCATCGGGTACGAGCCAGAGCGCTGCCAGCGGAGGCAGCGTCACTTCTGCTGAGAACGGCTGGCCGTGCCAGGGAATCGGCTCCGCCTCGACGACTCCGAGGTTGCCCGTGTTCGTGCCCCCGTACTCGGCGGCATCGGTGTTGATGAGCTCCTTCCAGCTGCCCGAGCGCGGCAGCCCGATGCGGTACGGCCCGCGCACCACCGGCGCCAGGTTGAGCGCCGTGACCAGCACGCGCTCGTCGTCTTTAGAGGTGCGCGCGAAGACGACCACGTTCGAGTCGGAGTCGTTCGGCTCGATCCAGTAGAAGCCGGACGGGTCGAAGTCGCGCTCCCATAGCGCGGGCTCGTCGCGGTAGGCGTGGTTGAGGTCGCGCACGAGGGACTGGATGCCGCTCTTGTCGCTCTCCTCGAGCAGGTGCCAGTCGAGCGAGCGCTCCTCGCTCCACTCGGCCTCCTGTGCGAACTCCTGGCCCATGAACAGCAGCTTCTTGCCGGGGTGCGCCCACATGTACGCGTAGAGCGCGCGCAGGTTGGCGTGCTTCTGCCAGCGGTCGCCCGGCATCTTGTCGTAGAGCGAGCCCTTGCCGTGCACTACCTCGTCGTGGGAGAGCGGCAGGATGAAGTTCTCGCTGAACGCGTACATGAGCGAGAACGTGAGCTGGTGGTGGTGGTAGCGGCGATAGATCGGGTCCTGCTGGAAGTACTCCAGCGTGTCGTGCATCCAGCCCATGTTCCACTTGAAGCCGAAGCCGAGGCCGCCCACGTAGACGGGCCGTGAGACACCCGGCCAGGCCGTCGACTCCTCGGCCGCCGAGATCACTCCGGGCTGGCGCGCGTGGACCATCTCGTTCATCTGCTGGAGAAACGACACGGCGTCGAGGTCCTCACGACCACCGTGCTCGTTGGGGATCCACTCGCCCTCCCTGCGCGAGTAGTCGAGGTAGAGCATCGACGCGACCGCGTCCACGCGGATGCCGTCGGCGTGGTACTCGCGCAGCCAGAAGAGGGCGTTCGAGAGGAGGAAGTTGCGCACCTCGTTGCGGCCGAAGTTGAAGACCAGCGTTCCCCAGTCCGGGTGTGCACCGCGGCGCGGATCGGCGTGCTCGTAGAGCTCGGTGCCGTCGAAGCGCGCCAGCGCGAAGTCGTCGCGGGGGAAATGCGCGGGGACCCAGTCGAGGATCACGCCGATGCCGTTGTTGTGCAGCGCCTCGACGAACTTCTTGAAGTCGTCGGGTGAGCCGAAGCGCGGCGTCGGCGCGAAGTAGCCGGTCACCTGGTAGCCCCACGAGCCCGCGAACGGGTGCGCCATCACGGGCATCAGCTCGATGTGGGTGAAGCCCATGTCCTTCGCGTAGGCCGCCAGCTCGTCGGCGAGCTCGAGGTAGTTGAGCGAGCGGTTGTCCTCCAGCGGGTTCAGCCGCCACGAGCCGAGGTGCACCTCGTAGATCGAGACAGGGCGGTTGAGCGGCACGCTGTCGCCGCGCAGCCGGCACCAGTCGTCGTCCGTCCACTCGTGCTTGGAGCGGTAGACGACCGACGCGGTCTTTGGCGGCAGTTCGGTCGCGAACGCGTACGGATCTGCCTTCAGCCGCAGCTCGCCGTCAGCGGCGTGGATCTCGTACTTGTAGTTGGAGCCCTCGCCGACGTCGGGCACGAACAGCTCCCAGATGCCGGTGGAACCGAGCGAGCGCATCTGGTGCTTGCGCCCGTCCCAGTTGTTGAAGTCGCCGACGACCGAGGCAGCGCGGGCGTTCGGCGCCCAGACCGCGAACGCGGTTCCCGTGACGCCCTCGTGCTCGATGATGTGGGCCCCGAGCCGCTCGTACAGCTGCTCGTGGCGGCCCTCCCCCGCCAGGTGCAGGTCGAGCTCGCCGAACGTCGGTGCGAACGAGTTTGGGTCGCGTGTCACTCGGACTCCAACAGGCGCAGGATCGAGGCGACCGGGATGCCCACCCAGTCGGGACGGTTGTTGATCTCGTAGTTCAGCTCGTACACGGCCTTTTCCAGCTCGAACACGGTCAGGAGCTTCTCGGTGGACTCCTGGCCGGGGGGCAGGAGCGCCGGATCGGCTTCCCCGAAGTAGCCCTCCAGGAACGCTGCCCGGGCGCGCGACTCCCAACCCTCGGGCATCACGCGTGTGCCGAGGATCTCGCCCGCGGCCGCGACGTAGGAGAACGAGCGCAGCATGCCTGCCACGTCGCGCAGCGGCGAGCGCTTCTGGCGCCGCTCCGGCAGCGTGCGGGCGGGCTCGCCCTCGAAGTCGAGCACCACCCAGCCACGCGCCGTGAGCATGACCTGACCGAGGTGGTAGTCGCCGTGGGTGCGGATGACGCGGCCGCCGGCGCCGATCCGCGACAGGCTGTTCACCCGCTCGCGCACGTCCTGGCCGCGGTCGCAGATCGCGGCGACGTGCTCGTCCTCGACCGGGAGGCCCTTGAAGATGCGCTCGATGTCCTCGTCGACGGTTGCCGTGATCAGCGCCAGCGCTTCGTCGGTGGGCTCCTCCGGAGCGAACGCCGGATCGCTGGCGTCGGAGCCCAGCACCGAGTGCATCCGGCCGGTGACGACGCCGAGCTCCTCGAGCCGGTCGACGTAGTCGTCCGGGTCGGCGCCATCGGCGTCGACTGCCAGTGACCAGCCGTCGCGCGCTCCCTTGAGGTACTGCTGGAGGATGCCGAGCGTGGAGTCGACCAGGCGGCCCTCGTACTCGTACCAGCCCGCCAGCGGCGCGATGCTGTCGAAGCCGTGGTCGTCGAGGAAGCGCAGCAGCTCCAGCTCCGGGTTGACGCCGGGCTCGAGGCGGCGGAACGACTTCAGCACCAGCGACTCGCCGAAGACCATCGACGAGTTCGACTGCTCCACGCCCATCGGGCGCACCTCGGCCGAGCCGTTCAGCTCGGCGCGGTCGGCCCAGCGGAAGGTCAGGGTCGATGCGCCCGCTCGGGCCACCGAGCTCTCGCGCATCCGCTTCAGCAGCTCGCGCGCCAGCTCCGGATCGGTCAGGCCGTCGTAGATCGTCCAGCCGTCCACCTCGGCCAGCACGCCCTTGTCCCAGCCCTCGTCGCGGTGACGGATGCCAAGCGGCAGCTGGTAGAGGTCATGCGTCCCGGACGGGAAGCGCGCAGCGATCAGCGTCAGCACGAGCAGCGGCTCGTCGTCGCGCAGCGGAACGGCCTGGAGGATCTCGAGCGCTGACACCGCACGGCCCTTCGAGCCGAACCAGCGCTGGCCGACGACCCATTCCTGGAGTGCCTCGGGTGTCAGGAAGCTCAGGTCGCCGCGGACGGCGCGCTCGCGCACGTCAGTCTGCATCATCGACGGCCTCCTCCTTCTCCTCGGCTGCCTCGGTCTCCTCGGGCGGCTTCTCGAGCTGGAACCAGAAGAAGCCGCGCGGCGCAAGCGTGAGCAGGTAGGGAAGCTCGCCGATGCGCGGGAAGCGGGTGCCGCCGTAGAGCTCGACCGGGAAGCGGCCCTCGTAGGCGGAGAGGTCGAGCTCTACTGCCTGCGCCGAGCGCGCCATGTTGTGGACGCACATGATCACGTCGTCCTCGTAGGTACGGATGTGGGCGAAGATGCGCGTGTTGGACGGCTCGAGCGGCTCGTAGGCGCCCAGGCCGAAGACCGGGTGTTCCTTGCGCAACGCGATGAAGCGCCGCGTCCAGCGCAGGAGCGATGTCGAGTGGCGCAGCTGCGCCTCGACGTTGATCGCCTGGTAGCCGTAGACGGGGTCCATCAGCGGCGGCAGGTAGAGCTGCGCGAAGTCGGCCTTCAAGAAGCCGCCGTTGCGGTCGCCGGTCCACTGCATCGGCGTGCGCACGCCGTCGCGGTCGCCCAGGTAGACGTTGTCGCCCATGCCGATCTCGTCGCCGTAGTAGAGGACGGGCGAGCCGGGCAGCGAGAACAGGATCGCGGTCATCAGCTCGATCTCATCGCGGCCCATGTCCAGCAGCGGCGCCAGGCGGCGGCGGATGCCGAGGTTGAGCTTCATGCGCGGGTCCTTGGCGTACTCCGCGTACATGTAGTCGCGCTCTTCGTCGGTGACCATCTCGAGCGTGAGCTCGTCGTGGTTGCGCAGGAACAGGCCCCACTGGCAGTTCTCTGGGATGTCCGGGGTCTGCCGCAGGATCTCGTAGATGGGCGCGGCGTCCTCGCGGCGCACCGACATGAACATGCGCGGCATGACCGGGAAGTGGAAGGCCATGTGGCACTCGTCGCCGTCGCCGAAGTACTCGACCACGTCGGCCGGCCACTGGTTGGCCTCGGCCAGCAGCACGCGGTCCGGGTAGTTGGCCTCGATCTCCGCGCGTACGCGCTTCAGGTACTCGTGGGTCTCGGGCAGGTTCTCGCCGTTGGTGCCCTCGCGCTCGTATAGGTAGGGCACGGCGTCCAGGCGGAAGCCGTCCAGGCCGAGGTCGAGCCAGAAGCGCAGGACCTCCAGCATCTTGTCCTGGACTTCTGGGTTGTCGTAGTTCAGGTCCGGCTGGTGCGCGAAGAAGCGGTGCCAGTAGTAGGCGCCCGCCTGCTCGTCCCAGGTCCAGTTGGACGGCTCCGTGTCGATGAAGATGATCCGCGCGTCTTCGTAGCGCTTGGGAGTGTCCGACCAGACGTACCAGTCGCGATACGGGTTGTCAGGCGACTTGCGTGCCTCCTGGAACCACTCGTGGTCGGCGGAGGTGTGGTTCATCACCAGGTCGGCGATCACGCGGATGCCGCGTGAGTGGGCGGCCTCGATGAAGATGCGCACGTCGTCGACCGTCCCGTAGTCGGGATGGATGGAATAGAAGTCGGCGATGTCGTAGCCGCCGTCGCGCAGCGGCGACTTGTAGAACGGCAGCAGCCAGATGCAGTCGACGCCGAGCCACTGGAGGTAGTCGAGCTTCTCCGTCAGCCCCCGGAAGTCGCCCGAGCCGTCGCCGTTGCCGTCGAAGAACGCGCGGATGTGGACCTCGTAGAAGACCGCGGTCTTGAACCAGAGGGGCTGGGCCTCGAACCAGTGGCCCGGCTGGGATGCGCGGCTGTCCTCGATCGTCGTCAAGACATCACCCTGAACACGTGGACCTGGCGGCCCCACGGATGCAGGCCCACATAGTTGCGGCCCAGGCGCCAGTCGTAGCTGTCGCCCGACAACTCGTCGCGCACCGTGAAGGCGGGCGAGGTGCCGAGGCTGGCCGGGACGACGACCACGCCCTCCTGACCCCCGGTCGGGTCCAGGTTCACCACGCAGATGAGCGTCTCGCCGGGCGCCTGCTTTGCGTAGGCGATGATGGCCTCGTTCTCGGTGTCCAGGAACGTGACGTTCGACAGCCGCTGGAGCGACGGGCTTTCGCGGCGAATCGCGTTCATGCGTGTGATCAGCGGCAACAACGGGCCATCCAGCGAGCGCTCCTTCAGCTCGTATTTCTCCGAGTCCACGTACTCCTCCGAGCCCGGGCGAACGGCTGTGTTCTCGAACTGCTCGTAGCCCGAGTAGATGCCGTAGCTCGGGCTGAGCGTGGCAGCCAGTACCAGGCGCGTGACGAACGCTCCCTCGCCGCCGTGCTGGAGGTACTCGTGGAGGATGTCGGGCGTGTTGGCGAAGAAGTTCGGCCGGAAATAGTCCTGCTCGCCCGAGTAGGCAAGCTCGTTGACATATTCGGTCAGCTCCCAGCGTGCGGTCTTCCAGGTGAAGTAGGTGTAGGACTGCGTGAAGCCGAGCTTCGCCAGCTCACGCATCACGGCGCGGCGGGTGAAAGCCTCGGCCAGGAAGATCACGTCCCGGTCGACGGCGTGGACCTCCTTGATCAGCCACTCCCAGAAGTCGAACGGCTTCGTGTGCGGGTTGTCAACGCGAAAGACCTTCACGCCGGCGCCGACCCAGTGCAGGACGACGTCGCGGAGCGCGTGCCATAGGCCCTCCCAGTCGTCTGACTCCCAGTTGAAGTTGTAGATGTCCTGGTAGCGCTTGGGTGGGTTCTCGGCGTACTTGAGCGTGCCGTCGGGGCGATGGTTGAACCACTCGGGGTGCTCGGTCAGCCACGGGTGGTCGGCCGATGCCTGGATGGCGAAGTCGAGCGCTATGTCCAGACCGAGGCCGCTCGCGGCAGCCGTGAGGCTGCGCAGGTGCTCGAGCGTGCCGAGCTCGGGGTGGATCGCGTCGTGCCCGCCGCTCGCGTCGCCGATCGCCCACGGCGAGCCCGGGTCCTCGGCGGCCGCCGTCAGGCTGTTGTTGCGACCCTTGCGGTTGGTCAGCCCGATCGGGTGGATCGGCGGCAGGTAGATGACGTCGAAGCCGGCGTCGGCGAGTGCGGGCAGCTCGGCCTCGACGCCCGCCAGGCCACCCCAGGAGCGCGGGAACAACTCGTACCAGGCACCGAAGCGGGCGCGTACGCGGTCGACCTCGACCGGCAGCGCCTCGGTGCGGGTCGCGCCGTGGCGCTCGGCGGAGCGCTCGACGGCGTCGAACAGGCCGTCGCCCAGGGCGGCGCCGTGGTTCGTGTCGTCGGCCTCGATCGCGGCCACGGCCTGGTCGATCAGCGCCTTGTCGGCCTTCTTCTTCGCCCGTGCGGCGGCGTCGCGCAGCAGCAGCAGGCCCTCCGACATCTCCCCGGCAAGGTCGGTCTGGCCGGCGTTCACCTTGCGCTGGAGCTCGTCGCGCCAGGTGCCGAAGACGTCGGTCCAGGCCTCGATCACGTAGTCCCAGCGCCCCTGATCGCCGACCGCAAACTCGCCCTCCCAGCGCACGCCGTCCAAGTGCGCGTCGATCGGCACCAGCTCGGCCTCGCTCCAGTTGCGCGTGCCGGCCCGGCGGTAGCGCACGACCGCGCGCAGCTTGTCGTGGCCGTCGCGGAAGATGTCGGCGGACACGGTCACGGAATCGCCCACGCAGCGCTTGGCCGCATAGCGACCGGCGTCGACCGTGGGGGCCGGGTACTGGATCTGGATCCGCGACGGGGGTTCGCGGCGAGTCTGATTGGGCACTTGGGGTGAACTATCCGGGAGAACGTCCGGCTAAGCGTTCCGGCCCGTGTCCATCCTGTGAACCTCCCCAGATCAAGCGGCGTCCAGCTGCACCCCACATCGCTGCCGAGCGGACGGCTCGGGCGCGATGCCTTCGCGTTCGTGGACTGGCTCGCAGCCGCCGGGCAGACGTGGTGGCAGATGCTGCCGGTCGGGCCCCCCGACCGCTATGGGTCGCCCTACAAGGCGGCGTCCGCGTTCGCTGCCTGGCCGGGCCTGCTCGAGAAGCCGCGCGCGCGTGTGACAGCGTCTGAGGAGGACGAGTTCCGGGCGCGGCATGCCTACTGGATCGGCGGCTGGGAGCGTTTCGCAGGCAAGGGCGCCGTTGCCGACCAGGTCCGCTTCGAGCGCGAGTGGACGGCGCTGCGGAGCTACGCCGGCGAGCGCGGGGTGCGGCTGATCGGCGACATCCCGATCTACGTGGCGCCGCGCGGTGCCGACCACCGCGCGCATCCGGAGCTCTTCCGCGAGGGCATCGTCGCGGGCGCGCCGCCCGACACGTACTCGCGCGACGGGCAGCTGTGGGGCAACCCGGTCTACGACTGGCCGGCGCTCCAGCGCGAGCACTACCGCTGGTGGACCGAGCGCTTCCGGCGCGTGTTCGGGATGTACGACCTGGCGCGCATCGACCACTTCCGAGGCTTCGTCGCCTACTGGGCGGTGCCCGCGTCGGCGCGCACTGCGCTGCACGGATCGTGGAGGCGCGGGCCGGGACGGGCCGTGTTCGACGCGGCGAAGCGCGAGCTCGGGGCCGACCTGCCCCTGATCGCGGAGGACCTCGGCGTGATCACACCCGCTGTCGAGCGGCTGCGTGACTCACTCGGGCTGCCTGGGATGCTCGTGCTGCAGTTCGGCTTCGACCCAGGGGATCCGGGCAGCCCACACCGGTTGGCGAACCACGTCCGCGATCGCATCGTCTACACGGGCACGCATGACACCGACACGGTGGTGGGCTGGTACGCGTCGCTCGACGACGCCCGGCGCGCAGAGGTCGACGCGGCGCTGCGCGCGAACGGCCTCGACAAGGAGGCGGTGCATTGGGGTCTGATCTCGCTGGCGTTCGGTTCGCCGGCGCGTGTCGCGATGGTGCAGATGCAGGACGTGCTCGGGCTCGGCAGTGAGGCAAGGATGAACGTGCCGGGCGAGACGGGCAGCGCCTGGAAGTGGCGCCTGCGCCGGGGCGCGTTGACGCCGAGGCTGGCCGCACGCCTGCGCGAAACCACCTTGGCAGCGGAACGGGCTCGGCACTCCGACCGCGACTGAAGACTTTTGGTAGCTATGGCGACCAAGATCCTTCAGTCGCGGATCGTGCGCCGCTCCACCCATGCCGACTTCGCTTCGGCTTTCGCGCGGCGCCAGGCGTAGGTCAGGTCGCCTCGCAGGCGGCCGACTCGGGTCTCCTCCCAGCTCACGAGTGACCACGGGTCGGCTCGCACAACCGCGCCGTCGGCCGCAAGTACCTCGAGCGCCTTGCATGCGATTGCGATCTGGCCGAACGCCGTCGGATGCACCTGGTCGGCCATCAGCAGCCGGCGGCCGCCGAAAGAGCGCAGGTCCACCACGAGCGCCCCGGCTTCGCCCGCCGCCGTTTCGATGAGCTGGTTCGCCTCCTCCACCTTCGCCCCCGCCCGCGGCCGGCCGAGGTCGAGGGGGATCGTCGCCACCACGACGCGCTCGCAGCGCTCCGCGATGAAGCCGAGCGCCTCGCGGTAGGGCGCGGCGAAGCCATCCGGATCCCAGTCGTAGTCGCGCACGTCGTTGACGCCCACGTACAGGCAGCCCACGTCGTAGCGAGCGTCGGGCTGCGCAGCGGTCGCCAGGAAGCGCGGGATCTCGACCCCGACCACGTCGCCGACCCGTGCCCCGTCGATCGCGTGGCCCGAGTACGGCAGCCCGAGCCCGCGCGCGGTCCAGTGCGCCCACGACTGGAGCGCGACGCCCCACTGGAGCTCGCCGCCGCCGTTGGTGATCGAGTCGCCGAAGGCGAGGACGCCCTGGCCCACTACCCGAACGCGATCACGCTGCGG
This sequence comes from uncultured Thermoleophilaceae bacterium, assembly GCA_963715995.1. Classification (GTDB taxonomy): domain Bacteria; phylum Actinomycetota; class Thermoleophilia; order Solirubrobacterales; family Thermoleophilaceae; genus DATBDN01. The sequence continues at coordinate 3,018,500 of OY970283.1, forward strand.
ATGCCGTCCTGGGCCTCCATCAGCTCGAAGCCGCGGTTGACCTCGTCGAGCGAGATCCGGTGCGAGATGAACGCATCGACGTCGATGTCGCCGGCCATGTAGAGATCCACGAGCTCGGGCACCTGGTCGCGGCCCTTCACACCGCCGAACGACGCGCCGAGGATGTGCCGCCCCTGGATCAGCCAGCGCGGGATCACGTCGAGCGTCTCCCCCTTGCCGGCCACGCCCGCGATCGTGCAGACGCCCCAGCCCATGCGCGCGGACTCGACCGCCTGCTGCATCACCTTCACCAGCCCGGTCGCCTCGAACGTGTAGTCGGCGCCGAAGCCGCCCGTCATCTCGACGATCTGCGCGACCACGTCGGGGCCGGCGACGAGCGTGTCCGTCGCGCCCTGCCCGCGCGCGAGCTCGAGCCGGTCCTCCGAGAGGTCCACACAGACGATCCGCTCGGCGCCCTGGAGCCTGCAGCCGGCCACCGCGCCGAGCCCGACCATGCCGGCGCCGAACACGACACACGTTGACCCGGCCTCGACCTCGGCGCGGTACATCGCGGCGCCAAGGCCGGTCGAGAGTCCGCAGGCGAACAGAGCACAGCGGTCGAGCGGCGCCTCCGGGTTGACCTTGGCAAGCGCGATCTCCGGCATGACCGTGTACTCAGCGAACGTGGAGCAGCCCATGAAGTGACGGATCGGCTCGCCGTCGCGCGAGAGCCGCGCCGTGCCGTCGGGCAGGAAGCCAGCGTTCTGCTGCTCGCGGATGGCCATGCAGATGTTGGTCTTGCCGCTGCGGCAGTGCTCACACTCGCGGCACTGCGGCGAGAAGAGCGTGACCACGTGGTCGCCGACGGCGAGTGACGACACGTCATCGCCGACCTTCTCCACCACGCCCGCGCCTTCGTGCCCCAGCACGGTCGGCGAGTAGCCGGACGGGTCGACGCCCGACGCCGTGAACAGGTCGGTGTGGCACACGCCGCAGGCCTCCAGGCGCACGAGCACCTCGCCTGCGCGCGGCTCGGCCAGGTCGAGCTCCTGCACGACCATCGGCTGTCCGAATTCCTCGAGAACGGCGGCGCGGATCTGCATGGCGGGGACGCTAACGCGGATTTGCCCGCGGTTTCGTGCAAGTGCAGCGCCTCAGCGGCGTTTTGCAGGCATGCGCTGGCTACTCGCACTGCTCGTCGTCCTCGCCTTCCCCGCATCCGCGTTCGCCGCGGACGTGAAGGAGGTCCCGGTCTCGATCGCGGCGACGCAGCCAACCGACGAGGGCAACCCGGTCACCCTCGACGGCGGCGTCGACATCCCGTCGTCCGGCTGCCCGTGCCCCGGCGTGATCATCAACCACGGTTTCCTCGGCCAGTGGACCGACTCCGGCGCCGTCGCGCGCACGCTCGCAAGCCACGGCTACGTGGTGCTGCGCTACAGCTCGCGCGGCTTCGGCAAGACGCCCGGCGAGGTCGACCTGATGGGCCCGAAGGAGACGCAGGACCTGCTCGACGCCGTGCACTGGCTGAACAACCCGAAGAGCCCGGTCGTCGGCGGTCTCGTGACGCACAACGACATCGGCCAGTTCGGCGGCTCCTACGGCGGCGCGCATGCGTGGGCGCTCGCGCGCTCGGGCGATCCCGCCGTGAGGACCGTCATCCCGACGGCGACGTGGAGCAACATCTACGACGCGCTGCTGCCCAACAACGTCGAGCTGCTGGCCTACGCGAACGGCTTCTACGCGACCGGCCTCCAGCCCGTCGCAAAGGCGCAGGAGGGCGAGCTCTCCACCACCAACAACTACTCGCTGAACATGCATCGCTGGGTCGCCGAGGCGAACACCGGCGTCGGCCTGGACGATCTGCGTGCCGGCGCGGCAGAGCGCTCGGTCGCGAACCACTACGGCCAGGTCAAGATCCCCGTCTTCATCATCCAGGGCCTCAACGACGGCCTCTTCAGCGCCAACCAGGCGATCGACGCCTACCAGACGCTGCGCCGGGAGCACCGCCCGACCCGGCTCTACCTCGGCGGCATCGGCCACCCGCCGTCGGACTCCAGCCTCGACTCGCCCGAGGCGCTGCACGTCGAGACCGAGGTGCTCGCATGGTTCGACCACTACCTGAAGGGCGAGCACAACGGCATCGACAAGCAGGCGCCGATCGAGTTCAGCCGCGCCGACTACTTCCACAACCACTGGGACGGCACCACGCGCAGTGCGAAGAAGTTCCCGTTCGGCAAGCCGAAGACGATTCAGATCTGCACGACCGGCCCGAGTGGCGGGACGCTCCAGACGGCGGCCTGCCCCAGCGCGATCCCCGCGGTGGCTGTGAACAACTACGCAGGCGCCGGCTGGGACGAGGAGCCCGTCACGTCCGGCTACGCGGAGGACCTGAAGGATGGCTTCGCGAGCGCGTTCGGCAGCCAGCTGCCCGACACCCGCACCCTGCCGCCGACGCTGGCCTACGACAGCGCGCCGCTGACGAAGGCGTTCGACATGGCGGGCATCCCGTCGCTCAACCTTCAGCTGGCCTCGAGCTCGGGCTACCAGCTCGACCCGAAGCTCTACGACGTCGCACCAGACGGCAGCGCCAAGCTGCTCACGCGCGGCGCATGGTCGGAGCCCGTCGGCTCGGGCGCAACGCCGCACACGGCCAGCTTCGACGCCTTCGGCCTGTCGAACCTCGTGCCGGCCGGGCACAAGATCCGCCTCCAGCTCCAGGCTGCCGACGCGCCCTACCTGCGCCCGAACACGAACCCGTTCGCGGTGGCACTGCTGGCGGGCAGCTCGATCGACCTGCCGACGACCAGCGACCTGCGCTAAGGCGCCATCTCGTAAGCGCCGGCGAGCGCCCGCACCGTCTCGAACACGCGCGTGGCGCGCTCCGGGTCGGCCGCCGGGCCGCGCACGTGCGCGAGCGCCCATGCACGCTGCGCGTCTGTCGACGACGCCTTCCCGTGCAGGGCGACCGCGTAGGCCGAGAAGTCGCGCACGAAGACGTCGAAGATCTGGTCGAGCGTGTCGGCATCGAGGTCGATCTGCTCGGCCCGCTCCAGGATCAGCTGGCCGTAGGGCACGAGCGTGAACAGCTCGCCGAGGGTGAGCAGGTAGTCGAGGTCGGTCGCCTGATCGTCCGCCGGCGGCGCCGTCTCGAGCAGCGTGCGCAGACCCTCTGCCTGCTCCATGAAGCGCTTCACGTTCGGCACGTGGGCGAACGCCTCGTAGGCCGGCCGCCAGTCCTCGAAGCGCACCTTGCTGAGGCCGCGCGCCGAGCCCTGCGCGAACAGGAACTCGTCGTCGGCCGCATCGCGGCGTTCCGGCACCGGCTCGAACTCCTCCGGCGCGAACAGGTAGGCGGCCATGAACTTCAGGACTAGCGCCATGTTCACGTGCACAGTGCCCTCGAGCTTGGGCAGCCCGCGGATGTCGCGCGCCGCCATCTCGAAGTACATGTCCTTCTCGAAGCCCTTCGCCGCGATCACGTCCCAGAGCAGGTCGATCACGCGCTCGCCCTCGGTCGTGACCTTCATCTTCGTGATCGGGTTGAACAGCAGGTAGCGGCGATCGTCCGCACTCGCACTGCGGAAGTAGTCGGTCGCCCGGCGGCTGAACAGCTTCATGGCGACGAGCCGTGCGTACGCATCCACGAACGCCTGGCGCACGTGCGTGAAGTCGGTCACGCGCTGGCCGTACAGCACGCGCGCATCGGCATGCGTGATCGCCTCGTAGAAGGCGTGCTCGCAGATGCCGATCGACGCGAAGCCGAGGTTGAACTTGCCGACGTTGACCGTGTTGAGCGCCGCGTCGAAGGCCGCGCGGCCGGTGTGGAGAACGTCCTCCGGGCCCACGGGGTAGTCGTCGAGCTGGAACGCCGAGACGTAGTTCTGCGAGTTGACGACGTTCTTCACGAGCCTGTACGCCGGGTGCTGCGAGTCGGCCGCGAAGAAGACGTAGCCATCCTCGCCCTCCACGTCGGCGCGGCGGCCGAAGACGGACACGATCCCCGCCTTGTTGCCGTTGCCGATGTAGTACTTGCCGCCGTTCGCGCGAAAGCCCTCGCCGTCCGGCGTCAAGATCATGTCGGTCGAGTAGATGTCGGCTCCGTGCGCCTGCTCGGACAGGCCGAACGCGAAGATCGCGCCGTCGTCGAGCAGCGCCGCCGCCCGTGCCCGCGCGTCCGCGTTGGCGCTCTGCCAGACCGGGCCGAGCCCCAGGATCGTGACCTGCCACGTGTACCAGTACTGGAGCCCGTAGAAGGCGCTTATCTCGTTGAACTCGCAGATGCGCGCCGTGTCCCAGCGCTTGTCCGCGTCGCCCGTCCCTTCGCCCGCGGGCGTCAGGAACTTGGCCAAGAGCCCCTCCGACGCGAGGAAGTCGAGGTAGTCCGAATACCAGACGCGCTCGTGGTCGTCGGCCTTCAGCCGCTCCTTGCCGCGCGCCTCGAACCAGTCGATCGTCGCGCGCAGCAGGCGGCGCGACTCCGGGTCGAGGTCGGCGGGGTCGTAGGTGCGCGGGTTGAAGAGCAGGTCGGCGCCTTTTTGCGCACGCCTATCCTCGACTGAACTTTGAGTGGCCATCAATACATCTTCTCGATGTACAAGCTCTCGCGCACGCACCCTCCTGACAAGCAGGTGCTGCGCGACATCTCGCTGAGCTTCCTGCCCGGCGCCAAGATCGGCGTGCTTGGCCTGAACGGTGCGGGCAAGTCGACCCTGCTGCGCATCATGGCCGGGCGGGACACGGAGTACCGCGGCGAGGCGCAACTCGCCCCGGGGGCGAGCGTTGGCCTGCTCGAACAGGAGCCGCACCTGGACGAGACCAAAGACGTGAAGGGCAACGTCGAGGACGGCGTGCGTGAGCTGCGCGACATGCTCGACCGCTTCAACGAGCTCGCCGCGAACTACTCGGACGAGACCGCCGACGAGTTCGCGCGCCTCCAGGACCGGATCGATGCGGCCGACGCCTGGAACCTCGACTCGCACCTGGACCAGGCGATGGACGCGTTGCGGCTGCCGCCGCCCGATGCCGAGGTCGCCAAGCTTTCAGGCGGCGAGCGCCGCCGCGTGGCGCTCTGCCGCCTGCTGCTCCAGGCACCCGACCTGCTGCTGCTCGACGAGCCCACCAACCACCTCGACGCCGAGTCGGTCGCGTGGCTCGAGCGTCACCTCGAGCAGTACAAGGGCACCGTCGTGGCTGTGACCCACGACCGCTACTTCCTCGACAACGTGGCCGGCTGGATCCTCGAGCTCGATCGCGGCCACGGGCTCCCGTTCAAGGGCAACTACTCGAGCTGGCTCGAGCAGAAGGAGGAGCGCCTCCAGCAGGAGGAGAAGTCCGAGACCGCCCGCCAGCGCACGATCGCGCGCGAGCTCGAGTGGGTGCGCACGAACCCGAAGGGCCGGCGCGCGAAGGCGAAGGCGCGCCTCAACAACTACGAGCGCCTGCTCGCCGAGGAGCGCAACGCGAAGATCGACCAGGTCCAGATCCACATCCCGCCCGGGCCGCGCCTGGGCGACAAGGTGATCGAGGTCGCCGGCCTGCGCAAGGGCTTCGGCGACCGCCTGCTGATCGACGAGCTGTCGTTCTCACTGCCGCCCGCGGGCATCGTCGGCGTGATCGGGCCGAACGGCGCAGGCAAGACCACCCTGTTTCGCATGATCGTCGGCCAGGAGCAGCCCGACGATGGCTCGATCGAGCTCGGCGACACGGTCGACCTGGCCTACGTCGACCAGAGCCGCGATTCGCTCGACCCCGAGAAGACCGTCTGGGAGGAGATCTCCGACGGCAACGAGCACATCCAGCTCGGCGAGCGCGAGGTGCAGTCGCGCGCATACGTAGCCGGCTTCAACTTCAAGGGCTCCGACCAGCAGCGCAAGGTCGGGGCGCTCTCAGGCGGTGAGCGCAACCGCGTGCACATGGCGAAGCTGCTGCGCCGCGGTGGCAACGTGCTGCTGCTCGACGAGCCGACCAACGACCTCGACGTGGACACGCTGCGCGCGCTCGAGGAGGCGCTGCTGGCGTTCCCGGGCTGCGCGGTGATCATCTCGCACGATCGCTGGTTCCTCGACCGCGTGGCCACGCACGTGCTGGCGTTCGAGGGCGACTCGCAGGTCGTCTGGTTCGAGGGCAACTTCGAGGCCTACGACGAGAACCTGCACGAGCGGCTCGGAGCCGAGGCAGACCGGCCGCACCGGATCACCTACAAGAAGCTGGTGCGGTCCTAGCGGTTTCGGGTTACGGTCGGAATGTGCTCCGACTGGCCGCGTGCGCGGCTCTTCTCGTGCTCGCCCTTCCCGCGGGAGCCATCGCGCGCTCCCCGCTCAAGTCGGCTGACATGAAGACGATCCGCAAGGACGCCAAGACGCGCGCCCGCGCCTATGCGGTGACCTACCACGCGCGGGCCAACAGGACGAGCTGCCGGCGCACCACGCCCTACACCGCGCGCTGCCGGCTGCGGATGATCGGCGCGCGCTCAGGCGCGCGGCGCCACAACTGCACGATCACCACGGTGTACGCGGTGGTTGGCGACTCGATCGCCGGCAGCCTGGCGCACGACGGCTGCGCCTAGGCCAGGCGCGCGTCCGCCGCAGCCGCGCTCAGTCCAGCCAGCCCGCGCTCGAGCTCATCCTGTTCCGGCCAGGCGAAGCCGAGCCTGAAGCTGCGGCGGTCCTGATCGAACCAGTGACCGGGCCCGACGTAGGTGCCATGCGAGCGCAGCAGCCCGTCATAGAACGCGTCGACGTCGACCTCGACGCCGTCGCGGAAGCGCACGAAGCCGACCACTCCGGCGCTCGGCTCGACCCACTCGAACACGTCCTGCGCCGCCATCCACGCACGCACGAGATCGAGGTGACGATCCACCTTCGCGCGGATGGCCGGCAGCAGCCGCGGCCGCGCTTCGAGCACACGTGCTGCGAGCTCCTCGTCGATCGTCGCGCCCGCCAGGAGGATCTGCTCCTTGGCCGCGAGCAGCGTCTCCTTGAGCGCCGGGTCGCGGCAGGTGATCCAGCCGATCCGCAGCCCGGGCATGCCGAACACCTTCGACATCGAGCTCACGCCGATGCCGCGCTCGGTCAGCGCGGCCACCTGCGGCAGCGGCTCGCCGTAGGCCAGCTCGCGGTAGGTCTCGTCGAGCAGCAGCCGTGCCGTGGGGTGGGCATCGACCGCGCGCAGGATCGCGTCGAGCTCCGCACGCTCGAGCATCGCCCCGGTGGGGTTGTGCGGGTAGGTCAGGCTGACGAGCTTCGTCTCCGGCCGCAGAGCAGCGGCCACGCGCTCCGGATCGAGCCTCCAGCCGTCGTCGAAGTGGAGGTCGAGATAGTCGACGTCCGCTCCGAGCGCGCGCGGGGTCTCCAGGTTGGTCGCGTAGTTGGGCCGCAGCAGCACGACGTGGTCGCCGGGCTGGACGAGCGCGGAGGCGACGACGAACAGGGCTGCCGCCGCGCCGGCCGTGACCAGCACGTCCCCGCGCGCGAGCGGATCGGCGCCCGCCACCACCTGCTCGCGCAGCCGTTCGAGGCCCAGGTGGTCGCCGTACTGGAGCAGCAGGTCGGCCACGTCGGAGTCGATTCCATGGTCGGACAGGCGCATGTCCGCGAACGAGCTCTCCGAGAGGTTGTTGGCGATCGTGTCGTAGCCGAGCTCCTCTGGAGACTCGATCTCGATCGGCATGCGCCGGAACTTCACGCGTCGGGGAAGAGCCTGTTCGCGTCCGCGTCGGCGAGCGTCGCGAGTGCCGGCGCGTACATGCGCTGCTTGATCGTCGCGAGCGTGCCGCCGAGCTTCGCCGCCTGCGCGCCGGCCAGCGCAACCGCCTCGGCCAGCACCTGGTCCTCCGCCACAGCGGAATCGACGACGCCCCGTGCCGCCGCGTCCTCGCCACCGAAGCGCTGGGCCCCGACCATCGCGCTCGACGCCGCGGCGGGTGTGAGCTTGGCCTGGATGAGCGCCGACATGCCCGGCGTGAACGGGATGTTGATGTCGGCCTCCGGCAGGCAGAAGAAGCCCCGGTCAGCGCGCATCACGCGCCAGTCGTGCGCGAGGGCGAGCATGGCGCCCGCCGCGAAGCAGTGACCCTGGATCGCGGCAACGGTGGGCAGCGGCGCAGCGAGGAACTTCGCCAGCAGGCCGTGGACCTGGTCGACGAACGGCTGGACCTGATCCTGGTTCTGGCCGAGCCAGTCGAGGTCGAGGCCGTTCGACCAGATCTTGCCGCCGGCAGCCGTCACGAGTGCGCGCGGCTCGGGCTTCGCGACAACCTCATCGAGCGCGTCCGCGATCGCTGCCATCGAGTCAGGGTTGAAGCGATTCTCGTCGTCGCCCAGGTGCAGGATCCAGACGTCGCCGTCGTTGTCGAGGGTCGCCATGCCGCGCGCAGCGTAACGGGGGAGCTTGGAGGTAGCCCTTTCGCGAGCACTCTCCACCGAACGGGGAATGGACGTGCGCCTTGGTCGGTGAGAGGGTCAATGTGACCTAGTCCAAGGAAGGATCACCGCTTGTCACCTCGTCGCACCTCGCTCGGCCTTGTCCTCGCACTGACCCTCATCGGCGCTTCGCCCGCGGCTGCCACTCCCACCCAGACCTTCACCCCGGTCATCGGGACGCAGACGTTCAACTCGACCGGCGCCGAGCAGCAGTACGTCGTCCCGGCGGGCGTCTATCGCGTGCACGTGGTCGCCATCGCAGGAGCGGGCGGCGCGGGTGCGAGCACCTCGACTGGCGGCCAGGCAGCCATCGTGCATGGCGATCTTGAAGTCACCCCCGGGGAAACGCTCTACGTTGAGGTGGGCGGGCGCGGCCAGGACACCAGCGGCGGCGGAGCCGGCGGCTTCAACGGCGGTGGCGCCGGCGGAGGCGGCGGCGGCGGCGCATCCGACATCAGGACTGCACCCAGGGCCTCCGGGCTCGGAACCGACACCCGGCTGCTCATCGCCGCCGGCGGCGGTGGTGGCGCCAACGACGGCGCCGACACGACCGGCGGCAACGGGGGCGAGGCCAACTTCGCCGGCTCCAACGACAGCGGCGGTACCAACAACATAGGCGGCGGCGCCGGCACCGCCGGTGCAGGCGGCGCTGGCGGTACCGGGTCGGTATTCAGCGGGTCCGACGGGCAACTCGGCGATGGCGGGGCGGGCGGCGAGTCTCTCGGCGGCGACGGCGGGGGCGGTGGCGGTGGCCTCTACGGCGGGGGCGGCGGGGGCGGCGGCCAGATGTTCGGCGGCGCCGGCGGTGGCGGCGGCTCTTCGCTCCTCCCGCCTGGGGGAGCCTACGAGGGCACCGCCCAGCTTGCGGACGACCCGTCGATCACGGTCAGCTACGTAGGTTCCGAGCAGTCCTACACGGTGCCCAATGGCGTCGGCACGCTCCACGTCGTCGCGATCGGCGGCCGGGGTGGATACGGCGGCACCACAGGCCCCGGCCTCGGCGCGCAGGTCACGAGCGACTTGGCGGTCACGCCCGGCCAAGTGCTCTACATGGAGGTCGGCAGCATCGGCGCCAGCGCGCTCACCGATGACAGATTCGGGAGCTTCAACGGCGGGGGTTACGGTGGCGGCGGCGGAGGCGGGGCCTCCGACATTCGAACCGCGTCGATGTCCGCTGGGCTCACCCCGGACACGCGGCTGCTCGTTGCGGCCGGCGGCGGTGGCGGCGGCACCGACGGCCAGGATTACATCGGCGGCCCGGGCGGCGACGCCGGCAGCGCCGGAGGCACCGAGGCCGGTGGCCAGAACCTGGGTGGGTCGGCAGGCACCCAGAGCGCTGGCGGTGCCGGTGCGACGGGTTCCATCGACAACGGCCATGACGGTGCCCGCGGCATCGGTGGCAACGGTGGCGGCTACTCGGGCACCGACCTCGGCGGCGGAGGGGGCGGCGGCCTCTTCGGCGGCGGCGGCGGCGGCGCCGGCATGAGCTTCGGCGGCGCAGGCGGCGGCGGGGGCTCCTCGCTCGTGCCCGCAGGCGGCAGCATGATCATTGAAGCCTCCGACGCCACGCCGAAGATCGACCTCACGGCCGTGTGCGCGGCCGGCAACTTCTCGTCGAGCGGCAACGCTCCCTGCACACAGGCGCCGGCCGGCACCTTTGTCGCGAGCGCCGGCGCGACCAGCGCGACCCCTTGCCCGGTCGGAACGGCCAACGCCGGCACCGGCGCGACATCGTCCGCGGCCTGCACGGCGTGCCCGGCGGGCACCGAGGCGACCCAGCCCGGCGCGAACGCCTGCACCCCGATCTCCAGCACCGGCAACGGTGGTGGGACCAACGGCGGGGGCACGAACGGCGGCGGGACCAACGGAGGCGGCACGAACGGCGGCGGCGCGAACGGTGGCGGCTCGAGCCTGTCCCTCGCGGTCCTCTCCATCAAGGGCAAGAAGAAGGGCAAGATCACGCTCGTGGTGAATGCGCCGGGCAGCGGCGTGGTCAAGGCGGTCGGTCGCTTCAAGATCCCGAAGGCGGCCCACTCGGCAGCAGCGCTGCTCTACGGATCGTTCACCGCGAAGCGCAGCGCGGCCGGCAAGTTCACGATCACGCTCAAGCCGAGCAAGGCTGCGCTGAAGGCGCTCAAGAAGCTGAAGAAGCTCGCGGTCAAGGTGACGGTCACGTTCACGCCCACGTCGGGCCCGAAGGTGACCAAGGTCAAATCGGTAGTCGCGCACCGCTGACCCGCCCATCCGCGGCCGTCCGCCGCTCGGACGCGTAACGTTGGTCGGTTCATGGACCGGTCCGAATACACGGTCGAGGTCGACGAAGACGGCGTCTGCCTGCTGCGCTCGCCCTGGGATCCCGCGCTGCGGCGATCGATCCGTGCCATTCCCGGCCGCTTCTGGGACGACGATCTGCACGGCTGGACGATCCGGCTGACGCCCGACCGCGCAGAGTCCGTCGCGCGGCTGTTGCGCGCGTTCCCGGTGTTCGAGGCCCGCGCCGGTGCGCTCGATCAGATCGAGGCCGTGCGCGACCGCCGCAACCTCAGGCGGCCCATGATCGAGGGCGTTCGACCGGAGGAGGAGTACTGCCTCAGCTTCTGCGACGACTGGACGCACCCGGTGCTCGACGAAGTCCGGCGCTTCTTCCGGCCGCGGCCGCATCCCGAGATCGGCCGTCTGTCGGTGGCCGTGACCGACGAGACGCGCAACCCCCTGCTCACGCTGATCGAGCGCAACGGCGCCGGTCTGCACATGCGCGCGCGCCAGCGGCTCGCGCCCGAGCCCGCCGCCGGGCTGACGCGGCGCGCGTCGGTGCTTGGACTGCCGCAACGGACGAGCTGGCGCGGCTGGGTCAGCACGACGATCACCGACGACCTGCCGTACTTCGTGTTCGCCACGCGCGGCGGCATCCCGCCGCAGGAGCTCTACGACGCGGGCGGCGTGCGCCAGATGGGCGACGTCGCGCTCGTGCCGATGGACGGGCGGCGCAAGCCGCACGTGGAGGCGCTGCTGGCCGACAACCGCCGCATCCTGGCCGACCCACGCGTGTACGGCTGTCTCGACTACATGTCCGAGGACCGCCCAGACGATCCGCCCCCGCCGGCGGTCGTCACGATCGTGCGTGACCCGGTCACCGGCACGACGGAGTTCGTGGTGAACGTGCTCTGGGACGACAGCGTCATCGAGTCGCTGACGCTGCTGCCCGAGAGCCGCGCGCTGCGGCCAAGCGCCGGTGGTGGCGGCGATGGCGACGTCGACGGCGAGGGCGGCGCGGTGGTGGCCGATGCATCGACCGTCACCGGCGTCGACGAGCTGATCCGCGACCACGGTCTGGGGCTGGACGAAGAGGCGGAGCGTCTGCTCGGAGAGCTGCTCGCCGAGCATGCGCATGGCGAGGAGCTGGTCGCGCTGTCGCGCGCGCACTCCGCCGACTTCACGCCGCCGCCCGGCCTGCGCGGCACGCTGATGCCGTTCCAGACCGCCGGCGTGGTCTACGCGCTGAGCCAGCGGCGCACGTTCATCGCAGACGAGCAGGGGCTCGGCAAGACGGTGCAGGCGCTCGCTGCGATCGAGGCCGACGACGCCTACCCGGCCATCGTCGTCTGCCCAGCTTCGCTCAAGCTCAACTGGCTGCGCGAGTGCGCGCGCTGGCTGCCCGGTCGCCGCGCCGAGTCGCTGTCGGGCCGGCGCGGGCCGCTGCCACTGGCCGAGATCGTGGTCGTGAACTACGACATCCTCGACGCGCGCGCCGATGCGCTCGTCGACCTCGAGCCGGGTGCACTCGTGCTCGACGAGTCCCACTACGTGAAGAACCCGAAGGCCAACCGCACGAAGGCCGCGATCGACCTGAGCGCGCGACTGCCCGAGCAGGCGCTGCGGCTGGCGCTGACCGGCACGCCGCTGGTCAACCGCCCGCGCGAGCTCGTGCCGCAGCTGCGCGCGCTCGGGCGGCTGGGCGACTTCGGCAGCGGCGCCGCGTTCGAGCGTCGCTTCGAGGGGCAGCTCGCCCGCGAGCGGCTGCACTGGCACCTGCGCAGCAGCTGCTACGTGCGCCGGCGCAAGGACGAGGTGCTCACCCAGCTGCCGCCGAAGCGCCGCATCACCGTTCCCGTGCCGCTGACGAACGAGCACGAGTACCGCCACCTCGAAGCGGACCTGGTCGAGTGGCTGCGTACGGCGGTGGTCGACCCGCACGAGCTCGCGGAGAAGATCGACAGCGCGCTGCGCGCCGAGGCGCTCGTGAAGCTGAACGCGCTGCGCCACGTCGCGGCACAGGGAAAGCTTCACCCCGCGATCGAGTGGATCAAGACGTTCCTCGAGTCCGGCGAGCGACTGGTCGTCTTCGCACACCACCGCGACATCCAGGCCGAGCTCGTGCACGCGTTCCCGCGCGCGGCCCGCATCCTCGGCAGCGACTCACTCGAGGAGCGCCAACGCGGCGTCGAGCTGTTCCAGCGGCGCGGCGAAGACGGCGCATCACTTTGCATCTGCTCCTTGGAGGCAGCCTCACACGGCTTCACGCTCACGGCGGCGGCGAGCGTGGCGTTCCTCGAGCTCGGCTGGACACCGGCAAAGCACGACCAGGCCGAGGACCGCGTGCACCGCATCGGCCAGGACCGTCACGTGACGGCGTGGTACCTGCTGGCGGCCGACACGATCGACGAGCGCATCGCAGCGCTGATCGACCACAAGCGCGCGGTGGTCGGCTCGGTCACCGACGGCACGACTGGCTCCGAGGCAACGGTGATCGACCGCCTGCTGGTGGACCTGGCGAACGAGTCGGTGCTGAGGCGCGCGGCGTAGGCTCAGGCGGCCCGCTCGCGCAAGCGCGCCTTGTGCGCCCGCTTTGCCTCCTGGTAATCGGCCAGCCCCTGCTTCGAGGTCACGTCGCCAAGCGTCTGGTGCGGCGGCACCAGCGGCTTCGCCTGCTTCACGCCGAAGCGCTTCGCGAGCACGGCGCCGATCGCCTTCACCTTCATCTCGCCGAAGCCCGGCAGCGCGGAAAGGTTCCCGCGCAGCTCCTCGCTGTCGCGAGCGTCGGTCCACACACGCCCGGCGTCGCCGTCGTAGTTGTCGCGCACGTGCACCGCGAGCGCGTGCACGCGCTTGGCCATCGCGCCCGGGTAACGGTGGAGTGCCGGCTTCTCGCGGAAGACCGGGTCCAGGTCGGCGTCGGCGAGCGTCGCCGCGTCGATCGTCCCGAGCCGCTGCCGGATGACCAGCGGCCCCTCGAAGGCCTTCTGCACCGTCACCTGCTGGTCGAGCACGAAGCCGATCAGCAGGGCCATGGGGTCGGTGGCGATCAGCTCGTTGGCCTCGTCCGAATTGGTGAACCACAGGCGATCGGGCATACCCGCGATCGTAAATGAGCGAGCCTCGTACCGTTAGGGGAGTGATCGAGGTCGATCAGCTCACGAAGACCTACGACGAGGTCGAGGCGGTCCGCGGTGTCTCGTTCAGCGTCGAGCCGGGCGAGGTGTTCGGCTTCCTCGGCCCGAACGGGGCCGGCAAGACCACCACGATCAACATGCTCTGCACCCTCGCGAAGCCCACGGGCGGCCACGCCACGGTGGCGGGCCACGACGTGGTGACCGAGCGCGACGACGTCCGCCGCAACATCGGGCTCGTCTTCCAGGACCCGACGCTGGACGGCTACCTGACCGCCGAGCAGAACCTGCGCCTGCACGCCGAGCTCTACGGCGTCAACGCCGCGCTCGTGCCCGAGCGCATGCGCCAGATGCTCGAGATGGTGGGTCTCTGGGAGCGGCGTGACTCGGCCGTGATGACCTTCTCGGGCGGCATGCGTCGCCGGCTCGAGATCGCGCGCGGCCTCATGCACTCCCCGCGCGTGCTGTTCCTCGACGAGCCCACCATCGGGCTCGACCCGCAGACGCGCAGCTCGATCTGGAGCTACATCCGCGAGCTGCGCCAGCGTGAGGAGATCACCATCTTCATGACCACGCACTACATGGACGAGGCCGAGTACTGCGATCGCATCGCGATCATGGACCAGGGCGAGATCGTCGCGCTGGACTCCCCCGAGGCGCTCAAGGCCGAGGTGGGCGCCGACCGCGTCCGCATCGACACCGCCGACGACGAGGCGGCGATCGACGCGCTGCGCGAGCGCTTCGAGATCGACGCCCGCATGAGCGAGGGCTCGGTCACGTTCGCCGTGCCGGGCGGCGAGCAGTTCGTGCCGCGCCTGTTCGCCGAGCTCGGCGTGCCGATCCGCTCGGTCAGCGTGGCCCGCCCAACGCTCGACGACGTCTTCATGTCGCATACCGGCACCACCATCCGCGACGCCGAGGGATCCGACGACCAGATGAACCGCCGCCGCATGCAGATGTTCGCCGGCCAGAGCGCGCGCCGATGAGCACCACGACCGTGCCCGAGGTCGTCCGCGTGACCGTGCCGCCGCGCTCGCTGCAGAGCGAGCTGCGCGCGATGAAGATCGTCTGGCGCCGCGAGCTGATCCGCTTCAAGAACGACCGCATGCGCATCATGACCTCGCTGGTGCAGCCGCTCTTGTTCCTGTTCGTGCTCGGGTCAGGCCTCCAGCGACTGTCGAGCGCGGGCACGCACGGCGTGGACCTGAAGACGTTCATCTACCCCGGCGTGCTCTGCATCACCGTCATGTTCACCGCCATGTTCTCGGCGGCCTCGATCGTCTGGGACCGAGAGTTCGGCTTCCTGCGCGAGATGATGGTGGCGCCGGTGCGGCGCAGCTCGATCGTGATCGGCAAGGCGCTCGGCGGCGCCACCGTCGCGGGCTTCCAGGGCGTGATCATGATCTGCCTCGCGGGCCTCGTGCACGTGCCCTACAACTTCACGCTGATCGTCGGCGTGCTCGCGATCCAGCTGCTGCTCGCCTTCAGCATCACCTCGTTCGGCCTGATGGTGGCCGTGCGCATCAAGCAGATGCAGTCGTTCATGGGCGTCATGCAGATGATCGTGATGCCGATGTTCTTCATCTCCGGCGCGCTCTTCCCCGTGTCCGGACTGCCGGGCTGGCTGAGCGTGCTCAACCGCATCGACCCGCTCACCTACGCAGTCGATCCGATGCGCCGGCTCGTGTTCAACCACCTCGACATCTCGTCGGCGGCGCGGCATGCGCTCGACCCGGGACTGACGTGGGGCAGCTGGCACGTGCCGTCGCTGGTGGAGGTGGCCGTGGTGCTCGTGCTGGGCCTCGTGATGCTCGGGATCGCGATCTGGGAGTTCAGTGCGACCGAATAGGCGAGCGCACCGTATGGTCGCCGGATGCGCGCCCTTGTTATTGCACTGACCGTCCTCGTCGCGCTTCCCGCAGTCGCGGAGGCCAAGGCGGTGTCGGTGAAGCAGGGCAAGGGCTTCGAGCAGCGCATCTTCCCGGACAACTTCTTCACCGTCCGTGACAAGCGCGAGCTGACCGGGCGGCGCATCAGCTTCAAGCTGAAGCGCGACTACCCGTGGGTCGACGGCGTGCGCCACTCGAAGTGCACGCAGGCCACGTACTCGATCTGCGACGCGTTCGCCGAGCTGAACAAGCTCGACGGCTTCGACCTACAGCCGCGCGTCGCAGTCCCGTTCACAGGCGCGATCAAGCTCGACTCGGTGAACGACACGAACTTCTCGATCCAGACGACCAAGGGCAAGTTCGTGAGCGGCCTGCGCCAGCTCACGTGGGACCCGAAGCGCCACGTGCTGGCCGGCATCAGCGACAAGTTCCTCGAGGAGGGCAAGACCTACACGGTGCACGTCACGCGCGGCATCCGCGATGCGAAGGGCAAGAAGACGCGCGCGTGTCGTAACCACACGTGCAGGATCCGCTTCACCACGCGCACGGCCAGCCCGGAGCTGCTGCACCTGCGCACGGTGCTCGACGCCAAGCCACTCGCCGCAGAGCAACGGCTCACGTTCTCGCAGGACGGCAAGGACGACGTCTTCTCCGCCGCCTCCGTGGCGCCGTCGCTGGTCGGCTCGACCGGCGGCATCGAGCGCAGCGACCAGGTCAAGGCCGATCCCTCGGCAGCCGGCGCGTTCACCACGAGTGCGGTGCCGAACCTCATCACTCCCGGCAACGCCGGCTACTTCGCCTTCGGCAGCTTCATGTCGCCTCGCTACCAGTACGCCTCGGCGAGCGCGCACCAGGACAACCCGTACACGAAGGGCGACGGCCTAACGGACGGCGAGATCCCGCCGGTGCCGACCAAGCAGACGCCCAAGCCGTTCGGCATGGACCGGCTCGGCGTCATTGCGGTCACCCCGAACCCCGCGCAGTTCCCGCCGCCGTGGCCTGCCGCCGTGTACGGGCCCGGCTTCACGCGCAGCAAGCTCGACATCTTCGTGAGCGCTGACTACAACGCCTCGCGCGGCATCCTCACGATCGCCACGGATCCGGCCGGCCACGCCTACGGCCCGAAGAGCACTGTCACCGTCACCGCGGCGGGCGTGCCGACGACCTTCCTCGACTACGGCCGCGGGCGTGACCTCGATGGCAACGGGACGATCAGCACCGGCCTGGACGACGGCGTCCGCCCCACCGGCCACGTCCAGCCAGGCGGCAAGGACGTCCTGCCCTCGCGCAAGCCCATCGACGGCGTTCAGTCCGGACTGATCCAGACGGTGGTCGACAACATGACGCTCGGGCGCGCGCTGAAGACCGGCCTCGACATCCCCGGCGTTGGCACCAACCTGGTGGATCCGACGCGGATCTACTACTACGGCATCAGCTTCGGCGGCATCTACGGGACGATGCTCATGGGCACCGACCCGCTGTTCCACCGCGGCCTCTTGAACGTGCCGGGCGGGCCGATCGCAGACATCGCGCGGCTGTCCTCGTTCCGCGGCGATCTGGCCGATCAGCTGAAGGCCTCGCACCCCTCGTACCTGAACGGCGGCAAGGGGGCCGACGGCTTCACCGAGGACATCCCGCTGCGCAACGAGCCACCGGAGACGATCACCGACAAGGGCGCGTCGGACCTCCAGGAGCTGCTGGCGGAGACGAACTGGTTCAACCGCGCGGGCAGCCCGGAGACATTCGCGCCGCGTATCCGCCTGCGGCCTGACCCGGCGTGGGCGAAGAACCCGAAGGAGATCGCCTTCCAGACGGCCTACGGCGACGGCACCGTGCCGAACCCGACGGCGGGCACGCTCTACCGCGCGGGCAACCTGTTCGACCGCGTGACCTACTACCGCAACGACAAGACGCCCACCTACGCGAGCGACCCGCACGGCTGGCTGGCCGACCCAACCCTCTCGGGGCGCTCGTTCGGCCAGATGCAGCTGGCTGACTTCCTCTCGACAGGCCAGCTCACGAACCCGAATGCATCCTGGTTCGAGGTGCCGATTGCCAACCCCAACAACCTCGAATGCCTCCATTACCCCGACCCTCAGACGGGCCAGGGCCAGACGCGCAAGCAGTACCCGGACAGCGGCGATTGCCCGGCGCCCCAGAAGCACTGATTTGGGGCGTGCAAGTTGCCCGAAGTGGGCACGTTGACCAGATATGGAGCCCGTTCGCCGCGGCTTGAAGCCGCTCCTCACGCTCGTCGTCATCGCGATCTGCCTGGTGGCCCTCCCGGCCGCCTCGCAGGCGGCAAACACCACCTTGCGCAACAGCATGTTGCGTGGCCTTGGTGCGGCGAAGGCGCAGGGCCCAGTCGCTGCTTCCAAGCGCCTGACCCTCGGGGTCGCGCTCGCGCTCCCGCGCGCGGCCGCCCAGCAGCGCTTCATCGAGGCGCTGTACGACCCGAAGAGCCCGAGCTACCACAAGTTCCTCACCCCAGCGCAGTGGAACAAGCGCTTCGGCGTCTCGGCTTCGAAGTCGAATGCGACGGTGGCATGGCTGCGCTCCGGCGGCCTGCACGTCACCCGCGTGCCCGGCGCCCGCGAGTACGTCCTCGCCTCGGGCAGCGCCGCACAGGTCGAGCGACTGCTCCACACGAGCATCAGCCGCTTCAGCTTCCAGGGCCGCAGCTACTTCGCGAACACGAAGGCCCCCGCGGTTCCGTCCCGCCTGGGCATCCTCGGTGTCTCGGGCCTCAACAACTTCGAAGGACCGCGGCTGGCGAGCCACAAGAAGCTCACGCCGCAGGTACCGCACCTGACGCACGCGCTCAGCCCGACCACCGACACCGGCCTGACGAAGCCCTCGGACCTCTGGTCGATCTACGACCAGCCGGGCGAGAACAGGGGCGATGGCCAGTCGATGGCGATCTTCGGCTGGGGCTCCACCAAGAGCACCCAGAGCGACCTGGCTCTGTTCGACCAGGAGAACGGCCTGCCGGCCGTGCCCCTCGACATCCGCTACTTCGGCGACTCTTCCGAGCAGGTCGCCGACGACTCGGCGGCGGAGGAAGAGTGGGACATCGACACCCAGGCCTCGACCGGCATGGCGCCGAACGTCGCCGGTGAGACCCTCTACTTCGGGAAGACCGGCTCTGACGCCGACCTGATCGCGGCCTACGCCGCGTGGGCCGGCGACCCGAGCGGTGCGCTCCAGGGCAGCTCGTCGTTCGGCGGCTGCGAGCAGGCGCCCGGCACCGACAACATCGGCGGCGGTCCCGGCAGCCCGACCGGTGTGGTCATCGCGGGTAACGCCCACCAGCAGCAGTACGAAGAGCAGCTCGCCAAGCTCGTCGCCGAGGGACGCACGATGTTCGCGTCGACCGGTGACACCGGCGCTGGCTGCCCGGCGGTCTCGCTCGTGCTGAACGGGGTGACGCTGCTGCCGACGCCGATGCTCAACTACCCGGCCGTCAGCCCGAACGTGGTCGCCGTCGGCGGCACGGTCCTCTACCACGAGGACGCCACCTCGACCACGCCCGCCACGCGCGCGCTCGAGTACGGCTGGACGCACGGTGGCGGCGGCTCGAGCCTGTTCATCCCGGCTCCGAAGTACCAGACCGACAACGTGACGCTGCTCGGCCAGTGTGTCTCCGACTCGACCGGCAACCCGGTCGTGCCGCCCGTGACCTGTCGCGGAATCCCGGACGTCTCGGCGCAGTCCGGCGACGTGCTCACCAACGGCTACTCGATCACCGTCGGCGGCTCTCCCGATCAGTCGGGCGGCGGCACCAGTCTGTCGTCGCCGCTCTGGCTCGGCATGTGGACGCGGATCCAGGCCGGTCAGGCGAACGCGGCCGGCAACGGCTTCGCCAACCCAGCGCTCTACAAGCTCGGCTCACAGGCGGGCGACTTCTTCGACGTCGGCGGCATCTCGACCGAGACGATCCCGAGCTGCAACGGCCAGTACTGCTCGACGCCCGGCTGGGATTACCAGACCGGCTGGGGCACGCCCGACGTCGCGAACCTGATGAAGGCGATCGACGGCGGGACAGCGCCGGCGACTCCGGGCACGTCCAACCCGGTGCCGGGTCCCGGCACGGTCGACGAGGGCAGCCTCACTCCGTGCCCCGGACCGCAGATGGCGGACAAGGACGGCGATGCGCCGAACGCCTATCCGGGCGGGGACGGCTCGAACATGGATGAGTTCGACGTCGAGAACGCCAGCTTCGACACGACGACCGCCAACGGCGCACCGGCGCTCGGCGTGACCCTGAATGTCAAGAACCTCGACGGGATGCTGCCGCTCAACACGCTCAGCGGCATCTGGACCGTTCACTTCACGATCAACGGGGCTGCCTGGCAGGCTCAGGCCACCCAGGACGGGCGCGGCCCGATCGCCCAGTTCAGCTTCGATCTGATCGACAAGGACAGCAACGCGACGGCCGTCGACGGCACCGCGACCCAGGGTGCGCCCGGCACGCTGCGCTGGCTGATACCGCTGTCGGCGCTCGGCTCGGGGGCTGACACCTCCACGCTCAAGCAGACGTTCGCGGACGCGAACGGCGCCTTCACGCTCGAGGGCACGGGCCTGACCTACACGGCAGCTGGTGACCGCGCGCCGGACTCGGGCTTCGGCTCGCAGTGGCCGATCGGCACCGACTGCGCGAACCCGCCGGCAACGGGTGGCGGCTCGGGCACTGGGACGACCGGTGGCGACACGGGCACGACCGGCGGCGGTGGAGACACCGGCACGACGGGTGGCGACACCGGCTCGGGCGGCGACAACGGCACCAGCCAGGGCACGCAGCAGACGGCAGCCCAGAAGAAGGCGGCCGCGAAGAAGAAGGCGGCCGCGAAGAAGAAGGCGGCGGCTAAGAAGCGGGCCGCGGCGAAGAAGCGTGCGGCGGCGACGAAGCGGGCTGCGGCCAAGAAGCGAGCCGCTGCGAAGAAGCGCGCTGCCGCCAAGAAGCGGGCGGCTGCGAAGAGCGCCTAGCGGCGGGCGGCCTGGCGGCGGCTTGCGCTGGCGGGCTGCCGGCTTCGCCCCGCGAACGCATCGCAACCGTCAAAAACTGTCGCTATTCGCACACCAATTGACGGTTGCTCCCCCGAACCGCGTCGCTGCGATCACTTAGGTCCGCCGCCCGACCACAACTGATCACAGCGATACCAAGAGCGGCCTCGCGAGCGAGCACCGATCCCTCTTGGTTGCCCAACGGAGGGTCGGTGCTCGCGAACCACGCCGCTCGAGCCCTGACGCGTGGACGGAGAGCGAGCCACCCGAAAGCGCCACCCGAAAACACCACCGCGTCCCCGCCCTGGGTGAGTTTCCGCGGAAACGTCTCCGCAGCTAGCGCACCAGCGCCGGCGCCGCGCTGACGCACTGGCGCACGACTCGGTTCAAGCGGAACAGGTTGAGGTCGCCCAGCGGCGTCGTCAGTGATCCCACGCGGTTGGTCACGAAGCCGACGGAGAGTCCCGCCTGCGGGTCCGCCCAGCCACCCGATCCGCCGTAGCCGTAGTGGCCGAACGCCCTCGTTGCGGCGCGGCCGGCGCCGAACGCCTGGTGATAGCCCAGTCGCCAGCGCATAGTCAGCCCGAGCACTGCGTCGGCTCCGCGCACCTGCACCTTGCCGAGCTTCTCGACGGTCTCCGGCGTCAGGTACTCCACCCCACCCGCACGGCCGCCGTTCGCGAACGGTTCGTACATCGCAGCCAGCGCGCGGGCGCTGAGCGCGCCGTTCACGGCCGGCATCTCGGTGGTCCAGATCGGCGGCTCCGGCCCCTCGAACAGGCGGTCGAAGCCGGGCACGTGCAGGGCATCAAGCGTGACGCGGCTGGCGCGGTAGCGCTTCCACACGCGCCGCGTGCGCTCGGCGGTGGCGCCCAGCTGGCGCAGTGCCGAGCCGACCGGCTCCGCCACGAACTCGCGCGCGTCCTCGGGGACTCCGATCTGCAGGCCGTCGATGCCAAGCGGCTCGGTCACCTCGATGCGCGCGAGCTCGGCCAGCCCCTTGCCCGTGACGCGTCGCGCCAGCCCGGCGACCAGCCAGCCGTAGGTGATCGCGTGGTAGGCCGAGCGCTCGGTCGGCGCGCGCACGCTGCGCGCGGCGAGCTTGTCCTCCATCGCGATGTGGTCCAGCAGATCCTCCGCGCGCGGGGCCACCGCGCGCACGCTGCTCAGGCCGGCGCGGTGGGTCATCAAGTCGCGCACGGTCACGCGCTGCTTGCCGCCCGCCGCGAACTCGGGCCAGAAGCTGGCCACGGGCTCGTCGTAGTCGACCAGGCCCCGCTCGGCCAGGCGGTGGAGCACTGTCGACGCCACGCCCTTGGTGGTCGAAGAAGCTGATCGCGATCGTCTCGGGAGTCCACGGCCGCGTCCCGCGCCGGTCGGCGAAGCCGGTCCACAGGTCCACCACGACGTCGCCGCGCAACCGGACCGTGAGCGCTCCACCCCCCTCGCTGCGGCCCACGATCCGCTCGAACGCCGTGCGCACGGGCTCGAAGCCAGGAGCAACCGATCCGAGAGCCGCCACGGCACCGAGGCTACCCACCGCCCGGACGGCGCGATTGACCCCGCCGTGCGGAGAAAACCAGCGCCGAAATCTTCTCCATCGGGCCAATGACCCGGCCGCCGGCGCTGTGCAAGGTGCCTCGAGACCGTGCGACCGCGACGCACGGCGACCACTACTGAAGGAGACCACCGTTGAAGCTCGTGATCGGCATCGTCCGGCCTGAGAAGGCCAACGACGTGCTCGAAGCCCTCTACCGCGCCGAGGTGCGCGGGCTGTCCGTGAGCCGCGTCCAAGGCCACGGTGGCGAGCTCGAGCGGGTCGAGACCTACCGCGGCACGACCGTGAAGATGGCCCTGTCGGAGAAGGTCCGCTTCGAGATCGCCGTGTCCGACGACTTCGTCGATCCCGCCGTCGAGGCGCTCTGCGAGGGCGCCTGCACCGGCGAGGTCGGCGACGGGAAGATCTTCGTCGTCCCGCTCGAGCGCGCAGTGCGCATCCGCACCGGCGAGGCCGACAAGCTGGCCGTGACCCCGGTGAGCGCGTGACGGCGCTGGCAGCGGCCGCCACAGGGCACATCGACACGGGCGACACGGCGTGGATGCTGGTCGCCACCGCGCTTGTGCTGATGATGACGCCGGCGCTCGGGCTCTTCTACGCCGGCCTCGTGCGCGCGAAGAACGTGCTCAACACGTTCATGATGAGCATCGGCGCGCTGGGAGTGGTGGCCGTCGTCTGGGCGCTGGTCGGCTACTCGCTCGCCTTCAGCCACGGCAACGGGATCATCGGCGGCTTCCACAACGCGTTCATGCACGACGTGGGCTTCCTCCCGCGCGCCGGCACCAGCATCCCCCACCTCGTCTTCTTCGCATTCGAGGCGACCTTCTGCATCATCACCGCGGCGCTCATCTCGGGCGCCGTCGTGGAGCGCATGCGCTACGGCACGTTCCTGGTCTTCATGGTCCTGTGGTCGCTGCTCGTGTACTGCGTGCTCGCGCATTGGGTCTGGGGCGGCGGCTGGCTGGCGTCGCACGGCACGCTCGACTTCGCGGGCGGGGTGCCGGTGGAGATGGCCTCCGGCTTCTCGGCGTTCGCCGCGGCGCTCGCGGTCGGCCCGCGCAAGGACTACGGACGCGCGGCGCTGCTCCCCCACAACGCCGTGTACGTGCTGCTCGGCGCCGGCCTGCTGTGGTTCGGCTGGTTCGGCTTCAACGGCGGCTCGGGCTACAACGTCGGCCACAACGGCGTGCTCGCCTTCACCAACACGCTGCTGGCCCCGGCCGCCACGCTGGTCGTGTGGTTCCTGCTCGACCTGCGCCGCGGCGGGCGGGTGACCGCCGTCGGCGCCGCCACGGCGATCGTCGTCGGCTGCGTGGCGATCACCCCGGCCTGCGGATACATCAGCCCGATGTGGGCGCTCACGCTGGGTGGGCTCGCTGCCCTTCCGAGCTACGCGCTGATCGTCTGGCGCCCGCGCACGCGCCTCGACGAGACCCTCGACGTGCTGGCCGCGCACGGCCTCGGCGGCCTCACCGGCATCCTGTTCATCGGGCTGGTCGCCCAAGTCGGCTGGAACGGCATCTCGAACGGTGTCGTCTACGGGAACGCGCACCAGCTCCTGTGGCAGGTGATCCCCGCGATCGTCGCCCCGGTCTACGCGTTCACGGCCACCTTCGGGCTGCTCAAGCTGCTCGGAGCAGTGATGCCGCTGCGGGTGTCAGAGCGCGAGGAGTCGCTCGGCCTCGACACGCAGGAGCACGGCGAGGAGGCCTACTCGAGCGCCGAGGGCGCGATCCTGGTGATCCCGGAGGCCGGGCGACCCGGTCTTCGCGCCGGAGGTGGCCGTGGCCCACACGTAGCCTCTGGCCCGTGGAGCGCGGGCCGACTGCCCATGAAGTGCGACGGCGGCGGCTTGGCGCCGTCGCCGTGCTGGCCGCGCTCGTGGTCGCGGTGGTGGTCATCGCCGCCGGTGGCGGTAGCGGAGGCGGACCCAAGCGCCTCGTGCCGGGCGGCGGCGGCTCGCGCGTCTACGACCCGCTCGGCTACAGCTCCGCGAACGAGGACGACCTCGCTGCGCGCGCGGCCGCGGGCTTCTCGGACGTGGTCTACGAGAAGAGCCCCGGCGGAGTCGTCGCATCTGCCAAGCGCACGGCGCGCTGGCGACCGCTGATCGATCGCGCGGCCAAGCTGAACGGAGTCGACGCCGACATGCTCGAGGCGATCGTCTTCCTCGAGAGCGCCGGGCGCCCCGACGCGGTCGCGGGCGGCGACGTGGCGGGCGCGGCGGGCCTCGGGCAGATCTTGCCGTCGACGGCCACGGCGCTGCTGCACATGCACGTCGACCTTGCGCAGAGCCGCTCGCTGACCGCGCGGCTGGCCCGCGCCTCGGCGGCGAAGGGACGGCGGCTCGAGAAGCAGCGGCGCAAGGTGGACCAGCGCTTCGACCCGGCCCAGGCGATCGGCGGCGCCGCCATCTACCTGTCGCTGGCGAAGAAGAAGTTCGGGCGCGACGATCTGGCGGTCGCGACGTACCACATGGGCATGGGCAACCTCGACACTGTGCTGTCGCGTTATCGCTCCCAGGGTGGCGACGACGACCCGAGCTACACGCGGCTCTACTTCGACACGGCGCCACTGCACCACCCGTCGGCTTACGAGCTGCTGAGCAGCCTCGGCGACGACTCCTCCACCTACCTCTGGCGCGTGCGGGCAGCCCAGGAGATCATGCGGCTGAGCCGCGACGATCCGAAGCAGCTCGCCAAGCTGGCGGCGCTCGACGCCAGCGCAGGCGGGGGCGCGCGCAGGCTGTTCCCTGCCGGCGCGCCGGCGACCAGCGGCGGCGGGGGCAAGCCGCCGACCTATCCGGCCGTAGCCGGCTTGCGCTTCAGCGGTGACGCCGCGCGTGACTTCGCGCCGGACGCGGCGGCGCGCGCGGTGCTCGTCTACATGGGCATCGGCGCACGTGCCATCAGCGGCCAGTCGCCGCTCACCGTCACGAGCGCGCATGGAGTGCGCATCGAGACCTCACGCCACTACACGAGCGGGCGCCAGGCGCTCGCGGTGCAGTACCTGCTCGACCGCCTCCAGGCGTGGAACCTGATCGCCTGGGGACGCGGAACGCAGACGATCGCGATCGTGGCCGGCCCCGACGCCGCCAAGCAGCTGCCGTCACCCGCCAAGATGATCCGCGACGCGGCGCGGCGTTAGGAGAACAGCCCGAGCTGGCGCATCAGAGCCAGCTCGTCCACAAGTCCCCAGTGCTCCACCAGCAGCCCGTCCGCCACCCGGAACACGTCGACGCGGTCGACGCTGAACGGGTAGCCGGTCGGGCGCAGCCCGAGCCAGTTGCCGATGTGCCTTCCCGACATCGTGCTGCGACACGCCACACGGTCGCCCTCGCTGATCACGTCGTCGACCGCGAAGCGCAGGTCGGCCACGCCCGCGAACAGCACCTCGGCCGCGGCACGGAAGCCATCGAGCCCGTGACGCCGCTCGGGCGGGCTGCCGTGGCTCGTCCACTGCTGCCCGACGGTCTCGGCTGCGGTCGAGGTGTCCCGGAGGTTGAACATCTCGAGGTGACGACTCACGAGCACGCGCCCGTCCATCTGCCGGAGCTTGCGACGTGTGCCGTTCGCGCGCAATCCCAGAAAGCTGGGGTGTACAGCCCGCAGCCGCCGTCATATATTTCCCTCTGTGGGGGGTCAGCGGGTCAGGGACCGCTGTGTGGAGCGCATCCAAGCGCTCGCCTGCTCCGACCTGGACTCGGAGTCGCTGCGCCGTGAGGTGGCGGGTGAGCTGCGGCGCACGGTCGGCTTCGATCGCTGGGTGTGGCGGCTGGTCGATCCTCAGTCCGTGCTCTGGACCTCCGGGGTCGGCGAGCACGATCTCTGGAGCCAGGTACCCGACCTGGCGCGCCTGGAGCAGAACGACGAGACCGTCAACACGCTCTGGACACGCGTCCGCGGGCGCCACTCCACCAACAGCCTGAAGGCCGCCACGCGTGGGGACTACTCCCTGAGCGCGCGCTGGGACGCCGTACTCGGGCCGGCCGGGGTCGGCGACGAGCTGCGCGCGGCCTCGATCGACCAGGGCAGCTGCTGGGGCGACCTCTACCTCTGGCGCGGCCGTGACGACGAGCCGTTCAGCGACGACGAGATCGAGCTCGTCGAGCGCGCGAGCGCACTGGTCGCACCGGCGTTGCGGCGCCGCGCCGCGCTTCCGAGCGCGCCCGCCGCGGCGCCCGGTGTACTGATCTTCGACGCGGACCTGCGACCGCGCAGCTGGACCGATGCCGCGGGCGAGTGGCTGAGTGCCGCAACCGGCGGCTCCGCGACCACCGCTCACGACGCCGCCGGCGCACTGGCCGTGGTTGCGCGCTTCGCGCAGGAGCGAGCGCTGGGTATCGAGAGCTCGACGGCACGCGTCCGCATGCGCACCACCGGCGGCTGGGTCGTGATCGAGGGCGCGAACCTGAACGGCGCCGACGCCGGTGGCACGGCGGTGACGATCCGCCACGCGGCTCCGGTCGACTACCTCGACCTTCTGTGCTTCGCGTACGAGCTCACCGAGCGCGAGCGCGAACTGGTCGGCCTCGTCGTCGACGGCGCCGACACCAAGAGGATCGCCGCCACGCTGTTCATCTCGCCCTACACCGTCCAGGACCACCTGAAGTCCGTGTTCGCGAAGGTGGGCGTGCGCTCCCGGCGCGAGCTCGTAGCAGCGCTCGGCGCCTAGTCGCAAGATCCCAGATCGCTGGGATTGCCGCGCCGCGTGCGTAGAGCGATGCTCCCTTTGGCAAGCACCTTTACAGGACCAAGGGGGTACCGAAGTGCAGGGGATCGACAAGCGGGCGTGGCTGCCCGCACTGGCAGCAATCACGGCAATGGCACCGGCGGCCGCATCGGGGCACAGCGATCTGATGCGGCCCACCGGCTCGAACTGGCAGCGGCTGTCCTCGACCAAGGTGGTCGAGGAGACACCACAGGGCGTGACCATGTCGCTGGCGCTGGCACACCACGGCACGGTGGGCCGCATGACGGCGAAGTGCCCCGATGGCAGCTCGCTCGGCACGAGCCCGCAGTTCAAGCTGAAGAAGGGCCGTTTCGTGGCCTTGCGCAAGAACGCATTCCGCTTCACGGGGCGCATGGCGGAGGACATGGCGCAGTTCCACGGCTCGGGCTCGGCGAACTGCGACGGCAGCATGGGCATCAGCGAGCCGACCATCGGCGGCGCGAGCATGACGAGCTGCCCGCAGAACGGCCCGCTCGACCCATTGCCCAACAACACGCCGGCGGACTTCGCGGGCGTGGTCCGCGGCGCGCCGCTGGGCACCCGGGTGCGGATCGAGTACACCGACCCCGGCGCCTCTGACGGCACCCCGATCGTGGTGCATCTGAGGACCGACGCCGCCGGTCGTTTCACCGACACGCATGCCTTCCCTCCGCATGACGACTCGGTCTACGGCGCAGAGGCGATTCCGCGCTATCCAGACGACGAGCTCGCATCCGGCGACGGCTGCGACTTCTCGATCCAGGGCTGACCAATGGCCCTGCGTGCGTCCCGGCTGCGCCTGGCAGCCACGTTCTTCGCCGCACTGGTCATCGCGGGGGTGGTGTTCGCCACCTCCGCGCTGGCCACCACCACGATCTACCCGAGCGCCGGGCAGTCGTGGAGCGGCATCGTCGGCAACGGCGCCGAGGCATGCCCGATCGACCCGGACCTGCCCGACCCGAACACCCACAACTGCGAGCTGCTCGGCAACCTCAGCGGAACGATCAACTGGGGCGACGGCACCGCTGCGAGCAGCGCAACCGTGACGCGCAACTGCCCGAGCGACGAGGCGAAGAGCTGCACGATCGTCGTAGCCGGGACGCACACCTACGCGCAAGGCGGCTCCTTCAACGGCAGCTTCAGCTGGAACGACGACTACGGGCTATCGGGCACCGGCACTTTCTCCGCACTGGTGGCAGGCGGCTCGCGCAACTGCGCAAGTTCCTCGTCGCCGGCGGTGGCCGTGACAGGCGCCGCCAGCAGCGTCTCGAACACCGGCGCCAAGCTGGCCGGGACGGTCGACCCGTGCGGCAGCAGCACGACCGCGTGGTTCGACTACGGCCTGACCGACGCCTACGGAACGCAGACGGCCGTCCAGTCGCTCGGGTCCACGAGCGGCAGCAAGTCCGTGAGCGCAACCCTCACGGGGCTCACGCCTGGGACGACCTATCACTATCGCGTCAACGCGGCCAACGGGCACCCCACTCCGCCCGGGCTCGACGCGACGTTCACGACCACTGGCGTCTCGCCGTTCACGCTCTCCCAAGCGGCAAGCGGTGGAACGATCGTGGCCGGCGAGAAAGTCTCCGAAGCTTTCGCCCGGATCGCCGACGGCGGCGCACACGTATCCGCAAGCGGCTTCTCCGCGACGATCGACTGGGGCGATGGCTCCCCCGTGAGCAACGCGACGATCAGCGCAGCCGACGGCGGCTTCGACGTCGACGGCGAGCACACCTATCCCGCCAGCGACACCGACGGCGGTTACAACGTGACCGTCACAGCAACCAAGGCGGGAGGCGGAACCAAGTCGATCACGTTCGGCATCTCAGTCCTGGGCGTCGCGCGGAAGGGCCCGCCGGTGGCCAGCTTCGATGTCGAAGGCGACTACTACGGCCATCAGGCGCAGTTCCCGGTCGTCTTCGACGGGTCGGCATCGAGCCTGCCCTGCAACGCACAGCACTGCGCGGACAGCATCGACTTCATCTACGAGTACCAGTGGGACATCGACGGCACCAAGCTCAGTTGCGATCAGCCGAAGATGCAGGTCGTGTTCCCGGCCTCGCGGATCGCGCACGTGACGCTGACCGTGGTCACGGCGTCCTATCCGCAGCAGACCTCGGCACCCGTGGAGCACGACGTGAACGTGCGCGAGACCGAGCAGGGCACCGCGCACCCGCGCGAACAGCTGGTCACGCTCTGCGGTGACGCCCCCTTGCCGATCGTGAACATGCACGCGCAGGGCCTCGAGGTCACCCAGGCCATCCAGCCCGGTGATCCGGGCAACACGCTGCCGAGCTCGGCTCCGACCCAGGACCCGCGTGTGTTCACCTACAGCGGCGTGCCGCTCGTGGCGGCCGACCCGGCGGCCGACCATCCCACGCTCGTGCGCTTCTTCGCGGACGCCCCGGGGGCGACCACCCCGGTCGCAGATGTGGACGCCCAGCTGCATGCTTACGACTCGGCCGGGCACGAGCTGCCGGGCAGCCCGCTGCTGCCCGTCGACGGACCGCGCACGCTGGCCGACCAGCACTCGTGGAACGTGAGCTGGGACGAACGGCGCAACCCGACCGATCCGTTCAACTTCATCCTCCCGCCCTCGTGGCGAGCGGGCACGATCTCACTGCGCGCCGAGATCCTGCCGCCGGCGGGCATCCTCGAGACCACCTGCGCGGGCTGCCAGGACTGGACCGAGCTGCGCGGCGTGCGCTTCCAGCACACGACGGACGTGACGGTGCGGTCGGTGCGGCTCGACTACCAGGGCAACGGCGCAACGGGCGATCCGGCGTGGAGCGCGCCGCGCGACCCGGACAGCGTCTACGCCGCGGCCAAGACCGTGCTGCCGGTCGGGTTGATCACGCCGGACTACCAGGGCAGCCTCGACATCACCGACATCCTGCGCAAGGTCGAGGTCCGTGTTGGCGTCGGCATCGTCACCAATTCCGACAAGGTGCGGAGCATCAAGGGCGCCGCGACCCTGGACCTCCTCGAGGACTGGGCCGACGATCGCGACGTGACGAGCGCCACCCCGGTCGTCGGCGTCTCCCAGCCCTACAAGGACTACACCGGTGATTCCGACCTCGGGATCACCCGCGGCGGGTCGCTGGTGTTCCACGACCAGGCGGTGTCGGTCGTGAACCAGCAGCGGCCGCTCTCGTCCGTCGCTCACGAGCTCGGCCACACCTTCGGCCGAGTGCATGCGTCCAGCTGCGGCAATGGTGGCGACAACGGCCAGATCGCCGAGCCTTGGGCGCCCGACGAGCGCGGCGCGCTCCAGGGGGTCGGCGTCGACCCCCGCCCCGACCGCCCATCGCTGTACGACGATGACGGCAGCGAACCGAAGGACGGCGGCTTCCGGATCTTCGCCGACCCGCTGCTCGACGGCACTCATTTCACGGACTTCATGTCCTACTGCAAGGACGCGGGGCACTGGCAGTCGGTTCGCGGCTGGACCGACATGTTCGGCTACAACGCCGATCTGGCCGACCAGGTCGCAGACCACGGCTACCACGGAGTCAAGCCGTCGTCGGTGGGCTCGAACGGCCGCCCGGGGTTGCACGTCACGGCCGAGATCGACGACCTCGGCGCCCAGCTTCTGCGCGTGGCTCCCACCACCGTGCAGGGCGGGACGCAGCCCGCTTCGCCGGTCACGCTGGTCGCACACGCACATGACGGCCGGGTGCTCGCCACTGCTCCGATGCAGCTGAAGCCCGTCCACATGGACGGTGCACCGCCGTCAGCGCTTGCGGAGGGCGAGATCGCAACGCCCGGAGCCAGCAGCATCAGCATCGTCCAGGATGACAAGGAGCTTGCCTCCCGGACGCGGAGCGCGCATGCGCCAACGCTGCACATCGCCAGCCCGCGTCGTGGCCAGACCGTCGGCCGCGGTTCCAGCGTGACCCTGCGCTGGCGTGCCAAGGATGCCGATCACGACCCGCTCCTGACCAAGGTCGAGTACTCGGGCGACGACGGCAGGCACTGGTCGACGGTGTTCCTGGGAACCGACAAGGGCCGCGCCGTGGTGCCGAGCCGCGAGCTCTTCGCATCGCGTAACGCTCGGCTGCGGATCACGACGAACGACGGTTTCAACCAGACGGTGGCCGTGTCGTCCCGCTTCCGAGCACTCGGCGCCAGGCCGAGCGTCACGATCACGAGCCCGAGTGCCGGCATGCGCGCGTTCGACGACGCCAGCCTGGTGCTCACCGGCAGCGCGTTCGCCGACACCGGCAAGCAGCTCGCCGGCCGCTCGCTGAGCTGGCTCGACGGCAAGCGCGTGATCGCCCACGGTGGCGCGGCGTCGGTATCCGGCCTGCGGCCGGGACGCCACGCGCTGCAGCTGGTTGCCCGTGACTCGAGCGGACGGACGGGCAGCGCACGCGTAACGGTCGTGCTCGCGGCCGCACGGCCGCGATTCCTGACGCTGTCTGTGCCCATGTCCCTCAGTCATCGCGCACGGAGCGTCAAGCTCGGCGTCGCGGCCTCGCTGCCGGGCACGCTGACAATCGGCAAGCAGCGCTTCGCGGTCGCTCGGCACCTCCGCACGCTGGTGGTGAAGGCGACCGCCGGGCGCGCGCCCGTGACATTGCACCTGACGCTGAAGGCCTACGGGAAGACGCTGAAGCGGACCCTGACGCTGCCGCGCAGCTAGTCGCCGCGGTCGAGCCACGGGCCGTGCCATGGCCCGTGCTCGCCGAGGAGCGTCTCGGCCTCGTCCGGTCCCCACGAGCCTGGGGCGTACGGGAGGACTGGCGGCGGGTTGTCGAGCAGCGGCTGCACGATCCGCCAGGTCTCCTCGACGCTGTCCTGGCGCGTGAAGTGGGTGGCGTCGCCGCGCAGCGCATCGTTCAGCAGCACCTCGTAGGGGGTCGGCCCATCCCCGCCCTCGTCGGCGAACTCCATGTCCAGCTCGATCTCCGCCGGCACCTCCGAGCGAGCGCGGCGCGCATCCAGCACCAGGCGCACGCCGGCGCCGCGGTCGATCTTCACGACCAACTGGTTCGGCGCCGGCGCGGTGGCCGGCGGGCAGGAACCTGGGCAGCGGCGCCTCGCGGAAGATCACGCGCAGCTCGGTCTGGGTGGCAGCCAGACGCTTGCCCGCGCGGATGTAGAAGGGGACGCCGCTCCAGCGCGGCGTCTCTATCGCCAGCTCGAGCGCCGCGAACGTCTCGGTCGCAGAGTTGGCGCGCACGCCCTCGATGTCGCGGTAGCCGTCGTACTGCCCGCGCACGTAACGGCGCGGATCGGCATCAGGCATCGCCTTGACGACGGCCAGCTTCGCGTCCTTGACCGTGTCCGGCTCGCGGTTGGCCGGCGCCTCCATGGCGGCGGCAGCGAGCACCTGGAACAGGTGGTTCACGACGACGTCGCGCAGGGCGCCGACCGGGTCGTAGAAGTGCCCGCGCTCCTGGACGCCGAAGCGCTCGGCCATCGTGATCTGCACGGAGTCCACGTGCGTGCGGTTCCAGAGCGGCTCGATCATCTGGTTCGCGAAGCGCAGGTAGAGGATCTCGTCCAGGCCCATCTTCCCGAGGAAGTGGTCGATACGGAGCAGCTGCGACTCGTCGATCGACTTGTGGATGTCCCGCGCAAGCGCACGCGCCGATGCGAGGTCCTGGCCGAACGGCTTCTCGACCACGACACGGCTGCCCGCCTTCACGAGACCCGCCTTCGCGAGCCCCGCGACCACGGTGGCGAACAGCGACGGCGGAATCTCCAGGTAGTAGACCGGCACGGCCGCCTGCCCGATCGCCTGCCCAATCCGCTCGTACAGCGCCGCGTCGCCGAACTCGCCGCTCACGTAGGCGAGCCGCCTGGCCAGGCGCGCCATCACCTTCGCGTCGACGTGCTCCTGCGTCGAGCGGACGCACTTCTCCGCGTGCTCACGCAGGTGCTCGGTGGTCCAGTCGTCGATCGCGACGCCGACGATCGGCACCTCGAGCAGGCCGCGCTCCTCGAGCCGGTAGAGCGAGTGGAAGGTCATCTTGCGGGCGAGGTCGCCGGTGATCCCGAAGATCACGAGCGCATCGCCCTTCTGTGTGCGGCTGGCCATCGGCGCCGACTCTACGATCGAGCGATGGTTCCCGAAGCAGCAGTCGAGATGACAGACAAGGGCGTGGTCCCGAAGGGCGAGGGCTGGTGGGTGATGAACGCTCGTGATGCGCGTTGGCGCCGCCGGCCAGGTCGCGGCCACAGCCTGCCCCTGAGCGGGTCCACCGACGAGGAGTGCGAGACGATCTACTCGCAGCTGGGCGTGAACCTGCTCGTGCTCGGCCCGGGCGAGCCGATCGGCATGTACCACTGGGAGGCCGACGCCGAAGGCTTCCTGGTGATCTCAGGCGAGCCGATCCTGCTGATCGAAGGCCAGGAGCGGCCGCTGCGGCCGTGGGACTACGTGCACTGCCCGCCGAAGACCGAGCACATCATCGTCGGCGCGGGCGAGGTGCCCTGCGTGGTGCTCGCGATGAGCTCGCGCGAGTTCATGGCATCGCCCGAGTGGGGCGGCTACATGGTCAACGAGGTAGCGCTGCGCCACGACGTCGGTGTCGAGGAGGACACGACCGATCCCGAGGTCGCGTACGCACGCTACCCGGGCAACGATCTGGTCCGCTACGAGGACGGCTGGCTGCCGGACTGCTAGCGGCCGGCGCGCCGTTGAGGCGCGTGTTACCGCGGTAACTACCCCATGGCGGGGACGCGGCGGTGTTTTCGGGTGGCAGTTTCGGCGCGCGCGTTTCCCGCCAGCGTGTCAGGGCTCGAGCGGCGTGGTTCGCGAGCACCGACCCTCCGTTGGGCAACTAAGAGGGATCGGTGCTCGCTCGCGCAGCCGCTCTTGTCCCGTTTCCGGGAGCAACGTTCAATTGCTCCCGCATAGCGGGAACTATTGAACGAAGCGGCTCGGTTTTCGGGGAGCAACCGTCAATTGGTGTCGCATAGCGACAGTTATTGACGGTTGCGGCGCGTTCGCGGGCGAAGCGGCCGGCGGGGCGAAGCGGCCGGCGAAAGAGCGCAAGCGCCACTCCAGCCACCCCTTGGCCGAGGCAGTTTCCAAACCGCCGCGAGGGGAAGGCCGGCGGCGGAGCGGACGGCCGGCGGCGGAGCGGACGGCCGGCGGCGGAGCGGACGGCCGGCGGCGGAGCGGACGGCCGGCGGCGGAGCGGACGGCCGGCGGCGGAGCGGACGGCCGGCGGCGGAGCGGACGGCCGGCGGCGGAGCGGACGGCCGGCGGCGGAGCGGACGGCCGGCGGCGGAGCGGACGGCCGGCGGCGGAGCGGACGGCCGGCGGCGGAGCGGCAGAGCCGGGCCGGCGGCAGAGCGGCGCCGGCGGCAGAGCGCCGCAGGCGGAGAGACCAACGCGCTCAGCGAAACGCCTACCCGGCCGTAGCGGTAGCCGCCGGCACCGCCAGCGACCCCCCACCCCAGTCGAGCCGCACCGGGCCCTTGCTGCCTGGCTTCAACCGCCACGCTGCGTAGAACGGCGCCGACCCGCCCGCGGGCAGGTAGATGACCTTGCCGAGCCGTGCGAGCTCGGCCGTGGGCGGCCCACCGGCTGGCTGCTCCAACGCCCCGTAGAGGCCGTGCGCGAAGGTCGTGTTGAACGCGGCCGTCGTGACCAAGCGCCGGCCACTCGCGTCGCGTGCCACCAGCTTCGCCCCCACCAGATGCAGCGTCGTGGAGCCAGCGTTGCGCACGCGCGCTATCACCACGCGGTCGTTCGGCAGCCCCTGCGCTCGGTACACGTTCGGCTTACCCGCCCACTCGAGGCGGCCCGCGCTCTTCTGGTGCGAGCCGCCACAGCCCGCCAGCACCGCAGCAGCGGTGAGCGCGGCTACACCGAGCCGCGCCCAGCTCACTTCGGCTTGTCCGGCGTGGTGAACCAGTTGCAGCCGGGCGGCTCAGGCTGGTTGTTGGGATCCCAGGCCGTGCACGGAGCGGCAGCCGCCAGCACCTGCGGGTTCGCCGGCAAGTAGACGGGCGAGCCGGGACACGCGGGCAGCGTCGCCGGGTCGCTGCCCGACTGCGTCTTGTTGCCGCCGAAGCAGTTGCCCTGGCCGGACCCGTCCCACTCGACTTCGAGCCCGTTCGGCATCCGCTGGCCCGATGGGCTCGTGCCCATCGTGTTGTCCATGATCTGGTTCTGGTTCGAGGTGTCCTGCGCATGCGCGGGGTCGTTGTCGCCGCGCAGGCTGGCCGGGATCGACAGCAGGTAGACGCCGTAGCGCCAGTTGTCGTAGATGTAGTTGTTCTTCAGCAGGTCACGGTTGCCGCCGCCGATCAAGACGCCGGTGCCGACCGCGGTCTGGAACTGCGGGCACACGATCGTGGCCTTGCGCTTCAAGAACGGCGTCTTGATGCAGTAGTCCTGACGCGACGCGCTGAACACGTTGTTGTTGTTCGAGTAGATCTGGTTGTTCTGCCAGTTGAAGCACTCCTGCGGCATGCCCGGATGCCCGGCGGCGAACGAGTCCGTCGCAAGCCCGGTGGCGTTGTTGAAGAACTTGTTGTCGTGCAGGTAGGTCGAGTTGCCCGCCGTGCCGGAGTAGCCGAGTGTGTTGCCGTAGCTCTCCGAGTTGCGGATCTCGATCGAGGCCGCGCCGCAGCCCGGCTTCTCGCAGGTGCCGTAGACGTTCGGGTTGATCGTGCCGTTGGTGGCGCAACCCTTCATCGTCGAGCCCGGGTAGAGACCCGAGTCGCCGTTGCCGTAGCCGATGTCGTGGTCGTAGAGACCGTGGGTCGCGGTGAACGAGAGCACGCCGTAGTTCTGCGCGTAACGCGCGATCACGTGCGAGATGACGAAGCCGTCGACCTCGATCACGTCGAGGTCGTTGAACGCTGCCTGCTCGAGCATGAAGTTGCGCAGGTAGATGCCGTTGGCGCGGTCGATGCGCATGACGTCGTTCTTGATCCGGTCGCCGACGATGCGTACGTCCTGCGGATGCTTGCCCATGCCCTCGATCTGGAGGTTGCAGAGGCGGTTGCACACCGGCGGGATCGGCGCCTTCGGGTTCGGCTCTGGCCGCGTGTCGCCGACCACCGCGATCAGGTTCTTCGAGTTCGGGCACTTGATCACGTAGTTGCGATCGGCGCGATCGGGCTTGTCGTTCGAGCGCGGCCCGCCGGGGGGCGGCGACTTGCCGTAGCCCTCCTCGACCACCACGTAGTTGTTCGCGCACGGCGGCTGGCCGGGCGCGCCGAACGGAACCTTGCGGCTGGGTATCTCCTTGTAGATGCCGGGCAGGATCTGGATCCGGTAGCCGCTCTTCGAGTGGTTGATCGCGGTCTGGATGTCGCGGTAGCGGCAGCGCTTCACCAGCGCCAGTCGCTTCTTCAGCGTGCGCGGCTGCTTGTGGAACTCCTTGCGCAGCAGCTTGGCCGAGTTCTTCTTGCAGACCACGTTCAGATGACCGGTCTTGCGGTACGTCGGCACGTGGCCCATGACGGGGTACTCGAACGACGTGATCCGCTCGGGATGCGCCGAGGCCGCCGTGGCTATGGCGAGACAGACGGCGAAGGCTGCGAGTACCAGTCTTGAGCGCATGGCTGCACCGTACGAGACAGCAGCCCCAAATGGAAACGTCAGCGCGGCAGCTGGTGCGGGATCTCCACCGTCTGCTGGAACGTCGGGCGGTTCTGGAACAGCATCGGGTCGTTCGAGATCGCGCTCGCGGTGGTGAAGCGGTTCTGGTCGTTGCAGTAGGCCGTCGGATCCTTGGCGCAGTCGCCGTGGCCGTACAGCTCCTGCGGCGTCACCTTCAGCGCGGCGGTTAGCGACGACAGGATCGCCGCCCGGCACTTCGCCTTCGAGCCCTTGCCGCAGTAGCGCCGCGACCAGCGGCCCTTGACCTTCTTCTTCGGGCTGAAGATGTCGCGCAGGTCCTTGCTGACCTGGCCATACCAGCCATCCGCGAAGTCCGGTGCGTACGGGCCGGTCCCGCGCTCCTCACCGAACGGCACCATCGTGCGCAGCGCCGCCAGCGCATCGTCCCCGAGCGCCGGGCGGAACTCAGCATCAACGAGCTTGGGCCACCACGCGTCCATCAGCACGACGGCGTCGTTGTCGTCGTAGACCTTGTCCTTGTTCAGGTCGCGGCGGTGTGCTCCGTTGCGACGCCAGCGCTCGAGCATCGCGAGCGCCGAGCGCAGCTTCGGATCCTTGACCTTGCCGAGCGCGCGCTCGACCAGCGGCAGGATGCGCAGGCCGCGGATGTCCTGCGTGGCCGGCTCCTCCATCGCCTGCACGAGCTGCTGGAGCTGAACCTTGCCCTTCTTCAGCGCCCGGCGCACGAAGTCGACGATCATCGCCTGCCGGTAAACGGGGCCGAACGTGTACTTGTCGTCGGCTGCCGCCCAGCCGGGCGCCTGCTTGTTGTTCCACGACACGAGGTAGGACTGATCCTCCACGTGCGGGCGCGCGTCGAGCGACACCGTCTTCATCGTGCGGAGGTCGGGGTTGAAGCCCTGCCAGTCGTACTCCCCGGTGCCGAGGATCGGGAAGTCTGGCGAGGTGCCCTTCGCGCGCAGCGGATATGCGCCCGAGAGCTGGTAGCCGATGTGCTGCGAGTCGATGTAGCCCCAGTTGAAGGCGAAGTTGATGCCGCCGGCCGCCTTGCGGAACGACTGGTAGTCGTGCGTGCAGGCCGGGTTGTTCAGGCAGAAGAAGCCGATCGAGCTGTCGGCCTCGTGCATGTAGGTGGTGCGCGCCGACACGAACGCCACCTTCTTGCCGTGCACGGTGCCGGTGGCGTACTCGATGCCGTGCACGGTGCGGTAGGCAGTGAGCGTCTCGGAGCCGGGGCCGTCCTGGTCGCCCGCCGACGGCTTCCACGAGTTGGTCACCGTGAGCTTGTCCATCGGCAGGCACTGGCCCTTGTACATGTAGTGGACGTCGTCCTGGCAGAGCACCTCGGCGAACGTGTCCACGTTGTCGGATGTCGCGGTCGTCGCGCTCCAGGCGTAGTCGCGGCCGTGGCCGAGCTGCACCATCAGGTTCACTCCCGGGAAGGAGGCGCCGCGCGCGTCGAAGCCCGGGCCGTGCAGGTCCTCCTCCATCAGGATCTCGGGGTCGTAGTAGCCCACCTGCGGGCCGAGCACGCCGATCGGATGGCCGCTCGCGGAACTGCGCGCGGGGATCATCTCCCAGTTGGACGCGTGCGGCGTGGTGGCGGCGCGCATGAGCATCGAGCCGATCGAGCCGTCGTTGGGCACCTTTCCGAAGCGGGCGCTGCTCGCACTCGCGGCACCGCTTGCCAGCGGCGGCCCGACGTCAACGAACTTGACACTGCCCGGATCAGGCAGCGCGAGGCCGCGCTTCGAGAACGCCGATGCAGTCTCGTAGGGGAAGCGCTTCTTCAGCACCGTCGTGGGCGCCTCCGGGTCGTTCTTGAAACGGAAGTCGGCCCACGCCTTCTTGCCCTTCTTCACGCCGAAGCGCTTTTCGAGCGCCTGAAGCGCGAGCGCGCTGCGCAGCTCGTTGCCGCCGCCCTTGCCGAAGATGCCGCCGATCAGCGACGCCTCGGCGATCACATCGGTGAGCTTCCAGGCCGCCGGGGAAGTGCCGAAGGCGGCGTACTCCGCCGGCATCTTGGTCGGGTCGAGCTTGGCGGCGTCGATGTAGGCGTTGATGCCGTCGACGTAGGCCTGCCCGTAGGTCTTGATCTGCTCGCCCTGCGCGCCGTAGAGCGTGCCGGCGTTGTCGATCTGCTTCTGGAGGTCGGCCTCGTTGTAGGGCGCGAGCAGCCATTGCGTGCGGTCCATCGCGCGGTTGCCCGCGGAGCCGCCGGCGAACGACGACAGCTCGCCGCGCGCCGTGTGGCGCAGCACGTCCATCAGGAACAGGCGATCCTCGGCGCCCGCGTAGCCGGCCCCGAACTCCACGTCCTCGGCGGTGTCGCCGTAGACGTGCGGCACGCCGTAGCCCTTGTCGCGCACGATCGTGACGCCGGCGCGCGGCGACTCGGTGGAAGCGACGTCGTCGGGCTTCACCCCGAAGGTGGCGTCCTTGTAGTACTTGGCGACGTCGTCGGCCGTGATCGACGGAGACGCGTACAGCAGGCCGTCGTAGAGCGGCTCCTGGTCGGTCCAGTGCTGCGGACGTGCGCCGTTGGCGGTGAACTGCGCCAGCTGGAGCGCGTTGTCCACGCCCGCCTGGCCGGCCGGCAGCACGTTGTGGAAGCCGCCGGCGTCGTTCGTGCCATACGGGGCCGGTGTTGCAGCCTGCGCGCCCGCGGGCGCGATCAGCGCGGCGGCGAGCGCCACCGTCACGAGAGTCCTCACGACCTCCCAACTACCCGCCGGAGCCCTTCGTCAAGCCTGCTCGACGGCCAGCCCCGATCCAAGCTGCGTGTGCGCGCGGCTGTCGGCGCCGCGGATCAGCGTCAGCGTCGCGATCAGCCCAAGAATCGCGAATCCGGCTCCCGCCGCGAACGCCGTGCTGAAGCCGTCGGTGAGGTCCGCCTTCGTGTGCGAGCTGCCGATCACCGACGTGGAGATGGCCGACAGGATCGCCAGCCCCAGCGCGCCGCCCACCTGCTGGGTGGTGTTGATCAGGCCGCTTGCCAGGCCCGCCTCACGCTCCTCCACGCCTGACACGGCCGCGATCGTGACCGGCACGAACGTAAAGCCGAGGCCGACCGCCGCCAGGAGCGACGGGCCGAGGATGTCAGCCAGGAAGCTGCCGCCCACGGAGATCTGCGAGAACCAGATCAGTGCGATGGCGATCAAGGCAAAGCCGGTCGCGAGCACGTTCTTGAAGCCCACGCGCGTGACCAGCTGCGAGGCGATGCCGGCCGAGAGCATGATCGACACGGCCAGCGGCAGATACGACAGCCCGGCGTGGATCGGGCTGTAGCCCAGCACCTGCTGCATGTACAGCGAGATGAAGAAGAACATCGAGAACAGCGATGCGCCGACCAGCAATCCCGCCACGTTCGCGCCCGTGAGCGTGCGCAGCTTGAAGATGCGGAACGGGACCAGCGGAGCGGCAGCACGGGTCTCGGTCACCACGAAGGCAACCAGGAGCAGCGCCGCGACGACGAGCAGCACGATCGTCCGGGCCGATCCCCAGCCGGCGTTGTTCGCGTCGACCAGCGCGTAGACGAGCAGTGACAGGCCCGCAGTCACGGTCACGGCGCCCGTCACGTCGAAGTGGCGCCGCTCGCCGGATGCGCGGCTCTCCAGGAGCAGCGTCGGAGCGATCGCAGCCGCGATCAGCCCGATCGGCACGTTCACCCACAGCACCCACTGCCAGCCGAGGCCGTCGGTGAGCACGCCGCCCAGCAGCACGCCGGCCGCGCCGCCGGAGCCCGCAACCGCGCCCCAGACCCCGAGCGCCTTGTTGCGCTCGGCGCCGTCGCGGAACGTGGTGGTGACGATGGCGAGTGCCGCCGGCGAGAGGATGGCGGCGCCAAGCCCCTGCACGGCGCGGGCCGCGATCAGCTGGCCCTCGGTGTTCGCAAGGCCGCCGGCCAGCGACGCGAACGCGAACAGCACGAGGCCGCCCATGAACACGCGACGACGGCCGAGCAGGTCGGCCACGCGCCCGCCCAGCAGCAGGAAGCCGCCGAACGTGAGGACGTAGGCGTTGACCACCCACGGCAGGTTGCTCTCGCTGAAGTGCAGCGCGCGGCCGATGGTCGGCAGCGCCACGTTGACGATCGAGGCGTCGAGCACGACGACGAATTGGGCGACGCACAGCAGGATCAGTGCGATCCAGCGGCGGTCGCGGGCGGTCTCGTGTTCGGTCATTGCGTGCTCCTTGCTTCTGTCCGTGGGCCAGTCCTATAATCGGAACCTGAATTCCGGTTCCGAATAGTACCGGAATCTGGATTCCGCTTTCAAGTGACTTCTCCCGAGACCACATCCCCCGTCCGCGCACAGCGCCTCGATGCGCAGCGAAACCGCGCGAGCATCGTGGCCGCGGCCCGCAAGCGGATGGCCAGTGAGGGCCTCGATGCGCAGATGGAGGAGATCGCGCGCGATGCTGGAGTGGGCGTCGGGACGGTCTACCGCCACTTCCCCACGAAGGACGAGTTGGTCGGCGCGCTCGCCCTCGAGCGTTTCAAGCGGCTGCGCGAGCTTGCCCTCGAAGCGCTCACGATCGAGGACCCGTTGAGCTCGTTCGAGTTCTTCATCAGGACCGCCGCGCAGATCCAGACCGAGGATCGGGCGCTGTCGGAGGTGCTCGTGTCGCGCCCGGAGACAATCGCCGCGGCGGCCGAGCACGTGGACATGCTGGCGCTGACCGACCAGGTGCTCACGCGCGCGCAGAAGGCCGGCGTCATGCGCGCCGACGCAGATCCGCGCGACATCCCGATGATCATGTGCGCGCTCGCGGGAACCACCCATACGCCGTTCGCCGATCCCGACCGCTACATCGCGATCGTGCTCGACGGTCTGCGCGCGCCAGATGCGAAGCGCAGCCGGCTGCCCCGCCGCGGACGCTGAGCGCCCGCTCGGCCCTCAGCGCGCGCGGCTCACCCGGTTGGTGATCGCCTGGTAGTCCCGGCACGGCTCGTTGCGGAGCGCCGGGCAGGCGGGCAGCCCGGTCGTCACGCTCACGCTCGGCACCACCGGCAGCACCAGCTTCGATGGCCGCTTCTTCGAGAACGCGATCGCCACGTTCGCCTTGCCCTTGCCCTTCGGCTGCGTCTCGGCGAACGCCCAGATCGGCTGGTCGCCGTTGGGCGCGCTGATCGTGACGCGGATGCGCGACCCGGTCCGGTAGGCGTGGCCCTCGTAGTAGAGCGGGATCGTCACGGGGACGAAACGCTTGCGCGGGAGCGCCTTGACGTCCTTCGCGCGCAGGCTCAGAACGGGCTCCAGCGCAGTGCTCTTCTTCTTGTCGAGCTTGGCTTCGTTCGCGCGCAGCCAGCCGCCCTGGACGAAGGTCTCCTTGCCGTCTGGCCTGACCTCGGTGATCGTGGCCTGGAGATCGACGTTCGGCTTCGACGAGCGCACCCATAGGTGGACCGCCCCGGCCCCGACGACGGTGGTGTTCGCGGCGAGCGGGCTCGTGACGTAGGACACCGCGCTGCCGGCGGGCGGCTGCTTCCACTGGAACGGCGGCGTGGCCGTCCAGAGGCCCCCGGCGCCACCGGCCGTGTCGCCCGTGAAGTCGGTCAGCGGGCGTGCCTTCGCGTTCCAGGTGAACGAGTTCGCGGCCGCGCGCTTCGGCGGCTTCGCGGCCAGGGCGCCCTTCGGCGCGAGGTACCACGAGAAAGCGAGCGTGCCCGGGATCGGGAACTTCGTGAACGAATCCTCGAAGCCCGGCACGGGGTGGCCCGGCTGGTCGCCCGCGCCGTTGTCGAACAGCACCCGGATCGGGTCGAGCTGCTCGAACGCGGCCAGCGCGCCGTCGTAGGTCGGCTGCTGCTGGATTGGATCCGGCGGCAGCGTCACGCCGTTGATCCCCATCGCGGCCTGGTAGATCACGGGCGCGCCGGCCTGGATCGTCGCCGAGTTCATGATCGGCGCCTGTTGCGCCACGTAGAGCTCGAGGAAGTCGTACCAGCGGTTGAACGTCTCCGGGTCGAGCGAGTCGATGTGGGCTCCGTTGGTGAACGTGAACCACTTGTGGTCGGTGCCCGTGAAGTGCTCGGCCAGGTCGGCGCAGTGGCCGCCGGTCTGCTCGTCTTCCCACTGGCAGGCCATGTAGACCGGGACCTTGATCTTGTTGACGAAGGTGACCGGTGAGAGCGGGTCTGCCACCGAGGGCTTGTAGTGGTTGTTCGCCCGGATCTTGGCAAGCAGGTTGACAGCATCGCCGTGCAGCGCCTGATTGGCCTTGCAGGTCTGGTCGCCCTCCTGAATGCGCTTGTACGCCCACGGCTGGCCGCCCTTGTCGGAGGCGGGCAGCGCGTCGTGGGCGCGCTCCTTCGCCCACGCGACCGCGAAGCCGGTGTTGAGGATGCCGCCCGGGTAGAGCGTGGTCTGCGTCGCGTCGATGACCGACAGCGGCGAGATCGCTGCCAGGCTCGGCGGGTCGTCTTCGGCCGTGAAGAGCTGGCTGATGCCGCCGTAGGAGATGCCCATCATCCCGACCTTGTGGTGCAGCACCCAGGGCTGCCGCGCGATCGTCTCGATCACGTCGTAGCCGTCGAGGCCCTGGAGCGGCTCGAAGAAGTCGAACGAGCCACCCGAACAGCCAGTGCCGCGCATGTTCACGTCGACGACCGTGAAGCCCATCAGGTTGGCGATGATCGCGATGCCGCTCTGCGGGCCCGCCGGGTCCGCGTACCCGTAGCCGGAGTACTCGATCAGCGTGGGCGTGGCGCTGCTGCCGAGCGCCGGCAGGTTGATGCCGGTCGGCTCGGCGTTGGTGATGTCCTGCGGCGGGTGGACGTAGATCGACAGCTGCGTGCCGTCACGCGTGGTCAGGTAGCCGTAGCCGCTCGCCGGGATCGACTGGTTGTAGACGTCCGTGCTCGGCGGCGCGGGGCTCTTCGTGAGCACCGTCAGCGGGCCCGCAGCCTCGCCGCTGGCACTGCGAAGGCGGTAGCCGCTGCCCGGCTTGACTGCGCGAAAGACGACACCCCCCAGGGCGTCGGCCTTGCGCTTGGCGACCGTGCGCCCCTTTGCGTTGTGGAGCGCCACGCTCGCGCCCGGTGCCAGCCCGGTCGCGTAGACCTGCTCGACGCTGCCGTGCGCGCTCATCGCCGCGTCGGCGGCCGCGGTACCGATGCCGAGCGCGGCAACGACGACTACGGCGGCGGCCAGGAGACGTGCGCGGAAGATCATCCGGTGCATGCAAGCACCCCGCGCGGTGATCGGCGCAGCCGGCCTACGTCAGTGGGCGGTTTGCGCTTCTGAGAACGTGACCATCCGCCCGCGGCCGGGATCCCACAGCTTCAGCCGCGTGGCGCGGATGCCGTCCCAGAACGACAGCTGCGGCACGGCGTGGAAGACGGGGTTCTCGTCGTGGGCGCGCTGGAGGTTGTAGTTCGGAATGCGCGCCGACAGGTGATGCACGTGGTGCAGCCCGATGTTGCCGGTGAAGAAGCGGGCTGGCTGGGGCAGGCGCAGATACGAGCTGCCGCGCAGCGCCGCCTCGGCGAAGCGCCATTCAGGCGGGACTTCCCAGTAGGTGTCCTCGAACTGGTGCTGCACGTAGAAGAGCCACACGCCGGCGGCGCCGGCCAGCATCACCGGCGGGCCCTCGACGAGCAGGTAGTGCTGCCAGCCGACGACCGCGCAGATGGTCGCGACGATCACCAGCAGCGCGAGGTTGGTCAGGTGAACGCTGTTGCGCAGACGCGTACGCGCGTCGCGCGAGATCAGCCGCGG
Organism: uncultured Thermoleophilaceae bacterium; assembly: GCA_963715995.1. GTDB lineage: Bacteria > Actinomycetota > Thermoleophilia > Solirubrobacterales > Thermoleophilaceae > DATBDN01. The sequence goes on from OY970283.1 coordinate 3,062,724, forward strand.
CTGGATCACCAGCGCCCACAGCGGCCCGACTCCGAACATCACGATCGGGTTGCGGAACAGCCGGTAGCCGATCCGCTTGCCGCGGCCGGCGGTCGAAAACTCCTCCACCGTCATCGTCGGCAGGTCGCCCGTGCCGCGGCGCTCCAGGTCGCCCGCCGTCGCATGGTGCACGGCGTGGCTGTGGCGCCAGTTCGCGTACGGGGTGTAGACGACCAGCCCGAGCGCGCGGCCGAGCCAGAGGTTGCCGCGCTTCGTCGGCAGGAACGACCCGTGTGCGCAGTCGTGGAAGACGATGTAGGTGCGCAGCAGGAAGGCCGCCGTGGGCAGCGCGAGCGCGAGTGTGAGCAGCACCGAAACGCGCAGCGCGAGCAGCATCGCCAGCGACAGCGCCAGGTAGGGCACGACCGAAGTCGCGAGGTCCACGAGGCTGCGCGTCAGCCTGGGCTGTGCGTAGCTCCGGAGATCGATCTGGTCGTTCGAAGCCTGGATGGTTCCCATGCGCGCTCTTCTCGGGGTGGCCGGTGGCAGCACAGATGTCTGTGCTGTGACCCACCGTACCCCAGGTTCATGAAGACCACGCCTGTGTCAGGCGGGACCCAGATGCGTGTCGGCCCGGCTCAGACCCCCCGGCCGCGACGGCTGTAACCCCAGCCGCCACCCGTGAGCAGGAGGACGATGACGATGATCAGCAGAATCGTGAGCATGCTGGTCATTACCCAGGCTCCAGCGATCACCCACCAAATCGTCAGCGCCGATTGACCGCCTGGCGATGATCCTTGCCCTGAGTCCGGTCGAGCAGCAGCACCTGCTCGACGCGCGCCAGATGCAGGCGCTGTCGTTTGCGGTCCACATACCGCTCGTCTGCTTCGGCGTCGCGTTCCCGGCAATGGTGCTGTTCGCCGAGTGGCTGCACCTGCGGACCGGCGACGACCTGTACCGGGCGATCGCGCGCCGCTGGACCCGTGTGATGGCGGCGCTGTTCGCGGTCGGCGTGATCACCGGAACGATCCTGAGCTTCGAGATGGGACTGCTGTGGCCGAACTTCACCGCCACGTTCGGCAGCGTCTTCGGACTCGGGTTCGCGATCGAGGGCTTCTCGTTCTTCACCGAGGCGATCTTCATCGGCATCTACGTCTACGGCTGGGATCGGCTCTCACCTCGCGCGCACTTCGCCGCGGGCATCCCGGTCGTCATCTCCGGCTTCACGGGTTCACTGATGGTCATCTCCGTCAACGCCTGGATGAACCACCCGGGTGGCTTCGGATTGCGCGGCGGCCACGTGGTCGACGTGCACCCGCTGAGGGCGCTGTTCGGAAACGCCTACCTATGGCACGAGATCGTCCACATGTACATCGCCGCCTACATCGTGGCCGGCTTCCTGCTCGCGTCCGCGTACGCGGTCGGATGGCTGCGGGGCCGCCGCGACCGCTACCAGCGCGTCGCGCTTGCGATCCCGCTGACGATCGCGGCGCTCGCATCCCCGATCCAGGTGCTGGTGGGCGACTGGGCGGCACGTGACGTGGCCGTGCACCAACCGGTCAAGCTGGCTGCCCTGGAGGGCGTGCCGCGCACCACCCGCGGGGCGAGCGAGCACCTCGGCGGCTGGTACACCGATGGCGAGGTGAAGTTCGGCCTGCGCGTGCCGAAGCTGCTGTCGCTGCTCGCCTTCCACGACCCGAACGCGCGCGTCCAGGGGCTCGACTCGGTGCCGGCGCGCGACCGGCCGCCGGTGAACGTCGTGCGCGTGGCGTTCCAGACGATGGTCGCGATCGGCAGCGCGCTCGCGCTGCTCGGCATCGCCTACCTGTTCACGCGCTTCCGCCGTGGCCGCCCGCCGGAGTCGCGCTGGTTCTACCGCGCGGTGGTGGCGGCCGGGCCGCTGTCGTTCGTGGCGCTGATCGCCGGCTGGGTCACAACCGAGGTCGGGCGCCAGCCGTGGGTGGTCTACGGGGTCATGCGCACGTCGCAGGCGGTCACGGGCGCGGGCGGCGTGCCGGTCGGGTACGCCACGCTCGTCGTGGTCTACCTGGGCGTTGCGGCAGCGGTCGTCTGGATCCTGCGACGGCTGGCCGCGGCCCCGGTGACGGGACGCTAGCCGTGCATCTCTACGAACTGCCGATGCTGTTCGTGCTCACGGGGCTTGCGCTCTACGGCGTGCTCGGCGGGGCCGACTTCGGTGCCGGGCTGTGGCAGCTGACGGCGGGCCGCGGCCGTGCCGCCGAGCGCATCCGCGAGCACGCACACGAGTCGATGGGACCGGTGTGGGAGGCCAACCACGTCTGGCTCATCTTCGTGCTGACCGTGCTCTGGACGGCGTATCCCGGCGCGTTCGGCTCGATCGCCTCGACGCTCTCGGTGCCGCTGTTCATCGCGGGGCTCGGGATCATCTTCCGCGGGGCGGCTTACGCACTGCGTGCGGGCGCTTCGGGCAGTGGCGAGTCGCGACGCATCGACGCCGTCTTCGGTGTCTCCTCGGTGCTGACGCCGTTCGCGCTCGGAGCGGCCATTGGCGGCATCGCGTCCGATCGCGTCCCGGTCGGCAACGCGGCCGGCGACATGTGGTCCAGCTGGCTCGGCCCGACCTCGATCCTGGTCGGCGCGCTTGCGGTCGCGACCGGCGCCCACCTGGCGGCGGTGTTCCTCGCGGGCGACGCCGTGCGGGTGGGCGACGCGGAGCTGGCACGGCGCTTCCGGCTCCGTGCGCTCGCTTCTGGTGTGATCGCGGGCGCGGTGGCGATCGGCGGCCTGGCCGTGGTCCACTCCGACGCTCACCCGCTCTACGAAGGGCTCGTGCACGGCGACGGGCTGGCCGCCGTTGCGGTGTCCGCGGCGGGAGGCCTCACCACGATCGGGCTCGTCGGGATGCGCCGCTTCGAGCCCGCCCGCTACAGCGCCGCCGTTGCCGTGGCGGCGATCGTCGCCGGCTGGGCGCTCGCGCAGGAGCCACAGGTGCTGCCGGGGCTCTCCCTTCACGCGGCGGCGGCGGGGCACGACACGCTCGTGGCGGTGGTGGTCGCCGTCCTGATCGGAGCCGTGCTGCTGTTTCCGTCGCTCGGGCTGCTGTTCCGGCTCACGCTCGGCGGCCGGCTGGGCCACGCGCACGTGGAGACCGCCGCCGCCCCCGCCGCGCCGGCGCGAGGGCTGCCGGCGCCTCGGGTCGCGCTGCGAATGCGGATCGCGTTCGCACTGCTCCTCGCCGGCATCGGCATGACGAACGTGGCCGACGCCGACCCGTTGCACGTGGCGGGCGCGCTCTGCCTCGTCGGGTTCGTAGCGGTTGCGTTCCGGCCGTCGCTGCCGGCAGAGCTCTAGCTGCTCGTCAGCGACGAGTACGCGTCGGGGCGGCGCGTGGTCATGAACGGGAACAGCTCGAGCCAGTCGCGCCGCTGGTCGAGGTCCAGGTCCGCGACGATCACCGCGGCGCGGTCGCGCGGCGCTGCCACGAGCTTGCGCCCATAGGGATCGGAGATGAACGACGATCCGTAGAAGGTCAGCGGCGGTTCCTCGCCGATGCGGTTGACGGCGACCATGAACACCCCGTTGGCGATGCCGTTGCCGATGATGACCTGCTCCCAGAGCGGCTGCGTGTCGAAGCCGGGATGGTCTGGCTCCGAGCCGATCGCCGTCGGGTACACGAGCACCTCCGCGTTCTCCAATCCGTAGGCGCGCGCGAGCTCTGGGAACCACTGGTCCCAGCAGGTCGGGAAGCCGAAGCGGCCGCCGTCGATCTCGCTGATCGGGAATGCATCGGCGTCGGCAGGCCCCGCCGCGAAGTAACGGTCCTCGTAGTAGCCGGCGGTGACGGGGATGTGCAGCTTGCGCGTGCGCGCGGCAAGCTCGCCGTCCGGTGCGACCACGATCGCGGTGTTGAAGCCCAGCCCGCCGCCCGGCGCGCGCTCGTAAAGCGATGCGTGCACGTGCACGCCGAGCTCGCGCGCCAGACCCGCGGCGAACTCGTGGGTCGGTCCGCCCGGCAGCTCCTCCGGCTCGATGCCGACCGCCTCGGGGCCGCCCTCCTCAACCGCGAAGTAGCGGCTCAGCGTCAGCTCCTGGAGGCAGACCAGCTTCGCCCCCGCCTGCGCTGCCATCCGCACGCCGCGCGACAGTGCTTCCCTGTGCTCATCGGGGTCGGATCGCCATCGCTCCTGCACCGCGGCGACGCGGAGCGGCTCGCGCTCAGCGGGCCGCGTGCGCGCGGGAGAGGCCGGCACCTCCGGAGCGACGATCAGCTCTGGCTCCTCCATCACGGTGCACGCTAGCGGTGAACGAGCTGCGAACGGGAACACCGCGCGCCGACGGCTTCCACATGCCCGCCGAGTGGGAGCCGCACGCGGGCTGCTGGATGGCTTGGCCCGAGCGCACCGACAACTGGCGCGAGCGCGCCGTGCCCGCGCAGGACGCCTTCGCAGCCGTCGCCGCGGCGATCCAGGCGGCCGAGCCCGTCACGGTCGCGGCGTCTCCAGAGCAGCTCGAGCGAGCGCGCGCGATGCTGCCCGAGGCCGTCGGCGTGGTCGAGCTCGCCACCGACGACGCCTGGATGCGCGACATCGGCCCCACGTTCGTGACGGCGCCCGGCGAGCGCCGCGGCGTCGACTGGGTCTTCAACGCCTGGGGCGGCCTCGAGGGCGGGCTCTACCAGCCGTGGGACCGCGACGATGCGGCGGCGGCGCAGATCCTCGCGGCCGAGGGTGCCGATCGCTACCGGGCGCCACTCGTGCTGGAGGGCGGCTCGATCCACGTGGACGGTGAGGGCACCGTGCTGGTGACCGAGGAGTGCCTGCTGAACCACAACCGCAACCCGCAGCTCGACCGTGCCGAGATCGAGCGCGAGCTCTGCGACTACCTCGGGGCCGAGAAGGTCATCTGGCTGGGCCAGGGCGTCTACAACGACGAGACCGATGGCCACATCGACAACCTCGCCTGCTTCGTCCGGCCGGGAGCCGTGCTGCTGACCTGGACCGACGATGCGTCCGACCCCCAGCACGCGATCTCGGCCGACGCGCTGAAGCGCCTGGAGGCGGCGACCGACGCGCGCGGCCGCGGGCTCGAGGTGATCCTGATCCCGTCGCCGCCGCCGCTCTTCATGACCGACGAGGAGGCCGCGGGCGTGGACCACGTCGAGGGCTCACAGCCGCGCCGCGGCGGCGAGCGGCTCGCTGCCTCCTACGTCAACTTCTACATCTCGAACGACCGCGTGGTCTACCCGCTGCTTGACGAGCGCACCGACGAGGCGGCCGCGGCGGTGCTCGCCGAGTGCTTCCCAGGGCGCGAGCTGGCCGGCGTTCCCGCGCGCGAGATCCTGCTGGGCGGCGGCAACATCCACTGCATCACCCAGCAGGTGCCGGCCATCACGCACTAGAGCGATTCGAGTACTGCGCGGGTCTCCTCGACTCCGGTGCGCCACACGCGCAGCAGTTCGTCCTCGGAGCGCTCGTAGAAGCCGCCGAACGAGCCATCGCCGAGCGCGGCCCGCACCGCCGCGGGGTCCTCGTCGGTGCGCGGCGTCGGCGGCTTCTTGTCCGCCGGCAGCTCGACGCCCGCCAGCCGGGTCCACGGGAAGCCCTCCATCCACGACGCGTGCGAGGCATCCGGATCGATCTCGTCCACGACCGCCCGCGTGCGCGGCGCGCTCCACCAGTTGTGCAGCACCACGTCGCCGCCGGAGAGTGCCGCGACCGGCACGTTCCCTCCGTGCCCGTTGACCAGCAGGAAGCGCTTGAAGCCCTGACCGCGCAGCGAATCGAGAATCTCGCCGACGAACGCGAGGTACGTCTCCGTGCGCACGCTCGGGCTGCCAGGGAACGCAGCGAAGTACGGCGTCAACCCGTAGGCGAGTGCGGGCAGCACCGGAACACCCAGCGGCTCGGCGGCTTCGACCGCGATGCGCTCGGCCAGGATCGAGTCGGTCGCGAGTGACAGGTAGGCGTGTTGCTCGGTGCAGCCGAGCGGCAGCACGATCCGCTGGTCGTGCTCCAGGTGGGCCTCCAGCTGCATCCAGTTCATGTCGGCTATGCGCACGCGAGCGATGATGGCAGCGACGAGCGATCGCGATCCTTGCTGGACTGCGCCTCGTGGCGCCACGAATCCAGCCCGGCACGCGGGCGCAGACAGGTCTCGTCAACGCTCTGATCGTGCGCGTGATCGGGCTCGGCGCCCGCACCGCGGGGCCGCCCGGGCTGTTCGCCACGCTTGGCCGCCACCGGCGGCTCTTCCGCCCGTGGCTGCGGTTCGCGTCGCGGCTCATGCCGGGCGGCAAGCTGCCGCGCGCCGACTCCGAGCTCGTGATCCTGCGCGTGTCGGTCCTGTGTGAGTGCGCTTACGAGTGGGGTCATCACGAGCGGATCGCACGGCGTTTCGGGTTCACGCGCGAGGACATCGAGCGCGTTCGCGGCGGCGCCGAGGCGGGCGGCTGGACCGACCGCCAGGCGGCGATCCTGCGCGCCGTCGACGAGCTCCACGAGACGAAGACGCTGAGCGATGCGAGCTGGCAGGCGCTGCGCGACGCAGGCTTACGCGAGGTCGACCTGATCGAGCTGCCGATGCTCGTAGGTCACTACGAGATGCTGGCGATGACGCTCAACACGCTGCGCGTGGAACCGGACCACTTCCGGCGCGCTGCTCGCTGAGCGCCGGCTGCGCGTCAGCGGCGCGGCGCGCGCGCCAGGTGGCTGTGGCCGGCCTTGACGACGAGTGTCTTGTTGCGCACGGTGTCGGTCACCGAGACCGAGCCCGCCGTGACCTTCGTGAGGGTTCCGTCGCAGCGATCGCTCGTCAGCCAGGTGGTGCCGCGGATCGTCGCGCTGCTGTAGCGGCCCTTCGTGCGGAAGCGGCCGGTCGCGTTGCCCCAGAGCTGGCGCACGGTCTTCACGCCTGCCGCCGACCCGCGGGCTCCACGCGGACAGCGTGCGAACGACCCGCCCGTCAGCACCAGGTCGGTGACCGGCTTTGCCGCCGCCTTCTGGAGCACCTGGAAGACACCCGTGTAGAAGGTGCCTGCGTCCACGCCACCCTTGGTGTCCGCGGCGGCGGTCAGCGCAACGGTGCCCTTGCGCGTGTCGAGTGTCGAGCCGACCGGCACGCCCTCGGCGCCCGTCAGCGGCACGAACTTGCGTGACCCGCGCAGCTTCACCAGGACCTTTCCCTTGACCTGGGCCGCGACCACGGTCTTCCCGACCACCGGCACCGCCGTCGTGAGGCGGAGCACCTTCGGCCCTGGCACCTGGATGCCGGTGTCGGCCACGTAGATGTCGCCGTCGGGCGCCACCGACACCGCCTCGGGACGGATGCCGCGGGCGGTTCCGGCACCGACGTGGTCGTAGTCGGCCAGCACCCGGCCGTCCGGGGCGAACTCCACGAGCTTGAAGTTGGTGTGGTCGGCCACCCAGACGTTGCCCTGTGGGTCGATCGCGACGTCAACAGGCTGGGCGAGCTGGCCGGGGCCGTTGCCGAGCGTGCCGAACTGGCGGATGAAGGTGCCGTCGGGCGTGAACTCCTGGACGCGCCCGTTGTCGCGGTCCGTCACGTAGACGTTGCCGGCTTTGTCGACCGTTACCTCCTGGGCGCGGCTGAACTGGCCCGGGCCGCTGCCGAAGCTGCCGAAGCTGCGCACGAACGTGGCGCTCGTGGTGACGTCGAACTGCTCGATGCGGCCGTTGCCGCGGTCGGCCACGTAGTAGGTGCTCGCGCCGAAGGCCGCCACGCCCTCGGGGTTGCCAAACTGTCCCGGACCGGTACCGAACGTGCCCCAGCCGAGGTTGAGCGTGCCGTCGGGCGAGTAGCGCTCGACCTTGTTGAGAAAGCCGTCGACGACCGCCACCTCGCCCGATGAGGCAACCGTCAATCCCTCGGGCTGAGCGAACTGCCCGGCGCCGCTGCCGGTCGAGCCCCAGCCGCCGAGCCGGACCCCATCCGCGTCGAAGTGCTGCACGCGATCGTTGCCGTTCTCGAGTGTGTAGACCGTGCCGTCGGGAGCGACGACTAGGTCTGACGTGAGGTTGAACTGTCCCGACGCCGCGCCCTGCCCACCCCACTCTCCGATCAGCGTGAGGTTTGCCGCACCCGCGCTCGGCGCCAACGCAGCTGCGACGACGAGAGTGATGACAGCGAGGATCCGCAGTTGCGAGATCGTCGAGAGCGACCCTAACCGACCGCGCAGGGCCGCGTGAGGGCGTCAGGGTGCTTCGCGGGGGGCGCTTCCGGCGAGCCGCTCGAGCTCGCTGACCATCACGCGGTTGGCCCCGCGCATCATTGCCGCGTAGACGTGCGGCATGAAGCGCTCCGCGATGTACAGCAGGCGAATGTCGGTCGACGTGTAGACGAGGTAGCGGTTGCGGACGACGCCGTCGAGCAGGCAGTCAGCCGCCTGCTCGGCGCTCTTCGCGTGGCGCTTGAAGCGCTCTCCGAAGCGGCTGCTCGCCACGGTGCCCGCCGGCAGCCCCGCGATGTCCACCGTTCCCGAGATGGCCGTGTCCACGCCGCCCGGGCAGACGAGCGTGACACCGATGTTGTGGCGCCTGAGGTCGAAGCGCAGAACCTCGGAGACTCCACGAAGGCCGAACTTCGCAGCGCTGTACGGCGCGTGCCAGGGGAAGCCGAGCAGTCCCGCAGCCGACGAGACGTTGGCGATCTGGCCGCCGCGGCCGGCGCGGATCATCTCCGGCACGAAGCACTCGATCACGTGGATCGGCCCCATCAGGTCGATGTCGATCGTGCGCCGCCACTGCTCGTGCGTCAGCCGCTCCACCGCCCCCCAGGTGGCGATGCCGGCCACATTCGCGATCACATCGACCGCGCCGTGCTCGGCGTGGACGGCATCGGCGAATGCGCGCACGGCGTCGATGTCGGAGATGTCGAAGGCGGCCTTCGCGGCGAGCGCGTTGCCAAGCTCGGTCGCCGTCTGCTCCAGTGCCGTGGCGTTCACGTCCGTGATCGCAACGCGTGCCCCGCGCGCCGCGGCCGCGAGCGCCGTGGCGCGGCCGATGCCGCTGGCGGCGCCGGTGACGAGGCAGAGACGTCCCTCGAGTGACGGGACGGGCGGGCGGCGCAGTGACAGTCGGCGGCTCATGCGCGGGAGGGTGCCGGATTCCGGCAAGTTTCGGCTCGCACGCGGCGTTTGTCGTGTATGAGACGCCTGATTGCCGCCTGCCTGGCCGCCGCCGCTCTGACCTGCGCGCCGGCGGCACTGGCCGGCCCTCCGAGCTTCCACGACGGCCACGGCCTCAAGGTCGTCTCGTCAAAGCAGCTCGACCCGCGGCTCTTTGCCCTGGTCGTGAAGACCGACGCGCTGCCACAGCCCGCGAACGTCTACGTGCTCCTTCCGCCGGACTACGCCGCGCACCCGCACAAGCGCTGGCCGGTCTTCTATCTGCTGCACGGCACCAGCGGCACGGCATCCGACTGGACCGTGAAGGGCGACGCGGAGAAGGTGATCGGCGACCGCGAGCTGATCACGGTGATGCCCGACATCGCGCTGAACGACGGTGGCGGTGGCTGGTGCTCGAACTGGCCGAACGGCGCGCAGTCGTGGGAGCGCTTCCACATCGATCAGCTCATCCCGTGGGTCGACTCGAACCTGCGCACGCTGCGCAAGCGGCAGGGCCGCGCCATCGCCGGGCTGTCGCAGGGCGGCTTCTGCTCGATGAGCTATGCCGCGCGCCACCCCGATCTGTTCTCCGACGCGCTCGGCTACTCGGGCGCACCCGACACCTGGTACGACCCGCTCGACCGCACGGGCTCGATGCTGATCATCAACGCCACCGAGGTCGGGCTCGACCAGGTCGCGCCGAACACGTTCTTCGGCGACCAGGCCTCCAACGGCATCAACTGGGCGGCGCACGACCCGACCACGCTCGCGCCGAACCTGCGTGGCACGCGCATCTACATGTACTGGGGCGACGGCCTGCCCGGCCCATATGACACGCCCGCATCCGGCGCGGCGGGCGGGAGTGAGATCGAGGCCGCCGTCGCGCAGACCAACGTCGACTTCCAGAAGCGCATCCAGTCGCTCGGAATCCCCGCCTACTTCGACGGCTACGGAGCCGGCACGCACGCATGGCCGTACTGGAAGCGCGACCTCGGATGGTCGATCGACAAGATCATGCGCGACTTCGCGCACCCGGCCCGGACACCGTCACCGTTCACCTACACCAGCGCGGACGACAGCTACTCCGTCTACGACTGGCACCTGACGATGCAGCGCACCGCGCGCGAGTTCTCGACGCTCGCCGACGCGAGCTGCTCGGGGTTCGCGCTGTCGGGCAGCGGCACCGGCGTCGTCTCGACGAAGCCCTGCTTCAAGCGCGGCCGGCGCTACGTGGTCACGATGACCGGGCCGAACGCCGACAGCTCGCGGACCTTGGTGGCCGGCCGCAGCCGGCGCCTGACGCTGAGCGTGCCGCTCGGCCCCGCCAACGCGTACCAGGAGGACACGCCGCAGGCCGACGCGGCGGGAACCGCCGTCTACTCGACCACGGTGACGATCGCCCGGGCGCGCTGAGGCAGCGCCGGGGTCAGCCCTTGGCGGCCGCGCGTAGCGACGGGTCGAGCGGGTTCAGCGCGTGCGCGCGGCCGTAGTAGCTGTGAGCCAGGCGCAGCTCGCCGCGGCGCGTCGCCAGATCGCCCAGCAGTGCCCAGGTGACGAAGTTGTGAGGCTCGAGCCGCGTCGCGCGCAGGAGCGCCGCCCGCGCATGCGGATAGTCCCCGAGCCGTGCGTAAGCCGCCGCCTGGACGTAGTTCGCGGCGAGCGACTGATCGTTCAGGCGAAGCGAATCGGCAGTGTGAGTCACAGCCGCCGCAGGGTCGCGGGAGACGGCGTTCGATGCCGACGCGCGATAGTGGTCGGCAAGCGTCAGGCGACCCGTGATGGCCACGCTGGCGAGTGCCAGCACGACCGCGCACGCAATCCCGATGCGCACCGAGCGTGAGCCCGCGGGCGGCCGCTCGCTGGCGCTCGCATTCAGCAGCACCGCCGCCGCGATCAGGGCGCCGGCGGTGACGCCCGGCAGGAGGTTGAGCCAGTCCACGCTCGCGTGAGCGAGCCACGTGACGAACAGGCCTCCGGCGGCGACGGCCGCGGCGATGCCGCCGGGGTCGCGGCTGGCCAGGCGGGCGACGCGGCCGAAGGCAACGAGGATCACCGACAACAGCAGCACCAGCGCGGCACCACCGACCAGTCCGAGCTCGCCGAAGACCTGGAGCTCGATGCTGTGGGCCTGGCGCACGTCCTCGGTGGTACGACGCTCGCGGTAATAGGTCGTGGCGTAGTTGCCCGCACCTGAGCCGTGCAGCGGCTCGGCCCCGAACTGCTTCACCGCCACGCGCCAGTAGTCGTAGCGGTAGCCGCCGCCCGAGAGAAAGCGCGAGTTCGATCCGCCTGCCGTCTTCAGGTCGACGAATGCGTGCACCTCGTCGCGGACACGATGAACCGGATTGCCGATCGCGAGCAACGCAGCGCTCACTGCCGCGAGCGAGATGACCGCGAGCAGGACCGGCGACGCCCGGCGCAGGGTCGCGGGCGCGCCACCGGCCGCCGACGTCAGCAGGTGCGTGGCCAGCCCCCACGCCAGCCCGGCTGCGGCGGCGGCTATCAGCAGGGCGCGCGCCGCATGCGCCAGCACGTGCGCCGGGGGCGGTCCACCGCCCGTTGCCGCATAGACGTCGAGGACAGGCCCGGCGGTGGCGCCGATCGCAACGCCGATCGCGACGAGCGCCCACAGCCGTCGCTCCCGCCCTGGCACCGCCGCCACGATGAGGATGGTCGACAGCGCGAGCGCGGGAATGATCGCGCGCGTCTGCGTGAGCAGCACCGTTCCGACCACGAGCGCTGCAAGGCCGAGCGCCAGCCCGCGCAGGGTTGCCCAGCGCGCGCGCTCCGCTGCCGCCACGAGCGGCCAGAAAGCCAGCAGCAGCGCAGCAGCCTGGCCGTTCACGTAGCCGAGCGGGCCGTTCAGCCGCGCTCCGAGGAAGAGTGACCCGCCGCTGCCTGCGGCCATGCGGATCGCGATGTACAACAGCACGATCACAGCGCCGGCGGTGAATGCTCCGAGCGCGGCGTAGGCAAGCCTGCGCGTGCGCACGACGAGCACGAGGAGCGCCAGGAGGGTCACATACAAGAGCCAGCGCCCTGCTTCCAGCATGGCGTTGTCGACCGACTCCGCCCACAGGCTCGACGCGAGCGCCCAGACCGACAGGAACGCGATCGACCCGAGTGCCAGCAGCATCGGCTTCGAGAGGCGCTCGCGAGCCGCGGCGGCAAACGCGATCAGGAGCGTCGAGCACACAAGGGCGACCGGTCCCCAGCGCGACAGCGCGTACAGGCTGTGGGCGAACGGGCTCAGGCCGGCACCGAGCCCGGCGACGAGCGCGAACACCAGCGGAGCGCCGCCCTCCGCCCAGGCAGCGCGCGGTTCGGCGCGTTCGGCGGCAACGGGTTCCGCCGTAGCGCTCACGCCGGCGTACGGCGGTGCCCACAGGTCCGTCTCGAGCATGCCGATCGCGCTTGCGCCGAGCACGAGCAGCACGCCGGAGAGCGCCACCAGTGACGGCGAGCCAAGGTTCGCCGCGACGATCGCTGCCGCGCACAGAACCGCCTGGAGCGCCGCCAGCAGCAGCGCGACCGCCCGCGCCGACTTCACCCGCTCGCGCAGGCGGTGGGTCACGTGGTCGCGGCCGCCCGACATCAGCGGCAACCCCCGGCGGCGGCGGGAGATCACGACAAGCGAAACGTCCAGGATCGGCAGCGCGACCAGCGCCGCGCCCGCCAGCAGGCCTGGAAATCCGAGCTGCTGACTGTTCACGACCGCCATCACCGTCGCCGCGACGATGAACCCCACAGGCATGCTGCCGCCGTCGCCGAGGAAGATCCGCGAGGGGCGGCGCAGGTTGTAGGGAAGGAATCCCAGACAGGCGCCGCACAGGGCGAGCCCCAGGCTGCCGAGCGCCGCGTGGTGGTCGACTATCGCCAGCACCGCGACACCCAGGGCAGAGATCGATGCGACGGCGCCTGCTGCGCCGTCCATGTTGTCCATCAGGTTGAAGGCGTTGACCAGCGCGACGATCCAGATCACCGTCAGGATCAGGTCGAGCGACCCGATCCCCACGATGCTCCAGCCGTGGCCTGTGGCCCAGATGACGACCGCGACTATCGCCTCTATCGCCAGGCGCAGGTACGGGCTCAGCGAAATGCGGTCGTCAGCCGTCCCGACGAGCCACAGCACGATCGCGCCCGCGGCGATCGGCAGCACGTCACCGAGCACCGGGCTGAAGCTGATGGCCCCGACGAGGAATCCTGCGAGAACCGCGGCGCCCCCGAGGTACGGGGTCGGCCGTATGTGCCCTTTGTAACCAACTGGCACATCGAAGAAGTTCGTCCGTGCGGCCACACGCATGGCCAGCGGCGTGGCCGCTGCCGCGACCAGCAGCGCGAACGCAAACGAACCGAACAGCTGCACACCCTGGCCCACGGCGGCGAGGGTAGACATCCGGCAAGAATCGCGAGCACGCCCCGCTACCGTTCGGGCGGTGAGGCGGATCGCGGCAGCCATCCTCGTGTCCGCCCTCTGTCCTGCCGTTGCCGTCGCGGGCGAGCCGACCGTCCACGTAGACCCGAAGTCGCCCGCCGGGCAGGAGTACGCGATCCCGCTCGATCAGGGCCGCAACATCGGCGGCGGCTCGACGGGGAGCACCGGAACGCTCTTCGGAGCGGGCATCACCCCACACTCAACGGCCACGACGAGCCCGGCGAAGTCCGTCTCGCCGCGCGTGACGAAGGCCCAGCCGCGCGCCAAGGCCAGGCCCAAGCGTCAACAGAAGCACTCGAGGGCCGTGGCCCGTGCAGCCGTCGTGTCGACCAGCACTCCCGCCGCCAGGCCGCGTGTAGGCGGATCCTCCGGCACCTGGATCCTGATCGCGCTGTGCGCCGGGATCGTCGCCGCCGGCGGGCTGCTTGGCGCCGGCATGAGCCGCACGCGCAGCTAGCCGCAGCCGTCGCTACGCGACCTCGTCTGTGCCGCTCCGATGATGGTCGATCACGTCGCAGAGCGCGGCGTCCAGTGATCGCTCCGGCGCCCAGCCGAGCAGCGCGTTGATCTTCTCGGTGCTCGGAACGCGCCGCCACATGTCCTCGAAGCCTGGCTCGTAGGCCTCCTCGTAGGGAATCTGCACGATTTCGGAGCTCGAGCCGGCCAGCCCCCGGATCCGCTCCGCCAGGGCGTTCATCGAGATCTCCTCGGTGCCGCCGATGTTGAAGACCTCGCCGTATGCCCGGTCGTCGGACATCAGGCCAATCACCGCGCGCACGGCGTCGCGGACATGGCAGAAGACGCGCTGCTGGGTCCCGTCCCCGTAGACGGTGATCGGCTGATCGGCGATCGCCTGACGGACGAAGCGCGGTATGACCATGCCGTAGCGACCCGTCTGCCGTGGCCCGACGGTGTTGAAGAGCCGCCCGACCACCGTCGGCAGCTTGCGCTCCTTCCAGTACGCAACCGCCAGATACTCGTCGACCGCCTTCGACGCGGCATAGGACCAGCGGCCGATCGCGGTCGGGCCGAGCACCAGATCGCCGTCCTCGCGAAACGGCAGTGCCTCGCTTTTTCCGTAGACCTCGCTCGTGGAGGCGATGAACACGGGGCGCTTCTTCTTGGCCGCCTGTGTGAGCACCACCTCGGTGCAGTTGATGTTGGTCTCGATCGTCCGTACCGGGCTCTCGACGATCAGCTCCACGCCGACGGCCGCCGCGAGGTGGAAGATCACGTCCGCCTCGTCGACCAGCTCGGCCACCACCCGCGGGCTAGCGCACGTGTCGATCGTGTACTCGAAGCCCGGCGTGCCCTTGAGATGCCGCACGTTCTCGATCGCACCGGTCGAGAGGTCGTCGAGCAACAGCACCTTGTGGCCGCCCTCGATCAAGGCATCGGCCAGATGTGACCCGATGAATCCGGCCCCGCCGGTGATCAGTGCCCGCACGCCGCACAGCGAAGCACATGGCGATCAGGCCGCGGCCGCCGTGCGCACCGCGGCCGGCACGGCGGCCGCCGCGATCACCAGCAGCAGAGCGGCGCGCAACCCGGTGCCGATTCCCCCGAAGTGGTCCAGCGCGACCACGAGCGCGGCGACGGCGACGACCAGCGTGACGCGCACGAACGTAGGACGTGCAGCGACCAGCGCCCACTCGTGGCCGAAGTGCCGGCGCAGCGCCTCGAGCTGGAACGCGACCGTGATGACCGCGACAACCGACCACGCGAGCGTGAGGCCGAAGATCCCGAGGGCCGCCACTCCGACCGGGCCGAGCACGCAGAAGAGCCCCAGCGAGCTGGCCGTCACCTGCACGATCCGGCGCGTGTCGACCGTGCCCTGGAGGATCCGCACGATCGCCAGCACGAGCGCGATCGCGGCGATCCCGATCGAGAGCCCGTCGAGAGCGGCGGTGGTGGTCGTCACCGACGAGCCGTTGAAGGCGCCGTAGTGGAAGACCACGCGGACGAGCAGAGGCGACAGCGCCGCGAACGCGAGCGCACACGGCGCGATCACCGCCCCGAGAACGCGCAGCTGGCGCGCCACCACCGGCCCGGCGGCGGCCCCCACGGCGACCGATCCAGCCGCTGCCAGGTTGCCCAGCACCATCGGCCCAACCGCGGCGAGCACGAAGCCGATCGGCAGGAGGAACAGGCGGTCGGCGTAGTTCAGGGCTGCGACGTGCCCGTGACCCAGCCGCGCTGCGAGGCCCTGCGCGACCAGCGTCTGCAGGCCGAGCAGCGAGTACGCGAGTGCGAACGGAGCCCCGACTCGCAACAGATCGCGCGCCGAGAAGCGGGCGCCGTGCCCGCCGCCCGCGTGCCGCCCGACCACCAGCGCGAGCAGGCAGGCCGCCGCCAGGTTGCCGGTGGCCCAGCCAACGGCCACCACGTTCACGCTCGGATCGAGGAGTCCGCTGACGAACAGCCCGAGGGCGACCAGCGCGCCAGTCGAGTAGAGCATCTGGGCGCCTGTCTGGAGGGCGAGCCGGCCCTGATAGGTGAGCTGGGCGTTGAAGCCGGCGGAGGCCACCATCCCGACGACCACCGGCGTCAGGAGCAGCGACAGCCACACCACGTGCGTGTACTCGCCGAGCCCGCCGAGCGTGATCGCCGTGACGACCGGGCCTGCCAGCGCGAAGACCGCGCCCGCCGCGAGCGCGACCGAGAACGCCGCGCGGAAGCCGCGCGCGAACGCGGGTCCCGCGTCGGCGGAGGCGCTGGCGCGACGAAGCGCGCCGACGTAGACCATCTCCCCCACCAACGTGCCGGTGAGCGTGGCGATCACCATCGCCGCGCTCAGGCGATCGGCGCCGATCGTCGTCCCGAAGTAGTAGGCGACCCCGACCTCGCGCGCCAGCCCGAGCGAGCGCGACATGCCGTAGACCGCCGTCAGCGTGCCCACGCCGCGGACGCGCTCGGCGGCGCTGCGCGACACCGTCCGCTCGCGCGGCACCACCGCGTCGGCTCCGGCGTTCACGCGCCCGAGGGTACCGTCGTCGCGGTCGCGGCCCGGCGGTGTCAGGGCGCGCCCGGAGTCAGCGCGTGCAGGCGCCGCTCCCACGCGACCAGGCAGATGAGGCTCCACGCCTCCGGGCCCGCATCGCCCGCTGCGACCACACCGGCGAGCCGGTCCGTGTCGACCAGCTCGGAGGGCGTTGCGCTGATCCAATCGCGGGCATCGGCGCTCCACGACCCGCCGAGCAGCGAGGCGAGCGGAACGGCGAAGCCGCGCTTGTGCAGCGAGCGCCGGCCGCCGAAACGGCGCGCGGCGAGCTCGCGCAGCGGGCGCTTGCCCGCGAGCAGGCCGAGCTTGTCGCGGTCACGCAGAACGGAGGCGGCGGCGAGCACGCGCTCGTCCAGCAGCGGCACCCGCCCCTCCAGCCCGACCGCCATCGTCGCGCGGTCCTCCTTCACCAGCAGGTCTCCCGTGAGGTAGGTCGCGAGCTCGAACTCCTGGAGCGAGTCGAGGAACGAGGAGTTATCGCCGGAGAACGCGTGTGCGTCCGCCAGGGCCGTCGCGGTCGCACCCGCGTCCGCGTCGAAGCGCAGCAGCTCGGGCTGGCGGGCCGGGGCGGACTGAGTCACGAGGCCCAGGTATTGCGCGCGCGGGCTCCCGTCGCCCGCGGCGGCCACGCGACCGAGGTACGACCTGGCCAGGCGAAGGCGCCCGCTTCGCTCGCTGCCGGCCGCCACCTGCGCCACGCCGATGCTCCGGCGCAGTCGCCCCGGCAGCATCCGCACGAGCGGAAGCAGGCGGTGCGCGCGGTGGCGGTAGTAGCCGGCGAAGAGGTCGTCGCCGCCCGTGCCCGACAGGACGACCGTGACCGACTCGCGCGCCAGGCGCGCCACCGCGAGCGTGGCGAGCGCCGAGGCGTCCCCGAACGGCGCGTCGTAGGCACGCCCGACCGCCTCGACAGCGTCGGGAAAGCCGAGCGCGAGCGGCTCGACCACGTGCTGCACGCCGAGCGATGCCGCGGTGCGGCGGGCGGCAGGCGCCTCGTCATAGTCCCCACTGCCCGGGAAGCTCAGCGTGAACGCGGTCGGCTTGGCGCCGGCGTCGACCGCGTAGGCGAGGACAAGCGCGGAGTCGAGCCCGCCGGAGAGCAACACGCCGACGTCCACGTCGGCGACGAGCTGGTCTGCCACGGCGGCCCGCAAGGCCGGCTCGAGCGCCTGATCCGGCTCCCCCGCCCCGTCTCCGTGCCCGAACACGGGCTCCGCCCAGCGCAGCCGCCGCTCGCTGCCGTCGGCGGCACGGATGATCGCGGTGCCGGGCGCCAGCGCCACGGTGCCCTCGACACCGGTCAACGGCGGCGGCACGTAGTGGAAGGTGACGTACTGACGCAGCGCTGCCAGGTCCGGCCGCGGAGCGGCCAGGCCGGCCCGCACCAGCGACATGACGTCCGAGGCAAACGCGAACCGGCCACGCGTGGTCCGCACGAGCGGCTTGATGCCCAGCCGGTCGCGCGCAAGGACCAGCTCGTGCGTGCGCGCGTCGCTCAAGGCCAGCGCGAACATGCCGTTGAGGCGGCTCAGCACGCCCGTGCCCCACTGCTCGTAGCCGTGCACGACCACCTCGGCGTCGCAGTCGCTGGAGAAGCGATGCCCGTGCTGCTCGAGCTGGCGGCGGAGCTCGCGGAAGTTGTAGATCTCGCCGTTGAAGAGCAGCGCCACGTCGCCCGTCTCGTTCAGCATCGGGTAGCGGACGCGGTCGGAGAGATCGATCACGGCCAGCCGGCTCTGAACGAGCTGATAGCCGCCGTGGCTCGCCGCGAAGGCGCCATCGGGACCGCGCGCGGCAAGCGACTCCAGCAGGTTTGCCACGGTCTGCTCGTCGCCGGCGCCCTTGGGCTCGAATCCTGCGATCCCGCACATGCGTCAGCCGAGCCAGAGCTCGCGCAGCCGCGGCGCCCAGCGGGCCAGCGAGTAGCGCTCCTCGATGCGCCGGCGGCCCTCGGCGCCCAGGCGCTGGCGCAGCCCGGGATCCGCTGCGAGCGCTGCCAGGCCCTCGCCCCAATCGGAGCGCACCGGCATCGTGTAGCCGGCGTCGCCGTCGCCGACCACGTCGCCCGTCACGCCCACCCGGTCCGCGATCACGGGGATGCCGGCGGCCATGTACTGGAGCGCCTTGTAGGCGCACTTGCCGCGGGTCCAGGAGTTGTCCGGCAGCGGCATGATCCCGATGTCCATGTCGGCGAGCGCCTGGCGCTCCGCATCCGGGGACCACGCGCGGTGCTCGACCGCGACGCGTTGCGCGGCGCCGACATGCCCCCCGACCACGATCAGGCGAACCGGCATGTCCAGCCGCGCGGCGAAGCCGTCCAGGATCGGCAGGACGTCGTCCAGATAGCGCGCGGTGGATGCCGACCCGATCCAGCCGAGCACGATCTCGCCGCGGTCCTCGTGGTTGCGGATCTCGATGCCGCCGACGTCGATCAGCGACGGCACGACCTCGACGTGCTTGTTGTACGCGCTCACGTGCTCGGCGATGTAGTCGTTGCCGGCGATCACCTGGTCGGCGCGGCGGGCGAGCCAGCTGACCTTGGACGCGCTCCGCTTGAGCAGCGCCAGCGGGTGGCCGCCGGCCAGGCGAGCGTCCTCCCACACCGCGTCGTCGATGTCGTAGACCACGCGCCGCGCACGCGCCGCGCGCGTTTCGAGCGAGCGCGTGGGCAGCAGGTCGACCTGGCGCTGGATCACCGAGACGTCCGGGCGCGCCAGGCCTGCGAGCGCGCGGGAGAGGCGCGCGCGCGCGTGGGCCACGTCGCGGACACGCGTCCGCACCGTGCCCGAAGCGAACTCGAGCGCCTCGTCCTCGGCGAACAGCGGCAACTCGAACAACTCGATCGAGGGCGCGAGAAAGCGCCCCGGAAGGGCAAGCCGGATCCGGAAGGCGGGGCCTTGCGGACCCTGCGCGGCCAGAGCCGCAACGGTCGGGCCGCTCATCGCGAGCTCACCGCCGCAAGCGCCTGCCTGTAGAGGGTGTCGAGGTCGTCCATCAAGCGATCGATCGAGAAGCTCTCCATCACGTGGCGGCGTCCCGCCTCGCCGAAGCGCGAGCGCGCATCCGCGTCACCTATCAAGGCTCGCAGCATGCTCGCAAGCTGGTCGACGTCGCCGGCGTCGACCACGTAGCCGCTCTCGCCGTCGCGGATCACCGAGGCCACGCCGCCCACGCGTGTGCTCACCACGGGCAGGCCCGCAGCCTGGGCCTCGATCAGGCTCACCGGCGTGCCCTCGTTGTCGGAGGTCAGCGCCACGACATCGCTGGCCGCGTAGACCGCGGGCATGTCCAGGCGCATCCCCGCCCACGTCGTCACTGAACTGGTTTTCCGAGCGTCGTCGCTGTCGCGTAGATCGTCGGCCAGCTCCCCGTCGCCGACGATCAGGAAATGGACTCCAGGCAGGCCGCGCAGGCGCACGGCGGCCTCGAGGAAGCGGTCGACGCGCTTGATCGGCACGAGCCGCGCGACCAGCGTGACCACGCACGCGTCGGCAGGTATGCCGAGCTCCGACCGCAGCGCCGCGCGCGCCGCATCGCGCTCCGCCGGCTCCAGGGCGAAGCGCTCGAGGTCGAATCCGAGCGGGATGACCACGATCTGCTCGGGACGCGCGACTCCCAGGGCGACCAGGTCCTGCTTGACCTCCGCGGACACCGCGATCAGGCGCGTGCTCACACGTGCCAGCAGGCGCTCGATCGCAAGAAACACGGACGCCTTGCGCGGCGAGAAGTACCCGGTCAGCGAGTGCCCGTGGAAGGTGTGGAAGATGACCTTCGGCCGCACGCGGCGCGGCAGCGCCAGCGCCGCCAGGCGGCCAACGGTGCCGCCCTTCGCCGCATGCGTGTGGAGGATCTGGGGCCGCTCGCGGTAGAGCAGCCGCCACACGAACGCGAGCGCCCTGAGGTCGTGGAACCCGACCTCGCGCTGGAGCCCCGGCACCATCACGGGCTTCACCCCGGCCGCTGCCGCCAGATGGTCCATGTTCCCCTCGCGCGGGGCCTCTTGCCCACGGGCAAGCGTCGTCTTGTAGCCGCGCTCGGCGAGAAGGCGGGTGGCCATGATCGCCTGGATGGCGGGGCCGCCGACGTTCAGCCGGGAGATTATGCGGACGATCCGGATCGGCCCGCGTTGCGCGGCCGTGGTCATCGGGACGTCAGGCAACCGTCAGCACATCGCCGCGCTCGATCAGCGCTGCGTAGTGCTCGATGGTCACGCGCAAGCCATCCGACAGCGAGGTCGCCGGCTCGTAGCCGAGGTCCTCGCGGGCCCGGGTGATGTCGGCCACGGAATGCAGCACCTCCCCCGCCCGGGCGGCCACCTGATCGACGGCTACCGGTCGCCCGGCGATCTCCTCGATTTCGCGGATGAGCGTGTTGAGCGATACCGAGCCGCCGCAGGCGATGTTGTAGATGTGGCCGTTCGCGACCGGGCTGGCCATCGCTCTGAGGTTGGCGTCGACCACGTTGGCGACGTAGGTGAAGTCGCGGGTCTGGGTGCCGTCGCCGTAGACCGTCGCGCGCGCGCCGGTGAGCGCAGCCGTGATGAAGCGCGGGATCACGGCCGAGTACTGCGACAGCGGATCCTGCCGCGGGCCGAAGACGTTGAAGTAGCGCAGGGCGACCGTCTCCATGCCGTACACCTCGGCAAATGCCCGGCAGTAGCCCTCGGCGGCGAGCTTGCCCACGGCGTACGGCGAGATCGGCGCCGGCGCCAGGTCCTCGCGCTTGGGCAGCTCCGGATTGGTCCCGTAGATCGAGGACGACGACGCCATGACGACGCGGCGCACCCCACTGTCACGTGCCGCCAGGAGCAGGTTGAGCGTGCCCACCACGTTCACGGCATTGGTGGTCAGCGGGTCCTGGACCGACCGTGGCACCGACGGCAGCGCCGCCTGGTGGAGCACCACGTCACACCCGCGCACGGCCGAATGGGCGCGCTCATAGCTCTGGATGTCGCCCTCGATCAGCTCGATGTCGCCGAGCACGGGAGCCAGGTGCTCACGCCGTCCTGTGGCGAAGTTGTCCAGCACGGACACCGCGTGGCCGTTGTCCAGCAGCGCGTACACCAGGTGTGACCCGATGAAGCCACAACCGCCCGTGATGAGGACCTTCGTCAAGGGGTCGCCAGCGTAGCCTAGGCGTGCGCTCGCTACCTTCACCCGCACTGATGAGTCGCTTCGGCCCAGCGCCAGGCCGCGTGAGCGTGGTGATCCCCGTGCGCGACGGCGAGCGCTTCATCGACGAGTGCATCCGCAGCACGCTGGCCCAGACTCAGCCGGTGCACGAGGTGGTCGTGGTCGACGACGGGTCGGTCGACGGCACGGCCGACCTGGTCGCCGCGTTCGGGCCGCCGGTACGGCTCGTGCGAACCGCCGCAAGCGGCGTGTCTGCGGCACGCAACCGCGGGGTCACCGAGTCCAGCGGCGACCACATCGCCTTTCTCGACGCCGACGACGCCTGGCGACCGAACAAGGTGGAGCGCCAGCTCGATGCACTCGCGCCCTTCCGGGCGCCGCTCGGCGTCCACAGCGGCTATGTGGTCACCGACGAGAACCTGCGGCCTGTGCGCGTGGTGCGCCCGGCTCGATCCGGGCCACGGCCGGTCACGCGCGCCCTCGTGATCGAGGGTCCCGGTGTCGGCTTCTCGTTCACCGGCCTCGTCACTCGCTCGGCGGCCGAGCGCGTGGGCGGGTTCGACGAGCGTCTGAGCACCAGCGCCGACCTGGACTACGCCTGGCGACTGGCGCAGTCGTGCGGGCTGATCGCCATGCGCGACGCGCTGTCGCTTCACCGCATCCACGCGGTGCCCACGCAGATGCACCGCGACATCGGGCGGCTCCAGCACGACATGGAGATCGTTCTCGACGAGGCAGAGGCACTCGGGTTGGACCACGACCTCGCGCGCCGCGGCCGCGCCAACCTGACCACCTACGCGGCGATGCGGCGTCTCGGGTCGAACCCGAGCGTGGGACGGCTCAGCACGCTGGTGCGCGCGGCTGCAATCCGGCCGGCCTCGACCACACGGATGATGCTCGCCGCCAGCACGCAGCGGCCGTTTCAGCACCTGCTGCTGCGGCGGCGCTACCGCCAGTGATGACCGCGCTGCGCTTCGCGATCATCAGCTCCTGCTCGGAGACCTGGGGCGGCAGCGAGGAGTTGTGGTTCGAGGCGGCGTGTGCGCTGCGCGACCGTGGTCACCGGGTCGAGGTCTTCAAAGCGCACGTCGACGCGGACCACCCGCGCATTCGCGAGTTGAAAGCACGCGGCTGCGGTGTGCACGATCTCAACCGCTGGGGACCCGCAGTGCTGTGGTACGCCGCGAGCTCTCCGCTGGTCGCGCCGTTCGCGGTACGGCTGCAGATGCTCAGCGCGGGCCCGCGCCTGATGTTTCCCAGGCGTCCCGATCTGGCGATCGTCTCCCAGGGCGGCAATTTCGACGGCGCGAACCTCGCGCGGCTGTGCCGCCGCTTGAAGATCCCGTACGTGCTGGTCTCGCAGAAGGCGTCGCCCCTGTACTGGCCGCCCGACGTTTCGCGGAGCTACATCCGCGCCGTCCACGAGGACGCGCTCCGGACGGTCTTCGTCAGCCGCCACAACCTCGAGCTCACTCGGAACCAGCTCAACGCCGACCTGCCCCGCGCGGCGGTGGTCGACAACCCGGTGCTCCTCGGGCGTGACGGACCGCTGCCCTGGCCCGCGGATGACGGCGGCCCTATCCGCCTCGCGTGCATCGGCCGGCTGTATGTGATGGAGAAGGGGCACGACATCCTGATCGACGTGCTCGCGCGCCCGCGCTGGCGCGAGCGGCCGATCACCGTTGACATCTACGGCAGCGGCCTCCACCGGCAGTCGATCGCGGAGATGGCGGCGCGCCGCGGGCTGCACAACGTGACGGTGCATGATTTCGAAGCCGACATCGAGTCGGTGATGCGCGACCACCACGGCATCGTGCTGCCGTCGCGCACCGAAGGCATGCCGCTGGTCGTTCACGAAGCCATGGCATGCGGACGCATCGCGATCGTGACCGATGCCGGCGGCACCGCAGAACTGGTGGAAGACGGAGTCAACGGCTTCGTGGCAACCGACCCCGGGCCCAACGCATTCGACGAGGCGCTCGAGCGGGCATGGCGGTCGCACAGCGACTGGCCGCAGATCGCGGCACGGGCGGCGGAGCGGCTCGCGAAGCTGGTCGCGGGCCGTCCTGAATCGCCGCTGGCCGACATCGCGCTGAACCCGTCAGCGGCTGTAGAGCGGGCGCAGCATGAGCTTCCAGACCTCGTCGGCCGTGACCCAGAGCGCGGGCACGAACAGGAGCGTGTGGGCACCGAGGACCACGAGGTCGGCGGGCCGCCGCCAACTCAGCTGGGCCAGCAGCGCGAGCGGTAAAGCGGCGACGTACCACGTGTGCAGCAGGATCCGGTAGGGCGGTGCCGGCCTGGCGACCACCACGCGTGAGCCGAACACCCGCGCGCGGCGCCACTCGAAGACCGCGTATGGCACGAGCGTGAGTGCAGCGGGCCAGGCGTCCGCCAGCCAGAGGACGGCAGCGAGGCCCACGACCTCGAGCGGCAGCGCGATGCGGACACCGACCTGGCGCGCGAGCACCGGCCGCATGCGCCCGAGCGTTGCGACGCGGGAGGACTCGTCGGCGGCACGGTCGCCGAGCTGGTGGAGGATCGCGCCACGCAGGCCCATTCCGAGCGCCCAGACGACGACCGCGGCGTACCACCGCCACGGCCGGTCGACGGTCCGCGCGTGCAGCATCAGGGCTGCCGCGAACAGCATCGGCGCGATGTGCGCGCCCACCGCGTCGGCCAGGCAGCCGGCCAGCCCGCGCGCCTTGAGCCGTACGGGCCTGAGCGAGTAGAGAGCGAACGCCAGCCAAGCCGCGATGTATGCGACAAGCAGAAGCGGACTGGAGCCACACACGAAGACGACGACCGCCACGCCCCCAGCGATGCTCGACACGAGCAGCGCCCGCGCGAGCGCCGGGTGATCGGCGGCTCGGTTGGCCTTGCCGGCCGCGCGGTCGTCCTCGGTGTCGGTGAGGTCGTTGAGAACGCTCACGTAGAGCGCTCCGACGGCCAGCGCGACGAGCAGGAGAGCCAGCCTGCCCGCATCTGTCGCCGCGCTGCGATCCGCGAACAGCTCCGTCGCGTAGGCCGCTGCGAGGAGCGGCGCGAGCTTGTGGGACCACCACTCCTCGCCGCGCGAAACCGCGAGTAGGGAGCGCGGGCCCATCATGCGCCTGAGGCTACGCTGCGGCCGTGGCAGAGCCGGCCTCGCTCCCGCACCTGATCCACATCGGTTACCCGAAGGCTGGGTCCACGTTCCTGCAGGTCTGGTTCGCTGCCCATCCTCAGATCGCGTACGCCGAGGGCGGCATCGCCGGGTATCGCGACGTCTGGTCGATCGCCGCGGAGGCGGTGGAACCGAACCCGGATCACCGGCTGCGCGCGACGAGTGCCGAGGCGCTGAGCACTCCGACGGAATGGGCGGGCGGGGGCGGCCACTGGCATGGATCGCAGCCAACCCTGGCTGCTGATTCCGTGGAGCGAGCGTCCGCCCACCTCGGCGCGCTCTTTCCGACAGCGTCCGTTCTGATCGTCACCCGCGGGTTCCGCTCCGCGATCGCCTCGACATATTCCCAGCTGGTTCGCGAAGGTCTCAGCTTGCCGTTCAACAGGGATACCGTCGCGCTCGCGGTCGCGGAGCGCGGTGCGATGTGGGACTACGACGGCATCATCGCGGCGTACACGTCTAGGTTCGAGCGGGTGCTCGTTCTTCCCTACGAGATGCTGCGCGACGACCCCGACGGCTTCACCCGCGGGTTGGAGGTGGAGCTTGGCCTCGATCACGCCGAGCTGCCGCTCGCGCGGGTCAACGAAGCCCTGTCGCCACTCGAGCTCGCGTGGTACCCCCGGCTTTCCGGCGTGCTCATGGACCTCCCGCTGCCCGGGCGCTGGCGCCAGCGGGCGCTCAATCGGTGGACGAACGTGACCAGGCGGAACGGCCTCGCTCGCGGCATACGCCTGCTTCAGAAGGTCCGGCCTGTCCAGCCGTGGCGCGACGACGCGCTGACCGACGATCTCCTCGACACGTTGCGCGGCCGGAGTGAGTCCCTGCGCGCGAACCCCCTCTACGCCCCCTATCGGGACGACTATCTGTTGACGCCGTAGTCACTCCCAGATCACGTCGAGGCTCACCAGCGGCGCCCGGACACCCAACAGGTTCATGCGGGCGTCGACCGGCGCCTGGACGGTGAACGTCGCCGGCGGCGTGCTCGCATCGACGCCGAAGGTGGCCAGAGGAAAGTTCGTGTGGGGCTCTCCGATCACGGCACACGCGATGTAAGTGCCGCCGAACAGAGGGAGTGAGCGGATGAGACACGAGAGCTCCCCGCGGCCGGCGATCGTCCGCTCACGCATATCGAGGTCGGCGGCCACGCAGATCCACTGATCGCCCGTCCACAACGAGAATCCCCAGCCCACCCGGGTCGGTTCCGGGCTGTCGAACGTCAACACGATGCGGACCGAACCGCCGGTAGTCGCGTCGCCCCCGTCCTCCGCTACAACCCTCACGTTCTCGATCGTCAGTTCCTTGCTTGGACCTGACGGATCGAGGGGAGTCGGCGGTGCCACCCTCGGGAACTGACCCGATCGCCGCAAGTGCTGCCCCACGGCCTCGACAACGTCACCAAGGAAGGCGGGGCGCCCGTGGTCCAGGACGAGTCCGCGGGTGCAAACGGTCTGGGCGAGCCATGCGTTGTGGGTCACGAGCACCAGCGCACCGCCGTCGCTCAGGAAGCCGCGGATGTGCGCTACGCATTTCCGCTGGAAGTCGACGTCCCCGACCGCCAGGACCTCGTCTATCAGCAGCAGGTCGGGGCGCAGGTGGGCCGCGGTTGCGAACCCCAGGCGCGCGACCATGCCCGTGCTGTACGTGCGTACAGGCTCGTCGATTTGCTCGCCGAGATCGGCGAAGTCGACGATCTGCTCGAGTGCCTCGGCCGCTTCGAACGGCGCCATCCCGGCGACGGCGGCCTGCGCCAGGACGTTTTCGCGGCCCGTCAGAATCGGCTCGAAGGCCGTGCCGAGTTCGATCAGCGCGTCGGCGCGGCCACGGATCCGGACACAACCCGCATCGGGCTTCAGCACGCCGTGCAGGACCCTCAGCAGAGTGCTCTTGCCGGACCCGTTCGGCCCGAGCACCGCCAGCCCTTCGCCTGCGCCGACGTCGAAGGAGACATCCGCCAAGGCCGCGCGCTCGCCCGGCCGCGCGTCGTGCGGCGTCGGACTACGCCGAAGCTCGGCGCGGATGTCGGCGATCGCAAGTCGCCGCGAGCGCCGGAGATCACCGGTGAATCGCTTCGTCAACTTCTGCACCCGCAGTACGGGCGCTGTCGCGGTCAAAAGCGCGCCGCCAGGTGCGGCCGCGCCAGCCGATACAGCAGCCATGCCAACACCAGTAGCACGCAGGCGAACGCGGTCACGCCCAATGCCTGGCCGACAGCCGTGGGGCCGCCACCGGTGATGAGGTGACGCGTGGTGATCAAGAGCGGCGTGACCGGATTGAGCCTCACCACGGAGCCGACAGTGGTGCCCGAGCTCAGAGCAGAGCCCAGCGGATAGACGATCGGAGTCAGGAAGAACCACAGGCCGACGACCACGGCGATCGCCTCCCCCACGTCTCCGAAGAGCAATCCCGGCGGGGTGAGCAGCAGACCCAAGGCGAAGCCGAGAATCAGCAGCGCTGCCGCACCGAGCGGCACGAGCAACATGCTTGGACGGAGGCCCACGCCGGTGACGAGCACGACCATCAAGACCACGGCCAGGCGCAGGACGAATGCGAGCAGCACCTCCAACATCGCCGCCGCGAGCCACGTCTCGTGTGGAAGCCGCGTCCTGCCCAGCGCCGCGCGGGATGATTCGAGCCGCCGCAACGGGGCCTGGAGCGCATCGGCGAAGAGCTGCCAGAGCGCGAAGCCGATCACCACGTACGCCACATACGGGGCGCCGGTGTCGTGAAACCGCACCAGCCCCGCGTGGGAAAGCCCTGCCCAGATGAGCGTCGTGGCCGTCATCGGCACGACGAGCCAGGCGTAGCCCAGGAGCGTGCCGCGGTATCGCGCCCGGGTGGAGCGCACGAACAGCCGCCAGGCGTTGCGCGGGACCAGGCGCAGGTCGTCCCGCGCCCGTGCCAGGAAGCGCCGCGGATCCTCGAGCGCCGGCGCAGATGAGTAGACGGTCTCGTGCATCGGCGCGATGGCGGCAGCGTACGGCCTACGTACTGCGACCGGCCCGGGCGTGATCGAGCAGCGCCTCGATGCACAGGCCGGTGGTCAGCTCCGACGATCCCCACTGCATGTCCCGTCCTTTGTACGCGGTCGCGATAGGCCAGCTGCCGTCGGCACGCTGCGTGTTCTCGAGGTGGAGCGATGCGCGCTCCCGCAACTCGGGCTCCGCGCGCCAGCGCGCGAGCGCGCCGAGTGCCAGCGCGGTCTCGAGTGGGTTCCCCCCGATCTCGCCGCCCCGGTCGGCCGCCGCCTTGATCCTCGCGCAGGCGGTGTCGCGCGCGTCATTCAATGCAGGCACGGCCTCGGCAGCCCGCGCCAGGGCGTTGTAGAAGAATCGGGGGCTGCCGTACCACTTGTCCGCGGGTTCCTCGCCGCGCTCGAGCACTCCGAGCAGGTGAGCCACGACCGGCGGCGCATGGTCACCGTCCCCGAGGTAGGCCAGCACATGCGCGTTGACAACGGCGTCGATGTCATCAGGCTCCGACGGTGTCTGGGTCCAGAAACGCTTGGCCTCCACCGGGTGCCGAAGCCGCGTTCGCGCAAGGAATGGCCAAAGGCGGAGTGGCGGCGGCGGCCAGCGAACGGCGAACCAGCTGAAAAACAAGCCTTCGTCATCGCGATTCGCGAGCAGCAGGGAGCGGGCGTCCGGGACGGGCAGCTTCTCGTGTCTCAGAAGCGCGCACACGCACGCCGTGTCGTCGGCGTCGTACGGGATCCTCGCGTAGCTCGGGCTCTCGGGTGTCCAGTGCCGCCACAGCCCCGAGCCCTCTTGGCGCCGTCCGACGCAATCCGCCGAGCGGCGGCGGATCTCACGTGCCTGATCCGCGTCGCACGCTGCGAGCGCGCGGCCGATGAGCGTCGTCGCGAAGATCGACGGGTCGTCCTGAGCCTCACCCTCTTCGAGCCGCAGGCCGCGGAGGATCTGGAACTGACCCGATTCCCGCTGCCGCTCGCCGAGGAAGGCGACCGCGCGAGCGACGGACGGCGGCGTCACCCGCGCGGAGAGACACGTAGCTCCGAGAGCCCGTGTGCCGAATGAAGCGTCGCCATCGGAGCAGCATGAAGAGGCACCACCTGGTCCCAGTCCGGCGCCTCCTCAAGTAGCGCACCGAGCGTCGCCTTCGTGAGCGCTCGGCTGAGTGTGGCGCCGGGGCAGCGATGGGGACCGTGGCCGAAGGTCATGAGGCCGCCACCAGGACGGCCGAGCACCAGTTCGTCCGGATCTGGAAAACGCTCCGGGTCGCGGTTGGCGAGCACTATCGCGAGCCGAACCCTGGCCTCCGCCGGGATCGCGGTGTCGCCGAGCATCACGTCGCTCGTCGTTTGTCGCTCCAGAAGGGGTTCGGGGGGGTGCAGCCGCAGGACCTCGTCCAGGAATGAGTTCATGGCCGCCTCGTCGCCGCGCAGCCTGCCGCGCAGTTCACGCCGGCCGTCGAGCTCCGCCACCGCCCACGCGATGTGCCGGACGGTCGTCACCGTTCCCGCGTACCACAGGAGCCTGACGAGCGAGGCCGGTGCTTCGATGCCGCCGGGAAGCACGCGATCCTGCGGCCCCCCGGCACTTTGAAACGCGACCTGGGCGCGCTCGGTTGGCAGGTCTCCCCGCGCAACGGCCCGTCCGCCGGCGAGCAGTCGCTCTGCATCCAACCCGAGCATCCGTGCGGTTGCGCCGTGAACCACTGGGATGGCAAGGTCGCCGACGACGTCGAACTCCACGCGCGACGCGAGATCTTGCATCAGACCCAGGGCGGTGGTGCTCGCGTGATCTTCGGCGGCAAGGGCGGCGGAGAACAGAGGCGCCACCTGCCGCCGGGCCGTCGTATGTGCCTCGGCGCCGGCGCCGAGCAGGACGCCGTCGACCCGCTCTTTCCAGAAGGTCGAAGAAAACTCGGCGGGGCGAGAGAGAGCGTCGCGGATCAGATCCGAGTCGAGCACCAACCACTGGTTCGAACCGGCCATGTAGCGAATTCCTTCGCCACTGCCCAGGTTGCGCAGGTCGGTCCACGGTGCGCGTGCAAAGTGGGGAGCGAGCAGGTCGATTTCACTGTCCGGCGCCATGCGTGGTGGCTCGGCGCGGGGGCGCTCGTCCGCCCAGCGCTGCACGCGCTGCCAAGTCTCTGTCTCGTCCGCGTCGGCTTGATGGGTGTGGACGATCTCGATCGCCCTCCCAGCCAGCTTGGCGGCGGCCGTCCAGGAAGCATCCGTAGCGGCCTCGCCGAACTGGACGACCAGGCGCGGTCCGAGCTCGAAGGCAGCGTCGAGGCTCTCGTCCACGTGGAAGGCGTGGTCATGCAACCAGGCCCAGTGTCGCTGGTCGAATTGACCATCCGCGCGGACGCCGCGCCCAGCCGAAGCAAGAAAGCACGGAACCTCTGGCAGCCGGGGCACGATTCCGGCGAGGCGCCGGCGCATCAGCTCGCGGCTACTGCCCGCCAACAGCGTGTGCGTCGGCCGCACGGGCTCGCGCACGTGGAGCACCCGATGGCGTTCCTCGAGATAGGCACGCGCCGCCGGGGCGTCCGGCACGGCGGCGAGCACCAACGCGCGATCGTGAGTGGAGACGCCGCAAACGGTCATCGAAACCGGAGCGGCCGCGCAGTCAGCCCAGATCTCCGGTCCGGTCTCCACTGTGAACATCGCGTGCGGCACGAGCTCGTATGCGGAGGCCTCGCCAAGCGCCGCTACGACGCGCGCCCCGTCGTCGAGATCGAGCCCGCCGGCGGCGTAGACCGCCCCGGCTTCGCCCAGACTCACGCCGAACGTGAGGTCGGGAGCCACCCCGGCCGATCGCCAGAGAGCAGCCTGCGCGAGCTGCACGACGCCCATCAGGCAGATGTGCTCGCTGCGCTTGGACGGCAGCACGCCATCGGTGAAGACGCGCAGTGGGTCGAAGTCCGACTCCTCGCGGACAACGGCCGCGCACCGCTCGATCGCCTCGCGGAACACCGGCTCAGTCGCGAAGATGCCGGCGCCGGTGCCGGCACTCCAATTGAGGCCGCCGTTGAAGGAGAACGCGACCGGTCCCGCGGGCCAATCGGGGAGACGGCGACGTCGCCGCGTCAGGACGGGCATCCTCACTTCGCGTGCTCGCCGATCCAAGCCAGCTCGGCGCGGCCGGGCTCCGGCACGCGCGAGATCCTCTTCGCGTAGAAGAGCGCACGGCGCTCGCTGCCGAACCGATAGCCCGATATGTGAGCGGGCTGCACGCCGAGCGCGCGGGCGCGGAGGAGCACGAGCTGGCGAGCCAGCCAGCCACGAGCCGTGCGAAGCGATGTTCTGATTCCGACCGGTGACTGCCGCCTCAGCCGGGCCGGGAGAGATGGCGACAACGCCGGTGGAGGCTCGGGCGTTCGCTCGGGGGGGTCCCAGCCATTCTGGACGAGCACAGCCTCCATCTCTGCGCGGCGCGCGTCGTCGGCGATGAACCTGAGGCCCCAGGCGAGCCCGCCCAGGTATCCCGGCCTGGAGATCGGCGGAAAAGCGTCGCCGATCTCACGCCGAACGACCTCGTACTCGTGGAAGATCAGGTTCCAGCCGAGATCGAGTCCTGGGAGACGCACCGCGTCGCTCCACGGCCGGTCGCCCCACGACGCCTTGAAGTCCTCGTAGTCCGTCGTCTTGCCGCTGAAGTAGCCCGTGGCGTTGCTCCGATAGCTGGCGTACGCGACCAGGAGCGCCTCGTCGAGGTGGAGATACTCGCGCTCGAGGGCGCAGAAGCGGAAGAGAAACGCCCCGTCGGGCCCGTGGGAGTCGCAGAAGTCGCCGAACCTGTCGTTGATGGCGGCCAGCGTCTGCCGCGGCACCGCGCAGTTCGACAGGAACGGGAACGCGTAACCCATCTTTTCCACATCACCCTGGGCGACCTTCTGGACGACGCTCGCCGTATCGACCGCGTGCAGACCGCCGCTGCAGGGTGGCTGCAGGACGCGATATCGCGGCGACTCGTACATGACGCGATCGATCCCATACGAGATCACGTGCTCGGGGTGGCGCTCAAGAGTCTCGAGCAGGAGGCCGGTGCGACCGATCTTCGGGACGCAGCGGTCGTAGTGGATCGTGAAATGAGTGGAGTCGGACTGCTCGAGCGCTCGCCGGAGCGCCCAGTCCCAATGCGCGGGCATAGGGAGGGTTGGTGCCCGCAGATAGGTCAAACGGGCGTCGTTGCGGTCTCGGCAGGAGCGCGCGAGCAGCTCCGCCTGGCCCTCATCGGTCGAGTTGTCGGACACGAGCACCCGCAGGTCGCTGCTCTCGGCCAGCAGGCCGTCCACGGCCGCCTGTGCCAGCTCCGCGCGGTTGCGGGTCGGTATCACGAACGTCATGGTTGTCGTCACGTGACCCTCCGCACCGCCCCGCCCCGCCACCCGGTCACGGCGCGCTCGATGTTCGACTCGTTGAAGAGGAAGGGCGGTTCCGACAGCTCGAAGCCCGGGTGCGAAGCGACGAACTCCGCGGCTGCGGCATTCGGGTTGTTCGTAGCCCAGTCCGGCGCGCTGCGCGCCAAGCCGACCGCGTGTTCCATCACGTCGCCGTCCATCGCGACGATGTAGGACCCCGGTGTCACGAGTGGCGCGTAGGCCTCGAGCTCGGCAAGAACGTGCTCCTTGGTGTGGTTCGAGTCGAGAATCACCAGCACGGTCTCGCCAGGCTGAATCTGATCCGCGACGAGGCGGACCACCTCAGGCGCGATTGAGTCCCCTTCGACGAGCTCGATCAGCGGAGCCAGCGGATGGGCCTCGATCGCGGCGCGGTTGTGAGAGCGAATGTCGATGTCCACGCCGATCACCCGGCCGTGCCCCATCTGCTTGCACAGCCCGGCGTGAAATACGAGCAAGCCGCCATGCGCGATACCTGTCTCGATGGTCACGTCGGGTTGGACGAGGTGGACCAGCTCCTGGAGGCGCAGCAGGTCCTCGGGCAACTGAATCACCGGCCTGCCCATCCACGTGAAGGTGTAGGCGTGCTTAGCGGACCAGCTGGCCCGCAGCCACAGATCGGCTACCGCCTCGAACGCCTCACGCTCGTCAAGCCGGTATGTCTGCCGGCGGCCGTCGCGGTCCACAGTCAGCAGGCCAGTGTCTTCGTCGAACGAGATCACGAAGGCACAGTGGCTAGCAGGCTGGGGAGCTCTGCGAGGAGGTGCGCGGGCTCGAACTCGAACTCCGTACGTAGTCGGTCGATACCGATCGCGGGGCGCACGACACGGGTTGCGCCCGGCAGGACCGCGACCTCACAGCCAGTGAGCTTCGCCAGCGCGTCGGTGACCTCGCCGTTGGTCACTGCGCTGCCGGAGGCCACGTTGTAGATCCGCTCGCGGCCGCCCAAGGCGATCCGCACCAGCAGATCGACCGCGTCGGAAATGCTCACGAAGTCGCGCGAGGAGTCGAGCGTTGATGTCAGCAGCACGCGGCCAGGCCCGGTGGCGGCGGCCAGGACATCCGCGAGGAACAAGTGGGGCGCCATCCCGCGTCCGAACACGTTCGAAGAGGCGCGCGACGCGTCCGCCGCTTGCGAGCGTCACAGCCTCCCCCAGCGCTTTCGACAGCGCGTACAGGTCGCCCGGCGCCGAGATCAGCGTGTCGTCCTCGCGCGCGACGGGACCCGGGTGCCTGTCGTAGACCCGGGTCGAGGACAGGTAGAGCAGCGACTCGAACGCGCGACTGCCAGCGACGGAAGTCAGCACGTTCACGTGTGCCTCGACCGTCTCGAACGTCCGCTTGGCCCCGTCCCCCGTCACCCCGGCGCAATAGAGCACATGACCGAGAGGAACTCCGTCCAGGCTGTCATCCCGTGCGGGAACGCGGCACTGGTGCCCATGCGCTTCTAGGTGCTGGACAAGCGCGGAGCCGATGAAGCCGCGCCCGCCGATGATCGTGAAGAGCGCGATCAGAAGCCTCCCAGCGGGTGATGAAGCGCTGGGTCGCGATGCGGGAGAAGCTTCGGGCTGACCCCGGGTGAGTGCGCGAAGGGCGGGCCTTGCACCAGTGCCGGCTCCTTGGTCGCGAGCATGTTGAAGCCGTGCGGCGGCCCGTCGAGATGTGCGGTGTCGGGCGGGACGAGCTCGATCGCGTGACCGCTGAGGTCGTAGTTCGAGTGCAGGTCGCGCACGGCGTAGCAGCTGTAGCCGAGCTCCGTGAGGTAGCGCAGGATCGCGGTCTGCTCGAGACCTCGCGACCAGTCCACGTACAGGCTGTGCACCTCGAAGACGACGTGCGGTGCCCGGCCCGGCGGGAGCGCCAGCTGCCCGCGGGCTCCCCTGAGCGCTGCGTGCTCCGCGCCCTCGAGGTCGAGGACGATCAGGTCGATCGCGTCGATGCCCTCTGCATCGAGGTAGCTGTCGAGCGTCGTCGCCGGAATGGGCTCGCCGCGCTCCAGCTCGACGCTCGTGGCGAACGCGTCCGCACCGGTCAATTCGAGCTGCGCGGAGTCGTCGTCCCAGAGCGCGACCCTGTTCACACGGAGGTTCGAAGAGGCTGTTGCGCTTCGCGTTGCGCGTGAGCATCTCCGCCTGGTCGGCGCCCGGCTCGAACGCGTGGCAGACGCCGCCATGGGGCGCGATTGCATGCGCGAGCGGCACAGCCTGGTCGCCGAAGTAGGCGCCGCCCACGACCACGTGGCTCGCGTCGCGTGCCAGATGCAGGATCAGCCTGGTCGTCTGCGGCTCCCACACGTGATCTGGCACCTCGGGGGTGGAGAGCACGAAGTCGCGAGCGATCTTCGATCGGTACAGGAACTCGATGACGAGGCCGTTGGCGAGCTTCTTTTCCAGCGAGCCCACCTCGGCGTGGAGGGTGTCGACGATCGGACCCGTGATGTCGTCGCGGACGGTCGTCGCCACGTTCTCGGGACGCGCTTCGAATTCCCGGCACGCTGCAACGATGCGACTGCGTGTGACCGGGTCTCGACCGAGGATCGGCAGCGCCTCGTCCACCGTGATCACGCCAGCACCTCTGCGCGCGGAACCGGCACTACGAGCCGACCGCCCCAGTCCACGATCCGCTCGAGCTGCGGCTGGATCTCGGCGCGGAGGTTCCACGGGAGGATCACCACGTAGTCGGGCTCCGTCTGTGCCAGCCGCTCGGGCGGGTAGATAGGGATGCCGGTGCCCGGCACGAGCTTGCCCTGCTTGTGCGGATTGCGGTCGACGGTGTACTCGATCAGGTCTGGCCCAACGCCGCAGTAGTTGAGAAGCGTTGTCGCCTTGGCTGGAGCGCCGTAGCCGGCGGCGCGCTTGCCGGCGGCGCGAGCGGCTGCGAGGAACTCGACGAGCGACCGGCGCGACTCGCGAACGCCATCCGCGAACTCGCGGTACGCCTCGATCGAATGCAGACCGGCCGCGCGCTCGTCGGCGAGCAGGCGCTCGACCTCCTGACCGACCAGCGCTCCCTCATCCTCGTGACGCACGTGGAGCCGGAGCGATCCGCCATGAGTCGTCAGCTCTTCGGCGTCGACCAGCCGCAATCTGTAAGCGGCGAGCACCCTCTGGACGGTGAGCACCGAGAAGTAGGAGAAGTGCTCGTGATAGATCGTGTCGAACTGACCCCCGCGGATCAGCCGGAGCAGATGGGGAAGCTCGATCGTGAGGAGGCCTCCGGGCGCGAGCATCGCTTCCAGGCCGCCGGCGAAGTCGTGCAGGTCGGGCACGTGCGGCAGGACGTTGTTGGCGATCAGCAGGTCCGCCCGACCGCCGGATGCCGCCAGACGCCGGGCGACTTCGATGCCGAAGAACTCCGTCACCGTGTCGACCCCCGCATCGTGTGCCGTCTGCGCGAGGTTGGCGGCTGGATCGATGCCGAGCGCCGGGATCCCGCGCTCCACGAGACACGCAAGCAGATGGCCGTCGTTGCTTCCGACCTCGACGACCCGTGAATCCGGGCCTAGGCCGAGGCGGTCCACCATGTCCGCGCAATACGCCCTCACGTGCTCGAGCCATGAATCCGAGTAGGACGACATGTACGCGTAGTCACCGAAGATCTCGTCCGGGGGGACGACGGACGGGACTTGCACCAGCAGACAGCGGTCACAGACGAACGCGACCAGAGGGAAGAGCCGCTCTGGTTCGCCCGGGGTCACGTAGGCGTTCGAGAGAGGCGATCGGCCCAGATCCGCCAGCCGCTCGACCAGAGGCGCCCCGCAAAACCGGCAGGCGCATGCGCCCAGAGCTGAACCAACCTCCACGGCGGCCAATCCTAGGATGTCCTCTCCTTGGCGCGATTCGATCAGGTGACGAAGCGTTGGCGGGACCTCCGGGCGGTCGTGCGGCTCGCACGCACGCGATTCTCCAGGCCCGAAGCGCACCGTGATCGCGGCGGTCACGACCTCGGTGCAGCGGGGCATGGGGTCGTCAACCCGCGGACCGAGAAGATGAAGGTCTGGTTCGAGGACCAGGAGTTCCAGGAGGAGATGGCGCGCTTCGATCCCGATCGGCACGCGATCGACCGGAAGTACTTCCTGCGCGAGCTGCTCAAGCTCGTCGACCACTTGGACGGTGATACGGCGGAGGCAGGCGTTTACGAAGGGGCTTCGTCGCTCCTGATCTGCCAGGCGCGCGGCCGGCGATCGACTCACTGGGCCTTTGACAGCTTCGAGGGTCTGTCGCCTCCCACTGAACGGGATTGGAGCGGATGGAGCGCAGGGGACCTCGCCGTCAGCGAAACCGGCGCGCGCACGCTCCTCGAGCCGCTCGGCGCCGTCGTTCTCAAGGGCTGGATACCCGACGTCTTCGCCAAGGCAAAGATCGAGCGGCTTGTCTTCGCTCACGTGGACGTGGACATCGCCGATCCCACGACCAGCTCGTTCGAATACTTCTACGACCTACTCGTGCCAGGCGGCGTGCTCGTCTGCGACGACTACGGATTCACTCTGTGCGACGGAGCCAAGGTGGCGGTGGACGAGTTCATGGCGTCACGTCCTGAGCCGGTGCTGCACGCACCGACGGGACAGGGAATCGTCATCAAGCACTCGACCCGACAGCAGTGACGACGCCGGAGCAGCAGGCACTCCGCGCCGAGATCGCCCGGCTGGGGCCGTGGCATCACGACGTCGAAGTGGCACCTGGGGTGCGCACCGGAGACCCGGTGCCGCGAGCCGACGGCTCCGAGACCCGGCCGGTGCCGATGCTGCGGCCGCGCGAGCATCTCCACACGATCATCCAAGCGGTGTATCCGCACGGCCTACAGGGCCGCTCGTTCCTCGACTGCGCCTGCAACGGGGGCGGTTATGCGTTCGCGGCCGCCGAGGCTGGCGCGGGGACGATCCTGGGCTTCGATGTCCGAGAGCACTGGATCGCCCAGGCGGAGTTCCTCGCGAGGCATCTGCCGAGCCACGACCTGACCTTCTCGGTGCTCGACCTGTACGACCTCCCAGGCCTCGGCGCCGGGCAGTACGACGTCACCCTCTTCAAAGGGCTCTTCTACCACCTGCCCGATCCGGTCACGGGCCTGCGCATAGCCGCCGAGCACACGCGCGAGCTACTGATACTCAACTCCGCGACGAGACCCGCCAAGGGTGAGGCGCTGGTGCTCAGCCACGAGAGCGACACCGAGGTGATGTCCGGTGTCCACCGGCTGGCTTGGTTTCCGACGGGGCCATCAGTGCTGCAGTCGATCCTCGAGTGGTGCGGCTTTCCACACTCCGTAGTCCTGTTCAACCAAGTGCCGGCCCCCTACGGACCACCCGATGGGGGGCGGGTCGAAATCCTGGCCGCACGCGACGCTCAAGCCCTCGCCGCCGTGACAGGCTTGGATCCAGGACACGCCCCGGGTGCGCGCAGCCGCATCAAGCGCATGTTGAAAAGAGTTGCGCGATGACATCCGAGTGCGACCAGCCGCTGAGCAGTTGCCGTCGGCGCTAGGGCGGCACTTACGGGACGCGCTCGAGGAGCAGTGCGGTCTGCGCGCTGTATGCATGCGGAACCGCCTCGACCAGCGTGAACGCCGGCCCGGCCAGTCGCAGGAAGTGCTCACGTGCATGGAAGACCTGCGCGTTGTGCCCACGGCCGACCGTGAACATGTCGAAGCCTGAGGCAAGCGCCTCCTGGCCGACCTTGCTGTCGAGCACCATTCGTGGGATCGGGTTGCGCCGCGACGTCGGCTGGTTCCACGTCGCGAGCGTCTCCTCATCGTGGATCGTCACGTACAGGCGCCCCCCTGGCACGAGCAGGCGGCCGAGCTCGAGTAGCCACGTCTCGGGCAGGTCGTCGATGTGGGTGAACAGCGAGCCGCAGTAGACGAGACGGAACGATCGGTCCGCGAACGGAAGGTGAGGCACCTTCGTGGTCGTCACGAAGTGAAACGGCGGGCTCAGGTTCTGCCGACACCACATGATGTGCTCGGCCAGGATGTCGGCGCCCCAGATCTCACAGCTGGCGGCCAGCGGACCGAGGTGGCGGATCATGCGGCCGGCGCCGCAGCCCAGATCGAGAATCCGATCACCGCGAGCGAAGTCGAACCCGTCCCTGCGAACGATCTCGAGCATGCGCTCGCTGTCCACCGCACCACCCTCGACGAACCCTCGGTAGCCCTGCCAGAGCTCGGCCGGGGGAACCGGCAATTCGTCGCCTGGCGGGTGTTCGCTGCGCGGCGGAACGAGGAAGTCCTCGCCCCGTTTGTACGGCCTGTAGGCCAGCTCGGAGAAGCCCGACTCCTCCCGCCGCCGCAGACGGTGTCCGATCCGGGCTCGCGCGCGAGCGATCAGCGCTCGCGGGGCGTGGTCCGGCGGCTCGCCCTCGAGTTCGGAGCGCGACCGGGTCAGCACGAACCCGTCGCCGTCGCGCTCCAGCGAGTGGAAGAAGCGCATCCAGAGATCCACGCGCGTCCCGTTGAGTCGGCCGGCGAGGTGGCCCCGTACCTGAACCTCGACCTCCGTCGGTCCTCCGAGGATCTCCAGATCGTGGAGGTCGAAGCGCTCGAGCGCGAACCCGCCGTCGGCGAAACCGGTGAGCTCCTCGGTACGCGACAGCGTCTCACCGTTCGGCATCTGGTGGACGTAGTCGGGAGAGCGCAGCGCCTCCATCGCGGGAAGGTCGCCCTCGAGCATGGACTGGCGCCAGCGCGCAACTGTGGCGCGCGCCGCTGCCGTCGATTCCCCGCTACCTCGTGACAGAGGGCTTCACGAGCGCACACTGTACGCAAGCCCTCAGCGGCGAAGGATTCGGTCGAGCTGACGCTCGAAGTAGGGCACGAGCGTGACCACGTAGTAGTCCGATATGTGGTTCATGTCGAGATACACGAGCGCGTGTCCGATCACAGGCGGACAGGTGGTGGCGTCGCAGAAGTACCTCGTCAAATCGATCACGCTGAAGCGTTTCGAGTGCATGCCCTGGGCTGCAGCAACGGCCGGATCCGGGGGTAGCGCCACACTCCGGGGTCGCGCGCAGAACGGTCCCGGATCGTCGTGATCCCCAATCGCCTTCTCGACGCAATGGTTGGTTCCGTCCTCCGGCAGCATCCCAGGGTTGTCGCGGATGACGACTATGCGCTTGACCGAGCTGGGCAGCGCCCGCCAGCCGTCCTCATATCCCTTGATCCGCGTCCTGAGCTCATTCGCCCCTGCGGGGGCAACGACGATGCTCCCGTATTGCTGGCCGAACAGCACGGTGTCGACATCAGGGTGAGATATGAGCCATTGCCGGACTCCCGTCTTCCAGCGCACGCACGCTGAGCGCGACGGCTCCGATAATGCGCGCACAGCGGCCGAGTAAGGGCAGTTCGGGCGAAAGACCACATAGGCACGCCACCCACGCGTGTATGCGATCCGGCCCACGGCCGGGATCCAGTGAGCCGCGTGACTGTCGCCGATCAGCGCGACGGTCCGCGCCGACTGGCCGGCGCCCGGCGCACTGAAGTTGCACACGTTGATCGGCCCGACGCGCGGGCAACGGCGAGCAACTTCCTTGTGGCGACCTGCGATGTCGCGGATCGCCTGAACAGCCGCGGGCGTTGGGATCACGCGACCGCGAAGATCGGGGTTCTGGCACCCCTTGTTCTTCGGATCGAGCGTTTCCGCCCCGAAGCACGGCGGCGGGCGGCGCAGGAAGCTCGCGAGCTCCTTCACCTCGGCGCTTGCGCTCACGTTGCGGGCATGCACCAGGCTGCTGGCAAACGCTGCGACCACCAGGACAGCGGCGGTTGCCACCACAAGGGTCCGGCGCCGACCGGCAACGGAGAGCGGCTTGCGCTGGCGGATCGGGTCCTCGATCACGACCTTCGTCAGCCACCCGAGTCCCACGCTGACGACCATCAGGGACACGCGCACGTAACCGCGCAGCAGGTGGTTGGCGGCATAAGGCACGAGCACCAGCAACGGCCAGTGCCACAGGTAGGTCGAGTAGGAGACGTCGCCCAGGAACTGTGCTGGTCGCCACGCCAGCGGCGGTGCCCAGCGCAGCGTCGGCGCTTCCGACCAGATCACGAGCAGCGTGCCGATCGCCGGCACGAGCGCGGCGGCGCCCGGGTACTGGGTCTGCGGCGAGTAGGCAAACGCGGTCGCCGCCAACGCGGCGAGGCCGATCCAAGCCCCAACCGCCCGGATTGGATCCGGCGCTCGGAGCCGCGCGCCTGCCGTCGCCAGCAATCCTCCCGCCGCGAACTCCCACGCCCGCGTGAAGGTGGAGAAGTACGCCACCGCCGGGTTGTGCGCCGACTCGTAGATCGAGTAGCCGAGGCTCGCGCTCGCTACGACGGCAAGCGCGATCAGGAACGGCCGGATTGTCGCGCCGCGGTCCGGTCGCCGACGTGAAAGCAGGGTCAAGCCGAGCAGAAACAGCGGCCACAGCACGTAGAGCTGCTCCTCCGCCGAGAGCGTCCAGTAGTGCTGCACCGGCGACGGCGGCTGGTTTGCCGCCAGATAGTCCACCGCCGCGTGAGCGAGCTGCCAGTTCTTCGAAGAAGAGCGCGCACGCGCGAATCTCGGCGAAGAACGAGCTTTGGGCGCCCTCTGGGACGACCGCAAGCACGCCGAGAGTCGTCACGACGAGCACGAACAGTGCCGCCGGGAGGATACGCCGGGCGCGCCTCGTCCAGAAAGCCAGCACCGATGCACGACCGGTGCGCTCGCGCTCGCGCAGAAGGATCCCCGTGATCAGGAAGCCGGAGATGACGAAGAACACGTCGACGCCGACGAAGCCACCCGGCACCCGGCCCGGGAAGACGTGGAAGGCGATGATCAACGCCAGCGCCGCGGCCCTCATCGTTTGAATCTCGGGGCGGATGGCGCGCAAGCCCCGGGATGGTGTCACGAACGCGGTTGTAGCTCCGCCGTTACGGGTCTAGGGTCGGAGACTGACCACCCGAAGAGGAGATGCACGATGGCTCTGATCGAGCAGGACACACCAACCACCGCTGACGACGCGCCCGCGATCGCCGAGCTCGAACAGATCGTCGAGCGCCAGCGCGCAGCGTTCCTC
Source organism: uncultured Thermoleophilaceae bacterium (assembly GCA_963715995.1). Classification (GTDB taxonomy): domain Bacteria; phylum Actinomycetota; class Thermoleophilia; order Solirubrobacterales; family Thermoleophilaceae; genus DATBDN01. The sequence goes on from OY970283.1 coordinate 3,103,937, forward strand.
GCCGACCCATATCCGTCGCTGGAGGAGCGGCTCGGTCTGCTGCAGGCGCTCGCCGGGATGGTCATGACCCATCGCGTACAGATCCAGGAGGCGATGAGCTCCGACTTCGGTGTCCACCCCACCGAGGCGACCGACCTGATCGAGGTCCTGGGCGTGGCTGGTCGCGCGGCCTACGCGGCCGGGCAGCTCGAGAGCTGGATGGCAGCCGATGAGCGGGAGACCGACCCACAGCTCTACGGCTCCGGCCGCGCCTTCGTGCAGCCACAGCCGAAGGGCGTGGTCGGAAACATCGTCCCCTGGAACTTCCCGTTCGACCTCTCGGTCGGGCCCCTGGTCGAGATGCTCGCGGCCGGCAACCGGGTTGTCATCAAGCCGTCCGAATACACCCCCGCATGTGCCGAGGTGCTGCGCGACATGGTGCGCGCGACGTTCGACCCCGAGCGCGTCGACGTGGTCGTAGGAGGCGTGGAGCTCGCGAAGGCGTTCACGCGCGTGCGCTGGGACCACCTGCTCTACACGGGTAGCCCGGCGATCGGCCGCGAGATCGCGAAGGCCGCGGCCGAGCAGCTGGTGCCGGTCACGCTCGAGCTTGGCGGCAAGTGCCCGGCGATCCTCACCGAGGACAGCATCGACGCGGAGTCGCTCAAGCAGGTGCTCGGCACCAAGGCGATCAAGAACGGCCAGATGTGCGTGACGGTCGACTACTGCCTGGTGCCGCGGGATCGCATGGACGACTTCGCGCGCCTCGCAGCCGAGCACGTGCAACAGTCGATGCCCGGCTTCTGTGCGTCCGAGAGCTGCACGGGCATCATCACCACGCGCCACCTACAGCGCATCCAGGACCTGCTCGAGGACGCCCGCGCACAGGGCGCCGACGTGCGCCCGCTCGAGCAGTCAGGCGACGTCGATCCCGACACGCGGCAGATGCCGATCACGCTGGTGCTCGACCCGTCCGAGGAGCTTGGCGTGATGAAGGAGGAGATCTTCGGCCCGATCCTGCCGGTCAAGCCGTACGACGATCTCGACGCAGCGATCAGCTATGTCAACGCCGGAGAGCGCCCGCTGGCGCTGTACGTCTTCGCAAAGGACGAGGCGGTTGCAAACGACGTGCTGCGCCGGACGAGCTCCGGCGGCGCATCCGTCAACTCCGCCGCGGTACACGCTGCACTGCCGTCGCTGGGGTTCGGCGGCGTCGGCCAGAGCGGCTCGGGGCGCCACCACGGCGTCGAGGGCTTCCGCGAGTTCTCGAACCCGCGCGGCGTGTTCGTGCGCGGCGAGGGCGACATGATCGAGGCGTTCGCACCGCCGTACGGGCCCGAGGTGCGGGCAGTGGTGGACGCGGCGTTCGAGGCGGCGGCGGGGGGCTGAGGCTCACGGCTTCCGATTAGTTCCGGGCCGCACCCAGGTCCTACCTACATGCTCGAGAACTCAGAGACATTCAGCGGCTTCGCGGTCCCCGACATCGAGGCGGCACGCGCGTTCTACGGGGACAAGCTCGGGCTCGACACCGAGGTGCTCGACGAGCAGAACGGCCTGCTCTCACTCCACCTCGCCGGCGGCCACGATGTCCTCGTTTACCGCAAACCCGATCACGAGCCGGCCAGCTTCACGATCCTCAACTTCCGCGTCGAGGACATCGATGCGGTTGTCGACGGCCTGTCCGAGCGCGGCGTCAGCTTCGAGCGCTACGACGGGATGCCACAGGACGAGAGGGGAGTCATGCGCGGGCGCGCTGCCGGGCGCGGTCCCGACATAGCATGGTTCAAGGATCCGGCGGGGAACATCCTGTCGGTGCTGCAGGAGGGTTAGCGGCGCGTTCGGCGCCGGGGGCTGGCCACCGGCGCCGGGTCGGCGGTGGGGGGGTTTCCCAACAGAATCTGTGGCTTTTTTGTCCCCCTCACGGGTGAACGGACAGCGCAAAACTGGTACTCGCGCTCAGCACCGGCTGGGTGTTGCAACGAAACGGAGGCCGTCTAGTCCCGCGACCCTTCCGCCGCCTTCCGCCGCCGAACACTTAGCACCCGTACGGGCGCGCTCGGGTCCGCCGCGACGAACTTGACCTTGATCCCATGCTTCGCGCACTCAGCACGGAGCCGCTCGACCCACTCGGGTTCTGGTAGTGGCATCGACGCCAAGTGCCAGTGGGGTTGCTGGGGCGAGTTCACGTGGAACTGCCTGTCTCCGCGCTACCGGGCCGGGCTTCGCCGTTCTTGAGCGGGGCCACAATGAAGGTCGTGGTGCCCTCCTCCTGCTCACCATTTTCGATGCCGCCATCCGCGAGGATGTGCCCGATCCGGTCGCCAATGTCCTTGTTGGTTGGCTGCATCTCATGCGCCGATGGACAGCGGCGCAAATAGAGCCGCGTAATCCAGCCGATGTCGTGTCCGCCGCTGCGCGCGTACTCGGATATACGGCTGAAAAGCACTGCGGCGTCGGTCCAGTCGAGCACGTCGTCAGCGGCAAGCTCTTCACCGAGTTGCCGCAGTTGCTTGATGTCGTTCACCGCACACTCGATGCGATAAGCAAAGTCGCGCAGGTGGACGTCGTAATCGGTCATACAGCTCCCATCGTTCCGGCGTTGCCACCGCGCGCATCGCGCCGGTTGGCGGAGGGTCACAGGCCCGGGTGCCTCGCCTCGCTCTGGATAGGACGACCGAGACTACTCCGTGCCGCCGCCGGGCTATGCGACTCGGCCACGCTCGATGGGCCATGGATGGGCCTGTGAAGCGTGCTTACTGCGAAGGCCACCAGGACCACGAGAAGTTCGGGACGATGCCGTCGGTGATGCAGTCCCCCTCTCCCGCGAATCCAACAATGCCGGTGCAGTGCCAGCCGTTTGGGGATATCCCAAAGTCGTAGTACTGGCTGTAGACGTGTTTTGCCGTCGCGCACGACACGCGGTTCAGGTGGAACTTTTCGCCGTACCTGACGCAGGCAGGCGGGCGTGGAGCCGAGTGAGGTTCACAGCTACGGCAAGGCGGCGCACACGCTGTTGCGCAAGCTCGACAACTAGGGCGGACGCATGCCGTGTTGGCGTTGAGCGGTTCCGCTCACGCCAGCACGGAAGGCAACGGCGCGTGCGGTCACCGGCCGGTGTCAGGGGCGCGATCAGTCAGCCCGTTGCACGAGGCGCTCGGGCAGGCGATCCGCGCCGAACGTCAAGCGCAGCGCGTCACGCAAGAGGACCTGGCTCACCGCGCCGACGTGCACAAAGCGTGGATGGGCCATGTCGAGCGAGGCGAGCCAACCTCACCGTGGGCCACCTCGCGCGGATTGCAGATGCCCTCGACGTATCACCGTCGAAGCTGCTCTCCTCAGCAGAGGAGAAGCTGTGGGGACCGGGTCGTTCGTCCGGTTCCGGTCCTTAGAACATGCGCTTTTGGCCGGAGCCGACGCGGCCTCTGGTTGCTGATGCGATTGGATTCTTGCGCGAGCCGACCTGGCGCTGGAAACCGACAACGGCGACCGGAAGCCTGACGATCACGGCTGCGTTGTGCCTCTCGGGCTGCCCCTCTCCGGACCATTTTGGCGCAGCCAAGCAGGCCATAAAAAAGGGGCGGCTCAGCGTCAGCCGCCCCTTGAGTGTCGCTTCCGGCAGGACCGGCGACTAGCAGGACCGTCCGGCCGTCAAGGTGACGGTGTTACCGCGCTGGCTCTGGTGAACGACCACCCAGTCAGCCTTTACCACGATGCCGAAAAGGCCACCGCCGCGCTCGCGCGTGCGAAACCCGAGGCGATGGAGCGTTCGCTCCGCTCGGTCAAGTTGGCGACAACGCACATTCGGGGCTTTCTTCGAGGCATGTGCGACCGGTGCCGCTGCGTTCGACGCCGCCACCGGAACGGCAACGAGAGCGAGAGCGGCGACGACTCCTGCGAATGACTTCCTCATGGATTAGTTCCTTCCTAGATAGAGGTGATAAAGCCTCTATCGGCGTCGTTGCAGATGTCGCAAGACCCCGTTTCGGGGACAGGGGGTGCGTTAGATCGGCACGACGTGCGGCCCCTTTAGCACCAGGAACCTAATGCGCCTCGGGGCTCAGCACTCGGTGAAGTGACCGAAAGAGATGATCGCGCCCCAATACGGCGGACTTGTGACAACCAAATCCACCGAGCCGTCGGGCACTTCGGCCATCTCCTCTGCTGACTTGAAGAACGCCACGACCTGTCCTCGCCGGAGCGGATCAACATCGGCGGGAAGTGGTCTGGCGGCCTCCACGAGCAGCGAGGCTATATGGAACGGCAGACGACCACGTTTCCCCGTTCTCGGCACGCCCCACACACGCTCCGATTGCCACTTCCATTGCCACGTGGCCGCGCGCGACGGCACCGAGCCACCCTTAGAAAGAGCAAAAGCCGCCCTGGCGAGAGGACGGCTTCTGCAGTAGCGGGGGCGGGATTCGAACCCGCGACCTTCGGGTTATGAGATGGTCCGAATGGCCTCACCTCAGGCGTATCTGCGCTTGTGACGCGGCTTGAGACGGTCTTACCTCTGGTGAGATTTGCTCAGTTTGGTACCACGGCTGGTACCACGGACCCTGCGAAAAGATTGCCGCTCAGGCGAACGCCGCGGTCAATCTCGAGACCGATCGCGCTCGACTGCCATTTGTGCAGCGACCTCCCGCCAAACGTCGAGCGGGAAAGCTCGAGGGCCCCACGGCGTCCACATCATCTTCCGAATCGCCACCCCCGCGGTGCGGGCCGCCTCTTCGGCCGTCGATACAAGCTCCTCCGGGAAGACATCCCCGAGAACGACCACCCGAAGCGAGTCCCCGAGATCGGCATATGCGAACGGACAGTCCCGGCCGTCCAGTACGACGTAACGCACTTCACGTTCGTCCCGGTAGTCGCTCATTTTTAGGAAGAGGAGTGACTTCTGGTGTTCGGCGAGGTGCTCGAACACCAGGACCTTCAGTGCGTCTTCGCTCGGCTCTGGGCCCGCGATGTGCAATGCGTTCGCGGTGATGACGGCTCGCATGATTGCCTCGTTGTCGTAGCGCACCTCGTCATAGAGGAGTTGCCCTTGTCGCCCAAGGGAACGCTTGAGCTCGGCGTTCATCTCCTCACGATCGAAAACGAGACAGACACCAGCGTGGTCGTCCGCGTACTGCTCCCACATGCGTGGTCTTGCGTAGGCCCGCTCAAAGTCTTCGGTCGCGGAACGCTCGCTCGACTCAGTGGTTAGGCAGAGAAGCTTTGCGTGCCGCGCGCGGTGGAAGTTCGCGCGTTCGCGGAGCTTTGCGGCGTCGATCGACATCTTGTCGAGCAGCTCGCGCGCCGCCTCGGGACTCGAGGTCGTAAACGGTTGCCCGCGGTGGGCTACCAGCGTCACCCAGTCCCGGTTCTCCCGGGGGTCCTTCATCCGGTCGAAAGAGCTCAGACGTAATCGCTTCTCAGGAATGATGTGCCCAACGGCAGCCTCAGCCCCCGTGTAGTAAGCGACGTACTCGCCGGGCTTGCCAAGCCGTATGCGGCGCTCGTGTGCGATCGCGTGTTCCGGCAGATCGGGTGACGACAGGCCATCGAGCACGGGCGGTATGTCCCCGAGCACACGGGTTTCCGGATCCTCTGCGCGCAGCGCGGCACTCAAGTTGGGTTGAGGGTGCCAAGTCACGCGGCCGACTTCGCGCCTTCTTCCGCCCCGGACGGGCGCCATTCAGGCAACACTGCGAGCTGCGGGTTAGCGTCGAGTAATGCCGCTTCACCCGGCAAGAAGACGCCGAGGCGGAACGGGATGGCGCCGACAGCCAACTGCTCCGGGGTGTACCCATCTTTCAGCCCGACTGCGCCGTGTCCCTCGCGCACGATGACGACCGCCTCATCGGCCGGGTCCGGGCAGAAACCATAGGCGGATACCCGCACCGGTTCGGTGTAACTCGCGATGTGCGCGTTGCGCAAGATTTTCAGGGCATCGTGATACGCATTGGCGCGCGCGATCAACCGCTCGACCTCGTCGTGTGAGTAGCTGGCGTACCCACTTGGGACGCGAACCTCACCACCGAAGAGCGAGTAGTCAGCGTGGAAAACCGCATTTCGTAACGGCCCATTCCATATTTCGATCAGCGGCGTGGGAACATCGGCGAAGCCGAGCCGCTCGCAGGCCGCCTTGATCTTCTCGGCCTTCTTCCACGGGCTTAGTGGTCGACCGTTCTCGTCCGGAAAATGAGTCATACGCGGACGGTCGCCGTCGACGACGGTAAGCAGTCGCGCGAGCATTTCGTAAGGAGCCGAAGCCTCGACGATATGGCCCCAGAGCCAAAGCATCAGGTGCCGGCGGGGGGCAAATTCGGTCACGCCGTTCACGACCTCAACAGTCGCCTCGACCACCTCGATGGTGGTCTCGTACGGGTCCCAGCCAGGCCCTTGAAGACCGAAGACCGGGACTAGCGTGTGGACGAAATTGAACTCGTTGCTGGCCTGTGCCCGCTCGAAAAGCGGATCGAAAACCGTCAGGTAACGAGTAATCGCCTCGTGGTAGTCCGGCTTCGCCTCGATCTGGCCGGGGTCGGCATTCTCCAGAGTCCAGGCCCCAGTCTCCGACCGGCGCAGATCCATATTCACTGGATAGCGACCGGCACGGACAGCGATCCCAGACCACTAGCGTCGAGTCGCATCCGCGCAGTGAGCAATACGCGTCAGCTGGTCCGGCAATCCCGCCTCGAGGATGACTCTGCCCTGTCTGCCCCAGCTGCGACTCGCGGCGAGTAGCTTCGAACCCGAGCTGACAGAGCCAACGACAACCGATGAACTACTCCACACCGCCGGTCAGGCGTTGGAGCGCGCCGCGCGGCCAGGCGTGCGCGCATCCAGCTACACGCTCGTCGTGGCGGTGGCGGAACTCGGCGCATGGCTCACCGACGAAAGGCAGTCGAGTCGTGCTCGCCGCACGAATTGGGACTCACTTATCGACGATCTGCTGCGCTCGCTTCGCAAGATCGGCCCAGCGTTGGGAAATGTCGTCGAGCGCGATGTGCGCGAGCGTGAGTTTCGCGCGATCAAACGAGCGCTGCCGAGCCGCGAGGGTCTCGACGCCGCAACGCGGCGCCGGCTGTTCGTCATCTGGCGCGACCTCGACGAAGTAACCGGCACCGCTGAAGCGCGCACGGCAGCACTAGACGATCTGATCGATGGCGCACGCGGCGGCTTCGAGCGCGCCCTTGACACGGCCGTGACGCTGATCGCGCTCGGGGACGTGCCGGCAGGCCGGGATGACTGGTTCGCCCGCCGCCTGCGTAACGCGCTCCAGGACGACCGCGAAGCTCCACTCGCTCCGCAGGAACGCGTCGAGCGGGCGCGCGAATTGCTGGCCGCCGAGGTGGTCCAAGGGCAATACGTGGTGTGGTTGCGCATCGACTACGCCCCCCTAAACCCACTGGGGCTGCTCGAGCTCGGGCCAAGCGTCTGCTTGTTCAGCGTGGCGCGGTTGCGCTCGGCGCTGGAGCGGGACGATGAGCCTGTATTCGCGCGCGCTCCTGAGTTGCGCAACGACGCCGACGAGATGGACTTCCTCCTGGGAAGCGAGGGAAACGACGACAACGAGGAACCAGCGCTACTCATTCGGGTCAGCTTCGGGTCCGAGACTGGACCCCGCGCGCGCGAGCGAGCGTTCGCGACAGCGGAGACGATCGCCGGGCTCGCCTGCCTTCACGGCGCTCACCCCGGGACGTGGATCGTCGGCGACAGCTTCGCGAGCTACGTCGACGATCGGCGCGGGGCCGCGTCGATCAACGCCGACGAACACCGGCGCATTCCTGCCTACCCGGCCCTCGCCCTCCAAGGTGACCGCACTGCACACGCACTATCCGCGATGGCCGAGGAGCTCGGAGCAAAGCTGCCGGTCATCGACGGCGAACTCGCCGAAGCCGGACAGTTGCTGCACTGGCTACAGCAGGCACGTGCGGCAACGCCCGCGGCGCGCGTGCTGCTTTATGACCGCATTCTCGAGCAAGTCGCGGGCTGGGCCGGCGTCGGCGAAACCGAGCGGTTCATCGCCGATTACCTCCGCCCTCATCTGCTCCGCCGACGGCTGTGGGACGAGGTAGCGGAGGCTGCGTTCGGCGCGCACTACATCTTGCTCCACGAGCCGGAGGCGGCTGAGGTACTCCGGCCCTGGTGTGAACCGCGGAATCTGAACGGCCGCGGCGATCTACCGGCCTTCCTCGCATCGCTCGAAGAGGTACGTGAAGCCGTTGAGCAGTCGGACTCAGTTTGGCGCTGGGAAAACCCGTTGACACTGGTGCGGCTCCGCAGGCTCTCTGAAGTGGAGAAGTCGTCGAACAAGCGGAGGCGTTGGCGTAGAGAGCTCGAGCACGACTTCGAGCACAACGAGGAGCGGCGACGGCGAACGCGCAACAGTCTCGTCCATGGCGGGCCGCTCTCGGAGGCGACCATCGGCACGATCGCACCGTTCAGCGAGCGTCTCACGACCAATGCGCTCGCAATTGCGATCGAGGGCCGGCTCTCAAGCGCGGAACTCATCGATCACTTTCTCACCGTGGCGAGGTCCGATAGCGGCGTGCTCGAGCGGTTCGACACGGGAGCAACACTGGCAGACGCGCTGTTCGGTAGCGCCTAGTCCTTTGTGACCGAGGTCAGCACGGTGGCGTGTAACCGAACCACGCGCGCCGTCGAAGTCCCGGCACGCGCACCACCCGTCTTAGGCCGGCGGCGACTCGAGCTTGTCGAGGTACTTCGACCACGAGCGGTCGCCATGCTCGCGCAGCCAAGCGATTAGGTCCGCCGCCTGCTCGTGCTCGTGCAGTGCCTTAGTGAGCGTGCTCCGCTTGGTCGCGCCGATCTCTGCGCCATAGCGCAGGTATTCGTTGAGCGCCCGGCGGGTGTCCCATGCGAAGGCGGTCAGCTCATTCGGCGGTACCTCGACCTTGAGCTCTTCCCCGTGCACCGCCATCGACCGCACCTCGCCGTACAGGCCGAAGACGCGGCCGGGGTCCGCGAAGCTGCCGCGTGTGATCGCGCTCAGCATGGCACGGCGGAAAGCCAGTGCCGGGGCCTTGAGTCCTTCCTGCCGGTCGCCGAGGAGCGCCTCCAGGCCCATGAACAGATAGAGCAGTTGGTCGGTCTCGTCGGGAGCGACGAGGCCGCGCTCAATCCAGCGCAGCGCAAGCTGCGCCTGCCGCTCGAGCTTGTTGGCTGGCTGGTTGTAGAGGGCCGCCAGCGGCTGTCGTTCAACCAGCTCAACGTCCTCAGCGCTTAGTGGCAGGTTCCACGCCGCGTCGGGTTGGATGCGGAAGCCGGGGAGCCCACTATCGAACGAGATCAGATGACTAAGTCGGAATCGCAGCTGCCGGTCGTGGATCGTCTGGTGCTCGCGCAGGCCGACCCGCAGGACTCGCAGCGCCTGTAGCGCCGCCTCGCGACCACGCTCAGTCATTCTCGCCGGTAGCGTCCCAGCCACCGGCACAGCAACGACGGCGCCGATCGGCGGTTCTATAGGAAATCCGAGCCGCCCGTCGGCGACCTCGGGGTCGTCGACAGGCATCAGGCGCACGTCGCCTAGCGCTGACGGCTCAGTGATCTCGAGCGACTCGACAGGGATGTAGAGCGTGTGTGCGCTGGGCTCCCGAGCGTGCTCACCTGTGAAGGCCCCCACATGGTTAGTGGCGCGCTGCATATAGGCGAGGCAGATGAACCGCCACACCGCTTTCTCAGCGCCACGCGGCTCCAGGTGCTCAAAGCGCTGATCAGCCAGCAGAAGCGCAACGACCTCAGCGAGGAGCGCCTCGTCGCGCGCATTGATTGTCAGCATCTTGGCCTGCTCAGTGGCGAGGTCCTCCGGGATGCGCTGGCTGCGCCCGTGGTAGCGGTCGACTTCGGTCTGCCCGCCACGGATCGCAGCCTGCAGTTTCGTCAGCGCTTGCTCGATCGGTCCACTGTTCGCCATCCGCAGTTTGTACCGGCGGCTGCGGTATCCGCGCCGCGTGCGGGCGGTCCGGAGTCCGCCAGGACCCGAAGTTCAGTGACCGGTTTGGTACCTCCTGTGGTACCACGGCCGCCTCGATCCGCGGAAACCCTCGGGGCCACGTCTAGAAGGTCACACCGCGGGCACCGCCGCTCGGAGGCCAACCGGGGCCATTTCGTGCGCGACACGCCCCTCAAAAGAGCAAAAGCCGCCCTGGCGAGAGGACGGCTTTCGCAGTAGCGGGGGCAGGATTCGAACCTGCGACCTTCGGGTTATGAGCCCGACGAGCTACCTGACTGCTCCACCCCGCGACGCAGCGGAAAACATAGCAACGGCCGGGGCTTCAGCCAACTAGCGCTGCCCCGCGCCGAACCTCGGCGCGGGGCAGGGTCCGCGTGGTCACGGTCAGGGGTGCATGCCCCCCATCGCGTTGACCGCGTGGACGCTGTAGTCGCTGTTGATCTCGACTACTACCTCGCTGCCGTCGGCCTTCTTGATGTGGGCCTCGTACGGGGCACTGTCGTCGACGTTCGTCTCCACGCGCTCGACGCTGCCGCTGACCTTGTCGAGCGCGGCGGCCTTGACCCTCGCGGCGACGTCGCCGGTCAGCAGGGTCTCGGTCTTCCCGTTTGCCGTGTGGCCGCCCTGTGACGGGTCGTGCTGTTGGGCGGCTGGAGCGCCTGACGGGGCTACTGGGGTGGTCGTCGACGACGACGTGGCCGCGTTTGCGAATGCCGCGCCGCCGATGGCGGCGGCTCCGACCGCGGCGCCGGTTGCGAGCTTGGTCCGGATGCTTGTCATGTTGCCCTCCTGGTTCGTAGGTGTGATGTGCACACCGTCGCCCGCCGACTTGCCAATGCGTTGAGGGCCGTCTGAGAATTCGGTCAGAGCGGTGGCGGGGCCATGATGCGAACCTACGCCTCCATGCGCGTCGCCGTTATCGACCTTGGCACCAACACCACCCGCGTCCTCGTCGCGGACGTCGACGACGGCCGCGTCCACGAGCTCGAGCGCCGCACCACGGTCACGCGCCTGGGCGAACGCGTCGACGCCACCGGCCGCCTTGCGGATGGCGCGATCGAGCGCGTGACAAAGGTGCTCGACGAGTACAAGGCGGTGCTCGACGAGCTCGAGCCTGAGCGCACCCGCGCGCTCGCGACCAGCGCCGTCCGTGACGCCGCCAACGGCGACGAGTTCCGCGCACTGCTGCACGACCGCTACGGCTTCGACGCGCGCATCATCCCGGGCGAGGAGGAGGCTCGGCTGACCTTCCTCGGAGCGACCGCCACGCGCCCCACTAGCGCCGACCCGCTGCTCGTGATCGACATCGGCGGCGGCTCGACCGAGTACATCGTGGGCTGCGCGGGCGCGGCGCCCGACTTCCGCGTCTCGACGCAGGCCGGCTCGGTGCGCCAGACCGAGCGCCACCTGCACGAGGACCCGCCGAGCGATGAGGACCTCGCAACGCTGCGCGCGGCCGTCCGCTCGATCGTCGCCGAGGCCACGCCGGAGGACGTCCGCGCCACCGTCCGCCACGCGATCGCCGTGGCCGGCACCGCCACCTCGCTGGCCGCGATCGACCAGCAGCTCGACCCCTACGACCCCGACAAGGTCGACGGTTACACCCTTGAGCTCGACGCCTGCGAGCGCATGCTGGCCGAGCTGGCCTCGGTGCCGCTCGAGCAGCGCCGCGACACGACCGGCCTGCACCCCGACCGCGCGCCGACGATCGTCGCCGGCGCCGCCATCCTCGTGGAGTCGATGCGCGTGTTCGGCCTCGCCTCCGTGGAAGTCTCGGAGGCCGACATCCTGCACGGCGCCGCGTTGGACCTGGCGTCAGACGGGTCCTGAAAAAGGAACCGCCCCCGTGAGGAGGCGGTTCCAAGTGGCCCCATCAGGACGGGCAGGGGTACGTGCCATGAAAGGGCCTTTTTGCGGTTCAGGCGGCGGGAGGCGCCGATACGATGCGGCTTCGCCCGAACCTATGTCCCGGGACTGGTCAGACGGCACGACTGGCCCGACCCGGAGACGTCACCATACTTAGGGGCTGTCCCCATTAGCCATCGAACATCCGTCTAGCCCGCGCACTGTCAGTAAGCCCCAGAGTGGGTTACTGACGGTGTGTCAGGCCAGATTGGAGTCAGTGGATCGACGGCGGCCGGACACTCAGGCCAGGTTGGACTTTCGCGGATAGACCACGGAGGGATCCGTGAAGACGTTCACCAGCGCCGGCTTGCCCGACGCGAACGCCCGCTCCAGCGCCGGCTTGAGCTCCTCGGGCCGCGTGACGAGCTCGCCGTGCCCGCCCAGCGCCTCCACCACCTGGTCGTAGCGGCACTCCGGCTGAAGGTCGGCGGCGACCGAATAGCCGTAGAGGAACTCCATCGGGTGCTTCTCGAGCGCCCAGATGCCGTTGTTGCCCATCACGGCGACCACCGGGATCCCGTGGCGGACCATCGTGTCGAACTCCATCCCTGCGAACCCGAACGCCCCGTCGCCCAGCAGCAGGCAGACCTGGCGGTCCGGCCGCGCGAGCTTGGCCGCGATCGCGTAGCCGGGCCCTGAGCCCAGACACCCATACGGACCTGGGTCCATCCACGTGCCCGGCTCGTAGGAGTCGATCACGCGACCCGCGTAGGAGACGAAATCGCCACCGTCGCCGATCACGACGGCGCCGCGGTCGAGCACCTGCTGGAGCTCGTGGTAGAGCCGCATCGGGTGAAGCGGCGCGCGCTCGTCGCCCAGCTCCTCCTGCTCGGCGGCGCGCTTCTCGTTCTCGATCGCGCTCAGGCTGGCGAGCCACTCCGCCCGCGCCGCCGCCCACGTGCCGCCGGCGCCGCCCTCGCGCAATGCGTCGAGCGTGGCCGCCACCCCGCCCCATAGCTCGAGCGCCGGCTCGCGCGGACTCGTCTTCTCGGGCGCGGCCGAGCCGATGACCACGATCTGCGTGTCCGCGCCGAACGACCCGCCGAAGCCCAGGCGGAAGTCCATCGGCACGCCGACAACCAGGGCAACGTCCGCGCCCTTCAGCGCCTGGCTGCGCGCCCGCGAGAAGAAGCGCTCGTGGTCGGCCGGCAGGCAGCCACGCGCGAGCCCGTTCAGGAAGACCGGTATCGACAGCTCCTCGGCCAGCGCGCGCAGCGCGTTCTCGCCATGCGCCCAGTAGAGGCCGGTGCCGGCCATGATCACCGGCCGCTCGGCCTTCGCCAGCAGCGCCGCGGCCTGCTCGATGCCCTCGGCTGCCTCGGCGCCGCTGCCGTTGTCGAGCGGCTCGGGCACCGCCTCGGGCAACTCGCCCTCGCTGAACACGTAGTCGAGCGGGAAGTCCACGAACGCCGGGCCGGTCGGCGGCTCCAGCGTGCAGCGCAGCGCAAGCTCCACGATCTGCGGGATCCCGTCCGGGCTGCCCGCCGTGGCCGCCAGCTTGGTCACGGGTGAGACGAACGGCACGTGGTCGATCTCCTGGAGCGAGCCCTGGCCCCAGCGCATGGCCGGCGCGCGGCCGCCGAGCACGAGCATGGGCGAGCCGTTCTGCATCGCCCCGGCCATCGCGCTCATTCCGTTCGTGACCCCTGGGCCGGCGGTGAGCGCCGCTACGCCCGGCTGGCGCGTGGCCTTCGCCCAGCCCTCGGCGGCGAACGCTGCCGTCTGCTCGTGGCGCGTGTCGACGATCGCGATCCCGTCGTGCCTGCAACCGTCGTAGATCGAGAACAGGTGGCCGCCCGAAAGCGTGAACAGGTGTGAGACGCCGTGCGCCTTCAGCGTTGCGGAGACGCAGGCCGCCGTGGACGCGCGTCGTTTCAGCGGTCGCCATGGGCGCCGGAGGCTACCGCCCGGCGCTTGGCCCGCGCAATCCGCAGCGCGCGGCGCACCGCCGCCCGCTTGCGTGCCGCGCAGGCGCGCCGCGCACGCAGCGCGCCGTGGCGCGTGGAGCAGGCGACCGCCCGGCGAGCCGCCACGGTGTCCGCGCAGCCGTCGTGGTTCACGTCGGGGCCGCGGCGCGAGGTTGGGCAGGCGTCGGCCGCGTTCGGCACGCCATCGCCGTCGGCGTCCGGATCGCACGCGTCGCCGATCCCATCGCGGTCCATGTCCTCCTGGTCCGGGTTCGCCAGCCCCGCGCAGTTGTCCATGCGGTCGAGCACGCCGTCGAGGTCGGCGTCGTCGTAGTGAAGTCGCTTGACAGTGTTGCTCGCAGTGTCGGTCACGTACAGCCACGCGCCGGGCGCGAACGCGACGTCGAACGGCGACTGGAGGTCGCCCGTGTAAGAGTCGACCACGCCGCCGCCGGAGGCGAACGAGTTGAAGACCGACACGCGCTTGTTGCCGCTGTCGGCCACCACGATGCGGCCGAACGGGTCAACCGCCATGCCGTGCGGGTTGTTGAGCTGGTCGGGCCCCGCCAGCGCGCCGAGGTAGAAGCCGCGGCTGTCGAAGACGCGGATCGCGGCGTCGGGCACCGACGCGTTCGAGACGTAGAGCTGGCGTGTGCCCTCGTCGAGCGTGATCCCCTCGGGGTTGTTGAAGGTCGGCGGATCGGAGGTGCCGAACGCGCTGATCGCGACCATCTGCTTGTCCTTCGGCGCGAACCACTGCACGCGGACGTCGCCCGCCTCGGTGTCATAGGCGAGGCCGGACGTGTCGGCGTGGACGAAGCGCGGCTGCGACATACGGCCGAGCTCCGTGCCGGTGCCGCCCCAGTCGCGCATGAACGCCGCGCCTGAGTTGAGCGTGTCGAACTCGACCACCTTGTCGCGGGCGGTGTCGGTGACGAAGATGCGGTTGCGCAGGTCGACCTCGACGTCGGTGGGCTGCACCAGCACGCCGTCCCCGATCGAGCGCAGGTAGGTGTTCCCGGACTCGCCGCTGTCGAAGACCTCGATCCGCCCCGCCCCCGTGTCGGCCACGTAGACGCGCCCGGCGTTGTCGGTCGAGACCCCGCCGATCTGCACGAAGCGGCCGGTCGGCTGGATGCCCGAGCCGAACGAGCTGTCGGACGTGATGAGCGCCGCGCCGGCGCCCGCAGGCATGGCGAGGACCGCCACAAGGGCGGCCAGCAACATCGAAAAGGAGCAGCGCATCGGTCCCTGCAAGAACCGGCAACCATAGACAGGGTTGCGGTTGGCGAGAGCCGGTTACTTGTAGTGCTTCGGCTGCCCTGCTTCTTCTGGGGCCGGGTCGTCCGGCGCCTTCTGGTTCGGCGCCTCGCCGCGGTTGAGGCGCGGGAAGCGGTTGCCGTCCCAGGCGCTCACACCCTGCTCGTGGCACGGCGGGTCCTTCGGCGCGACGCTGTCCTTGTTGCCGCCCACGGGCGCGCAGGTGAAGCTCTGGATCAGGCCGTACTTGCCGGCCGTGAGGTAGTTCTCGGGCAGCGGGTAGGCGTTCGCCCGCTCGATCTTCGGGATCTGGTTGCCCTCCATCTCGGCATCGCCGCCGTTCGCGAAACCGAAGTCGCGCGGGGTCGAGAGGATCCCGTACTGCGCCAGCGCGTGCATCACGTGGCCGCTGTCGGTCTTGAAGCGGTAGTTGGCCGTGGCCGCGCCGTTCGAGAGGAACGCCGTCAGCGAACGCGCGTCGTAGTTGAGGTAGGACAGCACCGGGTTGAACTCCTGGAGCCAGCCGTGCAGGCCCTCGAGCACCGGCGAGGCGTTGTCGAGGAACCGCGACGCGTCGGGCAGGTTGGCCTTCGAGACCGTGATCAGCGGATCGAGGTCGCGGAAGAGCTGGCGCAGGTTGGGCGACAGCGCCGCCAGGTCACGCACGGTCGGGTTGAGCTTCTGCGCGACCGGCTGGAGCTCGTCGGTGAGCGGCTTGGTGTTGTTCGAGAAGGTCTGGAGCCGCGTGAGCGTGGCCTTCGACTCGTCGAGGAAGGTCGGGAAGATGCGGAAGATCTGCCGCAGCGCCGCATCGCGCTCGTTGGTGGCCTGGAAGACGGTGTCGGAGTTGCGGATCAGCCCCTGGAGCGCATCCTGGCGCTGCGAGATGGCGCCGAACACGACGCCCGTGTTGCGCACGAGCTTGCCGAGGTCGGCCTTCTGGCGGTCCAGCACGGCGAGCACGTCCGATGCGTCGCTCGCGAACGGGCCGAGATTGCCGAATGCGTCGTTCAGGTCACTGGCCGTGGAGTCCGGGTTCTGCCCCGTCCCCTTGATCGCCTTCGCCGACTCCGCCACCCACTGGCGGAACGCGTCGCGCGTTGGCTTGTCGAAGGCGGAGAAGATCTCGTCGAGCTCGACTGTCGGCTCGACCGACGAGCGCGCGATCGTGCTGCCGTCCTTCAGCGTGCCTAGCTTCGGGTCGCCTGGGGCGATCTCCGCGTAGGTCTCACCGAGCAGCGTCTTCTGGCGCAGGATGAACTTCGAGTCCTTCGCGATGGGCGCGAAGCGCGGCTTGATGTTCAGCGTGACCTTGGTGGCCACGCCGCCGCGGTCGAGCTGCTTGGAGACGACCTTGCCGATCGTGATCCCGGCCATGCGCACGTCGGCCTGGTCGGCCAGGTTCGCGGCCTCGGGGACGTCGACCTTCAGGCGGTACTGCTGCGGCTTGAGCGGGATCGGGCCACCGAACGACAGCCACAGGAAGATGAGCAGCCCGAAGCAGCCGAGCGCGAACGCGGCCATCGCGAGCATCTTTCCGAGGCTTGGAGAGTCCTTGATCATGGCGAGGGCTTCGGGCACAGGCCCGGGTCGTTGAAGATGTCGGTGAGGCCGAGCAGCGGCTCGAGCGCGGTGGCGCCGACGGCCGAGCGCAGCGTGTTGCAGTCGATCGTGGTGATCGCGCGCCGGAACGGGCCGGACGCGTCGGAGGTCGAGAACATCGAGTCGGTCAGGTGCGCGACCCAGGCGGCCCAGAACTGGTAGCCCTCGTCGCGCTTGGTATCGGTCGGGCTGGCGAGCTTCTCGGCGCCGCCCGGGTTGTAGGCGACCATGTTGAAGAGGCGGTTCAGCTCGGTGAACGCGGTCGTGAGGTCAGGCTGCGCGGTGGCCAGGTTCTCGGACGCGGGCCGCAGGTCGCGCACGACCGGGCGGGCCGTGCGCACGAACGGCCGGATCTGGTTCTTGATCTCCGGCGTTGCCTCCTTGACGAACGGCAGCACCTGGTGGTTGGTCTTGTCGAGCTGCTTGAAGACCGGGCCGAGGTCGTTCAGCGCCGGCTTCAGCTCCTGGGCCAGCCCGTTGACCTTCTGGAGCGTGCTCGCCGTCTGGTTGAGGGCGCCCGGCAGGCGGCCGACCGTGGTCGAGATGTTCTTGTCCTCGACCGCGAACTGCTTGAAGACCGCGTTCGAGGACTCAACCAGCGTGCGCAGGTCGTGGTCCTTGTCGGACAGCTCGTCGACCAGCGAGGCGTAGTTGTGGATCAGGTGCTTCATGTTGTGACGGCGCTCTGCGATCGCCTCGGAGACGCGCGCGAGGTCGCGGTGCAACGGCTCGAAGCGCTTGAGGATCGAGCGCAGGTTGTCGCCATTGCCCGCCAGGCCCTTGCCGGCGCCGTTGATCAGGAGCTGCAGGTACGAGCGCGTGTCGGTGTCGAGCGCCGAGAGGATCTCGTCGGGATCGATGTCGGGTGCCGTGTTGGTGATCGGGAGGTGATCGCCCGCGGTCATGACCGGCGACTTGTCGGTGCCCGGCTCGACCTCGATGAACATGTCCTTCAGGCCGGTCTTCGGGCGCAGCAGCGCGGTCGCGTCCTTGTGGATCAGGCGCTTGTACTTCTGGTCGATGTCGAGCGCGACCACGGCGTGACCGCCGGCGAGGTCGACCTTGCCGATCTCGCCGATCTTCACGCCGGCCACGCGCACCGTCTGGCCCTGGCCGGGGATGACCGCCTGCGCGTCCGCGAAGTCGGCCTTCAGCTCCATCGGCTTCGACTCGATCAGCGGGAAGCGCAGCCGCTGGTGGGCGAGCATGTAGCCGGCGGCGCCGAGCGCCACCGCGAACAGCAGCGTCAGCGCGACGAAGTCACCGAGGTGCTTGCGGATCGCGGTCCTCACTTGGACCCGTACTCCTTCTTGTACTTCGCGGGCACCTGCGCCTTGTCGCCGTACTGGCGCACGGCTGCGGCCTCCATCGGCACCTTCAGGAGCTTGTCCGCCTGCTCGCGGCCCATGCGCGCGAAGTTGGCGTTCACCTTGGCGACCAGGTCGCCGTTGAACTTGCCCTGGTCGGCCAGCTTGAGGTTGGTCATGAACTTCTTCAGGTCGACCTGCGCGGCCGCCTCACGCGCCTTGTCGGCGGCGGTCACGTCCGGCTTCGGGTGTGCCAGCGCCTCGGCGGCGCCGGTCGGGGCGTTCAGGTCTGCCACCTCCTGCTTCTCGCAGGGGGTGCCGGGCCGGAAGACCGGGCGATGGTCGGGCTTGGCGGGCGTCGTGCCCTCCGGCTTGAAGTTGAGGCCGCCGAACGAGACGGTCTTGCCGAGGTCGGCGCTCGTCTGGACCACCGAGAACGGTCCGCCGCCCTGCTGGACGTGGAACATCGGCGTGTTGCCGTCGTTGATCCGGCTCTCGCCCGCCAGCCCCACGAAGCCGTGGTTGACGTCGTGGAGCAGCGTCGAGTCCGGGATGTTGAAGGTCGGGTCGGGGATCGGCTTGTTGACCAGCGGCACGAGCACGTTGCTCGTGCAGGCGCTGAGCGCGCGCGACTGCTGGAGGAACGGAATGGTGTTTGCGTTCAGCTTGGCCAGCGCCGGGATCGTGGGCCGCAGGTCGGCCGCGAGGCCGCGCAGCTCGCTCTTCTGGACCAGGCCGCGCGCCTGGACAACGAACGGCAGCGACGCCTTGATCGTCGGCAGCGACGAGCGCGTGGCCGGCAGCGCCGTGCGCGCGAACTGGCGCAGCGACGGCAGCGCGTCGTTGAGCGACGCGAGCGCCGGGTAGCCGACCTTCTCGACGTTGTCGAGCGCGGGAATCGCCGCGCGCAGGTTCTGGTCCTGCGAGGCGAACGCCGCGAAGGTGCGGTTGAGGTTGGTCACGAGCCCGCCGAGCGCCGCCTCGTCAGCTGAGAGCGAGTGGAAGACCTGACCCTGGGCGCGCACGAGCTTCGACAGGTCGTGCGGCTCGGTGCCCAGCGTGGCGTCGTTGGCCAGCGAGGAGTACTGGTAGGCGGGCTTCCAGAACTTGATCGAGCGGTTGAACGCCTCCGCGCCGCCGCCGCCGAGTCCCGTCGAGAACTGCTCGAGCAGCGTCTGAAGGTCGGTGCGCGTGTCCGACTGGAGCGTGCGCAGGACAGCCTCGAACTGCACCGGTGCCGCCGTCTGCGTGGCCGGGATCGAGCCGCCGTTCTTCAGGATCGGCGCCTCCGGCGTGCCGGGCTGGATGTCGACGAACTCGTTGCCCTCGAGGAAGATCCGCGGCCGCACCTTGATCTGCGCGTCGGTGTGCAGCGGCAGGCCCTTGTCGGTGATCTCCATCGTCACCTTGGCCACGCCCGTCTTCGGGTCGACCGGCGCGACGTTCTTGACGACGCCGACCTCGACGCCTGCGATGCGCACCGGCGACTTGCGCTGGAGGTTGTTGGCGTTCTTGAAGTAGGCCGTGAAGTGGAACGGGTGCGCGAACGGGTTCGCCTGCGAGAACGCGAAGTAGGTCGCCACCGCCGCGACGACGATTGCCAGCAGTCCCGCGCGGAACGGGCTCATGCCACCGCGCCGCCGCCTCACGGGACGTCCTTCACGTTGTCGAGGCCGAGCTTGTGGCCGATGTAGGTCGGGCCGGCGAGGCCAGGGTGGTCCATGCGCGTGGAGGTGTGGCTGCCGCCGCCGTGCGCGTCCTCCCAGGCGTTGAAGCTCTCGCTGCCGATGTCGGACGGCGGGTACTTCGCGTCGAGGTTGTGCGGGCCGTCGATGTAGCCGTACTGCCCTGCCTGGCAGTCGGCGTTGCCCTGCGCGTCGACGGCCGGGCCGTAGGCCTCGGCATGCAGGATCTGGTACGGGTCACCGGCTGGGTCGACGTAGTTCTGCGGGTCCTTGTTCGACGGCACGTCGGCGGGGCGCGCGCCCTCGTTCTGGTTCAGCGAGTCGTGCTGGTTGTTCGTGCCCGTGCGCACCAGAACGACCTCGGAGGTGCCGCCGGTGGTGTCCTCGGAGATGTGGTCGGCGAGGCCCGTGAAGAACGCCGTGCCGTTGTTGCAGACCGTGTTGTAAGGCGCCACGAACTCCATCAGCGGACGCAGCACGGCGAAGGTCAGATGGAGGTCCTGGAGCGCCAGGAACGTGGTGGGGTTCTGCACCAGCCGGTCGATCGAGCTGAACACCTTGCCGGTGAGCTTGTTCATCGCCGGCGTGCGCAGCAGCACCGGCGTGCCGGTCTCGAGCGCCGAGTCGATCGTCCCGAGCTTCTGGTGCAGCGTGGCGACGGTCGGGCGCAGCTCCTTCGAGAGCGTCGTGAACGAGGCAAGGAACGGGCGCTGGGCCTTGAACGACGCGGCGCCGACGGCGAGCGTCGGCGGGCTCTTCTCGATCGTCTGCTGGAGGCATGTGGCGCAGGCCGAGATGGCGTCGAAGGTCTTGGCCATCTTCCCGAACAGGGCGGCCTGGACCTTGGCAACCGGCACGACCTCCTCCGAGGTGCGGCCGATGTTGCGGAAGAACTGGTTGAGCTGGGTGTTCGGGTCGTCCAGCGTCTTCATGACCGGCGTCAGGTGCGTGAAGAGCGGGTTGAAGGCCGCGATCGCCTGGTTGATCGACTCGCCGCGGCCGGCGAAGGCGTCGCCGAAGCCCTTGAGCGCCGTGCGCGAGTTGTCGCGCGTGGGCTTGTCGAAGGTCGAGAAGACGTCCTCGTACTCGACCTCCCGCTTGCGCGCCTGCGAGAGCGGGATCGTGTCGCCGGGCTCGAGTCCCTGCTTGGACTTGCCGGGTGTGATGTCGATGTACTTGAGCCCCAATGCCGACTTCGGCCGCACGCCCACCAGCGTGTCCTTGGGCAGCGGCTCGATCGACTTCTGGAGCTTCATCTGCACGAGCGCGATCGCCTGCGTCTTGCCGTTCTCGGTGTGCAGCGCCGGCTTGATCTCGGACACCGTGCCGACCAGGAAGCCGCCCAGGCGCACCTCGTTGCCCTTCACGATCTTCTGCCCGTTCGGCAGCTCGGCGTTGAGCTGGTAGGTGGGCACGAACGGCAGGCCGTTGTTCGCGTTGTAAGCCAGGAAGACGCCCACGATCACCACCAGCACGGTGACCGCCCCGACCAGCACCGGGCTCGCGACGACTGATGCTCCGCCCCGTCCTCTCATGGCGCCAGGAGGAAGTCGAGGAGTTTGTCGGCCGACTTGTCGTCGGTGCTGGTGCCTGCGGCGCCGCCCAGGCTCGGAGCCACGTCGCCAAGCTTCGGCGCGCTCGCGGGCAGCTTCGGCAGCTGGTCGAGCAGCTGCTGGATGGCCGGCGGCAGGACCACGTGCGGGACCGACGGGTTGCTCTGGCCAGGCAGTGGAACCGTGGCCTCGGGCGTACCCGGCACGTCCTTCGTCGTCTTCGACTTGGACTTCGACTTCGCGGTGTTGGCCGCGTAGACGTTGTCGGTCGGGTCAGGCGTCGTCACGCCCGGCTGTGTCGGCCCGAGCCAGGAGTTGCACTTGGAGAACAGGTCCTTGTTGGCGTCGGTGACCGGGCCGGTCTGGAAGGCAGAGCACGAGTTCACGAACAGCGTGATGCGCAGCAGGTGGCCGAGCTGGTCGTACGGGTTCAGCGCCAGCGACTGCCAGTAGATGTAGTTGAGAAGCGACTCGAAGCCGGTGAAGCCCTCGCCCGTCTTGTACGCCTGCGGATCAGGTGCCGGCGGCGCCGAGTCCTTGGCGCGGTCGTCGGGCTCGATCGAGCGGTCGCGCTGGTCGAAGGACTGGAGGAACTGGCGCGTCTGCTTGGCAGCCGACGGCGCGTTCGGCGCGAGCGCCTTCAGCTCGGCGATGTCCTTCTTCGCGTCGCGGAATGCCTTGTTGCCGATCACCGCGGCCTGGCCGAGTGTCTTCAGCGATGGACGCGAGGCCTCGGAGAACGGCCCGAGGTCGGCCAGGAACTCCTTCAGCTGCGGAGCGGTCTGGCGCACCTGGCGCAGCAGCGGCGTCTGCTCGTCGGCCAGCGAGCTCAGCTGCGCCATGGTCGGCTGGAGCTGTGCGAGGAAGCCAGGGAACTGCTCCCACTGACCGCGCAGCGCCGCCTGGCGCGTTGCGGCGATCTCGGAGGTGTGGCCGGCTGCCTTGACCCAGTGGGCCACGTCCTTCTTCTTCTTCTCGAGCTGCGCGACGACGATGTCCGAGTTGGTGATGAAGTTCTTGATGATCTGGTTCTGGTGACCCAGGATCTCGAGCACCTTCGAGGTCTCGCGCAGGCCGGGGTCGGCCTTCTTGAGCACCTGCGAGAGGTCGCCGGGGCGGCCCGCGAGGCCGGTGCCCAGCTCGGCGATGATCAGCCGCAGCCGCTCGCGGTAGGGACGGCGCAGCACGTCCTGCATCAGGTCGGGCGGGATCGTGGAGGTGGTCTGCTTGACCGGGACGGTGCCGCCATTCGGGAGCACCTGCTTGGACGAGCCCGGCGTGCAGTCGACGAAGTACTCGCCGATCAGCGACTGCGGGCGGATCTCGCAGCTGGCGTCCTTGCGGAAGGTGGAGACGCCCGGCTCGGTGATCTTCGCGGTGACCTCCGCGACGTAGCGCCCGTCGGCGACCTTCTTCAGGTCGGAGCCGGTGGTCTTGCCCGCGCGAACCCCGCCGATCTTCAGGTCGCCGCCATTGGTCAGCCCGAACGCGTTGTCGAACTGGATCTTGTAGGTGTGACCGGTGCCGCCGCTCGAGCCGCTGCCGGAGGCGCCCGTCATCACCGCCGCGCCCAGGGCGAGCGCGACCAGCGCGAGGCCTGTTGCCACGCGCCTCACTTCGAGAAGTTCCCTGTCGCGCGGTCCTCTTCCTTGCAGTCGAGGGCCTTCATCTCGTCCGCGCTGTAGACGTTGGACTTGTCGATCGCGGGCGCCTCGGACGCACCCGGGCAGCGCTTGTACTGGCCCGTGCGAACGAACTGCTTGTAGAGATCGCCACGCTGGGGCAGCGGCACGATCGCCGGGATGCCGTTCTCGGCGGTGGTCGCGTTGAAGACGGCCTGCGTGCGCGAGATGCCGCCCAGCGCGTCGTAGCTGCCGGTGGTCGAGAAGTCGTCGAGCCAGCCGAGGAAGTCGGGCGTGTACGGGCGGCCGAAGGCGATCACCGGAGCGGAGTCCTTGAACGCCTTGACGGCGGTCGGGAACGCGCCCTCGGTCGAGCCGACATCCTGTGCGCCGCCGCCGAAGTCGATCGAGCGCGACTTGGTGTCGAGCGCCTCCGACGCCAGCGGGCCGAACGACTTGGTCAGCTCGGTCAGGTCGTTGGCGTCACCCGGGCGCTTGACGATCGAGCGCAGGTCGGCCACGGTCGGCTTCAGGTCGTGGAGCAGCGGCCGGAGCTGGTCGAGGAACGGGTTGAGCTTCACGGCCACCGGCTTGGACGCGTTCACGAGCGGGTCGACGTCGTCGAGCGTGCTGCGCAGGTTCACGAACGTGGTGTTCGAGCGGCGCATGAAGTCGGGCAGGCGCTGGAGCGCGTCGGCGAGCGCGACCTTCTGCGAGCCGATGGCGCCCATGGTCGTGTCGAGGTTCTGGATCAGAGCGGCCAGGTCGTCGCGGCGCGAGGCCAGCGTGGTGACCAGGCGCGAGCTGTCGGTGACGAAGCGCTCGAGCGTGGGCGTGTCGGCGTTCAGCTCGTTGAAGAGCCTGCGCGAGGTGGACAGCGCCGGGTTGAGGTACTGGAAGGCGACGTTGGCCATCTCGCCCTTGCCGGCGTACGACTTGGCCTGGCCCTTGAAGAAGCCCTGGAGCGCCTTGCGCGTGGGCGGGTCGAGCGTGGCGAAGAGCTGGTCGAGATCGACGCTCGTCGTGGTGTTGTCGGAGGTGATCTGGCCGCCGTCGGCGATGTGCGCCTCGTGCGGGGTCGCCGGCGGGATCGTCAGGTCGATGTAGCGGTTGGCGATGCCCGACTGCGATGCCTGGCGGATCGTCGCGTGCACGCCGGCGGGCAGCGGCGCGTACTTGCCGTCGACGCCGAGCGTGACCACCGCCTGGCCGTCGGGGGTGATGTCGAGGCCCTTGACCGAGCCGATCGGGGTGCCGTCGAGCTCGACCTGGTTGCCCTTGACGAGCTGGTTGCCGTTCTCGAAGTAGGCCTTGACGGTGTAGCCGCCGCCGGCCGAGAAGACGATGACGGCGACCAAAACGATGGCAGCGACGACTGCCGCGAGAGCGGCAATTCGCCCAACACTGCTGACCGATCGCATCGTGTCCCCGTCCCCCCATGGGACAGCACCCCCGCAGGAAGGCACCATTGCCCCCCCGGCGGCGCCGGAATCTACCTGTCTAACGGTCCAGCCGCGCAGGTTTTTTGACATATGCCCCGGTTCGCGTTAGGACAGGCCTACCTGGACGAACGTATGACCCGGTTTCATCGCCTGTTAATGCCCGGGGTGGGATTCGAACCCACACGCCCCGTAGGGCAAGGGCTTTTAAGGCCCCGCTGTCTGCCAGTTCCATCACCCGGGCTTCGCGCGCGGGTGTCTATATAAGCGGCCGGATGGTCGCGCAACTCCTGCGGCTCTAAGGTGTCTAGGGAGACGGGTGGAAGCTTCTGCGCTAAAGCAGCCTGCTGTAGCGCCTGCATTGGGCGGGCGCTCGCCCCTGCTCCGGCTCCAGGGCGACGAACGGCTTGTCGCGCTTGCCCGCAAGGGCAATCCGGCCGCTTTCGAGGCGCTCGTGCAGCGCTACGAGTCGCGTCTCCTGGCCTTCTGCCGCCACATGCTCGGCTCCCGCGAGGACGCCGAGGACGTGCTCCAGGAGGTCTTCGCGGCGTCCTACAAGGCGA
This sequence comes from uncultured Thermoleophilaceae bacterium, assembly GCA_963715995.1. Taxonomy (GTDB): domain Bacteria; phylum Actinomycetota; class Thermoleophilia; order Solirubrobacterales; family Thermoleophilaceae; genus DATBDN01. The sequence goes on from OY970283.1 coordinate 3,128,717, forward strand.
TGCTGGCTGACGATCGCCCGATCAACGCCCGCCCCTGGCTCTACCGGATCGCGCGCAACCGCTGCCTCAACCACCTGCGCCGCCCGGTGCCGGTGGGGCAGGACTCGATGGACATCTTCGAGCGCGACGGCGGCCAGAGCACCTCTGACACCGTCCACAAGCGCGAGGAGTTCCGCCAGATCGTGGCGGACGTGCAGGAGCTGGCCGAGACCCAGCGCACCGCGCTGCTCTTGCGCGAGATCGACGCGCTCTCGTACGACCAGATCGCCGAGGCGATGGAGACCACGATCCCGAGCGTGAAGTCGCTGCTCGTGCGCGCACGCGTCTCGCTTGCCGAGGCGGCCGAGGCCCGGCTGCTCACCTGCGCCGAGGTGCGACTGGAGCTCGGCAAGGCTGCCGAGGGCCTCGAGCGCACGACCGCCCCGGTCCGCCGCCACCTGCGCACCTGCGAGCGCTGCCGCACGTTCAAGTCCGAGCTTCGCAAGACCACCAAGGCGCTCGCCGCGATCTACCCGCTCGGCCCGCTCGTGCTTCTGAAGAAGCTCGTGCTGGGCAAGCTGATCCTCTCAGGCGGAGGTGCCGCCGGATCGACCGCTGCCGGCGGAGGCGCGGCGGCGGGCGCCGGCGCTGGCGCGCTCGGAGGCGGCGCCGCGATCGGCGGCGCAAGCCTTGCCGGCAGCGCGGCGGCGACCACCGCCGCGATGGGCGGCAGCTTCGGCGCCGCCGCCGTCGGCACCGCTGCCTCGAAGGCGGCGGCAACCGTCGCAGCCGCGGCGATCGTGGCCGCCGGCGCCGTCGAGGTCAAGCACGCCGCCCACCCCCTGCCATTGCCCAGGCACGTCGTTGCAGCCGCTCCGGCGGTGCCCGTCGCGCGGCCGGCGCCGCAGTCGAAGGCACAGCCCCTGAGCGCACCCACCGTGCGCAAGGCAGTGGCGCCCGTCGCGAAGAAGCACGCCAAGGCCGAGACCACCACCTCGACCACGCCCACCGCCACGGTCGCCCTGCCCACGGTCACCACCACCACGCCGGCGCCAGTCACGCAGGAGGGCAGCGGCACGGTCAGGCTCCCCGACACGAGCACCGGCGGCCAGAGTGCGCCCGCCGATCAGTACGGCAGCGCGCCGTCCTCACCACCTGGTGAGCCCACCCAGACCGGCGCGACCGACACGGGACCGACGCCAGCGCCAGCAGCCGGCGAGCCCTCTGGGCAGGGCCAGCCCCAGCAGCAGCCGGTCACGACGCAGCCGCAGCCCACGCCCACTCCCACGCCCCCGGGCGGCTAGTGGCGACGATCGAGGACTTCGACAAGCTCGACATGCGCGTCGGGCGGGTCACGGCCGTCGACGAGTTCCCGGAAGCGCGCAACCCCGCCTGGAAGCTGGAGATCGACTTCGGCCCCGAGGTCGGCGTGAAGCGCTCCTCGGCGCAGATCAAGCACTACTCGCGCGACGATCTGCTCGGCCGCGCGGTGGTCGCGGTGGTCAACTTTCCGCCGCGGCGGATCGCGGGCTTCGCGTCGGAGGTGCTGGTGCTCGGAGCACTCGATTCAGAGCGCGGCGTCGTGCTCCTGGCGCCCGACGATCCCGCTGTCGAACTGGGTTCGCGGATCGGCTAGCGCTGCCGGCTCAGGCGACGGGTGCCAGGCCGATCACCTTCAGCCGGCGCTCCAGCGCCTTCATCGCGAACTCGCGGGTCTCGTCGAGCGTGTAACCGAACAGCTCCACGCCGTCCTCGTACCACGGCGGCGTGAGCACGCCGTCCGCGGCCGGGCCCGACTCGGCCAGCGTCCGCACGATCGCCTCCTGGTAGCGCTCGTCGCGCTGTGACATCTCGCGCAGGAAGCGCGCGCCGAAGGCGACGTGGCGGTGCTCGTCGCGGGCGACGTTGTTGAAGCCCTCCACGAACCCGGGCAGCGTGCCGGCCTGCTCGTTGAACTCGATGATGAAGTGCTGGCCGGTGAGGGCGAGCATGCCCTCGATGACCATGTGGTACAGCGTGACCGCCTCGACCAGCGTCTCGAGGTCCTCCGGCTCCGACGCCAGCCGGTCGACGCGCGACTTCAGCATCTCGTCGAAGAGCTCGTGGAACTTCGGGTTCAGGTGCGCGCTCGTCTCCTCCAGCCGGCCCTGAAGCGAGTCCGCCTCGAGCACGCCGACCTCCTCGTAGAAGCGGTTGAAGAACGCCACGTGGCGTGCCTCGTCGGCGATCTGGGTGGAGAGGAAGATGCGCATGTCCTCGTCGGGCATCGCGCGCATCATCGGGCCGAGCTCCGCCTCCACCCGCTGCTCGCCGATGAAGAACGAGCTCAGCCCGTACATGCGCTGGAAGCGCTCGTCGGGCGGGATGCGCTCGTGCCAGTCGATGCGGTCCTGGGTGAAGTCGAGCGCGTACACCGACCACTGCTGCCGCTCCCAGAGCTGGTAGAGCTCGTTGTAGCTCAGGAGGTTCACCTCGCCGCGGTCGGCTCCCGCCTGGAGCGCGGGGTCCGAGCTCTCGGTGAGGTCCGCGCGCTTCTCGAGGTTGTCGAGCGGTTCTGACATTCGGGCGGAGACTAGATCGTGTGGGTGTCGCCTGGAGCGACGATCACGACCTCGCTGCCCTCCACATCGCTCTTGAACTGATCGACGTCGGTCTCGATCGGCGGGAAGGTGCCGTAGTGGCAGGGAATGATCTGCTTGGCGCCGATCAGCTGCGCCGCGGCCACGGCATCGATGCGGTCCATCGTGTAGTGGCCGCCGATGCACATCAGCGCCACGTCGATGTCGTCGCGCGCCCGCACCAGCGCCATGTCGCTGAACAGGCCCGTGTCGCCGAGGTGGTAGACGGTCTTGCCGCCCAGCTTCACGACCAGGCCGGCGGGCGTGTTCTGGGTGCCCTTCGGCGTGGTCGAGGTGTGCCAGGCGGGCACCAGGCGCACCGAGACGTTGCCGAAGTCGACCGTGCCGCCGATGTTCGGGTCTGACACCTCTTCGAGGCCGTGCTCCTCCTGGAGCTCGTCGGCGATCTCCACGATCGCGACCACCTTCGCGCCCGTGCGCTTGGCGATCGCGACGGTGTCGCCGAAGTGGTCGGCGTGGCCGTGCGTCAGGAAGATGTGCGTGGGCTCCAGCTCGTCGGCGCTCACGGTTGCCTTCGGGTTGCCCGTGATGAACGGGTCGATCAGCACGCGCGTGTCGCCATCGGTCAGCTCGAATGCTGCGTGGCCTAGAAAGCGGATGTCCATCGGAGGTCCTCCCTGTAGTCGCTCGGTCTCGCCGCCGCATAATTGCAGCCTTGCGTGATCTAGCGCTGGCGCTGCGCCAAGGCGAAGCCGCCGATGGCGCCCACCGCGGCGCCGGCCACAGCGGCCACGATGTTCGCGGGCTGCCAGGCCGCCGACAACCCGAACAGCACCGCCGCGAAGACCCAGAGGCCCACGCGGTCGGTGTCCGAGTCGTTGCGCGTCAGGCGCCACTCGACGGTCCAGGCGCTGAGCAGGCCGATCGCGCCGGCGTTGGCGCCCCATGCGTCGCCCGCGTCGAGCGCCACGACCAGGCCGATGCCCGCGGCCCCGGCGGCCAGGAACAGCGCGATCGGGACGAAGCGGTTGAAGCGCCGCTCGAGTGCCGAGCCGAAGACTCCCACGGCCACCAGCGCCACGAACTCGTAGCCCGCGTTGTCGTGCACGAACGGCGCTGCCACCAGGCGCCACCAGTCGTCGCCGAACGGCACGCCGCCGTAGACGCCGCCCAGGTCGCGGATCGTGACGTTGCCCGTGGCCCACGCGAGCGAGGCGATCAGGGCCACCAGCACCAGCGCGATCGTGGCGTACGGGCGCGTGTCCAGGCGGATGCCGGGTATTTCGCCCCGCCTCAGCTTGGGCAGCGACGGCGCGCGGCGTGCGCGTGAGCGGCGGCGCGGCTCTTCGTCCCCGCGCTCGATCTTCGGCGCACGCTTACGCACCCGCTGCCCGCAGTAGGGGCATTCGGTGACATACGGGCTCACTTCCGACCCGCAGTTCTTGCAGACGACGAACAGGTCCGGCTGGCTGATGAACCGAGGATAGTGGCGGGCCGAGTGCGGCTGGGCGGCTTAGAGCGTGGTCTTCTCGACGATCTCTGCCATGACCTCGTGGAGGTCGTGGTTCGCCTCGAACACGATCAGCTGGCGTGCGCCGCCGTTGCCGTTCTCGAGCAGGTCCTCGATGCACTCCAGGTCGTCGAGGGAGCCAAGGTCGGTGGCGTGCTCGCGCGCCCGCGCAAGCACCCGGCGCGCGAGCTGCTTGGTCGGCACGCGGGTGGCGTCGGGCAGGTCGACGAGCTCGCCCTCGAGCCCGTGGCGAGCGGCGATGAACTTGTTCTCGTCGAGCATCTCGTACGGGTAGTCCGACAGCTGGTTGCCGGCGTCGTAGTGCTCGCCAAGCTCCTTCACCAGCGCTTGCACCAGCGCGGTCAGCGCAAGCGTGTGCTCCACGCGCGTCTGGCTGTCCATCACGCGAATCTCGACCGTGCCGAAGGTCGGGTGCGGGCGCACGTCGTACCAGAGGTAGGTGTGGTCGGCGATCACCTTGGTCGACTTCATGAACTCGATGCGCGCCACGTAGTCGTCCCAGTCCTTGTAGAAGGGCGGGATGCCCACGCGCGGGAAGGCACGGAAGATCGGCGTGCGGGTGGACTGGAGGCCGGTCTCGTCGGCGCGCCAGAACGGCGAATTGGCCGACAGCGCCAAGAGCAGCGGCACGTGCACGCGCATGCCGTTGGCCACGTGGATCGCCTTGTCCGGGTCGTCCACGGCCACGTGCACGTGCTGGCCGAAGATCAGCTCCTGGCGGGCGATGAACTGGAGGCCTGCGATCAGCTCTCGGTAGCGCGGCCGCGCCACCACGCGGGCGTCCTCCCACATCGCAAACGGATGCGTGCCCGCCGAGCCGATCGCCAGGCCCTCCGCCGCGGCGGTGGCCTGGGTGGCGCGGCGCAGCTCTCGCAGCTGCACGCCTGCCTCGGCTGTGTTCTGGCACGGAGTGGTCGCGATCTCGCAGACGGACTCGAGAAGCTCCGGCTTGACCTCGCCTGTGAGATCCTCGGGTATACCCCGTAGCAGGGCCTCGATGGAGTTGCTCAGGTCGAGCGTCTGAGCGTCGACGATCATGAGCTCCTCCTCTACACCAATGGTGTAGGCGGGCCCGTTGAAAGAGTGCTCCACCCCGCGGCATCGTAATGTCCTGGGGCAACAAAGGGGGAAACTGAATGCCTTTGGGCTACGACGGCAAGCTCTACATCCTCGCGTTCGATCACCGCGGCTCGTTCCAGAAGAAGTGGTTCGGGCTCGGCGACGAGATCACGCAGGAGGACACCGACCGCATAACCGACGCCAAGACGCTGATCTACGAGGGCCTCGAGCGGGCGCTCTCGCAGGGCGCCGAGCCGAGCATCACCGGCGCGCTCGTGGACGAGCAGTTCGGCGGCGAGGTTCCCTCGCGCGCGAAGGACCACGGGATCAAGCTGGCGATGCCGGTCGAGAAGTCCGGGCAGAACGAGTTCGACTTCCAGTACGGCGACGACTTTGGCGCCCACATCGAGAAGTTCGACCCGGACTTCTCGAAGGTGCTCGTCCGCTACAACCCGGACGATCCGGACACCGAGATGAACAAGCGCCAGCTCGAGCGGCTGAAGCGCCTGGCGGACTGGCTCCACGACAACGGCCGCAAGTTCCTCTTCGAGTTGCTGGTGCCGGCCACCGACGATCAGCTCGAGCAGGCGGGTGGCGACTCCGACCGCTACGACTCCGAGCAGCGCCCCGACCTGATGCGCCGGGCGATCGCCGACATCCAGGACGCCGGCATCGAAGTGGACATCTGGAAGATCGAAGGCGTCGACGAGCGCTCCGACTGCGAGACGCTCGCCGAGCAGACCCGCAGCGGCGAGGGCCGCGAGGGCGTGGTCTGCGTGCTGCTCGGGCGTGGGGCGAGCGACGACAAGGTCGACCACTGGCTCCAGCAGGCAGCGCCGGTCGAGGGCTTCATCGGCTTCGCGATCGGCCGCTCGATCTGGGGCGAAGCGCTGACGGGCTACATCGACGGCTCGCTGGAGCGCGAGGCCGCGGTCAAGCAGGTCGCAGCCAACTACCTTCGCTTCGTGAAGGTCTACGAGGACGCGGAAGCGGCGCAGCCAGCAGGAGCCTGATGGCACGACCAGCCCGCATGAGGCGCTCAGCCGCCGAGTTCGACGCGATGCTCGCCGAGCGCATGGTCGAAGAGCGCCAGCGCGCCGAGCGGCTGCGGCGCGAGGCAGCGGCGCGCTCGCGGGCACGGCGGCGCGAACGCACGCGGAAGGCAGGGACGCTGAGGTTCGCGTTTTTGATCTCGTCGATCATCGCGACCGCGGTGGTCGTGACGATCGTGATGTTCCAGGTGCTCGCGGCGGTGATGGGGTAGGCGGGTAGGCGGCGGCTCGCGCGGCCGTTGCGGCGTCGCGGCGGCGCGCACGTCGCGGAAAGTGTTTCCGCGGAAACTGCCCCAGAGTAGGGACATTGCGGGGTTTTCGGGTGGCGCTTTCGGGTCGCGCGCTCTCCGCCGACGTGTCAGGGCTCGAGCGGCGTGGTTCGCGAGCACCGACCCTCCGTTGGCAGCTAAGAGGGATCGGTGCTCGCTCGCGGTGCCGCTCTTGGTCGCTCTCGCTCGTCGCTCGCGGCGCCGCTCCTGGTCGCGAGTTTCACATTGAGCCGCGTATATCGGCTCAACGTGAAACTCGGCTTCGAGTGGCAGGTTGACCGCGCTATTCGCGGTGAAGGTGCCAGTCGGGCATCGAGTGTGACCTCGACCACGCTATAGGTGGTCAACGTCACAGTCGCGGTCATTGAGAGCGTTCGCGGAGGCGAAACGGACGGCGGGAGAGCGCAAGCGCCAGACCAGCCACCCCTTGGCCGAGGCAGTTTCCAAACCGCAGCGAGGGGACGGCCGGCGGCAGGACGGGGCCGGCGGCACAGCACGCCAGCGCAGACCGGCCGCACGGACGGAAACCGCCCGTGCGTAGCCGGCCGCGCCTACAACCCGAGCCGCCTCAGCGGCTCTTCAGCTCGTCGAGCGCCCGTGCCACCGCTTCGCGCTGATCACCACTCGACTCGTCGAGCTTGATCTCGAGATAGACCTCTTTGCGGAAGACGGGTACGTCCCTTGGGGCCGCGATCCCGATCCTGACTTTTTCGCCCATGACGGCCAAGACCGAAATCTCGATGTCGTCGCCGATCATGATGCTCTGGTTGCTCTTCCTTGTGAGGACAAGCATTTGAAGTGCCTCCCTGCCGTCGTGCCGTGTCCGTTCCATACCCGAAACGGCTGCGGTAAACGTGTTCTTGCACACGGGCTTCGATCCGGCTCGCTAGATTGATCGGCCAATGGCACCACGGTCTTTGCGCCCACAGCTGAATCAGATAAGAGCCTGGGTGCGCCAGGGCCGTACCGACGCCTGGATCGCCCACCAGCTCGAGGTTTCTGTGAAGGATCTGCGCCAGTTCAAGCGCGATCACGACCTGGAGGCCCCCGACGGGGGTGACTCCGAAGGTGCGGTCGCAGGGGCCGACGACCTCGATCTCCGTGCCGAGGACGACGCTCTCGTCGGCGCGGCGCTCGACGCCGAGTCAGAAGATGACGATGACGACGAGGACGAAGCCGACAGCGACGAGGGCGGCTCGGACGACGACGGCGAGGACAAGCCGAAGCGCCGTCGCGGACGCCGAGGCGGGCGCGGGCGCCGCGGGAACGCCAAGCGCAAGGACCTCGAGGGCACCTTCGACCACGGCGAGGAGGGCTACGGGCTGTGGCTCGACCCCGCGATCGCCGACGACCCCGTCTACGCCGAGCACTGGGCCGGCCACCGGCCGGTGGCGGTCACGGTAGAGGCCGACCGGATCGTCATCAAGCGCGCCGGCGAGGACGCCGAGTCCTCGAACGGCGACGGGCCGAGCGGCTCCGACTCAGACGACTAGATCGTCCTAGCCGATCCGCTCGTCCACGCGGACGAGCACCGTGTCGCCCGCGTCCTTGCCGATCTTGCGGCGCACCGCCGCCTTCACCGGCAGCTTGTGGGTTCCGTCGCCGAGTGCCATGAAGGCGCTCTCGAATGGCTCGCCGTCGACGCTGCCGCGCACCTTGACCAGTCCCTTCGTGCCGAAGAACTCGGCCGAGTCGTCCATGACCACGTAGGTCCAGGCTCCCTTGTTGTCGCCCTTCTGAAGCCGTGCTGAGAAATGCTTCAACATGCTGCGCTCCTCTCCGTTTCAGGACCTAGGACCGCCCGGGAGCCGAAAACTGAGCGCGCTGCGACGCAACACGGCAGAGCGCTCAGAGCACCTGACGCCCGCCTGCGTAGTCGCGCGCCTCGCGCAGGTAGCGGTGGAAGGCGGCGTCGACGATCCAGCTCTCCATGCCTGCGATTGCCTCGGCCCAGCTCGTGCCGTCGCCGTAGTAGTCGGCGAGCTCCTCAGCGGTGAACGTCGAGCCGAGCCGGCGGCGCAGCTCGTCGAGCACGCGGTTCACGCGCCGGTTCACCTCGCGGGTGTCCGCTTCGCGCGCGCGGCGCGCCCCCTGCTCCCACTGAAACACCGCGCTCTGGAGTGGATACGCCACTCCCCGAGAAGCTAGCGAGGCAGGTTCTCGACGACGAACGGGCGCTCGCCGGCCTTGACCATGCCGTAGCTGCGTGCCTTCAGCTCGAGCGCGCTGGGCGACTGGAGGGCCTTGATGCGCGTCTTCAGGTTCGTGTTGGTGGACTCGAGCTGGCGCAGCTCGGACGTGTCCTCGCGGGCCGTGCCCTTCTGAGTCATCCAGCGGTGGAGCGGGCTCGCGTACATGAGGAGGATCACGAACAGCACGCCGAGCAGGAACACGCGGCTGAGGCGGTCCCAGCGGATGTTCGGGCGGGCGGCGGCGCGGGCGTAAGCACTCACGCAAAGCCCTTCGAGAAAACGAGCGGAACTCCTCCGAAAAGGTCTGCGAATGAACCTAAAGACGGGGCCTGGCCCCGTCTTTAGGTTGTCCCCCTCCCCTGCCTCAGGCCGGGCCTGGGCGTGCGAAGAAGAAGCCCTGGCCGTACTCGGCTCCGAGCTTGTTCAAGCAGGCGAGCTGCTCCTCGGTCTCGATTCCCTCGGCCACCACTTCCAGCCCGAGCGCCCGTGCCATGCCGAGCACCGCGCCGACGATCGCGTCGTCGCCAAGCCCGCGGCCCAGCCCGTGCACGAACGAGCGATCGACCTTGACGATGTCGAACGGGAAGCGCTTCAGGTAACTGAGCGCCGAGTAGCCCGTCCCGAAGTCGTCGAGTGCCAGGCGCACGCCCAGCGCCTTCAGCTGTTCGAGCCGCTCCAGCACGGCCGGGCTCTCGTCGACCAGGATCGTCTCGGTGAGCTCGAGCACCAGCCGCCCGGGCTCCGCGCCAGTCTCGCTCAGCGCGGTGCCGACGATCTTCGGCAGATCCTGCTGGAGCAACTGGCGCGGCGAGAGGTTGACCGCCACCGACAGCGAGGAGTCGATGCGCGCGAGCGTGCGGCACGCCTCCTCGAGCACCCACTGGCCGATCGGCAGGATCAGGCCCGTGTCCTCGGCGATCGGGATGAACTCGAGCGGCGATACCGGCCCGAACCCCGGGTGCTCCCAGCGCAGTAGCGCTTCGAGACAGCGCGAGCGCTGGTTCTCGAGCGCGACGATCGGCTGGTAGACGACGCGCAGCTGGTCGGTACCGACCGCCTCGCGCAGCGCCTGGCGCAGCGCCAGCCGCCCGCGTCCCGAGTACGCCTCGGTGCCGCCCGGCAGCGCCACTACAAAGCTGCCCCGCTCGCGCTCCTTGGCCGCTTGGAGCGCGGCTCCCGCGCGTGCCAGCAGAGCCTCCGCGCGCTCACACTCCGCGGCCCAGGCCGCTCCCACGGACGACACGAGGTAGACCTCCTGCCCGCCGACCGCGAACGGCTCACCAAACGCGTCGAGGACACGAGCCGCGAGCGCGTCGACCGCTGCCTTGCCCGGCTCGATCGACTCGCAGACAACAGCGAACTCGTCACCGCCGAGTCGCCCGACCGTGTCGCCGGCGCGCATGATTCCGGCCAGCCGCTGGCCGACCGCCTTGAGCATCTCGTCGGCAAACGCGTGACCGAGCTCCTCGTTCACGAGCGCAAAGCGGTCGATGTTGGCCACGATCACCGCGACCCCGCTGGCCTGCCGCTCGGCGTGAGCCAGCGCCACCGACAGGCGGTCGAGCATCAGCGTGCGGTTGGGCAGCGACGTCAGCGAGTCGTGCAGCGCCTGGCGGTCGAGCTCGGCGCGCGCCTCCTTCGCCTGCTGCTCGGCGCGCACGATCTCCGTGACGTCGCGCAGCGTGCCCACCATGCGCCGCTGGCCGTCCTCAAGCGCGGGCTCGGCGTGGCTGTGGACCCAGCGGATGTCGCCGCCGGGGAGGACGATGCGGTAGCGCAGATCGAGCGGCTCGAACGACTCCACCGCAGCCAGGGCGGCGGCGTGAAGTGCCTCACGGTCGCCAGGGTGCACGCCCTCCAGGTAGCCGACGGCCGGAGGAGCGTCGCTCGGGCTGCGCCCGTGAATCCGCCAGACCTCATCCGACCAGACCAGCTGCGCGCTGTCGAGCATCCATTCGAAGCTGCCGACGCGCGCGACCTTCTCGACGTCGATCCGCGCGCGCTCGACCTCGCGGATGAGCCGCTCCGTCTCGCGTCGCTCGCGAACGTCGCGCATCGTCACCGCGACCAGTGACGTGTCGCCGAGGCCGTCGTCGACCGGGAAGACCGTCAGCTCAACCGGTATGTGGGTGCGGTTCTTCGCGATCGCGTCGATCTCGAGCGGGCCCACCAGGTCGTCGCTCGCCGCCGCTTTCAGCAGGCGCACCACGCCTTCGTCGCCGGCGTTCAGGATCAGTGCGAGCGAGCGCCCGTCGACCTCGGTCGGCGAGTACCCGAACAGGGAAGTCGCGGCGGGGTTCCAGCTCTGGATCGTCCCGTCGAGCGAGCACGCGATGATCGCGTCGGACGACGACTGGACGAGCGCCGCAAGCATCGCGATCTCGCTCTCGACACGCACGCGGTGACCCACGTGGCCGACCACTGCGATGGCGCCGTGGTAGGCGCCGGCGGCATCGCGCATCGGCATCGTCTCGACGAGCGCGTGCAGCAGCTCGCCGTCGGTTCGGCACAGATCGATCTCGCGCAGCTCGGCATGCCCCTCGCGCAGAAGCGCACGCGTGCTGTCGGCGTCGAGGAAGTCGTCGATCGAGGTCCCGAGCATCTGGTCCGTACTCGAACCAACCAGCTCTGCCATGCGGTCGTTCACGAACGTGGTGCGGTCGTGCTCGTCGAGCACCCAGATCCCCATGCTGGTGTTCGCGACAATCGCCTGTATCGCGGCTTCCGGAACCCCAGTCGTATGTGACAGTGCGTCCGTTTTCTACCCCCTCAGCAGGGGTTATTTCCGCTAGGTGCGGAGTCTGAACGCAGCGCGGCCTGGGTACTGCGCGTCTTGGCCGAGCGCCTCCTCGATGCGCAGGAGCTGGTTGTACTTCGCCACGCGATCCGAGCGCGACGGCGCGCCCGTCTTGATCTGCCCGCAACCCGTCGCCACCGCCAGGTCCGCGATCGTCGTGTCCTCCGTCTCGCCGGAGCGGTGTGACATCACGGCGGTGTAGCCGGCGTCGCGCGCCATGCTGACGGCGTCGAGCGTCTCGGTGAGCGTGCCGATCTGGTTGACCTTGATCAGGATCGAGTTCGCCACGCCCGCCTCGATGCCGCGCGCCAGACGCTCCGTGTTCGTCACGAACAGGTCGTCGCCTACCAGCTGCACCTTCGAGCCGATCCGCTCGGTCAGCTGCTTCCAGCCGTCCCAGTCCTCCTCGTCCATGCCGTCCTCGATCGAGACGATCGGGAAGCGCTCGGCGGCGCTGGCCCAGTAGTCGGCCAGCTCGGCGGCCGACAGCGTGCGGCCCTCGTGCTCGAGCACGTAGGCGCCGTCCTTGTAGATCTCGCTCGTGGCCGGGTCGAGCGCGATCGCGACCTGTTCACCAGGCTCGTAGCCCGCGGCCTCGATGGCCGCGACCAGCGTGGTCAGCGCGTCCTCGTTCGAGTCGAGGTCCGGCGCGAAGCCGCCCTCGTCGCCCACGGCTGTTGCCTTGCCCTGATCGTGCAGCGTCTTCTTGAGCGCGTGGAAGACCTCGGTCCCCCAGCGCAGTCCCTCGCTGAAGCTCGCGGCTCCGACGGGCATGACCATGAACTCCTGGAAGTCAACCGAGTTGTCAGCGTGCGCGCCGCCGTTCAGCACGTTCATCATCGGCACCGGCAGCACGTGGGCGGCCTCGCCGCCCAGATAGCTGTACAGCGGCAGTCCCTCCTCCGCCGCACTCGCGCGGGCTGCGGCAAGCGACACGCCGAGCAGCGCGTTCGCGCCCAGGCGGCCCTTGTTGGGAGTGCCGTCGAGCTCGATCATCAGGCGGTCGAGGCCCTGCTGGTCGGCCGCGTCGTGGCCCTTCACCGCGTCGGCGATCTCGCCGTTCACGTTCGCCACCGCCTTGGTGACGCCCTTGCCGCCGTAGGCGTCGCCGCCGTCGCGCAGCTCGACCGCCTCGAACTCGCCGGTCGAGGCGCCGGAGGGCACCGCCGCGCGCCCGGAGGCGCCGGAGCTCAGGTAGACCTCGACCTCGACCGTGGGGTTGCCGCGGGAGTCGAGGATCTGACGGGCGTGCACGCGGTCGATCGCGCTCATTTCTCGGTGGCTCCTTCCATGAACCGCCGCGCATAGGTGCGCAAGGCAAGCTCGGGGTCTACATCGAGGTCACGCGCCTCCGCGACCAGCTCGAAGAGGCGCTGTCCGATTGTGGCGAACGCGTCGTCCGCGCCGGGCTGCGGCGCGTGCACGCCGGCGTTGGCGGCACGGCGCTGGATCTTGCGCGCGTACAGCGTGGCCGGCAGGTTCTCGGGCAGGTCGCCGAAGATCGTGCCCGACTCGCCGCGCTTGATCGCGTCCCAGTTGCGGATGACACCCTCGGCCGTCTCCACCTCGACGTCGCCGAACACGTGCGGGTGGCGGCGGATCAGCTTCTCGGTCATGCGCTCCGCAACGGCCGACAGGTCGCCCGCGCCGCGCTCCTCGAGCAGCAGCGACAGGAACCAGACCTGGAACAGCACGTCGCCCAATTCGTCGACGAGCTTGTCGTCGTCACCGTCGATCGCGGCGTCAGCGAGCTCGTACGCCTCCTCGATCGTGTGCGGCACGATCGAGCGCTCGTCCTGCTCGCGGTCCCACGGGCACTCCACCCGCAGGCGGCGGGTGATCTCGTCGAGACGGGCGAGACTTGCTCGCGCGCCCTCGTCCACCGCTACCCGCCGCTTGTGCTCGTGCCGGTGCTGCCCGACGGCGCGGGCGCCGTGGTGGTCGTCTGCGGCTGCGGCGTCGTCGTCTGGGTCTGCGGTGCGCCGCCCGACGCCGGCGTGGCGGTCGCCTTGGTCTTGGGTGCGTTCGCGCAGTCAGGAATGATGTAGGCCTTCGCGCACTTCGTCTTCTTCTTGTAGTCCTTGCGGAACTTGGCGACGAAGCTGTTGAGGGCCTTCTGCTGGTTCTGCGACTGGAGCAGGTTCTTGATCGTGGCCTTGGTCTGAGCAAGCGTCTGCTGCGACGCCGCGGTCACCTTCGTGACCTGGAAGACGTAGTAGCCGAACTGCGTCTTCACAGGGCCCGTGGTGGCGCCCTTCTTGGCACCGAAGATCGCGTCGTCGAACGCCTTCTCCTGCTGGCCCTTGGCGACGCCGGGCAGCTTGCCGCCCTGGGCCTTCGAGGCCTCGTCGATCGAGTACTTCTTCGCAACGGCGGCCCACTTCTGGCCGGAGTCGAGAGCGCTCTTGGCAGCCTGCGCCTTCGCCTTGGTCTTGGTGAGCACCACGAGCAGGTCGCGCCGCTCGGGCTGGGCGAAGCGCGTCTTGTTCTTGTTGTAGTAGCTCGTGATCTGGGCGTCGGTGACCTTGCCCTTGCCCTTTATGACCTTGTTGCGGACGTCGTTGGAGATGACGTCCAGCTTCACGCGGAAGAGCAGGTCGGCCTCGGTCATGCCCGAGGTCTTGAGGAAGTTCTTGTAGTCCGAGTCCTTCTGGAACGACTGCTTCTTCTGGTCGTTGAACTGCTTCTGGACCTGGGCCTGGGAGACCTTGACGTTCTGCGCGTCGGCCTCCTGCTGGATCCACTCGGATGAGACGAGGAACTGCATCACCTGCTGCTTGAGCGCGGAGTACTGCTGCGAGCACTGCGTCTTCAGCTGAGCCGTGGTGGGCTTCTTCGCACCCTTCGCCACGGGCTGCTTGGCCTGTGCGGCGATGCACTTGGTGAAGTTCGGCGGATCGGGGATCGTCGGGTTGGAGCCCGGCGCGGCGGAGCCGTGCGCGGCCGCGTTCAACCAGTGGTTGAACTGGTCCTTGGTGATGACGGTGTCACCGATCTTGGCCACGCCGTTGGGCGGGACGCTGTTTCCGCAGCCGGCAACGAGGGCGGCGCAGGCGGCGATGGGCAGTGCGATGCGAAGAATTCTGGGCATGTGAAAGAGAGAGAGGTCGCGGAAAAGAAAGGGGCCAAGCGCGGGAGAGCGCTCGACCGGAGGAGACGATCGTAGCGCCTGAAGCCTCAACGCGACCTAAGAATCCGCCTCGGGGTCGTCCTCGGCCTCGGTCGCGGCGCGCAGGATGCCCTCGGCTGCCGCCACGACAGCCGGGAAGCGCTGCTCGGCGTCCTGCGGCACCGGCACGGCGATCGCCGAGCGCCCCGACTCGTAGACCGCGTCCGGCAGCTCGGCAGCCAGCGCCCGCCGCCCGGCCTCGCCGAGCTCGATCGGGCTCACGCGCATGCGCCCTGCGCTGAAGCCGACGCTGCGCGCCCCGGCGCGGCCGAGCTTGATGCGGGCGTCCTGGAGGCGGATCAGGTTCTCGAGCTCGGGCGGCACCGGCCCGAAGCGGTCTACCAGCTCCTCGCGCAGCAGGATCAGGTCGGCGATCTCGCGTGCGCCGGAGATACGGCGGTGCACCTCGATCTTCGCGGCCTCGTAGGGCACGTAGTCGCCCGGGACGTAGGCGTCCACCGGCACGTCCATGCGCACGGGCTCCGGCATGTCGTCGGCCGCGCTGCCGGCCAGCTCCGAGACCGCCTCGTCCAGCATCGTCATGTAGAGCTCGAAGCCCAGCGCCGCGACGTGGCCCGACTGCTCGTCGCCGAGCAGGTTGCCGGCGCCGCGGATCTCCAGGTCGCGCAGCGCGATCTTGAAGCCCGACCCGAGCTCGGTGTAGTCAGAGAGCGTCGACAGCCGCCGCTGCGCGTCCTCGGACAGCGCCCGTGAGGACGGGTAGAGCAGGTACGCATATGCCCGCTCGCGCGAGCGCCCGACGCGGCCGCGTATCTGGTACATCTGCGCCAGCCCGAGCATGTCGGCGCGGTCCACGATCAGCGTGTTCGCGTTCGGGATGTCGAGCCCTGACTCGACGATCGAGGTGCACACGAGCACGTCGGCCGTGCCGCGCAGGAAGTCCATCATCACGCGCTCGAGCTGGCCCTCGTCCATCTGGCCGTGCGCCACGCGCACGCGCGCTTCGGGCGCGAGCGCCTGGATGCGGATGGCCGTCTCGTCGATCGTCTCGACGCGGTTGTGCAGGAAGAACGTCTGGCCGCGACGCTCGAGCTCGCGCTCGATCGCCTGCTTGACCAGGTCCTCGTCGTACTCGCCCACGTAGGTGCGCACCGGACGGCGTCCCTCCGGTGGCGTCTTCGATCACCGAGATGTCGCGCAGGCCGGCCAGCGACATCTGGAGCGTGCGCGGGATCGGCGTCGCCGACAGCGACAGCACGTCCACCTTCAGGCGCAGCTGGCGCAAAAGCTCCTTCTGCTTCACGCCGAAGCGCTGCTCCTCGTCCACCACCAGCAGGCCGAGGTCCTTGGGACGCACGTCCTGGCTCAGCAGCCGGTGCGTGCCGATCAGGATGTCCACCTTGCCCTCGCTGAAGTCGGCGAGCGCCTGGCGCACCTCTGCGGGCTTGCGGAAGCGCGAGGCCATCTTGATGCGGAACGGGTAGTCGCGCATGCGCTCCACGAACGTGCCGTAGTGCTGGGCGGCAAGCACGGTCGTCGGCACCAGGAACATCACCTGCTTGCCGTCCTCGGCTGCCTTGAACGACGCACGCAGGGCCACCTCGGTCTTGCCGTAGCCCACGTCGCCGCAGATCAGGCGGTCCATCGGGCGCGCCTCCTCCATGTCGGCGCGCACCTGCTCGATCGCCTCGAGCTGGTCCGGCGTCTCCTGGTAGGGGAAGGACGCCTCGAACTCGCGCTCCCACTCGCTGTCGGACGGGAACGCGTAGCCGGCACGGCGCTTGCGCTCGGCGTAGAGGTTGATCAGCTCGCCGGCCAGCGCCTGCGCGGCGCGGCGGGCGCGCAGCTTCTGGCGCTCCCACTGCTTGCCGCCGAGCGACGACAGCTGCGGGTCGCTCGCATCGGCACCCACGTAGCGGCTGATCTTGTGCAGCTGGTCGCTCGGGACGAAGACGCGATCGCCGTCGCGGTACTCCAGCTCGAGGTAGTCGCGCGTCACGCCGCCGACCGTCTTCGTCTCGAAGCCGAGGAAGCGCGCGATGCCGTGATCCTCGTGCACGACCGGGTCGTTGGCGCGCAGCTCGGTGAAGCTCGTCATCGCGTTGCGGCTCGGGCCGGAGCGTTCGGGCCCGCGGCGGCGGCGCAGCAGCCGGTGCTCGGGCAGGATCGCCACCTTGGCGCTCGGCCAGACGAAGCCCTCGCGCAACGCCGCGGTGGCGAACATGACCGTCGGCTTCTCGGGCATGTGGCCGTCGAGGAACTGCGCGTCCACGCGCGCCAGGTTGTAGAGCGCGCGCTCGGCCTCGCCGCGGCGTCCCCAGGCCACGACCGTGCGGTAGCCGGAGCGCACGAGCTTCTCCAGCTCCGGCTCGGCGTCGGGCAGCGAGCGCGCGAACGCGTCGGCCGCCTGGGCACGGAAGACGTGCGGCTGGTCGCCGGAGATGCTCGACACCCACAGCGCGGCGCGCTCGCGCAGCTGCGCTTCGAGCAGCTCGGGCGATTGGTAGAGCTGGTGCGCCTCCTCGTCGTGGAAGCTCGTGCAGACGTCCTTCCACCAGTCCTCGAGCGACGGGCCCACGTCCTCCTCGGCGGCGACCACGATCTGGGTCTGCGGCGGGATCAGGTCGAGCAGCGCGCGGAAGCGGTCGAGCGGCAGCACCTGGGCGATGTCCGGGCGGTCCTCGACCGCGCTCTCGGCGGCCATCTCCGCGAGCTCGCGGTGCTCGGGCGCGAGCTCAGCCGCCGGCTCGATCTCCACGTGCTCGGCGTCCTCCAGCGAGCGCTGCGTGAAGGTGGAGAACCAGGTCAGCCGCTCGACCTCGACGTCGAAGAGCTCGCAGCGCACCGCGCGCTCCTCGGTAGCCGGATAGATGTCGAGGATGTCGCCGCGCAGCGCGAACTGGCCCCGCTCCTCGACTTGGTCGACGCGCTCGTAGCCGCAGGCCACGAGCTGGTCGAGCGTGGCGGCGACGTCGATCTGGGAGCCCTTGTCGAGCGTGAAGCCGTGAGGGCGAAGCTCGGGGTCGGGCACCTTCTCGGAGAGCGCGGTGGCGCTGGCAACGACAACCGCAGCGTCCCCCGTATGAAGGTCTGTCAGACCTTCATTCGGGGGGACAAGTGCGTCGAGCGCCGCGATCCGCAGGCCCACCAGGTGCGGCGGCGGCGTCAGGCTCGACTCGTAGCGCACGCCGCGGCTCGGGTAGAAGCGCACCTCGCGCGGCGCGAGGTAGGCCTTCAGGTCGCCGGCCAGGTCGCGTGCGGCACGATCGTCACCTGCGATCACCAGCGCCGGGCGCTGCGGGTCCAGGTCGAGCAGGCCGGCCAGCAGGTACGGGCGCAGGCTGGCGGAGGCGAAGACGCGCTGCGGCTCACGCTCTGCGGCAGCGGCCAAGCGCCCGACGTCGGGCTCTCTCTGGGCGTATGCGAGCAGTTGGCGAAGTGGCATCCGGGCAGCACGAACGACCCGGAAATCCCCGGGCCGCGTCGTTCACACTGAGTCTATGAGGGCGCCTCCAGACGGAATTTCGCTGCGGCTGGCGGGAGCGGGCGACGTCGAGCGCGTGGTCGGGCTGGTGCGAGCCGAGATCGCGCGTTACAGCGAATGGGCGCCCGGATTCGAGGCGCCCATGCCGCCGCCGGAGGTCGCCGAGCGGCTGAACCTGGCGTTCAGCGACCCCGAGCGCGCGTGGGTTCTGATGGCCGAGTCAGGCGACGAGACGGCCGGCATCGTCTCGCTGTCCTTGACCACCGCGGCGAAGGCTGACCCCCCGCCGCCGGGGACCGTCTACCTGTGGCAGATGTTCGTGCGCCGGGACTGGCAGGGCAGCGGCCTGGCGGGCGCGCTGATGGACCGTGTGTTCGAGGAGGCCGCCCGGCGCGGCTTCACGCGAATGGTGCTGTGGACGCCCGAGGGCGCAGCCCAGGCGCGCCACTTCTACGAGCGCGAGGGCTGGACCCTCTCAGGCGAGACAGACCCGGAGCCGGAGTTCGGGCTGCCGCTGGTCGAATACGAACACAACCTAAAGACGGGGCCAGGCCCCGTCTTTAAGCTATGACTCGCTCGACCTCGGAGGCCGCTCGCTCGATCAGGTCCTGCACGTCGGCCGCCTGCTCGCCCGAAGCGTCCCAGCACATGCGCGGAGACGATCTCCGGGTCGGTCGTGTCCGGCCGCCCCACCCCCACGCGCACGCGCCTGAAGTCCGCCGAGCCCAGCCCCTGCTTCAGCGACTTCAGCCCGTTGTGGCCCGCGAGCCCGCCACCGATCCGCGACTCGATGCGCCCGAACGGCAGGTCGATCTCGTCGTGGATCACGACCACGTGGTCGAGATCCAGGTGGCAGGGCTCCGCGCGCCGGCCCGACCGACTGGCCCGAGTCGTTCATGAACGTCTGCGGTTCGAGCAGCGCCACGTGCGGGCCGCCCGGGCCGGTGCGCCCGACCGTGAAGCGACCCTTGTACTTGTCCTTCGCGCGCGGCATGTCCCAGCGCTTCGCCAGTTCCGCGAGCACGGCGAAACCGACGTTGTGGCGCGTGCCCGCGTAGCGCGGCCCGGGGTTGCCCAGGCCGACGATCAGCCAGTCCGCGTGAATCGCGCCGCGGAGAAAGCTCAGGACTCCTCTGAGGCGTCCTCGGAACGCCTCGACCGGCAGCTTCTGGCCTCGTCGCCTCGTGGGCGCCCGTCTGCCGCTTGGCTCGCCGTCCTCGCCGACCACCCCAGCCTCCTCCTCGAGCTCCGGCTCCTCCGGCTCCTCGGATGGGATGACGATGGTCGCGACGATCGTCTCCTCGGGATCGTCGAGGAAGGTGACGCCCTCGGGCGCCGTGACGGCCGACAGGTGCATCGTCTCGGCGATGCCGAGCCCGGAGACGTCGATCGTGATCTCGTCCGGGATCGCCGTCGGCAGCGCCTCGATGTTCAGCTGGTGGGTCGGCAGCTCCAGCACGCCGCCCTCCTTGACCCCCGGTGCCTCCTCGCCGCCGATCGCGTGCAGCGCGACCGTGGTCTGGATCGCCTGGTCGAGGCGAACCTCGACGAAGTCGACGTGCATCAGGTCGCCACGGACCGGGTGCTGCTGCATGTCCTTCAAGATGACCGGCCGCGCCGTGCCGTCGACCTTCAGGTCGATCAGCGCGCCCGAGCCGATCAGCACGCGGCGAAGCTCGCGGGCGTCGGCCTCGAAGCTGACGTTGCTGCCCTCGGCACCGCCGTAGACGACACCGGGCACCTTGCCACTCTTGCGCAGGCGGCGCGTTACGCGCGACCCGAACTGCTCGCGCTTCTGGACGTCGATTGTCGGTCTGTCACTGGCCATCGGAACGGGGCAGTCTAGCTGTCGGCAGTAGCCTGCCCGGGAATGGCGAAGGACGATCTGCCGCAGGGGCGCGTCCGGCGCACGGCCAAGGTGGGAACCGTGATCGGCTCTCAGGGCGCGCGCTACGCCGGCACGCGCGCGGCCAACCTCGTGCGCGACAAGGACAAGGCAACCGAGGCGATGGACGCGCGCCATCTCGAGGCCGCCGAGCGCATGGTCGACGTGCTCGGGACGATGAAGGGCGCGGCGATGAAGATCGGCCAGCTGGCGTCGTTCATCGACACCGAGTTCATCCCCGAGGAGTACCGCGAGCTCTACCAGGACAAGCTCGCCTCGCTGCGCTCCGAAGCGCCGTCGATGCCGTGGAAGAAGGTCAAGGCCGTGCTCGAGGAGGAGTGGGACGGCGAGTCGGTGGAGGAGCTGTTCGAAGACTTCGAGCACGAGGCCACCGCGGCCGCCTCGATCGGCCAGGTGCACCGCGCGGTGCTGCACGACGGGCGCAAGGTGGCGGTGAAGGTGCAGTACCCCGGCATCGCTGAGGCACTGCGGGCCGACCTCCAGAACGCCCAGATGCTGATCCGCATGGCCAAGGCCCTCGCGCCCGGCCTCGACGCCAACGCGGCCGCTGCCGAGCTGAAGGAACGCGTGCTCGAGGAGCTCGACTACGAGTTCGAGGCGCAGAACCAGCGCACGTTCGCGCGGGCCTATCGCGGCCACCCGTTCATCTACGTGCCCGACGTGGTCACGCGACTGTCGCGCGGGCGCGTGCTCGTGAGTGAGTGGGTCGACGGCCACGACTTCGACTACGTGAAGGCGCAGCCGCAGCCCGAGCGTGACCGCTTCGGCGAGATCGTCTTCCGCTTCTGCTTCGGCTCGATCTACCACATCCAGCACTTCAACGCCGACGCTCATCCGGGCAACTACCTGCTGATGGACGACGGCAAGGTCGCCTTCCTCGACTTCGGGATGACCAAGCAGCTCGACAAGGAGCAGATTGCGCTCGAGGTGACGGCGATCGCTGCCGCCTTCGACAACGACCCCGACCGCCTGCGCCACGCGCTGCACGACCTGGGCTTCCTGCACAAGCCCGAGCGCGTCGATGCCGAGCGGCTGATGGAGCACGTGCGCGTGATCGGCGGCTGGTACATGGAGGACCGCGAGATCACCGTCGACTCGCAGCTCGTGATGAACGCCATCGCCGCCGTGACCGACCCGCGCGCCGGCTTCTACGACCTCTGGCGCCGCGAGAACATCCCCGCGAACGAGCTGATGGGCCGGCGGATGGAGACCGGCGTGCTGGCCGTCCTCGGGCAGCTGCGCGCAACGCGCAACTGGCACCGGATCGGCCGCGAGTGGTGGTTCGCCGACGAGCCCGCGACCGAGCTCGGTCGCGAGGAGTGGGCCTACTTCGAGGCCCGCGGCGAGAAGCGAGTCCAGAAGTTCTCCATTCCTGATTAGCTCGCACTAATATCAGTTACAGCTCATGTCGATTCTCAAGGACGCTCGCGAGAAGGCGGGGCTGACGCAGGCCGAGCTGGCGCGCCGCGTCGGCGTGACCCAGGGCGCGATCGCGCAGCTGGAGCGCCCGGGCGCGAACCCCACCCTGCGCACGCTCGAGCGTGCGCTGGCGGCGACGGGCTACGGCCTGGAGCTGCGCCTGGCCCCGCGCAAGAGCGCCGTGGACGAGACGCTGCTGCGCGAGGCGCTGCGGCTGACGCCGGCCGAGCGGATCGCGGCCGCCGGGCGGCTGCTGGCCGGCGCGCGGACGATCGCCACGGCGGGCGCCCGCGCGCCGGGATGAGCTCGCCCGACAGCCTGCTCGTCCGGCTCGCCGCCGCAGGCGTGGACTTCGTGGTCATCGGCGGGATCGCCGTGATCGCGCACGGCCACATCCGCACAACGCTCGACACCGACATCACCTACTCCACCGAGCCTGACAACCTGTCGGCGCTCGGAGGAGCGCTCGTCGAGCTGGACGCCCGCCTGCGCGGCGTGGCGGAGCTGGTGCCGTTCGTGCCGGACGGGCGCACGCTGCGCGCGACCGAGATCCTCACGCTGACCACTGCTGCCGGACCGCTCGACCTGCTTGCATCGCCGCCTGGTGGCCCTCCCTATCCAGAGCTTCGCGAGCGCGCCCAGCCGATCGAGCTCGACGGGCGCGAGGTCCGGGTCGCGTCGATCGAGGACCTGCTGGCGATGAAGCGCGCCGCCGGCCTGCCGCAGGACCTGATCGACGTCGAGGCGCTCGAAGCGATTCAGCGGATCGGGCGCGAGGCTTCTTCTTGATGAAAACCCTCCCGCAACATCAACTTGATCTAGACTCGGAGCATCTCCGCGGCACATCCCGTCAACGAGCTGGTGGAGCAGATCATGGATCTCCAGCGGGTCCGCACCGCCGTGCGCGACCCCGAGGAGCGCCGGCGCGCGGCGCGGGTGATCAGGCAGCTGCGCGCGCGCCTGGACGTGGGGATTCCGAAACACCGTGCCGCTGAGGCACTCGGCATCAGCCCCCAGGCGCTGGAGCGCTGGGTGCGGGCCGGCGCGCTCGCGACCGTGACCAGGCCGGGATCCTCGCGCGAGCTGATCGAGCGCGACGCCCTGCTGCGGCTGGCCGCCGAGGTACGACGACATGAGGGCGAGGCACGGCCGGTCGCCGCGGCAATCACGGCGCTCGGCAAGCGCCTGGCGCCGAAGCCGCGTCCGAACTCGCCAGCGCGCGAGTTGCGCTACGAGTACCTCCACACGAGCCCCGCCGATCGGCTGCGCACCACGGTGACCCTGTCGGAGACCCTGCACGCCATGGCCGCTCGCGCACGCGAACGTCAAGCGGCGGCGGGCCGATGACAGCCCTGGCGGCACCAGGCCCCCACACCCGTCCCGACTTCTGGGGCCTGTTACGGGCGCTGTGCGAGCACGACGTCGAGTTCGTCGTGATCGGCGGCTTCGCGGTCGGTCTTCACGGCTATGTGCGGGCGACGAAGGACGTGGACATCGTCCCGGCGCCGGATGAGGCAAACGTGTCGCGGCTCTGGGATGCGCTCCTCGCACTGGACGCCCGGCCGGCAGAGTTCGGAGACTTCGCTCCCGACGAGATGCCGGTGCCATTCACCCGTGCGGGACTCGTCGAGGGCACCGGCAACTGGGCGCTCTACACGCGTCTCGGCCGTCTCGATCTCATGCCCTATGTCGAGGACGACGATGGTGAGCTGCCCTTTGCCGAGTTGCGCGCGGCGGCCGACTCCGAGGAGTTCGAGGAAATCGGCGCTCGCCTCTGGTTCGCGTCGGCACAGCATCTGATCGCGATGAAGGAGCACGCGGGGCGTGACGAGGATCTGCGCGATGTCGCCGCTCTGCGCGCGGCACTGGGCCTGGAGGAGGACCGTTGACCGACAAGGCCCGCACCTCCGACGAGGAGATCATCCAGGCCCAGGCGCCGTGTCTTGAGTCTGAGCACGACGATGCCGGACGGGTCGCGCGGATCCAGGCGGAGCTGGAGCACGGCTTCGACCTGCTGCGCGACTGCGGCTGCGCGGTGTCGATCTTCGGCTCGGCGCGGGTGCCCGAGGGACACTGGCAGTACGAGCTCGCCCGCTCGGTCGCCCGTGAGCTGAGCGCCGACGGCATGGAGGTCATCACCGGCGGCGGCCCGGGGATCATGGAGGCGGCCAACCGCGGGGCCAAGGAGGGCGGCTCGCGCTCGATCGGCATCAACATCGAGCTGCCGTTCGAGCAGCACGAGAACCCGTACCTCGACGTGCAGATGACCTGCCACTACTTCTTCACGCGCAAGCTCTTCTTCGTGCGCTACTCGGTCGGGTTCGTCGTCTTCCCCGGCGGCTTCGGCACGCTCGACGAGCTGTTCGAGGCGCTCACGCTGAGCCAGACCGGCAAGACGCGCCACTTCCCGGTCGTGCTGGTGGGAAGCGACTACTGGTCAGGACTCGTGGACTGGCTGCGCGCGCGCGTGCTCGAGGAGGGCAAGATCGGCGCGGCCGACCTCGGGCTGATCCAGATAGTGGACGAGCCGCACCAGATCGTGGCCGAGATCTTCCGCGGCGCCGAACTTCAGGGCTTTCCCTGCGGGCCGGGCAGAGGCGCCGCCGGGTAGCGAGAGCGCACGGCGTCGATGAACGCCGCCATCTGATCCGCCAGCGCGGCGTCAGCGACCTCGAGCACGTTCTCGGCGTTCTGCTCGCCCGAGTGCGAGAGGTTGAAGGAGCCGACGAAGAGGTGGTCGTCGCACACCGTCACTTTCGCGTGCATGAAGTCGTGGACGGAGGACGGCGTGTAGGGAGTCGACGGCTTGCCGCTGAAGTCGCCACGCTCCAGCACGCGCTCGATCAGCGGCAGCTTCCAGGCTGCGTTGCCGTTCTCGTGCCACTGGCCGAAGACCTCGCGCATCTGCGTGCCGTCGACCACGCCGGCGACGTCGCAGCGGCCATCGCTGACCACCTGCGCGAGCGTGGCCACCACGGGCGCCGCCGTGATCACCGGCGATGCGATCCGCACGCGCTTGCGCGAGCGCGCGATCGCCGCGGCGATCCGCTGCGAGAGCACCTCGCCGCGGCCGGGACAGAACCAGGGCCGGATGGCCGCCTTCGGGGTGTCGAAGTTGCCGCTGCCCTCCACCTCCGCACGGCGCCAGAGCTGTTCGAAGTCCTGCTGGAAGGCTCGTGCCACGCCGGCGTCGCCTGTCACCACCGCGATCACGTTCTCCTGGCGCGTCCACGAGTCGAGCGTCCAGTTCATCGAGCCGGTCCATACGTCGCGCCCGTCACGGACCACGTACTTGTGGTGCATGAGGTCGCGGTCGCCGGGGATCGGCTTCATCGGAACGCCGAGCGTCTCGAGGATCGACGCGTCGGTGGATGGCGGCGGCGGGACCGGGATCGGGTGTGGATGGTCGACGTTGTAGACGAGGCGGACCTTGACGCCGCGCGACTGCGCGGCGCGGATGGCGTCCGCCACCTGGTCGCCGATCGGGCCCGGCAGGCGAACGTCGTAGAGGGCGAGCTCGAGCGTCTGGGTGGCTGGCTCGATGAACGCTGTGATCCGCCGCGCGATGTCCTCCGGCGGCTGACCGCCGTCGGTCAGCTCGTGGAGCTCGAGTGGGCTCAGAACAGCTGGTTCTCGCCCGCGAAGATCTCGGAGACGGAGTCGTCGGTGAAGATCTTGCGGATCGACTCCGTGAGCAGCTCGGCCGTCGAGATGACGCGGATGAGGTCGGGCGCGTCGGGGTTGATCGGGATCGTGTCGGTGACGACGATGCCCGACAGCGGCGACTCGGTGAGGTTCTCGAACGCCTTGCCGGAGAAGACGCCGTGGGTGGCGACCGCCCAGACCTCCTTGGCACCCTCGTCCATGACGGTGCGAGCGGCGGCGGCGAGCGTGCCGCCAGTGTCGATCATGTCGTCCACGATCACGGCAACCCGGTTGCGGACGTCACCGATCACGCGGCCGATCTCGGCCACGCCGTGGGCGGGTCGCTCCTTCTCCATTAGCGCGTAGGGAGCGCCGACCTTGCGCGCGAAGTTGCGCGTCAGCTTCACGCGGCCGGCGTCCGGCGCGACGATGACAAGGTTGTTGACATCGCCCATCTGGTCGTGCACGTACTGGCTGAGCATGGGCAGCGCGGTCATGTGGTCGACCGGGGTCTGGGCCGAGAAGAAGCCCTGGAGCTGGCCCGCGTGCAGGTCCATCGTGAGCAGGCGCGAGATGCCTGCCGTCTCGAGCATGCGGGCCACGAGGCGGGCGCTGATCGGCTCGCGCGGGGCGGACTTCTTGTCCTGGCGCGAGTAGCCGTACCAGGGGGTGACGGCGATGACGCGGTGGGCCGAGGCGCCGACGGCGGCGTCGATCATGACCAGCAGCTCCACGAGCGCGTCGTTGGCGGTGAGGCCCGCGCCCGCGTTGCCGGCGGTCGACTGGACGAGGAAGATGTCGGCGCCGCGGATCGACTCCTCGTAGCGGCAGTAGATCTCGCCGTTGCTGAAGGTCTTCAGGCCCGGGTTCGTGAGCGTGACGCCGAGGCGGTCCGCGATCTTGCCGCCGAGCTCCTCGCTGGAGCGCCCGGCGGCGATCATCAGCCGCTTGTCGTAATTGGCGTCCAGGACCGTCGGTGGTACCGGACGTGTGTCCACCTCAAGGCTTGCCATCGCCTGATTCCGTCTCCAGTCGCTCCGCGTAGCCCTCGACGTTCTTCTGCTCTGCCCGTCCCACGGCCAGCGCGCCAGGCGGCACGTCCTCCGTGATGACCGACCCAGCCGCAGTGTAAGCGCCGTCGCCGACGTCTACCGGGGCTACAAACATCGTGTCAACTCCGGTTTTCACCGAGTTTCCGATCGTCGTGCGGGACTTGAGCCGCTTGCCGGCGTGGTAGTTGGCGGTGATGTTGCCGGCGGCAATGTTGGAGCCCGCGCCGATGTCGGCGTCGCCGATGTAGGACAGGTGCGGGATCTTGGTCCCCTCGCCCACGTTCGAGTTCTTGACCTCGACGTAGGTGCCGATCTTGGCGCCGCGCCCGATCCGGGTGCCGGGACGGAGGTAGGCGAACGGGCCGATCGTCACGTCGTCCTCAACCAGGGCAGTCGTGATGTAGGCGTGCAGGGCCGTCACGTTGTCGCCGATCTCCGCGTCGATCAGCGTCGAGTTGGGGCCGATCGTGCAGCCGCTGCCGATCTGCGTGCTGCCGCGCAGGACCGTGCCGGGCTCGATCGTGGTGTCGGTGCCGATCTCCACGTGGACGTCGACCGTGACGGAGTCGGGGTTCGGGAAGCTCACGCCGTTCAGCGCGTGCTGGTCGAGGATGCGGCGGCGAGCGTGGCGCTCGACCTCGATCAGGTCCTTGCGGGTGTTCACGCCCTGGGCGGCCAGGATGTCGTCGGTCAGGTGCGCGGCGATCGTGCGGCCGTCGCGGCTGAAGATCTCGAACACGCCGGTGAGATAGAGCTCGCCGCCCTGCTCGGTGACGGTGTCGAGCGCCGCGTAGAGGGCGTCTGCGTCGAACGCGTAGGCCCCGAGGTTGATCTCCTGGATGGCCAGGTGCTCGGGGGCGACGCCTGTCGGGTCCTTCGTCTCGACGATGCTGGCGACGTGACCTTGGTCGTCGCGCACGATGCGGCCGTAGGCGGTCGGGTCGAGCTTGTCGGTGGTCAGCAGCGTGGCGGCGGCGTTCTGGTCCTCGTGGGTTGCGACGAGTTGCGCGACGGTGTCCGCCGAGACGAGCGGGTGGTCGCCGGAGAGGATCACCACGGTTTGGCCGGCCTCGACGTGGTCGCGGGCGGCGAGCACGGCGGCGCCGGTGCCCTCGCCAGTGGTCTGCGGCGCGGCCGTTACGCCGTCGGGAAGGGCGTCCTCAACGCCTTCGCCGGGGCGCACGACGACAACGATCCGCTCGGCGCCTGCCTCGGTCGCGGCAGCGATCGTCCAGTGCAGCATCGGGCGCCCGCAGACCGGGTGGAGAACCTTCGGAGTCTGCGACCGCATCCGGGTTCCATGGCCGGCCGCCATGACCAGCACGGTGGGGCGCGAAGGCACGTGGCGGAGCGTAGCGGCGCCTATGCTGGGGGACCCTTTGGGGGGTGGTGTAAGCGGTAGCACGCGACTCTTTGGAAGTCGAGGCCGGGGTTCAAGACCCTGCCCCCCAGTCCCGCTCGTTCAGTCCGCTGCTCATGGGAACATGTGTTCGTGAGCAGGATACGCTTCACCGAACAGGAGGCCCGGGAAGCGATAGGCGCCGCCGACTCGTGGGCGCAGGCCCTCCGTCTGCTCGGTATGCGCGCCGCCGGCGGCAACCACAGGACGATCCAGAAGTGGGCAGCCCGCTGGGACATCCCCACCGACCACTTCGACCCGGCAGCCGTCAGAGCCCGTGCATTGCGTCGCCGCTTGCGGCCAATCGAGGAGCTCCTCGTCCACGGCTCGCCTGTCAAGCGCTCCTATCTGAAGGAGCGGCTCTACCGCGAGGGGATCAAGGAGCGGGCATGCGAGCTGTGCGGCCAGGGCGAGCTCTGGAAGGGCAGGCGGATGTCGTTGATCCTCGACCACATCAATGGCGATGCGGTCGACAACCGCCTCGAGAACCTCCGCATCGCATGCCCTAACTGCGCTGCCACGTTCGACACGCACTGCGGGCGCAACAACGAGCGCCGGCCTGCCTCACGTGATTGCGGTGAATGCAGTGCCGCGTTCGAACCCAAGTACCGCCAGCAGATGTTCTGCTCGATCAGCTGCGCGAAACGCAACCACGGCCGCAGCATCGGTCCCAAGCCGCACCTGCGGCTGGTCGAGCGCCCGCCCTACGAGCAGCTCATGAGCGAGATCGCAGATCTCGGGTACAGCGCGGTCGGCCGCAAGTACGGCGTCTCCGACAACGCGATCCGCAAGTGGGTCAGGGTCTACGAGCGGGAGCGTGACTCCAGCGCCCGCGAACCACCTGGGGCAGAACGGCCGGCAGCATGAGCGGCGTCAGCACTGGGCAAAGGACCCGGACGCCAGCACGAGGTGCTCGTGGCTTCCGGCTATGTCGACCGAGTCCAGATCGCTGATGCCGCGGCGGAATCCGATCATGACCGGTCCCGTGTAGCCCAGGTGAACGGTGACGGGCTCTGTGAGGCGCACGACCTGGTCGTTGACCAGCCCGATGTGCGTGGTCCGCGAGCCTGGCTTGATTCGGTACGCCCGCGCACTCGCGCGCCGGCTGTCGGCGAACTGCCCGGTCGCGCCGGTTGCTCCCGCGCCGCCCAGCACGAGCATCGCGCTGAGCGCACGCGGGTAGCAGGTGAACGCCGGGGACGTGGACGATCTCGGGCCGCGAGGATGTGGCAAGCAGGTCAGCCCCCGCCGGACTCCGGACTCGAACAGCTCGACGCAGACGCCCAGTCGCTGATCGCGGTACGCGACGGCGCGAAAACCGACACCGCCCGGCGACCGCCCTACCGCGACGCTCACGACGGGCAGCGGCTGCACATGGGTGGAGTCGTCGAACTCGGTCAGGTCGAACTGACGGGCGAGCCCGGCCTCGAGATCGTCAAGGAGGCCGTACCCGGCAAGCTCCGGCTGCGCCACTCCCGCGATGCTCAGGAACACGCTTCCGCACCCTCCCAACTGGGTGACCGCGCGCGCGACGGGCGTTGACGATTGCGAGTTCCGGAATGTGAGCACAGCTCGGATCCCGCGGTCCAAGGGGCACCCGATTACGCCGCCGGGCTGCACGAGTGGAAGACGGTTCAACATGCGACGGACCATTGCGATCCGCGCAGGCGCGGTCACGCGCATGCGCGCAGCGACCCGGCGGCCGGGCCCGGGACCGCGAACGAGCACTGACAGTGAAGTGGCGCCCGTCGGGACAGTGGCGGCGGCGGGTCGCGGAACCGTCCAGACATCCTGAGCGTCGACACGCAACGCCGTGCCGCCCCCGGCAGCCGGCGTGGTCGTGGCCACGAGCTGTCGGAGGCTGAGCACGTCCGGGATCGGCCGGCGACCGAACGTGACCGACCACAGATCTTGCTGTCCGGCTCGGCCTCCGCTAGCCGAGCCGACGATCCGGGCCTTGGCGGGCAGGTTGCGCTCGATCCAGTTCCGCACGCCTGCGGGCTCGCCCGGCACGCGCCAGAACTGGTGCAGGTCCACCAGGTTCGGCGTCGCTGGCGCCGAAGCCGAATCGAGCAATGCGGGGTTGGCCGCCGGGTTCTCGTCCACCTCCACCGCCCCGGCCGGCAGCCGGAGCAGCGACAGAAACTCGACGACGTCCTGCTGCGCGGCCTGCTCGTTGGCCGCCGAGCCGTCGTCTGCCGACGCCAGCACCGCAGGCAGACACACAAGCGCCAACACCAGCAGGAGTGCCGGCAGCCGTTTCACACTTCGAAGCTAGACCGCCCGCACCACGCGCGCAACCCCGCCGCGCCTCAGGCCGCCATGGCCTCCGCGAGCGCCTCGTCCTCTGCCGCCGAGCCCGCGCGCAGCTGCGCCCGGGCCGCTCGCTCGGAGCGCATCAGGATCACGCAAGGGACGATCGCCAGCGCTGTCATTCCAAGCGCCCACCAGAACGCGGTTCCGTAGGCGCCCGCCTGCGCCTCGAGGCCCCGCGCGCCGACCAGCGAGCGCTGGAGCACCACGGCAAGCACCGCGGTGCCGATCGACCCGCCCACGCGTTGCAGCACGTTCAGTTGCGGGGTCGCGTGCGCCAGGTCGGAGCGATCGAGCGCCGCGAAGGCGGCGGCCATCGCCGGCATGAAGGCGAAGCCGATACCCGTGCCGCGCACGAACATCGCCACGCACAGCCAGCTGACCGAGGTGTGCGCTCCGATCAGCCCAAACGGGATCGAGCCCAGCGAGCAGACGATCACGCCGATCAGCGCCAGCGGCCCTCCGCCGAAGCGGTCGGTGAGCTTGCCGGCGATCGGCATCACCAGCGCCGCGCCCAGGCCCTGCGGCGCGGTCAAGAGCCCGGTGTCGACCACGCTCTCGTGACGGATCCCCTGCCAGTAGAGCGGCAGCAGGATCATCGCGCCGAACAGAGCCGCGCCCAGACAGAACATCGTGAACGACGCCGACGCGAAGGTGGCGCGCTTGTACAGGCGCAGGTCGAGCAGCGGGTTCGGCACGCGCAGCGCATGCAGCACGAACGCCGCGACCAGCAGCACTCCGAGCACGGCCGGCACGATCACCTTGCCCGAGGTGAAGCCGCCCGTCTGCCCGATCTCGGCGAGTCCGTAGGTGATCAGCGGCAGCCCGGTGGCCATCAGCAGCAGCCCCCGCACGTCGAGCGCCTGCGCGGTCATCCGCTCGACCTTGGGCAGCAGCCTGAACGCGCTGATCACCGCAACGATCCCGATCGGGATGTTCACGAAGAAGATCCAGCGCCAGCTGGTGTTGTCCACGATCACGCCGCCGAGCGCCGGGCCGAGGATCGGCGCGAGCATCACGGGCACGGCCATGATCGACATCACCCGGCCCATCCGCTTCGGGCCCGCGGCGTCGGCCATCATCAGCTGGCCGATCGGCAGGATCATGCCGCCGCCGATCCCCTGGAGCACGCGGAAGACGATCAGCTCCTCGGTCGACTGGGCCAAGCCGCACAGCGTCGAGCCGATCAGGAACAGCACGAGCGACGTGAGGTAGACCTGCTTCGCCCCGAAGCGGCGCGCCGCCCAGCCGGTGATCGGGATCACCGCGGCCAGCGACAGCATGTAGCCCGTAACCACCCACTGGATCTGCGCGATCGAGCTGTGCAGGTCGCGGCGCAGCGTGTCGAGCGCCACGTTCACGATCGTCGTGTCGAGGATCGACATGACCGATCCCAAGAGGACGACCGCACTGAGTTTCCAGACCCGTGCGTCGATGCGATCCACGGCTGCCTCCATCGATTCGAGGCTAGCCGCGCACGACCACCCTGCTAGCGGTCCTTCTCGTCGCGCGGAACGCGGCCCGCTTCGGCGCCCGCCTCCAGCGCCGGGCCTCCAGGCGGGGCCATGCCCAGCACGCGCATTGCCTTCAGGCCCAGGCCCAGCCGTTCGCGGCCGTCGGTCGAGCCGACGTCCAGCCCGGTCAGCTCACGTACCCGCTCCAGCCGATAGCGGATCGTGTGGCGGTGCGTGAACAGGCGCTCTGCCGTGCGCGCCACGTTCGCATCCTCGTCGAGGAACGTGTCAAGCGTCCTGACAAGCTCCGTCTCGTACTGCTCGTCGTAGCCGATCAGCGGCGCCACGGTCTCGTCGAAGAAGCGGTGGAGCTCGGACGGGTCCTCGCTGATCGCCGTGAGCAGCAGCCGGTACGAGCCGGTCTCCTCGAAGGTCAGGGTCTCCGCACCGCGCGCCTCCGCCACGTTGGCCGTGAGCACGGCCTCCGCGGCCGCGCGGTGAAGGTCGACGGGATCGCTGACCGTGCGGCTGCTGGCGACCGCGGTCTGGAAGCCCGACAACCCGCCGTTCAGCTCGGCCGAAACGGCGTCGATCACGCGCCGCATCAGCGCCGGGTCGGCCCCCGGGATCAGCGCCGCAAGCTCCGGCGTGCCGTTCATCTCGACCCAGCCGACAAGCGCTCCGCGCGCGGCGCGGCGCGCTCCGCGGCCGACGGCACCGGCCACGCGGGCCCGCCAGTCGCCCTCGGTCGGCACCCGCGGGTGCGCGCGGGTGACGAGCACGCCGGCTCCGTCGGAGAGGTCGGCGGCCATCTCCTTGCCGCGGGCGAGGATGTTCTCGCGGTCGGTCACGCGCCGCTGGAAGACGTCGCGCAGGAAGCGGCCGGTGGCCTCCTCACTCGCGCGGTCGGGCTGCGCCGCGCGCTCGAGCTCGAGCGCCGCCAGCGCGGCGAGCGCACGGGCCAGGCCGATCGGCAGCTCGCTTCCGCTGGGGGCGCGCAGCCGCAGCTCGCCCACCAGCGCGCCGCCCACCATCAGGTCGAGCCGCTCGACGCCCTCGCGTGCCTCCAGCACCGCGCGCTCGTCGGCCGGCGAAGCGCATGCGACCGCCAGGACGCTGCTGGAGCGATCCAGGATTGCGACGCTTGCCTCCAATGCCCGGCCGAGCGCTCGCGCGAGTGCGGGAATCCCGTCGCCGGCTTCGACAACTTCGGCGACGGCCTCCAGCCCTTCGGCCGAGCCAGGAGAAGCATCGGTAGGGCGCTCTTGGCCTACCGCCATGCCCGAGAGTCTAGGTACGACCCGCTCAGGCGTTCGACGTGAACGCCCAGACGACTGCCAGCCCCACCACGACGCCGATCCCGAGCAGCGTCGCGAGGATGAACAGCGTCAGGAAGCTGGCGGCCATGCGCTCCCACAGCCGCCCATACGAGGTCCAGGCCGGCGCGAGGATGAAAACCGCCCACGCCATCGCGCACGCCGCGGCGGCGGCGCCGATTGCGATTGTCTCTCCACTCAGCGATGACATCGTCGTCAGGTGCTCCGCGAGCCGCCATTCTGGCGGATGAAGCCGACCACCAAGGCGATCGCCGCGCAGCCCGCGAAGATCGCCAGCCCCAGACCGTAGCCACCGATCACGTCCGAGAGGTAGTGGGCGCGCAGGTAGATCCTCGTGGCGCCGATCGCCGCGGCGACGACCAAGCCCGCGAGCACCAGAAACGAGCGCGTGGCCACCCCGCCAAGCACCCGCGTGGCGATGACCGCCATCGCGACGTAGGCGGTCGCGTAGGCCGAGTGCCCGCTCGGGTACGACGATCCGTCGGTGCCCGTGAGCGCATGTGGCGGCCGCGGGCGGTCGATGCCCGCCTTCGCCAGGTGCGCTGCGAGCACCACGAACGCGAAGCCGCCGGCCAGCGCGAACAGGTCGAGCGGCCGCCGCCGCAGCGCAAGCACGACCGAGCCCGCCACCACCAGCACGAGCACGAACGGCAGCGAGCCGGCGTCCGCCACGAGCTTGGCCACGCTGGTGACGGTGTCGTCGCGCAGGTGCGACGCGACGTCGAACGCCGTCCGGTCGAGCGGGAACACGCGCGCGGGATCCGAGTTCAGCTCGGTCATGAAGAAGATGAACGCGTAGGCGGCCCCGACCGCCACGGCCATCGTTGTCGTGAACTCCAGGCCCAGGTGCCCGGGGGTTAGCCGGCGCCAGAAGAAGCGGATCGCGCGCGTGGCCCGGTGCGCGCCGATCCAGCGCTGCACGCGCTCGCGCTCGTCGGGGTTCCGCAGGCGGCGACGCACGTAGACGACGGCGCCGATGATCAGCGCCAGCGTGGCGAGCCCGAGCGTGGCGCGCCCGGCGATCTTCGAAACCTGGTCGAACGAGCGCCAGAAGATGTAGCCGAGCAGGCAGAACGTGGTCCCCCACAGCCCGGTCCCGACGATGCTGTACGGCAGGAAGGTGCCGTAGGTCATGCGCGACGCGCCGGCGATGAACGGCGCCAGCGGCCGCACGAAGCCGATGAAGCGGCCGATGACGATCGTCTTGCCGCCGTGATGGTCGAAGTAGTCCTCGACCTTGTGGAAGCGCTCTTCGGTGATGCGGACCTTCGGCCCGTGCTTCAAGAGGAACTGGCGGCCGACCTTGTGCCCGATCAGGAAACTGATGCTGTCGCCCGCGATCGCGCAGATCCAGACGATGCCGATCAGCGGCACGATCGCGATCGTGCCCTCCCCCGCGATCACGCCGCCGAGGATGACCGTGAACTCGCCCGGCGCGATGAAGCCGACGAACGCGCCGGTTTCGAGAAATGCCATCGCACCGACCAGCGCGTAGGTGCCCTTACCGAGCGCGTCGGCCAGGTTGCGGACGATCTTCTCGGCGCTCGGCAGCTCCGACAGCACGCCGCTGGCGACCACGGCCAGCAGGACCACCGCCAGTCCCGCGAACACCTTGAGCTCGCCCGAGAGGCGATCGCGGCGCCGGAACGCGGCAACCGCGACGGCCACGGCCAGCACGGCGGCGAAGGCGTGGCCCGGCGTCATCGAGCGGCGACCATGCTCACAAGCGAACCCGGGATCCCGGCGGCTGCCTCATCGGCGGCGGCGCGATCCTCGAAGACGCCGAACACCGTCGGGCCCGAGCCGCTCACCTGCACGCCAAGCGCGCCCGCGGCCCTGACCTCTTCGATCACACGCTCGAGCTCGGGTCGCAGTTGCAGCGCGGCGGGCTGGAGATCGTTCTCCAGCCGTTCGGCGATGACCGCCACCGGCTGCGCGGCCAGCTCGTGCAGGTCGGCCGCCTCGAGCGCGGCGCGCGGCAGCCCGAGCTCGTGCGCCGTGTCGAAGACCTGTTTGGTCGACAGGCCGACCGCCGACGGCACCAGCAGCAGCGCCATGGCGGGCAGCACCACGCGCTCCACTCGCTCGCCGGTGCCCGTGACGACCGCGTGCGCCGGCGCGATCTGGCTTGGCACGTCGGAGCCAAGCGGGGCGGCGATGTTGCGCAGCTGGTCCTCGTCGAACGGGAGCTCGTGGAACGAATTGGCCGCGCGGATGACGGCGGCGGCATCCGCGCTGCCGCCGGCCAGCCCGGCGGCCACCGGGATGCGCTTGGTGATGCGCACGCGCATCGGCGGCATCGACGGCGCGAACTGGCGCAGCCGCTCCACGGCGGCGGCGGCCAGGTTGGGCCCGTCGACCCCCTCGCATTCGAGCGAGTCCTCCGGCGCCGGCTCCAGCTCGACCACGTCGGCCAGGTCGAGTGACGCAAACAGGCTCGCCACCTCGTGCAGCCCGTTCGCGGCCCGCGGCCCCACCCGCAGGACCAGGTTCACCTTCGCCGGCGCGAGCTCGCGGATCACGCCGACAGCCTCGCGGCCAGATCGGCGAACTCGGCGGGCGTGAGGCGCTCGGCGCGCTCGTCGGCCGGATGGCCCATGGCTTCCAGCGCCTCGCGGGCACGGTCGCGCAGACCCGGTCGCGCGGCCGGCGACAGCGCAAGCGCCCGCGGCAGCGCCTTGCGCCGGTGCGCGAACCCGGCGTGCACGAGCGCCACCACCGCCGGTGAGGGCGGCGGCGAGTGGCGGCGCAGTGCCACGATCGCCGACTCCACGTTCGGCGCCGGGTGGAACACCGTCGGCGCCACGCGCCGGACAACGCGCACGTCACACGAGAGCTGTGCGAGCACGGACGTCACGCCGTAGGTCTTCGACCCCGGCGGCGCCGCCATCCGCTCGCCAACCTCGCGCTGGACCATCGCCACCCACAGCTGCGCGTCCGGCAGCTCCTCGATCGACTTCAGCACCACGGTCGCGGCGATCCCGTACGGCAGGTTGGCCACGACCTTGGTCGGAACCGGGTCGAGCGCCGAGTAATCCAGTTCGAGCGCATCCGCGAAATGCAGCTGGACGCCGTGGGCCCCTCCCACGGCGTCCTCCAGCGCGGCGCGCAGGCGCTCGTCGATCTCCACCACGTGCAGCGCCGCCACCTCCGGGGCGAGGAACTCCGACAGCACGCCCAGCCCGCCGCCGACCTCGAGCACCACGTCGTCCGGCTCCAGCTCGGCCGCCGTGCCGATCAGCCGCAGGATGTTGTCGTCGATCAGGAAGTTCTGGCCGAGCTCGCGGTTGGGGCGCACGCCGAACTCGCGCAGCCGGCGCAGGCTCGACTGCTTGCTCACCAGCCGAAGACGCGTGCGGCGTTGCGCTCGACGAGCGCGTCCAGCTCGTCGTAGCCGACGCCGCGCAGCTCGGCGACGAACCCGGCCGTGTGCGTGACGTTGCCGGGCTCGTTCGGCTTGCCGCGCACGGCCTGCGGCGCGAGGAACGGCGCGTCGGTCTCCACCAGCAGGAGCTCCTCCGGCAGCTCGCGCGCCGCGCGCTGGAGGTCGCGCGACTTCGGGTAGGTCACGTTGCCCGCGAACGAGCAGACGTAGCCGCGCTCCACGCACTCCTCTACACGCGCGGGAGCCGAGAAGCAGTGCAGCACGACCGTGCCGCCGAAGTCGCGCAACGCGTCGAAGGTGTCAGCCTCGGCCTGGCGCGTGTGGATCACGATCGGCAGCCCGAGGTCGGAGGCAAGCTCCAGGTGCGCGGCGAACGAGCGCTGCTGGTCGTCCTTGGGCGCGTAGTCGCGGTAGTAGTCGAGGCCGGTCTCGCCGATCGCGACCACCTTCGCGCCGAGGGCACGCTCGCGCACCTCCTCGATGCGCGCGTCGTCGTAGCCCGCGGCCTCGTTTGGATGCACGCCGACGATCGCGAACACGTCCTCGTTCTCGTCCGCCAGCGCCGTAGCGGTCTGCCACGACTCGCTGTTCATGCCGATGGTCGCGATGCGCGACAGGCCGGCCGCGCGCGCCCGCTCGAGCGCGCCGTCCTCGCACATGTCGAGGTGGCAGTGGGTGTCAACCATCGATGCGCGGGAACAGTGGCTCGATCCTCGACACCGTGCCGCCCGGCCAGTCGCCGAACTCGGTCAGGCCGCGTCCGGCTTCGCCGAGCGCGTCGAGCAGCTTGTCCGTGGCGTCGGGAATCCACGGGTGCAGCAGCAGCGACACCACGCGCAGTCCCTCGGTCAACGTGTAGAGCACGGCGTCGAGGTGCTCGGCGTTGGCCTCGTCCTTCGCCAGTGTCCACGGCTCCTCGGTGGTCACGAAGCCGTTGAGCGCGCGAATGCGCTGCCAGATCGCGTCAAGCGCGCCGGTGATGTCGACCCGGTCGAGGCGACCGCTCACGTCGTCTGCGATGCCCGCGAACTGCTCGCTCAGGGGCAGGCTGTCGGCGGGCTTCTGCACCTGCCCGTCGCGGTAGCGCTCGACCATCGCAAGCGTGCGGCTCGCGAGGTTGCCGTACTCGTTGGCGAGCTCGGTCGTGTAACGATTCTCGAAGCCCTCGGTCGAGACGCTGCCGTCCTGGCCGAACGACACCTCGCGCATGAGGTAGAAGCGCAGCGCGTCGGTGCCGAAGGTGTCGATGATCTGGAACGGGTCGATCACGTTGCCGAGCGACTTCGACATCTTGTGCTCGTCCATCAAGAGGTAGCCGTGGATGTAGAGCTGCTTCGGCAGCGGCAGGTCGGCGGCCATGAGCAGCGCCGGCCAGATGACGGCGTGGAACTTGAGGATGTCCTTGGCCAGCAGCTGGACGCTCGGCGGCCAGAAGCGCTCAACGGAAGCGCCGGGCGCGTAGGTGAGCGCCGTGTAGTAGTTGAGGAGAGCGTCGAACCAGACGTAGAAGACCTGCGACGGCTCCCACGGCACCTCGACGCCCCAGCTGATCCGCCCGCGCGAGAGCGAGATGTCCTGGAGGCCCTGGCGGATGAAGCTGAGCGCTTCGTTGTAACGGAAGTCGGGCAGCACCCAGCTCGGGTTGCCGGTGTAGAGCTGCTCGAGCCGATCCTGGAACTCCGACAGCCTGAAGAACCAGTTGTCCTCGACCTCGCGCTCCAGCACGATCAGGTGGATCGGGCACTTGTTCCCGTCGATCAGCTCGGCGTCGGACTTGAAGTCCGCGCAGCGCGGGCAGTAGTAGCCCTCGTAGTGGCCGGCGTAGACGTGGCCGGCGTCGTGCACGCGCTGGAGGATCTCCTGCACCGCCTGCTTGTGCTCGGGGTCGCTCGTGCGGACGAAGAAGTCGTTGGTGGCGCCCAGCCGCTGCGTGAGGTCCTTGAACTTCGGCGCGTTCTGGTCGACCAGCTCCTGCGGCGTCATCCCGAGCCGCTCGGCCGCCTGAGCGACGGGCTCGCCATGCTCGTCGGTGCCCGTGAGGAAGAAGACGTCCTCCCCGCGCTGGCGCATGTGCCGCGCCAGCACGTCAGCCGCGATCGTGGTGTACGCGTGGCCCAGATGAGGCTCCGCGTTCACGTAGTAGATCGGCGTCGTCAGGTAGTAGGACACGGTCCTCGAAGGCTATTCGCGTGCTGCATAGAGGGCGTTCGCGCTCGTGCCGGTGAGCGAGGCGACCACGCGCGCGGCGCTGCGCGGCTTCGCGCCCGACGCCACCAGCTCGCGGAACGCGGCCACCGCCTCGTCCGGCAGCGCGCGCTCGCCGTCGTCCGGCGCCAGCCCGACCACCAGCACGATCTCGCCCTTCACCGCCACATCCGCGTAGCGCGCGGCCAGCTCGCCGGCGGTCCCGCGCACCACCTCCTCGTGCAGCTTCGTCAGCTCTCGGCACACGGCTACGGGGCGGTCGGGATCGATCGCCGCGAGCGTCTTCGCCAGGCGCTTCGGTGACTCGAACGCCACCAGCGTCTCCGGCGCGGCCAGC
The DNA here is from genome assembly GCA_963715995.1 of uncultured Thermoleophilaceae bacterium. GTDB lineage: Bacteria > Actinomycetota > Thermoleophilia > Solirubrobacterales > Thermoleophilaceae > DATBDN01. The sequence continues at coordinate 3,167,241 of OY970283.1, forward strand.
ACGGAGCGCAGCTCGCCGGCCTTGCGCGGAAGGAAGCCCGTGAAGCGCCAGTGGTCAGACGGGAGACCCGAAGCGACGAGCGCGGTCAGCACCGCGGACGGGCCCGGCAGCACCTCGACCGCGACCCCCGCCGCGATCGCCTCGCGCACCAGCACGAAGCCGGGATCCGACACCAGCGGCGTGCCGGCATCCGAGACGAGCGCGACCACCTCCCCGGCGCGCACGCGCTCGACGAGCTCGCGCGAGCGGCCCGCCTCGTTGTGCTCGTGGTAGGAGACGAGCGGTGCACGCACGCCGAAGCGCTCCAGCAGCACGCGTGTGCGGCGCGTGTCCTCGCAGGCGACGACATCCGCGTCGCGCAGTGCCGACAGCGCGCGCAGCGTCACGTCCTCGAGGTTGCCGATCGGCGTCGGGACGATCACCAGCCGCCCGCTCATTCGCCGTCGCCTCCGAGCGCCAGCATGGCCGCGCCGAACATGCCCGCGTCCTCGCCGAGCTGGGCGCTGACGATGTGAGCGAGCGATGCGGCCGGCTCCAGCGCCCGCTCGCGTGCGACGCGCGTGGCCGGCTCGATCAGAAGCTCGCCGGCGTCAGACCCGAGCCCGCCGCCGATGACCACGACCTCCGGGTCGAGCAGGTTGAGCAGCGACGCGATGCCGGCGCCGAGCCGCTCGCCCATCGCGCTCAGGGCGTCACGAGCGCCGGAATCACCTGCTCGGGCGGCCTCCACGACAGCGGACGCCGCACGGTCCCCGCCGGCCAGCCGCACGAGTGCCGGGCCCGACACGTACGCCTCCAGGCAGCCACGGTTCGGGCAGTCGCCTGGGCACGGCAGCCCGTCGGCCTCGACCGTCATGTGCCCCGGCTCACCCGCGGCGCCGCGCGCCCCGCGCACCATCCGCCCGTCGCTCATCACGCCGCCGCCGATGCCCGTGCCGATCGTGAGCATCACGGCGTCCAGAGCTCCGCGGGCTGCGCCGCGGCGGCTCTCGGCGAGCAGCGCCAGCGTGGCGTCGTTGTCCACGAACACGGGCAGGCCGAGTTCGCCGGCGAGCCAGTCGCGAAACGGGAAGCCCGCCAGCGGCAGGTGGCGGCAGCCCACCGCGATGCCCGTCGCGAGCTCCATCGTCGCCGGCAGCCCCACCCCGACGGCCTCGACCGGCCCCGCCTGCTCGATGGCCTGCGCGACCGCCTTCTCGAAGGCCAGCAGCACGTCCTCGCGCTTGGGTTCCGGCGGCCAGGTGGTGACCGTGCGGGCCAGAAGCGCGCCCTGCTCGTCGACCACGCCGGCGAGCAGCTTCGTGCCTCCAGCGTCGAGCCCGATCACTCGCGGTGACATCGGCTGACGGTATACAGACAGCGTGGCCGACGAGCCCGAATACAACGTCTACCGCTCCCGCAAGGGGGCGCTTGGGCGCCTGAAGCGCGACGAACCGGGCGGTCTTGCCGACCTGCGGCGCGAGCGCCGGCCGCCGGAGCGCTCGCGCGCCCGCAAACCGATCTCGTGGGGCCGCGTGGTCAAGTGGGTGGTGCTCGCCGCCATCGCCTGGGTCGTCTTCTCGGGACTCGTCTTCCTGGTCTCGGCGCAGTTCGCCGATCACGCCACCGACAGCGCCGACGCGGCGCTCAGCCAGGGCGGCTCGCTGCTCAGCGGCAGCACGATCCTGGTGCTCGGCTCCGACGCTCGCCCGCCGGACTCGAAGGAGCCGGGCGCCGGCGGCGCCGCGCGCTCGGACTCGATCATGCTCATGCACGTGTCGCTCGGCTCGGTCCGCAAGGTCTCGATCCTGCGTGACTCGCAGGCGAACATCCCCGGCCACGGCGTCCAGAAGATCAACGCCGCCTACGCGCTCGGCGGACCTGGGCTCGCGATCCAGACGATCGAGCAGTTCATGGGCAACGGCCTCCAGATCAACCACATCATCGAGATCAACTTCCAGAACTTCCCCAAGCTGATCGACTCGCTCGGCGGCATCACCGTTCACCTGAGGCGCTGCATCCACTCGAACCGCTTCGACGGCAAGGTCCTGCTCCTCCACAAGGGCGACCAGCACCTGACCGGACACCAGGCACTCCAGTTCTCCCGCGTGCGCGAGAACAAGTGCGCGCCGAACGAGGACGACCGTCAGCGCGCCAAGCGCCAGCAGCAGGTGCTCACGGCCATCCGCAAGCGCGTCATCTCCCCGACAGCCTTCATCCGGCTGCCATGGGTGGCATGGGCCGCGCCGCGCACGGTCCGAAGCGACATGCACGGTCCCGGGCTGGCGGCGCTGTTCGCCGACCTGGCCTCAGGCGGAGGCGGCAAGACGCACGTGCTGCTGCCGTCCGGCTCGAACGGAACCGAGCTGCTCGTGTCGGATGCGGCGAAGCGGCGGGCGGTGGAGTCGCTTCTGAACGGCGGGTAGGCCGTCTGGCTCGATCGCCGCGAGTTGGGCTCGAAAACCCCCGCGCGGCCGTCGAATCGTGCTAATCCTGAACAAGGCCCCTCCGATGGAACGATCCCTACGAGTACTTCTCTGGAGCTACAACTTCGCTCCCGAGCCGAGCGGCATCGCACCGCTCGCTACCACGGCAGCTCACGAGCTCGCCGCGCGCGGCCATGAGGTGACGGTCGTTGCGGCTCACCCCCATTACCCGGAGCCGCGCTGGGGCGTTCGCAAGCGCCCGTACGTCGAGCGCCACGGTGACGTGCGGGTCATCCGCCTGCCCATCTGGATCGGCCGCAAGTCCGCCAAGGAGCGGGTCATTCAGGACGGCAGCTTCCTTGCCGCCGCGGCGCTGGTGGCCCCGCTTCTCCCGAAGCCCGACGTGATGCTTGCCACCTCCCCGTCGTTCCCGGCACTCTCAGTGCCGATGGGCCTGCGCCGGCTCTGGCGCGTGCCCTGGGTGCTCTGGCTTCAGGACATCCTCCCCGACGGCGCCGAGGCCACCGGCATGATCGACAACGAGCGCGTCCTTGGCGCGCTCCGGCGTTTCGAGCGCGCCGCCTACGCCTCGGCCGACCGGATCATCGTCATCTCCGACAGCTTCGGCGCGAACATCCGCGCGAAGGGCGTCCCGGCCGGGAAGATCACCCGCATCTACAACCCCGCCACGCGACCGGTGAACCAGCTGCCGCGGCCCGCTGCCGGCGATCGCCCGCGGGCGCTCTGCATGGGCAACATCGGCGAGACCCAGGGCCTCGACGACGTGGTCCGCGCCTTCCAGGATCACCCGGACGTGCTCTCCGAGCACGCCATGCTCGTGCTCGCCGGAACGGGCGTCGCGGCCGAGAAGGTGCGCGCCGCGATCACCGACGGGCACGTCGAGATGACCGGCCTGCTGATGGGTGACGAGCTCACCCTCCAGATGCAGCGCGCTCATGTCGGCCTCGTGACACAGCGCGCCGGGCTCTCCGAGTTCAACGTCCCGTCGAAGCTGTCGAACTACCTCGCCGCCGGCCTGCCGGTGGTCGCAAGCGTGGCACCCGACTCCGAGGTCTCGCACATCGTCAAGCGCTCGGGCGCCGGCTGGGTAGTCGACCCAAGCGACCCGGGCCAGCTCGCCGCGACCGTCGTGGAGGCGTGCCGGGACGAGCGGGCCCTTGCCGCCCGAGCGCGCGCGGCGCTCGACTTCGCCCGTGACGAGCTGTCGGCCGAGGGCGCCGCAGAGCGCATCGAGGGCGTTTTGATGGACAGCGTTCAGTCCTGAACGCCCGCTAGGACGACCGGCCCCATTTGGGTTAACCGGCCCACTTTTCCCCACAGAAACGACCTTCCGTAAGTACTTTGGAGCCAATGACCGAGAACACTTGGACCATCGCCGAGCGCTCGTCGCGGCGACGATTCGCGTTGGGCGCCGCCGGCGCTCTTGCTGCTGCCGTGCCGCTCGCGCGCACTGCCACCGCAAAGGCCGATTCCGTGAACGGACCGTGGGTTGCGGTCAACGACACCCAGCCCGCCGACACCTTCCTGCCGGTCTTCCTGCGCAACCCGCAGGGCCGCCCCGCGACGGACCAGATCGGCTTCCAGACCGGCACGATCAAGTTCAACAACACCGTCGACCCATTCGTGGCGATGGGCTACTGGGGCGCCAACGGCGACTACAGCTCGACATGGCAGCTCGAGGGCGACTGGGACACGGGCCCGGGCGACACCCAGCCGCACATCACCGAGCTCTACTGGCAGATCATCCGTCCCGACGGCGCGCATCGTCGCCCGTTCTACGCGCAGTACGACCGCACGGCCGGGCTCATGTCGCAGTTCACGATCATGATCGGCCCCGGAAACAACCACGTGGGCGTGCCCGGCGGCCAGGGCTTCACCGTCAACTGGGACGACGGGACCAATCAGGTCGGCCGTGCGATCTTCCATGTCAAGCCGGCTTACATGCAGCTGATGACCACCGGCGCGACCGGGCAGACGATGTTCCTGATGCACGCCCTCCAGGGCTTCAACGCCGCGCTGCACCTGTTCAGCGGCCAGACGGCGGCGGACTCCGCATACCACCGGGTCTACGCGAACGGCAACAACCTCCTGTCGTTCGACGTCAACGGCAAGACGGTCCTCAACCTGTTCAAGGGTGCCGGAGGGCAGGCGCGCGCGTCGCTTGGCGTCAGTGACAACACCGCTGCCTTCACGGTCGCCACCAACGAGGCCGCGGTGCCCGCGCTCGTCGCGCGCCGGACCGCCTCGCAGAGCGCGAAGATCGTCGACGTGCAGGACGAGAACAAGGCCAGTCTGTGGTCGATCGACAAGGCGGGTGTGCCGCGCTGGTCGGCGGCAAACATGCAGACGACGGTCGGCGCAGCCGGCAACGCGGCGAACATGCCCGCGCACCCCACGACGTACCTCAAGGTGCAGGACGCGAACGGCAACAACCTCGTGATCCCGGCCTACGCCGCGTCGTGACCGGCGCCTCAGATGGGGAGCGCAAGCTCCGGCTGGCGCACTTCCTCGTGCAACCGGTCCTGGTCTGGGATGACGGGAACGAGCTGACGCCCGGCCCCACTATCGAGCCGCAGACGATGACTCATGCCGAGCTGCGCAAGCTCGCCGACGGCTGGGTGGAGCAGCTGCGCGAGATCGAACGAGTCGCACTCGAATCCAGTCGCTGACCCGCGGCTCCGCCTGCACAGCTTCGTGAAACCGCCGAACGGATGCAGAGCACCTCTCTACAATCGAGCCTGATGCCGGCCACGCTGCCCGGGGCGCCGCGACCGGAAGGATCACCCTCGTGACAAACCCAACCGGCACCCCCTCAACTCCCGGCAGCGAAGCATCGGCCGACATCTTCCGCCGCTTCGCGTTCGTCCGTCATCGCTGGCCGGTGGTCCTGATCGCGTTCGTGGTGGCCGCCGGCGCCGCGTTCGGCCTGTCGTTCCTTCAGGCGAAGCAGTACTCCGCAACCGCGAAGCTTTTCTTCCGCGACCCGCTGCTCGGTCAGACGCTGTTCGGCTCCAACTTCCTGAGCCCCTCGACCGACCCCACCCGCGAGGCGGCGACCAACGTCCGGCTGGTTGCCTTGGACCCGGTTGCTGATCGCACGGCTGCCGCCCTCAAGGACACCGGTCTGACCAGTGAGCAGATCTCGAAGCACGTCACCGTGTCGCCGCAGGGACAGTCGAACCTTGCGTCGGTGACCTACACCAGCCGCTCGGCGGCGCTCTCGAAGCGGGTCGCGAACACCTTCGTCGAGGAGTACGTGGCCTTTCGCCGCGCCGCCGACCAGTCCAAGGTCGCGCAGGCGCAGGACCTCGTCCGTAAGAAGCTGGCGCAGCTCGGCCCGGCCGGCCGCGCCACGCGCGATGGACGCCTGCTCCAGAGCAGCGGCGAGCAGCTCGACATCCTGCGCTCGCTGCAGACCGGAAACGCCGAGGTGGTCCAGCTCGCGCGCGTGCCCGACAACCCGTCGTCGCCACGACCCAAGCGCAATGCGGCGCTCGGCGGCTTCTTCGGCCTGATCCTCGGCTTCATCCTCGCCTGGCTGCTGGAGCGCCTCGACCGCAAGGTCCGCAGCTCCGAGCAGGCGGCCCAGATCTTCGACCGGCCCGTGCTCGCCACGATCCCCGAGGGCAAGTACGGCGAGAACCAGCGCGGCGCCGCTCTGACCACGCGAGAAGCCGAGGCGCTGATGATGCTCAGAGCCAGCCTGGGCTACTTCAGCGTCGACCGCGAGATCAAATCGGTGCTCGTGACCTCGGCGGCGATCGGCGAGGGTAAGACGTCGGTCGCGTTCAACCTCGCCGCGGCGGCCGCAGCCACGCGCTCGCGCGTGATCCTGATCGAGTCCGACCTCCGGCGCCCGACTGTCGGCCGCTACTTCGGCCTCAACCTGGGCCCCGGCCTCTCACACATGCTGGCCGCCGACCTGCCGCTCTCGGAAGTGGTCCAGAAGGTGCCGGTCGCGCGCATCATGCCGGGCGCCGCCGAGGGCCAGACGCTCGACGTGATCGTGGCCGGCCCGCTGCCGCCGAACCCGGCCGACCTGCTCGAGTCGGATCGGATGCGTCAACTGATCGCGACCTGTGAGGACCTGTACGACCTCGTGGTCATCGACACGCCGCCTACGGCGATCGTCGCCGACGCCATCCCGCTCACCCGGATCGTGTCGGGCGTGATCGCGGTCGTGCGCATCGGGCGCAGCGATGTCGAGGCGTCCGAGCGCCTCCACGATCAGCTGCTCAACCTCAAGGCGCCGCTGCTCGGCGTCGTCGTGAATGCCGTGCGGGCAGGGCATCCGGCCTACTACGACTCCGGCTACTACGCCGTCGACGTCGACACGAAGAAGTGGGGCGACGAGCTTGACTCCCTGTCGAGCGTCGGACCGCAGGAGTCGAGCAACGGCTCAGCTGAAGAGCCGGACCGCGTGCCACAGTAGCCCGATCTCGCTGAGGCGCCTCAAAGCAGCACTCCCGGCGCGCCGCGTGCGCGACCTCGTCGTCAGTCTCGGCGCAAGCGGAGTCCTCCAGGCCTGTCTGTTCGTCTCGGGCATCATCGTCGCGCGCGTGCTTGGCCCTGCGGACCGCGGTCGCCTCGCGCTGATCATCGTGCTGCCGGAAGTTGCCGCGCAGCTGTCGGCCGTCGGCGTTCCCTCTGCGCTGACCTACTTCGTCGCGAAGGACCGCCCGCGCTGGGAGGCGATCGTCAGGCAACTCGGCGTAGTCGTGCTCGCGCAGATACTCGTCGCGCTCGTCTTCTCGCTGGTGCTACGCAGGCTGTTCGTGAGCGGCCACGCGCGCCACGCGACGCTGTTCGTAGGCCTGGCCGGGCCGCCGTCGGTGCTGCTCCAGTACTACGGCCTGCACGTGATGCAGGGCGTGGGCGAGCTGCGGCTGTTCAACGCCTATCGCGTGCTGCCGTACTTCATCTACAGCGCCGGCGTGCTCGTGCTCTGGCTGGCCGGAGCGGGGCTGGTCGGGTTCACGGCGGCATGGCTGGTCGCGCAGGTGATCGCGGCCGGAGTGATCCTGACCCACCTGGTCCGGCGTGCCCGGCGCAACAGCGACCGCGTCGAGGGAGCCGGTGCGCGTCGCGGCGAGATCCTCCGCTTCGGAATGCGCGGGTTCGCCGCACAGGTCTCACCGGTCGAGACGTTCCGGGTCGACACGCTCGTGGTGGCCGGCCTGTTCCCAGACAAGGTGGTCGGCTACTACGCGGTCGCCAACAGCCTGAGCAACGTGCCGCGCTTCATCGCGGACGGCCTGTCGGCGGTTGCCTACCCGCACGTGGCCGAGCCCGACGTGGCGCAGGGCAGGCCGATCGCGCGCCGCTACATCGCTCTCGCCGCAGGCCTCTGCGGCAGCGCAGCGCTCGTGATCGGGGTGCTGCTGCCCGTGCTGATCCCAGCACTGTTCGGCGACCGCTTCCGGCCCGCCGTGACGGTCGCCGAGATCTTGATCGCCTGCGCCGCCCTCGTGAGCGTGCGCCGCGTGGCGCTCGACTGTCAGCGCGCGCTCGGGCGACCCGGCGCAGCCACGCTCAACGAGATCGGCATGCTGGCCACGTTCGCCGTGGCACTGGTGGTGGTCGCGCACTCGATCGCCGACGGCGGCGGCGTCGCTCTGGCACTCACGATCGCGTCAGCGGCTGGGCTGCTCGGGGTGCTGTGGAGCCTTCGTGACGGCTCAGATGCGGCGCGAACACAGTCAGCATCGCGCGCGCCTGAGTAGAGGCGTCGTACTCGGCCTCGACCTTCTGGCGGGCGGCCACCCGAACGGGCTCGATGCGTGCCCGGGCGCCCGCGGCGAGAAGCTCGTCGAGCATCCGGGTCAGGGCCGCTGGGTCTGCCTGCGGCACCACGAAGCCCGTTCGCTCGTGTGCGACCAGCTCGGGGATTCCTGCCACGTCGGTGGTCACCACGGGCACTCCGAGCGCCATTGCCTCCATCAGCACGTTCGGGATGCCATCGGCATCACCGATCTCGTCCATCTCGGCCGGCAGCACGAGGAGATCGGACGCGGCGAGCGCCGCCAGCGTCTCCTCGTGGCCGCGCGCCCCGGCGAACTCGAGCCTGCCTGCGAGCGCCAGCGTGCGCGGGTCGGCCCTGAGCTGGTCGCGCAGCGGGCCGTCGCCGATCACGGTCCAGTGAACGTCCGGGTGGCGCGCGAGCAGGTCCGCAGCGGCGGCGAGGATCGTCCAGTAGCCCTTCGTCCGCACAAGCCGCCCGACGGTGACCAGGCGTGTCAGGTCCTGCTCGGCGCGGGCTGCGTGGAAGGTCGCCTTGCTCAGGTCGACGCCGGAGCGGACCACGGTGGTGGCGGGCGGCGCGCCGCGGGCCAGCGTTCGCACCACGCGCTCGGCGTAGTCGTTCTCGCACACCACGGTCGCGATCGAGTCGAGCCGATCGCGGGTGAGGTTGGGCTCGAGCGACACGTGGTGGCCATAGATGTCGGTGGCATGCGCCGTCGCGGTCCAGCCCACGCCGAGTCGTTCAGCAAGCGCCGCGGCCACATCAGCCGGCCGCGCCAGGAAGTGAGCGTGGATGTGCTCGACCCCGCGCGCGCGAGCACGCGTAGCGGCGTAGCGGCAGTGCGCCGCAGCCAGCACGAGCCGAGCCCCCTCGCGCGGCGTGATCGCACGCGTGAGCACGCGGCGCGCCGCAGTGACGATCGCGCGCGGGCTCAGCAGCGCGCCAACCGCAAGAGCAATGCGGCTGGGCGGCGCGCACAGCACGTCGACCTCGGCGGCCGGCTCGGGCGCACCGCCCCGCCGCAGTGCGTAGACGACGACTGGGACACCGAGCCGCGCGACCGCCGCAGCCTCGGTGACGACGAACGTCTCCGACACCGAAGGGTGGTCGTTGATCACGTAGAGGATCACGCAGCTCAGCCGTCGACTGGCCGCATGTGCCCGGTGGCCGGCTGTAGCGGCCTGACCAGCGAGGCGCCACGGTGCCGGCGCGTGCCGGCGAGCCCGCCGGTGACCCGGACGCCCGCAGCGAGCATCGCGGCAACTAGGTACAGCGAGATCTTCGTGAAGCCGACGACGGTCATCAGCACGTCGCCGTCCTTCCAGTACGAGAACGCGGCGGTGACCACGAAGCAGAGCCAGAGCAGCGCGCCGGGCGACCCGCCGTGCCACTGGCGCACCGCGAAGCGCTCGAGCATGGCCGTGAGGATGCCGAACAGAATCGAGGCGAGCAGCACCGCGGTGATTCCGCCGTAGAGCCTCATCTCCGTGATGTAGCTGCTCGGGTAACCGGTGTCCTGCTGGTACTGCGTGCCGAAGTCGCGGGCGATCAGGGTGTCGAGCCGGTAGTCCTCGAACTCGGGCTTGTTCGGCCACAACCACGACGGGACGATGTAGGCCACGCCGACGGAGAGGCGCTTTGGCGCAAGCATTGCCGAGCGCAATTGCTGGGGCTCCTGGTGGACCGCAATCGAGGCGTCGAGCACTCCGTAGCCGGTGAGCTGGCTGATCCGCTGGTAGGTCGGGATGCCGAACGACGTCGTGCTGAACGGGTTGCCGCCCGCACGTTGCTGGAGCACCGGGATGCTGAGCGCGATGACCAGGATGATCGAGACCGTGATCGCGCCCGGCGACAGCGGCCTGACCGTGTGATGGAAGATCGTCCAGACCCCGATCAGCATCAACAGCGCATTCAGCCGGCCGCCGAACAGCACCAGCGTGGCCGCCAGCAGCAGGAACAGGATGCCCAAGGCAGCCAGGCGCAGGATCGGCAACACGTGGCGGTCGAACATGATGTAGGCGGCGCACCAGGCGGCCGGCACCGACAATGTCCACAGCGAGGTCGCAATCGATTTCGACTCGAGGGCGAGCGTCTTGCTGTGGCTCAGGTAGGTCGCCTTGACGCCCGCGATCCCGCCGCTCTGCTTGATCATCAAGAGCAGGGATCCGAAGACGATCACGCAGAACACGGCGCCGAGCAGCACCATCGAGCCGCTCTCACTACGCGGCGTGGTCCGCAGCGGGGCCGCGTCCAGCCGCGCGTGCCGGAAGTAGTGGTAGGCCTCGACGAAGAGACTGGTCGCGACACTGGCCAGGATCAGCGTGGTGACGACGTCGCGCGTGCTGACGCCGCGCAGGATCGGCTCGGTGTAGGCGAAGTGCCCGAGGACCAGCGACAGGCCGCGCAACGGGAAGACGAAGACGTAGAAGACGAGCACGACCGTGACGGCAGACGGCTCTGCGAACGCGCGCCGGTATCCGACCCAGTGGAGGTGCGAGAAGAACGGCAGCAGGCAGATGAGGCCGACCGCGACACCGGACAACCACGGCGACAGATAGCCGATCGCGACAGCCGGCACGAGCACAGCGAGAAGCTGGAGCGGACCGATCCGGCTCGTATCGCGCCAACTGGGTCGTGACGACTCACGACGTGTGCTTCGAAGGCGCACGGTACTGGCCGAAGGTAGCACGGGCTTTACCCCCGCGGGACATCTCTGCCGCTACCTTGAGACCACACTCATGTGCGGCGTCGCAGGGATACTCACGACCGCTGACGAGTGGTCAATCGGGCAGCGCCTCGGCCAGCCGCTGCCGGCGGCGCTGGAGGCCATGACGACCGTGATGGCGCACCGCGGGCCGGACGATTCGGGCATCGAGCCGATCGACGGTGCGGCGTCCGGCGGGCTCGGTGCCTGCCGCCTCGCCATCCAGGACACCTCGCTGCGAGGGCACATGCCGATGACCGGCGCGGAGTCGGGCGTCGTGACCACCTTCAACGGCGAGATCTACAACTTCCGTGAGCTGCGCCGCGAGCTCGAGGGTCGCGGCGCGAGCTTCCAGTCCGGCTGCGACACGGAGGTCATCCTGCGCGGCTATGAGGCCTGGGGCCTCGACTGCTTCGAGCGCTTTCGCGGCATGTTCGCGGTGGCCATCTGGGATCGTGCGCGAGGGACGCTCGTGCTTGCCCGCGACCGCCTGGGTATCAAGCCGCTTTACATCCATGCAAGCGACGGGCTGATCGGCTACGCGTCGGAGCTGCGGGCGCTGCTGGCCGCCGGTGTCGTGGAGCCGAAGGTGTCGCCGGCCGGGCTCGAGTCGTTCCTCACGCTGGGCGCAGTAGTCGAGCCGCACACGCTGGTGGCGGACGTGCAGATGCTGCCGCCGGCCACGATCGGCGTGTGGAAGGACGGATCGCTGGCCACACACAGCTACTGGTCGCTCGCGGATGCCTTCGACCGGGCGAGCGCAGTCAGCCGCAGCGAGTTGCTCGATCGCACGCGCGCCGTGCTCGAGGAGAGCATGCGCCAGCACCTGATCAGCGACAGGCCGACGGGAGTCTTCCTGAGCGGTGGCATCGACTCGACGGTGCTCACCGCGCTCGCAAGCACGGTCGGCAGCGAGGCGCCGACCACGGCGTCGGTCGTCTTTCCCTACCCGGAGTTCTCCGAGGAGCCATTCATCGACGAGGTGCGGGCTCGTTACGAGACCAACCATCTGCGCGTGGAGCTGAGCGAGCGCGAGGTGCTCGACACGCTCGGAGCCGGCGTGGATGCGATGGATCAGCCGACCTTCGATGGCCTGAACACCTACATCGTCTCCGGTGCCGCCAAGGGGGCCGGCCTGACCGTCGCGCTCTCGGGCGTCGGCGGCGACGAGCTGTTCGGCGGCTATGCGAGCTTTCGTCACGTCCCGCGCATGGAGCGGGTGCGCGCGCTCACGCGCCGGACGGGAATGCGCTCACCGCTGCGCGCGGTCGCGCACGCGCTGCCTGCAAGCGACCGCGCGGAGAAGGTCCGGCGGCTGCTCACCGCATCCGACCGCGACCTCCCCGACACCTACGTGCTCAGGCGCGAGCTGTTCGGCGCCGACACGCGGCGCGCGCTGCTCGGCTCCAACGACGCGCCGGCGCCCTGGCTGCGAGCCAACGGCCACACCGACCTGACCAATGCGGTCAGCGAGGCCGAGCTGGCCGTCTACATGCGCAACGTGCTGCTGCGCGACACCGACGTGATGAGCATGGCCCACGCCCTCGAGGTGCGCGTGCCGTTCCTCGACCACGAGCTCGTCGAGCTGGTCGCGCCTGCTCCGGGCAGCTGGAAGATGGAAGGGCGCGAGAACAAGTCGGTGCTGGTGGACGCGTGCCGCGACCTGATCCCGCCCAACCTGACCGCGCGCCGGAAGATGGGCTTCACGCTCCCCTACGAGGTGTGGTTGCGCGGGCCGTTGCGTGCGCAGGTGGAGGAGTGCCTGCGCGACCCGGGGTACGGCGGCCAGGTGGCCGCGCTGCTCGACGCGCGCGCGACCGAGCACATCTGGGACCGCTTCGTCGACGGCAAGGCGATCTGGACGCGGCCGTGGGCGCTCTACGTCGCGAAGCGCTGGGGCGCAGCCCTCGAGCAGGCAGCGCGGCCGCCGGCCCTGCGCACATGAGGGTGCTTCAGGTGGTGCCGGGCATGGCCGCCAGGACGGGCGGGCCGGCCACATCGGTAACCACGGCCGTGACCGCCCTGCGCGACCAAGGCGTCGAGTGCACGATCCTCACGCCCGATCTGGGCGGACTGCCCGGTTCGCGTGGGGATCTCAAGCCGGAGGACATGCCGGAGGGGGCGACCGAGCTGTCGCTCGAGATCTGCCGTTCGCTGCCGCCGCGCCGCCTGGCGTTCTCGCCCGAGCTCTGGAGCGCCGCGCGCCGCCTGGCGGCAGACCACGACGTGGTCCACATCCACTCGCTGTTCGTCTTTCCCCAGTACGCCGGCTTCCGCGCGGCGGTCAAGACCGGCACGCCCCATGTGGTGTCACCGCGCGGCTCGCTCGACTGGTGGTGCCGCCAGAAGGGCCGCGGCCGCAAGCTGGTCTCGGACGTGCTCTGGCAGCGGCCGATGTTCGAGTCGGCCGCCGCCATCCACGTGACGACGGCGGCGGAGCGGGAGATGACGAGCGACTACGGACCCGCGGTCCGGCGCTTCGTGATCCCGAACGTGGTCGACACCGACTTCTGGTCCCAGCCGGGAGATCCACAGGGGTTCCGCGACCGCTACCTCGACGGCCACGCGGGTCCGATCGTGGCCTTTGTCAGCAGAATTGCACGCAAGAAGCGCCCAGACGTGGTGGTCGAGGCATTCATCGAGCTGGCGCCCGAGAACGCGATGCTGGTGATCGCCGGGCCCGATGACGAGGGGCTGCGGCCGGGTCTCGAGAAGATGCTCGAGGACGCCGGGATGCGCTCGCGCGCCCGCTTCGTCGGCCACCTGCCGCGCCAGCCGATGCGCGACCTGGTGAAGGCCGCCAGCGCGTGGGTGCTGCCATCCGAGACCGAGAACTTCAGCAACGCGTCGGCGGAGGCGATCGCCGCCGGCGCTCCCGTGATCCTGAGCCGCGGGGTCGGGCTCGCGACCGACGCGGAGCGAAGCGGCGCTGCGCTGGTGATCGACGGGCCTGACAGCAAGGCACTCGCGGCGCGCCTGCGCGAGCTGCTCGGGAACCCGCAGCTGGGTGCCGAGCTGTCGGCTCGTGCCAGTGCCTTCGGCCGCGGCTACGGACCTGACGTGGTGGCCTCGGAGCTGCTGGCGATGTACGAGGCGGTCTCCGCGCATAAATGAGGGTGGCGAGACCGCGCCACCCGTCCTATGTTGGAAGGCCCCGACCCGAACGGTGCGCGGATGTACCGGCACTGCTGAGAGAGAACGGATTCGTGAAAGAACGACGGCAATCGCTGCGCCCTCTGATCGTGGCCGTTGTGCTGCTTTCCGCGATGGTGGCCGTCGGCGCGCGGGTCTCTGCCTCGATCGCCGCCCCTCCGACCGGCTTCACGGATGTGACGGTCACGACCGTGTCGGCGCCGACCGCGATGGCGTTCACACCGGACGGGCGAATGCTGATCACGACCTCCACGGGTGCGCTGCGCGTCTACCAGAACGGCGCGCTCGTGCCCACACCGGCCCTGGACCTCGCGCCGAAGGTCTGCACCCAGCGCGAGCGCGGGATGCTCGGTGTGGCGGTCGACCCGGACTTCACGGTCAACCACTACATCTACCTCTACTACACCTACGACAAGTGGGGCGGCTGCTCGATCGACGACCCCGCGACCGGGCCGGTCAACCGCATGTCGCGCTTCGTGCTCGACGACCTGAACCACGTGGATCCGTCGACGGAACACCTGATCCTGGACAACATCCCGGCCTACGACGGCATCCACAACGCCGGGGACCTGCACTTCGGCCGCAACGGCGACCTGTTCGTCTCGGTAGGCGACGGCGGCTGTTACTACCGTGACATCTCGCTCTGCGGGGTACGCAACCCGGCGGCCCAGCAGCTCAACGACATGCAGGGCAACATCCTGCGTATCCGGCCTGACGGGAGCATCCCGGCGGACAACCCGTTCACGGGCCCCGGGACCACCCAGTGCGGGCTGGCCGGCTACACGACGCCCGACCTGAAATGCCAGGAGGTCTACGCGTGGGGCCTGCGCAACCCGTTCCGCTTCGCGCTCGACCCGAACGCCGCAGGCGACCGCTTCTTCATCGACGACGTCGGATCGAACAACTGGGAGGAGGTCGATGCGGGCGCGAAGGGTGCCAACTACGGCTGGCCGGTTCGCGAAGGCCTGTGCGCGGGCGGGACCTACAGCGACTGCAACGGGGCGTCTGCGGGGTCCGGCTTCACCGATCCGGTCTACGCCTACTCCCACAACAACCCTGATGGTTGCGCGTCGATCACGGGCGGGACATTCGTCCCCAACGGACTCTGGCCGTCGCAGTACGACAACACCTATCTGTTCAGCGATTTCGTGTGCGGCAAGACCTGGGCGCTGACTCCTGCCGCAGCGGGCGGGACCGTCAGCGACTTCGGCACTCCGTCCGGCCCCAACGTCGGGCTCCAGTTCGGACCGGCGCCCGGCGGTGGCCGCGCGCTGTACTACATCGTCCGCGGGAACCAGTCGCAGATCCATCGCGTGACCTACACCGGCAACGCCAACCGCAGCCCGCACGCGGCGGCGAGTGCGACCCCGACTACAAGCGACTCGGTGCCGGTGACCGTGAGCTTCGACAGCTCGCAGAGCTCAGATGCCGACGGCGACCCGCTCACCTTCGACTGGGACTTCGGGGACGGCTCGGCGCACGACAGCTCGGCCAACCCGGCGCACACCTACGCCACCGCCGGTCGCTATGTCGCCAAGCTGACTGTCACCGATCCATCCGGCGCCAGCGATCAGGCGACGGTGGAGGTCGACGCGGGTGACGCGCCGCCCGCGCCGGTGATCGACGCTCCGTCGACGTCGCTTCAGTTCGCCGTGGGCCAGCACATCGTGTTGAAGGGTCATGCGACCGACCTGGAGGACGGAGCGCTGCCCGACAGCTCCCTCTCGTGGGAGGTCCACCTCCACCACAACAGCCACTGGCATCCGTATCTCGAGCCGACCAGCGGCAACAACGTGGAGATCGTGGCCCCCGCGCCCGAGGACATGCTCGCCGCGCAGACCAGCTATCTCCAGGTCTACCTGACAGCGACGGACTCGAAGGGCGTGAGCCAGACGGTCGAGCAGGACGTCCAGCCGGACAAGGTCCCGCTCACGTTCGCGACCTCGCCGGCCGGCCTCGACATCTCGGCCAACGAGCTGACCGTGACCGGGCCCGCCAACGTGACGGCGTGGGCCGGCGAGCAGGTCGACCTCTCGGCGGCCGACCAGACCGACTCCGAAGGCAACACCTCCGTCTTCAAGTCGTGGTCGGACGGCGGTTCGGCGACACATCGCATCACCGTCCCGTCGACCCCGCAGACCTACACGGCGAGCTTCGACTCCGCAACCTCGCGCACGTCGCTCGTGAACGGCACGCTCACGTTCGATGCCGGCAGCGGACAGGCGAACGCCGTGACGCTCACGCAACAGCTCGACGGAAGCTACGCCGTCGCCGACTCCGCCAATCCCGTCGCCCCGGGCCCCGGCTGCATGGCGACGACGCCGTCGTCGGTCAGTTGCAACGGCACGATCACGCAGATAGTCGGCAACGCTGGTGACGGCGACGACCAGATGACGGTCTCGGGCAACACCCCGGCCTTCCTGAACGGCGGGCCCGGCAACGACCGCCTGACGGGCGGTTCTGGCGACGACACGATCGACGGCGGAACGGGTACGGACACGATCGCGGGCGGCGCCGGCAGCGACACGGTCTCGTACGCATCGCGGACCGACGGGGTGACCGTGCGCCTGAACGGGCGCGCGGACGACGGTGCCGTTGGCGAGAACGACGCGGTCGCGAACGACATCGAGAACGTGACGGGCGGATCTGGTGACGACACGCTCGTGGGCAACGCTGGGCCGAACACGATCGACGGCGGCGCAGGCAACGACTACCTCGAGCCCCAGCAGGGCCGCGACACGATCTCGGGCGGGCCCGGCACGGGCGACCGCGTCTCGTACCAGAACCGCACACAGCCGGTGAACGTCTCGCTCGACGGCGTCGCAAACGACGGCGAGGCCGGCGAGAACGACCTCGTCGGCTCGGACGTCGAGGGGATCTACGGCGGTGAGGCGAACGACACGCTGACGGGCAACGCCGGCCCCAACCTGTTGCGCGGCTACGGCGGAAACGACGTGATCGACGGTGGCGCGGGCGCGGACACGATCGCGGGCGGCGCCGGCACGGACACGGTGACCTACGCCCCGCGGACCGCCGCGGTCACGGTGCGCTTCGACGGCAAGAACAACGACGGCGAGGCCGGCGAGAACGACTCGATCGCAAGCGACGTCGAGAACATCACGGGCGGCGCGGGCGACGACACGCTGGTGGGCGACGCCGGCAACAACACGATCGACGGCGGTCCCGGGAACGACTACATCGAGCCGGGCAAGGGCGCCGACGTGATCATCGGCGGCGCGGGGACCAACGATCGCGTGTCCTACCTCGATCGCACACAGCCCGTGAACGTCTCGCTCGACGGCGTCGCAAACGACGGCGAGGCCGGCGAGAACGACCTCGTCGGCTCAGACGTGGAGAGCGTCTACGGCGGCTCGGGCAACGACACGATCACCGGCAACAACGGCAACAACGTGCTGCGCGGAAACGCAGGCAGCGACACGATCTCTGGCGGCCCCGGCGACGACGTGATCGACGGAGGAACTGGTACCGACACCCTGAGCGGCGGCACGGGGATCGACACCCTGAGCTACGACACGCGCAGCGACCCGGTGACGATTCGCCTCGACGGCGTGGCCAACGACGGCGCACCCGGGGAGAACGACAACGCCGCCGGCGACTTCGAGAACGCCTACGGGGGCTCTGGGGACGACACGATCATCGGGAACTCGGGTCCGAACTACCTGGCCGGGAACGGCGGCAACGACTACCTCGAGCCCCAGCAGGGCCGCGACACGATCTCGGGCGGGCCCGGCACGGGCGACCGCGTCTCGTACCAGAACCGCACACAGCCGGTGAACGTCTCGCTCGACGGCGTCGCAAACGACGGCGAGGCCGGCGAGAACGACCTCGTCGGCTCGGACGTCGAGGGGATCTACGGCGGTGAGGCGAACGACACGCTGACGGGCAACGCCGGCCCCAACCTGTTGCGCGGCTACGGCGGAAACGACGTGATCGACGGTGGCGCGGGCGCGGACACGATCGCGGGCGGCGCCGGCACGGACACGGTGACCTACGCCCCGCGGACCGCCGCGGTCACGGTGCGCTTCGACGGCAAGAACAACGACGGCGAGGCCGGCGAGAACGACTCGATCGCAAGCGACGTCGAGAACATCACGGGCGGCGCGGGCGACGACACGCTGGTGGGCGACGCCGGCAACAACACGATCGACGGCGGTCCCGGGAACGACTACATCGAGCCGGGCAAGGGCGCCGACGTGATCATCGGCGGCGCGGGGACCAACGATCGCGTGTCCTACCTCGATCGCACACAGCCCGTGAACGTCTCGCTCGACGGCGTCGCAAACGACGGCGAGGCCGGCGAGAACGACCTCGTCGGCTCAGACGTGGAGAGCGTCTACGGCGGCTCGGGCAACGACACGATCACCGGCAACAACGGCAACAACGTGCTCGACGGCCAGGGCGGCGATGACACGATCAACGGCCTCGGCGGCAACGACACCTTCAGGGGCGGGGCGGGCAACGACACGCTGCTTGCCCGCGACTCAGGCCCGGACAACGTGCAGTGCGGAGCCGACGACGACACGGTGACCGCCGACAACGGCGACGTCGTGAACGCCGACTGCGAGCACGTCAGCCGGGGCTAACCCGACGTCGGCACGTTCAGGAACGGCGATGCCGGGCGCAGGCGCTTGGCGGTCGTCCACGCGCTGACTGCCTCGACGGCGTGGCCCGACTCCGCGTCGACGCGCGCCAGGATCAGGTGCGTGCGCCAGTCGTCGGGCTCGCGCTTGATCGCGCGCTGCACGTCGGCGCGCGCCTCCGCAAGGCGGCCTGTTGATTCGAGCACCAGCGCCCGCTGCACGTAGGGGCTTGCAGCCCAGGGCTCGGCAGCGACCGCGTCCTGGGCGGCCAGGAACGCGGCGGCGGGGTTCGAGTCCTTGATCGCGGTCTGGCTCGCGCGCACGCGCGAGGTGGAGACGACCGCGGGCAGCTCGACCGCGATGCACACGAGCGCTGCCAGCGCGATCGCCGCCCGCAGCGGCAGCCTGGGCACGCGCGCGGTCCGAGCCGACCCGGCGGTCGCGCAGGCGACCGCCACGAAGACGAGCGCGGTGAAGGCCGTCGTCTCCCACATCCAGTCGACGCCCGCGTGGAACAGGTAGACGACGATGGCGGCCGTGGCGGCAACGATCGGCGCCGCCTCGGCGGCGTCGACAGCCTGACGCAGGCGCACAAGGGCCAGCGCGCAGAGGGAGCCGAGCAGCACGAGCACGAGTGCGAACCCGACGACGCCGGTCTCCCCCAGGTTCTCGATGTAGATCGAGTGCGCATCGCGGCTGAACTCTGTGGCCCCGTGGCGGTTCCACCAGAACTCGAAGGTGCCCGCGCCGATGCCGCGCAGCGGGTGTGCGTCGAAGGCCTTGACCGCAGACTGCCAGTGGTGGTAGCGCTCGCCGCCGAGCGTGGTGAAGCGCGCGGCCGGGTTGGCCGAGCTCTGGTCGGCGGTTGTCGAGACGGTCTTGAACTGGTGCCAGCCGCGCTTGATCGGGCCGTGCAGCGGCACGACGGCAACCAGGATCGCGACCACCGCGAGCGCCCCGACAACCACGCGCGCGCGCTGCGGCGCCATTCGCAGGCGGTCGGTGCCGAGACGGTCGGTTGCGAACACCGCCGCGACGGCCACGAGCGCGGCGGCGCCCACGGCCAGCGCCACTCCCGCGGCGCCGCTGCCGCCCGTGCCGTGCACGATCTGCGGCTGCCCGCGCGCGACGAGGATCGCCAGCGCCGCGCCGATGGCCACGCCGACGACCTGTACCGCGGTGGTCCAGCGGTTGCGCCCGAGCGCGAACACCACCAGCACGCCGAGGAGCACCCCTCCCACCCCGGCGCGCGAGTAGGTCAGATAGACCACGAGCACGCAGGCCGGCACGGCGGCCAGGGCGAGCGAGCGGATGAGCAGGCGCCGCGCGTGCGCCGCCCACGCCAGCAGCATCACGATCGTGACCACCGACCAGGCCGCAACCGCGTTCCAGTAGTTGAGCGGGTAGCTCAGCCGGTCGAGCTTGAGCAGGCGCTCGACCGGGCTGCGCGTGAAGAGGCCGGGCGCGAGCCGGCTGGCCAGCGCGAACCCGCAGACGACCACGGCAGCGACGGTGATGCCGGCGACGGCGTAGCGCGCCAGCTCGCGCGTGCAGAGCGACCACGCGAGGGTGAGCAGCCCGAGGTAGTGGAGCGTGCGCGCGACCTCCGCCAGCGTGCGCTCGTCGCTGTCGGTCCACGACAGCCCCACGGCCATCCAGATGGCAAGCAGCGCGCAGGCCCCCAGCGTGACCAGGCCCAGGCGCGGGATCTGCGTGCGCGGGAACAGGCCGAAGAGCCAGCCCAGGCCCAGAAACCACCAAACTCCCAGAGCCTCCTCCTGCCGTACGACAATGTCGTAGGACCCGCCCTTCAGCGCGTAGTAGACGAGTAGCGCTGCTGGGAGCAGAAATGCGAGGGTCTGCTGAACTCGACTCGAAGTCCCGACAACGACTGAAGTGGCCCCCAAGCTCACATCCCGAGGCTCATTCGCTGCGTTCGCGGTGCTCACTGCCCTGTCCTACCCCACGACGGCCGGCGCTGCTGCAAGCTGCCAGGCGCCGCCCGGGGTCTCGGGCCTGGACCAGTACTGCGAGAGCATCCCCGCGCCTACCGGGGTGAGCGGCGTCGGCGACAAGTCGCGCAGCCACCTGCCCGGCATCAGCCCCGCGACCCGGCGCGCGCTTGCCAAAGCGGGGCCGGTCGGCGGCGCCGTGGCCGAGCTGGCCCCAGCCGCGCCGCGCTCGACCGCCAAGAGCGGCGGCTCCAAATCCGGTCGCAAGACGACGACTGCGCCCTCGAAGCGGCCGGCGGCATCCGCCAAGCGCGTGGCCATCTCGGCCCCTCGCGACGTCAGTGGGGGCGCGTTGAGCGCGATCGGCTCAGCCACTCAGACCGGCGTCAGCGCTGGGTCGGGTTTCGCGTGGATGCTCGTGGCGATCACCGTACTGCTCGGCGGGCTTGGCTGGATGCGGTATCGCCTGCGTTCCGAGTGAGGCACGACTCGGACGAGCTTCGCCGGGTCTACCGCGAGCACCTCTCGTCCGTTTACGCGTTCTTCGCCTACTCCGTCGGCGATTCGGTGGCTGAGGACCTGACCTCGGCCACGTTCGAGCGGGTGATCAAGGCGTGGGATCGCTACGACCCCGCGAAAGCCGGCGAGCGCACCTGGATCCTGGCGATCGCCGGGAACCAGCTGCGAGACCACTTCCGGCGCCAGAAGCACCGCCAGGCGCCGTCGCTCGACGAGCACCCAGAGATCGCCGACGCCCTGGCCGCGAACAAGGCCGGCTTCGAGCGCGTGCTCGACGGCGAGCAGCTGCGCATCTGGCTCGCCTGCCTGAGCGAGCGCGACCAGCAGGTGCTGGCGCTCCGCTACGGCGCCGATCTGGCGGTCGATGCCATCGCCGGGCTGCTCGAGCTGAGCGAGGCCAACGTCCACCAGATCATCTCGCGCTCCCTGCGCCGCCTGCGTGAGGCCGCGACTCAGTGACAGCGCTGGACGAAGTGACTCAGGCGATGCGGGACGAAGCGGACCTGGTCCTTGCCATGCACGTGGACGATGATCGGCGTCTTCATCGTGCGCTCGACCGAGACCCAGCGGCACTGGTCGCTGGCGCTGCCGTTGCTCGAATGGAACGGGCCGCTGCCCGCGAGGAGCAGGACGAGCACGGCGGCGGTGGCTGCGATGGTGGCCATCGAGCCGGCAAAAGCCACGCGC
Organism: uncultured Thermoleophilaceae bacterium; assembly: GCA_963715995.1. GTDB lineage: Bacteria > Actinomycetota > Thermoleophilia > Solirubrobacterales > Thermoleophilaceae > DATBDN01. The sequence goes on from OY970283.1 coordinate 3,189,026, forward strand.
GGGAAGCGCAGGAAACCGCGGGCACGCTGCCTTCCGAACAGCCTTCCTTCGAGGCGAGCGGTGAATTCTTCGTCCGCGATTGGGCGACTCGACCGAAGCAGATGCTCGATCTGGGTGTCTACCTCAGAGTGGCCCTCGGACGGATCCATCGTTTGTTGATACGCACGAGCGTGCGGTTTGCAGACATCTGCATCATCGCGCTCGTCGCATGCCTGTTTCTAGCGGGATCCGCGGCTGCCGCGCCGTTTCGGACCGGATTCTTCGACGACGTCTTCCTGGATCAGGACAGCTCGCTGAGGACGGACTGGTTCGACCGTGCCACCTCCGAGGGCGCGACTGTGGTCCGGCTCGGCCCGACCTGGAGCGCGATCGCCCCTGCGAAGCGGCCCAAGGGCTGGAAGCCGAGCGACCCTGCGAGCCCGGGCTACGACTGGACGGGGCTCGACGCCGGGGTGCGCGACGCCTCGGCGCGCGGCCTCGAGATCCTGGTGACCCTCCAGGGCGCGCCGCGCTGGGCACAGGGTGCCGGCAAGCCGAAGAAGCTCCAGACGAGCGGCTGGCGCCCCAACCCGAGCCAGTTCGCGGCCTTCGCGACGGCGGCGGCCAAGCGCTACTCGGGCAGCTACCCGGATCCGCTGAGCCCCGGATCGAGCCTGCCGCGCGTGAGCCACTGGCAGATCTGGAACGAACCGAACCTCTCCACCTACGTCGCGCCGCAATGGGTGCGCAGCCACGGACACTGGAAGGCGGAGGCGCCCGAGCTCTACCGGGCCCTGGTGAACGCCGGCTACAAGGCGATCACGGCGGTCCACCGCGACAACTTCATCGTCGGCGCCGGCACCGCCCCGTACGGGGACCTAGTGCCCGGCGGCAACCGCATCCAGCCCGTCGCGTTCCTCCGCGACGTGTTCACGAAGCCCACCTACCTCGACGCGATCTCGCACCACCCCTACGGCGTCGGCGCCCCGCTCCAGCACGCGCTCAACAAGGACGACGCCGCCGTGCCCGACGTCTCAAAGCTCGCGCGTGTGCTGAAGACGGCCGAGCGCCGCCACAAGGTGCTTCCGCGCGGGCGCAAGGAGGTCTGGGTCACCGAGATCTCCTGGGACAGCTCACCACCGGATCCGTTCGGGGTGCCGGAGACCCAGCACGCCCACTGGACCGAGCAGGGCCTCTACGTGCTCTGGCGCCAGCACGTGAACACCATCACCTGGTTCCAGATCCGCGATCAGGCACCCGTGCCGAGCTATGCGGTGACCAACCAGTCGGGGGTGTTCTTCCGCGACGGCAAGGCCAAGCTGGCCGCGGTGGCCTACCGCTTCCCGTTCGTCACGACAGGATCGAAGGGACACGGCCGCGTGGGCATCTGGGGCCGCGCCCCGGTGGCGGGCCCGCTGGTGGTCGAGCTGAAGACCGGCAGCGCCTGGCGCACGCTCTCGACGCGCTCGGTCGGGGCGGGTGCCGTCTTCACCGGCTCGGTCACAGCGGCCAAGCACGCGCAGATCCGAGCGCGCATCAGCAGCGACGCCAGCCTGACCTGGCGCGTGCCCTAGTTCTTCAGCTGTCCGACGAGCTCGACGAGGCCGCCGGCTTCGCGTCGCTCTTCGCCGGCTTCGAGCCCGAGTCGGCGCTCGACGACGAGTCACTGCTCGACGAGGACGACTCGCTGCTCGAGGACGACTCGCTCTTCGGGCCCGCGCCGTCCTCCTTTGCCGCGGCACCGCGCTTGCGCTTGCCGTAATCGGTGTTGTAGAAGCCCGAGCCCTTGAAGTGGATCGCCACTGGGTGGAAAACCCGCTGGACGGGGGCGCCGCACTGCGAGCACTCGGTCAGCGCGTCGTCCGCCATGCGCTGCATGACCTCGAACGTATGCCCGTTTTCACAGCGGTACTCGTAGATCGGCATGGCAGTCCGAGTATAGGAGTGCCAATCGGAGCCTCTTGGCTACGGTTGCGCCATGGCCGACGACGTTGTGACGATGGACAAGATCGTGGCGCTGTGCAAGCGCCGCGGCTTCATCTTCCAGTCCTCGGAGATCTACGGCGGCCTGGCGTCGACCTACGACTACGGCCACTACGGGGTGCTGCTGAAGAACAACGTCAAGGCCGAGTGGCGGGCCGCGATGATCCAACGCCGCGACGACGTCGTCTTGCTCGACGCCGCGATCCTCATGCATCCCAAGACTTGGGAGGCCTCCGGCCACCTGGCCGGCTTCTCCGATCCGCTCGTGCAGTGCCTCGGCGAGTGCAAGCAGCGCTTCCGCGAGGACCATCTGCGCGAGGCCCAGCCCGAGGGCGAGCTGCGCTGCCCGGTCTGCGGCGGCGAGCTGTCCGAGCCGCGTCAGTTCAACCTCATGTTCCAGACGCACATGGGCCCGGTGGCCGACGAGGGCTCGACGATCTACCTGCGGCCGGAGACGGCACAGGGCATCTTCGTGAACTTCAAGAACGTGCTCCAGTTCGCGCGCAAGAAGCCGCCGTTCGGCATCGCCCAGATCGGCAAGTCGTTTCGCAACGAGATCACGCCCGGCAACTTCGTCTTCCGAACGCGTGAGTTCGAGCAGATGGAGCTGGAGTTCTTCGTGCCGCCGGCCGACGCCGAGCAGTGGTACCGCTACTGGCTCACCGAGCGTGAGCGCTGGTACACGGACCTGGGCCTGCGCCCCGATCACCTGCGCGTGCGCGAGCACGACAAGGACGAGCTCTCGCACTACTCGAGCGGCACCTCCGACGTGGAGTACCTGTTCCCCATGGGCTGGTCCGAGCTCGAGGGCATCGCCAACCGCGGCGACTACGACCTGACCCAGCACGCGAAGTTCTCGGGCGAGAAGATGGAGTACGTCGACACCGCCAGCGGCGAGCGCTACGTGCCATACGTGATCGAGCCATCCGCCGGCGCCGACCGCGGCACGCTGGCGTTCATGGTCGACGCCTACGACGAGGAGACGGTCGAGGGGCGCGAGCGCGTGCTGCTGCGCCTCCATCCGCGGCTTGCCCCGGTGAAGGTGGCCGTGCTGCCACTGGTGAACAAGGACGGGCAGCCCGAGAAGGCGCGCGCCATCTACGAGGAGCTGCGCGAGCGGATGCCCGCGGAGTTCGACACGGGCGGCTCGATCGGCAAGCGCTACCGGCGCCAGGACGAGATCGGCACGCCGTGGGGCATCACGGTCGACCACCAGACGATGGAGGACGACACCGTGACGCTGCGCGACCGCGACACGCTCGAACAGGTGAGGCTGCCGATCGTGAGCGTGGCCAGCGAGCTGTCGGGGCGTCTCGCGTCGCCCTGGAAGTCCCCGAAGCTCGGCTAGCGGATGTAGCTTCGACTGGTGAGGAGAGCGGGAGCTCTCGCGCTTGCAGCGAGCATCGTCGCCCTAGCCGTGCCTGCGGCAGCGAGCGCTGCCGGCTGGCTGCCTCAGGTCGCGGCTACGCCGCCGCCGCCGGCAGGCACGGATGCGGGTGGCGCGACCGTGCAGTCGAACGCCGCGGGCGCGCAGGCGATCGTCTTCACGTACCGCGATCCGGGTCCCGACCACCTCTGCGAGAGCTCCAACGTGGTGTCGCGCCAGCCGGGCGGCGCGTGGACCGAGCCGCAGGCCGTGGGCAGCTGCGACACGACGCTGTCGGTCTCCCCGGCCGGCGAGGTCTTCGCGCTCGAGCAGACCACGACGGGCGACATCATCATCGAGACCGGCATCGCGGGCAGCCCGCTGACGAGCTACACGCAGCTGACCCACCACGAAGACACGAGCGACGGCTTCACCAGCAAGCCCGACGTGATCGCGTTCGACAGCGCCGGCACGCCGACTCTGATCTACACGACGAACCCGAACTCTGGCCCCGGCTATGCGATCGCCGCGGCTACACGTGGCGGCGGCGGAGCATGGGACGCGGAGGCGATCGCCTCCTCGACAGACGACCTGCGCGGCGTCGTGTCCGGCATGGCTCCCGACGGGCACATGGCGGTTGCCTGGCTCAACACCAATCTCGATTCGGGCACGATGGTGACCACCTACACGATCCGCTCGGCCTCGCGGGCGGCCGGTGCGACCAGCTGGACCGCGATCGCACCGGACGCCTTTCCAGCCTCGACCGACATCGTCGGCTCGCTCGTGATGAAGCCTGATCCGCAGAACCGCTTCACGCTCCTGTACGAGCACGTGACGGGCGCCGACCAGTACATCGATGCCGCGACGCTGAGCGCGCCGCCCGCGCCTGCGTGGGACACGCCGCAGCAGATTCCCCACACCCCCTTGAACGGCACCCCGCAGGTCGCCGGCCTTGCAATCGACTCGGCGGGCAACGTGCTGGCCGCCGGCTTCGACGGCAACGGCACGGGCTCGTCGATCTGGTACGCGACCCGACCGGCCGGCGCCAGCGGCTGGAGCGCGGCCGACTTGTTCCCTCCCGACACCACCACCGACGAGTCGAAGCCGAGCGTGTCGTTCGACGCCGGCGACAACGCCACGATCACCTTCCCCTGGGGCACGAACAAGACGATCCGCTACTTCACGCGCCCTGCCGGGGGCTCTGTGTTCACCGAGCAGGAGGCTCCGCCGAGCGGCGGCCAGCCGGCCCAGACGACAACCGATGCCGACGGCTACGTCACGGCGACCTGGGTCGGGACCGACGGCATCACCTACACGTCGGTCTACGACCCGGTTGCCCCGACGATCGACGGCGTGACCCCGCCGTCGAGCCCCATCGCCGGCTCCCCCGCGACGTTCGTGATCGACGGCTCGGACGTCTGGGGGCCAGTCTCTTTCACGATCGACTTCGGCGACGGCCAGTCGGCGAGCGGACGCCTGGCGCACCGCACGCGCTCACTGCGCTTCGCCCGCGTGACCGGTGGCGGGACGGTGCAGCACACCTACGCGTCCCCCGGCGACTACACCGCCACCATCGCTGTCGTTGACGGAGCGGCCAACTCGCGCTCCACGACCGTGCCGGTGGCCGTGGGCGCCGCCCCCGCCGCTCCGCCCGTGGCGCCGCTGCCGCCCGTCATCGCGGGGCTGCCCGATCCGGTGCTGGGCGTCACGGCCAACGTGCTGGCCGTACGCAACCCGGTTTACATCAAGCAGCCGGGGCAGACGAAGTTCGTGCGCCTCACGCTCCCTGCGCAGATCAAGATCGGTTCGATCATCGACGCCCGCAAGGGCGAGGTTCGCATCACGATCCGCGATCCGAAGGGCCTGCTCGACACCGCCGACTTCTACGCCGGCGAGTTCAAGATCCTCCAACGCACCACTGGATCGACGTTCGCATCGATGGTTCTCTACGGCGGCTCGTTCCGCGGCTGCCCGCACGCCCCGCGCGCCATCCTCAGCCGCAAGCGCCTGTCGCCGAAGCGCTCGGTGCGCCACCTCTGGGGCTCCGGCACGGGGTCCTTCCGCACCGTCGGGCGCTTCAGCTCGGCCACGATCAGAGGCACGCAGTGGGAGACCGACGACCGCTGCAACGGCACCCTGACGCGGGTGAAGGTGGGCAAGGTCGGCGTCTTTGACTTCGTCAAGCACAAGACGATCGTGGTGCGCGCGAAACACCGCTACTTCGCGCAGCCGCGCGCGAAGAAGCATGGTTAGCTTGCACTTACGTAAGTAGTCGCTTACACTTACGCGATGCAGTCGGCAATCCAGGCACTGGCCGAGCCGCGGCGGCGCGAGATCCTCGCCCTCATCCGTGAGCGCGAGCTGAGCGCCGGGCAGATCGCGGCGGGCTTCGACGTCACGCGCCCGGCGATCTCGCAGCACCTGGGCGTACTCAAGGAGGCCGGTCTCGTGAGCGAGCGGCGCGAGGGCGCGAAGCGCTTCTACCGGGCTCGCCCGGAGGGGTTGAAGGAGCTGCGCGAGTTCCTCGAGGGCTTCTGGGCGTTCAGCCTGGCGCAGTTGGCGCGCGAGGCGAAGATCGAAGAAAGGAAGAAGCGTGGAAGCAGGAACTAGCCAGACGCTGGAGCGCGAGATGCGGATCGAGGCCAGCCCCGAGACGGTGTTCGAGTTCTTCACCGACCCGGCCAAGATGGTGCGCTGGAAGGGCCGCCAGGCCACGCTCGATCCCCGCCCAGGCGGCGTCTATCGCGTGGAGATCGGCGAGCACGCCGTCGCCATCGGCGAGTACGTCGAGGTCGAACCGCCGACGCGCGTGGTCTTCACGTGGGGCTGGGAAGGCGGCTTCGCCGGCACCCCGCCCGGCTCCAGCACGGTCGAGATCACGCTCACGCCCGATGGCGACGGAACGCTCGTCCGGCTCGTGCACAGCGGTCTTCCCAGCTCCGAATCGGCAGAGGCGCACGCCCAGGGCTGGGATCAGTACATGGCGCGCCTCGCAATCGCAGCGACCGGGGACGACCCCGGCCGTGACCCCCACACTCCCGAGGAGGAGAGCACATGAGCAGTCCCCTGATCCACTTCGAGGTAGCCGGCAAGGACCCAGCGAAGCTCCAGGGCTTCTTCGGCGACCTGTTCGGCTGGCAGATAAACGCCGACAACGAGATGAACTACGGCATGGTCAACCTGTCAGACCAGGTCGCCGGCGGCATCGGGCCGGCGCCCGAGGGCCAGCCGGGCCACGCGATGTTCTACGTGGGCGTGGAGGACATCGAGGCGGCGCTGGCCAAGGCCGAGAGCCTCGGCGGCGCGCGTGTCTTCGGGCCGATGGAGGTACCCGGAGGACCGACGATCGGCCACTTCTCCGACCCCGAGGGCAACGTGGTCGGGCTGTTCGCGCGGATGTAGGCGAGCACGAGTCGCGCCTGGGCGTTCAGTCTCTGAACGCTCAGGTCCGACAGTCGGACTATTGACCGGCTGGCCAACTCGTCAGATGGTGAGTGCGGACCCCAAAGTGCGATCCAGTCCCCCCCGGATCGCAGGACTCGCATTTGACCGCTCATGCCGCCCAGCCGGGCCCCCTCCGGCACACCGCCCCCACGGCGCCCGTACCCCTCCGCCGCACGACGGACAGCTACGACGTCGCCGAGTTCCGGAACTTCGTAGAGGTCGTCGCCCCGGCCCGCGCCGCCACCGGCGGCCGCCGCGTCAGCGCCTCGCGCGCCGCCACGTTCCGTCGCTCGCTTGCGCTCGCCGACATGTTCGCGGCGGCCCTCGCGCTGACCCTGAGCGTTCAGGTCTTCGGCGACGACCGGCTTCGCGCCGGAACGCTGGCCGCCGTCCCGCTCGTGGTCATCGTCAGCAAGATCTGCGGCGTCTACGACCGCGACGAGCTGCTGCTGCGCAAGTCGACGATCGACGAGGCACCCAAGCTCTTCGCCCTGTCGGCCATCTACACGCTGACGCTGACCATCCTCACGCCGATCGTGGTGCACGGCGAGCTCGGCCGCGATCAGCTGCTCGGCATGTGGGTGCTGTTCTTCCTGACCGTGCTCGGCGGGCGCGCGACGGCGCGTGCATTCGCGCGGGCGCGCACCAGCAGCGAGCGCTGCATCGTCGTCGGCGATCCGGGCGACTGCGAGCGCCTGTCCGGCAAGCTCGGCGGCCAGTCGTCGATCAAGGCGAGCGTGGTGGCGTCGCTGCCGCTGCGGCCGCGCCGCGACGGCGAGAACCGCTGGACGCTCGACGGGATCGCCTCTGCGGTGGCCTACCACGAGGCCGAGCGGATGATCATCGCCCCCTGGACCAACGCCCACGAGGAGGTGCTGGACCTCGTCCGCATCGCCAAGGGCGTGAACGTGAACGTGAGCATCCTGCCCGGCGTCTTCGAGGTGATCGGCTCGCAGGTCGAGTTCGACGAGATCGACGGCATGACGGTGCTCGGACTGCGGCGCTTCGAGCTGACGCGCTCGTCACAGGTCCTGAAGCGCACGCTCGACCTGGCTGGAACGACCGTCGGCCTGCTGTTCGGAGCCCCGCTGTTCGCCGCGGTCGCGCTTGCTGTCAGGCTCGACTCGAGCGGGCCGATCTTCTTCAGGCAGGAGCGCGTCGGGCGCGACGGCAAGCGCTTCCGGATCTGGAAGTTCCGCACGATGGTTCCCGATGCCGAGGCTCTGAAGCCGGGTCTGCGGGCGCTCAACGAGACCGACGGCCTGTTCAAGATCGCCGCGGATCCGCGCATCACGCGCGTAGGGCGCTTCCTGCGCCGCACCTCGCTCGACGAGCTGCCCCAGCTGTTCAACGTGCTGATGGGCGAGATGAGCCTGGTGGGCCCGCGCCCGCTCGTTGTCGACGAGGACCAGCTCGTGACGGGCTGGGACCGGCGCCGCCTGCACCTGACCCCCGGAATGACCGGCCCCTGGCAGATCCTGGGCGGCGGCAGGATCCCGCTCGGGGAGATGGTCAAGCTCGACTACCTCTACGTGACCGGCTGGTCGCTGTGGAACGACCTCAAGATTCTCATGCGCACGGCCGGCTACGTGCTGGCCCGGCGCAGCGTCTGATGTCAGGAATCAGGGCAGCAGCGCGTAGATAGCAGCAGGACTCGTTTAGGAACCCTCCCCACTTAGGAGACACGGATGAACAAGCTTGTACTTCTCGCAGTCATGTTGGCCGTCACGGTTGGCGTCGCCACAGGCTCGGCAATCGCACATCACGGTGGCCACGTCAAGGCGCACGTCGCCGACGCGTGCCCGCCCGGTACCTCCAACGCTGACTACTGCCAGACCAGCAACGCCAAGTGCACCGGCAACGTCGGTGCGACGCAGAACGGCACGCCCTATCGCGACCGTCAGATCGGCACGCCCTGCAACGACACGCAGAACGGCTTCGGCGGCGACGACATCCAGCAGGGCAACCCGGGCGACGACAACCAGTCGGGTGGCGACGGGAACGACAGCCAGGATGGAGGACCCGGCAACGACACGATGTCGGGTGGTAACGGAAACGACACCCAGGACGGCGGGCCCGGCAACGACTCGATGCAGGGCAACGACGGCAACGACAAGATGCAGGGTGGCCCCGGTGACGACGGCATGGACGGCGGCGCAGGTGCCGACTCCATGGATGGCGGCCCCGGCAACGACAACATCAACGGCGGCGACGGCGACGACACGCTCGTCGAGGGCAGCCCTGGTGACGACACGCTGAACGGCGGCAACGGCAACGATTACGTCGATGGCTCCGACGGCAACGACAACCTGCAGGGTGGCGCCGGCGACGACAAGCTGTTCGGCGGCAACGGCAACGACGTCATCGATGCCGGTCTCGGAATGGACACCGTCAGCGCAGGTAACGGCGATGACAGGATCAACGTCCGTGACGGCATGAAGGACACCGTCGACTGTGGCAATGGCAAGGACACCGTGACCGCGGATGCCCTCGACGTGGTCGCGAGTAACTGCGAGGCGGTTTCGCGCTCCTAGCTCGTAAAGGGACCCTCGAGTCCTCGAAGTGAAGCGGCCCACCTCGGTGGGCCGCTTCTTTTTCCGGGCCCGCGGGTTATCCCCATGATGCGAACAATGCGACCGCTCCTTCTCCTCGCCCTGGTGACCGCCCTCGCGGTCACGTCCGGTGCTGGTGGCGCGAGCGCCGGATCGGCCGTCAACCGCGGCGCCCACAGCGCGGCGCATTGCTCCTCCAAGTACGACTTCTGTCAGATCGCGCACACCCGCTGCCGGCGTGGAGTCACGCAGGACGGCACCGCGGCGGACGACTTCCTCAGCGGCAGCAACTGCCGCGACGTCCAGTACGGGGGCGCGGGCAACGACACGCTGCACGGGCTCGGCGGGAGCGACCGGATGGATGGGGGGACGGGCACGAACTCGCTCGACGGCGGTGCCGGAAATGACCGTCTGATTGGCGGCTCGGGTGCCGACAGGCTGAGCGGAGGGTCGGGCAACGACGTCGAATCGGGCAGCTCGGCACGCGACATCCTGCTGGGTGGCTCTGGGAACGACACGCTCTTCGGAGGCTCCGATACCGACACCATCTACGGAGGCCCCGGTGCCGACTACATCGACGGCGGCACCGGCGCCGACGTCATCTCCGGTGGGCCGGGCAACGACACGATCCGCGGCAGTGAGGGAAGCGACCGCATCTCCGGCGGCTCCGGGAACGACAACATCAACACCCACGACGGCAACAAGGACAACGTGTCGTGCGGAGCAGGGCACGACGTCGTGATCGCAGACCGGATCGACCACGTCGCCCGGGACTGCGAGGTCGTGAAGCACAACGGTCCGACGGCCTAGGCCGTGGATCCGGCGCGCGCACGCGCCGCGGCACAGCTGCTCGGAGCACCGCGACGGCGCGCGCCGGCCGAGGTCGTGCGGCACCTGCTGGCAGTTCAGGCGCAGGACTTGGCGTCCGTGCCGCTGGCGCTGCGCGCTCGCTCGGCCGGGCTCGAGCGGGCCGACGTGCACGCCGCGCTCAACGCCGGCGAGCTCGTGATCGGCTGGCTCAACCGCGGCACGCTGCACATGGTCTGCCGCGAGGACTACGGCTGGCTCCACGCGCTCACGGCGCCCACCACCACGACGATGAACGCACGCCGCCTGGCGGAGGAGGGCGTCACGGACCCGGCACGCGGCGTCAAGGCGATCGCAAAGCTGCTCGCGGGCGGTCCGCTGCTGCGACGCGAGATCGGCGAGCGGATCGGCGCGAAGGCCGGGGCCCTCACGCATCTGTTGCTCGCAGCCAGCCTCGAGGGCCTGATCGTGCGCGGCCCGGTGCGCGGCCGCGAACAGACCTTCGCCCTGACCCGCGACGTGATCGGCGAGCTGCCGCGCGTGGACCGCGACCAGGCGCTCGCCGAGCTCGCACGGCGCTACCTGGCCGGCCACGCCCCGGCCACGGAGGCCGACCTCGCGTACTGGAGCGGTTTGCCGCTGCGCTACGTGCGTGCGGGCATGAGCGCGTCGCCCACCCCGCGTCCGCAAGCAGGCGCGAGCGCATCCCCCACGCCGCGTGTCCGCGCCGGCGGTGGCAAGCTGCCGCCGCGCCTGCTGCCGCCGTTCGACCCCTACATCCTCGGCTGGAAGGACCGCTCGTTCGCGATCCCCGACCGCCTGCGCAAGCAGGTGATGCCGGGCGGCGGGACGTTCCGGGCGGTGGTGCTGGTCGATGGCGTCGTCGAGGGGACGTGGTCGCGAAGCGGCGGTCGCGTGAAGATCGACTCGAAGCGGCCGATAGCCGGCCTCGGGCAAGAGGTCGCCGACGTGGAGCGCTTCCTGGCCTGAGAGGCGGGCGTTGGTCGCCCGGCCGCTCCCGCCACTCCCACGCGACCCCCCCGTACTCATCCGCGACCGAGCGCTGTGGGCTCTGGGCGCAAACTGCCTCGGCCAAGGGGTGGCTGAATGCGGCCGCTCCGTTCCCCGCGAGGCCGATTTGCGATCGATGGGGACTTTTGGGTGCCCTGACACCTATAAGTCCCCAACGATCGCCGGAGCACGACCCTCCCCCGACACAACCCCAGCGTCGGCGAGCACCCTCCGCCGGGGAGCGAAACCGCCCACCGGAGAACGCAGGCGCCCGTCCAGCCACCCCTTGGCCGAGGCAGTTTGCGCCTCGCAGGGCCAGAGCAAGCCGGCGGAGACCGCCTGGCCCGGCGGAGACGGACCGCGCCGGCGAGCCTGGCCCGCCGTGCGCGAGCCGCCCCCACCCCAAGCCCGCGTGGCTACAGTCGATACGTGCCCCGGACCGGACACGCTGCGCTGCTGTTTGCGCTCGTCCTGCTGAGCGGATTGGTTGCCACGGCGCTCGCCGCCGGCGGCCGCGCGCGCCCTGCAGTGACCGCTGCGCAGGCGTACGCGCGTGAGGACTCGGACGGCACTCGCCACGACGCCCTGACGCTGACAGACGCTGGTCAGAAGTCGGGCGACGCCACCCGGGTGCGCGCCGCTGACGACGGCGGCAAGGCCAGCGCGGCGGCGCTGGCGGACGTGGAGAAGGTGAACGTCTTCGACGGACTGGTCACCGCCGACGAGGTGCGCGTCCGGGCCGACGCGACCGATTCGGGGACCTCCACCTCCGGCGCCATCTCCGGCCTGGCGATCGAGGGGAAGCCCCAGCCTGCGCCCGACGGCCGCACGGTCTACGACCTCGATGGCTACGGGAAGATGGTCGCGCTGCCGTCGGGCACGAGCGGGATCCTCGGGCTGCGCATCCGGCTTACCCAGGAGTTCGGTGACTACAAGGCCGGCTCTGTCGTGCGGATCGCCTATGCGTCGGCGAAGGCCCACGATGCCGTGGCCGACTCGGCCGCGAAGCCCGCCAAAGCGGCCAAGCCCAAGCACGCGAAGAAACAGACGGCGAAGAAGGCCGAGCGCTCGGCCGCGCAAAAGCTCCAGGACGCCCTCACCAAACAGGAGCTCGACTGGCAGACGGCCCTGCTCCAGCGTCCGGGCTACGCCTTCCCGGTGGCCGGCGAGCACAACTTCACCGACACCTTCGGGGCACCCCGCGCCGACGTGCCCGTACACGTTGGCAACGACATCTTCGCCGCCTTCGGCACTCCGATCGTGGCCGTGGCCGACGGCCGCCTGTACCGCGTGGGCACGCTGAAGATCTCGGGCAACCGCCTGTGGCTGCGCGACAAGAAGGGCTACCGCTACTTCTACTGCCACCTCTCGGACTTCGCCGCCGCCGCCTACAACGGCGCCGACGTGCACGCCGGCGAGGTGATCGGGTTCGTGGGCAACACGGGTGATGCCGAGCCGACCCCGCCGCACCTGCACTTCGAGGTCCACATGCCGGACGGCGTCGTCGTCGACCCGAACCCGTACCTGAACCGCTGGGACCAGAGCGGCGTCACGAGCGCGAGCTGGCTGCGCAGATATGGAAAGGACCCCGGAGTTCGCCCCGGGGCCCTTGTGGTTGTGAAGGACTTCTTGGCTGAGGGCTAGCTGGCTGCGCCCGCGCCGGCAGTGGTCGAACTGCCCGCGCTGCCGCCGTTCGAGGTCGACGTCGTGGGCGACGTGTACTCGAACTCCTCCTCGGCGCCGAACAGCGTGTCGAGCGCCTTCTTGCGGAGACCCTCGCTGAGCACGAACGCAAGTCCGACGCCGACGACGATCAGCAGCAGGCCGCGGCCACGCTTCTTCGGCTGCTTGGCGGCGCGGAGGGTGTCGGCTGCGTCCTTGAGTGACGTCGCCGCCTCGCGCAGCTGCTTCTGCGTCTTCTTGTCGTTCAGCGCTGCGCTCGGGCCCTTGCCGTTGGACATCCGCGAGTACGCCGCGCGCGCCGACTCGTATGCGGTGCGCAGGTTCTCGCGCAGGTCGTCGTCCTCGATCAGGCGCTGAACGTAAGCGTTGTCCTTGGCTGCCTTGCCGGCGGCCACCGCTCCGGCGCCTACCGAGGCCGCCTTCTTCTTGGCTGCCATCTCTGTATCCCCTCTTCCTCGGTTGTCTGCGAACCATACCCGGGGTCGCCGCTCAGGTCACCCCCGGCGTGACGCCGCCTTCCGCTTGGCCGCCGGACGGCCGTTGCGCGCCGGATCCTCGGCGAGCGTCTGGGCCAGCGCCTTCAGCAAGTCATCCACGAAGATGAACTCGATCTTCTTGCGCAGGTGGTCGGGGATGTCGTCGATGTCCGGCTCGTTCAGCGCCGGGGCGACCACGCGCTTGATCCCGGCCTGCTGCGCCGCCAGCGCCTTCTCCTTGAGGCCGCCGATCGGCAGCACCTGGCCAACCAGCGTGACCTCGCCGGTCATGGCGGTGTCGGCGCGCGCCACCCGGCCCGTCACGAGCGAGGTCAGCGCCGTGGCCATCGCCACACCCGCGCTCGGGCCGTCCTTGGGGATGGCGCCGGCGGGCACGTGCACGTGCACGTCGTGGGTCGAGAACCAGTCGTCTGGCACCGGGGCCACGTGCTGCACGTTGCCCTTGACCCACGAGAACGCCGCCGCGGCCGACTCCTTCATGACCTCGCCGACCTGCCCGGTGATCTGCATCTTGCCCTCGCCGGGGAACGCAGTTGCCTCGACGAACAGCACCTCGCCGCCGACCGGCGTCCACGCCAGGCCGGTCGCCACGCCCGCGATCTGCGTGCGCCGCAGCGTCTCGCGGAAGTGGCGGCGGCGCCCGAGCAGGTCGCCAACCGTCTTTGGCCGCACGATCAGCTTGCGCTTGCGCGTGCCCTCGGCCCAGTCACGCGCCACCTTGCGGCAGACGGCGCCGATCTCGCGCTCGAGGTTGCGCACGCCTGCCTCGCGCGTGTAGCCGTCGATGATCAGCAGCAGCGCCTCGTCGCTGAACTCGATCCGCGCGGGCGTGAGGCCGTTGCGCTCGATCTGGCGCGGCACCAGGTAGCGCTTGGCGATCTGGAGCTTCTCCTCCTGCGTGTAGCCGGAGAGCTGGATCACCTCCATCCGGTCGCGCAGCGCGCCGGGCACGCGCTCGAGCTCGTTCGCCGTCGTGATGAACATGACGTGCGAGAGGTCGTACGGCAGATCCAGGTAGTGGTCGCGGAAGGTCGAGTTCTGCTCCGGGTCGAGCACCTCGAGCATCGCGCTGGCCGGGTCGCCGCGGAAGTCGGTGCCCATCTTGTCGATCTCGTCGATCATCAGCACCGGGTTGTTGGCGCCGGCGTCGCGCATGGCGCGCAGGATCGTGCCCGGCATCGCGCCGACATAGGTGCGGCGGTGGCCGCGGATCTCCGACTCGTCGCGCACGCCGCCGACCGAGATGCGCTCGAACTTGCGCCCCATCGCCTCGGCGATCGAGCGGCCGAGCGAGGTCTTGCCCACACCCGGCGGCCCGACGAAGCAGAGGATCGACGAGCGCGCGTCCGGCTTGAGCGAGCGGACGGCGAGGAACTCGAGGATGCGGTCCTTCACCTTCTCGATGTCGTAGTGGTCCTTGTCAAGCTGCTTGCGCGCGGCTTTGAGGTCGAGCTTGTCCTCGGTGCCCTCTGACCACGGCAGCGACACGATCCACTCCAGGTAGCCGCGGATGACGCCGTGCTCGGCCGACTGCGGCGGCATGCGCTCGAAGCGCTTGAGCTCGCGGTCGGTCTGCTTGCGCACCTCCTCGGGCAGCGCCGTGTTCTCGAGCTGCTCGCGCAGCTCGTTGGCCTCGGCCTGCGTCTCGTCGGCCTCCCCGAGCTCTTCCTGGATGGCCTTCATCTGCTGGCGCAGGAAGAACTCGCGCTGCCCCTTCTCGAGTTCCGACTGCACCTGCGACTGGATCCGGCCGCCGATCTCGAGCACCTCGAGCTCGCGCGCGAGCAGCTCCGACAGACGGCGCAGGCGCTTCTGGAGGTCGCGCTCCTCGAGCAGCTCCTGGCGCTCCTCGGTCTTCATCCGCAGCGCGCCGGCGATCATGTGCGCCAGCTCGGCGGGGTCCTCCAGGTTGGCCACGGCCAGTTGGAGCTCCTCGGGCAGGTACGGCGACTGCTCGATGATCTGGAGGAAGCTCGACTGGACGTTGCGCGAGAGCGCCTCGAGCTCGGGGGTCTGCTTGACGACATCGGGCAGCGGCTCGATGCGCGCGACGAGGTAGGGATCGGTGGACACGAACTCGCCGATGCGCACGCGCTGGCCGCCCTGCACGAGGATGCGCAGCGTGCCGTCGGGAACCTTGAGCATGCGGGCGACCACGCCGGCCACCCCGATCCGGTAGAGGTCGTCGGCCCCCGGCGTGTCGAGCTCGGGGCTCTTCGAGGCGACCATCACCAGCATCCGGTCACCGCCCAGCACCTCGTTGACCAGGCGCACCGAGCGGTCCTGGCCGACCGCCAGCGGGGTGAGCGTGTCGGGGAACGGCACCGAGTCCTTCAGCGGCAGGATCGGCAGCTCCTTGGGCAGCGCCGAGCCCAGCTCCAGCTCGAGCGGCTCGCCGTCGGGCTGGGCGATGTGGATGCTCACAGCTCATCCCCGGTCCGCCGGCCGAGCGCCTTGCGGACGGGGATGCTGCGGACACGCTCCTCGGGCGACACGACCGGGACCTCCACGCGCAGGATCCCGTTGTCGTAGGTCGCGCGCGCTCGATCGGCGTCGACGTCGGTGCCGAGCTCGATCTCGCGCCGGAACGGCCCATGCTCGATCTCCACCTGCTGGTAGAAGCGGCCGGTGGCGTCGGAGCCGCGGCGCTCCCCCGCGATGATCAGCCGCCGGCCGCGGATCTCGAGCCCGACGTGGTTGGGGTCCACGCCGGCGAGCTCGGCCTGGATCTGGACCGACGTGGGCGGGTCGCCGATGTAGGCCACGTCCACGTGCGGGACGAAGCCCGATTGGCGCACCAGCGCGGAGCGGCCGAAGACGTCTCCGAAGAGCTCGTCGATCTCGCGGCGCATGCGCTCGAAGTTGGCGAAGAGATCCTTCTCCGACGGCGGCACGACTGACAGGTTAGATGTTGAAGACCGCGCCCTCTCGCGCGATGTGGACCGGGCCGCCGAAGCCGGCCTCGGCCTCGCGGCGCGCCCAGAGCTCGTCCATCTCGTCGGACATGTGCGTGAGCAGCACTGCCTTGACGCCCGCGGCGCGCGCGTGCTCGCCGGCCTCGCGCGGCGTCAGATGGCCGCGCTCGCCGCTGCGCTCGGGGCGCGGGAGCGTGGCCTCGATCATCAGCAGGTCGGCCCCGGTTGCGAAGCCGATCACCGCCTCGTTGGGCTTCGAGTCCGCGCCGTATGCCAGCCAGCCGCCACCGTTCGCGGACGAGTGGATGCGCAGCGCGAATGTCTCGGTGAAGTGCGGCACCGGTGTGAACTCGATCCGCAGTGGGCCGATCTCGGGGCGGTCGTCGGCCCCGTACTCCTGAAGCTCGAACGCGTTCTCGATCAGGTCGTCGTTGCCCCAGGCGCCGACGACTTGACGGAAGGTGTCGCGGCTGCCAGGCGGGCAGATCAGGCGCGGCTTGGCGGGCGAGGCGTCGCCCGGCCAGCGCTGGATCGGGACGGGCTGGCGTTTCGGCGCGTACGTGAGCGCGTACGAGAACGGCACCAGGTCGAGGAAGTGGTCCGCGTGCAGGTGCGAGATGACGACCGCGTCAACCGCCGCGTAGTCGCGGAAGCGGCGCAGCTTCGAGAAGACCCCGTTGCCGCAGTCGACGACCAGCGACGTGTCGCCCTCCTCGATGAGGTAACCGGAGCAGGCGCCGTCGGCGTCCTGCCAGGACGGCGACTTGCCAAGGACGGTGAGCCGCATTCACGACTCATTATCCGCGTCAGGCGACTGGCTGTGGGAAGGCGTATGCGGCGGTGGTGCGCTCCGCGCGGAACACGAACGCCAGCTGGCGCTCCGGCGCGAGGTTGCGCTCGGCGGGACGGAAGGTTGGACACGGGCCGTCGATCTTGAGTGCGCACAGGTGGTTCTGCCTGAAGAAGCATCCATCGCAATCCGGCTTCCGTGTCCTGGGCAACGTGTCTCCGTTCAGTGTGGGGGCGAGTCCTGCGGTAGGTCCATATTCCACGTTTCGCCCCCCGCCCGCACGGGTGCATTTCGCAAATGACGCACTTTTCGTTCACCCGCTCTTTGCAGGCTTTTCACCGGACCGCCTGCAAAGAGCGGGTAATTCAGATGGACGGATCGGGGCCCTGCTGGACGTGCGAGCGGGTGATCGAGTCACAGCCCGCACATCCGAGCAGCTGCATGCCGAGCGCGATCTCGCGACGGAAGATCTCGAGCACGTCGCGCACGCCGTCCTCACCGCCGGCCGCCAGGCCCCAGAGCACCGGCCGGCCGATCAGCGCGGCGCGCGCGCCCAGTGCGAGCGCCTTGATCACGTCGGTACCGCGGCGCACGCCGCCGTCGACGAAGACCTCGGCCTCGCCGGCCACCTCGTCGACCACGTCGGGCAGCGCGTCGATCCCGGCGAGCACCGTGTCCAGCTGACGACCGGCGTGGTTGGAGACGATGATCCCGTCCACGCCCGCGTCGACGGCCAGCCGCGCGTCCTCGCGCGTGAGCAGCCCCTTGACCAGGATCGGCAGGTCGGACATGCCGCGCAGCTTCTCGAGGTCGCGCCAGGTCAGGCACGCCTCGATCAGCGAGAAGACCTCGGCTGGCGTGGCACCCGACGGCCTGCCGGTGGCTGCGGCGAACGCCGGGATCGGCGCGTCCACGGTGAAGCCGGTGCGCAGGTCGCGCTCACGGCGGCCGAGCGTGCCGGGAGCGTCGATCGTCAGCACGATCGCCTTGAAGTCCGCGGCCACGGCCGCGTCCACGAGCGCGCGCGTGACGCCCTCGTCCTTGAACCAGTAGAGCTGGAACCAGCGTGGCGATCCCGGCGCCGCCTCGTTCACCTCGGCCGGGCCGGTCGTGGCGATCGTGGACAGCGTCATGATCGTTTCGGCGCCGGCAGCGGCGCGGGCCGTGGCGGGCTCGCCGTCGGCGTGCGCCATCCGCTGGAACGCCGTCGGCGCGACGATCAGCGGCATCGAGATCGGCGTGCCGAGCGCGGTGGTGGCGATCGACGCCGCGCTGACGTCGACCAGCATGCGCGGGCGCAGCCGCCAGCGGCGGAAGGCGGCCACGTTGTCGCGCAGCGTCACCTCGTCGTCGGCGCCGCCCGTGAAGTAGCCGAATGCGCCCGCGTCTAAGTTCTGTTCGAACAGCTGCTCGTAGTCCCAGACGTTCAGGGGCGGATGCCGATGGGCAGACATTCGGGGCGGCAGGCTAAGTCATGGAACTGATCACCGGAGCCACGGGCTACATAGGCGGGCGTCTGATGCGGCGGCTGATCGCGGACGGCCGGCCGCTTCGCGTGCTCGCGCGCACTCCCGAGCGGCTCGAGGACGAGCCGGTCGAGGCCGTACTCGGCGACGTCCTGACCGGCGCTGGGCTGGCGGAGGCGCTCGACGGCTGCGAGACCGCCTACTACCTCGTCCACTCGATGGCCCACGGCGCAGGGCCGAACGGCTCGTTTGCATCGGTCGACCGCCGCGCCGCCGAGAACTTCGCGCGCGCCGCGCAGGAGGCGGGGGTCGACCGCATCGTCTACCTGGGCGGGCTGATCCCGCAGGGCGCTGCCAGCTCGCCACACCTGCGCAGCCGGCTCGAGGTGGAGGAGATCCTGCTCGACGCGATCCCCGACTCGGTGGCGCTGCGCGCGTCGATCGTGGTCGGCGCACGCTCGTCGTCGTTCCAGCTGCTGGTGCGGCTGATCGAGCGCCTGAAGGTGCTGCCGCTGCCCGGCTGGCGCACCAACCGCACCCAGCCGATCGACGAGCGCGACGCGATCGAGTACCTCGCGCGGGCGCCGCTCGCGAAGGCCGCGGCCGGCCGCTCGCTCGACATCGCGGGCCCAGACGTGGTCACCTACGCGCAAATGGTCGAGCGAATTGCCGAGTCGATGGGGGTCGGGCGGGTGCCGGTGGAGCTCGGCGCGTCGCTCACGCCGCCCGCCGCCGCGGTGGTGGCGCGGCTGACCGGGCTCGACGTCGAGCTGGTGCGCCCGCTGATGGAGAGCCTGGAATACGACCTGTTGCCGCGCGACGACGACGTGATCGAGCTGCTGGGGCACAAGCCACGCCGCTTCGACCGGGCCATCGAGCACGCGCTCGCGGAATGGGAGACGATGGAGCCGCTGGCTGCCCGATGAAGGTCGAACGCGACATCACGCTCGAATCCTCGCCCGAGCAGGTCTGGGCGGTGCTGATGGACGCCGCGCGGCTGGGCGACTGGGTCACGATCCACCAGAAGCTCAAAGAGGCGCCGTCCGGCCAGCTCGAGCAGGGCGACAAGCTGACCCAGTGCCTGCGCCTGATGCACAAGAACTTCGATGTCCACTGGAAGGTCGTGAAGGCCGACAAGCCGCACAAGGCGGTGTGGGAAGGCCGCGGCCCGGTGCGCTCGAAGGCCGCCGTCGTCTACGAGCTGAAGCCGGACGGCGACGGCGGGACGCGCTTCCACTACGAGAACGAGTTCAAGTCACCCGGCGGCGTGCTCGGCAGCTTCGTGACCGGGCGCGCGTTCCAAGGCACGTCCGAGCGCGAGGCGGACAAGTCGCTGGAGAAGCTCCGCAAGATCCTGGGATGAGGATCGTCTACACCCTCACCGACGAGGCGCCCGCGCTCGCCACGCATTCGCTGCTGCCGATCATCGAGGCGTTCGCAGGCGTTGCGGGCGTGGAGGTCGAGCCGAGCGACATCTCGCTGGCCGGCCGATCCTGGCCCAGTTCCCGGAGCTGCTCGACGAGGACCAGCGCGTGCCCGATGCGCTCAGCGACCTGGGCGAGCTCGCCAAGACGGCCGAGGCCAACATCATCAAGCTGCCCAACATCAGCGCGTCGGTGCCGCAGCTGAAGGCCGCTGTCGCAGAGCTCCAAGAGCAGGGCTTCGCGATCCCCGACTACCCCGACAACCCCGCCGACGACGAGCAGCGCGACGTGCGCGCCCGCTACGACAAGGTCAAGGGCAGCGCGGTCAACCCGGTGCTGCGCCAGGGCAACTCGGACCGCCGCGCGCCGGCGTCGGTGAAGGACTACGCGCGCAAGCACCCCCACTCGATGGGCGACTGGCCGAGCGAGTCGCGCTCACACGTGGCGACGATGAGCGACGGCGACTTCCGCTCGACCGAGCAGTCGCTGACCGTCGAGCAGGCGGGCACCCTGCGGATCGAGCACTCGAGCGCCGGCGTGCTGCGCGAGGTGGACGTGACCGACGGCGAGGTGATCGACGCCGCCGTGATGCGCCGCGCCGCCCTGGACGAGTTCCTCGCGCAGCAGATCGCCGATGCGAAGGAGCAGGACGTCCTGTTCTCGGTGCACCTGAAGGCGACGATGATGAAGGTCTCCGACCCGATCATCTTCGGCCACGCGGTGCGTGCCTACTTCGCCGACCTGTTCGCAGAACACGGCGATGCGCTGGCGGATGCCGGAGTCGACCCGAGCAACGGCCTGGCGTCGCTGCTGAAGGCGCTCGACGGGCTGCCCGACGACCAGAGCGCGCCGATCCGCAGCGCGATCGACGCCGCCTACAGCGACGGCCCGTCGCTCGCGATGGTGGACTCTGATCGCGGGATCACCAACCTGCACGTGCCGAGCGACGTGATCATCGACGCCTCGATGCCCGCGGCCATCCGCACGTCGGGACAGATGTGGAACTCGGACGGCGAGCTCGAGGACACGAAGTTCGTGATCCCCGACCACTCCTACGCCGCGCTCTACGCCGAGACGGTCGACCACTGCCGCGAGCACGGCGCGTTCGACCCGGCGACCATGGGCTCGGTGCCGAACGTGGGGCTGATGGCACAGGCGGCCGAGGAATACGGCTCACACGACAAGACGTTCGAGATCGAGGCCGCGGGCAGCGTGCGGGTGCTCGACGCCGACGGCAACGCGCTGATGGAGCACGAGGTCGAGGCCGGCGACATCTGGCGCATGTGCCAGACCAAGCGCCCGGTGATCGAGGACTGGGTGAAGCTGGCGGTCACGCGCGCCCGCGCCACCGGCGCGCCCGCCGTCTTCTGGCTCGACGAGACGCGCGCCCACGACCAGCAGCTGCTCACGGTCGTGCGCTCGACGCTCGAAGAGTGCGACACGGACGGCCTCCAGATAGAGGTCATGGACGTGGCCGCCGCCACCCGCTTCACCCTGGAGCGGGCGCGGGCGGGCGAGGACACGATCTCGGTCACGGGCAACGTGCTGCGCGACTACCTGACCGACCTGTTCCCGATCCTCGAGCTCGGCACCAGCGCCAAGATGCAGTCGATCGTGCCGCTGATGAGCGGAGGCGGGCTGTTCGAGACCGGCGCCGGCGGCTCGGCGCCGAAGCACGTGCAGCAGTTCCTGAAGGAGGACCACCTGCGCTGGGACTCGCTCGGAGAGTTCCTTGCCCTGGGCCCGTCGTTCGAGCTGCTGGCCGAAAGCACCGGCAACAAGCGCGCCCAGGTGCTGGCCGACACGCTCGACCGCGCGATCGCCGGGCTCCTGGAGGACAACCGCTCGCCGTCGCGCAAGTGTGGTGAGCTCGACAACCGCGGCAGCCACTTCTATCTGGCGCTCTACTGGTCACGCGAGCTCGCGGGTCAGGACGACGACGCCGAGCTGGCGGAGCGCTTCAGCGCGTTCGCCGAGCAGCTGGCGGACGCCGAGGATCAGATCCTCGAAGAGCTGAACGCGGTGCAGGGCAACGCGGTCGACATAGGCGGCTACTACCGCCCCGACCTGGCGAAGGTGACCGAAGCGATGCGCCCGAGCAGGACGTTGAACGAGGCGCTCGAGGCGCTGGGCTCTTAGGCCCTACCCCTCCACGATCTCGATCACGCCCCGCCGCCCCAGCCTCACCGGCACGCGTGCGAACTCGCCTTCGATGCCGCGCTCGCCTTCGCAGCGCACCACCGACTCGAACTGCGTCTCGCGGTCGTGGACGATCGCGTCGACGACCGCCTCGACCTCGTGGTCCTCGACTCCGACGATGCGCGACCGTGGGAACAGCGTGGTCTCGCAGACCGGCTGCGGTGAGCCGCCCACGACCACCACGACGGCGTTCGGCGCGCGCACGCGGATGCGCTCGGCCCACGCCTCGTCGGCGCCGGCGGGGATCACGACAACGTCGGCCCCGGACATCTCGTCCGGGCTGCCCGCATCACGAGTGACGTCGAAGACGCGGGCCAGCGCCATCAGACCAGCCCGAGCTTCTGCACCGCCTCACGCTCCTCGCGCAGCTCGCCGACCGTGATGTCGAGCTTGGACTGCGCGAACTCGCCGACGTCCTGGCCTTCGACCACCTCGTAGCTGCCGCCGCTGCAGCGCACCGGCACGGAGCAGACGAGGCCCTCGTCGATGCCGTACCAGCCCTGCGACGGGATCGCCATCGAGCGCAGGCCGTCGGCGCCCTGGACCCAGTCGTGCACGTGATCGATCGCGGCGTTGGCCGCTGACGCCGCCGACGACGCGCCACGCGCCTCGATGATCGCGGCGCCGCGCTTGCCGACGGCCGGCATGTACTCGTTCTCGTACCAGTCCATGTCGACCTGATCGACGGCGGGCTCGCCCTTCGCCGTGGCGTTGAAGAGGTCGGGGAACATCGTCGGCGAGTGGTTGCCCCACACGACCAGGTCCTGCACCTCGTCGACCCCGCAGCCGAGCTTCTTGGCGAGCATGCCGACGGCGCGGTTCTCGTCCAGCCGGGTCATCGCCGTGAAGCGATCTGCGGGGATGTCCGGCGCGTTCGACTGGGCGATCAGCGCGTTGGTGTTCGCCGGGTTGCCGACCACCAGGATGCGCACGTCATCGGCCGCGCCGGAGTTCAGCGCCTGGCCCTGCGGCTTGAAGATCGCCCCGTTGGCCTCGAGCAGGTCCGCGCGCTCCATCCCCTTCGAGCGCGGCCGCGCGCCGATCAGCAGCGCGATGTTGACCCCCTCGAACGCCTGCTTCGCGTCGTCGTAGATGTCGATCGACTCGAGCAGCGGAAAGGCGCAGTCGTCGAGCTCCATCGCGGTGCCCTCGGCAGCCTTGACGGCGTCCGGGATCTCCAGCAGCGCGAGCTGGATCTTCTCGTCGCCGCGGAGCATCTGCCCCGAGGCGATCCGGAACAGGATCGCGTACCCGATTTGACCGGCGGCACCGGTCACGACTACTCGTGCCATCTACGAATTCATCTCCTCAGCTTGAAGGGCGGCTACCGAGGGCTTTTAGCATGGGAGGCATGGGACGGCGCGGCTCGATACCGCTTGCGCGGGTGATGGGCATCCGGATCGGGGTCGACCCGAGCTGGTTCTTCGTGCTGTTCCTCTACATCTGGCTGCTGTCCTCGGGCTACAAGGACACCTTCGGGCCGGGGCACGACAACAAGGCCTTCGCGCTCGCGACCGTGTCGGCGTTCCTGTTCTTCGGCTCGGTGGTGCTGCACGAGCTCGGCCACGCACTGGCGGCGCGCCGCGACGGCATCCCGATCACGAGCATCAGCCTGTGGATGTTCGGCGGCATGGCCGACCTCAAGAGCGATCCCCGCAGCGCCGGCTCCGAGTTCCGGATCGCGGCCGCCGGGCCCGCCGTGACCGTGCTCGTCATCGTCGCGACGACCGTCGCAGGCTTCGCCGCGTTCGGGTCGGACCGCTTCGAGGACGCGCTCGCCCTGCGCACGGGCACCAACCCGCCCGCCGTGGCCGTGGTGCTCGGCTGGCTGGCGAACATCAACCTCTTCGTGCTCGTGATCAACCTGCTGCCCGCGCTGCCACTCGACGGCGGCCGCATCCTGCGCGCGATCGTGTGGTGGCGGACCGGCGACCGCCTCCGCGGGACCACCGCCGCGGCCCGCCTGGGCCGTGGATTCGCGCTGGTGGTCGGCGGTGTGGGTCTCTACATCCTCGTGTCCGGCAGCCTGCTGGGTCTCTGGCTCGTGGGGATCGCCTGGTTCCTGAACAGCGCGGCGCGCGGCGCCGAGCTCCAGGGGGCGCTGACCTCGCGGATCGAGGGACTGCGCGTGTCCGACGTGATGGACGCGCAGCCGGTCGCTATCGACGCGCGCACCAAGCTCGACGCCGCCGAGGACGAGTTCTTCCTGCGCTACGGCTACCCGTGGTTCCCGGTGATCGACCAGCCCGGCCACGTGCTCGGCGTGCTGACCAAGTCCAAGGTCGACCAGGTGCCGGAGAGCCTGCGCACCGAATACACGGCCGACCAGGTGATGATCGGCGACCCGGGCAGCTTCAAGATCGACCAGGAGGCGCCGCTCGAGGCGCTGCTCCAGGCCGAGGGGCTGGCTCAGCTGGGCGCCCTCCTGGCCGTGGACGCGGAGGGCGTGCTGCGCGGAATCGTGACCGCCGACCAGATCCGCCGCGCCCTGCGCCCGTCGCCGGTCTGAAAGTCCCAAACCGTGAGCTGAGTGCCGGGCTTCACGCTGTCGGAGGACGCGCTCCCATAGACTGCCGCCCGGTTTGCCTAGCCATGACGTACTAGTGATCGGCGCCGGCCTGGCGGGACAGCGAGCGGCGCTGGCCGCCGCCGAGCTCGGCGTATCGGTGGGAATCCTCTCCAAGGTCCACCCGGTCCGCTCGCATTCGAACGCGGCCCAGGGCGGCATCAACGCCGCGCTCAATCCCGAGGATTCCTGGGAATCGCACGCCTACGACACCGTCAAGGGCTCGGACTTCCTGGGCGACCAGGACGCGATCGAGATCATGTGCCGCGAAGCGCCGCAGGCGATCCTCGACATGGAGCACCTCGGCGTGACCTTCCACCGCAACGCGGAAGGCAAGCTCGGCACCCGCGCGTTCGGCGGAGCATCGGCCGCCCGTACCTACTACGTGGCCGACATCACCGGCCAGGCCATCCTCCACGTCCTCTACGAGCAGCTCATGAAGCACAAGGTGGTGAGCCGCTACGAGGAGTGGTTCACCACGAAGCTGCTCCTGGCCGACGACGGCCGCATCGCCGGCTGCGTGGCGCGCAACATGCGCGACGGCCGCATGGAGCTGTTCCAGTCGAAGACCGTCATCCTCGCGATGGGCGGCAACGGCCAGGTCTTCAACCCAACCACCAACGCGCTCATCTGCACGGGTGACGGCATCGCGCTGGCCTACGAGGCCGGCGCGCCGTTGATGGACATGGAGATGATCCAGTACCACCCCACCACGCTTCAGGGGAACGGCCTGTTGATCACCGAGGGCGCCCGCGGCGAGGGCGCGCACCTCTACAACGCCGAGGGCGAGCGCTTCATGGAGAAGTACGCGCCGAACAAGATGGAGCTTGCCTCGCGCGACGTCGTCTCTCGCGCCGAGCAGACCGAGATCAACGAGGGCCGCGGCTTTCCCGACGGCACCGTCGCGCTCGACATCACGGTCGTGCCGCGCAAGCGCATCCACGAGGCCCTGCGCGAGATCGTGAACGTCGGCCGCGACTTCGCCGGTGTCGACATCACGCGCGAGCCGATCCACATCAAGCCCGGCAACCACTACGTCATGGGCGGCATCAAGACCGACGTCGAGGGCCACACCAACGTGCCCGGGCTCTACGCGGCCGGCGAGTGTGCGTGCGTCTCCGTCCACGGCGGCAACCGCCTGGGCGCGAACTCGCTGCTGGACACGCTCATCTTCGGGCGCCGCTCCGGCGTGCACGCAGCCGAGGTCGCGCGCGGCGTCTCCCAGCCGGACGTGCCGTGGTCGGTGGTCGAGGACGAGGAGCGCCGCATCAAGCAGATCGTCGACCGGCCGAAGGAGGGCCGCCGCGTCTCCGAGATCAAGGCCGACCTGGGCAAGGTCATGGACAAGCACGTGGCCGTCTTCCGCGACGAGGACGGCCTCCAGGAGGCCCTCGAGACCGTGCGCAACCTCAAGGAAGAGGCGAAGACCGTCTGGGTCGACGACAAGGGCACCGTCTTCAACCAGGACGTGCTCGGAGCGCTGGAGCTGCACTTCATGCTCGAGAACGCCGAGCCGATCGTGCTCGGCGCGATCGAGCGCAAGGAGAGCCGCGGAGCCCAGTTCCGCACCGACTTTCCCGAGCGCAACGACGACGACTGGCTCAAGCACATCGTCATCACCAAGGAGGGCGACCAGGACCAGGTCTCCTACTCCGAGGTCACGATCACGCAGTGGCAGCCGGAAGAGAGGCGGTACTAGCTCATGCCCGAGTACACGCTCAAGCTCTACCGCTTCGACCCCGAGTCCGGCGAGGCCGCGCACTGGGAGAACTACGACGTCGACCTGCCCGAGCACATGTCGGTGCTGGACGGCGTGCTCCAGGCGCGCGCCCAGCAGGACGGCTCGATCGGCATCCGCTGCTCGTGCCAGGCCGCCATCTGCGGCTCGTGCGCGGTGCGCATCAACGGCAAGACGCGGCTGGCGTGCAACACCAAGATCAGCGTGGCCGCCGACGAGGCCGAGAACCGCACGGGCGTTGGCGACATCGTCGTCGAGCCGATGGGCAACTACCCGGTCATCAAGGACCTGATCGTGGACATGGACGCCGTGCACTGGAAGAAGGTCCAGCGCGTGGTGCCGTGGCTGCTGCCCGATGGCGACCCGCCGGAGCGCGAGTACATCGTGCCCGCCGAGTCGATGATCGACATCACGCAGTCGATGGCCTGCATCCAGTGCGGCGCCTGCGTGGGCGCCTGCCTGTCGCTCGAGGTCGATCCGGAGTTCATCGGGCCCGCCGCGCTCGCGAAGGCCTACCGCTTCGTCGGCGACCCGCGCGATGCCGCGACCGAGGAGCGCCTGCGCGACCTGGCCGAGGACCCGCACGGCCTCTTCGACTGCACGCACTGCTTCCAGTGCATCGAGGTCTGCCCGAAGGACGTGGCGCCGATGTCGCAGATCATGCGCCTGCGCCGCCGCGCCACCCAGGACTTCGAGATCAAGGACCGCAACAACGGCTACGGGCACGAGAAGGCGTTCACCGACCTGGTCGAGACCTACGGCACGCTCCACGAGGCCCAGCTGCTGCCGCGCTCCTACGGCGAGGGCAGCTTCATCAAGGCCAATCTCTCGCCCCAGGGCCAGAAGAACCTCGCCGGGTCGCTGCCCACCGTCATCCGCGGTCTCGCGTCGGGGAAGGTCTCGCCCATGAAGGCGATCCGCCACCACAAGCTGCCCGACCAGAAGCAGATCAAGCGCATCTACAAGGAGATCGAGTCGAAGGACGAGCGCCTCGAGCTCAACCTCTACATCGTCGGCGAAGAAGGCGGCGAGGAAGAGGGCGCCATGGCCGAAGGGAGTCAGGAGTCCTGATGAAGGTTGCGTACTGGCCAGGCTGCGTCTCGCGCGGGTTCACCCCGGAGCTGCACGGATCGGTCGCGAAGGTGGCGCCGATCCTCGACCTCGAACTGGTGGAGCTCGATCGCGCCAACTGCTGCGGCGCCGGCGTGATCGCCGAGCACAACCAGGAGCTGGCCGACACCCTGAACGCGCGAACGTTCGCGATGGCCCAGTCGGTTGACGGAGCGCTGGGCATGATGAACATCTGCTCCACCTGCCAGGGCGCGCAGTCGGAGTGCCAGGAGCGCCTCGACGCCGACACCGATTACCGCGAGCAGATCAACACGCACCTGAAACCCGAGGACCTGCATTACGAGCGTTCAGGCGCGTGGTGGAACAAGAACTTCATGTGGCTCCTGGTCGAGGAGATCGGCCTCGACAAGCTCAAGGAGAAGGTGGTGCGCCCGCTCGAAGGCCTGCGCGTGGCGCCCTTCTACGGCTGCTACATCGTGCGGCCGACCAAGCGGCTCGGCTACGCCGACCACCCCGACCGGGACCGCTACATGGAGATGGTCATCGAGGCGATCGGCGGCACGCCCGTGCACTACGCCGGCAAGCACAAGTGCTGCGGCTTCCCGGTGATCACGATGGCGAAGACGACGTCGCTGCGCCAGGCCGGCCGCCACATCGCCGACGCGATCGACGCCGACGCCGACTGCATGGTCACGCCGTGCCCGCTCTGCCACCTGAACCTGGATCTTCAGCAGTACGACGCCGCCAAGTACGTGGAGCGCGACCTCGGCCTGCCCGTGCTGCATTTCCCGCAGATGATCGGTCTAGCCCTGGGCATCGAGCCCAAGGATCTGGGGATGAACAAGCACGTCGTGAAGACCAAGGACGTGCAGCGCAAGATTGCTGCGCTGGCTGCGGCCTAGCCCTTAAACGAAAAGAGCGGGCCCCCCACG
Organism: uncultured Thermoleophilaceae bacterium; assembly: GCA_963715995.1. Classification (GTDB taxonomy): domain Bacteria; phylum Actinomycetota; class Thermoleophilia; order Solirubrobacterales; family Thermoleophilaceae; genus DATBDN01. Next base: position 3,217,449 of record OY970283.1, read on the forward strand.
AGCCCGCTCCTTTCTCCTTGGTGCGTACCCCAGTACCGCCCCGTGGAAGTGGAAGTCCACTTACTAACGGGGTGGCGCAGAAGTTTCTTTCACTGGGACTCCAAGCCAGTCGAACGCATCCTGGCGAACCTCGAAGGCCTGCATCTGCTCGGTGATGCCGACCCGCTCCAGGTCGGCGTAGCCGGACTCGGTGGCGCAGACGACGGCCATCTCACCCTGGAAGTGCGACAGCCGGCGCTGGCTGCCGAGGATTGCGCCAAGGACCAGGGGATCTACGTGCTCGGACTCCTGGAGGTCCACCAGAACCCGCTTGCAGCCTCCAGCCACCGCAGCGCTGAGTGCCTCGCGAAGGTCCTCAGCGGTCTGCGCATGTGCCTCGCGCTCTCCGGTGACCACACATATCCCCTGCCCCACGCGCGCAGCGTGGAAGCGTGTGTTCATATGTGCTCAACATTCCCTCATCTAACTGTCCCCTAAACCGTCGAGGTAGCTCTTTGCGGTCCTTTTCGGTGCCCGAACGAGCCATGCCTCGACGACAACCTCCTCCAGGACGTCGAGGGGGATCTCCGGAAGCCTGATCAGGACGGTCGGGTAGCCGTCGAAGTGCGGCGTCGTGAAGAAGACCTCGGGCTCGGACGCGATCAGGGCCTCCTTCGCCACCAGGTGCTCCACCCGGGCGCCCAGGATCGGGCCCTCCGGCGCCTCGGCGCCCAGTGCGTCGCGGTCGCTCTGACGCAGCGGCCGCTCCCACACGAACAGCTTGCCGCCCACCTTCCAGGCGCGATTGCCGCGCATGTCCGACTCGGTCGCCTCGGGCATCGCGAGCGCGAGCCGGCTGACGTCGTCCCAGCTCGCCAAGCGTCTAGGCCGCGGCGGGCACCCGCACCAGGCCGCGCTCGTGCAGCAGCTCGGCCAGCTGGACCGCGTTCGTGGCGGCGCCCTTGCGCAGGTTGTCGCCCACGATCCACAGGTTGAGGCAGCGCTCGTGCGATGGGTCGCGCCTGATGCGGCCCACGAGCACGTCGTCGCGCCCCTCGACGTCGACTGCGAGCGGGTAGAGGCCGTCGCCGGGGTTGTCCACGACCACCACGCCGGGGGCCGAGCCGAGCAGCTCGCGGCAGTCCTCGGCCGAGAGCGGCGCGCGCGTCTGCACGTTCACCGACTCCGAGTGGCCCACCAGCACCGGCACGCGCGCGCAGGTGGCCGAGATCCCGATCTCCTCGCGGCCGAGGATCTTGCGCGTCTCGGCCATCATCTTGCGCTCCTCGGTCGTGTAGTCGTCCCCGTCCTTGAACTTCTCGACCTGCGGCAGCACGTTGAAGGCGATCTGGTGCGGGTAGACCGACGGCGGCTCGGGCTGCTGGTCGTGCAGCAGCATGTGCGCCTGGCCGAGCAGCTCCTCGACGGCCTTCTGGCCGGTGCCCGACACCGACTGGTAGGTGGAGATCACAAGGCGCTCGATGCCGGCGGCGTCGTCGATCGGCTTCAGGGCGACCACCATCTGCATAGTCGAGCAGTTGGGGTTGGCCACGATGCCGCGGTGCTGCTCGATCGCGTCCGGGTTGACTTCGGCCACCACGAGCGGCACGTCGTCGTGCATGCGCCAGAAGCTCGAGTTGTCGACCACCACGGCACCGGCGGCCACGAACTTCGGCGCCCACTCCTCCGACACGCCGCCGCCCGCGGAGAACATCGCCAGATCGAGATCCTGGATGTTGTCGTCGTTCAGCTCCCGGACCGTGAGCGTGGAGTCGCCGAACGGCAGCTCGCGCCCGGCCGAGCGCGCCGATGCCAACGGACGCACCTCGTCGGCGGGGAAGCCGCGCTCGCTCAGCACCTGGAGCATGCGCGTGCCGACGGCGCCGGTGGCGCCAACCACGGCCACCCTCACTGCGGCACCTCGGTCTCTCCCGAGTCGTCCAGGTCGAAGGCGGTGTGGAGCGCGCGCACGGCCTCGCCCACGTCCTGCTCGTGGATCACGCACGAGATCTTGATTGGCGAGGTCACGATCATCTCGATGTTCACGCCGGAGTCGCCGAGGGTGCGGAACGCCTTCGCGGCTACGCCCGGGTGAGTCTTCATTCCCGCTCCCACCAGCGAGACCTTTCCGATGTGCTCGTCGGCGGCCACCTGGCCGATGCCCAGCTCGTCCTTGATCGCCTCGAGCGCGGTCACCGCGGCGTGCAGGTCGTCCTTGGGCACCGTGAACGACATGTCCGCGCGGTTGTCGGCGGACACCGGCTCGTTCTGGATGATGTCGTCGACGTTCACGTTCGCGTCGGCCAGCGCCGTCAGCACCTGCCCGGCGATGCCGGGGCGATCGGGCAGGCTCGTGAGCGTTATGCGAGCGTCGCCGAGCGAATGGGTGACTGCGGTTACGAGTGGTCGTTCCATGGTCTCCTGCTCATCCAACACGAAGGTACCTGGCCCCTCCTCGAACGAGGAGCGGCAGTGGATCCGCACGGCATGGTTGCGCGCGTACTCGACGGCCCGGAGCTGCAGTACGCCGGCTCCGGACGAGGCCATCTCGAGCATCTCCTCGAACGAGACGACGGGCAGCTTGCGCGCCTGCGGGACGATGCGCGGGTCGGCGCTGAAGACGCCGGGGACGTCGGTGTAGATCTCGCAGACGTCGGCGTCGAGCGCGGCCGCCAGGGCGACCGCGGTCGTGTCCGAGCCGCCGCGGCCGAGCGTGGTCACGTCGGAGCTCGTCGACACGCCCTGGAACCCGGCGACGAGCACGATGTGGCCCTCGTCGAGCGCAGCCCGGATGCGATCGGCGCGAACGTCGAGGATCCGCGCCTTGGTGTGCGAGGTGTCGGTGACGATGCCGGCCTGCGATCCGGTCAGCGAGATCGCGCGGTGCCCGAGGTCGTTGATCACCATCGCCGCGAGCGCGCACGACTGGCGCTCGCCGGTCGAGAGCAGCATGTCCATCTCGCGCGGGTCCGGGTGATCGGAGACCTCCTTGGCCATCGCGATCAGCTCGTCGGTGGTGTGACCGCGGGCCGAGAGCACGGCCACGACGCCGTTGCCCTCCTCCTTTGCCTTGACGATCCGGCGCGCCGCGCGCTTGATCCGCTCGGCGTCGGCCACGGACGTCCCGCCGAACTTCATGACCACGAGCTGAGCCCGTTGCCGATCCGGCTGCGCGGTGCGCGCGGTTGCCTGGGCAGGCTGGGCCATGGCGGTCAAAGATAGCTTTCGACAGGTGCGGCGCACGATCCTCGTCCTTGCAGTGCTGGCGGCCGTCGCCGCGGTCGTGATCGTGGTCGTCCGCAGCGGCGGCAGCGACCAGCCGAAGTCGCTCGCGCTGCCCGCCGCGACGGCCAACGGAAGCGGGCCGCAGAGCCACGTCTCGTTCCTGGAGCGGCTGATCCCGCCCCCGGCACAGCAGGTGACCGGGCCGGCCGCGCCGCGCTCGCTGGCGGACCTCGCCCGCCGCTGCCGCTCGAACGCGCGGTGGCGCAGCTGTTCCTGTTCGGCTTCAACGGCAAGGACGACAGCGCGCCGGTGTTCACCGCGCTCGCGCGCCTGGACGTTGGCGGCCTGGTGGTCGACGGCCGCGACTACTCGGCTCCCCAGCAGCTCGCCGGCCTGACCGGCTCGCTCACCGCCGCCGCGGCGAGCGCGAAGCACATCCCGCCGTGGATCCTGGGCGAGCAGGACGGCGGCGACTACTCGCAGTTCGACGACCTGCCGCCCACCCATCCGCCGGCCGACTTCCACGCGCCGGCTGACGCCGCCGCGGCGATCGCCGAGGCGGCGACGTCGCTGAAGGCGCTCGGCTTCAACGGCCTGCTGGAGCCGGACCTGGACGTGGCGGACCGCGACGGCCCGCTCGGCGCGCAGGCGTTCGCGAGCGACCCGGCGCTGGTCGCCGACTACGGCCGCCGCGTGGTTGCGGCCTGCCGGCAGCTGAAGCTCTTCTGCGCCGCCAAGCACTTCCCGGGTGTGGGCGCCGCCGACACCTCCACGGACGAGGGCCCGGCCCAGGTGGGCCTGCCGATCGGCCAGCTGATCCAGCGCGACGTGGTGCCGTTCGCGGCGGCGATCAAGGCCGGCATCCCCGGGATAGTCGTAGGCGAGGGCCTCTACGAGCCCGATGACTTCGTCACGCCGGCGGCGCTGTCGTCGAAGATCATCGGCGGCCTGCTGCGGCGGCGGCTGCGCTTCGGCGGGCTGGCCATCACCGACGACCTGGCTGACCCGGGCGTGAGCTCGTTCGCCCAGGTGCCGGACGCCGCCGTCGACGCGCTGAAGGCCGGGGCGGACATGGTCTACATCTCAGGCGACCTGAGCGACCAGGAGGCCGCCTACGCGGCGGTGCTGAACGCCGTCCGTGAAGGACGCATTCCCGAGACGCAGGTGCGCCAGTCGCTGCTGCGGGTGCTGCTGACGAAGCGCAACTACGGCCTCGTGGCGCCGCCGGGCGCTCCGAGCAGCGGCTGAACCTTGTGCCTCGAGTTGAACGCGTACATCGCCGCGATGCTGATCTCCGGCGAGCAGAGCGGGCAGTAGTGCGTGTCGGTGGCGGTTCTGATCCAGCCCGACGGCGTGCGGTTGCGCGCCCGCACCGCGCTGGCGGGACCAAGGTCCAGCCGCGCCGGGCAGCAGTCGCAGCGGACGACCAGCCTGCCTGCCTCCTCGCTGAGCACAGCGGGGGGGGGTTCGGGGTCCCCGCCGAGTTTCCTTGCTAGCCGAAGCGGCGCACGAAGCTCGACGTGAAGCCGGGCGCGCAGAGCGTGCACAGGTGGCTGTTGTCGCCGGTGGCCATCCAGCCGCTCGGCGAGCGCCTGGGGAACGGATCGCGCGCGTGAGTGGCGGGACCAAGGTCCAGGCGCGCATTGCATCGATCGCAGCTGATCACCAGCCGCCCTCCGACTTCCCTCGTCACAAGGTCCACCTTATGCACGATTGCGGCCCGACGGAAGTCAACCATCCGTCCACCTAGATCTGCTGGCGGCCGCGGAAAGCCTTACCGAGGGTGACTTCGTCGGCGTACTCGAGGTCCGCGCCCACCGGAAGCCCGCTTGCCAAGCGGGTCACGGCCACCGCAGGGGCACGCTCGCGCAGCAGATCGGCGATGTAGAGCGCCGTTGCCTCGCCGGTCGTGGTCGAATTTGTGGCGATCACCACCTCGCGCACGCCGTTGGAGGTCGCACGTCCGACCAGCTCGTCGATGTGGAGGTCGTCCGGGTCCACGCCGTCGATCGGCGACAGCGCGCCGCCGAGCACGTGGTAGCGGCCGGACCACTCGTTGGTGCGCTCGATCGGGATCACGTCGCCGGGCTCCTCGACCACGCAGATCAGCTCGGGGTCGCGGCGAGCGTCCTCGCAGATGCGGCAACGCGGCCCCACCGCCAGGTTGAAGCAGAGCTCGCACTGGCCGACCGTCTCCTTCACCTCGCGGATCGCGTCCGCCAGCGGCAGCACGTCCTCGGGCGGCATGCGCAGGATGTGGAAGGCCAGCCGCTGGGCCGTGCGCTGCCCGATTCCGGGCAGCCGCGCCAGCTCGGTGATCAGCCGATTGACGGGGGCCGCGTACACGCTCAGCCGGACCTAGAGGCCCGGCAGGCCGAGCCCGCCGCCCATGCCGCCGAGTCCGCCGGTGGCCTGGTTCATCTTCGAGGCCGCGAGCTCCTGCGCCGCGCGGATGGCTTCGTTGACCGCGGCCAGAACCATGTCCTGGAGCATGTCGACGTCCTCTGGGTCGACGGCTGCCGGGTCGATCTTGATCTCCTCCAGCGCCAGGTCGCCGGACATCTTCACGGCGACCATGCCGCCGCCGACGGTGGCCTCGACCGTCTCGTTCTTCAGCTCCTCCTGGGCCTTCAGCATGTCGGTCTGCATCTGCTGGGCCTGCTTGAGGATGGCTCCGAAGTCGGGCTGCTTGGACATCAGCTCTCCAAGTTCTGGTCGTCGGGCTGGTCGACCTCGACGGCGCCGAAGTCGCGCTTCACGCTCTCGATCAGCTCGTCGGTGGTCAGGGTGCGCTGCTCCGCCGGGGCGGCCTGCTCGCTTGTCTCGAGCGCGATCACGAGCGTTGCGCCTGTCAGGCCGTGCAGCGCGCGCTGGATCACGTCGCGCTTGCCCTCGGCCTTCTTGCGGATGAAGTCGGTGTCGGGCGGGAAGCCGATCACGAGCCGGCCGGCTTCGAGCGAGACCGGCCGCGTCTCGGCCAGGGCGGCGCCCAGCAGCGGCTCCTCGGCCAGCACTTCGAGCGCGGCGGGCCAGAGGTGGATGATGCGCTCCAGGTCCACCTCCGCCTCGGCGATGGCCTCGACAGCCGGCGCCACGGCGGCCTGAGCGCTGGCGCGCGGCGCTGACGCGGCGGGGCCCTGCGCGGGGGCCGCCGGCGCCTCGGCTGACGGCGACTCGGCCGGCGTGGCCGACGGGGCAGCGGCGGTGCTGCCGCCTGCAATGCGGGTCTCCAGCTGCTCGATCCGGAACATGAGCGCCTGGAGCGACAGGTCAGACGACGGCTGCGATGCCTTGAGGAGCGCCATCTCGAGCTGGATGCGCGGCTCGGAGCCGTCCTTCACGGCGGCGATGCCGGCCGCGAGCAGCTCGATGGCGCGCAGGATCTCGCCCTGGCTCAGGCGCGCTGCCTGCGCCGACAGGCGGTCAGTGTTCTCGGCCGTGACGGCGAACGACTCGGGCACCTCGCCAAGCGTCTGCACCACGAACAGGTGGCGCAGGTGGGCGGCCAGGTCGCGCATGAACTGCACGTAGTCGCGCCCCGAGTCCGCCAGCCGCTGCACGGTGGTGAGCGCCGCCTTCGCGTCGCGCTCCGCGATCGCCTCGGCGGCGTCCAGGATCAGCTCGGCGTCGGCGACTCCGAGCACCTCCAGCACGTCCTCGAGCTTCACGTCCTTGCCGCCGTAGGTGACGAGCTGCTCCAGATGCCCGAGCGCGTCGCGGAAGGATCCCGTGGCGGCGCGGGCGATCATGTGGACGGCGGGAACGGGGATCGTGATCCCCTCCTCGGCGGCGACCCGCTGGAGCACGCTCGACACCTGCTCGAGCGACGGGCGGTGGAAATCGAAGCGGTGGCAGCGGTCGACGATCGTGGCCGGCACCTTGTGGGCCTCGGTGGTCGCCAGCACGAACACCGCGTGCTCGGGCGGCTCCTCGAGCGTCTTCAGGAAGGCGTTCCACGCCGCTGTCGAGAGCATGTGCGCCTCGTCGAGGATGAACACGCGGCTGCGCCCGCTCATCGGGGCGAGCGCGACGTTCTCGCGCAGCGAGCGGATGTCGTCGACCGAGTTGTTCGACGCGGCGTCCATCTCGATGACGTCGAGCGAGTTGCCGACCATGATCGCCTGACAGGCCGGGTCGGCCGGGTCGAAGTCCACCCGCGGGCCGTCGCTGGCGTTCAGCGCGCAGGCCAGCAGCTTGGCCATCGACGTCTTGCCGGTGCCCCTCGAACCCACGAACAGATAGGCGTGATGCACCTTCTCGAGCTCGATCGCGTTGCGCAGCGTGCGGACGATGTGCTCCTGGCCGACCACCTGGTCGAAGCTGCGCGGGCGATGGCGGCGGTACAGGGAGAGCACGGGAGGAGCCATCCTAGCCCGGCATCCCGATCCATTGCCGGGTAGCTTGCGGGCCATGATCCGGGCGCGCCGAGGGCTGGCGAACTGGCTGGCCGCGGCCCTCATCGGGGTGCTCGTGTTCGCCTGGTTCGGCCACGCGTTCCTGAACTACGACACCTTCTACGCCGTCGTCTGGGGCGGCGACCTGACCCACGGGCGCACGCCTCAGTACAGCGTTCCGGTGGCTCCAACGCCACATCCGCTGGCCGAGCTCGTTGGGATCTTGCTGGCCCCGTTCGGGGCCGGGGCCGAGGACCTGATGCTGGCGATCGGCCTGCTCGCGCTCGGCATGCTCGTGGTCGGGCTGTTCCGGCTCGGCCAGGAGCTGTTCGGTGTCTGGGCCGGCCTCCTGGCGGCGGCGATCATCGCCACCCGTGTGCCGATCCTCAACTACGGCATCCGCGGCTACGTGGACCTGCCGACCGCCGCGTTCGTGGTCTGGGCCGCGGTGCTCGAGGTCCGCACGCCGCGGCGCGGTGCGCCGGTGCTCGTGCTGCTGGGCCTTGCCGGGCTGCTGCGGCCCGAGGCATGGCTCTACGCGGGCGCGTACTACGTGTGGCTCGGGATGCCGCGGCGGCTGGCGTTGCTGGCGGCGGCTGCGCCGCTCGTGTGGCTGGGCTCGGACCTGCTGATCACGGGCAACCCGCTGCACTCGCTCACCGGGACCCACGACCTGGCCGCGCAGCTGGGCCGCAAGACGGGCCTGACCGCGCTTCCAAGCGTCGCCCCGCGCCGCCTCGGCGAGATCCTGCGCCTGCCGGAGCTGATCGCCGCCGTCGCGGGCCTCGTGTTCACGCTGCGCTGGGCGCGGTCGCGTGCGCGGGTGCCGCTGGCGATCGCACTGCTGAACGGGGTCGCGTACGCCGCCTTCGCGGTCGCCCGCCTCCCGCTGCTCGGCCGCTACCTGTTCGTGGGCGCGGCCATGCTCGCGGTGTTCGCGGGCGCCGGCGCGCTCGGCTGGCTGGCCGAGGCCGAGGGCTCGCCGGCCCGGCGGCTGTGGCGGCCCGTCGGCATCGCGGCGCTGCTTGCGATCGTCGCCTTCTTCCCGCTCCAGCAGGTCGACCGGCTGAAGGTGCTGAAGGCCGACATCGCGCGCCGCGACCGCGTCCAGGCGGACCTGAAGGACCTGGTGCGAGCGCCGTCGGTGTCTGCTTCCTTGCGCGCGTGCCCGCGTATATACGTGCCGAGCCATCGGCTGGTGCCGCTGATCTCGCTCTGGGCTGACGTGCGCGCACAGCGGATCGTCACGGTGGCGCACCCGGGATCGCGCTGCGTGGTCTACCCGGCCACGGTCGCGGTGGCGGAGCTTGCGGTGCTCGACCCGAACGAGCCCGGGGCATCCCTGGTGCGCTACACGGGGCCGGTGGCGGCGCGCAACCGCTCGTGGGTCTTCTCGGGGTAGGTGCCCCAGAACCGAAAGAGCCGGGCGGCCTCTCGGTCGCCCGGCTCTCTCTGGACTCACTCTTGAGGAGGAGGACCGTTCCGGGGGGGGTAGGTCCTCTGTCTTGGACTCAGGCTTCAGCTTGCCCCCCGTCCCTAAGAGCCGGCTCACAGCTACATAAGAGTTTTGTGAGTGGACCGTGCACCCGGCGTCGAAGTCGGTTCCCGGGCGTTCCCGCCGCCCCCGGGCTCCGGTCAGGCTCACCCGTGGCGCCTGATCGCGACTGCTTAAGGCTGCTTCCTCCCGGATCTGACCTGGTTCACAGACGATCAACGCACGGGACCTGACCATCAGCGCCCGCAAACGGCGTACTGGCCCCGAGAGCCGAACCCCTCAGCCTGGAATTCAGCCCCGCTAGAGCGGATTGCGGGTGCAGGGCACCGCTACCTCCCCGCCTAGCACGGTCCGCTGCCAAGGCTAGCGCCGCTCCAGCCGGGCCGCCGAGCGCCTTCAGACGTAGGTCTGACGGATCGCTTACGAGGCACTTAGGTAGTCCCTCCTACCTTTAAGGACGTGAAGGGACCACGTCATCTCTGGACAGGCGACTGGCGCAATGCCTCGCACGAAAACGAAGAAGCTCTCGCCGAGCACGAGCCGCTGCGGGCGCCGACGGAGGATCCGCTCGCGGAGCCAGCTTCCACGACGCAGCTCGGCGCCGACGAGGAGCCCGGCCGCCGCGGCCGTCTTCGCAGCGCGCCGTTCGCGATCGGCCTGGTCATCGCGATCCTCGCGGCCGCCGGCATCTTCGCCAACTCGCTGATCGGCGGTGGCGACGACAGCAGCTCGAACACGCAGAGCGCCAAGGCGCCCGACGCGCTGCCGGCCGTCAGTGCCAAGCCGCTCAAGCCGCGCAAGGGCCAGACGGTGGCGGGCGCGATCTACGACGCCGCGAGCCCGGCTGTGGTCTCGATCCGCACCACCGAGGGCTCCGGCACCGGCTTCCTCGTCGACTCCGACGGCACCGTCGTGACCAACGACCACGTGGTCGGCTCGAGTAAGCGCGTGGTGGTCCGCTTCGGGCGCGACGGTGGAGTGATCGACGCCGATGTGCTGGGCACCGACCCCTCCAGCGACCTCGCCGTCATCACGATCCCCAAGCGCTCGATCCCGAAGGGCGTCAAGCCGCTCCAGTTCGCCGACTCGCGCAACGCACGTGTGGGTGACATGGTGCTCGCGATCGGCAACCCGTTCGACCTCGACCGCACGGCCACCGAAGGCATCGTCTCCGCGCTCGGCCGCGACATCGAGGCACCGAACCACTACACGATCAACAACGTGATCCAGACCGACGCCCCGATCAACCCGGGCAACTCGGGCGGGCCGCTGCTGGACGATTCCGCGCACGTGATCGGCGTGAACTCGCAGATCGCCACCTCGGGCGGATCCGAGGGCAACCTCGGAATCGGCTTCGCGGTGCCGTCCAACACCGTGCGCCAGGTGGTGCCGGTGCTCAAGAAGGGCGGCACGATCAAGCGCGCCTACTTGGGTGTCGAGACCGGTGATCCCCAGAACGGCGGCGCCGGCGCGCAGATCTCGAGCGAGATCGCCGGCGGCCCGGCGGAGCGTTCAGGCCTTCAGGTCGGCGACGTGATCAAGAGTGTCAGCGGCAAGCCGGTGACCGACGCCACGCAGCTGTCGATCCTCGTGGCGCAGAAGCAGCCGGGCGAGCGCGTGGCGGTCGCCGTCGTGCGCAACGGCGCGAAGCGCACGATCCAGGTCACGCTCGGCACGAGGCCCGCAGCCGCGTCGTCCCCGTGAGCTTCGGCGCTCCCTACGTGCTGCTGGCGCTGCTGGCGCTGCCCGTGCTCGTCGGGCTGTACGTGGGCGAGCAGCAGCGGCGGCGGCTCGCGGCCCAGGCGTTCGCGGTCGAGCGGATGCAGCCGTCGGTCGCGCCGCGGCGGCCGCGCTGGCGCCGCCACCTGCCGCAGGTGGCGTTCCTGCTCGCGGCCATCGTCCTGATCGCCGCCGCCGCGAAGCCGCAGCGCACGATCGCCACCCCGATCGATCGCGCCTCGATCATGCTCGCCACCGACGTGTCGGGCTCGATGGCGGCGACCGACGTTGCGCCGAACCGGCTCGTCGCCGCCAAGCAGGCCGCGCGCGCGTTCCTCGACAAGGTGCCCGCGCGCGTGAACGTGGGGATCATGGCGTTCAACCAGACGCCCACCGTGCTGGCCAGCCCGTCGACCGATCGCAACGCCGCGCGCGACGCGATCGCGAAGATGGAGCCGAGCGGCGGCACCGCCAGCGGCGAGGCGATCGCCACGTCGCTGACCGCCCTGCGCATCAACCCGGCGTCGTCCGGCGGCGACCCGAGCGCGCAGGCGCCACCCGCCGCGATCGTGCTGCTCACAGACGGCAAGTCCACCAGCGGGCGCAACGCCATCCTGCAGGCGCAGACGGCGGCCAAGGCCGGGGTCAAGGTCTACACAGTCGCCCTCGGCACGGCCGGCGGGAAGATCACCGTGAAGCGAAAGGACGGCACAAGCGTGACCAAGCCCGTCCCGCCCGATCCGCAGGCGCTCCAGCAGATCGCGCAGGCCGGCGGCGGCGAGAGCTTCACGGCACAGACGACCGATCGCCTGAGCGATGTCTACACGAAGCTCGGCTCACAACTTGGACACAAGCGCACCAAGCGCGAGATCACCTCGGCATTCGCGGGCGGAGGGCTCGCGTTGCTCCTGCTCGGCGGCGTCATGTCGCTTGGATGGTTCGGGCGACTTGCCTGACGCACGAAAGGAACACGATGCATTCTGAATACAGAGACAGCGGCGACGACAGCTTCAGGTCCACGCGCGAGGAGGCACGGCGCGGGCTGGAGGAAGCGCTCTACGAGGTCAAGCGCGTGATCGTCGGCCAGGACGCGATGCTCGAGCGGATGGTCGTGGCGCTGCTCGCGGGTGGCCACGTGCTGCTGGAGGGCGTGCCAGGCCTGGCGAAGACGCTGACCGTGAAGACGCTCGCCGATGTGCTCGGCGGCTCGTTCAAGCGGATCCAGTTCACGCCGGACCTGGTGCCGGCCGACCTGGTCGGCACGCGCATCTACCGCCCCGACTCGGGTCGCTTCGACATCGAGCTCGGCCCGGTGTTCGGCAACTTCCTGCTGGCCGACGAGATCAACCGCGCCCCCGCGAAGGTGCAGTCGGCACTGCTAGAGGTGATGCAGGAGCAGCAGGTCACGATCGGCGGCGAGACGTTCCCCACCCCGCGCCCGTTCCTCGTGATGGCCACGCAGAACCCGATCGAGTCCGAGGGCACCTACCCGCTGCCCGAGGCGCAGATCGACCGCTTCCTGATGAAGGTGCTCGTGGACTATCCCTCCACCGGCGAGGAGGCGGCGGTGGTCGGGCGCTCGCTCGAGGCGTTCCCCGACGTGCGCGAGCGACTGTCGCTCGAGAACCTCGCCCGCTACGCGGAGGCGACGCACTCGGTGCAGGTGGACCGCGGCGTGATCGGCTACGCCGTCGCGCTCGCGGACGCAACGCGCAAGCCGGGCGACTACGGACTCGAGGACCTCGAGCCCTACATCGCCTACGGCGCCTCGCCGCGCGGGCCGATCGGGCTCGTGCAGTCGGCGCGCGCGCTCGCGATGTTGCGCGGTCGCGCGCGGGTGACGATCGCGGACGTGCGCGACCTCGCGCTCGACGTGCTGCGCCACCGCATCGTCCTGTCCTACGACGGGCTGAGCGAGGGCATCCTGGTCGACGACCTGCTCGAGCGCGTGCTCGGCGCGGTGCCGCGGCCCGAGTCGCTCTACGACGACGCCGAGGCTGCGTGACCCAGGCTCGCCTACGGATCCCGGACGCCCGTCAGGGGCCGGGGCGCATTCCGCGCAACGTCATCGACAAGCTCGATCTCGTGGTTGCGCGGCGCACGCGCGGCGTGCTGCCGGGCGACCGGCTCGCGGCCGGCGTGGGGCGCGGCACCGAGCTTGCGCAGCTGCGTCCATACGAGGTCGGCGACGACGTGCGCTGGATCGACCCGTCGGCGACCGCGCGGATGGGCGAGCCGTACGTGCGCCTGCACGTGCCCGAGCGCACCCTCACCACGTGGCTGGTCGTCGATCGCTCGCCGTCGATGGCGTTCGGCACCACCAAGCGGCTGAAGAGCGACGTCGCCGACGGCGCTGCCATCGTCATCTCGCGGCTGGCCGTCAGGCGCGCGGGGCGCGTGGCCCTGTGCACGTTCGGCGCCGGCGAGCCGCGGCTGATGCCGCCGCGCGCGTCGAAGCCCGGCACCGTTGCGGTCCGGCGCGCGCTCGCGGGCGGCGTCGCCTCCGACGGCGCGGCGGACGACCACGGCCTCGCGCGCGCGCTCGTCAAGCTCGGGCGTGTCGCCACGCAGCCGGGCCTGGTCGTCGTCATCTCCGACTTCCGCGGGCAGGAGGACTGGATCCGCCCGCTTGGCGCGATCGCCGCGCACCACTCGCTGTTCGCGATCGAGGTGCGCGACCCGCGCGAGACGCGCCTGCCGAACGTGGGTCACCTCGCGCTGGTCGACCCCGAGACCGGGCAGCTCGTGCAGGTCGACACCTCGCGCCGGCCGGTCCGCGAGCGCTTTGCGGCAATCGAGGCAGAGGGCCGCGCGCGCGTGGCCGGCGAGCTGCGGCGGCTGGCGGTCGAGCACGTCGTTCTGTCGACCGGCGGCGACTGGCTGAAGGAACTGGGGCGGCGCCTGTCTTGAGCTTCAAGGAGCCCCTGTATCTGCTCGGCCTCCTGCTCGTGCCGTTCGCGGCCGCGGCCTGGGTCGCGCGGCGACAGCACGTCCGCCGTTACGCAATCCGCTTCCCGGCGACGGCGTCGGCCGCGCTCGCCGTAGGGCGAGTGCCGACCTGGCGCCCGTTCGTGCCGATGACGCTGCTGCTGGCGTCGCTCGCCGCCCTGGTCGTGGCGCTCGCGCGGCCCGAGCACAGCGTGGCCGTGCCGATCGAGCGCGCCACGATCATGCTCGTCACCGACCATTCGCGCTCGATGGAGGCCGACGACGTGGCGCCCGACCGCCTGGCGGCTGCGCAGAAGGCCGCGGACACGTTCCTCAAGCAGGTGCCGCGCAAGGTGCGCGTGGGGATCGTGGCCTACTCGACTGCCCCCGACGCCGTGCAGCCGCCGACCACCGACCGCGATCCGGTGCGCCAAATCGTCGACGCGCAGTTCCCCGACGGGGCGACGGCAACCGGCGACGCGCTCTCGATCGCGCTCAACTCGATCACGCAGGACACGGGCGCGGGCACCGGCGGCAAGCAGCCGCCGTCGGCGATCGTGCTGCTCTCGGACGGCAAGACCACCACCGGCCGCGATCCGGTCAGCGTCGCCCAGGCGGCCGGGCAGGCGAAGGTGCCGATCTACACGGTCGCCCTGGGAACCGAGGACGGCGTCGTCACAGGCCCCGGCTTCGGCGGCTACGTGCCCGTGCCGCCGGATCCCGACACGCTCAGCTCGATAGCGCAGGAGTCGGGCGGCCAGGCGTTCACGGCCGAGGATTCCGGGCGGCTCAACGACATCTACAAGAGCCTCGGCTCGAAGCTCGGCTCGAAGAAGAAGAAGAAGGAGACGACCGCCGCCTTCGCGCTCGGCGGCCTGCTGCTGCTGCTCGGCGCCGCCGTCAGCTCAGCGCGCTTCGCGCCCGCGCTGCCATAGACCGATCTGCGCGCGTGCTTCGGTGGGGGTCGGCAGGCGAAGGAAGACGCCCAGGCCCGTGGTGCCGCCCTTGCCGGCGATCATCGCCTCGGCGCTGACCGTTGGCTCGGTGCCGACGACGTCGCGCCAGCGGGCGTTCTCCTCGCGCGCGAGGTAGCCGACGAGGTTGTCGTCGACGTGAACCGCGATCGCGTCCGGGTCGTGCGGGTTGTCGGGCTCGGGCACCAGAGTGGCGATCACGTTCAGCCGGATCTCCTCATCCGACTCGCGGCCACTCAGCGCGAGCAGCGCGTCCTGGTAGTGCGAGGTCCCGACCACGCGCACGAGCTCGTCGCCTTCGAGGATCAGCTGGTCTGCCATCCACCGAAAGCTACGAGCTCGCGGCGTCGGGTCAGAAGGTCAGCGCGGCATCTCCCGCCATCACCTCGGGGGGCTTGACCTCGAGGTCGGGCAGGTTCTCGGTTATCCAGTCGCGTGCGGCCGCGACCGACTGCTCGCCGCCGCCCGCGCTGTCGTAGACGCTGACCGACATCGCGTCACCCGAGCCCGTGCGGACGAGGTAGTAGGCCTGGAAGCCGTCGATGTTCGTGATGAGCTCCTTGACGTCGCTCTCGTGCTCGACGAGCCCATCGACCAGCCCGGTGTTGCCGGCGTAGTGGCGGACCGTTACGTGCATCTGGTTCCTTTCGATTGCCGCGCCGATCCTCTCAGGTTCCTGGCTCTGTTGATAGCGGTCTGACAAAGAGCCCTGTTTCCAGTAACCCAAGCCGGGTAAGCGACCGGAGATGCAGCGACTCGCAACGCTCGTGCTCTTGTCTGTCGCCCTGGGGGCGCCGGCGAGTGCTCTGGCGGAGTCGCCGGCAGTCGCGACGGGCAGTCGCGGTGCAGCCGCGACGGTCGACCCGAATGCGACGCGAGTCGCGATCCAGGTGCTACGTCGCGGTGGCAACGCGGTCGACGCCGCAATCGCCGCGAACGCCACGCTCGGGGTGACCGAGCCGTATGTGGCCGGCATCGGCGGCGGCGGCTTCATGACGATCTACCTCGCGCGCACGCACAAGGTCGTCACGATCGACGGCCGTGAGACCGCGCCGCAGTCGTTCCCGCAGGACGCGTTCATCGACCCGGCCACCGGCAAGCCGATCCCGTTCACCCCGCAGCGCGTCACCAGCGGGATGGCCGTGGGCGTCCCGGGCACCCTCGCCACGTGGGCGAAGGCCGGCCGTTATGGCACGTGGTCGCTCGCGAAGCTGCTCGCACCGGCCATCGCCGTCGCGCGCAAGGGCTTCTCGGTCGACCAGAACTTCGTCGCGCAGACCGAGCAGAACCTGCAGCGCCTGGATGCGTTCACCTCGAGCCGCTCCTACTACCTTGGCCACGACCGCCAGGCCCCCGCGATCGGCTCGCTGCTGAAGGACCCCGATCTCGCCAAGGCCTACACCCTGATCGCGCGCGAGGGCCCGAAGGCACTCTATGACGGGCCGATCGGCGAGGCGATCGTCCAGACCGTGCAGCACCCGCCGCTCGCCGAGGACGCCAACCTGGGCTTCGACGTGAGGCCGGGGCTCATGACGGCCGACGACATCCGCGCCTACCAGGCTGTCCAGCGCGTGCCGACGCACGTCAACTACCGCGGTCTCGACGTCTACGGGATGGGGCCGCCGTCGAGCGGCGGCACGACCGTGGGCGAGTCGCTCAACATCCTGTCGGGCTTCGACATGTCCACGCCCGACCGCGCGCTCGCGCTGCACCGCTACCTGGAGGCGACGCGACTCGCGTACGCGGATCGCAACCGCTGGGTTGGCGATCCGGACAAGTTCCAGGTCCCGGTCGACGGTCTGCTCTCTCCCGAGTTCGCGGCGGAGCGCCGCTGCCTGATCGGACCGAGGGCGGCGAAGAGCCCGGTCGCGCCCGGCAACCCGTTCGCGCCGTTCGGCGCCGGCTGCTCGGGCGATGCCGCCGGCAGCGCGTCGTCGGGCGACGAGGGCCTCTCGACCAACCACCTCACGGTCGTCGACAGCCAGGGGAACATCGTCTCTTACACCACCACGATCGAGCAGACCGCCGGGTCCGCGATCGCCGTCCCCGGCTACGGGTTCCTACTGAACAACGAGCTGACCGACTTCGACCCTGCCGCCCCATCGGCCGGGACGCCCGACCCGAACCTGCCCGCCGGCGGGAAGCGCCCGCGATCGAGCATCGCCCCGACGATCGTGTTGAAGAACGGGAAGCCGGACTTCGCGCTCGGAAGCCCGGGCGGAGCGACCATCATCACGACCGTCCTCCAGTCGCTGATCAACCACGTCGACTTCGGGATGTCGCTGCCGCAGGCGATCGCAGCACCGCGCGCCTCGCAGCAGAACTCGGCGCAGACCCAGGCCGAGCCGGCGTTCATCTCCCAGTTCGGTGGCGACCTGACACGCCGCTTCGGGCAGGACATCGTCGTGCCGCCGCCACCGGCGCCGAATACCGAGATCGGTGCCGCTACCGGGATCCAGTTCCTGAGTGGCGGCCGCCTGCAGGCGGCCGCGGAGCCGGTGCGCCGCGGCGGCGGAGTGGCAGCAACCGTGTGTCCCGCCGGCGTACATGTCGGCTCGTGGATAACGATCGGCCGGCACGGCCACGTCCATCCCTGCTGAGCCAGACAGCGCGCTCTAGGATTCGCCGCCGAAGGGCGCGTAGCTCAGTGGGAGAGCGCTCGCTTCACACGCGAGAGGTCGCTGGTTCGAACCCAGCCGCGCCCATCCCGATTAGCCCGCTTTCCAAGCGGGCTTTTCTTTTGCACTGGTTCGGTGGGGATTCGCGTCGGATCGGCCGGTTTAGGCACTGGTGCCTTTTGGTGCCTAAACCCCTTGCCTTCGACGAGGTCCAGCAGCGCCTGCCGCTCCTCGTCGCCGCGGCGCATCATGTGCGTGTAGACGCGCAGCGTGAACTTCGGATCCGCGTGGCCGAGCTGGCCCATCACGTACGCCGGGTCCTTTCCGAGTGCGATCAGCATCGAGGCGAAGGTGTGGCGCAGCTTGTGCGCGGTCACCCCGACCGGGAGTGGATGCTCTTCGCGTTCGGCGAGCAGCTTGTCCGCCCGCGCCACGATCGGGCCCATCACGCGCCGCGCGAGGTTGTCCTTGTCGCGCTTGCCGCCGGCTGAGGTAGTGAAGACGTAGTCGTCGAGTCCAGTGCGCTGGGCTGAGGCCTTGTAGCTGAGCAACTCGTCGCGCAGGACGGGGAGCATGTCTACCTCGCGCATGCCGGCGTCGGTCTTCGAGCGGCCTACGTAGATGCGGCCAGACGCCAGGTCGATGTCACGCCACTGCAGCCCGACGGCCTCGGCGGATCGAAGCCCGGCGAATGCGAGCGTTGCGATCAGCGCCCGCCGTCCGCTCGTTCGCGCGGTCGGCCTTGCGTCAAGCGCACTCGCTGCGTCGAGCAGCGCGACGATCTGCGCCGCCGAGTCGAGGTGAACAGGACGCGGCTTGTCCACCTTCAGCCGCCGGCGCTTTCCCGCAGCCGTGTTCCGCGGGATCAGGTCGTACTCGACAGCCACTTCGAGGATCTGCGCGAGCCGCACAAGCGTCTTGTTGATCGTCTCAGCGCCGAGCCGCCCCTCTCGGACCTTGTGCTGCCGGTAGCGGTCGACCTCCTGGATCGTGATGTCCGTCAGGCGATGCTTCGCGAAGAACGGGAGCAGGTGAAGCGTGATCTCGTTCTCGTACGCCGCGCGCGTGTTCGGCCGGACCTCGAGCTTCTTCGCCTCCCACCACTCGGAGGCGAACT
Source organism: uncultured Thermoleophilaceae bacterium (assembly GCA_963715995.1). Lineage (GTDB taxonomy): Bacteria > Actinomycetota > Thermoleophilia > Solirubrobacterales > Thermoleophilaceae > DATBDN01. The sequence continues at coordinate 3,235,898 of OY970283.1, forward strand.
CGTGGAACGTCGGCACGGTGGTCGGCGGCTCGAAGATCGGCGGCGGCTCGGGCGGCCGCCACAGTCCGCGGCGCACATCCGCGAGCACGTTCTGGAGCTCCTCCTCAGCACGCGCGCGAGTCCAGCCGTCGGCGCTCGATCCGAGCGTGACGAACTGGCGCTGGCCGAAGGCGTGGAAGCGCAGCGCGTAGACCCGACCGCCCTTGCGTTCGCGGACTACGACCTGACCTTGAGCGGGACGCGCCATGACCGTCATTCTCCTTTCAGGTGCAGCGGCGCGTGTAGCGTTGCCCGCGCACCGGGGGCCTCTACCCCGTTGCCATGGGCCGGGGTGTTAACGCACCGCCGGCCCGCTTTCGTTCTGAGGGCCAGCCTACGCCTCGCCGCCGACGATGGGAACACCTTCAGCCCCGGATCGGTAACAACGCGACTGCCGCACTGCGCCGAGGTCGCGGCTTCGACTGCGGAGGTGGTTCAGGCGGTGCCGGCGATTGCTCGCGACGGTCGAGACATTCCGCGGGAAAGCGCCAAGGCGCGCGCGGCCCGCCGATCTTGCGACCGCCGAGTTCGGTTGCGTGATCGCGGACCCATTCCTGGGAGCGACCGAACGCGACTGCGACCTCCGCGGTCGACAGCCATCGGGCGGCGCCCGAGGTGAGGGTCGGGGCGACAGCCGCCCGGACGCCATCGACGATCGCCTGGAGATCGTCGGGATGAAGCCGGAGGCGAGCCGTCACAGCCGCAGCCCCTCCTCGCCCGCCGAGGGATCAGTCTGAACGCGCGGCGAGGCCACGCCCGGCCGCGCCACGTGACCCAACGCGGCCGTGAACGGGATCGCGGGCGCCTGCGCCACCTGCACCCGCACGGCCCTGCCTTCGCGAATGACGAAGCACTCGCCAGGCCTGAGGCCGCGCACCTCGTTCGGGTCGACCTTGAAGACATGCTGGATGCGGCCGGAGCCACTCCCCGTCGCCGCCCCGTGCTCGTGCTGCCAGCTCGACTCGACCTGGCGCCGCGTCCCGGCCAGCTCGATCAGCGCTTCGGGACGCTTGAGCGCATGCAGGAAGACCGTCTCCGAGTTCTGGATGATCCGGTCGGAGATCGAATCGTCGGAACCCATGCCCGACTCGACCTGCGGCGCGAGGATCACGCCGACCCCGAAGGAGCGCATCCGCTCGACCAGGTCGACGATCCGCGCGGCGTCGGCGATCGCCGACAGCTCGTCAATGATCAGGAGCGCTTTCTGGTCTGGGTGCTTGCGCTGGGTCGCGAAGTGGGCAAAGTCCTCGATCACGAGGCGCGCCAGTGACGTCGAGTCCTCCTTAAGCGCAAGCGAGTCGAGCATCACGTAGGCGGCGTCGGTGTCCTCGAAGCCGTAGCCCGAGTCGAGCGAGCCGCCGAGCGAGTCGAAGAACGAGCCGTAGCGGAGCGCGACGCCTGAGAGCTCGCGCTGGCCGAGCTTTGCGAGCTGGCCGCGCGCGTCGTTCGCGAGCAGGTACTCGGCCTCGAGCCGTGTCCGCAACTCCGCGCCGGAGCGCGGCGGTCCATCCGCTCCGCAGCAGGCAACCCAGAGGCAGCTCTTGGCGACGTCGCGGTAGTAGGCCCCGTCGCCCTCGGTTGCGAACGGCACCAGCTCGATCAAGCGGTTGTAGACGGCGCGCCCGTCGCCACGCCAGCAGTCGAGCGGGTGGTGCGGGAAGACGGCGCAGCGATGACCCGCTTTCGTCATCAGCCCGGTGAACCGACGCGCCCCGGCCGTGTCTGCCTTCGCGTCGATGTAGTAGACGGGCAGGCCGCCGACCGCGGCGGCACCGTAGGCCAGCCGCATCAGCGTCTCGGTCTTCCCCGAGCCCGACGGGCCGATCACGAGTGTCGGCTTGCCGAGCGAGTCGAGCGGGATGCCGACTCGCCCACGGCGCTCGGGCAGGACGCGCTCGCCGGAGATCTTCGTTCCGAGCACAGCGACGTCCGTGCCATGCCGCAGAGCCGGCTCATGGTCCGGCTCGGCGAGTTTGGCCGCCCGCTTTGCGGCGCCGCGGCGACGGCGGTCCAGCGCGCCCTCGTCGCGCCGCTCCGAGCGGCGGTGGTCCTCGCTCAATCCGCGCGGCCGGATCAGGTCAAACAAGAGCGCGAACGGCCCGGCGAGCGGCAGCAGCAAGAGCCAGTAGGTGCGCAGGTGCGGCCAGGCGGCTCGAGCGCTGTCGCCGAGCTTCGGGATTGGCGAGACCGCGGGCACATCTGCGGAGCTCCGCCGGTGATGCCGGCGACGGTGATGGCGGTGGTGGCGCCGGTGGGCGCGATGGTGTGAGTGGGTGTGATGCGAGTGCGCGCGCGTCGGATTCGGATGGAGGAAACCATTGACCACATCCCCTGCCTGCCCAAGCGCTGAGGGCGCGAGCGCCGCGGCCAGGACGGCGCCGCCGAGCGCTCCCCAGAGGAGCACCTGTCTCGCGCGCATGCACGCGAGCGCGAGCACGGCGCCGAGTACGACAGCGAAGACGCTCAGGAACGACCCGAAGATGCAGAGCGCCAACGTAAGGCGTGTGCGCACCGAAAGCGGCGGACGGCGTGCTGGCTCAGGCCTCATCGCGTGGCCTCCGTCTCGAGCGCCAGCACCTGGAGACGCTCGAAGCCGGGCTTGGCGGCGATCGCCTCGAGTTGAGCAAGCGTCGAGCGTGTGCAGAAGTACCAGACAGCGGCGTAGCGGGCGCAGAGCTCGCGCGCGATCGCCTCGGTGCGGACATGCTGTTTCTGGGTCAGCTCGACCTCGACCGCGACGAGTTTCCCTTCGAGCCCGACCTCCGCATCCGGCATGTGGCGCGTGCGCGGCGTGCCCATGATGCGAGCAGTTCGCAACAGCTCGCGCTCAGATGTCCAAACCGCCTCGGGCCGGCGCTCGGCGACCGTTAGCCGTGCGTCGGTGCAGGCGGCGAGATGCGGCAGCCGCCCCGGGGTCGATGGTCGCCAGAGCTTGTAGTTGGCGCCGCACGCACGCTGGCCCTTCGGCGTCAGCCAGACGAACGGCGGCGAGCCGTGGAGCAGCACGCGTCCCTCGACCCAGCCAGCCCGCTGCCAACGAGCGCGCAGCCAACGAGCGGTGTGCTCGGACCGACCGATCAGGCGCGCAAGCTGCGGCTGGGTCAGCGCGCACTGCTCGGCGATCACCGCGAAGACTGCGAGCTCGCGCGCACCCGGCACGGCCAGCCGCGGTTTGGTCATGGATGTCCGTGTCGGGGTCATGGCTAGCGATCACCAAGGGACGCGGGACGGGTGCCTGGCCCTTCGCCCCGACAAGCAGGCCATCGCGCGATCTCGACCTGGCGTGACAAGTGCCTTCACATCCCGTAGACGCCAAGAGTGACGACCGTGCCCTCGCTGTCGGCCGTCGTTCATTGCGTGTCCGTGTTCATTGCTCATTGCTCTCGCCTCGATCGCCTGTTCGCTGCCACCTCGAAATCTGGGCCGCTCGCGTCCTGCAACTTCTGTCCGCCCGAGCGCGCAGATCGGGAGAGACGGTTGAGGTCCCGCCTACTCCCCGTCCGGGCTCGTATTGCGGGCCCTCGAACTCGTCTGCGTCGCCTGGTTCGCTCATCGCGGTCTCACCCCTAAAGCCGACGAACTGCGCATGTGGCCCCTGCCGTCGCGCTCGTCGCGGTCATTACCCCTAGTCCAAGCGAGCGGCCAGAGCGGGCCCTCAAATCGCTCGCCGCCGCGCGCATTGCGTGCCGCGGGTTGGCGTCGCCCCGCACTGGCGCTCGCAGCGCGGGTACTCGATTTCGCTTGGGCGGGTCCGGTCGTCATCGCGGTCTCACCCCTAGACCGAACTCACCGCGCGCTTGGCCCCCTGCCCGTCGCGCTCGATCTGCGCGGCCCGCTCGTTGCCGATCGCGAGCCCAGAGCTACCGCCCAGCCCGTCAACGCTCCGAAGCGCCGCCGCCCCGCCGCAGCGCTCCGTTAGCCGCTTGCTCCTCATCACCCTTTAGTTCGCGCGAGCCCGCAAACCGGGCCCACGAATTTGCCCATCCGCCCGACCCAGATCCCCGCGCCCGCCCGTCCAGGCCTTCCAGACCAGATGACTTTTTGAACTTCCAAACCAGACCTTCCCCTTGCTTCCTGCCCTTGCCTCTCGATTCCTGAATTGCCTTTGCCTTCGACCATCACCAGTTCCCTTGTGCACCCCGCCGTCCCCGTTCCCTGACCACTTCCACGAACCGAAGGTGAGGGGGAGTGGTCAGGGACGAAGCCGCGCAGCGGCGGAGAGGGGACGGCGGGGTGCACGCCGCTCACAGAGCGGCTTTGCGGGCGATCAGGCCGGCACCCGGCGTTAGCAGCAACCCCATCACGCGCTGATGGGCGTGCTGCTGACGGTGCCCGGCTCAGCCGGCGGCCAGCTCCCGCAGCCGCGCGCGGCCCTCGGAGAGGTGGCGGTTGACCCAGGTGTAGGTCTTGCCGGTCACTTCAGCCAGCTCGCCGTAGCTGTAGCCGGCCGCCTGCAGCGACAGCGCGAGGCGCTGGTTGTCGGTCAGCGTCGCGAGCAGCGCGAGCGCCTCGCGCGCGCCGAGCGCCAGCTCGAGGTCACAGCGGCGATCGGCGAAGCCGGCCTCCTCACCGGTCGCGAGCTCGTGGCGGCCCTTGCGCAGCAGCCCGAGCAGTTCGTGGGTGGCAACCGTCACGAGCCAGCCGATCGGGCACTCGTCGCTGACCCGGTCGCGGTGGGTCCAGGCGATGACCCAGGCCGCCTGGCAGGCGTCCTCGACGAGTGCGTCGGGAACGGAGCGATCGAAGCGGCGCCGGAGCGCGCGGTAGAGGTCTTGCGAGCACTCGCGGTAGAGCGTCTCGACGTCGAGCATGAGGGGCCTCCTCGGGCTTGGGCCCCGCCCGGCGCGGGGCCTTCGCCGCCGTCCAGCACGCGGATGCGTGCCAACATCGGCGAGCGAGGTCCAAGCGGGTGGGGCTCAGGCCGCGCGGCGTTCTTGCTCGATCTGGTCGCGCTGCGTTAGCGCTGCGGGATGCCTCCGCCCGCCGCCGCCGTCAAGGCGCTCGCCTGCGGCTCGGCCTCGGGCCTGCGGCCCGCCCTACGGGTGACTGCGGCGGCGGTGCTCCGGCATTGGGCGATTAGGTCCGGCCGGGGGGCCGGACCGCCCCGAACAGCGCGCTGAGAACTTACGAATGCGGCGGGAAGGCGGCGGCGAGCGTGCGTGCAACCTGATCGATCTCGCCAGCGCCGAGATGACCAGGGCGCGCAGCGAGCCGAGCAGCGCCGCGCGCACCGACGACCGCGACATCGCGGATCTTGATCCGCGTCAAGAGCGGCAGTCCGTCGACGTCAACGATGCAGAGACATCCCGCCACGACGATCGCTCGATCCATGGCCGCGACGACCTGCCGGACTAATGCGATCTGTTGCTCGACCCCTTCGACGTACTTCGTGCGATCGCGACCAGCGATGACCAGGTGCTCGGTTCGCGGACTGAACAGCCCGCCGCGCCGCTTGGCATGGGCCTTCCCTTTGACGTGCTTCGAGTCGATGACGGTCACGCCACCCGGGCCAACCGCAAGATGATCGATGTTGGCGCGACTTCCGGGGATGCGGCGGTCGTGGAGGAGCGCAACGTCCGTGCGGCGCAGGTGTTTCGCGAGCCGTTCCGCGGTCTTGCGTTCGCCGGCCGCGCCCAAGCGCCATGCCCGCTCGTGCTGCGGATCGTTGAGCTTCGCGAGCGCGGAGCCGATCACGCCGAACTGCTCTCTCCGACGCTCGATGCGCTTCGAACGCCTCCGCTCGCCTTCGGTGCCCGCAGAACTGCCGGCGAGTCCTCCATCAAGAACATCGCCCGACTCAAGCGGACCGCAGCTCCGGCAACGAATCGTCCGCGTCGAGGCGTCGTGCCATGCCTGGCCTCCGGCGCTCAGCGGTGTATCGCAGCAAGCGCATGCGCCGGGGTAGCGAAGACGGATGAGGCGTTCGGCCACGTGGGCTCTATCGGCTGGACGGCTAGTTGGCCTAAGGGCTAGCTCGGCTGGGTGTGGGGCAACATTGAGCGAGAGGTCGACCCCGCAAGAGGTCGGTCCCGAGACGAACCGAGCCGGTAGCGCCGGGGCGTGTCCCGCTACCTCGAGCGGAAGAGCTCCTCGCTATGCCACTCGAGGAACTCGCGCCCGGGGCGGGCACGCTCGTCGGGCGGCAGCTGGATCGTCTTGCCTTCGAGCGCGTAGTAGGTCCGGCCATTCGCGTAGCGGTCCCGAAGCTGGGGCTGACCGCGAAGCTGTAGTCGGGTCGAATCGTCACGAACCCGTGGTCGAACAGGTGATGCAGGTCCCGACTCAGCGGAAGCCGACGCAACGACCAGGCGAGGAGGCCTCGCCGCAGGAGCTCTTAGTTCGGCGCCAGCAGTTGCCTACGCGGCGTCGCGGGCAATGACCGTGTCATACAGCCCGTAGTGGGACAGGCCGGGATGGCTGTCAATGCCCGTGTAAGCCAATGACGCGTCCTCGTACCGACGAAAGGCGAACACGGCTTGGTTCATCTGCTCGGTGTTGAAGACCTTCAACTGGACGAGCAAATGGAAGTCGTCGACCGTCAACCCAGTGACCGCGCGGAAGAGCTCAGGCTCGAGCCTAGTTATGACGTCCTGCAGCGTGTTCTCGCGATAGTCAGTCAGGTACATGAACGCCGGGATCCGGGTGGCGAACTTGATGAGCTTCTCTTGGATCTGCTTGCGCTTCGACTTGTACTCCTTCTCCTCGGCGCTGAGCTCCTTCTTTTCCTTCGGAGTGAGATCGTCACCCTTCTTCTTGAGCTGCTTGAGCTTCTCGCTCTTGTTGATGACGGTCTCGATGACGTTGTCTCCGAGTGCACGGAACCCCTCGATTCGCATCACGGCATCAAGAGCGTCTGGGTTGTTAAGGATCCGCCGCAGCGTGTCGTTGTCGACGTTGACCAGTAGGGCCGACTCCCACCGACGAGCCAGCAGGGTGGCGGAGGTGCCCGCCATTGCGATGTCGAGGATGCCGCCGACGTCGATCTGGGTCATATGCGACCCGTCGTAGGCGAGGACCGGCAAGAACGAGACGAGCTCCGCGACCGCCTTCTCGGGGTTAGGTTCCTCGGGAGAGAGACCGAACCCATAGTCGGCGAGCTGGCGCAACGCTCGCGTGGGCGCGAAGTCGAAGACGAAGGCGACCGGCTTGAGGATCTCTTCCTCGTTCGGGTCGTCTCCGTTGGGGTTTCTGATGGACCAAGGCGACTGGACTCGGAACGCAGCCTGGAAATAGGTCTCAGGCGACTTGAGGTTGCGAAGCATCAGGATCGCTGACCACTGCGGAACCGTGACCCCCGTGGTGAGCTTCCCACACGACAGCGTGATCGTCTTTGTGTCGAAACCGCTCCCGATCGCTTTCCGTACGGGCGGGAGCGCATCGAGGCCAATTCCCGCAGCAGGGCCGGCGACGGTGCGGACGGTGTACTCGTGCCAAAAGACGTTGTGTTTCTCCGCGAGCAGCGTTGCCATCGCGTAGCACGCAGCGACATTCGGCAGGAACCAGAAGGAGTGCTGGAGATAGGGCAGCAGACGAACGTCTGAATACGGGAACGGTGGCTTGGTGCTGCCCAGCTTCAGGTTGTCGACCTGGCTTGGGGCGTAGGAGCCGCGAATGATGTCGAGCCATTTCTGAACCTCGTTCTTATGCTTGAACTCCGCGTCATCCGTGCTGCCCGTCGCGGCGAAAAATTCATTTAGGTCGAACTCGTCGAATTCGCCCTGGCTGGCGATAGCCAGTAGCTCGTCGGGCATCTGGTAGGTCATTAGCCGCATCTGCGGCAGTGCGCCGTAGGGGTTCCACTTGTCCGGGTGCTTCGTGGCGAACTGCTCTCGCGCGCGCTGCTCGTCCGTATACGTCCAGTTAAAGATCTGCTCCTCAATGAACTCGCCAGTCGCCAGCGCCTTGAACGGCGTGCCGGATAGGTACAGGTACGCCTTGGTGGTGATGGGCAGGAAGTCGGTCTCGGGTACCGAGAGTTCGCTCAGGTCCTCATTGACGACTTCAAGTCCTGCGGCGTATTCGAGCTTTGTTTCCTTCTGTGCGGTGCTGTCGTCCTCGCCTTCAAAGAGTTCTTTCGCGGTGTCCCGCCATGCGCCGAAGTGGTACTCATCGAAGACAACGAGGTCCCAATTGATCTCGTGGACCCACTCGTTCTTCGGCTTGATGTTGCCGGCGCTATCTCGGCCGAGAAGGTCCTGGAACGACCCGAAGTAGACCACCGGCTTCTTCGGATCGATCTGCTTGGGCGACTTACCGGATGAGCGGGAGAGGTATTGCCAACCGTCGAAGTCGACGTGCGATTCCAAGTCCCCTCGCCATGCGTCCTCAACCGCCGGTTTGAAGGTCACCACGAGGACGCGGGTAGCGCCAAGCTGCTTCGCAAGCTGATAGGTCGTGAACGTCTTGCCGAAACGCATCTTGGCGTTCCACAGGAAGCGTGGCACGGCGTGCATGTCCTCCTTCCAGATGGAATGGAAGTAGGCGTGCGTCTTGTTCACTGCCTCGGCCTGCTCGCGACGCATCGCGAACGTCAGATGATGCGTTCCGGTTAACGGCACGCCCTTTTGAATTTCGACGATCGCCGTCTTGACGTCGTCGGCCGTGCAGCGCATCCATTCACGCGAAGCCCCGATGACGACGTTTTCGAAGCCCTTATCGATCAAGCGCTGTCGGACGTCTCCATCACGGAAGGGCAATCCGTCGTCGCGCTCAGCGATGACGTCGACATGCAGGGTGTAGGCCTGCTGCATCTGCCCTTGAGACTGCTTGATGCGTGAGTTGACGTTCTCCTGCGTCGTTTGCCCCACCTTGATGAGGCCCACGTACGCCTTCGGTGGATCGTCCGGCGTCCATGCGTATACGCGAAGGCGAGGCGCCGGCTTTGGGGGGAGAAGGTCCTCGATCGACCTAGCCATCAGGCGGATGCTTGGCTCAACTCCATCGGGCGGATGATTGACTCAATGAAGGCCTGCTCATCCTCGGTAATCCCGTACTTCTCGTACAGGTCTCCGTCCGTCCAAGCTCGATCCCAGGTCTGCTGCGGCACCCACGCGTACGTGGACCGGGTCGCATGCTGACTGACCTTGCGAAGCCACACCAGGAAGCGAAAGAAGCGAGTCTTCACGTAACTCTCCATGCTGTCCGCCTCATCCTCAGAGGATGCAGACAAGAACAGATATGTCTGCGTGCAAGCGGATGGATTAGGTGCGCGTCTGATGGAACTGAGCACGAGAGTCGGCAAGATCTGCGACTCAAAGCCTGCGGCAGGGATTAGCACCTTCCATGTGTCGATCAGATCGCTGCTCTTGGTGATCTCTTCACGAGCGATCCATCCAACGAGCCGCTTCCCCTGTTGATAGGCGTAGAGCGGAACCGCGGATGGGAAGGGGTCGTTTCTGTAGCCCTGGAAGTTGCTGGTTAGCCCAAACTCCTTGTCCGCAGAGAGCACGTCGAAGATTGAGGGCTCGTCCCTCTCTCGGATCTTTCGAAGGACCTTCAGGGCGCGACTGTCACGCACAAGGATGTCGAACTCATCAAGGCGTCGCTCGGCCGTTGAAACCGCTTCGCCACCTCTCACAAGCGTTGTTTCACACAATCCCGGGTTGTCGCGCTCCCAGAGGAAGTAACACGCGCCCCCCATTAGCTTCACCCCGGGGAACACCTCGCTGGAGTCCGGATAGTCCACAAGCTTTCGGATCCGCGCGTCACCAAGCATCGCCGCCCGGAAGCTGCTGAGGCCCAAGCCAGCCGCCATCCACCTGGACGGTATGACCATCGTGAGTAAGCGAGGCTCGAGCGCCTTCGCTTGCTCCACGAAGTGCTGGTAGATCGGAACGTCGCGCGTCCCCCCGTCGGATGCGAGCTGATACGGCGGGTTCCCGATGATGACGTCAAACTGCATGTCGGCTCCAAAGAGCTCGGCGATCCGGGCTCTGATGTCGGTGGTATGGATAAACGCGTATGCGTGGGATTCGAAGTCGGGGCCGCGGTCGAGAGCCTTCTGGCTTGCCCCGCAGTACTTGCACTTACCGTTGAGCGTCTTTCGGATCTTCTTGCCGTTACCGTCGACGGTGCGCAGCCATTCCGTCGCGCCCACCCACGTGTGCTCGACCCTCTCGAACCAGATGTTGCCGTCCGGGCTATCGAATGACCTAGCCACCGAATGCGGTCCGTTGGCCCACTTAGAGCAGTAGACGCTGCGGCGGGCGAGCAGACTCGTGAGATCGGTGATTCCGATGCCGAAGACCTGCTTCGAAAGGATGTGATCGACCCGGGCCTCGAGGTCGGCGATCTCGTCTTTGAGCCCCTCTGCGAGTCGGCGTGTGATCTCTCGTAGGAAGACGCCCGACTTTGCAACTGGATCGAGGAAAGTGACCGTCGGATCGCTCCAGAGATTCGCCCCGCGATTACCCGCGGCCCACGCGTCCGCGAGCGAGTCGAGCATCCTGTTAGCCAGCTCCGGAGGCGTGAAGACCTCGTCGTTAGACAGGTTCGCGATGCACGAAAGCACGTCCGGATTTCGTCCACGCAAGGCGAACGAGGCCTGGTCAGCCATCAGCCAAGTCCTTGATCCTCAGCGGCGGATAGCTCGTGACGGGCGAAAACACATTGTGTTTTCCGGCGTCGGCAAACAGTGTGTCTTCACCGAACGTCGACATCTGTGCGAGCACGTCGAGTCGGAAATCGCGGCGCTGAAACTTCCCCCTCCCGAGATAACCCCACTCGGCAAACACGATGGGCCCATCGTCAGTCGTGCGCATCGTCAGCGCGTCCCCATGAACGATGTTCTGCGTCAGCACGAACAACGCCGCTCGATAGACGTCGCTGGAGGAGGCAATTGCAAGGTAGTCACTGAGAACCTCCAGGAGGTTGTCTCGGCACTCGGCGATGTTGTCCTCTAACAGTTCGATCCCGTAGATGCACATCAATCCGAGCAACGCGTAGTGGCGCCGTTCGAAGTCGCTTCGACCGAACTTCAGCTCTACTGCCGCGAGCTTGCGGTGGAAGACCGGTACTAGGAAATTGCCGGAACCGCAGGCGGACTCGAGGAACCGGGAATCGATGCGCTCGGCTTCCGCGCCCACCAGGTCAAGCATCGCCTCGACCATCCAGCGTGGCGTGAAGACTTCACCGTGGTCGGCTACGCGCTGCTTCGATCGCACAATGGGGCGATGGTACGTCCCTATCGCGACGTCCCCGGCAGCCACCTCTCCGTACGTGTGCGCAGAGATGGGTGCCCCCCCTAATGGGACGCGTCGTAGGCCAGTTGAACGAGGTCCTTCAGCTCCGGAAGCTGGTCGACGTTGCGAGCTGAGTACTCGGTGTCGCCCATGCCGAAGTGCCCGATCTTGGATGCGTCGCGCATGTACTCGTCGCTCCACGGCTGCACGGTCGACGGCGGCAGTGACAGGTAGATCAGTGCACGCTGCTGCTGCAGTTCAACAGTGAAAAACGATCGTTTCCCCCGGAAGTAGCCGACGTATTGCTTGCGAATGCGACGCGTGACGTCGCCGCCGAGAGACATGGCGAACCCATTTATCTCCTCAAAGAGCTCGTTGATGAGAGCGCTCTTGTTTCCGAGGTGATGGTCGAGCGGGTACTCCTGGCCCTTCGGCACCGAGGGAGGCTCCGGTGGGCCTGCTGGATGACCCTTGCTGGCCGGCTCGGTGCCGCTCGCCCCGGCGGGCGCATCGAGTACTCGCGCTAACGAGCGCCGAAGAGCATCAACAGGAACTGCTGGATGGCCGAGCTTTCCGGCTACCGCATCGAGTACTGCCTGCGGCGGATCTGATCCCAGTTCCGACAGTGCCTTTCGGACTCGTCCGTCGGTAAAGACCCGATCACCAAACTGATCGAGCTCGCCGCTCGTGACAGCTGCCCGAGAGATCAACCGCAGCAGGTTCGCCTTATCGGCGGGCGGTGCGGCGCCGTTAGCCAACTCAACTTCGAACAGGAGCTTCCGATCCATTGTCTCGGGCTCGTTCGTCTTATAGACGCGGTACCGGAGACCGTTTGTCAGGACACACCAGACGACGCCATCGTTGTTCGCGTAGTTGATCGTCTGCGCAATGAACTTCTTGTCGTCGAGGTTCTCGCTAACGCCCTTCGCTTCGACGTAGAGGCGTGCCGCCCCATCGACCTTTAAGGCGTAATCGAGAAAGGTGCCCTCGAAGACCTTGACCTCGCGCTCCACTTGATCGAGGTCCGACGGATCCCAACCAAGGGCGGACAGCATCGGGTCGATAAGCAACGCACGCGTATTCGCCTCATTACCCACCCCATTTGCCTTTAGCTTCTCGGCGTTGGCGACCACCTTGCCGATCGTTTCGGAGACACCCATCTGGGTGCCGATCCTAAGGTGGGGCAGACGAGGTCGACAAAAATTGGTGCCAAATTGGTGCCACGGCGCGAGCCCACGCCACACCCGCCCAAAGAAAAAGGCCCCGTTTCCGGGACCTTTCTCTATAGCGGGGGCGGGATTCGAACCCGGCGAGCGGAGCTCGCCAAGCAAGCGCCTTGCTACCCCGGGACCAAGTCGGTGCCCAAGCTGAAAGGCTCAGGTAGGTATTGGCGCGGGAACTAGGTGATCGAAAGAGAAGCTCTGAGCGAGTCCGCCAGCCATGAGCCGAACTTCGGTCGTCGCACGTCGCCGTTGACCCTTGGCGCAAGGGATATCCGCGTATATACTGACGGCATGAAGGTCGTAAAGGTGCGCCGCGTGGGCAACAGCAACGTCGTTTCCTTGCCGCGCGAACTTGAGGCTCGCGGGTACGAGCCCGGCACCTCGGTGCTCATTGAGGAACTCGAGGACGGGGAGCTGCGCATCCTTCCCGCCGACCAGGTGCGCGAGCGCATACGCGGCATCGGCCGGCGAGTCGCGAGCGACCACGCGGAGGCGTTGAAGATCCTCGCCGAGCACGACCCCGACACGCCGAAGCGCCGTACGCGGTAGCGCTTCTTGGTGGACGACGAACCGGGCGCCTTCGTCGCGTATCTCGAACTCGACGACGCGCTCGAGCTTTATGCGGCGGTCATCGGTGGTAATGCTGCCCAAGCGGAAGACCATTTGCGCAATCGGTCCGGACTGGAGAGCGCGCTCGCACGTCCGGAGACCTACGCCCATTACGAGGATGCAGACCTGGCGCTGCAGGCCGCGGTCCTTGCGCACGGGATCGCCGAGAGCCAGTGCTTCATCGACGGCAACAAGCGCTTGGCACTCGTCGCCATGCTCACCTTCCTCGAGGTAAACGGATATCGCGTCGAGGCAAGCGATCCCGAGCTCGCGGACTGGATCATCGGGCTGAGCTCCGAGATAACTCCGGAGCGACTGGCCGAGCTCCTACGCGAACGTGCGCGACCGGCGCGCTGAGCTGCTGCGGGGTCTGTCCACCTTCGTCGCCAGCGTCCGGCTTTCGAGGAGCTCAATGCTCATGCGCCCGTCGCGGCATCCCTAAGCCACTTCGACAACTTCTTTGCCGCGAGGCCAGCTACGCGCGCATCGCCCGCGCGGATCGCGTCGACGAGAGCGATCGAGCCGCCCAAGTCCGGGTCGCGGCGCGCAATCTTTGGCACCGAAGCGTGGAGGGGCTCGAGCACAAGTCCGCGCTCGCGGCCGCGCGGGTCAGGCCACACAGGCGGTAGTCCCGTCGGCGGTGCGAGTTCTTGGCGTAGCGGTTCGGCAGCCCAGGCCGTCGGGATCCCGCGGCCCTCGCCCTTGAAGTCTGCGGGGAACATGTACTTGACGGCGTGGACGAGGAACTCCTCGGCACGCGCGACGTTCACTCGTTTCCGCGTCGGCTCGTAGAGGCCGGCAGCCTGCAGCCGCTGTAGCGAGCGATGAACCCCCGCATGGGACAGGCCGAGTTCGCCCGCGCGGCCGCGCACCGTCGTGTCGCCCCCTGGGCGGGCGAGGTCGAGCAGGACGACGATGTCCTGCCCTTGGACCACATCCTCACGATACCGGGGGTTGTCTCATGTATCGAGACATGAGACAAAGCCGCCACGCTGAGCAGCCGGGGGAACCCCGGTCCGCTTCCATCACTTGAGATCTCGCGCTACTTCGGCGAGCGTCAGAGCGTGGTCACCGAAACCACGAAGTCCTCGATGTCCGGCACCGAATAGGGGATCGTCAGCTCGACTATCGGTTGCGACCGATTTACCTGTAAGCGCTCAGCCCACTCGTACGTCTCGATCGACTTGAACGTCCCGACTCCGCGCGGATAGTTGGCACCCGCATGTACGGCCCCCGAATTAAGGTGTGACAGTTCAATGCTGTCCCCATAGCGCGCAACGACCGCGGCAGTGTCCACCTCCAACAGATCGTGCTCGCGATTGTTGTACGCGGCGGCGGTGCGTAGCTTGTCCAAACGCTCGCGGGCGACCCAGAAAAAGGTCCTGCCGTTCAGAAGCCTGTAGAAGTCCGCCTCGTTCATCCCGACGAGGGTCCGACGCAGAACCGTCTCGTTGATCGGCAAGTTGTCGCGGATCCACGCCGTGCCGTAGCGCGGGTGATGGATTGAAACCATGGACACCCGCCGTCTCGCCTCGATCGCCTCGCGCTCTCCCCCTTCGATCTCAAAGAGGTCCAGGAGCGCCGTCGTAGAGAGCAGACCATGCTTCCTAATCGACGGCCACGATCCCGCTTCGGCCATGTGCCAAAGGCGCGGGAACCGCCGAACCAGGACGTCGGCTGTCAGCCGCTCCTGGGTCACCAGGTTCTCCGATCGATTAGCGGGCGGTTCGAGTATTGGAGAAAGCCGGTCGAGATAAGCGAGACGCGAGCGCCCGTGACGCGCTCGACCGCGTCGATGAACATCAGCGTCTTCTGCGTGAGCTGCTCGTAGCGCCAGGCGTCCGCATTGTCGGCATCGATGTAGTCGGCGAATGTGAGCGCGATGTCGGTCGGCGCGTTCAGCAGAGCCGCCCGCCGGAGCTCGTCCCACTGGAACTCGGCGACACGCCGCTTCGTCTTTGTCTTCGAGGTCAGCTCCCGATCCGGTGCCGAGACCGTGCCCGGCGGGAGCCCTGCGCGCTCCTCGATGTCTTCCCAGGAGATCTCGCGGCCCATCGGACCGGATGGACCCCCCACGCGTATCGGATATGCGCGCACCACCATTACGACCTTCCGGACACGCGCCGGCGGAATACCGGCCTCTGCCAGGCACCCGGCGACGGTCGTGTCGCGCGAGGTGACGAAGGGATAGAGGCCGTGGTACAGGGAGAGAAGCGTGCCTTGCGTCCCCTCGAGCATGATGCGCTCGTGGCGTGCGTACGCCGCCTCGAGAACTTCGGCCGCTGGACGGCAATAGGGCTCGAGATCGGTTACATCGCGGGCGAGTCTGACGCCCGTGCCACGGAGGACACGGCGCGCGGTGGCCTCGCCCACGCCGGACGCAGTCGACGCGATGCGCGCGCGCAGCTCCGCCTCCCTCTCGATGTCCTCGTCCTCGATGATGAACGCCTGCGGGTCGATTGACAGGCGCTGGTAGTCCACGTTGCCCTTCGTGTCTGCGACCTCCTTGATCAACGTCGGGAGATGGATGACCGCGCCGGGTCCTAGAAGGAGTGCCGCGTCGCCCGCCAACGTGCCCGATGGCAGCGTGTAGTGCGTGTGCTCTCGATCCGACGACAAAGGAACCTTGTGAGCTGCGTTCGGCCCTCCCACGCGGACGAGCAAGTCGTACTCCGGCGCGAGATGCCATGCGATGTTGCCCTTGCCCTCGGAGCCGTATTGACCTCCGACAACCACGTCGACGCAGGGACGGTTCGAGCGGTCCAAGAGCCCGAGATACGCGGCCGCGCGCACGAGGACGTCCTCGGGAGTGTCAAGATCCGTCCGGAGGGCGAGATCCGCGAGAAGCGCCAAGTCCTCCACTGCCGCCTCGGTCGGGTCGCTCATCACCTCCTCGTAGCTGACGGCTTCGCTGAAGTCCTTCTTTTCGCGGTGCGCGTAGCGCGCGGCACACAGCTCGCGGTCCGCGGTCACGTGGACGTGACGCACATCGCGCCCAAACGCCGCACGCAATGCCTCGACCTGGCCTTTGATCCGTACCGCGTCGATGATGACAACACGGTCGCCTCTCTCGCGCGCCTGCCAGATCGAAAGCCCCAAACGGTCCGCGACCCACGCCCCACCGGTTTCTTCGTCCCAGTCGGCGCCAGCTTTCTGCAGCGCAGCGCGCGACGGCGGCTGGCCTCCGAGCCGCGTCATGAGGACCTCGCGCGTCGACAGCCGCTTAGCCCCGAACCGCGCGACAAGAGCACGCGCAAGTGTGCTCTTGCCGCCGCCAACTGGGCCAGACAGCGCGACGATCGTCAGCTGGCCCTTGGACACGCTCCCACCCTAGAAACCCCCACCGGGTTCAATTCGGCGGGGAGCCGATGGTCTAGGGGGCTTCATCCTGCGTCAGATGAGCGCGAGCTGCCGCGGGATCGTCATCTCCTCGAGCGGCATCGGCTCCCCCTCGAGGACGTACACACTCACCGGCACGCCCGCGTCCACGACCAGCTCGAGAAGCAGATCGCGAACCACGGGCCACGGCGTCAGTCCCTGCCCCGTACCGATCGGCGGGATGTGGACCGATGCTCCGTGTTCCTGTGCGAGAACGGCGAGCGTCTGGAGGCATCGCGCGAGCGCTGACAGGCGCACCCGAGACCTGCCATCGCGGCGCTCACCATAGCCAGCCTGCGCGACCATCGACGCGATCCAGACGGCATCGCCGACCCGCTCCATATGCACCGCCCCCAGGCGACGCTGGGTCGAGTCGGAGGCCCACTCGCCGTACGCTTCGCGCGCTCCGGGAAAACGTTTCGCAAGAGCCGGCGCGAAGCCGCGTGGGCCCCAGCTGGCGGCACGATCGTTAACGATGTGGGCGATGATCGCCGGCCCGGTGTGCCGGGGCTGCGTGGCATCTCCGCGCAACATTTTGAGCCCCTCGCGCGTCTCCCCGGTGTCGGCAGCGGGCATCAATAGACCTATGACCCTTGGGTACATCCCGCCGGGGTACGGCGGTATGCCGAGTGCTTGGACACGCATGTCGTCATCGGTGCCCGGCCAGGACTCGATGTCATCGATTGAGAACCCCACCGCGGTGCAGTGACTCATTCCGGTGTCGGGACCAATCGTCTGGCCCACGGGCGTAGGTCCTTCCCATCCACGCGAGGGCACCGTGTAGTCAATCCGGAACGAACCATCCTCCAGACGGGCGCTCGCAAACATGCACGCGGCCCGTCCGGTCAACCTGAGCACGCGTCGCAGCAGTGCCTCGGTTGAGACACCGAAGAGCTTGCGTAGGTCCAGCAGGTGGGCGAGTCGAAGGTCATCGGCCTCGCTGATCGGGAAGGCTCCCGCAGGCATAAGGATCTCCGCCGCCGCCACATTGCAGAGCATCTCCAGTTGCCAGTCGTCCTGGCGCGCATGCTCGACATGGCTAGCGCTGCGATACCGGGTGCGCTCGTCATGATCCGGGAACAGAAAGTGGCCCAGCTCATGCGCGACCGAAAAGCGCGTCCTCGATGGCCTGCGCAGCGGATTGAACTCAATGCGAAGCTGGCCTTCCGGCCCCGCGACCAGGCAGGCGTCCTCGAGGTTCTCGCGCGGCACGGTCTCGATTCCGAGCTGCGCGGCGAGCTCGAACGGATCGAACGGCGGTCCGGGCCAGCCGTTCTCGATCGCGTCGAGCGCAACAGTGCGTGCGCGGGCGGCGACAATCGCGACAGGATCGGTCTCGTCGCTGTCCCGCAGGAGGGAAACGACGGACGGGTGCGTCCAACGCCTGTCGCTCATCCTCGTTCGGCCCCCCCGTCGACCATAGCTAGAGAATGACACGCCCGGCGGCGTGTCGGCCGCGGCGGCCCGACAGGCCACCGGCGCCGCTCGCGCCAGATCGACGCGAGCTAGCCTGGGCTCGACTCGCTGCGTCGTGACGACGCGGCAAGACGCAACGCACGTGCCATCCCACCAGACCAAGGTCAAGGTTTTCGGCCGCTCGTACGAACGCTCCCGAGCGATCGGATCCGGTTTGTTCGCGATCGCGGTCGTGCTCATCGCGGTCGGCACGAAGCTCGGCGGCCCATTTGGAACGATCGTCGCCGCCATCGGCGCGACCCTCGGGACCACGGGGATCGTGTCGTTCCTGGCGGATCCCGTGCTGAAGGATCTGCTCGCGCAAGAGATCTTCGAACGCGTTGGCCTGCGCGATTCGGTTGTGGCCGCGGGCCTGACGGACATATGCCCGGGCGTGCAGCTCGACACCGCACAACTGGCCAGCGGTAGCCGGCGGATCGTCGCGGTCCCGATGGACCCATTCACGTGGGCTCGGGAGGACTTCGGCGGAGTACTCGCCGCCGTAGGGGCTGCCGTAGCCGAGGTGGTCATCATCCTCCCGTCGCCGAGTCCGGGACCGGCTCGGCGGTTGCTCGCCGATCGTTTGCGGACGGACGAGGACGAGCTCGAGCGCCGGCTCCGCGCCCTCAGCGGCGAGCTACTACATGCATGGGACCGCTCCGCTGTTGTCGAAGGAGCAACGCTCTCGATACTCGAGCAGGACGAACTACTGAGCTGCGGGATGTTCATCTGCGACGCTTCGGCCGTGATCGAGGTCGGTCCCGCGCTTCGGCAGTCGGCGACAGACCGGCTGACACTGGCGGAACTATTCGAACCAGGCTCGCCCTACGCCCGGTGGGCGGTGCAGCAAGTCGAGGACATGATCGCTGCGGCCACACCCGTCGATGCGAGGCCCATCACAGCGCCCGACGCCCTGCCTGGACGCCGCGCCGCGATATCGCCCGACACGACAGAACGACTCCCGCGACCGGCGGCTCCCGGCGCTGCCACGGTAGCTCCTTCGGAGGAGACGGCTGCTCGCGAGTCCGGTGCTGAGCCGACCGGGGCCGACGACACGCCGAGCGGTGGAGATGCTGCTGCGGGCACGGAGAGTGCCGATGCAGAGTGATCGCGGAGGGACGATCACTCGGGAGTTCCGGATCGCGGAACTCTTGGAGGAGGTCGACCGCGGCCGAATCGTCCTGCCGGAGTTCCAGCGTGATTTCGAGTGGAGCGACGAGCGCGTCAGCCAACTCCTCGCGACGGTCGCAAGGAGGTGGCCGGCGGCTCGCTCCTGCTGCAGGACTTCCCGGGCGAGACGTTTTATCGTCTGACCAGTTTCGAGGGTGGTCCGCGCGTTGATGACGATCGTGTGGAATTTGTCGTACTGGATGGTCAGCAACGACTGACGGCGCTCTACCACGCCGTCTACGACACGGGCCCGTACGTCTATGCGATTCGCGCGGCCGCGCTTCGACCCGGCGCAAGCATCGATCTCCTTGAGGAGGCGATCTCGTCCTTCACGCGCGAAGAATGGGACCGCTCACTGCGCGATCATGAGTGGGACGGCGATTACGACTGGATCCCGTTTTATTCCCTGCGCTCAGCGGCGGATTTCTTCGGCTGGCGAGACGACCTCATAGCGCGATCGCCCGCGGACGCTCGTGAGGCCCTGCGTGAGAAGTTGAGCGACGCCTACCGGTACGGGCTCGAAGCCTTTCATACCTACCAGCTGCCCGCGGTCATCGTCGAACGCGAACTCGAAGCGGCCGCCGTCGCGCGAATCTTCGAGCGGGTCAACCGCGGCGGCCTGACGCTGTCGGCTTTCGACCTGATGGTTGCGAAGACGTTCGAAACCGGCTGGAACCTCCGCGAGCGGTGGGACAACGCGCTCGAGGCGTACCCGGTGCTTGCCGGCTTCGAAGACGGTATGCCGGTCGTCCGGGTTATCGCTATGCGCGCTTCAGGCAGCGTGCGCGAGGGAGACGTGCTCCGCCTGACGGGCGACACGGTGCGGGCCCACTGGGATCGCGCGGTCGGCGCGACCGCCGCCGCGCTTGAGTTCCTGCGCGCGAACTGCGGCGTCCTGCGCGCGGAGTGGGTTCCGTACGGCGGCATCGTCATAACCCTCGCGGGAATCGCCTTCGACCACGACCTGGATCGTCATCGGGACGTACTCGTTTCGTGGTTCTTCTCGCGTGCGTTCGCACTGCGTTACGAGGGGGGCGCGAACACGGTCACCGTCGAGCAGTACCGCCACCTCCAGCGGGTTATCGCCGGCGAGACGAAACTCGAACCCGACGCGATGATCGACTCCGTCGCGCGTGAGGGGACTCGGAAGCGGCGCTCGGCCATCTGGCGGGCATTCATGTGCGTCCTCGCCGCCAACGGCGCACTGGATCCGATCACTCGGCAGCGAGCCACTGCTGACTCGGAGCCCGCCCACATCCTCCCGCGGAGCGAGCACCCGCCTCCGGATCAGGAGTCTCCGCATCTACTCGTCCTGAACCTCCTGCTCGTCGACCGCGGAACAGCCCCGAGACTGAACGGCAGCGGCACTACTGGCCTGGACGCGGTACTGAAGGATCTGGCCGGCCCCGCCCGAGATCAGATCGTCACGACGCAGCTGCTTCCCGATCCGCGTACGTGCAGGTCCGATGAGGAGTTTCTCGACTCCCGGCTCGCCCGCCTGGACTGGTTTTTGCAGTCGAAGGTCGGCTACGGCTTCACCCGCGCCGAGGCGGTCGACGTGACCGAGAACGACTGACACGTTCGCTTGCGATGCCAGTCGGCGCTGTGCCGGAAGCGTCTGGGTTTAGGCACCAGCCACAAACTGGTGCCTAAACCCACCCCTATCTGCCCGAATCTGCCCTAACCGCCATCGCCCGGATCTTCCTGCTTTCCAGGCATTTCCTGGGGTTTGTCAACTTCCTTGTCGCCTTTCACACGCGAGAGGTCGCTGGTTCGAACCCAGCCGCGCCCATTTCCCCAGTTTCAATGCGGCCTTTGCCCGCGCTATTGACGTAAGGGCAAATCGCGTAAATAAGAAATAGCTCGGTCGCAGCGCCGGAACGACCTCGGTCGGCCGACGGGACACTCGCGCGACTAGAAGGGCTGGTGCGAGCGGACCTCATTCACTAGGGTCGCCTGGACTGTGGCATTCCGGCCCAAGCCCTGGTTGACAGCCGCCATCGCAGCCGCGTCGCTCGCGCTGGCGCCGGCGGCGTTCGCAGACGGGACGTTCGCGTTCGAGAGTGACGCTGCCCACGTCGACGCTCAGGCGAAGACGACCGATGGCCAGGGCGCATACTTCTACGTTCTCACATTCCCGTCGGCCGTCTCCCAGGCGGAGACCGCGGGCGGCGCTCCGTGCACGTCTCAGTTCAGCACAGGTCGGGGTGCCATGAACACCGATCCGAACACGGTCGAATGTCCGGGCTCGGATTCAACGGGCAAGCCGTCGCCGACGCGGGAGGTGCTCGCGGTCCTGGCAGCGGCCATGGCGTGCACCGACACGATCGGCCTGCAGACGAGCATCGACAACCAGAGCTACCGCGACGACGGAAAGCTCATCTTCTCGGGCACCTGCACGCCACCGCCACCGCCGTCAGCGCCGCCGGATCCGAACGAGCAACCGGCGGGCGGCGCCGTGGCCCAGCCTCACAACGGGATCGTGGTCGGCGCCGACAGCAGCGGGCCGCCGACCGTGAAGCTGTTCGCACCGCCCGCGTTCTCCTCGTTCTCCTCGTTTGCCGCGTTCGATACGGCCTTCACGGGCGGCGTCCGGGTTGCCTCCGGTGACGTGAACGGGGACGGGTTGCTCGACGTGGTCGCGGGCGCCGGGCCCGGCGGCGGGCCACACGTGAAGGTGTTCGATGGCGCGAACGGCGGCCTCCTGAAGTCGTTCTTCGCGTATGACCCTGCCTTCGACCGCGGGGTGTTCGTCGCCAGCGGCGACGTGAACGGCGACGGGCGAGCCGACATCGTGGTCGGACCGGACAGCGGCGGCGGCCCGAATGTGCGCGTGTTCTCCGGAGCGGACGGCTCGCAGCTCAGCAGCTTCCTGGCATTCGCCGCAGGCTTCACGGGTGGCGTGCGGGTTGCCGTGGGCGACGTCAACGGCGACGGGATCGCCGATCTGATCGCCGGAACCGGGCCAGGTGCTGGCGCGCAGGTCAAGGTCTTCGACGGTAAGACGGACGCCGTGGTGTCGTCGTTCCTCCCATTCGCGGCCTCGTTCACTGGAGGCGTTTACGTCGCAACCGGCGACGTCAACGGCGATGGCGCCGCCGATGTCATCGTGGGGGCCGGGCAGGGTGGCGGACCGCACGTGAAGGCGTTCGACGGCAAGACCGGCGCGGTCCTACTCTCGCTCCTGGCTTACCCGTCGGGAATCACGGGAGGGGTTCGCGTCGCCGCCGGTGATGTGAATGGCGACGGCGTACCGGACATCCTCACCGTTCCAGGTCCCGGCACGGAGCCAGAGGTGAAGGCGTTCGACGGATTGACGGGCGCCTCTCTGGCCTCGTTCATGGCGTTCGACCCTGCGGACTTGGATGGAGCTTTCGTCGCCGCGTCCTCGTTCAGCGGTCCTGCTCCACAGATCCGCGGCGATGGAACCCTGCCTCTTAACGCCGGAGGCGTGGCGGTGCGAACGTCGTGCCCCGCAGACGTCCAGGGCGGCTTTTGCGCCGGCAGCATGTTCCTCCTGCTCCCGGCCGTGCACGGTGCCGCGATCCGCGCGGCTGCCAGGAAGCCCCGCGTTCTTGCACAAAAGAAGTTCAAGGTGGCGGCAGGGAAGAGCTTGAAAGTGCACGTCGCGCTCTCGCGGCGGGCGCGCCGCCTGCTCGGCAAGAACCGCACCCCACGCGTGATCGTGCGCGTAGTCACCCACGACGCTGGCGGCAACGTGAGTCTGCGCCAGCGCACGGTGACTCTGAAGCGTCGCTAGTGAGACTCAGCCCCGTCGCGCCACGTAACGCCCGACGCCGTGCGACCAATGACAGATATGAAGTCGGATCAGCTGCCGCGGCTCGCGTACGACCAAGCCACGTTCGAGGTCTTCTACCGCGAGCAAGTCGACGCGGTGGAGCGGTTCGTCGCGCGCCGGGTGTGGGACCCGCACCTGGCCGCCGACCTGACGGCCGACGTGTTCCTTGCCGCGATCAACGACGCGTCGTCCTACGACCGCCGCCGAGGAACGCCGGCGGCGTGGCTCTTCGGCATCGCCCGCAACGTTGTCTTGTCCGAGCTGCGGCGCGCTGCCCGTGAGCGTCGCGCCAACGCCCGCATCGAGGGCCGCCGTTTACTCGACGACGACGATGTCGCCCGCCTTCAGGAGCGCATCGACGCCGAGGCGCGGGGCCGCGAACTGCACGACGCACTCGACATCCTCCCGGACGGGGAGCGGGCGGTCTTCGAGCTCGTCGCCCTCGACGGACTGCCACCACGCGAGGCCGCGCATGCCCTCGGCATCAGCGCGGTCACTGCACGCGTGCGCCTGCACCGCGCACGCTCCGCGATGCAGGGCCAGATCTTGGAAGAGCCCACCGCCATCAGCCGACCTATGGAGGCCTGACATGACTACGTCCCAGACTTTCGAAGACCGTCTTCTCGAGCGATTGCAGCTGGTCGTCGCCGCGAACCCCGCTCCGCCGACCCCGACGGCACGACGCACACGGCCCAACAGATTCGTGGTCGCGGGCGCCGGCGCCACAGCCGTGTGCGCGGGCATCGCAGCGATGACCGTTCTCGGCGGCGGCACCTCGAGCGCGTACGCGCTCGAGACACAGCCCGACGGAAGCGTGACGGTCCACATCAAGTCGCTGAGCGATGCGAGCGGCCTCCAGCGCAGCCTCCGCGCCGCCGGCATTCCCGCAGTCGTCGACTACAAAGCCGACTGTGCTCCGACCTCGGCAACGGCTCCGGCGGACGGCGGCCCAGGGCCGGTGCCCGGTCACTTCGATACCGGGCCGAGCCTCCGCCAGGCAGGGCCCAAGCCAAAAGGTGATCTGAGCCGGATGAAGGTCACGAGCAGTGTCCGCTCGGACGCCGGCGGTGTGACGTTCACGCTGGACCCCGGTCAGGTCGCCGGCGGCCAGAGGGTGTTCATCACGACGTCGACGGGCCGCGCCGACTCGATCGCGATTGCCATCGGTGAGACGGCCCCGGAGGTCCCGCCCTGCCCGCCTGCGCCGGGTCAGGGCTGAGGCGAACCAACCGCCCCTCCCCGGCCGCATTTGTCGCTTACCTGGAGCTCGAAGACGCACTCGGGGCGGACTGGATCATCGGGCTCAGTGCTGGCGAGACTCCCGCTCCACCCTTACGCTGCCCACGCGTGAACGCGCTCGGCAGCCTCTTCTTCCTGCTGGTCGCTCCCGGCGTCGTTGCCGGGCTCATCCCGTTGGGTCTGACCGATTGGTCGGTTGACGCTCACTGGGGGCCGCTTCGGATTCTCGGCGTCCTTCTGATCGCCGCTGGGTTGCCGGTTCTGCTGGACGCGTTCCGCCGTTTCGTCGTGGAGGGTCTCGGCACCCCGGCTCCGGTGGCTCCGCCCGAACGCCTCGTGGTCGGCGGCCTCTATCGCCATGTGCGCAACCCGATGTATGTGGCTGTGCTGGCGCTCATCGTCGGCCAGGGACTCCTGCTGGGCCAGCCCGTGCTGTTCGCCTACGGCGCCGCCATGGGCGTCATCTTCTTCAGCTTCGTCCGGTTCTACGAGGAGCCGGCGCTCGCGGACCAGTTCGGCGTGCAGTACGACGCCTATCGGCATGCAGTCCCCGGATGGTTGCCTCGTCTGCGTCCCTGGCGACCCTGA
Source organism: uncultured Thermoleophilaceae bacterium (assembly GCA_963715995.1). GTDB lineage: Bacteria > Actinomycetota > Thermoleophilia > Solirubrobacterales > Thermoleophilaceae > DATBDN01. Next base: position 3,260,578 of record OY970283.1, read on the forward strand.
GAAGTCGCCGGTAGTTCGGTCAATCCTGCGCGCAGGCCGTCAAACCCAGGCGGGTCGCGATCGCGTCCTTTCCCTTGTTCTGAGCTGAGGCGCTCTTCCCCAGCTCCGAGATCTTCGCCGCATCCTTCGCGGTCGCCGCAGACGCGAGATCGGCGAGCAGCCCCTTCTCGGTCTGAGCGGTAGCCTGCAGCTCGTTGTAGTCCTTCTCGAGAGCGCTCGGCGGCTTGATGCCCTTGAGGTCCGCGATTAGCTTGTCGAACTCAACCTGAACCTTCGGCGTCATCCGGGCGAGGTCGTCGAAGCTCTGCGGGTTGCCGATCTTCTGACTGGCGTCGTGGTAGCGCTGACACGCCGCGTTGGCCTGCTTGACGAAGTCGGCCTTGCTCAGCGTTTTCGCGCCTCCGCCCCCGCAGCCCGCGACAACGAGCGCTACGAGTGACAGGGCCCCGGCGATCCTCATGATGTGGTCCATCGCGTGACCCTAATTGCTGTTGCGCTGAGGCGCATCCGCCCTACTTGACGACCTTGAACCGGAGGATGACTGCCTTGGCCTTGCCCTTCGCGTTGCTCGCGGTGATCGTCACCACGTAGCTGCCCGGCTTCAGGGGGCGCTTGCCGATCCGGCCGCTGAAGGCGATCACGTTCTTCCCGTTGCGCAGGTGCGAGCGCGTGAGCGTGCCGGCCTTCACCGTGCGTTGCTTGTGGCCCTTCACGCGCGGAGCCAACCTGGCGAATGCAAGCTTCACCTTGGCGGGCGCCTTCAGCGTGAACGCGAGCGTCGTGCCTTTCTTCGCCTTGGCGGCCGTGACGGCGGTTGGCCCGGCGCCGACTCGGAATGTCTTGTTGCTGAGCGACGCGTGGCTGACGCCCGGCACGACCAGCGGCAGGACCTTGACGTCGTGGATGACATCACCCAACTGCTCGTTGTCGTCGCTCACGATCAATGAGACGTGGTAGGTGCCGGGAGTGGTGAATGCGTGCGTCGGCTTCGCCGCGTGCGAATCGCCGCCGCCGCCGTCACCCCACTTCCAGGTGTACGACGAGATCGTCCCGTCGGCGTCGCTCGAACCGGTTCCGTCGAACGCAACGAGATCGGTGGCGAACACGGTCAATGGCGCGAACGAGAAACGCGCCTGCGGGTACTGGCCGGAGATGAAGAAGTCCTCGGAGGTCTGGGCCGTGTGCCCGGCCTTGTCGGTGACGGTGAGGGTGACCGTGTTGGTTCCCTGCTTGGTGAGAACGTGAGCGACCGACGCGGTCGTGACGTCCGGCGAGCCGTCGGTGAAGTGCCAGTTCTGAGCGACGATGGGCTCGTCGCCGCTGCTTGCGCTCGAGTCGAACGTGGCCGTGCTGCCGACGAACGGAGAGAAGCCACCGCCGCCGAGCGTGATCACCGCAGTTAGGGGACGCGCTAGCCCTGGATAGCGCGCGATGTAGCTGGCTCGCGAGTCGCCGCCCGCCGTCACGAAGTTGCCGCCGACCACGACCTGGCCGCCGAACAGCGCCAGCGCGTTGCCGGGCCCTGGGAGCGGGCCGTTGCCGGCTCCGTCCGAGCCGAGCGGCGCCCAGTCCGAGCCGGTGAACTCCGCGACCTCGTCGGCTGTGGCGACGCCGTTCGCGTCCTGGAACGAGCCGGTCACGTAGAGGTTGCCCTGGGCATCCGTGCCCATCGCGTTGATGTAGGCCGAACCCGTCGAGAACCAGCCGTTGGTGTGCGCGGTGTTCGCACCCAGCGCGTGCCAGGCCGACCCGTCCCACCGAGCCACGTGATCGGCCAGCGCCACGCCGCCAACGTTCAAGGAATCGGTGCCGATGTACACGTTGGTGCCATACGCGGTGATGCTGCGCACGAAGTCGTCGACGGCGCCACCGCCCGGGCCTGGGCCGCTGCCCATCGGGGCCCATGCACCACCGCCGTACTTGGCGACGTAGTCGGCCTGCGGGGACGCGTCCATGTTGATGAACCCGCCGCCGGCATACAAATTGCCGGCCGCGTCTGCAGCGAGGGTGTAGACCGAGCCGTTGATCGCGTGCGCAGTGATGACCGTGGAGGATGCAGTGCCGCTGTCCATGTCGCACACCACGAGGCGGTCTGCCGCAGCTATGCCGGCACCGTCGGTGAAGTCCCCGCCGATGTAGAGCTTGCGGCCGATGATCTGCAACGCGTTCACGTTCGCCGTGATCGGCGCGCAGAACGGTTGCCAGGTCGCGCCGTTCCAGACCGCGAGGAAGTCCGCGTTTGCGTTGCCCCCAGCGTCGACGAAGTTGCCGCCGACGTAGACGTTGCCCGTGGCGGTGTCGACGGCGATGGCATGGACACTCGCGCCGCTGGCGGTGGAGATGACAGGTGCCACCGAGTGCCACGCATCGCCGTCCCAGCGGGCGAGCATCGCGGCTGCGGCATCACCACCGGCACTGGTGAAGACGCCGCCCGCGTAGATCGAGTCGGGGATCTGGCCGACCTGGGGAACCCTCACGAGCGCGTCGACACGTCCGTCAAGCGAGGCGGACCCGGCGCTGGCGCCGGTACCGAGGTGATCCCACCCGCCCGGGCCCGTCGCCGACGCGAGCGTGCCCGAACCGAGGAGAACCGCAACCAGGCAAGCGAGGACCGCGACGAACGTCCCTGCCCTGCCTGCGACCGTCATGACGTGCTCCCGGCTGGTTGCACTGCGGGCCTGCTCTGGCCGACGACGATCGTTGACTCAAACCGCGGCCGGCTTCACGACCCTACCACCGGCTAGGTGGTGCTCAACCCTTCACAGACCTCTTCGGGACCACCCGGAACGTGCCGCGCATGAACGGGTGGATCCGGCAGAAGTACGTGTAGGTGCCGGGCGCCAGGTTCTTAGGCGTCTTCCACGTGACCCGCCCGATGCAGCCGTTACCGAGCGCCTTGATCAACCCGGTCTCGTTGACGCAGTTCGACTTCGCAGTCGGCGTGTCGACGGCAGCGGTGATCGGCACGTTGGAGTCGCCGTCGCCGTAGTTGCCTGGCAGGGCGCTGAGGTTGGTCGTCGGGCCGAAGCCCAGTTCACCGGAGTCGAACAGGCCGGAGCCGTTCGCCAGCGGGAAGCTGATGCCGCTGCCGTGGTTGCACGGGAGCGCACACGAGGTGATCGTGTGGAAGCGGATCGTCAGCGGGGCATCCTCGTTCACGAACGTGAGGCTCTTGCCCTGCGGCACCGACGGCGGCAGGCCGCGCTTGCCGGAGATGACCAGGTCGCCCTGTGAGAAGCCGAAGTGCCGGATCACGACCTTCGAGATGAACGGGCCCTGGCGCAGCCGGATCGAGTTCGCGTAGACCGAGTTGACCTTGCGCGTGGCCGCCGGGTCCTTGTTCTCCCCGAGTCGCCCGTGCGTGAGGTAGTCGGTCTGGTCCACCGTCTGGGTGAACGGGTCGATCCCGCCCTCGTCGTCCTGCGTGATCTGGACGATCATGATCCCCATGACCTCGTACCACGACGCCTTGCTGGTGTCGTAGGTCGCGTTGGTGCTGAGGATGTCGCCCTTCTTGACGTGGATCCGCCAGTTCGGGCTGGTCGCGCCCATCGCCACGTCCCACGACACGGCGCCGCTCGGTTCGAAGTAGTCGGCACGCGATCGGAACAGCCGCACGGTCTTGCCGTCACGGGTGAGGTTGAGGTCGGTCCACAATCCGCCCGGGTGCAGGTGGCCGGCGGTGCTCACGAGCGTCGCGTCGTGATCCACCGTCCACACGTTGCGAGGGTTGTTCGGGCGGTCCGGATACGGGTTCTTCGCGTCGTCGGGGAACGTGAAGCGGTTGTTCTTGCCCGAACCCTTCATCGCGTTGAAGACCGGGTAGGGCTTGAGGCCCTCGACGTCCATCCACTGCGTCTCGATCGGGTGGATGTTGGCCGCCTCGGGCGCCGAGTCCGGGATGAAATAGAGCGTGTAGGTGATGTAGACCGTGTGCGAGCCGCCGACGAGGTCGTGGATCATGTGGTTGATGACCCAGGTCTGCTTGGTCGTGTAGCGCCAGCCGAAACCGTCAGGCGCGTTGAAGTTGGTCTTCTCCTCGCCGACCGCGAAGGTGGGCTTGAAGTCCACGAGCCAGACCGCGTGGTGCAGGTGCACTTCGCTGACGGGCGGGCTCTTGCCGGTCTTCGCGTCGATCAGCCCGGGGCGGAAGCCGACGATCCAGCCGTCCACGTTCGGGCGCTCCTTCTGGATGTCGACGTTGATCAGGTTCTGACCCGGCTCGATCTTCAGCGGGCCGAACTTGTACTTGAGGACCTGCGCGCCGGCCTGCGGGGCGGGATCGCGCACCGGGATCTGAAGATCGAGGGGACCGGTCTTGAACGCGGACGCATGCGCGTCGGCCTTCTGCTCACGGCTGATCCGGCTGCTGGCGCTCGCGGGCGCAGCCATCAACGCGCACAGCGCGAGCACGACAACGGACATCCAGGACAGCCGCACGGACGACGACATGAACAAACCTCTCCTCGTAGCGTTGAAAAGCGCGCGCCCCTGTGCCGTTGAGCGTGCAACAACAGCGTACCTGTTGACGCCGGGTCAACGAGGAAACCCTGTACGACGGGCATTTTGGGCCGCGGGCTGCCCTAGCGCAGCGTCACGCGCAGGTGCCCGTTCGTACGGAACGCCTTGGTGAACACCACGCGCGCGCTCACGAGCGCGCCCGTGTAGCCGGGAATCGAGAGCTTCGGCGTGTAGGTGTATCCCACGCCTGCGTCCGTCAAGCGGATTGACACAACCTTGCCGCCCTTGATGACCGCGACGCCTTTTGCGGCGCGGTGCTTCCACGTCTCGCTCTTGGTCGAGTCGAAGCGGTAGTAGTTGGCAACGCGATCGAGCTCGTCGTTGGTCACGCCGTACGGCGCGAGCACGCCCATGAGCGCCTGCTTGTTGGCTTCCTGGTCGTCGCCGCTCGGCTGGTGGTTCGGATCCGGGTGGACGCCGCTGAACGCGCGCCGGAACACGCTCGGTCGCACGCCGAGCATCGATGCATAGAGCGGGACCGGCCGCCCGTAGTCGTTCGAGTGGAGCTCGAAGCCACCTGAGAACGTGACCGGGACCGTGGTGGTGGTCTTGCCGCCGGCCGCCGTGACGCCGGCGATCAGCCCCAGCACGGCAACGATTGCGACAGCTGCGCGAGCCATGGGCCCGACGGTATGGCCCGAACGTAGGAGCCGCGTATGAACTACTCGGCTGGGCGGTAGCGCAAGCCGTCGAGCGCGACACGCACGATGTGCTCGGCCTGGCCGGGCTCGCTCATCGGGATCTTCGCGATTCCGACGACCATCTGGATGACGTCACCGATCGTGACGTCTGGGCGCACGGCTCCGCTGGCCTGCGCGCGCTCGAGCAGCGGCGCGCCCGCCGTCCAGAGCAGCTCGCGACAGCCGGTGAACAGCGGCGCGTCCTTCTCCAGGTAGTTGAGAAGCTCACTCGCCAGCGCCTGCTTGGTGGCGATGTAGCCGACGAAGCGCTCGAACCAGCTCGACAGTGCCTCCCACGGGTCGCCCGCGGCGGCCAGCTCGGTGGCGGCGCGGGAGATCTCTTCGACCTCGTCCACATAGAGGGCCTCGAGGAGCGCCTGGCGGTTCGGGAAGTTCCGGTAGAGCGTGCCGATCCCCACCCCGGCCCTGCGCGCGATCTCCTCCAGCGAGGTCGCCTCGCCGTGCTGGGCGAACTCCACGCGCGCGGCCGCGAGCAGCTTCGCGTAGTTGCGCTGCGCATCGGCCCGCTTGGGCCGGTTCACGAGGGTCTGGACGGAGGCGTCGGTGGTGGTCATGGAAATTATCCTTGACAAACGGAGGCTGCCTCCGTATATTACCGGAGGCTACCTCCACTTCTTCCGGAGGTTGCCTCCAGTTTAGCCACACACAGCTCCACCGACAAGTTGGGATTTTGATGAACCTCACAGCACTCCAGACACCCACTGCCGACCGCCGCCGGTGGGCCGCGCTCGCCGTGGTCTGCCTGGCGCAGCTCATGATCGTGCTCGATGTCTCGATCGTGAACGTCGCCCTGCCCTCGATCCAGCACGACCTCCACATCAGCCAGGCAAACCTGACCTGGATCGTGAACGCGTTCCTCGTCACCTTCGGCAGCCTGCTGCTGCTCGCGGGCCGGCTGGGTGACCTGGTGGGGCGCAGGCGCGTGTTCCTGGCCGGGGTCACCACCTTCACCGTGGCCTCGCTGCTGTGCGGGATCGCACCGAGCGCCGGCGTGCTGATCGGCGCGCGGCTGCTCCAGGGGATCGGCGCGGCTGCGCAGGCCTCGGTGATCCTCGCGATCATCGTCACCGAGTTCCCAGAGCCCGAAGCGCGCGGCCGCGCGATGAGCGCGTACGTGTTCGTCTCGGTCGCCGGTGGCTCGCTCGGCCTGCTGGCCGGCGGCCTGCTGACCCAGGCGATCAACTGGCACTGGATCTTCTTCGTGAACCTGCCGATCGGCGCGGCCACGCTGGCGCTCGGCTACTCGCTGATCCGCCGCGACAGCGGGCTCGGCATCGAGCACGGTGTCGACTGGCTCGGCTCCCTGCTCGTGACCGCGTCGCTCATGAGCGGCATCTACTCGATCGTCGCGGCAACCACGCATGGCTGGGTGTCGTCGGAGACGATCGAGTTCGCCGTCCTCGCGGCGCTGCTGATGGCGGCGTTCGCAACGCTCGAGTCGCGCATCGCCAACCCGATCATGCCGCCGCGGATCCTCCAGCTGCGCAGCCTGATCCACGCAAGCGTGGTGCGGGGCTTCCTCGTGACCGGCATGTACTCGACGTTCTTCCTCGGCGCGCTCTACCTGGAGCACGTGCGCCACTACAGCGCGTTCCAGACCGGCGCCGCGTTCCTGCCGTGGACGCTGACCGTCGCGGTCCTCTCGCAGGGGATCACGGCGCGGCTGGTGGCGCGTCACGGATCACTCCGCGTGCTGACGAGCGGGATGATGATCGCCGCCGGCGGCCTGGTCGTCTTCAGCACCGTCGGGCCGACCACGGCCTTCTTCCCGACCGTGTTCGTCGCCTGCTTCGCGATCGGGCTCGGCATCGGCACCGCGTTCATGCCGCTGCTCACGATCGCGATGGCCGACGTCCCCGCAGCGGACGCCGGGCTCGGCTCGGGCATCACGAACGTGTCGCAGCAGCTCAGCGGCGCGCTCGGCCTTGCCGTGCTCAGCACGATCGCCGCGAACCACACCAAGAGCCTGCTCGCGAGCCACCACGCGCTCACGAGCTCGCTGATCGACGGCTACCAGCTCGCGTTCCTCACCGGAGCGGGCGTGATCGCCGTCGGCGTGGCTCTGGCCCTGGCCCTGCTCGGCCCGCGCGCCCGGAACCGCGCACTCGAACCAGCCCCTACCCACATGCCCGCAAACCTCGAGATGGAAAGACAAGCCGCATGACAAACAGCACCCACAGCCACTCTCAGCAGGCGGGGTCCGTGACCGGCCCGCGCCGGACCAAGCAGGGTCGCCGGCGAAAGCTCGTCTACCAGGGCGTGATCGCCGGCTACCTGCACGAGATCTCGACCCACCACCTGACCGTGACGGAGCCCGCGCGCGCGTCCTGAGACAATCGCGCCGGTGGAGCTGGCGCATGACGAGGACGGGAGCGGCGCTGCGGTGGTGCTGCTCCACGCCGGCCTGGCCGACCGCAGCATGTGGGACGAGTTGCTGCCCGCGCTGGCGGAGGCGGGCTATCGCGCCATCGCGATCGACCTTCCGGGCTTCGGCGAGTCGGCGGTGGCGCACGAGCTGGACCCGTGGAACGACGTGCTGGAGACCATGGATGCACTCGACGTGGACCAGGCGGTGCTCGTGGGCAACTCGTGGGGTGGCGCCGTGGCGCTGCGCGTGGCGGTCCTGGCTCCGGAGCGCGTGAGCGCCCTGGTGCTGGTGTCGGCTCCCCCGGCAGAGGACGAGCCGACCGCCGAGCTCGAGGACGCCTGGGATGCGGAGGAGGCGGCGCTCGCGAGCGGCGACACCGAGGCGGCGGTCGCGGCGGTCCTCGACGCCTGGCTGCTTCCCGACGCGCCGGAGGAGCTGCGCTCGCGCGTGGCGGCGATGCAGCGCCGGACGTTCCAGTTACAGGACATGGCAGCGGAGCCGCGTGACGCGCCCGACCCCGTGGTGCCCGCCGCCGCCACCCTCGGTGGCCTGCCGGTGCCGGCGCTCGTGGCCGTGGGCGAGCACGACATGGCCGACTTCCACGCCGAAGCCGACTCGCTGGCCGAGCTCCTCCCCCACGCGCGTCACGCGGTCATCGCGGGCGCCCGCCACCTGGCGCCGCTCGAGCAGCCGCTCGAGTTCCAGGCGCTGCTCCTCGACTTCCTGCGTAACCCGGACTGACACGATGGCCGGAACCGCAACCACCATCGACGCGGGCGGGCGCGAGTTGCGCGTGTCGAGCCCCGAGCGCGTGATCTTCGCCGCGACCGATCACACCCCGGAGCTGACCAAGCTCGACGTGGTCGAGTACTACCTCGCGGTCGAGGACGGGATCATGCGCGCGCTGCGCAACCGCCCGACGACGCTTGAGCGATGGACGAAGGGCGTCCACCCCGGAGTGGTCGTCTCCACCCGCGAACGCGGCGGCGGCGATGCGTTCTTCCAGAAGCGCGTGCCCAAGGGCGCCCCCGACTACCTGGAGACCGCGCGGATCGAGTTCCCGTCCGGCCGCACCGCCGACGAGATCTGCCCGACCGAGATCGCGGTGGTGGGCTGGGCGGCGCAGATGGGCACGATCACGTTCCATCCGTGGCCCGTCCGCCGCGACGACGTGGACCACCCCGACGAGCTGCGACTGGATCTCGACCCACAGCCCGGCACCGACTTCGCCGACGCGGTTCGCGTGGCTGGCTGCGCGCGCGACCTGCTCGCCGACCTGGGCTACACGGGCTTCCCGAAGACCTCGGGCGGGCGCGGCATCCACATCTACGTGCGCATCGAGCGCAACTGGACCTTCACCGACGTGCGCCACGCGGCGATCGCCTTCGGACGCGAGCTCGAGCGCCGGCTGCCTGGCGAGGTCACGACCAAGTGGTGGAAGGAGGAGCGCGGCGAGCGCATCTTCGTGGACTACAACCAGAACGCGCGCGACCGCACGATCGCCTCCGCGTACAGCATCCGGCCGAAGCCCGGGGCGCCGGTGTCGGCGCCCGTCGAGTGGGACGAGCTGAGCGAGGTCGCGCCCGAGGACTTCAACGTGGCGACCATGCCGGCCCGCTTCGCCGAGGTGGGCGACCGCCACGCGGCGATCGACGACGTGGCGCACTCACTCCAGCCGCTGCTCGACATGTACGAGGCCGACGAGGCGGGCGACATGCCCTACCCGCCCGACTACCCGAAGATGCCCGGGGAGCCGAAACGCGTGCAGCCGTCGCGCGACCGCGACCGCAAGCGCGCGGACTAGGACTGCGGCAGCTTCTTCGTGCCCCGGCGCGCCGCCGGCGCCGACGGTGGCGGCACCACCGGGCCGATGTCGCCGTCGGGCGCCTCGTCCAGGTCGACGATGACCGGCGCGTGGTCGCTCGGGCCCTTGCCCTTGCGGGCCTGGCGGTCGATCCAGGCCGCCTTCACGCGCTCGGCCACGGGAGCCGACGCCAGCACCAGGTCGATACGCATGCCCAGGTCCTGGTGGAACATGCCGGCGCGGTAGTCCCAGTAGGAGAAGACGCGCTCGGCCGGCCAGCGCTCGCGGACGACGTCGTGCAGCCCGAGCGCCTGGAGCTCCGCCAGCGCGGCGCGCTCGGGCGCTGTCACGTGCGTGTGCCCGACATACGCCTCGGGGTCGAACACGTCGTCATCGGCCGGCGCGATGTTCATGTCGCCGCAGACGATCGTCGCCTCGGGGCCCGCGGCCACCTGCTCGCGCAGCGACCCGAGCCAGGCGAGCTTGTAGTTGTAGTGCTCGGAGTCCGGCTCGCGCCCGTTCGGCACGTAGACGCACACGATGCGGATGCCACCGCAGGTGGCGGAGATGGCACGCGCTTCCTGGTGCGGGAATCCCGGGCCGCCCGGCAGCCCGGGGACGACGTCATCGAGCCCGACGCGCGAGAGGATGGCGACCCCGTTCCACGCCGTCTCGCCATGCGCGGCGTACTCGTACCCGCGCGCCGCGAGCTCATCCGCCAGGAGCTCGGCGAACGAATCGTCCGCGAGCTTCGTCTCCTGGAGGCAGACCACATCCGGGCGCCGCTCGTCGAGCCACGGCAGCAGCCGCGGCAGTCGCTGCTTGACCGAGTTGACGTTCCAGGTGACGACGCGCACGGCAGCTGACGGTATCGATGGTCAGCGGCGCACCTGCTCGATCGGCTCGTCGAGCACGTGCAGGCTGCCGTTGAAGAGCGCTACGAGTGCCACCACCGAGAACGCTGCGCCCCACACGACCGCGGCGGTCGGCGCCGACGTCGCTCCCACGATTACGCCGATCGTGATCGGCGCCAGCCAGCGAAGCCCGTTCGCCGCCAGGTCGAGCGACGTCGTGACGCGCCCGATCAGCGCGTCGGGGATGAGCTGCGCCTCGTAGGTCGCGAGCGTGACGTTCAGCGGGACCGCGACCACAGAGACCAGCGCAAGCGCAGCGCCGATCCCCCACGGCGAGCGGACGACAGCCATCGTGAATGCGGCGAAGGCCAGGCACCACGACAGCGCGACAACCAGCCAGCGGCCAGCGAAGCGTGCGATCACGTAGCCGCTGGCGATCGCGCCGATCACCCCGCCGGCTGCGCCGATCGCCTCCGCGGCGCCGATGACCGTTGCGCTCCCCCCGCGCTCACGGACCAGCAGGATCACGAGCAGCATCAGCCCCGAGCCGAGCATGTTCATCATCGCCGCCCACCAGGCGACGAAGCGCAGGTATGGATCGCGCACGAGGTAACGCAGGCCGGTCACGACCGCGCTCCGCAGCGGCTCGCGCTCGGCGCGTTCTGCGATGTCGGGGCCGAGTGGCCTGCGGATGACGAGCACTCCCACAACCGATGCCAGGTACGAGATCGCGTCGATCACGAACGGCAGCGCGCGGGCGGCGGTGAGGAGCACGCCGCCAAGCGACGGCCCGATCACCCGCACTCCCATGTCGCGCGCATGCAGCTGCGCCGCCGCGCCCGCGTACTGCTCGGCGCTGACCAGGCGTCGCAGCGCTGCGTTCTCTGCTCCGCGCGTGATGCCGAGTACCACGCCGTCGATGAAGCCGGCGGCTGCAACGTGGGCGAGCACCACGTGGCCGGCCGCGACGGCGACCGCCACGCTTCCGACCACAACCGCCTGCACCAGCGGACCGGCCAGCAGCAGGCTGCGCCGCGACCAGCGGTCGGCCAGCGCGCCTCCGACGAGCAAGGTCGTGAGGCTGCCCACGTTGGCCGCCGCCGCGACGATGCCGGTCTTCGCCGCCGAGTGCGTGGCGAACAGGACCAGCACCGGGTAGGCGAAGGTCGACAGCGAACTGCCGAGGCTCGACAGCGTCTCGCCGACGAGCCAGCCCACGTAGTCGCGGTTGCGCAGCAACCCCCCGCGTCCATCCACGGGCGCGAGGCTAGTCACGCCGCGGCCAGGGCTGCGGCCTGGACGGCGCCGCGTCTGTCCGGGATTCGCCATAGCTTCCCCTGCCGGGTGGCTCGTTAGCGCCAGTTTTCGTGTGCCTTCTGCGGGACCGGGCGCGCCGTGAAGGCGCGCGTGTTTCCGGCGTGGCTCGATGAGCTGTTCCCGGGCGAGCGCGCCACGCTGGGCGCTCGGCGGGCGTTCGCGTGCAAGGCATGCCTGCGCAGCTGGATGGCGGAGGTGGAGACCAACGCCGAGCCGCTCGTGCGGCAGATGGTCGGCGGCTATGCGCTGGTGCTCACGCTCGAGAACCAGAGCCAGGTCGCGAGCTGGGCGGCCAAGACCCTGACCACGCTTCAGGCGCTGCGCAACCGCGAGCTGTTCTCGCCCGCGCTCTACGAGGAAGTGGCGCTGGGCAGACGCCCGCCGACCGGCTTCCGCATCGCGCTCACCGGCCGCCCGCGCGATGGCAACTGGCCGTGCCGCTTCTCCGCGATCGGCTCCGCCTCGGCGCGCCGCGACTGGGACGTGGAGCCCACGTTCCCGGACAGCCCGATCGACCACTACCGCGCCGAGCTGTGCGTTGGGCACCTGGTCGTGCGCGCCACGGCGCGCCTGTCCCCTACCGGCCACGACTTCGACCGCGGGAACGCGCTCGACATCTGGCCGGCGCGCACGCCCGTTCGCTGGCCGCCGCAGCGCTCGCGCGAGCAGGCCCCGGCGGCCGCGCGCATCGCCGCCTAGCCGGCTCAGGTCAGGAGCTTCGCCAGGCGCACATCGGGCGCGCCTTCCGGCTCCACGAGCGCCGCCATCATCGACTCGAAGTCCGGCAGTGCCAGCACCGAGCCGTCGTGCAGCACCATCAGGAAGCGATCCATGCGCCGCAGGAAGGCACGGTCGTGCGAGACCGCGACGACCGTGCCCTCGAAGCCCTCGAGCGCCGACTCGAGCGCCTCGGCCGAGTCGATGTCCAGGTTGTCTGTGGGCTCGTCCAGCAGCAGCAGGTTGTGGCCGTCGAGCTCCAGGCAGAGGATCTCCAGGCGCGCCTTCTGGCCGCCGCTCAGAACGTCGTACTGGCGCTGCGCGGCCTCGGCCAGCCCGTAGCGCGCGAGCGCGCCCATCGCCCGCTCAACGCCGGCGACCCGGGTCAGCACCACGTCGATGACCTTGCGCCCGGAGAAGTCGCCGCGCACGTTCAGCTGCGTGAAGTGGCCGATCGAGACGCGATTGCCGATCCGCACGTCGCCCGTCATCGGCAGATCCTCCTCGCCTGCGAACGCGCGCATCAGGTGCGTCTTGCCGCCGCCGTTCGGGCCTACCACGCCAACGCGCTCGCCGAAGTGGACCTCCTCGCTGAACGGGCGCACGAGCTGATCGATGCCAAGCGACTTGACAACCAGCGCAAGCCGAGCGGAATCGCCGCCGCGGATGCGCATCTTGATCTGCTGATCGGCAACAGGGGCGGGCGGCGGCCCGCTGTCGGCGAAGCGATGCCAGCGCGACTCTGCCGCGTCAGCCTTCTTCGCCCAGTCGGGCGCATAGCGAGCGCGCTCCTTGAAGGTCTTCATCAGCCGGTAGAGCCGGCGTTCCTCCTCCCTCCAGCGCCTCACCGCGTCGCCGAGCTTGCGCTGGCGCTCTTCGCGTGCCTCGGGGTAGGTGGCGTACGAGCCCGGGTGGATCCAGCAGCCGCCGGCCTCGAGCGTTAGCACTGAACGCACCGCGGACGCGAGCAGGTCGCGGTCGTGCGAGATGAGCAGCACGGTCTTGCGCGAGGCGGCGATCTGCGCCTCGAGCTCGCGCTTGGCAGGCACGTCGAGGAAGTTGTCGGGCTCGTCCAGCAGCAGCACCTCGTCGTCAGATGCGAACAGGATCTCGAGCACCAGGCGCTTGCGCTCACCGCCGGACAGGGTCGACGCGGGCCGGTCGGCCAGCGCCGGGAACGACGACCTGACGATGCGTCGGCACGCCTCGTCCCAGCGCGCCTCGAGCTCGTAGCCGCCGAGCGCCGACCACTCGCCGATCGCGTTGCCAAGGTCCATGCCCGCGCTGTCGTCGCCAGCCGCCAGCGCGCGCTCGGCGGTGAGCATCCGTTCCCCCGCCCGCCGCAACGCAGTCGGAGCGAGCGCTGTGAGCAGCTCGCGCACGCTGCGCGTGTCGCCGCCGACGCCCACGTCCTGCGGCATGTAGGCGAGCCGCCCACCGACCTGGAACTCGCCCTCGTCCAGCGGCAGCTCGCCCGTGAGCACGCGAAACAGCGTCGACTTGCCGACCCCGTTCGGGCCGACGATGCCCACGTGATCGCCCGGCCCGACGTGGAAGCTGACGTCGGCGAACAGCAGGTCGCCGCCCGGATGGGCGTAGGCGAGCGAGTTGGCCGTGACGTGGGCCATGCCCACATCATGGCCGAGGCGCTACTTCAGGTTCGCGACCTTCGGGCCCATCGCCTCGCCGAGCGCCATCAGTCCCGACGCCGGGCGCACCATCACGGTGAAGTCCTCGATCAGCCCGTCGGCGTTCATCCGAAGCAGGTCGAGCCCCTGGAGCTGCTTGTCGCCCACGCGCGCGCGGAACACGAGCGCGTGCGTGTCGCCATCGGTGAGCTCGTCGGTGTACTCGAAGTCCTCGAAGGTCTCGAACACTGCCCGCAGCACGCCCGACACGTTCTGGCTGCCCTCGAACGGCCGGTGCGCGACGGGGCTGTTGAAGACAACGTCCGGGGCCAGGCACGCCACGGCCGCGTCGATGTCGCCGGCCTCGACGGCCTGGCGGAACGCGCTGCTCATGCAGGTAACCGGTGGCGGTGGTACATCTCGGCGACCCATTGTGCTCCAGGACGCTCGCGCAGCGTCCCCAGGAACTCGCGCGCGCCCTCGGGCATCTGCTCGAGCGACGGTGAGGGGTACGGGAACTCGTCGGGCTGCGCGAGCGGATAGAAGAGCGACGCCGCGGTCAGGTCGGCGCTCGTGAACCGGTCCCCCACGAGGTAGTCGCCGCCACCGAGCTCCGACTCCAGCCGGTCGAGCGCCGCGATCGTCTTCGCGCGGCTGTGCATCGAGGGCTCCTCGTGGATGTCGAAGATGCGGCGCATGCCCATGCGCAGGACCGGGAAGCTGCCGCGCAGGAGCGCGCGGCTGAGCCCGCTCGCGCCGTCGGTGAACAGGGGGATCACCACGTCTGGATGTGGCAGCAGCTCCCAGTAGATGGCGCGCCGGATGTGCGGCCCGAGCTCCTCGTCGAAGAACTCCTCGAGCTCGAGCGCGCGGCGGCGCTCGACCGGGTCTGACGGGATCAGCTCCGGCTCGGGCCAGCGCTCCTCGATCGCGAGCAGGATGGCGCTCGAGTCGCCAATTCCCACTCCGTCGATCTGAAGGACTGGTGATGTGTCCACGCCGGCCAGGCGCTTGGTGAGCAGCTGGTGCACTCCCGGCAACATCGAGCGGCGGGTGTGCGGGATGCGCTTGTAGTCGAGCGCCCAGCGCGCCTTCTCGTTGTAGTGGGAGATCTGGAGCTGCCAGAGGACCGGTCGCGAGCCGACCGCTTGTGCGCTGAGCGTTGTCATCAGGGGCCATCATCTATGGCCGACTCGAGCTCGGCAACCCGCGGCGTCGGGCCGAACCCGGTCAGGCACCAGGTTGCGCCGGCCTCCACCCACGGGGCAGGGTCCGTGCCCGGCGGGTTGGTGACGACGATCTGGAAGGCATCATCGGGGCGCACCGCGCGCACCTCCGCGGTCAGCTCGGCCAGCTCGGCGGGCCCGGGCAGGTCGATCGGGAAGAGACCGTCCCACTCGAGCGCGCGGCGGAGCGGCTTGCGGTTGGGCCAGCGGGCGGCCAGCCAGACCGGTATGCGCGGCTGCTGGATCGGCCGCGGCTCGAACTCGCCGTCCCAGTAGCGGGCCAGCTGAGCCAGGCCGTCGTCGAGCAGGCGCGCGCGCTCCTTGGCGTCGCCCTGCTCGCCGAACTTGGAGAACTCCCCCGAGTTGTCGCTGCCGAGCCCCGCGCCGAAGATCAGGCGGCCGCCGCTCAGGCGGTCGAGGGTGACCGTCTCGCGCGCGAGCTTGTGGATGCGGCGGCGCGCGGGCGGCGTGATCAGCGGGCCGGTGAGAATCGTCTCGGTGGCGTAGGCGATTGCCGCCATGCACACCCACGGATCCGCGAGCGCGGTGACCGGCGCGCGGTAGTCGACGTGGTCCCAGAGGAAGAAGCCGTCCCAGCCGGCAGCCTCGGCGCGCACCGCGAGCCGCGCGAGCTCACGGGCGTCGGCGAGCTCTTCGAACGGTGCGACGAAGATGCCGCGGCGGGCCATGGGCCGATCCTATGCCGTGGCGAGTGCCACCGAGGCGTGCACGCGGCCGTCCTCGGCGGTGACCCACACAAGCTCGCTACCGCGCAGCAGCCGCACGTTGCCGGGCTGCGCCGGCTCGCGGAACTCGATCTCCGCATCGGCCGTCGCGGGATCGCCGAGCGTCTGCTCGACCGCCTCCCAGTAGGCCGCGTTGTTCACGTGCTCTGCGATGTCGACGTCGGTCGCGCGGAAGAACCAGCTCGACTCGGCTTCGTCACCCGCCGGGTTCGGATGGCGAAGGCGCGCCTTCACCTTGCGGCCGAGCGCCGACTCCGCGTAGATGCGGTCGAAGGACTCGGGCATGGGCACCGGCAGCCGCGTGAGTGGATCGAGGTGCACCCAGATGCCCGTCACGTCGACCAGCCCGTGCTCGCTCTCGAAGCGCACGCGGCGCTCCGCCCACAGGCGCCCGGCGCCGCTGCACCAGGTCTGCACCCTCACGTGGTCGGCAAAGCGCGGGAAGCGCTCCGCGCGAATGCGCATGCGCCGCACCACCCAGCTCGAGAGGTCGACCACGCCGGCGTCGTCCACGTCCGCGTAGGCCACGTCCTGCACCCAGCGCGCAATCGAGTCGAGCCGGATGCGCCCGCTCGGGGCCGCATCGGCAAGCCCGGGGCGCAGTGCCTGCTCGAAGACGCGCCCGGCCGTGGGCAGGGGAACGATCTCGCTCAGCTCCACCGCTGCCATGGAAGCGGGTTCGGTGGTCAGCGCGTGGTCTTCTTCTTCGCGTGCTTCTTCTTGTGCTTGGCCTTGTGCTTGTGCTTGTGCTTCTTGTGCTTCTTGTGCTTCGCCTTCTTGTGCTTGACGGTGGCACTCGGCTCGGGGGCGAACGCGTCGGGCACAACGGTCTTCAGCCAGTTGCGGATCGGGCCCTCAGCCACGCGCGCATAGACGCCGGGCTTGCCGGCATCACCGCAACCCGCGCCGAAGCTCGTCGCGCCGACCAGGCGCGTGGCGCCGCCGTGAACGGTCACGAGCAGCGGCCCGCCCGAGTCGCCCTGGCAAGTGTCGGTGCCGCCCTGCGGGTAGCCGGCGCAGACCATCGTCTTGGCGTCGAAGGAGCCGTCGTCGGACGCCTCGCTGAGCCCGTTCGGATACGCCTGCGCGCAGTACTGGTCGGTGGTGATCGGCACGCTTGCGAACTGCATCTGCGCAGGCGCGTCGGAGTTGTCCTCCGAGGTCGTGCCAAAGCCCGCGATCGTGGCGAGCACACCGGGGTTCCACGACGCGCGCTCGCCGACCGCCGCGATCTTCATCGGCGCGATCTTCGACGGCGTGTCCAGCTTCATCAGGGTCACGTCGTTGCCGGTGCCGTTGGTGACGATGTAGTCCGAGTCGACGACCACCTTCGACACGTTGTGGCCCTCGCCGCCGTGGCCATCCGCGTAAACGCTGCCGAGGGTCAGGTGGTAGGCGCTGGCCGGCCACGACACCGGCGTCGGGGCCAGGCCCTCGGTGCCGGAGCCCGTCGCCGAGCCGCAGTGCCCTGCGGTCATCACCCACTGCGGGGCGATCAGCGTTCCGGTGCAGCCGAACGCACCCATGATCTGGACGTTGGCCACGTACGGGAACTGACCGGCGGGCGCCGGCTTGCCGCCGACCACCGCCTGCGCTGGAGCGGCCAGGGCAAGGACGCCAAGCAGAGCTGCAAGAAATGACCTCACGAAGAACCAACGGGCCAGGGGAACGGTCCTGGCACCCAACTTCCCTCGAGCTCCGAATAGGCAACCTTCGGATCGTCGGTCGGGACCGGTGCCTGGGCGCCGTGCTTCGCTGCAAGTGGGTCGTGCGGGTACTCGGTCACGTCGTCGGCAAGACGGGCGCCGACCATGAGGATGGCGCACGGGCCGTCGCCTGCGCCGATCGTGATGTGGCGTGTCATCGGCGCCGCGTGGAAGAAGTCCCACTTCTTCATCAAGCGCTCCTCGCCCTCGACGACCAGCAGGCACTCGCCATCCAGGACCATGAACGACTCCTGGTTGGACTCCGCGTGGTACATGGCATTTGCTTGCCCGGGCCAGAGCACATGTATGCCGATCCCGTAGTGTGGGAAGTGCGTTTCATCAGCCTCGAAGCGGATGTATTGACCCGCCGTCGGGTGCTTGAACGAGAGCGTGTCGGCCACGTTCAGGATGAACCAGCCGGGTCCCTCGGGGACGAGGCCTCCGTCGCGTTCTATGAGTTTTGCTTCCGGTACTGGCATCCGGCGACGGTAACGAAATCCCAACTCGCTCAGCACACGAGCTTCACGAATGTCCTGGAAACCTTCGCAACACTGGAAGTGGATGGCCGTCGTAGCCAGCGTGCTCGCTGTGGTGGCCGTCGCAATCGGCGCGTCGTCGGAGGATCACGCCTCGACCACTCATGCGCCCGTGGTCCTCGTGGTGTTCGATGCGCTGCCCGTCCAGCTGCTCGAGGACGATCACGGCCAGATCGACGCGAAGCGCTTCCCCAACTTCGCCGCCTTCGCTGCGAACGGCACCTGGTACCGCCACGCGACGACGATCAGCGAGAGCACCCGCTTCTCCGTGCCCGCGATCCTCGACGGGCGCAAGCCGCGGCCGAACCTCGACTCCGACTACGCGTCGCACCCGGAGAACCTGTTCACCCTGCTCGCGCCGCGCTACCGGCTGAACGTCTCCGAGGAGGCCACGAGCATGTGCCCGGTGCGTCTCTGCGGGCCGCCATCGACGCTGAGCGTGCTCCAGCGGCTGCGCCACGGGCGCGTGTCGCGTTTCCTGAAGGCCGTCGGGCGAATCACCGACGGCAGCCGGCCGGAGCTCAGCTTCATCCACGTGCTGATGCCGCACGAGCCGCGCCAGTTCCTGCCCGACGGCCAGGCCTACACCTACAGCGGCACGCCCGACCCGCTGACCGGCACGCCGTCCATGGACCGCCGCTTCCTGACCGAGCAGGTCGAGCAGCGAACCATCCTCCAGCTCGAATACACCGACCACCTGCTCGGCGAGCTGGTCGCGCACATGAAACGCGAGGGGGTATGGGACAAGTCGATCGTCGCGCTCACCTCGGACCACGGTGAGTCGTTCCGCGTGAAGAACGGCCCCGCGGCCCCGTTCCGCGTCGGCCAGCTGACCTATCGCCGCGCCGCCAGCGAGCGCAACCTCCAGGACATCGCGGGGATCGCGATGTTCGTCAAGTACCCCGGCCAGCGTGGAGGCGTGACCGACTCGCGTTTCGTGCACAGCGTGGACCTCTTCCCCACGATCCTGAAGGCCGCCGGCATGCCCCTGCCGGGCGGCCTCATGGGGACGGCGCTGAACGCTTCGCGCTACCACGGGCACAGCGACATCACGGTCTACAAGCAGGACGGGGAGCTGCTCAGGATGCCGGCGTCGCGCTGGCTCGCGCGCGTGAGCCAGTCGAAGAGCCACGAGCTGAGCCTGTTCGGCACGGGCGACGACGACCTGTTCGACCTGGGCCCGGCCCCGCAGTTGCGTGGAACCGCGGTCTCGTCACTCCAGCTCGGGCCGCGCACGCACCTGCGCGCGACCGTGTTCGACGCCGGCCTCTACGCGCGCGTGCGCAGCCACTCGAGCTTCATCCCCGCGCAGGCTTTCGGGCGCCTGCACGGGGGCAAGGCGGCCGGGCACAACCTGCTGTTCGCGCTGAACGGCACCGTCGTGGCCACGGCGCCGTCGTTCGCTCCGGTCGATCCAGGGAACTGGAGCTTCTCGGTGATGCTGTCGCCGACGGCGTTCCACGATGGGGCGAACCGGCTCCAGATCTTCGAGTGGCTCGGCGGTAACCGCGCCCGGCTGCTTTAGACGGCCGGCGTCTGCTCCGCGAACTCGTCGGCGCGCGCCAGGTCGAAGTCGCCGGCGTCGCTGCCCAGCCCGGCTGCGACCAGCGATGCGCAGGCGCTCCCAAGCCGCGCGGCGTCGGCGGGCTTGCGCCCAAGCGACAGCGCGCGCATGAAGCCCGCGCTGTAGGCGTCGCCGCAACCGGTTGTGTCCACGACGTCGGTCTGGAATGCCGGCACGCGCTCGGCGCCGTCGGCGCTCACCACCAGGCTGCCGCTCGCCCCGCAGGTGATCGCGCAACCGCCGATGCCGCGCTCGATCAGCGCCGCGCCCGCCGTCTCGGCGTCATCGGCGCCGGTCAGCTTGATCGCCTGGTCCTCGTTCGGGAGGAACCAGTCGACGTGCTCCAGCGCGGGGGCGATCATGTCGAGCAGCTCTGGCCAGCCGTCGGCCAGGATGTCGGCGGAGGTGCGCACGCCGTGCTCGCCGCAGAACGTGAGGATCTCCGGCGCCAGCTCGTGCATGAACTCGGGCCCTCCCAGGTGCAGGGTGTCGGCCTGCTCGATCAGGTCCCAGGGCACGTCCTCGCGCGTGAAGCTGGCGTTGGCTCCGATCACGTGCAGCGCCGGGCGGTCGCCGTTCGGGCGGATCGGCAGCACGCTCGCGGAGGTCTGCACGCCGTCCCTGCGCGCGAGCTGGCCGGTCTCGACCCCCAGCCGCTCGAGCATGGTCGTGAGCAGGTCGCCAAGGTCGTCGGCGCCGATCGCGCCGACGCTGACCGTACGTGCGCCGAGCTTGGCCATCGTGATCGCGGTGCCGCCGGCGGCGCCCGCGGGCGACACGCGGATCTGCTCGATCAGCGCGCCGCCCTGACCCTCGGGAATCTCCTCCACGTACTTGGCGTGCACGTCGAGCACGTGCGCGCCGAGTGCGATGAACAGCGGTGCATCGCTCATTCGCCTGCCTCCTTGGTCTGCCCGTAGCCCAGCCGCATCGCCTGCGTCGCGACGTCCTGGAGCTGCTCGTCGCTCAGCGCGGCGGGTTGGCCGAGTGCCCGTGCCCGCCAGTAGACGGTGCACGCCCACTCCACCAGCAGCGTGGTCTCCACAGCCGTGTCGAGGTCGTGGCCGTAGCCGACATGGCCGTGGTTCTGCATCAGGCAGGCGGTGCGGCCTGCGAGCGCCTGCTCCACGTTGTGCGCCAGCTCCTCGGTACCGAAGGTCGCGTACGGCGCCACCTTGAGCGATCCGCCGAACATCAGCATCGAGTAGTGCACGGCGGGCACCTCGTCGACCACGCACGAGAGCGCGGTCGCATAGGGCGCGTGCGTGTGCACCACAGCGCCGGCGTCCAGCCGGTCGTAGAGCAGCAGGTGCAACGCCAGCTCCGAGGTCGGCGCGAGCGGCCCGTCAACCAGCGCGCCGCTGCGATCGACAACCGCCATCTCCTCCGCGCGCATGTGGCCGAAGACGCCGCCGGTGGGCGTGACCACCACATGCTCGCCCGCGCGCATGCTCACGTTGCCCGCGGTGCCGACCACCAGCCCCTCGGTCGCCAGCCGCGCGCAGGCCGCCGCCACCTGTTCGCGGGCCGCTTCGAGCACGGCGCGGAGCGTAGGACACCGGCGAGGAAGCGGTAGGGTCCCGGCGCGTGGATCTCGAAGATCTGGTGCGGCTGCAGAACCAATTCATGATCGGCTTCGACCTCGTGCTGGGGTCGGCCACGCTCGTCGCCCCGCGCGCGACGCTGCGGTTGCTGGGGCACGAGGAGCCATCGCCGGAGGTCATCGCCGGGTTCCGGCGGCTGTCGTGGGTCTGGCTCACGTTCTCCGCCGCGCACGCGAACGCCGAGCGCCGCGGCGAGCCGCAGGACTGGTGGGCACTCGCATGGCTGCGCGGCACAGAGATGCTCGCCGACCCGATCTGGTCGTCCTCGCCCGGCTGGCGCCGGCCCGGAAGCCGCCCGTCGCTGTGGTTCTCGGGTGTGGCGAACACGGCGATGACAGCCGGCTTCGCCTGGATGGCCACGCGCAAGCCCGCGAAGCGCCGGTTCCTGCGCCGCTAGCGCCTCCGCCGGCACGCTCACTGCCGAAATCCGCCGGGGCCGTGATTTGCGGTTAGCATCCGCGCCCGCGTGGACCTTCGCCGGGAGCAAGTCGTTGTCGAGATCGAGCGTTACCGCATCCAGGGCGCTCTGCATCTGCCTGCCGAGGGCTACCGCTCGCGGCTGTCGGACTACATGAACCAGCGCGAGGCTGAGTTCCTGCCGATGACCGACTGCACGATCACCACGCTCGAGACCGCATCGGAGCGCTCCGTTCCGTTTCTGCTCGTGGCGCGCCGCCACGTGCGCCTGATCGCGCCGGTCGATCCCAACGAGGACCGGCTCGCGTAGCGGGCCGCAGCGTATGGGTCTGACAGTCGCGATCACCGGGCCGACAGGCGACATCGGCCGTGCGCTTCTGCGCCAGCTCGACAAGGCGCCCGAGGTCGATCGCATCATCGGGATGGCGCGGCGCCCGTTCAACCCGTCGGAACTCGGGCTCGAGAAGACCGAGTACCGCCAGGGCGACATCCTCGACCAGGACTCGATCAGCGGCCTCATGGACGGCGCCGACGTGCTCGTGCACCTCGCCTTCATCATCCTCGGCGGGCGCGACGAGACGAAGAGCGTCAACCTCGAAGGCACGCGCAACGTGTTCGAGGCAGCGGTGTCGGGAGGTGTCAAGCGCTTTGTCTACACGTCCTCGGTGGCTGCCTACGGCTTCCACGAGGACAACCCGCAGCCGCTCACCGAGGAGGTCGCCCCGAAGGGCACCGAGGAGTTCTATTACTCCGCGCAGAAGGCGGAGCTCGAGCGCGAGCTGCACCGCCTGGTGGGCGACAGCGAGGTCGAGTCCTACGTCTTCCGCCCCTGCGTCGTCGCCGGGCCGGATGCGCTGACAATGGTCTCGGCGCTCCTCGAGCAGGTCCAGCTCGGCGGGCGGCTTCCGCAGATCACGTCGTTCTTGAGCAGCGTCCCGTTCCTCAAGCCGGTCCTGCCCGACCCGGGCATCCCGTTCCAGCTCGTGCACCACGACGACGTCGCCCAGGCGCTGGTCGCGGCCATCACCGGACGCGGCGAGCCGGGGATCTACAACCTCGCGGGCGACGGCACGATCTCATTCGGGGACTTCGCCTCCGCGCTCGGCTGGTACTCCGTCCGGGTTCCGAAGTTCAGCGTCGACCTGACCGCCGAGCTCATCGGGCGCATTCCGTTCGCCCCGTCGGAGTTC
Source organism: uncultured Thermoleophilaceae bacterium (assembly GCA_963715995.1). GTDB lineage: Bacteria > Actinomycetota > Thermoleophilia > Solirubrobacterales > Thermoleophilaceae > DATBDN01. The sequence goes on from OY970283.1 coordinate 3,283,477, forward strand.
TCGTGGATCAACGCTGCGCGCGTGCCGGTGGTGATGGACGCGCAGAAGGCACGCGAGAAACTGGGCTGGGACCCGGCCTACGACACCCGTGCGACGCTCGCCGAGACGATCGACGGCGCACGGGACGAAGGGCTCATCTAGCGGCCCGGGACCTCGGTCCTGTCGAACATCCGTCGAGCCAGGGACATTCTTTCTTCCAGGACGGCTCGTGGCGTGCCGATCAGTAACCCAAGATGACTGGGTTCGGCTCTCCCCTCCGACAGCGTCTCGGCCTGCGCCCGAGCGCTGATGCGTCGCTCCTGACCGTGGCAGACGCGTCGATCATGGCGCGCGCGCTGATGTACCTGCTGGCAGCGGTCGGCACCGCGGTGATCGCCTCGGTAGCCGTGCCGGACGCGCCACTCAACGGCCACCACGCGGGCCCGGTGTTCGCGGGTATCGCCTACGTGGCGGCGATCGGCGTGTTCGCAGGCTTCGAGCGACTGCCCTCCTGGGCGCTGCACGCACTGCTGATCGGCGTGACGGGCCTGATCGTCTGGGCCGTCTACGAGAGCGGCGACGCCGGCAGCCCGTACACCATCTTCCTCGTCTGGGTCGCGATCTACGCGGCCTTCTTCTTCGGGCCGCTCGGCACGGCGCTCCAGGTGGCGGCGATGCTCGCCGGTTACGGCGGGGCTCTGCTCGCCCTCGGCGATCAGGCCGATGCGGCGGCGCTGCACTTCGCGCTGACCGCGTCCGCGCTCGTGCTGCTGGCCGGCGCGATCCAGGCGCTGACGGGGCGCGTGGCGCGCCTGGTCTCCCGGCTACAGGAGATCTCGCGCACGGACTCGGTGACCGGGCTCTACGACAACTCCGCCTTCGCCCAGATGCTGGAGATCGAGATCGAGCGCGCGCGCCGCAGCGGTAACCGCCTGGGCCTGGTGCTTGGCGATCTCGGCGACGTGGCCGGGCGCGCCCCCGAGGTCGGGCTGATCCAGAGCGTCGGCGCGCTGTTCGGCGCGACGCCCCGCCAGATCGACATGTGTGCGCGTCTTGACAACGGGCGCTTCGCGATGCTGCTGCCCTACACCGACGAGCATGGCTCGTACCTGGTCGCCGAGCGCATGCGCGAGCGCGTGGCCGTGCTGGCCGGCGGCGGCGCGACGATGACCTTCGGCGTGGCCGGCTTCCCGCGCGCGGGCGCGACAGGCCAGGCGCTCCTGCGCGCGGCCGAGGCCGTCCTCGACGAGGCCCATGCGGCCGGTGGCGACCGCGTGGTCGTCTACCAGAAGCACGCCTCGAACAGCATCGTCGAGATCGACGTCGACGACGCTCGGGAGTCCGAGCTCCAGCTCAGCTGACGCGCTCGCCGCCGGAGAGCAGCGGCTTCGACGCATACATCGCGGCGTCCGCGGCACGAGTGAGCTTGGAGCTCGACTTGCCGTGGGCCGGGTACTCGGCGATTCCCCACGACAGGCTCACGTCGCCCAGCTTCTCCACCCGCGCGCGCAGACGCTCGCAGAGCGCCGCCGCTTCGAACTGGTTGGTCGCCGGCAGCAGCAGGCCGAACTCGTCCCCGCCCAGCCGCGCCGCCACGTCGGCTGCACGGCAGGCCTCCTCGAGCGTCGCCGCGGTTCGCCGCAGCAGCTCGTCGCCCGCAGCATGGCCCTTGGTGTCGTTCAGCCGCTTGAAGGAGTCGAGATCGAGCATCGCCAGGCTGAACATGGCGCCGTAGCGGCTGGCCCGCTCCAGCTCGCTCGCAAGCGCACGCTCAAACGCGCGCCGGTTCGGCAGGCCGGTCAGCGCATCATGGGTCGCGCTCTCCAGCACGCGCTGGAACAGGTGCGCATTGGCGAGCGCCACTGACGCCTGCTCACCGAACGCGTCGAGCAGCTCGCGGGCGGGCTCGTCGAAGGGATCGCCCTCGAGCGCCAGCACGAGCAGGATGCCGAGTGAGCGCCCGGCGGACTCGAGCGGCACCGCGCGCAGCGCGCAGGCCCCGACCTGGGCGGCCAGCTTCGACAGCTCGGCGTGCGTGCCGAGGTCCGCGATCTCGAACGGATCCGTGAGCGCTTTCGGGCAGCCGCGCGCCCAGCCTTCGAGCTGCCGCTTGACGCCGGGCCGCAGTCCCGGAGCGCGCACGAGCGAGAGCTCGTCCTCGGCCCAGATCAGCAGCGCCACCTCGCGATTCGGGCACGCCTGGAGCGCGTTCTCGATCGTCCTGTCGAGTACCTCTTCCAGCCGCAGGTCCGATGAGAGGTCCTGAAGCCAGCACGGGAATCCCTGCCCGGCCACATGAATGGTGTCCCCCTGTCGGGGGCCGGACAAACGTTGAAGCGGAGAGGGAGGGATTCGAACCCTCGAGACGGGTCAACCCCGCCCACGCGATTTCCAGTCGCGCTCCTTAAGCCACTCGGACACCTCTCCCGAAGTCGCCCAAGCCTAGAAGCCAGGCTCAGAGGCCGAGGTTGCGGACCCCGCTCTCGTTCCAGCCGAGGTGGTGGGCCACCTCGTGGCGCACGGTCCGCTCCACCTGCTGGGCGAGCCGCTCGTGATCCCAGCCGAAGTCGCGCACGAGCGTGTCCTGGTAGATGACGATCCGCTTCTCGAAGCGGCCACCGGCGACCGAATCACCGAAGTAGTGGCCATAGGCGTGGTGCTCCTGCCCGCGCAGCGACACGACGACCGGCACGTCGAGAAGCACCTCCTGGAACTGCTCCGGCAGGCGGTCGAGGGCATCCGCGACGATCAGCTCGAACTCGGTCACGTCGCGCTCCTGGGGCGGCTGCTGCGCCAGCTCCTCCGAGCGCATCACGATCCGCTCGAACTCCTCTTCGGAGACCGCTGCGATCTCTTCGCGCATGAAGAGCGTTGCGATCCAGGCGGTCACGTAGAGGAAGGCGGCCATGCCGATCAGCAGGCTGGCCAGGCCGCCCGCCCCCGACAGCGATGGAGGATTGACGAACCACACGACCATTCCGGTCGTGAAGGCGGCGATCGCGAAGGCGGTTCCGGCGCGGTTTCGCGGCATGGAGCCAAGGGTATGGCCCCGTCGATGCCCTCGCGAGAGACAGTGTGGCTTCTGCCGCTTCTTGCAGTGACGCTGTTGGTTGCGATGGCCCTGACGATCTTCCTGTCGCCGGCGATCGGAGTGCCGCTCCTGCTGATCGCAGCGATCTTCGGCGCGTTCAGCTGGTTCGGCGGCCGCTCGACCTCGACGGCCCGGATGCAGGAGCTGCGTGACGAGGCCAGGCCAGACGTCGAGTTCACCGCCGGCGATCACAACACGCTCACGCGCTCGGATAGGACATCCGAGAGCGACCCGGCGCGCTAGGGCGACAGCGCAGGCCTAGTCGTCGTGCTCGGGCTGCGCGCCCGGCGCCTCCGACGAGTCCTGCTTGCGCTTCCACTCCTCGCGCGTCTCGCCGATCTGCTCGCCGACCTCGTCGCCCTTCTCCTCCAGGCGCTCGCCCTGCTGGTCGAGCTCCTCGAAGTCGTCCTTGATCTCGCGCTCGCGCTCTTCCTGCCGTTCTTCGTGTTCCACCCTCCCGGCTTACCCCGGTGGGGCGTGAAGCGAACTCAGAGCGGGTGCGGCGGCCAGAACGGCTGCTTGAACGAGGCCTGGCGCGCTTCCTCGAGCGCATGCGGCTCCCACCACACGTTGCCGAGCGGCCCGCGGCCGCACTCGGACTTCCCGTTCTTGCCGTTCGACGACAGGCCCGGGCGGCTGATCCACAACAGGGCGTCCGCGTAGGACGAGCCCGTCTTCGAGGTCGGCTGTGTGCCGAGCCCGGCGTTCTTCGGGTTGCACACCTTCGACTTCACGCCGACGGCGGGGTTCCAGAAGCGCTTCGGCAGCGGGCCGTTGGCGTTCTCGGCGGTGTTGACGACGAAGTGCTTGCCGAGCCGCTTCGCGACGACGTTGCCGAAGCGGATCTCGGACCTCGTGTACTCGAAGTGGGTCGCATTGAGCACGAAGCCGCGGATGTAGCGGACGCCCGCCTTCTTGAGCAGCGAGACAGCCTCGGAAGGCGAGGTCATCCAGTCGGACGCGCCAACGTCCATGTACGCGCTGACCCCGGGCATCGCGCCCAGCTTCTGCGCGGCGTAGGTGAGCAGCGCGTAGCGGTTCTTGCGGCCCTGCTTGGTCAGGCAGCCGGAGCGCTTGCCGGTCAGCGCGAGCGCGTCGGGCTCGATGATGACCGCCGCCTGGCGGTTGACCGGGCTGAAGTCGGAGTCCGGGTAGGGCGCGCTGTCGCGGTACTTGAAGCGACCGGGGCCGGACCAGGTGCGGCCGAGGCTCTTCACGAACGCGTCGATCCATCGCTTGTAGAGGCCGGTCGGGCTCGTGGTGTTCCACTCGCCGCCGTTCCAGCCTCGGCACTGGTCGTGGACCATCGCCCGGATCGCGATGATCGGGAAGCTGCCCGCGTATGGATCGTTCGCGCCCTGGGCCAGCGGCGTGTCGCAGTTGGGACCGCCGAGCTGGGGATCATCCACGCGCGCGAGCCAGCGGTCGACGATCTTCGTCGGGGACGGGCGGATGCTGTCGCCGGCGAAGTGCTTGACCGTCGGCACCTTCGCGATCTTCCCGAGCAGCGCCGCCTTCGCCGCATCGCGGCCCTGGTAGTAGTGGAACCAGTACCAGGGCTGGAAAGTCGGGGCGGTAACCTCGGTCGCTGCCTGGCAGTCGATGAACACCTGCTTGCCGGCAAGCGGATTCGCAGCTTGCGCGGCTGGGCACGTAAGCACCAGGGCGAGAAGCGCTGCCGGTAGTGACGTACGGAGAAGACGCATCAGTTCGCTAGAGCACATCCCGTCGACCAAGGATTCGGTTGATTCACCCGCGAGGGTAGCCAGGCTGCCGCGCCGGGGCGGCGCTCCGACGCATGCCCGCAAGGCGGGCGCGCGGGACCGTTTCGATCGCATCGCGGCCACGCGCGCGGCGGCGATCGCGGGGTTCGGCGCGCTGCTGTGCATCTCGATGCTCTACAAGGCGCGTGGCCTCGGCACCGCGTACTGGATCGACGAGGGACTGTCGGTCGGGATCGGGTCGCATCACCTGACCGCAATCCCGGGCCTGCTGCGCCAGGACGGCTCGCCGCCCCTCTACTACATGCTCCTGCACGTATGGATGGGCTGGGTCGGCACGTCCGAGTTCGCCACGCAGTCGCTGTCGGCGATCTTCGGGCTGTTGTGCGTGCCGGCCGCGTTCTGGGCCGGCAACGCCATGGCCGGGCGGCGTGTCGCGTGGGCGGCCGCTGCCATCGCGGCGATCGACCCGTTCCTCACGATCCACGCCTACGAGGCGCGCATGTATGCGCTGCTCATCCTGCTCGGCATCCTGGCCTCGGGCGCCTTCGTGCTGGCGTTCGTGCAGCACCGCGCGCGCTGGCGGCCCGTGTTCGGCGTGCTGCTCGCGCTCATGCTCTACACGCACAACTGGAGCCTCTTCTTCGGCGCCGCGTGCGTGGCCGCGTTCGCGTGGCTCTGCACGACGGTCGAGTCCGAGCGCCGCGCGCTGTTGCGCGACGGGGTGATCGGGTTCGGCGTCACGGTCGTGCTGTACGCGCCGTGGCTGCCGACGCTGGCGTTCCAGGCCAAGCACACGGGCGCGCCGTGGTCCAACCGCCCGCATCTGGACGACCTCATCTTCGGCACCGGCACCACGATTGGCGGCCGCGGGCCATCGGTCGCGCTGGCGCTCGGCGCGGGCATCGCCATGTCGGCGTTCGCAGCCCGCCGTCATCTGCGCGATCTCCGGACAGCCCAGTCGCTGCTCGTGCTGTTCGCGGGCACGGTCGTGTTCGCGTTCATCGCGTCCCAGCTCTCGCCCGCGTGGGCGGCGCGCTACCTCGCGGTGGCGCTCGGCCCGCTGATGCTGTTCACGGCGGTGGTGCTCTGCAACGCCGAGCGCCTGGGCTTGTGGGCGCTCGCGATCGTGCTTGTCATCTGCGCGATCCCGCAGCCGGTGCACCTGATCGATCCGAGTGACGAGAAGCCTGTGGCCCAGACGCTCGCTGGCTGGATGCTGCCCGGCGACCTCGTGATCTCGACCCATCCCGAACGGGTGCCGATCATGCGCCACTACCTGGGGTCGCAGCTGCGCTACGCCGACCTGTTCGGCCCGGTCAAGGACTCACAGGTGATGGACTGGCGTGACGCGCTCGATCGCATGAAGAAGGTGAGCGTGAAGACGACGCTCGAGCCAATGCTCGCGAGCGTGCCGCTGCACGGCCGCCTGATGCTGGTGCGCCCGATCGTCGACGCGAAGTCGAAGAGCTGGAAGGCGCCATGGACGCACCGCGTCTGGATCTTCTCGAAGCACTGGGCCAACGCCGTCAACCACGACCCGCGCTTCAAGACGCTCATGACCGCGCCGAACCCGTGGCTCGGCCTCAAGTTCGGGATTCGCGCCGTGGTCTACGAGCGCGTGCGCTGATGGAGACTCGCCGGCTGGGCGACTCGCCCGTGGAGGTCTCGGTCGTCGGCCTCGGCTGCAACCAGTTCGGGCGCAAGCTCGACCTCGACGGCACGCGCGCTGTCATCAACGCCGCCATCGAGGCCGGCATCACACACATGGACACCGCCGACATCTACGGCGGCGCCGGGCGCAGCGAGGAGCTGATGGGCCAGGCGCTGGCCGGGAAGCGCGACCAGATCGTGCTCGCCACGAAGTTCGGCATGGACATGGGCGACGGCGAGACCGCGCGCGGGCGGCCCGAGTACGTGCGCCGGGCGGTGGAGGGATCGTTGCGACGTCTAGGCACTGACGTGATCGACTTCTACTGGCTGCACTACCCCGACCCGGACACGCCGATCGCCGAGACGCTCGGCGCGCTCCACGAGCTCGTCGAGGCCGGCACCGTGCGCGGCATCGGCTGCTCGAATTTCGGCGCCGCGCAGATCGAGGAGGCCGACCATGTCGCCCGCGAGAACGGGCTCACGCGCTTCGCGGCGGTGCAGAACGAGTACTCGCTGCTCGAACGCGGGATCGAGCGCGACATCATCCCCGTCTGCGAGCGGCTCGGGCTGAGCGTGGTTCCCTACTTCCCGCTCGCACGTGGGCTGCTCACCGGCAAGTACCGGCGCGGTGAGGCGGCTCCTGAAGGCAGCCGCCTGGCTGGCCGCGAGGTTGCAAGCGACGAGCAGTTCGACGCAATCGAAGCGCTGGAGCAGTTCGCGAGCGAACGTGGCGTGTCACTTGCCGAGGTCGCCATCGGCGGACTTGCCGCGCAGCCGTGCGTGGCGTCGGTGATCGCCGGCGCAACCACAGCCGATCAGGTTCGCTCGAACGCGGCCGCCGCGCAGTGGAAGCCGAGCGACGAGGACATCGCCGAGCTGAATAGGCTCACGGCCGCCTGATCGCGTCGGCGCGCAACGTGCTGACACCGCGTCACGACGACACGAAACCATGTTGACGTCATGTTGAAAAAGTGTCCCCCCTGTGGGGCAACGGCTGTTACGATCGCGCCGAGGGATTGGTGGCAACTGCGCTGCCCCGGGGCTTGCAGGGACGCACGCCGGGATATGGGCACGAACGTGTCGACGGAACGTCTCGTCTAACCCAGCTTCGGGAAGCTCTCGGACGGCTGCGGTCGGTGGTCGACGTCCACGAGCTGAGCGACCGCGCCGTGCGCGAGCTCTGCGAGACGGTCGGCTTCGATCGCGCGGTCCTGTTCGCGGTCGAGAACGAGGAACTGGTGGCTGAGGCGGCATGGTTCACCGGCGATCTCGACTGGGCCGACGAGTTCGTCAAGCTCGCACGTCGTCCCGAGGTCCGTCCGCGCCTGGACCACATGCTGCTGGAGTCCGAGGTCGTGCGCCGGCGGCGCCCGATGCTCGTGCTCGACCCCGAGAACGACGTGCGCACCTACAAGCCGCTCGTGCGCGCATCGCAGACGCAGGCGTACATAGCCGCCCCCGTGATGCCGGGCGGGCACGTCATCGCGATGCTGCACGTGGATCGCTACATGACGGGCGAGGCGCTCGGCGACGAGGACGTCGAGCTGGTCTGGACCTTCGCCGAGGGCTTCGGCTACGCCTACGAGCGAATGCGCCTGCTGTCGCGGTTGCGCCGCCACGCCGCCGAGCTCGCACAGGTCGGAGGCATGCCGGTGATGTCCCCGCAGGTGCCGTCGCCTCCGCCGCAGCGGATGATCGAGACGAGGGTCATCGTCGACAACGCCGAGACGCCGCTGACCGCGCGCGAGCGCGAGGTCATCGAGCTGGTCAGCTCGGGGGCGACCAACCAGGAGATTGCGAACACGCTGGTCATCTCCGAGAGCACGGTCAAGTCACACGTGAAGCACATACTGCGCAAGCTCGGGGCAGCGAACCGCGCCGAGGCGGTATCGCGGCACCTGGGCATGGCCGACGAGGGGTAGCTCGCCCGGCCTGCGTCGTGACGTCAGCGCGGAGGGCTCGTGCGGCGTGGTTTTTTTGGTGGGCTCAGGTGGCGTGGTTTTTTTGGGGAGGGCTCGAGCGGCGTGGTCTTTGACGAGAGCTCGAGCGGCGTGGTTTTTGACGAGGGCTCAAGCGGCGTGGTTCGCGAGCACCGACCCTCCGTTGGGCAACTAAGAGGGATCGGTGCTCGCTCGCGAGGCCGCTCTTGGTCTCGCTGTGATCAGTTGTGATCGCGGGGCGGACCTGAGTGACCACAGCGGCTCGGTTTTCGGGAGCAACCGTCAATTGGTGTCGCATAGCGACAGTTATTGACGGTTGCGGCACGTTCGAGGGGCGAAGCGGCTGGCGTGAGAACGCCCCCGCCACTCCAGCCACCCCTTGGCCGAGGCAGTTTCCAAACCGCGGCGCAAGAGCAGGCGGGCGGCAGAGCGCGGCCGGCGGCAGAGCGCGGCCGGCGGCAGAGCGCGGCGGGCGGAGAGCGACGGCGGCCGCTCGCCCTACCGCCGCAGCGCCAACGTGTACCCCGCCCCCTCCGGCGGGCTCGACTTCAGCGTCACGCCCACGTAGTACGTACCGGCCTTCACGATCCGAAGCGCAAACCCCTTGCCGCGCTTCGCCGCCAGCTTCTTCGACCCGAACGACAGGTTGAGGCGCGTCCCCGACGGCGCCTTCAACCCCACCCGTAGCTTGTCGCCCTTCTTCAGCCGCAACCGGTAAACGTCGACCGGGTCCTGATGCGGCGCTATCCGCGCGCGCAGCGTGACCGAGCGCTTCGGTGCCGTCAGCACCGCCGGCTGGATCTTCGCCCAGGCGATCGTGTCGTTGACCTCGGGCTGGTCGGGTGTCGGCACTGGTGCCTTCAGCACGTCGGCCACGTTCAGCACTCCGAAGCCGAACGCGTCGCTCCAGAGCGGCGCCGGCGAGCGCGGCCCGTGCAGGCGGAGCATGTCGGTGATCTGCCCGACATCGAGATCGGGGTGCGCCTGGATCAGAAGCGCCACGGCACCGGAGACGACCGCGGTCGAGAACGACGTGCCGGTGACACTCGCGTAGCCGCTCGAGCAGAGCACGCTCGGCGCGGCGGTGACGATGTCCGACCCTGGCGCGACCAGGTCGAGGCCGCTGCCCGTGTTGGAGTACGACGCCGCGCCGCCGGTCTGGTCGGTCGCCCCTACCGCGATCACGTGCGCGAAGCCGGCGGGAACGTCCAGGCGGCCGGTGCCCTCGTTGCCACTCGCAGCCACGATCGGTACGCCGAGGCTGACCGCCGCATCGATCGCCTGCTGGATCGTGCGCCGCACGTCGGCCTCGACGTCGGGCGGACCGGCGGCGCTCACGTTGATCACGCCCGCGTGAGCGTTCACCGCCCGCTCCAGCCCCGCGACGAAGTCCTCGGCCGTGGAGTTGCCGGCGTCGTCGAAGATCTTGATCGGGATCACCGGCGACGTGGGCGAGACGCCGCGCACACCGCCAGGCGCGCCCGCGGCGATCGCGGCGGCCGCCGTGCCATGGCCGTCGATGTCGTTCGTGTTCGCGTCCCCGGTGGCCGTGTCGTAGCCCGGCCTGATCCGACCTTGAAGCTCGGGCACGCTCGCGATCCCGGTGTCGAGCACCGCGATCGGCGGCGTGGACGCCGGCACCGTGACGCCGTCGGCGTGCGTGGCTGCGATCTCGTAGCCCGCAGGGTCAGCCGGCTTGGAGGTGCAATCGACGCTGATCGCAAGCGCACCCGGAGCGGTGCCCGCCAGGGACACCAAAGCGGCGGCGACGGCGACGCAAAAAGGGCGGCGGATCACGCTCACAACCCTCCCTGCTCGACTGTTATTTCGCAAGCGCGGGTGTTGCGAACAACGCGGCGTCAACATAGGGTTGGGAGGTGCAGCAACCGCGCGCGCGCTGGCCCGCGCGACGCAGCCTGATCGGGCTCGTCGCGATACTCGCCTGCTTCGCCATGCCCGCGATCGCGCGGGCGGATTCGGTGTCGATCAAGGTCGAGGGCGCGGCGGGGACGCTCGTTCAGCGAACCACCGTCACGCTGCCCGGAACGCCTGTGGCGCCCGCGGGCGCGCCTGTGGGAGAGACGTGCGCGGGGAACACCGTCGCGGCCGCCGTGAACGTGGCCACCGGCGGCGACTGGGATGGGACCTGGGACGGCTCCAACTGGTCGATCGAGCGCGTGAGGACCGGCGTCGCGAAGGTGAGCGACGACCGCAAGTGGCTCGTGCTGGTGAACGACGTGCTGGTCAACGACTCGCCTTGCCAGGCGGTGCTGAACGATGGCAACACGGTGATGCTCTATCCCGCCTGTCTGAACGGCGCGACCTCGAGCTGCTTCCAGACCGGCCCGCTCGAGCTGGTGGCGCCGAGCATCTCCGGGCAGGGCAACCCGATCAACGTGCGCGTCTGGGAGATCAACATGACGCTCGACAGCCAGGGCATCGGCAGCTCCGCGCGCTCGGCGTCGCCAGGGGCGAGCGTGGTCGGCCCCGACAACTCCGCGACCACCGAGTCCAACACGCTTCAACCAGGGCACGCCGTGCTCACGATCGGGGAAAAGGGCCCCGCGGTCATCTCCGCAGCCAAGACGACGCACGTGCCCGACCGCTCCGACATCTGCGTGACCGACGGCGCCGACGGCTACTGCGGAACGACGCAGGCGCCGCCGGTTCCGTTCGACCCCTACGCCTTCTGCCAGACGACCGGAAACGACGGCTACTGCAACAGCCCCGACGAGATCGCGCCGGTCGGCCACATCACCGCGCCGCTCCAGGCCAAGGCCTTCAGCAAGGGCGCCGGGCCGACAAAGCTCACGGGCACCGTCGACTTCGATCCATCGCTGACCGACCACGTGAACGTCCGCCTGATGCGCACGACGAAGATCACGGTCAAGAAGGTGACGAAGCGCAAGGTCACCGTCACGCGCAGGATCCACGGCAAGAAGGTGCGCAGGCGCGTGACCCGTCGCAAGGTCCACAAGGTCAAGCGGACCGCGTGTTATTACTGGAGCGACAAGAGCTCGCTGTTCAAGCGGCTCAAGAAATGCGACCCGGCGACGGCGCCGGTGTTCAAGGCGACCGGTGCCGAGATCTGGTCCTACGACTTCCTCTCGGCACTGCCGGCAGGCTCCTACACGCTCGACGCACAAGCGGTCGACGGCGCCGGCAACTCGGACTCCGTGCCCGAGCTCGGCCGCAACCGCGTGACGTTCAAGGTCTCGTAGTCCTAAGCGGACTTCGACGTCTTCTTCTTGCGCGTGGTCTTCTTGTGCTTCGGCTTCGGCAGCGGCGTCTTCGACAGGAGCAGCTGGTAGGGCTCCGACACCGGCGCCTCGTCGGTGGGATCGTCGGGGTCGATGGCGTCGGGTGCCTCGACGCTGACGAAGTAAGTCGCCGTCTTCTTCGAGCTCATCTTCAGCACGGCGTCGCGCGCGAAGCCGCCGGTGCCGGCGAGCTCGTTCTTGGTCACCTCGTTGGTCACATCGAAGTCGCCGGCGTTCGGCTTCCAGAGGCCGAGTGAGACGAGCGAGTCGGTCCCGCTCACGACTGCGGTCGCGGTCAGGCGCTCGCCCTTCTTCACGCGCACGCGATAGACGTCTGACGGGTCCTTGGCCGCGCTGATCTCACCCGCCAGCCGGACCTTGCGGGCGTGCGTCAGGAGGATCGGATGCCCAACCGCGTTCGCGCCGCGCACCCAGTACGGGTCGTCGTCCACCTCTGGGCTGGCCTGTACCGCCGGCACCTGCATGGTCATCGCGTTCTGCACGTCGAGCAGCCCGTAGCCCGTGTCGTCGTCGCGCCCCGCCGGCGCAACGTCGTGGGCGCTCTTGCGGAGCACGTCGAAGCGCTGCTGAGTCGTCAGCGTCGGTCGCATCTGAGCGAGCAGGGCGGCGGCACCCGCGACGGCCGGTGCGGCGAAGGAGGTCCCGTTTGCAACCGCGTAAGCACTCGGGCAGTAGGCCCTCGGCGTTGGCGCGACGAGCGAGGCGGCCGGCGAGACCATGTCGACCCATGGGCCTGTGTTCGAGAACGTCGAGCGGTTGCCGGTCAGGTCGCTGCCGCCGACCGCGATGACGTGTGGAAGGGCGGCAGGAATCTCGGCCGCGCCGGTGCCGTCGTTACCCATTGAGGCCACCACGAGGATGCCCTTGTCGAACGCCTCCGAGATCGCGCGCGTGAGCGAGGTCACGTCCGCGTCGCTTGCATCGGCCAGTGGCATCGCCGAGCTGATGCTGATCACCGCCGCATGGCTCTGGACCGCCCAATTGATGCCGCCGACCAGCCACGGCACGGTCGTCTCGGCCTGCAGGTTGTACACGCGCACGGGCATGACCGGGCTCGTGGGCGACACCCCGCGGATCAGGCCGGGCGAGCCGGCCGCGATGCCCGCCACCTCCGAGCCGTGGCCGTCGACATCGGACCCGTCGGTGCCCCCTGTGGTCGCATCGAACGGCGACACGAGCCGCCCGGCGAGCTCGTCCACGTCGCTGCCGACCCCGGTGTCCAGGATCGCGATCGGGGCCGTGGTCGGGGCCGAGACCGGCAGCGCATCGACGGCCGTGGCGATCCGGCTGTCGACCTCCGTCGGCTGGCCCGCGCAGAAGTCACCGTCGGCCTGCGGCCTCAGGCCACCGCTGTCCGCAACGGCGGTCCCGGCGATGGCGAGTGCCAGGACCAGGACAGCCGCTGCGGCTGATTTCACGTGAGCTTGATCGCTACGTAGAGCTCGGTGCTGAGCTGTACGGGGATCGGGATGACGAACCCGTTGCACGGCGAGGTCGAGACGCCCGGCGACAGGCAGCTCGGCACGTCGATCAGGTCGGGAGCGGACACCAGCTTGACCTTCGAGAGCGCGAGCTTCGGATCGAGCTTGCCCTTCAGGAAGAACGTCTGCTGGAAGTCCGTGTAGCCCGTCGTGATGTAGGGCGAGTCGCAGCCGGCATCGTCGTTGCGCAGGTCGAGCGGCAGGTGGACGAGCATGTTGGCGGTCGCGGTGATCGAGCCGTTCGCGAGCACCGTGCTGGTGGAGGTCTTCGTCTTGTCGAGCTGGACCGTGGTCGGGTTGCCCGTCCGGATCGAGGCCGAGACCTGACCGTCGCAGTCGTCGTCGATGAAGATCGGCGTCTGGCCAAGGCCCAGGAGCCCGCTCGAGAGCGTGATCTGGAAGTCCGTGCCCAGGTGGATGCCGCCCGGGACGAAGCCCTTGAGCGAGCCGGTGACCGGTGCCTCGCGCTGGAACGCGCCGAAGTCGAGGTTGGCCTTCGACCCGTCGAGCAGCTGGATCGACACCGGGGTGCCGAGCGAGGTGCTGTTGTTCGACGCCTTGCACTTGGCGAACTTGTAGGTGCGCACGCGCTTCTTGACCTTCACGAGCTTGCCGTGGCGCGGCACGAGCACCTTCTTCTTCAGCACCACGTACACGGGCTTCAGCTTCTTCTTCTTCTTGACCATCTTCACGCACTGCTTCGCGCACGGAACCTTCAGCTTCTGCTTCACGTGCACGATCTTGCGCTGGAACTTCGAGGAGCCTTTGACCTTGACGAACTTGTACTTGTAGACCTTCTCGTAGACCGCGACGAGCTTCTTGCCCTTCGTGATCAGCGCCGTGCACTTGGCCGATGCGGTTGCGGTCGGCGCCGCTGACGCTGCGGCGGAACTGTGCGCCGGCGCTGCCGAGGTGGCGCCCGCCAGGGCCGCTGCGAGGAGCGCGACCAGTAGCGCGGTGCCGAGTGCGCTACGGAGCGGATGAGAGTGGTTTGCCGTCCTGCCTGACTGTGCCATCGAAGTCCTTTTCATTCCCGCGAGGTCCGTCCACATAGGTCGGGCCCCGGTCCGAAGACCAGGGCCCGAACCTATAACGGATTACTGCTTACTGCTGACTACTTCTGACTAGACGTCACCAACCAGGATGTCGGCGGAGACGTTGCCAACCGTCAGGTCACCAGCAACCGAAACGGCAGAGCCGCTGTTGGTCACCGTGTACCCGTTGGAGACCTGCGCCGCAGTGAGCGACGTCACGGTCGATGGCGGCAATGCGGAGTTCGCCACCAACGGTGTCGGCGCCGCGTTGCAGTTGGCCGCAGGTGCCGCGGCAATGCTGCTGGAGTCAGCAGGCATCGCGCTCGGCGGGAGCGAGCCATCGGGGTTGGGGGTGTTACCGACGCCAGGCGTCGGAACCGTGTAGTTGGCCGGAACCTCCGTGTTGTACGCGGAGTACGGCACCAGGCACGCCGACAGAGCGACCCGAGCTGGGTCACCAAGCGACGACAGGGTGGCCTTTGCGATCCGCAGATGACCATCGGACGTGATGGCCGGGCTGATCTTCAGGTTGCCCTTGAGCCTGACACTCGGGATGTAGTTCTGCACCCCACCGGTCCAGACCTGAGCGCAAGAGAAGATTGCGGCAGGCCAGTTGGCACCGGCGATGAGGGGCTCGAATGCATCCTGATCCTCGATCCGCAGGATCGAGTTGATTCGCGTAGCGAGGTTGACCGTGACATCGATGCCATAGCCCTTGCCCGGGATCGACCCGAACAGGTTGGCCTGGCCACCGGACTTGCCGATGACGATGTTCTGCGAGCCGGCGACACCATCGGTGTTCGTGCTCTGGTTGACCTCAGTGCCCGCAGTTGCCACGTTCAGGCTCAGGGCGTTCGTCCGCAGGACTGTGTCCGCGGCCGACGGCGGCTGTGTGAAGCCACCGGGGGTGCTCTGTGCGCTGTACGGGAACGGCGAGAGGGAGCCACCGACGTGACTGTTGTCGACAGACGGCGTGCCGGTGAGCGCCTTGCTCGAGGCCACTGCGTCGATCGAGTTGTCCACGTTGGGGTTCGTCGACGCGATGTGCGCCGGTGCGAAACCGAGCGTGGTGCCAGTCGGCGTGCTCTGGTGGATCGGCACACCCGGGAGACCCGAGCCAGTGCCCGGAGCCGGGTTACCGGCACCATCGAGGACGTGGTAACCGAACGGGATGTTCCCGTACGAGTTGCCCTCTGCGGCCGGCGTCGAGTTGTGGACGTCGCCACAGCCCGGAGCATGACCAAGCGCTGCCAGCGTCGAGGCGGGGAACCCGCCAGCGAGAAGCAGCGTCGAGTCGTAGCTCGTGCCCGCCGAGCCCACATCGTGGTTCCACAGCAGCGGAACTGACGTAGAGCTGAGCGACTTGGTCGACGACGGAAGAATGTTCACGTCGACGTTGCCAAGCGCGCCACCATCGTATGAGTCGTGGAACACGATCTCGGCGGCAAGCTTGCCGCCCAGGTCGATCTCACGCTGCCCGAGCGAAGCGCCCAGGTCGATGTTGGCGTTGTTGGGGTTGGTAGCCGTGCTCGAGTCGCGTAGGCGAATCGTCACGGGCAGTTTGAAGTTGACCAATGAGGCCTTCTTCAAGAACCAGTGCTTGCCCACAACCTTTGGGTTGTGCTTGACGGCCTTACGCAACTGGCGCGCGATGTGCGCTTTCTTCTTCGCACTCATGTGAGCAGAGGCGGGGCTGGCCATGAGGCCAACTGCCAGTGCCGCGACTACTACAAGTGCGAGGAAGTGCGAGACCTTGCGTCTCTGGGACAAAAGTCCTCCTCCTCCTTGAGTAATTGACAATCCCCGCCCGACAAGTGCCGATGGGCAACGCTTCCCTCCACGCAGAATTCCCACGACACCGAACGACCCTAAGTGCGCCTTGTTTCAACCGCTATCAACCGGGAGGTTGATCTTTCTCATCCTTTCGAGTGATAAGGAGGAGGAGGCGCCCGAAGTGCTCCCCGAACCACTTGGGCCGCGTTTATGGTTGACCTGCCGGTGGCGCCACTTCTGTCCAATCTTTCGCACAGCCGCCGGCTCGCTGCGTACGTCACCGCGGCCTCTGTCGTGGGCGTGGCCGCAAGCCCGCTCGCGTGCACTGCTGACGCCGCGGCAGCAAAGCCCGTGCCCCACGCGAGCGCGCACAAGAAGCTGACCGGCAAGGCCCGCGCGAAGATGCAGCGGCAGCTGCGGGCGGCCATGCGTCGCGACCCGACGGTGGTGTTCAAGAAGTCGTTCGTGAAGAAGGCCGACCTCGTCGACTTCAAGCTGCCCCTGACGGTGCGCCTGGACACGCTCGACGGCAGCGGCGGCGTGCTCCCGAGCGATGACCAGCTCGAGGTCAGCTACGACGACTCGACCACCTCCTGGCCGCTCGCCGGCGGCACGCTGCCGAGCGCCCAGACGACCTATCTGGCGGGCGACTTCACGATGGAGGCGAGCTTCGCC